>NZ_JBSRYH010000002.1:0-254910 GCF_054056435.1 Bradyrhizobium sp. USDA 4369 | reverse complement strand
GAGCGCCGCGGCACGGCGTTCCGCGAAATGCGCTTCGACCTCGGAATCATCGAGATCGGGCCGGGTATCCGCCAGCGCTTGGCGTACCTTCTCACGAAACCAGCTATCGTAAGCTTGGCTGTTGCTCACGAGCTCCAGCGGAAGCATCCCTTCGTTGGCCGTGCGTGTCAGCAGAATCCGCACGGCGTCAGATACCGTGAGACCCATGTTTTCCAGAACCGCGGTGGCCTTTTCTTTTACGTCCGCGTCGATTCGGGTTTGGACCAGGGCATTCGAAGCCATAGCGCGACCTCCTTTATTCACGGCTAATGTAATGCATTTGAATGACATGTGCCAGAGGGGTCACAGCCGCCGTGACCGGGGTGAGCACAGCAGCCAAGCGGCCCCGCCTTTTGGCGGAGCCGCTGCGTCGGGCCGTCAATCCCGGCTTGGGCGGGACCAGATGAGCTGGAGACCTTCCTGGCCTTCCACCTCGATCAGGGTGGCGTAGATCGGAGCGGGGAAGCTCGGATCGTCCAGCTTGACCGAGAGGTAGTCGCGCTCGGTGTCCCTGGCGGTCTTCTGCCAGGCCGCTCCCAGTTCGACATTGCCGGCGAAGATGCGGAAGTGCGGTCCTTTGTCGGAGGGGTTCTCGACGCGAACCAGCTTGGCCTTGGCATTGAGGGCGAGGGTGCGAACCGTGCCGGTGAAGCCGTTGCCGGTCGAGGTGAAGGTGCCGATGGTCGCCATTGTCGTGTCCTTTCAGTTTCCCGGGCCGCCCATCGCGGCCTCGATGGCTGGCGACAGACCGGAGGCGATCGACCCGCACCCCGAAGGGGCCGGCACGCAGTAGAGGGCAGCCAGGGTGCGACTTTCTTGTCTTGCGCGAGGAATGGACGCGCGAGCGGCCAGGGGAAGAAAGTCGTAACCGGCTGTTGTGGGGATAAGAGCGAGGCGGCGCTTTGGCGACGACGGCCTTCGGTCAGACATGCCAAATCGAGGACGGCGTGGGTGTGCATGAAGAAACGGCCGAGGGACACGATTTGCGATCATCGAAACGTTGACCGAGGAAAGAACCCGATCACCGCTCATCGCACACATCTGGCAACCTCTCAGGCTAGCGAGTCGAGGTCCAAACCGGGAAGGTAAGCGCGCTGCCCGGCCGACAAGAGCCACAGGGCCCGCGAGGTGAACGCACAGGCTGCGACCGCGATTTACTCGGCACCGCGATGACCTGCGCAACGCCAGAACGTTATTTTCTCTTGAAGGAAGGCGGAAGGCCGCTGTCAGTTCGCGAAATCCAGCCCGAGGAAAAGGGCGCGGGCTGGCCGTCGGGCAGCCGACAAGGGGCGGGGGTCTCTATGCTGATCGCCGGACAAGGAAGGGCCGGCAAGCGTCGGCGCGAATCGCGCTGTGCGCTCATTATGCCGCCTCCTCGACGTCTGCTGCTTTCGGCTGCAGGTCGTGCAGATAAGCGACGGCGCGTTGCGCATGCGCGGCCGCCGAGAAGATAAAGCGCTTCTCACTAGACAGAACCTCCAACCACGATGCGAGGTAGCTCGCATGATCCGGCCGCGGTTCGAGTTCGGGAGAGATCCCGAGATCCGCGCAGAGGAAGCAGCTCCCGAGTTCAGCTCTTCGCGCGCGCGTTCGCTCCGATCCTTGCTGTAACGGCTAAGATCGCGATTGACGCGGTGAGCGGGAGCAGTCCAATGGACGGTCTCATGCGCTCTGACGGCGACATATGAGGCCGTGTCGCGAAAACTGTCGATCATTGGCATCTGGATGTGATCGGACGAGGGCGCGTAAAATGCCATCGAGCCGCCGTGCCGAACGATCGCGCCGGTGTTGGCAAAGAAAGAATCGGCGTGTGCGTTGCGCTCGATCGTTGATGCGATAGCTGCCGGCCGATCGTAATAATGCTCGGGCAAGCCATCGATTTGATCGACACAAAAGACCGTATAGGCTTTGAGGAAGGGGATATCTTTTTCGACTTCGTCGCCGTGAGCGTCGGTCTCGGTTTTGGTGAAGCGGCTCGCATAGACCACAGTGCTGCCGGTCTCGCCTTTGCGAACATGCGCGCCGAGTTCGCTGGCCTGCTTGAACGTCATCCAGATCGGAGACCGGAAGCCGCGCGCGACGGCCTCTGACCAAAGCAAGACGACGTTGATGCCCGAATAGGGTTGGCCGTTGTGTCGCAGCGGTCGGGTGATGCGGCCTGCCATATTCGGGGCAGTCCAAGGTTGAACCCAGGGGCGCACGCCGCGTTCGAGCTCGGCGACAATGCGGTCCGTGATGCGGGCGTACAGGTCGCCTCGCGCCTTTTCTCCGTTCCTGTTCATTATTACTAACCTCCATTCGGGAGGCCGCGCCCATCGCGGCTCCTCACGGGGTCCGCCACCGCCGGGCCAAAAGTCCGCGCACCCGAAGGGCCGAAGCAGCGCGAAGGACGGCGAAGCCGTTGCGCGGACATTGGGTCCGGCGCAGGACCACGGACCGGGAGGGGCCGATGATGGCGAGCAGCACGGACGGCGGCTGCCTTCGTTGCAGCGGCGACATGAAAAGGGGCGGTCTTGCGGGACCGGTCCGTCGGTGGCCGAAGGAAGAGGCGCGGGGCCGAAGCCCCGCGCTGGTCGGTCAGTCGAACGCCGACATCTGCGCCTTGGCCGCTTTCCGGCCGACGGTATCTGTCGTGTTGTCGACAAGCCGCTCGAAAGGCTTCCAGGTCTCGCCAATGACCTTTTCGTAGGCGGCGACGGCGCCTTCGGCGGCCATGCGAAGCGCGTGAGCCTGCACGCCCATGTCGGCAGCGAATTCACGCTTGCGCTGTGCCTGGCTATCGAAGCCGACCGGACCATCGAGGTCCTCATCGCGGCTGTCGTTGGCGAGTTTGGCGGTCGCATCTCGCGCTTCAGTGACTGCTCGGGTGTAGAACTGGCCGGCTCCGTGCGCGGACCCGACATAAGCACCGACGATCCGTTGAAGGTGGATCTGCATGGCGCGTTCACTCAGGCCGTCCCTGAGCGCGTCGGCGGTCTCGATGATGAACCGCTCGTGCAAATCGCGGATGCCGTCGCTGTCGAGGATCGCCAGGCCGAAGCTTTCGGAGATGCGTTGTGCCTGTGCGGCGTCTGGACAGGCGAGCCGGACCATTTCGAGCGTGATGCCCTTGCGGAGCGGGATGACACGGGCGCTGGCGCGAGAGGAACGGGCAGTTTTGGTCATGGTGAGATCCTTTCTCGGTTTCGCCTTGGGAGCTTCGGCCCCCGGCCGTCGCTCCCTCGGGTGCGGTCGACCAGAACCGGCGCGAGCGGGCCGCTTCAGGGGGCGGCGGTTGCACGGCGAGCATGGGCGGGGTGCGGCCGAGCGGGCCTTTAGGTCTGCGAAGGCCGCAGCCCCCCATGTCGAGACGGCGGCCGCCGATCGCTCGCGACTTGCCCTTGAAGCGGACCGCGGCCGGTTTAGACCGCAGCACAAACCGAGGGAGCGATGGCCGGGGGTCTACGCTCGACCCCGAACCGGGATTGGCTCGCCATGACCGACCGCTTTCCTCCAAGCTCGCCGTTTCGTCCTTGCCGCCAGGGCCTGGTCGACATGATGTCCGCACGGACGCAGCATCATCACGACGCCGCCCTGCTGCTGTGGCGCGATCGCAGCGCGACGATCGCAAGCTCCTGCCACTCGAGCTTGCGCATCAGGGCATCGATTTCGCCACGCCGGGCCAGTGTGAGCTCCGCAACATGTTGCTGGAACAGCCGCTCGTCGGCGCGGGTCCAGGTTAACGCGCCGCGCCGAGACTGTCGCCGCTTCACGCAATCGGTGACCGTCATGCGCTCCGCACGGGAGACGATCTGACGTTCGATGATGCGAAGGTGGCGACGCGTGTCGCCCTCGGACGCCTCGATCCTCGCCTGCAGCATGCGTTGTTGCATCGCCTCGTTCATGGAATCGTCCTCCGTAGCCTTTCCCGGAGCGAAGACGCGCTGAACTCCGGAGCGTGTACGGAGAGCCGCACGGCGCGCTTCCACGCGTCATCTCCGCTAAGATGCCGTTTGAGCCGCGGGTGCCAGACAACGAGGACGGGCGTGATGCCGTCCTCGTCGGTGGCCTCGCGCCAGCCAAAGGCTTTGGCGATGAGGTGCCATGGCATAGATCACCTCCATCCTACGAAGTTCGAGGGGCCGTCGTAGAGACGGTGCCGCGCTTCATCGATGACGAAGCCGAAGCGGCCCGGGCGGTATTCGTCCGAAGGGACGAGATAGCGGCGCTGTTCGGCCGCGCGGCGATCGCCACCAAGTGTGGCGACGCATTCCGTCATGCCCGCCTGGTGGTCAGAGCGGATGGCAGAGATCACGACCCAGCGGACGGCATAATCGCGTTCGAAATCACGCCGATCCTTCTCGTGGGATTCGCCCGGTCGAAGGGGCCGGCCGTGTATCGTCTCCCAAGCGTCGGGATACCAGTCCCGGATCGTCCGTTCAGCGCCGCGCCGTTCGTAGTCGGTGAACAGCTCCGGGAAGGCCTGCGCGACGGCCGCCCAGGCGCAGTCTTCCTCGTACCAGCCGTCGGGCGCGCGAAGGGCAGGGTGGACCTTCGCGTTGTGGGCGGCGTCGAGATGAAAACCGCCGTGCCCCGCGGTCGAATGTACCACGACGCCGTCCGAATAGAGGGTCGCGCCCTGCGATACGCCCCAGGGCGTATTTGCGCGGGAGCGAATCTCTCGCCGGCCGAGCGCGGCCCGCTGACGCTGATGTTCGGCATTCTCATGCACACGCGCCCGGAAGGCGGTTTCGTCTTCCAGCTCGCCGCTATGACCGTAAAAGTCGGCGCGTGTCCACTGTTCCATCGGCCCACGTAGCCGCCAGGCCGATGCGAGATAATAGTGCCCATTGGCCCCCGGCATCATGACAAAGGCGTTGTCACCAACCCTGGCCACGAGAAGACGGTCATGCGTGCGGGCAAACAAAACCTCCACCGAGGCACGCGTGGCATCGTCGATGTGAGAGGCGATTTGAGGCGTGTTCATGCCGCCCTCCCTTCAGCCGTATCCGACGTGCACTCATTGGCAGTGACCTCATCGAGCACGGCGTCGGAATAACGATGGGATGCGAGCCACGCTTCGGCGGCGACACGCGTGTCTGCGAGGTGCAGAAGCTCGGCATCGGCTCCGGCGCGATTGAGAACGCGCACCTGTCCGGGCTTCGGACGTTCGATCACGGTGAACGTCAGCGGTGAATTCACCGAGAAGGTCTTGAAGACCTTCAGGACGATGACGCCGGCACTGCCGAAGTCGCCCTGATGCAGCGTGATGCTTGCCGGCGTCATATGCGCGCCGACGATGTGCGGCTCGCTTTTGCGGACGAGGCGACCGCCATTGTTGTTATTCTCCCAGGCAGCGAGCTTCTTTTTGAAGCGCTCGGGCGGCCGCGGTGTACCGTCCGAATAGCGGATGAAAGAGCCTAGCGGCATGCGATCGTAGATCTCTTGTGCGGACATATCGTCCTCCTGTCAGAGCGTTGAAGACGGAACCGCCGCCGGACCAGGCCGGCGGCGGCGAGTGTTCGAAAGAAGAGAGAGGGTCTACTCGGCCGCGACGGCGAAGGAGTCGGCCGGCTCGGAGATTGCATCGTCACCGGCGACGTCCTCGCCCAAGGTGTCTTCTTCTTCGCCGGTGTCAGACTCGTCGGGCGCATCGTCGAATTCGTCCGCGTCAGCCGCGGAGAAGCGGTCAATCCAGGCCGCGATCTTGTCTGGCGCGGGGGCGAACAACGCCACGGAATGCACAAGGCGCCCATCGGCGAAGTGCTTGACGAGCTCGGCGCGCGTGTCCTTTACCCGCGGGCGCGGCAGCACGGGCGTGCTGCCGCAAACCGCTTCGAGAGCGGTGCGAGACAGGCAGGATAGGAACTCCTCCGTACCCATATTTGGCAGGAAGCTATCGGCACCGATCGCTTCGCCTGCGACCCGCGCGACGATGCCGCTGTCGGAGCGGTTCTCGCGGCACGACAACACGTCGATCAGCACCGCACGGGCCACCTGCTGGAGAGTCTCGCGGTCGAAGGCGAGCTTTCCGTCCTTGTCGATCAGGCGCGCGCCGTGCCGCTCGATGCGCGCGTAGCCATCGGCGTTGCCGGAGGTCGTGCTGACATTCTGGCCGGCGAAGGCGAGCACGAGCAGCGCGAGCAGCGTGTTGTCCTCGATCGGCGCCCGGCCGAGCGCCTCGTGCAAGGCGTCGGTGCGGAGGTCGCCAATCATCTCCATGCCCCGCCGTGTCACGTCGGGGCGCGCCTTCGGCGCTTCCGCGGCGCCGTCGTCGGACGTGGCCACGTCGGTTTTCTTCGGCGTCGGCATGCGGTAGCAGACGGACTGCACCTTGCCATCGCGATCAAGATACATCGCAGTGTGGTCGGATTTGCCGGGCTTGCCATAGACACGGTCGGCCTTCGGCGGCAGCTTCGGCTGGCCATACTCATTGACCTCGACGATGGCCCCGCGCTTGGGCAGATGGCTCGCCATCCATTCGTGCTGTGCGCCGAGATAGGCCTCGACATCGGTCGTGTAGCGACTGTCCTCGTCGGCCGGCGCGAACAGATCCTCCTGCCAAAGGATGCCATAGGCCTGGGCGAGGTCCTCGCCGAAGCTTGCATCGCGCGCGTACATCCGCGTCTTGGTCAGCGCCTGCGCGACGCTCCACCATGAGACCTGGGGATTGGCCTTGCTCGGCTTGTGTTTCTTCCAGACCTCCTTCTGATCCTCGAGCGAGGCCGAGGCGATGGTTCGAAGCTGGCGTTCGTCGGGCATGTCGCCTTTCGCCATCTGGTCCAGCATTGCCGGCAGCACGTTGGCGAGCAGGCGCAGCTTCTTGATCTGCCGCACCGGCTGCGCGAGCGCGACGCCGATCGCCTCCTCGGTCCAGCCGAGCGCGACGAGCCGTTCGATGGCACGCCACTGGTCGACCGGATTGAGCGGCTCATGCGCCAACGTCTCGGCGAGAGACCGCATGGCGCCGCCATCTTCAGCACGGTCAACGACGAGGACCGCGATCTCCTCAAGGCCGGCGCCAATAGCCTGCTTCACGCGCCGGTGCCCGGCATCGATGACGTAACCGTTGCCGCCGTCGCTCTCGGGAGCCACCACGGGCGGCTGGACGATGCCAACCGCCTTGATCGTGGCGAGCAGCAAGGCGTCGGCCTGAGGATTGGATTTGGAGTGGCGCGCCTTGTCGGGGTTCTCCTTCAGCGCGCGCGGATCGACGAATCTCAGTTCCATGGCAATGCTCCATCGAGGGGTTTGGCCCGCCGCCTCGGCCGGCCTTCTTCGTCTTCTTCCCGAAGACCCCCTCCGGCCCGCAGGGCGGTCGGAGCGGCGCAACTGCCGGCGAGCATCCCTGCCCGGCAGGCGTGAGCGGGGCGCCGTAGCGCGCCTTGCGAGCGCGCCGTGGCCGGGTTCGCGAGACGGTCGGTTGAGCGCCAGCGGCGCCGCGCCGACCGCTCTGCGAGAAGTTTTTCTCCTTCTCCCGATCACGCCGCGATGCGGCGTGCTTCTCCTGCTCCTTTTCCTTCTCCTTCGCTCGTCGCGGCGAGTTCGGCTTCGATAGCCGCGAGCTCCGCGCGCTTCAGATCGAGTTCGGCGTCGAACGCGAACGCCTCGCCAACCCGCGGTCCATAGGTGGCAAGGCGCTTGCGGGCGTCGGCGAGGCGGTACCGGTAGGCCTCGCACTCGCCGTCGAAATTGGACAGGGCATGTTCAAGCCGAGCCACGGCGCCCAATGGCGTCACCGTCACGGGAAGCTCGATCTCGAACTCCGCGCCGGTACGGTGAAGGACGGTTGTGTAGTGGTATCCGTCACGTCCCAGGCGCTGGCCTTCAAAGGTGAGTTCGAAGCCGCCGATCGAGGCGATGACCATCTCCTTCTCGTGCTGACGCTGGACGAGGGTCAGGACCTCCTGCATGAGAGCGCGGCCGGCGAGCTTGCGCTCTCTAAAGACCGTGCCCGTTACCGCCATCACGAAGGCGTCTCCCGCGGTTGGCACCAAGCGTACTATGTCCTGCCCGATCTCGCTGATGCGACGGGTGGCGCGCTCGACCTCGCGCTCGGCATCGCGAATCTGGCGGCGAATGGCATGCTGGTCGTCGATGTGGGCGGCGCGGAGCCGTTCGAGGCGAGCGATCTCGGCCTCAAGCCCCGCCTTCTGCATCAGGCGCGGATCGCCAGACGCGATCGCCTTGGCCATCGCGAACTGGTTCGCCTGGCCCTCGCCGAGATCCTCAAGTCGGCGCACGCTGGTATCGCCAGAGAGCGCGGCGGCGATGAAGCGGGCCTTGCGCTCGTTGTTCTGCCACATGGTAGCGTCGAGCGAGCCGAGCGTCGCGTAAGCAAAAATTTCGACTTCGTCATGCTGGTTGCCTTGCCTGACAATTCTGCCTTCGCGCTGCTCGATCTGTGACGGCAGCCAGGGGACGTCGAGGTGATGCAAGGCCTTCAGGCGAAGCTGGACATTGACGCCGGTGCCCATCGTGTCGGACGAGCCGATAATGAAGCGTACCTTGCCGGCATTGAAATCGTTGAACAGGCGCTGCTTCGCCTCGGATTTCCTAAACTCCTGCATGTAGGCGATCTCGGAGGATGGCACGCCGAGGCGAACGAGCTCGTTCCGGATCCAGCGATAGGCCGAGAAGCCGCGCGAGGCCTCAACGGAAATCGTCCCGAGGTCGGAGAAGATGAGCTGCCCGGCACCGGGCGTTTCGAAGGGCTGGCCGTCTTTGCGACGATAGATGTTATCGCCAGTCTCCATCCAGATGCGAAAGGCATTGGCGATGAGGGCGTTGAGCTTGTTGCCCGCCTCGTTGTCCTGGCCTCGATCGACCAGGCGCAGGTCGATCGCGGCGTGCCGGCCATCGGTAATGACCGAGAGGAGAATGTCATCGCCCGGCTCCGGCGGGCGGTCGCGTTCCTCGATGGCGGTGATGCGCTCATCCAGCAGGCGCTGGTACGCCTTGAAGGCTGCGGTCGGCTCCGCGGTGATGATCTGGCGTTTGCCGCCGGCGATCTGTGGGACCTTCACATAGTCGCGCAGGTGCTCGGGCAGCACCACGTCGGCAAAGGAGCGGAACATGGCGATGAGTTCGGGGACGTTGACGAACTGGGCAAAGCGCGTCACCGGCCGGTATTTGCCCGAAGGCTGAAGCTCGAGTTCGGTCGACGTGTCGCCAAAGGTGGACGCCCAGGCGTCAAACTCGTGCAGGCCACGCTCGCGCAGCGCCGCGTGGTCCATCAGCCGCTGCACGGTGAACATTTCGCCGAGCGTATTGGTGATCGGCGTGCCGGAGGCAAGCACGAGTGCGCGGCCGGGGTTCTTCATGTCGACAAAACGGGACTTCACATAGAGGTCCCAGGCGCGCTGCGAGCCGTTCGGGTCGACACCGCGCAAGCTGGTCATGTTAGTGGCGAAGGAGAGCTTCCGAAACTCCTGCGCCTCGTCGACGATGATCTGGTCGACGCCGATCTCCGACAACGTGAGCAGGTCGTCCTTGCGCGACGCTAGCGCCTCCAGCCGCTCCTTGTGGCCTTCCTTCATGCGCTCGACACGCTTGCGCGAAAGCCGGTCCTGCGTGTCGATGCGGGTGAGTAGCTCTTCATAAGCCTCAAGCTCGTCCTGCAGCATCTGCTGCTCGAAGGCGGACGGAACGGGAATGAACTTGAAGGCGGAATGGGTGATGATGATCGCGTCCCAGTTTGCGGTTGCGGCCCGCGAGAGGAAGCGATGGCGCTTCTCCTTCACGAAATTCGTCTCGTCGGCGACGAGGATCCGGGCGTTCGGATAGAGCGCTAGGAACTCGCGCGCGGCCTGCGCCAGGCAATGGCCTGGCACGACGAGCATGGCCTTGTTGATCAGGCCGAGCCGGCGCTGCTCCATGATCGCGGCCGCGATCGAGAGCGTCTTGCCGGCGCCGACGGCGTGGGCGACGTAGGTGCTTCCCGACGAGATGATGCGCCAGATGGCACGCTTCTGGTGCCCATAAAGAGAAAAGGCGCCTGAGGCGCCCGGAAGTTGGAGATGCGACCCGTTGAAGTGGCGGGGTACGATGTTGTTGAAGGTGTCGTTGTAGAGCCGCGCGAGGCGATCCGTGCGGTCCGGATCGGACCAGATCCAGGTCTGGAATGCGGTTTTGATTTTTGCGAGCTTCTCCTTGGCCGCTTCGGTTTCGACGGTGTTGAGGATGCGCCGTTCGCTGTCGCCCTCCTTCACCGTGTCAAAGATCTGCGGGATCGACGAGTTCAGCGCGTCCGAGAGGAGCTCTCCGGCGTGACGGCGGTGCGTGCCCCATTCGGTCGTGCCCGCCGCCGTCCACGATAGTTGCCGCGCATTGACCGTCCAGCAAGCAAGCTCGGCCGTGTGGTGGATGGTGATATCGGCATCCATCGTCTCCTTCACGAAGGCGATGATATCGGCCGCTGGGATCCAGGGTGCGCCGAGGCGGGCCGTGATGTCGGAGGGGCGAAGATCTGGTGGCTGAACCCGCTCGAGCGCCGCGACGTTGCGGGTGTACGACGGGTCGAGCTCGACGACAGCACGTGCGGCGGCGAGCTTGGAGCGCACGGCGCCAGAGAGATAGGCGTCCGCTGTCAGCCACGCGCCGCTTTCCGGATCGCGGAAGATCGCATCACCGAGTTCATCGATCACAGTGTCGACATCGCCGTGCAGGAGCTCAGCGACGTGCTCCGGGTCGACGGCGCCGCGCTCGTTGAGCACCACGGCAAGGGCGTCGACGGCCGAGGTGATGACTGGCGCAGGCGGCGGCGCGATCACACGCTCGGTGAAGATCGGCCCTGGTTTCGCGGTGTTGCTCTCGAGGTCGTAGTCCTCGATCGAGGCAACGAGCCAGCAATCGGGATCGTCCGCGAACGGCGCAAGATTCGGCCGGCGGTGCGTTTCCCGAGCCTCGCCGGTCTCTTCATCCTCGATCGACGACACCACGGTGGTGTTGATGGGTCCAAAGTCCCGCACGAAGCTCGACCAGGCGATGCGGAGCCGGACCTGCGGCTGTTTCCAGGATTGGTCCGTTTCCTGGGATTTGAGGATCTCACGCACGGCGTCGCGGATCGGGATCAGCTTGCGGATGATGCGCGCGTGCTTTTCGAAGATGCCATCGGTGGAGCGCCCCTTCCTGATCTTGATGGTGACGGCTGCGCCGTCGACCATCTGCATCAAGGCGCCGTTCGACCCGATGAAATAACTGCCCTCGCGGATGGAGGGATCAAGCTCCTCCCGGCCCGCATGAAAGGCAGGCTCGGCGTCACCGGGGCTGACCGTCTCCGGCTCGCCGTCGTAGATGGCTCCCGGGAGATGGAGGATCGCGGCAGAAAGCGCCTCATCCAGATCGCCGCGGGAGCGCGGCAAGCAGGTGTAGGTCTCGCCGTATGGACCCGAAACTAGCGCATGTTCACCAAGCACCATTTCGGGATGTTCGGCAAAATACCTGTTGATTCGGATCGCTCCGCTATCCTCCGTCTCCGCGCGGACCTCGGCGAGGTCGAGCCACGCGCCGCCATCGGCAGGTTCGCCATGACGGCGCTTTCGGAAGAAAAGGACATCGACCACGACGTCGGTCCCGGCATCGGCCCGGAAGCTTCCCTCTGGCAGGCGGATCGCTCCGGCAAGGTCCGCCATCGAGGCGATGTGCCGACGTGCAGCCGCATCTGCCTTGTCCATGGTGCCGGAGGAGGTGACGAACGCGGCAAGCCCGCCGGGCTTGAGGCGATCGATCGACTTTGCGATGAAGTAGTCATGCAGACGCAGGCCGAGCGCGCGGAACGCGCGGTCGCTGCGCACGGCGCGGTCAGAAAACGGCGGGTTACCGATTGCAAGGTCGAAGTGGGACTTCAACTCCGCCCGCGCAAAGTCCTCGTTGAGGATCGCGGCGCGAGGCTGCAGCAGCTTCGCGATCCGCGCGGTCACGGGATCGAGCTCGACTCCGGTGACGTGGCAGAGGTCGCGCAACGGGGCCGGCATCAGGGCCGGGAAGAGCCCGCTGCCAATGCCCGGCTCAAGGATCCGGCCGCCTCGGAAGCCAACCCGCAGAAGACCTGCCCAGACGGCACGAACTATGAATTCCGGCGTGAAGTGGGCGTATTGGGTACAGCGCGCGAGTGAGGCGTAGGCGCGTGCGTCGACGAGATCCTCAAGCTGTTTACCGATGTCCTCCCAACCCTTGCGGAACTCATCCTCACCCAAGCGCCGAAAAACACCATTGGCGAGCTCCGACGCGCCGAAGCCGATGAAGCGGATGAGCTGCGCCTGCTCCTCAGAGGTCGCCGGACGATGGTCAGCCTCGATCCCGGCTGCGAGGCGGATGGCGGCGAGATTGTCCTGCGCGCGACCGCGCCAGCTCTTCGCAAGCCCGCGGTTGCCAACGAGATGGAAATTCTCACCCAAGGACACTGCGGGCTTCGACGCGGTAGACGCAGCCGGAAGGGGAGGAGCATTGGTTGCTGGCGAGATAACGTGATCATGCTCTGCCGCGGAAGGAAAAGCCGTTACCCCGAGGCCGAGACCTGATGAGAGTGAGCTATTGCTGAACAGATCGAGCGTGAAGGGATCGTTGAGCGCCATTGAAATTTCTCCTTGTGGCGAGGGCGCGTGTCGCCGGTCCGCAAGCAGGCGGGTGACGGCGTTCACAGTGGGTTGGAGGAGGGCCCGGACGGTCTGCCGGCGCCGAAAAAGCGAAGCCCGGCGCTTGGCCGGGCTGGTCGCAGGTCGTCAGGGGCTTGGACTATCGGTTGTCCGTCGAGGAAGGGACTTGACGAGCAGCCGCCGCCTTGGCCGCCTCGATCCGGAATTCCTCAAGGATGTCGGTCGTGGACCGGTAGCGGATGGCATCCACCGTGATCAGCATCACGCTGCCGCCGAAGCCATCCGGACGCATCTTCGTGCAGGTAAACGCCGTTGTGACCACGATTTCGTCGATCGCCGCCGAGCGACGTACGATGTCTTGAAACATCCGGTCCCAGCCGGCGTCGGGGTCGGTGAGATCGACGTCGATATCATCAGGCGGATCGTCGCTGGCGTCCGCGTCGTATCGCGAGAGCAGGCCGATGACGTGGTCACCTATGCTGCTCTGGCCGTGATCGCGGGACGCCGCCCAAGCGGTCCGCAGATCGTCGATGGACAAGGTGACGACGTCGCTCGGTCCACACCATGAATAATAGTAGATGCCGCCTTCGCTATTCTCGCTGTCGAAGACGAGATCAAGGATCAGGCGTTCCAACGGTGTCATGTCCACAGCCGGGATATCCGGCTGGACGACGGTCGGGGAGTGATAGTCTGCCATATTGCCCTCCTCAGGCCGCAAGCGGCGGAAGATGGCGCAGCTGCACGGGCAGCTTGGCGGCGACCTCGTCGTCGGTGAGATCGTCGAGAAGCTTCAGCACCGTGCCCGCCCCTCCGCAATACACCAGCACGGTGCGCTTGCCTTGCAGCGCGGCGGGCCAGCGCTCGCCGGCATAGCCGCGATAGTCGTCGTGAGTGCTCGACCAGATGTGCTCGAGGCGTTCGTCGCGAGTCATGGCGCGGACCGGCCGCGATTCGCGCTCGATGATGGCCCGCTTCATGCTCTCCGGGGTGCTGCGATCGGAGAGGTCGCAGTATCCATGGAAGAAGCGCTTGCGGCCGTCGATCCAGAGCGACAAGAAGACGCTCGTCACGCTATCGGTCACGAATTCGCGCATCGCGAACATGTCGCCGCGCATCCATAGCGGCGGCAGGATGTCGAGCATGTAATCGTGCTCGGACTCCGCGATCTCGAACCATTCGCCGGCGAAGAGGTGCCGTGCCTCCCCCGCGGCCATGGCCGGATTGCCGCGATGACGGTTGAACATACGATACATGTCCTGGCGCGTGGCGACGCCTTCGAAGACTTTGCGGATATTGGGTGAGGTGTGCATCGGCGGCTCCCTTGGCCTGGCCGGGCTGAAGCGCGAGCGATCCGTCTGATCTCTTCGTCACTTCAGCCCTTCATCAGACCTCCTCGCCGGCCGCCTCACCGGTTCGGCGGGTCAAGGGCCGCGGAACGCGGGCGAAAGCTTCACCCTTGACGCGCTGGCCGGGCATGCGGCAGCGCCTCAATTCCCTTTCATTTTTCCTTTCTCATTTGTTCGATCTCCTTCTCCTGCCAATCGCCGGCAGCATCAGGGCCGCACTGATGACGGCCTTGCCGCTGCGACCACCGGCCAAGGCTTGCGTCCGCTACTACATCAAGAGGTCGCCGTCAGGGCCTTCAGATCCTCATTCCAGTCGTCGGCGCGCGGTCGTGATCGCGCGTACCCCACGCTCGCTTCTGCGGCGATCGCACGAACACGAGCCGCATAGACGTCGCCCTGCCGATTGTCGTCGGTTGCTGCCACGAGGTGGACGTTGGCGCGCTTGGCCAGACCACGGATGGCTTCATCCGTTGCCGGGGACCAGCCGCCGCCAGTGCTGACATAAAGAGTGTCGGACCGCAGGTCCTCGATCGCGGCAAGGCTCATGGCGTCGATGGCCGCTTCAGTGATGCAGATCCGCTCGAACTCGGCCGGTCCCAAGCGGAATAGCTCCTTGGTGCCGTCAGTGGCGAAACCGCGCCATGCCGGCCCACGCTCCTCCCAACCCGTGACGGCTCCGGCAGAATCGCTGTGCGCCGCCCACATGCTGCCCTGGGGGCCCTCTCGCAACCGATCGCAGGCGACGGCCTGCTTCAGGATGTCGGCCGGCAGGGCGCGCTCGCCGGTGAGATAGCGCCAAGCTGGCGAGCCGGGGCGCGGTCTGAAACGACGTCTCCACCGCTCTACAATGGACGCTAAGGCTTTGGGCCTTGCCGTGTGCTGCCATGCTGGTGCAGCGGGGACGAAGCCAACAACATCTGCAACACGCTCGGATGCTTCGACGAACCCATCGGCACCGAGGTGTACGGCGAGCGAAAACACGTCCCCTTTCGCCGGTGACAATGGATCAAACCAGCCGCGACCTTCGTGGATGACGATAATGATGTTGCTGTCGCGGCGATATTTGATTGCGCGGCGGGTGCTTTCCTTGACGTCGACCTTCCAGCCGTCCTTCTCCAGCAGGGCGGCGCAACCGACCTTTTCGCGCAGCTCTTCGATTTCTTTCTTGTCCATTTTTCTGCTCCGGATCTCGCGCAAGCGACGTCCGACCCTTTCGTCTGTTGGTCTCACCTGTTCCAAGTTTCCACGGAACATCACCGACCGGCCGCGAAGCCTGCCGGACGCAAGGGCGCGCGGACAAGCTGTCGAATTTGTCAGACACCTGGGCGCGGCAACGCTTCCCTTGCAGCCGGCATGGCGCCAGCGGCAGCCGGTCACCCGGCTCAATGAGCCGGGCACCAGGGGTCGTACTCATGAACGATGGCGTCCTGATCGCCGTCGTACTCGCTGGAGACCATCACGCCGAACTCGCTATCGGTCTGAAAAAGGATGACCGGCACCATCAGCGTGCGGGCGAGATCAAAGGCGTGGTTCTGAGCGAGAGTAAGATTGTGCGACATTGAAAGGCTCCCGTCTTGCGGCGGGGACCATCCCCGCTCGACAGGCGCCCGACGTGTTCGGGGACGGCTGCGGTCACCTCGAGAGGCGAAGCCGAAGAGGTCGCACGCTTGCGTCGCGAACCCCTTGCGGGTTGATCGCGGAAGGCCGTACCTGAACCAAGGAAAGCCCATTTGAGAGCGGGGCTGGTCCTTGTCCGGAAGCATGGTGTGCCGAACCGCACATCCTTCGTCCGCGGAGCGCCCATGCCGCCTTGATCCGGGCGGCGCAAGGACACGTGTGATCCTTTTGGGTGAGACGGCGAAGGCGTGGTGACGCCTGCAAACGAGCTAAGTCAGCTCGACCAACGTGTAGTCGGCTCTGACACGGTGCGAGCAGGAACTCTTCTCGCCGCCGACAAGGGTGTGAATGAGAGATCGGTGTTGCCGCCTAACCTGATCGGCGTGGCAGGTGATCCTCTTCGGCAAGGTCGAAGAAGCGGGTGAACTCGCCTTAAAATGTCATGGGCACCGTACCTGTCGGACCGTGCCGCTGCTTAGCGACAATGACCTCCGCCTTGCCACGAGCGGCGCTCATCTCCGATTCCCAAGCGAGATGTTCGTCGGTACCGGGCTTGGGCTCCCTGTTCTTGAGATAATATTCTTCACGAAACACAAACAATACGACATCGGCGTCTTGCTCAATCGAGCCGGACTCGCGAAGTTCTGAAAGTTGCGGACGTTTTTCATCGCGGTTCCCGACCAACCGTGAAAGCTGGGATAGCGCAATGACTGGCACATTGAGTTCTTTGGCCAGCGCCTTCAACCCGGTCGTGATCTCGGTGATCTCCTGCACCCGATTCTGCGCCGCACGCGGCGACTTGCCCTGCATGAGCTGAATATAGTCGACGATAACGAGGTGCAGTCCTCGTTGTCGTTTCAAGCGGCACGCACGGGCCGCGAGTTGAGCGATGGAGACGGCGCCGGTTTGGTCGATAAAGAGCGGCAGCCGGCGCATTTTCTGACGGCATTCGAGCAGCTTGCCGAAAGCTGTCGCGTCGATGTCGCCACGCCTAATGTCGGAGGAGGGGATCTCTGTTTGCTCGGAGATGACGCGAGTGGCAAGTTGCTCCGACGACATCTCCAGCGAGAAGAAAGCAACGATGCCACCAGCTGTCGGTCTTGCCGAGCTATCGACTTGCTGCGTGGCATCGTAGGCGCTTGCCACATTGAACGCTATGTTGGTGGCTAGAGATGTCTTTCCCATGCCGGGCCTACCGGCGATGATGATGAGGTCTGTTGGCTGCAGACCTCCCATTTTGGCATCGAGGTCCTTGAGACCGGTTGCAAGGCCAGAAAGCCTGCCCTCGCCTGGTAGGCTTCTGCGGCTCTATCGATAGCGCTGTCCAGCGCAGTCTCGAACGTCTCGAAGCCCCCACCATAGCGGCCCGTTTCGGCGATTTCATATAAGAGCTGTTCGGCGTGCTGGATCTGATCCGCTGGAGCGCAATCGACGGGCGCTTCAAATGCGCCGTTGAGCATGTCCTCGGCGACCCTGATCAACTCACGCCGGACCGCAAGATCGTAGATAGTCCGGCCGTAATCGACCGCGTTGATGATCGTGGTCGCCTCCGCGGCCAGGCGCGCGACATACTGCGCGATCGACATTCCAGCGACAACGAGCGTGGCGGGAAAGAAGGTCTTAAGGGTGATCGGATTGGCCACTTTGTTCGAGCGGATCAGCTCGCTGATCACTTCAAAGATTTCACCGTGCAGCGGCTCGAAGAAATGATTTGCCTTCAGGAAATCGGCAACACGATGAAAGGCTTCGTTATTGATCAAGATGGCGCCGAGCAGCGCTTGTTCAGCTTCGATGTTGTGCGGCAGCTCGCGATAGGGCGAAGCCTGCGGCGATTTCAGCTTGAATACTGCTTCTGTCATGTTCGTCCGTCCGCCGGCCCAATGTTGAAGTGCAGGACCTACGAAGGACAAGGGATCATGCATGGTATAGGCGACGAATCGCCCTCGCTTGAGGAAGTGTACCGCCAATAAGGGCAAAACCAATCGATTCGCGCTACAATAGGCCGGGCCTGCCGCCCGTTTGCGTCAGGGATGGCAGCCCGCAAGGGGGAAGACCCGCTCGCGGGGCTTCAGCGCAGCCAACAGCCCGGCCCGCAGTGCGACGCCCATTTTCTTCGCCATCAGAATCGCACAACAGCCAGTGTATTTTCCGAGATCGATCGTTGAACGCCGCGATAGGCCTTAATCAGGTATTAAATTTCTGAATCGCTAGGCCTGATCGATTCGATAACTTAATTGGACGTCAGTTCCGACAATTGCGATTCTTGCGCATGTCCGAACTCACGGTGCCATACCTCGTGCTTCAACGTTGCGATCCGGCCCGCAATATGGCGAGGTTCTATGTACTCACGATCGAACCGACTCTGTTCGGTGATACGGCGCTGGTGCGCGAATGGGGACGTCTTGGCCAACGCGGCCGCCGGCGGATGGATCTGTTTGCCGGGAGAGTCCAGGCCGTGGAAGCGCTCGAGGATTGGCTCGTCCGCAAAACACGCCGTGGTTATGTACCAAAGAGTCCCGCGCCCTGGATGCGACCGCCCAGTCCGCAACCTGATTGAGCGGTCGATCTTGGGAGCACCCTACAAGCCGGACGAGTGTTTTGCGCATTACGGAAGCAATCCCTGCCGAAATGCGAGCGCCACAGCGTGCGGGAGGGTTAATGCAGCAAGATTTCGCCTGGCATTGTCCAGATGAAACTTCACACCTCGCGGGCTGACATCAAGAAGCTCTGCGATATCCTGCATGGTTTTGCCATCGGATATCCATCCGAGACACTGCCGTTCGCGCTGTGTCAGCGGGTTGATGCTCCCGTCGCCTACCAAGGCGCGTCCGATCTTGGCACTCACGTGCGCATGGAAGGTGAGACCCACCATTTCCAACATGTCTTGCGAGCTCTCGATGAAGCGATCGAATCCAAGACTGCGTTCGTCCACGGCCAGCGTGAACGCCGCAAACTGATTCTGACTTGAGGGAATGCGTACCGTCAGACCGGTCCTGATCTTGAAACTCAGGGCATCGTCAAACAGGCGACGCTGTTTCGCCGACTTTGCGCTTCGCGCTGACCGTCCATCCCATAGGACCATCCGGCTTGTGGTTCGCGGTTCCTGAAGGACGGGGTCGATGTTGTCATATCCTTCCCGAAAATAGTGGCTGGTCCAACTCTTCGGATAGGATGAGATCAGACTGGGGCCGTTCGCGCGCTGCCCAAAATAAGCGAACCACCGGAATCCCAAGGCATGCGCGGTTCGTTCCGCGATGCGCTTAAAATCATCCTCCGTACGGGCAGAATGAAGACAATCGACCAATTCATTGCATGTTCTTTTGACATCTTTCATTGCGCGACTTCAGCTATTCCAAGTTCCTAGAACGTGAGCACTTCGACGTTTCGCGCTCTACGTGCAGGCCGTGTATGGTGAGGTTGCGGCAGCTTTGCGGCACGAACAATTCGGTACCGTCCTGTCAGAACAACAGCAGCAACGCGAACCCACGACGAAGGAGAAAAAAACCTCTGGACCGCGGCCACTCAAAGCAACCATTTTTCTTCATTTGCAAAGGTGAAGGAATTCCATTTCCTGCGCTGTCAGATCCGCGCGTCACGAACTTATAGAGTTTCCAAAGTGCGCGCGGATAACTGCGCCTTGCGAATGCGGCTCGCGACCCAGCAGAACCACAAGGCCCTGTCAGAACTGACAGCGCAACGCCGTGACCGTGACTGCTTTCTTGATCTCGAAGCTGTGATTCGTAAGTTTGAGGTTAAGAATGAAGGTCACTGTTCGCACGCGTGCGGCGCTCCTGCACGATTCTGAACTGGCAATGGGAATGCACCGCCTGCGAGGGCGTGTGTTCAAGGAACGACTCGACTGGGACGTCTCTGTCCGCGACGGATTAGAGATCGATCAGTACGACACCTTCAAGCCGACTTATCTCCTGGCGCTCGAGAAGAGCGACGTTGTTGGCTGCGTTCGCCTTTTGCCCACCACCGGACGCAACATGCTGGCCGATACGTTCCCGGTGTTGCTGGATGGCAACCCGGCGCCGAGGGCGGCCAGAATCTGGGAGAGCTCGCGCTTCTGCGTTGACACCAAGAGTGCGGCGGCAACAGCAGAGAATGGTCTGCGCAATGCGACGTTCCTGCTGTTTGCAGCCATGATCGAATGGGGGCAGCAGCACGATCTTCAGGCCATCGCAACGGTCACTGATCTGCGCATGGAACGCATCCTGCGCCGGGTCGGATGGCATCTCGATCGCCTCGGCACGCCTCGTCAAATCGGGACGACCAACGCCGTGGCTGGATTGCTGCCGATCAGCGAGGAGGCGCTCGGCGCGATCCGAGCGGCCGGGCAGATTTCAGGGCGTGCAATTGACGCGCCGTCGAACCTAGCGATCGCAGCCTAGCATCGAACGTCTCAGCTCCTCACAAAAAGGCTCTCAACATGGATCCCGCTGCATTCGCGGCTCTTGTCGAGCGATGTTCCCCGACGACAATGGTCCGGCCGCTAATGGCAATCGTGCGGCAGGCGAGCTCGTTCGAGCCGTTGCTCATCACGATCGAAGGGCGCAAGCCGATTCCAATTCAAGCCACCGACCGTGAGGAAGCCATCCAGCTCGCGACCGAGGCTATCGCCGCCCGCCAGCAGGTCCGAGCCGGTCTCGCTCAACTTGATGCCGAGGAAACAAAGAAGGCTGGATTGACGGCTGCCACGACGTTCGATGCGTGCCAGCACATTGCTGGCCTTGGCAGACTGTTCGATGCGCGCCTGCAAGCGGCGAGCATGAAAAGCGCGGATCGCGACCAGGCAATCGCCAAGGTTGTCGCGAGCTTCGCGCCCAAGGCTTCCGGTCAAGTCTCGGAGCCCGGTGAACCGATGGCGACCACCGGGCGTGATCGTCCCACCGGCGATACAACAATCAATCCACCGGCCGCCTCTGCCAGCGAGCGCCGGCCCTGGGACGTCTATCGCTCGGGACTAGGCACGTCAGCCTTTGTTTACGAACGATGAAGATCGCCGTTTTTCATCTCAACTCAATCCGCGGTCCGGGCTGGGGTCCGGCTGCAGCGCCAATCGGAGCCGTGCCATGACTTCTCCTCTTAAACACTCTGCTGCCCTCCTTTGCATGGGAGCCGTCCTTAGCATCGCTTTGGCCGAGCCGGCGCTGGCGCAGACCGCGAACATTGAAGGCGTGCTGCAGAACATCGTCAACATGTTGACCGGCAACGTCGCTCGGCTACTGGCGACGCTGGCGGTCATCATCGTCGGCATCGCCTGGATGTTCGGCTATCTCGATCTGCGCAAGGCCGCCTATGTCGTGCTCGGTGTCGCCATCACATTCGGCGCCTCCGAGGTGGTCTCAACGTTGACCGGAGGTCACTGATGGTTGAGGCCGCGCGTCTCACGGAGGACACCTTGTTCCTCGCCTGTACGCGTCCCGCCATGATCGCCGGCGTCACGATGGAGGCCATGGCGCTCAACGTGATGTTTTCCTGCATCCTGTTTCTGGTGGCCGGGAGCATCGTCTACGGCCTGGTCGCAATTCCGATCCATGGGCTTTGCCGCGTCATCTGCCGGCACGACCCCAACATGTTCCGCATTTTGCTCGCCTGGATCGAAACCCGAGGACGCGCGCGCAACGCCCCATTCTGGGGTGGTTCATCCTGCACGCCGCTCAAGCTCGTCCGGCGATATCGATCAAGGGACCTCGGTTGTGCGTAACAGGACGCTAAAAACCCGGGAGATCGAGCCGGACGTCTACCTGCCGTTTGGTCGGCATGTCACCGACACGGTGATCAGTCTCACAACACGAGCCCTGCTGACGGTGATCCGGATCGACGGCACCTCGTTCGAGACTGCCGAAACATCGGATCTGAACGACCTTCATGGCAAGCTGAACCTGACCCTGCGCAACGTTGCAGATCCGCAGCTCGCGCTCTGGAGCCACCTGGTGCGCCGCCGGACGTCGGTCTATCCCGACGGCGCCTTCCGGTCGACCTTTGCAGCGGCGCTTGACGCACAGTATCGCCAGCGACTTTGCAAGGAAGCGCTGTTTCGCAACGATCTCTATCTGACCCTGGTTTGTCATCCCGGCCGCGCGGCGACCGATACGGCGGCCGCCTTCTTTCGGCGGCTCAGCCGAAGCGCCGGGAATTCCGCCGAGGTCGACAGCGGGGCCCTAAAGCGGCTTGACGACGCAACACGAGATATCCTTACGGCACTCGACCGCTACGGCGCCCGCGCGGTCGGCTTGGTGGAGCGCGACGGCATCACTTTCTCAGAACCGATGGAGTTGCTCCACGCGCTTGCCTCCGGAGAGTGGATGCCGATGCCATTGCCGCAAGGGCCGATCGGTCCCGCTCTCTATTCAAATCGTGTCATCTTCGGCCGCGAAGCTCTCGAGATTCGCGGTGCCGGCGGATCGCGGTTCGCTGGCATGTTCGGACTCAAGGAATATCCGGCGTCCACCCGACCTGGCCTGTTGAACGCGCTGCTTTCGGCGCCTTTTGAGCTCATCGTCACGCAATCGTTCGCGTTTTTGGCGAAAGCCGACGCCAAGATGGTCCTGACGCGCAAGCAGAACCAGTTGGTCTCGGCTCAGGATCCCGCCGCTTCGCAGATCGACGAGCTCTCTGATGCGCTAGACGATCTCGAATCCAACCGATTCGTGCTCGGAGATCATCACCTATCGCTCCTGGTCTACGCCGATACGCCTTCGCAGCTGCAGGCAAACATGAGCGTAGCGCGGCGCTCGCTCGCCGATGCCGGTGCGGTGGTCGCCCGGGAAGATCTTGGACTTGAAGCTGCCTATTGGGCGCAGCTTCCCGGGCTGTTCAAGTACCGGGCCCGCACCGGCGCGATCAACTCGCGGAATTTCGCGGCGTTCTCTCCATTCCACACCTATCCCACCGGGCAACCTGCAGGCAACCATTGGGGGCCGGCGGTTGCGATGCTCAAGACCGCGTCCGGCTCACCCTTCTATTTTTCCTTTCATCATGGCGATCTCGGCAACACCTTCATCTGCGGCCCCTCGGGGTCCGGCAAAACCGTCGTGCAGAACTTCCTGCTCTCGCAGGCCGAGCGGATAGGGGCGTCTTATGTATTCTTCGACAAGGACCGTGGCGCCGAGATTTTCGTGCGCGCCGTCGGCGGCACCTATCTGACCTTGCATAACGGCATCCCGACCGGCTGCGCGCCGCTCAAGGCGTTGGAGCTGACGCCAGCGAACCTTTCTTTCCTGGGCGAACTGATCCGGAAACTCGTCACGCCGGAGGACCGCCCGTTGACCGTGATCGAGGAAGAGCGAATCGATTCCGGGTTGCGCGCGCTCGGTCAATTGCGGCAGACGGAACGCTCGTTCGGGACGCTCCGGGCTTTTCTCGGCCAGCAGGATCGCGAGGGGATTGGTGCGCGGCTCGAGCGATGGTGCCGGGGCGCTCCTTTCGGCTGGGTGCTCGATGGCGATCACGATGCCATTGGCCTCGACGCCCGGTTCATTGGTTTTGACATGACGGACCTGCTGGACCACCCCACCGTTCGCACGCCGCTGATGATGTATCTGTTCCATCGCGTCGAGCGCCTGATCGACGGCAGGCGCCTGATCATCGACATCGACGAGTTCTGGAAGGCGCTTGGGGACGAAGCGTTTCGCGATCTCGCCAACAACAAGCTGAAAACCATCCGCAAGCAGAACGGTGTCATGGTGTTCGGCACGCAGTCGCCACGCGACGCGCTGGCCTCGCCGATCGCGCACACCATCGTCGAACAATGCCCGACCCAGATCTTCCTGCCCAACGCGCGGGGAACACGCTCGGACTATGTGGACGGCTTCCATCTGACCGACACGGAATTCCGCCTGATCAAGGAGGAGCTCGCCCCGGAAAGCCGGCGTTTCCTGGTCAAGCAGGGCCACAACTCGGTGGTGGCGGAACTCGACCTCGACGGTTTCGACGAGGCGCTCGCCGTCTTGTCGGGACGCACGGAAACGGTCGAGCTGCTCGACCGCATTCGCAAACAAGTCGGCGACGACCCCGCGCAATGGCTCCCGGTTTTTCACGCGGAGCGGAGGAAGGCCCAATGATGATTCAGCGTATGCCTGTGGTTCTCACTTCCTTGTCAGCCATGACCCTCCTGATAGCCTCACCTGCGCGGGCTGAGATCGTATTCGATCCAAGCGTTTTTGCGCGGCAATTCGAGCAGCTGACGGAACTGAAGAAGCAAGTCGACACCCTGACGTCGCAGCTCAAGGTCGCACAGGACCAATTAAGCCAAGCCAAGCAGCTCTATGACAGTTTCAACAGGCGGACCAACGCCAACGACATCGGAGCGCTCCTGAACACCCCACAGTTCCGGAAGGTTCTGCCCCAGCAGTTCTCCGACATCGAGCGTCTCGTCGCGGGGCAAGGTGGCGGCAACTTCGCCGACGCCATCAACCATTATCTTTCGCAAAATCGCGTGTACACCGGTAACAGCGGCAATTCTTATTACCAGAGCGAGCTCGACCGGATCGCCCGGCAGACCGGGGCAAAACATTCGATGGGCCAAGCGGTGTACGACACCGCTTCGCAGCGCATCGATTCCCTTGAGGAGCTCAGAGCCCGCATCAGCTCAGCGACCGACGCAAAGGAGGTTCTCGATATGTCAGCGCGGCTGCAGGCCGAACAGGCGCTGCTGCAGAACGACGTGCTCCGGATGCAGGGTCTGGCGATGATCCAGCAGGCTCGCGCGGACATGGATGGACAGCGGGAGCGAGAGAGACAGCGACAATTGGTCGATGAAATCAAGGCAGCCCTGCAATGAAAATGATGACTTCCATCCTACTGTTACTCGCCGCAACAATCAGCCTCGCGGGCTGCAATGAGGCCGACACCGGTCATCCACCGAAAACAGTCGGCTGGTTTTTCGAACATCGCGACGAGCTTGCGATGACTCTCAAGGCGTGCCGCGACAACCCGGGCGAACTCGCAAAGACGCCAAATTGCATCAATGCCAATGAAGCACGCAACAAGGTCACCGTCCAAGAAATGAAAGACGCCCTGAAATAAGGACCGCCGCGATGGCCGTTAACGTCTTCGACAGCTTCTTGAAAGAGTTCGAGCAACCGATCACAGCATTCGTCTCGACCTCGGTTTCGAATCTTGCCTCCTACATCGATGGCCCGCTGCGCACCGCCGTGATGCTCTACGTTATTCTCTACGGTTTTGCCGTGATGCGGGGAGCGATTTCCGAGCCGATCATGGAATTCGCCTGGCGAGCGATGCGGATCGTTGTTGTGGTGCTGCTAGCGACGAACTCAAGCACGTTCCAACAGTACGTGACGGGATTGTTCTTCGACTCGTTGCCGAAGGAGATCGGCAATGCGTTGGCGGGCTCTGGACTGAATACCAGCTCCGGCGCTCCGTTCGATCAGCTTCTGTCCAAAGGGATTGACGTTGCCAACAAGATCTACGACCAGGCTGGCCTGACCAACATCGCGCCCGCACTGATTGCGGCCATTCTTCTGGTCTTTGTGGCCGTCGGATCGTTCCTGCAATTCGCCATCCTGCTCTACGCAAAAGTGGGTCTTGGCGTCGTGATCGCGCTCGGCCCGGTGTTCATTGCCCTGGGACTTTTCGAGGCGACCCGCCCGTTTACAGAAGCCTGGCTCCGGCAGGTCGCCAATTTCGTGATCCTGTTGGTGCTGGTGGTGGCTCTGGTCGGGCTGATGTTGACCACCGTTAGCGGCTTCATCGACAGGTTCGCGGCAAACGCGGGAACAGCGGGCGAGTTGGTCGTGGCCGCGGTCGCCATTAGCGCGGTGCTGGGTCTGTCCGGATACATCGCGCTGCAATTGCCGATTATCGCAGGCGGTCTCGCCGGCGGCGGCGCTTCGCTCGCAAGCCGGCTTGTCACAAGCCCACTGGTTGCCAATGCAACGGCCGCGGCCGGAGGTGCTTATGCCGGTGCTCGCTGGTCGGCCAGCCGCGGCCTCGCCGCGGTCAGGGCCAGCCGGCACGGCGGCAGTATGCGGCGCACACGCTCGCAGGGGACTACGGCCGCGTAAGCAAAGTCGCCAGCATCAGGCGACAAAGAATGACAGGGGCATCAGAACGATGTGGCGTCGACTATTCATCATTTGCGTCATCGCATGGCAGCTTGGCGGCTGCGCGAACTGGTCAAAGGGGCCGGCGTCTTGTGACGGCCTGGCTCGGCGGCCGCTCAATCGTTCGTTGTGGGATTGGGAATCCGGCGCGCCGCCCACGACACCCGACCCGTCGGCTCCGCCGTCCGTACCCATCATCCGGAAGGGCGAAAGCAACCCGCCGGCGCCTTCGGCCCGTCTCGCCGCATCCGGCCGCTGGGCCGACATTGCAGCCTCTTACCGCGCCTGCGGCAAGGAGGCGTGAGATGGTCGGGCATGATGACCTGAACGCTTACTTCGACAATGCGCGGCGATGGGAACAGGATCTGCTGCTGTCGGCCCATCGCTCGCGGCGAACAGCGTGGGTGATTGCCGCGGGCGCCTGCGCATTGGCTGTTGCCTCGGTCGGTGCGGTCGCAGCACTGGCGCCGCTGAAGACGGTCGAACCGTTCGTCATTCGGGTCGACAATGCCACCGGCATTGTGGATACCGTCTCCGCCCTCAATTCGACGCCGGCGCGCTATGACGAAGCCGTCACCAAGTATTTTCTTGGACGCTACGTTCGCGCGCGAGAAGGTTACAGCTATCCGGAAGCCGAAGCCAATTTTCGCACGATTTCGCTGCTTTCGGGTCAGAGCGAACAAGCCCGCTTCGCAGCCTGGTACCGCGGCTCCAATCCCGAAAGCCCACAGGTCGTCCAAGGCCGTTTTGGTGTTGCCACCGTCCGGATCAAAGCGATCTCACTCCTGGCCGACAATGTCGCATCTGTGCGGTTCATGAAAGAGACCCGCAAGGGCGAGGAAACCCATGTGACCCATTGGGTCTCGACCCTAACCTTCTCTTACGCCAACGCACCGATGTCGTCCGCCGACCGTCTGATCAATCCGCTCGGCTTTCTGGTTTCAGAATATCGCGCCGATCCGGAGGTCGTGCCATGAAACGTTTTGCGCTCTTGATGACTTTAGCTCTTGGATTTGCGGCACCGGTGCTGGCGCTGCAGCAGCCGGCGCCCGGTCAACACGATGCGCGCGTACGCACCGTGACCTATGACCCAGCCAACGTGGTCCGCCTCAATGGCGTCATTCGCGCCTCGACCCAGGTCGTGTTTGCCGATGACGAGGAAATCGCCCATGTCGCCATTGGTGACGCCATCGCATGGGAAGTTGCACCGGCGGGTTCGATCCTGTTCCTCAAGCCGCGCGAAAAGCACCCACCGACTAATCTGCAGGTCGTCACCACCCGGCCCGATGGACGCAAGCGCTCCTATCAGTTCGAGTTGTCGATCGCCGAGACGACGCTGGCCGACAGCTACTTCGTCGTCCGCTTCGCCTACCCAGGCGACGAGATCGAGCGTCGGCGCATCGAGGCCGCTGCCAGGGGCGCCGAGCGGGAAGGCGCGCTGATCGATCAGACGTTTGACCTGCACCATGCCTACGGCGCGCGCAACTGGCGTTTTTCGGCCCAGGGCTCGATCGACCTCGAACCCGAAGCCGTCTTCGACGACGGCAAGGAGACCACGTTCCGCTTTGCTGGCAATCGGGAGATCCCGGCGATCTACCTGATCAACTCGGACGGCTCTGAAAGTCTCGTCCCTAAAGATGTCCGCGGCGAGCTTGTGGTAGTCCACGCCACTGCCCGCGAGTTTCGGCTGCGCAAGGGCGACATCGTGCTCTGCATCTTCAATGAAGCGTTCGATGCTGTCGGCGTCAATCCCGGCACCAACACCACGAGCCCCTCGATCGAGCGGCGGGCGAAGAGGCCATCTCCAATCCTTAAGGCACGATAGGCGGGCGCAACATGACCGAGCTTGAGAACGAGACGCTTGCCGGCGAGCGCGGCATTACCCCGGTTGGAGGTGGGGACAACGGTCGAACAGCGATGCTCAAACGCGGCTTCGGCGCGCTAGCGCTCTCCGCATTCGCCTTTCTGGTCATCTGGGGAACCTGGAAAAGCGACAAGCCGGTCGGCGAGTCCGCCCGCAAGCTCATGATCCGCCAGGCGGCCGCCTTCGAGCCCGCCGCAGAGCCACCTGCCGCACCCATCACCACCGCGTCCATTCCGGTCGCACCTATTGCTGTCACACCGGCGGCCGCCGTATCCGCTGCGGACCAGATGCTCGAAAGCGCGCGGCGCGCGCCGGTACTGGCCTATAACCGGCCGGTCGCATCGGGGCGTCCGCCCCGTGATGGCCTGACCGGAAGCGTCCCGGTCGATCCCTTTGATTTTGGGCGGGCCGAGCCACGGAACGAGCTTGCGGACAAGCTGAAACCCACGCCAATCGAAGGCGTGCGCGCAGCCCGACTTCCCAATCGCAATCTTCTCGTCACCCAGGGCACGTCGATCCCTTGCGTACTCGAGACCGCGATGTCCTCAGATGTGGCTGGCTTCGTCTCCTGCGTCGTATTGCGCGATGTGATGTCAGATTCCGGCAACGTGGTGCTGATGGAAAAGGGCACGCAAGTCGTCGGGGAATATCGTGGCAATGTCCGGCGCGGCTCCAAACGGATGTTTGTGCTATGGGCGCGCGCCAAGACGCCGACGGGCGTGATCGTGGCGCTGGCCTCGCCTGCCACGGATGGACTGGGCCGCGCAGGGTTCGACGGCGATATCGACACGCATTTCTGGGAGCGCTTCGGTTCGGCGCTGTTGCTGTCGATCGTCAGCGATGCCTCCTCGATCGGGCGGCAGCAATTGCAAGACGGCTCAATCCAGATCAACAACACTGCTGGTGCGAGCAACACCGCCGCCGGCATCGCCGTCGAGCAGTCCATCAACATCCCGCCGACGCTGAGCAAGAACCAAGGCGAGCTCGTGAATATCTTTGTCGCGCGCGATCTTGATTTCTCGTCTGTCTACCAACTCAAGCGGATCGAGAGCCGCACCCAAATTCTCGACCGTACCCTCCCCGGAGGCATCGTGGGTCCGGCTGTGGTGACGAAATGAGCGCAGGCACATCGGGCAATCACGATGGCGGACGGTTGGTGCTGGCGCGGTACCTCGAGCCGCTGGCTCCATACCTAGCCGACGACACCCTCACTGAAATCGTCGTCAACCGTCCGGGCGAGGTTTTCGTGGAGGGGACTGACGGTTGGACCCGGCATGAGCTAGCTGCCCTCACGCAAACTTACCTCTCACATCTTGCAACCGCAGCCGCCAGCCACACCCGACAGGATATAGGGCCGGAATACCCGGTGGTCTCGACCAGCCTGATCGGCGACGAGCGCTGTCAGATCGTTGTGCCACCCGCGGTCCCGGCGGGCATGATCAGTCTCACGATCCGCAAGCCCTCATCGTTGACCATGAACCTGAAAGCGCTCGAGCGGGCAGAGCTATTTGATGCGGTCCGCTCCGCGAGTGACGACCTGGATGCCGACGAGCATCGACTGCTGGCCCTGAAAGAAGCCGGCCATTGGCGCGAGTTCCTAGAGCTTGCGGTGCGCACCCGTCGCAATATCCTGATTTCGGGAGCAACCGGGTCGGGCAAGACTACTTTATCCAAGGCGTTGATTGCGGCGATCCCGGAGCACGAGCGGCTCATCACCATCGAAGACACCGCCGAGCTGGTCATCCCACATCAAAATTGCGTCCGGCTGCTCTATGCCAAGGATGGGCAGGGTGTGGCCAAGATCGGCCCCCGCGAACTCCTGGAATCGTCCTTGCGCATGCGGCCTGACCGCATTCTGCTGCAGGAGCTGCGCGACGGCACCGCCTTCTTTTATCTCAGGAATGTGAATTCGGGGCACCCAGGATCGATCACGACGGTTCACGCCGACAGCGCTCGCCTTGCCTTCGAACAGATGACCTTGCTGGCCAAAGAGAGTGCGGAGGGACGTGACCTCCACCGCGACGATATCCGTTCGCTTTTGCTGCATCTGGTCGACGTGGTGGTGCAGATGCAGAAGCGTAACGGCCGCTACCGCATCTCGGAAATCTACTATGACCCCGTTCGCAAACGCGACCACGCCCGTTAAGACCGGCCTCGGCACGGCGCTGGCGCTCGCGGCCGGCGCCGTTTTCCTGCTGGTCGCCTCGAACGTTCTGCTGCTCGGGCTCAGACTCCACGATGGCGGCTTCCACTGGTCGGAGATCGCCACAGGCTGGCCGCGTTATGGCACGGATCCGCGCTTCGACCGTTGGCTGACGCTGTCGACCCTCGCTGGCTTGATTGCAGTCTTTGGCCTGCTCGGCGCCATCCTCCGGCACCGTCCGGTTCCCCTTCACGGCAAAGCCCGTTTCGCATCCGAGCGCGAGATCAGGGCTGCCGGCCTGCGATCCAAAGAGGGTCTACTGCTCGGCCGCAAGGATGGAAAAATGCTCTGCTTCGGCGGATCGGAGCACGTCCTCCTTTATGCCCCAACGCGCGCGGGGAAGGGGGTCGGCTATGTCATTCCGAACTTGCTCAATTGGCCGGATTCGGTTGTTGCGCTGGATGTGAAGAAGGAGAACTGGGATCGCTCGGCCGGCTTTCGCGCTAGCCACGGGCAGGAGGTCCATTTGTTCGATCCGCTCGACGAGAACGGTCGTACTGCGCGTTACAATCCGCTGGGATATGTGCGCAGCGATCCCGCCGACCTGTATGACGACCTACAGCGCATTGCGGTGATGCTGTTTCCGGCCGAGAGCCGCGGGGACCCGTTCTGGTTTGAGGCCGCTCGTTCATCCTTTGTGGCGATCGGCGGGTACGTCGCGGAAACGCCGGGCTTGCCATTGACGATCGGCGAGATCCTGCGCCAGCTGTCGGCGACCCAGGATCTGAAAGCCCACTTCGACAAGATCATCGCCGACCGTAAGGCGGGTCTTTCACCGCTCTCGCGGTACTGCATCACAGCGCTGAACGACTTCCTTGCTGCCTCAGAGAACACCTTGAACTCGGTCCGCAAGACCGTGACGGCACGGCTCGGCCTCTGGCTCAATCCCCGCATCGATGCCGCAACCTCGACCAATGATTTTGACCTGCGGAAGCTTCGCCAAGAGCCCATGTCGATCTACCTTGGGGTGACACCTGACAATCTCGACCGCATGGCGCCGCTCTTAAACCTGTTCTTTCAGCAGGTGGTCGATCTCAATACTCGGGAGCTGCCAGAACAAAACCCCAAACTCAATCGCAAGGTACTGCTGCTGATGGACGAATTTCCGGCGCTCGGCAATGTCAATGTGCTGGCAAAATCGGTCGCCTTCATCGCCGGCTACGGCATCCGCCTTCTCACTGTCGTCCAGAGCCCGGCGCAGCTGCGCGCCATCTACGGGATCGACGCAGCCCGCAACTTCATGACTAACCACGCAGTCGAGGTCGTGTTTGCCCCGAAAGAGCAGGACGTGGCGAATGAGCTCTCGGAGCGCATCGGCTACGAGACCGTGAACGCCCGCAGCCGCAGCGGACCAAAAGGGCTCGCGATGCGTGCAATCAGCGAAACAGTGTCCCAGCACCGGCGCGCCCTCATGCTGCCACAAGAACTCAAGCTTCTTCCGAAGTCCAAGGCCTTCATTCTTGGCACCGGCATTCCGCCAATCATCGCCGATAAGATCATCTACTACGAGGACAAGTCTTTTCTGAAGCGATTGCTGCCGGCGCCTGTCCCCAAGATGCCCAAAGCGCGTTCAAATGCACTGCTCGACGCCGAAATCAAGGAGTTGCGCTCCGAGATCGCCGAGCTGCGTGCGGTATTCCGAGCACGACCCATGACCGACGAGGAGGTGGCCGATCCCTCCACGATTCCTGCAGGCGCCAGTTTTGATTTCGGTGACGTGGATGTGGACCTCGAAGGCCTTTCCGAAGACGACATGAAGGCCTGGGTTCTGAATTATATCGACGCCCAGGCCATCCCGCCGGCGCGACGGCCCGGCCGCAAGCGGAGCGAACAGCAGCATGAGCGACACACATGATGATAGCAACGAGTTCAGCCTCGAACGGCACCGCCGCGCCGCGGATTCTTCGAACAGAGACAAGAGGGGCGATGACTCCGGAAGCAAGGCCGCCACTGACAAGTCTTCCTCCACGGAAGGTCTCGACAATGCTCTCCCCGATCGCATCCGCCGCAAATATTACGTGGTGGCCAGTCAAACCGAAAAGGATGGATCCGCCCGGGAAGCGCGGCTCTATGCCGATGAGCGGAAAGAGTACCTCGCGTTCAAGGCCACTGACGATCGCCTGGTCACCCGCCTAGCTGCCATTGAGGTGATCCGCGATATGGTCAGCGTGGCACAACATCGCCAGTGGGAGGCGCTTCACGTCCGTGGTTCTGTCGAGTTTAGACGCGAGGCTTGGCTGGAGGCTGCCGCACGCGGGATCGACGTGAAGGGCTATCAGCCAAACGAGCTTGACAGCCAGGCGCTCGCTGACCGACGAGTCGCATGGGATCGAGCCCACCCCCGGACCAACGACGTAGGGGTCCGCTCGACCTCCGACAGGTCAACCAAGGCGGATAGGCTCGATTACGACAAGGGCGTTTCCGGACGTCTGATGGAGGTCGGTATTGGCCCCTACCGCAACCGACCCGACGCGGAGCCGTCAACCTATGTAGCCATCGAACTGGGCGATGGCCGGCGACATCAGGTGTGGGGCGTCGGCGTTGTAACTGATGTCGCAGATAGTGGCGCCAGGCCTGGCGACCGCATCTCTCTGCGCAGGGATGGCGTCGAACCCATCATCAGGACGATCAACTCCATAGACACCGCCACAGGAAACGCTGGCATTGAACGGCGCCAGATGTGGCGCAACAGGTGGAGTGTAACGGTGGAGGCGCGCCGTGCAGACCGACCGGCTGCCTCGCATGATTCCGACCTGCTCGCGGCCCGATCCCAGATTGTCGTCATCAACAAGCTTGTCGAACGCGCTCTGCCGAACGATGAGAATGCTCGCCAGAGCATTCTGGCTTTCGCCAAGGAGCGCATCGCCCAACGCCTCGAGCAGGGGCACTCGTTTGCGCGAGCAACCGTCATGGAGCCCGTTGGAGAGCGGCAGCAATCGGGGCGCAACAAAGAAGAGGTCCGGCAAAGCCGGGGCGGCGAACGAGTGAGGCTGCAAGAGCGAGAGCGCTGAATGCGCGAGTTCATGCAATCAATCTTTCGACTTTGTATCACGTCACGTCGTCGCGCGGATTCACAATCTGACATTTCGAAGATAATTCATCGGACGCAATGATTCCGCGCACCGCAGACTCCGACTGACCCTCGGGAATTGCCGAACCGTCGAGAACCCGCACTGACCAGGGAGGCCCAGGCAATTGGGCTCGCCGATAGGCCTGGCCAAGCCAGACGAGATTTTGCTCAGCCGCACACGAGCCTCGCCGAGAGTCACCTGTGGCGTGGGCGTCGTCATTACGGCAAGATGCTCATCGGCCTTTGGACAAATCACGCGAAAGCAGGTCGCGGATGACATTCAGATCTGTAAGATACAAACTGACCGACGTGGGGGGGTGACCACCAGAAAGCCGTTTTTGCAAGCAGGCCCTTTGCCTTTGTGCCTTTCCTACACAGCTTTTGTCGGTCGAACGGATAACCGAGACCGCGAGATACCACCAGCTTGATGAAGCGCATGTGACAGCGGCTCCCGCAACCGCTTTCGTTATATCAACTCACCATCTCGGTCTAACCGCCCGGGGCGGACTTTTTTTTAAGGATAGGGGGTTGACGACGGTCAGCTCGGCCAAGTTTGGCATTGCCAAGTCCAATCGGCACATGAGATCGTCGAGTCCAAGTCGGTCCATTTTTGCATCGCGAACGCTGATAGTGCGAGTTTCATTGAGCATCTCATATCGCAGTCAACCATCCCGCATCATTGGATCGTTGGGTTCGTCTCAGGTGAGCGCAGCCCTTAGTTCAGCAATCAGTTTCCCGCACGCGGGTAGGTGGCGTTCCTCCACATCCAAAATACAGAGAAATCCTCGCTTCTTGGTTGCCGCTATGGCAGCTGGAGTTTGAGAGTCCGGACCGGCCGCCTCGGAAACAATATCGATCAGACGGTCCATGGCATGCAGGCGGCCGAGTAGGTAATCGTTCTCACGGTAAGCCCGCGACAGGAACGCTGCAGATTGACTAAAGCCAGTTCCCCTTAGCCGGAATGTACCAAGTCTGTTGATGCCGACAGCGTCCTGTGCGGCGATGCGATCAATCCGGATCTCATTGAACTCCCCAACTTCGCGCCACGGCATGACCGGAAACGTCACAATATCCCAGAAGGGAAACCCGAGGTAATTCACCAGGACCTCATGCGCTGCACGCGGTGGCCACCGCTCGGTTTCGGCAAGGAGAACGTCGAGGTCCGAGGTAGTGGATTTGAGGTCCACGTCCGAGCCCAAGTGCTCGATGAGGAGATCAATCCGATCCTTATGTCGCGTCACAAACGACTGCGCAAATTTGGATATCTCTTTGACTTCAGCCGGAGATGGACCTGCCCGAAAGATGTCTTCGACCAGATTGCGCGTGGTCGCGCTGACGCTGGCTTCCGTCTCTCTCCGCTCCAGCGCCTCGGCACACTCGTAATACTTACGTTTCAAGCGGTCGACGCTGGCGGCGTCTAGCCCATCGAACTCTTGTGAACCGAGCATTTGGGAAAGGCGATTTTGACCTTCAATCAAAAACCGTAGCCTGCGCTTTCGATAACTTATGTCAAATGTAAGCAAAAACGCGATCCACTTCGGGATGATCTCACCGCCTGTAACTCCACGCACAGACGAACTGTCTGCGGGCTCGTATATTACACCAGCGCGGATCGCCCAGGCGTCTATGATCTCCGTGATCGACCGTGCAAACGGCGATTCCATACGAACGCCGCGTATCTCCATTATCATTCGGCTGATGAAATCTCGCACCGAGGCGAGCTTCAGACGCACATAGGCATCGTATGCGAAGCCCGCGTCGCGAGCGGCCCTCTCGTTTGCCTGCTCGCGCCAACCGCGAATCTGAGCCGCGCTGTCCGACCCCTCGCAGTCGAAGGCCTCGACTTCCTCCACAACTCGCCGGATATGAGGACGAGCGCTATCCACGATCGATCTGAGCCGCCGCACTTGTTCGTTGAAGTCGGCTATCCAGCCAAGCTCGTCGGTTACAGGTTGGGACAACGGAATCTCGGACATCGCGCCTTTCAATGTCGAGAAAAACCCCGGCAGGCCGTGATGGGCAGCTAAGCCCGTTGGTGTGGGATTGGGATCAACGTAAACGACCCGTCGATCTACCTCACGATAAGCGGCGCGGCCTCGGATGGCGCTGACCGCCTGGCGAAACGGATGGCTGCTCAAGACGCTGCCATCGATGAAGGGCACGGACGCAGCGTCAACATTCATCTGCGCATAATTTTCGAAGTTTCTGACCATAAAATCCGCGCGGTGCGGCCAAATAATAGAGCGGTCTCTGAGTAGCTGATCGACCTCCAGAATGCGCGCCGGCGGGAAGGCTCCTGGAATTGATGATGTTGCGCGCGCGGCGAAAGCTAGTGCGGGCGCATTCGTCATGTCAAAATCGCTCTTGATAGCTCCGCTTGCGCTCCGCCGATATTTGAAATGAAGCTGGTGACGGTGATCGCGCTCATGGATGATCGGCGGACTGTGAATCGGCATGCTTCGTTGATGACCGTTGAAATCAGTCAAGGTCACGAATAAGTCGAGACCCTGACCTGGAGGAAGCAGAGACGACGTCTCCTCCCGTGGCCTTCCCATCGCCGCCACCGCGTCGTACATCAGAGCCGTCATCTTCGGACCATCAAACGGCGGTTCGAACCAGCGAGACCGCATGAACAGCGACAGCTTGGAACGCACCTCCGGGTCTCTAACGAGCCCCTTTCCAATTAGACCCGCTGCCCAGAAAAGCGGCCGAAGAACCCATTTGCTGAATCTACTTGCCTTTGCTTCGGATGCCAGGAGTTCAGTTATATCGGCATTCTCAAGCCAGAGGTCGCGCAATCTCCCCAGGGGCAGGTCATGGCTCAGTGCACGTGCCAGCATGACCCCGTTGATTCCCCCCGCAGAGGCACCAGCAACTATGTCAACCACGACTCGCAGGTCGACCGTTCGACCGACGTCGCGCAGAAGGTCGAAATAGATCCTTTCGGTATCAAATTCGGGGTCGGAGGCATCGCGGACATCTGCGAATGCGACGCTCGAGCGCTTCTTCCGGTTGGCAACGGAATGAAGAGCGCTCGAAGCCCTGGCGAGCTTCAGAACCTCCTTGGTGATCCCATGCATATAGATAGCGAGCGAGGCACCGCCAAAGCAAACAAGCGCTATGCGGAGTTCTTTTTCGCGCAAACTCTTTTCCGATCTTGAAAGTATCGATACCCTTCACAATAGCTGCCTAGCGACACAGAGGTAAGGTTTTTTCCACAACTGGCGCACACTTAAGCCTTGCGTCGGGAAATCCGGGGCAGCTCTTAACCGACTTTCGTCGGCAACATCCTCCCGGGCAGGCACGAATGCGGCTCGCAATCCTACACTGGCCGTCGCGCCATGAAACTTGCCCCCTCAGGAGTCATGAGGAATTGCCCCTCATTGGACAGCCGACGAGCGAATTGACGATGAAACGAATCACGGAAGGCTCGTCGGGCGCCGAATGAGGTGGCAGAGATGTTACGGCGGAGAGCGAGCTGGGGTCTGAAGCGGATTGCGCCATAGCTGGCAGAGGAGCTCATTTGGGCGAGATTCAGCCGGCCCTTAACAAGGTCCATCTCTCGAACAGGCTGGCGCTCGTCAACCGGATGGTGATCGCTTGAGTGGTTTAGCCCGGGACGTCCGGGAGCCGATCGGATCGCGATTGGGGCCGGTGCCGGTCAAAGTATGCGCGAAATCGCCTGAATGCCTTTCATTCCGCTCCCGAACCGCGCGATTGCCTCCCTGTGCCTTTCAAACTCGCCGTAAGGCAAGAAGCGTACCTGCAAATCCGCTACGCGACTGAAAGCGGGGCGGCGAAGTTGTGCCCGAACCTCCTCTTCACGCGCATCGGGGGCAACCAGAAAGAGACCGCCCGTCGCGTGCAGGTCGCTGCTTAAGGCGAGATCCAGCATGCGAACGATCCCCGAGTAGATAGAGGTCGTGTGTTCGACCTCGAAAGCGGCCGTCACGCGCGTGCCATCCGAGTTGATCCAAAGGACGTCGATGAGTCGGATCGAGTCCGCCCCCGACAAGCTTTCGATCGACGGCGAAAGGCACTCCAGGCAGCCAGCGGCCAGCATGCCACCATTGTGGGTGCGCCCACGATCGTTTGAGGCAACCCAGACCTTGTAGCCGAGCGCTAGCCCCAAATCCCTGAGCCACGCCTGAATTTCCGTGTGCGTGCGATCGCCTTCTCGGGCGGCGGCGATCGATCCCTGTAGTCTCTTGGCTGTATCCCGTGCCTTCGACAATTCTGCGAACCACGCATCGCGCGCCGCATCTCCTTCGGCCACCGGCGGCGCGGAGTAACGTCCCATACCGATATCGAAGAGGAAGCCCGCGATTGCCCCGAGATCGTTCGACAGGAGATCGCGGTGGGTCTGGTTCAGCCGCAACATGCCGGCTCGCATCGCCAGATACTGATCCCAGCGTCCGAGCTTGACCTTCGAACCGGTGACAGCATTGAAGCCATTGACGATGGCGGTGTTGAACGGCGACATCAGGGTAGGGTGCAGGAAGTAAAGCAGATTTGCGACCGCCGGACCGAGCCCTTTGATGGCCAACCGATCGATTGTCTCGATTCCCTCGATCAACTCCTGTTCGGTGCTGCAACACGAGCAGTGATGGAGCAGTCGACCGAAGGCCCGCTGGTTCTGCGCATCCTCATAGATATCCGGAATGCGCAGCTTAGGCTTCCAAAGGAAGGCATGATCGGCGCCTTTGAATATTTGCCGCTGCTCCGCAATGGAGCCTACGATCGTTTCCAGCGAGGAGCCCCTGTAGACGTTGCCGAAAGTTCCGGCCTCGATCTCCTCGACCACCTGCGCAATGCCCCGCCGGATCGATCGAAAATTCTTGAGTCGCTCGTCCCAGAGAAACCAACTTCGATAGGTTGATTCCGGATCATCACGCCAACGTTCAATCAATACGCGCAGGAGATCAGCCACCCCACTCTCCCTTGGACATTTCTTGCCTGTCTAAGTCGATCACCAATCAATTCGCGAATAGACAAGATCATCGGTGGGCTTAGGCCTTGTCAAGTCGCCTCCGCTGCCTGGCTCTTTGATTGCCCGGTGCTCACCAACTCTAAGAGGAACAATGCCGACGGGAACGATGTCAATCAGCGCTTCGGAGCCGCCGTGATTGCCCTACCGTATGATTGTTTTCTGATTGTCTGGTTCGTGCTCGCGCTGGCATCTACGGCCTATGTGCCTACGACCAGTTCGCGGGGAATCCCGGCCCGACAGTTATGAAGTGGGGCTTATCCTGGTCACGCTCTACATGGGCCGCTCGGGTTCTTGCTGTACGTCCTCGCCGACAAAGATCCACGGAACGAGACTTTCTTCGAGCAAACTTGCAGGGCTGGCTAGTTTCAGATTCGGACAGTTCGTAGTCGCAGCGCATTGCCCACCACGCTGACCGAGGAGAGCGCCATCGCGGCCGCGGCGACGATCGGTGTCAGCAGAAGACCGAACGTCGGGTAGAGCACCCCGGCTGCGATCGGAATTCCCGCCGCGTTGTAGACGAAGGCGAAGAACAGGTTCTGGCGGATGTTGCGCATCGTGGCGCGCGAGAGACGCCGTGCACGCACAATCCCGTTCAGATCGCCCTTCAGGAGCGTCACTCCTGCGCTCTCCATCGCCACGTCCGTCCCTGTGCCCATCGCCACTCCGACTTCGGCGGCGGCCAGCGCCGGCGCGTCGTTCACCCCGTCTCCGGCCATGGCGACCTTCCGGCCTTCCTTCTGTAGCCTGGCGACGACTGCGCTCTTCTGATCCGGCAGGACTTCAGCTTCGACGTCGCCGATGCCCAGCCTGCGTGCGACCGCCTGAGCCGTGGTGCGGTTATCGCCGGTGAGCATGATGACCCTGACGCCTTCGGCCCCAAGGTCCCGCAGCGCCTCCGGCGTGGACTGCTTAACCGGGTCGGCGATGGCGAGGATGCCGGCGAGCTTGCCGTCCACGGCCATGTTGATGACGGTGGCGCCTTCGCCGCGCTGACGCTCGGCTTCGGCTTCTATGGCGGAAGTATCCACTCCCTGCGAGCGCATGAAGCTGGCGTTACCGAGCAGAACTTTCTTGCCATTGACAGCTCCCAGCGCGCCCTTTCCGACGGGCGAGTCGAAGTCCTGGACGTCAGTTATCTGGATGCCTCGCTCCTTCGCTTCGTTCACGATCGCGTCCGCAAGTGGGTGCTCGCTCGCGCGTTCCACGCTGGCCGCGAGCTGCAGCACTTCGGCCTCCGAGTAGTTGCCAGCGGGCACGATAGCCACGACCTTCGGCTTGCCCTCCGTGAGGGTGCCTGTCTTGTCCACCACGATGGTGTCGATGCGCTCCATGCGCTCCAGCGCTTCGGCGTTCTTGATCAGGACGCCCATGTGAGCGCCGCGCCCGACACCGACCATGATCGACATCGGAGTGGCCAAACCGAGAGCACAGGGGCAGGCGATGATTAGGACGCTGACTGCGGCGACGAGGCCGAAGGCGAAGCGGGCTCCGGACCGTAGACCGCCCAGGCGGCAAAGGCCGCGATAGCAACGACGATGACGGCCGGGACGAACCAGCCTGCAACCTGGTCGGCCAAGCGCTGGATGGGAGCGCGGGAGCGCTGGGCCTGCGCAACCATCTGAACGATCTGAGACAGCATGGTGTCGCTGCCGACCTTTTCGGCGCGCATGACGAAGCCGCCGGAACGATTCAGCGTGCCGGCGATCACCTTGCCGCCGACCTCCTTGGTGACGGGCATCGATTCGCCGGTAACCATCGACTCGTCGAGCGAGGATCTGCCTTCGACGATCTCACCGTCGACCGGCACCTTCTCGCCCGGCCGCACGCGAAGGCGATCACCTGGCTGCAACACCGCAATCTGGACCTCCTCCTCGTCCATGCCGTCAGAGCGAATACGACGGGCTGTCCTCGGCGCGAGGTCGAGAAGAGCCTTGATCGCGCCTGAAGTCGCTTCGCGGGCCCGCAGTTCGAGCACCTGGCCAAGCAGGACCAGCACGGTAATGACCGCAGCCGCCTCGAAGTAGACGGCTACCGCTCCATCCTGCCCTCTGAACGTGGCCGGAAAGACACCCGGGACAACGGTGGCGGCGACGCTGTAGACCCACGCGACCCCGATGCCCATCGCGATCAGCGTGAACATGTTCAGATTGCGTGTCAGGACCGATTGCCAGCCGCGCACGAAGAACGGCCAGCCCGCCCAAAGCACCGCCGGCGTTGCAAGGACCAACTGGATCCAGTTGGAAAGCGTCTGATCGATCCAGCCATGGCCGCCGATGAGGTGACCGCCCATCTCAAGGATTACAACAGGGACCGAGAGGGCGAGGCCCACCCAAAAGCGCCGGGTCATGTCGATCAGCTCGGGGTTCGGACCGGTTTCCGCGTTTGCCAGCTCGGGTTCGAGCGCCATGCCGCAGATAGGGCAGTTGCCCGGCCCGAACTGGCGTATCTGCGGATGCATCGGGCATGTGTAGATTGTGCCTTCCGGCGCGTCGGGAGGGGTCGCTTGCTGCGTCTCGCGGTGAACGTACGTCGCCGGATCTTCCGCGAATTTCGCCCGGCAGCGCTCCGAACAGAAGTAGAAGGTCTGTCCGTCGTGCTCGATCTTGTGACGAGCCGTGGCGGGATCGACCAACATCCCGCAGACAGGATCCACGGTCGTGCCTTGCGCTGGATCGTGACGATGGTGATCTGCGGCCTCCTGGGAGGTGGAGTGAGACTGTCCGCAGCAGCTTCCGCGCGCTTTTTCCAAACCTGAGGCGTCCTGCTCAAACATCATCATCTACTCCATCTCTTGCGGAATGTACCCGTGGGGGGGTACGTACGGCTCATGATGAACGACATCAAGGCTTCTTGTCAGAAACGCCTGAACCGCATCGAAGGCCAAGTTCACGGGCTCGCGAAAGATGGTCGACGAGGACAGATACTGCATCGATATCGTTACCCAGATCTCAGCCGTGCGTTCCTCGCTTCGTCGTGTAGAAGAAGAAATCCTGAAGGATCACGTCGCCCACTGCGTGGAACACGCCATCCGCAGCGGCGACAAGCCGATCAGCGCCGAAGATCGCGGAACTGATGGAAGTCGTCGGCCGGGCGGATAGGTAAACGAGCGACGGTCACGAATGCTTGATCCCGGATCAAAGACGCCCATCGGACCTGGACTATGTTATTTAATGAAATACCTGCCGCCGCAGTGGGATCCGCAGGCCGCGAATGCCGCTAGACAAGCAACTCGGTTGGTTCCTGCCATTTTGGCATTCGTGGATCGCCTCCTTGGGCGAAAAGCTGCCGGTCGGCGCGTTGAGTTGGAGCCGGGTTATGTTCAAGCACACAGTCAGAACTCTGTTGCTGGCACTGCCATTGGCAACAGCAACGGCAAGTGCTTACGCAGGTGTTACCATTTCGGATAGGCGGTATTGGCCAAACGAGGCGAGGCAGAGCGCGCATGAGCTGTCGGTTCCGCAGGACGGCGGGAGTTCTGCGTTCGCTTTAATTCCTATGGCGCCGCCGGGCTACTCCTTCGCGCCATCTCCGAGCAGGCGGGTCTGGAGATATCAACGAGCCAGAAATTCCCGATGATGTAGCTGCATGTTCGACGCGAGGCGGGCGACCGGAAACTCTCTTTTCGGGACAACGGAAGCCCGTAGGTGGGCGGATCGTTCCTCTCGGTTCGCGCCTTTGATATCGATCAAGACTTCCGCTGCAGCATACTGTTTACTGTTTACGTAGCAGGAGTTTACGATGTCGCTGCAGGAGCGTTCCGATCACCAGGCACAGCCGCCGAAGGGTTTGTCACTTCAATCGCGCGCCGGACTGGTTGTGATCGGATTTTTGATCGTCGCAGGTGTCCTGCTGTTCACCGAACACCGCGCACACGTGCTCGGGCTTCTGATTTGGCTCCCCTTGCTGGCTTGTCCGCTGATGCACGTTTTCGTGCACGGTGGGCACGGCCATGACGGCACTGACAGTCAGCAGGACAATCGGAGAGCGTCATGAACGAGGCCACGCCTGCCTACGGCCTATGGAGCCTTGTGATCGTCAATTCGGCGATCTTCATCTTCTTTGCTTACACGTTCTTCAAACCACGGACACCTCGGGATTGTCGCTCATTCAGCGCATTCAGCGCGTTTCTGGTGGCACTGTTCGCGGAAATGTATGGATTCCCGCTGACCATCTACTTCCTGTCCGGCTGGCTGCAGTCGCGGTTTCCCGACGTGGATTGGTTTTCGCACGATGCGGGTCACCTCCTGGAAATGATGTTTGGCTGGAAGGCCAATCCGCACGCCGGTCCATTTCACATCTTAAGCTTCGTCTTCATCGGCGGCGGCTTCATCCTGATTTCTGCAGCGTGGAAGGTCCTTTATGATGTGCAGCAATCGCGGTCGCTCGCAACGACGGGACCCTACAGCTATGTCCGGCACCCGCAGTATGTCGGCTTCATCATGGTCATGTGCGGCTTCCTGTTGCAGTGGCCGACGATCCTCACGCTCGCTATGTTTCCGGTCTTGACAATGATGTATGTCAAGCTTGCGTGGGCCGAAGAGCAGGATGCCAGAGCGGCATTTGGCGAGGCATACGCAAGATATGCGGCCAAGGTGCCCGGATTCATTCCGAAGCTCAGCCGCATCCTGGGCCAATCGGCTGGCGGTTTTCCGCCACGGCTGATAAAATAATCCGAGAGAGCCAGATCAAGTCATGAAGCAAGTCCGGTATGGCAATATCAAATTTGCCCTCGGCGCGGCAATGCTCGTCGCAGCAGTGGCTGTGTTGTGGATGATGTCCTCCGCCGGACCGCCGCGATCTGTTAAGGTGGAGGTCACCGAGCCCGAGCTGTCCGCATTGGCCACAAAGGGCAAACCCTTATTCGAGGCCAATTGTGCAACTTGTCATGGAATGAGGGCCTCGGGGACGGAGAAGGGTCCACCCCTTGTTCATGACATCTACAATCCCGGGCACCATGCGGATCCCGCATTTTTTTCGGCAGCCAAGTTCGGCGTGAGGCAGCATCACTGGCCCTATGGAAACATGCCGCCGCAACCCCAGGTCCGTGAGGATCAGGTGGCGGCCATCGTGCGATACGTTCGAGAGCTCCAGATCGCAAACGGCATCAAATATCGGTCGCATCACATGTAAGGCACCAGCTGCAGGTTCGATTTCAAGTGACCAAGTCGAAGAGAGCCGGTTGAAGCTTCGGGATTTCTACAAGCTGTCCTGGTTCGATCTTGCTTTACCACAATACGCGAACGCCGCCCGCAACAAACAGGCTGCCGACAGCCTCTCCGTTGGCCCTCGCAATACCGGCTGTTTCTCCGAGCTTGCGGTCCCATACGACGCCGATATAGGGGGCGACGTTGCGAGTAACTTCATAGCGTAGCCGAGCACCCAGCTCGACATCGGTGAATCCACTGCCGAGATTGAGATCGGAGACGCGCTGCGCCTGCAGCTTGAGGTCTATGCGAGGCTGCAGAATAAGCCTGTTGGTAATCAGAACATCGTGAAAGGCGGTGAGCGCGGCTGAGACCTCGCCCTTCTGGCTGATGTAGAGGTCGGCGTCGATCTCGATGAAGAATGGGACCAATCCTTCGACACCTATGGTGGCATAGGTGCGGTTGGACTTGGCCGAAAAGTCCTGGCGAATGCCGAATTGTGCATCAAAATAATAGCTGATGAGGCGCGAATAGAGTAGCTGCACCTGTCCTTCTTCGAGCTTTCTCGTTTTGCCGTCATAGAAGCCTTCCGACTTCAGGAAGAACTTGTCGTAGTCCCCCCCGACGAAGGCTTCCATGTCCCATCGGGCGTTCGACCCGGGCCCGTTCCATTCCAGCTTGTCGAACCGCATGCTGCCGAATGGCTGCTGATCTGGGAACATTGGCTGATAGTAGGGGACGGGTGGGACGCTCAGGTCAGAATAGTTCGGCTTTAGCGAGTTGGTTGATGACTGCGCTGAGGCGATCGACAGCGTCGCAAGAATAAGACCTCCGCTTGCGACCAAGGTGGAAAGCAATTTTTGCATTCCGTCCTCCTATTTTGCGGCCGAGGCCGTCTCGCGCACGACCTCGATCTTGCGCATCATGCCGGTTTCCATGTGGTAGAGCTGATGACAGTGGAAGGCCCAAGGCCCTTCGGCATCGGCCGGAACATCGACGTCGACAGTCGCGCCTGGCTTGATGTTGACCGTGTGCTTTTTTGGGCTTCGCGCGCCATTGCCGACGTCAGGCAGAAACCAGGTGCCGTGAATATGCATCGGGTGGTTCATCATGGTTTCGTTGATGAACCGGAATCGGACACGCTCGCCGTAGCGCAGCACGATGGGCTGTGCCTCGCTGAACTTGCGGCCGTTAATCGACCAGAAGTAGCGCTGCATGTTTCCGGTGAGACGGATTTCGATGATACGGTCGTAGCGCTTGTATGGGTAGGGATCGATCGCCTTGAGATCGCGATAGGAAAGAACTCTGGTGCCTGGAGGCGCGCCGGTATCGTTGGTCAGTGGATCGGGGTCCATGTTGACCGAGGTGACCGGGACGCTGGCCATGTCCTCGCCGCCGCGCAAGGCATCGGCCTGCGGCCCAGTCTGAAGCCCAGTAGATGGCATCGACGCTGGCGACATCCGAGATCTTCGGCTTGCGCCCTGCGAACCGCCTTTCATCGCTCCATGATCCATTCCCGACATTTGTGCCAGCGCCTCGCTGGTACTTTGCGTAGGCGCTGAACTCATTCCGGGCATCTTGCCGTGGTCCATGCCCGGCACGGTTGGCGATTTCGCTGGCTTGCTGGGCTTGGATCGCGGGGCGCTCGCCGCGTGGCCAGTGTGCTGGGCGCTACCGGAGCTCGTCGGGACGCCCTTCGGCATTCCTTTCATTCCTTGCATGCCGCTCATCCCGCCACCGGAGGACATGCCCCCCATGCCAATTTCCATAGCGACAGGATCTTCCGGTGCGACATGGCCTGGCAAATCCTGCTCGGGCTGCCGCGTGCCGCGATCCTGTCCTTTGGGTCCCAAATTCATGCCCATCTCGGCCATGGACACCAGGGGCCTAAGCCGGTGCGGCGGCAGGCCGCCGATCATGCCGGGGCGCGGCGCCAGGGTGGCCCGCGCGAACCCGGTGCGGTCCATCGGTTCGCCCACGATGGTGTAAGCACGGTCTTCCGTCGGCTGGACGATCACGTCGTAAGTTTCGGCATTGCCGAAGCGAAACTCATCGACGCGCACGGGTTCGACGTTGTTTCCGTCGGCGGCGACCACTGTCATCTTCAGGCCGGGAATGCGGACGTCGAAGTAGGTCATCGCCGAGGCATTGATGAAGCGCAAACGGATGCGTTCGCCGGGGCGGAACAGCGCCGTGAAATTCTGCTCGGGCGTTCGGCCGTTGACCAGGAACGTATAGGCCGACACGTCCGAGATGTCGGTCGGATCCATTCGCATCATGGACCAGGCGATGCGGTCGTTGAGGATAGTTTTGCGCGCCTGCTCGTCCGGCGCCTGCGAAAGCTCCTGGAACAGACTGACCAGAGTGCGCCGGTTGAAATTGTACCAGCTGCTATCGATCTTCAAGTTATGGATCACGCGACTGGCCTCGTCGGTCCAATCCGACATCATGATGATGTAGTCACGGTCGTACCGGTAAGGGTCCGGCTGCCGAGGCTCGATAATGATCGGCGCGTAAATCCCGAGTTGCTCCTGCTCGCCGGAGGAGTGGCTATGGTACCAGTACGTTCCCGATTGTTTCACCTTGAAGCGATAGGTGAATGTCGTCCCCGGCTGGATGCCATTGCCGTAACCGGGCGAGATGCCGGGCACGCCATCCATCTCCGGCGGAACGATTAAGCCATGCCAATGAATGGATGCGGGTTCGTCGAGCTGGTTCGTTACATTGATCGTGACATTCTCGCCCTCCTTGAAACGCAGCAGCGGTCCTGGCAGCTGACCATTGATCAACATCGCCGCGGCCGGACGGCCGGTAATGTTTACCGCGCGACGCTCAAGGACCAGATTGTAGGTCCCAGCCCTCGCCTGCACGCCCGATATCGTGAGAATGACGCCTAGCAGGAATAGGCGAAGCGGCAAGCGATGAAGCAACGACTGCATGGGGGTCTCCCGGAAACTCGGAGCGGTTCGTATCCTTCTCCAGACTTGCACACCCGGTTCGTTGTACAAGCTGCGCGGATTAATATTCCGACACTGTGACCAGCGCGCCATACTTCAGGCTGAGGTCATGGCTAATTCATAGATGTGTGCCGAAGCATTGCAAGCACATCTGCGTCAACCCGCAATGGCTCGAAGCGCGAGGGCATCGGCCGAACGCTTTCCGCCAGCATCTGCGGCGCAAGCTTTTTTGGCCACTTCCTAGACGGCATCCAGCCTACGACACGAGCGGAGAGCAGAACTTTAGCCCGTCCTCAAGTTCGATTTCCGGCGGCCTCTCGGATTGCGGTCGCGAGACGACGTAGGCGGGCTTCTGGGTCGGATTTTCGACGCAGAGGACCTCGACCGAACGCCCTTTCTGGTACACCTGCCAGTTGGCCTTGTACGTGGTCTCTGGCGCGATCAGGACGCAGATCGCTTGTCCAAGCGCGCAAAGCTGCGGCAATGCGGGCCCCATTTTCCCTCCCATGTTTCCGCCGACGAGACGGCGGTTCGCTTGAACGTTGATGATAGTATTGGAACTCGCGGCGATTCTTGTTTTTTCTCCAGACTTGCACACTCTTATGGTTTGGCCCGCGTACCGACTTCACGCCGCGGTCAGGGTTGAATCATAGATGCTTGCATAATCCGCTGCGGCATCATTCCAGCCGGTGGGGCGCGCCATCGCGGCCCTGCGCATCGTGCGCAGACGCGAAGGTGAATGATAAACGTCGAGAGAGCGGTAGATCGCTCCGAGGAGGCCGCCGAGCGAGAACTCACGGAACAACAGACCGGTGACACCGTCTTGAATGGTATCGGCAAGCCCGCCGGTTCGATGTGCAACAGGCAATGAGCCGAAACGTTGCGCGTACATCTGGGTCAATCCGCATGGTTCAAAGCGCGAGGGCATCAGCAGAAAATCGCTTCCCGCCAGCATCTGACGCGCGGTCGTTTCCTCGTATCCGATCTTGATGCCGACCTTGCCGGGATGTTGCTTGGCCATCTGGCAAAGTGACTGTTCGAGTTCGCTTTCGCCTCTGCCGGTGACGACAATCTGACCGCCCTGTCGCACGATCGTTTCAATGGCTTCGATTGCAATGTCCAGGCCTTTCTGATGGACCAATCGCGAGACGATCGCAAACAGCGGGCCCCGCGACACCGCCAAGCCGAACGTTCTCCTTAGCGCTTGCGCGTTGGCGGCCTTTCCCTTCCAGTCATCCGGACTGAACGGTCGCGCCAGGTGCGGATCCGTCAGAGGGTCCCAGCTTTCGTCGATGCCGTTGATGATACCGGTCAAGCGCCCCTGATCGAGCTTTCCTCTGAGCAGCCCGTGCAAGCCGCAGCCATGCTCGGGTGTCACGATTTCCCGCGCATAGGTGGAACTCACGGTCGTAATGTGCGATGCGTAAAAAATCCCCGCTTTGAGGAAGGAAATGTCACCACAGAACTCGACCCCATTGATGTCGAATGCTGCGTGGGGAATGCCGAGCCGATCTAAGCGATGCCGCGCAAACAAGCCGCGATGCGCAAGATTGTGGATGGTCAGCACGCTCGGTATCGATCGGCCGCTCCAGGCCAGGTAGGCGGGCGCCAGCGCCGAGGTCCAGTCATTGAGATGCAGCAGGTCCGGTATCCAATTTGGATCACCTGTGCCGGACGCGATCTGTGCAGCGGCAAGACCGAGCCTGGCAAAACGAAGATCATTGTCCGTCCAGTCAATGCCCGTTGCGTCTCCATAGGGACCGCCGTCGCGCTCGAAAAGCTGCGGACAGAGCAGCACATAGACGGCAAGATGGTCGTCCGTGGTGCTGCGCGCAAGATCGCAGGCCGGGACGCCGCCGCGGGAAGGCAAATGACCGACGATTTCGACTGCCCGAAGTTGGCTCACGACATCGCTATACCCTGGGAGCAAGACGCGCACATCGCACTTATTTCGGAGCGTGCGGGGCAGCGCGGCGGATACTTCGCCAAGGCCGCCCACTTTTACGTAGTCGGCAAATTCGGAGGTGACGAACAGAATTTTCGGGCAACTGCGTGGAACCTGGTCGGCGCCGAGCGCAGCCCCACTTCCGGGTTTGATCGGCCGCTTATGCCGAGCCGAATCATGCGCCTTCCGCCGGTCTCCCATTCCGCTTCCCCCTTTGATGCCAAGGACCAACCATTCGATAGACGCTCGAACAGCGAAATCATTACAAGCCTCGGCGGCCATTTGTCGTTGAAGTGCCGTCACCTATTTGGAGGTTGTCACGCATTTGACCGCAGACTTTGTTTTAGATCAAACGTCTTTCACCAAGAGACAGCAACATGACGTGAGTATCAGGAGGACCAGACATGAGCCTTAGCCGTCGAAACAACCTGCTATCTGTCCCGACAATGTCGTACCGGGTCGCCGCAGTCGCCCTCATGGGCGTGCTGTCATCGCAGCTAGTCGTAACCTCTGTGCTCGCGGCATCACCGTCCGTTCGCATGGCGATGATGGACGACAAGGAAATGGGCTCGATGGGAGGCCAATCCAACAATTCGATGTCCGGCATGGGCGGAATGTCGGGAAGCCCGTCAGGGGGTATGGGGGGAATGTCCGGCGCTTCGTCCAGCGGCATGGGCGGCGGTTGCTGCATGGGATCGATGGGACAGGCGCCCGGATCTGGGTCGTCCAGTGCATCGGGCATGTTAATGCAAACCAGCCTACCGGGATTTCCCGGCTCATCTCATATTTATCACGTGGGTGCGACGGGATTTTACCTCGAATATGCCGACAAGCTCGGCCTTTCTACCCAGCAGAGGACCAGCCTCAACGAAATCAAGCAGCGCGCCCTCGTCGACCAGTCAAATCAGCAGCGGAAGATCGACGAAGCAGAGCAGGCCCTCTGGTTGCAAACGGCAGCAGACCAGCCAGATGCCACGTCGGTCGAGGCCAAAATCCGCGAGATCGAAAAGTTGAGGGCGGATCAAAGACTGAACTTCATTCGCAACGTGGGCGATGCCGCCAAAGTCCTGACCGACGATCAGCGCAAGATGGTGCTGGGAATGGCGCCGATGCCAGGCTCAGCGGCCGCACCTGCATCGGCGCCGAAGTCGATGAATATGGGTAAATAGACGATCGACAGCAATGGTAGGCGTTCAATGAAATCCAAGGAGGCTGAGCCGCTGTTTAGATGTGGTCTTTCAGGAGGATGTTTATCTGGTCTCTCCTCGGAACACTGAAGCGCCGTAACCTCAGCTTCCTGCAGAAGCATTGCCATACTCGCCTAGCCGGCAACAAGTGGCAGGAGCCGCGTGATGGCGTACCGTTGGTCAGAGACAAACCGGCACATCCGGCGGAACGTTGACACACCAATTGCCGCGAGAAGTTCCCTTCGAGTTGGAGGAGGCGTTCGATCTATAGTCGCGCTACTCTCCCCGACGCGGATATAGCTCGTTCGAACGGTTTATTAACATGCCAGTCGGCATCGACCTCGACAAGGTCGAGGCGCAGTTCGCGAACGGCGTGCTGACCGTTGAGCTAGTGACGTGACGTCCGAGAATGTGACAACACACAAAGAGATCCCGATCGAGGACAGATACGCAGAACGAGGCCATCGGGCCAGACACTGGCGCCTCGAACGACACGAGAGTCAAAACATGACCACTGACAGTCTGGCCGAGCCAACACGCCGCGACTTCCTTTATGTTGCGACCGGGGCGGCTGCAGCTGTAGGCGCGGCGGCCGCTATGTGGCCTCTGATCAGCCAAATGAACCCCGATGCGTCAACGATTGCGGCGGCTGTTCCCATTGAAATCGATCTCGCGCCCATTGCCGAAGGCCAGATCATCAAAGTCTTCTGGCGCGGCAAGCCAATATTCGTGCGGCACCGCACCGCTAAGGAGATCGAGGAGGCGCGCGCCATCGATCCGCGAACACTGCCCGATCCGCAAAGTGATGCCGATCGCGTGAAAAGCGGCCACGAACAATGGCTTGTTGTGGTCGGCATTTGCACGCATCTTGGTTGCATTCCGCTCGGCCACCAAGGCCAATATGACGGCTGGTTCTGCCCGTGCCACGGCTCCGTCTACGACACCTCTGGCCGCGTACGACGCGGTCCCGCGCCTGCCAATCTGTATTTGCCGCCCTACGAGTTCCTCTCCGAGGCGCGGATCCGCATCGGCTAACGCAATCCAATGGTTCCTGGCCGGCCAAGCAGGGCAAGCCGCGCGACAGCCCGCAAATGGCGTGCTCGGCGAAGTCGCCGAACTTGATTCACGTCGGCTCAATGCGGATCACGGTTTCGGTGCCGCGCTAAGATGCATGCGTGGAGGACATCGATCTGCGCACCCGCGTCAACTCGTTGGCACTCGCGATTTCATCGCGTTAGTTGCCCAGCAGAATGATACTGCGGATCCCGACCAGAAACGATGTCGCAAGAGTTCGTGCGACGGCGCCGATACCCGTGGTACGCTACTCTTCACGGAATCCCTGGTGTGCACCGTGCTTGTTGCAGATAACGACCAACGCTTCAGTGCTGCGCCAAGCGGATCTCCGCCCGTGCGGAGCCGTAGACAAGGGCAAAAGAGCGGCAGCGCGAAACAACTCCCTTCATGATGTCCAAAGCCTCGTTTGTAGCGCCTCGGTGGATACCATAGTCGGCGACATAAAACTGAGCCTCGCAAAGCCGCCGCTCGGAGTCATGCTCAGCACCTTCTTGGGCCTTTGCGAGCATGTCCGTCGGCATCAGTGCTCCCAGATACAGGTCGAGCACCGCGCCAGGCCACACGTCACGTTTCACTCTTGCGGCGTTGGTGGCGAACTCATCGTCGTCAATGGATTTTGCATGAAGCCGTGCGATGTGCAGCCAGATCGCAGCGTTGCCATCGGTCGGCCGCAGCCGCACCGCCACCTGGAGATCGTTGATTGCGTCCGCGGTATTTTCCAGAAACAGGCGGGCGCGGCCACGTCCAAAATACAGCGCGGGATTGCCGGGATCGATCTGCAAGGCCTCCTCGAACTCGGCAAGCGCGTCGCTGTAGCGGGCCTCAACCAGATAGGCATTGGCACGGGCGTCATGATATCGCGCGTTGCGCGGCGCGAGCTTGAGGGCGGCGTTGAGGTCGGAAAGAGCTCTTTCGAAATTCCCATTCGCCAGATACAGCGCCCCGCGACTGGCGAAAGCATCCGCGAACGAGGGACGAAGCTCGATCGCCTTGTCAAAATCCGCCATTGCGCGTGCGAAATCGTGCTTAACCGTGTAAGCGCCCGCCCGATCAAAGTAGGCCTTGTCGAAATCCGGACGCAGCGCGATCGCTTGGCCGTAGTTCTCAATTGCGAGCTCGAGCCTGCCCGTTTGAGCGTAGAGGTTGCCGAGATTCAGAAGCACGCTCGCATCGTTCGGGGCAAGCTGATGGGCTAGCTGCAAATCCGTGAAGGCCTCTCCGTATCGCCGCTCCGCGGCCCAGATCACGGCGCGATAGACGTAGCCGCCAGGAAAATCAGGTAGCAGCGCGACCACCCCGTCCAGATCGGTGAGGGCGGCCTCTGTCATCCCGAGTTGCTGATAGGCGGCGCCACGGCCGAACAGCAGCAGGCCGCGTTGCTTTTTCGAAAGTTGCTCGTCCTTCATGGCCTGATTGAACAGGCCGATCGCCATCAGGAACTGACCGCGATCTTTGGCCTCAAAGGCGGCTCGCGCGACCTCCGAAGTGTCGGGCGCAGAAGCAGCTGCTGTCATTGCGAAGGCAAGCGCGGCGCAAACAACAGAAAGTGTTCGAATACAGCGATACATGATGATCTCCAGCCGAAGGAGATGGGAAGGAATTCTTCTACCATGGCTATCCCACCCGCTATCGGGAGTTTGGCATGGCTGAACGCCCTCACATATTCTCGCGAGCAGATACCACCTCGATGCGATGGTCGATCCGTTCCCAACCACCCTCCTGCCAACGGATGGTGAAATCGATACTTTCACCCTTGTTCATCCGGCCAGTGTCGAGTTCCGCCACCCAGAAGCCGAGACTGCTATCGAGTGCTTCGAGGTCCGAGACCTCACGCCAGCCATTGACGCCCCAGTGCACCATACCCGCCCGAGGCAGCGCAATGACCAGACGGCAGCCAGCGATGATCGACCGGATTTGCGCGTGGGGCCACCAGAAGGCGTAAGCGGATGTCTTCTTCCTTCCCCCGTAGCGATTCCAGACGGCCTCCGGTCGGTCGAATGGCCGGCCGTGGTTGCGGGAGACGGCAAGCTTGACAAATTCGGCATGCGCCCATGCGAGCGGCATGGCCGATCCGGTGGGGCGGCCGGGATGCAATCGCCGCTCCTGGATTGGTGACGCATCCCAGACCTGTTCAGGGATCATACCGCCGGGGCTGGCTGATGCGGCCATCGTCTCAAGCATCGGCAAGGGATCTTCGTCGGCGCTTAAGGCATAATGGCCCCGCTCCCCTGCGAGAAGCGGCCAGGGCCGGCCTCTGCCGGCCCCATCATACGGCCGGCCATCATCGTGCTCGCCGTAGCCATCGCCATTATAGCGGTGCCAGAACGAACCGGAGGGGGTTTCGACTTTTAGGAGCCGGTCCATCACCTTGATCGTATCCAGGATCAGTGGATCAGATGCGTCCCTGAGGCCATAGCGGACCAGGCGCAAGAAATCCGTGCTGACTTGTTCGCTCGCCCGCATTCGCATCCCATCGCTTCGGTTGCGAATGGGCACGTGCTCATCGAGCGCGGTCTGGCCTTCGGAAAGTACTGATGGCGGCGACGTGCGAATATAATAGCCGGCAATGGCGAACTGTTTTGCCAGATCGGTGCCGCACGCGGTGAGCCAGTCTTCCAGATGGGCGTTCCAGAAGTCTGCGAGCGCCGTGGCCCAGTGGCGCGCCATAGGCTCGAGCAGCGAGCCGCCTGCGACAAGCGCCGCGATGCAGGTGGCAAGGGTGAACGCGTTCAGTCCGCTATTTTCTTCCCAACGGTCCTGATCGGTCGAGGGGCCAACCCGGGCGATATAGCCGAGCGCGCGACGGATCATGTCGTGGGGCTCTGTTCCCCCCAAGGCATCCCGGTCGGCGAGCAGAGCGGCCAAAAGAACCGGATAGGCCGCTTCGTCGAGTTGGACCCCGCGCCAATAGGGTTCGCCACCCAACCATTGGTTTTGCTGCCAGTGTCCTTCCACATTTTGTGTTGCGATCAGGTAGCGTAGGGTGTTGCGCGCTTCCGCCTCCCCTCCGAAGGCAAGCAGCGCCGTGGCGCACTCGACGAGGTCGCGAGGCCAAACCAAATGATAACCGCTTCGCTCGTTACCCGTGTCGCCCCAGGGCACGCTCAGGCTTGCCACCATCGCGCCCGGATAGGTCTTATCGAGGTGTGTGCGCAAAACCATCACGGATGTAACAAACTGATCCTGCAAATGAGCCGGAGCGCCCGCCGGTCGGGCGCAACATTCAGCGCAGCTGCGGTGCCAGGCGCTCCAATCGGCGATTTGCGAGTCCAAAACGCTATCGAACGGCTGCATCAGTGATGACACGGCCAGTGTCGCGGCCGCACCTTGGCTGCTTGCGAAGGCCAAAGCGAGCACGCTGAATGGCTGCAGCTCCGCCAACAGCGCGACGTTGCCGGGACCGGCAGCCGGGTACTCCCATGCCATCCTGCCGTTGCCGGCGAAGTCCTGCCAGCCGTCGCTGGCGCCGACATAACCCGCGCTCGCCCTCGTGACGGCGTCCTGCTGGTGCTCGTCGACGGCGGCAAGGGCCATCGCAAACGGCGCCCGTTCCGCCGACAGAAAACGCCGTCCGCGATGCTCGGCGATGACAGCGCGATTGCTGTAGCCGGTGGCGCCGAGATGGGGGGCAACCAGCACATAGATTCGCAACGCCGGATCGTCACTCTCAAGGCGACATTCGATCAAAAGCACATCGCGCAGCGGGTCGGGCGTGATTCGAAGCCGCAAGCTGAACCGCGAATGGGAATGGGTGATTTCATAGGCGGGAACGCCTGGTGCGACCGATCGCAGCTGATATTGACCGATCCGCTTGACCTCGATCCAAAATCCCCGGTCGTCGGCTACGATGAAGCCGAGGTCCCGAATCTGCGGAATGTCGATCCTCGGCCAATAGACTTCGTTGATGATGCCGTAACCTGCCGTGAACCAAAGCCGGGCGGGCCCGAGCGAGCAGCCGACCACGTCTTTTGAGCTGCTCGTCCAGGTCGGAAGTATCCCCGGCGCGCCCGGCGCATCGAAATACGGGGCCGGTTCCCAGTGGTTGGTCCGGCGCCGCGGAGCTGTTGAAATCGCCGCTTCCTTCGCAAGCGCGTCCAGGTGATCTCGAGCAGTTATCACGGCTTGATGCTTGGATTGACACTCTGGCAAAGGAGGGCAAAGGTTCCGTTCACAATGTTGCATTGCATGAGCTCGATGATCGGATGAACTTATAACAGTTTGTCGAACATCCGGCTTGTCAAGTATGATGCAGGTCAATCACGGCGACCCAATCCGGTTCATTATGACCATGACGCATTGCAGGTGTAGGAGCCGGGGCTTTGCCAATTCCTGAAACCTCTGCAGGAAAGGGGGCGATTCGTGGCCCGCAACATCCTGGACGCAGCCGGCGGCTTGTGCAGGAGGATAGGGTGCGCGGGGTGACTTCAAATCCCGCCATCTTCCAAAGGGAAATCGCTGAGTCCCGGGACTATGATGTCGCGCTGTGTGCCCTCTCTGGCGATGGGACGTGTCTGGAGACTCCGGGAAAAGCAACCGGGTTGTGTTCTCTGCCAGATGATGCTCTCTCATAATAGAAGTTCGGGAGTCTCTTTCGTGCCGTTCGCATCTCAACGTCGCCGTTCATGGTTGGCCCGGATTGCAGCAGCCACGTTCGTGAGCCTTTCTGTCTTCCACGCCGATGCGCAGACGGAAGGGGGGCACGAATCCCATCATCCGAATGCATCTGCGCCAGCGAATCCAGCGGCGCCGGGCAGCATGGGATTTCCGCCTGTCCCGTCGAGGCCGCCAATGGGCCCGCCGAGCGCAGGGATGGGAGAAATGGGAGGCGCATCCCCGGGCGGCGCAGGCCACGGCGGCGGCATGGGCGGGATGGGCGAAATGATGGGGGGCCGTCCGCGCAAGGCGTTTTATCCGTCGCTGATGGAGATGCCGAGCCTCTCAGCCGAGCAGCGCCAGCGCATCGAGTCGCAAACGCGCGCGGCGCTCAATACCGCCACAGAAGAGATCGCCAGCGCTGAAGCGGCGCTTCGCCAGGCGAATGCGAGGGCTGATTCCAAGGGCGCGGAGGAGGCTACATCGCGGCTTCGGGATGCGCTTAACCAGGCGAAGAGCGCGGCTACCACGCTTCGGGCGCTTTCAGAAGGAAAGCCCCCACAGCAGATCGCGCTGGACTGGTTCAGGACACAACTGAATCTTCCTGCCCTGACGGCTTCGAACGATGCGGGGCTTGGATTGTCGTGGTTTCATGTCGTCACAATGGCGGTGCTGGCGACATTCACCGTGGCCATGATCCTCGTGTATGTTCTGCGTCTGCGCCGTGCCAACCTGTTGGTGCAAAGATTGACGAGCGCTCCCGCTCTCGCCACTGCATCTGGCAGAGTAGCTACTCCGGGGCCGCCAAGTGCGCCGCCGCCCACCACACCACCTCCTGCCGCATCTCCGGGTACGCCTCCATCGACCCGGGCGGGTGAAGCTGCCCCGCCAAGCTCGGCAGTTGCGGCGGCAAGTCCTGCCGCCGCATCCTCGCCCTGGAAAGGCAAACTACAGGTCGCCGGCATCTTTCGCGAAACGAACGACGTCAAAACCTTTCGACTCAAGAGCCCCGACGGCGGTCCCATTCCCTTTACCTTCCTGCCGGGGCAGTTTCTCACCTATACCGCTGAAATTGATGGCAAGCTCGTGCGGCGCTCCTACACCATCGCCTCGTCGGCCGCACAGACCGCCTATGTGGAGACGACCATCAAGCGGGAGGAGCCAGGCATCTTCTCCGATTACATGCATGACAAGGTCAAACAAGGCGATCTGATCGAAGTCACTGCGCCCTTTGGCGCGTTCACCTTCAGAGGCAAGGAGGCCGACAGCGTCGTCCTGATCGGTGGCGGGGTGGGAATCACCCCTTTGATGGCTGCCATACGCTATCTGTTTGATACCGCCTGGCGGGGCGACATTTTTCTCGTCTACGGCGTCCAGACCACCGAGCACTTCATCTTTCGCGACGAGCTTGAATATCTGCAACGCCGCATGCCGAACCTGCACGTGATCGCCACCATGGCGCGCGCAGAGGGCACCTCCTGGATGGGACCGCAGGGTCACGTGACCAAGGAGCTCCTGAGCCAATCGGTTCCAGATATCCAAAAGCGGCGCGTCCACCTCTGCGGCCCGCCCGGCATGATGGAGGCCATGAAGAAGATCCTTGCGACAGTCGGGGTGCCGTCTGACCAGGTGAAGACCGAGGCGTTCGGACCAGCGCGCGGCGCCGTGCCGCCACCGGGGGTGACACAGGTGCTCTCAGCCGAGCCGGCTGCTCCCGCGGCGGCGGGTGCGCCGCCTGCCGCACCTGCTCTAGGGCCGGCGACGGCAACCATTCGGTTTGCCAAGGCCAACAAAATCGCAGCCCTGCCGCCCGACAAGACCGTGCTTGAGGTCGCCGAGTCCAATGGAGTGTCGATCGACTACGCCTGCCGCGTCGGGGTTTGCGGTACCTGCAAGACGAAACTCCTCGAAGGTCAGGTGACGATGGAGGTCGAGGACGCCCTGACACCCGAGGACAAGACCCAGAACATCATCCTCGCCTGCCAAGCCAAATCCGTCGGCAATCTGGTTGTCGAGGCCTGAGATGAATCAGACCGAACGGCAGATCACCGAGGCCGTGCTCTCTGTCATCCTCTTCCTGGTGCCAGCATTCCTGTTTCACACCGCGCCGCGCTTTGCCGGAAGCCTGACAGGCTTTGTGCTCGGGGTGGCCGCTGCCACCTTGATGGTCTTGCTTCTGATCTATCCGCTCGTCAAATATACGGCTTGGCTCAAGCGATGGGTGACTCGCGTCGTGTCGCTGCGCGCGCTGCTGGCGTTTCACGTCTATGCCGGTGTCTTCGGCGCGTTTCTGGCCATTCTTCACACCGGCCACAAATACCAGAGCCAACTCGGAATCGCGCTTCTCGTCACGATGTTGATCGTGGTGGCGACGGGGTTCATCGGCCGATATTACCTGCCGCAGACGTCTCTTGAGCTGAAGGAGGCGGAGTCGCACCTGGGGACACTTCGCGCGACCTACAATCAGGCAGCGGAAGCCCTTGCCGAGCGCCAGGCCCTCGAGGACGCCGCTGCCGCTAATATCAGCGCGCCAGCCCTGCAGAACGTTTCGATGCTGCAGGTCGTTGAAGGCATCGCCGATCTCGAATATGCCATCGGCTCGCGCGAGATCCTGAAGAAGGTGTCGATGCGCTGGATCGTGGCGCATGTCGTGGCCGCAATCCTCATGTACACTTTGCTCGCCCTGCACATCGCAGGAGAAATTTACTACGGGCTGCGGTGGCTGTCGTGAAGCCGCTCAATGCCTTTTACCTTCTGCTGGTCGTCGCCGGGCTGCTTGCCAGCGGAACCGCCATCGCGATGCTCTATCGCACCGGATCGGCCTCTATTCCGGGATGGCAAGAAACCTTCCAGCCTGGTCCCCTCTCCAAGGAGCATGCGTTCTTGAGCGGCAAGTGCGAAGCGTGTCATACACCTGCGCGCGGTGTTGAAGCTCAGACCTGCATCAAATGCCACGCCAACGCCGCCGCGGATCTGGCCAAGCAGCCGACTGCCTTCCACGCCACGGTCGAGGATTGCCGCGGCTGCCATAGCGAACATCAAGCGGCAGGCCGGCCGACCCGAATGGATCACGCGGCGCTCGCGCGAATTGGCTCACACCTCGCCATCGGAGCGGCAGGCCATCCGGGAGTAACCCGGCAGATGGTCAAGGATATGGCGGATTTTCTCGGAATTTCCGTCTCACCTGGGGTGGAGAGGAGTGCGCTGGATTGTGCGAGCTGCCACAGTAATCAGGACCCACATCAGGAGCTCCTGGGACGCAATTGCGCAAGCTGCCATGACACCGAGACATGGCGGATCACTTGGTTTCTGCATCCCTCTCCCGCGTCAAAGATCTGTGCGCAATGCCATCAGGCCCCGCCGAGCCATTTTACCGAACATTTTTCGGCTGGTTCGATGGGTGGGCACGGAAGCACGCAGATCAATCAATGCCACCAATGTCATAAAACGAACTCGTTCAAGGATCGCAAAGAAGCAGCCGGCGGCGGCATGCACTGACGCCGTGCTGCCGCCGGAATGCGTTACGCTGTGACGGAAAGAACGATGTCCGCGACCAAGAGCACAGACTGGAAGCGCGAGAGTGAGACGGCCAATCGCCTGACCTGGGCAATCACGGCGATCAATGCCCATCTGGAGGAGCTTCGGCAGATTTTGGCCCGAGCGCTCGGCATCAGCGGGCCGCAATGGATGATCCTAATGGCCATTTCCGATCTGGACACCGGCGACGGCGTTCAGGTCAATGCCGTTGCGAGGATGTTGCATGTTAATGGATCCTTTGTCACAACCCAATCCAAGCTGCTTGAAAAGGCCGGGCTGGTGGGGCGCAAGCCTTGCCCGTTGGACCGGCGGGTCGTTCGGCTTTCATTGTCACGCAAGGCGCTCAAGCAGCTAAGCCGCGATAGCGAGCAGCAGCAAGCCGCCGCCGATATCGTTTTCGCGGGCTTTGAAGGTGAGGAGCTCAATCAATTCATCACCCGCTTGGCAGCGGTAAGTCGGCGGCTCGAGAAGGCCCGGTTAAGAGTGGCGCTCGAGTTATGAGCCCCTCGTCTCCGCCGTCATCAATTGTGAACGCCTTCATCCGCAAGCTTCGCGGGGCTGCTGCAAGTGCAAGCGCGCTCATGAGTGGCTGCGATTGATCATTCTGTCGTCGGTCCGGATGCGCCGGACCCGGGAACGGCGATACCGCGCGCGCGCGGCCAGACCAGGTGATCGACCTGCCACCTCAAACCCTTCAATCTCATCTCGAATTCGATATTCGGATATTGCGGCTCGTTCATCCTCAGTGTGACTAGGAAGCGCGTCGGGGTCCGGAAGAACGCGTAGCTCGTTGCCTCCCATAACGTGCTCGATCGGCCCGATCTTCGTGCGTCCGAATACCAGGCGATGAGTCCGGACGGCGAGATAACGCGCTCGGCTACGGGGTCGAACACATATGGACTTAACGCCAGCGCAAAAGCCGCGCCAATCGCTTCCGGCCCGCTTGCGCCATAGGCCTGCGTTGCGAGCGACGTCGTAACGTCCGTCTTCAGCTGCGTCCGAATGCTCGGCCAGTCGATCAGTTCTGCAACCACGCGGGTATCGCTGGCTTCCAAGGCCCGATCAAGCCGATACAGGGTCACATAGGGATAGGATAAATAACTGGCGAGCAAAGTGCCGAGAAGCACATATGCCACCGTGCGGCGGCGAATGTGGCGGTGCGCCGCTATCACCTCGGTCTCCAGGTATGCCATGTCGATCTCCCGTCGCGGCTTCGCCACCGGTCCCTAGCAGGGTCCGTGAGATTGCCGTGCAAGCCGTGACGTGTGTTGATCTGCCTCAAGCCTGGAAGAATGCGATCGCCATCCTGATTGATCGCGCGGGAGTGGTGGAGAATTCGAGTTCTTGGTCTTCGTTGCCCGGACAGCGGAATTTGTCTTTCCTCCATCGCATCAATAGGACGAAATAGCCGTGAGCTCTTGGTTCAGATGACGCCCGTCGTTTTCTGTGCGGACCGATTGATAGGCCGTTTGATCTGTACAACCATCGCTTTTCGCGACCGTCACAACCCGTCGAGGAATAAATGGCATTCAAGTTCAAGGAGGTGTTCTCGAGCGCGCAGGCTGCGCTGAGCGCTGACCCTGCCCAAGCGTTAGCGACCTTCCGAGCGCAATCCCGTCTCGGAGATGGCGTTGACAGCGCCGTCGCGATTCGCCAGTTCAGCGTCCAGGTCGACGAGCCAGCGGGCCTCGGCGGGCAGGACACAGGACCGAACCCAGTGGAGTACATTTTGGCTGCCCTAGGCTCTTGTCAGGAAATCACCTACCGCCTCTATGCCGACGCGCTTGGCATTCCCCTCAATGGCGTTTCGGTTCGGCTTTCCGGCAGGATTGACTTGCGCGGCTTGTTCGACGTCGAAGCGGACGTTCGGCCGGGTTATCAAGTCATTGAAGCCGAGGTAATTTTGGACAGTCCGGCTCCCGAAGGCGAGTTGGCGCGCCTCAAAGAAATCGTTGACCGTCATTGCCCCGTGCTGGACATCTTACAGAATCCGACCCCGATTCAGCTTTCACTTCGTGTGGACCCATTGCGGAGCGCGGGTGAGTGAGCCGCCTGCCGTTCGTGTCATCCCCCGGAAAGCCGCGTTCGAACGATCTAAATGGCTGATCAGGTCGGAAGGATAATGGTCCCGTGAGCCGGCTCTTTTGGCGGAGGCGGATCAAGAGTTTTCTAGCCCTGAGCATCTTCGTTGAGGGTACGTCCACTGCACAGCAGCACTTGAGCTTCCGGTTGGCTTACCCCTGTGGTCACCGCCAAGTTCGCGAGAATTCCGCGCCCCCTCCGAATTTGTCAGCTGAAGCGGCGAGCATCGCACGGAGACGACGGGGCGCGTTTGCGCGTCGTACCAGAAAGCGCGTCATCTTTGAGCGAATTGCGTCAACAGACCAATGCCCGCTAGATGATCATGGATGCTCAAGGGATGATCACTTCTATAGTCGGTGAGGCGTCACTGCATCCAACCAGCACGCGCAGGCTTGTTTATCGATTGTGCAGCTGTTTAAGGTCTCCAGTTGAACGAGACCGCAAGATGTCAGATAGTGTTTCCAACCGCGGCTTGCCGCTCACAACCAGGGGGGCATTGGTACTCGCCGCCTTTGCGACCGCCCTGGCGTTCAGCATCATTCTGCCAAACCTGCCGTCGCGGATTGCGGCCGTGTCCGGCTTCGATGATCCCGCGACGATATCGCGGCATACAGGTCTCATGACGGCGGCCTACACGGCTGCCATTTTCGTTTCCGCTCCCTTCCTTGGGAGGATCTCGGACGGCTGGGGCCGTCGACCGGTGCTCATCCTGGGTCTTGCAGGATTTTCCACCAGCCTGATGCTGTTCGAACTTGCAGGCGACTTGTTGCTTCTTTACACGGCGCGAGCGCTGGCCGGGGTTTCGGCAGCGGCAATCACACCCGTGGCGCTCGCGACCGTTGGTGACTGGTCGCCCGACGATGGGTGGCGTGCGCGGCGGTTCGCCTGGATTGGAGCGGCAACCATGATCGGCTTTATGGTTGGTCCGCTGCTCGGCGGCACCTTGTCCATCCTGAGTTCGAAGCAAGCTCAACTTGAGGCCGGAGCCCCGCTGTTTTGGCCAATCGTGCTTGCGCTGGTTAGCGCTTGCGTGATCGCGCGCACAGTTCCCGTCTCGAAGAGACCCTCCAGTTCACATGCCAATGCATACCCTCCGCGGAGCCGATGACCAACGAACCTCCAAGAGCTTGCTTGTGCTGGCCGCGATCGTTGCGGGCGCTGTTGCTGCTCTTGACGTTCACCTGGCCTTGCGCGGCAATCTTGGCTCAAGCGCCTCCGGGTTGACCATCGGATTGATGCTCGCCGAGTGCAGCGCTGTGATGCTGCTCGCCCAAATACTCGTGTTCTCGCCGGTTGTGCCGCCGAAGGCGACGCGCTGGTTGATCGCGCCCGCGCTGGGCATGCTTGGGATCGCTCTTGCTCTCGCCTCGGCCGCGACAACTGCGCCAGCACTTGCGCTTGGCGTCGGCGCGATTGCGATGGCGGCGGGTGTGGCTGCCCCGATTATCACCTACTGGACCTCCCTGATTGCGGGCGAGCATCAGGGCGAGGATTTGGGCCGATGGATTGCGGTCACCAGCCTTGGTCAGGCCCTGGGGTCGGGCGCCGCCGGCCTGTTGCTGGCATATGGGTTGTCCAACGTCATGTTCGCTATCGCGAGCGCGCTGGCGCTCGCCGGGATGATCATCGCCGCGTGGTTGGCAAAGCGGTTGGCATAGCCCAACAACGGGATCAGCTGGTTTTCCGCAGAAATCGGGAGCTCCGCCGAGCCGGAATCGCCCGAGCGCGCCGAGTTGGCTCCCGGAACAAATAACTTCTCCCATGAGTCCGTAGCGATGTGCAGTCGGAAGCGGCATCAGCGGCCATCGGGTGTGCGCACCCCGAACCAGGAATCCCTGACCTGATGATAGTGCACCGACGGATCATAGGATTCTGTCGGCAATCCGAGAACGCCAGGAGCGAGCCGGCCAACGGCCGCGAGCAGCGCGTAGGAGGACGTCACCCGCTCCCGCTGAGTCATGACCAGGGCGATCCGCGCATTCAGCAGCTCCTGCTGAACCGTGAGCAGCTCGAGCGTGCTGCGCTGGCCGGCGCCGAACTCGCGCCGGACGGATTCGAGTGCGAACTCGGCCGCCTTCACCTGAGCTTGCGCCGAATCGACCTGCGCCCTCGTTGCAGCAACCGCGCTCCACGCCTGCACGACGGTGGCCCGTGCGAGCTTGCGCACCGCTTCAAGCGACAGTCGTTTCTGACCGGTCATTTCCTTCGATTGGCGGATCTTGGCGTACTCGCTGCCCCCCTGATAGAGAGGAATGACCACCCGGCTGATGATCGACGCATCGGTGCCCGTCGCCGGAAACATCAGATTCTGGTCGGGCATGATGTCCCAGCGGCGTTTCACGCTACCTTCCAGCGTCACCATCGGGTACAGCGCCCCTTCGGCAATTTTGGTCTGCAGAAGCGCGATATCGACGCCGTACATGGCGGCAAGAAGGGCCGGGTGCTGGGTGCGCGCAAGTGCGATGGCGGCCTCGAGCGTCGCAGGAGCAAAGCGATCCACCGGTTGGCCGGGCGTCAATTTGCCGGGTTCGCTGCCGATTACGCGAGCGAATGTGGCGCGCGACGAGTTGTACGTCGCCTGAGCCGCGAGCACCGCTGTCCGCGCCGCGGCAAGGCGAGCTTCCACTTGCGCCACATCGGCAGTGGTCAGGTCACCGCTCGCTTGCCGGTTACGGACTAGGTTCAGTTGCTCTCCCAGTAGGTCGAGATTACGCTTCTGCAGTTCAAGGATCGCGGCATCGCGCAGTACATCCATATAGGCGGTCGCTGCATCCACCAGCACGGTCTGCTCCATGACGCGGAGCGCCTCCCGGCCGGCAAGCACCTGGTTCTCGGCCGCACGCACCCGGTTTGCCGTCTGGAATCCGTTGAAGATGGACTGGCTTGCCGTCACCCCGACGCCGCGAGGGGTGGTGGTCGAGCTTTGCTGCGCGCCATCGGCTCCCTTCTCGTTGAGGTAACGAGGACCGGCCTCCGCGGTCGCTTCGATGCGCGGGCGATAACCGGAGAGCGCCTGGGGCACCTCTTCGTCCGTCGCCCGCAGATTGGCGCGTTCCGCATTGAGCGTCTCGTTGTTGCGGTAGGCTTGAGCCAGTGCCCCGTCGAGCGTCTGCGCCGCACCGCTGCGCCAAGACCAAACCGCGACGACCGCCATGGCCAGCAACCGAATTGACGTACGCGCAATGCTCATTGAAGTCCCCGGATCGCGATACCGAGCCAGGTCTGCTCCCCGCCCTCCGGCGTCGTCATGCGAGATTACCCAGCCCCCAAATGCGACAATAGCGTCTGGACGGGAGATGTGCAAAGCTCGCGCCCTTAGCGTTGGGCGCGCCGTGGGAAGTTTTCGGCGTTGTCGGGTCGCGCGCATTGCCTTCGGTGAATGGCTACGGGCACGTCATGCGTCACCGCTGGCGGCCCAAGCCGGACGCTGCCGATCCATGCGGGTGGGGCAAGTCCCTGAGGACGTTGATAATGACTGGCAACGGCAATTTCGTTTCTGATCCAATCATCGCGGCGCTGCTCTCGGAAGTGAGCGCAAAGTTGGCGGAGATCGTCGAATCGGGGACGAGCTTTCGCATCGATCTGCGCCGGCTTCCGTTGCCTGTAGGCGGTACCGCCGCGCTACGCGACTTTCTTGGCAACGGGCAGGTCGAGGCAAGTTTTAGGGGCGTGGGATCATGCATCTTTTCGGAAACGGCCGTGGCCGGCGTATGGTGGGGGCAGCAATACAACACCGGCGGTGATCTTGTCGGCGAATTTATCGAAATTGCCTATGTCCCTGAACTACTGAAGTGCGAGACCGACGAGATCGAACAGGCCATGAAAGACCTTCGGCTCAAGATCCGCGAAGCTCAGCAGATTCGTGGTAGCGGGTCGGAATCGAGCTCCTCGACCAACCGTTCGCCGCCGAGCTCCGTTTCCAACACGACGTAAGGCCCATCTTCGCCCACGACGCCGATTTCCGCTGCGTCTTCTCCACCCGGCAGGCCGCGCCAAGCCTGCACCAGCCGTTCGGCTGACGGGGAATCGGCGACAGCCACGATCCTGCCCTCACAGGCTAGATAGAGCGGATTATAGCCGAGCATATCGCAGACGGCCTGCACTTCATCGCGCAGCGGAATCTTACGCTCGAACAGGCGCACGGTTTTTGCTGTTGATCGAACGATCTCGTGGGCGACGCTTGCCAGTCCGCCCCGGGTCGGGTCGCGCATGAATCGGATGCCCTGCTGCATTAGGGCGCTTCTAGCAAGCGGCAGAACGCTGGCGCAGTCCGACTGTAGCGTTCCCGTGAGACCAAATTGCTTGCGGGCAAGCAGGACGGCCGTTCCATGATCGCCGATCGAGCCACTGGCGATGATGCGATCGCCAGGGAGGATCTGATCGAGGCCAAGGGCGATGTCAGGGCTGCGAAATCCAAGCCCGGTTGTCGCCAGATAAAGCCCGCCACCCTCGCCATTGCGGAGGACTTTGGTGTCGCCCGTCACCACCTTGACCGATGAGGCCCGCGCCGCGGCGGCCATGGATGCGACAAGGCGCTCGAGGCGCTCCCGTTCGAAGCCCTCCTCGATGAAGCAGTTCAGCGCGATGTAGAGCGGCTCTGCTCCCGACACTGCGAGGTCATTGACGGTGCCGTTGATCGCCAGACTTCCGATGTCGCCACCTGGAAACTCCAGCGGATCCACCGTAAAGCCGTCCGAGGTCAGGGCCGGAAAACTGCCGGCTGGCAGCATCGGTAAGATCGCTGCATCGGCACTTGTATCGAACAGGTCGTTGTGGAGATGTCGGCGGAAGACCTGTTCAATCAGCTCACGCATCCTTCTGCCGCCATTGCCGTGCGCCAGCGAAATGCGGCTCAGGTCGCGCGAGGAGTGCTTGGCGTCACCAGGTTTCATGGGGCTTTCCGCGCAGAAAATTCAACGACCTGACCATAACTCAGTCCACCGTCATTCATCGGTATGCGTTCATGCAAGAGAACCTGGAAGCCGTGGCTGATCAGAGCGGCCGCCGCATGCTCGGTGAGCAGCTTGTTCTGGAACACGCCGCCCGTCAGTCCGATGATACTGGTGCGATTGGCCGCGCCATGATGCAGGGCCTCGCGAACCAGGGTTGCTGACAATGAACCGTGGAAGCGTCCGAGCCGCTCGCCAACGGACAAGGACGAATCCACGAGCATTGGAACCAGGGGAGTCCAGTCGATCCGCCGGATCTCGCCCTGGGGGCGGACCGGCAGAGCGGGCTCGGTGATGACTTCACCTGACATGCTCTCAGCCAGCGCCGGCGCCTGGCCATCGTAACTGCAGTGCTCGATGAGGCCCACCATTGCTGCGGCGGCATCGAACAATCGACCGACCGAGCTGGACATCATGCCGGCCCCGGCAGCCCAGGCACGGCGGTAGGCGGCTGCATGGGTGTGGACGCAGTCCCACCTATGATCGGCTTCCAACGACAGCGTGTACGCGCTGCGCCACGGCTCGACTGCAACGCGGTCGCCGCCGATGAGCCGAAACGGACGCAGGCTGCCGACCCTCTGCCATTGTCCGGGCGACCCGTACAAGGTCTCGCCGCCCCACAAGGTGCCATCGGTCCCAAGCCCCAGACCGTCCCAGGTGAACGCCAGCATCTTCTCCTTGCAACCATGCTCCCCGGCCAGCGCAGATGCGTGCGCTACATGGTGCTGGATCCCGATTGCGGGCACTTCTTGCCGCAGAGCCCATCGCGTCGTCGTGAAATCCGGATGAGCATCGTGGAGGATACATGTTGCATCCGTCGCATAGAGTCTTTGAAGATCGCTAGCTACCTGCTTCAGCGTTGTTTGTGAGCGCAAGGATCCCATGTCCCCAATGTGTGGCGACACGACGACCCGGTCGCCTAGCCCGAGCGCCACCGTCGCCTTGAGTTGACCTCCGCAGGCGAGCACGGCGTCAGCCGCCGCATAGGCGTTGTGCAGGATGATGGGTGCCGAACCGCGGCCGAGCCTGATCGATCTGGTCCGCCCGCCCATCACCCGCCAGACCGGATCGTCGGCAGGGCGCTGGATGGGACGATCGTGGTGCAGGAAGGCGTCGCAGCAGCGGGCGAGCCGCTCCTCGGCCTCGTCCGGATCGGTGATCACAGGTTCGCCGCTGATGTTGCCGCTCGTCGCGACCAGCACACCATCAAATTCGCTCAGGATCAGGTGGTGCAACGGGCTATAGGGCAACATCAACCCGACCTGGCCAAGTCCGGGCGCAACGGCAGCCGCGACCGGCGCGCCCGCGCGCCGCCGCACCAGGACGATGGGCCGAACGGGATCGCAGAGGGCCGCTTCTTCGATTTCATCGAGATCAGCGATCGTTCTGGCAAATCGATGCCGGTCGTTGCCACCCGGCACCATCACGGCAAGCGGCTTGTCAGGCCGTCCCTTCCTGTTGCGAAGCCTGAGCACCGCGGTCTCATTCGTCGCATCGCACATCAGGTGGTACCCGCCGATACCGCGAACAGCCACCGTCAGGCCATAGCGCAAGGCCTCGACAGCGGCGGCAAGCGCTTGCTCGCCGCCGGAGATCTCCTCGTCATTCGCTTTCCTGAAGATCAATTTCGGGCCGCACTCGGGACATGCCAAAGGCTGCGCGTGAAACCGGCGGTCCTGCTGGTCCTCAAACTCGTGCCGGCAGTTTCGGCACAGTTCGAAGCCCGCCATCGAGGTGTTGCGGCGGTCGTAGGGCAGGGCTGTGATAATGGTGTATCGCGGGCCGCATTGGGTGCAATTGGTGAAAGGATAGCGGTACCTGCGCTCCAATGGATCATCTATCTCGACGAGACAGTCGTCGCAGAGGAACAAATCGGGCGGTAGCTCCGCATCGCGAGTCGAACCAGATTTGCTTTCGAGGATCGAAAATTCGCAAAAGTCGGCTCGTGGTCGCGGGCTAACCGACTTGATCATCGGCCGCGCCAACGGTGGCCTTTGGGCGATCAGGCCGGCCGCAAAGCGGTCGAGCGCGTCAGGCTCGCCGCTGGCCAGCACGGACACATGGCTCGCCTCGTTCTTCACCCAGCCCACGATCTGGTGAGCGTCCGCGAGACGCTTCACGAACGGTCGAAATCCAACACCCTGGACACGACCCACGATTTCGAACAGCCTTGTCTCACCGCGCGATTCGATGGTCTCATTCCTGTTCATCAGAGCGCCGCGAGCCGATCGGCGCGGACCCATTTGCGAGCCAGGCGCAGCACCAATCCGGCGGCCAACGGCACCGCCGTTGCGACTCGGTCGCTCAGGCCTTCGCCCCAATCGATGCATTGAGGATGAATACCGATCAGCGCGCGACGATGCGGCAGAAGGTCCTCCATCCGAGCCATGTCGAACAGTTCCTTCAGCCCGATCTCGTGCGCGGTATGCTTCGAGGTGCCGAGGAACGCGTCGAGCTCGTCACCAACCAGGCCGCGAACCGCTCCAGCCTCATCTCCGATCATCGCAGCATCGATGACGATGAGACTTCCGGCGGTTTCGATGACCGGCAGCAGATTGAAACTCAGGGTACCGCCGTCGACGATCGCCAGCTTTGCGCTTGGTTCCGGACAGTCACGCAGGTACCGGATCACGTGAACGCCTACCCCTTCATCACCGAGGAGCACGTTGCCGATGCCCACGACAGTGACTGCTAGACCAGCGGCATGCGGTGCGGAGGACATCGGCGCTCACCTTGCTGCGCGGGCCACGCTGCCGCCCGCAAAGGCATGGCAGCCGCTGCGGTAGCCGGCAGTCCACCACACATGGCAGGCCCCTTCGTCCGACACCATGCAAGGACCTATCGGCGATTCGGGCGTACAGGCAGAACCGTACAATCGGCAATCGGTTGGCAGGACTTTGCCGAGAATGACCCGCGCGCAGTCGCAACCTGGGGGCATTTCGCCGCGACGAGGGCGTTCTGTTGTTTCGTCCAACGGAAAATCTGTCCTTGCATCGTGGCCGGCATATTCGGGCCGGAGGCGGAAACCGGATTGGGGGATGACGCCGATACCGCGCCAGGCGGCGTCCGTCACCTCCAGGGTTTCGCTAAGATACCGGCGTGCGGCGGCATTGCCGCCGGGCCTGACGCTTTTGGGATAGCAGTTGTCGAGAAAGTATCGGCTTTCGAGCAGCTGCCGAAGCGTCGAATAGGTGGCTGCCAGCAAGGCGTCGGCCGTGAAGCCTGCGATCGCAGCGGGCATGTGGTGATCGCGCGCCACGAATTCCCATTCCTCAGGGCCCATGACCGTTGCGACATGGCCCGGCGCGATCAAAGCGTTAAATCCCGGCTCTTCCGACTGAAGGAGAATGGCGACCGCTGGCCATGTCAGCCGCCCGGAAATCAGGAGCTTAAGATTCGGCGGAAGGCCCATCGCGATCAGCGCCGCGACGGGAGCAAGCGTGGTTTCAAAGCCAGCGACGAAGAAAACCACCGTCTTGCGGGGATTCTCCCTGGCAATAACGGCGGCTTCGCTCGGACTCGCGATGGGGCGAACATCCGCGCCGAGCGCGATTGCCTGCTCAAGGGAACGCGGCTGGGCCTTCGGTCCATTGACGGGGACGCGCAGCATATCGCCGAACGCAACCAGGATGACGGACTTCATCAGCGACAGTTGGATAGCATGGAAGACATCCTCTTCCGGGCAGACGCAAACCGGGCATCCCGGACCCGGAATCAGCTGCACCGCGGGCGGGAGCAGGCTTCTGATTCCTGAGGTCGCAATCGTCCGCTCATGGCCGCCGCAGACGTTAAGTATTCGAACCGGCCGATCGAGCGGGAGGTCCTTGATCCGGTCCAGCCAAATGCGAGCAGGCGAACTCATCAACTCCCTCCTGCTTCAACCGAGGTGGTTAGCCCGGCGCGATGATCGGCAAGCCGCTGGCGGAGCCAGGCCAGCCATTCGCCCACATCGGCCGATTTGGCCGCCGACGTCCTCAGAAACGGACCGTCATAACCTGATGCCTTGAGCGTTGCCGCCGCTCGATCCACCTCAAAGTCACCCAGATATGGCAAAAGATCCGATTTCGTGAGCATCACGAGATCGCTCTTGCGGAAGATGATCGGATATTTGGCCGGCTTGTCGTCGCCTTCCGTGGCCGACAAGAGGGTCACATTGCAGTGCGCCCCAAGATCGAATGAAGCGGGGCATACCAGATTGCCCACATTCTCAATGAACAAAACGTCGACGCCGTTCAGATCGAGCTCATGGAGCCCATGATGCACCATGGTCGCATCGAGATGACAGGCGCCGCCGGTCGTAATCTGGAGGGCGGGGACCCCTTTTGCTCGGATCCGGTCGGCATCGTTCTCGGTTTCGAGGTCGCCCTCGATGACGGCGAAACCGAGTTTGGAGCCGAGAGCATCAATTGTTGCTTCGAGAAGCGAGGTTTTGCCGGATCCGGGCGAGGACATCAAATTGATCGCAAGCAGACCGCTCTCATCGAAATGCTGCCGGTTGTGGCTGGCGATCCGATCGTTGGCGGCGAGAATATTACGGATCACGCCTTCCTCGTGGGCAAGCCCGTGTACCGACGCAATTGCGCTATCTTCCGAACCCCTATGTGGAAGATGAAGCCGGTGCTTGTTGTTGGCGGCGCAGCCGCAATGGCTACACATGCGGCGCCTCCTCCGTGTTCAGGTTCGCCGATCCGCCGGCTGCTGGTGGATCCGAGGTGCGGGGGATGCCGGTTCCGGTAAATTCGACTGCCGCGATCGACAGTTCGTCGCCGCCGATGACATTTACTCGAAATGAACCGCAGCACGCGCAAAGCAAGCGATTGGGGCGTGTCACGTTTTCCAGGCCGCACTCCGTGCATTTGACACGTGGATCGCAGCGCTCGATCGTCAGATACGCATGTTCCGCTTTCGTGCCCGAACGCGCGACCTCGAATGCGCGAACAAGCAGGCCTGGGTCCGTACCCGACAGCTCACCGACGCGGATTGCGATATGCGCAATGCTGTCCTCGCCCGCCTCCTGCGCGAGGCGCTCGACTTCGGAAATCAGAGCCCAGCACACCGAAAGCTCATGCATGCGAGTGGTTGTCCCCTGCGGCCAGCATGGCGTCGAAGACTTCCCAGGTGGACTTGGCCTCCCGCTCGTCGATGAGCTGGATCGCATAGCCCAGGTGAACCAGGACGTGGTCACCGACCGAGACGTCCTGGTCCTGTAGCAGGAACAGGTTCACCTCGCGAGAGACGCCTTTGACGGAGCATTGCGCGAGGAATCCTTCGATTCTATCCACCCGCATGGGGATGGCGAGGCACATGATAGTTCTCCGACGATCTACGGTGGGATGGCGGCCAGGATCGGTCTGAGCCCCTCGACAAGCCTCTGGCGCTGTTGATCCGAAAGGCTCGCATTGAGGCGCGCAAGCGCGAGCCCAACGGCGCGCATGCTCGCCACGTGTTTGGATGATTGCAGCTCATGAACCTTGAGTAACGTCACCGGGTCCTTGGTGGCAGCTTCGGCAGGACCGGAAGGACGCTGCAGCGCGCGAGCGGCTGCGTCGAGAAGGTCGAGCCACGCCGGCTCCTGTGCCGTCGTGATGCCGACCGCATCATGTAAGGCCGCCATCTCCCGAGACAGCTCCTCGTCTGACGTCGCCGGCTGCGCATTCACCTTCGGTTGACTCTCGGAGGACGCAGTATTGGGTTGCGCGCCCTCCGGCGTCGGCAGAGATGGACTTGGGCCCGGCGGCATACCCATTGGGCTTGTCGAGTTCTCAGCGGCTTCTGCCGTTGCGCTTTTAGGCCCCGGAGGCAACTTCTCTCCGGGCACGCGCGCCGTTTGGGTGCTATCGGTCCCCCCTGGGCAGAAGAAGCCGAAATCGCCAGTTGTTCGTCCTCTGATGAACTCGTTCCAGTTCGGTTCGATTCGATGTTCGGGAGACGTGTCGAAGGTGCCAAGGTGGTGGCACATCGCGCAATGCGGCTGGTGCGCGCGGACCCGCAAGCGGCCACGTTCGATGCAATAGTTGTCGATCAAGTCGCCATAGCCATTCCCAGGGCGGGCGAGGACAGGGGACATTTGCCAACCAAGCAGAGTCAGGACGAATATGGCGACCGATGAGAAGACGCTCAGTCGCCGCTGCCGGTCTTTCCTCGCTGTCTTGTTCGCATTCAGCATTAGAGCACCTTCACGCGAACCAGTTCTTCGCCGTTTGGGTCGACGACATGAACGGCGCAGGCCAGACACGGATCGAAACTGTGGATCGTGCGCAAGATCTCCAAGGGACGGGAAGCATCCTGTAACTTGTGGCCGCGTAACGCCGCCTCGTAGGGCCCCTCTCGCCCTTGGGCGTCGCGGGGGCCGGCGTTCCAAGTGCTGGGGACGACGGCCTGATAGTTGCCGATCCGTCCCTCCTCGATCGTGAGCCAGTGAGCCAGTGCGCCGCGAGGCGCCTCCATCATGCCGACGCCACGCGCCTTCTTCGGCCAGGTCTTCGGATCGAACAGCACATCATCGAAGGTGCGAAGATCGCTGCGCGCGATGTTCGCCATCAGCGCATCGTACATGCCCGGCATCATGTCGGCGATCAATTTCGTCTCGATGGTGCGGGCAGCGACGCGGCCCAGCGTGGAGAACAGGGCGGAGATCGGAAGTCCCAACCGTCCGAGGCTGTGGTCGACGAGTCCTCGCGTCCGCACCTCTCCGCTTGCATAGAGAATCAGAACACGCGCAAGCGGCCCGACTTCGACCGGCAGACCCTTCCATCGCGGCGACTTGATCCATGAATAGGACTGGTCAACATCGAGCTGCTCGTAAGGGGGCTTCGGTCCCGTATATTCGAGCTTCGTTTCGCCGTCGTAGGGGTGCAAACCGACTTGCTTGCCTGCCGAATAGCTGTACCAGGAATGGGCGACGAATTCCTGAATCTCCGTCGGGTCCTCAAAGTCGACCGGCTGTATCTTCGAAAGGTCCCTGTTGATGATGACCCCGGCGGGAAACTGCAAGGTCGCTCGCTCGGCGGCACCCACCCCGGTCGGAAATTCACCATAGGACAGGAAGTTTCCGACGCCTTCGCCTCGCGTTGTCCAGTCCTTGTAGAATCCGGCGATCGCAAGCGTGTCGGGCAAATAGACCTGATCGACGAACTCCCGCATCTTGCCGATGACCTGGCCTACGAGACGCAGATTTTCTGCATTCACCGCGGTTGCATGCGAGGTTTCAGAAATCGCACAGGGGACACCGCCGACGACAAAATTGGGGTGGGGGTTCTTCCCGCCGAAGATGGCGTGAATTTTGACCACGTCGCGTTGCCAGGCCAAGGCCTCCAAATAGTGCGCAACCCCGAGCAGATTGACCTCTGGCGGAAGCTTGTACTCTGGATGACCCCAGTACCCGTTCGCAAAGATTCCAAGCTGACCGCCCTCGACGAAACCCTTCAACTTCTGCTGGACTCCGCCGAAATACGCCGGCGAGTTGTTCGGCCATGGGCTTAAACTCATCTGCAGTTTGGAAGTCGCGGCGGGATCTGCCTTGAGCGCGGAAACCACGTCGACCCAATCGAGCGCATGCAGATGGTAGAAATGCATGACGTGGTCATGCACATATTGCGCGGCAATCATCAGATTGCGGATGATTTGCGCGTTCTCCGGGATCACATAGCCGAGTGCGTACTCAACAGCCCGGATCGAGGCGATGCTATGGACGACCGTGCAGACGCCGCAGAAACGCTGAGTAAACGCCCACGCATCCCTGGGATCACGCCCCTTCAGGATCAATTCGATGCCGCGCACCATCGTGCCCGAGCTGGATGCGCGGGTGATCACGCCCTGAGCATCCGTCTCCGCTTCTATTCTGAGGTGCCCCTCGATTCGAGTAACGGGGTCGACGACAATTCGCCGAGGCTGCGCGGCGGGCGCATTCTTGGCCGCAGCGGTGGGCTTTTCGTCTACCTTCTTAGAAGACCTTGCCATAGAAGCCGCCTTCGCGATCCCAGAATTTCGGTTGGGCGCAGCCTAGGCAGCCGTGGCCCGAGAACATCGGGAAGCTGGTCTTCTCGTTCCACTTCACCGTCGTGCATGCGTTGAACGTCGTGGGTCCCTTGCAACCAAGATCCTTGAGGCAAAACCCCTTTTGGGCGCCTTCATCGTCAAAGCTTTTGGCGAACAGCCCCTGATTGAAGAAGGGCAGCCTCGGACAATCGTCATGAACGGTCCGCCCGAAAAATGGAATGGGGCGTCCCAGATTGTCGAGATCAGGCGGTTTCCCATAAGTGAGAAAATACACCACAACTCCGGTCATCACCTCCGGGACCGGCGGACAACCGGGAACGTTGATGATGGGAGCCGCGACCTCCGTGTTGTCGACGAGCTCGCGCAGGGCATCGTGAACTCCGCCCGCTCCGGTCGGGTTGGGCGAGGCTGCAGGGATGCCCCCATAAGTGGCGCAAGTGCCGACCGCAATGATGAGCGCCGCTCCTTTTGCTGCAGCGCGCACGAGATCGCGTCCGCTCTTTCCGCCGGTTGTGGAGTAATATCCATCCGGATCAAGCGGGATTCCGCCGTCAACCACAAGCACGTATTTGCCGAAGTTTTGCTCAATCGCCCTGTCGCGCGCCTGTTCGGCGGCGTTTCCAGCGGCCGCCTGCAGCACATGATGATAGTCGAGAGAAAACTGATCGAATATCAGGCTTTCGAGCGTCGGCTCGAACGAGCGCAGAATCGACTCGCTGCAGCCGGTGCATTCCTGGATGGACAGCCAGATGACGCTGGGGCGAGGCTTGGTCGCAAGCGCTTGTGCGATCGCTTGGCTTGCGCTCGGCGGCAGGGCAAGAATCGAAGCCGTATAGGCGCACCAGTTCAAAAAATCACGCCGCGACACGCCTTGACGGCGAAGATGGTCCAGCAGCGTTGGATGGTTGTCCCGTGCTTCCATTGCCGCGTAGCCTCCCCGAAAATGCTACCTTGGCGCTAAATGCCCCGCAAGAGCCAAAGCGATCCGAAACTTGTCTCGAAAGTGAGGCGAACTCGAGCGAGTCAACTCGCTAAGATAAGACGCTAAGGGTCGCTTTTTATTACAGTGAACGAGGGTGAGCTGCTGGTGCCGTCGACGCGTTGCTCAATAGCAACACGGGGCAAAGGGTGAATGGTTGATCAGCTATCCCAAGCGAGCTCGATTGCGGAAGACGAATGAAACTTTTCGTGGCTCGGGATGCGCAGAAGCTTATTCCCGGTCGAGCGCTCGCGGGCGGGCCGGTCGGCGAGGCCCCGGGCCGGGGACCATTATGCACTGTACTGGTGCTTCGCTGTCTCCCAAATCAGATCGGCATGTTCACCATGGCTCTACAATCACGAGCACAGTCACGACAGAGCGAGGCGCAATGCGCCATTTGCTCGTCTCCGGCGATGGTCTCGCAATCGTTGGCACAGGCATCGCACAGTTGCGCACAGGCGCTGCAAATCGCTCCGTGCTGCGGCGACCTGCGCATCAGCGAGTTGGCCGTCATCTGGCACATCTCGGCGCAGTCGAGCAGCAGCGCCAAATGCGTGGGCGCGACGTGGGCGCCGCCCTTTTCGGAACAATATCGCGCCGTCTCAAGGCACATGCGGTGCGACTTGATGCAAATATCGATGCAGCTCTCTCGGGTCATTGGGCTCTGTCCCATGCCCGGCATTCCCATCCCCGGCATACCCGGCGCCTGAGCTCGGGCGATGCCGCTGGATGCGGCCAACACGAGGCACGATCCCAAGAGGTTACGTCGATTCCACATGACTAAATCTCCTGTCCTAATCGTGACAGCGACTCATGGACGGCTAACGCCTACTCGTTGCAGAGCCGAGGGGAGCGGGGCTGGCGACTGTCGTGGCGGAAGTTGTCGATCGGCCGTCGAGCAGGTGGTGATAGCGCGACGCCGCGCACGAGAGGCCAGGCACGCCCAATCCGCAGGACAGCAACTCATTCCAAATCTCCTCGGCATCTTCGGCAAAACGGAATAGCGTGCAGTCCGACTTGTCGACCGTGCCACTGGCGATCAGCGCATCGAAGTTAACCGCCGCGCGCCAGTACTTCTCGTCAAATAGGACGATCGGGATTGGCGGCGACTTTCCGGTCTGACGCAGCGTGAGAATTTCAAAGAGTTCGTCGAACGTGCCAAAGCCGCCGGGAAAGGCGACCAAGGCGTTGGCGCGCATTGCCAAATGCATCTTGCGCATCGCAAAGTAATGGAATTGGAAGGTCAGTTCCGGAGCCGAATAGTCATTTGGCGCTTGCTCCCGCGGAAGCCTGATATTGAAGCCGATCGAGGGGGCGCCAGCATCATGCGCGCCGCGGTTGGCCGCTTCCATCAAGCCGGGACCGCCGCCGGTAGCAATCACGTTGTCACGCACGCCGCCATTGTCGGTCAGCGCGCCACCACGTTGCGACGCTATCAACCCGAATTGGCGAGCTTGTTCATACCAGTACGCGTGTCTGCCAGGCCCGTTCTGCCGCACGCGCGCTGATCCAAAGACCACGATGGTCGATCGTACGCCCCAGCTTCGTAGCGCTTCTTCGGCCTTGGCGTATTCGAGCAGAAACCGTACGCCTCGCATCGAGTCGCCTAGGAGGAAGTCTTGATCCAAGGCGGGCAGAATGTATGAAGACGAGTTTCGTTGGGAGAAAGCAAGCCCGGAATCGGGTTGCGAAACACCGTCGGACGTCGCTTTTTGCGAGGAATTATTTTCGGTCATTCCGCCCACTTTCGCTCCCGCCGCCCGTCCCGGCTTTCGCTGGGACGGGCGGGAGTGGGATCCTACTTGCAGCCGGAGTTCTGTGTCTGGGTTTGCCCCGGTCCGCAGGGGCGAGTTCCCATCTGGCCATGCTCCATGTTCTTATCATTCTGCATCATCTTCTGGCCCTGGTCCCGCATCATACGGCCGTGCTCCATGCCTTGCGGCGCGGAAGTCGTTCCGGTCGTCTGTTGATCGGTCGCTGTCCCCGAGGGCTGCCCCGGCTGAGCTTGCGTGGTCGACGGCTGATTGCCAGTCTGGGACTGGTCGTTATGCATCATCTTCTGACCCTGGTCGCGCATCATGCGACCGTGCTCCATGCCTTGCATAGGCATGGAATTGGTCCCAGTTTTCGGTTGATCGGCTGCTGCCCCCGAGGATTGGCCTGGCTGAGCTTGCGTCGGCGGATTGCCACTCTGCCCCGATTGGGACTGAGCCAGCGCAGCACCAAAGGACAATGCCATCGCTGCCGCGATGGCGGTTGGGATTGCGATTCTTGAGAACGAGTTTGACATGGGAATTCCTTATTCTCGATGAGAGGGCTCCGCAGCCCTAAGCTAAAGGTTAAAGCGCCGAGCGCCCGCCAAAGTTGATCTAGCTCAACAAGGAGCGGGTCACATCTGTAACGAGTTCCAGCGAACATCGTTCAAATGCGAGCATCGAAAGTTGCTCTGAACTGCAGGCCAATGCGGTCCGCCACGAAATCTAAAGGATGATTTTGCCCTCACCCTAAGTCGTGAAGCAGGCCTTACCACAGCTCATTCGTAACGCTCCTTGGTATGGGCTCGTTTGCCGCGACGGTAACGACGAGCCTGCCGGCAGAGTCCCTGCGGGCACGCTGGTCTGCCGACGCGCATGGAATTGTCGTCTGCGCCGCGCCCCTCTATTTTGCATTCCATCATCTCGGGTCAAGTCTCCAGGCCAAGCTATCCGGACCTTGCGTTCCCCAGCTTTGTCGATAGCCAACTGTCGTCCTTCGCAGTATAGAATGGTCGCGATATTTCGCCGTGATGGCGCTTCGTTCCGTGTTCCCAAACTTGCCCTGTTGGCGGTCGGTGGAATTTACTGCTTGCTGCTTGCCGGTGCTCGCCCCACAGAGAGTGGGGTTAGGTCGCAGCGAGGTTCCTGCACATTCGAGAGTTTGTCGAAAGCTGATCTTCTAGCAACCGCAACGTAGGAACGAGTGCTCGCGGCAGGACCGGCACATCTTGAGCAATCGCTGCCTGAGCTGGCCGCGTGCGCGATGCAGCCGAACCGTCAGCGCATTGACTGTCAGCCCAAGGGCGGCGGCTGCCGCAAGCCTATCCTCGGCCTCCAGGTCAATCCGGCGGATCACTTGCGCATATTCCGTGTTGAGCGAAGGCAAAATCAGGTGAACGCACTCGCACGCCGCGGCCTCGCTCTCGTCGCCAATCGGTTCCGGCGAACCCTGTTGCAGCAGAAGGTCGTTCTCATTGCGGCGGCGGAATGCCTGGCGGCGCTGGTGATCAACAATAGCAGACGCGACGATGCGGCTGAGCCAGCCATGGACGGCACCTTCATCGCGAAGCGCTTCGGCTTTCTCCATCGCGCGAAGAATGACACTATGCAAAACATCCTCGGCGTCGGCCGCATTTCCAAGCCGGCGGACAAGGTAAGCTCTCAGACGATCATAGCCCCGAGATAGCGCGTCCCCGACGACGGCCTGCCGCGGAGAGGAGGTCGTCTGAGGAGCGGGCGAAGCGGACGGCTTCTCTGACATTTTGGCGCCAAGCTTGAATGTGACGGGGCCGTGCTTAAAGGAAAACAATAATCAGCTTTCCGCTTGATACAGCTCAACAAACACGAGCGCAAGCCGAGATACATTTTAAAGAAACTTGAGAAGAGGAGGGATCGCGCTTCCGCCGCGTCCCTGATTTTTGATCGTTTGGTTCTGACGCTGCTCCGCGCGTTCGGCCGTGTGCGCAACTGGGCGCCTGACGACTTTGTGTGATGGGCGCTAATGCAGGGTGTGTTTGTTCGATTGCAGCGCAAGACCCGGCACGCCGGCAAAAGCAGCTCGATCACGATCTAAGAGGACTTGGAGTTCTGAGGGGAACCTTTCCGTGAGCATTAAATTGAGCTTTCTCGGCGCCGCTGGCACGGTCACGGGATCCAAATATCTCTTGGAAAACGGATCGCAACGACTGCTGATCGACTGTGGGTTGTTCCAAGGCGAACGAGAACTCCGCGAGGCAAACTGGTCGCGATTTCCGGTCGATCCGGCAAGCATTTCGGCCGTGATGCTGACCCACGCCCATCTCGATCACTCCGGCTATCTTCCCAAGCTGGTCAAGGGCGGCTTTCGAGGGGATATCCTGTGTAGTGAGGCAACAGCCGACCTCTGCGAGATCCTGTTGCGCGATGCTGGGCATCTCCAGGACAGCGATGCGCATTTTGCCAATCGCCACGGGTTTTCTCGCCATAAGCCGGCTCTGCCCCTCTACACGGTTGAAGATGCTGAAGCTGCGCTGCGGCAGCTGTGGACCATTCCCTTTCATCAGACTCAAACGTTGCCCGGCGGCGCGCAGCTGCGTCTCTCGCGCGCCGGACACATTTTGGGTGCGGCATCGCTCCAAGTCGAATGGGGCGGGGTGAGTGTCCTGTTCTCTGGCGATCTCGGGCGGTTCAATGATCCGCTGATGGTTGACCCTGAGGCGCGTCCCGATTCGCAATATGTCGTCGTCGAATCAACCTATGGCGATCGCCAGCATCCGCAAGCCGACCCGCAGAGCGAACTCGACGACATTGTCAATCGCACCGTTCGGCGGGGCGGAACGGTCGTCGTACCAGCCTTTGCGGTCGGGCGGGTGCAGAGCCTGTTGTTCTACTTCGAACGTCTGAAGGCGGCCGAAAAGCTCGCAAACGTCCCAATTTTTCTCGACAGCCCGATGGCGGTCAATGCCAGTGAGATCTTTTGTCATCATCGAAGGGATCACAAACTGTCAGAAGCCGAATGCCGTAGTTCGTGCGCGGTGGCGACCTACATCCGCAGCGTGGAAGATTCGAAGCGATTGGGCGCCATGGCGATACCCAAGGTCATCATATCCGCGAGTGGGATGGCGACCGGCGGACGCGTCCTGCACCACCTCAAGCGCTTTGCGTCCGATCCGAAAAGCACGATTCTGTTTGCCGGCTATCAGGCGAAAGGGACGCGCGGGGCGGCGATGATGGCGGGTGCGAGAGCCATCCGGATCCACGGCGAGGACATTCCAGTCCGAGCCGAAGTCAGGAATATCAGCGCGCTGTCGGCTCACGCGGATGCCGAGGAAATCTTGGCATGGCTGAGGACCGCCAAGTCCGCCCCTAGCATGACATTCATCACGCACGGCGAGCCCGCTGCGTCGGATGCATTGCGCTCTCGCATTGAGCGCGAGCTTGGCTGGAGCGCGACAGTCCCGGCGCGGATGGAGGTCGCCGTCCTTTCTCCACCCAAGCCTATTGCAACCGCCCGCGCAAAACGTTCCTGATACGGCCGACTCGGCGAGCGCCTGGTCATTTGATACGTCCGAACCTCGCTCGCTCTCCTGTGATCGCTGCTTTGCAAAATCGGCAGTGCGGTGATCCAGTCGATCGGCCCTCGTTTGAAACGCATGGACTGTGTGGAATCCGTGGATAGGCCCGCATGCACAGCGGGCGACTGAGCTCGTGTCGTTTCCAACATGTTCATCGTCGCCATCACCCTTTAAGTTGAACCCAGATGCGGTGTTCCCCTTGTAGGTGACATCGAATGGAAGCACTCCTCGGTCAGCGCCTCGCTCGCCTCGGGCACGGCAAATCGTCTTAGGAGGAGTTCTTGCCTTCCTTGCCGAAACCAAGAGCGACCACGCCGCGCACAGCCGACGTGGTGATGGACGACATCTCCCCGACCCGATCGCAGCCTTAATGGCTTCAACCAACATCGTTGGTCACTGATGCTTCTCCATGCAATACGCATACATGTCACCATTATGGTGGCACGTCATCATCCGCACGGTTGGGCGATAGGAACGGCAACCAGGCGCGGCCGATCGAGAAGAATCCCACGTAGCTTCGGGTTTCAACCCGATATTCCGGGGAGCCGATAAACCTTGATCCACCGCAAGCCCCGACACCCCATTCGGGTGCAATAATCAAACAACTCTGAACGGCAATCGAGGCAAGCAGTGAAGGCGTATTTCATTGGCGGGGGCATCGGATCGCTTGCTGGCGCGGCATTTCTGATCCGCGATGCCGCCGTTGCCGGACGCGGCATCACGATCTACGAGGCGCTGCCGGCGCTCGGCGGCAGCCTGGACGGCGCGCAACTTCCGAACGGCGCCTATACGTTGCGCGGCGGCCGCATGCTCACCACCGATCATTACGAATGCACCTGGGATCTCCTGTCGTCGATCCCCTCGCTCGAACGTCCCGGCTTGAGCGTGCATGACGAGACAGTCGCCTTCAACGAGGAGAACAGGGCCAATTCCCGCGCGCGTCTCGTCGACCGCAATCGCTTCAAGGTCGACGTCTCGCATATGGGCTTTTCCGGCCGCGACCGGCTGGAGCTCTTGCGCCTGGTCGAGACCTCCGAGGAGACGCTCGGCAACAGTCGGATCACCGACTGGCTGTCACCCGGATTCTTCGAGTCCAATTTCTGGTACATGTGGCAGACCACCTTCGCCTTCCAGCCCTGGCATAGCGCGGTCGAGCTGAAGCGCTATCTGCATCGCTTCATGAACGAGTTCCCGCGCATCGAAACGCTCGGCGGCGTCAAGCGCACCGTCTACAATCAATACGACGCGATCGTGCGGCCGCTGACCGACTGGCTGAAGCGACATGGCGTGCAGTTCGTGCAGGACACGCGTGTGGTCGACATGGCGTTAGAACGGGAGGGCGAGAAACTGCGCGTGCGCCAGCTCGTGCTCAACCGCGACGGCCGGACGGCGGAGATCCGCCTCGAGGATGGCGACCTCGTGTTCTTCCAGAACGGCTCGATGACGGATGCCTCGAGCCTTGGCTCGATGACGGAGCCGCCGACGCATCTGACCAAGGCCGACAGCCAAGGCTGGGCGCTCTGGGAGAAGATCGCGAAGGGACATCCCGAATTCGGCAACCCGGCCGCGTTCAACAGTTCGATCCCCGAATCCTGGTGGTTGTCCTTCACCGTCACCTGCCGTGACAGCCGGTTCTTCGACCAGATGGAAGCCTTCTCCGGCAACACGGCCGGCACCGGCGGCCTCGTGACCTTCAAGGATTCCAACTGGCTGATGTCGGTGGTGCTGTATCATCAGCCGCATTTCGTGAACCAGCCGCAAAACGTGCAGGTGTTCTGGGGCTATGCGCTGCATCCCGACCGCGTCGGCAATTTCGTCGCCAAGCCGATGTCGGAATGCAACGGCGCCGAGATCCTGACCGAGCTGTGCGGGCACCTGAACTTCGATCGCACGGTGTTCGAGGATGCGATCTGCATTCCCTGCCGCATGCCCTACATCACCAGCATGTTCATGCCGCGCGCGCTCACCGACCGGCCGCTGCCGGTGCCGAAGAACTCGGTCAACCTCGCCTTCGTCAGCCAGTTCGTGGAGATTCCCGACGACGTCGTCTTCACCGTGGAGTACTCGGTGCGCGCGGCGCAGATGGCGGTCTATCAACTCATGAAGATCGATCGCCCGATTCCGCCGGTGACCCGCCACGACAAGTCACCGGCTGTGCTACTGAGGACCGTTGAGAAAGCGTTTGCTTGACTTAACCGCTGAATGCGAGGTGTCGGATGACAATGCGACTCGCCCATCTATTTGGTGCAATTGCGCTCGCGCTTCCAGTTGCTGGATCGGCGCACGCCGGGCAGTGCGCCCAGGAGATCGCGGCTTACGAAAGCGCGGTTGCCGACCTTGCGGCGCGGGGTTGGTCCGCACACCAGTCAGTGCGTGCGCAGATGCATCGCCAGCCCACGATCAGGTCCGCGACCGAGGCCGACGCGCGGGCAAAGATCGAGGCGGCCCACGATCGGGCTGCGTTGGATCGCGCGCGGAAAGCTGACGAGGTAGGTGACGAGGCCGGCTGTCTCCGCGCCTTGTCGCAGGCGCGTCGCCATCCGCATCGTCAGAATGATTGAAAATGCCACTTTAATTTAGTGCTCAGCTTTATCGTCACGAACCCATAGAATTCAGGTCTTCGGCGATAGGACTAGACTTTGAAGATGTTTGGAGCGGCTCGCAAGCGCGAGCCGCGGCAATATGCCGCTACGGGAGCTGCTTCATTGCTCTGCGAGGAGACAATCCAGGCACGCAATCTGGCCGACGACAGCGCGACGATCAGCGCAGCTCTACTCCGGCGCGCGATCGACGCGGCATGGACCATACTGCTCACGGCGCCATGGCTATTCGGGAACATTTGCCAATTTATTGATGTCGTCGGCATCCTGCGAGCTCTTGAGCAATCTGCCGACCATCTCGTAGGTTCGGGTAATCTCCGCAAGGCGGCTCATTTCGCGCGTGCTCTGCACATTGGATTTCTCCAAGGCGCCGCTCGTGAGGGTGATAGCCGGCGGAGCGATGTCAGAAGGCGGGTCGTCGGACCTGAATAGAGTCCCGCCGATGGGTTGAAGTAACTGCGGCCGTTCGAAGCGGACCACGCGGAGCTGACCGAGGAAGCCTTGCTTCGTGTTGACAATCCCAGTAGGCGAGATCTCCAATCCCCCTTGGTTGGGCGGGACCTGCAGTGGACCGTTTTGGCCGAGGATAGGTTGTCCTTCCAGCGTCACGAGACGGCCACTGCCATCAATCGTGAACGCGCCGTTTCGCGTGAAGCGCTCGCCTCGCTCGGTCTGTACTACGAAATACCCCTGGCCATTGATGGCAACATCGAGCGGGTTGCCCGTCAATTCAGTGGCGCCTTGGGAATCGTCGGTGAATTGAAATCGTGGGTCGGGCAGCGAGAGCGGTCGCTCTCGCTGCGCCGCTTCATTCAGACCTCTCTCCGGCTTGAGGTATTCACGAAACGACAGTTCCCGCGCCCGAAATCCAACCGTATCGAGGTTTGCCACGTTCTGCGCGGTGACATCGAGCTTGCGCTGCAACGAGATCAGCCGCGACAGGTGAATCAGGGTCGTCCCACCCATGACGAGAAAACTTCCGGTGCGAATCAGAGCCACGTCGAGCTGAGTTGAGGTCGGGCGCGGTGTCAATGGCGGCTTCGACCAACACGGATGATCGCTACGCCGGGGCGCATCACTTCTGTCCGGGAAAGTCGTGGGCGCTCCACCTATGGTGATCGAGTGCGGACAGGGTAGAGAAAGCACCGGGGTTTGAGCTGGATCAAGGAACGTCCGAGGGAATATCCTTAATCTCCTAAAAGGAGGATCTTGACAATCTCTTGCCTCTCTCAGTATGGCCACGCAGGTGGTTGAAACGCGATGCGCCTTGTTCGGCCGATATTTGCCCTGATCATCGCCGTCTCGGTGGCGCTGCTACCGACGGTGGGGTTTGCCGCACCCATGAACGTACTGGCGGGGCAGCAAACGATGGCGGGGTCCTCGGCGGGCGAGGACGGATGTTGTCAAGATGACATCGACGTCAAGCCTTGCGACCAGCAGAAGGCTCAATGCCCGATGGCCTTCTGCGCGGCGCAAGCAGCTAGCATCGGTTTCGCATCACCCTTCTGGTTCAATCCCCCAGTAGCCAGTGGCGATCGGCTGCCGACCCCGCTGGATCAGGTCGCTTCGCTCCACCGCGGAAGTCCCCCTTTCAAGCCTCCTCGCATCTGACTGTTGGCACTGCAACCGCGGGAGCCCGTTCGCGCCCGCGCGTGACGCACTATCGCGACAGTCAGAGAGGGAAAACCATGCAGTGGAAGATTGCAGCCGTTGCGGCGCTTGCCGCGACAACAGCCATTGCTGAGCACGCCTGGGCCGCGGCCAGCGATTACGTTTTCGAACCTGTAAGCGCGGAGGTGAAAAAGGGGGAGGACGTCCCCATTGCGGTCCGCCTGATCAACAAGGCGACCGGAAACCCAGTCACTGATGCGGTGATCTTTCGTTCGCGGGTCGATATGGCGCCGGACGGAATGGCGGAAATGGAATCCCCAGTGACGGCCTTACCGTCAAAGGAGCCAGGTATCTATCCGTTCACGGCTGATTTGCCGATGCCAGGACGCTATCAGCTGAGTGTTGCCGCCAAGGTCCAAGGCGAGCAGGAGACGGTGACCGGCAAGGTCGTGATCAAGGCCAGCAAATAGGCGCGCATTTCGAATGCGAAATGCCGTCAAGCCGTTGCGCCTCTTGATGCAGCTCAACACGCCTCACAGCCCTCCTTCCAAGGTAACGACGATGAAACACTCCATCATGACAAAGCTCGCGCTCGCAATCGTGCTGGGCGCGGCCAGCTACTGGTCGGCCCAACAGCCGCTATTACAAGAACTCTTGCATCCGGCGCCACCGGCATCCGCCGCCGAGCGCTCGGTGCTTTATTACCGCGATCCCAGCGGAGCGCCCTTATGGTCGGCCGCTTCCAAAAAAGACCAGCGAGGGATCGACTATCTTCCAGTCTATGACGATCAGGAGCCATCACTCGAGCCCCCGGGGAAAAAGGCTCAGGTTCAAAACGCGAACGGGCCGCGCAAGATTCTCTACTATCGCAATCCCATGGGCCTACCGGATACTTCGCCGATACCCAAGAAAGATCCCATGGGGATGGACTATGTGCCCGTCTATGAGGGCGATGAGCCGGACGACGGTTCGATCAAGCTCTCACCGGGCAAAATCCAGCGTACGGGAGTAAAATCCGAGCCGGTCGAGCATCGGATCATGCGCACGCCGGTACGGGCACCCGGGACTATCCAACTTGACGAGCGACGTGTCTCGGTCATTGCAATGCGGTCCGAGAGCTTCGTGCAGAAGATCGCTGACGTCACAACCGGCACGCGCGTGAAGGCCGGCCAGCCGCTGATGCAAATCTACAGTTCGGCAATCGCGTCTGCCGCTGCGGAGTACCTCACAACGATCACCTCGAAAACCACCGGAGGTGTGGAGGAGTACGGCCGGGGTTCGCGACAACGCTTGATGAATTTGGATGTTCCTGAGCGGGTCATCTCGTCGATGGACAAGACGCGCGTTGCGCCGGTGACGATCGAATGGACCGCGCCGCGAGACGGTATAGTCCTTGAACGAAACGCGGTTGAGGGAATGCGCGCGCAACCCGGCGACGTACTCTTTCGGATCGCCGACATTTCGTCGGTCTGGGCGCTGGTCGATGTGGCCGAGCGCGACCTCGGCAGCGTCGCGGTCGGCCAGCCCGTCAATGTCCGGGCTCGCAGCTTCCCTGGCCGGACGTTTACCGGAACCATCAGCGTGATCTATCCGCAGGTCAACCGGGATACCCGCACAGCCCGCATGCGAATTGAACTGTCCAACTCCGATTTTGCACTGCTTCCGGACATGTATGTCGATGCCGAAATCGACACCGCAAGTTCAGCTCCTACGCTCGCGGTCCCCGAGAGTGCGGTATTGGATACCGGCACCCGACAGGCCGTTCTTGTCGACAAGGGGGAGGGGCGCTACGAGCCGCGCGAGGTCAAGCTAGGCCGACGGGGCAGTGGATACGCCGAGATCAGAGACGGCCTTGCCGAAGGCGAAGCTGTCGTGACAACGGCGAACTTCCTAATTGATGCGGAGAGCAACCTCAAAGCCGCTCTGAAAAGCTTTGCACAGGCGGCGACAAGTTCGGATGCAAGCGACACCTCAGGGCATACGCAGCACACGGGAGACCACAAATGATTTCCCGTGTGATTGCCTGGTCGGCACGAAATCTGTTGTTGGTGTTGTTCGGCACCGGCTTTGCAGCCGCTGCGGGGCTGTATGCCCTGATCCACCTGCCTCTGGACGCAATTCCCGATCTGTCCGACACGCAGGTGATCGTCTACACCGAATATCCCGGTCAGGCGCCGCAGGTGGTGGAGGACCAGGTCACTTACCCCTTGACCACGGCGATGCTGACAGTGCCGAAGTCCAAGGTGGTGCGCGGGTTCTCCTTTTTCGGCGTCTCTTTCGTCTATGTGATCTTCGAGGATGGCACCGACATTTACTGGGCGCGTTCGCGCGTGCTCGAGTTTCTCAACAGTGCCGCCTCCCGCCTGCCCGTGGGAGTTGCGCCGACCATCGGGCCAGATGCGACCGGGGTGGGGTGGGTGTACCAGTACGCGGTCATCTCGAAGGAGATGAATCTCGCCGAGACGCGAACACTCCAGGACTGGAATCTGAAATTCGCGCTGGCGAAGGCCGAAGGAGTGGCCGAGGTCGCAAGCGTCGGCGGCTTTGTCAAGCAGTACAACGTCGTCCTCGATCCTCAGCGCATGCGCGATCGCGGCATCAGCATGCAAAAGATTCGAGAGGCCATCCGCGCCAGCAACACGGATGTGGGCGGCCGCACCGTCGAGTTGTCGGAATTTGAATATGTGATCCGGGGCAAGGGCTATCTGAAGAGCATCGACGACCTCGGCAACATCGTGCTTAAGACCAGCAACGGCACCCCGGTTCTGCTGCGTGACGTCGCGCGGGTCGAACTCGGACCTGACGAAAGGCGCGGAATTACCGAACTGAACGGTGAAAACGAGGTCGCGAGCGGGATCGTGCTGCAGCGCTTCGGCGTGAACGCGCTCAACGTCATCGAGAATGTCAAGAAGCGTTTTAGCGAGATCGCAACCAGCCTGCCGAAATCGGTGGAGATCGTGCCGGTCTATGACCGCTCCAACCTGATCTATGCCGCGATCGATACGCTCAAGCACACCCTGCTTGAGGAAAGCATTGTGGTTGCCGTCGTCTGCGTGCTGTTCCTGCTGCACGTCCGCAGCGCGCTGGTCGCGATACTGATGCTGCCGGTCGGTGTGCTGATGGCGTTCGGAGCCATGAAGCTGCTTGGGCTGGGCTCGAATATTATGAGCCTAGGGGGCATCGCAATCGCGATCGGCGCGATGGTGGATGCCGCCATCGTCATGATCGAGAACGCGCACAAGCACCTGGAGCGCGCCGAGCCAGACCAGTCGCGCATCAGCATCCTGATCGATGCAGCTTCCGAAGTTGGTCCGGCGTTGTTCTTCAGTCTTCTGATCATCACCGTCTCGTTCATGCCGATCTTCACCCTGGAGTCGCAGGAGGGGCGCCTGTTCAGTCCCCTTGCGTTCACCAAGACGTTCGCGATGGCAGCCGCAGCCCTGTTATCAGTGACCCTCGTGCCCGCTCTAATGGTGATTTTTGTGCGGGGCAAGATCGTTCCCGAGCACAAGAACTTCATCAACCGTTTCCTGATCTGGATTTATCGGCCCATCATCAAAGGTGTGCTGCGCGCCAAGATCTTGGTCATCCTGCTCGCGGTGGCCGTGCTCGCTGCGACGCTATGGCCGGCCCGCCAGCTCGGTACCGAGTTCATGCCTGCGCTCAACGAAGGCACACTCTTGTATATGCCGACGACCCTGCCCGGCATTTCCGTGACCAAGGCGGCCGAATTGATGCAGATGCAGGACCGGATCATTCGATCGTTTCCGGAGGTCGCCTCCGTCTATGGCAAGGCCGGCCGCGCGTCGACCGCCACCGATCCTGCTCCGACCGAGATGTTCGAGACCGTCGTCAATCTAAAGCCGAAGGAGGAGTGGCGTCCGGGCATGACGATCGACAGCCTGATTGCAGCAATGGACAAGGCGCTCCAATTCCCGGGCGTTTCCAACGCCTGGACCATGCCGATCAAGGCGCGGATCGACATGCTCTCGACCGGAATTCGCACGCCGATCGGTGTGAAGGTGATGGGCACCGACCTCGCCGAGATCGACAGGCTGGCCAAGCAGATCGAGCCGGTGCTGAAGGCGGTGCCCGGCACGTCTTCCGCCTACGCGGAGCGCAGCCTTGGTGGCTATTACCTGGAGATCAATCCGGACCGGGTGGCGCTGTCTCGCTATGGCCTGATGGTTCAGGATGTCCAGGACACGATCGCCAGTGCGCTGGGCGGCCAAGCCGTCACCACCACAGTGGAGGGGCGGCAACGCTTTACGGTGAACCTGCGCTACCCGCGGGATCTCCGGGACAATCCGAAGGCGATCGCAAACGATATTCTGGTGCCAATGCCGGCCGGTGGCGCGGTGCCGCTCGGAGAGGTCGCAACGGTCGACACAAAGCGCGGTCCGACATCGATCCGGACCGAGAATGGACAGCTCTCGACCTACATCTATGTCGACATCCGCGACCGCGACATCGGCGGATATGTCGCCGATGCCCAGCAGGCGGTAGCGGCAAGCGTCCAGTTTCCGCCTGGCTATTATGTGGTCTGGAGTGGCCAATACGAATATCTGCAGCGCGCCGCCGCGCGGCTGAAGATCGTCGTCCCGGTCACGCTCACCATCATTTTTCTCCTGCTCTATCTCAACTTCCGCTCACTCACTGAGACCGCCATCGTGATGCTGTCCCTGCCATTCGCGCTCGTCGGAGGGCTCTGGATGATGTGGTGGCTCAGCTTCAACCTGTCGGTTGCGGTCGTCGTCGGCTTCATTGCACTGGCCGGGGTCGCAGCTGAAACCGGCGTCGTGATGCTGATCTACCTCAATCACGCACTCACCGAGATGAAGATCAAGCGGGAATTCGAAGGTCGCGCATTAACTCGCAACGATCTTTACGCTGCGATCATGGAAGGCGCCGTCGAGCGGGTGCGACCGAAAATGATGACCGTCGTCGCCATCATGGCAGGCTTGCTCCCGATCATGTGGAGCACGGGGACGGGGTCCGAGATCATGCAACGGATTGCGGTGCCGATGATCGGAGGCATGATCTCATCGACCTTGTTGACGCTGATCGTCATCCCGGCCATTTTTGGCCTAGTCCGGGGTGTTGGATTACCTGATGAAGATCGCGACCAGAAGCCGGGACGTCCGTCGGTCAGCAAGCCAACTGCCCGTATTCGCCTTGTTCCCGAGCCAGCCGAATGAGGCCATCCGTAATGGACACTACAAGTTTGCCGCCTGAACTTGAGGGGCTCTCGAAAGACATGGCAGCGACATCATCATCCCCCGAGCCTGCTCGCTCGTGTCTCTCAACCTATCAGCTGCGGTGGTGAATCCGTGCACGATGGCGTTCATGAAGCCGGCGCAAGCCAGTCCGCGCTGAGAGGATGGACGCGGGTGAGGGCGGCTTTCGTCACCAGCCAGCGGGACCTGCGGCTGGACTTATTCCGGGGCTTCGCAAACTGGGCGATCTTCCTCGGGCACATCCCGGATGCCGTCCTTTCCTGGTTTACGACGCGCAACTACGGCTTCAGCGATGGTGCGGATCTGTTTGTGTTCATTTCGGGCTACACCGCCACGCTCGTTTTCGGGCGGATGATGCTGGAGCGTGGATTCCTGATTGGTGCCACGCGCCTGATGCGCCGGGTCTGGCAGCTCTATGTAGCGCATTTGCTCATCTTCCTGGTCTATACCGTTGCGGTGCACTATCTGGCGCACAATTTTGACGTGCCGCACCTGATGGACCAGTTCAATGTCCGCAATTTGATGGACCATCCGGTGGAGACGCTGGGTGAGGGCCTGATCCTGAAGTTCAAGCCCCTCAATCTCGACGTGCTGCCGCTCTACATCGTTTTGATGGCGTCGTTTCCACCCATTCTGTGGCTGATGCTGCGCTTCCGGAACGGCGTGCTGATCGGCTCAGTGTTGCTTTACCTCGCGGCGCGCCACTTCCAGTGGAACTTGCCGTCCTATCCCGCCGGTGTTTGGTACTTCAACCCGTTTACCTGGCAGCTCGTCTTTTTTCTGGGCGGCTGGCTTGCTGTGGGCGGGGCGCAGACCGTGCAGTTTCTGGTGAGGTCGCGCGCTGCGCTCGCGGTCAGCATGAGCTTTTTGATCTTCGGTCTTCTGATGACGCTGGCTCAGCCGATCCCTCTGCTGCGAGAGCTCTTCCCGGACGCACTGTTCGAACTGTTCACGCCGAATGACAAGACGAATCTGGCGCCCTATCGCGTTCTGCATCTGTTGAGCCTTGCGCTCGTCGTCGTCCATTTCCTGCCTTCGCACGCGCGAGTGTTAACATCGCCGGTGCTGCGGCCCTTGATCAAGTGTGGTCAGCAATCGCTTGAGGTCTTTTGCGTTGGTGTATTCCTCTCCTTTTTGGCGCATGTCGTCCTTGAGTTGACCTCTGATGGCATGATTGCTCAGCTCATCGTGGGGGTCGCTGGGCTTTGGATACTAACCACTATCGCGTACTATAGGTCCTGGTCGAAGCGCGTCGACAAGTCCGCGCATCACGAAGCGCGCGCCACGAAGGGATAGAATGGCATGAAGACGCTCAGAGGCACAGAGCTTGGAGCGAAGAAGGCGGCGCTTGCTCTCGCTGATGGCGTTGAAGAATTCTACACGAGGCGACGTTCTCGAACACCGAGGGAACGATCGTGAGGTTCGCGCCTCTCTATGTCGGGCTGATCGCGGCCGGAGTTTTTGCGGCAGGGCTTATCAGCATCCCACTATATCGAAGTGGTTCGATGGTGACGGCCAATTTTGCGGGCGCTGTTCAGCCGCTGCCACTCTCTGCCAAGCATGAGTTTATCGGCGGAAGATGCGAAGCATGCCATACCCCGTTGCGCGGCATCGAGGCGGCCTCCTGCATCTCATGTCATGCGACCGCAGCGGGCGATTTAGGCAAGCAGTCGACCGCCTTCCACGCTTCTGCACAGCAATGTCGCGACTGCCACCCCGAACATAAGGGTACGGGCCGACTGATCACGATGGATCATTCCGCGCTGTTAAAAATAGCCGCTCGCTCGCCGGCTGGCCAGCCGCAACATCTCTCCATCTCCCGAGAGATGGTCGACGACCTCAAGGGCGTTTTGGGAATTCCTGCTTCGCAGTCAGAGCAGAGAACCGGCCTCGATTGTATGAACTGCCACAGCAATCGGGATCCGCACCGCGAATTATTCGGAAAGGACTGCGCGGCGTGCCACGAAACTACCGCGTGGCAGGTCGCGGGCTACGTTCATCCGTCTGTGACATCGAAGGACTGCGCCCAATGCCATCAGGCTCCGCCCAGCCACTACATGGAGCACTTCGTAATGATGGACCGCATGATCACCGGTCAAGAGCATGCTGAAGTCAACCAGTGTCATCTTTGTCACCGAACCGACTCGTTTAATGACATCAAAGATATCGGATGGCTGAAGCATCACTAGTCCGCAAAGATGGCTATGACGGATAGCATCTTTGCGGTCTTTCTTGCAGAGCGAATGATGCAGAAGCGCAATGTGTCGCAGCGCAAGATGCTGGGCCAAGCCTGATTGACTGGCATCCCGAGTGTTGCATGGTTAATGCGAGCGAGATTGCGAAGGCATATCGGCGTTTTTCCTGAACGGTTTGCTTACAGAAGCCGGAGCATCGGCATGCTCCTTGCCGGCGAGACAGAGCAGGCCGGCGAAAGTCCTAACCTCGCCTGGCCCGGCTCTCAAAGGGAGCATTCACGATGAGATTCACGCCAAAAAGCGAAAGAGGACGCCGAAAAGCGGCGAATCCATATCTTGAGCAGTCCCCTCGGCACCGTCTTGTAGCTGGAACGGCTATTCTCGCGCTGGATAGGAAGAGGCTCGCCCATGATGCAGCGGGGATCGAGGCGCTGCCCGTGCGCTGTTCCTGGAAGCGCACACGCGACCGCCGGCGCAGGATCATCCTCGATTTCGACGCCACCGACGGCCCGCCGTACGGGCATCAGGAGGGACGCTTCTTCCATGGCTGTTCCGATTGCTGCGTTATCGACCGCTCTGCGTGTTCTGCAGTCGGCATCTGTTGGCAGCCAAGCTGCGCTCCTCGGACATCGACCCAGTGCGGGCAGCATCGCTTTGCGCGCGAGGGATGGCGCGGTGCGAGCAGAACCGTGTGGAGTACCTGTTCGGGCTTGCCGCAACAGTACGCGAGAAGGATTGCGCGACGCGTCGCGCCCTCGAAGGTCGAGAGGCCCATCTGGAGACGGCGAGCCAGTGGAACCGCGCCTTTTCCGGCTCGAAAGTGCTGATGGCTGCGGACTCCTGCCAGATTTCCATCCCCAACTATGACAAGCTGAGGCAGAACCTCGGCTGGATGATCCGACACCACTCGGGGCGAGATCCTGGACCGCCAGCTTTTCGCCAAGGGAACCGGGAGCCGCCGCCTCACGGATGGCAAGCCGGTCCGCGATCAATACGGCCGCGACCGGATCAGGGAGCTGCATCTGCAATCCCACGGGAGTCTTCACAACGGCGAAGTCGCAGCCATCCCGCCATCATCCCGGCGTTTGTTCCAGCCGGTTTCGACCGTTGCCCATGAAGCTTGCGCCCCACACGCATCATCCCAGGTCATCACGATGATCCTGCGGAAAGGAGCATTGTATCTGCGACGGAGCGGCGCGGCAGATTGTCGTGCTCATGATCAGCAGGCCGATACCGGTGTGGGCCGGCGGCATTATGTCGCTGCCATTAAATGCGGGTTCTGTCGTGTAGAGTGCGCCCCGACATTTCTTCGCATTCTCTAAGTGGGAAGGGCCTAGCCGACGGCAATGGGCGATAACAATGGTCAATCGTGGGTTGATCCGGATCAACTATGTCCGGAACGTCGCCGGTAAGGTGCGCCACCTTCTTCTAGGGCATCTCAATATGCTGTTTGAGAACCGAACTGATGCCTGGCGGCTGCCCGCGACCGCACTCCCGAAATACGGTGGGCGGCGTGCCGACTCGCACACTGAAGAAGCCTGGCGCATCAGTTCTGTAAGGAGGCCCCCGTTTTTTCTTCGCGCGCCGCTGACGCTTCTCCTGATATCCCTCGGCGTTGTCGCCGCGGTGTGGTGGTGGCTGGGCACACCCGTCAGCTTGGTGCGCGCACCGATCGATCCGAACAACAAGCTACAATGCATATCGTACGCGCCCTTCCGCAGCCGTCAGACGTCATTGTCGCCAGCGACGCAAGTGTCGCGCGAACAGATCGCGGAAGATCTCGTCCAGCTTGCGAAAATATCCGACTGCATCCGCACCTATGCGACCGATCTCGGTCTCGATCAAATTCCCGAACTTGCGGCCAAGGCCGGCCTCAAGGTCATTCAGGGCATTTTTCTTGATAAGGACCGGCAGAAGAATGCGACGCAGATCGCAACGGCGATACGCCTCTCCAAACAGTTTCCGGGAACCATCATCGCGCTCGTGGTCGGCAACGAGACCTTGTTGCGTCATGACATCACCGCGTCCGATCTCGCCGCTACGATCCGCTCGGTCAAGGCGCAGGTTGCCGTTCCCGTCACCTATGCCGACGTCTGGGAGTTCTGGCTGAGCAACCGCGAACTTTACGACGCGGTCGATTTCGTCACGGTTCATATCCTGCCGTACTGGGAAAATGTGCCGATCCGGGCCGAATTTGCTGCCGCGCACGTCGATACCATCCGCCGGCGGATCGCGTCGGCTTTTCCGGGCAAGGAAATCCTGATCGGAGAAATTGGCTGGCCAAGCGAGGGGCGGATGCGCGAGTCAGCGCTGCCCTCGCGCGTCAATCAGGCTCGTGTGGTCTCCGAGGTCCTCGATCTCGCTCGGCGCGAGAATTTCCGAGTCAACCCGTTCGAGGCCTACGATGAATCGTGGAAGCGAGACATCGAGGGCACGGTCGGCGGCTCCTGGGGCCTGTTCGATTCCGTGCAGCGCACGCTGAAATATCCGCCCGGCATTCCGATCAGCAATTTTCCGCTCTGGAAGCTGCAAATGTACAGCGGAATGGCGCTGGCAGTCCTCGTATTCGGCGCGGCCTGGCTGACCTTGCGCCGCAAGCCGGGGGAGCCCCGGCTCATCTCATGGCTTGCGGTCGGACTATCGGCAAGCACAGCCGGAATCCTGTTTGGGGTGGCCGCCCAGAAGATGTTCGATGAAAGTTACGGAGCGGGAGGCTGGCTTCTGTGGGGCTCGCTTCTGGCCGCGGCAACTGCTTCGCCGGTTTTTGGCGCCAACGCCCTTATGTCGGGTCGCCCGTCGCCGAGTTTTCTGGACGTGCTGGGTCCGAGGGGCTACCGGACTGAATCGCTGCTGGCGATCATGCACGGATTGGTCTTGATCGTAATCGTCGTGATCGGCACGGCGACCGCACTCGGCCTCGTGTTTGATCCACGATTCATTGACTTTCCTTTCGCGGCGCTGACCATGGCGGCGGTGCCTTTTGCGGCTATGACGGCGCTCAATCCCCCGAGGAAAGGAAACCGCCCTTTGGCGGAATCGATTTTTGCCGGCGTTTTTCTTGGAGCGGCGATCTACATAGGGTTCAACGAGGGGCCGGCCAATTGGCAATCGTTGTGGACTTGCGCTGCGTATGTACTGCTGGCTGTTACACTGTGGCGCGCGCGTGCCTGAGAATGGCGAGAGTCCTGTAGCTTCATGGCACATCATCCAACGGCAGCACTACTTGCGTTCGGTGCTTTGGTGTGGCGAGCACCCACTCGCGGTGTGTTGCGCAAGTATGCTGCTATCGTTCTCAGGTCAGGCCATTCTTGCGAATGGCCTGGAACAATCTCTTAACGCAAGCGCTGGTGACACTGGGCGGTATCGTGACTATGACAGGGTCGCGCCCAGGCTCGCGCACCTAAATCGGTCCCGCGGGAGCCCTGCTCCCCGTTTGATGCCGTGCCATTCACTCCCGTAAACGCGCCAAACTCTAGGCCCAGCCGCCACGGGGTAGCGGGACTGCGACGGATAAAGGCGCTGAGCGCCGTAAGCCCCCGGTGACGGCCACCTTGCGTCGGCAGTGAGGCTTCGCGAAGCCATAGGACTAGTCCTGGAGCTAGTCCTATGGCCAAAGCGGAAGTTGAAGTGATCACGTCGGAGCGGCGACGGCGGCATTGGTCGCGGGCTGACAAGGAGCGCATCGTCGCTGCAGCGTTGCAGCCGGGTGCGACGATCCTGGGCGTGGCGCGCGCGTTTGGTGTGCATTCCAGCCAGGTGTTCCGCTGGCGCCAGCAGCTGTGCGGCGAGGAGACTGCCGTGCCCGGCTTCGCCGCTGTGACGATTGCAGCCGATCCCGATCTTCACGCAGCGGCAGCTCCGCCTCAGGGGCTGATCGAAGTCGAGATCGGGACTGAGACCAAGATCCGGATCAGCGGCGCGGCGGATGCCGCGACGGTGACGGCGGTGATCACGGCGCTCCGGGCGGGCTCGCGATGACGATCCCGATCCCTTCCGGCACACAGGTCTGGCTGGCGACCGGCCATACCGACATGCGCAAGGGCTTCGACGGCCTGGGGCTGCTGGTCCAGGAGACCTTGAAGCGCGATCCGCATGGCGGCCATCTGTTCGTGTTCCGCGGCCGCAGCGGCGGGCTGATCAAGGTGCTGTGGCACGACGGCCAGGGCATGTGCCTGTTCGCCAAGCGGCTGGAGCGCGGCCGCTTCATCTGGCCACAGGCTGTTGACGGAGCGGTGACGATCACGCCGGCCCAGCTCGGCTATCTGCTCGAAGGCATCGACTGGCGGCATCCGCAGCGGACGTGGCGCCCGGAAGCTGTTGGTTGAGGGCTCGAACGTCACGGCACTGATGCGTGCCGGGCGGAGCTGTGATTCCATCTTCTGTGATGATCACAGCCGATTCGCTCCCTGATGATGTCGCGACGCTGAAGGCGCTGGTGCTCGCCGGCCAGGCGGCCAAGCTTGCGGCGGAAGCCAAGGCACGCAATCTCGAAGCCGAGGTCCGCGCCCGCACGCTGCTGATCGAGCAGATGAAGTTCACGATCGCCAAGCTCAAGCACGAACAGCACGGCCAATCCTCCGAGCGCGCCTCGGTGCTCGATCAGCTCGAGCTGGAACTCGCCGACCTCGAGGAGGATGCATCGGAGGCCGAAGCCGATGCGCAGCTGGCAGGCGAACGCGCTAAGGCCGCGAAGATAGACGTGCAGCCATTCGAGCGGCGGCGTCCGGCGCGGCGGCCGCTGCCCGAAGACCTGCCGCGGGAGCGCGTCGTTCATCCCGCGCCGGCCAATTGTCCATGCTGTGGCGGGGACAGGTTGCGCAAGATCGGCGAGGACGTGACCGAGACGCTGGAGCTCGTGCCGCGGCAGTGGAAGGTGATCCAGCATGTGCGTGAGAAGTTCTCCTGCCGCGCCTGCGAGGCGATCAGCCAGCCGCCGGCGCCGTTCCATCCGATCTCGCGCGGGCGCGCTGGACCGCGTCTGCTCGCGCACATCCTATTCGCCAAATACGGCTTGCACCTGCCCCTCAACCGGCAGAGCACGACGTATGCGCACGAAGGTGTGATGCTGGACGTCTCCACGCTGGCCGACTGGGTCGGCGCGGCGGCGGCGACATTGATGCCGCTGGTCGATGCGATCAAGGCGCATGTCCTCGCTGCCGAGCGCATCCATGCCGACGACACCACGGTGCCGGTTCTGGCCAAGGGCGAGACGCGCACGGGGCGCGTCTGGACCTATGTGCGCGACGATCGGCCCTTCGCCGGGCACGCGCCGCCGGCCGCCTTGTTCTTCTACTCGCCCGACCGCTCCGGCACCCATCCAGAGGCGCATCTTGCGACCTATGCTGGACCGATGCAGGCGGATGCCTATGCCGGCTTCAACAGGCTCTACGATCCATCGCGGAAGCCGGGCCCGATCATCGAGGTCGGCTGCTGGGCGCATGCACGGCGCAAGTTCTTCGAGATCGCACGGCTGAAGAAGGCGCCGATCGCGATCGAAGCGATCGCGAAGATCGACGCTCTGTTTGCGATCGAGCGCGAGATCAACGGTCTGCCGGCCCAAGAGCGCAAAGCCGCGCGCCATGCGCGCAGCCGCCCGCTGGTCGATGAGCTTCATGCCTTCCTGCACGAGCGCCGCACCAAGCTCTCCGGCAAGAGCGAGACCGCCAAGGCGATCGACTACAGCCTCAAGCGCTGGGAGGTGTTCACGCGCTTCATCGACGATGGCCGGCTGTGCATGACCAACAACGCGGCCGAACGCGAGCTGCGCGCCGTGGCCGTCGGCCGCAAGAACTGGACCTTCGCCGGCTCCGACGATGGCGGCCGCCGTGCTGCCGCCATCTACACCCTGATCCAGACCGCCAAGCTCAACAACCTCGACCCGCAGGCGTGGCTTGCCGACGTCCTCGCCAGGTTGCCCGATCATCCGGCCAGCAGGATCGCAGACCTGCTGCCCTGGAGCTGGAAGCACACCGCCATCCCTGCCGCTGCCTGATCGCTCCGATCAATCGTCCATCCGCGCGGGCTACTCCGCCTGCGGTCTTCACCGGATGCGTACTGAGCGCCTGCAGCTGCTTTGTTTCAGCCTTACTTCGCACCCGTGTGATGCGGGACATCCGAATTTGGCCCCCCACTGTAATGATGGCTTCCGCCAGCACCTTTCTTCTTACCGGAAGACATGCCCATGTCCTTCTTTCCCATGTGATGGGGGACCTCGGTCTTCGGGCCACCGGAATAATGGTGGCCATTCTTCTCGGTATCGGGAGTCGTTTGCGTGCTCTGGGCAAGAGCAGACCCCGCGGCGAGGGCGGCGACGGCAGCGATGGCGAGCATCTTTGTCAAGTTCATGATTTCCTTCTCCTGGCAACGACAATTGCGACCTTAGGTCTAAAGATAAAAGCAAAATCGAACCTCTGCCAGTTGATTCATGTCAAAAGCGCATTCTGTTAGCACCCTCTGTGCTGCCTGAAATTTCAGCAAAATGCGCCGCATGCTTGCGGGGAGCCGGTTGCGAGACCTCCTACCAAGGTGTGTTATGAGAAGAAGCATGGGGTTGATTTGGCGCAAATCTCGGCAGGCAAAACCGGTCGATTGTTGAGTGTCGAACAGCTTTCGAGGCGACCCATGCCAACTGCTCCCGCCGCAAACCCAACAGTCGATCAGGTCGTTCCGACGACGACGGTGCAAGCCGCTCGCCTGCAAGCAATTTCGGAGCCTCAACAACCGGCATATTTGCAAAGACCGGATTTTGGCGCCCCGCAGGGCGCAGGCGAGCCTAGCGTATCCACCGCATTCGCGTATGGACGCGATTTGTGGGAGCGAACCATCCTGTTCTGGGACGCGCTCCGGCAACGTGCTGACAACATGATTGCTCATGAGCGAGCCGGCAAACCGCCGTTGCTCAATTTCGACTACGAAATCTTGTTGGACGCGCGTCAGTTTGAACGGCCCGTCAACTACGCGTTGGCAGCGATAAGAAAATATGGAGACAAATGCGTCGACGACTGTCTCGATCCAGCAAAGCCGCCGGTTGTGATCGTCGACCCACGCGCCGGGCATGGTCCAGGCATCGGGGGCTTCAAACGCGACTCGGAAGTCGGGATCGCCATGCACGAGGGGCATCCCGTCTACTTCGTGTTGTTCTATCCCGATCCGGCCCCGGGCCAGACCATTGCCGACGTACTGCATGCGCTTCGCCGGTTCGTCGTGGAGGTATCGAGGAGGCACGATGGAACGCCTCCGATCCTCTATGGCAACTGTCAGGCCGGATGGGCAATCGCCATCCTGGCGGCGGATTGCGAGGGGCTCGCCGGACCAGCCGTCTTGAACGGCTCGCCCTTGTCTTATTGGAGTGGTGAACCGGGCATCAACCCGGCTCGCGTGTCCGGCGGATTGTTGGGCGGGGCATGGCTCACGCACCTGACCGCCGATCTCGGCAACGGCCGGTTCGATGGAGCATGGCTCGTGCAGAATTTCGAGAACCTGAAGCCCGAGGCGGTTTGGGACAAGTATGCCAATCTCCTTGCTCACGTCGATGAGGAGCGCGACCGCTTTCTTGAATTCGAGCGGTGGTGGAACGGCTTCTATTTTCTCAGCCGAGAAGAGATGCTCGCCATTGTCCAAAATCTCTTCATCGGCAATAAGTTCGAACAAGGCCTGTTGCGGGTGTGCGAATGCTGCTTTGCCGATCTGCGCCGCGTCCGTAATCCGATGGTCATTTTTGCCTCGCAGGGCGACAACATCACCCCACCCCACCAGGCGCTTGGGTGGATCCCGACGGTCTACGGCAGCACCGAAGACTTGAAGCGCGCCGGCCAGCGGATCGTGTATCTCATCAATCCTCACGTCGGGCATCTCGGGATTTTTGTCTCTGCCAGCGTTGCGCGTCTCGAACACCGCGCGATTCTCGAGCACCTTGATCGAATCTCCGCGCTTGCGCCCGGTCTCTATGAGATGAGGATCGACAATCCGACCGGCAATCCCGATTGCAAACGCGAAGCCTATACCATCCACTTCGAGGAGCGGCGCGTTGAGGAGTTGCACTTTCCGGAGAACCGAGCTGCGTTTCGGCGCGTGGCCGAGGTTTCGTCGCGGCTGGATGAACTCTACTCAGCAACCCTCGGAAATTGGGTGAGAGCCACCTCGACGCCCTTGTCTGCCCTGCTGCTCGAATGGTTCCACCCGATGCGAACCAGCCGGTTGATGTTCGCTACCGCTTTCAATCCATTGTCGTCGATCTTGATGCCGCTCGCGTCGTCCATTCGACAGGACCGGCATGTTGCCCCTGATACGAACCCCTACAAGGCTGCAGAGCTCAAGGCTTTCGACACGATAGGCGGCGCCATTACCGAAGCGCGACGGCAGCGCGATACGACTTATGAGCGATGGTTCGAGTTGCTCTACGGCCGGTTACCGGGGCCAAATGATGTGCTATCGAGGTGATTCCGTAGTCTGAAGATCGAACGCGATGGTGTCAACGCCCATAGGGTTCGCCTTTGTCTCCGAATCCGAAGCTCAGCGAGTCTTTAAGTGTAGCGTCCGAAAGCTGCCGCCATGGTTAGCCAGCCTACGCGATTGCGCTTCTCCTTGGAGCCTTCGCGGTCGGACTGGGAGCCTCGCGTATATTTCGAATGAGCCATCAACGGCGAGGACAGAGTTGCAAACCCAGCAACTGAACACCCGAAGAGGGGTGACGGCCTATTTCAGTCTCGTGCCTGCGGAACATCAAGGAACTGATCATGAGCGCCGCTGAACAAGGGCTGCGTGGCCACGTGCCTAGGCACCCCGCACGAATACCAGATCCTTGCGGCGCTGTTCAATGCAGCGAAATGCTGTGCGAATTGCGGACGCCGTCGTGAGCGTCGAGTTCTCACGGCCGGGATCGCAGATGGTGGCAGGCAGAAGTTAACGCCGATGCAGGAAGGGGCGGCAGCGTGTGGAGGAGTCTTCGATCTGCCCGTGTTCGACCTCTACAGAGTGAAATGTTGTGGAGCGCCCTGGCGCGGGCCCTACAACCATCGACCCTAGGTACTAGATCATCTGGGCGAACCAGGCACGCCGAACTTGTCAGTTCGCGGATCCACCAACGAGGACCCATCCTTGTTGAAACATAGCGCCTTCGGGCAGCTGCAGCTGATGCAGCCATTACGAGTAATCAGCAGGAATCCCGTTGCTTGAAACCAACGCTTCCGATCTCGCGCGTTGCCCGAGCAGGAGTTGAGTACTGTCTTAGCTGGGTCTAGTCTACCGGGAGACGTCCAACAAGAGAGTGAATTGCCAGCCGATGAAGGCTAGAACTTTAAGGAGCCGCATCCATCCGTTCGGTGGCCTCGCGACTCACCCGGGTACAATCATGAATCGCATTGGCATTTCCTTGTGTCTGATCGGGATCATATTGGCATTGTTCCCCCTGATGCTGGGAGAGCATTTGCCTGCAGATTATCACAGAGTCTGGATGTATTCTGGGTTTGCGATTTTTGGGATCGGATTTGGAGCAGGTCTTGCCTCTCTGTTGGCTGAGCCAATCCGAAAACGATCGCGTTTCTTCTTTGGTCCGTATCCACTGCTGATGATGTACGTCTGGGTGAGCAGAACAGGGTTGGTAAAGGATCGCGTAAAGACGCTTAATTTCGTCGAAAGGCTACGCGCGGCCGGCGTCAAGCAAGAGCTCGATTTCTATGGGCAGCTCATCACCAAGGACGGCACCAATCCTGAATTAACGAAAATACCACCTGCGCACCTCGAAAAGTGCGCGATCAGCATCGCGACCTCGCGTGCGCTCACGCAGGGCGGAAACGAGCAGGTCTGTACCTACAATCCCAGGCGCAAGTCGGGCACGGTTTCCGGCCAGCCGGGACATTATTGCAATCTGCATGTCAGCAGGAAGGTTCTCAAGGTGATCAAGGAGCTTTGGTATGAACCGGATGTGTCGACCGGTGACGAGCGAGCGAACACCTGATCATTGCAGTTCACGGACCCGAATCGGCACAGAGCTTACAGAATTGTATTGAAGCAGAGACCGTATGAGGCGAGGAGGGGCGCTTCAGAGTCGCGGTTTCGGCCGGGCCAGCCATGCAATCGTCGCGAAGCTTGATCAATAGCAATGGACCTACAGAGCTTGGCCGAGAGGTATGCATACAGCGCCGCGACGGGAGGTAGCTGCTGTGCAGCGGACAGACCCCGCGCATCATCCACAATATATACCTATCAAAAGTCGCAAAGGGAAAGCCGCCCGGAGCGGCGCTCGATGAACGTGGAGGACGAATTAGTGCGCTCGAACGAACGTGCGTCCGGTCCAGCGAAAGCTTTGCGTTTCGCTGCCGAGCGTAGCTCTGATCAATAGGGTTCCCGAATAGCTTTCCATTCGGACATCCTGCGCGAATAGGCCGAAGATCTTTCCGAAGGTGCCGTTGCGTCGCCTGTAGATCTCGTGCAAACAGCCGCCTTCAGTGCAAATCGATTGCCTGTTTTGGCAACTTGATCTTGGAAGTGAAGGGCCCGGAAACCTTCCTTGCCGATCTCAATCGATGTCGAAAAGTAGTGTTGCGCGGAGATTTCGGACCCGCAGGTTCTCTGCAGCACCAACACGCGACGTTGTAGCTCAGCGGGAAGTTGCGCCAGATGATTGGTCGACCAGTGCCGGTCGCTCACAACGCTCGCAGCTATTACCGGCAACACGCCGAAGAGCAAACCGATCGCGGCCGCACCCAAATTAAACACCATTTTCATAGAGATTGCTCCGGACGTAACCCCAATGGTCAGCGCTACGTTTACGCCGGGGTGTCTTTCAGGAAGCGTGCGCGCGAGGTCGGCCCTGCAGCAGGTAATGCCAGCGCTCTCTAAGAAGGCGATCCGGATACAATCGTCAGCTTTGCTCCGCTCGCGGGAGCTCCACCGGACCGCCTCCCTCACGAGAGGCATTCCATTTCCGCCAATGGGTCGGCTGAATATCAACGTGCCTCCTGTTTGCGGCGTCCACAAAGCCCACTCCGCTTCTGTGGCATGGATAGGGAAGCGCGACGATCAGGCCATCATAATCCATGACTCCGATTTCCAGATCCCCATCCGGCGCGACTATAGAGACCGGTAGCCATTCTTGGACTTGAATTCGAGGTTCCATCATGACTCCGCTCCTTCAAGGCGATGATAGAACAAGCCTATTATATGTTGGTTCTACGTTGTTGATTTGCATCAATATTCATGTGTGCAGTCCGTCCGCAGCGATGGGGCGGGCGCATGATTCGCGGGAGAGATCCCTGCGATATATTGCAACAGGTACCCCGAACGGGTATATATGCGACACACCTCGGCTACCGTGAGCCGGGCGGAGCGCATGGTCCAGTACGCGGCAATTCGATGTTGTCGGCTTTTCCGCACGCGCGAACGATGGTAGAGACGGTTGTATGTTGTCGTGGTTGACGAACGCGGGTCGGCGAAGAGCGGGATATGTCCTTGCTCTCGTGTATGCGTTTTGCGCATTCGCCCCTAGCCTTGCTGTTGCGTCATCGCACTGCTCGCCCCGCGACAGTCATGAGCAAGGCGTCGTGGTGCACAATCACGAGCATGGTGACGCTTATCATCATGTAGCCGCCTCAGGAGCGAGCGTCGTCACCGACGACGCATCGGCCGATAACAATGGGCGCGTCGACCAAGATCAGCCGGCCAAGGCTCCTCGCGGCGCGACCTGCTGCAGCTTGATTTCAGTGCCCGGGCTGCCAGCCGGAAGTGCTGAGATCTTGACGCCGACCCCACAGCGCTCTTCCTACCTGCCGGAGGCGTACCTCCGCTTGAGGGATAACGCGCCGCCTCGGCACTACCGTCCTCCGATTTCCTGACCAAACGGACTAAGCTGACGCATGGCCCAGCGCACCAGCGCGGGCCAGGTGATTCATGTCAATTGGTCAGGATTCCTATCCATGTTCGATTTTCTCGGAGCGGTCCGCGTCCGAATACGTGCGGTCGCATGCCAGCGCTTGGCGCAGCTGCGGAATCCAGCGCTGGCGCTGATACCCGCCGCCGTCCTAGCTGGCTGTGTTCAGATTGCACCGCCGCTGGCGGGACCGGATCCCGCGGACCCCGGGGTGCGAGTCCGCGGCGCTTCCTATCGCTCGACTGTCGCTCCCTACACCAGCTTGCGGCCGGCATCGCCAGTCGGTTGGAAGGAGCACAATCAGGGCGTGACCCCTCCGGCCGCCAAGTCCGAGTAGGAGTGGAAACGATGAGAACTTCATACTCGATGCACCCTCGCGTCATCGCCGGCTCGTCATTGCTGGTGCTGACGCTGATGCTGGCCGGTTGTGCAAACTTCTCTCCGGACCACGGCATGACGCTCGTCGCAGACGGTGTCGGCGCCACGATCCAAAAAGACGTGGTTGCGGTGCGCACGGCCGAGGACGCCGACACGACGGAAGCAGTGGTAAAGAGGCTGCTCGGCCGGACTCTCGACGTCGAAACGGCGATCCAGATCGCCCTCCTCAACAACAAAGGTCTGCAGGCTGCATTTAATGAACTGGCCCTGGCCGAAGCAGACTCCGTCGAGCAGAGCCTTCCGCCCAATCCGGTCTTTTCGATCTCAAGAGTGAGTGGGGACGCGGCCTTCGAGACCAGCCGTCAGGTAGTTGGGGATATTCTGGCTCTCGCGACGCTTCCTTTTCGCGCCGAGATTGCACGGGAACGGTTTCGTGCAGCCCAATTCCGGGCCATCCTTGAAACGCTTCGAACTGCAGCCGAGACGCGGCGAGCCTACTACCGGGCGGTTGGGGCAAATGAACTTACCGTGGTGCTGAACGATACGAAAACCTCTGCGGAAGCGATCGCCGAATTGGCCGAGAAACTCGGCAAGACCGGGTCGATGAACAAGCTCGACCAGGCGCGCGAGCAGGTGTTCTACGCAGAGATCACTGCGGATGTTGCCTCCGCGCGGCAAGAGGCCGCGAGCTCACGAGAGCGGCTTGCGCGGGCGATGGGGCTCTGGGACCAGAAGCTGAACTTCAAGCTTCCCAGTCGCCTGCCTGACCTGCCGCGACGGCCAAAGAGTCTGCCGTTCATAGAGGTCGATGCGGTTGCACATCGCGTCGATCTGCAGATCGCTCGGATCGAGCTCGGCGCGTTAGCCAGGGCGCAAAATCTGACCGAGGCAACCCGATTTGTGACGCTCCTGGATTTGGCGGGAATTGATAGTCGCACCAAGGAGCCAGAGGGCAGCCCGTTTCGACAGCGCGGCTTTGAGCTGCAATTTCAGGTCCCTATCTTTGATGGAGGGGAAGTTCGGGTCAGGCAAGCAACTGAGATCTATAACCAGGCATTCAATCGCTTGACGGAGCGGGCGGTCAATGTGCGCTCGGAGGCGAGGGAAACTTATCGCAATTATCGCTCGCTCTACGATATCGCCGGCCACTATCAACGCGAGGTTCTGCCGCTGCGCAAGGTGATCGCCGACGAAACGGAGCTGCGTTACGGCGCGATGCAGGTCGACGTCTTTGCGGTGCTGGCTGAAGCGCGACAGCGTGTTGCCTCTCTCCGCGCCGCCACGGAAGCAAAACGCGACTTCTGGCTAGCAACGGCCGATCTCCAGACAGCCGTCAACGGCGGCGGGTCCGGCGACTCCGGCAGGGAAGGACGAATCACAACAGTGTCTGCCGTAGCATCGACTCCCAATTAATCGAAGTATTGGCAGTCAACCAATGGAGTGAGCGATGATCTCGAGAAGAGGTTTCTTAGGTACTGCTGCGCTCGTCAGTGCGACCGCGATCAGCGGCCGCGTTCAGGCTGCTGCAATCCCGGAAGCGCCAATCATGGACAAGGTCACGATGCAGCCGCCGCTTCATCCGAGCAGTGGCCCGGATTACAGACCTGTCGTGACTCTGAACGGTTGGTCGCTGCCGTGGCGCATGAACGGAGATTGGAAGGAGTACCATCTGGTTGCTGAACCCGTGGTGCGCGAATTTGCGGAAGGCATGAAGGCGTTCCTTTGGGGCTACAACGGGCAGTCGCCGGGACCAACGATCGAAGCGGTCGAGGGTGACAAGGTCCGCATCTTCGTCACCAACAAGCTTCCCGAAGCGACGACCGTGCACTGGCACGGCATGATTCTGCCGAGCGGAATGGATGGTGTCGGTGGTTTGACGCAGCCGCACATCAAACCGGGCAAGACCTTCGTCTACGAATTCGAGACGAAGAAGAGTGGCACGTTCATGTACCATCCGCATTCCGATGAGATGGTGCAGATGGCCATGGGCATGATGGGAATGTTCATCGTCCATCCGCGGGATCCCGCGTTCCGCCCTGTCGACCGCGACTTCGTGTTCATCATGAGCGCCTACGATATGGATCCCGGAACCTATCTTCCTAAGGTCACCGAGATGACCAATTTCAATATGTGGGCCTGGAATAGCCGAGTGTTTCCGGGGATCGACCCGCTGCCGGTTAGACTTGGCGATCGGGTCAGGGTGCGAATCGGCAATCTCACCATGACCAATCACCCGATTCACCTGCACGGGCATAGCTTCTCCGTAAGCTGTACGGATGGCGGTTGGGTGCCGGAGAGTGCGCAATGGCCGGAGACCACGATCGACGTGCCCGTCGGTGCGGTGCGCGCCTTCGACCTCATCGCCGACAACCCTGGTGACTGGGCCTTCCACTGCCACAAATCGCATCACACTATGAATGCGATGGGTCACGATCTCAGGACGTTGATCGGGGTCCCCAAGCAAGCAATTGCCAAAGCGGTCAAGAAGCTCGCGCCCGATTCCATGGCCATGGGATCGACGGGCATGGCGATGGGGGAGATGGAAATGCCACTGCCGGACAACACCTTGCCAATGATGACCGGCTCCGGACAGTTCGGTCCGATCGAGATGGGGGGCATGTTTACGGTCATGAAGATCCGGGAAGAACTTGCGCAAGACGACTACCGCGATCCCGGTCCTTATCAATTCCCGAAAGGCACCGTTGCCTATGAAGTTGAGACGCCGGCGGCGCAGCCAGTTCGGGAAGAGCAGGGAGCTCCGAAATCACCGACTAAGAATGGCGGGAATAAAGCGATGAAAGGGATGAAAATGTAACGCAGAGCTATGACTGGGACAAACGAAGACATCTGAAGGAGAATGCGATGAACAAACTGATCCAAACGGCAGGCGCCGTGCTCGTGGCGGCCATGTTGGTGACAGCCGCTGCGGCGGAAGACATCAAGGGCGAAGTCAAGAAAATCGACGAGAGCGCGGGCAAGATCACCCTGAAGCATGGACCTGCCAAGAGCATTGGCATGGATGAGGAGATGACGATGGTCTACCGCGTCAAGGACCCTGCGATGCTTAAGCAGGTGAAGGTGGGTGACAAGGTTACGTTCGAGGCGGAGAAATCAGACAACGGTTTCGCGGTAACCAAAATCCAGAAGGGCAAGTGATCCTGATCCTGGACGTCGCTGCGCAGACGGCGCCGTCCAGTCCAGATCTCACAAGGAAGAGGAAAGAATGTCGAAGGCATTTCAATATGGCGCCGCGGCTGGAGTTGCGGTCCTCCTGTTTACCTCGCTGGCGCAAGCTCACCCGCAGCTTCAGTCTGCGGAGCCGGCTGCTGGCACGACCGCGCCTGCGCCGAAGCAGATCCGAATCATATTTAACGAAGCTGTCATTCCGCAATTCTCAGGCATCGAGCTCAGGGATCCAAGCGGTAAGCTTATTCCAGTCGGGAAGTCAGATACGGATCGCGCAAACAAGAAGATTCTGATCGTCCCAATGAAGCAGGACCTCGCGCCCGGAGACTACAAGGTGGATTGGCACGCGGTCTCCGACGATACCCATCGCGTCAAGGGAAGCTACTCATTCAGCGTGGGACGCTGATGATAGATATTGGACTCGTAGCATCGCGACTGCTGCAGTACATAGCGGCAACAACCCTGTTTGGCATGGCGCTATTTCCCCTCTACGCATACCGAGGCCGAGAGCCAGACCGAATCTTCCGTTGGAGAGGGCGGCTGCTGTTTTTGGCGGCACTTCTGGCGATAGTGAGCGGAATCGCATGGTTCTTTTTTTCTGTCGCAAGCATGACCGGCGATGTTTCCGGTCTGCTCGATCCGGACACTCTCTTGCTCGCGGAGCACACGAGTTTTGGCACTCTCTGGACCTGGCGCATGCTGCTTGCCTTGCTCATAGTGGTCCTGATGAGCAGTGGGGTGACGTATGTCGCGGGAAGTGTGATGATATCCCTTCTCGCGGCCGTACTTCTCTTCTCGTTAGCAGGTACTGGCCATACCCAAGTCGAGGAAGGATGGGCCGGCATTGTTCATGTCTTGGCTGACGGGGTGCACCTTCTTGCCGCCGGAGCCTGGCTTGGAGGATTGTTGCCACTCGCCTACCTGGTCTCTCATTACTGCAAGACACCTGATGACGTGTCCCCGCTCGACGACGTCCTCGTCCGCTTTTCCGGTATGGGCTATTTGGCGGTCGCGACTCTCGTCGGAACGGGTCTGATCAACAGTTGGCTGCTGGTCGGTTCGGTTTACGCCCTATTGACGTCCGGGTACGGGCAGCTTCTGGCGGTGAAGCTTGTGCTTTTTATAGGTATGCTCGGCCTTGCCGTAGCCAACAGGTTCTGGCTTATTCCTGCGCTGGAGAAATCATCTGCCGTTGCATGCCGCTCGGGTACCATCGACTACCTTCGCCAGCTGCGGAACCACATCGTGAGCGAGCAGCTGTTGGGACTCTTGGTCCTGTTCGTTGTAAGTATACTGGGGACCATGCAGCCGGCGATCGTCCCGTGAGCGAGAAGCATTCTCCTCAATCGAACCTGGCCCCGGTGCTGGCTGCACTGGCCCTGCAGCCGCCCGCGGCGACATCTTACGTTTGGGAACGTTGAGCTGAGAAGGTCTTTTTCGACCGGTGCCACTGGTGGGGCTCGCGGTCGAGCCACCTGAAGGACGCTCACGAATGTCGGATCTATTGCTCAGCGGCGAAGTTCGGAATGGGCTAGGCCACACCCTTCATTGGATTGCAACAGGGATCGAAATACTTGGTGTCGCCGTCATCCTGTTGGGGGTGCTTGTCTCTACCACATGGATGGCGCGTGATCTTGCGAGCGGAGAGTGGACGAGAGCCTATCGTTCCTACAGAGCCAATTTGGGGCGAGGGATTCTGCTCGGTCTCGAGTTCTTCATCGCGGCCGATATCATCGGAATGGTCGCGATCGTACCGACGTTTGAACGTCTTGGCATACTCGCCGTGATTATTATGATCCGGACGCTTTTGAGCTTCTCGCTTCAGATCGAAGTCGATGGACGACTGCCTTGGCGTAGAAAGGAAGAAAGCAAAATCCAGAGTGAAGGCCTGTGATCATCGAGTGCGCCCCAGCACTTGGCATTCATCCGACCTATTCACCTATTCCGCTGATGCTGCTGCTGGACGAAGCGGCGACAGCGATGGAGGCGGGTTCCGACCAGACATCAGCCATACTTAACCGCCCTTGGTCTGCAGGTTATCTGCATCTGGATTTGTCAGTGAAGCGTCTGTCGCACTCTTTGAGAAGCGCCGGCGAATCCCAGATGACAGACCCGTCTTCGGCGAGAATGAACGGATCAACAAACAATGGATCTCGGGTCAAACGCCATGCCTGTTGAATGGCGGCTTCGTTGGTTGGATAGGATTCGCAGCGCAACACTGAGACTTGATAGGGCTCCTGCGAAGCCTGCAAGAGGGGGCCATCCGTATAAACAAGCAAGACCGGACCAACGCTTGGATGTCGGTTCGCGAGCTGGCTGAGTTCTTCGCAGGCGAGCTCGACTGCCTTGGGTACTGGTCTGATTTCACGCTCCCAGTTTTGTACTGCGCCGCGGTTTACTCCGAGTTTCTCTGCCGCCTCAAACTGGTTATATCCAAATCTTTTTCGCCACTTTTTCAGATCCCACGAGTCCACCGGCGTCATCCAGTTCGGGCGTAATCTACAGACCAAGAGGCGCGTGCACTGACGCCGACCTAAAATCTTCGCATTGCTTCGTCAACTCGTTGCCGCTCCAGATGGCACTTCCAAGGTCATCTAATATCATCGCGTTGAAGAAGGTCGAATTTTCGCTGAGTTCATTGATCCTTCGGAAGGCCTCAATGTTATTGACGCACCCCTTGCAAGTGAGTGCAGCCGGTTCGCTTGCAAGATTTGACCCATTCGGGAGCGGAATGATCGAGTAGACCAAAGTCACCGGTCCGAACTCGGGGCGACGCTTTTTTCGGCGTAAGAGTTGCCTGCAGGCTAAGGGCACGGTGAGTGGAATGGGAGTAATTACATACTCCCAATTTTGGATCGTCGCCCTGGTCACGCCGAGTTCGTCTCCGGCCTGCTGCTGTGTGAAGCCCATGGCCCTGCGCCACTCCTTCAACTCAACCCCGTTCATCCGCAAGTCTCCCGAACCGGAAAGTTGGCCCATCACGGCTCATGATATCGTCGGAATAGGAGCCTAAGGTGTGATGAAAATGCAACGAACGCCTGAAATCAGCCTGAAATGCCGGAAATCGCCCAATGCTTAGGCACGTGCCTACGTTTGTTGCTTCACGGGCCTGTCAATCTTCAGCGACAATGTGTCCTATCCGTTGCCGCACTCACTCGCTCAGATTCTCCGGCAACTGAAACTTAAAGTTGAGGGGACATCATGAAAACAGGGGCTTTGCTGGCAACGGCGCTAGCAATGATATCAGGTTCGGCTTTCGCCGCGGATATGCCGGTCAAAGCCGTGAAGGCGCCACCCCCGGCTGCGTTCGACCCATGGGATATCGCGTTCGGCAGCGCAATCATGAATGATTATATCTTCCGTGGCGTGACGCAGTCCAACCATAAGCCCTCGGTGGCCGCCTATTTCGAGCCTCGATTCAACGTCACGAAAGACCTGCAACTCTACGTCGGTCTGGCCGGAGAGAGCATCTCGTTCACAAACCGTCCTGCCGCGGAAATTGACATCTATGGCGGTATCCGCCCAACGTTCGGAGCCTTTGCCTTTGATTTCGGCGTTTGGGGCTATCTGTATCCTGGCGGTACCTGCGTTTACGGCGCTGCCGCGGATTTCGCGGGAAATCCCCTTGGTGCCGAATGCGCCGCCAACTTCGTACCTAATGGCAATGTGATGAAGAAGGATGTCAGCTTTTTCGAAGTTTATGGCAAGGTCAACTACACGGTTAACGATAACTGGCAATTCGGTCTGAACGAATATTACAGTCCTAGCTTTTTGAACTCCGGCGCATGGGGCAACTATACCTCGATCATCGGCAAGTACACCGCCCCGAGCACGATCTTCGGCAGCAGTGGCGTCGGCATGTATGTGTCCGGCGAGTTCGGGCGGCAATGGTTCGGAACGACCGATTCATTCTACGGGGTGCCAGCTTCTCCCTTGGGGATCCACTATGCCGACTACAATACCTGGAACATAGGTGTTGGCTTCACCTACAAGGTCTTTACGCTCGACCTGCGTTACTCCGACACCAACCTGTCCAAAGGCAACTGTAATGCCTTCACTGGGGATTACACGGCCAAGTTTGATGGCAGCTTCACCCCGATCAATCCGACCGGAGTTGGCTCGAATTGGTGCGGCGCCGCAGGCATTGTCAAGCTCTCGGCTGACCTGACGGCAATTACGAATCTGAAGTAAGCATCCGACTCTGACAGGATCGAAGGGCGGGAGAGAGATCTGTCGCCCTTCTTCATCTTGCGATGCGCGAATTGGGAAAATTGTGCCCTTCGTCGGTCCGCCCCCCCTTCACGACCAACAAAGCCTCAGATGAGGCGTGCTCTTTTTGGACCGCCGGACAAACGCGGCGGCTATCGGCTCCCATAAGCAAATGGTGGGAATCTACGCCACGCGCCTCTCACATTGCCCTACTCAGGGGCGCTTAGGTTGAGTCGAGGTTCCGCTCAGTCGTTCCGCGCGAGGTTGCTGAAAGGGTCTCTCTAATCTGCTCTGGCGGGCCCCGCCCGGCAAGAAACTTGGCCGCCATTTGCTGGACAACGACCGGGACCTCACCATGAGACGCCCGACCTCTTTGGCCTTGCACCCGTGGGCATGACCGCGGGGGGGGGGGGGTACGCCGTGGGATGGATTTGGAAAAACTGATTGATCTGCGTCAAAAGCGCGTTTGATGATTGATCTAACTTGTTACCTCGTACTGAATTGAACGAGTTCTGGATCAGAGTATGACATCGGGGCTGCTCCGTCGCTCTGATGCCAGCTGACAAATGCGGGCGCATTGTCGTTCGCTCCTTCTCTGGCCCCACTCGTGAAATGCGCGGAGGACAGAACATGCGCGTGTTACTCGTGGTATCTTTTGTATTGGCTTCGTTGGCCCATGCACACGCTCAAGAAGCGATCAAGAAATCTGACTCGTGCAGCTACGAACTAAAGGACGGGCATTCGTACGCGGTACCTGTTGGAGAGGCCCTTTGCTGGCGCGTGCCACCTCCGTTTTCCAAGGACGAGTACACCTTGCTTCGTTGTGATCCCCCGTTTCGGGAAATTGTCCGGGTGCGACGAGGCGACCATCGCTGCACCCAATACGAGGAGCGGCAGTAGATTTCGATTCGATAGTGCGCACCAAGCTCAATTGATTGCCGCTGCGGTTTTCGGATCGATTTGGGACGACGGGTGCGAATTCGATGTGCGTTCTAAGCTAAAGCTCCGCTCGCCGCAGCAATTGCGCGTTAATCGCCACGACTACCGTACTCGCCGACATGAGAATCGCGCCGACAGCGGGCGCGAGGAGAATTCCCGCCCAGGCGAGTACACCCGCCGCGAGAGGAATTGCGAAAATATTGTAGCCCGCCGCCCACCAAAGATTTTGCAGCATCTTGCGATAGCTCGCCCGGCTGAGCCTGACAATGCGCGGGATGTCGCGAGGGTCACTCCGAACCAGCACGACGTCGCCTGCCTCAACTGCAACATCGGTTCCCGCCCCGATGGCGATTCCGATGTCGGCAGTCACCAGTGCCGGCGCGTCATTGACTCCATCGCCAACCATGGCCACACGCTTGCCCTGCGCCTGCAGCTCCTTGATCTTCTCTGCCTTGTCCTCGGGCAGCACCTGAGCAAAGACGGTGTCGATCCTCAATTCCTTGGCCACGGTTCTGGCCACGGCTTCGGAATCGCCGGTGAGCATGGCGACCGCGATGCCCTCCCGGTGCAGCCGCTCAACCGCTTCGTATGATTCCGGGCGAATCGCATCGGCGATAGCAAAGGCAGCGACGACACCGTCACCCTCGATCAGATAGATGGCAGCCTGCCCCTTCTGCCCGAAACGCTCCGCGGCTTCGCGCAGCTCGGGCGCCGGCTGCACGCCCAGGCGTTTCAGCAGTGCAGGGCCGCCCATTTTTAGTTCGCGGCCGTCCACCATAGCCTGGACCCCGTGACCCGCCATGGCCTGAAAGTCCTCCGCGCGGGACACCTGGAGATTGCGCTCCTTCGCGCTCTTGACGAGTGCTTGCGCGATGGGATGCTCCGAGTCGTGCTCCACCGCTGCGGCTAGTCTCAAAGCCTCGTTTTCCTCAATTCCCGCCACCGTGACGGTTTCCACTACTCGGTGCTCTCCAAGCGTCAGCGTGCCGGTCTTGTCGAATACCACCGCGTTAAGATCGCGCGCCTCCTCCAATCCGCGCCGATCCCGGACAAGTAGGCCGGACTTTGCTCCCATAGTGGTGGAGATCGCGGTTACCAGCGGAACGGCAAGACCGAGCGCGTGTGGACAGGCAATCACCAGCACCGTCACCACTCGGGTGATGGTGAAATCAAGCGATGCCCCAAGTATTTGCCAGACTACTAGGGTGGCTCCGCCAGCCGCAATTGCCACAACCGTCAGGAGGAATGCTGCCCGGTCGGCAAGCGCCTGCGCCCGCGACCGCGAGGTCTGCGCCTCTTCCACCAAGCGCATGATTCCCGCGAGAGCGGTCTTCTCTCCGGTCCCTGTCACCTCGACACGCAGCGAACCTTCGCTGTTGACGGTACCGGCAATCACTCTGTCGCCTTCGCCTTTCGACACCAGGCGGGATTCGCCGGTAATCATCGATTCGTTCACCGAACTCTTGCCGGACTTGACAATGCCGTCGGCGGGAATGCTTGCGCCAGGGCGAATCAGAACGAGATCGCCGACGCGTAATTGGTCGACTGTAACCTCCTCCGTTTGGTCATCGTCGGTGAACCGCAGAGCCTTGTCGGGCAACAGCCTTGCAAGCTCCTTGAGCGCGCCTTGTGCCTGGAAGATCGAGCGCATCTCGATCCAGTGGCCGAGCAGCATGATTGTCACAAGAGTCGCTAGTTCCCACCACAGCGCGTGACCACGGAGACCGAGTGTGACGGCGGCGCTGTAGAGAAAAGCCACGCTGATAGCCAAGCTGATCAGGGTCATCATGCCTGGCAGCCGGGCCATCAATTCGCGGACCCCACCTTCGATGAAGATCCATCCACCATAGAAAAAGACAACTGTTCCGAAAATGGCAGGAACGTAAGCCGAGCCGGGGAACGCCGGAGCCCGAAAGCCAAACCAATCTTGGATCATCGGATCCCAGACCAGTGCCGGGATGGTCAGTGCAAAACAAACCCAAAACCTGTTGCGGAACATCTCGACGCTGTGGCCAGCGTGCTTGTCGTGGCCGCTATGATCGGTCTGCGCGCGACGGTGAGTATTGCCTATTTCCGCGTTCTGGGACGAGCGCTGCGGATCAGCCGAATCAGGCCTTGATCGCGTAAGATGCTCCGCGCCGTGGGGGCCATGCTTGCTTGAATTCACGATGGCATTTCCCGACCATATGACGGCATGGAGCCTGGCTTCAGGCGCCTATCATCCCAGTCTGCCGTCAGTAGGTTTTCAGAGCGACTGGGTTCCTTGTCACCTCAGTCCGGTCTATTGTGAGCATAAATCGAGTTCCCCGCAAGTCGCCGCTGGTAGACTGCCCGGGTCCGCGGCGAGAGGCCCGGCCTTCATAGCGGTTTTGCACGAGCTAATCGCACCAGGCTGACGCGGCGGCGCCTACGCTGGGCCGTGAGTGCGGACGCGGAGGGCCCGGAACGTATGGTCGAATAGTTCTTCGTCGAATCCTGGGGCGAGCAGCTTCATCACATATTCAAGGGAAGGCGCACAGGTACCGTTATGGCGAGCACGCGCCCAAGGTCTCGCGCTATCTTGGCGTCGGTCGGTTCCCGCCCTATGAATCACGACCCGACCACTTAGCGTCAGGAGGGGCGCGCGATCGCTTTGCGCGCCAGCTCTTTGTGCAGGCCAGGACCCGAAATTGATTTGGACGGCCGCACTGTGCTGATCACCGGCGCCGCACGGTGATCGGCCGCGCGACGGCGCTTGCCTTCCCAGCGGCGCGCGCTGCGGTCGTGATTGGCGACGTCGATCCGCGGGTAGAAGGCACCGCGCGTGATACAGCGGCCGTCGGCGGCAAGGCGGTCTTCCAAAAGACGGACGTTTCCGACAGCGGTCAGTTCGATCCCCTTCTGCCGATTAGCATCCGGCTCGATCAAGCTCGCGTCGACTGCGAACCTACACCGCGGACAGCCGCGCTTAGCGGACCTTTGCCATCGCCGCGGCTATGCACAGTTTGCTTCGTTGTGATCCCCCGTTTCCGGAAATTGTCCGGGTGCGACGAGGCGATCATCGCTGCACCCAATACGAGGAGCGGCAGAACACGCTGATCTAACTCGCACCTGTCGTCCCGAGTCGAGCCAAAAAACGCAGCGGCAATCAGTTGAGCTTGGTGCGCACTACGGAATCGAACTCTTGATGATTCAAGCTGTTCGCCGGGAGGCCGGCGGGCATGGCGAAACCGCTGTCGATGGACCTTCGCGAACGTCCTTGCCTGTATTGCAGGGGGCATTTCCGGCCGGCAGGGCTGCCGAGCGATTTGGGGCGAGGCGGCGAGCGTGAGCCGCTGGCGAACGCGCGAGCGGAAACAAGGTAGCCTAGAGCCCAAGGCGGCGATCGCAGGTCTCATCGGATCGATGCCGCCAAGCGGCGATCCTGGCAAATAAGGGCCGTAGCCGCGCTGTCAACTCTGCTGCCCTAAGGACGGAGGTGAATGCCGGATCTGACTTCAACAAGAATGGCAACAGCGGTTGCCCAGGCACGACGACGCGGCGCAGGTGAATCCGTAAACCAAACAGGTCAGCAGGTGGCTCGACGCAATCTCAATCGCCAGCCAACGCTGACGGTCCGTCCCGGCTTATCGTCAATCGCGACTTGATCCTGGAACCTTATCGAGTATGAACAATTTGGCACAACTTAAGCTTGAGGTGATTGTCGATGATAAATCTGTGAAGGTTCCCGTCAAAATAAGAACATCGATCAAACCATTGCGAGACGTGGTTGCCAGATGCGTGCGCCAGCGTTCGACTTCTGAGAGTTCAATACCAGGGTATCTCCACGAAACTCCAGCAACGAAGCTCGGAGGTTACAGCTGTAAGTGATGTGCAGAACCCGGCGGCGTGCGTAAGGCTTGCAAGCGCATCCAGTTGCTAAAGAATGGAGCGTGCTATGCGCAAGAAGTGCCGGCCGGTCGGTGTCGCTCGCACGCCATCTCTCGATCATTCGAATGTTGCCGCTCCAACTCTGTGTTCAAGCAATTGAATCGAGCGGCTGAGCGTTGACTGCTTGATTGACAGGACTTTTAGCTGCCCGTCGGAACACTGCCGTAGTCCGCAGCCGCGATGGCGTGTGAAGCTGATTTGGCGGTAGTTCCGAACGCGGACAAGCGCGGAATTTGGCGCAAAATGCTCGGTATTCATAACAGCAACTTTTGGAGATTTCAGCCAAATGTTTTTGCGCAGAAACTTGCGACATTTTTGGTTGCATTCTTGCAAAGGCGAACTGTTGAGGACGTTCACTCCTGCGAAGTAGCCTCTTGAGACATTGATCTGGATCAAAAGACCTCCTTCGGCCTTCAATAGCATCAGCTTCGCGAAGCCAGGAGAAACCGAGTTGGCGGCGGTTCAATGCAAGAGCTTTCGGACCATGTTGCTATCGTCGACGACGACGCGTCCACGCGAGTAGCTCTGGCGCGAGCGCTCGCGGCGGACGGTGTCGAGTGCCACACCTATTCCTCAGCTCGGGCCTTCTTAGCGGCGCTGCCCTTTGCAATGCCCGCATGCCTCATACTCGATGTAGATATGCCAGAAATGACAGGTCTCGATTTGCAGCGCGAACTGCTGAGACTGGGAATAAACATTCCGACTATTGTCGTGACCGGAGCCGACGACAAGGCCATCGCGAACAAAGCGGCCTCCCTTGGTGCGGCGGCATTCCTGCCAAAGCCGGTAAGCCGCGAAGTGCTGATTGCGATCATCGCTTCTGTCACGGAGAAACATGCATGACTGCGCGCGAGGAAATCGTTGGCGCGGCCGATATTCCACGAGGAGATCGACCCACAGCGGGGGTCCAAGCAGCGCAGTAGTCTCAGCGCAATCGCAGGATTTCTGTTCGATGTCGGTAGCGGGCGCTTTACCCCCTCGCCTCGGAGCAGGCGACTCTCCGCACTTTCGAAAGCACGGGAGACCGCGAAGCGGCTGGAAGGTCCGATCGAGGTCGCGCGCGAGAACGCCCTCACGCACACCGAATTCCAAGCTTGGCTCCGGGACCTAGGCTTGTCCCTCGGGTACAAGATCTGGATCGCCGCAGACGATAGAGGGCGGGCCCACGACGGTGCGACGTTGGCCGCCGGGTGCCTTGATCATCTTCCGCCGTTCGTCGAAGACGCCGCCAGCGCGGAGTCGATTCGATTGATCGACGCACTCTGGATTGACGGCGCGAGCAGCTGCGTGTCAGCCGCCTTCGAGGTCGAGCCGACGTTCATCTACTCCGGCATCGTTCGCATGCTCGATCTTGCGCTGAGCAGAGACCTGCATGCGCGGGGAGGACTGTTTCTGGTCGCTCCTGACGGCAGGGAGGAGGAGGTGCGAAACTAGCTTCGCCGGTCTGACTTCAGTCGTGTGGCAGACCTGCAGGTGCGTTTCTTGCTTTACGGTGAACTGGGAGCGCAACAAGGACGCGATCGCCCGTTTCGAAACGGGAATGAAGGGTATTCAGGGCATCGCGCGCCTGCTCTAAGCGGCGCGCGTCGGCCTCGTCCGCCTCCATCGCTTTCAGCCCGCATCTGCCGTACTTAGCGCGGGAAGCAAAGTCTTAAGGTGTCCCCCATTCTCACTTAGTGCTTCATGCTTCGTCCCGCCTCCTCACAGGCGCTCATGCATCGGCGGCACGCTTCTCCGCAGATTCGGCAGTGCTCATGCATCTGGGCGTGCTTTTCGCATTCCTCGGCGCAAAGCCGACACGCAGCAGCACAGGCGTCCAGCATCCTCCGGATCATCTCTTCGTCCGAACCGGTACGTCTGGTAGCGATCCGTCCCGTGATGTTGCAAATGTCGGCACAATCCAGGTTCAGCCGGATGCATTGGGTCAGCGATGTCACCTTCTCCTCGCCCAGGCACGCGTCAGCGCAGGACGTACATGCCTGCGCGCAGGAATAGCACTCCTCGATGCAGCGGATGAGCGCGTCATTGCGGATTCCGATCGATGTCGCCCAGGATTCCGAGATGATCTCGCCCACCATTCCGATTTGAAGTCGCCCACCCGTTCCGAGATGATGTCGCCCACGATTCCGGGATGATGTCGCCCGGGTATCGCAAGAGCGAACCCGGGGTGACGAGACCTCTTCTGGCTCCCATAGGGTCAACCTTTCGGCTTTGCGAAGGGGGACCCTGGATGCCGACGGAGAGGCTTGCGATGCGCCGTGTGCGCGATGTGATCAGGATGAAGGCGGCTGGGCTGCCGAGCCGCGAGATTGCTCGGCGGATGGGCGCGGCGCCCTCGACAGTGCGGCTGACCATCCGGCGGTTCGAGGCCGCAGGCCTGAGCTGGCCGTTGCCCGACGAACTCACGGACGCGGCCCTGGAGGCCCGCCTGTTCGCCAAGACCGGCAACGGTAACCGGCAGGGTCATCGCCGCATCGCCGAGCCCGATTGGGCGGCGGTGCACCGCGAGCTCAAGCGCAAGCACGTGACGCTGTCGATCCTGTGGGAGGAGTACATCGGCGCCGAGCCCGGCGGATACCGGTACTCGCGCTTCTGCGAGCTTTACCGCGCCTGGGAGGGACGCCTGTCGGTGACGATGCGCCAGGCGCACGCGGCCGGTGACAAGCTGTTCGTCGACTACGCGGGCGACGGCGTGCCGGTGGTGGTCGACCGCCTCACCGGCGAGCGGAGGACGGCGCAGATCTTCGTCGCCGTGCTCGGCGCCTCGAGCTTCACCTACGCGCAGGCGACGTGGACGCAGGGGCTCGCCGACTGGATCAGCGCCCATGTTGGCGCCTTCGCGGCGATCGGCGGCGTCCCGGCGCTCCTGGTGCCTGACAACACCAAAGTCGCAGTCATCAAGGCGAGCCTCTACGACCCGCAGATCAATCGCACCTATGCGGAGATGGCCGCGCATTACGGCACGGCCGTCTTGCCGGCGCGACCTCGCAAGCCGCGCGACAAGGCCAAGGTCGAGCAGGCCGTCCTCATCATCGAGCGCTGGCTGCTCGGTCGCCTGCGCCACCGCGTCTTCTACAGCCTCGCCGAGGTCAACGCAGCGATCGGCGAGTTGCTCACCAGGCTCAACGAGGAGCGGCCGATCCGGCGGCTCGGCGTGACGCGCCGCCGGCTGCTCGAGGAGATCGACCGGCCGGCGCTCAAGCCGTTGCCGGCGAGCCCCTACGTGCTCGCCGAGTGGCGGATCCGCCGCGTCAGCCTCGACTACCACGTCGAGGTGGAGAAGCATTATTACAGCGTTCCGCATCGCTTCGCGCGTGCCGAGGTCGAGGTGCGGTTCACCGCCCGCACCGTCGAGATCTTCCACAAGGGCGAGCGGATTGCCGCGCATCAGCGCATGAGTGGCAATCACAAGCACACCACCGTGCCGGAGCACATGGCCTCCAGCCATCGGCGCTACGCCGGCTGGACTATCGGGCGTATCCGTCAGGACGCCGCCGCGATCGGGCCGGCAACCAGCGCATTGTGCGACCTCATTCTCGACGAGCGCTCGCACCCCGAACAAGGCTTCCGCGCCTGCCTCGGCATCCTCAGGCTCGCCGCCTCCTATGGGCGCGAACGGCTGGACGCGGCGGCTGCGCGGGCGATCGACATCGGCGCGCGCACCTATGGCTCGGTCAAGTCGATCCTCGCCAACAATCTCGATCGGCGTCCCGCTCACCAGCGCTCCGCGGACGATGCGCCGATCCTGCATGCCAACATCCGCGGACCGCGCTACTACAATTAGGAGACCGTCCCTTGCTCACCCATCCGACCCTCGACCGCCTCAACGCCCTCGGCCTCCACGGCATGGCCAAGGCCTTCGCCGACATCGAAGCCGCCGGTGAGGCTGGCAGCCTCGGTCACGCCGAATGGCTTGCTCTGCTGCTCGAACGTGAAGCCTCGCTGCGGCACGACAAACGGCTCGCCACTCGCCTGCGCTACGCCAAGCTGCGCCAGCAGGCATGCGTCGAGGACATCGACTACCGCACCCCGCGCGGTCTCGACCGCCCGCTGTTCGCCAAGCTTGTCGAGGGCCGTTGGATCGACGACCACGTCAATCTCCTGATCTGCGGCCCGGCAGGCGTCGGCAAGAGTTGGCTCGCCTCGGCGCTCGGCCACAAGGCCTGTCGCGACAATCGCTCCGTGCTCTATCAACGCGTCCCGCGCCTGTTCGACGATCTGGCGCTCGCCCGCGGCGACGGTCGTCACCCACGCCTGTTGCGCGGCCTTGGCCGTGTCGATCTGCTGATCCTCGATGATTGGGGGCTCGAGCCGCTCGATGCCGGCGCCCGTCACGACCTCCTGGAAATCCTCGAAGATCGCTACGGTCATCGCTCCACCATCGTCACCAGCCAGCTCCCCGTGGACCAGTGGCATCTGCTCATTGGAGATCCCACCTATGCCGACGCCGTGCTCGATCGCCTCGTCCACAATGCCCATCGGCTCGACCTCACCGGTGAGAGCCTGCGCCGAACTCGGCAATCCGCCCGAAAGACCTGAGCGCCGTGGACATGCCGCTGCGCTTGGACAACGCAATCGCGTTGTCCACATGCCCACAGCAACCGCAGAAGAAGAAAAAAGGTTGAAGTCGCGATTCCAGATTGACCGCGCGGCTTGACCGATGCCAGAGAACCAGCCGGCCAGAACGCCTCGCCGCTGGGCGAGATCAAATCGGAAAGGTGGGCGACATCGTCTCGGAATCCACGGGCGACTTCATATCGGTACGCCTGGGCGACTTCGTCGGAATCCGCACGTCATTCGTCTCTCCGCGAACGCGAGGGTGCGTGCTGATCATCTGATGTACATGCATTGGGAACTCCAAGAGCTGTGGACCAAAGCACACCAATTCCCGAGGAGCGGTAAGGTTCTTATGGGCAAATGGTTGGGAAATATTCACCGCGTCGTCCTTAGGGCGCCTGTGTCGCAGACTGAGGAACCATGATTGGCTGGCCGCTTTGTGGAAACGGATGTCGTTTTGGAAGGAGATGCGTTGTCAGCCGAGCGAACCAAGCCCACTCTTCACGATTTCGAGATTCCCGCGGACGGTTATGCCATCCTGGTAACTTGGCCTGAACTACGAGATGGGAAGCACGTGCAGGAGGTCTGGTACGCGCATCAGGGCGATCAACTCGAGGCTGTGAAAGCCGTACAGGAGGCGTGCGGAGCGCTGAATGATGCCAAGGTAGAGCTTCTTGGCAGCCTCTCCGCGTCCAGTTTGTTCGCGCACGGTGTTCCCAAGGGACGCGTGCGGCGGGCCACGCATTCCCCGATCACATCGTCTCCCTGACCAATTCCGACAGCAACCAGCGGGGCCAATTTCGCGATGCCGGCCTTGCGGTCATGCTCCGAATGCGGAACGCAAGCCAAAGCCAACGGCGCGCATGCTCCGACGTCAGATCCGCACCGTTCGCAGCCGCAGCGCGTTGCCAACCACGCTGGCGGTGGAGAGGGCCATCGCAGCCGCAGTAACGATCGACGACAGCAGCAATCCAAGCGTCGGGTAGAGCACGCCGGCCGCGATCGCGACTCCTGCCGCGTTGTAGGCGAACGCAAAGAAGAGGTTCTGTCTTATGTTCCTCATGGTGGCCTGCGATAGCCTCCGCGCCCGCACGAGGCCGGTGAGGCTCCCTTGAGCAGGGTGTCTCCGGCGCTCTCCATTGCCACGTCCGTGCCCGACCCATCGCGATACCATCTTCGGCGGCCGCAAATGCCGGCGCATCATTGACGCCGGCGCCCGCCGTTGCGACTTTTCGACCCTCCTTCTGTAGCTTGGAGACAACCGCGCTCTTTTGGTCAGGCAGAACCTCGGCTTCCACATGCGGGATACCAAGCCTCCGCGCCACCGCCTGAGCGGTCGTCCGATTGTCGCCGGTGAGCATGATGACCCTGACCCCTTTGACGGCTAGTTCGCGCAGCGCCTCGGGCAGTTGGCTGCTTAACCGGGTCGGCAATGGCCAAGATGCCTGCGAGGCTGCCATCGATGGCCATGTTGATGACGGTTGCGCCTTCGCCACGCTGGCGTTCGGCTTCCGCTTCCAGCGAGGAGGTGTCGACGCCCCGCGAGTACAGGAACGTCGCGTTTCCGAGAAGCACCTCGTTGCCTTCGACGGTTCCGAGGGGCCCCTTGCCGACTGGCGAGTCGAAATCCTTAACGTCGGTCGTCTGGATACTGCGATCCCTGGCCGCGCTGACGATCGCATCCGCCAACGGATGCTCGCTCGCGCGCTCGACGCTTGCAGCGCGCCTCAACACGGTTGCCCCCGAGTACTCGTTTGTGGGTACTTCTGCGACAACCTTTGGCCTGCCCTCTGTCAGCGTACCGACCTTGTCGACCACGAGCGTGTCAATCTTCTCCATGCGGTCCAGCGCCTCGCGTTCTTGATAAGGACGCCCGCATGTGCACCGCGCCCCACGCCCACCATGATCGACATTGGCGCCGCCAGGCCGAGCGCGCACGGATAGGCGATAATGAGAACGCTGCCGCTGCCACCAGGCCGAACGCGAGTCGTGGCTCCGGCCCGTAAACGGCCCAAGCGGCGAACGCCACAAACGCGACCATGGCGGACTCTATCTGCGCAGTTCGAAGCCAACAGGCCGACGGAAGACTTAATTGGCTTCCACGTCCAATTTGCCGGCGTCGTTTGCTAATGCTGCTGCCGGCGTTTGTCGAATCCCAGCAGGGGCCCGGTCGTCGGGTCCGGCGGCGGTGCCCGCCGATCATAGGCCGGATTTCCTGCCGGCAGAGCGGTCGACCGCAGCGGGCCAAGGCCTGCCAAGGAGGGCATGATCGAATCGTGCAAACGCCGCCGCTCGAGGGACCGGGCTATCGGCGGACCTGTTTGACAGGCGCGCTTCAAGCACAATATCGCCGATCAACCTACGTTAATCGGCCGCTCTTCCCGGGGTGCGGCTTGGACAGAACTAGGAACAAAGCTCCGGCGCGGGGGTTCGAAAGACCGGCAGAGCGTGGCCCGACGGGCCGATCGCTTTTCGTCGGGTTCGAACCGGGAGCAACCAAATGAGCAGGCGTTTCGAGGATCGGCATCATCACTCCGGAGACGACATTACCGTCCAGACCTTCGACGACTACCTCCTCTTCATCGGCGACCATCATTCGGACCGGTTGACGGGTGCCGACGAACAGATGAACATAGCCTTCGGCCGCGCCGGGAACGACCACCTCGTCGGTGGAGCGATGGACGACGATCTCATCGGCGGTTCCGGCAACGACCGTCTGATCGGCGGCGAAGGAAGCGACCATCTCGTCGGCGGCGCCGGCAACGACCAGCTGGTGGGTGGCGGCCAGGCCGACACGCTGATGGGCGGCGACGGCAACGACGTGCTGGATGAGGGAGGCGGCCACGGCGATCTCGACGGCGGGCGCGGCAACGACGTTCTGACCGGCGGCCCGGGCGCCGACGCGTTCATGATCTCTCCGGACAGCGGCAACGACGTCATCACCGACTTCCGCGCTGGCGTCGGGATGTTCGACCATCTCGCCGTCATGGACATCGAGCCCGAGCAGTTCCGCTTCAAGGACACGCAGGACGGCGTCCTAATCAGTTGGGACACGAACAAGGGCGACGGGTCGGTCTTGCTCGAAGGCGTGTTCAAGGCGGATCTCGCGCAGGACGACTTCATGTTCGTCGACGACCGCCACCTGATTGACCCGGCGAGCGCCCACGCGGACCGCGTCACCGCCGAGCACTTCGTCAAGGACGAGGGCAGCGAGAGCGCGCCGACGACGGCAGGCGAGACCCCCTCGCAATTCCAGCGCTCCGTCGACGGCAATCTCATCAAATACGGCAGCGATGGACAGAACGACGTCTTCCAGGCCACGGCCAAGAACGACTTCTACTTCGGTCTGGGAGGCGACGACCATCTGTACGGCGGAAGAGGCGACGACCACCTTGCGGGAGATGCCGGCAACGATGTTCTGGGCGGCGGAGACGGGCGGGACGATCTCCGCGGCGGCGACGGGAACGACCAGCTCTACGGCGCAGCCATGGCCGACAACCTGATGGGCGGAGCGGGCAACGATTATCTCAGCGCCGGCGCCGGGCACGACATGCTCGAAGGCGGGGCAGGAAACGACGTCTACAACGGCGGCGACGGCGCCGACGCTTTCATGGTCTCGCACGGCAGCGGCAACGACGTCGTGGTGGCGGGTTTCGACCCGGGGCCGGGCGCGTTCGACCACATCGCGTTCATGGACATTCTCCCCAATGAGGTAAGTGTCACCGATTCGCTATCCCCGCACGGCGACGGTCACACCGGCGTCCTGGTAAACTGGAGCGACGGCTCGATCTTTCTGGAAGGCATCCAAAAAAGCCAGTTGGCCCAGGACGACTTCATGTTCAACGCCGTCGAGGGTGGGGCTTTCGTACCCGACCCCTCGATCAGCACCGAAGGCAGCGAAATGATCTTCCAGGGAACCCACACCGAGTGGCATCTGGTCTAGGAGCGCCGACCGCTCGAAACGGCGCTGAAGTAGGCACCGGATTTCACCGTCTTGCCGCCAGTCGAACGAGATCAAACGGGTGGATGATCGCGTCCCTCGCAATCCACAGAAGGATCAGTGAATGTCCTAGGCCGCTTCGCCGCGATGATAGCCACCACCACAGTGATCATGTTCGGACTGATGTACCTGAACACGTTCGCTACGGATTACGTCTGGTACAGCCAGACCCGCACCTGGATGGCGCTCCTCATGGGCGCGGTGATGGCCATCATCATGCTGGGCTTCATGTGGGGCATGTACAAGAACCGCGCGGCCAATCTGGGCACGTGACCACGAGCGCCCTCCTTTTCGCAGGCGCGCTGTGGCTGGTGCGCAGCCAGCAGACCGTCGCGGACGTCTCCTACAGGAAAGCGATGATTCCGCACCATTCGATCGCGATCCTGACCAGCGAGCGGTTGCACATCAGGGATCCGCGCGTCCGAAAGCTGGCGGACGGGATCATCGAAGCGCAGGTCAGGGAGATCGGCGAGATGAAGAACTTGATCGCCGAACTCGAGCAGAAACCGGTCCCGGACGATGCGAAGGATCTGCCGCCGCGCGCGCCGCAGTAGGGGTTTGCTCGGTTCGGGCCATGGACCAAGCGCGGCGCGAGCGTCAGCCAAACTGCAGACTTGCCTAAAGCCTCGTCAAGTTTGTCATGCCACCATCATCGAAACGCCCTCGCTTACAGTTGTTCGGGAGCTGCACAACCGCCGTTCCATGACCGATCAATAGGGAAAGCTCAACGTGTGCTGTATACCCAAGACAGCACGGAACGTTTCTGATGAATTCGCGAACCCAACTCCGAAGCTTCCAGACACGACGGTCTGGGGAGTTAATTGATATCGTGCGCCAATTTCGGCCATGTTGGTGACGTCTCCGAGCCGTCGGGCCGTTTCGCGGTACACGTCTGCGACTATGACGAGATCATTGATCACCGGCTGACTGTAGCCCAAGCCTACCCGATACCGATCGCTCCGTTCGCCCATCGTGCCCGGGCAGAGGGTCATGATTGTGGAACCATGACGCGTTGAAATGTATTCGACGTGGCACGTAGCTGAAAGGCGAATAGCCGCCCAAGTCGAAGGTGCCGATGGGTTTCGTAGCCAAGAACTTGAGTTCTGTCTCGGTACCGCCCGCATCGCGGCCGTACGGCTTCGTCACTCCGGCGGCGACGGACAGCGCCGGAACCCAAATGCTCTCACTGTTAAAATTGTAGAGCCCCTGGACGCGGACGTCCCCCTGGCGGTTTCGCTGGCATCGCGAACCGGTAGGGTGCCTCATCTTGATCTGCGCATTGGGAAAGATTCGGTACTCGACCCGCGGCACCGTCCAGTACCGATTCTTTCCCTCCACGTCCCGAGTCCGGTCGTACCTGAAATAGGTCCGGGCCTCGATCGCGCCCTGCTTCAGGGGGTAAGCATCCTCGACCGTCACCGGGATGCCATCCTCGAGGTTAATGAGTGGGCGGCAGAGCTACGCGGGTCAGGGGGCGTTCGCGGCAGCGACGATCCGCAGGTCGTCCGTGGTGCGCTCGAGCAAATCGTAACCGCCGCGCTCGAGGCCAATGTCATTGCGCGCTAGTCGCCATGCCCATCGAGACGAACCTCCATCGACTGTTCGCGATCAGGAATTGCGTGCCGAAATACTAGCGATAGGCGGTGGCTGCGCTTCCGGCGCCCGCTCGCAGACCATCAGACAGGATCGGATCGCGGATCGGCGCTGATGGCCGGTCCCTGCGTCACACCTCGCTACGTCAAGGCACGAGGGGACCACCGTGACGATCGGTCGTGCCCCGAGCGCACCGCCTCCGGAGGCCGCACCCGACATCCGCGCGACAAAGGCGGCCGGCAGCTGGATTTCGAAGAACCCGAACATCGCCAGCGAAAGGATGACGAGGACCGTGCTGATCACGCTAAGCAGGAGCTTGTCCCGCAGGAGTAAATGCCATTGCCCTGCTTCTCGCACTCTTCGGCGCAGAGCCGACATGCCGCCGCGCGCTTCTGCAAAGCGGCCGCGCCAAGTCTGGAGAGGCTCGTCGCGGAGAATATTGGGGTAAGCCTCATCCATAAGGACTGGCCAATCCTGACCAATGCGTTTTCTACGGCGCTCGCCTGGCCTTGAGAGCTCTATGGAGGCAGGTACGACATGGTTCGCCGCGCGCTGATGGCCATTCCGGAGGCGAGGATCCCGCAGAAGCGGATGCTGGGAGCTATGGCCGCTTCGATGGCGTCGAGACGGCGCGTATGATGGGCCGCCTGTATGCGGCGGCACGGCTCTACGTCAACTTCTTCCAGCCGTCGTTCAAGCTGAAGGAGACGCGTCGCGAAGGGACTAAAGTATCAAGCGCTATCACCTCCCATCGACGCCCTATGAGCGAGCCTTGGCGCATCTCAAGGTGACCGCGGCCGTGAAGAAATGGCTACGCGATCAGTATCGCTCGCTCGATCCGGTTGCGCTGTTGGCGGAGATTCGCGCGACCCAAGAGGAAATAGGCAATCGCGTTGATCGTCGTGCCGGACAGGCGCGCGGCCTGCAACCCGCTCACACTAGCATCCTCCCAGCGACCGCGGCGACGTTCGCGAAGACGCTCGGCAAGACCGACAACTCGGCGAGCCGCGTGTCACACACCGGCGAACTCGTCGGCCCTATAAGACCAGAGTTCGCATGCCGTCCAAGCTCGACCCGCATTGCCACGATCAGGGTTGGCTCGCTGAGGAGCCGCAGCTAACCGCGCTCGCCATTGTCGGCCGGCTGAGCGATAAATGCTCTGAGGAGTTCGGGCCGAGACAGCATTCTATTGTGCAGCGTCAGGGTGCTTGGACGGAAGACTGCTAAGCAGTTGGTCGCGGAGAAGCTGCTTGGCGACGCCGCGACTGTGGCCCCGTTGCCCGGGGCTGTGGATGACTCGGGCTATGCAGGGCCCGACCCGCCCACAGCCCCTCTCCCCGAGCAAGCGGGAAAAGCTACTTGGCGCCACCCATCAGTCGACGTCGCATCGTCATCGGCCACGGCGCTACCGGGGTAACATCTGCAAGTGAGACAATACGTACGTACATCTTCTGCAAGGCTATCACGTCGCGTCCGTTCCTCGACGGCGTGACATGAGTGCGAGGAGACATAGATCGGTTGGCGTCCCGTGGCGGTAAGTGAGTGCTGGCCGGCCGTAAGCCCTGCAAGCTAAAGCACCCGAGTGGCGCCAGGGATCTTTAGCAACGCAGCCGTCGCACCCCAGCTCAATAGCACCGTGAGTACGAAGACGATCAACGCCTTGGCGATCGCTGGCATATCGACGTCGAACAGCCAGTATTGCAGCCAGAGCACGATCGGGTAGTGCACCAGGAACATGCCGTAGGCCGCCGCCTGCATAGGATCGAGCATGCTCGAGCCCAAGCGTTTGAATCGGAGGAAATAGGCAAGAATAGCGAACAGGATGGCGGCGCTGAAGGCGGCGAAGAGCAGGCCGTAGATGATCTCATACCAGTCCGGCAGCCACACGGGATTCCCCAAGATCTCGCGCTTCATGTAGATTAGCACCCACAAGAGGCAATACGGGATCATTGCGGCGATGATCCAAGCCCAATTGCTCTTCGCCAGGCGGCCGTCCGCACTCAAGAGGCCGCGATCGAAATTCGCCGCACCCACACCGGCACCGATGAAGAAGTAGACGGGATAAAGAAGCACGCGGCTGGATTGTAGAGAGAGCGGCCCGAACTCGAACCAGCGGCTCGCACCGAAGTAGACCCGGGCCGGTATATAGACGATGGCGGTCACGATGAGCATGAACACGAAGAACACGGCCGGCCGCTCGTAACCGCGCAAGGAAAGGCGATTGATCGGGTCGACCAGCTTCGGTGAGAGCCGATGTAGTGTGCTGGCCGCGAGGTCGAACGCCAACAGGACTGAGATAAACCAGACCGGTCCACTTGGCCACGGCCCGACGGTCACCGTTGTCCACCAGAAATCAGCAAAGCTTATATGTGGCGCTCGTCGCAGCGCAATGGCGTAATAGGCGATCGGAATGATGGTAAGTGCGGCGATCGCAAGCGGCAGGCCGAGCCGAAGCAGTCGGTCGCGCAAAAAGATCCATGGTTCTTTGTGGGCCAGGCTTGGCCAGATGAACAGTCCCGACAGAAAAAAGAACGTCGCCATAAAGAAGCTGTCAGTGGAAAGAATGATCGCGTCAAAGCCGATCCAAGATTTGGGGTCGGTATGGCCGAAATAGGTGTAGGCAATAACAGAATGGTGGAGCAGCACCACCAGCGTCAGGAAGCAGCGCAAGCGATCGAGCGCCGGGTTGCGAGCTCTGACCTTCAGTGCTGTCTGAAGATCGGTGTACCCAGCCGTTTGCGAAATCGTTGTCATATTAGTATGATAAGAAGGCTCTGAGCGTGGCTTGTTGATCGAGGTCAACTGTCGCCGTTGGGTTCCCTCTCGTGTCATATGGTAGACGGGATCTATCGGCGGCGTTCTCTGAACTTTATGTCGGCCTCAACGACGCGATGAACACTCTGTTCGTAAAAGGACCGCGGGTGGAGAACGGCAAGGCGGGTGGAGGCTCCGCTATGAATCGGGAAGGCATTCCCGGTCCTTTCGGCCGCATCTGGGGGAGACATCACGATTCGGGGGTGTCACTGCTGGCGAATGGCGTCGTCAACAACGAGCTTTGGCTTACGTCCCACCTGGCTTTGTGACCGTCTTTTGTGCCCCACACGACCGTCTATTGCGTTACATGGAAACTGGAATCATTTGAGGTTTCCAGGTTCCGAGGACAGTCGCTCCATAACCGCAATTGCGGCTATCAAACCGTCCGCCGTTTCGGCTGCGCCTTCATCTCCGTTTCAGCGGGGGCGCCGGCCAGTCCGCGATAGAGTTCCGCATAGGCGTGTGCCGAGCGGTCCCACCCGAACTCCTGCCGCATGGCGTTCGATTGGATTTTGCGCCAAGCTATGGTCTGGTCTAAAAGCGAAAGCGCGCGCCTTATGCACGCAATCAATTCGGAGGCGGTCGGTTCGCTAAGGGAGAAGCCCGTGGCGATCCCGTTTCTGATGTTCTTCTGATCGGCATCGACCACGCTGTCGACCAATCCTCCGCAGCCTCGCACGATTGGCAACGTCCCGTAGCGCATGGCGTAAATCGGCGTGAGCCCAGGGTTCGAATCGTGAGGGATGCGGCAGCATGTCGGCGCCCGCGAAAAGGCGGTGGGCGACGCCTTCCTCGTAGCCGATCCCGACCGAGACTTGGCCGGGATAGCGTGTTGCCAGTTCACGGAAACCGCTCTCGTAGCCAGCGTCTCGTCTGCGATAAGTGCGAATTGAATCCCCTCAGCGAGCAGCGACGGGAGTGCCTCTGGGACGATGTCGGGCATCTTCTGAAGGCGAGGAGGGGTGTATCGGGCGACCGTACAAGGTTCAGCTCCTTCTGGCAGCCTTACAAGCCCGCTTAAGAGACACTTGACGCGGCGTAAAGGTCATCGTGAGATGGACGTCGTTGGCGGGATCCCAAATTCCATAATCGGCACCGTTCATGATCCCGCGCAAGCGATTACGTTTCTCGCGCAACAGGCCGTCAAAGCCAGAGCCATACTCGGGCGTCAGCACCTCCCGCCTGCAGTTCGGGCTGACGGTAGTGATCGCGTCAGCCCAGCAGATGCCGGCTTTAAGGAACGAAATCCGCCCATAGAACGCCAGCGTAGGGTAGAGATCGGGTCGTACGGCAAAGCAAGCCGTCCGAGTTCATCGGAGAACGCAATCGTTACGCGCCGGCGCATCGACTTGAGTTCACGCTCAGGGTCCTCGAAGGTACGCTGACAGTCGCGCGGCAAAAATAGTCGGTCCGGCCACAGCGCTCCGGGGTAAAGGCGGTCGCCTTGTCGACCATAGTCCCGCAGATGGGATCCTTGGCGAGTTCATGGACGGCCGCAGCCGGAAGCGCTGCTGGATGTACGTGGGTGTGACTCTGCAGGGGCATTGCACGCCTCGTTAGTCTGCAAAGTCGGCAAGTGCAACTTCGCATCACCCTCGGGCTCTCGTGGGTGATCATCTCTTCGCAGAGTCGCAGCCGAGACTTTAATGTCGATCAAGTATTTGCAGAACTAATCTCTCCGCCGCTTAGAGCTTGCTCTAGCTCAAAGTTTTGCAGGAGCATTGCTTCGATGCTTGCAGTCTCGGAAGAACAAACGGCCAAGAGCAGTTGTCATGGCACGTTCCACAGTTGAGGTGCAGAGAGACAGGCCGAAACTCCGGAGGAGGCCGACCGGCACCCGCGAATGCACCGTTTGCTACGAAGACTTCGCTCCGAATTGGATGATGCCTTCGATCGTTTCGCGCGTCATATTGAATTTCCTTCACTGCACTCGTTGCACCGAATCGCTGACCTTGAGCGCCGACTGCACCACGGCATGCCGCTGAGTTCCATTGCTGCAGCCGTCGAGGTGGTGGAGGAGGACGTCGACGTAGGTCAATACGACTAGGCTCCTGACCAGCGTGTCTTTGAGCGCCCGAGCAACTCAGCTCCTGCGAACTTGGCAAGTGGGCCGTGGCAGTTGGCGTTTTCCGCTACGGTCTCTTTCCAGACCTAAGGGGAGAGGTAGTCTGGTAGTAGGTGGGCGCTGGCTCGATCCTCCGACGCGGGCGATCCCCTGGCGCCGGAGGATCGATCTCGGCCGGACGGAGTTGAGCGGACGGGCGAATTTCCGAGGAGGTTCGAAATGTGCACGTGGCGCGGCCTGGGACTAACGATATCTGCTCTCATTCTGGCATACGGCGCGGTCGATGCGACCGCACAGGAGCGAATGAAGCCGCAGCCAGATCAGCAACAGGCTCAATCCCATTCCATGGAGGATGGGGGCGGTACGACGGGGCAGGGAGGTATGATGTGCGGAGATATGATGGGTCGCGGCATGATGGGCCGCGGGATGATGGGTGGCGGGATGATGGGTAGCAGCATGATGGGGAGCCGCGCGATGGGGAGCCCGATGATGTTCCGCATGATGTTCGCTCTGATGGACGACGGCGACGGGCAAATTTCATTGCAGGAGTTTCAGGCCGCCCATGAACGAATTTTCAAGGCAATGGACAGTAACAAGGATGGCCAAGTGACCCAGGAGGAGATGCAAGCTTTCATGCACGGGCGGCCGGGTAAGTCGGTTCCACAGCAGTAGCAGGCCGCTTGCTCCTTCACGGTCTCCGAATTGCCCAGTGACGCGCGGCTTTATGGCCAGGCAAGCAATTCGGCGAGGCGCCAAGCAGGACTGACCACGCGTCGCCGACGGGCAACCCCGCCAATTGGGTTGTAAAATCACAGAAGACCGGCCGGTCGACTGGGCAGTGAAGAAGGCCGAGAGGACGCTAAGAACTCGGCACAAGCCTCTGGTGCGTCAGCCGATCACGCATGGTTGTCATGATGAACATGATGGACGGGATGGGATGGGGGATGGGCCTGGTTGGGATTCTCATCCTCGTCCTGCTTCCTCGGCATTGCCGCCCTCGTCAAATATCTCTCGAGGTCGTGACGTCATGCGGCTCGGGTGCAGATCTCGGATGGAGCGTCAGCCCGCTACTCGCGATCAATAGGGACGTGGGGCTCACAAACCCGTGAACTGAACTGCCGTGACGCAGTGCATTTTGCGCGTGCTGCCAACGGCCTAGCCTTTGGCTAGGTTGGTTGTTATCTTAGCTCACATGTTGGAGAAGATCGGCCGCATCATGAGACTGGCACTGGCGCTCACGTTCATCGTGGGGCTGGTTCCGCATGGCATACGTGCAGCGGATGCGGACGTGAAGATGGTCATGGCTGCCGCGACCGACATGCCAATGAAGGGCAAGTACAATGGTTGCGGCGACAGTCAGAAGGAAATGACAGCCGCAGCATGCTCCGCCTCTTGCGGAAGTTTCGTGGCCTTGCCCGTCTTTGTTTCGCTGTTTGACCCAGTTCTTGTCGAGATGGCGCAAGATTTCTCCGGCCCAGCTCTCGCAGGGCATACGATCCCGCCTGATCCATATCCTCCCAGACCTCTCATCCTGAGCTGAGGCGCATCGCGGGTCGCGATGTGTCCTCTGGTGCGCGCGATGCCCACCGCATCGATGACGCGTCGCGATGTTGCACGTGGTTTTTGGCCATGGGCAGCGGATCAATATCCAGGATTGGCTTTCATGCACTCCAGTTTAGGTCCGGCGATCAATCGCCGCGCACTGCTCGTAGGCGGCACCGCAGTTGCGGCTTCTGCCCTGTTCCCGCGAATAGCACGAGCCACAGCGGCAGTACCCAAGGCAATTGAGCTCACCGCTGCGCCAGGTCGCGCGTCCCTCGTTGGCTCGCCTTACCCGCGCACAAATGTGTGGTGCTACGGGGACCGCATCCCAGGTCCCGAAATCCGGCTCCGTCAGGACGAGCCCGTTCGCTTGGCCGTCCGAAACAACTTACCGGAAGATACGACTGTGCATTGGCACGGCATACGTCTGCCGAATGCCATGGACGGCGTTCCCGGCCTCACGCAGCCGCCGATCAAGCCTGGCGAGAGCTTCACCTACGAATTCACGCCCCCCGACGCCGGCACGTTCTGGTACCACCCGCATGCCGACAGCCTGCAGCAATTGGGGCGTGGCCTGGCTGGCGCTCTGATTATTGAAGAGCCGGAACCCGTTCCGGTCGACCGCGACGTTGTCTGGGTATTGAGCGACTGGCGACTTAGATCCGATGCGCAAATCGCGCCCGGCTTCGGCAGCGGCATGGAAGCCGCCATGTCCGGTCGCGTCGGCAACACGGTCACGGTGAACGGTGGGGTGTCCGAAGAGGAGCCAGTACGGGCAGGGGAGCGCATTCGCCTCCGCCTCGTCAACGCCTCGCTCGCGCGCATCATGGCCCTGCGCTTCGAAGGCCACCGCCCAATAGTCGTCGCGACCGACGGTCAGCCTTGCGACCCGCATGAGCCGGACAATGGGCGTCTGCTTCTCGCTCCTGCAATGCGGGTCGATCTCATCCTCGATATGCAAGGTGAACCGGGTCGACGATACCGGGTGGTCGACGACTTCTACGATGAGCTGTCTTATTGGCTCACTCAGCTCGCCTACAACGACGAGCCGCCGCTCCGCGCCCATCCACTCGATGGACCGCTGCGTTTGCCGCGCAATCCGGTGCCGGAGCCGGACTTGACCACCGCCGAGCGGCACGAACTCCGGCTTCAGGGCGGGATGATGAGTGGTGGAGGCATGATGGGGAGGGGCGGAATGATGGGCATGGGCAGCGAAGCCAGCTGGGCCATCAATGGTCATTCGATGACAGGCGACGGTCACGTCGGCGTGCCGCCGCTGTTCACTCTGCGGCGTGGACGAAGCTGCGTGCTGTCGATGCGTAACGAAACAGCTTGGTGGCATCCTATGCATCTCCACGGCCACAGCTTCCGCGTCCTGAGTCGCAATGGCGCAGCGGTGCCGCACCGGCAATGGGCGGATACCGTTCTCGTACGACCGAAACAGACGGTCAAAATCGCTTTTGTCGCCGACAATCCCGGCGACTGGATGCTGCATTGTCACGTCACAGACCATCAAGCGTCCGGAATGATGACCATGCTGCGCGTTGCCTAACCAATTCTAATACTGCGAAGGAGAAGCGACATGAATAGACGGACATTCTGCCTTGGCACTGCGCTAACGACGCTTGTGCTGCCGCTGCCGGTATTTGCCGAGCCGATCAAGGCGACGTTGTACAAGAACCCGCAATGCAGTTGCTGTGAAGGCTACGCCGCATATCTTCGGCAGAACGGGTTCGACGTCGAGGTAAAACCCACCAATGATCTCGCTGAGATCAGCCAGAACGCCGGCGTACCAGCGAAATATCAGGGCTGTCACACCATGTTCGTTGGCGGCTACGTGGTCGATGGGCATGTTCCTGCGGACGTGGTCCGCAAGCTCCTATCCGAGCGGCCGCAGATCGCGGGGATCACGCTGCCTGGCATGCCCACCGGCTCCCCCGGTATGACCGGCCCCAAGACGCAGAAATTCGTCATCTATGTCGTGACCAAGGAAGGCAAGGCGCCGACCATCTACGCCAGCGTGTAATCGGTAGGCGCCGGCGAGGTCAACCAGCACCGCCCACAAGCACGTTGGCCCAGTATCGTCCGAGTGCTTGTGAAACGATGTCGCCAGCGATCAGAGGGTTTGAGCAGCAATGACGCTTGTCTCCTGCATCCGAGGTATCCAGCTCGCGGTTGTTGTCGCAATCGCAATCGCAACGGCTACTCCATTAGCCGCAGCTCAGGAACCAGTAAGAAGGCTGGTCCTGCATGACAGCCCACGATCTGTCGCTGCTGTCCAGTTCACCGATCAGCAAGGCCGCGCACGAAGTCTGGACGATCTTAGGGGAAAGGTCGTGGTCCTCAATATCTGGGCCACCTGGTGCGTGCCCTGCCGAAAGGAAATGCCCGCGCTCGACCGGCTGCAAGGGACCCTGGGCGGCGCCGAGCTCAAGGTCGTGCCTCTCTCGGTCGATCGCGGTGGCCTCGAAACCGTCCGCAAATTCTATTCCGAGATCAACCTTCGCAATGTTGCCATTTACACCGACCCTTCCGGACAGGCCTTGCGCGCCGTGGGTGCCATCGGCTTGCCGACCACGCTCGTTATCGATCGTGCTGGTCAGGAAGTTGGGCGCGCCATTGGTCCCGCCGAATGGGATTCGCCAGAAATCGCCGCGACGCTGCGCGCCGTCATGACCAATACCGGCGGACGTCTCGGTCAGCGGCAAGATCCCGATCGATCCAACTTGCAAGCGTCGCCCGGCCCGCTCCGGCGTGCGTTCGACTGGCTCATGGCGCCTGTTACCGAACTGATCCTTGATAGAGAAACGCCTGATAATTCCTCAGAGAAAAATAGGAGCAGATTGACGAAGGAGAATGAGCATGCAGTCAACGACTAGAATCCTCATTTCATTCGCCCTGGTCTCGGCCGCCGCGATCGTGATGGCTTCGGCTCCCTATGCCGTCGACGATCACGCGCCGTCCAGCTCGACGGGTCCTTTGCGTCAAATGCGCGGACGGTAGCTCAGAGAGGCAAAATTAGCTTTTTGAGACAACAATCAATGACTCCGACGTAAAAACAGAAATAGGGTGGGAAAGAACCAAGGGAGGAGGGGATGGAGACCGTTCGCCGCTTGCGTGCCAGGGCGTTACTGTGCCGACAGGCCGCCGCGTATCATCCAGATAGAAGCTGGAAGCTGCTCGCAGAGGCGGAGTACTGGGAGCACTTGGCCAGCGCGGCTTTGCTTGAGCACTTCAGAGAATGCAATACCCTTTTGCATAATATGGCCACCCCGCAGCACGCGAACGAAACCACCCTGAAACATGGGGCCCCGCAATGGATCAAGGGATGACGTTGCTGTCTTTCTTCGAAAGCGTCTCGAAGCTCTGACTTATCAATGGGCCGAACTGGAGGACCTTCGAGCGCGTGTGATCGAAGCCGAACAGAACAAATTCACCTCTCGTTCGCCTGCGTAACACCGTATGCTTCCGCGCAGTTCAGTCGCGCTCTTCTCGCCAAATCGCAAAATCGGCTTTCGTTCGCTTTCAGGAGAACACTCATGCTATCAAGAAAGCTACAAGCAGGCAGTATTGCGGCAGTGCCTGAGGCGCATTCGCCGGGCGTGGTCAAGTAGCTTGGCCATTCGGCTTTGCCGTGCCGGGCAGGACCGGATTATCGCGCTGTTCCACGGAAGCATAGAACGCATCCATGTCGATATGGATGATCTTGCGATGGGGCGCCGTCGAGACGACTTGCTCCGATCGGATCGGGGCCATAGACGGATTATAGAGTTACCAGTCGAGTCGTCGCAGCCGTTAGACCAGGTTGGTCCGACCGACACTCCGGGCGGGTATCGCCGATCGAATCAAAGACCTCTGCGATGGCGCCCGCGGCCGCCTCGGGAGAGACGCCGACCCGCGCATCCCGACGCGCGACATCGAACGCACGTTCCCGGGCGTGAGGGTAAAGCCGCGATCCTGCATCCAGCCGTGCTCCCTACATTCCCTGTGGCTCCGGCGTCGTTGACCATTGGCCTAGCCGCGCAGCGTCCGGACCGCGGGCTCGAGGCGAATTAAGGCCGGTGGCCACGATATGTTCCACATGTACTTTGAATGAGCTGCAGATTTCCCTTCGCATAGCACAGATTTTGGAATCTATTCCTAGCCGACCAGCTCAGGAGGCGCGGCAAACGCCAAAAGTCCCAAGATCGGCCTGGGACAAAGGGTAGGGGGTCCAGCTAGTCAGGAACTTAGGCGGTTTCGTTTATTTCACTTGTTGCGTTTATTTCGAATATGGCCTATACAAGAGGCCATACAGGGGAGAAAATACGATGACGATGCCAGCCTACGTTGAAGAGCTGGGAGGTACTCGCCTACCTTCTGCGAGCGAGAAGGCGGCAGCCAACCAGCTTCGTCAGATACTCGCTTCGCACGCGACGGGAGATGCCAAACTCCGAGTGCTCGACGATGCACAACAGGCTGCAGAGATAACCTTGTCGCCGGCGCTATCGAGTCTTTTGATGGAATTGCTGCGGCATATCGGTCGCGGCGATGCGGTGACGCTTGTGCCTGTGCATGAGATGTTGACCACGCAGCAAGCTGCCGACATTCTGAATGTCTCGCGTCCGTTTCTGGTCTCGCTGCTCGAGAAGAACGAAATTCAGCACGTGACAGTGGGGCGTCATCGCAGGATTAAGGCAGAGGACCTATTCGCCTATAAGCGCACGCGTGATGAGAAGCGGGGCAAAGCGCTTGCGAATCTCGCTGAGCAGGACGCGGAGCACCTGTAAGCTTGTTTGCAAACCGCTTCACCGCATTCGTCGATGCGTGCTCACTTGCAAGCGCGCTCAAAAGGAACCTGCTTCTCTCCTTGGCGGAAGCGGAGTTTTTTCGTCTCCGCTGGTCGAGCCGCGTCCTGGATGAGACCGAAGCAGCTATCGAGGAAATCTTGAGCGGCAAAGGCTTTGCCGATGCCACAGCGCGCGCAGAGCGGGCGCGCGCCAGTATGGAAGCTGCCTTCGAAGACGCCATGGTTACGGATTTTGACAACTTCTTGCCGGTTGCGGCGGGTCTGCCCGATCCTGGCGATCACCACGTTGTTGCTGCGGCGGCCAAGACGCAAGCCGCAATGATCGTAACGGAAAACCTTAAGGACTTTCCCGCGGCAGTTCTTTCCGACCTGAACATGGAGGCGAAATCGGCCGACGCTTTCATTGCGGATACTATCGCACTCGACGAAGCTCGCGCCGTTGCAGCCATTCGGCGTATGCGCGAACGCTTCAAGAAACCGGAAATGACGCCGGCGGAGTTCTTGCTCGTGATGGAAGCTGCGGGGCTGATTGAGACTGTTGACGTGCTAAGGTCACACGTGGAATCCCTCTAGCTCAGTAACTAACCAGACGGGCTTTTGGCAACACGATCTTGATGCGAACTCGACTTCGGATATTCCATAATGAAAATTATGCGAATAAAATCAATACCTTATCATAACTGCTGAAATAAGCGCTTCGAGCAAGTTTTGCTCACGCGCGCCTAACCAAATAGCCTTTCGCTTTGAACTCCTCGTTCACGAACGTTCCTTTGGACGTCGAGTCGCGGAATTGCTCCCAAACCTCTCGGGTAACGCCACTGTAAATGTAATAGGCTCCACGTTTGAAGATCACGTGTGCCTCACCCTGGTCCTCGTCGTATGCGATTTGGTCGACGCTGCTTGAGTCCACATAGGTGAAATCCATGAACTATCTCTTCAGTTGATGGCGCCAGTGAGTGACAGATCTCATATTGAGCCAGATCAAGTTTCCGGCTGTTCTTTCGCTGTCGGCACAACACGCCGCGATCTCCAAAGAACTGACTCTGGCTGACTCCGAACGATCCAGACAATGTGAAGTGGGGCTGGGGACCGACCGCTGTGGTTGCGCCGCTCTCTTGTGTGTCGGGGAAAACAGTGTACTGGTTAGCCTAATTCTGCGGGCGGAGATGGTGCATCGAGAAGAGGAGAGGGCTTCGTCGCTTCGTGGGCCTCAGAGCGCAGCGGACGTGTCAACACCTCACGTCTGAATTCGTGAGCTTTCGCCCCTTTTCTAATTGCAAGACGCGAGACCGAATTCGCTATACGGCCGAGTGGTCCCGTGAAGTCCGGAAGATCGACCATAGCCAGCAGCAGCCCTGCGGTTCGATGAGGTTATCGCAACAGGGTACTGGATCGCTGAGCCTCGTTGAAAAGCTGACGCCCAAGGGAAGATGACTCGCGGCGTGCCTTGGGGGCGCTCGTGCATGAAGCCGGCACCCTCGCTTAATTCAGATTTATCAACCGCGCATTTTTTCTCTGTGGCCGGAAGGAATTAGGAACGTAGCTCCGGTGCGAAGGTTCCTACGAACGGCGGAGTGCCGCCCGGCGGGGTCGATGCTCGTCGTCGCGTTCAACCGGAGCAACCAAATGAGCAGGCGTTTTGAAAATCGACATCATCACTCGGGAGACGACGGGAACACGCAGACCTTCGACGACTATCTCCTCTTCATCGGCGACCATCACTCAGACCGGTTCACGGGTTCCGACGATCGCATGAACATCGCCTTCGGCCGGGACGGAAACGACCGACTGGTCGGCGGAGCGATGGACGACGACCTCAACGGCGGTGCGGGCAACGATCATCTCATCGGCGGCGGGGGAAGCAATCATCTGGTCGGAGGTGCGGGAAACGACCACCTGATCGGCGGAGATCAAGCAGATACGTTGATGGGAGGCGATGGCAACGACGTCCTGAACGAGGGTGCGGGCCATGGCGACTTGGACGGCGGGCGAGGCAACGACGTTCTCACCGGCGGTCCGGGCGCGGATGCATTCATGATCTCTCCCGATAGCGGGCACGACATCATCACGGATTTCCGCGCCGGTCCGGGGGTGTTCGACCATCTTGCGGTCATGGACATCGAGCCCGAGCAATTCCGCTTCAGGGACACGCACGACGGCGTCCTGATCAGTTGGAATACCGACAAGGGCGACGGATCGGTGCTGCTCGAAGGCGTTTTCAAGGCGGACCTCGCGCAGGACGACTTCATGTTCGTCGACGACCGCCACCTGATCGATCCGACGAGCACTCATTCCGACCGCGTCACCGCGGAACACTTCGTGAAGGACGAGGGCAACGAGAGTGCGCTGCCGACGCCGGGCGAGACGCCGGCGCAATTCCAACGCACGGTCGACGACAATCTTATCAAGTACGGCAGCGATGGACAAAACGACGTCTTCCAGGCGACCGCCAAAAACGACATCTATTTTGGCCTGGGGGGCGACGATCGTCTGTATGGCGGAGAGGGAGACGATCACCTCGCTGGAGACGCCGGCAACGACCTCCTGAGCGGCGGGAATGGACGTGACGATCTTCGCGGCGGCGAGGGAAACGACAGTCTCTACGGCGGAGCCATGGCCGATAACCTGATGGGCGGAGCCGGTAACGACTATCTGAGCGCCGGCGCGGGCCATGACATGCTGGAAGGTGGGCCGGGTAACGATGTCTACAACGGCGGCGATGGCGCCGATGCCTTCATGGTCGCGCACGGCAGCGGCGATGACGTCGTGGTGGCGGGGTTCGACCCCGGACCGGGCGCGTTCGATCATATAGCCTTCATGGATATTATGCCCAAGGAGGTGACCGTCACCGATTCCGTGTCGACACACGGCGATGGCCACACGGGCGTGCTCGTAAGCTGGGGCGATGGATCGATCTTCCTGGAAGGCATCCAGAAGAGCCAGATGGCGCAGGACGATTTCATGTTCAACGCGGTGGAGGGCGGAGCCTTCGTGCCTGACCCGGCGATCAGCACCGAGGGCAGCAATATGATCTTCCAGGGAACGCACGCCGACTGGCACCTCGCGTAGCGGCTTGTCACAAGAAGCGCCTGGCGACTTACAGGGCGCATCTTACAAGGTCGGTTGAAGGCCAATATACCGGCTTTAGCTTGTCGCGACCGCCCTTCGAAGGTAATCGATCGTCGTCTGCGGCACCGCTGACGGCTGTCCGAAGCATGGTCCGCAGTCTTCACCCCTTGCGCTCAACCGAGGAACAACGGCTTTGCGGAGCCGTTGCGACCGAACGCAATTGGAAATCAAGGAGCAAACATGTACCAGAAATCCGCCGCGGCTGCCGCCGCCATCGTCCTGCTCTCCTCACTGGGGACAGCGGTGGTCGCCCAAGACACGATGGGCGCCTACAAGCAGTCGATGGATAAGATGAATTCAGAGATGAAGAAGGGCATGGACGATCCCGACGCCACCAGGTCCTGGGCCAAGATGATGATCGCGCACCACCAAGGCGCCATTGAGATGAACGAGACGGTTCTTAAGGAAACTAAGGATCCGATGATCCGCAAGATGGCCGAGAAGGGCATCAAGGAGCAGAAGGAAGAGCAGAAGCAGCTTGGAGAATGGCTCGCCAAGCACGACAAGTGACGCCGAGCCGTCGCCGACAGAAACGCCATGATCGCTTTCCCCTACGACTACTTCCTCGTTGCTTGGTTCGCCTTCGCGCTGGCGTCGACGGCCTACGTCGCCGTCGATCAGTTCGGCAACAATCCCGAGCCGACGGTGATGAAGTGGGGCTTCATCCTGGTCACGTTATACATGGGTCCTTTCGGACTGCTGCTCTACGTGCTGGCCGACAAGGAGCCGCGGCCAGGCCAGCATGAGGAATTCACGTCGCCGCTCTGGAAGCAGGGTGTCGGCAGCACCATCCATTGCGTGGCGGGAGATGCGACCGGCATCATCATGGCGGCTGTTATCACTGCGTCGCTCGGTCTGCCGATGTGGATCGACTTGATCGTCGAGTATATCGCGGGCTTCTCCTTCGGGCTCTTCATCTTCCAGTCGCTTTTCATGAAGCGGATGATGGGCGGTACCTACTGGCAGAACGTGAAGATGAGCTTCATGCCCGAGTTCATCAGCATGAACGCAATGATGGCCGGCATGGCACCGACCATGAGCTATCTGATGATGGGCCGGGACATGCGGGCGATGGACCCGCTTGAGCTTATCTTCTGGGGCGTGATGTCGCTCGGGGTGATGGTCGGCTTCACGACCGCCTATCCGTTCAACGTTTGGATGGTGAAAAAGGGCATCAAGCATGGCTTGATGACAGAGAGGCCCGAGAAGGAGGGAGGTCAGCAGAAGGACGGCGGTGATGGACATGGGTCACATGGCGGCGGCCATAAGATGAAAAGCGAGGCGACGACGCCACAGTTGGCTGCCCTTGCCGGCGTGACATCCTTCCTGCTGCTGACCGGCATGATCGTGCCCGGCTTCTCGGTCAATTTGCGCTTGAGCGCGCGCGACGTCGACGCCTCGATTATGCCGCCCGGCATGATCAACACGTTCGATCTTCCGGCCGCCGCGATGAAGGACATGGCGGCAGTCAAACCGCGGCAGGCCGGCTTCGAAGCGGCGTCCGACGCGCGTGGGGACCAGCCGCTAGAACCACGCATCGAAAACGGCGTAAAAGTATTCCATATCGACGCCTCCATCATCCGTTGGCACATCCTGCCGGACGTCGCGGTCGATGCCTACGCCTACAATCGTCAAATTCCCGGGCCCCGGCTGCAGGTGACGGAAGGAGATCACATCCGGATCAATTTCACGAACCACCTTCCGGAATCGACGACCGTCCATTGGCATGGCCTGATCGTGCCAAACGAAATGGACGGTCCCGCCAAGGTCGCCCAGCCGCCCATACCTCCTGGAGGCACGTATACGTACGACTACACCGTCGGCCAGCACGGGACCTATTTCTACCACAGCCACGATCATCCGGACCGGCAGCAGGCGCTCGGGCTGTACGGAGCGCTTATCATCGCGCCGAAGAACGCCGCCGACGAGGTCAAGGCCGATCTCGACTACACCATTCAGCTACAGGAGTGGTTGAAGCGCGAATGGCTGACCTATCCCGCGATGCTGATGGAAGGAGAACTCCCAAACTACTTCACGATTAACGGGAAGGCGTATCCGGCAACGGACACCATCAACATGAAGGTCGGAGAGACCATCAAGGTCCGCTTCATCGGCACCAACAACAACTTCGTGCACCCCATGCACATTCATGGCGGTCCCTTCGAGGTGGTTGCGGTCGACGGGGTCACGCTGCAGGAGAGCGCTCGCTATCAGGCGGATACTGTCAACGTCGGACCTGGCCAGCGGTATGATGTCCTCTGGACGGCACGCAAGCCAGGGAAATGGCTGGTGCATTGCCATATCCCGCATCACACGGCCAACAACAACGTCGAGCAGAATGGCGGGGGCGGCTTGATGCTTGTCTTGAACGTCAACTAGAGCGTCTGCGGCACTCTGGCTACTGCGGTTGATCTGCATCAACGACGGACGCGGTGCTCCCTCTATGCTTCGAAAGACCATAGGAGCGCGCAAATGTCGGTGCAGGATCATCCCGGGTATCGAGAACGCCCTCAGGTGGGCATGTCCACCAAGGTCAAGGCCGGCATGGTTCTGCTGGGATTTCTGGCGATCACCGGCGCGCTCCTGTTCACCGAGCATCGGGCCCACGTGCTCGGGTTGCTGGTTTGGTTGCCGCTGGTCGCCTGTCCGCTGATGCACTTCTTCATGCACGGGGGAGAGGGCCACGATCACGGCGGCGGCCGGCCGAGCGATTCAAGGAGCGCGTGATGCATGACACGGCACCCGCCTACGGCCTCTGGAGCCTTGTCATCGTCAATTCCGCGGTGTTCATCCTGTTCGCCTACAGCTTCTTCAAGCCGCAGACGTCCCGGGACTGGCGCTCGTTCGGAGCCTTCAGCGCTTTCCTGGTTGCGCTGTTCGTCGAGATGTACGGCTTCCCACTCACCATCTACTTCCTTTCCGGCTGGCTGCAGTCGCACTACCCGAGCGTCGACTGGTTCTCCCATGACGCGGGCCACCTGCTCGAGATGATGTTCGGCTGGAAGACCAATCCGCACGCAGGTCCGTTCCACATCCTGAGCTTCATCTTTATCGGGGCAGGGTTCATTCTGATCTCGGCTGCTTGGAGAGTGCTGTACGACGCGCAGCAGACCCGCAGCCTGGCCACCACCGGCCCGTACAGTTACGTCCGCCATCCGCAGTACGTTGGCTTCGTGCTGGTCATGTTCGGCTTCCTGCTGCAGTGGCCGACGATCCTCACGCTAGCGATGTTTCCCGTGCTAACGATCATGTACGTGAAGCTCGCGCGCGACGAGGAACGCGAAGCTCGGACCGAGTTCGGCGAGGCCTACGCGAAGTACGCGGCCGAAGTCCCGGGCTTCATCCCGCGCCTGAGCCGAATTCTCGGACCCGGCGCTTCCAGCAGCAGCGTTCACCACGGCTGATCCGGAATGGCATGGATCGGTGTTTTGTTGATCGGAGTCGGCATTACTTCCTTTCCTCCGGCCTGCGCTGCTGCCGGAGGACATTCGGTACATGAACCTCGACCGGGCCGAACTGCAGTCAATCGGACCGAGACTGACATCGTGGCTCACCCAGTATTTCGCGTGATGGATGGCCACGTGGCGGCGGCCGCCGGGGTGCTCGTACTCACACCGACACGCTGGCGTGGACATCCTTCCGCGACCATCGGGCAGTCGCTGCGGCTGGCGCCGTCATCGCCGCGGGCTCTCGTCAGCGATCTGCACTGACCCAGCCCGCTCAGAGTCACGACGCCCGCAGCCCACTCCAACCCCAGACTCCAAGACAGCCGTGATCTGATTTCGATTTCGATTGTAGTACGCGCCTGATTTTGGCACGGCGCCAGCTTTTTCAGCAACCTAACCTATTGATTTCACTGTGCCGATTTTCCGAGCCGTTGGTTGATTTTGGCACGAAAGACCGAAATTTGGCATTGAGAGCCTAGGCGCTACTCAAATCTGGCACTGGCCTGTCATGTGCGCAATGACGTGGCACAAATGGCCGCCGCGTTTGAGCTGGTTTTCCCCGCTTTCTGATGAGAGCGCCGTTGACTTGGGGCTACTTTCGGGTGGGTGGTTGGGTTCGTTTGATGCACCCCAGATCGTGAGCCTCGAATGTTCGACGCGGAGAATGCCGATAGCCAGCTCTTCCTGACCCGGCTGTTTCAGTGTCTCGCCAACCCCAACACCCGCAAGATCGTCGAACTACTGGCGTTAGGACCACGCTCGTTGGGCGAATTTTTGCAAGTCATGGACAGCACGGAAGCTCGCATTAAAGCGGCCATCCAAGTCCTTCAGACGGTCGGTCTGGTGTCCGAAGGGAAGGATAGAGGGGGCACAGCCACCGTCTATCTCCTTAACCGGACCGGCTTGAACCTCGCACAGTCTTGGCTCGATCGCGTCGACTCGATCGCCGGCGATCCGATCAAGAGCGAGAATTAAGCTCGGAGATCGGCATCATCACATCCTTCAATCCATCGCTGGAACCGTCCGCGAAGCCGAAGAGCGCCTCAATGCGTGACCTGACGATTTCCTGGGCAGCCGCAGAGGGCAGGCGGGCGACAGCCGCCGACAAAGTGCCCGCGGCCTTGATCCGAGAGATCACGTCGCCCCTGGTCAGGTCTTCCGCAGCGGATGCCTTCATCTTTTGCAGAACGATCTCATCAAAGGAGGCCGGCCATCGCTTCAATTGGAGGAATCCCGCCGGCGTGTTCTTGGGAGAGATTGCAAGGCTGAGATCTTCCGGCAGCCATCTAAAGTAGCTTAACCACGCGGCAAATTTGAGTGCGTCCAGGCAAGACAGGTTGCTGACCGGGGCGGGCAGTCGGAAATCGTGGTTGAAAAGGTAACGAGCGAGCTCCCTGACTGCAGCGACAGTTTCCGGTGGACTTTGTCTGGGGGCAACTGAACGTAGGTCAAGTTTGCAGACTTGGCACGACCAGACGTTCGGAAGGTTTCTCCACGCCAGCAGGTTAAGACACTTCGGACACCGGTCTAGCAGCGTTTCACCCGTTTCGATGTCGCAAATCAGCCCCGACAGAAGCCAGGCGTTCTTTATCCGGGCGTTTTTGCCATCGGCGGCCATTCGCCCGGGAGCGAGACGGCGGCGTTCGGGAGCCAGCCATCCCACCGGCAAAACGCATCCCATGAACTCGGTGCGATCCTTGAACATACGCCACGCACCTTTCGACAGCTTTTTGTGGTCGAAGGAACCCAAGGCCGCGAGTTCAGCGATCGCGTCAGTTCTCGAAGCGATCGTCGGAACCGATTGGTCGGTCATCCCGAGATGTAACGATAGCAAGGTGTCCGTATCGATTCTGCCCATTGGCGCAAGACGTACGGCGATCGAGGCGATTGCCTCGTCTTCGAATTGCTCGATCGTGCGCAACCATGGAGTGTTGGCTCTCATATGTGCAGATCCACGTGATGTTTCGCGGTGAACACCTCTTCCGGCAGCCGGTTGAGATGCTCGTCCAGGAAGGGATTAAGACCGAGCATGATCTTCTCGTTGCGAAACACACGATCGAACCCGGCGGCGATGTCTGCTTTCGTCAGTTCCTCCGGGTCCGTTCCGTCGGTACGGATGAAAGCATGAACAGTCGCCGCGTCGACGAGAAGGGCGTGTCGGCCCGGCCGTCCCCGCTGAGCGTAGAAAGTAGCGCGCATCGTGAGGGGATCGTCTTCGTTTTCGGTGAACCAATTCTTGTGGTACGGGAGCCGATCTGAGAACGTGCCTACAAACGCATCATGCTCCTCGGTGTTGAATCCGAACGGCTCCAACTTCTTGAAGCCCCCGGATCGTTGCCGGGTGGCGTCGACTTCATCTCTCATGGTCTCGAGGGCGGGCGCGCCGATGACGCACAGAGGCGCATTGCATTGGTTTTCGAACGAAAGAATGAGGCGGCCGAGCTTCACGATGCCTTTTCTGTCGTCAGCCATGTTCTGAGCTTCGTCCAAGAAGACGCCATCGATGCCGTTGTGATTGACGTTTTCTATGAGTGTTCCGACACCCTCGTCTTCACCCAAACGAAGGCTGCTCCGATCGTTGAAGATCTTGTCGTTGATAAGACGTGCCAAAGTGCGCGGCGTGGCGCCTCCCGTAAGATCAGCGTAGATGAACCGCTTTCCATTGCCGGACAACAATTGCACCTTCGCTTTCGATATCTTCTTGCCGGTCTGTTCCCGCAAAAGGCGCTTGACGATCTCGCTCTTGCCGCAACGAGACCACCCTATGACGTACGCACTGGCGTTCTCGCCGTCGTCGCGAGCCGATCCGAGCGACAGGCGAAGCATGTCGCGGGTCTCTTTCGCTTGCGGGTGCTCGACGAAGATCTCCCGGACCGATTTCCGCTTCGCGGCCAATACCGGCGAAGAGAGGATGCTTTGATATCTGCCGTCCATATCCTAGTCGCTCCGCACTTCGTCGACCGGAAACCTCAGCTTCTTTCGCGGCTGCGTCGACGGCGAGGGCGTTACGGCAGCGGTCTCTCCGTTGACGATGGACGGCGGAAGCGGCGCAACCGGCGTGCCGTTGTGGGTCATCTCGACGGAGCGCGGCTTGAAAGTCCCGAATTTTTCGATCAGTTCTTCCGTGCGCGCCAGCGCCGGTTGTTCGGCACCATAGGCCAGCACTCCAGTCAGGCGCGGAAGTCGTGCATCCGGAAGATCGGAGGTCTTCGGCGGCACTTGGTCCAGGGGCACCATGCCCATCGTCTCCAGTGCAGTGTCGAACAGATGGTTGAATCCTTCCTGGTGAGAGGCGTGGCCTGTCGGGGCGTGCTTTTTCGCCAGAATGAACTTCCGATGCATCTGCCACTGAAAGCGATTCAGGCCATGAGCCCGCTCATCCGTCGATTTCACATCGAATTCTTTCGGAAGATGCTCGTTCCCATGATCAAGGGCGGTCGGGTCGGCAACGATAGCGCGGCCGACGTCGAGGAGTGGGATGCGGATCCTAACAGGCGTCGGCACCTGCTCTCTCGGACCGAAGCAGCCGGATCGAGCCCTCATCGCCTGTAGTTGCTTGGACTGGTACACGATGTTGTCGCGTTGAATGCCGTGCCGGTCGGTAGTCGCATCGACTTCGAGTGACGGGATCAGATCCCAGCGCTCCATTTCCTCCTTGGTCATGACCTGGGGTCGATGCGAAGGAGACGTCGCGCCGGCGAGCCAACGTTCCTCGGGGGTATCGTAGTCCATTCCGCGCTGCTTGCGGCGCGCATAGACCTCGATGAGCCACATGTGCAGCAACATGATGAAGTCGTCGATGGTGATGATGGCTTCCAGCTTGGGCCGTCTGGCGCCCCGATGTTGCGGACTCGATCCGGTCGATCCCTTCAGCCAGTCGATGAAGTCCGATTCCAAGGTTCCAAACCAGCGCTCCACATACGGTTTCGTGTCAGGCTGGTGCGGGACGGCATGCTCGAAACCGATCTGGACACGCGCGAGAGCCCTACGCATCTGCTCGCTAACGAACTCTTTCGCGTTGTCGTATCTGATCTTTCTCGGCTTACCGTAAGCGAGCCATGAACCTCTGATTTGAGGAAATCGCTTCGCGAGCCAATGCTTCGGCCTGATGGCGTTGTCCAACGCCATCAGAGCGGGGTAGAGGCCGCCCGGCTCGAAGGATGGAAACAAACCGAGCGGATAGCCCGAGTGGGTGTCCAAGATGACGCAGACCCAAAAGCGGGGAATCGCTGCAGCCGACCAAGCTTTGCCAAACGGCGTCTGTCCGAGAATGCCGAGAAAATCGAACTTGTGGTGGTCGATTTCGGCGACGTCCAAGATGCGCGTCGGCCGCTCGAACTTGCCCGAGCCGCCGAACTCGAGGTCGGCCGCCTGTTTGCCTTTGTCTTTCGCCAGCCTGATCCAAGCGTTGTAGCGACGAAATTCGGTTTGAACCGTCGTCAGTTTGGCTTCTGGAAGAGGTTTTTCGAGCGGCTCCTTCTCGGCCTCTCCGTTCGCAATCCGCTCCTCGTTCGCGGCGTTGCGCGCCTCCGTCTCCCTATTCCTGTCTAATAGGGGCGCATTCCGTTTTGATATCTCGAGGTTGACGCGAATGAGAATCTTGGTCGGCCCGAACTTTGGCGAGATGTCGAGCATCTTCCTGATTTCCAGGGCGATGATGCTGAAGATCTCGTCCGGCAGCTTGCGCTTCCGGGCTTTGATCGCGTTCAGGTGCACGCAGGCGCGTTCCTGCATCTGCGTTTCCAGCTCCTTCTTCACCCAGCGCAGCAAGGAGCGGCTCGAATTGTTCGGCTGGAAGATCTTCCTGCCGGCGGGGAGGGCCTGGTTCTCCGCGAAGATCTCGGCGTTGACCTGCTCGATGATGAGGTCGGCGTTATGGTGGCTTCGATCGAACGGCTTCCCCGGCGGCGCGATGAGCATCCGGTTCACGAAGGCGGCGATGTACCGGTATTTCGTCTCCGCGAGGGTTCGCGGTCCTTGGTTGATAGTGCCGTAGGCCTTCGCGATCAGCGCGCGGGCCTCGTCCAATGATTTGGAGACGTCGAACGTCAGCCGCATTCGGCCCGGATGATAGTATTTTTCTTCGTCGAGCAGCTCGAAGAGTCTGGTGGTCGAATAGCGGGCGACTTCGCCGCGATCGACATTCAGGAAGAGGTGGGGGCCCTGGTCGGGCATCTTGCGCAGAATCTGTGCGCAGCGTTGTCGATCAGGACGACCTGGTCGGCCTCGAGACCGTCGAACAGGATCGAATCCAATGAAGGCTCGATGTCGTTGCCTTCGGTCGCATGATAAGGAAGCGCAGTTTGCGGTTGTTCGGTGACGATATCCAGCATCAGACGTGTCCCTTGCGGACGATCGTGTCGCCGTCGATCGGCGAGAACGTGTCGATCGAGACGATATTTTCCGGGATGCGCGAGAGCACCACGCCGCGCGGGAAGATGGTCTCGGCCAGGATGGTTTCGCAGTGAGACATCGGCAATGAGCCGCCTGCCTCCATCAATGCCGAGACGAGCCGGTTCAGGTCCTCCGGTTCGATGTCCCAACGATCGTTCGCGATGATCTCATCGACGATATCCGGATCGCCCCAGCGCTTTGCAAGCCCGCGCTCCGTGACCACGCGCCAAGGCACGCCAGCGAGCCGGTAAGCGAGCCGGACGCGGCGTAGGCGAGCCCGCAGAAGCTTGGCGTCCTCCCATCTCGCCCTTCCGTCCTCGTCCCAATCCGCGGGCCTTGGCGGCCTGAGCTCCTCCCAACCCTTGACTTCGTAGCGCACGAAACGGGCAACCTTGACGGGGTATCGCACGAACGCCCCGTCTTCCTCGATCAGGTAGTCCGGGGTGTAGATCTCGTTCCGATGTTCGCCGAACAGATTCATCCGGATCGTCTCCGGTTGAGCCCAGACCCGCTTTACGCGCAGGAGGCAGTCGGCCGCCCTGACCAGACGTTCCTCGAACCCTCCTTCATGGATCAAGTGACGCCCCATCTTGCGGCTGAAATGGCCCCCGACCACGTGATTGCGCCGGCCAGTGATCACCTGCCGCGTGGCCTCGTTGTCTTCCAAACGGAAGACCTCGACGCCGTCGCAGAGATGCTCCCAGACCGGCGCGATCTTTCGACGATTACGTGGCATCGCGACCTTCGTCGAGAAGACGCATGGCCCGCGTTTCTTCGATATGATCGAGAAACGCCGTCAGGTACCTGACGCTGATGAACTCGATCGACCCATCGGTGTAGATGCGAGCCGGCCTACCGAATTGACCGTCGTGTCCATCTACGAACCGTTCGAGCTTCGCGAAGAAGCGCTCGGCTTCAGTCTTGCGGGTGAGCGAAGGGATAACGGGCATGGAAGACCTTTTCGCCAGAGAGTCGGAACGTGCAGCCGCTTGACGCTGCACGGATTCGGTCCGGCAAAAGATCACCAAGAAAGACTCTTGCGACTTGGAATCGGACGTGCGATTCTCGGTCGGCCAAGAGGATATCTTGGTCGTTCTGCCGAATGGTGACCGGAGACAATCCGGATATTGGCGGACATGGGTCTAAGGCTGGCTTTTGTGGGCGCCGAAGACCTTTCTAACTACGCGCGATCGGAGTCCGCTCCGGTCGCGCGTCTACGCAAGCTGGTGCATGATGTTGTCCTTGCCGCGCCGGTATGGCGCATCGCATTGAATAACATGCGCGTTTTGGAATCCTATCGAAATGAATCTGGTGGATTTCGGATGCGGTTTTTCGGTCGTTTTGCGGAAAATCATCTGAGTGGTCCTGATAGTGTCGCCAAATTTTGCGCCTATTGACTCTTGTCTTCGTTTGCTGCACGCGCGCGCGAAGTATGCGGCACCCCAGGCGCTAAGCGTCCCTCGTCGTAAAATATCGCCACGCACTCGCGATGCCGATTCCCAGCGCCGCTGCGACGACCTCGGGCGCCGCTCCGGATCGCGCGAGATCGAAGCCGATCGTGTTACGTAGCGAAGTCGGGACGGCCGAACGTGAGACCCCGGCTAAGCTCCTCGATCGACGGAAGGCGAGTTGAAACGAGCGCGCCGAAAGCCGGGTGCGCCGCTTGGTCACGAACAGCGGATCGTCGTCGCCGAGCTCGAACGGGACGTGATCGAGATATCCGTTTAGCCGATCGATCGCTTCTTGCGAGATCGTGGCCGGTCGAGGCTCGAGATGCGACTGGCGGACGAGGACGGCGGCAAGGATCGGGCTGAAGTCGCGAAGGTTCAACCCAACGATTTCGGCCGTCGTCAAGGCTGAAGTGGCTGCGACGTGGATCGCAGCCGAGTCGCGCATGCGCGTCCAGCTATCCTCGTGGTCCCAAGTCGAGAGAATAGTCTCGATGGATTCTTTCTCGACCGGTTCTCGGTGCACCCTGCCGCAAGGAGGAAGGCGGCAACTCAAGAGCTTTGAGCAGTCGTGCGACCCCTCCTGAGCAAGAAAGCGTGCGAAGTTTCGTAGACCTGCAAACCGCCTGTAGATGGTGGAGGCGGCGGCGCCGTCAGCGCTCCAAAGCTCCGCGACACGGTCGGCTGCCGACTGGTCCATCGCGACGACTGCGGAGATGTCGATGCTACCGATGGCCTCGGCGACATCCCTTAGATCTCGAGCGTAACAGTCGACCGTCGACGGGGCCGAGCCCGCCGTGGCAATGGCGTCGAGCCAGAAAATGCTGTCTGGAACGAAAGGTAGCGTCTGTTCCTGCGTGACCATGGAAACTCGCCAAGTTAGACTTCAAAAGTCAGGCGCCCGAGCCACCGCCGTAGCGCGTTCGGCAAGCGGCCATACCGAATGATGGCGGTCGTGCCTCTCGACGCGGCAGGCGCCGACCCGGGGCCGGCATGCCGGTCAAATGATTGGCGGCCTCCGCCAAGTCGATTTCGCAGCTCGAGATCGACGCAGAAGCGGAAACGTTCGGTATCCGGAGCGAACCTACGACACGCCCGCCTGGTTCGAACCCGCCAGGGCCGATCTCCACTGTTACGCAAAGCATATACGCCTCCATCATTTGCCTAGGGATTTTGAGTTCCGGGACGACGGTTGTCCTCGAACAGGATTCGGATCGCCTCGCCGGACAGGTGCCGCTTCTCGGCGAGGGCATTTGCGACGGCGACGATGGCGTCTTGATTACCCCGGACCAGCCGGGCGGCCCGCTTCTGCAGGCGGACCAGATCGGTTTCTACGCGCCGGCGCAGCGTCTTGTCCCGCGAAACGGCCTTGAGAACGCGACGGTAATCCGACGTAAAAGCGAGATCGTCTCCCAAACCCGTCGCATGAAGCGATGCGATCATCCGAGTGGCGATCGCCATGTCGCTCTCCTCATCAAGACCGCTGCCAACGGAAACTTCTCCAATCAGCAAATGCTCGGCAGCCCGACCGCACAAGGTAGCCACGACGCGGGCCTCGAAGTCGCGTCTTGTCGGAAGATCGCCGTCATCCTGGACTGACGTCGTCTGTCCGGCGGCGCCATCCCGCGTCCGGACGACGATGCCGCGCAGGGTGGCGCAACGCAGGACCAGGATGCCGACGGCGTGCCCGGCCTCGTGCACGCAGATTCGGCGCAAGCGCGCGGGTGGAATGGCCTCGTCGGGCAGCGCGACCGCACGGACGTCATCGGCGCGGAGCGACCGGTCCTCGCGACGGGCGATCCGTCTCGCATCGCGCGTCACCATCATGAGTTCGGCGCCCGTTGATCCCTCGAGGAGCCGTCCGAGCTCGGCACGCTCGCCGCTCTCGATCTCCGGCAGATAGTGGGAGAGAATGTTGATCGTGCCGGCGAGATCAGGACGCCGGACCTCGATGGCCTTTTCGTAGCGTCCCGGGCGCAAGAGCGCCGAGTCGATGCGATCGAGATAATTTGTGCAGGCGATGAAAATTGTCTCCTCGCCACGACCGCTGCCGCCGCGCGAAAAAGCATCGTCCAACCTGAGCATGAAGTTGGTCAAAACGGGTAACCACCAGTCACGGCCTCTACTAGAAATTGTGGATCGGTCTGGCAACGCGTCAAGCTCGTCCAATAGAAAAACACAACTATGGGTAGATATCATTTCGAACATGGCATTGGTCGCCTGCACGACCCCGCCGAGCGCTCCATCCGACCGAGCGAAAAGATCTGCGACCGAATAAGCGAGGAGGGGGCGATTCATATGCTTCGCCACCAGTTTTGCCAGGGTCGTCTTACCGGTTCCGGTTTCGCCGAACAGCACTACTGAACGGCTCAATTGGCTGAAAGGAACACGGTCTTTCAGATCGGTAGCCAAGTCTAAAAAAAATCGGCGAGCCGCGCCGTATTCGATGGCTGTCTGGAGTGACGGCAATCGATCGTCGCCTTCAGAACCGATCCGCCGCCTTGTGGCTCGCTCCATGCGGGTGACGATCTGGCGGGAGGTCGATCCGGGCCGGAAGGCGGCAGCCAAATCGTTGATGTCCAGGCCGGTGCCCACAAGAGCAGGCACGTCCGCGGTGACGGTACGGCTTAGATGCCTTTCGAGCACCTGCCGGAGGGCCTCGCCGGTTGGCGAGGACAAACGGATCGTGTGGTCCGCGCTCGCGATCAGCGTCGAGGGGAGGATATCTGACGACGTGGCGATGCCTACGACCGAGCGGCCGTCGACCAGAACCCCAGACACGCTGGAGTTTCCGACCGTCCCCTTGTGTTCGGAGCGGGAAGACCCGTCCCTGGCGATGATGTGCCAACGATCGCCGTACCGACGCTTCCAGAACCTTTCACAGGGGGAAACCCATGTCGCAGCGGGCACGATCACAATGATCGCTAACGGCGCCTTGCCGGAGACGGAGCGCCGCAGCGCCGACGTCAACGCTTCCTCGAATGCGACTTCGAGGATAGCGTCGGTCGGCAGGCGTTTTTTGTCGCCGGGCATTTCACTCTCCGGAATGTCGACTTCGATCGGACGCAGATCCCGAAAGCTCACTCGCGCAGTCTCGTCAGAGTTCTCGGTCCGAGCGGCGCCGATACAAGGTCCAGTGCGATGAGATCGATGCAGGCGAGAGCCATCACCGACGGCACCGGATCGCGGTCGGTCCGCAGGCTTTTCAAGAGATCCGCGAGCGGCATGGCTCCTTCGTCCGTCAGGGCGCCGAGGATCTGCAGGCGCAGGCCGATTTCGACCGAGTGGTCTGCGTGTTTCCAGACCATCCTCGCGTTCGTGCAGCCGGGCTCGTTGAGGATCTCGGACTCCGTCCGGACCAAAGGGCGAAGACCCAGATCGAGAAGGCTCTGCGCGACGAGTAGGCGCTGCGCCGTGGAGCGGCGTGGCCTGGCTTCGACGACATCCAAATGATAACGACCGTCGTCGCGCTGGATGACGACGGCATCTATCTTCGTCAGCGCGGTGGCGATCTGATCCTCCGACAGATACTCGATCGATCTAACAGTGGGGTCGAGCGAGGCCTGTACCAGCGCGTCCCGCATAAGATGATGCCGCACTGGTATCGCTCGGCCGCATTTTGCCGACACGAACTGACCCTTGCGGTCGAAGCCGCCACTCATCCTTTCGATGCGCATGAGTTCACCCACTTTCGCCGTGCGGATAACCGAATGAGTGGCTGGGTTCTTCCGCCAGGGCACGGAAAAGGCGCGGAAGCCGCAACCCGCGCTGCCAATCGATGGCTCCCATCTTCACGTCTCCTCGGTGCCGAACGGAGCGACGTCGACGAACGTGTCGCTCTCGCGGTCGTATCGGCCATGCAGGATACTCCGACGCTTTCCCACGACGCGCTCGAAGACGTAAGTGTCGTCACCAGGCTGAACCCGGACCGGTCGACGGCCCTCCGCGTGGGCCCCGCAGCGGGTCGTCACCCAGCGGCCGCCGTGCAGCCTGCCGGGTCCGCCGCAGACCTCGCAGGTGACAGCGCTCCGGGCCTCGGCGAGATCGACAGCCTCCTCGACCTTGGCGGCGGTCTCGGGAGAGAGGTCGCCCTCCCAATAGAAACGCAACGTTCCGAACTTCTCCTTGACTTGGATCGTATGGAAAGAGCCGCCGTCCGCCAGCACCGCGGCTCGGATCCGCCCGCACGCACGTGCCAGCAAGTCTTCCCAGCCGTCGTCGACCGACGGCCAGCCCTGGGCGCGCGGGGGATCGCCGACCGGCTGAAAGAGGTCGGCGTAGGTCGTTACCAGATCGGCGCGCCAGTCCCGACTGCGGTCAGCCATGGCGCTTCTCCTTCGCGATGTTCTCCGCCGGCGCGTGCACGAACGCGTCCGACGCCCAGTCGTATCGGACGCGTTCGAGAGTGGAGCGCCGTCTCACGATGCCCCGGCGCAGAAAGACATCGTGGAATCCCGAAATGACCGGAACGGCAGTACCCTGCTGGTGGCCCTTGCAGGCCGGGAAGATACGGAACGCGCTCGCGAACAGGCGACCCTGGGCGCCGCACTCGGCGCATGTCGAAAGCGATCGGGCCTCCGCGAGAGCAACGGCTTCTTCGACCTTGAGCGCCGACCGCTGCGGGAGCTCCGAACGGCTGGTCCAGTGGACGCGGAGAGCTCCGTGCTCAGCAACCATGTGCGTGAAGTAGACGGTGCCATCGCCCGACACGGCGGCCACGCGCTCGGCGAGCCGCGCCACGACGTTCTGCCAGCCATCGTGACACCTTGGATAGCCGGGTGCGAACGGCACGCCGCGAAAGGATCGCACGAACAGATTCGGATATCTCCGGATGAGGTCGTCTTGCCATGTCATCTCTTGGCTCCTGCAACTGGCGGCTTCACGAATTCCGTCGGCCTGTTCTCTGCTGCCGCAAAGCACTGGCCGCGCAACGCGATCAAGGCATCGGGCCCGAATTTCATGGAAAGGTCGGAGACGAGAGCGCGCCTGCACATCAGCGAGCACACGACGGGGAACGCATTGTTCAAGCCGATCGCACTGCCCAATTCCTTGATCGACATGCGCTGGTAGCTCAGGGCAGTCTCGATATCGGCGCGCAGGCTACGACCGACATCCAGTCCGCGGTGACCCCAGATGCGGTCGCTGTTGGTTGCGCGAGGCTCCGCCTGGATAGTATCCGCGTCGACCTCCACCCGAGCGATGCGATGCAGGTCGAGCGCGATCAGCAGCATTCCCTCGGAATCGAGATCGCGGTACTCGCGCTCGTCCACGATGTCGTATGCGACCGCTGTCTGCTTGAATTGCGCGACCAACATCCCGATCTCGACATCCCGGCCTGCGACCGACAACGACTCCACAAGCTCTAATGAGAGCACATCCGGATCGAGCGTCAGCTGGACAGCGAGTCTGTGAAGATTCGTGGCGCGGCCGGAACCGATCTTGGCTCGGCCGCTCGCCGAAAGGAGATCGATCGCCCGATATCGAGCTTGGGACTTTGAATGCGCCACCAATGTCTCCGACCTGTTCGGAAGGCGAAGTCTCGCAAAGGCGACGTGTTCGCATGGGGTCACCAGGCTTCGTCCTTGCGTGGGCAGATAGAGAGCAGGTGTAGTGCAGGGAGTCAAGATAGTTAGCTATCTAGAACTGGATGGGTAGCTATCTATGAATGCTGATGGCCTGTGGATATCTTCAAATAGCGGAAAATCCGGGCTTTCGCCCAAAGTGGCACAATGTTAGAGAGTGTATCAGATAGTCAGCTATCTAACGTCGAAGGAGAGGATCGTGCGCGCACCGAAGAAGGGAGCGTCCAAGGCTCGGAAACGATCGGACAAGAGGAGCCAACTCCTTGTCTACCTCCGGCCGACTCTCATCCGTCAGCTCAAGCTCGCCGCACTGGCGATGGGGCAGCCGGCGTACGAGCTTGCGGAGACCGCCATTGCGGAATGGCTGGAAAAGCGCCAGAGCGAGATCAGGCGGGCGGCCGCCGAGATTGCTGATGGCAACAAATGATCCTGCGGTCATGACCGGGCCCATTCGCTTCAATGCGGACCGCTACGTCGAATCCGGCTCTGCCGGCTTGTCCGTCCTGACTGGAAGATATAGGGACCGGTCAGGTAGGGGAGCCACCAGCCGCAGCGAGGCCTCTTTCGTCGGCGGAAACTGGGGTCTCAGCGGCGTTCCGGGGCGAGCCTGGGTATCAGGTCGTCTTCGGACGTCGTGATTGCCTTGCGCCGCCCGCCGCTGCAGGGCCTAAGAAGGATGCCGGATCCGACCTATAGTCCGCCGCGCCGATGATCTGATGCGCCGCAGGGGGCCTTTCACGGATATCTAGCACTGCCGTTCCGGTTAGCGTAGTAGTCTCGCCGCGGTGCCACCGAGTACGCGAGCGCGATCGGCGTGCGTCAGGAAGGGAAGCCCGAACCGCATATGATCAAGACATTCAAGATAGGTGCACGGTCGACGGGTAAGATCGGAGCCCCACATGATGCGGTCCGTACCGAAGGCGTCGAAGGTGCGTTGCGGATAGGGCATTAGCCGGCGAAACGGATAGGAGTCGTCGGTAGAGCAAGGCAGCGAGCTTGCCTTGACAGCGACGTTCGGAAGTCGCGCCTGGGCGAGAATCTCATCGAGATCGGCAAAACATTGCTCGTCACGCAATGCGCTTTGCGCCGTTTGCCGAACGCCTCAACTGCGCTGCCCTGGCCGCCACATTTCTTCCGCCGCTATTTCCTGGTTTTTTCCGAGGATAGCGACCGGGAGCGAGCCGAGACAGCCGTCGCAGCCTTCGCCAACATCAGGCGGCCAATATCGGCGTGATCATGCTCCGGCCGGACGGTGCGAAGCCGATAGTGCTGCTCGCGCCGAGTGGGCTGCCGTCCCCGACAGGCGACATCGGCTGCAGCGCCTCTGCCATCGCGGTAGATGGCGCGATGATTGGGTCGCTGCGCCAGTGGTGGATGAGTTCGACGAGAGTCGCGAACCGGCAACGTCCTTCCGCCGCTGACCTCACGCGGAATCACTGAACGTTTAAGACCAACATCAGCCCACCCCCACCGCCCTGCTCGACGTTGTTGTTGGCCGTGTGATGAGGGATATGGCAGTGGACCAACCACTTCCCCGGCCGGCGAGCGGTCCAAACAACGTCGTACCGTTGGCCCGGACCAACGTTCACGGTGTCCGCCTGATAACGGGCGCTTTCGGCGAGCGTGACGCCATCCACCGCCACGATCTCAAAAGGGCCGCCGTGCACATGCATGGGGTGGACGAAGTTGTTGTTGGTGCCGATGAAACGCAACTTTATCGTCTGGCCAACCCTCATCTGCACGGTGTCGGTCGCAGGAAAGGCCTTTCCATTGATGGTGAAGTAGTTGGGGAGCGCGCCCTCCATCAGCATCGCGGGATAGGTGAGCCATTCGCGCTTCAGCCACTCCTGAAGTTGTATCGTGTATTCAAGGTCCGCTTTGACCTCGGACGAGGGGTCCGCCGGCTGGATAATGAGCGCACCGTAGAGACCGAGTGCCTGCTGACGGTCGGGATGATCGTGGCTGTGATAGAAGTATGTGCCGTGCTGTCCGACGGTGTATTCGTAGCTGTGTGAACCGCCGGGCGGGACGGGCGGCTGGGTGATCTTTGCCGGCCCGTCCATCTCATTTGGTACGATTAGTCCGTGCCAATGCACCGTCGTGCTCTCGGGCAGCGCGTTGTGAAAGTTGATCCGGACGTGATCGCCTTCCGTCAATTCCAGCCGAGGCCCCGGAATTTGATGGTTATACGCGTAAGCCTGAACCGCAACGTCCGGTAAGATATTCCAGCGGATCGCGGAAGCCTCGATATCGAACACCTTGACGCCATTCTCCAGCCTTGGCTGAAGCACCTGGTCGCCGCGCGCCGTCGGCGGCGCTTCGTAGCCGACCTGTCGCGGCTTCACCGCTGCCATATCCCGCATGGCAGCGGCCGGCAGGTCGAACGTGTTGATCATTCCGGGCGGCATGATCGGGCCGTCCACATCGTGCGCGCTCAGGGTGAGGTTCACGTAGAAGCCCGGCCATACCATTCCGGTGACAAGCAGCAATGCTGTCACCCCCGCCAAAGCGGCCAGTTGCGGAACGGTCGCCTGGCTCCTCATCCCGGCGCGCCCATGATCATCACCGTGCCGATCGTGATGTCCGCCGTGTGCGTCGGACCGTTCGGTCATGAGCCCATGCTTGATGCCGGCGTGTACCATCCAAACGTTGAACGGATAGGCCGTGATGAACCCGACGATCACGCCAAGGGACATCACGCCCCAAAACGTCAGTTCGAGGGGATCCATGGCGCGCATATCACGCCCCATCATCAGGAAGCTCATCGTCGGCGCCATTCCCGCCATCATCGCATTCATGCTGATGAATTCCGGCATGAAGCTCATTTTCACGTTCTGCCAGTACGAACCGCCCATCATCCGCTTCATGAACAGCGACTGGAAGATGAAGAGCCCGAACGAGAATCCCGCCAGATATTCCACGATCAGATCGATCCACATCGGCAATCCGAGGAAGGCCGTCGTCGCTGCGGCAAGGATGATGCCGGTCGCGTCTCCGGCCACGCAGTGGATTGTGCTGCCGACCCTTGCTTCCACAGCGGGGAAGTGAATCGTTCGTGTTCTCCTGGCCGCGGCTCTTTGTCGGCGAGTACGTAGAGGAGCAGGCCGAACGGCCCCATGTAGAGCGTGATGAGGACGAACGCCCATTTCATCACGGCAGGCTCGGGATTTCCGGCGAACTGGTCGTACGCGACGTAGGCGGTCGAGATGACTGCTATAACGAACCAGCCGAGCAGAAAATAATCGTAGGGAAGGGCGATCACGGCTGCTCCAATGCGTTGTTCGTGACGAAACCGTCGCATAGGGTCTTCGTTCCTTTCTGACTCGAAGTGAGAAAATGTTGGGTTTTGCTGTAATATTTTTGACCCGCGAACGTCGCGGGCGCTCGGATATGCGCGATGTGGATCGACAAGCATGATTGAAACGATGCTGTATCCGGGCTCGACGGACCTATTGCGCGTGTTGATCGAGCGATGGCGACAGGACCCTGGGTCGACCTATCGCACGTGGTTCTTGTGGGATGAGCGCCTGAAGAACTTCAGGTCGATTCGGCGCGGCATCGCTCAGGTGGTCGAGGAGATCGGGGGCGGAACGTTCGGCAACGTGTACAGGGGCTCCTCCCTCGAAACGATCGTGGGGTCGATCGCGGAGCAGAGGCAGATCTTCAAAGGAGCCGATCACGCCTTCCTATGGAAACCGAAGCTTCGGATCCCGGACATCTATGAGGATGCCGGAAATCAGCGGGCTTTCGGTCAACTCCTGCATCACTGTTCTTGCTGCAGTACCGAGCAGGAGCTCGTCGAAGGAATCGACACGATCGATCGACTGAAGATCAAGGGTCTCGGGCCCGCTGTCGCCAATCTCCTGTACTTCCTGCACCCGACGCTGATGCCGCCATTCAACACCGCGATCGTGAACGGCTTCAATGCGATCACGGGCGCCAAGGTGAAGCTCGGCCGATGGGATCAATATCTTGGGATGCGAAGCGGCATCCTGGAGCTGAACCGCGCTTATCGGGATATTCTCTCCAACGATCTCGGCGCAATCGCGGGATTTCTGTTCGATGTCGGTACCGGGCGCTTCAGCGCGCCTCCTGTCGGCAATGGCGAGACAGCAAGAGACGCTTGGCTATCCGAGTTGTCGAAGGCGCGCGAGACCGCAAAAAGGCTCGAAGCTCCCATTGCGGCGGCGCGCGAGAACGATCTTACCCATACGGAAGTCCAAGCCTGGCTCCGCGACCTGGGCCTGGCGCTCGGTTATCGGATATGGATCGCTTCGAACGATCGGGGACGCTCATACAATGGCGCCATGTTGGCATCCGGTTGCATCGACCGTCTGCCCTCATCAATCGAAGATGCCGCGGGCGCAGAATCGATCCGGCTCATCGATGTGCTCTGGTTGGATGCCGCGAGCGATCGCGTGGTCGCTGCTTTCGAGGTCGAACACACGACCTCGATTTATTCCGGGATCGTCCGCATGCTCGATCTGGCGCTAAGCGGCGACCTGCATACCGCGGGCGGACTGTTTCTGGTTGCTCCGGACGGCAGGGAGGACGAGGTGCGTAATCAACTTCGTCGGCCGGCGTTCAGTCGCGTCGCTGACTTGCAGGTACGCTACCTGCCGTATGGCGAGCTGGAGCGGAACAAGGATGCGATCGCCCGCTTCGGGACAGGCATGAAAGGCATTCAGGCGATCGCGCGACTTCTTTGACCCGTCAGACCCGCGTCGTCCGCAGTCGCAGCGCGTTGCCGACCACGCTGACGGAGGACAGCGCCATCGCGGCCGCAGCGACGATCGGCGACAGCAGCAGTCCCAGCGTCGGATACAGGACTCCGGCCGCAATAGGGATACCTGCGGCGTTGTAGGCGAAAGCAAAGAAGAGGTTCTGCCTGATGTTCCTCATGGTGGCGCGTGACAACCGCCGCGCACGGACGATGCCGTTGAGATCTCCCTTGAGAAGAGTGACGCCCGCGCTCTCCATCGCCACGTCCGTTCCCGTGCCCATGGCGATGCCCACTTCGGCCGCCGCCAAAGCCGGCGCGTCGTTGACGCCGTCGCCCGCCATGGCGACGCTTCGTCCGTCCTTCTGCAGCTTTGCGACGACCGCACTCTTCTGATCGGGCAGTACCTCGGCTTCGACATCCGCAATGCCGAGTCTCCGGGCGACCGCCTCGGCCGTGGTCCGGTTGTCGCCCGTCAGCATGATGACCCTCACGCCCTCGGCGGCCAGGTCGCGCAGCGCCTCGGGCGTCGACTGCTTCACGGGATCGGCGATGGCCAAAATGCCCGCGAGCCTGCCGTCGGCGGCCATGTTGATGACGGTTGCACCTTCACCGCGCTGACGCTCGGCTTCGCTTTCGAGGGCAGATGTATCGACACCCTCCGAACGCAGGAAAGTCGCGTTGCCGAGGAGGATTTTCTTGCCCTCTACCGTTCCGAGGGCGCCTCTGCCGACCGGCGAGTCGAAGTCCTTGACGTCGGCCGTCTGAATTCCGCGATCCTTGGCCGCATTGACGATGGCATCCGCCAGCGGATGTTCGCTGGCGCGTTCGACGCTGGCGGCGAGCCGCAGCACGTCCGCCTCCGAATATCCACTGACCGGTACGATCGCGACGACCTTCGGTTTGCCTTCGGTCAAAGTGCCGGTCTTGTCGACGACAAGAGTGTCTATCTTCTCCATATGCTCAAGCGCCTCGGCGTTCTTGATGAGCACGCCCGCTTGTGCGCCGCGCCCGACCCCGACCATGATGGACATCGGGGTCGCCAGGCCGAGCGCGCACGGGCAGGCGATGATGAGAACACTGACCGCCGCGACGAGACCGAAGGCGAGGCGGGGCTCTGGACCGTAGACGGCCCAAGCGGCGAAAGCCGCGACAGCGATCACGATGACCGCCGGAACGAACCAACCCGCGACCTGATCCGCCAAACGCTGGATGGGCGCGCGCGAGCGCTGCGCCTGCGCCACCATCTGCACGATCTGAGACAACATCGTATCGCTGCCGACCTTTTCGGCCCGCATGACGAATCCGCCGGAGCGGTTGAGCGTGCCGGCGATCACCTTGCCGCCGACCTCCTTGCTGACCGGCATGGATTCGCCAGTCACCATCGACTCGTCGAGCGAAGATCGGCCCTCGACGATCTCGCCGTCGACTGGCACCTTTTCCCCCGGGCGGACGCGCAAACGATCGCCCGGCCGGAGCTCCGCGATCTGGACTTCCTCGTCAGAGCCGTTCTCCCGGATGCGGCGTGCCGTTTTCGGCGCGAGGTCCAATAGCGCCTTGATCGCTCCGGAAGTGGCTTCTCGCGCGCGCAACTCGAGCACCTGCCCGAGAAGCACCAGTACCGTGATGACCGCGGCCGCTTCGAAATACACGGCCACTGCGCCGTCATGACCCCGGAACGTCGAAGGAAACGCAGCGGGAAGAACCGTCGCCACCACGCTGTAGACCCAGGCGACTCCCGTACCCATCGCGATCAGCGTGAACATGTTCAGATTGCGCGTCACGACCGACTGCCAGCCGCGGACGAAGAACGGCCACCCTGCCCATAGGACGACCGGCGTCGCGAGAACGAACTGGATCCAATTGGAAAGCGACTGGTCGATCCAACCGTGAGCACCGACGAGGTGAGCGCCCATCTCGAGGACCACGACCGGAACGGAGAGGGCGAGACCCACCCAAAACCGACGGGTCATATCGACCAGCTCGGGATTGGGCCCCGCGTCCGCGGTGGCGAGCTCGGGTTCGAGCGCCATGCCGCAGATGGGGCAATTGCCTGGTCCAACCTGGCGGACCTGCGGATGCATCGGGCAGGTGTAGATCGTGCCTTCGGGCACGTCAGCCTGCGTTTTCTTCATCTCTCCGTGTAGATATTTCGCCGGATCTTCCGCGAACTTCGTCCTGCAACGGTCCGAACAGAAGTAGAAGCTCCGACCTCCGTGCTCGGCCTTGTGACGAGCCGTGTCCGGGTCCACCTCCATTCCGCAAACGGGATCCACCGTGGTCCCCTGCGCGCCACCATGATGATGGTGGTGAGCATGGTGCTCGGAAGCCGATGCGGTGGACTGGCAGTGTCCGCAGCAGTTCTTGTCGGTCTTCTCGGAATTCGGCGTGTCTGGCCGAGCCATCGTCAGCTCCATCTTGCGGAATGTACCCTAGGGGGGTATATACGTGGCATGAGAAACGACATCAAGGCTACGTGCCAGAAACGTTTGAACCGCATCGAAGGTCAGGTTCGCGGCCTGGCGAAGATGGTCGGAGAGGATCGGTATTGCATCGACATCGTCACCCAGATCTCGGCGGTCAGGGCGGCGCTTCGCCGCGTCGAGGAAGAGATCCTGCGGGATCACGTGTCCCATTGCGTGGAACATGCGATCCGCAGCGGCGACAAGGCGGATCAAAGGCGAAAGATCGCCGAGCTGATGGACGTCGTGGGCCGAGCGAACAGGTAGCGCCGATGGGATCACCAATGATTGAGCTGGATCAAAGATTCTGCATGTCCCTGGGCTATGGTATCCTCCGGGCTGATAAGGTGTTGTCCGGCTAAGGAAGTGATGGCGAGCAAGTAACAACGATGCGGTTCGTCCGAACGATTCTGGCATTCGCGATTGCCGCCTCCTTGGCGCTGGCGCCGCTCGGCGCGTCCGCGACGGGCTTGGCTATGACCGCGTCGGACAGCACTTCCACGATGCAAATGGAAGCGTCGGCCGACATGTCGATGGATTGCTGCCCGGACGACACGACAGGCACGCCCATCCACAGCGAACACCACAAGTGCGGTTCGGGATTTTGCTGCGTAGGCAGCCTGACCGCGCTTGGAGACGTGCGAAGCATCGCGTTCCGTTTCGACCCTGCCGCGGAACGTAAAGCAGCCATCCCGGCGGACCAGATCGTCACGGTCCAGGCAGGCAATCCTCCTTTTCGACCTCCTCGAATCTGATCTCACAAAGCCCGACGTCGCGCAGCAGCCTGCGACGACTGACGTGCGCGCTCCTAGCGCCACGACCGAGATCACATCATGAGGACAGGACAATGCTTTCCAAGTTCAGCACCGCGGCTTTGGCCGCCACGATTTCGCTCGCCGCGTCGGCCGCCATGGCGGGCGCCGGCGACTACGCCTTCGAACCCGTCAATCCGGAGATGAAGAAGGGCGACGATGTCACGCTCGCCGTTCGCTTGACCAACAAGCAGACCGGCAAGCCGGTATCGGACGCCGTGATCTTCAGGACACGGGTCGACATGGCTCCGGACGGGATGGCCGAAATGGAATCGCCGGTCGAGCCGCTGCCGTCAAAGGAGCCCGGCGTCTACGCTTTCAAGACCGATCTGCCGATGGCCGGCCGCTACCAGGTCACGCTCTCGGCGAAGGTTCAGGGTGAGGCGGAGACCGTCACCGGCAAGCTGATCGTCAAGGCGATCAAGTAGCACCCATCGGGTGCCGCTCGCCGGCGCCCGACATCCCGTTTTTCAGTCGTTCGGATGCGCGCTGCTGCGCGCGAGGACAACACGCCATGAATACCTTTCGTTTTCTGACTACTCTCGCGGTGGGCGGCGGCTTGAGCTTGGGGGCCTACTGGTACTTGAACGATGGGCGCTGGCCCGTCCGTACCGACATGGCTGCGGTTGCCGCAGCGGCAGACCGAACGCCGCTCTTCTATCGTGATCCGGGCGGAGAGCCGTTTTGGTCTGCCGGACCGAAAAAGGACGACCACGGACGGGATTATCTGCCCGTCTACGATGACGGCCAGACGGTCGACGAGCCGGCAAAGCCAAGGCAGCAGGCGAATTCTTCCCGCAGGATCCTCTACTATCGTAATCCGATGGGTCTCCCGGACACCTCGGCCGTGCCGAAGAAGGATCCGATGGGGATGGACTACGTCCCCGTTTACGAAGGCGATGACGCCGACGACGGGTCCGTGAAGCTGTCGCCCGGCAAGATTCAGCGCACCGGCGTCAAGTCGGAGCCGGTCGAGCGGCGCGCGATCCGAGTCTCGGTGAAGGTGCCCGGTACGATCCAGCTGGACGAGCGTCGGGTGTCCGTAATCGCCATGCGAGCCGAAAGCTTCCTCCAGAAGGTCGCGGACGTGACCACCGGAACGCGCGTCCGGGCGGGCCAGCCGCTGATGCAGATCTACAGTTCGGCGGTGGCTTCCGCGGCCGCGGAATACTTTGCGACGGTCACTTCCAAGACGGTAGGGGGCGTCGAAGTGTATGGCCGTGGGTCGCGCCAGCGACTTACGAACCTTGATGTGCCCGACCAATTCATCGCCGAGATAGAGAAATCTCACGTCGCGCCCGTCAACGTGCAGTGGTTGGCTCCGCGGGACGGCATCGTGCTCGAGCGCAACGCCATCGAGGGTATGCGGGCCAACCCAGGCGACGTGCTGTTCCGGATCGCCGACATCTCGGTGGTCTGGGCCCTGGTCGACGTGGCCGAACGCGATCTCGGGAACATCGCGGTCGGTCAGCCGGTCGAGGTCCGCGCCCGGAGTTTCCCCGGGCGGAGCTTCGCCGGAAAGATCTCGGTCATCTACCCGCAGGTGAACCGCGACACGCGGACCGCACGCGTCCGGATCGAACTCACCAACCCGGACTTCGCGCTGCTGCCCGATATGTATGTCGATGCCACGATCGACACCGCGGATGCCGCGCCAGTTCTGGCCGTGCCGGACAGCTCGGTGCTCGACACCGGCAGCCGGCAGGCGGTTCTGGTTGACAAGGGAGAAGGGCGCTTCGAGCCGAGGGAGGTGCAGCTCGGCCGCCGCGGCGGCGGCTACATCGAGGTGCGGAACGGCCTTGCCGACGGCGAGGCGGTGGTTACCTCGGCCAACTTCCTGATCGATGCGGAAAGCAACCTGAAAGCGGCGCTTAAGGGGTTCGCAGAAGCTGCGCCACAAGATCCCAGTGCCGCCGGCGACCACGCAATGGGAGAGCACAAATGATCACCCGCATCATCGCCTGGTCCGCCCGCAACCTGCTGCTTGTACTGTTCGGCACCGGCTTCGCGGCCGCGGCCGGACTATACGCGCTCGTCCACCTTCCACTGGATGCGATTCCGGACCTCTCTGACACGCAGGTCATCGTCTACACCGAGTATCCCGGCCAAGCGCCGCAGGTAATCGAGGACCAGGTCACCTATCCGTTGACGACGGCGATGCTGACGGTACCGAAATCGAAGGTCGTGCGCGGCTTTTCGTTCTTCGGGGTATCGTTCGTCTACGTGATCTTCGAGGACGGCACCGACATCTACTGGGCGCGATCGCGCGTGATGGAGTTTCTGAACAGCGCGACGTCGAGATTGCCCGCAGGTATCACTCCGACCATCGGTCCTGACGCCACGGGGGTCGGCTGGGTCTACCAGTACGCCGTCATGTCCAAGGAATTGAATCTCGCGGACACCCGCACGATCCAGGATTGGAACCTCAAGTTCGCACTGGCCAAGGCCGAGGGCGTCGCCGAGGTCGCCAGCATCGGCGGGTTCGTCAAACAGTACAACGTCGTGCTCGATCCGCAGCGGATGCGGGACCGTGGCATCAGCATGCAAAAGGTCCGAGAGGCCATCCGCGCCAGTAACGCCGACGTCGGAGGCCGCACTGTCGAACTGTCCGAGTTCGAGTACGTCATCCGCGGCAAGGGCTACGTCAAGAACATCAACGATCTCGGCAACATCGTGCTGAAGACCTCCGGAGGCACCCCGGTGCTGCTCCGGGACGTCGCCAACGTCGAGCTTGGGCCGGACGAGCGGCGTGGTATCGCCGAGCTGAACGGCGAGGGAGAGGTCGCGAGCGGTATCGTGCTGCAGCGCTTCGGCGTCAACGCTCTGGACGTCATCGAGAACGTCAAGAAGCGGTTCAAGGAGATCGCGAGCAGCCTGCCGAATTCGGTCGAGATCGTGCCGGTCTACGATCGGTCCAACCTTATCTTCGCCGCTATCGATACCCTCAAGCACACGCTCTTCGAGGAGAGCATCGTCGTCGCGCTGGTCTGCATCGTGTTCCTGCTGCACGTCCGCAGCGCATTGGTCGCGATCCTTATGCTGCCGGTCGGCGTTTTAATGGCGTTCGGCGCCATGATGCTGCTGGGGTTGGGCTCAAACATCATGAGTCTCGGCGGCATCGCGATAGCGATCGGAGCCATGGTGGACGCCGCGATCGTCATGATAGAAAACGCTCACAAGCACCTCGAACGTGCGAAGCCGGATCAGTCACGGGTTCAGATTTTGATCGACGCTGCCTCCGAAGTCGGGCCGGCGCTGTTCTTTAGCCTGCTGATCATCACGGTGTCTTTCATGCCGATCTTCACGCTGGAATCGCAGGAGGGACGGCTGTTCAGTCCGCTGGCATTCACAAAGACCTTCTCGATGGCGGCCGCGGCTCTGCTATCCGTCACCTTGGTGCCGGCTCTCATGGTGATCTTCGTGCGCGGCCGGATCGTCCCCGAGAGCAGAAATGTCATCAACCGCTTCCTGATTTGGATCTACCGGCCGGTAATCAAGGGCGTCCTGCGAGCCAAGACGCTGGTCATCCTCGCTTCGGTGGGAGTCCTTGCAGCTTCGGTCTGGCCCGCGCGACAGCTCGGTACCGAGTTCATGCCGTCGCTCAACGAGGGGACCCTTCTTTACATGCCTACCACGCTGCCGGGAATCTCGGTCACGAAGGCCGCCGAACTGATGCAGATGCAGGATCGGATCATAAAGTCGTTCCCGGAAGTCGCGTCCGTCTACGGCAAGGCGGGAAGGGCGGCCACAGCGACGGACCCGGCGCCGACCGAGATGTTCGAAACGGTCGTGAATCTCAAACCAAAGGAACAGTGGCGGCCCGGGATGACCGTCGACGGCCTGATTGCGGAAATGGACAAGGCATTGCAATTCCCGGGCGTCTCCAACGCCTGGACCATGCCGATCAAGGCGCGCATCGACATGCTGTCGACAGGCATCCGCACTCCGATCGGAGTCAAGGTGATGGGCACCGACCTGGTCGAGATCGATCGGCTCGCCAAACAGATCGAACGCGTGATCAAAGCCGTGCCCGGCACTTCGTCGGCGTACGCCGAGCGGGGCATCGGCGGTTACTATCTGGAGATCGTTCCGGATCGCGAGGCGCTGGCTCGCTACGGGATCCTGATCCAAGACTTGCAGGACACCATCGCGGCCGCGTTGGGAGGTCAGACCGTCACCACCACGGTGGAGGGCAGGCAGCGCTTCACGGTGAACATGCGCTACCCGCGCGATCTCCGCGACAATCCGAAGGCCATTGCCAATGACATCCTGGTTCCGATGCCGGCGGGCGGCGCCGTGCCGCTGGGCGAAGTCGCCAAAGTCGAACCGGCCCGCGGGCCGACGTCGATCCGGACGGAGAACGGGCAGCTTGCGACCTACATCTACGTGGACATTCGGGATCGCGACATCGGAAGCTACGTGACGGACGCGCAGCGCGCCGTCACCGACAGTATCCAATTCCCAGCCGGCTATTATGTGGTCTGGAGCGGTCAATACGAATACATGCAGCGCGCGGCTGCCCGTTTAAGGATCGTGGTTCCGGTGACGCTCACGATCATCTTCCTGCTGCTATATTTGAACTTCAAGGCATTGACTGAAACCCTGATCGTGATGCTCTCGCTGCCGTTCGCGCTGGTGGGCGGAATCTGGATGATGTGGTGGCTCGGCTTCAATCTCTCCGTCGCCGTCGCCGTCGGGTTCATCGCACTGGCGGGAGTCGCCGCAGAGACGGGCGTGGTGATGCTGATCTATCTGGATCATGCACTGGCCGAGATGAAGGCCAGGCGCAGCGCGGAGGGCCGAGCCTTCAGCCGACGTGATGTCCATGCTGCCATCATGGAGGGGGCGGTCGAGCGCGTCCGCCCCAAGATGATGACCGTAGTGGCAATCATGGCGGGACTACTGCCCATCATGTGGAGCACGGGAACGGGATCGGAGATCATGCAGCGCATTGCCGTGCCGATGATCGGCGGGATGACGTCCTCCACGTTGCTGACGTTGATCGTGATTCCGGCGATCTTCGGCCTGGTGAAGGGACGCGGGCTTCCGGAGGGCGACGCAACGACCGGGCTTGCTACTGACGACCCGCAGGATGTGCCAAGGGCTGCGTGAATCGGGAATTTGGACAGAACGGCATCGCGAGGGCACATGAATGGGCTTGCAACGATCGAGGCGGACGGCGGCGTATGCGTTCGCCCGAGCGCACGATCATGGTCCGAACCGGCTTTGGCAGAAGAGTGGCAAAACAAAACGGAGCGAAACGTGAAAGAACGAACCTCTATTATGACCCGGCGATCGCTTGTGACACTGTTGGCCGCGGCGGCCCTGATCAAGCCCGCCGAGGCGATCGCACAAGGAACCGCAATCACGGTGCACAAGGACCCGAACTGTGGATGCTGTACTTTTTGGGTGCAGCATATGCGCGACGCCGGATTCTCCGTTCGGGTCGAGGAAACCGCGGATATTGCGTCGGTTCGGGCTCGTCTCGGCATTCCGCCGAGGTTGGCTGGGTGTCACACGGCGGAGGTCGGTGGCTATCTCGTTGAGGGCCATGTGCCGGCGGATGCCATTCGGCGCCTCCTCTCGGAGACTCCCGATGCGAAGGGCATCGCCGTGCCGGGCATGCCGGTGGGATCGCCCGGTATGGAAAGTGGACATCCGCCGCAACCCTATACGGTCATACTGTTCGGGGCGGATGGCCAAAAGCCTTTCATGCGCTTCGTCGGCAAGCAGGTGATTGACTGATCGCGAACGAAGCGACGCCCTGGATGAACTCGCCACGACTTCACTTCTATCGCATGCGAAAGCGATGTCAGGTGTACGTTACGAAGACCCAGGATGGCGCCAGTCGGCAAGACCGAGCAGTTGACTCCGCCCGGGGAGGGAAAAATATCGCGCTCTCCTTTACCGAGCCGATCGTCCCCGCCGAGCAACGCGCTCGACGGACTTAGAGATTTGCGTGAGCGAGGTCGTAAAATCGGGGATATCGACCATAGCCAGTAGCAGCCCAGCAATCCAGAACAGGTTCTCGTGGGTGAACATCCCTAAAAGCCCCAGGGTGGCGACAATCTGATATTGCACCTTCTGTTCCGTGTGAGCGATGTGCTCCGGTAGATGGTGCAGACGTAACATCAAGACGCCGAACATGAAGACGAACAGCACCAGGAATATTCCCATGGCGATCATCAACGGATCCCGCTGCTCGGCCCCAGCAACGAACCAAGGCAGATGAACGCCGGGAAATTGCGCTTGTTGCTCCGTCATTGGCGGCCCCTTACTGTCCCGGGACATAGGGACCTGCCCCGATCGATCATTGATCCAAGTCAATTACCGGCTTCGCTGAGCCGCTGTGCCTTCCGCTTGACCTATAGAGATGACCTGACGCGAGTGAATTGCGACCTCTCACAGGTAAGACCCGGAACGCCGAGACCGCACGAAAGCAATTTCGACCAGACTTCCTCCGCTGTTTCCGCGAACTTGAAAAGGTCGCAGTCGGATCTGTCGATCGTGCCGCTTTCGATCAGCGCCTCGAAGTTGACGGCGGACCGCCAGTAGTGCTCGTCGAACAGCACGATGGGAATGGCGGGCGACTTCTCCGTCTGTCTCAGCGTAAGGATCTCGAACAGCTCATCGAGCGTGCCGAAACCGCCGGGGAATGCGACGAGCGCATTGGCGCGCATGGCGAGGTGCATCTTTCTCATCGCGAAGTAGTGAAATCGGAGCGTCAGGGCGGGCGTGGAGTAGGGATTGGGCTGCTGCTCCTTGGGAAGCGTGATGTTGAACCCGATGGAAGGCGCTCCCGCATCCGATGCACCGCGGTTTGCGGCTTCCATGACGCCGGGACCGCCGCCGGTCGCGATCACGTTGTCTCGGATGCCGCCGTTCGAGGTCAAGGCGCCACCACGCTCGGAAGCCAGGCGCGCGAAGGCGCGCGCTTCTCGATACCATCGCGAGTGCGGTTCAGGTCCGTCCTCTCGCACCCGCGCAGAACCAAAGACGACGATGGTGGAGCGCACCCCCCACGACCTCAGGTATTCCTCAGCCTTGGCGTACTCCAGCATGAAACGCATGCCGCGCATGGAATCGCCGAGCAGAAAATCCTGATCGAGCGCAGCCAGCGAATAGGCCGGCGAACGGATCTGCTCCGCGTTGGAAGTCGACGAGTTCTCAGTCGACCTTGTCGGCTTGTCTTCCATCGCTGCACCTATGCCACTGCTCGTTGCCTTCTATTCCGTCCTCCAATCGCAATTCTTGAGTTACGTCAACGAACTCGCGGAATCCGTTCGTATATTCCCGCAAACGCGGTCGTAGGTGTTCGAGCCGCCAAGGCACGAACGAAACTGCGGTCGAGCCCGCGAATGGGCCAAGGGCAAGGAAACGAAGGGGGGACCGAATGACTCTAAGATTGTCTTTCTTGGGTGGGGCAGGGACCGTTACAGGCTCCAAGTATCTTCTGGACTCCGGATCGCATCGCATTCTTGTCGATTGCGGCCTCTTTCAAGGAAAGCGGACTCTCCGGGAAATGAATTGGACAAGCTTCCCCGTCCACCCAGCGAGCATTTCGGCCGTCGTCCTTACTCATGCCCACCTGGATCATTCGGGCGCACTGCCGCTGCTGGTGAAGCAGGGCTTCGCGGGTCCTATCGTCTGTTCGGAGGCGACCGCCGCACTCTGCGAGGTACTGCTGCGCGATTCGGGCCACATCCAGGAGCAGGACGCACTGTTTGCCAACAAGCATGGGTTCTCGAGACACAAGCCGGCCCTTCCTCTCTACGGCGTGAAGGATGCCGAAGCTGCGCTGCGGCTACTGAGGCCGATCTCGTTTCGCCGCGAACATGCCCTGCCTGGCGGAGGACACACAGTGCTCCGACACGCTGGGCACATCCTTGGTGCAGCATCGGTCGAGCTGGAGTGGAATCTAACGTCGATCGTCTTCTCGGGGGATCTGGGGCGGCAAGACGATCCTATCATGTTGCGGCCGGAAGCCCCTACGCAGTCCGACTACCTTATCGTCGAATCGACATACGGAGACCGCTCTCATCCGACCATCGATCCGCAGCGCGAACTTGAGGAAATCGTCGCAACGACGACCAAACGAGGCGGCACGGTGGTCATTCCGGCCTTCGCGGTCGGTCGGGTCCAGGTGCTCCTCCACTACTTCGAACGCATCAAATCGGCCGGAGGGCTTACCAACGTGCCGATCTTCCTGGATAGTCCGATGGCGGTCGACGCCAGCGATATCTTCTGCAGGTTCAAATCGGATCACAAGCTCACGCATGAGGAATGCCGCAGGACATGCGCCGTCGCGACCTATATCCGCTCGGTCGAGGATTCGAAGCGTCTTGGCGGCAGCCCGATTCCCAAGGTCATCATTTCCGCGAGCGGAATGGCTACCGGCGGCCGGGTGCTTCATCACTTGAAGCGTTTCGCGCCGTATCAGAAAAATACGATCCTCTTCGTAGGCTACCAGGCCGAGGGCACTCGGGGGGCCGCGATGACGTCGGGAGCGAAGTCAGTCCGTATTCATGGCGAGGATGTACCTGTCGCTGCGGAGGTCCGGAACATAGAAGCTCTGTCAGCGCACGCCGACGCCAATGAGATCCTGACGTGGCTAAAGAGCATCGGAGGCGCTCCAAAGACGACGTTCATCACTCACGGTGAGCTGCGAGCCTCGAAGGCGCTACAGGCGCGAGTTTCGGCCGAACTCGGTTGGACCAGTCTCGTTCCGGAGCAGGGTCAGGAAGCTCTGTTGGCTTGAACCAATCCCGACCGACGGCAGTGATCCGACGCGTTCGGACCGAAGGATCACTGCCCTGCGATCACTGATCCTTCTTGGGGCCCATGTGATGCGGCACATCCGTCTTGGGACCTCCGCCGTAGTGATGGCTGCCGCCCGATCCGCTCTTCGACCCCGTGCTTTTCTTCTTGCCCATGTGATGCGATTCCGTCTTCGGCCCGCCCGAATAGTGGTGACCACCATCGTTCGATGGAGTCGTTTGTGCCATGGCGGGGGCGATGGCGAAGGACAAAACGGTGGTGGCCACGAGCAACTTGCGCGCGTTCATATGATTCTCCTGTTCGGTCTTGATGATGATCGCAAGCGATCAAACCAGATGTCTGAAGCGGAGACAATGCAGCGCGAACATCGGTCGGAGTAGTTGAGCGAGATCAATAATCGTCGTGTGGATGATGTAGTCGATGCACAAATTGAAGGCGCGGAGACGCGACGCAAGAGACGATGTATTCTTACAGAGTTCGTTCAAATTCTTTTTCACTCAGCTCAGCATCGTTTGCGACGAACGACGTGTCGATTCATTACGCCGATCTGAGCAAAAAGTTTTTCTTGGCGATTGGCTGCGCATCTGAGAGTGGTCAAGACCGTTCACAAAGCGGTCTGTCGGCATTGCGATCGGCCATCGATATTTCGAGGATAGGAAAGGCGCAATGGCCGCAACGCTGAATTGGATCATCGTACGCCCGCAGCGTGACGACGATCCGGACCGCTGCACTCGCTCGCCCGGCAGCTCAAGATAAGCCCCGGACTGTCGGGCATACTCTGTCGTCGCAGCGGGGATAACACTCGCGCGACGACAGAGTTCGAGCATTAAGATGGTGCATGATGTGGCTAGTCGAAAATTGATCCATATTGGGCGCTGCCGAATCAACATCGTCGGTTCGCGTCACCAGCTCACGTTCCGGCAGCCGAGACATCCTGGATCCGTATGAGCCTCTCATCGACCATCTACTCCCGCGCCGATAGCACGCGCCGTATAGCGGAGGCGAGGGCGGGAATCGCTTCCAAACGTCCTGAGCGAATCCGCTTCGCAAAGGTTCGCTCACCGGAGGGAAGATGATCGTTCACGCGACGACGCATAAGGTTGTCGCTATGGTGCTCGCCCGAGCCGAGCGCAGGTCGTTCGTTCCGTTGGTCGGGCTGACGGCATTTATCTCCGCGTTGTCGATGAGCGTGCCCGTGGAGTGGCTGGTCGTCGCTGCTTCATTGGCCAACCGACGCAGATGGATGTTGATCGCTTCGATTGCCGCGATGGGAAGCGCGATCGCTTCGCTCGGCCTGTATCTCGCGTTTCACCACTTCGGCTGGAATCTCTTGCTCGCCCGTTTTCCGGACCTCGCAGGCTCGCAAGCCTGGCTACAAGCTACCGATTGGCTATCAAAATACGGTCTAATGGCGATATTCGGACTGATGGCTTTGCCGTTGCCTTTCCCCAAGTTGCCCATGCTTGCGGTAGCGGGGATCTATCGGCTGCCGATCGCGGACGTCTTCGTCGCTATCCTTGTCGGCAAGGTTATCAAATATTTGGTCTACGCGTATTTGGCTACGCGGTTCCCATTGGCGCTGCGCTTTTTCACCGAACACCGCTGGATCGCTGCCAGCCTGACGGCGAGCCGCGAAGGGAGAACGCCGATCGTCTCTCCGTCGGTGCGCGGGGCCGGCAGCGAAAGAAGTGAGGAAGCTAGGATTGGCTGACGAAAAGACTGGAGGCTGGACGCTACAGATTGCCATCTTCATACAGGAGCGCTTCCGGGAGGCGACGACCCTAAGGTTCGGGCTGCCGAAACCGCAGAGAGATCTCCGACTGGACCTGTTTCGGGGTCTCGCGAATTGGTTGATCTTCCTGGGCCACATTCCCGATTCGGTCCTGGCGTGGTTTACGACGCGAAACTACGGCTTCAGCGACGGCGCCGATTTGTTCGTGCTGATCTCCGGCTACACCGCGACGTTCGTGTTCGGGAGGATCATGATGGAGCATGGCTTCGTGATAGGTGCGACCAGGCTCCTTCGTCGGGTGTGGCAGCTCTACGTCGCTCATCTCCTGCTGTTCTTCGTGTATCTGACGTCAGTGCACTATTTCGCGCACAAGTTCGATACGCCGCACTTGATGGACCAGTTCAATGTCAAACTGCTGATGGATTTCCCGGTCGAAACCCTCACGCAAGGCTTTATGCTGAAATTCAAGCCGCTCAACCTGGACGTCTTGCCACTCTATATCGTGCTGATGGCGGCATTCCCGATTGTGCTGTGGTTCATGCTCAGATGGCGCAACGCTGTTATGATCGGTTCGATCGCGCTGTACCTCGCTGCGCGTCACTACGACTGGAATTTTGCGTCTTATCCCTCGGGGGTCTGGTACTTCAACCCGCTCACATGGCAGTTGCTTTTCGTCGCCGGTGCGTGGCTTGCTCTTGGAGGAGCCGCCGCGTGCAGTGCCCTACTTCGGTCGCCCTTCATCCTGGCTCTGAGCGTCGCGTTTCTTCTGTTTGCCCTGATGGTCTCGCTGGCCGAGCGAATCCCGGAACTGCAACGTTACATTCCCGAGGTCGCCGCCGGAATGTTCATTCCAAACGACAAGACCAATCTTGCTCCCTACCGAGTCGCGCATTTGGCCAGCCTGGTATTCACCGGCATATCGCTGATTCCCGTCGATTGGCCCGGCCTTCAATGGCCCATCCTTCAGCCGCTGATCAGGTGCGGGCAGCAATCTCTGCCCGTGTTCTGCGTAGGGCTGTTCCTGTCCTTCATCGCCCATTTCGTTCTGGACTTCGGTTCGGAAGGCTTGTTGGCCCAGCTCCTGGTCGGAGGCGTGGGCCTGTGGATCCTGACGATGATTGCGTACTATCGAACCTGGTCAAAGCAGGTCGACAAGAGCTTGTCGTCCGGCCAAAGATCGAATTCATCGGGCGGCAATGTCGAATCGTGACGTTCGGTTTGCTTTGAGGTCGGCATGATAACTTCCGAGCGAATCTTCGCCGACCAGACGCAGGGCGCGATCCTGCACGGCCTTCATTGGACCGCATCCGCAATCGAACTGCTTGGAGTGCTGGTAATCGTGGGCGGCGTCGTGACTGCGACGGCGTTTGCGCTTCGCGAAATGGGGCAGGGAGCATTTGTCGATGCATTTCGGTCGTACCGGGCGAACCTTGGTCGAGGCATTTTGCTCGGGTTGGAGTTCCTGATCGCCGCAGATATCATCGGAATGGTCGCGATCGTACCGTCGTTCGATCGACTCGGAATTCTCGCGGTAATCATCGCGATCCGTACGTTCTTAAGCTTCTCCCTTCAGATCGAGATCGAAGGTCGGCTGCCTTGGCAGCGGCGCAAGCCAGCCGCCGATGAGGCGGATGGGGCGGAGCTCTAGGGCGACGATCCGGTGTCGCGGGAGGTTGGTATCCCATACAGGACCTGGAACATGCGCTCCAAAGAGGCGTCCCGATTCGATCGGGCCGTCTGGATCAGCGTGGTGACGAGATCGAAGAGGGTGCGCTCGCTCTTGAGGTAGGGATTGTCGTCTGAAAGGGGCGAGCGGTCGTCACGGATCGCCTTCGCAAGGCTTGGCAGGCCGTAAAGCCAAGGCGAAAAGGACGCCGAAAAGACATATCGACTCATCCGCATCGGGTGAAGCCATTTGGCGGTTTCCGCCAAGAAGGGATTGGAGCTCGCCCGAACGAGAGGGCTGAAGAAGGCGCTATAGATGCTTTCAGTCATCGCGGAGAAGTCCGCGATGCGCGCGAAGGCGGGATCCGGACGAGGAAACTTGAGATCTTCGACCTTCCGGGATTCGAACCGCACTGCAAAAGGTAGATTCGACAGGCTGTCCGAGGGGGCGCGATCCTCGATCTTCATTTCATACAGACCGGGCGCCAGGCCTTCGATGTCCGGAAGGCTGGCGAGAATGGCGCGATGTTCGCGTTGGGCCACTTTGCCGGAGACGAAGATCCCAAGATGACCCACGTGCGGATTCGTCAAATAGACGATACGTTGGCCGGCCTCGATCAAATCCCCAGTCGTCGGGTACACGATGGGAATCCAGCCGAGCGCCTGATGCGGCGGCGTGATGTTGTCGCCGTAGGACGCGAACACGATCAGCGGGTTCCGTATACGGCGCAGATCGGCAACGCAATGCTCGCAGATGCGGAAGCGGCCGCCCTCGAGCTGGTTGCCTATGAAGAGGTTTTCGACGATCGCCAGAATCTCTTCCTTGCTCAGGAAGAAGAAGCTTCCCCACCAGCGTTCGAATTCGAGAAAGCGTTCGCTTTCTCGATCGATATGCGTGAACAGTTGGACGTATTTCTCCCACTGCGCCTCGGGCTTCAGGCTCTCGAAGTTCTGGGCAAGCCACGCGCCGTCGAACCTTCCATCGCTGAGATCGGCAACGAGGTGTGCGAGCCAGGCTCCGCCGTTGAATCCCGCTGCGAGCCGAATCGGATTCACGCCGGCTTCGCCCGACCAATATGAGAGCGGGGAGCCGTTGAGTACCGCGGGGCCGACGAGACCGCTGCAGTCCGCGGAAAGCAGGGTCACCGCCCAACCGGCCTGGCAATTTCCGTACAGTATTGGTGGTTGCCCCGGATGCCGGGTGCTCACCGCCTCGACGAAGCGCCGAAGTGCGTGCAAGACGTCGGCGAGAGTCTGGCCGCGACACGGCTGAGGGAAGAAGGATACGAAATAGACCGGATGGCCCTCCGCCAGCGCGATGCCGACCTCGGAGTCCTGTTTGAATCCGCCGATGCCGGGTCCATGTCCTGCCCTCGGATCCAAGACCACCACAGGCGGTTTCGCCTCCGATCCGGTGTCCACATTCTCATCGAGGATGCGAAGCAGCACGTAGTTGACGGGGCGTTCGAACTGGCGAGCGTCAACGATCGTCTCGAAGCGGAAGTCGAGCAGGGGCGGAGATCCTTGCCGTTCGTGTTCGATCAGGTTGTCCGCTCGTTGCCGAAGCGTGTCCCAGAACAGGATCGAGCGCTCTAGCAGATCTCGAGCGTATGCTTGCAGCGCATCGCCGCCTTCCGGCGAGCGGGCTGGGCGCGTTGGATCGTCGCCGAGCAAGTCTTTGGGTGTTGCGAGCTGCGAGTTGGTGGCGGCGTGCATCGACTGTTCCTGAAATCAGATCGCTTCGAAGGTTCGATGCTAATAGCGAAGTCGCTGTCGCGAGACGAGTGTAATTTTTTGACGGGTCGCGCGTCTATATTAGACAGTGCAGCGTAACACGCGAAGCTATCAACCGCGTTGTTGATCTACCTCAAGATTAGTCGCACTCGAGTTGGTTAGGGAGGCGGTCGACATTTGTCTGACTGAAAGTTGGAGGAGATTATGGTGACTGCGAAAAGGTTCATGGGGACTGCGGCGACGATCATCGTCATGAGTCTTGTTTCGGTTGGGCTGGCGTCGGCCGAAGTCGCTGCGAATGGACGTGAGCGGCTCGCGATGATGGACGACATGAAGATGAAGTCCGATTCGTCGAACCCTTCGAGCATGGGAAACATGTCCCAACCCGGCGCTGCGAGCGGCGGGTCGGCAGACGACAAGATGAAGATGCAGGGGCCAGGTCAGATGCCGGGCCAGCAGCAGGACTCCGGCATGATGCAGATGATGCAGATGATGGAGCGAATGCACAATCGGATGTTGCCGTCCGGCAGCGGCATGGGAGCGGGTGTCTCGGCGAGCGGTCCCATGGACGTCACCGAGCGGCTGGAAGGTCGTATCTCTTTCCTCAAAACCGAGTTGCAGATCAACGACAAGCAATTGGCCGACTGGAATCTGTTGGCCGATGCGTTGCGTTCGAGTCGGCAACACCTGCTGGAGGCGCGAAAGCAGCTTGTCATGGACGACAACATGACGGGGCCCAACCGCATCGTTCGGTATGAGCAGCACCTGAACGAGCGTTTGGAGGCGATCAAATCGGCTCGCACCGCCTTCAGTCGGCTCTACGGATCGCTCAGTGACGGGCAAAAGCAGACGGCGGATTCCATCCTGCTGCCTTTGATCGCGACGTTCTGACGAAGGCATGCTTGAAAAACGACGATCGTATCGATGCCCAAATTTGCCTCCCGACGTAGCGCTGCTTTGCGAGCGGTGATCCTTTGCGCTTCGCTTCTTGCGACGGCCGGGCTGGCGGCGTCGCCCTCACTCCCCGGGTTGGTCCCGGGGGATGCACGCCAACATGGCGAGCCTGCCGAGACACGTTCGGCATGGCGCTTGGCGGAAGGCGGGGATGGTCACTCCGCGCACCACCCGAATAGCTCCGATACGGGAAGCGCCGGTGCGCCTATGGCAAGCCCACCGTCGGGAGGCTCGGCGCCCGCAGCGGTGCCGAGCGAGTCGAATTCTGGCATGATGGGTATGATGGGCGAGATGATGGGACGCCCGCGTAAGGAATTCTATCCGTCGTTGATGGAAATGCCCGCTCTTTCCGCCGAGCGCCGGCGCGAGCTCGAATCTCAGGCTCGCGCGCGGATCGGCGCCGAAATCGATGGCATGGCCAACGCGGAAATGGCGCTGCGGCACGCCCTCGCGTCAGGCAAGGCCATCGAAGCGGATCTTGCTTCGCGCCAAATTCGGGAGGCACTCAACCAGGTGCAGAGCGGCGTGATCGTGTTGCGCTCGCTCGAGGAAGGAAAGTCTCCGCAGCAGATCGCGCAGAACTGGTTCAAGAGCCAGATGAATCTTTCGCAATCGGAGCGCCCTTCCTCCGACGGAGTGCTGGGCGTTTCGTGGTTCCACGTCATCACGATGGGCCTGCTCGCGATCGTCTCGTTCGGCATGCTGGCCGTCTATGCCGTGCGCATGCGTCGGGCCAACGCGCTTGTCGATCGGCTGACTCGGTCGCCGGTCGCCGCATCCGGATCGATGCCGGCACCCGTGATTCCGACGGCTGATGCGCCGAGAGCAAAGGCCACGGTCGCTGCAGCCCCCGCAGCAGGCGCCGCCGCCCGGATCCAGGAGACCATTGCGCCGGCCGCGGCGACTTCAGCCGGCGGCGAGCCAACGAAGGGGAGAGGGCTCTGGAAAGGCAAATTGAAGGTCTGCGCCATCTTCAACGAGACGCCGAGTTCTAGGACCTTTCGGCTCCAGAATCCGCAAGGCGGCGCCATTCCCTTCGAATTCCTGCCGGGCCAGTTTCTGACCTACTCCGCACAGATCGACGCGAAGACCGTCAGACGATCCTACACGATCGCGTCCTCTGCGGCTCAGACGGCCTACGTGGAGACGACAATCAAGCGCGAAGATGGAGGCGTGTTCTCCGAGTACATGCACGACGAAATCAAGGAAGGCGATCTGTTGGACGTGATGGCGCCTTCCGGGGCCTTCACTTTCACCGGCAAGGAGGCAGACAGTGTCGTGCTTATCGGTGGAGGGGTCGGTATTACCCCATTGATGGCAGCGATTAGATATCTCTTCGATATTTCCTGGCCCGGGGAGGTCTATCTGGTCTACGGCGCGCAGACGACCGAGCAGTTCATCTTTCGTGACGAACTGGAGTATCTGCAACGCAGGATGAACAACCTCCACGTTGCCGCCACCATGGCGCGGGCGGCAGGTACGACCTGGATGGGGAGCGAGGGCCAGATCACGGCCGAGTTTCTTGCGCGCTCGGTCCCCGATCTGTCCAAGCGGCGCGTCCATCTATGCGGCCCTCCTGGAATGATGCAGGCACTCAAGAAGACGCTCGTCGAACTTGGCGTACCGCCGGAGCAAGTCAAGTCGGAGGCGTTCGGACCCGCGCTCGGCGCCGTGCCGCCTCCGGGACGGACGGTTATCGAAAGTGGGGAGTCCGAGATCAAGGGCGGGACGCCTTCGATCGGCCCGGCGACGGCCTCCATCCGGTTTGCCAAGTCCGGCAAGGCAGCTCCGTTGCCTCCGGACAAGAGCGTGCTTGAAGTCGCCGAGTCCATCGGCGTCTCGATCGACTATTCCTGCCGTGCGGGCACCTGCGGTATCTGCAAGACCCACCTCATCGAAGGCAGCGTCACGATGGAAGTCCAGGACGCCCTTACCGAGGAGGACAAGGCGGGGGGGATGATACTGGCCTGCCAGGCGAAGTCGGTTGGGAATCTGGTCGTCGAGGCTTGAGATGGGCGGCAGGGAGCGATTGATCGTCGATATCGTCTTCGCGAGCCTCTTGCTGCTGGCTCCGGCGTTTCTTCTCCACTCCGATCCGAGATTTGCGGGAAGCCTGGCCGGCTTCGCTTTGGGAGCATCAGCAGCCGGCTTGATGGTGCTCCTTCTCATCTACCCCCTTGCGAAGTACGTGCGCGGCTTCAAGCCTCTTCTCGGCCGTATCGTCTCCATGCGCACGCTGTTGGAATTTCACGTCTACGCCGGGATAGTCGCGGCCTTCCTCGCGCTCCTCCATACGGGACACAAGTTTCAAAGCCCGCTGGGAATCGCGCTCATCGTCAGCATGCTCGTCGTGGTCGTGACCGGCTTCGTGGGGCGGTACTACCTGCCGCAGACTGCCGCCGAGATCCGCGAACAACAATCCCGCCTCGCTACGCTACGGGCCACCTACGATCGGACCGCGCTTGCCCTTGCGGAGAGTGAGATCGGTGATCCCGGCGTTGCGCCTCCGGCAAGCGCATCGGCTGTGCAGGAGGTCCCGATACTGCAGGTCGTCGAGGGCATTTCGGACATCGAATATTCGATCGGATCCCAGGAGGCCATCAAGAAGGTCTTCATGCAGTGGATCGGTGTTCACGTAATCGCTGCGATCGCGATGTACGCGATGCTGGCGCTGCATATTGCCGGAGAGGTCTACTACGGACTTCGGTGGCTCGCGTGAGCTTCAGAGCTATCGTCTACAGCGTGTGCATCACGCTCGCCGTCGCCGGCGTGGCAGCGGTATCCGCGGCGCTGTACAAAGGCGGGTCGTCGTCCGTTGTGGGGTGGAGGGATGCAGTAGTTCCCGGACCTCTCTCGGAAAAACACGCGTTCCTGGCCGACAAATGCGAAACTTGTCACACGCCGGTGAGGGGCGTCGAGACTTCCGCCTGCATCGCCTGCCATACGACGGCCGCTGCGGACCTGGGAAAGCAGGCGACGGCGTTCCACGCGACGAGCAAAGAGTGCCGAGGGTGTCATCTCGAACATGCGGGTGGCGCCCGTCCGACCAAGATGGATCACGCAATGCTCCTGCGGATCGGCGGCTTTTCCCGAGAGCGCGGCGCTTCGGCGAACTCGATCACCGGTCAGATGATCTCGGACCTTAAGGATTTCCTGAAAGTCCCGAAGTCTGACGAAGCGGAAAAGACCGATCTCGATTGTGCGAGTTGCCATAGCAACCGAGACCCACACCGCGGATTGCTTGGACGCGAATGCGGCGGCTGCCACGCGCTGGCTTCGTGGAGTATTCCGCAGTTTCTCCATCCGTCTCCTACCTCCAAGGAATGTGCGCAATGCCATCAGGCTCCGCCAAGCCATTACATGCATCACTTCGTCATGATGGACCGATCGATCACGGGACAGGAACATGCCAGCGTCGAGCAATGCTTCCTTTGCCACCGCACCGACTCGTTCAACGACATCAAAGGTGTTGGATGGTTCAAGCACCATTGATTCAAGTTGCCCGACGCCTTTCAAGCCGATTCTTGATCTGGATCAACTTTGTGCGGCGTATGTGCCGCTATCATAAAGTTGAGATCATGGCTCCGAGCGCCAGTGTGCCCGACGCCAATGAAGCGATGCCGATTGGGCAGGGGCGACTTTGGTGTCTTTCGTTGCTGCTGATCGTGTCCATGGCTGCGGTCGATGCTCACGCCGGTGTGACCATCTCGGACCGACGCTACTGGCCCAGCGAGGCGCGGACCAGCCCGGGACGATTGATCGACATTCTTCCTCAGCCCTATGTCTACCCTGAAGCCGGTGTCGCAGCGGGGTCCCGGATCACGCCCCGTAAGAAACCGAGGAGGAACCGGTGACTGCGGAACATCACGCTTGGCCGATCGCCGGCAATGACGTTCCGCTATTGGCGCGGTGCGTAATAGGAGCTATATTTCGCGCGTTCGACCGACGGAAATGGGATGATTAGACTAACGAGGCCAGCGCGCAGGTGGTGGGGGTGGTTTGTCGCCATCACGTATCTGCTTGGCTCGCTGACCCCCCTCTCTGGCGGTCCCGCTTCCCGCCGATCTCGCCCAACTGTTGGTTCAGCGATCTCAGGTCGCCGATCACGCGCACGATCATCAGCATGGCCATAGCCACCAGCACGGTCATGATCACCAGCATGCCCTCAGCGACCATCAGCATGGTGCGTCCGGACAGCAGCACAGCCATGGTGGTGATAAGGTAGCCAGCCATTCACACCAGGAGGTTGCGCCGGCGTCCGATCCCGTCGATCGCGATTCTGACGACCAGCATGGCAATTGCTGCGGCTCCGTATTGTGTCTTAGCGCGGTCTCTCCTAAATCGCCTTCACTCCTCCAGTTCGCGCCTCTGCAATCCCGGTGCGAACTCAAGCCGGACTCCGTTTGCGCCGGCGAAGCGCTCGGTCCGCTTTATCGGCCGCCAATAGCCTGAAAGCACGCAATTGATGGGCAGTCGCGCTCCTTTTCGGGGCGCGAGTAGTCGTACGTCCGTGCTTATCAGGGGAAATCTATGTTGGCGCAAATGGTGGCGAATGACGCCGCCGCATCGAATGCATTCTCGCGAATGAAATCTAGGCGCGCGATCGCAAAGCGCGCGATTCTGATCGGTCTGCTCTGCCCGCTTCTCGCCGGCTGTGCAGTCACGACGCCCGTCAAAAATCCGGATCCAGCAGACCCGACGGCCAAGGTGGCCCGCGTCGGATATGCACCCACGACCAGGCCCTACGTCAGTCTCCGGCCAGCGGCGCCGGTCGGATGGCGGGAGCAGAACCAGCGCGTGGCACCTGCGCCGAAGAACGAAAAGTAGGGGAAGGCATGCAGCTTGCCACTTCAAACCGTACCTCGCTCATTTCCACATCGAGGCCAGGAATCGTTGCGCTGTCGTTCGCGCTGCTGCTTTCGGGCTGCGCCGCATTCTCTCCGGATGCGGGCATGTCCGGCGTCGCCGACGTCGTGTCCAATACGATCAGGAAGGATGTGATTGCCGTTCGATCCGTCGAAGACGGCGAACGAGCCGATGCCCTGGTGACGCAGCTCCTACGCCGGACCTTGTCGGTGGAGTCCGCGGTCCAGATCGCGTTGCTGAACAATCGGGGCCTCCAGGCCGCCTACAACGAGCTCGCCCTGGCCGAAGCCGACGCGATCGAGCAAAGCCTGCCGCCTAATCCCACCTTTTCCCTTTCCCGCATATCGGGGGACGGCGGATTCGAGTTCGAGCGTCAAGTCGTCGGGGACATCCTCGCGTTGGCGACGCTGCCGTTCCGCTCGGAAATCGCCCGACGACGATTCCATGAAGCGCAACTGCGTGCAGCGTTGGAGACACTGCGTCTGGCTGCCGACGTGAGACGGGCATACTACCAGGCAGCCGGGTCCAGCGAGCTGGCAGCTCTCCTGTCCGACACGAAGACGACGGCCGAGACCATCGCCCAGCTCGCGGAGAAGCTCGGGCAAACCGGTGGTCTGAACAAGTTGGATCAGGCTCGCGAACAGGTCTTCTACGCGGAAATCACCGCCGATCTCGCTACCGCCCGGCAACAAGCCACGTCCGCACGGGAACGGCTGGCACGACTGCTCGGCGTCTGGGGCGGGCAGGTCGATTTCAAGCTCCCCAAGGCTTTGCCTGCACTACCACGTAGCCCGAAGTCGCTCCCGAACATCGAAGTAGAGGCTGTAGGACGTCGCGTCGACCTTCAGATGGCTCGCATCGAACTCGATCTTCTGGCGAAGGCGCTCAATCTGACGGAGGCGACGCGCTTCGTCACGTTGCTCGATCTCGCCGGCATCAGCCGGAAGACCAAGGAGCCCGAAGGAGCGCCGTTCCGACAACGCGGCTTCGATCTTCAGTTGCAGATCCCGATCTTCGATGGCGGCGAGGTGCGCGTCCGCCAGGCCGCCGAAAGTTACAACATCGCCCTCAATCGGCTGACCGAGAAGGCAGTGAACGTGCGTTCCGAAGCGCGAGACGCATACCGGGTCTACCGCTCCACCTACGATATTGCCGGCCACTACCAGCGAGAGGTGGTGCCGTTGCGAAACATCATCTCGGATGAGGCGCAACTGCGTTACGGCAGCATGCAGATCGACGTCTTTGCGTTGCTGGCGGAAGCCAAGCTGCGGATCGCCGCGCAGCGAGCTTCCATAGATGCCCGACGCGACTTCTGGCTGGCCCACTCCGACCTGCAGAGCGTGGTCGACGGCGGAGGCCGTTCCGAAAATCAACCAGAGAGCCGTCCATCGACCAATTCGTTGGCGAGCGGAGGATGAGGAGATGAGCATGATATCGAGACGAAACTTTCTCGGCACCGCAACGGCGCTTGCGAGCGCGAGCATGGTCTCCGGACGCGTGCAGGCGGCGAGCATTCCCGAGGCGCCCACGACAGACAAGGTGACGAGCCAACCGCCACTGTATCCGACGAGCGGACGAGAGTACCGACCCGTCGTGACCCTCAATGGCTGGTCGCTGCCTTGGCGGATGAACGGGGATTGGAAGGAGTTCCACCTGGTCGCCGAGCCTGTCGTTCGTGAATTCGCACCCGGCATGAAGGCTCACCTCTGGGGCTACAACGGCCAGACGCCGGGGCCGACGATCGAGGCCGTCGAAGGCGACAAGGTCCGCATCTTCGTCACGAACAAGCTGCCGGAATACACGACCGTGCATTGGCACGGCATGATCCTGCCGTGCGGCATGGACGGCGTCGGCGGTCTGACACAGCCCCACATCAATCCGGGCAAGACGTTCGTCTACGAGTTCGAGCTCAAGCACAGCGGCACCTTCATGTACCACCCGCACGCGGACGAAATGGTCCAGATGGCGATGGGCATGATGGGAATGTTCGTGGTCCACCCCAAGGACCCACGCTTCCGGCCGGTCGACCGCGACTTCGTCTTCGTCATGAGCAGCTACGACATGGACCCGGGGACCTACGTGCCGAAGGTCACCGAGATGACGAATTTCAACATGTGGTCGTGGAATGCGCGCGTCTTTCCCGGAATCGATCCCTTGCCCGTGAGGCTCGGCGATCGCGTGCGCGTTCGGATCGGCAATCTCACGATGACCAACCATCCGATCCACCTTCACGGGCACAGCTTTTCGGTAAGCGGCACGGACGGGGGCTGGGTTTCGGAGAACGCGCAGTGGCCCGAGACCACGATTGATGTCCCGGTGGGATCGATCCGGGCTTTCGAAGTTCTGGCCGACAACCCCGGCGACTGGGCGTTCCACTGTCACAAGTCGCATCACACGATGAATGCGATGGGGCACGATCTCAGAACTCTCATCGGCGTCTCGAAGAAAGATATCGCGAAAGCGGTGAAGAGGCTCGCCCCGGATTCGATGGCGATGGGGTCGACCGGCATGGCCATGGGCGAAATGGAGATGCCGCTTCCCGACAACACGCTGCCCATGATGACGGGGTCCGGACAGTTCGGCCCGATCGAAATGGGCGGCATGTTCACGGTCGTAAAGATCCGTGAAGGCATGGCGCGCGACGACTACAGCGATCCGGGTCCGTACAAGTTTCCTCAAGGAACGGTTGCCTACGAAATCGAGACGCCGGCTACGGCGCCATCGCGGCAAGACGGCCGACCGGACGGCGGCCATCGGATGCCGATGAAGGGAATGAAGGGATGAGACGCCTGAAGACACCGAGCATGAAACCCCAGCAAGGAAGACAAGCGATGAAGAACTACACCAATGTGATCGCCGCAGTCGCGATGACGATGTCCCTTTCGACCGCAACGTTGGCCGGCCCCGGTCATCACGATGGGCATCAACACGATGAACAATCGTATTCCGCAGGCGAACCTGGCGACCCCAAAAAGCCGGCCCGTATCGTGCCGATCACGATGGGCGAGCCCGGCGGCAAGATGGCTTTCGTGCCGAACAGGGTCGAGGTGAAGAAGGGCGAACAAGTGAAGTTCATGCTGCGGAACAGCGGAGAACTCGACCACGAATTCGTACTCGCGACCCCCGCGGAGAATCTCAAGCACGCCGAAGCGATGAGGAAAAATCCGGACATGGAGCATGACGACCCGAACGCGAAGCGGCTCGCGCCGAAGCTGGTCTGGAAATTCAGCAAGGACGGCGAGTTCGAATTCGCCTGTCTCATTCCGGGTCACCGCGAGGGCAACATGATCGGAAAGATCGTCGTGAAGTAAGTCGGCCATAGCAAGAAGAAGAGGAAGAGTAGGATGTTGAAGTTATCCGTGAGATCCGCACTGTTTGCCGTCGCCATCGCGGTCGCTCCCGTCGCCGCGTTCGCGCAAGCGAACCTCGTCACCGGAGAAGTGAAAAAGGTCGACGAGGGCGCCGGCAAGATCACCCTGAAGCATGGCCCGATAAAGAGCCTGAATATGGACGACGAGGAGATGACCATGGTCTTCCGGGTCTCCGATCCGTCGATGCTCAAGCAGGTCAAGGCCGGCGATAAGGTCCAGTTCGAGGTCGAACGACAGACCGGTGGCATCACGATCACCAAGCTTCAGAAGGCGAAATGACCGCGGCCGTCGGGGCGGATCGGTGAATCGGCCCCGACGGCAACCGCGGTGTGATCAGGCCTGGAGATATCGGCCGGGGACCTGCAACGAAGTTCTCCCCGATGGTGTGGACCATGGGACTGCATGAATTCAGAATTGGGACGGAACGCTCCGAAGGCGAACTTGTACCACGCGTGCCAACGACGCTTGACTGTTGGGCGGCCGAAATCGGTCTCGGCCAGACCGAGGAGTTATCATCCGCGGGACATCTCGCGTCGCGAGGCCTGGCTTCCGTCGTCTTCGACCTTTCGGCTGCAGCCGCCGTGATCGGGATTCCGCTCGCGCTATCTCTTGCGCAAGAGGCGTCTCGTCCATGCGGCGATCACAACGCGGTCGCAGGTGTCGCACCCGGGCGATCGAGATGAAATCGGCGCGCGATAACTTATTGGTCGCTGCGAACCCGCATGGGGTACGGACGCCGGCAACCGCGCGCACTGCGGTTCGGACGGCGATCGTGGACAGCTACGATCGTCTGCGGAATTATCTTCAGAGGCGCTTCAACTCGGTCGCGGATGCGGAGGAGGTGCTGCAGGTGTTCGTCTTGAAGGCGCTCGAGCGGTCCGCCGACGTCAGAGATGCGGAGTCGGTGCGCGGTTGGCTCAGCAAGGTCTTGGCGACAACCATCGCCGATTTTCACCGGCAGACATCGCGACACAAGATCAGAGAGACACCACTCTCCACCGAACTAAGCGATCGACTTGCGGCAGTTACCGAAGTCGAACTGGCGTGCGAATGCCTCTACGCGCACTTGCTATCGCTGAAGTCGGAACATGCCGAGGTCATCCGACGAGTGGATCTTGGCGGCGAGTCGAGGGAGGCGGTGGCGGCCGATCTCGGAATAACGGTGAACAATCTTACGGTGCGCCTTTATCGTGCTCGTCAGGCGTTGAAGGAGCGCCTCGAAAGCAGATGCGTGATCTGCCGTGAAGAAAGCTTTTGGGCGTGTCGCTGCGACCGGCCATAGGTCCCGTGCTGAATCCCGCTCCGCGCCGACCGCAGGACCGCGCTTCGCGCTTTACGTCCATTGCGCGGCGTCCATCGGGAGTTGCTTGCAGGTCGCCCGCGGTGACACGCGGCAGCCCATCACGCTCCTGTCGGAGAGAACGGTGGCATGAGTGCTTCCAAAGGTCTATCGCAAGTGCGGAGCCGTGGTTGACCCGATTCAGGGCCTCCAGCCGCGTTTGCGCCGACGTGAGCCATCCCGCGACGACTGCATGCGTAGAAGTGAAGGTTACAGCACCCGCTGCGCGCCGGGGAGAGCTCGCAAGACTGCCGTCGTGGCCAGGCTGAGCAAAACGGCCAGCACGAACGTGATGAGCGCTTTGGCAATTGCGTCAAGGTCCACGTCGAACAGACCGTACTGAATCCAGAGCACGATCGGGTAGTGCACCAGGAACATGCCATATGCATATGGTCGGATCGAATCCAGCAGAGGCAAGGCGGATCGGTTCAGTCTGAGAAAGTGACCGAGTAAGGCGAACATGATCGCTGCGCTAAAGACGACAAACAGAAAGCCGTAGCTCACCTCATACCAGGCGGGCAGCCACACGGGATTGCCGAGGTGCTCCCGCTTCACGTAAATCAGGACCCACAGCAGGCAATATGTAACGATGGCGGCGAGCGCCCAACTCAAGCGAGATCTCTGGAGCTGCCCATTCGTGCCGAGCAGGCCGCGGTCCAAATTGGCCGCGCCGACGGCGGCACCGAGGAAGAAGTAGCTCGGATAGAGCAAGACGCGACTCGCCTGTACGGAAAGCGGGCCGAACTCAAACCAATGACCGGCGCCGAAGTAGACGCGCAACGGGATATAGGCCGCTCCAGTGATGACCACCAGGATTGCAAAGAACTCATGCGGCCGATCGTAACTGCGTACCGATAGCAGGTTCACCGGGTCCAACAAACGGGGCGCCACTCGGCTGAGGGCGCACGCCACGACATCGCACGCCAATAGCACCCAGAGGAACCAGACCGGTCCGCTTGGCCACGGCCCAACAGTGATCGTTTTTAACCAGAATTCGCCAAAGCTGATATCCGGAGTCTGCCGCAGTTCGAGAGCATAGTAGGCGAGGGGAATGATGGTGAAGACGGCGATTACGAAGGGTAGCCCGAGCCTGACCAAGCGTTGAGACAGAAACTCCGGAGCTGCCTTGTGAGCCAGGCCCGGCCACACGAACAGCCCCGAAAGGAAGAAGAACATAGCCATGAAGAAACTGTCGTTGGCCAGCACGATCGTATCGAAGCCGATCCACTTCTCAGCGTCGGTCCCTCCAAAGTAGGTGTAGGGAATGACGGCGTGATGCAGGAGCACCAGTAGCATCAATAACGCACGGACGCGATCGATCGCAGCGTTGTGCACTGTGACCTGCCGAATGGCACGATTGTTCTCGGGTTCGGCGTGCGACCGCAGGGCTCGGAGAAGCAGGGCGATATCCATCGTGAGGGACGGGCGACGATGACGTGCGTCGACCGGAAACAAATGAGCGCGATAGATAGACGCCGTGCGAGGAAATTTCTTACAGCATTCGACTTCCGTGCGGCCAGTTACTCCGCGGTCGTTGTGCGGATGAGCCGCAGCGCGGCCGAATTCAGGAAACGAGCTTCCTGAGAGCCTTGTCGTTCAGGACTTGGATCCGGCGTCGGCTCAGCGACTTGATCAGGCCTGCGCTTTCCAATTGTCTCATCGTTCGTGAGACCGTCTCGATCGTGAGACCCAGGTGCTCGGCGACGTCCTTGCGTGGCATCGGCAGCGTGATGAATTTCTGTGTCTCGCTGCGGGCCGTCATTCGAACGAGAAACCAGGCGATGCGTTCTTCAGCCGTCTTGTTGAGCAGAAGGGTCTGATCCTGAAGACGGACGAGTTCGTCGTCCTTCACCTGAAGGAGCTGGTGCGTGACGTCCTTTCGACGGCCAGTCAATTTGGCGATCGTGTGTACATTGATGACCCTTATTTGCGTATCGCCGATCGCGTAGCGGACAGCGAGTGCGCGCTTCCCATCTCAAGGCCGAAATAATCACCTGGCAGGTAGAAGTCTCGAATTTGCCGTCGGCCGCCGTTGGATATCCACACGGTCCTGACGGCGCCGGTCAGCACGCGATAAAGGTAGAGAGCGGGCTGGCCCTGGCCGAATATCTCGGCCCCCCGCTTGTACTGAACGATCTTCCCCATATGCGCGATCGGTTCGTCGCCGGCCGATTTTCTGCTCTTCGAGGAGGAGGGGAGAGAGCAGTCGTCGAAGCAGTGGACGGAACACCGCTCGTCGGCAATCAGGGCTGGCATGAACGTTCTCGCTGAAGAGAGTTTACGGGACGTGCAGGGTCGCGGCGACGAGAGGCGGATCCCGCCAAACTGAGCCTTCATCGCCACATCGAATAGCCACGACTTCGACGGAGCAGGGGACGCCAGCCTACCGGCGGCCCGCTGCTCGGAAGAATCTACAAGGCGAGCTCCTTCCGGGCAGGCAATTGGATGCGGTAGTGAAGCCGAGTTGTCGCGCTAGTTCTTCTTTGGTCCGATGTGATGCGGCGTCGGAGAGTTCGGGCCACCCGTATAGTGGTGGCTTCCTCCATCGGAAGCGGCCTTCGGGCCCGTGTCCTCTTTGGCCCCCATGTGATGCGGAACCTCGGTCTTGGGTCCACCGGAGTAGTGGTGGCCGTTCTTTTCGTCCGAGGTCGTTGTTTGTGCGACCGCGGGCAGCGTGGCGAAGCCAAGGGCGATGGTGGCGGCGAGTAGTTGACGACGGATCATGAGTCCTTCTCCCGTGTACTTTCAAGTGAAGTGAGATGAAGCTCTTAGACCGCAGATCTCGCGTGAGAATCTTGATTCACATCAAGAAAGAGGATCGATTGTTTGCCTTCGCGCGACGCAAATTTTATCGTGTCCTCAAGCCTTCCGGCGCGGTGAGGCCCTCAGGAAAACGCGTACGGATATGTCGCGACAACGCCCACCGGCGAGACCACGACGTGAAGTTGATGTGGGTCAAGAAGCACAGAACACATCTGACGTATGTTCTCAGATCGTCAGGGGAACAGGCAGATGCTTTCGAGAGACTACGCCGGACATGAACAGCGCGCGCGAGAAGGGATGTCGGTCAAGGCGCGAGCCGGCATAGTGCTGTTCGGATTCCTGATCGTCGCCGGAGCCCTTCTGTTCACCGAGCACCGGGCTCACGTGCTCGGCGTGTTGATCTGGCTGCCACTTCTTGCTTGCCCGTTGATGCATTTTTTCATGCATGGCGGTCATCACCACGATCGACACGGCGCCAATGATGGACCGAGGTCGTCATGAGCGAAGCGACGCCCGCCTACGGCCTATGGAGCCTGGTCATCGTCAACTCGGCGATCTTCATCCTGTTCGCATACACCTTCTTCAAACCACAGACGCCGCAGGACTGGAGTTCGTTCGGCGCCTTCAGCGCGTTCTTGATCGCGCTGTTCGTGGAGATGTACGGCTTTCCGCTTACCATATACTTCCTGTCGGGATGGCTGCAGTCTCGCTTCCCCGACGTGGATTGGTTCTCGCACGACGCCGGCCATCTTCTCGAGATGATGTTCGGCTGGAAAGCCCACCCGCATGCAGGACCATTCCATATCCTGAGTTTTCTCCTGATCGGCGCCGGCTTCCTGCTGATCTCCTCTGCCTGGAAAGTGCTCTACGAAGCGCAGCGGGTCCGTGGCATGGCCACGACCGGCCCCTATGGCTTCGTAAGACACCCGCAATACGTCGGGTTCATTCTTGTGATGCTCGGCTTTCTCGTCCAGTGGCCCACCATTCTCACGCTTGCGATGTTTCCGGTGCTGGCCGCCATGTACGTGAAACTGGCCCGCAGCGAGGAGCGTGCGGTTAGGGCGCAGTTCGGGGAAGGCTACGACAAGTACGCGGCCGAGGTGCCCGGATTCATCCCGCGTATAGGTCGTGTCATCGGGCGGAACTCTTCTGACGGCTACCGACACGGGGGAGTTTGATGGACGCACTGAAGGAAGGGCGCATTCTTGCGCTCGAATGCATCATACGCAGCCAGCTCGTCGATCGCGCGTTGGAAAACAGCAGTCCCGTGACTTGGCTCCACAGGGTCCGGGATTCCATGCGGGGGCCACTTCAAGCCGCGCAAAGCGACCGTATCCCCTCGAACCAAGCGGTAGCGGAAGGAGGCAAGGCGCTGGACGAACTCTTCCGGCAGGCCGAGATAGAGGTAAACGCAAGCCTCGAGAGAACTCCCCGCGAATTTCCCTGCGATTGAAACCCTCCGGCAGAGAGGGGTGACCAGATCCAACGCCGGAACCTGTCGCGGGCGGGGCATAGCGGGGTTTTAAGCGATCGGCGTTCGCGGTCACCTCGGGGCGACGCCGTACAGGTGGGCGACGACACCACCGACACCACCATGATGATGCTCGCCCTTCGTTGCCGCAGCGGCGCGCGGAGGACGCGTCGGGGCTTCTCAACAAAAGGTGATCTGCAAGCAGATTAGAGCAACTCCAATTGAGCGGCCGGTACCCGGACGGTACCAACTTATCCCCATTGATTCATTAGGCATCGTTGTGAAAGCCGGACCGTTGCGTTTCGCATTCTTCGCCGTGGTCGCTTTCGTGCTCTTGGGTGCGGCCAGGGCCGAAACCGGCGACGTCGAGACGACCTGGCGTCTGCTCGACTACATCGCGGTCGACTATGCAGGCGCGGTGGCGCACGGACAGGTGTCCAGCCCTTCGGAATATGCGGAGCAGAAAGAGTTTGCCGCTACAGTTGCCGAAAAGCTGCAGGCGCTCCCGCCGAAGCCCGAGAAGGAGACGCTCCTCGGCGAAGCCGATAGACTGAAGCGCGCGATCGCCGAAAAGGCCGAGCCCGAACAGGTTGCCGAGATCGCGCACCGCTTGGCGGCCGCGCTCCTTGCGGCCTATCCCGTGCCGCTTGCGCCGGCAAAAGCTCCTGATCTCGCGCGCGCTGCGACGCTGTACGTCCAGAACTGTGCAGCCTGCCACGGAGAGGCCGGCGACGGTCACGGCCCGGAGGCCGCCAAGCTGGATACCCCTCCCGTCGACTTCACGGATGCCGACCGTGCCCGTCAGCGCAGCGTGTTCGGACTCTATCAGGTCATTACGCAAGGGCTGGACGGAACGGCGATGGCGAGCTTCGAAGGACTGCCGGTCGATGAGCGCTGGGCGCTGGCGTTCTACGTCGGCCAGTTTGCCTTTCCGGACGCCCCCGCGGTGGAAGGCGAACGCCTCTGGAAGAGGGATGCGTCACTTCATCGGCTTCTTCCTGACCTGAAGACGCTGATCGGAACGATGCCCGCGGCGCTCGCCGCCAAGATCGGGCAGGACAAAGCCGACGCCCTCATCGCGTACCTGCGCCGCCATCCGGCGGCCGTCGCGCAGCAGGATGGGGCGCTATCGCTTGTCCGGACACGCTTGACGGAGAGCGTCGAGGCTGTCCGGGCGGGGGATCGCAAACGCGCTGGCGAGCTCGCATTATCCGCCTATCTGGACGGCTTCGAGCCGATCGAGCCGGCGCTGACCGCAAGCGACCGCACGCTGATGGAGCGGATCGAAGGACTGATGGGGGAGTATCGCGCGGCCGTGCAGAGTGAGACCGCAGACCTGCTCTCGGATCGCGTTCGGGTTCTGGACGGTCTCCTCGACGACGCGCAGGCGGCGTTGTCTCCGGATGCGACGAGCTCGTTGTCGACCTTCCTCGGGGCCGCGACGATCCTGCTGCGCGAGGGTCTCGAAGCGCTCCTCATCGTGGTCGCCATGATCGCCTTTCTCCGCAAAGCCGAACGGATGGAAGTCATGCCGTACGTGCACGCGGGCTGGATCGGCGCGCTCGTCGCAGGCTTCCTCACCTGGGTCGTCGCGACCTGGGTGATCGGGATCAGCGGCGCGAGCCGCGAATTGACCGAAGGGTTCGGGTCGATCTTCGCGGCGGTGGTGCTGCTGTCGGTCGGCATCTGGATGCACGGCAAGGCGCAGGCGGATCAGTGGCAGCGGTATATCCGCGAAAGGATGTCGAAGGCGCTGTCCGGCGGCTCGGCCTGGTTTCTGTTAGTCCTCGCGTTCGTCGTCGTCTATCGGGAGGTGTTCGAGACCATCCTGTTCTACGCCGCGCTCTGGCATCAGGGGAACGGCGGTGCGATCCTCGCTGGCGCGCTCAGCGCCTGCATCGCGCTGATGGTCATCGCATGGGCGATGCTGCGCTACAGCAGGCGGCTCCCGATCAGCAAGTTCTTCACCTACAGCTCCTGGCTCATGGCGGTTCTCACGGTCGTGCTCGCCGGCAAGGGTGTATCCGCGCTGCAGGAGGCCGGCATCATCGGCATCGCGCCGCTGCGCGCAGTACCCCGTCTGTCGATGGTAGGTCTTTTTCCCACCGCGCAGACCGTTGCGGCCCAGATCGCGATGATAGCCGCCCTAGCTGCCGGCTTCGCACTCAACCGCCGCAGGACCTAGGTTGGCTCGAAAATGGGAGCCGGGGAGGCGGATGCCGCTCTGCCGGTGCACCCGTCTGCCACAGCGGACTTCTAGCGATTTGTGGCCGGAGATACCCGAGGCACTGCCCGATGCCCCTGTCGTCGGCGGAAACGGGGGTCCTAGGGTCGGCGGCCATGGGATGGGCCTCTCGGGTTACCGCCTGACCTATTGGCCTGCTCACGACCGGAAACCGCGACGCGTCTTTGAAGAGCTCCTGGGGAACGCAAGACGTCCAGCGTCTTCGTCGATATGCCGAACCGCTGGTAGGAGACCGCGAGATCGCCCTTGAATACGCGCCCGCCGCGCAGCGCCGCGTACAGCTTGCGCTCCACGCGGGACTCGAGATCCGCCCTGGCGGTCAGGACCGGCAGAGTTCCTAATAAAGAAAAGTAGCTTTCTTTTATTTAGTGCTAGAAGCTAGTTAAGATTGCTTTATTAGGGCCTTAGCGATGGCCTTAAAGTAGCAGATCCGCCGCTACTCCCCGGACTAATTAGAGAACTCCGAGGATAGGATTCAGAAAACTGGATCCGATCGAAATTAGGTATTTTAATACCTCCTCCAAACGGCGCTGACTCCGGATGCGACGAGCTCGTTGTAGACCTTCCTCGGGGCAGCCGCGACGATCCTGCTGCGCGAGAGCCGGGGGGCGGATGCCGCCCTGCCGGTCCACCCGTCTGCCCCAGCGGGCTTATAGCGATTTGTGGCTGGAGATACCGAGGCGCTGCCCGATGCCCCTGTCGTCGGCGGAAACGGGGGTCCCAGGGGCGGCAGCCATGGGATGGGCCTCTCGGGTCACCCCCCTAACCTATTGGCCTGCTCACGACCGGACATCCGCGACGCGTCTTTGAAGAGCCCATGGGGAACGCAAGACGGCTTAGCTTCACATAGCTCCGGAAGGGCCGACCGGATGTCAAATCCAGCCGACGCGAGTGTTGCGTCCGTCGGCGTTGCGTCGAGTCGCGGTCTTGCCGCCGCTTGCCAATTGTAAAGGCCTTATCCGGCAGTCCCGAGGCTTGGTCGGCTCGCTGCCCCTGCGGCGAGTGACACGTCCAAGCGACTCGCCGACCCCACGCTGTCAACGCATCTTTAGATGCCTACGACGATCTTTTGCGCCATTTTCATCCGCGTTTGAAATCTCCAACTAGGGGGAGGGACGGCCGTGTCCCCAGTAGCATGCAGACGTACGACAAACGGCAGGCCTTCAAGAAAGAGCTCTCGCAATGTTAGCAATAGTCGTTTGCGTATGGCATCCCGCAACCGATGAACTTCTGTTCGAGGGCGCGAGCGCCAGCTTGAGCATCCAAGCGGTCCGCAAAGTCGTTGGCCCAAGCTTCCCGGAGGATCCGGAACCGATGACCGCCTATCCGGTGACCGAGCGGCAGGGGCGCTCGCTGCTGCGCATGATGCGGAAGAAATTCAGCGGCGAAGGCGACTTTCAGGTTTCCCGCGAACCTCTCACCGCCGCCGTTTCCAACGGACGCCATTAGCCGCTGGACGGCGGCGGGTCGTTGTTGGGACGGGGGTCGTCGATCGGGAAAGATGTCTGGGCGCTCAACGGACAGCCGACTTCGGCGCCTTCCAGACCTCTTGATCGCGAATTTGACAGTTCTCGTTGACCTTCGCGGCGCTTCGATCGCCGGGTGAACCCAGCCCTCGTTCATTCGGGCAATCCCGTCACCGTGATCGTTGTGAATCCTGAGTGGTCAGTCGTTTCAGGTTCGCCAGCAGTTGGGCCCGTACCTCTTCCTCCCCGACGCCCCAGAGGCCGGCCAGCGTTGTCTCGGCGGCGGCGGCGTCCCACGGGAAGAGAGGGCGGCCGTCGATCTGGGCAAATGGCCCGTCCGATTCCGTAAGTATGCGTTCGCGAGGCATCAGCGTGGTCATCGCGCGTCCTCTCTCGCCGGCGAGCATCGCGGGCCCCACGCTGAACCAGCATCCCTGATCGATCGCGCGTTGAAGCTCGCGTCGCGATCCGGAGAACCAGTGAAGGACGGCCACGCCGGCGTCGGCCTCGGAAGCTAGGGCGTCGAGAACGGGCGTGGCCGCGCGCCGGCTGTGGATCGTCATAACGCGGCCGCCGGCGACGTGACACATGCGCAGGATCTCGGCGAACACGCTGAGCTGGATGTCCCACGTTGTCTTGAGCTCGGGTCCGCCGTCCAGTCCGATCTCTCCGACGTACCGCGATCGCGGGAGCAGTTCCTCGAAGAGCCCGAGCTCGCCCCGGCGTTCCTGCGCGATCTGAGGATGCAGCCCGATCGCCGTACGGATGCGCGCTGCGTCCTTCGCCAGTGCCGCCGTTCCCGACCAGGCCGAGGGCGTCGTCGTCACCGACAGGACGAACAGGCTGCGCTCGATGCACTCGTTCGTTGTCGCGACCGGATCGGGATAGAGGTCGAGATGGGCGTGCAGGTCGATCACTTGACACCGTATTTTGCATGCAAGGCGCCGAGTTCGCCAAGCCCCCGGCGTAGCATATCCTTCAGCACGTCGCGCTCCTCGATACCCGGCCACGAAAGGGCTCCGCCAAGCCAGTCGTCGAACCCCGCGCCCTTCGCGGCTGCCAGCGCCATGCCGACCGAGCGGACGTCGTCGAAGCCAGCGTGATCCGGATCGTCGCGACCAAGATGTTCATAGACGTAGTCGGTCGGATCCTCTTCGCCCCACGCAAGGAAAGCCGCTCTGCGGACCTGACATGGGACGCACCGCCCGCAATGGTGATAGTTGTAGCGCTGAAAGCGGCCGCAACTCGTCGAGCTCGACGCCAACGCGCGCAGCAGGTCCTGGTCCGCGCACTCCTTCAGCATCTCGCCCTTCGTCTTCTCGGCATACGGAGTGCGGATACTCACGCCCAGTTTCGCGGCGTCGAGAACGTCCTGAAACCTCGCGAGGAAGTAGGGATGTACCGTACGGGTGCTCAAACTGCCGATGCGGCTTCCCGTCAGCGGCGGGTTGATGGCGATGAAGCCGTTTTCGCAGACGTAGAGTGGCAAGCTGCCGCCGGGACGGTATGGCTTGAGCGCAGTTGCGACGAGGACGCCGAAGGCAAGAAAGATGATCGAGCGCGCCCTTTGAGAAGTATCTTCGGTGCCCGGGACGGCCGCGTTGTCGTTCAACTGAAAATGCCGCAAACCACCGCCGATCGACGAAGCGAACCCAAGCTGCTTTTCGGCATCGCCCCGGACAGTCTTGCTGATCGCGACGGGTCGCTCGCCGGACGCTGCAAGGTCGATGGCGCCGCTTAGACTGTCGAGCCCGCCCGACAGGAGTACGACGCAGCCTTCGGGCGGCCGAAATACCTCGGCTGGCGGCTGCGGTGCCGCGCCGCCGGCGATGAAGCGGAATTGCCATCGGTCGGTCGTGAGAAACGACAGCGCGTCGGCGAGGAGGTCCGCCGTCCCGTTCCAGAACGCCGGTTCGGCGACCGCGACTTCCATCTCGAACTCGCGTGTCCAGCCATCCGGACTTAGGCTTCGTCGCCCCGCCGCATCGGCCGCCATGACGGACATCGCGATGGATAGCAGATCCCAGGCCCTGCGGTTCGGGGCCAGACGCGCCCTGCGAATCTCGTTGCGCACGGCGGCACCGGCGCTGCCGCGATCATCGGCCCCCGCCTGGCCGTAGAGAACGACCCTGAGCGTGTCTCTTTCCTTGAGCCGACGGACCTCGGCCGGTGCGCAAAGCAATTTCACTCTTCGTACCCCTCGAAGACCTCGAACGTCTCGCGCAGCGCGGCCTGGACGACGCGCGCGACGCGTCCGGCCGTGAGCGTGCGTCCCTGTTCCTTGAGCTTGCGGAAGGAGGCGGCCACAGTCTCGGCGATGTATGACCGCATTTGTTTCAGTCGAGCCAGCGCGACGGTCGCGGTTGGCGCCCTCTCGAGCAACGTCTTGCCGACATCCAGCTCGAAGCGTCGCGCCACGTCGATCGCCGTGAACTTCTCGATGACGAACTCGCGTTCGGGGGCGGACAGGTCGAGGAGGTCGGCGTCCGGGTATTGGGTCAGCAATTCGGACATCGCGTCGTGGATCGACGCGCGTTCGGCTTCCGCGTCCTGCGTCCCGTCGATGGGTCTGACCGCTTCGATGATCGCGCTCGCGATCTCCTCGGTGGAGCGCCCGGCGAGCGCAGCCGCATCGACGGGAGCGTCCGCATTGCCCTGCGCGGTGGAATAGAGGGCGTGGCCGAGCGATCCCGCCGTCTGGGCAGTGCCGCCGAACCGCTGCGTTGCGAAATTCGACCCTCCGTAGCCGTTCCGGACGTAATGTCCGAGTCCGCGCCTGAGGTCGCGGCCGTCTCCGGATCGTGCGAAGTTGCCCAGGCTCGTTCGGACGCCGCCGAACCGTCGTTCGGGTGCCAGCGGCGCCGGCTGCAGAACTGGCGGCGGCGCTGCGGGAGGCGCGGGCGGGACGCCATCGGTCGGAGGAATGCCCGGCGGGACGTCCGGAGCTCCGGGCGGGGGCGCGGGAGGTACGGGATCCTGCGGTGCAGCCGGCGTCCAAGGAGGAACCAAGGGCACGCCAGGACCGGGGCCGTCACTAGACTGCGACGTTCCCATGCTCTCTCGTCTTTCTAATCGCCGTCTTCACCGGGCGCGAAACGTCAGGCGATGAATTCCAAGCATCGAGCACGCTTCCCGACCACGGGCGGTCGCCGATCTTCGGAATGATGTTCGGTTGGATCTGCTGCGGAGGGCGGTCCGCGAGAAACGCGGCGAGCCGCGCTCCCTGCGGCGGGTCGGCATCGGCGAGAACGATGCAGGCGTTGAGGATCGGCGGGACGCCCCAATCCTGTTCCTTTCTGGCGCGCTCGAGCAAGCGGTCCATCATCACGGTGATCTCGATGCGCGAGACCCGGGTCAACCTGTCCTTGAGCTGGTGGGCCATGTCGGGATGCTCGAGCAGCGCGGAGAGCAACTCGGCCGCCTCCGAGGACAGGCGGTCTTCGGGCGTGATCAGCGGCGCCTGCTCGCGGCCGACGTAGAGCGCGCCGCGCAGGTCGTGGTCGTGAAGTGGCGGCGATAGCGCCAGCCATTCCTTCACGAAGGGAGCGTTCCACGGAGCCTTCAGATCGAGATCGCGGCCGGCCGTCGCGGCGTCTTCCCATTCCTGAAGGAACGCGGGCTTTCCCTCGCCCGAGGCGCTGACGTGCTTGACCAGTTCCGCATAGGCCGCGGTGTCGCCGATTCGCTCGAACAGCAACAGCTTGGCGAGCACCGCCTCGTCGACGCCGACGCCCTGCGCTTTCGAGATCGTCATGCGGATCGAGAGCGCGTTCAGGAAGCGCTTGATCAGCCGCGGATTTCCCAGAATTCCCGACGCTGTCGTCATGAGCGAGGCGAGCCTTTCGGCCGTGTCGAACTGGCCGACGAGATGCTCGGGCAGCTTCACGCCGAGCGACTGGACGAAGGCCCGATCGACCTTCTTTCCCTGCCACGTCCGCTTAAGCTGATCGATCATGGCGGCACGGATCTTCTCCTTGTCGTCGTCGGACAACTCGCTGTTGTCCACGAACAGCAGCATCATGTAGGCGCGGACCTCCTGGGTGCCGAGCTGCGGCACCCGGATGGGGACCTGGATGAGTTTGTCGAAGTAGTTGGTGACCAGAAGGTCGTCGCTGACGCCGACGAAGTGCTTCCGCACGGCGTGCTTGATCATGTCGTTGTCGGCAGCGATCACAAAGGCGGTGTTCTTGAGGAAGAGAAACAGGCGGATCGCTTCCAGCGTCGAGATCGTGGTTTCCGGCAGGCACCGGTCGAGATCGTCGATCAACACGACCAACGTGATCCCGAGCTCGTCGAGCGTCTGCTCGAACGCGTCGCGCAACGCCTGGATCTCCTTCGGCGGGGACGTTTCCTCCTTCGGCTTCAGCAGTTCGCCGGCTTCCTTCGCCGCGTCCGTCACGGCCTTCTTGGTGGCGTCGCCGGTTTCCTTCCCAACGCCCTCGGCCCAGACCTTCCTGCCGAGCTCGAATATCTCGCCGAAGGCCCCGACCGGAGGCACCCCGAGGTAGATCGAGGACGGCCGAGGTCGCGGCGAGCTTCGCCGCCCGGAGCCATTTCACCCGCTTGGCGAGAGCTGCGACCTTGTCAAGGGCCGTCTGTCGGCTGTCCGCTTCCTTCGCAAGCTTGTCGGCGATCACGTCCATCAACGCGGCGCGCGCATCGTCGTACCCCTGATAGAGCCAGGCGTTGAACTCGACGAAGACGTACTTGTCGGACGCCTTCTTCCCGCTCTCGTTCTCCCTGGCGGCGATGGCGGAGCGGGTCAGCTTGATCATCGAGGACTTACCGATGCCCCAGGCGCCCGACACGCCGATCGAGATCGGGCGGCCCTTGGCCTGGACGATGATCTCGGCCACGGTCTCGGCGACGCCGGAGAAGTTCAGGAAGTCCCGTTCGGTCTCGTTGTCGGGCCACATCGGCAATCTCGCGTGTGCTTAAAGGGGTGAAATCGAATAATCGGCGCTGCGAGCAACGGCAGCGTTGTTAGGTATCGTTTTCGGAATCGGTAAATGCAACCGAGACCTTTTACTTACGTCCTATAGTTGTTGTGTTTCAAGTTTCCATCGCCGCGGTCCTCTCTCCGGAAGAGGCCGGCAGAACGCCGCGAAGAAGCAGGAGGAGGGCGCGGCGGCCAACGTCAGGATCATCATCAGCTTGAAGTCGTCGAAGTAGCCGATGATCGCGGCCTGATTCCGGATGACGCCGTCGACATCTCGCCATTTCGGCCGTCCGGCGAGTGCTATTCCTATACGGAGCTGCGGCTCCGACGTCTTGACTACCGACCGGATGCGCGAAGAAGACGCCCGCGAGGGAAGAATCTATTTGATGCCGTGCGGCGGAATCGGCGTCCGAGGCGGATCGGCACGGTGAGCCGGTGCGTTCCTCGCATCGAGGTCGACACCAAAATGCTCTGCGGTCTTCTGGAGTATAAGTCCGATCTGATTCAACGTTGGTTCGAGCCTAGAATGCGGTGGTTCATCGACCATCGTGCCCTTAGTTCGCGGGTACCGATAGGCCGTCGCGTAGGCTTCTAGCCAAGAGAGCTCGATGACATCGGATCGCAACGCGTTGTCTTCAGGAAGCGCGCGGGCCATCGTATCTAGTTGGTGCTGCTGACTCCGCGGATAGTGGATGTTTTCGGATATGGCGATGGCTGAGATGATATGTTCCAGCGCTTGTTCCGCATGGTAGGCCGCATTGCGGTTCGAGCCTTCCAACAACAGCTTAAAGGCGTCCAGGTTGGCCTTCGCCAGGCGCAGGCTGGTGGCTATCACAAGCTCAGTCGACAAGGCGCACACCTTCCCGAGAAAGATCGTACCCGATCGTATTCGGTATCCCCCAGATCGCCTCTAAGTCGCGAACTTTCGTTGCGAGCAGCGTCACCGGTAGGCAGGTGCTGCGCGCGATCCGCCAAGTCTCTACAGGGTCGGTCAGTTCGTCCGGCGCGTTGTCCGGCAGGACGACGAGAAGATCCCAGTCGCTATCGGGACGGGAGTCCCCTCTCGCTCGACTTCCGAACAACCATATTTCGGCGGGTTTAAATGTCGCACGAACCGCGCTCACCAGGGGGGCAAGCTGAATTGGCGTTAGTCTGACTGGACGGTCGAGCGGCCGCTTCATGGTCTGACAACGATTTTAAGGACAACCACCAAAGCAACTATGCCTCGGTCAGGCGAGAGTCAACGCCGGCTCGCTTGCGTTAAAAATTGATGAAAACGCGCCCGCTAGGGTTGTGTTTGCTCCCCACCTCGCTAATCTTCGTTGGTTCCGGCATTACATTTGCTTTGCCGAGGAGGTTATCCGAAGGCGGATCATCGTCCATGCCGATGGCTGTTTTTGGGATAGAACCTTTTGATTTTGGATTTCGGGGACGCGGTGGGCGCATTTTGAGACGGGGTATTGAGGAGCCGATCGGCCGGACTGGGCAGGGATTGTTCGATCCTCGCTCCGATATTCGGGTCTACTCCGGACGGCTGGGCATATAGCACCGGGCCTTCGAATCCGAGGAGGATGGCCGCAGCGGCCATCGGTAACGGCGACCAATACCGACGCGCAAGATATCCCACCCAAAACAGCGTGAGGGGCGCCATGCGTGCGAGAGCGGGTCGTTTTCTGGTCATCGGCATATTGTCGTTTGCGGGCTCCCCGGCATTCGGGCAAGCCGTCGACCCCAACATCCAGGTTCGCATCGAAACTGCGCTTCCTCAACCCGTAATCAAGCCTCATCTGCCGGAGACGGAGCGGATTACGGTTCAGCGGACGGAGACTTTCACGACGATGGTCGAACGTCCGTACACGTGCGGCGAGCTCAGAAGTCCTTCGCCGGAGCTCAAGGCGAAGCTGGCGCGCGATAAGCAGTCGATGTTCCTGGATAGCAACGTCTCCTGCGAACACCTCCAGGCCTTGGTCGGACCGAAGAAGGAGAAGGTCGTCCGGCACAGGGTCGTAAGCGAGACCATCGAGAAGCAGAAGCCGCGACAGACGAGTGTTTCGTTTGCTTTGCAGTCCCAGCCGGGATTCGACACCAATGCACTGAAGAGCAATCCGGGGAAGAGCGATCGGGTACTGAACACGTCGGCCGGCGTTACGGCGATCATTCCGGTCGCCACGCTCGACTCGATTATTCTCTCGTCGCAAGCGTTGGATCAACGCTATGCGACGCTGGCGTCCAAGAACTCGGAGGTCTTGGCCAACTCCGCAACCTATTCGCATGTACTGAGCGCGGTGCGAGGGTCGGACAAGCTCGTTTCGAACGGTACCACCGTCAGCGATCTGCTCAACCTCGGCATCTCATCAAGCACCGTTTTCGGTTCGGGCTTTCGGCCGTACCAGATCGAACTTGCGACCGCATCGGCGGTGCTGGGACGGACGAACATAGATCTCGGAGGAGGGGCCACTTGTGGGCCGAAAGGCAGAGAGGTCTTCTGCACGTCCCAGGGTGTCGCCGGAGAGCTTAACTACACGACGTCGGATGTGGCGAGCCAGCGCAATGTCGCCGTGAAGGCGCAGACCAATGTCACTTGGCAGACCTCGATTCAGGGACTGTCCGTCACCGCGTCTGGCTACGTTCAGGGCAAGCATTTCACGGAAGTGCTAGGAGGACGGCAGGACGTCATATTGCTGGCGAGCGGTCGGGCCGACTGGACGTCGGGGCCTTTCACCATGAGCTTCATCTTGCAGGGGCTTCAGTCGTTTTCGACCCTTCGGACTGCGCAGTACAACAGCTTCGCATTTTATCCTCAGGCAAACCTCCACTACTCGTTCTGAGGTCGGCGGCACAATCGAGCCAAGGGGGCTTTTGGCCGGGCCGTGCAGCGCGACCTGTGGTCCGGAAGCCTCGTGCATTTGGATAATTAACAGCGTCGGCCTTATTCTTGGAACAAATCAAGAACATCGCTGCCGACCTCGAAGCCGACTCCCTCCTTGCCGGGTTGGCGGATAGGATGATTGAAATTACCCAGTCAATGGCGTATACAAATGAAGTGGAAGCCCGAGGAGATATCGTTCGATTTCCGGTATGAACTCACGTCCGGCCAAGTGGTTACCGTCCGCATTCAAACCCCGGCAGGGCCCGTATTCGCGATGGCAGAGGTCGAGGAGCGTGGGCGGACGCTGGTTCTGAATGGATTTCATATGCATTCCGACGCCGGCCGATCGGCCGTCGGCCGAGAAAATCTGCACATGCTCGCGCAGCACGTGATGGAGGTGATGGAATATGACGAACTCGTCGTTCAAGGAGCGGCTCGGACGTCTGGGGCCCGTCCAGGTCGTACCCCAGGTCAGCTCCGGTTCACCCGTCGTGATGTCCCTTCGCCCGGCAGCAAGCCGTAAACCGAACACGATTTTAGCGAGCGAATCGTTGGCTCGCCGCGGCCTCACGTTACTTCGCGCCAAACGGGCGGTCGAAGAGATGCTTCAGAGCGGTCGTATTGTGGTCGAGTTGCCAAGCGTCGAAAGCCGCCAACAGTTGGTAGCGGAGCTCGCGGACGCAGGTGTCATCGCGCGCTCGACCGATCGCAATCCCGACATCAGGCAACTGCGCGAGGGTCTCAAGCTGACGCAGGAACAGTTCGCGATGCGCTTCGGCATGGATGTGGACACCTTGCAGAACTGGGAGCGCAAACGACGCAAACCTGACAAGGCAGTCTTGGCTTACCTTCGCGTCATCGAACGCTTTCCCGATGTCGCGACCGAGGCCCAAGAAGATTCGGAAATGTCGATAAAGCAGGGCTCCCGCTAAGTCCGGCGACGTCGTCACCTGACATCTTGGACCACGGAAGCCAGACTCGGTCGTCCACGCAGTCATCAGCCACGCGGCGCCAGGAGTTCCTGCATGTGTGGCTGAACGGCACCTACAAGCTGAAACAGTAACCATCGGACGGAGGCGCGGGTGAGACTGAGAAAGGCGGCGAGACGGGTGATCAAGCGTGGCCCGTCCGCCGAGCCTGCCGAGTACGCAGCGCGGTCGAACGCAGCACGACTTGCAACGGCAAACAACGCGATTGAAGGCTTGCATGCCTCGCGGGAAACCGAGGCAATCTTGGATAGCTGGGCGCGGGGAGAAATCGACGACGACGAGTTGATGGAAGTTACGCTGAGAAAGTATGGACCGGGTGTCTGATCCTTATGTCCTGCCCAACGGCTGTCCTTCGCGAACGCCGTCCGCCGGAAGGATCAGCATAGTTTCCCCAGTGGATGAGGACCGGTAGTAAATGACTTACGAAACGCTCGGTTGGTCGAATTTCTGATCGTCGCGGGTTTCGGAGAAATAGTGGGCACTCCCCCATGAGTGGCCGATACGCTGCGACCATGACTTAACCTCGATCGCCGAGACGGCGTTTCTGTTCGGATCGAAGTCACAATCTCCCTTCAGGGTGAGAAGCGCCTTCTCATCCTCTCCGAAAGGGCCGGTGGAGCCCACCCGATCCAATTCGAAGTACAGCTCGAATGAAACCGCGACGAGTGCTTCCTTGGGGGTCGCATACCCCTTGATCTGGGCGGCCAAGGCGCGCCCCAATTCGAACGGTCCTTTTTCACTTGCAATGGCGCGAGCGTCCGAAGACACCGACTCGATGATAGACGTCGCGATCGCTCGCTCGTCGATCGACACGACCGTGTTCCCCAAAGCACTGAGGAGTTCCTGAACCGTCGGATGCAGGAATAGCTGGACGTCTCGCCTCTCGACCTCAGCCCGCAAGGCCTTCGCCAGACCGTTCGCATACTTCCGGCCATCGTAGAAGGCGTGGTCCGCGCTGACGAGATGCAGCATTCGCGTTTCGGCCAGCGACAGCCCAGCCTCCCAGATGCAGCAATCGCGGAACTGCTCGTTGTTCTCACCGCAAGGAGCGGTCTTTGAGATGATCCGAGAAAGAGCCGCACTGGCCTGCTCGAAGGTGAAGGCGATCCGTTCTATCGATCCGGAAAGTTGTTGCCAGCGCGCCGACATTCCGTCGGAGATCGCCTTGGGTGTCGGTCCGCTGACGTTCATCTCGCGGCCCGACAAATGAGTGAGAAGCGTTATGTCTCGGCGAATGTTGTGAACCGCGCGCCGCGCGAGATCGGGCATTACCTGGTTCACCTCGCGCTCGACGATTTCCGGCAGTGCCAATGTCGCCTTGGCCCCGGCGAGCGCATACAACAGCGCGCTGCCCAGCGCGGACTTCAACATCCGCTCCTCGATCCACACGTTTGCGTCGAGCAGCACCGTGAAGGTTGGCGGTTTCCTCTCCATGTACGATCCCTGCAATGTCGACGCTCAGTCTAGTCGTTCGAGCCCGGCATCGCACCTGACGAATCCACACCTCTCAACCGCGAATTTGACGGTTTTCGTTGACCTTCGCGGTGCGTCGACCGATGATTCTTGAAACACTTGGAAGGATAGCGGACGTGAAAGCTGTTGCGATAAACCCCGTGGAACGACGGATCGTTGTCGAGGACGTGGATCCGACGCCGGCCGCACTCAGACGACTGTGCGGGCCTCCCCGCCGTGTCCTGGCTACGCTACCCAATGGGGATGTCATTCTGGCGGCGGAAGGCGAGGAGGCGGACGCGGGGTTTTCGGTCGGAGGGTCGAAAGCTATCCGTAGTCCGGCGATCGTCCTCGGCCGGCACGATTCCTTTGGGGGCCGTACCGCCCCACGGTCGAGTGTCGAATTGCTTGCCGGTCTAGTACGCTGGGTGAACCCGGCCCCCGCTCCGGAGCCGGAGCATTCGGACGATGCCGTCACCGTGATCGTTGTGGATCCTGAAATCGGTTTGATCGATCACGCCGATATCGATCGCAATGCGGCCGGCTGTCAATCGGCTCCCAAATTTGACCCTTCATCGGCGTCCAATTTTGACCCCTTCGTGCGGCGGGCTTTGCTGGTAGCGCTCGTCTCGTCGGAGCTGGCCGGGATAGCGGAGGCGAGACGAGCGCGGGTGGCGTGATCGTCGTCTCGGCTTTTGAATCGCCAGCTATCGTTGCCGGTCTCGACGATGTCGCAGTGATGGGTCAACCGGTCGAGCAACGCGGTGGTCATTTTGGCGTCGCCGAACACGCTCGGCCATTCGCCGAACGCGAGATTGGTGGTCACGATGACGGAGGCGCGCTCATAGAGCCGGCTGATGAGGTGGAAGAGAAGCTGGCCACCGGACTGGGCGAAGGGCAAATAGCCGAGCTCATCCAGCACGATGAAGTCCATCCGGGTCAGATGCTCGGCGAGCCGACCTTGCCGTCCATTGCGGGTCTCGGTCTCGAGGCGATTGACGAGGTCGACTACGTTGAAGAAGCGGCCGCGGGCACCGGATCGGATGCAGCTTCTGGCGATGGCAATTGCCAGGTGGGTTTTGCCGGTGCCGGTGCCGCCAACCAGCACGACGTTGCGTTGTTGGGCGATGAAGCCGCCACCAGCGAGATCATTGACGAGAGTCTGATTGATCGGCGTGCCGTCGAACTGGAAGTCGGCGATGTCCTTGGCAAGCGGCAGCTTGGCAATGGTGAGCTGGTATTTGATTGACCTGGCTTGCTTCTCGTTGATCTCGGCGTTGAGCAGGTCACCGACAATGCGCTGAGGTTCGTGCTGGCGCTTGACGGCAGTTGCCATGATCTCGTCGAAGGCAGCCTTCATGCCGTAGAGCTTGAGTTCGCCCATGAGGTCGAAGATTTGGGTTCGTTCCATCAGATGGTCCTCCGGAGGTTGTCGTAGCGGGCACAATCGGCGATCGGCGCATGACGGAGCGTCAGTGCGGCCGGCGTCATGATGTTGGCCGGTGGGGCGGGTTCACGTTGACGGGCCAGAATATTGAGCACGACATCGGCGGAATGGACGCTGTGACTGAGCGCTTCGGCACAGGCTGCTTCCACCGCGGGCAGACCGTCCGTCAGCACCGCGTTGAGGATGTCGACCATCTGCCGATTGCCATCGTCGGTGCTGGCAAGCTTGCGCCGGATCCGCTCGATCGCAGCCGGCAGCACCCAGTCTTTGAAGGGAGCGCCGTTGCGCAAGGCGCCGGGTTTGCGGGCGAGCACCGGCACATAATGCCAGGGATCGTAGACGGTATCGCCGCGGCCGAAGGACCGCGGGTGCTCGGCAACGATGCGTCCATCCTGACGGATCACGATGCGATCGGCATAGGCTTGAACCTCGACCGGTCGTCCGACTGCGCTGGCTGCGACCGAGTACTTGTTGTTGTCGAAGCGCACCAGACAGGTCTTCGAGACCGATGCCGTCACCGCATGGAAGCCGTCGAAGCGGCCGGCATAGGGAACGAGTTTGGGGCGTTCGGCTTCGAACACTTCCCAGATCGTCTGATCGGCCAGCTCCGGATGGCGATGAGCCTTGGCGTAGGCGATGCATTTGTCGAGCAGCCAGGCGTTTAACTCGTCGAGGTTTTTGAACCGCAGCCGCGGCGTGAAGAAGCGTTCCCTGACCAGCCCGACCTGGTTCTCGACCTGCCCCTTCTCCCAGCCCGACGCTGGCGTGCAGGCGACCGGATCGACCAGATAGTGGCTGCACATCTGCAGGAAGCGGCGATTGTAGAGACGCCCTTTACCGACGAAGATCGTCTCTACGGCGGTCTTCATGTTGTCGTAGATGCCGCGGGTGCAGGTGCCTTTGAACAGGGCGAACGCCCGGTCGTGGGCGTCGAACACCATCTCCTGCGTCTCCCGCGGATAGACCCGCACGAACAGCATGCGACTGTGACAGAGCCGGACATGAGCGGCCTTCACCATCACCGTGGTGCCGCTCAGCAAGACCACCTCGTGGCTCCAGTCGAACTGGTAGGCTTCGCCTGGCGCAAAGCACAGTGGGACATAAGCGGCAACGGTCGATTGCCCGCGTTCTTTGCTCCACCGCCTGGCGTAACGCCGCACGGCATCATAACCGCCGTCGTAGCCACCCCCGCGCAGCTCTTCGAAGATCCGGATCAGCGTCAGCTGTTCACGAGCCGGTTTGGTCGTGTTCGCCGCCAGCAGCCTATCGAGCTCCGATGCCCACCGCCCTAGCTTTGGTCGTGGCTGCACCTGCCGCTCGTACTCGAAGGAGGTCTCTCCGGACCTCAGCACCTTCCGGACCGTGTTCCGCGACACCTTCAGGTCGCGGGCGATCTCCTTGATCGTCTTGCCCTTGATGAAGTGCTCGCGCCGGATCCGGGCAATCGTCTCCACGATCAGCATCCCCCACCACCTGCTTCGTTCCAAAGCAGGCAGCGCAACAGACCAACCTGTAGGGGGTCAATTTTGGACGCCGATCCCCCGGCTTAGGGGGTCAATATTGCAGGCCGAATGACACCCGCGCGCAGCATCCTCCATATATGATTTGCCACTTTGATAAAGAGAACGTTCAATCTGCTCGGATCAGAGTGTCTGGAGCTTTGAGACACCGCTGAAGACGTCGTCGGATAGCCGGCTCGGTCAATGGGTTGGTGCTGAGTATGTGCGGGATATCGACGGCATTTGCTCTGGACAGGGCGAGCGCGCCCGGCCTCGCTTAGCGGGGCAAGGTCGAGACAGACGTGCCGGAGTAGCTAATGAAAATCTTCTGGTCGTGGCAATCGGATCATGACGGCAGGATATCGCATTATTTGGTCCGCGATGCCCTTCAATCGGCGATCGCGAAGCTGCGCGTGCCCGAAGACCTTGAGGAACCCAGCGAGGCGGAGCGCCGCTTGAACCTCGAACTCGACCACGACACGAAAGGCGAAACCGGCTGGACCGATATCGCGGATTCGATCTTTCGGAAGATCGACAACGCGGCCGTGTTTGTTGGGGACGTAACGCCGGTAGGAAAGTCGAGCCGAAAGGAGAGGGGAAAGCGGCCGCGTGCGATGATGAATCCGAACGTCGCGATCGAGCTAGGTTACGCGATTAAATCGCTCACGTGGTCGCGCTGCCTGGGTGTCATGAACCTCGCCTATGGAGACATCGACGACTTGCCGTTCGACATACATCGAACGCGTAGCTGGCCGGTCACGTACACGCTGTCTGAAAACGCGTCGAGCGAGGAAGTAGCGGACGCCAAGAAAAAGCTGGCCGAGGCGTTCTATCTGAAGCTTCGACCGTTCCTGGCGAAAGTTCGGCCTAAAGCCGAGGAACTATTCGAGCGGATGCCCGCCGTAAGACCACCGGCGTTCTGGTTCGAAGCGGGCGCGTCATTGGGCACGCGTCGTGACGATGTCACCTACACTATGTCGGCGGAAAGTGTCCTTTTCCTCCGCCTTATTCCGACGGATCCTAAGCAAAGGCTTATTCCCCACGATCTGGCGGGGCAGATGGCGAGCGCGTACGGCTCCTTCGACGACTTCGGCAATCTGTTCATTCTTCGCAACGACGACGGCGCCGCTATGTGCGCGTTGAGTGACGACAGGGGCGAGGTAGAGAATATCGCTCAGTATTTCAACAATGGAGAGATTTGGGCCATCAACGCCGACATTGTGCGAATTGGACGCAGAGGAAACAACAAGTACCTGATTATGCCCCATGTCGAAGATGTCTTCCGAAAAAAGCTGCCGACGTTCGTCGCCGGCATGTTGAAAGACGGTGGTGTCAAGCTGCCCATAACGGTGATTGGCGGAGTCGCTGGCGTTAGGGGCCAAATGCTGGCGTGGAATGGCGTTGGCGAGTCTGGCTACTCGAAGATGATCCGGAATGATGTCGTGTTCGAGCGCAACCTCAACAGCGCCGATCAGGCAGCGATCGACGAATATTTGTTGGGATTGTTCGAAACTATCTTCGAAGCGTCCGGCAAGCCTAGGCCGCCGAACTTCCATGGCTTTCCGAAATGAGTTTATCGCTTCGTACACGACTACACCGCACCAAATTCCAGGACGACCTGATACGACCACATGGAGGTTGCCTTGAACGAGAAAGCCCCAGAATGGCTTGAGGCCTACGCAATTGGCCGGGACGAGATTTGGGAGAAGGACCCGCACTTCAAGGGATTTTTGGCTGCGCTTCAGGAGCTGAACAAGGAAACCGACCGCGGCGTCGCTTTGGTCGCAACATCCTTTCTGGACAAGTTGCTCATGGACATGTTGGCCGCCTTCCTCATCGAGAACGCCAGCGCCAAGGCTCTTCTGTCAGGCTTCAACGCGCCGTTCGGCAGCTTCAGCACGCGGATAGCCGGATGCCTTGCCATGGGACTCATCACTGACCTCGAAGCGCAGCAATGCGACACCCTGCGCAAGGTACGGAATCGGTTCGCGCATGAGGTCGAGATGGACTTCAACACCGACAGCGTGAAGGCGCTCTGCAACAATCTCTTGGTGCCCGAGCGAGACAAAGATGGCGACGCCCGAAGAAAATTCATGTCGGGAGCGATGATGGCTCTTACTGCTCTGCTCAACCGTCCTCACGAAGTCGGCAAGCGAAGGTTGACACTGGGCGAGTGGAGATCTTCGCTGGCATCGGCGTGAAGGGTTAGACAACAGCGTTCCCGTTCAGCGTGTCCTCGACCTCGGTACGGCCTATGCCGGCGTGGTTTGGCCTTGAGCTGAGTTTCTAGGGTACCTGATACAGGCCTGACACGCGCTGCTCGTTGATTGCAGATTCGCCGCGCAGCTTGGTCAGCGCGGCGAGCGCATTTGCTCCAATGGTGGTGTAGGCAGGATCGCCAGCTCCTTGGCGTCCCAGCTCCAGTGCCTTTTTGATCACCGACCGCAGCTCAAGGCCCGAAGCCGCTTGAACATCTCGTAGAATTCGTGGGGAGTAACCTTCGACAAAAGGGCAATGTCCTCCTCGTTCCAGCCGTGGTCCTTGGCGATCTTGAAAAGCACCTCCGCTCGATCTCGGGTGTCCGAATAAGAGTTGTACCGGTTGGTTATAGCGGTCCGCAGGTCGGGATCCTGCACCGAGAAACCCCCGCTCCGAATATCGTAGAACCCGCGAGGCTGGTCCTTATTGGCCTCCAGCCAGTCGTCGAGTACCTGCTGGGCATCTGCAGGTTTGCCCATACGCTTGAGGAACATGATCGCGCCATCCACATAGTTGATCGGTGTATGGTCGGGGTAGGTCTTCACCGCGTGGATAAGGCCTTTGCAAACCTCGTCCATGTTATCGTCGAACGAATCGCGGTAGGCGTCCCAAGGTCCTTGGACGGCGTGGCGCAGGCTGTCATTCTTGTAGTTGTCGTCCAGCTTCCTAGCTTCTTCGATGAGCTCGTCACTATCGATGAAACCTTTCTGGATGCCATCCAGCAGAACGCGGTCGAGGGCATCCACTAGTCCGAACGGATAGGCCTCAAGTAGGTCGTCCAGCTTCTTCTGGTCCTCGGTGAGCTTTCGGTCGTTTAGTGCATAGCGGGACTTGTAGCGTTCGTTGAGCGTGTAGCGCAGCAGTTCGTCCTGCTTGGCGTAAACGCACCAACCGAAGAGAACCAAACTTGAGATCGCCTGCGCCAAAACACGCGGGTCAAAACCGGTGAGGTGAGGGCGCACATCGCTTACCAGCCGCTCGATTTTCTTAAGGATGCGGATGTTGGCGATCTCAAGCTTCTGGCAATTCTCCCGCATCAATTCGTCGGAGGTCTCGGTACCCTTGAAGGCGATCTGGCACGCCTCCGCCGAGGTGGGTTCAAAGAGCAGGGAGGTGTCTATGACCTTCTCGCTGTATTTATCGAAGGCTTCGCGATCACCGGTCTTGTCCAGCTCATCTTCATTCAGGATGAGGACGATTTTGCATTTGCGCCGTTCCTTTAGGAGGGAAGCGAGCCCGAGGATGTCGATTACCCGAAGCTTCTCGCCCTTCCGCTCAATATCATCGATGCCGATGATGTAATTGCGCACGGACAGGAATGCGGCCTGCTCGGCGATGGTGGTAAGACCTGGCTTGATGACCCCGAGAGCCTTCGCGCCGAACGATTTGAGGTTTTCGCCCAACGTCTCCATCGTCGGGCCCGTAGCGATGCTCGCTATCGGAATGGCATTCTCGAAAGTCGAGAGTTTGAAGCGGTCGAGGGTATCGAGGCCGAACAAGGAGACGTAAGAGTACGACTGGAGCGCAACATCCTTGCCCACCTCTTTGAGTAGGTTCTCCCACGTGTAGGTTTTCCCGACACCCCACTTACCACGGATGCAAAGCACCTCCGGCGTGGGGTCCTTGAGAAAGCGGATGATTTCCTTGTGGAGCAGGACGAGGGCTGTCGGCTTTTCTTTTCTAGCCATGGACTACCTAAAGGGCGGTAATGCGGGTAATGGCCATTCGGCCGTCATGGAAGAAGCGTTCGAGTTTCATCAGCTCCACCATGTCGCGACCGGATAACGTGTTCCGTATCGATCGCCTGGAAGCGCCTACGATTGCATTCTTGATCTGCTGCCCGGGATTGACCGGTAGGGCCGGATTGGAGCCGATGGCCTTTGCGCCGTCAGGCCCAATCAGAAACAGCTTGAGGCTGCGCTTCTCGATGGCATTGAATATCACCCGGTTGATATGTGCATCGGCAAAGCTGTAGCCAATCACCATGAGGCGGGCCATCGGCATGTTGAGCCACCACTCGAATTGCGCGTGGTAGGCTTCAAGAAGCGGGTGTTTGCCGATGTCGGCTTCCTTATCCCCGCCCAAGATCAGCATCATGTCCCGACCGTCCTTGATGTCGATCGAGCCGTTCAGCTTGTAATAGGGCTGTAGATTACGCGTGGGCGAAAAGTCGTCACCGGCCTTGAACAACGGAATTCGAGAAGCGAGGGAGCCAAACGTCAGGGTGTCCATGGCCGGCACCAGCCCAGGACGGTGGGCGCCGACGTTCCGTGGACCCTGATAGGTGTTCTTCGCAAAATCAGTATCGGTCACAACCGGCAGGTAGTGAGTCTCGAGCAAAGTATCTTGGTTAAGTGTGAAAATCGCGTCGAATCGCATGAGAAAGCGAATGACGCCAAGCCGCGGGTCTTCAAACGCCTCGTCGAACTTCGATTGGCTAAACGCCAGCCACATGTCGCCAAACATGCGCCGGACGGCGGTGGTCAAGTTGCGCAGGTCCTGCTCCCCCTGTGGGGTATAGTTCTCCTCGAACTCCTTCCTCAACCGAGCAAGGGTCGCTTCGAAGCCTCGGTGCTGGTCGGCCCACAGGATCTTGCGAAGATTCTCGTCGTCCTCGGTAACGCCCAACAGGTATTCGAACGCCTCACTCGCGAGGTATCCGCCCCAGTTGTACGAAAAGCCGGCGCCGGTCAGCAAAATGTGGGGGATCATCATTTCTTTCGCTGGGCGGGATCGAGATGGGCGGGAAGGGGCGGCAAGGCAGGAATCTGCGAAATCGCGAACATGCCTTCCTCGAGGGCCGCGTGATGGATGTTGGTCGCGATGTAGTTCGACAGCTTGTGGCCGAAGTCGAAGTATTCGTTCAGATCGTCGGCAACCTGCCTGATCTCCTCAAGAGAGGATTGGATGACGCTGGTGTTGCCCTGACGAGAAATCGAATAAATGGCCGTCCTGTTCTGCCAAGCCTCGACCATATTCGAGTGGACCAGCAAATTGCGATTGGTCGTCAAAATACCCATGGCCTTCAGGTAATGCTTCGTCGCCGCGGCCGCATCTTCCGGCCAATCAACCTGGCTCATAAAGGTTTCGATGAGGCGGACGCGGTCGCTCGGGTTCGTCCGGGCTGAAATGACCGCGGCCTGGCGCTCCTTGAGGTTTGCGACCGCTGCAAGCATCCAAACGTGGGTCAATTCAAACCGCGCATAGTTGATACTCACGACCCCCAGCGCATGCACGCTTTCTGCCGGAGCGACTTGATATCGGGGCCAGCTCATCAGTCCTCAACCTTCAAAAGCCGCTTTATAAGGCAGGTTGAGATGGCGAAAAACAGCCGGGTACCAGGGCCGGAGTGGAGAGGGGTCGCCACCGCCGTGAGCGGTTCAACACCGAATTCGGCAGGTTCTGGATAAGATGGCGCTTCCGCCTTGAATCTGGGATGCAGGGCTGCCTGACCGCCAATCAAGGTCCGACGCGGACTCAGAACTCGAAGGTCGCGGGAGCATTCCGGTCGCAGCCGTCAGCGCCGCCAGAGGACCAAGGGTCCGAGCCTTGCCGCTATCGCACGGTAGCTGACCGCGCGATAGCGACCAACAAGGCCGAGCGCCGTCGGCGACGCACAGCTGCAGAGGCGTCTCTGCTAGGCCCGAGGGATCGGTTAGACAGCCCAGCCGCGTGCCAAATTTCAGTCTCGTTTTGAGATAGTGTCCAGGCCAACAGGGAAGACAGCGAATCCCAAAAGCTCTGTCTAATCAATCGAACCCCGTGCCAAACTGGAAACACGGCCGTGCCAAAATCACGTGTGTACGACATCGATGATGAACATGTAATTGAAAATATTAATGAATCCGTATTCGCATAACATAGATTATGGAATATATTCCTATTTTCCGAACGCCGAAATTCGCCACTTAGCTGGGTTTGTTACGACGCAGCCGCTTGTCTTCGCCGGATAGCGTCGCGTCGGCTTCGTTTCCGCATGCGTCGAACTGGAGCGATCGAAAGCATCGGTGACAGTGTCGTGGCTGGCGTCGGCTCCTCGACCGCGCGGACATCAGGCAGCTCCGTTGCTTGTTGGGCCAGTGCGGGCCGAGCCTCCATGATCTCGAGAACCGCGCGTCCCTTATCAGTGATACGCCAGCCGCCGTTCAACCGATCGATGAGACCTTGGGAGAAGATGTCCAGGTCAGGCACGCGGGCTGCCAATCGCTTCGTCCGTTCGGCCCAGTCCCGTCCGCTGGTCGCCAGAATCGCCATATCGCGCTTGATGTCCTCCATGACGGCGAACCCGTCTGGATAGCTGACCAGCACCTTGAGAACCGTCACCTGGAAGTTCACTGCCCCACCCGTACCCGGCTTCCGCGAACTTACTTCCCCTACATCTTAGGGGCATTCGATAACTCCGTCGACTCACGACATTCACCGAACTCACTAGCAACGCTATTCTGACGTGGGCCGATCAGAGCCGCGTCGCGTGGCACTACATCGCGCCGGGCAAGGTCACCGCAACGCTCCGCCTCGTGACCTTGCGCCAATACATCGGCCCGCTGACGCGTTCCGAATTATTTGTGAGTCGGCACGGCCGGGATGCGTGGTATACGGCGCCGATGACCAAACGGCATGTCGGCAAAACCTGCGCCTACTGTGGCACCGCGCCTGCGGAGACGATGGATCATGTCTTCGCGCGGGAATTTCTGCCGGTAAACCGCCGGGCGAACTTGCCCAAGGTCCCAGCCTGCAGGGCATGCAATAACGTCAAGAGCGGCCACGAGCACTATTTGACATCTGTGCTGCCGTTCGCCAGCAACCATCAGGACGCGCTCGTGGTGCTGTCTCATATGGTGGAGCCGCGCCTGAACAGAAATGCGAAGCTCAAGAGCCAGCTCACCGCCGGTCACCGCCAGGAGCTGACGCTCCAGAACGGCATCCTCGTGCCGGCGATGACCCTGCCCTTCGACAGTGACCGGGTTGGCAAGCTGTTCAAATTCATCACCCAGGGGCTGCTCCATCACCATTTCGGGGTGACGCTCGACCGGCAGAAGCACGGCGTCTGGGCAGGCCTCCTCAACCGGCAAGGCGAGGTGGTTCATCGGCAGCTGCTCGCCGGCAATGCCCGCGCCCGCATCAAAGGCGATATCGGCGCTGGCGCTCTTGTTTATGAAGGCGCGCAAGGCGTGGATTTTCCGGAGATGTCGATCTGGGAATTTCAGCTTTTCGGCGGTCTCCGTACGAGTGGTGATCCTCACGAGCCGGAGGCGGCGATCCGGCTGGTCGGCGGCGTGACTGCCTCGCACAGGGTGCTCCAGCTGCTTGATGGCGGCCAAGGCTCCGCATCACCCGCCGTGGTCCAGTCCGCTTCGCGCCAACGATCGTCGAGCGATTAAAAAATGTGCGGCGCCTGGAGGCCGAGTCCTTGCGACGTCGGCACCGCATGCGTATATCAGCGAATCCCCCGCTCGCTCGGGGCATTATTTTTCCAAATCGTTATTTTGATCATTTTTTCACGATCCTCATTGGAGAAGAGCCCGCATGACCACCTATACTTATGTCGACAATTCCAACCTCTACATCGAAGGCTCCCGCGTATCGGCCGTCAAAAAGGGCAAGGCGAAGAACATCGCCGAAGCCATGAGAAACGGCATTGTGGATCACGGTTGGGTGCTCGACTACGGAAAGCTGTACAAATACGTCAGCGGGGAGGACACCGTCGCCAAACTGTGGGGCTCGCCGCCTCCGGGCGACTCATTCTGGAAGATGGTCGACAAGGCCGGCTTCAGGACCCACGTCTACAACAAGAACGCCGGCAACAAGGAGAAGAAAGTCGACGTGGCGATCGCCACGGCCATGATGGATGACGCGTTCAACATCATCGACAAGGACAACGACGATATCCTGCTGGTTGCCGGGGACTCGGATTATGTGCCGGTTGTCGCAAAACTCATCGAGCGCGGCTTCAAGGTCGAGGTGGCCTTTTGGGGCCAAGCCGCAAAGGAGCTCCGCGACACTGCGGCGAACTTCTTCGAACTGGACGGCAAGCTTGATGAATTCACCCGGGCCGCACCGTCCGCGGCTGCGTAGCACCCGCCTGACCGGCCCTCTAAAGTTCAGGCAAAACGGCGACGGTTTGCCACACGCTGGTAGGCACCGGTGACGTTGAGCCGCATCCGGACCAGCGGCTCACTTACGCCGTACATGTCTGAGGCCTTGGCGATCGTCAGCCCAAGCGCCGCAATATGCATGGCGGCTTCATCCGAGACGAGAAGCGCGGGTCCGAGCCAGTTGGCTTCCTCTTCCATTGCCCTGTCGTAATTGCGCATGCCCGACGGGTCGAGGATTCTCATTGGCGGATGCAACAGCAGACCGTGCGCCAGCTCATGGCTGATGTCGGCGGCCTGGCGCTTTTCATCATGGGCGTCGTTGTGGACAATGAAGCGCTCCTGCCCCGCGGCCAAAGTCACCGCTGAAAAGTCCTTCTGGCCGTTCACTGTTCGCAGGTAGGCAACGGCTTCGGGCGCGATCTTGGCGTAGTCACTCAGCGGGAAGACAGGGAATTCGAGATGCTCGGCCAATTGCCAGGGGCAAAGCGGAAGGTGGGGTGCGATGTCCAGCTCCTTGCGGAGGCTGCTCGCATACCAATTTGCTTCGGCTTTGAACCCCCGACGTAAGGCCATTTCCCAGCTATTGCCTTTTCCTGAACTGCTGGTACGCGGCCTTGATGAGCGCCTCCAGTGCCTTGGCGCCCTCTTTCGATAGATTGGGATCGGCGCGCAAATGCGCCGTCAGCTCCGCCAGGGGCTCCCGCGCCTCTTTCGGCTTCTGGACGCCACGGGTGAACTGCTCGGCCTTAAGCCCGGACCAAGCGCAAAGTGCGGCCAGGCTATCCACATCCGGACGGCGCCCTTGCGACATGCGCGTTAGGCTCGATGCCGGCACGCCCGATTGTTCAGCCACCTTCTTCCAAGTGAGATCGCGCGTGATTCGCACGCTGTCGATTGCAGCAAAGAACGCCTCCCCGTCAAATTTTCCTGAAGCCATTAGCCCTGGATCCGCCTGCCTTGATCTCGGGCCCGAATCGGGCCAAAATTGCAATCTAGCAATTGATGCCGTTCTGGCAATTGCCGATTTGGAGATATCAAGCATGTCGAAATCTTCTAAGGGGGGCGGCTCCTACCGCAGCGCAACGACCGGGCAGTATGTGACTCCCAAGTATGGTCGCAGCCACCCGAGCACAACTGTCCACGAGGCCCCCGGCAAGCACGGGTCGAGCGGGCCGCATTACCGCAGCGCGATCAGCGGCCGCTATGTCACGACAAAGCACGGCCAGTCGCACCCAAACACGACCGTTAAGGACAAGTAGCCATGAACTTCATTCACAACGATTTGGGCCATCTCAACGGCGGTGAAGTGGTCGAGGTCAGCCTCGATCACGCCGCCAACGTGCGACTGATGGACGCCAGCAATTTCCAGAGTTACCGCCAGGGCGGGCAGCACCGCTACTTCGGTGGTGAAGCGCGCCAGTCCCCGATCAGACTCCGCGTCCCGCAGTCGGGTCACTGGCACGTTGCGATCGACCTGGGCGGTCGCGCCGGCACCATTCGGGCCGGCGTCCGGGTGTTCTCATAGGCACGGTGTCGTCGATGAACGCGCTCGATTTGTATGGCCTGGCTAATCCTCAAGGCTGGCGCATGATGTCCGAACAGGATTACCTGAATTCCATCTTAGCGCGCGAGCTGGTTGGCACCGGGTTGGCGTCCCCGGCCCTGCTCGTGCCCGGAACGATGGAGCCGGTGCTGCGCCAATGGGCGGGCCGCTTCTTGCTCGACGTCTCGCCCAGCGGCTCCTATGCGAAGGGTACGGCAAACCGCAGCGGCACTGACCTCGACCTCTTCATCTCACTGTCCCCGGACACGCCGGAATCCTTGGCCGACGTCCACAAGACGCTGGTGGTGGCGCTGAAGGCGGCCGGATATCAGCCGCGGCTACAGAACGTCTCGATCGGCATCAGCGTTTTCGGCCATTCCGTCGATCTGGTCCCGGGCAAGCGCCAGAACTGGCTGTAAACGACCACAGCCTCTACAAGCGGCGCGGCGACACCTGGACGAAAACCGATGTCAGCCAGCACATCGAGAAGGTCAAGAACTCGGGGCGCCAGGCCGAGATCAGGCTGATCAAGCTCTGGCGGACCCAGAAGGGGCTGGAGTTTCCGTCGTTCTATCTGGAGCTGGCGGTCATCAAGGCGCTGGAGCTGAAGTTCCTGACCCCGCTCGCCGATAACATGCGGACGATCTTCGCCTACCTGCGCGACAACATCCTGACAGCGCGGTTCGTCGATCCGGCAAACACCAACAACATCATTTCCGACGACCTGACCGTGGCGGAGAAGCAGGCGATCAAGTCCGCAGCCGCCGCAGCGCTGGCGGCGCCATACTGGCGGGACATCGTCGTATGAGCGGCTGGTCGCTCGAGAAACTCCTGGCCGGCCTGCATGGTGAGATCGAGATGCGGCTCCAGCGCAGCCGGGAGGTCATCGGCCACGCCGTCGCCAAAGGCGACGCCTCAGAGGGCATCTGGATCGAACTGCTGACGAATTACCTGCCCCAACGCTACCGCGTGGCCAAGGCTTTCGTCATTGATAGTACCGACACCACCAGCCAGCAACTCGACATCGTCATCTACGACCGGCAATACACGCCGCTGATCTTCAACCAGGACGGCACGTTGGTGATCCCGGCCGAAAGCGTCTACGCGGTGTTTGAAGCAAAGCAATCGATCGATGCCGGCCAAGTCGATTATGCGGCAAAGAAGATTGCCAGCGTCCGCGCCCTGCATCGCACCATGCGGATTCCGATCGATGTCGCCCAGGATTCCGAGATGATCTCGCCCACCATTCCGATTTGAAGTCGCCCACCCGTTCCGAGATGATGTCGCCCACGATTCCGGGATGATGTCGCCCGGGTATCGCAAGAGCGAACCCGGGGTGACGAGACCTCTTCTGGCTCCCATAGGGTCAACCTTTCGGCTTTGCGAAGGGGGACCCTGGATGCCGACGGAGAGGCTTGCGATGCGCCGTGTGCGCGATGTGATCAGGATGAAGGCGGCTGGGCTGCCGAGCCGCGAGATTGCTCGGCGGATGGGCGCGGCGCCCTCGACAGTGCGGCTGACCATCCGGCGGTTCGAGGCCGCAGGCCTGAGCTGGCCGTTGCCCGACGAACTCACGGACGCGGCCCTGGAGGCCCGCCTGTTCGCCAAGACCGGCAACGGTAACCGGCAGGGTCATCGCCGCATCGCCGAGCCCGATTGGGCGGCGGTGCACCGCGAGCTCAAGCGCAAGCACGTGACGCTGTCGATCCTGTGGGAGGAGTACATCGGCGCCGAGCCCGGCGGATACCGGTACTCGCGCTTCTGCGAGCTTTACCGCGCCTGGGAGGGACGCCTGTCGGTGACGATGCGCCAGGCGCACGCGGCCGGTGACAAGCTGTTCGTCGACTACGCGGGCGACGGCGTGCCGGTGGTGGTCGACCGCCTCACCGGCGAGCGGAGGACGGCGCAGATCTTCGTCGCCGTGCTCGGCGCCTCGAGCTTCACCTACGCGCAGGCGACGTGGACGCAGGGGCTCGCCGACTGGATCAGCGCCCATGTTGGCGCCTTCGCGGCGATCGGCGGCGTCCCGGCGCTCCTGGTGCCTGACAACACCAAAGTCGCAGTCATCAAGGCGAGCCTCTACGACCCGCAGATCAATCGCACCTATGCGGAGATGGCCGCGCATTACGGCACGGCCGTCTTGCCGGCGCGACCTCGCAAGCCGCGCGACAAGGCCAAGGTCGAGCAGGCCGTCCTCATCATCGAGCGCTGGCTGCTCGGTCGCCTGCGCCACCGCGTCTTCTACAGCCTCGCCGAGGTCAACGCAGCGATCGGCGAGTTGCTCACCAGGCTCAACGAGGAGCGGCCGATCCGGCGGCTCGGCGTGACGCGCCGCCGGCTGCTCGAGGAGATCGACCGGCCGGCGCTCAAGCCGTTGCCGGCGAGCCCCTACGTGCTCGCCGAGTGGCGGATCCGCCGCGTCAGCCTCGACTACCACGTCGAGGTGGAGAAGCATTATTACAGCGTTCCGCATCGCTTCGCGCGTGCCGAGGTCGAGGTGCGGTTCACCGCCCGCACCGTCGAGATCTTCCACAAGGGCGAGCGGATTGCCGCGCATCAGCGCATGAGGGCAATCACAAGCACACCACCGTGCCGGAGCACATGGCCTCCAGCCATCGGCGCTACGCCGGCTGGACTATCGGGCGTATCCGTCAGGACGCCGCCGCGATCGGGCCGGCAACCAGCGCATTGTGCGACCTCATTCTCGACGAGCGCTCGCACCCCGAACAAGGCTTCCGCGCCTGCCTCGGCATCCTCAGGCTCGCCGCCTCCTATGGGCGCGAACGGCTGGACGCGGCGGCTGCGCGGGCGATCGACATCGGCGCGCGCACCTATGGCTCGGTCAAGTCGATCCTCGCCAACAATCTCGATCGGCGTCCCGCTCACCAGCGCTCCGCGGACGATGCGCCGATCCTGCATGCCAACATCCGCGGACCGCGCTACTACAATTAGGAGACCGTCCCTTGCTCACCCATCCGACCCTCGACCGCCTCAACGCCCTCGGCCTCCACGGCATGGCCAAGGCCTTCGCCGACATCGAAGCCGCCGGTGAGGCTGGCAGCCTCGGTCACGCCGAATGGCTTGCTCTGCTGCTCGAACGTGAAGCCTCGCTGCGGCACGACAAACGGCTCGCCACTCGCCTGCGCTACGCCAAGCTGCGCCAGCAGGCATGCGTCGAGGACATCGACTACCGCACCCCGCGCGGTCTCGACCGCCCGCTGTTCGCCAAGCTTGTCGAGGGCCGTTGGATCGACGACCACGTCAATCTCCTGATCTGCGGCCCGGCAGGCGTCGGCAAGAGTTGGCTCGCCTCGGCGCTCGGCCACAAGGCCTGTCGCGACAATCGCTCCGTGCTCTATCAACGCGTCCCGCGCCTGTTCGACGATCTGGCGCTCGCCCGCGGCGACGGTCGTCACCCACGCCTGTTGCGCGGCCTTGGCCGTGTCGATCTGCTGATCCTCGATGATTGGGGGCTCGAGCCGCTCGATGCCGGCGCCCGTCACGACCTCCTGGAAATCCTCGAAGATCGCTACGGTCATCGCTCCACCATCGTCACCAGCCAGCTCCCCGTGGACCAGTGGCATCTGCTCATTGGAGATCCCACCTATGCCGACGCCGTGCTCGATCGCCTCGTCCACAATGCCCATCGGCTCGACCTCACCGGTGAGAGCCTGCGCCGAACTCGGCAATCCGCCCGAAAGACCTGAGCGCCGTGGACATGCCGCTGCGCTTGGACAACGCAATCGCGTTGTCCACATGCCCACAGCAACCGCAGAAGAAGAAAAAAGGTTGAAGTCGCGATTCCAGATTGACCGCGCGGCTTGACCGATGCCAGAGAACCAGCCGGCCAGAACGCCTCGCCGCTGGGCGAGATCAAATCGGAAAGGTGGGCGACATCGTCTCGGAATCCACGGGCGACTTCATATCGGTACGCCTGGGCGACTTCGTCGGAATCCGCACACCAGCCTGCCAATTCCCTCCGCTGGCGGCCTACAGCCGGCCAAGACGCCGGGGCATATCATCGGCGGCCTGCTGACGTTCGAAAGCGCATGGTCGCCGCCCATGGGCGATCCGCTGAAGAGCGCACTCCAAGCGGCGGCAGCCATTGCGCCGCTGGATATGGGCTGCGTTGCGGCCCACGGCAACTTCTACCGAAAGGATGGCGAAACGGCGATTGAGCCCAGCACCAGGGCAGCAACGGCATTCCTGCTCGAACTGATTGCGCACCTGCAGGCCGAGGCAACGGTACCGATGATCGACATCCGCGCCTACGCGAAGTTCTTGAAAGGCTGATTGTAGCGCAGGACCCGCGTGAGACGGGTCTTTTGCTGAACGGAGGAGTGATGGCCGACGTGGAGACCACGAAGCAGCTGTCAGCATTGCGGCAAACCAAGGCCGCGATCGAGCACCTACATAAGGGCCAGCTTGAATGCGCCATGACGCTGGCAGCCGCGGCCGAAGGCCAACTGCCCGAAGCAACCGTCGAATATTTGTTTCGGCTGCTGCAGCGGCTGAAACCCCAGGAAAACTTCAACCTGTTCATCAACTGGCTGAAGCATCCCACCGGCCCGGACAAGGCGACCATCTCCGAATTTGAAACGGTGCTCGTCATCGCGCGCGCGATTCAGAAGTTCGTGGCGGTCTACGAAGCCTCGTGCAGGGAATTCAACGATTTCAGCGATTGGGCGGTCGCGCAGGGGCACCTGCCAAAACCAATCGTCGAGCCGAAGTATCCAACAGCAAAGAAACCTACCACTGCCAGATAGCAGGGCTCAGTTTGCGGGCCGGTTGACGTACATGATGTACAGCTGGGGTGCGGCCCAGCCTTTGATCTTGCCATCCGTGATGGCCATCTGGCCGGCAACGAAATCAATCGGCTTGAGGTTAGGTGACGACACGAACGGGCAGCCATTCTTCTGCGCGATGTTGTGCGCAATATCCATATTGAGCTTCACGCCAGCGCCGGCAACCTGGTTGAGGTCGGTCCAGAAGTCGTTGGCCACGACCGGAGAGCGGCACAGGAACATGCCGGCGCCATCCGCAAAGCTCGGTGCTGTTCCGCAACAAAGCCAGAGCAGGGGCAGCCAGATCCGCAGCTTCATGTCCGCACCAGAGCTGTCAGCTGACGGTCAATCAAGAACGTCGGCCGCCATCGGCCCCTCTTCATAGGCTTGGCCTTCTTTTTCCAGCGTTTTCCGCCGGGTGTTCGCCGCAGTGACATACGAGCTGAGCTTATCGAAGTCTGCCTTGATATCCGCGAACTTGGGAGGACCAGGCGGTATGCCCGCCGCTTGGTCATGGCCGGAATATTTCGAGCATCGCGTCATGCCGGCATAGATCGCCTCGTAGTCGGACTTGTCGACGTGGGCGGCCCTCAGCCTCATCGTCGCGACATTGGGCCGGAAGCGGCCGACAACGCCGGCGAACAGGATTTCCTCGATCGCGTGCTCCCAGGTCTCGCGCATTTTGGTGTAGACATCCGTCACAAACGAACGATTGGCTTCGTCGGTTTCCGAATACGTTGCCTTCTTCTTTTGGAGCAGGTCGTCGATGATCGACAGCCGCTTGGTCACTCCCATGGAAATCCATGGCTGCTGGTTGTTGTCGATGATCCCGAACCGCCCATCACCGTGCTTGGCGATCCATTCCTCCCGCACGCGCACCTTCAGCTCGTGGGCCGCCTCAAGGACGGCGTAGTGGAAGAACAGGTTGTGCGTGAAGATGATCACCTGCCTGCCGGCAGCGGCCTCCTTCACCAGTCGCCTTGCGACGGCCTCCATGCGAGCGTGGTCTAGCGACGATACCGGGTCATCGACGACGATCCCGTGCCGGGCGCCGACTTCCTTCAGCTCCGCGAGAAAGCCCGCGAGCGCCAGCGCCCGCTTCTCTCCTTCGCTCAGGATGTCGCTGTTCTTGCCGACCTTCTGCTGGGCCTCCAGCCCGATATGAACCTTGCTCTTGCCCACCTCGCCACGGTCGGCGAGCTTGAGCGGCAGATGCTGCAGATCAAGTGCAACGATCTCATCCTGAAGGCTGGTTTGCAGCGACGTGGTCAAAACCTTGCGCCTGATGCGCGTGATGTGGGATGTGACGCTGGCGACGGCACAGGCCGCCGTGCACGCTTTGGTCTTCACGAGCAAATCAAGCGAGTTGCGCCGGGCCACGAACGTCCCGATGTCGGCGGAGAACTTCTTCCGCGCCTCCAGTTCATCCAGCTCCTGCTGGCGCCGCTGACGCTTGGCGGTGTCATCTGCCGAAGGCTTCAATGCCTCGATTTCCTTGGCGAGGACAGCCACTTCGCCCAGCAGCTCGTCAATCGCTGACCGGTCGAGATCTGCGAGACCGCCAAGACGCGCGTAGTCGACGGCCCTGACGGCTGCACAGACCAAGGTGTGACGCTCCTGGCTGGCCGCATAAAACCGCTCCATCCTGTCGGCCAGGGCCTGACGCGGCTTCGAGCCCTCAACGAAATTGACGAGCCTGTCCTTGATGTCCTGACCGCCGGAGATCTTCAGATCGAGGATCGCTTTGGCGATTCCCGCGAACTCGTTCCTCGCGGTCTCGGCATCCGCGTTGGCCCGGCCCTGGACATACTCGTCAAACGCGGCCAAGCGTGCCTTGGCCGGGCCGTCGAGCGGCTGATGGCAGAGGACGCAGGTGCCGGCCGTCGCCAGCTGCGGCGGTTCGGCGGCCGGGTATGCTTCGGCCGCGAAATCGCGCGCGTACATCAGCATCTGACGCCAGGTGTCACTACCCAACTGCGGAACAGCTGATTCTGCCGCCAGGGCGGCAGCGGCGGTCTTGGCGGCCTCGCGTGTCGACGCCGCCTTTTGCTGCGCCTGCTTCAGTCTCGCCAGGCCCGCGTTGCCGATCGCATCGAAGATCGCATCGGCATTGGCTACCAACTCTTGGACTGCCGACTTGCTGGCCTCCTTCACCCGCGTCAGGAGGACCGGGTCACGGCCGAGCTCTTGCTTGATCGCCTGAAGGTCGGCCTCGTCCTTGTCACTCCAGGTCGCCAAAGCCCGCATAGCCTCTTCGCTGGGCAGATGCTGATCCGGCTTTAGGTTCGCCAACAGCGCCGCGATTTTGGTGCGCTTGTCATATCCGAGCGGCAGGGGCGCCTGGTGCGCCTTGGTCAGGCGCGCTTCTTCGGCCTTGAAGCGGCTGTCCAGGGTACGCAGCACCTCAGCGAGATTGGTCAGCAGGGCCAGCTCGAATGGCAGAAACTCGATATTGCGCTCGGCGTCGACATACAGGCCGGCAGCATCGCTGTCGAAGACGGAGATTCTGCCGAGTTCCGGCGGCGGCGCGCTACGATCATCCCAAACCACGGTGCGCTTTTTATCGCCATCGACGCGGAAGGTCAGGGTCACCTCACGGGGATCGGCCGATTCCGGCTCGAATACATTGCCCCGCAACGTCACGTCATGCAGGCAATGGCAGATTTTCTTGGCAATGCGGCAATAGCCGCTCTTGCCCGAACCATTGGGCCCGTAAATGAGCGTCACGCCGTTGATCGCGAACTTCAGCGGCGGCTGCTCGGCGGCCAACCGGTCGATGTTGCGTAGCGGACCAATGGAGCCCAGAACAGTGACCGGCGCGAACCGGTTACCCGCCTTCAGGTGGGTCTTGGTCAATGCGGGCCACGCTGGCGGCTTTTCATTGGAAAGCCCAGCTGCGGTTCGAACGGCCTGCTCAAGCTGGTTGAGTTCATCGGCGTCCAGCGACGGTCTTGCGCTCAGGAGACGGATGGCTTCCTGTTGCCAGAGCGGGCGTGCAGCGCACCAGTCAAACAGATCGTCGTCACCGGCCATGGGGGCTCCGGGAAAAATTGTATGAGGGGCAATGCAAAATCATTGATTGTGGCAATGGAGGGTGGCTCGTTTCTGTTGTCAAGCGCCCTCTCCCCTCACCTTCGTTGGATCGTTGACAGCGGCTTATAGGTATATTACTATAATCCCGTGAATGATCTACTGCGCACGGTCAAGCCCACGGTTTTCGTGGGTTCGAGCAAGAAGGACCTGCGGGCTTTTCCCGCGGCTGTCCGAAGCGAGATCGGCCAGTCACTTTTCGAAGCGCAGCTCGGTGAACACCCGCGCAACGCCAAGCCCCTTAAAGGCTTGAGCGGGGTTCTGGAGATTCGCGACAACTTTGACGGCGATACCTATCGAACCGTCTACACAACGCGGCTGGAGGGCGTCCTGTACGTCCTGCACGCGTTTCAGAAAAAGTCCACCAGCGGCATTGCGACACCGCAGCGGCACATTGACCTGGTGCGCCAGCGTCTGCGGGACGCCGAAGCGATCCATAAGGCAACAAAGGGAGACCGATGATGAGCATGAAGAAAAAGCTGCCTGCCCATAGCCGGGGCACCGGCAACATTTTCGCTGACCTCGGCCTGCCAAACGCCGAGGAGCACCAGCTCAAGGCTGCCCTAGTCGTTCAGTTGAAACGGCTGATGGAAGAGCGGGAGATTACGCAAACCGATGCCGCCAAGCTGGTCGAGATGAAGCAACCGGACCTGTCCAAGCTGCTCCGGGGCCATTTCAAGCTGGTTTCGGTGGAAAAGCTGATGCGAATGCTGACAGCGTTCGATCAGGATGTCGAAATAACGGTAAAGCCGCACAGAAAGCGTGGAGAGGCTGGCCGGATCACGTTTATTCCAGCTTAAGGCGACGGAACGGGAGGGTTCATGACATTCAAGGCAACCGTGGCTGGGGCCGCGCATGAACCCATCATTCACTGCCCCAATTGCAACCACGAGATCATCTCGACTACACCATTCAGCTACAGGAGTGGTTGAAGCGCGAATGGCTGACCTATCCCGCGATGCTGATGGAAGGAGAACTCCCAAACTACTTCACGATCAACGGGAAGGCGTATCCTAATGGCTGGTGCATTGCCATATCCCGCATCACACGGCCAACAACAACGTCGAGCAGAATGGCGGGGGCGGCTTGATGCTTGTCTTGAACGTCCGGCTTACGGAATCCCTCGCCGCCCCCCTTCTGGCGGAGACTCGCCAGCGTTTTCAGGAGCAGCTTGCCAGCAAGGACGCGGAGGTTGCGCGCAAGTCTGATGAACTGCGCCAGCAGCGCGAGCAACTGCAGAAGGAGCGCGAGACACTCGATGACCAGGTCAAGCAACGCCTCGCGGCAGAACGCAGCGAGCTGGTCGCCATCGAGGCCAAGAAGGCGCGCGAGGCGGCCTCAGCTGAGCTTGCGACAAAGGCCAGCGAGAACGCTGAGCTTCGCCAGATGCTCGATGCCAACAATGCCAAGCTGGCGGAAGCGCAACAGGCCCACGCTGAAGTGATGCGCAAGCAGCGGGCGCTCGATGACGAGAAGCGCGAGCTAGACCTCACGGTCGAAAAGCGCGTGCAGGCCTCCATCGAGCAAATTCATGTCAAGGCCCGGCAGGAAGCCGATGAAGCCGCGCGGCTGCGGGTCGCGGAGAAAGACCAGACCATCGAGTCGATGACGCGGACCATCGAGGAGCTGAAACGCAAGGCCGAGCAAGGATCACAGCAGTCCCAGGGTGAGGTCCTCGAACTTGAGTTGGAGGAGCTTCTGCGCGGACGTTTTCCGACGGACACCATCGAACCGGTCGGCAAGGGCGAGCTTGGCGCCGACGTTGTCCAGCAGGTGAATGGCCAGATCGGCCAGCCTGCCGGCATGATCCTTTGGGAAACCAAGCGCACGAAGGCCTGGAGCGATGGCTGGCTGGCCAAGTTGCGTGACGATCAGCGCCGTTCCGGCGCTGACATCGCCCTCATCATTTCCCACGCCCTGCCGAAGCATATCGAGCAGTTTGACCTGGTTGACGGCGTATGGGTGGCTCATCCGCGCTGCGCACTGCCGGTTGCTGTGGCGCTGCGCCAAGGCCTGATCGACGTGAGCAGCTCGCGCCTGGTCCAGCAAGGGCAGCAAACGAAGATGGAGCAGGTCTATAACTACCTGACAGGGACCAAATTCAGGCAGCGCGTGGAGGCTGTGGTCGAGAAGTTCAATGACATGCGCGACGATCTCGACAAAGAACGAAAGTTCATGGGCCGCCAGTGGGCCAAGCGGGAGACGCAGATACTGGCCGTTATCGACACCACGGTTGGAATGGTCGGAGACCTTCAGGCCATCGCGGGCAAGGCCATGCCTGAAATTCCGAGCCTCGACCTTCCGCTACTGGAAGATAGCATCGTCACCGAGCGGGAGGCCGGATGAGGGAGCGCGAACAGCTCGCGCTCACAGGTAATGGGCTCACCTCAACCCGGTCACGAGATGCAAATATCGACCTTCGGAGATTACGCCGGTTTCTGAAGTCCTGAACCAACAGGCCTTTTTCCTGGCCGATTATATACGCTTTGGCGAACGCCTCGCCGTCTCACTACGGGAATACCGGTCCTGAGGGCTAGAATATTTGTAAGCTTCGTGCTACATATTTGGCAAATCTGTAGCGTGAAGGTACCAAATGCCGACCCCACACAATCCTCCCGCCGCCGTTCGACGGGCCCTGCGGAAACTCGGCGCCGACATCCACGATGCCCGGCGGCGTCGGCGGCTGCCGATGGCGGTCGTCGCCGAGCGCGCCTTCACGTCCCGCTCGACGCTGCAAAGAGTCGAGGCCGGCGACACCAACGTCAGTATCGGCATCTATGCCGGCGTTCTTCAGGCGCTCGGCCTGCTCGACGGCCTGATCAAGGTCGCGGACATCAGCAACGACAGTGTCGGCCAGGCGCTCGCCAGCGCCGAGCTGCCAAAGCATATCCACCTCAAGCGCAAGACCGGAGCCTCAAGCAATGGCTGACTTCGAGGTGCATATCGATCTCGGCGGCCGCACGCGCCGCATCGGACTGGCAAGGAGCAATCGTGCCCGAGGCTCAGAGACCATCCTCTTCGAATACGATGGCGCGTGGCTTGACGATCCGGACCGGTTCTCACTGGAACCCGCCCTCGCCCTGACGCGCGGCGCCTTTGCTCCTCCTGCCGGACTGGCCACGTTCGGCTCCATCGGCGACTCCGCGCCTGACACCTGGGGCCGCCGCCTCATGCAGCGCGCCGAACGCCGCCTCGCCGACCGCGAAGGCCGCGCGGTTCGCACGCTTGCAGAAAGTGACTATCTGCTCGGTGTTGCCGACGAAACGCGACTTGGCGCACTCCGCTTCCGCTGGGTCGGCGAAGAAACCTTCCAGGCGCCGACCCGCGCTGGTGTGCCCGCCCTGATCGAACTCGGCCGACTGCTCCAGATCACCGAGCGCATTCTCCGCGACGAGGAAACGGACGAAGATCTCCAGCTCATCTTCGCGCCCGGCTCTTCCCTCGGCGGTGCCCGGCCGAAGGCCTCGGTCGTCGACCAGCACGGCAATCTCTCGATCGCCAAGTTTCCGAAGGAGACCGACGACTACAGCATGGAGACCTGGGAGGGGATTGCACTGCGGCTCGCCAGCAAGGCCGGCATCGCCACTCCGCAACACGAACTGATCGAGGTGGCCGGCAAGGCCGTCATGCTGTCACGCCGTTTCGATCGCAATGACGCCGTCCGCATCCCGTTCCTGTCGGCCATGGCGATGATGGGCGCCAAAGACGGCGAGCGCGGAAGCTATCCGGAGATTGTCGACGCTCTCGCGCAACATGGTGCGCAAGGAAAGACGGACGCTCACGCCCTCTACCGGCGTGTCGTCTTCAACGTGCTGATCTCCAATGTCGATGATCATCTGCGCAACCATGGTTTCCTCTGGCTGGGAAAGACGGGATGGTCGCTCTCGCCGGCTTACGACCTCAATCCCGTCCCCGCCGACGTGAAGGCGCGGGTGCTGACGACGAACATCGACCTCGATGAAGGCACCTGCTCGCTCGATCTGCTCGAAGCCGCGTCGGAATATTTTGGGCTTACGCTGCCGCAGGCCCGCGCGATCATCAAGGACGTCGCGACCGCGACCGCGACCTGGCGCGACACGGCCAAAGCCGTCGGCGCCCGCGCGGCCGAAATCAACCGCATGGCCAGCGCGTTCGAGCACGACGATCTCAAACGAGCGCTAGCGCTTTGACACGGACATTTCTTCATAGCTTCGACCCTGCAGCCGCGAGCCCCGTGGCCGGCCCGACCGTCGATCTTGAAATCTCCGATATCGAGGATGCCGGAATTAGGGAGGTGCTGCAGACACCCGGTGCCGCCTATGGCGCGTGGTCCATTCTCGACGCGCTGCTGGCGCCGACCGGTGCGGGAACGCCCTTTGTCTTCAAGGAGCCCCTAGGACAGGCGCGCGAAGTCAAGGTCGCGCTCTCGGGTCTGTTTGGACGCTTCGTCGCCCGCGCCTATCTCGAACAACACCTCAATCTTTCGATCTTTGCACATCTCGGCAGCCGAACCATCGACTTGGACCGCCGCAGACAGGTCAGGGTCAAGCGCCTGTTTCGCGGCGACCTGCCCGATTGGATCGCCTGCGCCTCTGACCTTTCCTCCCTAACGGTGGCCGAGGCAAAAGGCTGCCATGATGTCGGAGGACCCGCGAAGGCGCTGGATCGAGCGTGGACGCAGGCTGGGCGGATCGACGTCACCGCCCAAGGTCGCAAAGTCACGGTGAAGCGCATCGCAATCGCAACGCGCTGGGGAATGGCTGAAGCTGGTCCAGCTGATGTCCATCTCTCGGTCCGCGATCCCGTCGATGAAGGCGAGCCAATCGCTCCCGAAGAGAAAAACGCGCTGTTCATCGGCCTTCTTCGGTTGCATATCGCCAACTTGATCAAGCCACTCGGTCATGCGGAATTGGCGGGCGCCCTCCATCGTCTCACGTATCAACCATTTGCCCGAAGGCTCCGGGACGATCTCGTACACGCGCGAGCGCTGCTCGATGCCGCTCCGATAAGGGACGTGGAGAAGGTAAGCGCCATTGGAGGCCTTGTCGGCGGCATCGTTACCCGCGCGGGACCAGTCACCGACGCCGATCTCGCACCCGCCGACCAGGAAGTGCTCGCTCGTCTCAACCTCCGACCGGTCCTTGTCGGGATCGAGCGCGATCTCATTCGCGCAGCCATCGACGCAGAGCCGGACACTGTGCGCAATCGCTTGGCGACGGCCGTGCATGCTGATGAATTAGCCCGGTATGACTGCGCAGGCGGCTGGATCGTACCGCTCGGCGAGGAGGGACGCATCAGCGGCGAAACCTGAAGCCCAGCCGCGGAACCAAATTATAGAAATCACCTGTATTGGCTTTTGATCCGATGACGACACTTCCCGGGCGGCGTGGTGGCGATCTCGCGCGACATGACCGAACAGAGGGACCTGCAGGACAAGCTCGCCGCGCTCGGCACCTCCGACGGTTTGACCGGCATCGCAAACCGGCGCCATTTCGACGAGCGACCGAGGAATGGACGTGGGCCAAGCGCGACGGCACGCCTCTCTCGTTGTTGCAGGTGGACGTCGATCACTTCAAGAAGTTCAACGATCAATACGGCCATCAGGCCGGCGACGCATGCCTCCGCGCGGTGGCGCGGATCCTGGCGGCCCAAGTCCGCCGGCCGGCCGTTCGCCCTCATGTTGCAGAGCACGGACGCCGGCGGCTGCGAGCCCGTCGGCGAGAAACGCGCGCCGGGCGTTTCGCGACCTCGGCATGCTGCACGCGCTGAATCTGCCGTCACCGGCTGTTTGCGCACGCTGCATCGAAATCAAGCTCCGTGGAGCCATCGCGGCTTTACCACGAGAGAGATCGCGCCTCACCTCGAAGGCGCCTGTAATGATCGCAGCGGCACGCCCGCCCCCTCAAAGGCTTTTCGGGCTGCATCGAATGTCTCTTGCTCTTTCGAGTCTGGACGGTCGAACCATGAGCCGGGAGCATACGTGGCGATGCGCTTTGCGAAGAACGATTGCGGCTCCCAATCCTGCCCTTCGCGTTTCTCGAAAATGACGATTCCATCGCGGGTGAAATAACGAGGCCCCGGAATGTTGCAATTGACCGAAAGCTGAACTCTCCACAGGTCACCCTTCTCGATCTGCTTCTCACTCACCTTCGGCAGATAGTCCACAGCTACCGGATCGCCGATTGCGCAACGGCCGCGCCGCAGAAGGTCACCCAGCATGCCTTGTGCGGTCGTCACGAAGTTGTAATTGAGGGGATCGTGCAGAAAGCGAAGGTTCACTTCCTTTTCGTCGTCGGTGACTTCGCTGGCAACGAGTGAGAGTGCGAACGCTTGCCAACCCAGCTCTATCGGCTTTGCATAAGGCGGCCCGATTTTCATCGGGCCATTTGGCGCCACAACCCAAGCAATCGTGTATTCGTCGTCTGACTTATCTGCTCGGTGCTTAGCCCACGAGAAGAAAACGGCGTCGCCCTCGTCGGTCTTTTGACCAGCCTCCCAGCCTCTCGGAACAAAATGCGCTACCTTCGAGGTCTTGGCAAATATTTGCTCGGCCGTTTCGCCCGTTTGCGAGCGCCACGTAGACTTCACCTTGTCGACAAGGGATTTGTCATCTGCATGCAGGTCGATGGTCGACAGCAAGAGAAAGAGACTCGTTAGAACTAGTGATCGCACCGAAGGTCCTTCCCCAGCCAACCGCCTCTTGCCGCTACGCCGGATTGACTGCGTCCCAAATCGTGCCGAACCCGAAACCGATGACGAGACCGGCCGGGTAGAACCAAACGTCATGCGGGTCAGGGGCAGCATACCGCAACAGCGCCAACACGCCCGCACTCGCTATTACTGCAACAGATGCCGTCATCGCCTGCCGTGTCCATTCCTTTGCCTCCTGTACAAAGAAGCCGACAAGCATCCCGATGACAAAGCCCAGTAGCACGGCGCCAACAATCGCAACCGCGTCTCTGTTAAACCACTCAAAGACTAATGCGGCTATCCCGAACACCGTTAAGCCTATCCCGAACCCGAACGCTCGCCGCCTTTCCTGTTTGTCCTTCGTTGCTTTGTCCGTCATTCTACCCCTATCCGTCGCTGTTTCATGGCTTGATGTTCGGATTTATCCGTACAGCCGCCCGTCCTGCGCCCTTCATGAGAAGGTCGGAGCTTCGGCGTGCCAACCCAAGAGCTCCAATTGCTGATTTTGAGGTGACAAACAATGAGATCACGAGGCCGATGAAGGCCGCGACCAGAGCGCGGCTAACGACGGCTTCTAATGAACGGTCGTATTCTTGCTGAGCGTAAGCCAGGGTAAAATCAGAAAGGACAGAAAGCACCGTTGAAGCCAAGGCACCAAGCATCACGGCGCGAACGCGACCTCCACCGTTGGAATTGATGCACCTTGCGACCAATGCCGTAACGGTAACGCTCAGAACAAAGCCAATAAGCAAGGAAACCATCGCCAACACGTCCGCCCACCACACGCGTCAAATCAACCTTGACTTGCTGAGAACGTAATGAGAACGTGGCGAACGGTCAATACGCGATGGGATGGGCTCGAAAGCGGAGAGCGCGGAAGTGGCGAGGTGGGTCTTTAGAACACGCGCGGGGCTGGCGCAGATTGTCCCGAATTCGATGGGCTACGATCTGGTGTTCGATGATGAAAAGTTAGAGCACCACGCTTCGCCGGGATCGGCGGCAGAGGCTCTCGCTAACGGCACATGTTTCTGGCCATCCGCCGGAGACCCGTCCAAGCTAGGTATCCCAGAAGATATCAGCGAATGGCAACGCGTCCTGTAACAAAAAAGACGCCCACGGTCAGGATCGCGGCGTTGCTTTACTCGCCTTGAGGCTCTCGACAGTCGGTTTCAACGCCGCCAGCGCTGCGCGCGCCCTTGCTTGATTGTCTGGTTCCGGAGTCTCGGTTTGGGTTAGCTTAGCGTGCCTCAAAGGGTGGTGCGGAGCCGCCGCAGGCGCGGGCTCGATTATCTGGCCCGCTCATCACCTCGCGCTTCACCGCGCGGCTTGGCACCAACGTCCTGCTTTGCGGCTCGGCGCCGGATATTGGCGAGCTCCGCAAGCTCATTCTTCAGCTCATGACGTCGGGTTTCGACAGCAGGCATGTCGTTGACGAATTGCCGAACTTGACGAGCTAACTCTTGATCTCCTGCCCCTCCAGAGCGCTGCAGCTCGGCAGCATAGTCGAGATATCGCCGCCGGACCGCCTCCTGACGTGACTTAATCTGTTCGTCCCAAGGATATTTGGCAGTCTTGCCATCTCTCGCCTCCGACAGCACCTCTTTCCGGGCGAGCCGATCGACATCGGGCACGATCTTTCGCTTGCGCATAGCGAGCACCGCTCCGCGATCGGCTTTTCGAACCCGTCCGCGGGTCCGCCGCGGCGTTGCCTCCGCCGCGATCCCGCGAAGCCTGAGTTCGCCAGCAAACCGTTCCCGCCATGCCTGAAGATCCGCCTTGCGAGGATTGAGGCGCTTGCCGTCATGGCCCAGGGACCGAACCGTCAAGTGCACGTGAGGGTGCTTGCCGTCGAGGTGCTGGACAAAGACGTAGTCGCGATTAGTGCCGAACGTCTCGATGGCAAACGCCCGGGCTGACTCCTTGACCGCGACAGCATCAGTGCCAGCCGGCATCGACAGAATGATGTTGATCGAAAGCGATCCATCACGGCGGCGCTTGTCGTCGAGGCCAGCATCATCCTCCCAGCGTTGCTGCAGATCTTTCAATCCGGAACGACCCGCCAGCGTCGCGCCCTGCTCTGTTTCCGCATCGAGGTCGCCGTTTCGCGTGATGTATGCGAGATGCGATTTGAGATGCGCCACGCCCTTGGTGCGACCGGTGATCTTGACCATCACCTCTGGTGCGCGGCGCACGATGCGTTCGAGCTTTGCACGCATCGCCGGCGTAAGGCGGCCAGGAACGGCCGGATCGGGGATATCCCACTCGGCCCGTCGTGGGCGCCGATTGGGCGTTTCCCAGACATACGAGATCGGCGGAAGTTCGGAGGCCAGGTCGGTCGGCCGCGGCGAGTAGCGTCGACTCATCGCCGCCCATCCCAATAGTCCGCGTTGCCGTGCAGCGCATGACGCAATTGCGCGAGCTCTCTTTCGATCACCTGTTTGGCCTCTTGAATTGCTGACAGATCGGGCTCAACCGCCCTGCCCTGCAGCACACTGGTGTTTGCGGCGCGCGCGATCTGATTGATGTTGCCGCCGATCCGGTTGAGCTCACGGACGATCGCGCGGAGCGCGTCATGCTCGTTCGGGGAATGCTGCACCGGCGACGCTAATCGTGAGCGCACCAGCGCGACAATCCAGCCGGTGCGGGTCATGCCGCGCTGATGTGAAACTTCCGCCAGCTGCCGCATCTCGCTCTCGCGAAATCGCACCGTCACCTTCTCCGGCCGTCCGACGGGCAACGTCAAGATACGCGGGGCTGGCGCAGCTAGCGCATCAGCAATGAGACGCCGCAGCAGCGCGGACTTACCGCCCCGGGTAGCTGCAAGAGCTGAGAACTCCGCTGCGACCTCGTCGGAGACGCGGAGCGAGATTAGAGCCATGCACTCCAATCCCAATTGCAATGTAATACATCGCTGGCGCGAAGCCTATCCTGCACTAGAAAGCAAAAAAATTTGCCCCTTGATGTTGGTTCAAACCAACACTCTCCGCATTCAGCGCTCGCCAGGGTAAAGCGATCGAGGGCCGCTGCTCTCTGTGCCGAATTCTGCTCGCGGCGGTCACTTGGCGGATTAAGCATCGCAAATACCGATCCGCCGGCAAAGGAAACGAAAGCTCTGACTGACACCGGGACTGTGGGCCGCGACTTTCCAGCAGCCTGCGGCCTCTCTACGGCGCTGTGGGGAGCGCGTTCGGCCTTCGGCTCCTGCGCTAACGCGCCATCCTTCGGATGGGAACGTCGCTCCGCCGGCCCACACCGATAGTCTGCCGCCGCGGCAGCGAAAGTGTCGAACGAGTTCATCTCGACAGGATCTCCTCGATTGTAAGCGCCGATGCTGGAACTTCTTCTTCGTGGTCCGCGCCGTCGACAAACACCACAGCGTGACGGGAGCCTTGCACCGCGAGCCGATCGACAACAAGCTGACCGAGCCGGTTCTGGTACCGAACCCTGATTGCCAGCGATGCTGCCGACCTCGATTGCGAAACGACGCGGGTTTTTGGCGGCTGATCCTCAGTTGCCGCTTCGCGGTCGTTCAAATCGTTGCGCGGGAGCACTGCTTCCGGGAGGAGATCGGATTTTTCGGATCGAGGTCGTCTAGCAGGCAAGTCATTCCGGGGAATGGCGCCGCCTGCTTGCGCGCGCACGTCCCGGGCCAGCTGCCGAGCCTGCGCGTCGGTAAAGCTGTCCTGCCTCGCACATAGCCGCTCGATCTCGTCGGGGTGCGTGCGCCAGGCCTGGTAGAGCTCATAAAGAGCACGGATCGAAGTGCCCTCAAGTCGCGCCCGAAGGAATTCCGGCATGCTCTGAACCGAGGCGTAACGCGACACCCAGTCTCTTGGCTTGCCTAGCTTGCGCGAGATTTCCGCCTGGGAATCGCCGGCGTCCAATCGGTCTGCGATGAACCTCGCGATCTCAGGCGCGCGCAGATCATCGCGCTGGATATTCTCGATCATCTGAGCGTATCGGTCGGGCAAGGCGACGTCTTGAACGAATGCGGGAATTTCACGCAGCCCGGCGCGCTGCGCGGCGCGATACCGGCGCGCGCCCATGGCGATGACATAGCGTCCATCTTCACTAGAACGGCGAAGCACAATGGGTTGCAGTACGCCATGTTCGGCAATCGATTGGGAGAGCTCCTCCAATTCCTGTTCGCTGAAGGTGCGGCGTGGTTGATCGGGGTCTTCGTCGATGCAGTCAATCGCGACCAGGAGCGGCCGCCCGCTTGCTGTGCCCGGGTTTGCCGCGACGTCGACGAGCTCTTTGAAGCTGAGATCAAGCGTCATTCGTCGTCTCCTGATCGAGCCGTTCTGCGATCTTGGCAAGAACCGCGCGAATTTCCCGACCCGCTTCTTGCGCCGAGCGACGCTTCAAGCTCCACACCGGCACCCGCTCTGCGACGGCTTCGGCATAGCCGTCCCGTGCAACGATCTGGCCTGGGAACACGTACTTGCCAGCTTCGCGCAACAACTGCTCCAAGTGTGTTCGTTGGCGCGGCGACTTGGTATTAAAGTTCGACGGCAGCAGACCGAGGAATCGCGTGTCCTGACGACCGTAGCGTCGTTGCACACCGATCACGGTCTGCATCAGCGCTTTGACGCCCTTTACGGAATAATCTTCCAGGTAAATCGGCGCCAACACATGCGAGGCGGCGACCAGGCAGGCGACGCTGCGAAGGCCAAGCGATGGCGGGGTGTCGATCACGCAGATATCGAACCGGCCGGCGGCATCGGCAAGGTTCTGCTGAAGGGTCATGACAGCTGCAGCATTGCCGCGATCGATATCCGTCAGGGAGCTGTCGGCCGGCGCCAGTGTGATGCCGTTGTTTTCCCCGGCGACAAAACGGGTCGCTGGCTTGAAGAGGTCGGCCGCCGAAATCGACCCTGTATGCTGCTTGAGCGTGTCGGTCGCGTTGCCCTGCGCATCAACATCGATCATCAGAACCCGGCGGCCCGCTTCCGCCATGAACCAGGCCAGATGCACGGCAAGCGTCGTCTTGCCGACGCCGCCCTTTTGGTTGTTGATGACGATTGTGTTCACCGGGTCGACCTTGGTGCAACCATCTGCGCCCGTTTCATCCATGTTCCTCCAGACCGCGATTCGCCTACCGGCTCGGTCCTGATTTGACCGGCCTCTTCATCCCGGGTGTTGGTTTGAACCAACGCCCAGTGCGAACACCACGCGGCAGAATCCTGAAAGCCAGGCACAAAATCCCCTGCCAGATGAGTCAGGTGGGCCGAGCCACATAGGAACGAGGCGCTCAGTCGAAATGAGTTCGCATCGATTGGACAGGCGCACACCGGAGTTGAAGCAAGACAACGAAAACCAAATGCGTGTGCGCGTGGCCGTGTTGGTTCAAACCAACACGTTCTGAGCCAGTGCCACCTCGCAATCTCGTATAGTGTGGGAAGACGAGACGGAGCCGACGCCCACCAAACCTGGACGACGGCAAGAACCGCGCGGCACCCTCGGGCGCAAATACGGCATCAACCTGCTGATGCTCTGCCAGTTGATCGACAAGAAGCGCGAAACCTATGGCGGCCGCGATGCGACGAGCAAATGGTTCGAAAGCGGCGTCCTGGATCTCGTCCTCGGCGATCAACGATCCCGAGACAGCGGACTATATCTCGAAGCGCTGCGGCGACCCGACCGTGGAGGTCGATCAGCTCAGCCATTTCTCGCAAATGTCGGCTTCGTCGCGGACACGATCGAAGCAACTCGCCCGCCGCCCGCTGATCATGGCGACGAAGTGCTGCGCATGTGAACCGACGAACAGATCATCTTCACGGCCGGCAATCCGCCGCTGCGATGCGGCCGCGCCATCTGGTTCCGACGCGCCGACATGCAGGCGTGTGTCGGTGAAAACAGGTTCCACCGGAAAAAAGGCTCCGGGACTTGATTGACGATCGAAAGATGTGTCCACGGCCTGCGAGAGGATCGTCACGCGCATGCGCGGAGACCGCGTGCGGGCTCCGGGAGCGCCGCCGTTGGCGGCGCGAGTAGAGCCGTCCCCGAAGGGGCTCGCCCCACGCCCTCGGAGCGGTTATCGCGAGGAAGATGGTTCCGGGAAATTGGCGCGCAGGTACTCAGTCGCGGCCTCCGCCGTCGAGAACGAAGCGAGCTCCAGCATCTCCTCGTCGGGCCGCTGCGGCTGTCGGACCACCGTCACCCGGCCTTCGTCAAGACAAGTACAGGGCTGCTCGCGGAATCGCAGCCATTCGGCCTGCTTGGCTTCGGCCAATGCGCAGGCAGCATCGTAGTCATCCGCAATGCCGAGATGGGTCGAGCGGTCCCATGCTCCGCCGTTCAGGCATCGAACCTCGATGCGACCATCCGGACGGGTGAGGCCGTAGGGACGATCCCACCATTGATCGAGCTGTGTCTTGCTCCGCGCTTCGTTCGGCGTCGCGTCAAAGGCCTTGGGCAGTTTCGGGTCGAGTGGAATCCGGCTCGGCATGGCGTGTCCTCTGATCGGACGGAAAATGCCAGAGAACGGGCCAGAATGGGAGCTGAATCTGGCCGGGCCGGCACGCCGAATGGCTCATGCTCGGGGCTCGCCGGCGTCGCTTCAACTGCCCCCACGAGGGATCGCGCGTGCACCTGCAATCGACCCATCGGGAAAATGAACCGATCGCCCTTGTTCGATTCAACAATCCAATTGGAAGCCGACTCCGGATGACGCTGGATGCCGCAGCTTCCGCCGGACCCTGTCCATCTTCGTCGTACCGACGCAGCCCCCAAATATGCGTGGCTCTACCTGTGTCCTTACAGCCAAGATTGTTCGGTGGCGTGGCGGTGGTCCGCAACTGGGGTCGGATCGGCACGAACGATCAGACGATGATGCAATCCTTCGACGACAGAGCGAGAGCCGGCGAGGCGTTTGACCGGCTCGAGCGGACAAGGCGACGCCGGGGGCTATGCCCCGGCGGTGGAGAACCGCTGATCGGCGGGCGATGCGTCGCCGGACGTGGTTGGCTGGTTGCGTTGCCGGATCAGCTCGGCGAGTTGCACTTCAAGCGCCTTGCGCTCCGCCGGCGTGAAGACGCATTCGCGCAGCTCAGCGCGCAATTCTTCAATGGTGTCGATGGTCATGATCGCATCACCTGTCGAAGGGAAGCAGGCCCCGCCTTGCGGCGGAGCCCGCTGGCTGAGCTCAGTCCCGGTTCGGCCGGGACCAGATCAGTTGGAGGCCATCGGCACCCTCGACCTCGGTCAGGGTGGCGTAGATCGGAGCGGGGAAGCTCGGATCGTCCAGCTTGACGGAGAGGTAGTCGCGCTCGGTGTCCTTGGCGGTCTTCTGCCAGGCCGCACCCAACTCAACGTTGCCCGAGTAGATGCGGAAGTGCGGTCCCTTGTCGGAAGGATTTTCGACGCGGATCAGTTTGGCCTTGACGTTGAGGTTGAGTGTCTTGATCGCGCCGGAGAAGCCATTGCCCGTGGAGGTGAAAGTACCGATCGTAGCCATTGTCTCATTGTGCGCCAGGAGTGTCGGGTGGGATCCGACACGCGCATTCAATGCCCCGCAGGGTGGAAGACCCTGCCCTCAACGCGCCGCGGCGCGGGGAGCGAAGCTGACGGGTGAGGCAAGCCGGGTGTCTCCGGCGCGCCATACATCAGCAGAACCCGTCAAAGCCGGATGGCTGGGGACTTCCGCCCTTGGCCAGTCCGGCGAGCGTGTCCGTCACGGAAAGGGTAACCGAACCGATGGTAGAAGCCCCGGTAGAACATGGACCTCACCAAACCGGAAGTGGGTGGGACGACCGCAAGGTCGGTGGAGCGCCGATCCGCGCTGATGAGACGCGGATCAGGGACGTGCGGATCACCGCGCGCCAAGTTTTGGCCCAGCCTGCGGTGGCCAAAGCTCGGAATCCACACGGGGTAGAGTCGGCTCCTACAACGGACGAGGGATCATTGAGTGAACCTGGGAACCTCGCGATGATTTCTTCGACTTCCAAGTCGAAGATGATCGAGATGACCGATGAATGTCATCGCGGGGGGCGGAGTCTCCGTAGTAGTCCGAGGACGGGAAAGCTGTCCACATGGCAAAGGGAGACAGTAAGTACAGCAAGCCGGCAGGAGGTGGGCACATGAAGCCCGACGCGGTGAATACCGCGTTTGTCCTCGACATGCAGCGCAAGCTGTATAGGTGGAGCAACGCGGCCCCCGAAAAGGGGTTCGCCGACTTGTTCAATCTGGTGTGTGATCGCCGCACTCTCGGCCATGCTTGGCAGAGGCTTGCCCGCAACAAGGGGAGCCAAACGCCGGGCACGGACGGGATGACGCGGCACAAGATCGAACAGCGGCCCGGTGGCGTAACACAGTTTCTCGAGGAAATCCGCGAGGAGCTGCGCACTGGAATCTATAAGCCCGAACTTGTTCGCCAACGGTTGATTCCGAAGGCAGGCAAGCCGGGACGATTCCGCCCGCTCGGCATCCCGACGCTGAAAGATCGACTGGTGCAAATGGCTCTCAAGTTCGTTCTGGAGCCCATCTTCGAGGCGGACTTCTACCCGACTTCGTTTGGGTTCCGGCGTGGACGGAGCACCCACGATGCGCTTGCGGTAGTGCAGAAACATCTGCACCCGACGATCCACGGACCATCACCGGTCCGCTTCGTCATCGAAGGCGACATCAAGGGCTGTTTCGACGCCATTGATCATCATCTGCTGATGGAGCGGGCGCGCCGCCGCATCGGGGATCGCAAGGTCCTGCGGCTCGTACTCGCGTTCCTGAAAGCAGGTATCTTGGTCGAAGGCACGGTCCGTCATCCTATCACAGGCACGCCGCAAGGCGGTGTCCTGTCGCCGCTCTTGGCGAACGTCTATCTGACGTCCCTCGACGAGCGATACGGACGATGGACACCACGACCCCGCGAACGGCTGCAGAATGCCGCTGACAGGCGGCACTATGACCGCAAACGGGGACGCCCGACATTCCAGATCGCCCGCTACGCGGACGACTTCGTTATTCTGGTTACGGGCACGGCGGACGAGGCCATGGCCGAGCGCGACAAACTTGCGACGTTCCTCATGCAGGAGCTTCGCATGGAGCTATCCCTTGAGAAAACCTTGATCACCGGTGTCGCGGATGGGTTCGACTTCCTCGGCTATCGCATCATCCAGACGACGGCGCTCCGTACCAGGCATCGTGTCGGGAATCTGTACATTCCGAAAGGGAAAGTGCAGAGATTGCGAGACGCGATCAAGGCTCGGATCACGACCTATCCAACAGGAGAGTCGTTGACCCAGCTCATTCGAGAGCTCAACCCGATCATCCTTGGTTGGCGGACCTACTACCGCCACGCCACGGGAGCTTCACGCGAGTTCAGCAAGCTGGATTGGTGGCTGTCGAACCGGGTGTTGCGCTGGCTGCGCAAGAAGCATCGCAAAGCGGCGTGGCGGACACTGCGTCGCTATCGTGTATCCAGCGAAACAAACGAGCGTAAACTTGTTTGGGGCGAGGGACACGTGCGACTTCGCAGCTTCGCCACGGGCGGCACCATGCCGTATCCGTGGCGAGGCATCATGATCACGAACGGCTGGGATGACTCGCCTGAACCGCGAGGCCGCACACATGTGGCGGCGTCGTGGAACGCGCTCAACCACCTCGCCGGATTGACGACACCCGCGACGTAAGTCGCGCATGGAGAGCCGGATGCCGGGAAACTGGCACGTCCGGTTCGGCGAGAGGCGTGCAGAAACCAGCCGCCGCGAGGCGGTATGGCGCTGCACGCCTACTCTACCCCTTGTTTTTCTCGGGCCGCGCCTATCGCGACCTCGATGGCGGTCGTGAGACCGGAGGCGATCGACCTGCACCCACAGGGCCGAAATGAAATGGAGGGCGGCCGGCAGCGACTTTCTTGGACCGCGAGGAATGGCGCGCAGCGCCAGGGGAAGAAAGTCGAGGACGGACGTTGCGGGGACAAGATCGAGAGCCCGCGAAGCGGGATCGGCCTTCGGTCAGACCAGCCTCTATCGAGGACGCAGATGGGCACGCCCGTCGGGGAAAACACATGGAATGAAGACAGGCGGCCCTAATCGATTCAGCAATTCGGATCTCAAGGCAACGGGCGCAGCAGCAAAACGCAGTTCACCTTAGCCATGCACCTAGACCACGCGTCGTCACCCGCAATGGAGATCGTCGCCATCAGCAAACTCGGGGCGTCGTCGAGATTGCATCGCAACATTGATAACGAGGCCAGTGACGTGCCCGCCATGTGGATGCAATATCGCCCTCCGCATCCGTGCCGCCCATCCTGCGAGACATCAAAGGTACTGGCGGGAGTGGACATGCCGGTCATCGACTCGGTCTATCGTCGCAGAACTCGGGAATATGATTTAGAGTCGATCTGCACCTCCTATCGAGGAAGGACACAGACAATGTCGGAAATCTCATGGCAACGAGACGGAATCGACCCTGGCTGGTTCATCGCCGAAGGCGTCGGATCGATCCGAAGCACGGCCAGCTATGGGAAGCCCGGCGGGTGGTGGTTCCTCCCCGCTTGGCTGCCTGACACTGGAGAGAACGACATCGGTCCGTTCAAGACAAAAACTGCCGCACTAAAAGAGGCGCAACGCCTCTCGGCTGCCAAAGATGTAGCGGCCCAGAAGTAATCGCGGTATCGGGCATCGGCCGCTGTTTGATGCTCGAAAAGTTGGAACCGCACTCCGCTCCCGAGAGCGGAGCCTTATCGGACGTCACGCAACGCCACCGAGGGTTCTTCACCGCCCTCTCTCGACGAGTCAGCCCTGCAGCATTGAACCGCGCCAGTGCAGACGCGGTGCGACGAATCATCGCCTGCGCCGCGCAATCTCGTCAGCGACCATGCCCTGCGCCCGCACCAGCCGCTCATGCAGGGTCTCGAACATATCGAGGATGTCATCATTCGGTTCATTCTTGCCCTGCTCGATGGCTTCGGCAACGAGTTCATCGAGGGGTGTCTCCTTCAATCGGCCCTTCTCCAGAAGCTCTTCAAACAGGCCATCGCTGTTCGGCTGTAGCTGGATACGGCCGTCAGAGTTGCACCAGGCAGTGAATATCTGCTGTCCCAGAACGGCGCCCTCGACCATCTCCGCATCCAACGGAACCAGCGTTCCCCAGGCCTCGCCCGCCTCGTCGGTGAACCCTGCGACGTACATCCGTCGCTCCACGACGTTTTCATCGCGAAGCTGGAAGAACGGCGTGAGGATGATTGGAGTGCATTTTGCCATGACGATCTCTCCGAACAGCTTTGCGCCGACACAGTGCAGCCGGGTCAGCGCGGGCACCTTCGATCACACGAAAAAGGCAAGGTCTGGGAGCGGCGCCTCCTCGTCTCACGCCCGCTTCTTGTTCCGCCGCCGAGAATTAATCTGCGCCATCAGGATCGGGCCAAGCGAAAAATCGCCGAACTCGGATTTTCGCGTCAGACCGCGCAGATAGCCGCCGGCGGAATTGATCTCGGCCCCGCTCTGCAGGATGCACGCGACGACGGCGGCGGGCACCTCGCCCATGTCTGTTTGCGCCGCTTCCCAGGCACTAGGGCTGATCCCGAGCGTCGATCGAACGACGGCCGCGGTCGCGAGAAAATCCCGCCCTTGGCGTAATCGACGATGTCGGGAGATACGCGTCGAGGACCATTCCCAAAGGATACGATCCCTCGGCAAAACGACCCCTCGATCGACCGGCCGCCAGCGCATGACGCCCGGGTACGCAATCGCCCACGGACGATCTCGGGGTCGCGAGTCTCCTGCGCGGGCGCCCTGATGAGAGAAATTGGATCTGACGCGGCAGCCAAAGCCTTATGAAATTCTGCCTCAGACCACGCATCAGCCCGAGGCGGTGGCGCAAAGAGACGCTTCCCCATCCGTCAGGCCGTTCGTTTTTCATGGAGCCGTGAGTTGATCTGCGACATCAGAATTGGTCCGAGCGAGAATTCGCCGGCTTCGGCTTTTCGTGTCAGGCCGCGCAAATATCCGCCCGCGGAACGGATCGCGTCCCCTCGCTGCAGGATGCAGCCGACCACGATTGCAGCTTGGGTCTCGCCCATCACGGTCTGCGCCTCCTCCCAGGCGCTAGGACTGATCCCAAGCATGGATCGAACGACCGCCGCCGTCGCCAGGAAATCGCGCCAGTTCGAAATTCCGCCCTTCGCATAATCGACGATGTCCGGACATGCACTTAGGACCATTCCCAACGGATACGTACTCTCGGCGACTCGCGATGGTTGAGGTTTAGGCTCAACTCTCGCCGCCCTGCCTTCTCGAAGGCGAGGTTCAAGATCAATAGGGGCGTCTGGATTTGAATTCTGTATGTGGCGCTCAGAATGGGACTCATTGGCGCTCGGATTCTTGGATTTGATGTGTGCTTCCAGAAGATTGAGCACGTCATCAGCAAGTTGCGACAGCTCGTCGGCGATCGGCTCGAGCTCCTGGCGCGTCGCGGTGCGCGGAATCTGAGCGACCATTGCGCGGAATGCGGCATGCACCTCCTGCCAATCGGCAGGCCCCTGCCCTGCCCGTCGTGTCGGGACACCTTCCTCAATGCCGGTTGCAATCATCTTCGCGATGTCGCGTCGGCACAGCGTGATCCGCTCACGCACCAGCTTAAGGGCGCGGGCCTCAGCTTCAATATCAGCCGCCAGGCTCTCGAACTCCTCAGAGCGCACGACAAGCGGCGACAGATCGAAGCCGAAGGCGAGCTCGATTTCGCCGGCATCGTCCTTCCGCGCATAGCGCTTGCCATTTGGACTGTCGCGCCTAACGATCAGTCCCGCGTCGACCAGCACGGCGAGGTGGCGCCGCAGCGTCGACGCCGGCATGCCGTGCGCCCGACGACTGAGCTGATGGTTCGACGGGAAGACGATCAGATCATCCTCCCCTGTCAGCGCGGTCTCAGGATGGAAGGTCAGGAGCGCGTTTAACACCGAGAGCGAGCGCTCCGACACCCCAAGGCGCGGCCGTGCCGTGCAGATGGCGTGGAAGATCTTCCACTTGTGCACGATCTTTTCGGGGGGACGTTCGGTTGCGATCATTTGGCTTGCCACATGGGCAAGCGTCAACGATCGCCGCCCAAAAGGCGTCGTTGGAGAGTGTGACTGCATGTCTTTGCCTCAGCTGGGCAAAGGAAACCTGCTCGCCGAAACGACGACAAAATCGCGTAGAAACTCTTGACTGCGATTCGCGAAAGTGATTCTCTGTCAGTCGCCAAACTTGAAGAGAAGGGCTTCCGGAACTCCGTTTCGGGGGCCTTTTTCTTTTGCCTTGTCTGCTCCTGGTTCGTGTTTACGGGACGAGGCCGTTAGGCCTCGCTGGTTTCCTGACCGCCGCTCGTCTTTGAAAAGGCGTCGAACAGGGCCGGGATTTGCTCGACAAGAAATGCCGCAAATGTCGTCGAGACATTCTTGTCGAGGGTAAGCTTCAATTCGCGCTCCGCGTGACGCACGTGCGCAATCTTGTCGCCAGATGCGGAAAAGACCGGCTTCTCTTCCAATGGCTTCGATGTCTCCGCGGAAGATGGACGGCTGGCTGCTGAGAATGCTGCAAGAAATCGAGCGTCGGTTTCTCGCTCTGCAAACTTCGGTTCAGCGATCGCCGCTCTGACACGTTTGAGCGCCGCGGCATCCTTGATCAAGTCAGCGAACGACTGCCAGCGGCCGCGGCCAACTTTCGGAGCCTTCCCGATGGCTTGAATAACATCGGTTGGAACTGACCGGGCCACGGCAAGGAGTTTCGAGGCCTCCGCCCGATCAATCGACAAAGCATCTTGCACGATTGACCGGCTATGTCCGGCATCTTCGATATGCATCGCGAAGGTAGCGCGCTCAATGAAACTCAGATCTTCACGTGGTGCGTTCTCGAGTCCTTGCGCCACGACAAGCGCTTCATCCGACAGCACTCGCAGGATCGCTTTGACCGAAATGCCTAGTTCGCGTGTGGCGCGAACGCGGCGATGACCATACGCACTCTGGTAGCGCCCTTTTGCTTCAGGGTGCTCCCGAACGAGAATGGGCACCTCTTGACCACGCTGTGCGATCGACTGCTTAAGTGCCTCGAACGAGCTATCATCCTGGTCGCGAAACCTGTCGGCCAGCGGGGACGGATCGATAAGCGCGGGGTCGATTTCAAGGATCATAGCCCCGGATGCGATTCTTTCGCGAAGCTCCTCGTTCTCCTTCTCGACTTCGGAAAAAGAGTCTTTCAACGAGCGGACCGAGCCTGACGAGACCCGCGGCAGGGCACCGGGCATGTTGTCAGCTGACAACGCAGTTGATTGTGGGGCCGTGAAAAGGCTCTTGATAGTGTCAGTACGTTTGCTCATCGACCCCACACCTTCTTGAGAAGTTGCGCGATTTCGGCATTGACCGCGTCGACCGATTCCAATGCCCGGTCGTAGGCGCCCCGCCCCACGGCGCCGCGCTCCAGCTCATAAAGTGATTGCTTCGTGAGGCAGGCATTGGCGATCGCCGTCGATTTCCACACTGTGGCCTGGAGCACATCCGATCCAAAAAGGGTGCGGAGGAGAGCCACGATTTGCGCTTCGGGCACGTCATTGGGATCGTGGCGCGTGATGACATACCGAATGAAATCGTGATCGAGTCGCCCGCCAGCTTCCTCGATGACGGACATGAGGTCCGACGTCATGAGGAGAAATTGGCTCATAGATGCGACATCGACCATCTGAGGATGGACGGTCACGAGCATAGCGGTCGCCGCGTTTAGCGCGCCCATGGTCAAGTAACCAAGTTGGGGTGGGCAGTCGATGACGACGACGTCATAGTCGTCGGCAACCTGGTCGATGGCGCTGGCGACACGGCGAAAGAATAGGTCGTGTCCGCGTTCACGCCGCTCGACCATTGCTCGAGGCGTAGTGTGCTCGAACTCCATAAGCTCGAGATTGCCTGGCACGAGACCTATCCCGTCAAAATAGGTCGGCCGAACGACCTCGCGCATTGGCCGCCGGTGCTCGTCATATCGTATGGCGCCGTAGAGGGTTTCGTTCGCCGCGATGTCAAACTCGGGCTGGTAGCCGAACATTGCTGACAGCGAAGCCTGCGGATCGAGGTCAATCGCGAGGACCCGAAAGCCGGCAAGGGCGAGGTATTGCGAAAGGTACAGTGCCGTCGTCGTCTTGGCGGAGCCACCTTTGAAGTTGGCGACGGTGATGATTTGGAGCTTATCGCCTGGGCGCCGGCGCGGGAGAAATTCTAATGCTTCGCGAGGCCGTGCGGTGGCTAGATACCCGCGCAACTCATGAATCTGAGCCAAGGTATAAGATCGCCGGCCTCCGATTCCCGTGGTTGGGGTCGGTCCAAGTCCGTCGAGAGAAAGTTGTCGAAGGTACCCATCGGATACACCCGCAATTCGGGCGACCTCCCCAGAGGTGAACGAGCGCAGAGACTTGCTCGCCGAAGGCGGGAAAAGTGTCGTCGCGAGCGAGCGAAGCTGGCCGGAAAGAATGGCGGCATGCCGAGAGATCCGCGCGGACGCAGTCTCGCTCATCGTAACCGAATCTTCCGCTAAGCTACCCATTTGCTTTCTCTAGACGGTTTCTGCGCGTCAGACGCTTAATGTCCGTCTTGAGAGATGGCCACGATTCTATGATTTGGGCAAGAACTAAAGGGTTAACGAGTTCTTAACGCTCGATGGTGCGCCCAACAGCGAGTCGCGGCTTTTTTGTGCGCATTGCGTTACCGTTGACAACAAGGCCGCAGCCGGTGGAGCAGCCTCAACTATAGCGTGAGTCGGCGGGACTGCACGGGCCCCCGTCATTTTTGTACCCTCGCTACCTGCTGCACCGATCAGTGTTGCTACCGTACGGATGCGCCGGCGCCCGCCTTCCATGGGCACAAACTCCCTCGCTTCTGGCCCAGTTGCCGCGCACCGGCGCCTACTTAGCGAGCGGTTGATCTATGCAACGCTAGCGCCTTGATTCCCGGCTTCCCAGCGAGCCGTTGCCGAAGTTCGCCTCCGTCGTAATCTAAGGTCGTGTCGCGACCGACGGTCTCACGAAGAGCACCCTCCCCGCTTCGCCTGACCTTGGCCTCAGGCGCTCGGGCTGGATCCAGGCGGCGTGAAGTCCGCGATGTTGGCCCGCTAGATCCAGCGGCAAGCTGGGCTCTCGCGGTGTTCGATGCGTTACTGCGGCAACTTCGGCCTAGGCATGAGCGAGCACTACACGGTCACAGGTCTCCGCAGGACGACAGGCGTCGAGCAATCGACTCCACGCTTGCTCCTGCGCCGTCTGGCCGCACCGAGGCGGAGCACCAGCCGCATCGCCGACCACTGGCGCGGCGCTGGGAACGGCCCCGCCACATCGGGGCCCCTGCGAACCGTTGCGGCAAAGAATGGCAATGTACGGTCGGGTCACCACCTCGACCTACACGCCCTGCTGCTGATCGGCCTTGTGCTAGGACGGGTCCAAGCTTGCGGTAAGGCAGGTTCGGCGCTCGGATCGAATCCCATCCCGAGCACGAGGTTTCGATGTCCTGGAGCGCGCCCTCTATCGCTGGAGACTCATAGGTTGTTGTCAGCTGACAACATCCATCCCCTTGGTCCGGACCGCGCAACGAAACATGCCGATGTTCCGATCAGGCAGCCTAACGCGCTGCCGGACCTTGGGGAATAAGCTGGCACCGGGATGGAGCCATGACGGTGCATTGTCAGAGCAGGCCGAGCTCGTCGCAACTGCTTCGGTCCAGTTCATCAGGGAGCCATCCGACACGTCCGGCATCGGAGCGGCCCTCCGTTGGCAGCAAGGCCGACCAACGACTCCAATCGGCACGTCGAATGAGACTGATCGGGCAGTCGAACGCCGACTAGCGAAAATGGTGTTATACTACCTTTCACGGCAGAGCATTGTTGGCCGCTGATAAGCAAGGGCCAGATGTTGTCAGCTGACAACAATTGCGCTGCGATTTGGGTCGAATTTGTCGACACTCGTCCCCTCCATTCACACCAAGCGAGGGCCGGGAGGAGGTTGTCCTCGACCGTGGTTTGGTCGGGGCAAGGAGCGTGGTTTTGACGCAAAAAGCGCCCGGAAGGCGAGGAGGGGGCACTGATAGAATGTTAACCATAAAGATCTCGGCCTCCGATAAGCCGTCACGAGCTTTCCCATCAAATTTGGCGAGTATCCTCGGCCTTCGTGCGGTGTATCCGGAATGTTGGTAAGGACACACGACAGGCGCTAGAGGAGCGCCTGATGGCCTTCCATATCAAGAATCCGGAGACCGACACGCTGGCCCGCAGGGTCGCCGCGCCGAAGAAAATCGGACTGACCGAGGCCGTGCACACGCCGCTCTCCCATGAACTGGAGCATGAGCAGGGCAAGCCCTCCTTGGTCGACCTGGGCGTGCAGTTCTGTCGCGATTTGAGGGCAAAGGGGAATCCGCAGAGCGACAAACCGGCCGACAAGGCATTCCGCGATGGCCTCTACGACCACACCTTGACGGCGACCGAGGCCTGAGCGCCCGGTGCGTAGGAACCGGTGGGCGAGCGCGTTCGGAGGAGGGGAGGGCACCTTCCACGGGGCGCGTCCGCTGATCGATTTCGTGCCTGGCGGGGTGAATTTGCTGGCTTCCTTGCCGCCAAGATCGCTGTTTTGCGTTCCGACGTCCAACACTAGCAACAAGCGGTGATTTGCGACCCGAGTGGGAGAAATCCGCACCCCGCGCGCGGTCGGGATCGATGGAGGCCAAGGCGCCTTCGGGCAGCCCATTGCATCAGCCTGCGATCGGACGCGTCCACCGCACCCAATGCCGACTAATGCACCGCTTCGAACCGCGTTCAGGAGGAACCCAGCTCGGCGACAGGTTCCTGTCGATCAAGAATCGCATCAGGATGCGCGCTGCAGATTGACCTCGCGCTCCTCGGCCCGCCAGGCGGCGTAGCGCAAGGCCTCGACCACGTCCTCGCGCGCGAGATAGGGATAGTCGGCAAGCAGCGCATCGATACTGCGGTCGGCCCCGATCTGGCCCACGATCATGCCGACGGTGACGCGCTGCCCACGTATGCAGGGTTTTCCGCCCATCACGGTGGGATCTTGCGTAATTCGCCTAAACTCGCTCATGCATTCCACCTCGACAATCGCAACGCCGACCTATCATAGCCGGTGCCAAGCGGCATCCGAGATGGCAGGGCATCTGGGAAGGGGACAGCGACGGTCTCTGGTCGACCTCAGAGGCCCGCGGGCGCGATTTCCGGCCCGGCGGGAACACGCATCGCTATGACGGAAGCTACTTCTATGATAGCTTCCGTTTCGACGATCCCCGTTAAGGTTATCAAGGCCTTGCCATCCGGCTACCAAATCCCAGATCCGCTACCCTGGGCCTCTATCGCCGGTCCGCTCGCCTCCGCCGAGGACGCACTCGCCCGGCTCGACGAGCGCCTCGCCAAAAGTCCGATCCGCGAGGGGTGGATCAGCCGAACGCACTTCACCGATGCGTGCGCGAGTCTATGGCTGGAAGGTGAGCTCGTCCACCTCGAAGATCTCGTTCTTCACGATGAAGGCATGGACATTCGCGCCCCCACTCACGAGCTCACCCGCGCCCACACAGTCCTGCGCACGCGCCGTCGCATCGCCGCGGAGAAACCCGACTGGGCACTATCTGCGGGCGGCCTCGCCGAGCTGCGCGGCCGGAGTGAGCAGGCCAAGGAGGGGAAGAGTAACCGGAAGGAAGGCGACGCAGCGATGGGCCACGATGGGGGCGGGGACCAGAACGAGGAGGATCTCGATGGCGCGCTCGGCATCATCGAGATCGATCCGCATCTGGCCGCCACTTTCGCGGCGGTCGATGCCGCGAATGCCAAGACCGAGCGGATGCTCGCCAGCGCGAGCCAGGTCCGATCCGAGCGGGACTCACTGGTGTACGATCTCGACTGGGACGACGACGAACGTCTCGACGACTGGCGCGCCATCGTCGACCAGAGCCACACACTGCCGCCGACGCTCGCGGCCGCGCTCGCGGCTGACGCCTGGGTCACGATCGAACCGCTGCAGCACACACTCTGGCTCGGCCGGCTGCTCGCCGCTAACCTGCTGCGCGCCCGCGGCAAGACCCGTTGGCATCTTCCCTGCCTGCATGAGGGGCTCAAAGCCATCCCGCGCGAACGCCGGCGACCGCGCGACGCCGCGGCGCGGCTCGCCATGCAGCTTGAGGCGATCACGGCTGCCGCCGACACTGGTGGCAAGGACCACGACCGCTGGCTGATGACGAAAAACCTGCTCACGCGAAAACTCGCCGGCCGCCGCGCCACCTCAAAACTGCCGGCGCTGGTCAACTACGTGTTGACCCGACCGATCGTCTCGGCCGGCATGATTGCGGCCGAACTTGGAATCACGTCCCGTGCCGCCCACGATCTCGTCGCCGAACTCGGGCTGCGTGAGGCGACCGGCAGAGGAAGGTATCGAGCCTGGGGGGTTCTTTAGACAACTCCATTCTAAGCAAAGACGCGATTGCCTGGGCATTTTGAGCAGTGCGCATTTTGGGAGTGGGTTGTCCGAAAATTGTAGGCGCATTTCGGACAAGCGTTCCGGTCGGTGCCGCCCAACGGTAAGTCGCCGAGCTAGGGCTGCGCGAGGCGACTGGTCATGGGACGTTCCGCCAAGTCAATGCGATGCTCCGCCCCGGAGCAGATGGCGATAGCCGTGCTCAGTCATTCAACGGGGGCAGGCCAGGTGGGGTTTCCCAGAAGTTCTGTAATCTTGCCCCTGGTGCGAGATCGATAACGGTCGCTCTCCTCGTTTAGATTAGTGTCAGTTATCGTAGTCCAACTACGACTTTGCCCGTCAGTTCAAACTGACCGGGACGATCATCGTGGGATGGCTGCAATTCGCAGGACAAAACTAACCAGGCTCTATACCCCGCGCCTGGTGCATCGAGCGTGCGTACATACAGACGGCCCCGCCTTTCGGCGGAGCCGCTGCGTCGGGCCGTCAATCCCGGCTGGGGCGGGACCAGATGAGCTGGAGACCTTCCTGGCCTTCCACCTCGATCAGGGTGGCGTAGATCGGAGCGGGGAAGCTCGGATCGTCCAGCTTGACCGAGAGGTAATCGCGCTCGGTGTCCCGGGCGGTCTTCTGCCAAGCCAACCAGCTTGGCCTTGGCATTGAGCGCGAGGGTGCGAACCGTGCCGGTGAAGCCGTTGCCGGTCGAGGTGAAGGTGCCGATGGTCGCCATTGTTGTGTCCTTTCAGTTTCCCGGGCCGCGCCCATCGCGGCCTCGATGGCTGGCGACAGACCGGAGGCGATCGACCCGCACCCCGAAGGGGCCGGCACGCAGTAGAGGGCAGCCAGGGCACGACTTTCTTGTCTTGCGCGAGGAATGGACGCGCGAGCGGCCAGGGGAAGAAAGTCGTAACCGGCTGTTGCGGGGATAAGAGCGAGGCGGCGCTTTAGCGACGACGGCCTTCGGTCAGACATGCCAAATCGAGGACGACGTGGGGGGTGTGCCAGAAGAAACGGCCGAGGGACACGATGGCGGACAGCGCTCGCCGTGAGCAGGAGGCCGGCGCTGAAAGTCCGCGCGAGCCAGAGCTAACGCCGCAAGAAGGGATCCAACTCCGGCCGCAGGATACGATACGGAGCCGACCTCAATCGTCACTGGTAAGTTCGTCGGGCCACATCTGCGCGCCATGAAGCACGCGCAAGATGCGAACAGTCTGACCGTCGACAAGGTACGCCGCGACATAAGGTGTGCGCGGAATGACCAACTCCCGCGTGCCAGCGACGCGCCCGGGCCGGCCACTGTCAGGAAAGTCGAGCAGGCGCCGCGCGGCATCGGCAATCTGTTCATCAACATGAACCGCGGCGCGGGGATTCTCGGCCTCGATGTAGCTGAAAATGCCGTCGCGATCGGACAACGCGAAGCGCGACCAGACGAGTTTCACCGTTCATGCTCCGCCGCTTTTCG
>NZ_JBSRYH010000001.1:7517500-8390212 GCF_054056435.1 Bradyrhizobium sp. USDA 4369 | reverse complement strand
GCAGAATTTTCGACCACGAGTTAGTCGAGGCCGTCCAGCGCATCGCCGGCAATGGAACTGGCGATACGCGGTGGAAGGTGCCGGGTGTGCTCAACTGGTCGACCGGGACCTACAATCCTCGTGTCGACATCTCCAAGGACACGACGACCCTCTATGCATCGGACAGGGACGTTTTCCTTTTCCTGGTTGACGACCTGAACCCGATCGAAGCCGGTCGTCTCCGTGACGGCTCGCCCGACCTCTTTTTCCGAGGCTTCTATTGCTGGAATTCGGAGGTTGGGGCGAAGACGCTCGGCATGGCGAGCTTCTATCTCCGTGCAGTCTGCCAAAACCGCAATCTGTGGGGCGTGGAGGATTTCGAGGAGATCACTATTCGCCACTCCAAATACGCCGCAAATCGTTTCGCCCATGAAGCGGCCCCGGCGCTGCTGAACTTCGCCAACTCCTCACCCATGCCCTTCGTCAATGGCATCAAAGCCGCCCGCGAGCGAATCGTGGCGCGTAACGACGACGATCGCACCGAGTTCCTGCGTCGCCGCGGCTTCTCGAAGGCCGAGACAGGCAAGGTGATCGATGCAGTGCTGGCGGAGGAAGGCCGCCCGCCTGAAAGCATCTTCGATTTCGTGCAGGGCATCACCGCCGTCGCCCGCGACAAGTCTCACCAAGACGCACGCCTGGACATGGAGACGAAGGCGAAGAAGCTCTTGGATCGCGTCGCCTGATTACCACGAAGCCGGGCATGCGAACTTCCCGTGTCCTCGGCTTTGCTTCTTCCGCGTTTTTCCGTTTCGTCTCCTTCGTGGCGCCGTCCTCTGAGAGCAAGAGGGCGGCGCTTCGCTCCGTGAACGGCTTGGAGGCCGAGAGAGAGGCTTTCGGCCGGCCGTTCTGGAGAAACTGACATGGCAAAAGCCGTTCAGAAGATCAAGCTGTCGCTGTCGCGCGACATTCCCTTCAACAAACTCGTGCTGTCCCAATCCAATGTCCGCCGCATCAAGGCGGGTATCTCGATCGAAGATCTTGCCGAAGACATCGCACGTCGGTCCCTCCTGCAAAGCCTGAATGTCCGGCCAGTCCTCGATGCCGACGGCCAGGAGACCGACATGTTCGAGGTGCCAGCCGGCGGTCGCCGCTATCGCGCGCTTGAGCTCCTGATCAAGCAGAAGCGTCTCGCGAAGACCGCGCCGATCCCCTGCATCGTCGCTGATGCCGGCGGTGAGATTTCGGCGGAAGAGGACTCGCTTGCCGAAAACGTCCATCGCGTCGCGCTTCATCCTCTCGACCAGTTCCGCGCGTTCCAGACCCTGCGCGAACAACGCAAATCCGAGGAGGAGATCGCGGCCATCTTCTTCGTATCCGTCGGTGTCGTGAAGCAGCGCCTTCGGCTTGCGGCCGTTTCTCCAAAACTGCTCGACGTCTATGCCGACGATGGCATGTCGCTCGAGCAGTTGATGGCGTTCTCCGTCACGGACGATCACGCGCGGCAAGAGCAGGTCTGGGAGAACGTCAACCGGTCGGGCTATGACGAGCCGTATCAGATCAGGCGCGTTCTGACCGAGCGCGCGGTAAAGGCCTCCGACAAGCGCGCCCGTTTCGTCGGCGTCGCCGCCTACGAGGCGGCCGGCGGCAATGTGCTGCGCGATCTCTTCGAGGAAGACGGCGGCGGCTGGCTCGAGGACATCGCCCTGCTCGAGCGTCTTGTCGCCGAGAGGCTCCGCACCGAAGCCGAGAAGATCGCTGCCGAAGGTTGGAAGTGGATCGAGGTCGCCCCGAGCTTCCCCTACGGTTACGATCACGGGCTGCGCCGGCTCGAAAGCGAACCGGCCGATCTCACCGTTGAGGAACAAGCAAGCCTCGATGCGCTCCAAGCCGAGTATACGGCGCTCCAGGAGAAATACGAGGATGCTGACGAAATACCGGATGAGGCGGACACGCGCCTCGGCGAACTCGAGCAGGCCCTCGCGGCCTTCGAGGACTGGCCGCATATTTTCGACGCGGCCGCCATTCCGCACGCCGGCGCCTTCGTCAGCATCGATACCGATGGGACGGTACAGGTCGCGCGCGGCTATGTCCGCGGCGAGGACGAAGCGGCGTTCGCTGCGGCAGTAGTCGAGCCCGATCCTGAATCCGGCCCCGCAACGCCTGGCTCCGACGATGGTGCTCAACCCACAGCTCCGGTCCAGGGCAGTGTGATTACCATGGCCGGGCAGGTACCGCCGGATGAGGAAGAGGATGATGCCATCCGGCCCTTGCCCGACCGGCTCGTCATCGAGCTCACCGCGCACCGGACGCTGGCGCTGCAGGACGCGGTTGCGGCCCAACCGCAGGTCGCGATGACGGCGCTCTTGCACAAGCTCTGCCTCGACGCCTTCCATCGGACTTGCGGTCCATGCTGTATCGAGGCCGGCGTGCGTCATGTGCAGCTTTCCATCCAGGCGCCCGAATTGAAGGAAAGCGCGTCCGCCAGATCGATCGCCACTCGGCATGAGGGCTGGAGAGCCGACATGCCGACCGACGAGGCTGCCCTGTGGGATTGGCTGGTTGCGCTCGACGATGCCAGCCGGCTGGCTTTGCTCGCCCATTGTGTTTCCTTCGGCGTGAATGCCCTGTTCGAGAAGGTCGATCGCCATGGCGGGCCCGGCATTACCAGCCATGGGCTGCAGCGCCGTCTCGATCAGGCTGATCGGCTCGCCCGTGCAGTTGGTCTCGACATGGTGGAGGCCGGCTGGCGTCCGACGGTCGACAACTATCTCGGCCGTGTCACCAAGGGCCGTATCCTCGATGCGATCCGCGAGGCGAGGGGCGAATCCTCGGCTCAGCTCATCGACCATCTCAAGAAATCGGAGATGGCGAAGGAAGCCGAACGCCTGCTCGAGGGCGCCGGCTGGCTCCCCGAGCCGCTGCGCGTCGCCGCCGTGGCTTCGCCTTCGGACAGCTCTGACGCGCCGTCCGAGCCGCTTCCCGAATTCCTCTCCGGCGGTGACGAGGCATCGACCGACGGCGACGAGAGCGAGCAGCCGCACGCCGTCGCGGCCGAATAGGCCATCGCTGCGGGGCGGCATCCGCCGCCCCGCAGTTCTTTACCACTTCCCCTTCATCTCTCGGCCCGGCCCTCGCGCCGGGCTTCATCGTCTTGGGAGCACCATCATGACTGACGATACTTCAACACCCGGCTCGGGTTTCGATTCTGCCTCCTGGCCCTGCGGGACCAGGAATTTATCAGACTATGCAAGTCCACTCTCTCCGAGAACAAGACAGCGTTGTTCGACGCGCTCGCCAGTGCGCGCATCGACACCGCGGAGGTCACATTCAACGGCTATGCCGATGAGGGGCAAATCGACGGCGCTGTCGCGGACGGAGAGGGCGGTGACACGGATCTCCAGAGCATCCATGTCGAGATTGCGCGGGTCGAATGCGGCAACCAGATTGTCACGCGGCAAACCCTCTCCGTGAAGGACGCGATCGAGAAGCTTGTCTACGACCTCCTCGAGCAGACCTACTCCGGATGGGAGAATAACCAGGGCGCCTACGGTGACTTTCTGTTCGACGTCGCCGAGCGAACGATCACGCTCAACTTCAATGAGCGGATCGAAACCTCCGAATACACCCAGCATGTGTTCTGAGGGAGGAAGCAATGGCGCATCCCTATCATCATTCGCTCTCCTCGGTGAAGAAGTGGGGCGGGGCAGTCGATGACTATCTGCCGATCCATAACTGGTTCGATGCGAGCAAGCAGATCACGGCGGATTTTCGGCACCGCGCGCTCCGCCATCACGCCGAGGGCATCTTCATGGCCGAGACCATCTTTTGTCCGACCATCACATTGTCGTCCGGCCGCGTCATTCCGACGCGCTGGGTCGGTGAGCAGCACGTTATCGAGGATCTCGGACACATCCCGTCCTTCGCCGATTGGGTGAGGTGCATCCGTCCCGAACCCTGGATGAGCCGCACGCGGCGCATCTCGTGCGAGCCCGAGCCGCCGGTTTCTTCGACTGCAGAAGGAGCTTGACTATGTACGGCACGTATTTGCGCCTGAATATCACCGTGCATGATAGTTGGCGTGCGGTGGTTCGCGCGGCAGCGCGCAAGCTCACTCGGCAAGCGCTTCGCGACCCCCGGTGTCGCATAGCGCGCAAGCGGTTCTACCGCGAGATGCTCGATTATCACCGCCGGGAACAAGAAATCGTTGCGACCTGGCGGCTTTGACACCTCGTCCGTCGAGCACGGTTCCAACAAGTGATCGCCGATTGGGATAGTTCGCTCAAAGGGTCTGGCGCTGGTCGCCGGGCCCTTTCTTCTGGGTGAGATCCAGAGGGAGAGGTGGGCCGGGAAGGGTTTGAACCGCGGCGGTGTCAGGAGAGCGCCGGGCGGTTCGGCCTTTTCCCGCTCTCCGAAAGACATCCTGCCATGACCGAACCTCTCGTCGGCGGCGCCAGCGCCGCGCCGCTCTCGATGCGTGCCACCGCCGTTGTCGCATCCGCAGTCGTCAGGGCTGCGCGACAGCTTTTGACCGATCTCGAACAGGGACGTCGCATCGATGCCGCCGTTCTGCGCCACGCCATGCAGGCAGCGTTCGGCACCTCCGATGCGACCGGCGCCTGGAACTGGAAGACCGCTTACGACGCCTGCGAGGCGGCGACCGTCCTGTTCCTGCGGCGGCATGGCGCCGCCATGCGCGCCAAGGCGGCGTCGCCAGCCGACATGCTGTCGATGCTGATGCGGATCGCAAGCCTCCTTCCGACCCAGACACGCCGGTCCGAGGAAAGCGAATCGCTCCAGCAGTTCTCGACGCCGATCGGATTGGCGTATGTCGCGAGCGTGGCCGCCGCGATCACGCCAGCCGATGTCGTGCTGGAGCCGTCGGCCGGTACCGGCCATCTGGCCGTTCTCGCGGAACTGGCTGGCGCCTCCCTCGTCCTCAATGAGTTCGCCGAGAGCCGCGCCGGCATTCTCGGGCAGATCTTTCCTGCCATCTCCACCACGCGGTTTGACGCCGCACACATCAACGACCACCTCGATGCGCGTACCGTGCCGAGCGTCGTGCTGATGAACCCGCCGTTCTCGGCCGCAGTCCACGTCGATCGCGCGATGGCAGATGCGGCATTACAGCACGTCGGCTCGGCGTTGGCCCGTCTTCCAGCAGGCGGGCGCCTGGTCGCCATCACCGGCGCGAACGTCGCCCCCGACAACCCTGTGTGGACCGACTCCTTCAAGCGGCTTCAGGATCAGGGACAGGTCGTGTTCTCGGCGGCGATTGACGGCGCCGTCTATGCCAAGCACGGTACCACCACCGACACCCGCCTGACCGTTATCGATCGGGTGCCGGCGGGCGATATCGCGTTGTTGCCGGCATCCGCTGGCATCGCGCGAGACCTGCCGACTTTGCTCGGCTGGGTCATCCGGGACGTGCCAGCACGTCGTCCACTTGCTGGCAAGCCGATTGCGGTCGTGCCAGCAATTGCCAGCCCGTCCACGCCGCGGACCGTCCGCGCCTACGTCGCAAAGCGCCAACCGGCGACCGCGGCGCCAGCATCCGATCTCGTGGCGACGGAAGTCATCTATGAGCCCATCGACTGGATGCCCACTGATGCCAGTACCATCACCGATGCGCTCTATGAAGCCTACACACTTCAGTCGATCCGCATTCCCGGCGCGCAGGCCCATCCCACAAGGCTCGTGCAGTCGGCTGCAATGGCGTCGGTCGCGCCGCCAAAGCCATCCTATCGGCCGCATCTGCCGGCCAATGTCATAACGGATGGCATCCTCTCGGACGCGCAGCTCGAGAGCGTCATCTACGCTGGCGAAGCCCATTCGGAGTTTCTCGCAGGTTCCTGGACGGTCGATGCCACCTTTGACGTCGTGGCGGCCGCGCGTGATGACGCTGAGAATGCGGTTCGTTTTCGCCGCGGTTGGTTCCTGGGCGATGGCACCGGCGCGGGCAAGGGCCGGCAGGTCGCCGGTATCCTGATCGACAACTGGCTGAAGGGCCGGCGTCGTGCGGTCTGGATTAGCAAATCCGATAAGCTGATCGAGGATGCGCAGCGCGATTGGTCGGCACTTGGGGTGGAGCGGCTGCTCGTGACGCCGCTTTCCCGCTTCCGGCAGGGCACGCCGATCCGGCTTGCGGAAGGCGTCCTATTTACCACCTACGCTACGCTGCGCACCGACGAGCGTGGAGAAAAGCTTTCGCGCGCGCGTCAGATCGTTGAATGGTTGGGCTCCGACTTCGACGGAGTGATCGTCTTCGACGAGAGCCACGCCATGCAGAACGCGCTTGGTGGCAAGGGCGAGCGGGGTGACCTCAAGGCGATTGCTTGCAATCGTCCGGGGGCGGCCTCTCAGCAGGGCCGCGCGGGCCTGAGGCTGCAGCATGCTTTGCCGAATGCCCGCGTCGTCTACGTCTCGGCCACCGGTGCGACTACGGTTCATAATCTCGCCTACGCTCAGCGTCTCGGAGTGTGGGGCGGTGACGACTTCCCATTCGCGACGCGGGCCGAGTTTGTCGAGGCGATCGAGGAGGGCGGTGTCGCCGCCATGGAGGTTTTGGCGCGCGACCTCAAGGCGCTCGGCCTTTATGCCGCGCGTTCGCTATCTTATGAGGGTGTCGAATACGAACTGCTCGAACACCAGCTTACGCCCGAGCAGGTTCGCATCTACGATGCCTATGCCGGCGCATTCAGCATCATCCATAACAATCTCGACGCGGCGATGCGCGCCGCCAACATCACCGGCGAGACCGGCACTCTGAACGCGCAGGCTAAGTCCGCGGCGCGATCTGCCTTCGAAAGCGCCAAGCAGCGCTTCTTCGGCCATCTGCTCACCTCGATGAAGACGCCTTCGTTGATCCGCTCGATCGAGCGCGATCTTGATGCCGGCCATGCGGCCGTCATCCAGATCGTCTCGACCGGCGAAGCGCTGATGGAGCGCCGGCTGGCGGAGATTCCGACCGAAGAGTGGAGCGACGTTCAGGTCGACATCACCCCGCGGGAGTATGTCCTCGATTACCTCGCCCATTCCTTCCCGGTCCAGCTCTATGAGCCCTTCACCGACTCAGAGGGTAATCTCTCTTCCCGGCCCGTCTATCGCGACGGTCAGCCGGTCGAGAGCCGGGAAGCCGCCAAGCGCCGCGACCGCCTGATCGAAAAGCTCGCCTCGCTTCCGCCCGTACCGGGTGCGCTCGACCAGATCGTCCAGCGGTTCGGCACGGACATGGTCGCTGAGGTCACGGGACGTTCTCGCCGCGTCGTTCGTAAACGGGATCGGCTGATCGTCGAGAACCGCGCGGCCTCAGCCAATCTCGCCGAGACCGCGGCCTTCATGGACGACGCCAAGCGCATCCTCATCTTCAGCGACGCCGGCGGCACGGGCAGAAGCTACCATGCCGAACTGTCGGCTCGGAATCGCAGGCTGCGTGTTCATTACCTGCTCGAGCCGGGCTGGAAAGCCGACGCCGCCATCCAGGGCTTGGGTCGCACGAATCGTACCAACCAGGCGCAGCCGCCGCTGTTTCGCCCCATTGCGACAGATGTGAAGGCGGAGAAGCGCTTTCTCAGCACCATTGCTCGCCGGCTCGACACGCTGGGCGCCATCACCCGAGGTCAGCGCCAGACCGGAGGGCAGGGCCTGTTCCGCCCCGAGGACAACCTCGAAAGCCATTACGGCCGTGACGCACTGCGCCAACTATATCTGCTTCTCGTCCGCGGCAAGGTTGAAGGCTGCTCGCTCCAGGCGTTCGAGGACGCGACCGGTCTGAAGCTGATGGATGCCAACGGCATCAAGGATGAACTGCCGCCGGTCACGACATTCTTGAACAGGCTGCTGGCGTTGACCATCGACCTGCAAAACGTGTTGTTCGCCACGTTCGAGCAACTGCTCTCCGCTCGCATCGAAGGCGCGATTGCGTCCGGCGCCTACGATGCCGGCCTGGAGACGCTGCTCGCGGAGAGCTTCATCATCGCCGACCGACGCGTGATCTATACCCATCCCGGGACTGGCACCGAGACACGGCTGCTGTCCATCACCGAACGGCAGCGTAATCGTCCCGTAACGCTGCGGGAGGCGTTCGATCGGCTCTCGGATTCGTGCGCCGTGCCGCTCGTCAACGAGCGCTCGGGCCGGGCCGCCGTTCAGGTGCCTGCGCCGAGCTTCATGCTCGATGACGGTGAGATCGAACGGCGCGTGCGGCTGATCCGGCCGATGGAGCAGCACAGCGTTCCCCTAAGCGCAATGGCGGAAAGCCATTGGGCCGAAGCCGATCGCGGCCGCTTCGGCGCGGCCTGGCAGGCCGAGCTCCATGACCTGCCCGAATTCTCGGAAAGCACAATCCATGTCGTCGCCGGCTTGCTGCTGCCGATCTGGAAGCGGCTGCCGGACGAGTCGACGCGGGTCTACCGGCTTCAGACCGATGCTGGAGAAAGAGTCATCGGCCGCAAGGTTTCGGCCAGTTGGGTGGCGAACGTCCTTGCGGCCGACGCGCCCAAGCTGGCGTCCGACGCAGCCTTTGCCGCTCTGATGGAGGGGCGAACTGTTCTCGACCTGGCCGAAGGCCTCCAGCTTCGCCGCGTCCGCGTCATGGGCAGACACCGGATCGAGCTGTCCGGATGCAACGACACGATGCGCGATCGCCTCAGGACGTATGGCCTCTTCAGCGAGATCATCTCCTGGAAGCTGCGCATGTTCGTGCCTACGGATGAGGCCGGCATCGAGGTCCTGGCAAAGGTGCTCGAGCACTATCCAATCGAGCGCATCGTCGAACGGGAGGCTGCGTGATGCGCCGCGATGCCTCCGAACTGGCGCATCGCCTCGCGCGCGAGGCCGAGGCGGTGTGCCGTCGTTACCTTTCCAATGGAAAGCGCGAAGGGCGGTATTGGCTGGTTGGTGATGTCTACAATACGCCGGGCCGCTCGATGTTCGTGCGGCTCCAGGACTCCACCAAGGGGAGCGCGGGTAAGTGGACCGACGCCGCGACCGGTGAGCATGGCGATCTCCTGGACATCATTCGGCATAGCCTTGGGCTCCGTGACTTCCGCGAAGTTGCTGAAGAGGCGAGGCGGTTTCTCAAGCTGCCCCGCACTGAATCGGAACCCGTACCACGACTGCCCCCAGTGCGCTCCGTCCCGGCGGGATCACGAGAGGCCGCAAGGCGGCTCTTTGCAATCTCAGGCCCGATCGAAGGCACCATGGTGGAGACCTATCTGCGACGCCGCGGAATAGCTCGCGTGCACCATGGTGGCAGCGTCCGCTTCCATCCGCGCTGCTACTATCGCTCCGATGAGCACGTACCCACCGAGACCTGGCCGGCGATGATCGCTTGCGTCACAGATCTCGATGGCAGAATCACTGGTGTGCATCGCACGTGGCTCGATCCAGACGGCTTTGATCGCATTCGACTCGGCAAGGCGCCGATCGACACGCCGCGACGCGCCATGGGCGATCTGCTCGGCAATGCGGTTTGCTTCGGTGCGCCGGACGACGACGTGCTTGTGGCCGGCGAAGGCATCGAAACCATGCTCTCGCTGCGTTGTGCGCTGCCAACATTGCCGATGGCCGCAGCGCTGTCGGCCAATCACCTCGCAGCCATGCTGCTGTCGTCAAGCTTGCGTCGGCTCTATATCGCGCGGGACGCTGACGCCGCTGGAGACATGGTGCAAGCCACTCTGTTGAACCGCGCACAAGCGGCCGGCATCGAAGCAATCCCCTTGTCACCTCGGCTGGGCGATTTCAACGAGGATCTGCACATCTTCGGTCTCGACGCCCTACGAGCGGCATTGCGGCTGCAACTCGTACCGGAAGACGTCTCCCGCTTTCTTCTATTGTCGGCCACCGTCGTATAGGCGCGCTTGGCGTCCCATCAACGTCGACAGCTCGGTCGCGCGGCGGCCCAATGCCGGAGAGGACGCGACCTCGGCCTTCTAGAGGGCGATCGGACGGCAAGCGGCCCCGGCCGCCAATGGCTACGACCGGCTATTTTCCGCCGGCCCTGCGGGCCTTTGCATCGCGAAGCAAAATAGCCGGCCTCCGCCATCCTCCGCTGGCGCTTCGGCCCTCCGCTGCGCTTTCGGGTTCTGGCCCGTTCCGCTCGCCGTCTGAGTGATCGCCACGAAGGCCGCGATGGGCGCGGCCAATCCGGCAAAGGACCTCTCCCGATGAGCGACCATGACGACACCGAACAGCACACGCCATCTCCGTCCGACCTCGTCCTCAACGAATTGCAGCTCTTTGGCTACCGTCCATTCGACGACCAGCCCGATCCGAGACCCCTGCCAGAGGGCAAGATGATCGCCGGTGCCGTCGCCGATATTTTCGACGCCCTGGTCGCTACCCTGGGCGACACGCGGCTCGAGCCCGACCTTCCGGATCTGCTGTGGTCGACGGTCAACCTCTTCCATCGTGCCACAGATCGCATCGGACGGCAGCTCGATGACAACGAGCAGGCCCAACGCAAGAGCCAGCGCGAGCAGAACGGCTCGGAAGTACGATCGGTCGAGCTCGAGCGCCTGACGGCAGAAGGCATCACGCTGATCGAACGCCGCAACTGCCTGGAGCTCTTCCGCGATCAGGCCGTCGAACTCTTTGAGGTCCACACCGGCTCTTCCTGGCGCCCTCGATCGGGATCACTGGTCAACCATCGCACGCTCACCGCGGCAATGATCGACTCCCGCGACTTCATCGCAGCCAAGCGCCGCGCCGAAACCGAGGTCATGTTGCCTCCCGGACCGAAGGTCGCACTGACCGGCGGCTTCGACTGCAACGACCACCGCTTGATCTGGGATCGTCTCGACAAGGTTCACGCCAAGCATCCCGACATGGTCCTGATCCACGGCGGCTCGCCGAAAGGCGCCGAACTGATCGCCTCCAAATGGGCCACTAACCGCAAGGTGCCACAGATCGCTTTCAAACCGGACTGGACGAAGCATGCCAACGCGGCACCGTTCAAGCGCAATGACGCCATGCTCGAACTCCTACCAATTGGCGTCATGCATTTCCCGGGCACGGGAATCCAGGACAACCTCGCCGACAAGGCAAGACGTCTCGGCATTCCCGTCTGGAAGTTCGGTGACGGCGCGTAAGCGCCGTCTTTACTACCTGAACCACCGGGTGGAGTTGCATCGCCGCAACTCCGCCTCGTTTCGACTTTATGTCCAAAATTGCGCCGCGGTGGTGGTGGAAGGCGCGACCGTTACATCTTTGCATATGGAGCCACCACCATGCTCGCGCTTGGACTTGCCCTCAACGCCGTTGGCATTGGCTTGTTCTGCTGGCTGATCTTCACGCTAGCCGTATACGCGTTGCCGTTTTTTGTCGCAGTGAGCACCGGCATGATCGCGTTCCATAGTGGCGCCGGCATCCTCGGTGCGCCGCTTGTTGCCATTGCCGCCGGCGTGTTGGCACTCGCGGCCGGTCGAACCGCGCTTGCAATGACACGGTTTCCGATCCTGCGTGCAGCCATAGCGGCGGCTTTTGCCATCCCAGCCGCGATTGCTGGCTATCATGTGCTCTTCACGATGTCGCAACTCGGGATGCCATCGCCCGCTTGGTGTGAGGTCTCCGCTTGCCTCGGCGCGGCATTCATCGGCAGCACGGCGTGGACGAAGTTGACCGTCTTCGCGGAGCCCCGCCCGTTGGAGCAGGGCAGGGGCGCGCAGAGTGCGCCTCAGCCAGTTCTTTCGGCCGCAACACGCGACGGATAGTCCCTCGCCACCTGCCTCCTCGACCAAATTCGGGTAGGCCGGCGCGTTGAAGGAGGGATGGTCGAACTTGAGCGAAAAGTGGTCGCGTCCCTTCGGACATGACTTGTAGCAGGCTGCGTTATCTCGGCTCTGTCAATACAGATGCGATGGTGACGTCCTTCGCACGGAGCTATTTGTCGGCTGACAGTAGCGCCGTTTCCTGCACGTTGTTTCTTTCCCCCTGAACATTCCGACCTCTTGCGCATTGAAACCGAGACTAGCCAAGTCTTCTCCCGAGATTGTGGTTCAGCACGCAGACGCGCGTGGCCTCTTTGATGGCTCGATCTGGCGGCGAAGACCGGCTCCGCCTCGATCGTCTGAGCCGCAACGCCGTCGCTTGAGACTTTCTTCCCCTGGGCTACGCCCATTCCTCGCGAGGCAAGAAAGTCTCTACGACAGCGTCCTCCGCTGCGCTCCGGCCCGCAAGCGGGTGCGTCGCCGATCGTCCTCGGCCTGTAGATCGCCATCGAGGCCGCGGTGGTCGCGGGCTCGAAACACAAACAGGAGAAGTGACATGGCTACCATCGGTTCTTTCAAGAAGGTCGGCAACGGCTTCCAGGGCGAGATCGTCACGCTGAGCCTGCAGGCCAAGGGCGTCCGCATCGTCGCCGAGCAGAACCGCTCCTCCAACGAGAACGCGCCCAGCCACCGCATCTTCGTGGGCCGGGCCGAAATCGGCGCAGCTTGGTCGAAACGCTCCGAGGAAGGTCGCGACTACCTCTCGCTCAAACTCGACGACCCGTCGTTCAACGCACCGATCTACGCGAACCTGTTCGATGACGAGGGTGGTGAAGGCTACACACTGCTGTGGTCGCGGCCGCGGAAGAACGGCGAGTAAAGCTCGCTCCGCCCCGCCCGGGTTCTCCGGGCGGGGCTTCTGTTTGGTTCACGCTTGGCCCAAGCATGATGCTAGAACTCGAATGCGGGAAGCGCGATTTCTGTCGGTGAAGCCGAGCATCCACTGCCCAGTTACCAGCGGAGCACTCCAACCGTCGGCTGGCGTCGGCCTACGATTTGCTTCCGCGTCCAACCCGTTTGAGCAAGTCGCCCGGCTCCGATCCCAATGCTTCGGCAATCTGTCCAAGCACAGTAACGCTCGCCGCTACATCGCCGCGTTCGATCGCGCCGACGTAACGAGCGCTTAGGCCCGCGCGCTCGGCCAACTCCTCCTGCGTCATTTTTAGATCGTGGCGTCTCCGACGCAGGTTCACCGCCATGATCTCCTTGAGATCCATAGCGATATGGGAACCTGAGCCGGAACGATCGTTCTAGGAACGATCGTTCCTATTCGTCACAAGACGTGCTATTCAAATGCGCGGAGGTGGACCGACTTTCATCGACCCCGATGGGGATGCATTGCCAGATCGGACTGGCCGAGCTGATCAAAATAGGGCTAAAGTAAGTCCTTCGAACAACAACGGTCTGCAAGGAGTTAGAATCATTCGCTCTGTGGCGCTCGCATGAAACAACCACCGTCAGATCCCTTCGTAGCGGACGTAGCTCCGACGGACACCGTTCTCACGGTGTACGACGAGGAGCACATCATTACGTATTTGCGAATGCTCGATGCGGACGCGGAGGGGGCCGACTGGCGCGAGGTGGCTCAGCTGGTGCTAAAGATCGATCCAGAGCTCGAGCACGATCGCGCAAGGCGCGCGTTCGATACCCATTTGGCCCGCGCGAAATGGATGACGGAGCATGGATATCGTCATTTGCTGCGAGGCGGCGCGTCAAATCCGAATCTTTGAAACCCTTTTGTAGAAAAACTTGCTCTCGTGATTTCGGGTTCGATCTGATGCATCACGCGATGCAGGATCAGGGACTTCCTCAACTATTGCTGGTCCGGTTTATCGCACTTCAATCTTGCAGTGCGAAGGGGACACGAATGTCAAAGTTCGATTGGAGATCACCAAGTGCCTACGATCGAGTTGAAGAGGCGGACATCACAGGATTAGCCTGGGAATGCCTGCGGCGTAATCCCAACTTTCAAGCTGATCATCGGAGTACCGCGAAAACGATTCCAAACGTAAGCCCGGACTTCCGCCAGCGTTGGGGCTTGTGTTTTCGCCGCTGACCCTAGCCGATCCTACCTCGAGCAAACCATCTTCTGGGCGCCGGAGGTTCTGCCGACGGTCGTTCCTGTGCGGCCGGTTTCGCTCGCGGTCGGGCAATCGCGCGGCACACTAGATATCGGAGACTTGACCGAAGGGCAGCTGCGGCAAGGCCCTGACGGTTGGCACGCCGTGCTCCTTTTGCACAAGGTAGAGCATCGCGTTTGGTTCAAGGAAGCACCGGTCGTTGCCGGCACCTACGCTGTCGAACTTCCGCTCGACCGCGATTTTGAATTCCGTGCGGACGCCGGAAGGCGCCTCTGGCGAGCGCTGAACGGCAGGTCCCCAGGGCCGCCGCTGCATTCGCTTTCCACACATAGCCGCAGGCGGCTCGGGCTCGCCCTGCGTGCGCTTGATGCCCGGATCGACGGCAGCACCTACCGGGAAATAGCGGAAGTCCTGTTTGGTACTGAACGCATCGCCGAACGCGACTGGCGCACGCATGATTTGCGCAATCGGACCATTCGCCTGGTTCAGAGCGGCCTCGCGCTGATGCGCGACGGCTATCGCGCATTGCTGCGCCCGCCTTCTCGCAAGAAATAGACGCTCTTTCAGGGGTATCGAAAACACGACCCCTGATCTTCGGCATCCCCCTTCGAGGCTCTACTCCGCCATTGTGCCCGTCGATGCGCCGCCGACCTCGCTGGCGCTCCAGACGATCCCGGAGCTCTTCAGATGCCCGATCCTAACGCCGGCTTGCCGCCACGATACTTGCGCACGGCCGAGGCGGCCCGATTCCTCAGCCTTTCCGGCCGTACCCTAGAAAAGCACCGGACCTACGGTACCGGTCCGGCTTACCGAAAGATCGGCGGTCGGGTCGTCTACGCCCTGGATGACCTCAAGGCTTGGGCCGACCGCGGCACCAAGACGTCAACCAGCGATCCCGGCGCGGGCACCGTGCTGCCTGCAAAACGGCATGCACCCGTTCCTTATGCAGGCAAGGAGCGGCGCTGAGCGATGTCAGAAAGCAAATTCTCAATACGCCGGCGGCACCGTTCGGAGCGCGATCAGCTCGAGCTGTTCCGTGCATTGCCCGGCGATTTGGCCGCACGCGATGCGCAAGATCTGATGGCCTATCCTTTCTTCTCGCTGGCAAAATCCAAACGGATCATCCCGATCGATTTTCGCGCCGGACCGGTCGTCATCCGTGTCGAAGCCGTGTCAGAGCACGGAATGGCGACGATCTGGGACGCAGACGTTCTGATATGGGCGGCTTCGCAGATCGTAGAGGCTCGCGATGCCGGCTTGAAGACATCGCGTCTGATGGCCACCACCCCGTATGAAATCCTGACTTTCGTCGGCCGCGGCACCAGCGTGCGCGACTACGACCGCCTCAAAGCTGCACTGGACCGGCTCCAGTCGACGACCGTCGTGACCTCAATTCGCCAGCCGACAGAGCGGCGGCGGCATCGCTTCTCCTGGATTAACGAATGGAAAGAAACTGCCGATGCGCAAGGCAAACCCCGTGGACTGGAATTGATCCTGCCGGATTGGTTCTACACAGGCGTTCTGAACGATGCGCTCGTGCTGACGATCGACCGCGGATATTTCGATCTCACGGGCGGTCTCGAGCGTTGGCTGTATCGTCTCGTGCGCAAACACGGCGGGCGCCAAAGCGGCGGCTGGAGCTTTGATGTCGCGCACCTCCACGTCAAGTCCGGCAGCTTATCGCCGGTCAAGCACTTTGCTTACGACCTGCGTCAGATCGTGCGCCTGCAGAAGCTGCCAGGCTACGAACTCATCATCACGCAGGATCCAAATGGCGCGGAGCGACTGAACTTTGCACCAGTTGCGATCGATCCACTTACCGAGCGGTTACGAAAGCGCGGCCTCCTACCTAACGCGGGGGATAAGCTGTGAATTCACTCGTGCTATCGGGGACCACAACTGTCGTGCCATCAGGGACCGTATCCTCGTGCTATCGGGGACCGGAATCAGACCCAAAGTACTGGTACACTGTATCTTTTCGACTCCGTAACTTTACTAACAGGGAATCCTCCGGATTCCCTTCTAACGGACTTCAAGCGTCGAGCGCCGATCGGCGACGCGCGACGGACGGCGTCGCTTGCATTAATTCGGCATTCGGATCGCAAACTAATCCGATCAGCAATTTCCCCAACGATCGTGGCCTGCTGCCTCCCATAGGGCAGGGGCGAGCGCCTGGTCAGCCTTCGAACCGTCAGGATGTCGCTCGACGCGGAGGTGGATCGTGAACGACCTAACAACAGTTGAGATTCTGTGGCTCGAAAAGCGCGTTGAGAATCGCGTACGGTTCGGCCGTTCCGTTTCCGAGCGGATTGTGGATCGCAGCCGCCGCGTTTTGTCCTTCGCGCCTGGCAGCATCTTTGCGTTCGTACGTTGGACATCGAACGACTTCGGGACCGTTCTCTCCCGCGTCGATATCTTGCGTGCCGTAGCGCCTGGGCAGCGTTATTCGACAGTCCCCTGGATCAATCCCGGCGGCGAGATCTTGCTGAGGCTAACGGGCTGGCCGAAGGTCGAACGCGTGCTGCAATTGATCGATGCGGTCGAGGCGCTCGGCATCGATCCCTCCGATGCAGCCCCCGATTATTGGCATCACGTTCACAACCGCCTGTCGGTGAATGAAGCACCTCGCCCATACACCCGCTCTCGCCATCAAGCGTGGCTCCATCGTCGGAGGATCGAACCATGAGCGGCGGTTGTGGAACCATTCTTACGGCATTTGGAGCAACGGTTCTTCTCCTCTCCTCAATTGGAGGAACGGCGCCACGCTACATATGGAACGTCTCGAATAGCGTTCCAATCGGCCTTTATCGTGTCGAGCCCGTGGGCCAGTTGATCGTAACGGAACTCGTCGCCGTGCAGCCACCCGATCCACTCGCGGCATTCCTGGATCTGAATGGCTATTTGCCCTCGCGAGTTCCGATGCTCAAGCGGGTCTTGGCTTTGCCAGGACAGACCGTTTGCAGAAATGGTTTCACCATCGCCGTTGATGGTCTTGAAGTGGGACAGGCACGCAGCCGCGACGGCCGCAACCGACCGCTACCAGACTGGCAAGGATGCCGCGTCATCGGAGACGGCGAACTCTTTGTCATGAATTGGCAGTCGCTCGACTCGCTCGATAGCCGGTACTTCGGGCCCATACCCACATCCGCAGTCATCGGCAAAGCGGTGCCAGTTTGGACCGACGAGGAGTGATCGTGCACGTCACTTGCTCCCACTCGTCCGCTTTTGGCCGGCCCTTCTGCTCTCCTTCCCGGCCATATCTGAACGTCCGGGCAGGTCATATCCGTGAGTTGCCGGGATCGATCGCCAGCGAGGAGATGATCCGCGCAATTGCACGCCTCATTGCGGCGATTACGCCGCGCATGTGCGTGGTCGCGGCCTCGACGTTTCTCGGGACAGTGGCGTGCGCACAGTTGGCGTCGCGTATTGAACCGCTCGATCGATACGCCGGCTTCATCGCAGAAGCGTCTGATCGCTTCCGTGTTCCCGCGCGTTGGATCCGCGTCGTCATGCAGATTGAGAGCGGAGGCAACGCACGTGCGACGTCTCGCCTCGGTGCAATGGGGTTGATGCAAGTCATGCCGGGCACGTGGGTACAACTCAGCCTCCGCTATGGGCTAGGTCTCGACCCATTCGATCCGCGCGACAACATCTTGGCGGGAGCCGCGTACCTCAAAGAGAAGCATGATCGCTTCGGATCGGCTGGTTTCCTGGCAGCGTGTCATGCGGGTCAGTTGCGCTACGAGCAGCACTTGGCAACCGGCCGAGCACTTCCATCAGAAACTGTGGCTTACGTCGCGGCTGTCACGCCGTTGCTCGCCTCCGAGCAGCGTGAGCGTGATGTTTCGGGCGCGAGCGGCGTCGTTCCTTCGCGGCAGGCTCCGCTGTTTGTTGAGCGCGCGGGCGCACAGTGACGGACATTCGGTTTTCATTCGAGGCGCTGCAATACGATCATGACGCTAAGACCTTCGGGTTTGCCACTGAAGGACCCTCACTCACGCGGCAAGCGTTCGCGGCGGAGTGCGATATCAACGTGCTGATGGCATACGGGCGATGCCTTCGGCCCGCGCTCTACTCGTCGCTTCGCTCCTCACCGAGCCACCCTACGGGTGTCTCGGCCCTTCGGGTAACGATCGCTATCGCAAGCGCTCGCTTCGCTCGCAAAAGCGGGGCGCTTCGCAAGTCAACTGCCAAGTCGCGGCGGCTCTTTCGCAATGAATCGGCCACCAGCCGACGTTTCGGGCAGGCGCTATTGGAGGATCCACCGCAATGACCCGAACTGCATTTTGTCGCAAATCGCCGCGAGTACCGACAGTCTGTTGGCTTGGAAGTTGGGCCCTGGGAACCAGCGACCGAGGAGGGCAGGATAAAAGCCGCAAGGTGCGGCCGGTCGGTCGGTTGGGAAATGTCAGCAATCTCAATCATGCTCCGAACATTGCGAAGGACCGGCGCAACTTGCGAGTTTCGCCATGGCGCTGTTCTTGCTCGGTTTTCGACACCTTGCGGCGGGCAAGATGAGCCGCAACGACGATTTCCGCATCCGTCCAGGCCGTATCCGTTCGACGCGCGCGCCCAAGGCAAAATCGTTTCTCGCGCAGGCCCTCAGAGCCGCGCAGAAGGCAGGCGGTCTCTCACACGGCGGAGTTACTAGGAGTGGGTCCTTCGGGCGCGGCCGTGCGGCGAGCGTTGCCGCGGCACGGCTCCTCAACAACCGCGCCCGGGGCGCCATGGTCAAGGCACGTGTCGTACGCCGGACGCGGTCGCCTGGCGCACTGCGGGCTCATATCGGTTATCTCAAACGGGACGGTGTCGCGCGCGATGGATCGCCCGGCAAACTCTTCGATGCTGCCGGGGATGATGCAGACGGCCGGGCTTTCGCGGAACGCTGCGATGGCGACCGGCATCATTTCCGGTTCATCGTCTCGCCGGATGATGCCGCCGAACTAGAGAGCCTGCGGAGCTTTACTCGCGAGCTCATGGATCAGGCCTCGCGCGATCTCGGCACGCGGCTCGACTGGGTCGCCGTCGATCACTGGAACACCGAGCATCCTCACATCCACATTCTTATGCGCGGCCGCGCGGACGACGGTTCCGACCTTGTCATCAGCCGGGACTACATCGGGTCCGGCTTTCGGGCGCGCGCAGGTGACCTCGTGACCCGTGAGCTCGGCCCGCGATCAGAGCTTGAGATGCGGCGCGGTCTCGAGGCAGAGGTCACGAGCGAACGCTGGACGCGGCTCGATCGGGTGCTTGCCCGGGAAGCGGGCAGGGCAGAAGGGGTGGTCGATCTTCGCCCCGAACGTGACGCGGGGCGCGATCCGCTGCGGGAGATCCGGATTGGTCGGATGCGGACCCTTGAGCGGCTCGGACTCGCTGAGCCGGCCGGGCCCGCGCGCTGGGTTCTGGCGCCGGATGCCGAACAGCGCTTGCGCGCACTTGGGGAACGCGGCGATATCATCAAGCGGCTGCACAGGAGCCTGGCCAGGGATGGTACATCTCGCGCGCCGTCGTCCTGGGCGATCGAGGGCGAAGGCCATGGCGGACCCGTGATCGGCCGTCTCATCGCCCGCGGGCTGGATGACGAGTTAAGGGGAACAGCGTTTGCCGTGGTGGACGGGATCGACGGGCGTGTGCATCATCTGAAGCTCCCCGACATCGATACAGCCGGCGACGGTCCGATCGGGGGCATTGTGGAGCTCCGTCGTTTTGAGGATGCGAGGGGCCGGCCGCGGATCGCGCTTGCCGTCCGCTCCGACCTCAACCTCGACCAACAGGTAGTGGCCGAAGGGGCGACCTGGCTCGATCGGCGCCTCGTTGCCCGCGAACCTGCCGATCTCTCGCGAGCCGGTTTCGGTGCCGAGGTCCGCCGCGCGCTTGATCGTCGGATTGATGCGCTGGCGGAACGGGGCCTCGTGCGCCGGGACGGAGACAAGGTCATCATCGGCCGCAATCTTATCAGTACCCTGCGTACCCGCGAGCTCGATTCAGCGGGTGAGCGTTTGGCTGAAGAAACGGGGCTGGCGCATATGCCCGCCGAGGCAGGCGAGCCCATTTCGGGGATTTATCGCCGACGGCTGTCGCTTGCCTCCGGCCGCTTTGCCATGATCGACAATGGCCTGGGCTTCCAGCTTGTACCATGGATACCGTCCCTTGAGCGCGAACTTGGCAGGCAAGTAAGCGGCATCGCCGGTCCCGGCGGCGTCGACTGGAGCTTTGGACGCAAGCGCGATCTTTCCCTCTGACCCGCCGATCTCTGCGCTGCGGCGCGCGCGACCGCGACACCAGAGATATGGTCGTTGCGTGGGTGCACAGGGCGAGCGCTTCTGGGCCTATGTCCGCGACCAAGATACTCTGGGGGCAGCTGTTCCTTGTCTCGATCGTCGTGCTCGCCTTTGTTTGGACGGCGACCGAGTGGACGGCCTGGCGTCTCGCCTACCAACCGCAGCTCGGACCTGCCTGGTTCATGGTCGGGCGCTGGCCGATCTATCAGCCGCTTGCTTTCTTCATCTGGTGGTTCCAGTTCGACGCCTACGCGCCAAAAATATTCATCGAGGGGGCCTGCATCGCCGCAAGCGGCGGGTTCGCCGCTATCGGCATCGCGATCATGCTGTCGGTCTGGCGGGCAAAGGAAGCTCAGCAGGTGACCACATACGGCTCGGCGCGCTGGGCCGACGCACGTGAGGTCAGGCGGGCGGGCCTTCTGGGGACCGACGGCGTCGTGCTCGGCCGCTTTGATGGCCGATATCTCCGGCACGACGGCCCTGAGCATGTCCTTTGCTTTGCTCCTACCCGTTCGGGTAAGGGCGTCGGCTTGGTCATTCCGACTCTTCTTACTTGGCCGAACTCCACCATCGTTCACGACATCAAGGGCGAGAATTTCCAGCTCACCTCGGGCTGGCGCGCGCGCTTTGGGCCCGTGCTTCTGTTCGACCCCACCAACCAGGCAAGCGCGGCCTATAACCCTCTCCTCGAGATCCGCAAAGGCGACTGTGAGGTACGGGACGCCCAAAATATCGCAGACATCCTCGTCGATCCCGAAGGCGCGCTCGAGCGCCGCAATCATTGGGAGAAGACCAGCCATTCTTTGCTGGTTGGCGCGATTTTGCATGTCCTTTACGCTGAAGCCGACAAGACGCTCGCCGGCGTCGCCAACTTCCTGTCTGACCCGTCACGCCCGATCGAGACGACGCTGAATGCGATGTTGGCGACGCCGCACCTCGGAGAGCGCGTTCATCCCGTGGTGGCTTCGGCATCGCGCGAGCTCCTCAACAAGAGCGAGAATGAACGCTCAGGTGTTTTGTCAACCACGATGAGTTTCCTGGGGCTCTATCGCGATCCCGTCGTCGCCAAGGTCACGGGACGGAGCGACTGGCGCATCCGCGATCTCGTTGACGGACCCCGGCCCATCTCGCTCTTTCTTGTCGTCCCGCCATCCGACATCGCCCGCACAAAACCCCTGATGCGGCTTGTGCTTAATCAGATCGGACGGCGATTGACCGAGAGCCTGGACACCGATCGGCGACGACAGAAGCTGCTTCTGATGCTCGACGAGTTTGCAGCGCTCGGACGGTTGGATTTTTTTGAGAGCCAGCTTGCCTTCATGGCAGGCTATGGCATTCGCAGCTTTCTGATCACCCAGAGCCTGAACCAGCTCGAACGCGCCTACGGGCCGAACCACGCTATCCTCGACAACTGCCACATCCGGGTCGCTTTTTCGACCAACGATGAGCGCACCGCCAAACGCGTGTCGGACGCCCTTGGAACCGCGACCGAGATGCGCGCGATGAAGAACTATGCCGGGCATCGCTTAAGCCCTTGGCTTGGGCACCTCATGGTCAGCCGCCAGGAAACATCGCGGCCGCTGCTTACACCGGGGGAAGTCATGCAGCTCTCACCTAACGAGGCGATTGTAATGGTCTCGGGGGTGCACCCCGTGCGCGCCAGCAAGGTCCGATACTATGAGGATACGCAGCTAAAGCGCCGGGTCTTGAATCCATCCCGCGCCAATCCGGTCGCCCTGGTCGCGCAGGCAGACGATTGGTCAGGCCGTCCGCAAATCCCGCCCTCTGCCGAACTCCTCGCGAAGGTGACGCGGAGGTCCCGTGATCCTAACGGTGGCATTCGCCGTGAGCCCGAACTGCCGCAACACGAGGATGTCGTCATTGGGGTACCGCTGGCTGAGAACGAGTTCGATGCCGCGCCGGATGATGGTGACGCCGATGCCGTGCAGGCGAGGGCTCTGAGCCGTTCGATGCAGGGCATCGCACGTTCCGTCACCATCGACCCCGACGATCCGATGGATCTCTAGGCTAGTGAGCATGAAAAAAGTCCAGCTCAGCATCTACCTCGATCCAGAGACGCTCGCTGGCCTGGAGGCCTTCGCAAAGCGTCACAGCAAGCCCAAGTCGCTGGTCGCCGAGGCTGCCATCGCCTCCTTCCTTTCGCCCGACGAATCCGACCGAAGGGAGGCCGCGATCGCCAAGCGGCTAGACCGGATCGTGCGCGTGCTCGAACGGCTCGAACGAAACGATACCGTCACGCTGGAGACGATCGCGCTGTTCATCCGCTTCTGGCTAACGTCAACGCCAGCGCTGCCGGAGCAATCGAGCCCAGCAGCGCGCGCCAAGGGCGCGGAGCGCTATGATCGTTTTGTCGAAGCTCTCGGGCGGAGGCTATCCAGCGGGTCGACCATGCTGAAGGAGGTGAGTATCGAATCGCACGACGGGGAGAACGCCGTGCGTGGCAACGACGACGCCGGCGCCGGCGCGAGCTAATCAGCCCGCCGATCCCTTCTTTCGCTACGCCAAGGTACGATCGCTATCGTCGACGGTTGCAGCGCCAACGATGCTGCTCTTCTGTTGCCTCCATCAGACTCAATCACCCCTTGGCAAAATCCGTCGCACCGCAATCGTTGCGGCCTTGATCGGTGCGCTCAGAGTACGGAGAAGAGCGAAAATGCAGCTCCGCGGCGAACCCGAGTTGGAGGCCAGCCAGGCCGCGGTGGCAAAATCGCCACCTCACAAACGGAATTCCGCGGCAACCCGCAAGGTAACCGTCCGGATCACCGAGAAGATTCACGAGCAACTCGAAGCTGCGACTGAACGTCCGGGCGTGGGCAAGAGCATGATCGTGGAGGCTGCGCTTGCACAATTTCTGAATCCGCGCCCTCCAGAAAATGCGGTGCATGACGGTTTTGACGACATACACGCCCGATTCGATTCTCTGGAGCGCAATTTACGGACAATCGCTGAGACGGTCGCGCTGCATGCGCGATATCACCTCGCCGTGATGCCGCCGCTGTCGCAACAGCAACAGCGAGAAGCCTGCCAGCTCGGTGATGAGCGCTTCAAGGTCCTGGCCGAGCAAGTCGATCAGCGGGTTCAGCAGGACCGTTCGCTTATCCAGGAGACGATCGATCGCCTCAATGCGACACGATTTAACGGCTTGAAATCGATACTCGATCAGGATGAGACAGTCGACCTCAAGCCGACAGACACCCCAAACGGCGCCGGTTTGCGAGGCGATGCAAATATAAAGCAGGAATCATCCGCTGCCGCCCAGGAGGGCGGCAGCAATTCCAACTTTCGTCACCTCCCGAACGCCTTCTGCTGGCCGGCATGATCAAGCTGGATACGAAGACGCAATACGAGCGGCGACAAGCACCGAACCGGACGCGGATGAATGTCAACACGTCGATGATCACCTGAGCCGGAAGTGGTGGCGCCTGATCCTGGCCGCCTTCCTCCCATTTGCCGCTGGCTATTATCTTTCCTTCCTCTTCCGAACCATCAACGCCTCCATCTCTCCAGCGCTGGCATCCGAATTTGGACTTGATGCCGCAAAGACCGGGCTGCTCGCATCGGTCTATTTCCTCGTCTTCGCAGGTGTCCAAATTCCCATTGGCGTCCTTCTCGATAGGTATGGACCGCGTCGTGTCCAGGGCGTGTTGCTGGTGATGGCGGCCGGCGGCGCGACCCTGTTCGGGACCGCAACGGGATTTTCGGAGCTTCTGGTTGCGCGCGCCATGATAGGACTTGGGGTTGCAGCCTCATTGATGGCAGGGCTCAAGGCCGTGGTCATCTGGTTTCCCAGGGAGCGTATCGCCCTCGTCAACGGCTGCATGATCATGCTGGGGTCGCTTGGAGCCGTCACCGCAACGGCACCGACCGATTGGGTATTGGATTGGATCGGTTGGCGAGGTCTTTTCGAAGTCCTGACTTTTGCAACGATCGCCGTAGCTGCCTTCACTTACTTTGGCGTACCGGAAAGCTCCAGCAATGAAGCAGCGTCGACGACCTCCCGGCTTACTTTGTGGTCTGTGTATTCCGACGCGAGATTCCTGAGACTTGCGCCACTGTCGGCAGCCTGCATCGGCTCGTCATGGGCCCTGCAATCTCTGTGGGCTGCGCCCTGGCTTACGGATGTGGAAGGGCTTGATCGGCATAGTCTCATGACGCAGCTGTTCATCATGGCTCTCGCAATCAGTTTCGGAGCGTTGCTGCTGGGCGTGATGGCGGATCGTCTACGCAGACGCGGCACAACAACCGAAATCCTGATAGCTGGCATGGCAGGGGTGTTCATTGCGGCCGAACTTGCACTTATTCTCCGGGTGCCAATGCCATCGCTACTGCCCTGGTGTGCCGTGTCAGTTATGGGAGCGGCAACAGTTCTCAGCTATGCGATGATCGCCGATTATTTTCCGCAAGGCCTTGCCGCGCGAGCAAATGGGGCGTTGAACCTTGCACATTTTGGTTCGGCGTTCGCGGTTCAGTACGGGATCGGGCTTGTTGTCGGACAATGGGCACCTCAAGACGGTCATTATCCGGTAATGGCGTATCAGTTTGCGTTTGGTCTCAGTGCAGCCTTTCAGGCAGCCGCATTGCTCTGGTTCGCTGTGCCTTGGCTCCGAACGTTGAGCAGGCACCTTTACGCGTCGCTTACGCGGCCGTTTGCAGAGCGAGACAGCCAAGCGGAATTTGTCATGGTGCCCGTCGAGGGATCTATCCTCGAGGCGCGTGAGGCGGCGGAATGGTAGACTGGCCGGCCTGAGCCTGGTTTCCAAGCCGTCTTTTGCGGCGATCGGTGCTACGTTGGGATTTCGACATTCCCCACTTTTTCTTTTTCTACGCCAGGCCGCGAACCAAACATCCCGCTTGTTGCGCGAAGAGGTTTACTGCCTTTTCTAATTGATCCCACTGAGGTCGTTCAGGCGACTTCATTTGTGGGGACGGTGGTGACAATCCATTCCATTCAATCGGAGGCAATATCTCGCGGCGCGCGCATGCTGCGCACTGCACTTGGCCCCGCGATCTCGCGCTTTCTGGAAGATCCTTCAGTCGTCGAGGTGATGCTAAACCCTGACGGCCGATTGTGGATCGACCGTTTGTCGAGCGGTCTGACGGACACCGGTGAGATCCTGTCAGCGCCAGACGGGGAGCGCGTCATTCGGCTGGTCGCTCACCACGTGGGTGGTGAAGTGCATGCGGGTGCACCCCGTGTATCGGCCGAGCTACCTGAAACTGGCGAACGTTTTGAAGGTTTGTTGCCGCCAGTTGTTGCGGCTCCAGCGTTCGCGATCCGCAAACCGGCCGTCGCTATCTTTACGCTTGATGACTACGTCTTGGCAGGGATCATGACGTCAGAACAGGCTATAGCGCTGCGGCAAGCCGTTAGTTCACGCAAGAACATCCTGGTTGCCGGCGGAACATCAACCGGCAAAACGACGCTCACGAACGCGCTGCTCGCGGAAGTCGCCAAGACTTCCGATCGCATCGTTCTCATCGAAGACACAAGAGAGCTCCAGTGCAAGGCGCCAAACCTTGTCGCTTTGCGCACCAGGGACGGCGTGGTGTCGCTTTCGGATCTCGTGCGTTCATCCCTTCGCTTGCGTCCCGATCGTATTCCAATCGGCGAGGTCCGCGGGGCCGAAGCTCTCGACCTGCTCAAGGCCTGGGGTACCGGGCATCCCGGGGGAATCGGTACCATCCACGCAGGCAGCGCGCTCGGAGCCTTACGCCGGCTCGAACAGCTCATCCAGGAGGCGGTGGTTACGGTACCGCGCGCCCTGATCGCCGAGACCGTGAACGTCATAGCCGTTCTTGCTGGCCGTGGCGCTGATCGCCGCGTTTCCGAACTTGCTCACGTCGCCGGGCTCGGGACGTCGGGCGACTACAGCCTCTCAGCATCAGGAGACCAGTGATGAACTGCCGATCGCCTCTCGGCCGAAGGGCCGTTACGACCGCATCAATTGCGGCCTTCTGCCTGTTCGCTTCGCCGGCCTGGTCCGCAGGCTCGAATATGCCGTGGGAGCAACCGCTCAATCAGATCCTGCAGTCGGTCGAAGGCCCGGTCGCCAAGATCGTCGCCGTTATCATCATCATCGTGACCGGGCTGTCCCTGGCTTTCGGTGACACGTCGGGCGGTTTTCGTCGGCTGGTCCAGATCGTGTTTGGTCTGTCGATTGCGTTCGCCGCATCGAGCTTCTTTCTGTCGTTCTTCTCGTTCGGCGGCGGCGTGGTGATCTGATGGATGAGCAGATCCCAGGGTTTGTTGCCCCCGTGCATCGCGCCTTGACCGAGCCGATCCTGATGGGTGGCGCACCGCGGGCCGTTGCCATTCTAAACGGCACCTTGGCAGCCGCACTCGGTCTCGGTCTGCGGCTTTGGCTTGCCGGTCTTCTGCTCTGGTTCATCGGTCATATGGCCGCCGTTTGGGCTGCGAAACGCGATCCGGAGTTCGTCGAGGTCACGCGCCGGCACATCCGTATCCCTGGTCACCTCTCCACGTGAGTCCTTCCATGATGAATCTTGCCGAATACCGTTCCTCGAATGTGCGCCTGGCGGACTTCCTGCCGTGGGCTGCTCTTGTCGACGAGGGCATTGTCCTGAACAAGGACGGCTCCTTTCAGCGGACGGCGAAGTTTCGAGGACCGGATCTCGACAGCGCTGTGCCGGCCGAACTCGTCGCCGTCGCCGGGCGCCTGAACAATGCCCTGCGTCGCCTCGGATCCGGCTGGGCTCTGTTTGTCGAGGGACAACGGCATGCCGCGGGAGCCTACCCTCCGAACACGTTCCCGGATGTGGCGTCCGCCCTGGTCGACGCCGAGCGCAGGGCGCAGTTCGAGGAGGCCAGCGCCCATTACGAGTCCAGCTACTACCTGACTTTGGTTTATCTGCCGCCTGCCGAAGGAGCGGCCCTGGCCGAGCGGCTGCTTTACGAGGGCAGCAACCGGACCTTCGGTGCAGACGCGCGGGAGGCGCTGGCCGGTTTTGTCGATCGGACCAACCGTGTCCTGCAACTCATTGAAAGCTTCATGCCGGAATGTGGCTGGCTCGATGATCAGGAAACGTTGACCTATCTGCACTCAACGATCTCGACCAGGCGCCATCGGGTTCGTGTCCCCGAAATACCCATGTATCTCGACGCGCTGCTTGCCGATCAACCGCTGACGGGCGGTCTTGAGCCGATGCTGGGAGCGGCCCATCTGCGGGTGCTGACAGTCGTCGGATTTCCGACCGCGACCGTGCCTGGGATTCTTGATGACCTGAACCGTCTGGCATTTTCTTATCGCTGGTCGACGCGGGCGCTCATGCTCGACCGGAACGACGCCGTGAAGCTCGCGACAAAAATCCGGCGCCAATGGTTTGCCAAACGCAAGTCGATCGCTGCGATCCTGAAGGAGGTGATGACCAACGAGGCATCGGCCCTTCTTGATACCGACGCCCACAACAAGGCGATCGATGCCGATGCGGCCCTGCAGGAACTAGGCACCGATCAAATCGGGGAAGCCTTTGTTACGGCGACTGTCACGGTCTGGGACGGAGATCCCCGAGCTGCCGACGAAAAGCTGCGCCTAGTGGAAAAGGTCATCCAGGGGCGTGATTTCACCTGCATGATCGAGACTGTGAATGCGGTCGAGGCCTGGCTCGGCAGCCTGCCGGGCCACGTTTACGCCAACGTCCGCCAGCCGCCGATCTCGACATTCAACCTCGCCCATATGATCCCCTTGTCGGCGGTTTGGGCGGGCGAGGTGAGGGACCATCACCTCAAGGCACCCCCGCTGTTCTTTGCCAAGACGGAAGGGTCCACGCCGTTTCGGTTCTCGCTCCACCTTGGCGATGTAGGGCATACCCTCGTTGTTGGCCCGACCGGGGCGGGCAAGTCGGTACTCCTGGCGTTGATGGCCCTGCAGTTCCGCCGCTATCCAGACGCACAGGTCTTTGCCTTCGATTTCGGCCGGTCGATGCGCGCGGCGGCATTGGCCATGGACGGGGACTGGCATGACCTCGGCGGTGCGGTCGCGGGAGAGACGGATGAATTTGTGTCCCTGCAGCCACTTGCGGGGATCGATGAGGTCGCGGAGCGTGGATGGGCGGCAGAATGGGTCGCCTCGATCCTGTCGCGAGAAAAGATCGACGTCACCCCAGAGACCAAGGATCATGTCTGGACTGCGCTGACCTCGTTGGCATCGGCTCCTCGTCAGGAGCGGACCCTCACAGGTCTCTCGGTCCTCCTCCAATCGAATATCCTGAAGCGAGCGCTCCAGCCCTATTGCCTTGGCGGTCCCTATGACCGCTTGCTCGATGCCGAGAATGAGCACCTCGGTAGCTCATCGGTCCAGGTTTTTGAGACCGACGGATTGATCGGAACTGCCGTCGCGCCGGCCGTCCTGGCTTATCTGTTCCACCGCATCGAGAGCCGTTTCGACGGGCGCCCAACGCTGCTCATCATCGACGAGGGTTGGCTCGCGCTTGATGATGCGGACTTTGCCGGCAAGCTCCGTGAATGGCTGAAGACGCTTCGCAAGAAGAATGCGTCGGTCGTGTTTGCGACCCAATCGCTTGTAGATATCGATGGGTCAGCAATCGCGCCTGCTATCATCGAGAGTTGCCCGACCCGGATCCTGCTGCCCAACGATCGCGCTATCGAGCCGCAGATCATGACGATCTACCGGCGATTTGGGCTCAATGACCGGCAAATCGAAATCCTGGCGCGGGCGATTCCCAAGCGAGACTATTACTGCCAGTCACGCCGGGGCAATCGCCTGTTCGAACTCGGACTTGGCGAGGTCGCGCTTGCCTTCACCGCCGCTTCCTCCAAGGCCGACCAATCTCTGATCGATCGAGTATTGGCTGAACATAGCCGCGAGAGCTTCGTGAGTGGATGGCTGAAGGCCCGCGACGTCGCTTGGGCGACCGATCTCATCCCACACCTCGCTGAACTGGAGGCTTCTAAATGAACCGCTTCCGTCGTTTCGCTGCCGCTGGCGTGGTCGCACTTGCCGTGCTCGTCGGTCCCAATCCGGCCTTCACGCAGTTGGTTGTGTTTGATCCCAACAACTATGCCCAGAACGTTCTGACCGCCGCTCGAGCTTTGCAGCAGATCAACAACCAGATCGCATCGCTGCAAAATCAGGCGCAGATGCTGGTCAATCAGACCAGGAATCTCGCGAGCTTGCCATACTCGTCGCTGCAGCAGTTGGAGCTGTCGATCCAGCGTACCCAGCAATTGCTCGCCCAAGCCCAGCGCATCTCTTTCGACATCCAGCAAATCGATCGCGCGTTTTCTGCCACGTATGCGCCGGCATCCCCCGACGCTACGGACCAGGCGCTGATTGCGAACGCGCAGGTGCGTTGGCAAAACTCCGTTGCGAGCTTTCAAGACGCCATGCGGGTCCAGGCGACGGTGGTAGGTAACCTCGACACCAATCGCGCCCAGATGGCGGCGCTGGTTGGTGCGAGCCAAGGGGCAACTGGAGCGCTGCAAGCGAGCCAGGCCGGCAATCAGCTTCTCGCGCTTCAGGCACAACAACTGGCCGATCTCACGGCAACAGTCGCCGCTCAAGGACGCGCCCAAAACCTGGAATCTGCTCAGCGAACGGCTGCTCAGGACCAAGGCAGGGAGCAACTCCGGCGTTTCCTGACGCAGAGCCGAGGTTACCAACCCACAAGCGTGCAGATGTTTCACCAATGAGCGATTTCAGGGCGTTCAAGGCGCTGTCTCTCGGCGTGACAATCTTTGTCGTCGTGCTCGCTGCTGCTTGCACCATCCACCTGCGTGACGACGACAATCAGCCTCAGCCTGCCTCTTCGGTCGTCCGAGAAGGCGATCCCCAGACAGCCGAGCTCGAGCGATGTCGTTCAGTTGGATACGAGCAAAAAGACAGACTTGCCGAATGCCGAAAGGTTTGGGCGGAACAGCGCCGCCACTTCATAAGGCAGAACATCGACACTCCGCGCAATCCCGCCCGGCCCGATCCAGACGCCACACCGCCTGCGTCCGTCAAGGATCAGAGCCGTTTGCCGCCCGGTTTGTTTCCGGCACCTCAGCCGACGGAGCGATAGATGGGTGGTACAGGCATCATCGACCAGTTTCTGGAAACGTTCACCCGCTATATCGACTCCGGCTTTGGCCTGGTGGGAAATGAGGTCGGGTATCTCGCGTCCACGCTTGCAGCCATCGACATCACGCTGGCGGGCCTGTTCTGGGTCTGGGGCTCCGATGAGGACATCATCGCTCGCCTCGTGAAGAAGACGATGTTCGTCGGCGTCTTCGCCTTCCTTATCGGTAACTGGAATACCCTTGCACGCATCGTCTTCGAGAGCTTTGCCGGCTTAGGATTAAAGGCTTCTGGCACCGGCTTGTCATCGGCAGAGTTCCTCAGGCCTGGACGGATCGCTCAGGTCGGCCTGGAGGCCGGACGGCCGATCCTGGAATCGATTTCAAGACTGATGGGCTACGTCAGCTTCTTCGAGAATTTTGTACAGATCGTGGTGCTGCTGTTTGCCTGGATTGTCGTGCTGCTGACGTTCTTCATCCTCGCCATCCAGCTCTTTATTACCTTGATCGAGTTCAAGTTGACTACCCTGGCCGGCTTCGTGCTGATTCCCTTTGGCCTGTTTGGGAAGACGGCCTTCGCAGCCGAACGGGTCTTGGGAAATGTGATCTCGTCGGGTGTCAAGGTCCTGGTGCTGGCGGTAATTGTTGGCATCGGATCGACGCTGTTCTCCCAGTTCACCTCAGGGTTTGGCGGCAACCAGCCGACTATCGAAAATGCGATGGCACTGGTGCTCGCGGCTCTCTCGTTGCTTGGCCTCGGTATCTTCGGGCCGGGAATTGCCAACGGCATTGTATCTGGCGGTCCTCAACTTGGGGCCGGTGCGGCCGTCGGAACCACGATGGCCGCAGGTGGTGTGGTTGCCGCCGGAGCAGCACTCGCAGCAGGCGGGGCTGCTCTCACCGGCAGCATGGTTGGAGGCGCGGCGAGGGGAGGCAGCGCGCTCATAGGCGGCGCGGCATCCGCCTTTCGGACGGGCGCGCAAACCGGGGAGGCGGGCGCCACTTCGGCAGCGAGTCCCCTGCGATCGCTGGCCGCCCGCTTTGGCAGATCAAATGCCGCGGGCGATGAAGCCGGCGGCGCGGATGCGTCATCTGGAGGCGCACCCGCCTGGGTTCGCCGCATGCGTGGACAGGCGGTCAGTCATGGTGTCTCCGCGACGACGCAGGCGCTGCGGTCTGGGGACCACGGCGGTGGTGGGGCCTCCGTCGATCTCAGGGATACAGAGCGCTGAGATCAGCGCCATCGGCGCACCTCTCAGAACTCTTCAAACGCAGCAAACACCGCCCACGTCCGATTTCTCGTATGTCGAGGTCAAGCATGTTCAAACGATCCGCCGTTCACTATGGCCGCACACCTCAGCCGGTTACGCCTTACCAAAAAGCCGCGCAGGTTTGGGATGATCGGATCGGCTCGGCGCGTGTCCAGGCCGGGAATTGGCGCCTGATGGCGTTTGGTTGTCTGTTCCTCTCTGCTGGCTTTGCAGCTGCTCTCGTCTGGCAGTCGGCACAGGGATCAATTACGCCGTGGGTTGTTGAAGTCGACCGCCTCGGCGAAGCAAAGATGGTCGCGCCGGCAACCTCGACATATAAGGCGACCGACCCTCAAATCGCCTTCCATCTCGCCCGCTTCATCGAGCATGTCCGCGCCCTCCCCATGGACGCGATCGTGCTACGTGAAGATTGGCTTCGAGCGTACGATTTCACGACCGATCGCGGCGCCGCCGCGCTGAACGACTACGCCCGCAACAGCGACCCGTTCACAAAAGTCGGGAAGATCCAGGTCGCCGTCGAACTATCCAGCGTTATCAGGGCTTCGCCTGAGAGCTTCCGCATCGCCTGGATCGAACGCCGCTACGAGAATGGTCAGCTTGCCGCCACCGAGCGGTGGAGTGCCATCGTCAGCGTTGTCGTAGAACCGCCGCGCGACATCGATCGGCTGCGCAAAAACCCCCTTGGCATCTACGTCAACGCTATCAACTGGTCCAAGGAGTTTTGACAGTGACGTCGACAGACCAACCTTCACTGCGAATGAAAATGGGGAAGGGGTTTCCGGTTCTCCTGATCTGCGCATATGCCCTCGCGGGATGCACAACATTCAAACCTCCGCAGATCAGTTATGACGACGAAATCCCGACGCTGCCAGATCAGCCGCAGCTCACGGACGACCGACCGCGCCCCCTTCACGTCCCACCCGTTTGGACGCCGGCGCGCGGTGGCAAGGAGAAGGAAGCTGAAGCACCCGTTGATCGGATCGAAAGCGCCAACGATGCGGCCCGCATTCAACCTCGGAAGGCCGGATATTTCAACGCCGTGCAGGTGTTTCCGTATAGTCCTGGCGCGCTTTATCAAGTCTATGCGGCGCCAGGACAGATCACCGATATCGCGTTGGAGCCGGGTGAGCAGTTGATCGGCTCAGGACCCGTGGCCGCAGGGGACACCGTACGCTGGGTCGTTGGCGATACCGAGAGCGGCAGTGGCGATACACGGCGGGTCCATATCATGGTCAAGCCGACACGAGCCGCCATCGAAACCAACCTCGTTCTCAACACAGATCGGCGGACGTACCTGATCGAACTGCGCTCGCGTGAAAAATCATACATGCCATCGGTCTCCTGGTTCTATCCTGAAGACCGGGCCGCTCGCGGTCGTGCGCTTCCGCCAAAACCCTTCATTCCGGACGGCCCATCGGCGCTATCGATACGCCTTTGAGGGCGATACGCTGGGTCGTTGGCGATACCGAGAGCGGCAGTGGCGATACACGGCGGGTCCATATCATGGTCAAGCCGACACGAGCCGCCATCGAAACCAACCTCGTTCTCAACACAGATCGGCGGACGTACCTGATCGAACTGCGCTCGCGTGAAAAATCATACATGCCATCGGTCTCCTGGTTCTATCCTGAAGACCGGGCCGCTCGCGGTCGTGCGCTTCCGCCAAAACCCTTCATTCCGGACGCTGCCCATCGGCGCTATCGATACGCCTTTGAGGGCGATAATCCTCCATGGCGCCCCGTCAGCGCTTTTGACGACGGCCGCAAGGTCTACATCGAATTCTCGCCTGGTATCGGGCAAGGCGAGATGCCCCCACTGTTTGTCATCAACTCCGACGGGAAGACGGGACTCGTCAATTACCGGGCGTTCGGCAACGTCCTGATTGTCGACCGATTGTTCGCAGCAGCCGAACTGCGGCTGGGGGGCGAAGACCAGCAGAAGGTCCGCATCGTCAGAACCGACGGGAGAAATTGATGAGCAACACCGAACAGGGGCCCACGAACGGCGTTCGGCCGGGGCCCGAGGCAGAGATGGCGAGTTCTTTTCGGTTGCGGCCGGAGCGCCAGCAGGTCGCACGGCTCTCGCGCAAAGCGCTGATCGGGGGCACTGCTTTGGCGCTGATCCTCATGTCCGCTGCTGTTTTTCTGGCGCTGCAAACACGCGAGCGGGGTTCCGTCTCGGACGAACTCTACTCGACCGATCACCACAATGTGGCGGATAAGCTTGCAAGCCTACCCAAGGACTACGGCTCAATTCCCCCGGACGTGCCACGACTAGGGCCGCCTTTACCAGGTGATCTTGGCCGTCCGATTGTCGCGGCACAGACTCAAGCTGGCCCGCTTGCAGTGGATGCCGAGCAGCAACGAGCCATCCAGGAAAGCGAAGCTGCTCGTACCAGCAAAGTGTTTGCTACTACCGTTACCCGACCATCGCCTAGTCAAGCGCCGTCAGCCGAAGCGCCGCCAACGGGAGCCACTTCAACTGACGACGCATTTGCCCAAAACGGTCAGGATCGTAAACTCGCGTTCGTCAATGCATCGGTCGATCGACGCACCACTAGCCCTGACCGTCTGATGAAGCAGGCCTCCCCCTTTGTTGTTCAAGCCGGCACTATCATTCCCGCCGCTCTGATTACTGGGATTCGTTCCGATCTGCCCGGTCTGATCACGGCTCAGGTAACTGAGAATGTCTACGATACCCCGACAGGGCGGGCTCGTCTTATCCCGCAGGGCGCGCGGTTGATTGGGATCTACGATTGCCAGATTGCGTTCGGACAGTCACGAGTCCTCCTGGTTTGGACACGGCTCATCATGCCGAACGGGCGTTCGATCGTTTTGGAGCGCCAACCCGGCGTGGATGCCTTGGGATATTCCGGTCTTCAGGATGAGATCGATAATCATTGGAAAGAGATGCTCGGAGCAGCTGCGCTTTCAACCCTGCTCGCCGTGGGCACCGAGGCGAATTCTGGGCCGGACATTAGCAGCACCAACGGCGCCATCCTTCAAGCGCTGCGTCGTGGGGCAGGTGATTCTCTAAACCAGACCGGCCAACAGGTCGTTCGTCGCAATCTCAACATCCAGCCAACTTTGACGATCCGTCCGGGATTTCCCGTGAGAGTGCTCGTCAATCGGGACCTGGTGCTTGAGACTTACAAGGGATAAGGTCGATGGCGAAGCTTAAGCTAGGAGCATTCGAGGATGCTAAGCCGGTCAAGCTCACGTTCGAACTGCCGACGAACATACATCGCGATCTGGTAACCTACGCTGAGGTTCTGGCCCGCCAAACCGGACAGACCATAAGCGATCCTGCCAAGTTGATTGCGCCGATGCTGGCTCGGTTCATGGCGACCGATCGAGCTTTTGCAAAGGCCCGCCGAGCGCGTCAATTTCCCGAGCAAGGTGATGGGTAGCGCTCAGAGAGTAGCTTCAGGAAGGTTTCTAGGACCGAATTTTCGTTATCCTTTTGCCAATAGGCTGAATAGTTCAACACGCTCGGTCCACTGCCGTCCCGTAGTTCTCGATATACGAGACCGGAAAGAGTGGCACCTGCGTCCGATTCCAGAACAAGGCTGATGCCGACCTTCATTGTGACCAGGCTCTTTACAATGCCACGACTGATATCGTGACGTTCAATCTTCGGTCGATCATCGGGCGATACAAGCTTTGAAACCAACAGATCTTCAATTTCACTTCCCGGATCGTAGTGACTCAAGATAACCGTCTCGTCTCGTAAGTCCGTCCAATAAATGACTTTTCGCTGCGCCAGAGGATGTTCCGCAGGCAAGACGACCAACACCCGCTCATTCCAAAGCGGCATTCTGCTGGTTTTTTGAGATGATGTCCCTCCCGTCAAGATCAGAACGTCCAGCGCACCATTACGAAGCGCCGCCATCAGATGGGCGCGCCGTCGTTCCACGGTAGAGAGTTCGATTTGAGGAAATCTCTGAAGAAGGTCCAGCAGCGATGCTCTCAAATTGCCCGCGGCGAGAGATGTACAGAAGCCAACTGCAAGTCGGCCAGCTTCGCCACGGCCACTTGCCCTCATAGTAGCAGCAAGCGCATCCAGCTGCTCGACTATCGAGCGCGCTACGCTCAAGAAGTGACGGCCGGCCGGGGTCGCACGCACTCCCCCACTTGATCGCTCAAATATATGGACTCCAAAGCTGTGTTCGAGCAGCTGAATTGAACGACTAATGGTCGATTGCTTGATTGACAGTACTTCGGCGGCTTGCCGAAAGCTGCCGTAATCTGCCGCTGTGATTGCCTGTTGAAGTTGATCCAAATTCAAGCCAAGGGGCCGTCCTCCCCTCAGCAGCCCGGGACGCTCCATGACTACCGCACCATCCATATGAAAGAAAAAAGGTGCATCGGTTGTACACAAGATTGAGACGATTCTTAGTTGTAGATTGCAGTGGTGATAAGCTGCCAGCGACTTGTGAGCCCCGGTGCCTATTGAGCGATAGGCGATGACTATCGCCAGCAAACTGTCCTGCCTATCGGCTACCGCGAATCTGATCTCGTTGGCCGGCATGGCGAACCAATCTTACCTGCAGAGGGCTGCTATTCAGGGTGAGTCTGAAGAATGTTGACGTCAGAAGGGCCGAGTCGTTTTACCTGGCTTGTAGCGCCTAACAGGTGCCTTACCACGGTGCCGGCCGTGGCTGGCCGGAGCGCGAACTGTTCAAGGGTTTATGCGGTATTTGCGGGCTTGATTCCGAGGCAGGCGCGGAAGCCTTGTTCGGGGTGCGAGCGCTCGTCGAGAATGAGGTCGCACAATGCGCTGGTTGCCGGCCCGATCGCGGCGGCGTCCCTGACGGATACGCCCGATAGTCCAGCCGGCGTAGCGCCGATGGCTGGAGGCCATGTGCTCCGGCACGGTGGTGTGCTTGTGATTGCCACTCATGCGCTGATGCGCGGCAATCCGCTCGCCCTTGTGGACCATCCATATGAAAGAAAAAAGGTGCATCGGTTGTACACAAGATTGAGACGATTCTTAGTTGTAGATTGCAGTGGTGATAAGCTGCCAGCGACTTGTGAGCCCCGGTGCCTATTGAGCGATAGGCGATGACTATCGCCAGCAAACTGTCCTGCCTATCGGCTACCGCGAATCTGATCTCGTTGGCCGGCATGGCGAACCAATCTTACCTGCAGAGGGCTGCTATTCAGGGTGAGTCTGAAGAATGTTGACGTCAGAAGGGCCGAGTCGTTTTACCTGGCTTGTAGCGCCTAACAGGTGCCTTACCACGGTGCCGGCCGTGGCTGGCCGGAGCGCGAACTGTTCAAGGGTTTATGCGGTATTTGCGGGCTTGATTCCGATTAGTAGCCAAAACGGCCTGTTCGGCAGGGTGCCTTTAGAAGATCGGACCTACCTTGACGGCGGACCAGATCCGCAATGCGCCATAGCAAGTCCGGCAGTAAATCGAGAACCAGATCGTGACGGAGCTTGGCCCTATGCCGCCTGCCGCACCGCAGCGCCAGATCGCCCATCTCGTCGGCTGCAGCCTGAAGACATCGAAGGCATTTTGGACCGGATCAAGCAGGCATTGCCCGCCGTGAATGTCCTGTTCGAATCAGTCGGACCGCAATTTCGCATGGCGCATGGCGAGCCGCCGGTGATGGTCTTCCGTTTGCTCGGCATCATGTGCACGCGCGCCTGCAGAACGTAGGACAACTGATGAGTTGCCTCGAGGCATTCAACGAGGCGCTTGCCGACATTCACAGTGATCTCTGCGCGGCTTGCTAGACAACGAGGGCCACAGCCCTGATTTTGGAGCAAACGCAGAAGTGCGTCGCTGGTTTGGTAGAAGACGGTGGCGTACCATGAAGAAACCGAAGCGGTTCCAGCCAGGTGACCCAGAAGCCTCGCGGGCCGTCTCGACGAGTTACGCAAGCGAAGCGCGGCTCGCCCGGGAGCAGACCAACATGAACATGCAAGCTCGATCTATACCGGCCGCTGAGACAGCGAAGCCGCTGGAGCGCGAGCCGCTCCACTTCGGACGCCCAGCGCCGGCTGCCCAAGTTAGCCTCTCTTCTTGAGAGATAGGGGCAGCATTGCCATGGTCAAACCTCCCTTAACCGAAAGGCGAGCGCAGTAGGTGGCACGCGTAACTCTGTTTTGGTTCATTCTCTCTCAGCAAAAGCGGGAGACGGCGCGGGGCGGTGCACGCGCCCTCTCTTGCGGCAATCTTGCTCGAGGTCTTATCCTGGCCTTTGCGGCCCTTCGCCACCGACGAGTTCCGCTCGAAAATGACGGTGATCTCCAGAGTTGATCGTCGGTGCGGTATTTGACCACCAGAGCGACATTGGATCGTGCGTTCTCATACCACATCCTCGTTGAGCAACGTGGATACAAGTCCCATCGGGCCAGGACCCGACGCCTTTGGCCGGGCCCTTGCCGACATCCGGCGCCGCTTCGCTGCGCGGCACTTATGAACTAGCTCGGAGGCCTCGGTTTCAAGAGGAGGGGTCTTGCGTGCCAAGGTGTCTTGCCTAGATCACCGGCGCGCGCTGATCTAGAGGCGGGGTATGATCTTCCCCCGATAAAGTGGACGGGTTAAGCGGCTTTTAGCTCCATCTCGATCGGGGGGATATATCCGAGTGCGGAATGGAGCCTTGTCCGGTTATAGAATCCTTCGATGAAGCTGAAGATATCGCGCTGGGCCTCAGTGCGGGTCTTGTAGTTGCGATGATGGACGAGCTCGGTCTTCAGGGTATGGAAGAAGCTTTCCATCGGGGCGTTGTCGTAGCAATCGGCCCTGCGGCTCATTGATGCCGTCATGCCGGCCTCCATAAGGGTGCTGCGATAAGCGTGCGAAGCGTATTGCACACCCCGGTCGGTGTGACAGATCAATCCGGCCTGCGGCCGCCGCTCCCGGATTGCCATCGTCAGGGCTGCGGAGGCGAGCTCGACCTGCATGTGATCGCGCATGGCCCAGCCGACGATCTTCCGACTGAACAGATCCATGACGGCGGCCAGATAAAGCCACCCCTCGGCGGTCGGGATGTAGGTGATGTCGCCGAGCCAGACCCGGTTCGGGGCTTCCGCCGTGAAGTCGCGCGCGACCAGGTTCGGTGCGATCGGCAGGTCGTGACGGCTGTCGGTGGTGCGCACACGGCGTGGCTTTGCGGTGATGGCGCGGATGCCATGCCGGCGCATCGTCCGCTCGATCCGGCCGCGGCTGGCGCTGCGTCCCTGCCTGCGCAGAGCGGCATGGACGCGGGGACTGCCGTAGCGGCCGCTGCTGTCCTGATGGACCTGCCGTATCTCGGCCAGCAGCGCGGCATGGGATTTTGCCCGCTCGCTCACGGGGCGGTCGCGCCAAGCGTAGTAGCCGGCCGGCGAGACCTCGAGCACGGCGCACATCAGCCGCACCGGATAGGTGTTGCGATGGTCCTCGATGAAGCGAAAGCTCATGTTCGGGTTCCGGCAAAGATCGCGATCGACTTTTTTAAAATGTCGCGTTCCATCCGCAGCCGCTCGTTCTCCTGGCGCAACACGGCGAGTTCCGAAGCCTGGTCCGCCGACATCGGCGTCGCCTGCGTGGTGGGGCGCCACGCCGCCGATGCCGGCTCGCGCCGGAGCTTATCGACCCAGCGCCGCAGCACTGAGTCGCGCAGACCGAGCTCCTTGGCTACCGACCCGATCGAGCGGCCGCTCGACACCACCAACCCCGCCGCCTCGCGCTTGTACTCTTCAGTAAACGACCGACGTGCACGTTCCATTCAACACCTCCAGGCTCAACGAGCCTACTACAGGTGTCCACTCATTCGGAGGAAGTTCAGTAAACCCGGGCCGCTATGAAGGCACCACGGAGGAGAGGCAGTGCAGTCCCGATCTCCCGCCTCCAGATCAGAAACCGCGTCTGCAATCTCGCGTTCTTTCTGGCCTGTTAGGAGAGCCCCTTGCGCGACGAAGACCTCGATCTTGCCCTTGAGCAAACTTTTCCGGCGGATCCGCCAGCCTTCATGGCCGGCTTGGCCATCGCCGGCGGACCGCCGTCAAAGTCCGGTCAGGGATGCCGAAAGAGGACCGGGGCGAAGGAGAGTAAGACGCGTCCTACGGCAAGTAAGTGAGGCGCGACTCTCTGTGCGGCAAGCCGTGTAGCCGGTGGTCGAGGTAGCTCAAGCAAGGCTGCCACCAACGTTACAGGAGATTGTTTACTAATTAGGAACGAACGATAGGAGCTATTTTGACTTAGAGCTAGATGGAGTTGCGTAATGGCTGGCTCACCGTCGATCGTACCAGACCAAATCGATCGGGATATTTATCTCGTGCTGGACGACCTTGGGGGGAAGTACGGGCGGGCTTGGCGCGAAACCGCGAAGCGGACACAGAGCGGCCCGCCTTGATCCGAGACCTACTGGACATCTAAATCCAGCCCGCGCAATCGCCTTCAATCCCGCCGGCGGCTGGTCACGCGACGTCACACAGGAGATTGCCAACGAGCTGCGTGACCGCTGTACTCAGCGTGGCGGGGTGCCTTGCTCGTTGGACGAGTTCTGAGGCGCTACACCGCTGAAAAGGGCGCTTCAGTCTAGCCCTTACCAGACCGTGCCGAGGTGTTGCTACATGAGCTCGTCCGCCAGCGAATAGGATGAGCTTCCTCGTATATTGATATCGAGTACGGCCACATCAAAGCTATCCGGCTCGATCGCCCGGAAAGCTCAGGAATGGGCCCGATGACCTCTGCACCAAGTGGTCTCAGCGCTTTCGCTAGGTCAACTCCAAGAAAGTACTCGTCCTCAAGAATCCGAACACGGCAGCCGTTACTTTGACTGACCGTGCCCTGGGCCAGCCCGAGGCTGCGGGCAACGGCGCGTTGCGACATGCCGACGCTGTAATGCAGGCGTAGAACTTCGCGAATGTGGCGCATGGACAGTCTCTCGGTCGGGCATCTCCGGATTGCAGACTGTCAGCGGTGCGCGCCGCCTGGTTGCCCCCGATCGCGATCGCTGGAAATAGCGATCGCGATCGGCTGGAAATGGTGATCACGATGCTCTGGAATGGGTGATCACGATGGCCTGGAATGGGTGATCACGATCGGCTGGAATACGCACGTGGATACCTCGTTCACCGCACTGCGGGTGATCCGCGAGCTTGACCGCGTTATCGAGGCGCGAGGCCAAGCCCGCATGATCGTCAGCGACAAGGCACCGAGTTCACCTCAAACACCATGTCGGCCAGGCAGGAAGACCTCGGGATGAAGTGGCAATACATCTCCCCCGGCAAGCCGCCGGAATGGGTTTGTGGAAAGCTTCAAGGACTGGTTGCGCGACCAGCGTCCCGACGAGCACCTGTTCACCAATGTCATCGAGGCCCGCAGATCATCAAGGAATGGAAGGATCGACTAAAACACCAGCCGACCCCGCACGAGCCTCGACGGGCTCGCACCGAACGGGTGCGCGGCGCCCCAAGCGGGGCCAAACCCGGTACAGAGGGCAAACAGGGGCAAGATCAGCCAAGATCCCATCCTTTTAGGAACGCTTCCACCGTCTGTTCGACACGTGCTGCGGCATGGGCCTCAGTGGGCTCGCCTACGCCGAGGAGGGCTCGGAGTTGGCTGCGCCCGAGGATCATACCTACAAACTGCTCTGCCGCGTGCATCGCTTCGGCCGGCGAAAGGCGCCTTGACGACTTCGCCGCAAGTTGCGTCGCGAGCTGGGAAATCAACCGGTGGGGACCAGCCGCATACACCGCCTTGGCGAGTTCTGGAAAATGCGGCGCCTCCCAGATTAGCACCCTGTGCAAGGCGATCGAAGTGGGGGCGAGCAGTTGCGAACGAATGCGACGGGCCAGATCGATGAGGCTAGAGCTTAGGTCCGAGCCGTCCGCAAACTCGGGCAGCGAGGCGGTTACCAGATCGGCGAAGTACTCTGCCAAGGCTTGGAACACCTGATCCTTTCCTGAGAAGTGATTGTAGATCGTTTGGCGGGCCACCCCTGCCTTAAGCGCGATCTCGTCCATGGAAGTGGCGGAAAAGCCCTGTCGACCGAAGAGTTCTGATGCCGCTTTGAGTATGGCCACATGGATGTCATGTCGACCGGATGACCGTCGTCTTGTCGGTTCCGTTTCTTGACGCATTGGCATAGGTTGGGTACCCATTTAGACTGCCCAGTCTAAATGACGTAGGTCGGCCAAGATGTACAGACGTAGCCTTGCGCTGCTGTTAGTCGCCGTAGGCATAGCCGCGACGGCTTACGCTTGGCATGCTATGCGCGCGGCACCGCCTGCGACAACGGCGAGGCCAGCGCCACCGCCCGAGGTGGGGGTGATCACCGTCACACCACAGACCGTCGAGCTTCCCCTGATCTATGCTGGTCGCGTTGCCGGTGTCCGCGACGTTGAGATCCGCTCGCAGGTGGGCGGCATTTTGCTTAAGCGCGAGTATGCGGAAGGTGCCCGGGTGAAGGAAGACGAGGTCCTTTTCCGCATTGATCCCCGTCCTTACCAAGTTGCGTTGGATCGTGCGCAAGCTCAACTGGCGCAGGCTCAGGCCAACTTCGTCCAGGCCGAGCAGAATTTTCGGCGCGTCGAAGAGCTGGCGATCCGTCAGGTGACCACTCAAAAGCAGCTCGACGACGCCCGTGGCGCGCGTGATGCCGCCGAAGCGTCGGTAAAGCTCGCTCAAGCCGAGGTCGGCAATGCGACGCTCAATCTCGGATATACGACCATCAAAGCGCCAGTAGCCGGCATGACCAGTCTGCGCTCGCCACCGGAGGGCACTCTCATTCTTGCGCAGCAGACCTTGCTGACGACTATCACCCCACTCGATCCGGCTTATGTCCACTTCGCGCTCACAGATGCGGACTATCAGTCGCTACGCAGCATGAACCGAAAGCGCGCTGTTCCGATCGCGCGGAAGGACGTCTCGGTCGAGCTTCACTATGCCGAGGGAACCAAACATCCGCACACCGGGAAGCTCGACTTGTCAGCCAGCATTATCGATTCTCAGACGGGAACGATCCAGTTCCGCGCCATCTTTCCGAATGCCGACGGCACGATTCTGCCTGGCCAATTCGTGCGGGTCCGGCTCCATGGCGTCACCCTTCCTGATGCGATTATCATTCCCAAACAAGCGGTCATGCAGGGGCCGCGCGGTGCCTCTGTTTATGTGCTTGGCGCCGACGACAAGGCGGAGGCGCGGCCGATTAAAATCGGCCGAGAGCTCGACGCCGGTGTGGTGATTGAGGATGGCCTGAAGGCGGGCGAACAACTAATGGTTGACGGTGTCATGCGGGTGCGGCCTCGGGCGCCAGTCCGACCAGTTCCGGCCAACCTGCCGTCGCGCGAGGGCAACCCGCCGAAGAAAGGCGCCAAATGATCTCCCGCTTCTTCATCGACCGGCCAGTTCTTGCCTCCGTACTATCCATCGTCATCGTGCTTGCAGGCCTGGTTTCAATGCGTGTGCTTGCGATCGCGCAGTATCCGCAGATCGTGCCTCCCGAAGTCGTTGTTACCGCCAGTTATCCGGGCGCTACCGCACAAACCATTGCCGAGACGGTCGCGGCGCCGCTCGAACAGCAGATCAATGGAGTTGAGCGCATGCTCTACATGCGATCAACGTCAACGGATAGTGGGACGATGCGCCTGACCGTCACATTCGAGATCGGTACCAACTCGGACCAGGCGACCATTAACGTCAGCAATCGCGTCCAGCGTGCGGCTCCATTCCTGCCGATTGAGGTCAACCGTCAGGGCGTAACGGTGCAAAAGCGCTCGAGCACGATCCTGCAGCTTGTGACCATGTCGTCTCCCGCTGGTCGTTACGACACGATCTTCATCGGCAACTATGCGCTTGTGAATGTGATCGATGAGCTTCGTCGGCTCCCCGGTGTCGGCGATGCCTCGCTGTTCGGGGCGTCCGACTACTCCATGCGCATCTGGGTTCGTCCGGACAAGGTCGCGCAGTACAATCTCGCCATCGGAGACATCGCCCGCCGCGATACGCGAACAGAATGCGCAGTTCGCTGCCGGCCGCTTCGGGGAAGAACCGATGCCCGGCGCTGAGCCATTCACGTATTCCGTCAGTACCCCGGGGCGGCTCATAGATACCCGCGAGTTCGAGAACATCATCCTTCGTTCCGACGAGAAAGGCGCGGCGTTGAGGCTAAAGGACGTCGCGCGCGTCGAGCTTGGCGCGCTCAACTACGCTTTTTCGGCGACCTACAATGGGGCGCCAGCGGTCCCCATCGGTATCTACCTACAGCCGGACGCCAATGCGCTGGAGGTGGCCGCCGCAGTGCGGCAAACCATGGACCGCCTCGCCCAGCGTTTTCCGGAGGGGCTTACATACGATATTCCGTTCAACACCACCCGCTTCGTCGAAGCGTCCATTCGCGAAGTGATCAAGACGTTCGTCGAGGCTATCATTCTGGTCGTGGCGGTCGTGTTCCTGTTCCTCCAGAATGTCCGAGCTACGTTGATTCCGGTCATCGCCATCCCGGTTTCTATTATCGGTACCTTTGCCGGCATGTATGTGCTCGGCTTTTCCATAAATCTTCTCACGCTGTTCGGTTTGGTTTTGGCGATCGGGATCGTGGTTGACGATGCCATCGTGGTGCTGGAGAACGTGGAACGGATCATGCGCGCGGAAGCGAAGTCGGCGCGAGAAGCGGCGATCCAGGCCATGGAGGAAGTAAGTGGTCCGGTCATCGCCATCGTGCTGGTGTTGTGCGCTGTGTTCATCCCCGTGTCGTTCCTGGGGGGCTTGGCAGGCGAACTGTACCGCCAGTTTGCCGTGACAATAGCTGTGTCCGTGGTGATTTCCGGCGTCGTTGCACTTACTCTTACACCTGCACTCGCCGCCCTGCTGCTCAAGAGTGGTCATTCTGAACCGTGGCTGCCTTTTCGACTGTTCAATAGCGCCTTCGAAGGACTCACTCGGTGCTATAGCGATGCTGTGGGCTTCTTCCTGCGCCGTGTGCCGCTGTCGCTGACCCTCGTTGCAATGATGTTTGCCGGCACAGCATACCTCTTTTACCGAGTACCGACAGGGCTCGCGCCGGCTGAGGACCAAGGCTATGCGTTTCTCGTCACAGCGCTTCCGCCAGCCGCCGCCGTCGATCGCACGCGCGAGGTCAACAGCACCATCACGGAAGGGCTTAAGGCCAACCCGGCCGTTGCTAGTGTGATCAGTTTTTCAGGCTTCGATTTGCTCTCGCTGGCTCAAAAGACCAATTCAGGCATTGCTTTCGTAACCCTTAAGGATTGGGCCGAGCGCACCGATCCACGATCAGATGCCCGCACGTTGGTGCCCGGCTTCTCGGCACTGAATGCGCGCTTTCGCGACGGTGTAGTCATCGGCTTCAATCCGCCACCGATCCAAGGCATCAGTACAACAGGCGGTTTCGAAGCCTATTTGCAGGACCGCTCGGGAGGCAGTCTTGATCGCCTGGCGCAGATCACAACCAGCTTGATACAAGCAGCAGCTCAGCGTCCTGAGTTGCGCGGCGTGCGTACCACGTTTAGCACGGCCGTGCCGCAATACCGTATCCATGTGGACCGCGAGAAGGCAAAAGCGTTAAGCGTTCCGATCAGTGCTATCTTCGACACCATGCAAAGCACTTTCGGTAGCCTGTACGTGAACGACTTCACGCTGTTGGGGCGTACGTTTCGCGTGAGCCTTTCCTCCGAGGCGGAGTTCAGAAGAACGCCTGACGATCTGCGCCATGTCTTCGTTAGATCGCTCGACAACGCGATGGTACCGCTAAACGCGGTCGTATCGCTTGAGCGAGTTGTCGGCCCCGACATCGTCGATCGCTTCAACATCTTTCCAGCCGCGAAGATCCTCGGCGAGCCCGCGCCTGGATACTCCTCTGGTCAGGCCATTTCCGCGATGCAGGATATTGCGGCCAAAACGCTGTCAGCAGATTATTCGATCGGTTGGATCGGGTCAGCCTACCAAGAACTCGCCACTGCCGGCACCGGCTATCAGGGCTTTTTATTCGGAATTCTGATGGTGTTTCTCATACTTGCCGCTCAATACGAGCGCTGGTCACTGCCGCTTGCGGTGATCACGGCCGTGCCGTTTGCCGTATTCGGGGCCGTGCTCGCCATCTTCCTACGCGGCATCGACAACGATGTTTATTTCCAGATCGGGCTTGTGACCCTGATCGGCTTGGCCGCCAAAAACGCCATTCTGATTGTGGAGTTTGCCGCGCAGCGCATGCGCAAGGGGGCAACAGTCTTTGAAGCCGCTGTGGAGGGAGCTCGCTTGCGGTTTCGCCCCATTATCATGACCTCGTTGGCTTTCGTGCTCGGCGTGCTGCCACTAGCGGTCAGCACCGGCGCCGGATCCGCTAGCCGCCATTCGATCGGCACGGGCGTGATCGGCGGTATGCTGGCCGCGACTTTTGTCGCTATCCTGTTCGTGCCGGTGTTCTTTCGCTTGGTAACCCGCGCGCGTCCTGTGACTGACACTAAGCGGACAGACGTCGTCCAAGCCCCCGCAAAGTAAACGTCGATCGTCTGCTTGTCCGGAGCACCTAGTTGCGGGCTTTGCTCTCTGCCTTGATGGGCGGCTGTCTTAAGTTATCCGGCCCATCAGCTCTGGCCCGCTTTCACCTAGCAGCACTCGGCGCCTGAAAGCCTGACGGTCGCACCGACTTGCGACGTCACGAATATCGAAAAACGAGCTCAGCCTGATCGTATCCCCCCGGCGGCGGCCGCCTTGTGTAGTTTGATTGGCGGGCCGAGGATTTGACCTTAAGTCTAGCTTTAAGGTCACCTGGCGAATGCAGGTCAATGTGTTGGGCGCCGAGCGTCGGCGGCGATGGAGTTACGACGAGAAGGTTCGCCTTGTCGAAGAAACCTTGCAGGCTGGCGAGACGGTCTGCGGCGTCGCGCGCCGGCATGGGGTGGCTCACAGCCTGCTGTTCACTTGGCGTCGACAGGCGCGCCAGGGTCGACTGGGCGGAGATTCTGTGCCAGCTCTCGTTCCCGTCGAGATCACACCGATGGCGGCTCCGACTTCGAGCGACGCGCCACAACGAGTATCTTCACCGCCTGCGCAGCGTGCAAGGGCTGGAATCATCGAGATCGAGCTTGGCGGCGGCTGTCGCGTTCGCGTTGACCGTGACGTGGACGTTGAGGCGCTGCAGCGAATTCTTGAGCTGCTGCGGCGACGATGATCCCGATTCCGAGCGGCGTCAGGGTTTGGATCGCCACTGGCCACACCGACATGCGTCGCGGCATGCAAAGCCTGGCTCTTACGGTTCAGGAGACCTTGAAGCGCGATCCCCATGCCGGCGATCTCTACATCTTCCGGGGCCGCCGCGGTGACCTCGTCAAGATTCTTTGGCACGATGGGCTGGGCATGTCGCTCTACGCCAAGCGCCTCGACCGTGGGAAGTTCATCTGGCCCTCAGCGTCGGACGGCGCGGTATCGATCTCGGCGGCGCAAATGGCTTACATGCTCGAGGGCATCGACTGGAGGAATCCCCAACTAAGCTGGCGGCCGCAGAGCGCTGGCTGATTCAGGAAAATCTGCGGCTGCCGGCATTTTGAGGAGTCCCAACGCATTCAATCTATGATTCACTGCGTCGCATGAATGCTGATCGCGACGCTGTTCCGGATGACGTTGGCGCCCTGAAGGAGGCGCTGGCAGTCGAGCGCGCGAAGGGTTTGGAGATCGCCGCTGAACTCGCGGTCGCCCGCGCGAAAGCGTCGGAAGACGAAGCGCTGATCGCCCAGCAGCAGTTGCAGATCGCCAAGCTGAAACATCAGATCTATGGGCCACGGTCGGAACGTTCGGCGCGGCTGATCGAGCAGTTGGCGCTGACGTTCGAAGAGCTGGAAGCCGACGCCACCGAGGACGAGCTGGCGGCGGAACGGGCCGTGGCGAAGACGACGACAGTGCGTGGATTTACACGCAAGCGCCCCGAGCGTCAGACCTTCCCCGAGCATCTGCCACGGGAACGGGTGGTGATCGATCCGCCGGCAGCTTGTGAATGTTGCGGCAGCAATCGCCTTCGCAAGCTCGGCGAGGACGTGACGCGCACGCTGGAGGTAGTGCCGCGCCAGTGGAAGGTGATCGAGACGGTACGGGAGAAGTTCTCCTGCCGCGATTGCGAGAAGATCAGCCAGGCCCCGGCGCCGTTCCATGCCATCCCGCGGGGATGGGCCGGCCCGAGCCTCCTGGCCATGATCATGTTCGAGAAGTTCGGCCAGCATCAGCCCTTGAACCGCCAGGCCGAGCGGTATGCCCTGGAAGGGGTGCCGATCGCGCTATCAACCATGGCCGATGCCGTGGGGGCGGTCTGTACGTCGCTGGATCCCCTGCTGCGCCTGGTGGAAGCCCATGTTATGGCAGCCGAGCGCCTTCATGCCGACGATACGACGGTGCCGGTCCTGGCCAAGGGCAAGACCGACACGGGACGGTGCTGGATCTACGTTCGGGACGACCGGCCGTTTGGGGGCGCGGGTCCACCAGCAGCGATGTTCTACTACTCACGCGACCGCAAGGGCGAGCATCCGCAGGGGCATCTGGCCCGGTATGCCGGCATCCTGCAGGCCGACGCCTATGACGGCTACAACCAGCTCTATCTGGCCGGGCGCCAGCCCGGACCGATCCGGGAGGCTGCCTGCTGGTCACATGGAAGGCGCCCGTTCTTTGCCATGGCCGACATCGAAGAGAATGCGCGGCGCAAGGGCGCCGGAAAGAAGGAAATCCCGCTCTCTCCGATCGCGATCGAGGTCGTGCGGCGGATCGATGAGCTGTTCGAGATCGAACGTTCCATCAATGGCAGGAGCCCCGAAGGGCGTCTTCAGGTGCGACAGATGCTGAGCCGGCCTCTGGTGGAGGACCTTCAGGTCTACATGCGCGAACAGCTCGCCAAACTGTCCCGCGGTCACGACCTGGCCAAGGCGTTCAACTATATCCTGAAGCGATGGGCAAGCTTCACGCTGTTCCTGGACGATGGACGCGTGTGTCTCTCCAACAATGCCGCCGAACGAGGCTTGCGAGGCATTGCTCTTGGACGAAAATCCTGGCTGTTCTGCGGGTCTGATCGCGGAGGGCGACGTGCCGCAGCCATGTACAGCTTGATCGTCACGGCAAAAATGAACGGCATCGATCCGCAGGCGTGGCTTACGGATATCCTCGCTCGCATCGCCGCCCATCCGGCTCATCGGCTGGACGAGCTTCTGCCCTGGAATTGGACGCCAGCACCAACAATCTCTGCTCAAGCCGCATGACCATCCATGTTAACAAGGTCCATCACGTCACCACCATCACTCAGGTCGCGAAAGACCTCGGCGAAGATGAGGATTGGCTACGTGACGTCGCCAACGAAATGGAGATCGAGGACGGCGTCATCTGGGTCTATGGCGTCGGAGAAGACGGCGTCCAGGCGTTCACCAACTTCGGAATCGAAAACCTGATCGAACTCGTCCGGATGTACAAAGAAAGTCCGGGATTGCTTAAGCGCTGGCCGTCCGAATAATCCAACTCGCCTGCGGCCTACGCCGGACGCATACGCCTGATCGGCCTTATTGCCTTATCGAGACGGCAGGACCTCGGCACCTAGGCTTTGGCACGGCCATCAAGGCGAGCCTGAAGGCTCTTGGTGCCGAGTTCTTCTTCGATGCGGTAGCCTTTTCCGTGATTGTTTGCGGCGCCTGATATCATTGCGCACGCTGCACGGCACCGGCTCCTGTTCCGCCTCTCGGACCAGGTTGGCCAGATTGGCCTCTCTTCCTGAACAATTCGTGGCAGAGAGAAGTCGGGGGCTGGCGGTGGGCGCCATTGAGATCAGATCGACCTTTCCAAGGCGTTGCTCCGGCCGAGTCCGCTACTCCATGGCCGCGTGCTCTGGTCCTGCTGCTTGCTTGCGCAACATGGCCTTTGTTGAGCCGATCATGATCGCGAGCGGGATCGTGGCCACAACAAACAACATGACCAATTGATAGTCTTGGGAAAACGCAATGATTTGCGCCTGCACGGCAACCATCTTGTCGGCCATCGCCCGTCCCGCATCGGTAGACAGATTGATAATGCCGCGCACGTCGGGCATCTGAAGGGCATGGTTGAATGGGTTGATGTGCTCGGACAGGATGGCATAGCTGCGCCGGGTTCCCTGCGTGAGCTCAGCAATCACGATGGAAATGCCGATCGAACTGGCAACGTTGCGCAATAGCGTCAGCATCGACGTGCCTTCGGTTCGAAGGTGGCTGGGAAGCGTCAAGAACGAAACAGTCGAGAGCGGCACGAACACGAGCCCAAAGCCAAAACCTTGGATGATGCTGACGGCGACGATCTCCGGCACCTGCGTCAGGTCGGTCCATCCTGTCATTTGGAACAGCGAGCCCGCAGTCATAGCCAAGCCGCTGACAATCAACGTTCGAGCCTCGATAAAGCGCATCAACCGGCCGACCATCATCATGGCCAAGAAGGTCCCGAAGCCGCGGGTTGCCAGCAGCATACCCGCGGTAATGATGGGATAGCCGATCACGTTTTGCAGATAGGGCGAGGCGAGCGCCATGGTTGAGTACAGGACCAATCCCATCACGGTCATGAAGATACACCCCGTCACGAAATTGCGGTCCTTGAACAGCGCGAATTGAATGAACGGGCTCGGGGTCGTGAACGAGTGCGCGAAGAAATAGTAGAAGCCTACACCGGAGATGATGAACTCGGCTATGATCTCGTTGGATTCGAGCCATCCCAACTGCTCGCCACGATCAAGCGCGAGCTGCAGGGCGCCGATGGCGACTGCCAATGCAGTAAACCCGAACCAATCAAACCGCAGCGTGTAATCCTTCTCAGTTTCGTCCATAAAGACCAACAGGCCGAGGATTGTCAGTACACCGAAAGGTAAATTGACAAAGAACACCCAATGCCAGGAATAAGTTTCGGTAAGCCAAGCGCCGAGGGACGGGCCCATGATCGGGCCTAACATCACTCCCATGCCCCAGATAGCCATCGCCTTTGCTCGCTCCTGCAAAGTGTAAGAGTCGAGCATCACTGCCTGCGAGAGCGGTACGAGCGCTGCACCGAATACACCCTGCAACAGGCGAAACAACACCATTTGAGTAATGTCTTGCGCGAGCCCGCACAGCACCGATGCCGCGGTAAAACCAGCCGAGCAGATGATGAAGATACGCTTACGTCCGAAGCGATTGGCGATCCATCCTACCGGGGCGGTCATGATGGCGGCAGCGACGATGTAGGAGGTGAGCACCCAGTTGATCTGGTCTTGCGAGGCCGACAGCGTGCCCTGCATATAAGGAAGGGCAACGTTGGCGATGGTCGTGTCGAGCGCCTGCATGATCGTTGCCGTCATGGCGCAGGTCGTCACCATGTTACGGCGCAGCCCCGAAGGCAACGGACCCGACATGGTTCAATCCTCGTGCTGATTTGCCGTCGCCGACAGCCCCAGCAAGCCGGCAAGCGTGCGCTTGTGGCCGGTGTCAATGGTGGCATAAACGCTCATGCCGGCCTTCAGCTTGCGCACCTGCTTGTCGTTCTCTTCGAAGTAGATGCGCACCGGCACGCGCTGAACCACCTTAACGAAATTGCCAGTGGCATTTTGCGGAGGCAGAATCGCGAATTGCGCGCCGGTGCCCGGGGACAGCGAACCAATCTTTCCCTTGAAAACGTGGTTGGGAAACGCATCGACTTGCAGCGAAACGGGCTGGCCGACCGCAACATACGTCAGGTCGCTTTCTTTGGGATTGGCGTCGACCCACGGGTTGGCGACGTCCATCACGGAAAACACTGGCGTGCCCGCGGTGACGTAGCGGCCGAGCTGGATCTGCTCGACCTGAGTGGCCGTGCCGTTGATTGGCGCACGAACCGTGGTGAGGTCGAGATTGCGCTGCGCGTCGTCAAGCGCCGCTTTCGCCTGCAAATAGGCGGGGAACTCCTCCAACGGCAAATCAGGATTGCCAAGCAATTGGGTGAGCGCATTCGAGCGCTGCTGCCGGACCAGCTGCTGCTGCGCCTGTGCGGTTACCAGCGCGGTCATAGTGTTGTCGAGATCGAGCTGCGATCCGACATTATTTTTCACCAGCGATGATTTGCGTTCGACGTCGCGCTGTTTGATGGCGATGCCCGCGCCGACGATCTCCAGCGTCTGGGAATATAGCTTGACGTTTGCGACGAGGTTGGCGTGGTTGGTCTTGGCATCTTCGAGTTTTGCGCGCGCCTGCGCCAGCGCAAGCCGGTATGGCACAGGATCGATCTGAAAGAGGGTGTCGCCGGGCACCACCAGCTGGCCCTCCTTGACAGAAACGCTGACGATCTTGCCAGAGACATCCGGCGTGATCAGTACTTTCTGCGCGCCCACATAGGCATCGTCCGTGCCGACGTAACGGCCGCCGTTCAGATAGACCGTAAGTCCGGCCACCACCGCAACCAGCGGCAGAACCACGAGCAGCAGGAAACGGCGATAGCGGCGCAAGCCCGCCATCAGTCGTCGACGTGGCTCGCCGGCGAGCTTTGATCGGCCGGGCGCGGACGGATCTCCCTTGTGCTCCGGTGGGAATTTGAGGATCGGATCAGCCATAACGCTGCTCCTCTCTAGACAAATCTTCGTTCGCACCCTGCACCGCGTTACGAACGTTTTCCTTGATTTCCTCAAGTTGTGTAAGCAGGCGGTAAGCATCCGCGACGGGAATGCCGTTAAGCGCAGTGGCAGTAAGCTCGGAACGCAGGCCGTTCAGTTTGCTAAGCAACTGGCGTCCGGCCTTCAAAAGATGGAGTCGATTGATCCGACGGTCATTGGCATCGCCCCGGCGTTCGAGCCAATTGTTCTCACATAATTTATCGACCAATCGCGTCAACGTGATCGGTTGCATCTCCATTTCTTCGGCGAGTTCCGCCTGGCTCATGCCCTCCTTGCGTCCTACCTTGGCCAAAACCGCCCACTGTGCGCGGGTTATGCCAAAGCGCCCTGCCTCCTTGTCCGCATAGACACGTAGCATTCGCGCCAGTTCGGCGAGAGTGAACAAAAAATCCTGATCCACGGAAGCGCGGCTCATTTACATCTCCGATAAGCATGTGATATTATAAGCTTGCTTATGTGATAGTCAAGCTTATGAGCGGCCGATCAAGATGCAATGATGCGCGGCGGGACGCTGGATGTGTAGGGTCGCTGAATCGCGTGCGAGCAGGCATTTTCATCGAATGACTCCAATCGCCTGCAAGAAGATTGGGCTATGTGTTTGCCTTGTCCTCGAGATACCTCCGCGCATCTCCTACGGTGAGGACAGATGTGGCAATCTCGTCAGGAATCTCACAGCCAAATGCCTCTTCAAAAGCTATGAGAAGCTCGATCGTATCAAGGCTGTCAGCGCCCAGGTCCTCGATGAAGCGAGCATTGTCGACGACCTTCTCCGGCGGAACGTCAAGATGCCGGCTGACTATGTCCCTAATCCGATGGCCAACGCTATCCATGGCTCAGATCTCACTTCAGCCACCGAAGACTACCGCACAATTTCAAAAACCCGTTAGGTAACAAACAGTTCCATCTACGCCGTGGGAAGTCGAGGGCAAGGCCCCGAGAGCCATCGGTAAAGCTTGCACGCGCCCGTCCCGATGGACGATCGTGGCCGCCTACCGAAGCACATGGAACTCCATGGCACCAACCACGCCGCCAAAGTCACAAAATGGCGACGGTCAAGGACGCCGCGCTGTCGGTGGCTCAAGGATGACTTCTCTTAACTGGTCGCCGCTCACGATCAGGATGATGAAGTTCAATCGGCCGTCCCTTTTCATCAAAGTTGCACTGATTGCATTTCCCTTTGTAACTTTCTCAGCAATAGCGACTGCATCCGATAATTCCTGCCGTACATTCTTCAGAGCCACCAATTCATTCCGGTTGTCGGAACTCTCCAAAGAGAGGGTGCTTTCTTTCCTTGCAACGCTTCCAGTTTTTGCGTCGATGGCATTCTCCCAGATCAGCGTCCTGCGCATGGTCTTGACCCAATAGACTGCGGAACCAGCCAAGATATCGAATCTGACTTCTAGTGCCGTTGATCCACTATGCAGCTTCTCTGCTATTTTGATCGCCCGCCGTAACGAAACTCGGGCTTCACGAAAGAATTGAAACTCCCGAGTTGTCCCTTGATCAGCGTCGCCAGTAGCCGGTGGATTGTCTTCGCTAGCCGCGACGTTTGACCACAGCATCGCTCGAGCTGGCGATAGGTGCGCGAGCGCCAGAAGGCCGATTAAGAAAAGTATGCGACTACACATCTCTAACCAAAGCCGAATCCCGGGACGAAATCCCCCGACAAGGTCGCAAACCTGTGTTTGCAAGCAATTTCCGACGCGGACGAACCTCTGCTTGTTGCCTTCCTCAATTCTCTCACTTCTTTCTCGCGCGAGCCCTATGGCGGCCATCGCGAGCAAATCCGTGCGCAAGCCTATCATAAGCTTGCTTGCTTCTTTCGAGAAAAGGGTTTATCTATGACGGAAAGGGACGACGCGGGTGCGCGTTCCATGCCTAAGGCGTGCCGGATTAAGTACTTGCCTTGCTTAGCGGTTCAACCGGTCCAATGAGAGAGCGGCGCGCACGGATAGAGTGGCAAGCTGGGGAGGGCCCGGCATCAACGATCGCGGTAGTCATTGCGGCGTGGTCTTGGGCGTCGTCGCCCCCTTCTCGGTTGCGGTGCTTCTGCTATTTTTTGAATGGGACGGTTGCTTTGGATTCTCCATCTGACCTTCATTGGCAAAAAGCCGGTCGCCAAAAGTCAGCGCTCTGCGAAGGCGTGTGGACTTAAGCATCAGGAGGGTCCCTGCAATTGTTCGCCCAGACCGGAATCAACCTGAGCCCCGAACATGCCTGCAAGGCCGCCCGCGCGGGGCCGCTCGCGATATCGATGATCGCCGCGCTGCCGATCGTCGGATCCTGTCACGAAACGTCGATCGACGGTAAGGTTACTCAGGATTGAGACGATGACGCAGCGCGCGACTATGCTCGCCGGGCACGAGGGCCACCAAATTGCCGCATCGACGGAAGGGCCAGAGAATGGCTTTCCGGTCGTGCTGGCACATGGCGGAGGCCAGACACGGCGAAGCTGGCTCGTCGTCTCGCAGCTGCTGGCCCGGCATGGATTTCGATCAATTGCAATAGACCTGCGCGGACATGGCGATAGCGCTTGGGCTGAGGATGGCGCATATGACATCCGAGATTTTGCGAGCGATCTTGTGGCCATCGCAAGCGCACAAGCTCGAAGGCCGGCGCTCATCGGCGCCTCGCTTGGGGGCTTGGCGGGCATTTTCGCGGAGGGCGAACTGAGCCCGTTCAGCTTTGCATCTCTCACGCTCGTTGATGTCACTCCACAAATGGAGCCGGCAGGCATCGCGCGCGTTGTCGGCTTTATGGCGGCTCATGCACGCGAGGGATTCGCCTCTCCCCAGGAGGCTGCGCAGTCGATTTCCAACTATCTGCCCCATCGCCCAAGCCGAAAAGCCTCATCCGGACTTCAAACATATCTTCGCCGCAAGGAAGACGGACGATATTATTGGCATTGGGATCCCGCCTTCATCGATCAAATCGTTCGACCGAAAGTGATGGAAGCAGCGGCGATCGATCGTCGGCGCTGCGCGCTGAACGCTGCGGCCGGCAGGCTGCGTCTGCCCGTCCATTTGATACGGGGAGGCTTGAGCGACCTCGTGTCTCCCGAAGCTGTGGTGCATTTCAAGACGCTGGTTCCCCACGCTGAATACACCGACATCGCGGATGCTACACATATGGTGGTGGGCGATCAGAACGATGCTTTCGGTCAAGCCATCGTTGAATTCCTGATCCGAAGGCATGGCGCGGAGGTGGTCTCGTGAACCGAGAAAGGAAGCCCCACGATATTGAACAACTGCGGAAGCGTTTGCTGATTGCTCCCTTTCATCGCTGGCTCGGGCTGAATTTGATTGATTTCGATATGAACGAACTCGTGCTCGAAATGCCTTGGCGAGACGAGATTGTCTCCAATCCCAAAATCGCATCGGCGCATGGCGGCATTCTTTCCGCGTTGATCGACCTGACGGGACTCTACACCATCCTTGCAGCTGGAGGGACACCGCGGGCGACAATCGATCTGCATGTCGATTTCCATCGACCTGCATTACCTGGTCAGCTGCGCGCAATTGGCCGATTAGTAAAGATGGGGCGTCAAATCAGTGTTGCTGAAACACGTGTTGTCGGTACCGACGGCGCCCTTCTGGCAAGTGGAAGAGGTGCCTATGTTTGCGAATAGGATGCCGTCAGGCCGTTTCGTCACATGCGTCACTGGCCCGATCTTCACTGGGCCCCAGCAAGGCACGGTTCACTTGCGGTCCGCCAAATAAGATTTCGCATAGAACTGATCCATCAAAAGCAAAGGAAGAATGGAATGAAGACAGTCACCTGCAGATTCGCCGCAGCGTCCCTCGCCCTGACGATGCTTGCGGTCTCGCCATCGGCGGCACTCGCCCAAAAGAAATACGATCCAGGCGCGTCCGACACCGAAATCAAGATCGGGAATATCATGCCTTACAGCGGCCCCGCATCCGCCTATGGCGTTATCGGCAAGACTGAGGAAGCCTACTTCAAGATGATCAACGATCGCGGCGGGATCAACGGTCGTAAGATCAACTTCATAACATATGACGACGCCTACTCTCCTCCTAAGGCAGTAGAGCAGGTCCGCAAGCTAGTCGAAAGCGACGAAGTCTTGCTCGTCTTCAACCCACTCGGCACGCCGTCCAATACAGCGATCCAGAGGTATCTCAACTCAAAGAAAGTCCCGCAGCTGTTCGTTGCGACGGGTGCAACCAAGTGGAACGATCCCAAGAATTTTCCCTGGACGATGGGCTGGCAGCCTTCCTACCAGAGTGAGGCCCACATCTACGCCAAGTATCTGATGAAGGAGAAACCAAATGCGAAGGTGGCCATCCTTTATCAGAACGACGACTTCGGCAAAGACTATGTCAAGGGCACCAAGGATGGGTTCGGCGCCAAGGCTGCCAATATCATCATGGAAGAGAGTCACGAAGTTTCCGAGCCGACTATCGACTCCCACATCGTCAAGATCAAGGCTGCCAACCCAGACGTTCTCCTGATCTACACAACCCCGAAATTCGGCGCGCAGGCGATAAAGAAAACGGCTGAGATCGGCTGGAGACCGCTGCAAATCATGACCAACGTCTCGGCATCGGTAGGTAGCGTGATGCAACCTGCGGGCTTCGACAATGCTCAAGGAGTGATTTCAGCTGCCTACGCAAAGGACGCGACCGATCCGCAATGGACTAATGATCCCGGCATGAAGAAATGGGCCGAGTTCGTCGACAAGTACATGCCTGGCGCCGACAAGACCGACAGCGGCCACATCTATGGATACGGCGCTGCCCAAACACTGGCGAAGGTGCTCGAGATGTGCGGCGATGATCTCACGCGTGCCAATATCATGAAGCAGGCCGCGAACCTGAAGGACTTTGAGCCTGACACGCTGCTGCCGGGCATCAGGATCAACACCGGGCCGACCGATTTTGCACCGATCAGTTCGCTCCAACTAATGAGATTCAAAGGCAAGAAATGGGAATTGTTCGGCGACACCATTCACGGTGACGTGCCTGCGGAATGATTCTCCGGCGGGTAGAACAAATAGGCTCCCGTGAGCAATCACGGGAGATCTTTTGTGACCTTGATGCTGTGCAGCAGCATGGCTCGTCCGACTTCGTCCATGACAAAGCAGCGCGACAACAAGGCTGGGTAACGCTTTCAGCGAGAGCGCTCGGCAGCGTCGGAAGTTTGGCAGGATTGAACTTTAGCGTCAGCGGCTTCGCCACCGGGGGCCGGCTACTCTTCGCGAAAGATGAACGTTCCTTCGAGAACTACCGCGGGAACTGCTCGGCCGTGCCAAGGTGACGAGCTATCCTGCCTCCGGCGCACGTTCCTTCAAACTTCAACGTGAGTTCGTCGTCGCTACCGAAAACGGTGTGCCCATCGGCATGCTTTGTTTTCAAGTTCTCCCTTCCTTTTAGAGCCATTCGGCGAGCGTTAGTGCTCCGACTGTCGGAGCAGGCCCGGGTTGCGAAGTCGGGGCGAGCGTGTTTGGATGATCCTCGGCGCGGCTCGGTCAGAAGTCCGCCCCAAGTCGCCGGTTGAAACGCCCTAGAGATAAAGGATTGGATCAGCACTTCGAGGCTCTTCGATCTCGGTGCATCGGCGGCAGAATCGCCGACGAAAAGCGGATGCGCGCCGAACCTTCACCGACGTGTTCGCGCACACGCTGAGCGCACAGCCCGATGCCAGTCATAATCCGGCTCAGGAGATGCCCGTGGCGCACCAACCCCTGGCGGCCATCCTCGGTGAGCTTGTCGGCATGCTGCTTAGCACGACTGCAGCTTTGGCCTCGACCGGCTGCGCCAACAGTGCTCATGTCTCAGATATTCAGCGGAGTGCTCCGGGTGATCGCGGACCTGCTTTTCGCGAAAATACCGCTTCTTCATTTCTCAGGCGACATCATTGCATGCTTTCTCGGGCTACCGCTGTTGGCCAAGAACAAATTGACCAGTAGAAATCCGTCTTACGACATCGGCCGCGACGCAAAGTCCGCCCGCTCCAACAGGACGGATATGACAATGCCGGAGACCAATCCCCAAAAGGGGGCCCCTACATTCAACAATGGCATGTCAGCAATGGTCACGAGAAACGCCACCAGCGCGCCGAAGGAGAAGCGGTTGGCGAACGCCGTAACGAAAGTCGTCTGCAACACGCTCAACATCGCGAGGCCTGCCAATGCTGCAACAAAGGACTTTGGAGTGTTGAGGAGCAGTCGGGTGAAAGTTGGCGCAAACAGCCCGAACATGATCGACAGAAGACCAACCACGATCCCGGCGACATATTGGCGTTTGCGCTCGCCGCTGCCGACGATGATGGCATTCGTCGGCCCTGTCAGGCACGTGCTGATGGCGCCAACAAGGGCGCTGGCGAACGCGCCGACCCCACAGGCGATCGTCACCGCAGTGACCGGCGGATTGTGCCCCGCTGCCTTGAGTACAGCGAAGCCCTGACCGTTCTGCACGACCAAGACGGTGATCGCCAGCGGCAAGACAAGCTCGACCAAAGCAGCGATCGACCAAGCCGGGTCCTGAATGACCGGTCGGATCAACTCGAACTCCAGCGGCGACGAATCCTCGAATCTGCCGAGGACGATCGTGGCAAGCGCGCCAACCACCAGCGCTCCGATGATGGGCGGGCAGCGGCGGCCCAGCCCTGGGACCGAGGACAGGAGCAGCCAGACCGCCACCATGGGTCCGGCGACAGCGCCGTCCGCGAATACCGCACGGACGAGGTCGAGGCCAAAACGCAAAAACACGCCGGCAACCATTCCCATCACTATCGGGAGCGGAACCAATTCCGTCAAGCGCTTCACCCAGCCGCTTCCACCCAGCACCAGGATGAGAGCGCCCGTGACGTAGTATGCTCCGACGACCTGATGAAAATTCAGGTGCGTCAATGACTGTCCGACCAGAACCGTGCCGGGAATCGTCCAGAAGAAAGCTAATGGCTGTCGATAAAGCCAGCAGAACAGGATCGTGATCAAGCCATTAATGAAGAAGGCACCGAAGATCCAGGACGCAATTTCGCCTTCCGAAAGTTCACCCTGCAAACCGGCTGTCAGGATGATGGCCATCGGAGCAGTCGCGGCAAAGAGCCAGCCGATGAATCCGTTCGAGGCGTACAGCAACCCAAAATCAGAAATGATCTTTCCGGATATTGACGGTCTATCAGTTGGCCGTTCGAGATGGGGGAGCATGGACAGCTAGCACCAGCGAGAAGTATCGGTGACCAATCCTACCAAGAGGCAGCTCGATACGATAGTCCGCAATCGGTTAGGAGCCAGGTGGTCCGCCGACGTCTCCAGAATGGCTTTTCTTGAACGAATGCCGCCTTGGCGAGGCTGCCCCCGGCACAAGGAGCCTCGCGACTCAGCCCCTCTTTCGGATTGTGCGATGACGCTGTGAAAGGGCACAAGCGTGCGGCGCGCTTTGGCACTAGTCCGATCGAAGGCCAGATCAGCAGGATCAAAGCCATCAAACGACAAATGTATGGCCGGGCAAACTACGCGTTATTGCGACGACGCGTCCTCCTGGCTGCTTTGCAACCTATCCAATCCCGATCGCTCATGCTTTGTCGCGCTATAGTGCTTCGCGCACTGCGCATGCCGGCTTCGTGCTCGATACGCTGGAACAGGCACTGCACGATCGGCGGCCGATCCATCGCGGCGGGCTCGTGCATCATAGCGACCGACGCAGCAAAGGCGGATTCAAGCGGTCGTCGCAACATCGATTTTGTTACTCATGGTAGCCACTCGTCAAGCGCCTCCGCCGGCGTTTTCCATCCCAGCGTCTTTCTCGGTCGGGCGTTGAGGGCGGCAGCAACGGCGGCGATCTCGTGAACGCTATGGACGCTCAGGTCTGTGCCTTTCGGGAAGTACCGACGCAGCAGAGTGTTCTCGTTAGTGCCGCGCTGCCATGGACTTTGCGGATCGCAGAAGTAGACCTGCACGCCTGCATCGATCTTGAGACGATCTTGTTGGGCCATTTCGGCCCCTTGGTCCCAGGTCAGCGAACGGCGCAGCTCTTGTGGCAAGGTGATGATGGTGCGAGTAATCGCGTCCCGCACGTTCAGCTCCGTGTCCCGCGAGCGCAGGCCCATTCTTGATGCGCGGAGCTTCGCCGTGCCCCATGAGCCGTGGAAGATGCAGCAGCATCGTGAACCGCGTTGTGCGCTCGACCAGCGTACCAATCGCTGAGCTGCCAAGACCAAGGATGAGGTCCCTCTCCGAGTGTCCCGGCACTGCTCGATCGGCTGCTTCGGCGGGGCGTTGACTGACCATGATCTCCGGCGAAACAAAGCCCTTGCCTCGCCTTCTTACGCGCGCTCTGGGCACTCTTAGCACACGTCCCGTTTGCAAGCAGGCCGTCAGTTCGCGGCGTAGCGCTCCCCGACCTTGAACGAAGAGAGCGTGATAGATGGCTTCGTGGCTGATGCGCATCGTGTTGTCGTCCGGGAAGTCGATCGGCAAGCGTCGGGCAATCTGCTCCGGGCTCCAGGCACCTCGGCCGCTGCCGTCTGTGCTGCGCGACCAAAGCGGCTGAGCCGAGTAGCCGCAGCGTCTCTTAGCTAACGGATGGTTAGTTCTTCCCGGAGGCCGTTTGATCAAAAACGGTTTCAGGGACCCGGCGGCGCACCAAATATCACCGGTGGCGCGTGTAGGTCGACCGCTCTGCTCATCCAACCGATATGCCTCCTCGAAGGCATCGTACGCGTCAGACGAGGGATCAACATCGAGATCAGCAATTGCCTCGAAAACATCCACGGCCACGTTGAACATGCAGGGCTGAATGTTCACAATATTTCCGTACCATTTGAATGCGGCAAATGCGGAGCGGATTTTCTTGATGCCGCCGCTCGGTCTCAACTTGCGCGCGTTCGATGAGCGAACGCGGCACAAGACACACGATCATCAGGTCTGTCGTCATTGGCGGGAGCTCATCGAGGGGAATGAGCTTGATTTCATGGACGGGCTCGACGTGGTGATGGAACAGATTGCGCAGCGCCTTCAGGGCAAGGAAGTTCGCGGATCCGAACAGGTCCCGACCGGCTTGCTTTTTGAGCTTGTCATTCAATCCGTAAAGGGCATTCAGGAAATTGAGCAGTGTGTCGGGATCCGGCTCTTGAAGCTGGTTGAAGTAGGATCGGAAAAACCGGTCGATCGCTGCGTTCAATGAATCGGAGCCCATGGGCGCTGTCTGGATGGACTTCGTATCCAAACCGCGCGATTCTGCTATAAGCATTGGGTCAAATTGAGATCTGGGAACCCGTTCGCGCAAGCACGCACCCTTTCATAGATGGCACCATCGTCACCGGGGGTGCCCAGCGTGAGATAGGTATGTCTTTCGTCCTGCCGGGCGTAGACAATCCATTCACCGGTCAGCCGCCGGGCTTGACTGCGATCATGATATCCGAGGTGACGAATTCGTGCAGCATGAAGCCGATCAGCTTGTCGTCGGGAACGGACATGTTGGTGGCCGCTTCTTCGACGGGGTCGGCGAAGCTGTTCGCGCGCCAGTGATTATCGACATTCGTCGGAATTAAGGCGGCTTGATGATAATGCTTATGCCGCAGGCCTCGCAGCGGTGGCCTTGTAAACAGTGACGGGGGTTTGGTGAGGCTCGGGCGGGCGATGGGATGTTCCTCCAGAGTGGCTATTTCATCAAAGACCGCAAACACACTGCCGGTGCGCCCCTCGTACACGTTGGCGAGTTCGCAAACAAGACCGGCAGAGTAACGGCCGTTCACCAGGTGAAGATCGAGGTTGTCACGGACGTAAGACGTGCTGTGGTCGAGGGCAGTTGATTCCATTGATGACATTCGTAAAGGCGACGGGTAGCCTCCGGCTCGACTATCTAAGGACGAGAATCGCCAGTTGGTGGATGCCGGATGATGTCGTGTTCATTGAAGAGATGCCGATGACGGCGACGGGGAAATCGGAATGCGTCACTACGCGAGAAATTTGAGGGTTGTGTGTTGCCCGAAAAACAGAGCTCGAGCAGACCTCAGCAGCCGCCACAGCGCAGCGGATGATCATCGCGGAATTTGATAAGCACGGCGTTTGTCTTGGTCACCCTAGACCGTACCGGCTCGTGGTCGAGGATCTCGCTGACCGTCTCATCGATCGGATGCGGCGCGCCGCCACAGCCAGTCAAGCCTAAAACTAGCAGGACGGTAGCCTGGCTTCGCGCACTTACCTCGATCGAGAAACATGCCGGTGAAGGTATCCGGACCGCTTCGCCGAGGTTGTCGATCTGTACGGAGGGCCCGCATTTCAATAGGGTCGACGCGGAACTGCCAGTGGGGCCGCTGCGAATAGATTTCCACAATTGAGGGAGCGGCCGAGGCGGATCGAACGTCCATCTCATTAAGCGGAAATCAAGATTTCGTGCACCGTTGACAGGCCTGCATACGATGGAGTAAATCTAACGTATGTTAGAAAAGCTGCTTCAAGGGGTGGATAATGTCTAGCGCGGATCATCGACCGCCGGCAGATCCGGCGTGCTTAACTTCCCCAACAAACTTTGTCGATAGCGATAGCGCCGAGGTGAGGGCTTTCGTAGAGTCTGCTTTGCGCAACCTGAACTCCAGCGCTTCCGATACCGAAAAGGCAATCCGACTGTTCGAAGCGGTGCGCGATGGCATCCGATATGATCCCTACACGTTTGAACTGAGCCCCGATGCTTATCGCGCTAGCGTGGTGGCAGGGGCGGAGTCTGCTTTTTGTGTGCCCAAGGCGATCTTGCTGACCGCCTGCCTACGTGCTGTTGGCATTCCCGCTGCATTGGGCTTCGCCGACGTTCGTAACCATTTGAATACGCCAAAGCTAACCGAGCTGATGCAAACGGATCTCTTCATTTACCACGGATACGTGCAGCTGTGGCTCGACGGGAGGCCCTACAAGGTTACGCCGGCCTTCAACATGGAGCTATGCAAGCGCTTCGGAGTAAAGCCTCTTCTCTTCGACGGGACGTCTGACGCTCTGTTTCACGAGTTCGACGAAAAGAATCAGAGGCACATGGAATATGTTCATGACCGGGGCTTGTACGTGGATGCGCCAATCGACGAATTCCTGGCGGCGTTCAAAGCAACCTATCCCAAGCTGGAGGAATTCAACCGTTGCCGGATCGCGGGGCAGAGCGGCTTTGACGATGGTTTTGCGCCGACGGAGGAAGGGCATCGGCCGTGAAGTACTTGGAGGATTTCAAGGTCGGACAAATTTTTGCGTTCCGCACCCCTCCCTTAAGCAAGGACGAGATAATTTCGTTCGCCAGGGAATGGGATCCGCAGCGGCTGCATACGGATGAATACTATGCCAAGCAAATCCATGGCGGTCTGATCGCATCGGGGTTCCAGACACTCCTCCTCGTATTCAGGCCGATTATGCGGGACTTCATGACGGGGGTCGCAAACATCGGTGGTTTGGGTTTCGAGAGACTATCTTGGAACGCGCCTGTGCGGGCGAATGAGCCGCTTGATGTTACATTGAAGATGCAGGCAGTGAGGCCCTCCCAAACCAAGCCCGATCGGGGTGTCGTCAGCTACCGTGTCGAAGCGCGCAACATGGCAGGAGAGCCCGTGCTGACCGTCGATACCGCCGCGATGGTTAAGCGAAAGGCAGCGCCGCCGTCATGAGCAATGTGAGGGCGCATTCACAGGACGATTTGCGGATGCTGCGCGGAAGCGTGCGCACACTCTTTGAGCGCGCGGGCGGCATCGCACGCGCCCGTAACGCTCGCGACAAGGGCTGGGACCGACAGGTGATGAACGAACTGGCCCATGCTGGCGTGCTCGGTGTCGCCGCCCCAGAAGCGGTCGGCGGACTTGGCATGGGACTTACAGCGGCCGGTGTGATCGTGGAAGAAGTTGGTCGCGCGCTCACGCCCGAACCGGTGGTGTCAGCCATCGCACTTGCGATCGGAATGATTCAACGGGTATGTCCTGGCGATGCGATGCTCGCTACGGCTATCAGTGGCAAAATCGCCTGCGCCCTCGCTTGGCAGGAACGTGGTCTTCGAGGTTACTCTGACCAAATGGCATGCCGTTTCGACGGTAAGGTGCTGAACGGCTCAAAGGCCTGGATTGCCGGGGCCGTCGGCGCGGATCAATTGCTCGTGGTTGCGCAAAATGATTCGAAGCCCGTTCTCGTTGCCCTCGACGCTGATGGCAAGGGGATCTACTCGGAGCTGCGGCGACAGTCCGACGGAAGCCAGCTCTGCGACATCGGCTTTGTCGACGCCCCAGGTAAATTGCTGGCCGAAGGCTCGGTGGTATCGGAAGCGTTGTCCACCGTCGTCGCCGACGCCACGGCGCTCGCCGCCGCCGAGCTGGTCGGCGTCAGCGCTAAAGCACTCGAACTGACCCTCGATTATGTGAAGACGCGCGAGCAGTTCGGCAAGCCAATCGGGTCGTTTCAGGTCATCCAGCACCGCGCCGTAGACCTGTATGTCGCTCAGCAGGTGGCCGAGGCGGGGGTGAGCGAGGCGCTGGCACGGATGGATGTGAGCGCCGATCAGGGCGCGCGCATACGTGAGGCGAGCCGCGCCAAAGCTCGCGCCTGCAGCACGGCCAAGAGGATCACCCGGGAATCGATTCAACTCCACGGTGCAGTCGGCTATACGGACGAGTTCGACATCGGCTTGTTTCTGAACCGTGCGCTTGTGCTTTCGGCCTGGCTCGGGGATGCCGCCTACCACCGGGCTCGTTGGATGGACGCTCTTGAGGCAAATGAGGCAGGTCGATGACCGACTGGAATGCACTGAGTGACGAAGCGTTCCGCCGCCAGGTTCGCACCTTCTTCGAGACCGAGTATCCCGAAGAGCTACGCCATCTGCCGCATCGGGCGAAGTTCGCCGAGATCCGCCAATGGCACGAGAAGCTCTACGCCAAGGGCATGGTCGCGCCTGCTTGGCCGGTCGAATATGGCGGCATGGGTCTGGAAGCTTCGAAGCTCCTCATCTTTTATGAAGAGCAGCAGCGCTGGGGCGTGACGCGGGGCCGCGACATGGGTGTGCAGATGGTCGGCCCCCTTATCATCAAGTTTGGCACCCAGGCGCAGAAACACTACTGGCTGCCGCGTATCCTTACTTGTGAGCACATCTGGTGTCAGGGCTACTCCGAGCCGGGCTCGGGGTCCGATCTCGCCAGTCTGCGCACGAGTGCCGTGATCGACGGCGATTATTTCGTGATCAATGGGCAGAAGATCTGGACCACGATGGCTCATGACGCCACGCACATCTTTATGCTGGTGCGCACCGATTCTCATGCGCGAAAAAAACAGGAGGGCATCAGCTTCTTGCTCGCCGAAATGAACCAGCCGGGCATCGAAGTTCGCACGATCACGACGCTCGCGGGTGAAGACGAGTTCTGCGAGGTATTCTTCGACAATGCTCGCGCGCCCCGCGAAAACCTGGTTGGCGAACTGAACAAGGGTTGGACGATGGCCAAGGCCCTGCTCGGCTTCGAGCGAATCTTCATCGGTGCGCCCAACCTGGCGCAAAACGCACTTGTTCAGTTACGGACGATTGCGCAAGGGCGCTGCATGTTCAACGATCCGGTGTTCCGCGATCGCTTTGCGAAAGTCGCTCTGGATGTTGAGGATCACGCGGCGCTCTATAGCCGCTTCGCCGACCAACTCAAGCGCGGCGAAATGCTCGGTCCCGACGTGTCGATGCTGAAGATCTGGGTCACTGAGACGTTCCAAGAGATTACCGAACTCATGATCGAATCCGCCGGACCTGACGGCGGCCTGATCGGTCCCTTACAGCTCGGCAATGTCGGTGTTGACGTGCTGGCGAACTTCTACAAGGCGCGACCGACCACGATCTACGGCGGGACGAATGAGATCCAGCGCAATATCTTGTCGAAAGCCGTTCTCGGCTTGCCTGGCTGATAGATAATTGCCCGTACATTGAAGGAGGAAGAACACACCATGTCTGACCGCTATGCCAAATACAACAAACTGAAATTCGACTATCCGGCGGACCGTGTTCTTCGGATCACGTTCGATCGTCCCGAAACCTTCAACTCCGTGGATGCGGAAACGCACACGCAAATGACCGACATGTGGATTGATGTCGACCGCGACCCCAACATCAACGCGGTTATCGTGACGGGGGCTGGCAAGGCGTTTTCGGCGGGGGGAGATTTCAGCCTGATCGAAAGAATAGCGGGCAACTTCGACGAGATGATGAGAACCTGGAAGGAAGCCAAGGATCTCGTTTACAACATCATCAATTGCAACAAGCCTATCATCTCGGCGATCAATGGCCCAGCCGCGGGTGCGGGGCTCGTTGTCGGAATTCTGGCTGACGTGTCGATCGCAGGCAAGCGAGCCAAGATTGTTGACGGGCACCCCCGCCTGGGGGTTGCCGCAGGTGACGTAGCGGCGATCATTTGGCCGCTGCTCTGCGGCATGGCCAAGGCAAAGTATTATCTTCTGACGTGCAAGGCAATCTCCGGCGAAGAGGCCGAGCGCATTGGCTTGGTATCCATGTGTGTCGACGATGATCAACTGCAGCAAGTCGCTCTCGACACTGCAGTTGAGTTGGCAAACGGCGCGCAAAGCGCGATCCGCTGGACGAAATATTCACTGAATAATTGGTTGCGCCAGGCCGGGCCAATCTTCGACGCTTCCACTGCGTTCGAGATGCTGGGTTTCATGGGCCCTGACGTCAAGGAAGGCGTGCTGTCACATCGGGAGAAGCGCGCTCCGAATTTTCGCAAGGACTGCCCTATTTAGTTTGCGCGGGAGAGAGGTAGCGAGCATATGCCCGACGCGATTTACCGGAAGATCGCTGCAGCCTATGGCCAGGCGGCACGTAAGGCGCCCGGCCTAAAGGCACGCTTCGATGCGGCGGGTTTCGACCCGGCAAGCATCAGATCATTGAGGGATCTCTCTCGCCTGCCGGTTCTGAAGAAAGAACAGCTCCTGGCACTCCAAAGGGAAAATCCGCCCTTTGGAGGCTTTCTCGCAGCCGATCTCGAAAGCCTGTCGCGGATCTATGTGTCGCCCGGACCGATCTTCGAGCCCTCATTGGCGGGAGGTGGCGGGCACGGCCTCAAGGAGCTGTTCAAGGCTGCGGGGATCACGGTGGGCGATCTCCTCCTGAACACATGGTCCTATCATCTGGTCCCGGCAGGTCTTTTGTTCGACGAAGCAGCGCGTGCAGTCGGCGCGACGGTCATTCCCGGTGGTACGGGAAACCGTGAGCTGCAGGCGCAGATCATCGTTGAAACCGGCGTGACCGCGGTCTGCGCCAGCACGGCATTCTTCCTTACATTGGCGGATACGGTAATCGAGGCGTATGGGCGGAACGCTTGGAAGGTCAGATCAGCATTCCTCGGCGGCGAGATGGGCGACTGGATGGCGAAACGGCGTCGTATCGAAGCGGACTATGGCGTTACAACCTGGGCCGCCTATGCGACGGCCGATCTGGGTCTTGTGGCTTATGAGGATGACGGCGAAGGGTATGTTGCGCATCCCAATCACGTGGTGCAGATCTGCGATCCCATCAGTGGGGAACCCTTGGCCGCCGGCGAAACCGGTGAGATCGTGGTGACCGCACGCGACGCCAACTGGCCGATGATCCGCTTCGGCACCGGAGATAGCGGCTTCGCTCTTGAGAGTGACGGAGATGGTCGCGTTACGCGTCTTTCGGCCTTGCAGGGACGAGTCGGCGCGGCCGTAAAAGTCCGTGAGATTTTCGTCTACCCCCGCGCCATCGAAGAAGTGGTTATCGCGACCCCAGGCGTGCGCGCCGCCCAGGCGGTTGTGACATGCGAGAACGATCGGGATACCGTGCGCCTCTTGCTCGTCGCCGAGCCCGGCGCCGATCGTATCATGGCCCAAACACGTGCCATCGAAGCTTTTGCCACCAGTGCACGAATCCGGGCCGATGGCGTGGAATTTATCGATCTCCTGGAGGAGAACGCGTCGCTGATTGTAAACAAGAAAGACGCTTAGCCGGCGTGAGATCCAGCGCGCAAGGCGCGCCGCCTCGTTCGTTTGCTCGTAGAGGGCAAGTCGCGATGGTGAAGCGAAGGACCGGCATCGTACTGAAGGCCATCCAACAGTAGGCTCTGCAACATCACAATCAATTCAGACAGCGAATAGTATCCATCGCGTTGGCCCTTTTCTGGATTGAACCACTCTACAGTCCAGTTGAGCGCTCCCAGCATGGCCTGCCGCAAAGGCACAACCTTGATATCGGAGCGCAGCTCACCCGCTTCCTGCGCTTTGCGTAAGCAGTCATCCCAAAGGTTCGCGTACTTGTGTCGTATTGGCTGATGACGTGCTCGCACCTTCTTGGGTAGCTGCCCGAAAATGCGGATATTCGCAGACGTAAATTCGCTCAAACGAAAGAGGTACTCCATATGGGTACGGATCGCTGCGGCGATCCGGCTGCGGTGATCGGGAAACTGATGTGTCTTCGAAATGGTCGACGACATTCCGCGCAGGACCGCTCGCAATCCAATATCGAGCACTTCGTCGAGTATCTCATCCTTTGAATTAAAATGATAATAGATGCTGCCTGCTTCCATGCCGGCTTCTTGCGCGATATCTCGCATTGTTGCAGCCTTGTACCCTCTGTCGCGAAAAATCCGCGCTGCAGCGGAGAGCACTTGGACGCGGGTGCGGGATGATTTGCTGTCGTCGGAATCAATCAGGTCCAGGGTTTCCAGTTCGATTGGACCTGGCTGTTTCAATGGCATGCCGCGTGCGGTGGACATTCCGTCCAAAAGAAGTTTACACAAGCGCTCAGACAGCATGCTTACGGGATAGCGCGTCGCATCATACCATTCGACTGTCCAATTCATTGCTCCCAGCACGAACTGTCGCAGCGGTACGACTTTGATGTCGCTCCGAATGTCCCCGGCCGTTTGAGCCTCTGCAAAGAAATTGTCCCACACGGAGGTGTAGGCTTGGCGCAGTGGTCGATGGGTCACGCGCATGTCCTGAGGAAGCCTCGAGTAATTTCGGATATTTGCCGAAGTGAAATCACTTTCTTTCAGGAAATACGTCAAGTGCGCGTCGATCATCAAGGCGAATGTCTGTCGGAAATCCCTGCCGGAGAGCCGGCAATCCTCTCGGACCTTCTGCACGGCGTCGAAAACGTGCCGTACGCCCAATCGAAGGATTTCGTCGAAGATCGCCTCCTTCGACGCAAAGTGATAATATAGGCTACCCGCCTCCATACGCGCAGCCTTCGCGATCTTGCGGAGCGTCGTGGCATCGTATCCTTCATCTCGAAATAGCTTCGCGGCGGCGCTCAGGATGAGGGCGCGCGTCTGCTCCGACTTGCCATGATTTTTTCCAGTAGTTCCAAGCTGCGGTGAGGGCGAATTCATATTGTGTAATTTGCCTCTAGACATCGAAATAGCAAGTGCGATAATCTAACATACGTTAGAATTTGGTCGCCTAAGGTTAGAACACCTATGGCGTATCCGCGGAAGGGAGGGGTGATAACCATGCGCGGGCTAAAAGGGAAGCGGACAATCGTAACCGGCGGCGGCAGCGGGATCGGACGCGAAGTATGCAAGCGATTCGCCGAAGAAGGCAGCGAGGTCGCCGTATTCGACATAAATGCCGCGGGTGCGACTGAAACTGTGAAGATCATAGGGGACGCAGGTGGCAAAGCGACTGCCCACGCCGTTGACATCACCGAACGTGCGGCAGTCGATGCGGCTGTGGCCGAGGTGGAGAAAGGCGGGCCCATCAATGTTCTGGTCAACAATGCCGGCTGGGACGTCCCTCGACTTTTCCTGGAATCCGACGCAACGCTCTGGAAAAAGGTTATTGACATTAACCTCTACGGTCCCCTGAACATGCATCACGCGGTACTTCCGGGCATGGTTAGAAACGGAGGCGGGCGCGTGGTCAATATCAGTTCCGACGCGGGCCGCGTTGGCTCCTCAGGCGAAGCTGTTTACTCGGCCTGCAAGGGCGGCATTATCGCCTTCACCAAGACAGTGGCGCGGGAATTGGCGCGCAAGGGAATACAGCTCAATGCCGTGGCCCCAGGGCCGACCGACACACCGCTTTTCGCCGAATTCTCGAAGGGCGAAGGTGGCGAGAAAATCGCGGAAGGTCTCAAGCGTTCCATTCCGATGCGACGGCTCGCGCAACCGACCGACTACCCGGGGATCATCTGCTTCCTTGCCTCCGACGACGCTGGTTTCATCACCGGCCAAGTGATTTCGGTCTCCGGCGGGCTGACGATGCATGGATGACGCGCGCGACGGCGGCGCCCTCAACTTGTGGATTGATACGGCCGGACCGTGCCGAGATACCGTATCGGATGAAATGGTATGTTTACGCCATCTAAAGACATCCAGGACTGCAGCGCGATCAGAGCTTTTCTCACGCGCTGCGGCCTGACAGATTACGAAAGTCTCGTCGCGCGGGCCGACGCTGAACCCGATTGGTTCTGGTCACAAATTCTCGATCTTGCGAACGTGCGCTTTTCGCGTCGTTACCGAACGTTGCGGGACGTGAGCGGTGGGCCAGCCGGAATCCGTTGGGCCGCGGACGCCACTCTCAACCTCACCGAGACTTGCCTTGACGCTCGTATCGAAGTTGGGCTCGGGGAAAAAGCCGCCATCGACTGGATCGGCGAAGACGGGGAACGGCGCGTCTGGACCTACCGCGATCTCGCCTGCGAAAGCGCCCGGGTTGCCAGCGCCCTGGCCGCCCGCGGCGTAGGCGCGGGTGATGCGGTTGGCATCTACATGCCGATGGTGCCCGAGATCGAAGCGGCCCTCCTGGGCGTTGCGAGGCTCGGCGCTATCGCCGTCCCCCTGTTCTCCGGATACCCGGCGCCGGCCGTGGCGGCACGCTTGAACGACTGCACGGCCAAAGCGGTTTTGACGGCCGATGCGAGTAGGCGTCGCGGCAGGCCTGTTCCCATGGAATCCGTGCTGGTTGAGGCTCTGGCCGACGTATCCAGCGTGCACACGGTGATCAGCCTGCGCCGCTTCGGCGGCAGCGCCGCCGACCCACGGCGGGATCTGGACTGGGCTGCCACAGTCGGGGCCGCAAAGGCGGATTTTGCACCTGTTCCGGTTGCATCAGAGGCGCCGCTGATGATTGCCTACACTTCTGGGACAACCGGCCGGCCCAAGGGGGTGGTTCACACGCATCTCGGTGTGCAGGCGGCGGCAACGACCAATTTCTTGTTGTGCCTCGACTTGAAGCGCGAGGACCGGCACCTGTGGATGACCGATATGGGCTGGGTTATGGGCCCGCTGACCCTAATCTCGACGCTTCTGGCGGGCGCGACACTGGTGCTGGCCGAAGGGGCGCCCTCCACGCCGGACGATCCATTCCGCCTGCTGCGCCTCGCGAGCGAACACGGCGTTACCCATCTTGGCGTCGCGCCCACGTTGGTGCGACAGTTTATGAGAAGCGATCCCGGTCCGCTGGCGCGGTACAATCTCTCCGCTCTGCGCATCGTCGCTTCCACCGGCGAACCCTGGACCGAGGATGCCTGGCTCTGGCATCTGGAACACATCTGCCGCCACAGGGCGGTGCCACTCAACATCTCCGGCGGGACTGAGCTTTTTGGCGCAATCCTGACGTCGACCGTGCTGCACACGTTGCGGCCCTGCGGTTTTTCCAGCGAGGCGTTGGGCGTCGGGGCGAAAGTGCTGCGACCGGATGGGTCCGAGGCGACAGACGGCGAGATGGGCGAGCTGGTGGTCACCAAGCCGCCGCTGGGCCTGACCCCGACGATCTGGCGGGATCACTCGCGATATCTCGAGACCTACTGGTCCGATTACCCCGGCGTTTGGCGGCATGGCGATTGGGCGCGCCGCGATTCCGACGGAACATGGTTCATTCTCGGCCGTTCGGACGACACACTCAACATTGCCGGCAAGCGTATCGGCCCGACCGAGATCGAGGCCGCACTAACCGCCACTGGTAATGTAATCGACGCCGCTGCAATTGCAGCGCCGGATGATCTAAAGGGCCTAGCTGTGGTCTGCGTCTGCGTCCTCGCCCCCGGCGTGAAAACCGACGACACCTTGGTGGAGCAACTGAAGGACAATGTAGCCGCCGCGGTCTCCCAACCTTTCCGCCCGCGCGAGATACACTTTGTCGAGGCGCTGCCAAAGACTCGCAGTATGAAGACCATGCGCCGCGTCGTCCGCGCGGCGTTTCTGGGCGAGAATCCGGGCGACCTGTCGCCGTTGCAGAATCCCGAGGTCATTGCTCCCATCGCTGCATTGAGGAACAAAGGCCGCTGAACGCCGTCTTGGAAGGGAGCGACAGGCTGCAACTCATCGACCGCCCCGCCAAGGGGGATCGCCGCTTTGGTATGGTATTGTCGGTCCTTCGAGGCGCGGTGCCCCAACAGGTTTCTTTTCGATAGCTTGGCCGCAATGCCGACGGCCCGCTGCGAGCGGGCTAGCTGTGAGCTTTCAGGAGGTTGTCCATTCGACCGCAACCGTGAACGCTGATGTCGCCAAACACACAGTGATTCGCGGGGGATCGAATGGACACTCACAAGAATGCGCCTCTGACGCCCAAAGGTCGAGAGGCCATGGTGCGCAGTGTTGTTGAAGGAGGGCTCAGCAAGGCCGCAGCCACGCGCCAATTCAACATCACCAACGATTGTCGCCAAGTGGGTCACCCGCTTCCGCACAGAAGGCGTGGATGGGCTGCGGGATCGTTCCTCACGGCCCCATTCATTGCCAGGCCAAACCCCGGCAGCTACATGTGCCACTGTCGAGGCGTTGCGTCGGCAGCGCCACACGGGCAGGCAGATCGCTGCCGAAGTCGGAATATCGCCCGCAACCGTCAGCCGCATCCTGCGCTGGCTCGGCCTGAACAGGTTGGCCGAGCTGGAGCCGGCCGAGCCGATCCGCCGCTATGAGCGCGAGCACTCCGGCGAGCTTATCCACCTCGACATCAAGAAGCTCGGCCGGATCGGCTCTGTGGGACATCGCATCACCGGGCGGTATCCCGGCGCGATCAATCGCCACCATGGCATCGGCTGGGAGTTCGTCCATGTCTGCATCGACGATGCTTCACGCATCGCCTTCGTGCAGGTGATGGCCGATCAGCGCAAGGAAAGTGCAGTGGCTTTTCTTGAGGCCGCTGTCACTTACTTTGCCAGGCTCGGAGTCCGCGTCGAGCGCGTGATGACTGATAATGGCTCGTGCTACCGCTCAAGGATGTTCCGAGCAGCTTGCAGGCGCCTTGGTCTTTCACCAAATCTTCACCAGGCCATATACCCCGAAGACCAACGGCAAGGCCGAGCGCTTCATCCAAACTTCCCTTCGCGAATGGGCATATGCCCGCGCCTACCAGAACTCAGATCAACGATCAGCCGAGCTGGTGCATTGGCTCATCGCTACAATTGGCATCGGCCGCATGGTAGTCTGAAGGCCAACACTCCCATCAGCCGACTCGGTTTAGCCAGGAACAACCTCTTGAGGCCCTACATAGACCAATGTCAACAGACGATATCATCCACCCTTAAAGCGATTGTGCCAGCCGGATGCCCTCGTCAATCGCGCGTAAGGCGTCCAGTTCGGTGGCTTCCTTGGCCCCGCCGACTACTGTGGCCGGGATGCCGCGCTCAATCAGTGCGGCGTGAAGCGCGCGCTCAGACTCCTGCCCGGTGCAAAGCACGATCGTGTCAGCTGCGATGACCTGACGTCGGCCGGCGATCTTGATGTGTAGGCCCTCATCGTCGATTCGCTCATAGCTGACGCCGCCCAACATCTCGACGCCGTATTTGCGTAGCGCGTTGCGAACGATCCAGCCCGTGGAAACGCCGAGTCCGTCACCGGGCTTAGTGGTCTTACGCTGCAGCATGACGACTTTGCGGGTGCCGCCCACCGGTGCTTGCGGATCAGCCTTGAGCGCGCCGGGCGCGGAGAAATTTCCATCCACGCCCCAAGTGTCGAAAAAAGCCTCGCTGCCGTTAGCCTCGGCGGTAGGAGTGACGAGAAACTCGGCCACGTCGAAGCCGATCCCGCCAGCGCCCACGATGGCGACGGTCTTTCCCGCGACCCGTGTGCCCGATAGGATTTCCGCATAGGTTGCCACCTTGGGATGGTCAACGCCCGGCAGATCGGGGATGCGGGGGCTGACGCCGGTAGCAATCACCACATGATCGTACCCGCTCAGATCCTCGGGGGAGGCGCGGCGGCCAAGATGCAGGTTGACCCCGTGCTTGTCTACCTGGCGTCGGAAGTAACGCAGAGTGTCGTCGAACTCATTCTTGCCAGGAACTGCGCGCGCCAGCGTAAGCTGTCCTCCGAGCGTTTGAGAAACTTCGAACAACGAAACAAAGTGACCGCGTCGCGCCGCTTCCGTTGCGGTAGCCATCCCCGCCGCGCCGCCGCCGACCACCGCGATCTTTTTCCGGACCTCCGCGGGCGTATCGCGCAGCTCGGACTCGCGGCCAGCGCGAGGATTTACAAGGCAACTCACCGCGCGGCCAGAGAAGATGTAGTCCAGACAAGCCTGGTTGCAGGCGATGCAGGTATTGATCTCGTCCACTCGTCCATCGCGGACCTTGTTGGCGAAGAACGGATCGGCCAGCATTGGCCGCGCCATAGAGATGAGATCTGCATCGCCGCTCGCGAGGATGTCCTCGGCCATCTCCGCGGTGCTGATGCGGTTGGACGCGACCACGGGGATGGAGACGGCAGCGCGGACCCGTGCGGCGGCCTTGCGCCAAGCTCCTCGTGGCACGGGGTAGGCGATAGTAGGCACGCGGGCCTCGTGCCAGCCAATTCCAGTGTTGATAATGTCGGCACCTGCGGCCTCCACCTTGCGGGCAAGGGCGGCGATCTCATCCGCCGGTGCGCCGTCTTCGATGAGATCGGCAGCCGAAATGCGATAGATGATCAGTAGATCCGGACCGCAGCGCTGGCGCACCGCGCGCACGACCTCGACAGGAAAACGATGGCGGTTCTCCGCGCTGCCGCCCCAAGCATCTTCGCGCTTGTTGGTGTGGGTCACCGTGAACTCGTTAATGAGATAGCCCTCGGATCCCATGATCTCCACACCGTCAAAGCCTGCAGCCTGCGCGTTCGCTGCCGCCTCGGCGAATTGGCTGATTGTGCGGAGAATGTCGCTATCGAGCATCTCGCGCGGGATATGGCGGTTGATTGGTGCCCGAATTGGGGAAGGCGCCACGCAGCCCGCAATCTTTGCATAGCGCCCTGCATGAAGGAGCTGCGCGCAGATGAGAGCGCCCTCGTGATGTACTGCATCGCAGATCGGGCGAAGCGCCTGGGCCTCTTCGGGATCGTCGAGCCGCGGTCCTTGAGCGTCAAGCACGCCTTCGGCGTTAGGCGAAAACCCCCCGGTGACGATGAGCGCAACGCCGCCGCGCGCACGTTCGACATAGAAGGCAAGTTGCGCGGCGATCGGGTCGGGCTTGCATTCGAGCTTGGTATGCATTGAACCCATGATGATCCGGTTGCGCATTTCGTGGCGCCCGACCTTGAGCGGTGAGAGCAATCTGGCGTAGGTCGACGAAGCCGTCGTGTTCATAATTTTCCTCCCTTTGGCACTTGCCGGGTATTCTAACGTTTGTTAGGTTTCTTGGAAAGTCGATTTAAGACGCTCCGCGGGAGGATCATTCAATGCCCTTTCAGCCGACCGAAGATCAGTTCGCCTTTCGGGAGGTCGCACGGCGTTTTGCGCGCGAAAGATTGGCCGATGGCTATCAAAAGCGCGCCAAAGGCCATGTCCTCGATCGGGGACTGATCCGTGAAATGGGCTCGCTCGGTCTGATTGCGCCGGATCTTCCTGAGAAGTTTGGCGGAATGGGTGAAAGCTCCGTCACGGCCGGGTTGATCACCGAACAGATCGCCTATGCCGATTTCAACGTCAGCTACGTGCAACTCCTGGGCTCGCTCATGGGCGGCATGGTCGCAAAACACGCCTCGGAGGACATCGCCCGCGATTGGGTGCCGCGAGTGATTGCAGGGGACGCGGTGATCGGACTTGGCCTTACCGAACCACGCGGCGGTTCGGACGCGGCAAATCTTCAGCTGCGCGCCGAGAAGTCAGGTAATGGCTGGCGGCTGAATGGCGAAAAGACCTCCATGAGCTTTGCTGCGCAGGCAGACGCTGCAGTTGTCTTCGCCCGCACCGGCGATCCAAAAGGCGGGTCGCGTGGCGTCAGCGCTTTCTTTGTTAACCTGACGGAAAAGGGGATCAAGCGGACCCATTTTGACGACATCGGCACCAAGCCGGTCGGCCGTGGCTCGGTTTTCTTCGATGATGTCCATGTGCCGGCTGAATGCTTGATGGGCGAACAGGACCGAGCCTTCGGGACCATCATGGCGGGCTTCGACTATAGCCGCGCGCTGATCGGGCTGGAGTGCCTCGGTCCGGCGCAGGCCTCTGTCGACGAGACCTGGGCCTATGTCCAGGAACGCGAGGCGTTCGGCGCGCCGTTGGCTCAATATCAGGGCGTCACCTTTCCGCTCGCCGAGGCCGAGACGCAACTGACGATGATGCGCCAGCTCTGTTACTATACCCTCGACCTGCGCGATCGCGGCATGCCGCATACGGCCGAGGCGGCCATGTGCAAATGGTATGTGCCAAAGACTGCCTGCGAGATCATCCACCAGTGCCTGATTTTGCACGGGCACTATGGCTACACAACCGACCTGCCGCACCATCAGCGTCACAACGACGTGCTCGGGCTTCAAATCGGCGACGGCACGGCGCAAATCCAGAAGCTCGTCATAGCGCGCGAGAAGGTAGGGCGCGTGGCGCTCCAATACGACAAGAGAGCGAAGGGGGCGGGAAAATGAGCGTTCCGGTCAAGATCCGAACCGAAGGCAGCACCGGGATCATCGAGTTGAGCCGGCCGGAGAAGCTCAACTGTCTTTCGCTCGAGGTACATCAGCTTATCGATGCCGGTCGTGCGAAATTTGAGGCCGACCGCTCGGTTCGCGCTGTTCTGATCTGCGCCCAGGGCAAACATTTTTGCACCGGAGCTGACCTCGTCGAAGTGAAAGGCAAGATGGACGATCCGGCGGCGCTGGATCGCTTCATTGGTTTCGGCATAGGCGTGTTGCGCCGGCTCGAGCAGAGTCCCCTACCGGTGGTCGTGGCGGTCCAGGGGCTGTGCCTGGCGGGGGGCATCGAATTGATGCTGTCGTGCGACGTCTGCTTCGCGGCGGAGACCGCGCAATTTGGTGATCAGCATGCGCAGTTCGGTCTCATTCCGGGTTGGGGCGGCAGTCAGCGGTTGGTCCGTCTTATGGGACTGCGCCGAGCGCTCGATCTGATGTTCTCTGCGCGTTGGTTGAAGGCGGACGAGGCCAAGGAGGCTGGACTCGTAAACTATGTCGTGGCCGATGATCAACTCCACAGCGCGGCCTTGGCTTACTGCCAGAAGATCGGCACGCGCTCGCGGCAGGGCATGGCTGAGATGAAACGGCTGGGTCGCGAGGGTCTGGAACTGACGCTCGACCAAAGCATGCGTCTTGAGCGCGACGCTGCATTGCGTCACCTGCCGGGAGCGGAGGTGGCCGAAGGGCTGGATGCCTTCGCCAATCGCCGCGAGCCGAGATTTGAACAATAACACCGCGTCGGAGTTCAATATGGATTTCAACTTGAACGATGAGCAGCGCCAGATCTACGAATACGGCGCCCAGTTGGCACAGCGTTTCGACAACGCCTATTGGCTCGATCATGCGCGTCGGCATGTTTTTCCGCGAGAGATGTTCTCTAAGATCGCCGATGATGGATTTCTGGGGCTTATGGTGCCTCAAGAGTTTGGCGGGGCCGGCCTCGGCATGACTGAGATGGCTTTGTTCATGGAGGGGACGGCCAATCACGGTATTCCGCTTCTGATGATGGTCGTCGGGCCGACCATGTCCTTGGCGCATATTGCGAACCATGGAAGCGAGTTCCAGAAAAAGGAGCTCCTGCCGCGGGCTTGTCGTGGCGAAATCCAGTTCTGTTTTGCGATCACAGAGCCCGGAGCTGGTTCGAACACGATCAAGGCTCGAACATTGGCAAGGCAAAGAGGTAACCGCTTTTCATTATCGGGGGAAAAGACCTTTATTACCGGCGCTGATGTCGCGGACTACTGCTTGGTAGTAGCCCGTACCAAGCCGCACGAAGAGGTCAAGCGCAAGACCGATGGCTTCACGCTTTTTGCGGTCGATCTGAAAAAGAAAGGCGTCGACAAACAACGGGTGAAGATTTCGATTCCACTACCCGAAGAACAATGGACGCTATTTTTCGACGAGGTTGATCTTGGTCCCGAAGATGTTGTGGGCCAAGTGGACGAAGGCTTTTCGATTCTTTTCGACTCGCTTAACCCCGAGCGCATCATCCTGGCTGCTCTATGCTGCGGAATTGGCCGATTCGCGCTAAATAAAGGCGTCGCCTATGCGTCGCAGCGCAACGTTTTCGGCCAGCCGATCGGTGCGCATCAGGGTGTCCAACATCCGATGGCCAAGGCCCACACCGCAGTCGAAATGGCGAGCCTCATGACCCGCCGCGCCGCTTGGGAATTCGACAACAGCCTACCCGCTGGCGCCTCGTCCAATATGGCCAAATATGCTGCGGCGGAGGCTGGCATCGAGGCGGTGGATGCGGCGCTCCAGGCTCATGGCGGATCGGGGTTTACCGAAGATACCGGCATTTACGAGCTATATCCACTGATGCGCTTGCTGCGCACGGCCCCAGTGAACCGCGAGCTTTGTCTGAGTTTCATCGGCGAAAAGATCATGGGCCTGCCACGCTCTTACTGAGAGCTGCGGATCGGCAAGGAGGTTAAGCAATGAATCTCGGGATGCGTTTCCGACGAGCGGACGCTCACGACAAGTCAAGCGCGCGCTGCTGGCATGCGATCGAAACAACGCCGCTCAGCGAAGTCCGACGCATTCAAGAAGAGAAGCTGATCGCGCAGATGGCCTACTTGCAGGCCAACTCGGAATTCTATCAGAAGAAGCTGGGCGCGGCCGGTGCGAGGTTCGACGACGTGCGCACTATCGATGATCTGCAGAAGCTGCCCTACACGTTCAAAGCGGAGATCCGCGACAGTCTTGCCGCTCGCAAGCCTTTCGGCCTCCACCTCGCGGCCAAGCCCGAAGATATAATTCAGATGCAGGCGTCCTCCGGCACTACAGGCAGCCCATCTTACGTGGCTCTGACCGAATCCGACGCCGCAATGTGGCATGAAATGTCGGCACGCTGTTTTTTCGCAACCGGCGTGCGGCCCGGCGACATGGTGCTGCATGCCTTCTCGCTGGCCAAAGGCTTTGTTGGCGGCATCCCGGTCATGCAAGGTTTGCAATACTTGGGCGCCATCGACATCCCGATTGGTGCCGATGGCGGTGCCGACCGTCTCATCCGAGCTTGTGCCGACATCCGCCCGCGCTGCGTGGTCGGTGCGCCAAACTTTGTTCTGCACTTGGGTGAGAAAGCGCCTGAGATCCTTGGCATTCCCGCATCGCAGCTTGGCGTCGAGCGGGTCATCGTGGGTGGCGAGCCGGGCGGTGGCATCCCCACCGTCCGCCGCCGCATTGAGGAGCTGTGGGGCGCAAAATGCACCGAGTTACTTGGTGGCACGGACCTCGGTGTGACCTATTGGGCCGAGTGCGACGAACAGTCGGGCATGCACATGGTCAGTATGGACTACATTATTACCGAGCTGCTCGACCCCGAAACTGGCAAGATTATCCCGTTCCAGGACGGGGCCCGTGGTGAGATGGTCTATACGGCGATAGGCCGTCAGGCGAGCCCGCTGCTGCGCTTCCGCTCCGGCGACTACATTGACGTCCTGGCCACCAGCTGCTCGTGCGGGCGAACAGGGCCAAAGATCCGTTGTATCGGTCGCGCCGACGATATGCTGATTGTCCGCGGTGCCAACGTCTTCCCCTCAGCCATCCACAGCATCATCAACGAAATGATGCCCGAGACCAACGGGGTTGTCCGCGTTGTTGCCGATTTCGAGGGGCATACGACGCAGTCGGCACTCAAAATCATTGTCGAACGCGGACCCCACCGTCCGCCCAACAGGGACGACGAACTAAGAAACAAGATCGAGACGCGTCTTCGCGATGCGCTGGTATTCAAGGCCGACGTCCGCATTGTGAAGCCCGACACATTCGAGAAACCCGGCGCGGCGAAGGTTGCGCTCACTCTTCGCAAATACCCCGATCTGTCATGACAATCCTTAAATCACTTCTCGATAAGGGTTCGGAGAATTTCCGGGCCAATGAGACGCACTATCGCGCGAGAATCAAAAGGCTGCACGAACTGCGGCTGGAGCAACGTGCCGGCGGCCCGCTGAAGGCACGGGAGCGACACGAGGAGAAGGGCAAGGTCCTGCCGCGTGATCGCGTCGAACGGCTGATTGATTCAGGCACCCCCTTTTTGGAACTGGGTGAACTTGCGGGCTTGAATAAATATGAAGGCGTGCCCCCTGGCGCTGGCATCATTACCGGCATCGGCATGATCGAGGGCCGGCATTGCATGATTATTGCAAACGACGCCACCGTAAAGGGCGGCACTTATTTCGGGATGACGAGCAAGAAACACGTTCGCGCCCAGCGCGTCGCTTGGACCAACCGGCTGCCAGTGATCACACTGGTCGACAGTGGTGGGGCTTTTCTGCCCGAACAAGCAAATATTTTTCCCGACGAAGGCCAGTTCGGCTCCATCTTCCACAACCAAGTGGGCATGTCGGGCGATGGCATACCGCAGATTGCTGTTGTGATGGGACCATGTACCGCGGGTGGTGCCTATATCCCGGCATTATGCGATGAGGTCGTGATCGTGCGCGGGCAAGGATTTATGTATCTTGGCGGGCCCGAATTAACGTTTGCCGCGACTGGCGAGAAGGTCGACGCCGAGACTTTGGGCGGCGGGAAGATGCATTGCGCGATCTCCGGCGTGACCGACCACTTGGCCGAGAATGACGCCCATGCGCTGGCGATTACTCGGCAAATCGTGGCACATCTGGGCGAAAAGACCAGTCCTCGGAAAATCCCCATCGTTCCGAAGCCTCCCGTTTATCCGGTTGATGAAATTTACGGCATCGTCAGTCGTGACGCCAAGGTACCGACGGATAATCGCGAAATCGTCGCGCGGCTGGTCGATGGCAGCGAATTGCACGAGTTCAAGCCGCTGTATGGCGACACATTAATAACTGGTTGGGCTCGCATTCACGGCCATGAGGTCGGCATCCTGGCCAACAACGGAGTGCTTTTCGTCGAGGCAGCTCTGAAAGCGGCTCATTTTATAAATCTATGCGTGCAACGCGACATTCCGCTGGTCTTTCTCGTCGACGTTAATGGGTTCATGGTCGGTCGCGAAGTGGAACAGGCGGGCATCGCTAAGGCTGGCGCCAAGATGATCACTGCTATGTCGTCGGCCCGCGTGCCGAAGTTTACGGTGATTACCGGCGGCTCCTACGGCGCGGGCTACCTCGCTATGTTGGGCCGACCGTTTCAGCCGGACGCCATGTTTGCCTGGCCGAACGGACGCGCGGCTATCATGGGGCCAGAGCAGGCAGCGAGCGTGCTGGCCCAAGTGCGTGCCCAGATCAATGACCGCGAAGGTAAAATTTGGACGGCCGAAGAGGAAGAGGTCTTTAAAGCTCCAATTCGCCGGGAGTACGAGACATTTCAAGACGCGTACAATTTCGCTTCGAATCTTTGGATCGACGGCGTTATCGAACCCGCTGAAACGCGCGATGTGCTGGCGCTGCTTCTGGATGTAGCTTCCCGACGTCCGAAGGTCGACAGTCACTTCGGCGTTTTTCGGTTTTAGGTGCGCGACACCATGCGTATTAAGTCTCTTCTCATTGCCAACCGCGGCGAAATCGCATGCCGGATCGCACGCACGGCTCGCTCGCTCGGAATCGTTCCGATCGGCGTCCATTCTGACGCTGACGCCGAGGCGTTGCATGTGCGCGAAGTCGGTCGGTCGCTCAGGATCGGAGGCGGACCGGCTGTCGAAAGTTATCTGCGGATCGACGCGGTGATAGCGGCCGCTCGGCAAGCCGGCGCGGACGCAATCCATCCCGGCTATGGCTTCCTCGCGGAAAATCCGGACTTCGCTCGTGCGGTGGAGGCCGCCGGTATGATCTTCGTCGGCCCTACCGCCGAGACACTACAGCGGTTCGGCGACAAGGCCAGTGCTAAAAAGGCCGCGACAGCCGCCGGCGTGCCGGTCATTCCCGGAGGCCATGGTGTCATGTCCGACCCCGATCAAATCGCACGGGCGGTACGAGAAGTTGGGCTTCCGGCTCTTTTGAAGGCCGTTGGGGGCGGCGGTGGGCGCGGTCAGAGGCTGATCGACAATGAGGCTACGCTGAAGGCCGACATCGAGAGCGCGCAGCGCGAGGCGAAATCCGCTTTCGGCTCCGAGGGACTTTTGCTCGAGCGCTTCCTGCCTGCGGCGCGCCATGTCGAAATACAAATCGCCGGTGATGGCACAGGCCACGTGGTGCACCTCTTCGAACGCGACTGCACGCTACAGCGCCGCCATCAGAAGGTGATCGAGGAAGCTCCCGCCTGGGGTCTCCCGCGGCCACTTCTCGATCACATCGCCCAGGATGCGGTCCGGCTTGCGGAGGCGCTGAACTATCGTGGGCTAGGCACTGTCGAGTTTCTAGTGCTAGGCGAAGAGTACTTTTTTCTGGAGGTCAATCCCCGAATCCAAGTCGAGCATCCGGTAACCGAAGCGGTCACCGGATTGGACCTCGTGGCGCTGCAGCTGCGCATCGCAGAGGGCGCAGGCTTGGGCCTGACCCAAGATCAGATCACCTGCACGGGGCATGCTGTGGAGGCTCGGCTCTACGCCGAGGATCCGCGGATGCAGTTCTCTCCTTCAACAGGGCGGATCACGGCGATTTCGCTGCCCGACGGTCTTAGGATTGATAGTGGCGTTGAGGCAGGCGACAGTGTTAGCCCTTTCTATGATCCGATGATTGCAAAGCTCATCGTGCATCATTCCGATCGGGATGCGGCGCTGGCGCGCCTGGCTCAAGCGTTGGATCACGTGGTTGTGGACGGGGTCGAGACGAACCGTACCTTTCTTGCTGCACTCACCCGAGACGCCGATTTTGCGCGAATGCAGGTGCATACCCGCTGGATCGACAGTTGCATCAATGCACTAACCGCCGCTCCGCAGCGCTCGGATGGGCGGCTGTGGCAGGCGGTGGCCGCCGTTCTGTTCGTCACCCGTGGCCGCGCCGACGGCGATGCCAACCCTTGGCGCAACCGTGATAGGTTTACCGGTTGGCGGCTCGGCCTTGGCGGCGCTCTGGACGAGGCAGGCCAGCGTGTGATCCTCGCGCATCCGGGAACATCCGGCAAAGAGCTGCGCGTCAGCCCGGTGGGAAATGACAACCTCTTTGTTGTCTACAGCGACGACAGCATGCCCTTGGCGCTGAACGCAACTGAGCTTCGATGCGGCCGCTTGCAGATCACGCATGAGGACGAAACGATTACCATCGAAGCGCGCGTCCGAGGCAATTCGATCGAAATCGACACGCCTGGCGGCCGTCTGCTGTACCAAGCGTCGACATCGCTGGCTTTCGCTGAAGTAGATAGCACTGCGGACCGCATTCTCGTGTCTCCTCTAACCGGCACAATTGTGAAGGTATTGATCGACGAGGGGGCCTCAGTAGCGGCCGGCGAGGTTGTGGCGATCCTGGAGTCCATGAAGCTTGAGATCTCGATAAAGGCGATGGTTTCGGGAGTGGCGAAAAATATATCCATCTCGCGAGGCGCAATGGTGGACCGAGGGCAGCCAATCGTCGAGATAACTCCCTTAGAAAGTGAGAGTTCATGAGCGATTTTCCAAAATTCGTCGAGTTTAGAGAAGAGGGACCCCGCGAGGGGTTTCAGATCGAAAAAAAGATCTACCCGATCGAAGAACGGGTCGAACTGATCGATATGCTCAGCGAAACCGGGCTGAAGCGGATTCAGGTAGGTAGCTTCGTCAACACCCAAAAGGTGCCCCAAATGGCCGATACAGCCGAGCTGTTCAAGCGCATTAGGCGGGTGCATGGCGTAAGATACACGTCGCTCTGGCTGAACGACAAGGGCTTTCGCAAGGCGCTCGCAGCGCCTCAAGTCGATATCGATCCGCGGCTATTGTTCTATCCATCCGACACATTCTCGCGAAAGAACAACGATGCTTCCTCGATGGAGATGCGCGAGAAGCAGCGCGAATGGGTCAACCTCTACAAGCAGGAGGGCTACACTGTCGACACGGCATATGTGATGACCGCATTCGGATGCAACTTCGAAGGACCGATCCCGCAGGACCGGGTCTTAGACGATTTCCGTTTCGTGCTGGATCTCTGCGCAGAAGAAAATATTCCGCTACCGATCCTTGTTGTCGCCGACACGATGGGGTGGGGCAATCCTGAGGCAGTTAAGCGCATGATCGGGGCGATAAGGGAAATCAAGCCGGATGCGCGCATCGGCATGCACCTGCACGACACCAGGGGCCTCGGCATAGCCAACATCTATGCGGCGCTTTCTATGGGCGTTGACATGTTTGAGAGCTCCGTCGCTGGACTGGGCGGATGCCCGTTTGCCGGTCACGGCCATGCGCGCGCGGCCGGGAATGTCTGCACCGAAGATGCAGTTTTTTTGTGCCATGAACTGGGCATTGCGACTGGCGTCGATCTCGATAAGCTCATTGCCGCTTCCGTTTATGCCGAAAAGATAATTGGTTCACCACTAATGGGCCGTGTGATGCATTCCGGCGGACTCGATAAGTACCGTAAAGTTTAGCTGAGGAAAAAACCGAGATGGCTAAGTTGCTCGACGGAAGTGGTGCTGCGGCAACTCAATTTTAGATATGCTGCAAACCGTACGTCGACGGCGGTGTTAGCGTTCATTCGAAAAGGGCGGCCAAATCGCAGAGCGATCTATCACAACGGCAGGAATGCGACTTGGTTAGAGTGACCGAGGGAGGAATTGATGCCGGAAATACTCCTGGCTGCGGGTCAGGCCAACGTCTATGGCCTGTTCAGAACCTGTGCACGAAAACAGCCATCCAGTGCCGCGATCGAGTATGAGGGGCTAACCGTTTCATACGGTGACCTTCTGAAGAGGGTCGACGCGATTGCTTCCGCGCTGCTCGGCCGAGGTGTCAATCCTGGCGACCGTATCGCGATCCTTTCGCATAACCGTCCTGATTACGTCGAACTGCAGCTGGCTGCAGCTGCAATCGGGGCCATCGTTGCTTGCTTGAACTGGCGACTTTCGCCGGCTGAACTCAAGCATTGCATCGAACTGGTGGAACCGGTGATGGCTGTCGTCGAGCCGGAATTACATGCGACGTTTGCAGCCGTGTCGGAATTGCCGACAATCCAAGTCGGCCCTGAGTTGAGTCGAATGAGCTCGTCGGCCGCCCTCGATTCTCGGCTCGGCACGTTGCTTGAAAGTGATGAGGAGGGGCTGACCATTCTTTTCACCTCAGGAACCACGGGACTGCCCAAGGGCGCACTTGTCAGCCATCGCGCACATGTGGCGCGTGCGATGGCTTTTTCGGCTGAATTAATGCTGGACCCACGTGACGCGTTCGTTGCTTGGGCGCCCATGTTTCATATGGCATCGACCGACCATATGCTGGCGACACTCATGCGGGGTGGTACGGTCGTCATCATAAACGGCTTCCAGCCGGAAGCGATCAATATGGCGTTGTCTCAGCACAAGATTGGTTGGCTGGTGATGATGCCGGGTGTGGTCGACGCATTCATCGAAGAGCGAAAAGCGCGACCAACACCCATCAAAGGCATCAAAATCTGTGGCGCCATGGCGGATCTCGTACCGCGGCATCAAATTGCGGAATTGACCCGCCTGCTTGACGCTCCCTATCTGAATTCCTTCGGCGCAACGGAGACCGGTCTTCCGCCAGCAAGCGGTTCTGTAATAGAGGTCGGAGTGACGCCGACCGATCTCGCCAAACGCATTTCTTCATTCTGCGAGATCAGGCTGGTCGATCCGCTTGACAACGACGTACCTGATGGCGAGCCGGGTGAAATGGTGGTCCGAGGACCCACGCTTTTTTCGGGCTATTGGAATGCGCCGGAAACCAATGCTGTAGATTTCAGAGGCGGTATGTTCCATATGGGCGATACATTTCGGCGGCTTCCTGATGGACGTGTGGATTTCGTTGACCGGGTAAAATACATGATCAAGAGCGGAGGTGAAAACGTTTACCCAGCCGAGATCGAGCGAGTGTTACTGGCTCATCCAGCAGTTTTGGAAGCGGCGGTAGTCAAGGCTAGTGATCCAAAATGGGGAGAAAGGCCCGTAGCGTTCGTCGCTTGTGACGAGGCAAACATATCCGCCGATGAAATCTTGCGGCTCTGCAGCGAACGCCTCGCCGGATACAAACGGCCAAGGGAGATCCGGTTCATTGCGTTCGATGATTTTCCGCGTTCGACCAGCGGCAAAGTCCAGCGTCACGTTCTCGAAGATCGGCTGAAGGATCAAGCTTCTGGCAGCCGAACACGTAACGCTGACTGATCGGAACTGCTATGACGATCTAGGCTTTCGGCGGAACTACGAGGCCTTTGTATCGTACTTGATAATGTATTTGTTCTTTGCAGGCCGGTTAGTGCCAAGGTCTGTCACCTGCGTTATTGTCGGGCGATAAGCGATCGCGCTCTCAAGCGAGCAGAAAATGAAATAGCCCTTTGGCGACAGAAATCTCCGGCTCCGCCTGCCAACTCACGGCTTCGACGCTTGCCATCCGACGCCCTTTTCGTAAGACCGTCGCCCGCACATTCAACGGCTCTGCGATGGCGGGCCGCAGGTAGTCAACCGTAAGGTTGATTGGCTTCGGACTTCGATTCCTAAGATCTTGCCAAACTGCGACGGATGCCACCGCCTCCATAACACTGGCAATGATGCCGCCATGATAGTAGTTCATGACAGGATTACCTATATAGCTTTCGGAAAAGGGCATTTGGGCAGCGACGTGTCCCTCCTCAATGTTCACGATGGTAAAGCCGAGGAACCTGAAGAAGGGCCTCTTCATCAGTAGCGTGTTCGTTTCCTCGGGCGTCATTCTGGTTTCCGCGGTGTTGTCTGGATATCGAAAAGATTTCTCTCGCCTCGTGTGAGAGCGAAGGTAGCACAGCCACGTGCGACTTCGTCGCCCTTGTCATCATCGAACCAGATAACGCCGGAATTGAAGGCAATATGGCGGGTCTGGTGATAGCATTTGGCGCGGACCAACACGTCGGCGCGGGATTGTGCCGGTCGAAGATAATCCACGCGCAGATCAAGCGTGGCCATCGTGCTGATGTCGTCGATCGCGATGAAATTGACCAGCCCGAATACACTGTCCAGCAGCGCAGTCAGCACTCCGCCATGGAGAAGAGTTGGTGGCTCGTCGATACAAAAAGCGGGATTGAACGGCATCCGGACGGTTACGCCGTCAGGCCCGTGCCCCTCAATCCGCAAGTTCATGTGGGTAATGAAACCCTTGGCTCTCGTGATCCAGAGAGTGCTGATTTGCTCAAAGCGTTGCTGGTCTTTGAGGAGCATCGGTGCGACCTTAGCTGATGACTATTGAAAAAAATAAGCGCGGTTTCTTTCAGTTCATGGAGATTTTGACTCTTCGAGGGGAAGCGGCGTTGTCTTGACAACAGCAACCCATTTCAGTGCTTTCCTCTGTAGGCCGCTCGAGCGCCGTCAAAATGCGAGGGTGCGCAAGCAATACTCCGGATGCGGAACGGTTACAAAATCAGCCATGTCGGCGATCTCCGCGTTGACGGTTGGCAAACATTTCGGTGTTGATCATGTCACGGGCATCGTGTGCTAGGTGAAGGGTTTCGCCGCCGTCTACGTACCAATCTTCGCCGGTGATGAAGTTACCTAACTTCGACGCAAGAAAGACAATCGCGCCAGCGACATCCTCGGGCGCGCCCATGCGGTTGAGAACGGAGCGGTTAAACTCATTCCATTTCTGTGGTGGGATCGGATAGCGACCGAGCGCCTCCGTCTTTACAGTGCCGGGTGCTACGCAATTTAGCCGAATGCCGTATTGTGCCCACTCGGCGGCGAGGGTCTTCATCAGTCCGGTCACGCCGGCGCGTGCAGCGGCGGTATGAGCAAAGCCGGTCAACGCGGTGCGGCTGACCGCCGTCACGAATACGATGGAGCCGCCATGTTCGAACATGAAATGATCGGCGACAGCGCGCGTCATCTGCCATGATCCAACTAGATTGTTACGCACTACGGCCTCAAAACCCTTGTTGGTGATATCGCGTGCGGCGGCAACATATTGCCCACCAGCGTTGTTGACCAGGACATCCAGCTGCCCGTAATTCTCTTTAATCCGGCGCATCGCAGCAGTAACACTTGCTTCATCTCGGATGTCGCCTGAGATTACCAATGCTTCGCCGCCCTGGGCACGAATCATCTCGGCGGTTTGCTGCAGCGGATCCTCGCGGCGGGCGAAAAGCACGAGCTTTGCACCGCAGAATGCCATTTCAAGCGCGGTAGCGCGGCCCATGCCAGAGCCGCTTCCGGTGACAAGTGCAACCTGACCGAGCATTAAACTAGGGGCGAAGCGACTTCCGATTTCTCTCTTCATCTCCGCTTTCCAATATTATTCCCAGAACGACTCGCCGATGATGGTCAGATTGCCATTTCTTGCACACGTGCACTCTCCGCAGATGCAGCTTACCGAAGACGTTGACAAAAATCAAACGGATGTTAGAAAACGGCAATTGCTCTGGACGCATCCGCGACAGTAGCACCGGTGAACAGTCTGAGAAGAACGAATGAGGAGCCTTTCTTCATCACTCAACATCGCCTCTGAACGATTTATTCGCAACCGCGCTACACAAAAGGCGCGCATAGCGCTTCTGCGCGACCGAATGGCCGAGGCCACAGGTGGTGGACGGGTTGAAATTGTTGAGCGGCACCGCGCTCGCGGCAAGTTGCTGGTGCGCGAGCGCATCGACGTCCTGGTCGATCCCGGCTCGGCATTTCTGGAGCTTTCGAGCTTGGCGGCATGGGGGCAGTATGGCGGCGAGGTACCGGGTGCGGGCATCGTCACTGGCATTGGAATCATCCACGGCCTGCACTGCATGCTGATCGCCAACGACGCTACGGTCAAAGGCGGATCATTCTATCACGAGACGGTGCAGAAACACATTCGCGCACAGGAGATCGCTGACCAAAATCGGCTGCCTTGTCTCTATCTCGTTGACTGCGGCGGTGCCTATTTGCCCGAGCAGGACCGAGTGTTTCCTGGGGGGCGCGATTTCGGCAACGCCTTCTATCGGCAATGCAACATGTCGGCTTCGGGGCTGCCGCAGATATCGGCAGTGTTTGGCGGCTGCACCGCTGGTGGAGCTTATATTCCCGCGCTCTCTGACGAGGTCATCATGGTGCGCGGCAATGCCCGCATTCATCTGGGTGGCCCTTCGATTGTCAAGGTGGCGATCCGCGAGGAAGTCGATGGCGAGACCCTCGGGGGGGCCGAGATGCATACCCGCGTCTCGGGCGTGAGCGATCATCTAGCCGAAAACGAGCATCACGCGCTCGCACTCATGCGCGATATCGTCGCTAGTCTGGGGCTGACACGCCCAACCGCGCCCACAGCTCCACCGCGCCGTCCGCTTTATGATCCCGAGGAGCTTCTGGGTGTCGTGAGCGGCGACCGTAAGGAGCCCTATGACGTGCGCGAGCTCCTGTTGCGCATCATCGATGCCGGTGAGTTCCACGAATTCAAACCCGATTGGGGGGCAACGCTGGTCTGTGGCACTGCACGTATTCACGGCTATCAGGTCGGCATCTTGGGTAACAACGGCGCGCTTCTGTCGGACTCTTCGCTCAAGGGTGCACAGTTCGTCTCAATGTGCGATCAGAGAAATCTGCCCCTTATCTTCCTGCACAATGTCACAGGCTTCATGGTCGGCACGGAGGCCGAGCGCGGCGGCATCGCCAAGAATAGCGCCAAGCTGGTTTATGCCATGTCGGTGGCCAAAGTGCCCAAACTTTCGATGATCGTTGGCGGCTCCTATGGGGCGGGTAACTATGGAATGTGCGGCCGCGGATTTGCGCCGCGCTTCCTGTTTGCATGGCCGACGGCAGAAGTTGCCACCATGTCAGCGGACATCGCAGCAAGCGTGATGATGGAGTTGCGTCGTCAAAAGGGGGGCGACGAGAGGCAGATGCAGGCGGAGCTGGAGAAGATCGAGCTCGCAGTGCGCGCGCAATATGCGGAACAATCCGATCCTTACTATGCAACCTCGCGGCTGTGGGACGACGGTCTGATTGAGCCGGGTCAAACGCGCGACGTCCTCGGGCTGTGCCTGGCCATCGTGACCTCGGTGCCCGAGGCCGGGCGCCATACGCCCGTCTTTAGAATGTGAGACAATGCAACCATGAAGCTCGGCGTACACAACACCGTCATCGTCGACGTGGATGCCCGCGGGGTTGCGACGCTGACGCTCAGTCGTGCGGAGAAGCACAATGCGATCAATGGCGAACTGATGGCTGACCTGGGTGCGGCAGCTCAGATACTGGCGGACGACCCAGCCGTGCGCATCGTGGTGCTGACCGGTGCAGGCAAGAGTTTTTGCGCGGGAGGCGACTTCAACTGGTTTGCCTCGAACGTGGAAAAGACGCGCATTGAGCGGGTGGCACAGAGCGCATCGCTGGCTCATCTGCTACGCAGCCTCGACACCCTGCGCAAGCCGTTGATCGGGCGCGTCAACGGCCCGGCCTACGGTGGCGGCGTTGGCCTGATCTCGGTGTGCGACTACACGATCGGCATCGAAGGCTCGAAGTTCGGTCTTACGGAGGTACGAATGGGCCTGCTGCCCTCCAATATCTCCCCCTATGTGGTGGCGAAGATCGGAGCGGCTGCCGCACGCGAGACCATGCTGTCGGGAGCGTTATTCGATAGTGCGCGTGCCGAGCGGCTCGGGCTTCTGACCGAGGTCGTGGCAGCCGAGGCGCTAGACAAGGCAGTCGAGCGCGTCGTCAATGCCCATCTACAGGCCGCTCCGGGGGCAGTGGCCGAAACCAAGCGGCTCATCGCCTATGTCGCCCGGCACGATCTCCACGCCAACATGATCTATACCGCCGACCGGTTGGCCGACGCCTGGGAGACCGAAGAGGGAGTTGAAGGCATCAACTGCTTCTTGAGCAAGGGCACGCCCTCATGGCGCGTGAAATGAGCTTCACGCGCGTCCTCATCGCCAATCGAGGCGAGATCGCACGGCGCATTCAGCGCGCCTGCGCGAAACTCGGGCTTGAAAGTGTCGCCACTTATTCCGAGTCTGACCGCGACGCCCCCTTCGTAACCGAGGCCAATCACGCTATCTGCGTCGGCCCGCCGGCACCTTCGCGGAGCTACCTGAACATCGATGCGATCTTGGAGGCCGCGCGCGCTGCGGGCGCGGGCGCGGTGCATCCTGGCTATGGCTTCTTGTCGGAAAGCGCCCAATTCGCTCGCCGCGTGGCGGAGGCGGGGCTCGTCTTCATCGGCCCCTCTGTCGAGGCGATCGCGCGGATGGGTTCGAAGATCGAGGCCAAGGCGGCCGCTGAGGCGGCGGGGGTGCCCGTTCTGCCCGGCTATCGCGGGGCGGATCAGTCCGAAGCGCGGCTGCTCGCGGAAGCCGAGAGCCTCGGCGTGCCATTCCTCGTCAAAGCCAGCGCCGGCGGCGGTGGGCGGGGGATGCGGCTTGTTATGGAGCTCAAGACGGCAAGTGAGGCGATCCGCGCCGCCAAAGCCGAAGCGCTTGCCGGCTTTGGCGATGCAACCGTGTTTCTTGAACGCTACGCTCCACGCGCACGCCATGTCGAAGTGCAGATCTTGGGCGACAGCTATGGTCATGTTGTGCACCTGTGGGACCGCGATTGCTCGCTCCAACGCAACCACCAGAAGCTGATCGAAGAGGCGCCAGCTCCCGGCCTGCCGGCGCCGCTGCGCGAGAAAATGCTCGGGGCCGCCGTCAGCCTCGCCCGCACCATCGGCTACAGCTCGGCTGGCACGGTGGAATATCTCTACGACTCTGAACGTCGGGAATTCTATTTCCTCGAAATGAATACGCGCCTTCAGGTTGAACATCCCGTAACCGAGGCGATCACCGGCATCGATCTCGTGGAATGGCAACTGCGAGTCGCGCGCGGCGAGGAATTGGCCTTCACCCAGAAGGACATTGGCTGCGCGGGTCATGCCATCGAGATTCGCCTTGCAGCTGAGAATCCCGCCGAACGCTTTCGCCCCGAAACTGGCACGATCACCCTCTGGGCACCCCCCAAGGGTCCAGACCTTCGGCTCGACTCAGGGGTCGAGATGGGCAGCGTTGTGAGCCATCACTACGATTCGATGCTCGCCAAGCTGATTGCGAAGGCAGGCGATCGTGAAGGTGCAATCCGCCAGGCCGTTGCTGCGCTCGACAAATTCGCCGTCGGGGGCGTCGGCATGAATATCGCCTATCAGCGCGCGCTGCTCACTCATCCAGATTTCGCCTCGCTGCGCCACCACACCGCAGCGCTCGAACAGCTTTTTCCCGGCGGCTGGAAGGCGCCAGAGGCAGACAATGAAAGTCGAGCGCTAGCTGCGTTGGCGCTGCATCAGCATCTTTCCAAGAGCGCGAATGCCGACCCGTGGCATACGCTGGGTGCCTGGCGTGTGACCGACCGGGCGGGACGGCCTGGTGCGGCACGCTATTGGCAAGCAGGGGACGAGCTGGAAGAGCTTTTGGCGGTCGGGCAGGATTTGCGGCTGGAGGTTCGCGGAGCAAAGATGACACCGGTCTCGGTTGAAGACATCTCACTCCGCGATGGACGATTGATGGGGCGCGTTGCCGGGCGGCCATTTGCCCGCATCGCGCACTTGGAACGTACCGACGGGAGCTGGCGTGTCCATCTTTCGGGCCGTGATGGCATGATGCAGGTCCATTTCCTCACGCTCGAGGATCTTCATGGCCACGGCGCTGGTGCGGGTTCAGCTGACGAGGATACTCTGAATGCGCCGATGCCCGGCACGATCGTCGAGCTCAGCGTCAGGCAGGGCGACTTTGTCGAACGAGGTCAGACATTGGTGGTGCTGGAGGCAATGAAGTTACTGCAAAGCCTGGTCGCCCCCTTGAGCGGCAACGTGAAGGAGATCTATTGCGTGACCGGCGACACCGTTGCTGGTGGCGCCCCGCTCGTCCGAATGGAGCGAAAGGAAGACACATGAATACCCGTCAAGTCCTAACCGAGGCGACCGCGTTCCCCTTCAACGAAGAGTTGGAGATGATCCGCGCTCAATTGCGGCGGTTCATCGAAACCGAAGTTATTCCGGTGGCACACGCGTGGGAGGAGCAAGGCTTAGTACCTCGCGACGTCCTACGCAGAATGGGCGGGCTCGGCGTCCTGGGAATGCGCTATGATCCCGAATATGCCGGTGCCGGGCTCGACACGATGGCGAGTGTGATGCTGGCCGAGGAGCTGGGCCGCTCCACCTTTGGCGGATTCTCGGCGACGGTTTTGGTCCATACCGATATGGCATCGCCGCATCTGGAAAACGCCGGGACGCCGGAGCAGAAGGCGCGTTGGATGCCCGCCATCACCAGCGGTGAGAAGATCACGGCAGTGGCCGTCACTGAGCCGGGCGCGGGATCGGACGTCGCCGGTATGCGTACGCGCGCTGTGAAAAGCGGTTCTGATTGGGTGCTGAACGGCACCAAGATGTTCATTACCAACGGCGTGCACGCCGACTTGTATTTTGTCGCCGCCAAGACCGATCCGGGAGCGAAGGGCTCCCGCGGGATCACGATGTTCGCCGTCGAGAAAGGTGCGCCCGGCTTTTCGGTAAGCCGAGCGTTGAAGAAAACGGGATGGCTGTGTTCGGACACCGCCGAGCTGATTTTCGAGAATGTTCGCGTGCCTGCCGAAAACGTGCTGGGCGAAATCAATCGCGGCTTCTACTCGGTGATGAAGAATTTCCAGAATGAGCGGATTGTGCTGGGTGCACTAGCAGTGGCCGAAGCGCAGACCGCACTGAACCTGACCGTTGCTTACGTCAAGCAACGCAAAGCATTCGGCGGCGCATTGTGGGACAAACAGACTGTGCGCCAACGCCTGGCGGTTTGCCAGACCCGGGTCGAAGCGGGGCGTCAACTCGTTTATCACGCTGCTCGTCTCGACTGCGAGGGCCGCGACTGTGTGCGTGAAGTCTCGATGGTCAAGGCCTACTCCGGTGAGTTGGTGAACCGGGTTCTCTACGACTGTGTTCAGTTTCACGGAGGCATGGGGTACATGCGTGAGATGGCGGTGGAGCGGATGTCGCGCGATGCCCGAGTTCAGGCCATTGGCGGCGGCGCCAGCGAGGTCATGCTAGAAGAGGTCGCCAAACGAATGTAGTCGTTTGGCCTACACCTGCGACATCTGAGAATGCTCGCGTGAAGTATTTGGCGGCTGTATAGATTGCGGCGATTGTGCCAATTGAACAGATTCAGGAAAGCGGTCGTTGCAGCCGAGATGCGGACCAACGACATGCCGATGGAGCGATCGTCGTTCCTTCGGCGCGACCGGGCGCGGCATGCAGCGTCAGTGAAGGTCATCGGATCACGGCCGGACACAATAGACTGCGTGTTGAACCCGAAAGGCTCGTTCCTTTTTCTGGCTAAGAGCGAAAGCGCCTCCCCTGAAGCACCTTGCGGTGTTTTCTAACACATGTTAGATGTGATCGAGCCCGACAACAACAGATCGGGGGGAGGGAGGAAATGGACAGTTCACCGCGAGCGCAGTTCGGGTTATCGGAATCCAAGTTGCGCAATTGCGCGACGGTTTTCAGGCCTGATCTTTTCAAAGGAAAAGCCGTCGTCGTTTCCGGTGCTGGCAGCGGCTTGGGTCGGGCAATCGCTTCGCTCTTCGCGCGGCTTGGTGCATCATTGGCGATTTGCGGCCGCAATGAAGAAAAACTGAATAGCGCTGCGGATTATTTGCGCGGATTCGGCGGCGATGTCCTCAGCGGTCAATTGAGCATCCGCGATCCAGAGCAGGTAGCAAATTTTATCAGCGCAGTCGGCGAGCGATTTGGCCGGCTGGATGTTCTCGTTAACAATGCTGGAGGGCAGTTCCCACAGCCGGCACTCGACTACTCAGTTAAGGGCTGGAACGCAGTGGTCGACACCAACCTCAATGGCACATGGTGGATGATGCAGACGACAGCGAAGAGATGGGTTGCGACAGGACAGCCCGGAACCATCGTAAACATCGTCGCCGACATCTGGCGCGGCCTGCCAGGCATCGCGCATTCCTGCGCGGCGCGCGCCGGCGTGATCTATCTGTCCAAATCGGTGGCCGTGGAATGGGCGCCGTACAAAATCAGGGTCAATTGCGTCGCGCCCGGATGCTGTGAAAGCAGCGGATTCGGCAACTATTCGCCGGAAGGCGCGGCCACCTTCGAGGAATCAAATCCCATGCGCCGGTCTGGAGACGAGTGGGATATTGCCGAAGCTGTAATTTACCTGGCTGCGCCGTCGGGCAAGTTCATTACTGGAGAAGTCTTGACGGTCGACGGTGGTCAGCAGCTGTGGGGTGATCCGTGGCCGACGGGGCGTCCAGACTATTTTAAATTAGGCTAACCAGGTTCAACGGGCCGCGAATGCGAAGCGAGCTGGTATGACAGAAGATTGTGTGCCGAAATCGTTTCACCAAGCGGAACCGGTACTGCAATGCACTGGCATTGAACGACGCTTCGGCGGCCTTGTTGCCGTGACCGGTGTCGATCTGAGTGTGTACCGCGGCGAAATCTTTGGGCTCGTCGGCCCAAATGGTAGCGGCAAAACTACGCTGACAAACGCCATAACCGGCTTTTATCCGCCTAACAAGGGAACAATCAAACTCGACGGCAAGGACATTACTGGCACAGCACCTCACAAGGTGGCGAGTTTAGGCGTTGCCCGCACGTTTCAGAATCTGGCGCTCTTCAATGGCATGAGTGTGCTCGACAATATTCTGCTTGGACGACATATTCACATGCGCCCGGGCGTCATTCGTACGGCGCTATACTGGTGGTTGGCGCGTCGCGACGAAATGCGAAGCCGCGAAATCGTGGAGGAAGTGATCGAGTTCTTGCAACTCGAAAGTGTCCGTCACGAACTCGTCGACGGCATTCCGATCGGAATGAAGAAGCGTGTCGAGCTTGCACGCGCGTTGGTGGCGGAACCGCGCCTTCTGATCCTCGATGAACCGATGGCTGGAATGAACCAGGAGGAGAAGGAGTATATGGCAAGGTTCATTCTCGATGCGCGCGCGGAACGCGGCGTGAGCGTTTTGTTGATCGAACACAGTATGGATGTGATTACCGGCATATGTGATCGCGTGCTGGCATTGAACTACGGAGAAATGATCGCAACGGGCAAGCCCAGGGAGGTTGTCAAGGATCAGCGGGTCATTGAAGCCTATATTGGTGTCGGTCATGCGGCATGAAAAAGTGATGAGCATGCCTACATGCGCTGCAGACGATACCCTGCCGCGCCTACTAGTCCACAATGCCGCCCAGCATGGCAACAAAATCGCGATGCGGGAAAAAGATCGCGGCATCTGGAAGGAGATGACGTGGTCAGAATATTTCAATGAGGTGCTGGTTTGCGCTGCTGGCCTTGACGCTCTCGGAGTTCAACCGGGCAATGCAGTCATGATTCTTGGCGATAATCGCGCGCGCCTTTACGCGGGCATGATTGCATCGTCGATGCTGGGAGCATACGCGATGCCAGCCTACCCTGGGACGACGCTGGACGAATTGCGCCACTTCGTCGGTGAAGTGAAGGTTGTGGCGGCGCTCGCCGAAGACCAGGAGCAGGTCGACAAATTTCTCGATTTGCGGGAGGCCGGCAGTACGATCGAATATATCGTCTACGAGGATAAGAGAGGCCTTAACACCTATGACGCGTCGGGGCTCCTGTCGTGGGAGGAACTTAACGATAAAGGCGAGACGAACCTTAAGGCCGATCCGCAACTGCGGGACCGCATCGTCAATCGCGCGGCGCCGGATGATCCGGCAATATTCCTGCATTCGTCAGGCACGACCGGTAAACCAAAGGGGGTCGTGCTCAGCCACAGAAATGTCATCGCCGCAGTTCGCAATGCATATTCTGGCGGGGCATTCAATTATGGTGAAGAGGTTCTCGCTTACTTGCCGATGGCATGGGTCGGAGATTTTGCCCTGACCGTGGCTGCCGGAATCGCTTTTCGTTTCACCGTCAATGTACCGGAAAGGCAGGAGACGGTCTTGCGTGACATGCGCGAGATTGCGCCCAGCCTTTATCTTGCTGCCCCGCGCAGCTGGGACAATTTGCTGACCTCTATTCAGGTCGGAATCGAAAACTCCACTCCGTTAAAGAAATGGCTCTACCACTTTTTCACGGACAGAGCGATTGCTTCGGAAAGGCGAAAGCTCGACGGTCAAGAGGGTAGCCATCTGGAATGGCTGGGCCGGTTGCTCGGCGAACGCATTGTCTTCGGACCGATAAAAGACCTCTACGGTCTTAGCAGACTAAAAAGCGCGTTCACGGGCGGCGAGGCCATTGGGGAGGACACCTTTGTTTTCTACCGCGCGCTGGGGATCAAGTTGCGGCAGCTCTATGGCCAGACCGAGAATGCAGCCTTCAACGCTATCCAGATGCCCGATGAGGTCAAGCTACACACCGTAGGGCGACCGCTTCCCGGCGTTCAGGTCAAGGTCACGGACGGGGGTGAAATACTGCTGAAGGCAGAAAGCGTGTTTCGGGGGTACTACAACAATCCCCTGGCAACCGCGGAAACGCTCAAGGACGGTTGGCTGCACACCGGCGATGCCGGATATTTGGAAGACGATGGTCACCTTGTCGTGCTGGGGCGTGTGTCAGAGGTCGTCCATACCAAGGAAGGTGAGCGTTACGTCCCCAACTACATCGAGAATCGGCTGAAGTTCAGCCCATACATAAAAGACGCAGCCGTTTTCGGAGCCGGTCGGGACGAACTAACGGCTATTGTTTGTATCGATCTGGAGGCCGCCGGGCATTGGGCAGAGACCAACGCGGTGCCCTATGTCTCCTACGCTGACCTGTCGCAACGGAACGAAATTGCCGGACTACTTGGCGACGCGTTTCATCGGGTCAATAAAGCGCTTCCAGAATCACTGAAGCTGCATCGGTTCGTCAGCCTTCACAAGGAATTCGACCCGGACGATGGAGAGATAACACGCACCCGCAAGCTTCGCCGCTCTGTTGTTGAAGAACGATACGCATCGGTTATCGACGCACTTTATGATGGATCGAAAGAAATCCACGTCAAAGCTGCGGTGACGTACGAGAGCGGTGAGGTCGGGTTGGTTGAGCGCACGCTGGTAATTCGGGAGGTCTAATGGACATCGCATATGTCAGCGAGTTAGCTGTAAATGGCGCATTGACCGGACTGCTCTATTCGCTTTTCGCACTTGGACTAGTGTTGATCTACAAATCATCGTCCGTTCCCAATCTTGCCCAAGGCGCATTGACGATGCTGGCCGCATACGTGGTGCTGGCCTTGTCCCGGCAGTTGGGTTTCCCATTGTGGCTGGCAATCGCTGTGACAACGATCATCATGTTTTTGGCCGGCTTTGGTGTGGAGAAGGTGACGTTGCGGCGCATGGCGGGGCGTCCGATTGTCATGATCCTGATGATGACGCTCGGCCTCGACATCTTCATACGAGGTTCGACTTTGGCAGTGTGGGGCGGTACCTCCCGTTCGATGGAGCTCGGCGTCAGCTACGATCCTTTGTTTCTTGGACCGTTGCTGCTGAGCCGCATCAATCTGGCCGGGGCCTGCGTCGCGATCGCACTTTTTGTAGCATTCCTCCTGTTCTTCCGAACGCGCCGTGGAATCCGGTTACGCGCAATCTCGGACGACTACGTCGCTTCTTGGTCGATCGGAATCTCCGTTGAGCACGGCGTAGCGTTGTCATGGGGTATGGCTTCGGTGGTCGCCGTTGCGTCAGCCGTGATTTGGGGAGAGATCCAGGGCGTCGACCAATCGCTTTCGCAACTCCTGTTAAAAGGACTGACTGTCGCCGTCCTGGGTGGGCTTGACAGCATAGTTGGTGCGATCCTCGCCGGAATTGTCCTTGGGGTCATCGAGAACGTGGGCTCCTCCTACCTCGATTTGGTGGTTGGAGGAGGTAGTCGTGACCTAATCGTCGCTGCCGTGCTGATCTTCACCGTCATGTTGCGTCCACACGGACTCTTCGGACGCCATGACATCGAAAGAGTATGACGCATGTTTTATCCTCTCGCGGGCGTTCGTCATCAGAGCTATGTATCGGACAGCAAGCTATTTCCGGTGCCAACGGACCGGAACCTGCTTATCGTCCTTACCGTCGCTGCTATCGCTGCGCCGTTCCTGTTGAGTTCGTTGTATCTAAACAGCTACGTTCAGCCTTGGCTGATCTGGACGGCGCTGGCGCTCGGTCTCAATTTGGCGACAGGCTGGGCGGGGCAGCTGCATCTGGGATACGCTGCGACGATGGCGGTGGGCGCCTATGCGGCCGTCCACGCAGCCAGGTTCGGCATACCCTGGGAATTTGCTCTTCTGATCGGCGGCCTCGCCGCATCCCTGATAGGAAGCCTGTTTGCGTTCGCGGCCCTGCGGGTGAAAGGGCTTTATCTCGCGATCGTGACACTTGCGATGCAGTTCGTCATGGATTGGGTACTGAATCACTCACCAGCGATATCTGGCGGCTCACATGCCTCGCTTCAATCCCCTCGTTTTGCGCTTCTTGGGCAGGAAATCGCTTCAGGCAGAGGGTTATACTACGTGGCGCTGGGATGGTGCGCGTTGGTGACCGTTTTCATGATGAACCTGCAGCGAACCGCCTTGGGACGTGCCCTGGTTGCCGTGCGCGAGAAGGATTATGCGGCTGCAATTCTCGGCGTGAACAGCTTCTACTACAAGCTAATCGCGTTTTCGATGTGCTCGTTCATCGGTGGGATTGGTGGCGCCCTGCTTGTTGCTACGTTCTTTTTCCTTGCTGCGCCCGAGCAATTCTCGGTCAATGTTTCAATTCAGGTGCTTGCCATGATCATCGTCGGCGGGCTCGGCAGCATCATCGGTACGTATTTTGGAGTGGCATTGATCCTCCTCATGCCGGGAATCGCCAATGAGATAATTGCGAATTTGACGTCTTTCCTTGGGCTTCCACTCGGAAATGAAACCCTTGCTCATATCCCTACCACCGTCTACGGCGCTTTGATCATCATTTTCCTGCTGGTTGAGCCTTTGGGACTCGGGAAGCTTTATGCGAATATCAGGGACTATTTCCTGGTCTGGCCCTTCGACCAGTTCAAGAAATAGAAATCGGCATGAAACCAAACGACATTCAACAAGATGGCCCAATCCTGTCGATGAACAGCGTGGAGGTGCTTTACAATTCGGTCATGCTCGCCATCAAGGGCGTGTCGATTGAGGTGCCCTACGGCGGAATGGTCGCGCTCCTCGGATCCAATGGAGCTGGGAAGAGTACCACATTGAAAGCCATAAGCGGCCTTCTGAGCGCAGAACGCGGAAAGGTAAGCCGGGGCGAGATCCGCTTTGACGGTAGAGTGATCGGCGACAATCCGCCTCAGCAGCGTGTCGGACTGGGGATTTGCCACGTGATCGAGGGGCGCCGAGTTTTCGAGCATCTTACGCCAGATGAGAACCTCGAGGCTGCCGCTCCGATGTCATTGTCGAGAACGCGGGTCGCATCGGAGAAGGCGCGCATTTACGACTACTTTCCGCGTCTAGCTGAGCGAAAATCTTCGCTTGCCGGATATCTTTCGGGCGGTGAACAGCAGATGCTCGCAATCGGACGGGCCTTAATGACGCAGCCGCGCTTGCTCATGCTGGACGAGCCAAGTCTGGGTCTGGCTCCGTTTCTGGTCGCCGAGATTTTCGAGATCATCAAACGGATCAATCGCGATCATGGCCTGTCCGTCCTGCTTGTCGAGCAAAATGCGCTCGCAGCTCTCGATATCGTCTCGCGTGGCTATCTGATCGAGAATGGACGTGTCGTCATGCACGACACGGCAGAGAGGCTGAAAGCAAACTCCGATATTCAGGAGTTTTACCTCGGGGGCAGTCAAGCCAAGAGTTTTCACGACATCAAGCACTATCGCAGACGCAAGCGCTGGCTCAGCTGATCAGAACGCCCCAATGTGTCAGTTGTGAACGGAGGAGACTCATGATGGGATTTTTGAAATACTCAGTGGCTGCGGCAATCGCTGGCATTGTGGCGCTTTCGGTAGCTCCGCCTGCCGGCGCCGCACAACCGCTGAAGCTCGGCGTCTGCTACGATCTAAGCAAGGCCTACACGTTCGCCACGCCTCAGGTATCGCAGGCGGCACAGGATCTGGTCGCGCTAACCAATCTCAAGGGTGGGATCGGGGGCGCTCCGATCGAAGTCATCGTGCAAGACCACGGCAATGAGCCGCAACGCGGCATCGAATGCTACGAGAAACTTAAGCGGGAAGGCGTGTTCATCTTTGACACGCTGTCGACTCCCGTTTCAATCGCCATGTTGCCGCGAGTTATGCAGGACAAGAACATCCTCATCCAAGCACTAGTTGGCCGCGGAGACGCCGTCGATGGCGGCGTATTCGGGTGGGTTTTTCCGCTGGGTCCTACTTATTGGGGACAGGTTGCCAATAATGTTGCCTACTTAAAGCAGGTGCACGCTGGCAACCTGCGCGGGGTAAAAATCGGCTTTGTCTATCTCGACTATCCGTTCGGACAGGAGCCGATTCCAATTTTACAGACGCTCGCCAAGGTGGAAGGATTTGAATTGAAGCTCTATCCGGTGCCGCTCCCTGGCAAAGATCAGACGAGTGTCTGGACCCAAGTGCGCCGTGACCAGCCAGATCACATCATTAGCTGGCTGCTAGCGGGAGCGCATGTCGTGGCATCCAAGGAGATGAAGCGCAATGGTATCCCAATGGATAAGTACATCTCGGTTAATTGGTTGAACGAAGTTGACATTGCCAATATCGGCGCTGAGGCTGCAAAAGGATTGAAGCGTGGCACCAACGTCGCGGGCGGTCAGGATATTCCAGTGATTCAAGAGATTATTGCTGAGCTTTACAAGAAGGGTAAGGGCAGCGGGCCAGAGAAGAATCTCAAAGATGTATACTACAACACCGGACTAGCGATGTACTCGATGGTCCTTGAAGGCGCTCGCCAAGCTGCCAAGTTGCATGGCACTCCAATTTCCTCCGCCACAATGCGCGAGGGTCTCCAAAATATCGCAAGTTACGATGCCGGTGGACTTATGGCGCCGGTAACTGTGACATCAAGCGATCACGGCGGTGGTGGGAAGACCCGCATCGAGATGTGGGATGGAGAAAAATGGATACCCCAAACAGAATGGATCGCCGCCTACACAGATATCATCTGGGAAGTGGTAAGGAAAAGTTCTTCCAACTATCACAACTAGCACTTGAAGACATGACGAACGCCAACTCCGTTCAGCAGCGCTCTTAAAGGCCGAGGACAGCAGAAGGCGTACTGAAATTCGACCAACAGATTGGGAGGTAGAATGTTAATCGGGAAAGTGACAAAGGGCTTGGCGGTCGCTGCCGCTCTCAGTGCCGCAGGCTGGACAGACGCTTTGGCTCAGGAAGGAACCCTGAAGTTCGGCTTGTGCTTCGATCTAAGCAAATCCTACACGTTCGTCTCGCCACAGGTGGCGCAAGCTGCGCAAGACCTTGCCGCCCTGACGAATATTAAGGGTGGTATCGAAGGGCACAAGGTAGAGATCGTGGTTCAGGACCACGGCAACGAGCCCCAACGCGGCATTGAATGCTACGAAAGGCTTAAACGTGACGGCGTGTTCGTATTCGACATGCTGTCGACACCGGTGTCGATAGCTGTCCTACCGCGGATCATGAAGGATAAGAACATTTTGATGCAGTCATCGGTCGGACGCGGTGATGCCGTTGACGGCTCGGTGTTCACGCAAATCTTCCCCGTGGGTGCGACTTATTGGGGGCAAGCCGCCAACGATATCGCCTACATCAAACAACAGCGCAGCGGCGATTTGAAGGGGGCCAAGATCGGATTTATCTATCTCGACTATCCCTTCGGTCAGGAGCCGATCGGTGTCTTGAAGACACTCGCTGAACGCGAAGGCTTCGAGTTGAAGCTCTACCCGGTGCCGTTGCCCGGCAGCGATCAGACGAGCGCTTGGACGCAGGTAAGGCGCGACCGGCCTGATTTCATGATCAGCTGGCTCCTGGCCGGAGGACATGTCGTCGCGGCTAAGGAAATGAAGCGCAACGGCTATCAGATCGAAAAGTACATTTCGGTCAACTGGCTTAACGAGGTGGATATTGCCAATATTGGTCCCGATGTTGCCAAGGGCATCAAGCGTGGCACAAACGTCGTCGGCGGCCAGGATGTCCCTATCATCAAAGAAATAATGGCTGAGCTTTACGCAAAGGGTAAGGGAAGTGGCCCCGAAAAAAACCTGAAAGATGTGTATTACAACTTGGGTCTCGCCAACTACTCGGTTGCCTTTCAAGCCGCACGAAATGCGGTGAAACAAGCTGGTTGGCCAGTGACCGCCGCATCGATGAAAGTTGGCTATGAGAGCCTCAAGGATTTCGATGCCAATGGCCTTCTTGCCCCTGTGACCGTCACTGCTCAAGATCATGGTGGCGGAGGCAAGACAAGAATCGAAATGTGGGACGGTCAGAAGTGGGTGCCGCAGACCGGCTGGCTGGCGGACTATCAGGACCTCATCTGGCAGATCGTGAAAACGAGTTCATCCGGATTTAAGGCCGAATAGTTCCGGCGATCCCGTTGGCTCAAATCCTACGTGTCGGCGGGTGCAACCGCCCGGGGGCGGTGGATAATGCATCCGCCGCCGACTGCCAACCTTCAGCGCGAAAGCCAGTGAACTCCATGATCGATAGTCCAATCGAAGTCAGCGTCGAAGAAGGTATTGCTACCGTTCTTATCAATCGTCCTGACCGCAAGAACGCGCTATCTGTGGCGGCGGCTAATGGACTGGCCGATGCCTGGGACCGGATCGAAGCGGACAGCAAGATCCGGGCGGTAATTCTAACCTCTGCCGACTGTGGCGTCTTCAGCGCGGGGCTTGACCTCAAGGAGGCGGCCGAGATCGCTCGCAACGAACAGATCGATATCCTGTCCAAAATGCGCGATCCTTTCCACGAGCGCATGCGCACGTGCTCCAAGCCAATCATTGCCGCGATGACCGGCTCGCTGATGGCGGGCGGAATGATGCTGTCGCTGATGTGCGATCTGCGCGTCGGTCTCAAAGGGACTAAGGCCGGCATCACGGAGGTAAAGATCGGTCGTGGCTCGCCCTGGGCCGCTCCGGCCCTCTATATGCTACCTCAGGCAATCCTTATGGAGATCGTTCTGACGGGCGATCTCATGCCAATTGAACGGCTGCACGATTACGGTTTCACTAATTATCTTGAAGATACACCACACGCTGTGCGCTCTCGTGCCAAGGATTTGGCTATGCGCATTGCCAACGGTGCGCCATTGTCTGTCATTGCTGCCAAAGCCAGTGTTCGCTCGACGATGGACCTCGGATGCCGCGAGGGACTGGTAGAGGGTAAACGCCTTCACGAAGTTGTCTATGCCAGCCAAGACGCAATCGAAGGTCCCAGAGCGTTTGCCGAAAAGCGCAAGCCGGTCTGGCAGGGCAGGTAAGGGTGCGCGTGATCTAGCGGCTCTGTCGGGAGATCAGAACGCAAGGTTCCGTGACGAGCGTTGCCTATTTAGAAACTAGCGGGGCGATCGCAGTGGGCAGTGTTGCGTTTGAACTTCCCGAGTACGTCGTTGAAGTGCGCGATGGCGTTCTGCGTTTTGTCGATTCGCAGGTCGTGCCGCTGATCGATGGGAATCGCACGCTTCTCGAAGATCAGCGACGGCTGTACGACGAATATGGTCGATACAGCGCCGAAGTACGCACGTTGATCCAACAAGTTAGGATGCTTTCGGCCGAAGCCGGCTTCTATGCGATGTGCGCACCGGCGGAAATCGGGGGAGGTGGGCTGGGGCACCTTGTCTACTACGTGGCCTGGGAGGCGATATATCGCCGGCTCGGGGGGCAGGGCGTCATTATTCCCTGGGTCATTGCACACTGGGCTTTCGGGCCCAGCCGACTGCTCACCCAGGTCACAGAGGTAGCCCGCGAGAGATGCTTGGCGGGCATGATGGCCGGGAAGACATCGATGTGCTTTGGTCTTTCCGAGCCGGGGGCCGGCTCAGACGCCAGCATGATCAAGACGCGGGCTGACAAGACCGGAACAGGCTGGAAAATCTCTGGCCGCAAGCTCTGGACAACCAACGCTCCCACTGCGGAATGGTGCATTGTTTTCGCCATCACCGACGTCGAGAAAGCTGTGCGAAAGGCTGGAGGCATCAGCGCATTTCTCGTTCCAACCGATGCACGAGGATTTCATGTTGAGAGCGTCGTGCGCTTGTTTGGTCACGTCGGCGGGCACGAGGGCGCTCTTGTGCTTGAGGAGGTAGAGGTACAGCCTTGGCAATTGGTCGGCGAGCTCGACCAGGGATTCAAGATCGCACTATATGGAGTCTCGCTGGGTCGGGTGTACAACGCCGCCCGAGCTGTCGGACAGGGAAGATGGGCGCTGGAAATGGCCATCGACTATTCGAAGCAACGTGAGGCCTTCGGTTCAAAGATCGCGGAGTATCAAGCCGTCTCGTTTCCGATAGCCGAAGCAGCTACGGAATTGCACGCTGCGCACCTGATGGGATTGAATGCAGCGATGCTCCTCGACCGCGGCGATAAAGCGCCGAAGGAGCTTTCGATGGCAAAGGCCTATTCGGTACAAGCCGGATTTCGCGCCGTGGATCGTGCAATTCAGACACACGGCGGCATGGGATTGACGAACGAAATCGGTCTTGTTCACGCCTGGCAAGACCTGAGGATCGTCAACATTGCCGACGGCACGAATGAAATCCTGACGCGAATGATTGCCCAGCGATTACTGTCAGGCGACGTCGATCTCTAAGCCCGGGAGGAAGTTGACGATGTGTCCGCCGTCGATTCCCGCGGCCAAACCGGTCAGGTGAACCGAAGTTGCACCTCCATGGCGATGGTTCCGCCCGACGTCATTGCCCACAACTCGGCTCCCGCCCCGCCGTCGGCCGGGCGCCCCGTGACGTCGAATGGCGCGGTATCGAACAAGGGTGCGCGCGCGCGTTGCGTGAATGAAGCAATCGTCCTGGTCGGATTTTTGTCGCGAGCGAGATCAATGAGACATTGCTGAGAATAGGGGCCATGAACCACCAGGCCTGGGTAACCCTCCACGGTCATCGCGTACGTCCGATCGTAGTGAATACGATGCGGGTTGAAGGTTACAGCCGAATAGCGGAATAACGACACCGGATCCGTTTCGATCTGTCGTGTCCACGGTAGACCGGCGGGTGGCGTGCTTCGCTTTGGAATGCCGCTTTGCTCTCCCGGTTTCACGGCGTCGCGAAACACGGTGTAGCTCTCCTCTACGATCGCGAGACCACGTGGTGAAAATATACGTCGCGTTTGCGTAGCAAAGAGAAGAGGGCCCGTACTGCCGGAACGCAAGGTAATATCCGTCAGTTCCGTCTCACGTTTGAGAGAGTCACCCACGAGAAGCGGATGATGAAACGCCAGGGTCGTACCCGCGTACATGCGTCGCGGGAAAGGCACCTCGGGTATCACACCCCCCGAACTGGGCAAGCCGTCCTCGCCCAGCGTCGCCCTGCGCGCGAATGAATGGAAATAGGCGAGGTGCCATCCGGGCGGAATCGCTCCACCTTTGATGGGTACCGCATCGTCTCGATCGAATGCCGCGACGAGACCGAAGAGGGGCGCTCGCGTAGCTTCGTCTTCTTCCACGATCTTGGTGCCTATGTGTTTGCGCAAGCCGTCAATGTCGATTTCGGCAGCCATCATCGTTCTCCCGAGCTGGGTGCGGACATATCGGTCGCGGGCGCTGCAAGAACGAATCCGGGCAGCGTAAGGCCTGGTTTAGCTCTCTCGACGACGAGGCGGACGGGCATGCCGATATCGAGTCTCGTGTCCACGGGCGCATGCAGTCGCGCTAGCATGCGCACACCTTCCTCCAGATCGACGGTCACCAGCGTGTAGGGAAGATCCGACCGGTAACCGTCGTGAAACGGATGATGCGTGATCGTCCAGCTGTGAATTGCACCTTGCCCCGATGCTTCGATCCACCGGGTTTCGAACGAATGGCACGCATCGCATACTGGCCGAGGATAATGCCGGACTCTCCAGCAACGCGCGCATTCCTGAAGCAGCAGCCTTCCCTCGTTGAGGCCCTTCCAGTAGGGCATGGAGTCGGGCGTCGGTTCGGGCACGAGTTTCGAATAGATGTTTTCGGTCATGCTCTCAACCTCTCCTCATGATCGCTATCGACCCGTCGCCCATGTCGCCGTAGCCGGAGACGAGACCCAGTTCGGCTCCGTTTACCTGGGCCTTTCCGGCACTTCCCCTGAGCTGCTTTACAAGTTCGACCACATGGTTCATCCCGACCATGTGCGCTTGGGAAAGCAGACCGCCATGCGTGTTGATCGGCAGGTTTCCGCCAAGCCTTATGGCGCCGCTCTCGACAAACGATCCGCCCTCGCCCTTCTTGCAAAAGCCGATATCTTCCAGCTGGCAGAGAACGACATACGTAAAACAATCGTAGATCTCGGCCACCTGAATTTCCCGAGGCGATACGCCCGCCATCGCAAAGGCCTTGGGGGCGGCTTTTGCAATGCCCAAACGTGTCATATCGGGACGCTGGGTAATCGAACTCGGAGAGTCGGGATGTCCTTCAGCCACGCCCATAACGAGGATTGGCTTCTGTCTCATATCCTTGCCGCGCTCGGCAGCGCTGACGACGATCGCGGCACCGCCATCGCTCTCAAGACTGCAGTCCAGCAACCGAAGCGGATCGGAGATCATGCGCGAATTCTGGTGATCTTCAATGGTGATAGGCTTCGTCATCATCGCATTGCCATTCAGGACTGCGTTGTGGCGGGTCGAGACGGCGATCTCCCCAAGTTGGCGGCTTGTCGTGCCATAGAGTTCCATGTGCCGCCGCGCCATCGCGGCGTAGAGCTGCGCTGGCGCGATTGCCCCGATCGGCATCTCGAACTCGCCGACGACCTTGAACTGCGGCATCTGCTGGACCCGGGTGCCAATGCGACCTGCAGACGAGCCGTTCCGTCCGATCGGCAGCAGCACATGGTTGCAGAGACCTGCGCTGATCGCTAAGAGCGCGGCTTGAATTCCGGCCACGCAACTTGCGCCTCCGAGAGGCGTGGTGGCTGAAAAGCGAAGGTCGTCGATGCCGAAATTTGTCACGAAATCCTCCGCGACGACCGCTGAGTTCGAATAGGGAATGATACCGTCAATGTCTTTAGGCGACAGTCCGGCGTCGTCGATGGCTTTTAGTGATGCTTCGAGCTGAAGAGCGAGCACGCTTTTTCCAGAGTTGCGGCTATATGCCGTTTCGCCGACGCCGGTTATGGCGATCCGTTCCCGGAGTGACATCTAAAGCCTCCTTAATTGTACTATGTTGTCTTTGGCCATCGCGACGCCGACGATCTGAGCTGATACAAGGCCGACCGAAACAGTATGGCCGTCTTGCTCGTATGTCTCGAGTAACCCTTTGCTTCATCGAACAAGCTCGACGCATCCGGATATGCCGACTCTCCGAGCTCCTACGGCCGGCCAATTGGGTCGTCCCGAATGAACCAAAATCATGTAGCAGCCTCCTTGACCGCGGCTGCAGAACATAAGAGTATAAACCAAACAAACGTTAGAATTGTTGCGCAATGAAGGCAAGTGCCCGGCTGCTCGGTCAGGGGCTGAGGGGGCGGTTCGGAAGCTGCGAGATCTTGCGCAAGCGAGGGCCACGTCCGTTGTGGCGCATCGCACCGACTGTGCACGGAGCACTTGGCGGAGGAGGATGCTCATGGACTTGAGCTACGGCCCCAAATATCGAGCGCTACGGGAGGAGGTTCGCGGCCTTCGTGAGGCGCCACGGCGACCTATCGCCGCGAACGGGCGGCGGCCGCAAGCGACCCGACAAGCGGGCGCTCGAGTGGCAACACCTGCTGCTTCGACACGGATATTTCGCGCGCACGATTCCCAAAGAGTATGGCGGCTTCGGATTACCTTTGGACGTAAGGGAGCTGGCGATCATAGCCGACGAGTTTTCGACGGCCGGTGTTTCCGCTGGCATTATGAACCAAGGGATATCGATGCTCGTTCCGACCCTTCTTGAGGTCGGATCCAAGGAGCAGTGTGCGAAATGGATCGGTCCGACCATCCGCGGCGAGGTCATCTGGTGTCAAGGTTATTCTGAGCCGGGGTCTGGCTCGGACCTCGCTGCCGCAAAAACACATGCGCGGGTTGAAGATGGTCAGTCGCACGTCTGACCACGGAAGTGCATGGAGGGATGGGCTTCACTGACCTGCTTGGCTTGCACTATTGGTTCAAACGCATCGCGTTTAACCGTCAGATGCTGGGAGCGCCCGAGTATTGTCGGCAGGAGGCTGCAGCCGTGCAGGGCTGGCTAATGGCGTGAATTGGAATACGGCGGCTTGGTCCGGCCGACGCTCGCCAGACCGCAAGTCATCTTTGAACGCTTGGGAGGCAAAATTGAGTATCCGTCCACCTGTCGAGGATTGGGCAACAGACTTCGATCACCTCGATCCACGATGGATCGAGGACCCCTTTCCGATCTGGGCCGAGTTGCGCAGTTCTTGTCCCGTTGCGCATACCAATCGGTTTCAGGGGGTATACTTGCCTACGCGCTACAAGGACATTCGCGAGATCGCATATGACACGCAAGCCTTCTCCTCGCGCCGTGTGCAAGTACGCGCGACCCCGCCGCCCATAAAATCGCCGGCACCGCCCATCACCTCCGATCCCCCACACCATCGCCTGGCGCGGATGGTGTTGCTGCCGCCTTTCACGCCGGCAGCCATCGACAAGCTAATTCCCGAAACGCGCGTCATCTGCAACGAGCTAATCGACCGGTTCGCCGGCAACAACGAGTGCGACGCGGCGCTCGACTATGCCCAACATATTCCCGTGCGCGTGATAGCAAAATTGCTTGGATTACCGGCGGATCATGGTCAAAAATTCCGCGACTGGGTGCATGGAGTGGTCGAAGCGGCAGTTCTTGATGACGAAGCGATGGTGCGCACGCTGGAGGAAATGACCACCTACTTCCTTGACCAGGTGCAACGGCGGCGAAGGGCCCCATCTGAAGATCTCATCAACTATCTTGTTGCCGCTCGTGTCGACGGGCAACCTCTTACGGACAATCACATTCTGGGAACTCTGCGACTGCTCCTTATTGCCGGCATTGACACGACGTGGAGCGGGATCGGGGCTTGCTTGTGGCATCTTGCCAAGACACCTGAAGACAGGCGCCGGCTTGCAGTGGACCCTTCCCTGATGCCGACGGCGATCGAAGAATTATTGCGAGCTTACTCACCCGTGACGATGGCCCGCATGGTAACCAAGGATACCGTCGTTGAAGGCTGTCCGTACAAGGCAGGTCAGATGGTCCTCCTTTCGTTCCCCGCAGCCAATCGCGATCCTGCAATGTTTCCGGACGCCGACACGGTCATCATCGATCGCAAGGAAAATCGACATGCCGCCTTCGGCCTCGGCGTCCATCGTTGCATAGGATCGAATCTAGCTCGAATGGAGCTTAGAGTGGCCGTCGAGGAGTTTCTCAAGCGAGTTCCCGAGTTTCATATGGCAGATCCCAAGGCGGTGAAATGGTCCGAAGGAGCCGTAAGAGGGCCCCGCGCGCTGCCCTTGAAGCTTGGATAGAATATGGCCGTGAGAATCGTAAGAGCTGTGTCGTGGTGTGATTGACCATAGACGAGAAGAAAAACATGAACTCCGAATTGTGCGACAAGCTCGGTATAGAGTTTCCACTGTTTGCATTTACCCACTGCCGCGATGTCGTTGCGGAAGTGACCAACGCGGGAGGCTTTGGCGTCCTCGGCGCGGTCGGTTTAACACCGGATAGTCTTGAGATCGAGATGGACTGGATCGACAAGAAGGTCCAGGGCAAGCCGTATGGTATTGACTTGCTCATCCCAACCAGGATGGAGGATAAGGCAGGTGTACTAACCGACGACAAGCTCCGCGAGCAGATCCCTATGGGTCACCGCAAGTTCGTTGAAGAACTTCTCGATCGGCATGGAATCGACTCAACTGATTTGTGGAACGGCGAATACGACGGCCGCTCTTCGGACAACATGCGGGAAGTTGGTGCTCTAAAGCTCATTGACGTTGCTTTCAATCATCCGATCAAGCTCTTCGTGAACGCGTTGGGTGTGCCGCCAAAATCGGTGATGGAGCGCGCTCGAGAGAGGGGCATCATGGTTGGCGCGCTGACTGGTGCAAGAGAACACGCTGTCAAGCACGCGCAAGCTGGAGTCGATATTCTAGTGGCCGCTGGCGGGGAGGCTGGGGGTCATTGCGGAGAGATCGCAACGATGGTGCTGATTCCGGAAGTGCTTGAAGCGATCGAAAGTTACAAGGATATCTATGTCTTGGCGGCGGGCGGCATTGCGACTGGCCGGCAGATGGCGGCTTGCATGGCCATGGGGGCTGCGGGTGCCTGGACCGGCTCCGTGTGGCTGACGACGACAGAGGCGGAGACGACACCCACCGTCAAAGAGAAGATGCTGAAGGCGACCTCACGTCAGACGGTCCGTTCTCGCAGTCGAACCGGCAAGCCCACGCGCCACCTGCAGTCAGCATGGTCGGATGCCTGGGCTACAAAAGATGCGCCTGATCCGCTGCCCATGCCACTGCAGGGACTGCTCAGTCGCCCCCCGTTTTCGAAGATCGATAAGCTTGCGGCCGGCGGGCACAGCGGTGCAAAGGAGCTTGCTGCCTATTTCGTCGGTCAGGCAGTCGGTCTGATGAATGCCGAGCAGTCGGCGCGATCCGTAGTTTTGGATTTCAAGCGAGATTTTGCGGAGGCGGTCGAGCGGCTATCCGCAACGTTGGCTGACTGAGCTCTTACGATTGGGAAGACTTCGTACAGTGCTCCCGACCCAAGGTGGTCGTCCGTTAAGAAGCCGAATTGAGCGGGGCTGGACAGGCCAGCGTGCGCCATAGAGCTGACAGGAACAGGCACCAGAGTTCTCTCAGCCAGGCGAGGATGCGGCGGAGGCCCACGGCTGAGAGGACGACGTTGGCGGCGTCGCCGGCGCGGTCTTTGAGGAAGCTGCGGCCGAGATGGCCTTCGGCCTTCATGTGACCGATGATGAGCTCGATGGCGGAGCGACGGGGCAGCTCGCGCTTGATGACACCAAAGACGTCGCGCTTCTGGCCGGAGATGAAGACGCGACGGGGGTTTGCCTGAAAGGCGCTCCCGAAAAACCAGCTCCATAACTGTCCGCGATTTAGCGGAATCCTTGTCCCGCAATTACTGAAATCACTGTCCGCGAATTACCGAAATCGGTGTCCGGGAATTGCCGAAACACGTAAACAGAAGTGCCAACAAGCTGACGGGCGGTATTAGCTGGCTAAAATAAGTCAGCAGGCTCCCAAGCGGCAGGCGCGCCCCATGCCGTTCCGGTATCCACAATGGCTCGGACCGGAATCGAACCGGGTCTGACTCGGAAGCCCGATGGGGTTGACCGACTATAATATCGCGAGGTCAAGGGAGGGCCTTGATGCGTACCCTCATCCATTGTGCTCCATGATGCCGAGCGAGACACTTACCTCGGGCTGGGCGACTTCGGGGGCAACTCGGTTGCGCTGGACGCTGCGATTGTGGGCTGCGATAATGGCACCGGCGGCGATCACCGCGCGCACGGCTTCTGCTTGAGCGCGTCGACCCTGCTCAACGAGGAGGCTTCGATTTTGCGTCACGATCGCCCTTGAACTCAGCACAGCAAAGCACGTGAGCGGCCGATTATCATCGATCGCGAACCAGACGACGTCCTTTTTCTTGGTCTCGAGGTTCGGCTCGGGCGCGTACTCGGCCAACCTATTGGATGGCCCCAGCATCGGTTTTTCGGCTTCAGTCATCCGCGCCAGCGTGGTGACGACGTGTTGCGGATACCCATGGCAATTGTATGCCAGTATTGCTTTCCGTGTTGGTCAGTCCAGCCAGCGCTTTTTCAATTGCCCTGCTTTACCGAGCCGCAGCGCTGCGAAATACATGGAACATCGCAGCCGTGACTTCGTCCGGAGTGGATGCGCCTGTGTTCGAGAACCACTGCGGAGCCCAATTGAACGCACCAAAGATGGCAAATATGAACATTTTCGGATCGTCCACGCAGATGGTGCCATCTTTGCTGCCTTCTTCGAGAATTTTCCGAACGGTGATCTCAAATTGCTTCTTGAGCGAGCGAAGCTTGCGTCGTGACTGCGCGTTAAGCGAGCGGTCGCTGACCAGAGCCAGGCACACCCCGAACTCGGACAGTATGAGTCTGCCATACATCGTGAAGAACTGTTCGAGGCGGTCGATTGCGGGAAGCTTCGCGTCTTGATCGCGAGACAAGGCCTCATTGAGGTCGACGAGAGCCGTATGCGCCACCTGATAGAGCAGGTCTTCCTTACTCTCGATGTAGTAGTAGATCGTCGGCTTGGTTACATTGAGAGCTTCGGCGATCTGATCGATCGTTGTTTCGTGAAAGCCGCGATCCGCGAACAGAAGTGCTGCCTGTTTAAGGATTAGACGACGCTTGGCCTCGTGCTGCTCCTGGCGCAGGTCGACGCTTTCCCAAACATTGGGACGCTTTCTCCCCACTGGTTTTTTCGTCATCCCTGTACTTCCCCAAGTTGCGGCACGATGCAGGAAGCGACACACCGTCGCGCCCTGTCTCCAATGCACATTTCTCCGCCTGCGTTCAAGCCGCAGGTCGCAAGCCGCTCCGCGGCTTGACATTTACCTGGAGGTCAGAGATAGCCTACTCCTCAGTAAGATACATCTAAATGACAGGTTTTTGGGAGGTTTTATGCATCGTCGTACATTTTTGCTGAGCTCGGCCGGTGCGGCGCTGTCGGCCTTTGCTCCGGCGACAGGTGTTCTCGCTGCGGATGAGCCGGCTGATTTTCATATCGCCGGTATCCTGGCGTTTTCCGGCGCTTACGGCATCATCGGCAAGGACATGCGGCAGGGCGTCGAACTCGCCATCGCCGACCGCGGCGGCAAGGTGCTCGGCAAGCCGATCCGGGTGTCGTGGGAAGACGACGAGACCAAGCCGCAGCCCGCCGTTCAGAAGGCGACGCGCCTGCTGGCGGGTGGCGCGCAGATGATGTTCGGCGCAGTCGGCTCGGCATCGACGCTGGCGCTGCAGGGCCTGGCCGACCAGCGCAAGATCCCGCTGCTGGTGACCATTTCCGCCGACGACAAGATCACGCGGCCGCAACGGTTCGCGCTACACGTTCCGCACCTCGAACACGCTCGGCATGGAAATCCGGATGTGCATCGAGTTCGCGAAGGTCAAGGGGCTGAAGAAGATCTACGGCGTGACCGCCGACTACCAGGCGACCCGCGACGGCTGGGAGCTGTTTGCCGCCGAAGCCAAGAAGGCCGGCATCGAGATCGTCGGCAATGACTACGCGCCGCTCGGCAACCGCGATTACTCCGTGATCGTCGACAAGATGGCGAAGTCCGACGCCGACGGCATCGCGGTCATCGTCACCGGCAATGACGCGGTCACCTTCCTCAAACAGTCCGGCCAGGTCGGCCTCAACAAGACCAAGACCCAGTTCGGTCCGGTGCTGCAGGACGAGACCCTCGCTGCGGCGGTCGGCCCGGCAGCGGTCGGCGTCTATTCGGGCGTGCGCTACCACTTCACGGTCGATAATCCCGCCAACAAGAAGTTCGTCGAGGCCTACCGTGCCAAGTACAACGAGTGGCCCTCGAGCTTTGCCGGCGAGGCCTATGACGGCATCAGCTGGTGGCTCGATGTCGTCGAGTCGACCAAGAGCTGGGACCGCGAAACGTGGGTCGATGCCTTCGCCAAGAGCACCCGCGAGAATTCGCTCGAGGGCAAGAAGGTCATGCGCGGCTGCGATCACCAGGCGGCGCAGGTCGGCCTGTGGGGTGTCGTGACCGAAGGCCAGGCGCCGTTGCCGCCGCTGACCATGAAGATCACCGACGTGTTCGACGCCTCCAAGCTGTTCGACGTCTGCTCGTGAAACGAGGCGCGTCCCGGGCCGGGACGCGCCTCACTCCTCGTCTTTCCAACCCCCGGATCTCCCTGGCGTGTCGACGATCGTCATCGGCCTGAGCTTGAGCTTTCTGCTGTTCCTGCTGGCGGCGGGCCTGACGCTGATCTTCGGCATGCTGGGCGTGATCAACTTCGCCCACGGCGCCCTTTATATGCTGGGCGCCTATGTCTGCTACCAGATCGTGCACTGGACCGGCTCGTTCTGGATCGGGCTGGCGCTCGCGCCGCTGGTCGTTGCGGCGCTCGGCGCGGCGATGGAGGTGATCACGCTGCGGCCGGTCTACAACCGCGATCACATCTATCAGCTGTTGCTGACCTTCGGCTTCATCCTGGTGATCGAGGAATCGGTTCGCCTGATCTGGGGACTCGATTACAAGCAGGTGCCGACGCCGGCCCTGTTTTCGCAGCCGATTGCACTGTTCGGCAGCCAGATCCCGTCCTATCGCCTGTTCATCATCGGCTTCGGCGCGCTGGTCTCCGTCCTGCTGTTCCTGCTGCTCGATCGCAGCAAGCTCGGCATGGTGATCCGCGCCGCGAGCTCCGATTCCGAAATGGCACAGACGCTCGGCGTCGACGTGGCGCGGGTGCGCACCGCGGTGTTTGCGCTCGGCTCCGGGCTTGCTGCGCTCGGCGGCGTCGTCGCGGCGCCGCTGGTGCCGATCGAACTCGGCATGGGCTTTAGCGTGATCATCGATTGCTTCGTGGTGGTGATCATCGGCGGCCTCGGCAATATCAAGGGCGCGATCTTCGCCGCGCTGTTGCTCGGCATGGCGCGCGCGGCCGGGTTCACCTATGCGCCGGAGTGGGTGGAACTGATTACCTTCGTGCTGCTGATCGTCACCCTGTTGACCCGCCCGTCAGGCCTGTTCAGCCGCAAGGGACGTGCGGCATGAGCATGTTCCGTCTCGACCAGATCCTGATGGCGGCCGCCATCGCCGCCATGATCGTCTTTGCGATGGTTTCGACCAGCGAGGAAAGCCTGAACCTGATCAGCCTGATCCTGATCTGGGGGCTGTTCGCGATCGGCTTCGACCTGATCTTCGGCATGGCCGGCATGCTGTCCTTCGGACATGCCGCCATGTTCGGCGCTGGCGGCTATGCGCTGGCGCTGCTGGCGCCTCAGTTCGGCTTCCTGCCCTCGCTGCTGGTGGCGGCCGTCGCCGGCGCGGCGCTGGCCTTCCTGCTCAGCGTGTTCGCATTGCGTGTGTCGGGCCTGTTCTTTTCGCTGCTGACGCTGGCGCTGGCGCAACTCGTCTACATCCTAGCCAGCACGAAGCTGCGGGCCTTCACCGGCGGTCTGGACGGTATTCCCGGCGTGCTGCGGCCGGCCCTCTTCGGCGTCGATTTCTACAACAACCGCAACTATTTCTACTTCCTTGTCGCGGTGTTCGTGATCGGCTTGGCGATCATGGCGCTGTTGCGCGTCTCGCCTTTCGGCAGCGCGTTGAAGGCGGTGCAGGCCAACGACGTCAGGGCCGAGCAGATCGGTTACAACGTGCAGCGGCTGCGCCAGTGCGCCTTCATGATCTCGGGTGCCTATGCCGGCGTCAGCGGCGCGCTGCTGGCCTCGCTGATGTTCTATGTCAGCCCGCAGATGCTGCACTGGAGCACCTCCGGCGATGTGCTGATCATGACGCTGCTCGGCGGCAAGGGCACCTTGCTCGGTCCGGTGCTGGGCGTCGCGGTGTTCGAGGTCCTCAAGGAGGAACTGAGCCAGTTCACCGAGCACTGGTACGGCATCCTCGGCATCGTCTTCATTCTCTGCACAATCTTCCTGCCGAAGGGAATCGCCGGTCTCTTTGCCGTGTTCGGACGCATCGGGAGAGGTGCGTCGAAATGAGCACCGGCGCCGGCGTTTCCCTGCAGTGCGAGAACATCCAAGTCGCGTTCGGCGGCCTCAAGGCCGTCGCGGGCGTCAGCCGCAGCTTCCTGTCCGGGCGGATCTATGGGCTGATTGGGCCCAACGGCGCCGGCAAGACCACGCTGATGAATGCACTCTCTGGCCACGCGACGCTGGCCGCCGGGCAGGTGACCCTGAACGGGCGGGACATCACGAAACTGTCCATCCATGCGCGGACGCGGGCCGGCCTCGGCCGCAGCTTCCAGATCACCAAGATATTCTCCGGCATGACCGTGCTGGAGAACCTGAAGCTCGGGGCTTTCGCCCACCGCTATCGCGTGCAGCCGTTCTGGATGCCGGCCGGCCGCTTCGCCGAGATCCGGCAGGATGCCGAACGGGTGCTCGAACAGATCGGGCTTGAGCGGCTGGCGCATGCACCGGCCGAGAACCTCTCGCACGGCGACCAGCGGGCGCTCGAGGTCGGCCTCGCGCTGCTCAGCGATCCCAGCGTGCTGCTGCTCGACGAGCCGCTCGCCGGCGTCGGCCATGAGCGCCTCGAGCAGGCCATCGACCTGATCCGGCGGATCGTGGCGGGACGAACCGTCCTGCTCATCGAGCATAACATGGACGTCGTGATGCAGATCTCCGACGAGATCGTCGTGATGGTGCAGGGACAGTTGCTGGCATCCGGTTCACCGGCGGAGATCAAGGCGAACCCGGCGGTGCGCGCCGCCTATCTCGGGAACGACGAATGAGCGCGCTGGCCCTGCAGGATTGCGACGTTTTTTACGGCAAGGCGCAGGCCCTGCATCACGTCTCGATCGACGTGGCGGCCGGCGAGGTCGTGTCCCTGATCGGCCGCAACGGCGCCGGCAAGAGCACACTGCTGAAGGCGGCCATTGGCCTCAATGCCGTTCACAGCGGGCGACGGCTGATCGGCGATCGCGACGTCACGGCGCTGAAGCCCCATCAACTCGGGCGGCTGGGGCTTGCCTTCGTTCCGGAAAACCGGCGCATCTTCCCGAACCTGACGGTCGAGGAAAACCTGAAGATCGCGACCGTAATGGGCCGCAAGGGGCCGTGGTCGCTGCAGCGCATCTACCAGCTGTTTCCGCGGCTGCAGGAGCGCGCGGCGCAGGGCGGCGATACGCTGTCCGGCGGCGAGCAGCAGATGCTGGCGGTCGGCCGCGGCCTGCTGACCAATCCGGAGGTACTGCTGCTCGACGAGCCGACCGAGGGACTTGCGCCGCTGATCGTCGACCAGCTCATCGAGTCCATGCGCGTCATCAATGCCGAAGGTATTGCCATGCTGCTGGTCGAACAGAACCTGAAGGTACCGCTGAAGCTGGCGCGCCGGCAATTTGTTATCGATAATGGCCGGGTCGTCTGGTCGGGCACTACCGCAGAACTGCAGGCGGATCGCGCCCGCATTGAGTCTCTCATCAGCGTCTAGGAGGAAGTCATGGCCGACGTCTACATCATCGGGGTTGGCATGACGCGGTTCGGCCGCTACCTCGACGATCGGCTCGAAACGATCGCGCGCGGCGCGGTGGAAGAGGCGCTCACCGATGCCGGCATCGCGCGGAGTGATGTCCAGGCTGCGTTCTTCGCCAATACCGCGCAGGGCGTCGTGGAGGGCCAGCATCTGGTGCGCGGCCAGCTGGTTCTCAGGGCGCTCGGCTTCGAAAGCATTCCGGTGACGAACGTCGAGAATGCCTGCGCCAGCGCCTCGACGGCGCTCAACGCCGCCTTCGCTTATATCGCGTCGGGGCAGGGCGACATCGCGCTGGCGATCGGCGCGGAAAAGATGAACGCCAATGACCGGGAAAAATCCTTTGCGATCTTCGACGGCGCCTGGGACGTGCATGACGTCGACGGCAGCGTTCGGCGCTTGACGGCGCTTGGCAAGGATCTCGCGCTGCCGCCGGGCGCCGGCCAGAACAGCGGCAAGCGCAGCGTATTCATGGACGTCTACGCCTCGCTGGCGCGCTATCACATGCATCGCTTTGGAACGACGCAGCGCGACATCGCCGAGGTTTCCGCGAAGAACCACCGGCATTCGTCGCTCAATCCGAAGGCGCAGTACCAGGACGCGATGACCGCTGACGACGTGCTGGCGGCGCGCGAAGTGTCGTGGCCGCTGACGCTGCCGATGTGCGCGCCGATCAGCGACGGCGCGGCCGCCGCGATCGTCTGTTCGGCGGAGAAGGCGCGCGCGCTCGGCGCCACGCGGGCGATCCGGATCGCCGCCTCCGTGCTGGCTTCCGGCTCCGACCGCGAGGCCAACGACCTCGAGCGACATCTGTGCCGGCTCGCCTCCAACCGCGCCTACGAGATCGCCGGTGTCGGCCCCGCCGACATGTCGGTGGCCGAAGTGCATGACGCCAGCGCCTTCGCGGAACTGCACCAAGCCGAACTGCTCAGCTTCGCACCGCTTGGCGATGGCGGCCGGCTGGTGCGGGACGGCGACACGGCGCTCGGCGGCCGGATTCCGATCAACGTCTCCGGCGGGCTCGAATCCCGCGGTCACCCGATCGGGGCGACCGGCCTCGCGCAGATCTACGAGCTCGTGAGCCAGCTTCGCGGCGAGGCGGGGGCGCGGCAGGTCGAGGGCGCGCATCACGCCATTGCCGAGAACGGTGGCGGCTTCCATCACTATGAGGAAGCGACCGCCTGCATCACGATCCTGGAACGCTGAGGGCCATTCATGCGGCTGATCGATTTCTTTGACCGCGGCGTCGGCATCAATCCGTCCCGCATCTGCCTGAAGGATGCAACGGTGTCGCGGACGTTCCGCGAAGTGCAGTTCCGCAGCTACCGGATCGCCAACGCGCTCGCGGCAACCGGCCTCAAGCCGGGCCAGATGGCCGCGGTGTATAGCCCGAATGGCGCGACGGCGTTCGAGTGCATTCTCGGCATCATCCGCGGCGCCAATATCTGGGTGCCGATCAACGCCCGCAACTCCGCGGAAGACAACGCCTACATCCTCGATAATTGCGACGTCGAGGTGCTATTCTATCACAGCGAATTCGAAGCCAATGTGCAGGTGTTCCGCAAGGAGTGCCCGAAGATCCGCCACTATGTCTGCATCGACAAGGCGGGCGCGGATGCGCCCTTCCTGCTGGACTGGATTTCGGATGCGCCTGAGACGGATCCCGATATCCCCGAGGATCCCGGCAAGCCGATTTCGGTTTTCTCTTCGGGCGGCACCACCGGCCGGCCTAAGGGCGTGCTCTGGACCAACCTGGTCTGGGAAACCATGATCTCGAACTTCTTCACCTCGATGCCGGTGAAGAAGCCGCCGGTTCATCTCGTCGTGGCGCCGATGACGCATGCGGCGGGCGGCGTCGGCATCATGCTGATGGCGGCAGGAGCAACGCAGATCATCCTGCCGGGCTTCGACGCCGCCAAGGTGGTGAACGCCATCGAGACCGAGGGCGTCACCCACATGTTCCTGCCGCCGACGGCGATCTACATGCTGCTCGCCCATCCCGCCATCAAGCAGCACGACTTCTCCTCGCTCGAGCATTTCATCTATGCTGCCGCGCCGATGTCGGTGGACAAGCTGAAGGAATGCCTTGAGGTGTTCGGGCCGGTGATGACGCAGACCTTCGGCCAGGCCGAAGCGCCGATGCTCTGCACCTTCCTCTCACCGCAGGAGCACATGGTGATCGGCGATCCCGACAAGGAAAAGCGCCTGGCGAGCTGCGGCCGGCCGACGCTGCTGACGCCGGTCGAGATCATGGACGACGACGGCAACCTGATGCCGGCCGGCGAGCGCGGCGAGATCGTGGTGCGCGGCAACCTGGTGATGCCCGGCTACTACAAGAATCCGGAAGCGACCGCGGAGGTGTCCACCTTCGGCTGGCACCACACCGGCGACATCGGCTTCAAGGACGAGGACGGCTACGTCTATATCGTCGACCGCAAGAAGGACATGATCATCTCCGGCGGATTCAACGTCTATCCGAGCGAGATCGAGCAGATCATCTGGGGCCACCCCGCGGTGCAGGATTGCGCCGTCATCGGCGTGCCCGACGAGAAATGGGGCGAGGCGGTCAAGGCCGTCATCGAACTCAAGCAGGGTTCGAGCACCAATTCCGATGAGATCATTGCGCTGTGCAAGGCGAAGCTCGGCAGCGTGAAGGCGCCGAAGTCGGTGGATTTCTGGGACAGCCTGCCGCGCAGCGCGGTCGGAAAGGTCCGTAAGAAGGATATTCGCGAGACGTTCTGGAAGGGACGCACGCGCGCCATCTGAACGGGGAAGAAGCCCATGAATATCGCCATGGTACTCGCCAATGCGGCGAAAGCGTTTGCGGATCGCCCGGCGGTCTGTCTCGGCAGCGCGACGATCCATAGCTATGCGCAGCTTCTGCAGCGCAGCGCGGCGCTCGGCCAGGCCTTGCGCAACAAGGGCTTTGCGCCGGGCTCGCGGGTCGGCGTCTTCCTGTCCAATCGCCCTGAATATTTCGAGATCCTGTTCGGCGCCTGGTTCGCTGGGCTGGCGGTGGCGCCGATCAATGCCAAGCTGCATCCGAAGGAACTGGCCTACATCCTCGACAATTGCGCCGCCTCGGTGCTGTTCACCGACATCGAGGGCGGACTGTCGCAGCCGGGCAACGTCGTCGATGTCGACGGCGAGGCGTATCGCGCGATGCTTGCGACGGTGCCGTCCGATCTTCGGCCGGCACCGGCCGCGCCCGGCGACAATGCGTGGCTGTTCTACACCAGCGGCACCACAGGTTATCCAAAGGGCGCGATGCTGACCCATCGCAACCTTTACAACATGACGATGAGCTTCCTCGCCGATATCGGCCCGGTCGACGAAACCGACGCGTCGCTTTATCCGGCGCCGCTGTCGCACGGCGCAGGGCTGCTTGCGCTCGCGCACCTGGTACGCGGCGCCGCCAATGTCGTGCCGGAGAGCGGCGGCTTCGAGCCGGCCGAAATCGTCGACCTCATCAATCGATACCCGGGCAGCTCATTCTTCGCCGCTCCGACCATGGTGAACCGGCTCGTCCTCTCGCCGTCCATGGCCGACCTCACGGTGGAGCACCTCGATCACATCTTTTACGGCGGCGCGCCGATGTATGTGGAGGATCTCAAGCGCGCGCTGTCGGCGCTTGGCCCGCGGCTGTGGCAGGCCTATGGCCAGGGCGAGTCGCCGTGCACGATCAGCTACCTGCCGCCCCACATGCATCTCGACAATGGCGACGGCCGTCTCGACGACCGGCTGTCATCGGTCGGCATCCCCCGCACGGGCGTCGCGGTCCGCGTCGTCAATGCCGACCGCAACGACATGCCGCCGGGCGAGAACGGCGAGGTCATCGTATCAGGCGATGTCGTGATGGCCGGCTACTGGAACAATCCGGCCGCCACCGCGCAGGCGCTGCGCGACGGCTGGCTGTGGACCGGCGATGTCGGCACGTTCGACGCGCACGGTTTTCTCTATCTGAAGGATCGCTCGAAAGACGTCATCATCTCCGGCGGCTCCAACATTTATCCGCGGGAAGTTGAGGAGGTGCTGCTGCGCCATCCCGCCGTGGCGGAGGTCAGCGTGATCGGTCGCCGCCATCCCGACTGGGGCGAGGAGGTCATCGCCTTCGTGGCGTCGTCGGCGCCGGTGACGGCCGCGGAACTGGATGCCTTCTGCATCGAACATATCGCCCGCTTCAAGCGGCCGAAGTCCTACCGGTTCCTGCCGAGCCTGCCGAAAAGCAACTACGGCAAGATCCTCAAGACCGAAATCCGGAAAATCATCGAAAGCGAAACGGCCGCGTAATCGGCGAACACAAGGAGCGCACAATGACCACGATCGTTGCAGGTGTCGGCATGATCCCGTTCGCAAAGCCGGGCGCATCAGCGCCCTATGACGCGATGGGCGAGGAGGCGGTCAAGCTGGCGCTTGCGGATGCCGGCCTCGGCTACGACGCCATCGAGCAGGCCTATGCCGGTTTCGTCTACGGCGACTCCACCGCCGGCCAGAAGGTGCTCTACCGGGTCGGCATGACCGGCATCCCGATCGTCAATGTCAACAACAACTGCTCCACCGGCTCGACCGCGCTCTATCTGGCGCGGCAGGCGGTCGAAAGCGGCGCGGCGGATTGCGTGCTGGCCGTCGGCTTCGAGCAGATGCGCCCGGGTGCGCTGGGGTCGATCTTCGAGGACCGGCCGTCGCCGTTCTCGGAATTCGACCGCGTCACCGATGAACTTGTCGGCCATGGCGAGATTCCGCTGGCGCTCCGTTATTTCGGCGGCGCCGGCAAGCAGCACATGGACAAGTACGGCACGCAGCTCTCGACGTTCGCGAAGATCCGCGCCAAGGCCAGCCGCCATGCCGCGCGCAACCCGCTGGCGCTGTTCCGGAAAGAAATGACCGAAGGCGATGTGATGCAGGCGCCGGTGATCTGGGAGGGCGTGATGACGCGCTCGATGGCGTGTCCGCCGACCTGCGGCGCCGCCGCCGCCGTGCTCGTCTCCGAGGCGTTCGCCAGACGCCATAACCTGAACGACACAGTTCGCATCCGCGCGCAGGCCATGACGACGGACCGTCCCAGCACCTTCGAGACCCGCGACATGATGCGCGTCGTCGGCTTCGACCTGTCGAAGTCGGCGGCCGAAAAGGTCTACGAGAAGGCCGGCATCGCCCCCGACGATGTCGATGTCGTCGAACTGCATGATTGCTTCGCGCAGAACGAACTCATCACTTACGAGGCGCTTGGCCTCTGCGGCGAGGGCGAGGCCGAGAAGTTCGTTCTCGATGGCGACAATACCTATGGCGGACGTTTCGTCACCAACCCGTCCGGCGGCCTGCTGTCCAAGGGACACCCGCTCGGCGCGACCGGCCTCGCGCAGTGCTACGAACTTGTCCATCAGTTGCGCGGCACCGCCGAGGCCCGCCAGGTCGACGGTGCGCGGCTGGCGCTCCAGCACAACCTCGGCCTCGGCGGCGCGGCCGTCGTGACGCTCTACGAAAAGAACTGAACCAGAAGCGGGAGTAATTCACCGATGTCGCAGCGGCTCAAGGACAAGATCGCGTTCGTCATGGGAGCCGGCTGCGTCGGTGAAGGCTGGGGCAATGGCAAGGCCACGGCCGTCCTGTTCGCGCGCGAAGGCGCGACGGTGATCTGCGTCGACCGCGATCTAGCATCGGCGGAGCGCGCCGTCGCGATCATCACGGAAGAAGGCGGCAGGGCCGAGGCCCTGCGCGCCGACATCACGTCGGCCGCGGACATCGATGCGGCCGTCGGTGCGGCCATCAGCCGTCATGGCCGCATCGACATCCTGCAGAACAATGTCGGCATCGCCGAGCCCGGCGGTCCCGAGCATATCGACGAGGCGAGCTGGGACCGCGTCATGGCGGTGAACCTGAAGGGGTTCTTTCTCACCTGCCAGCGCGTCCTCCCGGAAATGGTCAAGCAGGGCGGCGGCGCGATCGTCAACGTGTCATCGGTCGCATCGATCACCACGATCAGCGTGCCGATGATTTCCTATTATTCCTCGAAGGCCGGCGTGAACCACTTCACCCGCGCCGTAGCGGTCGAATATGCGCCGAAGGGCATCCGCTGCAACGCGGTGTTGCCGGGCCTGATGAACACGCCGATGATCGTCGAGCCATACAAGCACGTTTACGATTCCGTCGACGACATGATTGCCCGGCGCGATGCGATGGTGCCGATGGGCAAGATGGGCACCGCCTGGGACGTGGCGCATGCCTCGCTGTTCCTGGCGTCGGATGACGCGAAATACGTCTCCGGCGTGCTTCTTCCTGTCGATGGTGCGCTCACGTGCCGAACTGGCTAACGAGACTTTCTGGGAACGTGTCATGAGCGAAGAAAAAGAACTTGTTATCCGCGATGATCGGGGTGCGGTATCGTACATTTCCTTGAACCGTCCGCGTAGCGGCAACAGCCTTTCCTTGTCGACAATCGATGAATTGACCCGCCATCTGATGGACCTCCGGGGGCAGCCGTCGATCGCGGTGATCGTCCTGACTGGGATCGGCAAGAAGATCTTCTGCGCGGGGCATGATCTTACCGAATTTGACGGGGAGACGGATCCCGAATTCTTCAAGACGGTGTCGACGCGCTGTTCGGCTCTGATGCAGACGATGCGGGATCAACCGCAGGTCATCATTGCCAGCGTCGCAGGCGTGGCCTCGGCCGCCGGTTGCCAGTTGGTCGCCAGTGCCGATCTCGCGATCGCCTCCAGCGAGGCGCGGTTTGCGACACCGGGCGTGAACATTGGCTTGTGGTGCCTCACGCCCATGGTGGCGTTGTCGCGCGCCGTGATGCCGAAACACGCGATGCAGATGCTCACCACGGGGCGCCTCTACGACGCGGCGTTTGCGCTACGCATCGGGCTGATCAACGATGTGGTCACGCCCGAGCAACTCGAGCAAACGGTCGAGTCGCTGGCAGCGGAGATCGCCTCGAAATCGACCTACACGTTGGCGCTCGGCAAACAGGCGTTCTATCGCCAGCTGCAAATGCCCATCTCCGATGCCTACGAATATTCCGGCGAACTCGTGGTGAGGAACATGGCCCACGCTGATGCGCGCGAGGGCATTGCTGCCTTCGTACAAAAGCGCAAGCCGCTCTGGAAGGGACGAAAGTAACATTGCTCTTGCGCCTCCGTCCGGCGGATCGTTTTCGTGGGTTCCAGGCGTCTTTTGCGAGCAGCGTTTCGGCTCCGCTGGGGCGGCGAGGCGCGATCAGCGGCTCCGCAGAGCTCCCTCTACGAGATCGACAAGTTGCCGGGCGACCTGCTCGCCGGTGAGCGGTCCTTCAGTCGTGAACCATCGCGTCATCCAGTTGATCGACCCCATGAAGAAGAACACCGTCAGCTTGGGATCGACGGCACGCACCGTCCCGTCGGCAATACCTTCAGAGATCAATTTCCGGAAGCCGCGGTCAAACTTGTCGCGACGCTTGCCGATGATCGCCTTGTTCTGCGACTCCAGCGCGTCGTACTCGCCGAGCACCGCGAAAGAGCCCATCTCGCTGGTGATGGTTTTGACGTACTTGTCGATAAGCAGGAGAATTTTTTCAAGCCCGGTCTTGCCATGCTCTTCGCTGTACTTCATCGCCTCGTCGCCGAAGTCGAGCGACATCATGTGGCATTCGAAGAGAATTTCCTGCTTGTTCGTGACGTAGTAGTAAAGCGCGGCCTTGGTGACGTCCAAGGTCTTCGCCACATCCTCGAGCGAGGTGTTGTGATAGCCGCGAAGGCTGAATGCGCGGCCCGCCTCGCGAAGCAGCGCGCCCCGCTTCAGCGAGAACTGCTGTTCCCGGTTGAGGACTACGCTTTTCCAGGCGGAGGCATGGCGGCCGCGCCTTGCTGTCGATGCCTTCTTCATGAGAGCATGCCGAATATCCGGAGCATATAGGGAACGATTCCCTATGCTTGAGGCCCCATAGTCAAAATTATTGCCTCGAAGTCAATTTCTGGAACCTCAGGCCGAAAGGCTGCGCGCGATGATTTGCTTCTGGATATCGCTGGTTCCCTCATAGATCTTGCAGACTCGAACGTCACGATAGTAGCGCTCGACCGGAAAATCCTTCAGGTAGCCGTAGCCGCCGTGGATCTGCAGGGCGTCCGAGCAGACCTTCTCCCCCATCTCCGAAGCGACGAGCTTGGCAATGGCCGCTTCCTTGGCGCAGGACGCTCCGGCCTCGAGGAGCCGCGCGGCGTGGATATAATATTGCCGCGCGACGTCGACCTGAGCGGCCATCTCCGCGAGATGGAAGCTCACCGCCTGCAGTTCAACGATCGGCTTGCCATAGGCCTCGCGCTCGTTGGCGTAGCGGATCGCAGCGTCGAGCGCTGCCTGGGCAACGCCGACGGCCTGCGCGGCGATTGCAATCCGACCGTCAGACAGGCCACCCATGACGATCCGGTAGCCAGCGCCGACTTCGCCGAGCACGTTCTCCGCCGGAACACGAAGATTGTCGAGCTGAATCTGAGCGACATGGGCCGTCCGCTGGCCGAGCTTGTCCTCGACGCGCGCAACATTGTAGCCGGGTGAGGTCGGGTCGACGATGAACGTCGTAAATCCACTTTTACCGGCCTGCGGATCGGTGCGAGCGAGCACGATCGTTGTACCAGCCTCGCTCCCGTTGGAAATGAACTGCTTGGTGCCGTTGAGAATGAAGTGATCGCCTTCGCGGCGCGCGGTGGCACGAAATGCGGCGGTATCCGATCCGGCCTGCGGCTCAGTGAGAAGAAACGCGCCGATCTTTTCGCCGCGCAGCATCGGCGGCAGATACTTCTGCTTCTGTTCCTCGTTGCCGCGCAAGGCGATGGTGAAGGCGGTGACGTTGTGGACGTGGAAAATGGTGCCGACACCCGCGTCGGCCGCAGCGATCTGCTCCAGCGCCAGACAATAGGCGACGAACCCCGCGTTCGAGCCGCCATATTGTTCCGGCGGCAGCATGCCCATGAAGCCAAGATTCGCGAGAGCCTTCAATTCGGCGTGCGGCCACGTCGCGGTGCGATCGCGTTCCGCTGCCGTGGGGGCGATCGCGTCGGTCGCAACCTTGCGCGCGACGTCCCGAACCATCGTTTGCTGGTCGGTTAGGAACGAAAAAGATTTGCTCTCGGCTCCTGCCATCCCGGATTCTCCTCCTGCCTGTCCTTACCGGAAATTGGCAGCGTTGCTGGAGCGACGCGGTTTCGCGAGCGCGCGAAACCGGTGACAGACGTTGCTCACGGAGAGCTGCAGATCTTCCGTATTCGACCACATATTAGGATATTTGACGTTATGGTCAATTCATATTCGAGGCTTTGCCTTTTCGGTTTGGTGCCATTGCAGGTCGAAAAGTCGAGGCCGCTTCGTCGAAAGGCGCGCCTGAATGCGCCCAATCACGAGCTTCCTCCAAAGCGGGAAGTGCCTGCTGCCTGCTGCAACCGGAATCCGTGCCTCTTGATGCGTTCGCGCCGGAGTGTTCGATCTGCCTGTTTCGTCGTGGTGTGTTGCAGGCGCCCGAATGGGCTTGACCGAAATTGACCGTCGAGTTAAAAATAATGCTCATCGGTCATAAAAATCCGCAGAGGATGGGTCGATTTGAGGGTGGGGCGCTGTTCGGTCGAAATGCCGCATACCGTGGGGAGGATGAATGTCGCAGGACTGCGTTGGTGAAGGGGGAGCGTGTTGAGCGCTGTTTCGCCTCTCTATTCAGCATCGCAGAGCCGTGCGGCGCAGAATGCCGCGGTTCTCGTCGCCGACGGTATCCGGATGGCTTTCGGTGGCGTTGTCGCGCTTGACAATGTGTCCATCGCGGTCGGGGTGGACGAGTTGCTCGCGGTGATCGGGCCGAACGGTGCCGGCAAGACCTCCCTGATGAATTGCCTCAGCGGCTTCTATCGGCCGCAGCAGGGCGAGGTACGATTCAATGGCTCGCTGCTGTCCGGCATGGGCGTCCACCATATCGTGAAGGCCGGCCTGGCCCGGACCTTCCAGGGGACGCATATCTTTTCGAACATGACCGTGATCGAAAACATCATGGTCGGCCGTCACATTCACATGAAGAGCTCGATTCCGTCGGCATTCTTTTACTTCGGGCCTTGCAGACGCGAGGAGATCCGGCACCGCGAGGTCGTCGAGGAAATCATCGAGCTGCTCGAAATCGAATCCATCCGCCATCAGCCGGTCGGCAGCCTCGGCTACGGCTTGCGCAAACGCGTCGATCTCGGTCGGGCACTGGCTCAGGAGCCGAGCATCCTGCTGATGGATGAGCCGATGGCCGGGATGAATACCGAGGAGAAGGAGGACCTCGCGCGATTCATTCTCGACGTTCGCGAGGCGCGACAGATCCCGGTGGTGCTCGTCGAGCACGACATGGGTGTCGTCATGGATCTAGCGGACCGGATCGTGGTGCTCGACTTTGGCCGCAAGATTGCAGAGGGGACTCCGCTGGAGGTTCAGAAGAATCCTGCGGTGCTCAAGGCATATCTGGGCGAAGGAAATCGCTGATGCTGCCGATGCGTACCATTCCGCAACTGTTGCTCGAGCGCGCCAGCGCGGCGCCGGACCGGCTCGTTGAGCGGCACAAGTATCGCGGCATCTGGCGCGAATACACCTATGGTGATGTTCTCGAGAAGGTGCGTTCCTTCGCCCTTGGCCTTGACGCGATGGGTATTCGCCGCGGCGAGACCGTGGCCATTATCGGCGAGAACGAGCCGGAGAACTTCTGGAGCGAGTTTGCGGCGTTCTCGATCGGATGCAAGATCGTCTCGCTCTATCCTGACATCACTGCGGACGAAATCGAATACCTCCTCAACGATAGCGATGCGGTCTGTCTGGTAGCGCAGGATCAGGAGCAGGTGGACAAGGGGTTCGCGATTCTCGATCGCGTTCGGCACCTTCGCCAGATGATCTACTGGGACGATACCGGGATGTGGTCCTATCGTCACGAGCGCCTGACGCCGTTCGAGAAGGTGGTTGAGGTCGGACGCGCGCGCCACGCCGAGGATACCGATCTGTTCCGGCGCCTGGTCGAGACAGGCCGACCCGACGACGTGGCCGTGCTGTCTTATACCTCCGGCACCACCGGGCGGCCGAAGGGCGTGGTGCTGACCCACCGCTATCTCGTCGACAACGCGCATCGCGTCATCGCGGCGACCGGCATCAAGCCCGGCATGGAGTATCTCACCTATATCGCCCCGGCCTGGGCGACGGAGCAGTTCTTCGGCGTCACTATCGGCCTCCTGCTGCCGCTGGTGGTGAATTTCCCGGAATCGCCTGAGGAGGTTCTCAACAATATCCGCGAACTCGCAGTCGAGGTGATGGTATTCGCTCCCCGCCAGTGGGAGAGCCTCGCCGCCACCATCCAGGGCCGGATGCTCGATGCCGGCCGGACGCGCAGGGCGATCTATGCCTGGGGTGTCGATATCGGCCACAAGGTCCATGTCGCGCGTCTTGAAGGCAGGCCCGTCCCGCTCGGCGCGCGGCTTGCGCTGCCGCTTGCGGAGATGCTGGTATTGAAGCCGCTGCGGGACAAGCTCGGCCTCACGCGCATCAAGCTCGCATTGTGCGGCGGCTCCACGATGGCGCCGGATGTGTTTCGCCTGTTCCATGCCATCGGCGTGCCGTTACGCAATATCTATGGCGCCACCGAGATCGGACTCCTGACCCTGCATCAGGGGAATCGGTACAATCTCGAGACGGTCGGGCACTGGCTGAGCTCGCACCCCGAATCCGGTGCGGCGCTGGAATGGAAGGTGTCGGAGCAGGGTGAATTGCTCGTTCGTGGCGGCAGTGTCTTTCAAGGCTATCACAAGAAGCCCGACAGCGTCGCCCAGCGCGTTGAGGACGGATGGTATCGCACGGGCGATGCCGTGTCGGTCACCGACAGCGGCGAGCTCGTATTCCTCGAGCGCCTCGACGATCTTCGACAGCTTCGCTCCGGCGAACGGTTTCCGCCTCAGTTTATCGAGACCCGGCTGCGTTTCAGCCCGTTCATCAAGGACATCATGACGCTTGGCGACGATACGCGCGACTATATCGGCGCGCTGATCAATATCGACATGAGCGTGGTGTCGCGTTGGGCGGAGGATCGAAACATCAGCTTCTCCACCTTCACCGACCTTTCGCAGAAGCCAGAGGTGGCCGAATTGATGCGCGGCGAGATTGCGCGCGTCAACACGTTCCTGCCCGAGCACGCGAGGGTCCGTCGCTTTGCCAACTTCCCCAAGGAGCTCGATCCGGATGAAGGCGAATTGACCCGCACACGCAAGCTGCGACGCGAATTCCTCGCCGAACGCTATGCCGTGCTGATCGAGGCGATGTACGGCAGTCGGGATCATCAGAAGCTCGACATCGCGGTGACATATCAGGACGGGCGAAAGGGCGCGCTGTCTGCTCACGTCGCCATCCACGACGTCGTCAAGGCAGGCAAGTCGGCAAACGCCGCTGAACCGTTGCGGGCCATCGCATGATCGATTTCGTCAACTACTTCATCAACGGTGCGCTGGTCGGGCTGCTCTATGCCCTCATCGCCATGGGCTTCGTGGTCATCTATCGGGCGTCGAAGGTCTTCAATTTCGCCCAAGGCGAACTCGTCGTGTTCGGCGGCTTCATCGTCTGGTGGATGGTCGCCTCGCTGGGCCTGCCGCTCTCGATCGGCATTCCGCTCGCGTTCGTTGCGGCGGCGCTGTTCGGACTCCTCATCGAGCGGGTGTTCTTTTCCCGCCTCGCCGGTGAGTCGGTGTTCGCCATGGTCATGGTCACGATCGGACTTTTGATCCTGATCCGCGGCCTGATCCTCGTGCTGTTCGGCCCGCAGGTGCGCTCGTTCCCGATCATCTTTCCGCTTCAGCCGGTGATCATCGGGGAGATCCTCATCCCTCGCTCGCTTCTCATCGGCGGCGCAATCACGGTCATCGTCGGTTTCGGCCTGTCGTGGTTCTTCAACCGCACGCGGGCCGGGCTGCGCATGACAGCGGTTGCCGAAGATCATCAGGTGGCGCTGTCGATGGGAATTTCAGTGAAGCGCTCCATTGCGTTCGCCTGGATTCTCGGTGCCGTGCTGTCGACGCTTGGCGCCATCATCTTCCTCAGCGGAAAGTCGCTGAACTTCCTCGCCTCCGACATCGGCCTTGCGGCGTTGCCGGTGGCGCTGCTGGCGGGTTTCGAGGCGATCGCCGGGGTTCTGCTGGCCGGCCTTATCGTCGGTATCATTCAGGGGCTCGTGACCGCCTACCTCGATCCGATCGTGGGCGGCGCGATCGGCACCGTGTTTCCGTTTATCATCATGCTGCTCATCCTCTTTATTCGGCCGACCGGAATGTTCGGCTGGAAGACCATCGAAAGGGTGTGACCGATGGATCCGGCAGGCGTATTCGCCACCAGCTTCGAACGCGATCAGGCGTTGATCCGCACCCGCGGACAATGTGTCGCGCTCGTTCTGCTTTTCGTCGCGCTGGTCATCCTGCCCCATGTTCTGGGACCGCGGCTCGTCGCCATCTCGACCAATATGCTGATCATGGCCGTGGTCGTGATCGGCCTGCAGATCAACATGGGATATGCGGGCCAGATCAATCTCGGCCAGGCTGCGTTCATGGGAGTCGGCGCCTACGCCACCGGAGCGCTGGCGATCAAATTCAATCTGCCGTTCTGGCTCAGTATTCCGTTCGGGGGCTGCGCCGCCGCGGTGTTCGGGTTCATCTTTGGCTTGTCGGCGGTTCGCATCAAGGGCTTTTACCTGGCGCTCACCACCATCGCGGCACAGACCCTGTTTCATTTCCTCATTCTCAATCTGCCGCAGTCGTGGTTCGGCGGGTCGAACGGGTTGACGCTGGAGCCGGCACAGATTTTCGGCTTCAGTTTCGTCAGTGAGACCTCGATCTACTATCTCTGCCTGGCCGTGACCGCGGCGATGGTGTTCGGCGCCTATGGCATCGTGCGCAGCCGGCACGGGCGCGCCTTCGTCGCAGTCTGCGACGACGACGTCGCTTCCGGGCTGATGGGAATCAACGTCGTGCGGACCAAGGCAACCGCCTTCCTGATCGGTGCGTTCTACGCGGGGATCGGCGGGGGGCTGTGGGCCTACTACGTGCGTTTCGTCGCCGTCGATCAATTCACGCTGTTCCATTCGATCTGGTTCATCGCAATGGTCATCGTCGGAGGCCTCGGTTCGATCACCGGAGCGTTGATCGGCGTCTTCGTCATCAAGGCAATTCAGGAAAGCTTCGTTACACTTGGGCCCAGCATCGTCGCGCAATTTCCCTCGCTCGGTGGCGATGTGGTGTTTGCGATGATGAACGTGTTTCTCGGCGGGATCATCGCAGCGTTCCTGATTTTCGAGCCGCGCGGGCTGATGCACCGCTGGAATATCCTGAAACGATCCTATCGCCTTTGGCCATTTCCCTATTGATGCCTGGGCGATCGGAATTAGAACATTCATGGGAGGAACTGAAGATGACAATCTTGAAGCACATCAAGATCTTTGGGGCGGCCGCTGCGCTCGGTTTGCTGACGATCTCGGCGCCGGCCGGTGCCCAGACGACCTACAATGTGGCGTCGCTTGCCGATTTTACCGGTCCTTATGCGGATGTGATGAAGGACCTGATCGGTGCGCGCCGGCCGGTCATCGAATGGTGGAATGCCGAAGTCGGCAAGAAGATCGGCGTCAAGCTCGGCACCAAGGATTACGATCACCGCTATGATGCGGCGCAGGTGGCGAGCCTGTGGCCCGGCATCAAGGCCGAGCTAAATCCGATTATCGTGCTTGGGGTCGGCGGACCCGACGTCGCCGCGCTTCAGGGGCGGCTGCCGTCCGACAAGATCCCGATGGTGATGTCGACTGCCGCGTATGGCTTTGCCTGGAAGCCCGATCCGTGGATCTTCAACCAGCGCCCGACCTACAGCCATGAGGCCACTGCGTTCTTCGAGTGGTTCCGCCAGAAGCGCGGAGGCAGCGGGCCGCTGAAGGTCGCGATCATCTCGTCGGAAGCCTCGCCGGCCTATGTCGACCAGCACAAGGGTGTCCAGCGATATGCCTCCGACAATCCGGACAAGGTCGAAGTCGTCGAGGTTGTGTTCACGGAAGTTCAGCCCACCGATTTGACCACCCAGGTCAACCGCGTGACCCGTAAGGGAGCCGAAGTGATCATGGTCATGACGAACACGGCCGCCGTGGTCGCCACCAAGCGGGCGCTGCAGTCGCTCGGCAAACAGGTGCCGATTGTCATGAGTTCGCACAACGGACTGGCGGAATCCGGCCGCGCGATCGGCGACGTCAAGCAGATGGAGGGCGATTACGAAGTTTATGCGATGGCTGCGCCCACCGACACAAAGACGCCTGGCCGCGAGTTCTTCGAGATGCTTCAGAGCAAGTACGACCTCAAGGCCAAATGGACGGTTTCGGCTGTCCAAGGTCTTGGTCAGGCGCTGATTGCGATGCGGGCCATCGAAGCTGCGGCCAAGAAGGTCGGCGCGGACAAGGTCACGGGCGAAGCTGTCCGCGAGGCGCTGATGTCGACGACGATCTCCGCGGATGAGACCTACAAGATTCTCGGCAACACCAAGTTCTCGAACGACGGGCCGTTCCCGACGCAGGGGCTGGTCGCGAGTATCGTCACCATCAAGGACGGCAAGTACACGGAGGCTGCTGCCAACGTGCCGGTGCCGTCCATTAACAAGTGGTGAAGTAACGCCATCCGGCCGGGTCCCGCGGGCCCGGTCGGATCCCCTCGGGAGGCTTGCGTTTTGCTCGAGCTGAACAACGTTGAAGTCATCTACAGCGACGTCATTCTGGCGGTGAAGGGCATTTCGCTCGCCGTGCCGGATGGCAAATGCGTTGCGTTGCTCGGCGGCAATGGGGCCGGCAAGTCGACGACGCTGAAAGCGATTTCCGGCATCATACGCGTCGAGGACGGCCGGGTGACCTCCGGCAATATCGGTTTCGACGGCAAGAGAATCGACAGGGCGGACCCGACCGAAGTCGTTCGAGGCGGCATTATCCATGTGATGGAGGGCCGCCGCGTGTTGCGCCATCTGACCGTCGAGCAGAATCTGCTGGTCGGCGGCCACATGGAATCGTCGGGGCGTGAGGTACGCAAGCGCCTTGATCATGTCTACGATCGCATTCGCCGGCTTGCGGCGCTCAAGGATCGGATAACCGGCTATCTGTCCGGCGGCGAACAGCAAATGGTCGTGATCGGGCGCGCGATGATGGCCAATCCCAGGCTGATCATGATTGACGAGCCGTCGCTTGGCCTAGCGCCGTTGATGATCGACGAGGTGTTCGAGCTGCTGAAGGACCTCAAGGCAAGCGGGACCACGCTTCTGATCGTCGAACAGAACACGCGCGTCGCGTTGGATATCGCCGACTACGGCTACGTCATGGAGAATGGACGCATCGTCCTCGAAGGCGCCGCGGAAGAGCTGCGAAACAACGAGGACGTGCGGGAGTTCTACCTCGGGCTTGACCTTAAGGGCGAGCGCAAGAGCTACCGCGACATCAAGCATTATCGACGCCGCAAGCGGTGGCTCGGCTGAGGCGCTGCGTGCCGGTGCGGGGTCAGGCGTCCTTCCGGTCGACGACGAATGGAGCGTCGGCCGGCAGTTCGTCTGTTCCTACCACCTCGATACGGTCGGCCTTCAGACGAGACAGCGCGTTGAAGCGGGCCGGCGCCGCCGCCAGGACGGCGTCGCGGTCCGCATCCGGAAGCAGCGAAAGCCGCACCGTGATCTCTTCCCGCTGTTGCGGGCGGGTGACGATGGCCTGCGCGCGGCCGATTCCCGGAATGGCAATGGCGAGGTCTTCGAGCTGGCGCGGATAGATGAATATCTCGCGCGCCTTCACCGCCTGCCCGACGCGTCCCTGCAGCATGCCGATCCTGCGCACCGTGCCATCGGCGTTCATAGCCGTGGCGACGGCGACGTCGCCGGTACCGAACCGGATCAGCGGCCAGCCCGGCGTCAGCGTGGTAACCACGATCTCGCCGGGCTCGCCGTGCGGAAGCGGAGCCCCCGTCGTCGGGTCACAGATTTGCACGATGCGGTCCTGGTGAACCTCGTAGCCGCCGTCCTGCGCGCCATTTTCGAAGGCGATCACGCCGAAGTCCGCCGTCGCATAGACTGCGAAGGTGCGAACGCCGTACCTGGCTTCCAGGCGACGGCGCTTGCCGAGCCAGTCGCCGAGTTCGCCGCCGAGCAACGCAGTTCTGACCTTCCAGCCACCGGGCAGCGAATGACCCATCGCCTCGATGGCTTCCGCTAGCGTGATGAAGAAGGCGGTCGAGGCGCAGATGCAGGTCACGCCAAGGTCGGTCACCAGCTTCGCCTGCAACTCGCTGCCGCCGGTGCCGGCTGGAATCACCGTCGCGCCGACCGAGCGCAGGCCCTCGTCGAGCAGAAGGCCGGCAGGCACGAGATGATAGGACCAGGTGTTGAGCACGCGATCGCCGGGGCCGAGGCCGGCGGCGGCAAAGGCCGTGCCGAAGCCGCATCCGTCGCGGTCGTGCCTCAGTTGAGGTTCGTTGATGGGGCCGGGAGAGACGAAGATACGGACGATTTCTTCATCCTTTGCTGCAAGGAAACCCCCGAATGGCGGCCGCTGGCGTTGTAACTCGACCAGCGACTCCTTTTTGAATACGGGCAGCCGCGACAGGTCGTCCACGGTCTTGAGATCGGCTGGAGCGAGGCCTGCGCGATCGAACATCTCCCGAATGGCGGGTGCGAGCTGGTGGGCCGCACGCTGGATCTGTTGCAGGACCGTGAAGCGCGTCTCCTGGCTCATTACCGTCTCCTCTTGGCATTCCCGACTTGCTTTTCCTATTTGCCGGTGAAGCGTGGTTTGCGTTTTTCCTCGAATGCGGCAAGTCCCTCCTTCAGGTCGTTGCTGCGGGCGTGGACTTCGCTGGCGAGCAGTTCTTGTCGCAGTGCTATCGCACAAGGTTGCTCGAGGCCATCATCGACCAGCACCTTCATGCGCCGAAGCACGAGCGGGCTCTTGTTGACGAGCTTGGCGACCAGCGCCTCGGTCGCCGGGATCAGCATGTCGTCATCGACGACCTCGTTGACCAGTCCGGCGGCAACGAGCTGTTCGGCTGGCACGAACTCGCCGGTGTAGAGCAGATATTTTGCGCGGGTCGGGCCGATCTTACGCGGCAGCCGCACCGAGCTGCCGCCGCCGGGCAAGAGCCCAAAATTTGCATGGGCGTCGCCCAGCTTGGCCGAGCGCGCCGCGACGACGAGATCGCAGCACAGCATCAGTTCCAAGCCGCCAGCCAACGTCAATCCGTTCAGCGACGCGATCACCGGCATGGGAAACGTCTCGAGCCGGTTCATGACAAGGAGAACGGTATCGAGAAGGCGGCTCAGCGACGTTTCGTTCCCGGCTTCGCCGCGTACGAATTTGAGGTCGGCGCCGGCGCAGAATGCGCGCCCCGTTCCGGTCAGCACTACTGCGCGGACGTCTGACAGCTGAGCCTTGTCGAGCGCCGCGTTGATGCCCGAAATCACCGCGGGAGTGATGGCATTGAGTGCATCCGGCCGGTTCAGCGTGATCCACATCGCGCCACCCCGAATTTCAGAGATAACCGATTCCACCGGACTTTCCTCGGAATTGACTTTCGAGTTAGTTGATTATTCGTAAGGTTATGTTACAGACTGTCGGGATTAATGCAAGTCAAGCCGCTGCCGGAAAGAGCGATCGAGATGAGTCTTCCCCTCGCTGGAATTCGGGTGATCAGTCTGGCTGAGCAGTATCCCGGGCCTTACGCAACCTTGTTGCTAAGTGATCTTGGCGCCGACGTGATCCTGGTGGAACGTCCGGGCGCGGGAGATCCTGCACGGCAGTTTCCGGCCTTTCACGGCGCGCTCAATCGCGGCAAGCGCTCGGTGGCGCTGGATCTCAAGAGCGTTGAAGGCAAGCTGAACCTGCGCAGGCTGGTCGCTTCCGCCGACGTGCTGATGGAAGGATTTCGTCCGGGCACCATGGCGCGTCTCGGCTTCGGCCATGAGGCGATGGCGGAGCTCAACCCAAGGATGGTCTATGTCTCGATCTCCGGCTTCGGGCAGGACGGGCCGTATCGCGATCGCCCCGCCCACGACATCTCCTATCAGGCACTTGCCGGGTTTCTCTTTCGTCACGCCGAGCAAGGCTCGGTGGAGGATCCGGGAAGCATCGCGATCGGCGACCTGTCCTCCGGCATGTTCGCTGCCGTCGGCACGTTGGCGGCGCTGTTCGAGCGCGCACGTACGGGAGAAGGAAAATATGTCGACGTCTCGATGACGGACGGCCTGGTGTCCTGGATGTCGGTGATGCTCGGTCCGGTGATGAACGGTGCGCCGCTCGCCGACATCGGCGCCGAGCCGGCCTATGGCGTCTTCAAGTGTGCCGATGGCCGTCTCCTCACGTTGTCGATTGCTCATGAAGACTGGTTCTGGCGGCCGCTGTGCGAGTTGCTCGGCATGCCTGATGCGGCCGGCTTCAATCGCAGCGAGCGGGTCGCGCGCGGCGATGCCTTGCGAGGCAAGGTCGCTGCCGTGCTGGCGACGCGCGATCGCACCGATTGGGCGCAGAAGCTGGATGCCGCCGGGATTCCATGGGGGCCGGTGAACTCGTTGAGCGAGGTGACCGCCGATCCGCATTTCCGGGCGCGCGGGCTGTTCCGCGAGGTGGCGGATGGGAACGGCGGGCGGAGCCACCATGTGGCGCAGCCGTTGATTTTTTCCGGCGAGCATCCCGGTCCGCGCTCCGGCGTGCCCGGCCTTGGCGAGCATACGGAGCAGGTGCTGCGTGCACTGCCGGAGCTCAAGGACTAGCAGGTAGAGACCAGAGAAGATTCCAATCCTCAAGGGAGGGCGCGATGAGCGACATCTATGTGGTCGGTGTTGGCATGACCCCGTTTGGGCGCATGCTCGATATCGATATGAAGACCCTGTCGCGCAGCGCGGTGGATGCCGCGCTCGGCGATGCGGGATTGCAGAAGTCTGACATCGAAGCGGCCTTCTTCGCCAACGCGTCGCAAGGCCATATGGAGCGCCAGCACATGATCCGCGGCGAGATCCTGCTACGCGAAATGGGAATCGGCGGCGTTCCCGTTGTCAATGTCGAGAACGCCTGTGCCAGCGGCAGCACGGCGTTCAACCTTGCCGTGACTTTCCTTAAGGCGGGTGAGGGGGACGTTGCGCTCGCGCTCGGCGCCGAGAAGATGTTCTCGACAGATCGCAAGCTGATGTTCGAGGCATTCGATAGTGCCTGGGACGTCAGCCGCGACGGCGAAATTCGCGACAGGCTGCTAGCGCTCGGCGAGGGAGTCGAGGTGCCGGAAGGCACGACCTCGGACAAGCCCTACAGCGTGTTCATGGATGTCTACGCCGCGTTCTCACGTCAGCACATGAAGCGCTTCGGCACCACGCAGCGCCAGCTTGCTGCGGTGGCGGCGAAGAACCATCGGCATTCCGTGGAAAATCCGCTGGCGCAGTTTCGCAATGCCTATTCGGTCGACGAAGTGCTGAATGCCCCGCCGATCACCTATCCGCTGACGCTTCCGATGTGCTCGCCGATATCGGACGGTGCGGCGGCTGCGATCCTCGCGACCGAGGCGGGCTTGAAGCGGCTTGGTCTCGACAAGTCGCGGGCCATCCGCGTGCTGGCATCGGTCATCCAGACCGGTAGCGATCGTGATCCGTCCGAAGTGGAGCGGCACTGTACCGCGCTCGCGGCGAAAAAGGCCTACAACAAGGCCGGTATCGGCCCGGACGACGTCGCTGTCGCCGAGGTGCATGACGCGACGGCCATGGGCGAGATCATCCAGATCGAGAACCTCGGATTCTGCGATTTCGGTGAAGGCGGCATCATTTCGGAGCGCGGTGACACCGCGCTCGGCGGACTTATACCGGTCAATCCGTCCGGCGGACTTGAATCCAAGGGACATCCCGTCGGCGCCACCGGCATCGGGCAGGTACATGAACTGGTGGCGCAACTGCGCGGCGAGGCGGGACCGCGGCAGGTCGAGGGGGCGCGCATCGCGCTCGCCGAAAACGGCGGCGGCCTTCAGGGCATCGAAGAGGCGGTAGCCTGCATCACCATCCTTGGCCGCTGATACAGAAGATCGAGCAAGAGGGGCTCTCATGCAGTTGAATGGAAAAGTTGCAATCGTGACCGGCGCGGCGTCGGGGCTCGGGCGGGCATCGTGCGTCACACTGGCGAAGGCGGGCGTGCGTGTCGCCGCCTTCGATCGTGACGAGTCGCGGCTCGCCGATCTTTGCCGGGAACTGGGGAGCGCGGCATTCGGGCGTGTTGTCGACGTTGCCGACGAGACCAGCGTTAGCTCCGCGATCGAGGCTGTGCTCGAAGCATTCCAGGCGGTTCATATCGCCGTCAATTGTGCGGGCGTCGCCGATGCGGCCAAGACCGTATCGAAGGGGCAGCCGTTTCCGCTGGCGACCTGGAACAAGGTCATCGGCATCAATCTCACCGGCACCTTCAACATCATCCGCTTTGCGGCGCTCGCTATGACCTGCAACCAACCGGAGGGCCCGAGCGGCGAACGTGGCGTCATCATCAACACCGCATCCGGCGCAGCCTCGCAAGGGCAGGTGGGCCAGGCGGCCTACAGCGCCAGCAAGGCCGGCGTGGTCGGCCTCACCTTGCCTGTCGCGCGTGACCTCGCTGAACATGGCATTCGCGTCGTCTCCATTGCACCGGGCTTGTTCGACACCGGGATGGTCGCCGGCATGCCGCCGAAGGTTTCGCAGTCGATCGTTGACCGTATGATCCTTTATCCGAACAGGATGGGGCAACCCCACGAGTTCGCCAGTTTGGTCAAGCACATCGCCGAGAATGCCTATCTTAACGCCACAACTATCAGCATTGACGCAGGCGCGCGAATGCAGCCGCGCTAGATGATGCCGCTTCTGGCCCTCCGAAATTTCAACAGCGGTTCAATGACCGCCGCCGATTACTTTGGGCAGGATGTGCAGAATTCAAAGCCGCGATTTCGATAACGAAAGAGTTCGCAGTTTTATTCCGAGTGGTGCTCCACCAAGACACTACTGGCGAACTCTCGTTATGCAACAAGCCCAGGAATTTTCTCGTCGACGAAAAGCAAGAACCGGGTGTTGCGGCCCTCCGCCGCGAGATTCTGGCCGAAAGAGATCCTCGCGTCGTATCGGTACTCGCTCGGCACTGGACGGGTCAAGAACCGCTTCACACGGTCACCCGCGGGTTTCTAGCCATCGCGCTTACCTTGACCGCACGAGAGCACGCTACAAGCTGCCCCCTGAGTCCCGCATTCATTTGGAAACAGCAGCTAAGGTATTAAAATTACTGGAGCGAATTTCGTCCATTTTTCCAAATACGTCTTGAAACAGCAGAATAATCAAGCGGATTTTGATTCCGCCATTCGGAGGTTCGATCCCTCCCGCCCCAGCCAGTTTTCTGAAGCCTGATCAGTATCTTACATTTTCACGATTTCGTTGTTCTGAAACTCGCCAGACACCGCATTCTGAAATTCCGTTTGCATTGTGTTCGCCAAAACGTGAGCTCGCCGCTTGCGTGTTGCCGCAAGGATGCGTGGGGGTGTGCGCTTGGCGTAGCCGGCGTAACTTTCCCTTGTGCGGTGTGCGGTACGCATCCGGTGAAGACCGCAGGCGGAGTAGCCCGCGCGGATGGACGATTGATCGGAGCGATCAGGCAGCGGCAGGGATGGCGGTGTGCTTCCAGCTCCAGGGCAGCAGGTCTGCGATCCTGCTGGCCGGATGATCGGGCAACCTGGCGAGGACGTCGGCAAGCCACGCCTGCGGGTCGAGGTTGTTGAGCTTGGCGGTCTGGATCAGGGTGTAGATGGCGGCAGCACGGCGGCCGCCATCGTCGGAGCCGGCGAAGGTCCAGTTCTTGCGGCCGACGGCCACGGCGCGCAGCTCGCGTTCGGCCGCGTTGTTGGTCATGCACAGCCGGCCATCGTCGATGAAGCGCGTGAACACCTCCCAGCGCTTGAGGCTGTAGTCGATCGCCTTGGCGGTCTCGCTCTTGCCGGAGAGCTTGGTGCGGCGCTCGTGCAGGAAGGCATGAAGCTCATCGACCAGCGGGCGGCTGCGCGCATGGCGCGCGGCTTTGCGCTCTTGGGCCGGCAGACCGTTGATCTCGCGCTCGATCGCAAACAGAGCGTCGATCTTCGCGATCGCTTCGATCGCGATCGGCGCCTTCTTCAGCCGTGCGATCTCGAAGAACTTGCGCCGTGCATGCGCCCAGCAGCCGACCTCGATGATCGGGCCCGGCTTCCGCGATGGATCGTAGAGCCTGTTGAAGCCGGCATAGGCATCCGCCTGCATCGGTCCAGCATAGGTCGCAAGATGCGCCTCTGGATGGGTGCCGGAGCGGTCGGGCGAGTAGAAGAACAAGGCGGCCGGCGGCGCGTGCCCGGCGAAGGGCCGATCGTCGCGCACATAGGTCCAGACGCGCCCCGTGCGCGTCTCGCCCTTGGCCAGAACCGGCACCGTGGTGTCGTCGGCATGGATGCGCTCGGCAGCGAGGACATGCGCCTTGATCGCATCGACCAGCGGCATCAATGTCGCCGCCGCCGCGCCGACCCAGTCGGCCAGCGTGGAGACGTCCAGCATCACACCTTCGTGCGCATACGTCGTGCTCTGCCGGTTGAGGGGCAGGTGCAAGCCGTATTTGGCGAATAGGATGTGCGCGAGCAGACGCGGTCCAGCGCGCCCGCGCGAGATCGGATGGAACGGCGCCGGCGGCTGGCTGATCGCCTCGCAGGCGCGGCAGGAGAACTTCTCACGCACATGCTGGATCACCTTCCACTGCCGCGGCACGAGCTCCAGCGTCTCGGTCACGTCCTCGCCGATCTTGCGCAACCTGTCCCCGCCACAGCATGGACAATTGGCCGGCGCGGGATGAACGACGCGCTCCCGCGGCAGGTCTTCGGGCAGCGGCCGCCGCGCCGGACGCCGCCGCTCGAATGGCTGCACGTCTATCTTCGCGGCCTTAGCGCGTTCGCCTGCCAGCTGCGCATCGGCTTCGGCCTCCGATGCATCCTCCTCGAGGTCGGCGAGTTCCAGCTCGAGCTGATCGAGCACCGAGGCGCGCTCGGAGGATTGGCCGTGCTGTTCGTGCTTGAGCTTGGCGATCGTGAACTTCATCTGCTCGATCAGCAGCGTGCGGGCGCGGACCTCGGCTTCGAGATTGCGTGCCTTGGCTTCCGCCGCAAGCTTGGCCGCCTGGCCGGCGAGCACCAGCGCCTTCAGCGTCGCGACATCATCAGGGAGCGAATCGGCTGTGATCATCACAGAAGATGGAATCACAGCTCCGCCCGGCACGCATCAGTGCCGTGACGTTCGAGCCCTCAACCAACAGCTTCCGGGCGCCACGTCCGCTGCGGATGCCGCCAGTCGATGCCTTCGAGCAGATAGCCGAGCTGGGCCGGCGTGATCGTCACCGCTCCGTCAACAGCCTGTGGCCAGATGAAGCGGCCGCGCTCCAGCCGCTTGGCGAACAGGCACATGCCCTGGCCGTCGTGCCACAGCACCTTGATCAGCCCGCCGCTGCGGCCGCGGAACACGAACAGATGGCCGCCATGCGGATCGCGCTTCAAGGTCTCCTGGACCAGCAGCCCCAGGCCGTCGAAGCCCTTGCGCATGTCGGTATGGCCGGTCGCCAGCCAGACCTGTGTGCCGGAAGGGATCGGGATCGTCATCGCGAGCCCGCCCGGAGCGCCGTGATCACCGCCGTCACCGTCGCGGCATCCGCCGCGCCGCTGATCCGGATCTTGGTCTCAGTCCCGATCTCGACTTCGATCAGCCCCTGAGGCGGAGCTGCCGCTGCGTGAAGATCGGGATCGGCTGCAATCGTCACAGCGGCGAAGCCGGGCACGGCAGTCTCCTCGCCGCACAGCTGCTGGCGCCAGCGGAACACCTGGCTGGAATGCACACCAAACGCGCGCGCCACGCCCAGGATCGTCGCACCCGGCTGCAACGCTGCAGCGACGATGCGCTCCTTGTCAGCCCGCGACCAATGCCGCCGTCGCCGCTCCGACGTGATCACTTCAACTTCCGCTTTGGCCATAGGACTAGCTCCAGGACTAGTCCTATGGCTTCGCGAAGCCTCACTGCCGACGCAAGGTGGCCGTCACCGGGGGCTTACGGTGTGCGCCCAGTCCCTCCGTAAGTTCGGCCTCCTCAAGCTCGGTGATCCCGCCATGCCGGCAGGCGTCGAGTTTGAATGTCACGGGCAGGCCGATTTCTTTCGGCATCTTCTGCATGCCGGAGAACGCATCCGGTATTTCGGCGATCGCATCGACGAGTTCGGGCCGGGTCAGAAGCCGCGATGGATGCGGCAAGTCCTGGGGCCAGCTCACACCGGCAAGCTTCGCCATGGCAGAAGCGGGCTTTGCCGCATGCAGGCCGACTTCCGGATTGTGCGTTATCCAGAGTTTGTCTCGCGAGCGGAGTAATTGGCCGATGATGCCAAGTCTCGCGAACCACCGCCAAATGAGCGGGATTTTGAGGGCTCCCGTGCAATTCCACTGGACCAGGTCAATGTCGAGGACCACGCCTCGACTTGGCTAAGCCAGGAAGCTGCAACTTTCCGCGCGGCTTGTTCCGTTTATTGATCATAATACTGCCCACGCTCTCATAAAAAAATCTCTTACGCGTTCTGGAAAGGAATGTGGATAATGCGTCAGAGCCCCTTCCTTGCACTCCCTGTCTGCATGCCAGGGCGTTTCCCTATCCACCCCATTTGGACCCACCTCGCGGAGCAGCGAGCAGACTTTGCGCTGGAGCTGAGCGGGATCGAGGTCCCAGAAATCCAGCTTATCGGCGCTCGATATGAGCCGCGCGCCAGTCATGCTAAAGGCAAGAAAGCCAGGCGCCGCAGGGTCATCCGTGTTTGGCGTGAGCTCAAATGGGAGCCAGCGCGACGTATCCCACAGACGTACAACCCCCTGCGAATCGGCTGCAGCGACAAGAGATTCATCGTGGCTGAATGCGATAAACGACACCCCATGCGTGTCGACCCGCATTTCGGTGGCTTCCTTGGTGTTGAGAACCCACCGGTATATCGTCCCAAACCGCCCGCCAACGAGCAGCATTGGGATGCCTTTTTTATCTGATGCGAAGGCAAGGTCCTGTACGGTCTTGGCTAGAGGCGTGAGGGTTAGTGCCGACCGTCTCGGCGTGAATCCAGAGCCATCCACTGACCAAAGCCGGATCTGATCCCGGTTGTTTTCCGCCTTGTCGGTTGCGCAGCACCCTCCCGCTGCAAACATCTTGCTATCAATGCTGAAAGCAATCTCTCTGACCCGCCGCAAGTTCGAGTCAATCCACATTCCCTTGCCGGGATCGTTGAGCCTCAACACAAACAACGGCTGTGGCGAGTCTTGATCCCTCGCGGTAGGTGCGGAGCCGTACAAGAACGAAACCACGAGCCACCGCCCGTCAGGGCTTAGAATAGCCCGAACAGGTGCCCGGCCCTGGAAGTCGGACGCTATAAAGTCGGAGTTAGTAAGCGAGACAATTCGCGTGGGCGCATCCATGAGTTCGGTGAACTGCCAGACAATGACTTCGTATGGATCGTTCGCCAAACAGTCCGGCACGTCGGGCGATCGGATACATCCAATCGTGGCGAGACGGAGCGTTTGTGGACTCGCCGCTAAGCGCTGGATCTCACCCGTTCCTGCCGCAAAATGCAGGACAACATCTTCGCCGCGTTCCTCATCGAGCTTGAGAATTGTAACGTTGGATGGGTCTGCTTTGGTTGGAGGGTTCTGGAGTGCCACCCACGCAGCCGAGTCCTTCTCGGCCAGGAGCGCCCCCCGGATCTTCGAACTCTTGGGCTGAACCACCCGTTCGCGAAGGGGATCCCGCTTGCCGGCCGGATCGAGTATCGCAACATATCCTGATTGCGTCGCTGCAGCGATCAGGCCGCTGCGGCTATCGAAGGCGACGCTATAGACTTGGTCTCCGATTTGGGCCCATCTGGCTCTTGCGCAAAACTCGACCGGTCCGGCTTGCTGCAAGCCGTCGCCAATGGGGCTGTATTCCAGTCCGGCGTTCGTGCCAATGGCTAGTTGCCACTCCTTGCAGGCTTTAAAGAATGTCAGGCCATACACCGCAGACGGTGACTGATGGTAAATCGTTCTACGGCTATCAGCGGAAAACTGCGCATCCCATAGGTCGACAGCCCCCCGCCAATAGTGACCGACGGCGATCTGCCGGCCGTCAGGAGAGTATGCCAACGTCAGGATCGCGTCATTCTCCACCCGCTGATAGCCCTGCGGGTTCCTGCAGTCCCACGATTCGGCGCTTCCGGTCTTGCAGACAAAGATATTGCCGTCGCCGTCTCCGGCCACGAGCGTGTCGCCGTCCGGTGAAAACGCCACGGTCTGAACTCCGCCGCCGGACGCCTCGTTTCCCTCGGCCAACCTTATCGTCTGTTTCGACGGGGCGCCTTGTTCATCCAGTTGAACGAGCGCAACATGTTTTCCTCCGCTGACGGCAACGAGACGCCCATCCGGTCTAATGCTTAGGCTCCTGATGAAGTTCTGAGACACTTGCTGACTACCAATGGGATGCCAGTCGTCGGCAGACCACACTGCCAGCTTGCCGCTGCGGCATCCGGCGACGAGGAGATGCCCATTCGACGCGAAAGCTAGAGCGGACACCCCCTGGTCATCGCCGCAGGTCTTGAGTGAGTTCGGGAACGGCTCTCCGACATGCCCCAGGGTCGCCAGGTAGATCTGGCCGTCGCTGCCGCCGAAAGCAATCAGCGTATCGGACCGTGTGGGGTGGAATGCAACGGCGTTGAACGTGCCACCATCCTTGACGAACAGCCGCTTAAGCTGAGTAGCATTCTGGAGCGTCGACAGCAGAGCTTCACGCAACTGCGGACGCAGGGCGGCTTGAACCTGATCCGGCAACATCGTCATCTTGAGTCCGGCCTCCAGCGTCTCAGTGAGCGCGTCGTCGATCTGGCCGCGATATGACGCTTCGGTAGCGTGCGCGAATTCCTCCAGCACTTGCGAGCGTTCGCGAGCCGTTTGAGCATTCATGACCCACAGTAGGCTGTCGAACAGCACGACCAGCACGACGACTCCTAAAGCGGCAAAAAAGTACTTGAATCGTCTTTCTCGGTCGCGGGCGCGCTGCTCGGCGTTCGCGTAATCTTCGCTGGATTGCAAATAGTCTTTCTCGAGTTGGGTCAGGCCAGTCAAGCGCTGCGCGTCGTGCAGCTGCCAGGGACTCAGCAGGTCGGTAGTGCGGCTGCGCCCACGCGCATCCCATCGCTGCGCGGCCTCTGTCAGCGCAACGCGTTGCCGCACCCCCTCCCGCTTGCCGCCGATCCATTCTACATAACGGGGCCAATTGCGCAGCAACGCTTCGTGCTTGACCTCGACTGTCGCATCGTTGTCAGCCGTCGGCGTAATGCGTAGGAAGTCTTCGCGCGCGAGCATCTTGAGTACTTCATCGGTGCGCGGATTCCCGCTCTCAAGCAAAGCGCTCCGCATCCGCGGCTCGCGATAGGCTTCCATCATTCTGTCGATGCGAACGAGTTCGAGGAGAACTCGCTGCAGTTCTTTCTGATTTTCGGGCGATAGTCCGCTGTAGAACCCATCAGCGTAGCGTTCCAGCGCGACGAGCGGGCTGCCCACGCGTTCGTAGGCCTCGCGCGTAACGCGATTATGGTCGCGCTGCTTCCATAGCGACTGTAGCGCAAACTGCAAGAGCGGCAGCGCCGTGTCCTGCCCGAGCACGCTCTTGACTAAATCATCGATAATGCCTGGTGCAAAATGCAGGTTAACAAGGGCCGCCGGCCGCTCGATAGCGGCCCTGAGCTCGTCGTAGCCCATCGGCCATTCCTTCATCGAAAAGCGTGCGTGCCGCGCAAAATAGGGACGCAGTGGCTCGAGCTTGTCGAGCTCGTTAGTGAATTCCTCTCGCAATGTAAGTATGACGCGGCAATCCGGAGACGATTTCAGCAGAGCATCAATGGCGCTGGCGGCGATCGCTCGATCACGCTCCTTACATAAGGTGAAGATCTCCTCGAACTGGTCGACGACAAGTAAGACCGGCGTTGCCGTCGCACAGACGACCTTGGGTAACAAGGCAGGATTCGCCCGTAAAATCTCGGCTTCTGCAACGCGGTCGTAGGGCACATCGGGATTTGGGGCGCGGAGCGCATCAATCAGATTTTCGAGCATTGTATTGCCGGGCGTGAATGGCCCAATCACGCGGAACCGCGGCGCATGCTCTGCCGCCGCAAGCACCGGAAATGCACCGCCCATCACCAGCGATGACTTTCCGCTTCCCGATCCACCCTGCACCACTACTAGTGGAATCTCTCTCACGCGCTGAAGCAGGTTGGCAACAGCGCTTTCGCGGCCGAAGAAAAACGTGTTATTGCGGAACGATTCCAAGCCCACATAGGGGCATTTCTGGTCGCTAAGATCGGGCAGGCGCGCAGCGTCGAAGGGCGCCAGGCGGGAGCGCGTTACACGCATGCCGGCATGCGACAGGGTGGAAGACCAGTAGTCGAGCAAGACCTGGCAGGCTGTTCGTTCCTTGATGTCTTCGACAAAGGTACCGGTCGCCGCGCCGCGGTCAAGAAAGATACGAATGCCCGCCTCAAGCTCCTGAAGAGCGGCGGCCTCGCTCTCGGGGCTGCTGTCACGTCCGAGTCGCCGGTCCATTGCCTCTAGCAGGCCGGCGTTTACACCTCGCATCTCGGCGGCATCCCCGAACGGAGCGGCTGGGGCGATGGAGGCGAGTTGATCAGACATTCTGGGGCTCCGGCTCAAGTTGATCCAGGATCGCCTTTAATGGTTGTGTCCTCTCACGCAGCTTGGCGCAGAAATCCTTTAGCTCGCTATCCACCTCGCGAAAGAGCTCTCCGACTTCGTTGGAGTATTCGCTGAGCAACGCGAGGACGTCCGCGCCCTTTTCGTCGCGTTTAAATGCTAGTTCGATACCGGCTTCGAGGTCCTCCAGATCCTGTTTACGATCCCGGAAGATTGGCGAGAACGGTACGACGAAACGTTCGCGCAATCTCCGTATCGAGTTCCAGTTGATGGATAGGCTCTCACGGTCCGCCTCGTCCCATGAGCCGGGTCTGTATTGGCCACCGAACATCCGGCGAAGCGTATTATCGAGTCCCTGCAACAGGCCATGATCGCGTACGCGCAAAGCCAAGTCGTCGCGCAGATCGTTGAGCGCAGCGATACCCGCCAGCATCGGCTTGAGTTCGCGGTTGGCGGCAGCAGTCGGGTCCAGAAGGCCCGCCACCGCGGCCATGAGATCGAGCAATTGCCTTAATTCCAGCTGCCTCATTGCCCTTTCGATTTCGTCGTTTAAGCGCACAGGTATCTCGCCACCGAGGTGTTCCAGCGTGCCGACGAGACGATCGAAATCCGTGGCCCTTTGCGTTTTGGCCGCTTTGTCGAAAGCCATGGCTGTCGCGCTCAGATGCTGTGGCAGATCGATTTCCAGCAAGACATTCAGGTTTGGAACGATCGCAGTCAGCTCACCCCGCAACGCCTGGATATCGCGAACCTGCTGATCGAACTTTCTGCGCGCGCTGGCGAGCGCTTTGACCGCGACTGATTCTCCCATTTTCGGGTTCAACTCGAGTAGCTGCAGTTCGCTGCGAATGGGAATCAGGGACTTCGATTCGATCTCGTGCAGCGCATCGTGAATGTTCTTGAGCAGCCTGATCTCGTCCACTCCGCGATCCGTGGTCTCGATCACGACCCGCGACCGACTGACCTTGTCTGCTACCTTTGCATTCTGGCGGATCAGCTGCTCAAGCAGCCGAATCCCTCTCTCGCCCGTCGTAAGATCGTACAGCTGCTTGAGCTTTGGCAGTTCCTTCAACGCGTTCACGAGCTGTCCGGTTTCTTCCTCCCAGTGCACCTCCGAGATTGGGTAGGCCTCGTTAAATTGGAAACGGAGATCGCAGAGCTCCGCAGGCAACTCCCCTTCGGATGGCGGCTTGTCCCTCCTGATCAGTACCGGCAGAACCTTCTTCGATCGCTTGAGCGCTGTCGCGATTTCGTTGCGGACCCAGTCGTCAGGAGCATCAAGAGCACGCATCCCGGGTGACCGTTCACAGGTGGTCCATTGTGGTCCGATCAGCGCCACCAGGACCTCGCAATTCTCCAATCCGTCCTTCAGCGCTCGGTCCCAATCCGCGCCCCATGGGATACTTCTTCGCGTATCCATGAAGACCGCATCTTTGCCGAACATTCGGCAGAGATCAGCGTACAAATGTCCGGCCGACTCCATGGTGTCGATCCGCCGGTAATTGATGAAGATCTCGCGCATTGCCATCCTCAACAGACATTTCTTTCCAATACGCGCCAAAGCCCACTTGGCGGGTTGACCCGAGTGTGCTCTATTGGAAGTTGAATGTTGGACCGTATCAAAGGTTTGTGGAACGCGCCAGCATTGATGAATATCGCCGTCAGCAGCGTGGACGGGGCGATCGACCTCCACGAGGATTGTGGATCCGCTCGCTGGAGCGCCGGCTTTCTCGTTGAATGGTGCTGCATGAAGCCTGCGCTTCGCTTGGCTAGGGCAACATGCCGGCCGCGGGTGCCTCGGCCGATAATGACTAGCCTTTGGCATCTTGGGTCGGGATGGATCCTGCTGCTCCTGGTGATGACTGCTCCGGGCGCCACCGCTTTGTCGCAAGAGGCTGGCAACGCGAGCTGCGAGCGTACGCAGTTTCGGGTTGTCGTAGATGTTGGACATACGGCACAGGCACCCGGGGCTATCAGCGCCCGCAACGTTCTCGAGTATGATTTTAATCTGCGGCTAGGCCGGCAGATCCGCGAACGGTTGGCCGTCGACGGGTTTACCGACGTCGCCTTGCTGGTGACCGAAGGGGAGGCAAGAGCAAGTCTCTTCGAGCGCATCGCCACCGCAAACGAGCAGTCAGCAGATCTGTTTCTATCAATTCACCACGATTCCGTGCCTGATTGGTTGCTTGAGGACTGGGAGTTTGAGGGAACACCAAGCCACTTCAATGATAAGGTCAGCGGCTATTCAATTTTTGTTTCTCATGAAAATCGGCAATATGATGCAAGCCTGCTTTTCGCGACTCTGCTCGGAAGGCAGTTGAAGGTACGAGGTTTGCAATATGCTCGGCAGTATACCGAAGCTTTCATGGGGAATTACCAACATGAACTACTGGACGCCGAGCTTGGGATTTACCGATACGATCAGCTCATTGTGCTCAAAGAAGCCAAAATGCCTTCTGTCTTGTTTGAGGCCGGTTCAATAATCAATCGAGATGAAGAGCTTCAAATGGAGTCACTCGGACGGCGCGATCTGATCACGGCTTCGGTGAGTGGGGCCATCAGTGCATTCTGTGATGCGCGGTCCGGCAGGTGAACCCGTTCGTCTATGAAGGTACCGGTTGAGACGAAACATAGACGGTCTACACCCAGCCCGGGCGCGAGTATCAGTCGCACTGAACGGCAGGATGCGCGTTGGGTCGACCTTAGCGCGGTTCGTCAAGAAGGCGGGGGCGTTTCATGCGCTCCGGTGGACGCACGAGATCGCGCAGGGCGCGCGTTGCGGGCATGTCGTCCGGCAGCACGACACGGGCGAGCTTGGAGCGCTTCTTTGGCGCGATGCCGAACTGCGCGCGCCAGCGGAACAGCAGCCTGGTGACGATGCCGTACTTGCGCGCGACTGCAGAGACCTTGGCGCCTGGTAGCTCGGTTTCCCCAGCGATCGCGAGCTCTTCCTCGTCGCTGAAGAAGCGCCGAACCGGTGCCGGCGGCGCGGCCAGATCGCCGATTTCGGCGGCTGGCAAGCGGCGTTCGGGCTGTGAGTGCCTAGCACTAGTGCTAACGGGCGGAGGGGGGAAGATGGGTGCGCCAGTCGATCGTAACCTCCCGGGTGGCCATTCGGTCGCGCCATTTGCGCAGCGAATGCGGCGGCAGCTGCATCGCCGCGGCATAGGCGCGGAGCTCCATTCTGCTCCAGTTCAACGCCTCGACATGCATCGCCCAGAACGCCTGAGACGTTAGCGCGGGCTTTGAGTCACGATGGCAGTCCATTCGTGATGAGGGCAGCAGCCGCTTGGAATGGAATAGCCTCGCCTGATCACGGCAGAACAGCAGGCTTGCACCCGGATAGCATTGGTCGGCGTTGCTCGACATTGGACGGCGATGTGCCTCCAAATAGAGAGCCGCAGCCGAAGGTTCGAGAGTTGGTGCACTTATCAGTGTCAGAATAGCGACGGGCGCTCGCGCCGATTGTGGAGGTGATCTTGATTTGCATCGGGGTGAACCTCTTGCCGCGTCATTGAACAATCCTCTCTTCGCGGACGTATCCTTTCAGTCGATGTAGCCCCGTCCTCGCCAAGAGCTGCCATGGGAAGTTTTCCCGACTTGATCGCAAAAGATCTGAGCGAACTTTAAGAGATCGTCCTGGTGCGTTTCTTTGCCCGACGAATTAGGGTTGCTCGATGCGATGCTCGGCATAGTGGGAATCGCTGGAAGTGCGGGCAAAAACGCACTCCATCAAATCATGGGCGTGGCTTCTGTCGATTACGGCAGGGCAGGAAACAGCAGGAGATGGGCCTACCATGTACAGGCTACTACAATCCGCATCTTTCGCAGCGCTTCTTGCAATGGGGACGCTGGGAGGATCGGGGCTTGCAAGCGCGAACGACAAGCTCGACCAGCTCTCGCAAAGCGACGAGAACTGGGTCATGCCCGGCAAGGACTATAAGTCTGACAATTACAGCAGGGCGAACCAGATCAATGCCGAGAACGTCAAGAATCTGAAGCCCGCCTGGACGTTCTCGACGGGGCTGCTCAACGGTCACGAGGGCGCACCGCTCGTCGTCAACGGCACGATGTATGTGCACACGTCGTTCCCGAACAACACGTTTGCGCTGGACCTCAAGGATCCGACGCGGATCTTGTGGCAGGACAAGCCGAAGCAGAATCCGGCGGCGCGTGCGGTCGCGTGCTGCGACATCGTCAATCGCGGCCTCGCCTATTGGCCGGGAGATGCCAGGACGCCCCCACTGATCCTGAAGACGTTGCTCGATGGACATGTCCAGGCGCTGAATGCCAAGACTGGCGAGCTCCTCTGGAAGATGGAGAACTCCGACATCAAGGTCGGCTCGACGCTCACCATCGCGCCCTACGTGGTCAAGGACACCGTGCTGGTCGGATCGTCAGGCGCCGAGCTCGGCGTGCGTGGCTATCTGACGGCCTATGACGTTCACGATGGCGCGCAGAAATGGCGTGCCTACGCCACCGGTCCCGACAAGGATCTGCTGCTGGCCTCCGACTTCAACATCAAGAACCCGCAATATGGCCAGAAGGGGCTCGGCCTCTCGACCTGGGAAGGCGATGCCTGGAAGGTTGGCGGCGGCACCAACTGGGGCTGGTACGCCTTCGATCCGAAGACCAATCTGGTCTATTTCGGCACCGGCAACCCGGCGCCGTGGAACGAAACCATGCGTCCAGGCGACAATAAGTGGACGATGACCATCTTTGGCCGCGACGTCGATACCGGTGAAGCCAAGTTCGGCTATCAGAAGACGCCGCACGACGAGTGGGACTATGCCGGCGTCAATGTGATGATGCTCTCCGAGCAGAAGGACAAGGACGGCAAGACCCGCAGCCTGCTGACGCACCCGGATCGCAACGGAATCGTCTACACGCTGGATCGCACCAATGGCGATCTGGTGTCCGCCAACAAGATCGACGACACGGTGAACGTTTTCAAGACCGTCGATCTCGCCAGCGGTCAGCCGGTCCGCGATCCGGAATACGGCACGAGGATGGATCACCTCGCCAAGGACATTTGTCCGTCGGCGATGGGCTATCACAATCAGGGCCATGATTCCTACGATCCGACCAAGGAGCTGTTCTTCATGGGGATCAATCACATCTGCATGGACTGGGAGCCCTTCATGCTGCCCTACCGCGCAGGACAGTTCTTCGTCGGCGCGACGCTCAACATGTATCCCGGTCCCAAAGGCGATCGCCAGAACTATGAAGGTCTCGGCCAGATCAAGGCCTACAACGCCATCACCGGCAAGTTCAAATGGGAGAAGATGGAGCGCTTTGCGGTCTGGGGCGGCACCTTGGCGACGGCAGGAAATCTCGTCTTCTACGGCACGCTGGACGGCTTCATCAAGGCCCGCAACAGCGACACCGGCGAGCTGCTCTGGAAGTTCAAGTTGCCCTCCGGCGTGATCGGTTACCCGATCTCCTACATGCATGAAGGCACCCAGTACATCGCCATCTACTATGGCGTCGGCGGCTGGCCGGGCGTCGGCCTGGTGTTCGACCTGCAGGATCCGACGGCCGGTCTCGGCGCAGTTGGTGCCTTCAAGCAGCTCGCCAACTACACCCAGATGGGCGGCGGGGTGATGGTGTTCTCCCTGAACGGCAAGGGCCCCTATGACGACGTGAACCTCGGCGAATACAAGTCGTCGAACTAGTAGCGTCGCTGCACCGACGCGGACAAGGACGCCGTTCCGGCCCCGGTGGTGCCGGAACGGGCGGTCGCCTGCCTCGCGCGCCGCTCCCTCGACTCCCAGACATCTCGATCGGTTTTTCGCAAACCAACGGATTCATCATGTCACGATCGATGTTTGCCGCGCTCGCTCCCGCCGCGGTTCTCGCCTGTCTGATCCTCCCTCCGTCGGCGGCGGTCGCGGCCGAAGCGCGCGGTTCCGATGTCACGGGCGGAACGGCCCAGGCTGCGCCGGCCGAGGGATCGAAGCTACGTATTTGTGCGGCCGGAAACGAACTGCCGTTCTCGTCCAAGGAGCAGACCGGCTTCGAGAACAGGATCGCCAGTGTCGTGGCGAAGGCGATGGGGCGCGAGCCTGTCTTCGTGTTCGCGGACAAGCCCGCGATCTATCTGGTCCGCGACTGGCTGGACAAGCGCAGATGCGACGTGGTCGTTGGCCTGGACAGCGGCGATCGGCGGGTCCTTACGACGAAGCCCTATTATCGCGCGGGCTACGTGTTCGTCACCCGCAGGGACAGGAATATCGAGCTGGAGTCATGGCAGGATCCGCAGATCAAATCTGTCGGCCATATCGTCGTCGAATTCGGCTCGCCGAGCGAAGTCATGCTGAAGGAGATCGGCAAATACACCGATAACATGGCCTATCTGTATTCGCTGGTCGGCTTCCGTTCGCCGCGCAACCAGTACACGCAAATCCCACCGCAGAAAATCGTCTCTGAGGTTGAGAGCGGCAATGCGGGCCTGGCGGCGGTGTTCGCGCCCGAAATTGCCCGTTACGTCAAGGCAAATACGGCGCTCAAGATGGTTCCGATCAAGGATGATGTGGACCGCGATGGCGAGCGCATGGCGCAGCAATACGATCAGTCGATGGGCGTGCGGCATGGCGAGGAGGCGCTTCTCGCTCTACTCGACGCCGCGCTGACAAAGGCGGCGCCGGAGATCGCGGAAATCCTCAGAGACGAGGGCTTACCGGTCCTTCAGGGCTCTAGCTCGAACTGAATGATGATCACTGGAAGCGCGTTAGGATCAATAATGAGAAGATCGTTCCTCGTCGTCCTTTCTCTCGTGTTTGGAATGACAGCTCAAGGCCTGTGGGCAACACCGGCGGAGCCGATACCGCCCACCTCGATGGATCTCCGCAACACTGATACAGGGGAGCCGCTCGACCTGTCCAATGCGCAGAAGGAAGGCCGCAACACCGAAGGCGTGCGCAGATTCTTGCAGACCGGGATCAATCCCTATGTCGAGGACATCAGTTGCCTCAAGGTGGGTGAATCGTTCTATCTCACATCCTGTTCCGGCTGCCACGGAGAGATCGGCGAAGGAAAGATCGGTCCAGGTCTGAATGACGATTATTGGACCTATCCAAAGAACAAGACCGACCAGGGCTTGTTCGAGACCGTCTTTGGCGGTGCGAGAGCGCAGATGGGACCGCACTACGATGATTTGACGCTCGATCAGATGCTGCAGGTGATGGCGTGGGTCCGGCATATCTACAAGGATGACGTCAAGGCCGCGACGTGGCTGACGGACGATCAGAGAAAGAAGTTTACCCCGTTCAAGCGGGGAGAGACCTTCCCGGATGATCCGCCGGGATTGTGCAAGGCGCCGTGAGTTTTGGCGAATGGCGTGAGCGAGTCAACGACAACAACGTGCTGCAGAAAGAGGAGGAGACCCCATGACAAGAGCCCTGAACTCCATTGCGTTCGGCATCGTGTCGCTTGCGGCGGCGGCAATGACCGTTCCGGCGTCGGCCTATGACGGCACCAGGTGCAAGGCGCCCGGAAACTGCTGGGAACCGAAGCCCGGCTTCCCGGACAAGATTGCCGGCTCGAAATATGATCCCAAGCTCGATCCGAAGGAGGTCGCCAAGCAGGACGCCTCCGAGCGCGAGATGGAAGCGCGCAACGCGCGGCGCGTCGAGAATTTCCGAAAGACCGGAAAATTCGTCTACGAGGTGGAGAAGATCGCCGACAAGTAGACGGCGAGCCGCGCCCATCCAAGGCTCGCGCTGACGATCCGTCAGCGTGAGATCTCGCTGCTGGCGGCACGATGCCGAAAGTCGATCGCAAAGTCGATTGTCAGGGATCCGTTCGGTTTTCGTCGTCAGCGGTCGGTGGCAGGAATCGACGGTCATTCCGCGGAGTCGCGATGAACGATGCCGTTTTAACCGCCTCTTTGCTGGAGCGCTGGCGATCAGCAGCATCGGCCTTCGAGGCGTCGGTCAAGCAGGTGATCGTCGGGCAGTCGCGTGCGGTCCGTCTCGTGACGATCGCGGTGTTCGCACGGGGGCATGTGTTGTTGGCCGGCGATGTCGGCGTCGGCAAGACGACGATCCTGCGCGCGGTGGCGCGTTCCCTCGGCGGCAGCTACGAGCGCATCGAGGGCACCGTCGACATGATGCCGAGCGACCTGCTCTACCATACGTTTCTCGGTGATGACGGACGGCCGAGGGTCGAGCCGTCAGCAATCCTGGCGCGATCGGACGAGTTGTCGGTGTTCTTCTTCAACGAGATCAACCGCGCGCGTCCGCAGATGCATTCGCTGCTTCTGCGTCTGATGGCGGAGCGCAGCGTCACGGCCTTCAACAGAACCTTTGAGTTTCCGCACATGCAGGTCTACGCGGACCGCAACCGCGTCGAGAAGGAAGAGACCTTCGAGCTCCCCGCCGCTGCCCGGGATCGCTTCCTGATGGAGATCGCCGTTGAGGCGCCGGTCGAGGCGGATATCCGGCGCCAACTGGTGTTCGATCCGCGCTTCCATGATATGGAGGCGCTGCTGCAGGCGATCGACAGGCCGGCGCTCGACTTCAGGTCCCTGGCCGTCTGTGCGCCCTTGATCCAGAAGAGCATCTATACCAGTGAGGCGTTGCAGGCCTATGTGGTGCGGCTGTGGGATGCCATCGTGCGCCCCGCCGCTGCTGGCATTGCGATCCCCGGCGTCGATATCGGACGGCTGGTGCAGGGTGGTGGCAGCCCCCGGGGCATCGCATTCGCGGTGCGGGCGGCGCGCGTGCGCGCCTGGCTTGAGGGGCGCGACATGCTGGTGCCCGAGGACATCCGCGACATCTTCACCGAAACCATGGCCCATCGGATCTTTCTCGATCCGATCTATGACATGCGCCGCGAGGAGATCGTCCGGGATCTCTGCACCGCTGTGCTTACCAGCGTGCCGGCGCCATGACGGATGCCCGCGACATCGTCTACCGGCCGCGCGGCCGCATCTCCGGCCTGCGGGCCGGCGCGCATCCAAGCCATGGTGTCGGCGCTTTCGGCACGTTTCGTGACCAGGTGCCGTTCATGGCGCATCCCGACGCGCGTCGAATCGATGTCCGCGGTACGCTGCGTGATCCGTTCGAGCACACGCTGGTGCGCCGCTTCCAGCAGCGCAGTGCAATCGACGTCTACGCGCTGGTCGATATGACGCGGTCGCTGTCCTATGAAGGGCGGGCACGGAAGCAGGATCTGGTCGCCGAGCTTTGCGGCGCGCTGGCGCGCTCGGTGATCCGCAGCGGCGACCGCTTCGCCCTGATCGGTTTCGACAACGATATCCGGCAGGACTGCTTCATTCCGCCGAATCGGCGCGTTGCGACGGCGGAGGACGTCGAGGCGCGGCTGCGGCAGGCAGAATGGTGCGGGCGCGATGCCGAGGGCTTGCGTGAGGCGGCGTGCCGGGTCGCCGGCAGACGCAAGATCGTCTTCGTCATCTCCGATTTCCTGCTGCCGCTCGATCTCCTGGAAAAGGGCTGTGAGGCGCTCAGCCGGCACGATCTCATTCCTGTCGTGGTCGACGATTCGTCCGAGGGCGAAAATCTGCCGGATTGGGGCCTGCTGGAGGTGACGGATCTCGAGACCTTGCAGCGCAAGGTCGTGTTGATGCGTCCCGCCCTTAAGCGCCGCTGGCTTGCACAGGAGGCCGAGCGCCGGGCCGGGATCAGGCGGATCCTGCTGAGATTTGGGCGCGCTCCCATCGTAATCACGGATGCGTTGGATGTCGACCTGGTCTCTCGGCAGCTCATGGAGGCCTAGAGCCGTCATGCGGAGGTTTGTCCGGCGTATCGGTCTGGCGATGTTGATGCTGGTGGCGCATATGCCGACCTCGGTGCCGGCCGCGGTCGCGGCCGATGTGTCCGTCGTGAAGCAGGAGACGATCCGGACGCCGCGGGATGTCGGCTATTTCGTCGGCGATTTGATCAAGGCGGATATCACGCTCACCGTCGAGGGCGACGCCAGCATCGACACAGCTTCGTTGCCGCGTCCCGGCAGCCTCACCTATTGGCTCGACATCCGGTCTGTCGATGTCCGGCAGGACACCGTCGACGGCGACCGCCGCTATATCCTGACGATCGTCTACCAGAATTTCTATGACGCGCTCGACGTGCGGCAGCAGGAGATTCCGCCGATCCCGCTGCTGTTTCACCGCGGCGGCAAAGCGGTCGCGTTCGGGGTGCCGGCCTGGACCATCGGCGTCTCGCCGCTGCGCGAAGTTGCCCCACCGGTCAAGAGCGATCCAAAGGGCTATCTGCGACCGGATCGCGCGGCTGCGATCATCGATCTTTCGCCGTGGATCTGGTCGCTGATCGCAGCGCTCGGGGCTGCGTTCCTGTGCCTGGCTCTCGTGGCGTATGATCGCGCCTGGTGGCCGTTCGTTCGGCGCCCGGCCCGCGCATTCTCTCAGGCTGCTGATCGGTTGCGGCGACTGCGCGGCCGCAAGGGCGAGATCGCGGCCTATCTTCAGGCGCTCGAAATTCTGCATCGTGGTCTCGATCTGGCCGACAATCGGTCGGTGCTCGCCGATGATCTCGATCTCTTCCTGCAGCGTCATGCGGCCTATCGCGCCTTGCAGGACGGCCTTGGCGACTTCTTCGGTGCGTCGCGTCTCGCGTTCTTCGCCAATGATCCCGAACGGGCGCGTCGGGAATTTTCGTTCGATCGGGTCGAGATGCTCACGCGCAACCTGGCGATCGCGGAAAGGGCCGGGCCATGAACCTCGCCGTCGACCGTCCCTGGGTGCTGCTGGGTCTGCTGCTTGGGCTGTTGCCGCTGGTGTTTTCCGCGCAGCGTGAAGCCCGGATCGGCTCGGTGTCTGTGATTCCCGCCGATCCGCTGTCGACGCTGATTGGCTGGAGCTTGCGCTGCTCGGCTGTCGCCGCCATCGCGCTGGTCGTGGCCGCGCTCGCCGGTCCGTATCGTCTGGGGCAGACGGTGAGCCGGGCCGGAGAGGGTGCACAGGTCGTCATCCTGCTCGACCGCAGCGGCAGCATGAATGACACGTTTGCCGGTCGAACGCCGGCGGGCGGCGAGGAGTCCAAGGCGTCGGCTACCAAGCGGCTGCTGCGGGATTTTGTCGGCAGGCGGCCGCACGATCTGTTCGGAGTCGCCGCTTTCTCGACGTCGCCGATGCTGGTGCTGCCACCGACCGATCATCACGACGCCGTCAGGGCCGCCATCGATGCCAGCGACCGCCCCGGCCTCGACTTCACCAACATGGCGCGCGGCCTCGGCATGGCGCTGTCGATGTTTGCCGCCGATCATCCGGACGAGCACTATTTGATCCTGCTGGTGTCCGACGGCGGTGCCGTGATCGAGACCCATCTGCAGGATCAGCTCCGCGCAGAGTTCCGCAGGTTCAAGGCGGACTTGTTCTTCCTGTTCCTGCGAACGGCCGGAAGCCACGGCATGTTCGACGAGCCCGGCCCGGATGAGGATACGCCGCGGGCCATGCCGGAGCATTTTCTCAATCTCTTCTTCCAGACTCTGGGCGTCCCGTATCGCGCCTTCCAGGCCGAGAACCCTGATCAGGTCGCCGATGCCATCAACCAGATCGACCAGCTCGAACGCTTTCCGACCACCTATGTCGAACGCATTCCGCGCCGCGATCTGACGGGGCTGGCCTACGCGATCGCCTGCGTGTTCATCGTTGTGCTGGTCGCCGGCAAATTGCTCGAGGTGCGTCTGGTGACCCGCGCCGGTACGTCGAAAACGGCTGTCGGAGTGCCAGCATGAGCGGCCTCTCACATCGAGCGGTTGCGGTTCATCGCAACGATTCTCGGTCCAACCGGGCGTTCGAGATGCTGGCGCTGTCATGGTCACGATGGCGATCGGGTCGGCTGGTCGCAATGTTGATCTTGTCCGTTCTGGCATCTCTTGCGCTGCTTGCCGAGACGCTTCGCATCGGGATGGCCAACGAGACCATCCGCCGATTGAGGACGGGCCATGATGTGGAGGTTCCGCTGAACGCACCGGCCGAGCTGCTGCTGGCACGCGTCTCATTCCTGCTCGATCACGACCGGATCGACGAGGTGCGGCCCTATCTGGACGCTCTCGACAGGCAGGATGGCGGACGGCTCGCCGCCATCGCGCATTTCGATCTCGCCAACAGCCGCCTGCGGCAGGCCTTCGACCTCATCACCGCCAGCAAGCTCGACAGCGCAGGCCCCTTCGTCGTGCTGTCGCGCGACGCGTATCGGCGGGCGCTGACGCTGGCGCCCGACGATTGGGATGCCAAATTCAATTTCGACGTGGCGTCGCGGCTGATCCGCGATTTTCCAGCGTTCGAGCGGACCTCGGGCGACGACATCAAGGCCGACCGGAAGAAGATCTGGACGGACATTCCGGGCAAGCCGCAGGGGCTGCCATGATGTTTTTCGGGGGAGGCGCGGCGATGTGGGATTGGCGGCAGAAATTGCGCGACCCCTTGGCGCTGCTGCTGCTCGTGGCGATGGTGCTGGCGTGTGCCGCCATCGCGCTGCCGCCGGTGCCGATGACACGGGTGGGGGCCGATTTGCTCGTCATCGTCGACATCACCGGCAGCATGAACACGCGCGACTATCACGCGGCCGGGCGGCCGGCCAGCCGTCTTGCCGTCGCCAAGACGGCGCTGAAGGACATGATCGGCCGGCTGCCGTGTCCGAGCCGGCTGGCATTGGGGCTGTTCAGCGAGCGCGTGCCGTTCCTGCTGTTCGAGCCGATCGATGTCTGCCAGGACTACGGTGCAGTGTCCGGCGCGATCGATGCGATCGATTGGCGCGAGGCCTGGGAAGGCGACAGTCACATCGCCGCCGGCCTGTTCCGGTCGATCGATATGGCCAGAGGTCTCGGCATCGACCTGATCTTCATCACCGACGGCCAGGAGGCTCCGCCCTTGCCGCCATACGGCCCACCGTCGTTCGAGGGCAAGCGAAACGAGGTGAGGGGCCTGATCGTCGGCGCCGGCGGTTATTCGCTCTCACCGATCCCGAAATTCGACGATCGCGGCAACGAGGTCGGCTTCTGGGGCGTGGACGATGTTCCGCACGAGAACCGCTTCGGACCGCCGCCGCCTGACGCCGAGACCTGGCCGGGCTACAATCCACGGAACGCGCCGTTCGGGTCGGTGGCAGCAAAGGGATCAGAACACCTGTCTTCGGTGCGCGAGCCCTATCTGAAGCAGCTCGCTCAGGAGACCGGCCTCGCCTACGCGCATCTCGATGGTCCGACCGGCCTTGCCGAAGCCTATCTCCCGGCGTCCACGCCGCGTGCCTGCCGTGGTCTGACCGACCTGCGCTGGCTGCCAGGGCTTCTTGCTCTATCCGCTCTTCTCGCCGTTTTCTCGCCGCTGGGCCGGCGTCTCGCCAGCCTGAAACCCGCCACCCCATGAGGTCTCCCGATGGGCTTTCATCCTCTTTTTGCAGCCTCTTGCTGGTTCGTCCTGACGACGGCGGTGTTCGCGCACGGGCCGACGCCGCAGAAGGTCGACGAGACCATCACGATCAAGGCTGCACCCGACAAGGTCTGGTCAGTGGCAGGCGATTATGCCGGCATCTCCCGATGGGATCCGTTGGTGACGGCGAGCCAAGGGTCGAACCAGAAGCGGGTCATGACCTTTGCCAACGGCGAGATTCTGGAGGAAGAGGTCGATGAATATGATCCGGCCAGAATGACGTACTCCTACCGAATGCTCAATCCGAACGTCAAAGCATTGCCGGCGAGTTCCTATTCGGCAACCCTGGTCGTGACATCGGACGCAGAGGGCGGCAGCCGCGTCAGATGGTCTGCGCATGTCTACCGCGGTGACACGGAGAACGAGCCGCCGGACGAATTGAACGATGAGGCCGCGAAAGCCGCATTGCGGAAATTGTTCCGGGCTGGACTCGAAGGGATCAAGGCAAGGGCCGAGGCGGAGTGATGCGCGGCGGTCCGTCCTTTCTGCTGCTCGGATGCGTACTGGCTCTTGCTGCCTGCAAAGAGGAGCCCGACACGCGGCGAGAACGGACAGTCGTCGTCAAGAAGCCCGAAGATGTCTCGACGTGGCTTGCGGTCAACGACAAGGTCGAGGCCGCGGTCTGGCTGCGGAGTCGGGAGGTTGGTCATGACGTGCTTGCGAGTGATCCCGAGGCCGGTCGGTTGCGGAGGGCGATCCGGCAGGCCGTATCCCGCTTCTATGAAGACGAGCGCATGATCGCAAACCGGACGGCACAGACGGGGGACGCGTTGTCGGAAGCCGGGCAACCCGAACGCTATGTCGACATCCTGACAGGCATGATCGATGTCGCCGACCTTTCGTCGGTCAGAAAGCTCTATGGCGAAATGTGCCAGCATTATCTGATCCTCAGGCGAAGCGGCGAGGGCCGTATGCAGGCGCTCGAGCATGTCGGTGCAACGTTTGCGCGTGCGAATGCCTGCAGGGAGTTTGCGTGCACGGACGCAAAATGATGAAATCCTCGATGGCGCCGGTGAAACCGGGTGGTACGACGAATGCGCAGACGGCATGGAAACAAGCCGCGGCGTCTTTCCTGAAGCCGCTGTCCTTTCGTTCGCTGCGGATGCGTTTGATCGCCATCGTACTGCTGATCGATTGCACTGCTGCGGCGTTAACGACCACCGTGGTGATCTTAAATGCGCGAGCCAACACGCGGAGGGAAATCGTATCGTCGATGCAACTCGCCGATGCCCTCACGGCGGATACAATACGTCTGCTGCAGTTCATGCCGGCATCAGTGCTGCTGAAGAGCATCGATCTGCACTTTCAGTCCGTTCGTCATATCAGGATATCCGTGATCGATGCCGAGGGTCGATCCGTCGCGGCGCCGGCGCCCTCTTCGGGCAAGATCTTGGAAAGCGCCGATATACATGACGCTCCGGAGTGGTTTACTCGCCTCGTCGCGCCGCCGGTCGAGCGCAACAACTTTCCGATTATTGCGGCGAGCCAAAGACTCGGTACCGTCGTGATTACCTCGGATCCGAGCGACGAGATCAACGAAGCCTGGAACTATGTCCGCGCACTGGTCTTCACGGCATTCTGCCTGAACACAGCCGTCCTCATCGCTCTGTTCCTGCTATTCGGGCGGATCCTGGAGCCGCTCACGCGCCTGGTCTCCGGCCTGAAACATCTTGGGCATAGAAACTACGCGGTACGCCTGCCAAACACATCCATGACGGAGCTGGCCATCATTGCAGATCATTTCAATCAGACTGCTGAAGCACTCGCCAGCGCGTACCAAGCCAATCGCAGCCTGAACGTGAAGCTCCTGACGGCACAGGATGAGGAGCGGCGGCGAACGGCTCTGGAACTCCACGACGAGGTCGGCCCGTGTCTTTTCACGCTGGAAGCCGGTGCGACGTCGATCGCCCGCATGTCCAAGGATCGACCCGATCTCGTCCGATTGCATCAGAGGGCCTTGGACGTCGTCGATATCGTTTCGCAGATCCAAGGGATCAATCGGCGGCTCCTCGACCGGCTTCGTCCCATGGCGCTGGGGCAGATTCCACTGAGGGATTGTCTGGTCAAACTGCTCGTCGAGTTCGATAGGACCGAGAATACGCCCGAGTTCGAGCAGACGATCGGCGAGCTACATGAGAGCTATGGTGCGATCCTCGATCTGACGATCTACCGATGCGTCCAGGAAGGCATGTTCAACGCGATCCGGCATGCCCAGGCGCAGAAGATCGTTCTGATGATCAATCAAAAGGATTTGCTTGGACGGCAGTTTGTCTTCATCCAGGTCGCCGATGATGGCGTCGGCCTGCGCCGGCCCTTCAAGCCCGGGGTAGGCTTGGCCGGAATGCGCGAGCGGGTCGAGGCGCTGAGCGGTGCTTTCAATCTGGAGAGTTCATCATGTGGCACGGTGCTGACTGTCGTGCTCGCGACGGACGGAGGTGACGTCCCTCTCGTCCTGCTTTCGGGAGATACCGTGCCATGACGTCAGTGCTTCTTATCGACGATCATCCTATGATGCTGCAGGGGTGCAGGAATCTTCTGAAGGATATCGGCGTCGATCCGATCCACGAGGCCACCGATGTGCGAAGCGGCCACGGCGCCTTCCTGAAGCACAGGCCCGATGTCGTGATCGTCGACCTCACGCTGGCCGGGGACGATCTGGGCGGGCTGTCGCTGGTTCAGCGGATCATTCAGGCCGAACGAAGAACGCGGATCCTCGTCCTGAGCATGCACAACGATCCGACGATCGTGAAACGGGCGTTGGATAGCGGCGTGACCGGCTATGTCCTCAAGGACTCGCCATCCTCAGAGTTTGTCGCTGCATTTGAAAAAGTGGCGGCTGGATCCACGCATCTCAGTCACGAAATAGCGGTGCAGGTTGCGCTGTTGCGTACCAAAAGTGACGAACTGGCGTCCAAAAACCTGACCGATCGCGAGATCCAGATCCTCTCGCTGCTCGCAAGAGGAAACTACTACGATCAGATCGCCGTCAAGCTGGGCATCAGCTACAGCACGGTAACCAACGCCTGTTCGTCGATGCGGACGAAGCTGCAGGTCAGGACCTTGGCCGACCTGATCCGCTTCGCGATTCAGAATGACCAGGGCAATGCGCACTAAGTTGCGCGCGCCGGCTATCCGTGACGTCCCAGTCCATGTCGGACAGGGCCGTCCGCTCTGCCTCCGAACAGCATCGATCTCTTTCCGCGAATGCAGAGGCTCGAACCGGCTCGTCAGCGGAAACGGGGCATGGCGATCATCAGCATCTCGCGCCTGGACGGCCAATGTCGGGCAGACCAGTGCCACCAATGTTAGGACCGCCATAAGCTTCCACAACCAAACCTGATCAGATGGTTTTCCCGCATCAGCTCTACGGCAGCGATCTGGCGGGCCTCGTGGTCTCATGCTGATCGTCGGGCCCTACGTTTCTTATCGCGCAAATATAATCCGATCGTGTCAAAAACAGCATCATTCCACGAGTCAGAGGCCTCAACGATGCCATTTCGGGAAATGTGAGTCCCCAAAAAGGGAGTTGTTGTTCCAAATTCCGGGAGGATCCGGAGTTTGGTTCGCGAAGTATCGGGCAAGGATTGCCTCGTACAAGGGGGCCCATCGTTGCGACCCAAATCGCTTTCAGGTTACCGACCCAGGAGGCTAAAGGCAGAGCCGCCAGAGGAATCTGGGCCAATACCTGGAGAGACAGACGTGGATCGAGTGAAGGTTGCTCTGCGCTGCTTGTTCGCTGCGCCGGTCCTGGTGATGACGCTTGCTGCGAGCGCCCAGACGCTGAAAACCGTGCTCGTCTTGTCGTCATGAAAGACTGGATCGCATTGTGGGCGTGGTTGTCGCACCATCTTCAGCTGCGGGAGCGCCGCATGATCGCGACGACGATCCTGTGCGTGATCGTCGCGGCAGGATGCATGGCGATGTCGCCTCTTCTTCTCGCTCGATTGATCGATGGCCTCCTTGCAGGACGGCCAGGATCAGGCGGGTACATCATGCTTCTGGTGTTTGGATATCTGGCAGCAATCGCAACGCCGCGAATCATAGGCGTGGTTGTTATCCGGCTCCAGAATACGTTACGTATCTACGCCAACAGCTCGCTGCTTGCCGCTTATTTCAACTATCTGTGTGAACAACCCGACAGCTTCTTCGCGAAGAGAAATGGCGGCGAGCTGAGTCAGGAAATTGCGCAGGCGTCGAACGATCTTTACATCATCATACGAAGCCTTTCGTCATCAGCCATCGCGCCGCTGGTTCAGATCGGCATCGCAGTTGCCGTGCTGGCGACGAACCGGAATGTCATCATGGCCGGAATGATCTCGGTCTATGTTGCGCTGTTTCTGGCGAATCATCGTGTCCAGGGTAGAAGGCTTCGTGAACTCAGGACGGGATTGATGGGGGCAGGGCGTAGGACCTATGCCACGTTGGTGGATTCGATTTCCAATATTCACGTCGCGCGCCAATTCAACGGTTACGGCTTTCTGCTTGCGAGGTATCGCGAAGTGCTCGATGAAGATCGAGATGCGCAGGGCGCGTATTGGAAAGTCAGCACGCAAATGCAGCTTGTGAATGCGCTGCTATTTGTCGGACTGTTCGGCGCGTCGTTCATGTTGGCCTTGTACGATGTGGTGCAAGGAGGTCGTTCGGTCGGCAATCTCGTGCTGGTCGGCACATACGCGCTGACGCTGCTTTCGCCTATCGAGACTCTCGGTAATATGTTTGCCGAGATCAATCGGTCGCTCGCGACATTCGGAGAATTCATCAAAAAGCTGTCTGGCGCTCCGGCTCCTGCTCTCAGGCCGGCTTCAACGAGCTCTTCTACCCCGCCGTGCCCGGCGATCGAGTTCGAACATGTGTCGATGACCTATCCAGGCGCAGAGACGGCCGCCCTGAACGATGTCAGTTTCACCGTGCTGCCAGGGCAGCGCGTCGTCATAACGGGACCGAGCGGCGCGGGGAAGAGTTCGATCGTCAAGGCGCTGACGAGGCAATACCTTCCGGACAAGGGGGCAATCCGTCTCTTCGGACAGGATCTCGCGAGCGTTGAGGTGCGGACCTTGAATGAGCGGGTTGGGTGCGTGTCTCAGGACGTGTTCCTGTTCAAGGACACGCTCCGCTTCAATTTGCTGATCGCGCGTCCATCGGCGTCGGATGAGGAGCTGCTTTCCGCGCTCGACCGCGCCGGGTTAGGTGATCTCTTGAGGAGTCTACCGGCCGGCCTGGATACCCTCCTCGGCGACCGCGGTGCCACGATCTCGGGCGGTCAGCGACAGAGACTGGCTCTGGCGAGAGTGTTCCTGCGCGTCCCTGACATTGTGGTGATCGACGAAGGCATGTCCTCGCTCGACGTGGTCACCGAACGCCGGGTGATGGACCAGATTCTCACGTCATTCGCTGGGGCGACAATCGTGATGGTGACGCATCGCCCCAGTGCAATGGCAATGGGAGATGCGGTGATTGTCGTGAAAGGTGGACGCATCGACGGCTGTGGCACGTACGATGATCTGCGATCCCGAAGCGCTTTCTTTGCCCGCGTGGTCGGTGAAGCGACGCGTTGAGCCGTGCGACCGCCGTTTGTGTGGCGCCGCGGTTGCTGCGGATCATAGGTTTGTGCTGCTATCCGAGCCCGTGCGTCCGCGACCGCAGCCGATTCAGGTCAGTATTCGGGCGGCGATCTCGCCTACACGTTTCATTACTTCCGCCTCGGCTGAACGGATGAAAAAATGGTCGCCTTCGAACATGTGCATGGTCGTGCGCTCGGGGGCATATGTGTCCCAGGCGCGTAGATCGTCTGGCGTCGTCATCGGATCACGCGTGCCGCCGAACACCGTAAGCGGACATGGCAGCCTTGGACCCGGCCGATATCGGTAGGTCTCGCTTGCCGCGAAATCGGCGCGCAGCATCGGCAGCAGAATGTCCAACAGTTCGCCATGATGAAATACGTCAGGGGGCGTGCCGTTCAGGGTTCGCAGACGCGCGATGAACTGGGGCTCGGGCAGGCCGTGCGAAGGCTCCAGCGGATCGGGCAGATGCGGTGCGCGTCGCCCGGAAACGATCAGATGATGTGGGGCGGGACCAGATGCTGCAGCGATCCGTTGCGTGACCAGAAAGGCCAGCAGCGCACCCAAGGAATGGCCGAAGAAGCAGACCTGCCCGTGCAACTGGGGGGCGATGGCCGCGGCGATCGCGTCTGCCAGCGGCTCGGCCCGGTCGAACGGCGTTTCCGCGAAACGTCCCTCACGTCCGGGATATTGGACTGCCCACACATCGCACCAGTCTGGCAGAAAATCGGTCCACCGGCGTGCCATCGATGCCGTTCCACCCGCGTGCGGAAAGGTCAGGAGAGTCACCCGTGCTGCGGACATGCTCCGCCACTTCACGATCCAAGGTGTCTCGCTCGCTATCGTCAAAGATGAGGTCCCGGCGTTCGGACTTGGCAGTGTCTTGCGATTGGTCCTTTACAGCGTCCGAACGAGCACAGAAAGGGTCTTGGAAGGTTCTCCTGGCGGCGATCGTGATGTGTGCCGGCCGGCAGCGTTTTGATGCGACCATGCGAGCGGCCGACGTCGTGATTGTGACCATGGTTCGACAATGAATCCAACGAATGCCATGATCGTCCGTGCCAACCACCTACGAGCGATGCGTCTTGTTAATATTACGAGCGTTGCGCAGATACATCATCTTTCGGTTTGACGGTCGGTATGGCCACGTTTTGGGAGGTTCTCGTTTTAACGAAAGGAGTCGTTGTGACGAATTTCGGGAGGATTTGGAAACGAGACGCCTGACCTGCGGGATGCACCGTTTCGCGTGGTGTTGCGGTCAAAATTAGTTTCAGGTTACGACTTTAGCCAAAGCGGATCGTCGCCGGATTGTGGGAGGGGACATGGTCAAACGTCGTTTCAGTGCTCAGCGGTCCGCGGCGGTTGAACTAAGTCCGTCAGCGCAGTCCGTGCTTGCGACAACTCAGTTCGCCTCAACCGAAGTCTTCGTGTCCGCTCTGACGCAGGGCAAGCCGCGCGGGCGGGTGCAGCAGAGCGGCGGTAAACGTCAATCCGCGGCCGGTGAGCGTCGCTAGTTAGCGGGCACGTCGTAGCGCAAAGCTAGCGCACATCCGTCGGCAAAGCGATCGCGGGGAGTAGGCGCTGATTGGCGATCGGCGAGCCGAACTGCTGCGCCCTGAGCCGTGCTCGGACGCGTAGCTCGATGGATTCGTGCTTCGGGTGTGGCTGAAGGCAACGGCAGATGGGCTCCGTTTGGAAGGGAGGCTCTCTTGTTGGATCGATCTGACGTGACCGCGCAGCCATTGCGCGAGGATGGACGTCTACCGCTGGTGGTGCGGCCGGTGAGGGCTGGTCTCGATGCCGGATCGTTTCTGCAAGCTAATCGCGCAGGCCTCGACCATCTGCTGTTGCAGCATGGGGCGATCCTGTTCCGCGGCTTTTCGGTCGGCTCGGTCGAGCGCTTCGAGGTCGTCGTCCGGGCGCTGACAAACGAACCGCTGGCGTATGAATACCGGTCGACGCCCCGGGAGAGGCTTGGAGGCGCCACCTACACAGCCTCCGAGTATCCGGCGATGCATACGATTCCGATGCATTGCGAGAATGCCTACCAGCGTGATTGGCCGACGAAGATCCTGTTCGCCTGCGCGCGCGCCGCGCTGACCGGCGGGCAGACCCCCCTGGCCGACATGATTGCGATGTCGCGCCGGCTCTCGCCGGAGTGTTTCGGCAGCTTCAGGACGAAAGGGGTCTGCTACCTCCGCAACTACCATGAGGGGCTCGATCTGAGCTGGCGGAATGTCTTCCAGACCGAGTCGCGGGGAGAGGTCGGCACCATCTGTCGGCGGTTGGGGATCGACTTCGAATGGGTGGACGGCGAGCGTCTGCGGACGCGGCAGCTCGCGCAGGGCGTCGCGCGCCATCACGTGCTGAATGAGATGGTCTTCTTCAATCAGGCCCATTTGTTTCATGTCTCGAGTCTCGGCAGCGAAACGGCCGAAGCGCTCATCGAGACCTTTGGACTCGGTGACCTGCCACGCCACGCGTGTTTCGGTGATCACAGCGAGATTCCAGCCGCGCAACTCGCCGAGATCAGGGCTGCGTTCGATGCGGAAAAAGTACATTTCGACTGGGAAGAGGGCGATGTCCTCCTTGTCGACAACATGCAGGTCGCGCATGGGCGCGAGCCGTTCACGGGAAACAGACTGATCCTGGCGTCGCTCTGCGATGCGTATTCCAAAAGCGCGATAGTCTAAACATGCAGCACGTCTCGAAGCCTGCATCATATGTGTCCGGTCTCCCGTCACCCTCGACATCAGCACTCTCCACACCGACCGCCCTGTCGGCGGCGCAGACCGAAATCTGGCTCGCGCAGTCGCTCGCGCCGGACAGCCCGATTTATACGCTCGCCCAGAGGGCGACGCTGCCAGACGACGTCGATGCCACTCGCTTCGAGCAAGCGGTGCAGGCCACGGTCGATGAGACAGACGCCTTGCAGGTGCTGTTCGGTTCGGACGAGACCGGACCATTGCAGAGGCTGGGCGTGACCCCGCAATGGAGCCTTGAGGGCGAGCGAAGCGTCGCGTTGCCACCGGCTGAGATCGACAGGGTCATAGACGAGGCCTTGCGGGAGCCGTTGCGGCTTACCGGAGGTGCACTGTTCCGGGTGTTCTTGTTTCGACGCCAGGATGGTGCGTGGGAGTACTGCCAGCTCTTTCACCATATTGCGATGGATGGCCTGAGTTGCGTGTTGTTCGCTACGCGGGTCGCGGAGCATCATGCGAACCTCGTTCGCGAGGGCCGGCCGGCGCCACGCCGGTTCGAAGCCTTCGCCTCTCTGTTGGCTGCCGATCGCGACTATCGCAGCTCCAGGCGGGCCGAGGAGGATCGCGGGTACTGGCGAGACGCGCTCGCTGGATTGGATGACGGCTTTGAGGGGCAGCGAGCCAAAGCATCTTATGCGGCGGTTCTTCAGACGGCACGTCTTTGTCGTGAGCAAACCGAGCGGCTCAAGGCGATCGCAGCCTCCGCCGGGACGACCCTCCCGAGCTTGTTCTGCGCCGTGGCCGGGGTTCTGTCCTCGAACCGGAAGGATGCCGACGACGCAGTCATCGGCTTTGTCGTCGCAGGGCGGCCGGACGTGCGGGCCCGGAGCATCCCCGGAGCGGTATCCAACATCATTGCCCTGCGGTTGAGCGTGCCAAACGGCGTTCGTTGGCGCGAGCTGATCTCGTCCACGGGCAGGCAGGTCAAAAAAGGGCTTCGACATCAGCGGGCGCGCCTGGAGGACGTCAGGCGGGACCTCGGCTTGTTCGGCCAAGGCGATCAGCTCACCTCGGTCGTCGTCAACTACACTCCTTTCTATGGGCCGATCTGCTTCGGCTCGTCCACGGTACGCCTTCGTAACATGGGAAATGGTCCGGTCGACGATTTTGCCATCGTGGTCTATCACCATCCGGACGACGACGAGATTCTCATCGATTTCAAGGCGAACGACTCTCGGCGTAAGACGTCCGAGGTCACGCAATTTCGTCGGCAGTTTGAAGCTCTACTTGCGGCCCTCGTCGCAGAGCCTGATGCGCCGGTCGACTCCGCATCGTTACTCGGACCTGATGAACGGGAACGGATTCTCACGGGCTGGAACGATACCGACAACGCTCTGCCGGACGCGACCCTGCCGGAACTGTTTGCCGCGGCGGTCCGGCGCGCCGGCAGCGACGTCGCCATGGTGGCCCGCGATGTGAAGCTCAGCTACCGCGACATCGACAGGCAATCAAATCGCATGGCCCGTGCCTTGATTGCGCGCGGCGCAGGCCCCGAAACCCGGGTCGCGGTTGCAATGCGCCGCTCCGAGCGCCTGATCCTGGCCTTGCTCGCAATCCTGAAGACGGGGGCGGCCTATCTGCCGCTCGATCTCGACAGTCCCCGCGACAGGCTCGCGCTGGTCCTGGCGGATGCGGATCCGATCGTCATCGTCTCGTGCCAGGACGATCGCGCGACCATCGAGGTTATGGCCGGCACCGGGCTCCCCGACGACAGGGTCGTCATTCTCGATGATCCCGACATGAGTTGGGACGAAGAGGAAATCTGCGAAACTGCTGCGCTGGATGTTGTCGGATCCCGCGCGCTCCTGCCGGATCACCCGGCCTATCTCTGCTACACATCAGGCTCGACGGGTCAGCCGAAGGCGGTCATCGTCACGCATCGTGACGTGGCAGACTTGGTCCGCGATCGCCGCTGGCTGCAGCCGGCGCCTGCCCGGATGCTGGTGCATTCGCCGGTGGCGTTCGATGCCTCGACCTATGAAATATGGGTTCCTCTCCTGAACGGCGGCTCGATCGTGGTCGCGCCTCCTGGCGCTCTCGATTCGCGCACGCTGGAGAACATCATCGCTTCGCAGGGTGTGACCGACCTGTGGCTGACGGCTGGCCTGTTTCATCTGATCGCGGATGAATCTCCGACCTCGTTCTCTGGCCTTCGCCAGGTCGTGGCCGGAGGCGACGTTCTCTCGCCCGATGCCATCGACAAGGTTCTCGACGCGTGCCCGAATCTCCGTGTCGTGAATGGCTACGGCCCCACGGAAACCACCACCTTCTGCACGACCCACCGGATGATGGAGCGTCCGGTTCAGCCGGCCCCGGTGCCGATCGGCCGGCCGCTCGACAATGTCAGGGCCTATGTTCTGGATCGTCGGCTTCGTGTGTTGCCCGCCGGCGTGGTCGGCGAACTGTACATTGCAGGCGCGGGACTGGCGCGGGGATATTGGAGGCGGCCCGATCTCACCGCCGAGCGCTTCGTCGCTTGCCCGTTTGGGCCCGGCGGCCAGCGCATGTATCGGACAGGGGATCGCGCCTCCTGGCATCAGGACGGATATCTGATGTTCGCGGGCCGCGCAGATTCGCAGGTCAAACTTCGCGGATTTCGCATCGAGCCGCGCGAGATCGAGGCTGCGCTCGCGGAGCTCGGGATCGGCCAGAGCGCGGTCGTGCTGCACAAGGGATCATCGGGCCGCGATCTCCTCACGGCTTACGTCGTCGACCAGGGCACCGACCCGCAAATCCTCAGGCATCAGCTCGCGACGAGGCTGCCGGAGTACATGGTGCCGGCGACGATCATCAGACTCGACGTTCTGCCTTTGACGCCAAACGGCAAGCTCGATCGGCGTCGTCTCCCGGCGCCCAGTTTCGCAAGCCGTGACCTCATGGCGCCGCGAACCGCGATGGAAGAGATCATCGGCCGGCTGTTTGCCGACGCGCTCCAACTGGAGACGGTCGGCATCCACGACAATTTCTTCGATGACCTGGGCGGCAATTCCCTGCTGGCGCTGCGCATCGCCGGTGCCATCCGCCGCGACATCGGTGTGGACGTCGCCGCGACTGCCATGTTCACTGCACCGACGGTCGCCTTGCTGGCCCGCCATATCGAGAGCTTCAAATCGGCCGCTGCTGCGGTTGCCGCCCCCGCGGTCTTGGTGCCGGCTGAGGAGATCGGCACCACGGCCTCCCTTTCCGAAATCGAAACCATCCTCGAAGGCCGATTTCGCAGCGAGTCTCCCGACGCCAAGGCCTTCGTGGCGACGGTCACGGAGCAAGGCGATCAGTTCCTGCTGTTCTCGCGTGGCGAGCGGCGCGACAGCGATCGGACGGACGTCGCCTTTCCCTTGGGATCAATCTCGAAATTCCTCGCCTCGTTGCTGCTGGGCATGATGGAGCAGGCGGGCCGGATTACGATCCACACTGCCTTTGGAAGCCGGGTACCTAGCGATTGGCGGCTCCCCCCAATGCTTGCCGAGGGCATCTCGATGGCCGACCTGGCCACGCACACGTCCGGTTTGCCGGCCTATGTCAAGGAGCTCGCGAATTGTTCGGAAGACGCTCTTCGCAACTATCTCGAGACGTTCGAGGGCGAGCTGAGCGACAGAGCGTATGAATATTGTTCGCTCGGAATCTCGCTGCTCGGCTTCGCTTTGCGTCACGAAGAGGCAGATGACTATCTGAAGGTCCTGAAACGATATCTCCTCGACCCGCTCGGCATGACCAACACGGTTTCGAGGACACGACGAACTCTGCCTGACGGAACGCCAGAGACAGGCTTCCATTTCTACGAATGCAGTTCGGACATGGCCGCCTCGATCGACGATCTGCACCGGATTCTCGCCGCCTTCCTGGCGCGCGAGTCCTCGCCAGCCAAATCCGCTCTGTCCCGCATGCGGACAGTATCACGGCCCACGGGTATGCCTGAACTCGACATGACGATCGGGCTTCGATCGAGAACCACCCATGGCGATCATCTTCTCTATCATGGCGGCGGCGGTCCCGGCTTTCGGGCATTCTTCGGCCTCGCACCGAGAAGAGCGAAGGGGATCGTGATTCTCACGAACCGTGAGATTCACATCGGCGACATCGGCCAGCATTGGCTCAGCCCGGCCTATCCGCTCATCGTCCCGCGGCGCCCATAGCCATGCGCAGTCGTCGAGGCTGCCGCGGCAGCGCGCTGAGTAGCGACCGGAGCCCGGATACAGGCTCGGTCTCTTGTCCTTCCAACGAACGGCTTTGACCAATGATGACGGGTCCCCTGGTTTCGCTCAGTGCTGCACAGTTGGAGATCTGGTTGGCGCAGGCACTGGAGCCTGACAGTCCTTCCTACACCGTCGGCGAGGTGATCCATCTTCCCAATTCCCTGGACATCGACTGTTTCGAGCGCGCGCTCCGGCAGACGGTCGATGAGACGGATGCGTTGCACGTCCGATTTTCGCACTCGGATCGGGGACCTGTCCAGCGGCTCGGTGTGCGGCCGCGTTGGCATCTCGCGAAGGAGCCCACGTCGCTGCGGTCGGACGCCGATCTTGCGGCCAGACTCGCGCACGAGCTGGCCGTGCCCATCGAGATCGAAGGCGATTGTCTGGCGCGCTCGCTGCTGCTGCGGTTCGAAGACGGACATTTCGCCTGGTGCCAGCTCTATCATCACATCGTGATGGATGGCTACGCACGCGCGCTTTTTGCAAAGCGCGTTGCTGATATCTACAGCAGGCTCGTCTCGGGCAGGGATCCCGACTCCAGATCCTTCGGAGCCTTCGCGGAACTGCTCGTCGATGATCGCGACTATCGCGCGTCCGATGAGGCTTTTCAGGATCGCGCCTACTGGCGCAAGGAGCTCGACGGCTTTGTTCATGGCGCATCTGCTGACGGGCATCGGCCGAATAGCAACGGCTTTCGGCGTCAGACCGAGCATCTCTCCGCGGGGCTCAACGCTGCTGTTCAGGCATTGGCTGCAACGACCGGCATCAGCATAGCAACGATCCTCTCCGCTGTGGCCGCGGTGGTCTCGTCGTCGAGCCATGGATCTGGCGATATCGTTCTCGGTTTCGTGGTTTCGGCGCGGTCCGGCGCGGTGGCGCGGAACACGCCTGGCACCGTTTCGAACGTGGTCCCGCTTCGGTTGTCCGTCGATCTCCGCGCCAGCTGGCGCGAGTTGCTGGCCGAGATCAGGTTGAAGATAAAGACCGCGCTCCAGCATCAGCGCACACGCCTCGAAGACATCCGCCGCGACCTGTCCCTGACCGGGGGAGGGGACGAACTCACCTCCGCCGTCGTCAACGTCATCCCGTTCTTCGACCTCCTGCAATTCGGGGACGAGACCGCGAAGCTGGAAAACCTGTCGAATGGTCCGGTCGACGACTACTCGGTCGTCGCCTACCCGAACGGTGACGAACCCGCGTTGCGGATCGACTTCAACGCCAATGCCGGGCGGCGGAGCGACGAGGACCTCACGCAGTTTCGTCGGCGCTTCCTGCGTCTTCTCTCGCGTTTGACGTCGGACGTGGATGGCCGTGTCGGTGCGGTGGACCTGTTGCTGGAGGATGAACGCGATCTGGTGCTCGGGCGCTGGAACGCGACGGCGGCCCCGCTGCCCGAGATGCTGCCCGCGGCCTGGTTCGAGGCGCAGGTCCGCCGCGCGCGTGGGGCGATGGCGGTCGTCTGCGGTCCCGCCGCCTGGACGTATGACGAGCTGAATCGTCGTGCCAACCGGATCGCCCATACGCTGCTCGCCCAGGGCCTCGGGCCCGAGGACCGTGTCGCCATCGTGATGTCGCGCGCGACGCCTGATCTGATTGCGGCGCTGATGGGCGTGCTCAAGAGCGGGGCCGCCTACCTGCCGCTCGATGCGAGCTATCCGCCTGCGCGCATCGCCGCGGTGATCCGCGACGCGCATGTGCGCTTCGCCCTGACCGATGACGCCAATGCGGCGCGTCTGCCGGCGGACCTGGCCCGCCTGCGTCTCGGCCACGATGCGCTCGCCGATGAGGAGAGCGATCCGTTCCCGCATCAGGGCCATCATCGCCTGGCTCCCGGCAACGCCGCTTACGTGATCTACACCTCCGGATCGACCGGCCTGCCCAAGGGAGTCGTCATCGAGCAGCGGGGTGTCGCCGATCTCATTGCCTGGGCTCACGACATCTATAACAGCAGCCTCGATCGCGTCTTCGTCACGACATCGCTCGCCTTCGACGTCTCCGTCTTCGAGATCCTGGCGCCGCTGTGCCGGGGAGGGCGCATTGATCTCCTGGAGAACCTGCTCGCGCTCGCCGACCATGCCGGCGATGCGGGGCCCGCCGCGATGATCAGCGGCGTTCCTTCCGCGCTGGCGAGCCTGCTCGACCACGCCGCCCTGCCTCCGACCCTGTCCGCCGTCGTGCTGGCGGGCGAAGCCTTGCCGGCCCGCCTCATCCGCCGGCTTCGGGCCGAACGTCCCGGCTGCCGCATTTCCAACGTCTATGGTCCGACGGAGGCCACCGTCTACGCGACCGCCTGGCATGCTCCGGACAGCGGCGACGAGGTTCCGCCGATCGGGCAGCCGTTACGCAACCGGCGCGTCTACGTCCTCGACAAGGCTTTGCGGCCACTGCCTCCCGGCGTCGCCGGCGATCTGTACCTTGCCGGTGTCGGGCTTGCGCGCGGTTATCTTGATCGACCCAATCTCACCGCCGAACGTTTCGTGGCCAATCCCCATGGCGCCCCCGGCGAGCGGATGTACCGCACCGGCGACATCGTCCGGTGGCGCAGCGACGGCAACCTCGACTATCTCGGCCGCGCCGACCATCAGGTGAAGGTCCGCGGCTACCGGATCGAGCTCGGCGAAGTGGAAGAGCGGCTGGTGCGTCATGCGGCCATCAAGGACGCCGTCGTCGTGCCACGCGACCTCGGATCAGGCCTCGCCTCGCTGGTCGCCTATGTCGTGGCGCGCGAGGCCATGCCGCCGGTTGCGGAGTTGCGCGCTCATCTGGCCGAGACCCTGCCGGACTACATGGTGCCGGGAGCCTTCATCGGCATCGCCGCGCTGCCGCTCAACGCCAACGGCAAGCTCGATCATGCCGCGCTGCCGGCGCCCCGGGCCGGAAGCTGGGGCGAGACCGCCGTCGCGCTCTCCACGCCCACCGAGGCGATCATCGCCGAAATCTTCGCGGACTTGCTCGCCACACCCGACATCCATGCGAACTCCAACTTCTTCCATCTCGGCGGGGACTCGTTGCTGGCCGTTCGCCTTGCCGCTGCCCTGCGCAGACGAATGGGGGGGCGCTGGCCGCTCAGCACGGTGTTCAGATTGCCGACCGTGGCCATGCTTGCCCAGCATGTTGAGAGGGAAGCCGCCAGCAGCGACCGGGGCGACGACAACCCGCAATGGATCCGTCACAGCTCACGGCCCGAACGTATCCCGCTCTCCAGGGCCCAACGCCGCCTTTGGCTGTTGGATCGCCTCGAAGGTTCATTGCCAGCCTATCACGTTCCCGTCGCGATCGAACTTGTAGGTCCCCTCGATGAGGCTGCGCTGCGCAGGGCCGTCAACGACGTTGTCTCGCGCCACGAGTCGCTTCGGACGCGCTTCGGCGAGGAGGACGGCGAGCCTTTTCAAATCGTCGTCGCCGAAACGCGCATCAATCTCGAATTGAAGATCGTGCAGGTCGCATCGGAAGCAGTCGACGCATCGATCCTGGCCGAAGCACGACTTCCCTTCGATCTCGAGCATGACATCCCCTGTCGCGCGGTGTTGTTTCGGATCGCTCCGGAACTGCATGTTCTCCTTTTTACGGTGCATCACATTGCGATCGATGGAGCGTCGTTGACGCCGTTGTTGCGGGACCTCATCCGCAGTTATGCGGATCGCCATGCCGGGCGCTCTACGACGTTGGCGCCGTTGCCTCTCCAATATGCCGATTTCGCACTCTCCGAGCGGGGCGGAGATGGCGATGGCGCGCCGGGATCGCGTCTGCCCGATCTCGAAGCCTTCTGGACGAGGACCCTCCAGGGCTTGCCGCAGGAAGCGGCGCCGCGCACCGACTACGTCCGTCCGGCGGTTCTCGATGACCGTGGCGACGAGCACCATTTCGCCATTCCTATCGAACTGCATCGCCGCATCCTCGACATTGCGGCAGAAGCCGATGCCACGCCCTTCATGTTCATCCATGCGGCGCTGGCCGTGCTAGTGTCGCGGTTCGGCGCCGGAACGGACGTGCCGATCGGCACGCCGATCAATGGACGGCACGATCCCGTGCTGCGAGACCTGGTCGGATGCTTTGCCAACACGCTGGTGTTGCGGGCCGACCTCGGAGACGACCCATCGTTCAGAACTCTGCTGGCCCGGGTTCGGGAGGGAGATCTCGCCGCCTACGATCATCAGGCTCTGCCGTTCGAGCGCCTCATCGAAATCCTCGAACCGCCCCGTTCGCTGTCTCTTCACCCGCTGTTTCAGGTGATGCTGGCCTTTGGCAACGCCGATCCGTTGCCCGACGCGCCCCGATTGTCGATCCGACGCCGTGCGGTATCGACCAAGACGTCGAAATTCGATCTGTCGTTCACCTTTCGCGATCACCGGGACCCGGACCTGCGGCCGCTCGGCATGAGCGCCGTGATCGAATACAGCACGGCGCTTTATGCCCCGAAGACGATCGAGCTCTACGAAAAGCGCTTCCTGCGTCTTCTCTCGCGTTTGACGTCGGACGTGGATGGCCGTGTCGGTGCGGTGGACCTGTTGCTGGAGGATGAACGCGATCTGGTGCTCGGGCGCTGGAACGCGACGGCGGCCCCGCTGCCCGAGATGCTGCCCGCGGCCTGGTTCGAGGCGCAGGTCCGCCGCGCGCGTGGGGCGATGGCGGTCGTCTGCGGTCCCGCCGCCTGGACGTATGACGAGCTGAATCGTCGTGCCAACCGGATCGCCCATACGCTGCTCGCCCAGGGCCTCGGGCCCGAGGACCGTGTCGCCATCGTGATGTCGCGCGCGACGCCTGATCTGATTGCGGCGCTGATGGGCGTGCTCAAGAGCGGGGCCGCCTACCTGCCGCTCGATGCGAGCTATCCGCCTGCGCGCATCGCCGCGGTGATCCGCGACGCGCATGTGCGCTTCGCCCTGACCGATGACGCCAATGCGGCGCGTCTGCCGGCGGACCTGGCCCGCCTGCGTCTCGGCCACGATGCGCTCGCCGATGAGGAGAGCGATCCGTTCCCGCATCAGGGCCATCATCGCCTGGCTCCCGGCAACGCCGCTTACGTGATCTACACCTCCGGATCGACCGGCCTGCCCAAGGGAGTCGTCATCGAGCAGCGGGGTGTCGCCGATCTCATTGCCTGGGCTCACGACATCTATAACAGCAGCCTCGATCGCGTCTTCGTCACGACATCGCTCGCCTTCGACGTCTCCGTCTTCGAGATCCTGGCGCCGCTGTGCCGGGGAGGGCGCATTGATCTCCTGGAGAACCTGCTCGCGCTCGCCGACCATGCCGGCGATGCGGGGCCCGCCGCGATGATCAGCGGCGTTCCTTCCGCGCTGGCGAGCCTGCTCGACCACGCCGCCCTGCCTCCGACCCTGTCCGCCGTCGTGCTGGCGGGCGAAGCCTTGCCGGCCCGCCTCATCCGCCGGCTTCGGGCCGAACGTCCCGGCTGCCGCATTTCCAACGTCTATGGTCCGACGGAGGCCACCGTCTACGCGACCGCCTGGCATGCTCCGGACAGCGGCGACGAGGTTCCGCCGATCGGGCAGCCGTTACGCAACCGGCGCGTCTACGTCCTCGACAAGGCTTTGCGGCCACTGCCTCCCGGCGTCGCCGGCGATCTGTACCTTGCCGGTGTCGGGCTTGCGCGCGGTTATCTTGATCGACCCAATCTCACCGCCGAACGTTTCGTGGCCAATCCCCATGGCGCCCCCGGCGAGCGGATGTACCGCACCGGCGACATCGTCCGGTGGCGCAGCGACGGCAACCTCGACTATCTCGGCCGCGCCGACCATCAGGTGAAGGTCCGCGGCTACCGGATCGAGCTCGGCGAAGTGGAAGAGCGGCTGGTGCGTCATGCGGCCATCAAGGACGCCGTCGTCGTGCCACGCGACCTCGGATCAGGCCTCGCCTCGCTGGTCGCCTATGTCGTGGCGCGCGAGGCCATGCCGCCGGTTGCGGAGTTGCGCGCTCATCTGGCCGAGACCCTGCCGGACTACATGGTGCCGGGAGCCTTCATCGGCATCGCCGCGCTGCCGCTCAACGCCAACGGCAAGCTCGATCATGCCGCGCTGCCGGCGCCCCGGGCCGGAAGCTGGGGCGAGACCGCCGTCGCGCTCTCCACGCCCACCGAGACGATCATCGCCGAAATCTTTGCGGACCTGCTCGCCACACCCGACATCCATGCGAACTCCAACTTCTTCCATCTCGGCGGGGACAGCATCACATCGCTGCGGCTGGTGGCGCGAGCACGGGCGCGCGGTCTTGCCATCAGTCCACGTCAGGTCTTCCGTCATCCAACCGTCGCCGGACTCGCGCTGACTGCCAGCCCGGCCGCCAATGGTCCTTCGTCCGCCCCGATCCCGGGGACATCGCTGCCAGCAACGCCGATCATGCTCTGGCTGCGGGATCGAGGGCCGTGCGAACATTTCAGCCAATCCATTCTGCTCGATGTTCCGGGCGACTTGACCGAAACAACAATGGCGTTGTTGCTGGACCGGCTCGCCGCTCGCCACGATGCTTTCCGGCTTCGTCTCAACGCCGGCTGGACCCTTGAGGTGCGTCCGGCCGAAACCGGATTCCATACCGGCTCGGTTACCACATTGCCGGCGGGGGCCGACCTTGCGTTGGCGGAGCAGGAGGCGGCGATGAGGCTTCAGCCTTTCGAAGGCCGGCTGCTTCAGGCGCGGCTCATTCCCGAGACCGGAGATCGCGGACGCCGCTTGCTCCTCGTGATCCATCACCTTGCCATCGACGGCGTGTCGTGGCGCATCGTAATGAACGAACTCGCGGCGTTATGGCAGGAGTTTACGAACGGGACCGCGCTGCCGCCGCCACCGCCGTCGACCTTTCGCGCCTGGGCTCTTGGACTCAGCGACGCGGCGGGAAGCCCTGCCGTCGTCGGAGAGATTCCTTACTGGCGCGGTGTTCTGGATGCGCCCACGATCAGGTTCGCATCAGGTCCGCTGGTGGCGGCCCGCGACCGCGTCGCGGTCGCAAATCGAATCACCCGATCTCTGACGCCGGCGGAGACGAAATCGCTCTTGACCGCTCCCGGCCGGCTGAACCTGAAGATCCATGAGCTTCTGCTGACGGCGCTTCTCATGGCCGCGCGCCGGACGTCACAGTCGAATGATGGTGCGTTGAGGATCGACATCGAGGGGCATGGACGCGAAGACATCGTCGCGGGGGTCGACGCCGGCCAGACGGTTGGCTGGTTCACGAGCCTCTTTCCAGCGGTCTTGAGTAGTCCGCCCGGGTACGAATCGGCTGAATTTCCCTCGCTCCTGCGCAGCATCAAGCAGGTGATGCGCACGGTCCCGGCCAATGGCGTGGGCTTTGGGCTGTTGCGCTACCTGAACGAGTCCGAGGGCCGGTCGCTTCGGGACGCTGAGACGCCCGAGATCTGCTTCAACTATCTCGGTCGCTTCAGCGACGGAGCGGGATCATGGCTTCCGGCGTCGGAGCATCCGGCGCTTGGTGTTGTGCGCGATCCCGATATGGCCATCGCACATGCCATCGAGGTCCTTGCCCACATCAGGGATGACAGATCCGGTCCCGTCTTCACGATCGAATGGGCATGGGCGCCGGACATCGTATCAGGCGCGACTGTGGAAACATTGGCGCGGTCGTGGGACGATGCCGTTCGATCCCTGCTCGATTTCGCGAGCGCGGACGACATCCGTCCGATCTTGACGCCAACTGATCTGCCGTTGGTCAAGTTGTCACAGGCCGAGATCGATTGGCTCGCCTTACGGCGGCCGCAGCTTGAGGACGTTCTTCCGCTCACGCCGCTTCAGGAAGGGCTGCTGTTCCACACCCTTTATGATGACGAGGGTCATGACACCTATCTCATCCAGTTGGTCTTGAGGTTCGGAGGGCTGGTGGATCCGGTCCGCCTGCGCGCGTCATGTGCTGCGCTTGTCGAACGACACGCCATTCTGCGCTCATGTTTCGAGCACCAGGGCCATGATCGTCCGATCCAGATCGTCTCATCCGCGGTCGAGCTGTGCTGGGAAGAGGTGCGCATCGCTGATGCGCATGAAGAACAGGCCTGGCTCGCCTCCAATCAGGCCAGGCGCTTCGACCCCGCGCAGCCCCCTTTGGTCGCCTTTACGCTGCTGCGACGAGAGGACGGCACCTCGCTCCTGGTCCTCAGTCTCCATCATCTTCTTCTCGATGGCTGGTCCATTCCGGTCGTGATCCGCGATCTTGCCGCGCTGTATGACGGCGTTAGCCTGCCGGCGGCTATTCCCCATCGTCGCTTTCTGGAATGGCTGGCCGCTCAAGATCAGGCTGAGGCGGTCAAGTCCTGGACCGAAGCGCTTGCCGGTGCCCCGCCTCTTACGCCCTTGGTGGAGACGAAGGATACGAGCCGGTCGATGCGCCATGCCGTTGCGCGCGAGGCATTGAGCGTCGCGGAAACCTCCGCGATCGCATCCTGTGCCGCAGCCTTGTCCACCACCCCCAGCGTCCTGGTGCAGACCGCGTGGGCGGTCCTGTTGTCGCGTCTGACGCGCCAGGACGAGGTTTCATTTGGAGTCACCGTCTCGGGCCGGCCACCCGAACTCCCAGGCGCGGACCAGATCGTCGGTCTCCTGATCAACACGCTCCCGCTGCGGGTCACCGTACGCCAGGACATGACGTTGCGGGAGCTCTGCCAATCCGTTCAGGACAGAGTAGCCTTCCTCCTCGCGCATCCCAACGTGCCGTTGGTCGATCTCCAGCGCATCGCGGACGGCAAGCTCTTCGATACACTGGTGGTGTATGAAAGCTATCCCGATCGCGATGCCGGCCTTGCGTCGGGGGGCTTGCGCATCGACGCCGTTGAGGGACGCGAAACCTCGCACTACACGCTGTCGTTTCTCGCGCTTCCGGGTCGGCAACTCGCTTTCAGGCTCAACTACCGGGCCGATTTGTTCGAGCCTGGCGTCGGCGATGAACTCCTCACTCGCTTTCGCCGTCTTCTGATGGGGCTCTGCGCCAGCCCCGACCGGGTCGTCGGCGCGCTGACAGCCAGTTCTCGCGAGGATGTGCAGCCCGGGCTGATCAGCGGCCCCGATCCAGTCACGCAGCCAAGAGATGTGATCACGCTCTTCAACGCGCAGGTCGCTCGCCGGCCGGCGGCCATTGCCGTCGAGAGCGGAGCGGATCGGCTGACTTTCCACGATCTCGAAGCCTGGGCCGATGCGATCGCCGCGCGCCTGGCGAAAAGCGGCGTGGGGCCGGAAGATCGGGTTGCGCTTCTGTTCGAGCGCGGACCGGCACTGGTGGCCGCGCTCATCGGCGTTCTGAAGACCGGCGCTGCGTTCGTGCCGCTCGACCCCAAATATCCCGATGCGCGGCTCGAATCCCTCCTCGCGGAAGCCGACGTCCGCATGACACTCGGCGACTCCGCCGCAAGGCAACGCATGCGATGCGAGATCAGTCTGGTCGATCCACCCGAGAGAGGGAAGCGCTTTCCGTCGAACGCTCCGTCCCCCGACAGTCCAGCCTACCTCATTTTCACGTCCGGCACGACGGGACGCCCCAAGGGGGTCGTCGTCACCCACGGTGGGCTTGCGAACTATGCCGGCTGGGCGATTGACGCCTACGATCTCGGCGAAGGCGGCGGTGCTGCAGTCACGACGTCCGTCGCGTTCGACGCAACCATTACGAGTCTACTGCTGCCACTCCTGGCCGGCGAACGCGTCACTCTGTTTGACGAAGCGCGTCAGTTCGATCTCCTGGCCCATCCGCGTGAGTGCTTCTCTCTGCTCAAGCTGACCCCGACGCAGGTCGGATTGCTGGCGCAGATGGTGACCACGCAACGCCTCGCCGGACTGGCGCGACGGCTCGTCATCGGCGGCGAGGCGCTGGCATCGGGAACCCTGCAGCCCTGGCGAAGAGGGGCGCCCGACACGCGTCTCATCAACGAGTACGGGCCGACCGAAGCCGTCGTCGGCTGTGTTGCCTATGAAGTTCGACCGGACGATCGGGAGGCGGGCGCAGTCGCCATTGGCGCGCCGATTGCCGGCACCCGGCTTCTGATCCTCGATGAGGCTCTGCAGCCGGTCCCGCACGGCATGCCCGGCGAACTCTACATTGCGGGAACAGGACTCGCGCGCGGCTATTTCCGGCGCCCGGATCTCACGGCCGAGCGCTTCGTCGCGGCCCCATGGTGCGGTCCTGGCGCCCGCATGTATCGGACTGGTGACCTCGTCCAACGCCGGGCGGATGGAGCGCTCGTCTTCCTCGGCCGTACGGACCATCAGATCAAGGTGCGAGGTCACCGGATCGAGCCCGCCGAGATCGAGATGGCCCTTCTCGAACTGCCGGGTATCGATCAGGCATTGGTCTTGGCGAGGTGCGACGAGGCGGGGCGGCAAAGGCTGGTGGCCTATGCTGTCGCCCACGCCGCGCCCCCGCACTGGCGCCAGACCCTGGCAGGCCGGCTGCCGGACTTCATGGTGCCGGACGATCTGGTGATACTCGACAAGTTCCCGCTGACGGCCAACGGCAAGATCGATCGCGCCGGGTTGCTGACCCCGACACGCCAGGCCCGGAGTTTCATGGAGCCGGTGACAGAGGCGGAGCGCGCACTTGCGCAGATCGCCGCGGACCTTCTCAAGGTCGATTGCGTGAGCGCAGACGCAGGCTTTTTCGCGCTTGGTGGCGATTCCATCCTGTCGATCCAACTGGTCAGCCGCGCCCGTCGCGCGGGCTATGTGTTGAGGCCGCAACAGGTCTTCGAGCTGCAGACGGTGCGCGCCCTTGCGGCCGCCGCACGGCCGGTGAAGGCGGACGTCGTCGCGCGGCCCGCCGAGGCGACATCGTTCGAGCCGACACCGATCATGCAGTGGTTGTCGCGCCGCGGCGGTCCCATCGGGCGCTACGCGCAGTCTGTCGTCGTTGACCTGGGTTCGGAGACCAGCACCGCTGCGGTGATCGAAGCCGTCGCCAGGCTTTGGCGTCATCACGAGATGCTGCGAGCCAAACAGCTCGTCGGCAATGGGCCGTGGACCATCACGATCCAACCGGTTGAAACGGCCGTACCGCCGGAGCCGCACCAGAAGGCCGCAGTCACTGCGGGCTGGACAGCGCAGCTCGCCGAGGAGCGTCAGAGGCTCGCTTCAGCTCTCTCGCCCGAACGCGGCATCATGCTGCAGGCAACGATCTTTACACATCAGGATCGGCTCTGGCTGCTGCTCTGCCTGCATCATCTCGTTTGCGATGGCGTGTCCTGGCGGATCCTGATCGAGGATTTCGAGAACCTTCTTCGCGGACGCGCGCTCGAGCAGCCCTCGACGTCGTTTGCCACCTACGCCCGCGAGATGGCCGGCAACGCCTCGTCGCGCCTGGATGAGCTCCCGTTCTGGCACCGGCAGCTCGATTCGACCGGCCAGCTTCTGCCGAACGCGGCCTTCGACCGGGCGCGCGATACGTTCGGCTCTCGACAAGTGCTCCGCACGACCTTGCCGGACGAGGTGACCCAGGCGCTGCTTGGGCCGATCCCGCAAGCCTTTGCCGCCAGCATTGACGACATCCTGCTCACGGCACTCGTGGTCGCCGTTCAGCGCTGGCGTCAAGGTCAAGGTGACGCGCGGACGAAGCTGCTCCTCGCCGTCGAAGGCCACGGTCGCGGTGACGGATCTCTCGATGTCTCGCGCACGGTGGGCTGGTTTACCGTGATGTATCCGCTGCTGCTGTCGCTCGACGATCACTCGACGCCGAGCGTGATCGATGATGCGGTGCTAACGATCAAGGAGCAGCGACGAACTATCCCTCGCGATGGGAGCGGCTACGGCATCCTCTGCGCGCTGGCAGAGAAAGGCGACGCAGACGCCCGAGTTTTGACCGGGACGGAGATCGAGCCGCAGATCCTCTTCAACTACCTGGGACGCTCGGCAGGTGCGCTCGACCGATTTGCGGCAAGCGCCGACGATGACTTGCCGCTCGCCCATATCCTGACCGTCAACGCCATCACCCGAGAGGGGTTGGACGGTCGGGCGACATTCGAACTGGATTGGTCATTCGCCCCGCGCCTGATCGGCGCGTCCGATGTCGTGGCGATCGCTGACTATTGGCATGGTGCGATTGAGGACATCGCGAACTCGGTGGCGCATGGCGGGGGCGGGCGGTCGCCGTCAGATTTCCCGCTCGTCGCGCTGTCGCAGGAGCAGGTCAACAGTCTCATCAGGGCCGTCCCGGACGCCGTCGATATCCTGCCTCTGGCCCCGCTTCAGGAAGGACTTCTGTTCCATGCCCGTTATGAGCGAGAGGCGAGCCCCGTCTACGTGTCTCAGGTCGTCCTCGACCTTGAGGGGCCGCTGGATGACGAGCGCCTGCGCGCAGCAGCCGCGCGCCTGATCGAGCGGCATGACAGCCTGAGGGCGACCTTCCTCGACACCAGCGACGCGCGCCCGGTGCAAGCGATCCGCCGCACGGTGCCGCTCGATTGGCGGGTCGTCAGCCTGCCGGAGCAAAGCGACGCCGCCCACGATCAAGCCATGCGGGACATCATGGAGGCGGATCGCAATGCGGGTTTCCGGCTGGATCGTTCCGATCCGCTGGTCCGCTTCCGCCTCGTTCGTCATGACGCGCAGCGTCACAGCCTGCTCTGCACATTCCATCATATCGTCATCGACGGATGGTCGATACCGAACGTCATTCGCGAGTTGATGACCTTGCATGCCGATCCCTCGGCGGAATTGGCTTCACCGGGCCGGCGCAAGGATTACTTGGCCTGGCTCGCCGCGCAGGATCGTGAAGCCGCGATCGGGGCATGGCTGGAGGCTTTGAGTGGACTAAACCAACCGGTGCGACTGGCCGGCGTCGCTGCGCCAGGCGACGGCCCGCGCGTGCAGATCAGGCATCGCCTCGCGCCCGACATGGAGGCCGGCCTTCTCACCCTCGCGCGCACCAATAACCTGACCGTCAACACGGTGATGCAGGTCGCCTGGGCCATCCTGCTCGGACGGCTCACGCGCCGCAATGACGTGGTCTTCGGCATCACGATCGGTGGTCGGCCGGCGGATTTGCCTGGCATCGAGTCGAGCGTAGGTCTGTTCATCAATACGCTTCCCTTGCGGGTCGTTCTGAGCCAGGACGAAGGCGTTCATGCTCTTCTGCAGCGTGTGCAGGCCTCTCAAGTCGCGCTGCTGTCTCATCAGCATGTCAGCCTCACGGCCATCCAGCGTGCGATCGGACTAGGCGATTTGTTCGACACATTGCTGGCCTACGAGAACTACCCGCTCGACCGGGCCGCGCTTGCGCGGCCGGTGGGGGAGCTCGCAGTGACCCGAGTCTGGGGCGTCGATTTCGCGCATTATCCGCTCTCGATCGTCATCGTACCGAGCGATTCGCTGGAAATCAGGTTCAACGCGCGAGCGGATATCGTTCCGGAGAAAATGCTGGCAGGCATCGTCGCGCAATTCGTTGCGCTGCTGGATGATCTGTCACGGGACGCCGACCGACCCGTCGGAGCTCTTGGGACGAGAGGGGCATCCACACCACCGGCGCTGCACAGCGCGCAGACCGAGCCGCTCGATCGTTCCATCTGTGATGTGTTCGCGCGCCAGGTCGAACAGCGGCCCGACGCGACGGCGATTGTCGACGGAGACCGGAAGATCACGTATGGCGAGCTGGATGCATCGTCCAACCGGCTCGCGCAGCATCTCGTCACCTTGGGCCTGCGCAGTGGTCAATCGGTGGCCATGGTTCTGCCGAGAGGTTCGGATCAAGTCATCACGATGCTGGCGATCCTGAAGGCCGGGGGCTGCTACATCCCGCTCGACGAAGCTCTTCCGGCCGCCCGCGTCGCTGATATCCTGGCCGAATCCGGTGCGACCCTCCTCGTCGCCGTGAAGGCGACAAGCCCGTCCTTGGCCGAAGGCATCACGGCGGTCTTGCTTGACGATCGAGCGACCGCGTCCTGCATCGCCTCATCGCCGTCGACACCGCTTGGCATCGCAGCGCATTCGCTGGCAGCCGCTTACGTGATCTACACATCCGGATCCACGGGGCGCCCCAAGGGCGTGGTGGTGACCCACGCCAATGTCTTGCGGCTCTTCACAGCCACCCCGCAATTCGCCTTCAACGCACAGGATTGCTGGACGCTTTTCCACTCGGTCGCGTTCGACTTTTCGGTCTGGGAGATCTGGGGCGCGCTTCTGCATGGCGGCCGCCTCGTCATCGTGCCCTGGGAGACCTCGCGCGACGCGGGGGCCTTCCTGGCCCTGCTGGAGGCACGAGGCGTCACGGTCCTGAACCAGACGCCATCGGCCTTCTATCAGCTCCTAAACGCGATCGAACTGCAGCCCGACATCGCCGCGAGGCTTGCTCTTCGCTGGGTCATCTTCGGCGGCGAGGCTCTCGATATCCAACGGTTGCGGCCGTGGTTCGACCGGTTCGGAATCGAACAGCCGCGGCTCGTCAACATGTATGGAATCACCGAGACGACGGTCCATGTCAGTCATCTCCTCCTGCCGGTCTCGCCAGACGGAGGCGGCAGCCCGATCGGCAGACCGCTCGATGATCTCGAGGTTCACCTTCTCGATACGTCCTTGCGCGAAGTGCCGAACGGAATCATTGGCGAAGTCTTCGTCGGCGGCGGCGGCGTATCTCGCGGCTATCTCGGGCGCCCTGACCTGACCGCCGAACGCTTCGTCGCCGATCCGGCAGGCAACGGCCGACGACTCTACAGGACCGGCGATCTCGCCTTGCGGCGCGAGGATGGAGGTCTGGCGTATGTCGGCCGCTCCGATCATCAGGTGAAGATGCGCGGCTTCCGCATCGAGCTCGGCGAGATCGAAAGTCGGCTCTCGCTGGTCGATGGCGTGCGGCAGGCCGCCGTGATCCTGCGCGAGGATGAGCCGGGACATCGGCGGCTCGTGGGTTATGTCGTGCTTGGTGAGAATGTTGCGCAAGACGAGGCAAGTCTGCGAGCGTCGCTGTCTGCCCACCTTCCGAGCTACATGGTGCCGTCGCGCATCATGATGCTCGACCGCATGCCGCTGACGCGGAACGGCAAGCTCGACCGTGACCGGCTGCCCGCGCCGGAACGCGCCGTGTCCTCCGGCCGGCGAGCCCCGCGTGACAGGCGCGAGGAAGACATGGGCAGACTGTTCGCCGAGGTTCTGGGGCTGCCCGAGGTTGGTGTCGACGAGGAATTCTTTGCTCTGGGGGGCGACTCGCTGCGCGCAATGCGGCTGATCGGGCTGGTGAGAACCCGCTTCCAGGTCAACTGCTCGATCCGTACGCTCTTCGACAATCCGACGGTCGAAGCCCTGGCGAACAGCATCGATCACGTCACCCCAGAGGGCAATCCCCTGGAGGGCCTCATCGCGATCCGAGCTGCTGGGACAAGGCCGCCACTGTTCTGCATCCATCCCGGTGGCGGGCTGAGCTGGGTCTACGCCCGATTGATGCGCTACCTCCCGACGGATCAGCCGATTTTTGCGCTGCAAGCCCGTGGCTTCAAGGACGACGACTCGCTTGCTTCGAGCATCGAGTCGATGGCCGACGACTATCTGGCTGCCATGCGCAGGGTCCGGCCGGAAGGTCCCTATCACCTTCTCGGGTGGTCGTTCGGCGGTTTGGCCGCCTATGCCATTGCATCCCGCCTGCAACGGCAGGGCGCAGCTCCGGGGGTCGTCGCGCTGCTCGATGCCTATCCAGTCCGCGCTTCGGATCAAGCCATGCCGCTCCATGACGACGAGTTGCTCGCCGATCAGGTCGCCATGATGGGGGCGGCGCCTCAGCGGAAGGACACCGGGTCCCTGCGACAAGCGCTTCTGGCCGATCGCGGCGCTCTCTCCACGCTCAGTGCAAGGGACATCGATACCCTGGTCGAGATCACGCGAAACAATGTTCGGATGGCCACCGGCTGGGAGCCGCCCCGTCTGAACGGCGACGCGCATCTCTTCATCGCGGATGCCGGCGCGTTGCCGCCGTTCGATTGGACGGACCGTGTTGGCGGGACGCTCCATCGTCACCTCATTCCATGTCGCCACGGCGACATGCTGCAACCCGGCCCGCTCGCCAGCATCTGTCACATCCTCAACGGCGCACTGACACAAGCCAACCAGCAGGAGACCCTCTCATGACCAATCCCTTCGAAGATCCGGACGGACGCTACCTCGTTCTCATCAACGACGAGGGACAATACTCGCTCTGGCCGGCCTTCGCGGACGTTCCTCCCGGTTGGGAGGTCCGGCTGCGTGACGCCGCGCGCGCGGACGCCCTCGCTTTCGTGAACGAGAACTGGACCGACATGCGTCCGCGCAGCCTGATCAAGGCGATGGAGGGCGGCAGGCAATGACCGAGATTGTCGAAAGAACGAACGAGACACCTCGATCAAGCTGGCACGAGGCCTTCGCCCGGGAAGGCTTCATCGTGCTTCACGACGTCTTGTCGGCCGACGAAATAGATGCCTGCGCGGCGTCACTCGCGGCTCTCCGCGACCTGCGTCCGGACCTCACCGTTCCTTCGACCGCGCCGGCCCGCGACCGGATCGATTCCATGGTGAGGCTGGCGCAGGCGGGAAACGAGATCGATGCGGTGGAGAAAATCGCCCTTCATGCAACGATCCGTGATGCACTTCACCAGGTGTTCGGCCAGGAACCGGTGGCGCGATATACGCGGCTTCTCGCACAATCCCCGGGCGCCTTGCAGGTCAACGCGGAGCGACGAGGAACGCCACATCTCCACAATTTCGGGATGGCGACCCGCCCACCGGGCGGCCGGGCGATCGCTTGGACCCCTGTCGACGACGTTCATCCCGACGCGGGCCCGATGTGGGTGCTGCCGCGGTCTCACATCGAGTTCGCCTCGTTTCCGGATCGCCTGCTCGATGCCATTACGAACGGCCGCGACCGCCTGCACCAGCTGTGGCGGCAAGGCGGCAGTGCGGAAGACTGGTTGAACTGGCACGGCGAGGTCGGCGACCGCTCCATGGCGCTTCTCGCTGATTGGATCGAGGAGACCGGCGCTCAGCCTGTTCCGGTGATGCTGCGCCGGGGTGACGTCCTGATCTTCTCGAACGATCTGCTGCATGGCACGCTTGTCGCCCGCAATCCCAATATCCCCCGTCGGATCATGTTCACGCATTATCATGCCGACGGGCGAGAGCTCTGGGAGCTCGGCGACGCCGTGGGATCGGATGAGAACCCGCAGGGACCGCGATTTTTCGAGAAGCGGGACTGGATCCGTTGCCCGCGTGGCCTGACCGACCCCGACGGCCTGCGCCGGTTTTATGCCTCCATGAAGGGATTCTTCGACTGAGGCGAGCAATGCTGAGTTAAAGGTTTCTCCGCGTGATTCGTGTTGGGCCGAGGCCGCGGCACGGATCACGTTGCGAGGTTCTGGCGAGCACGACCCATCTGCTCGAACGCATTCTTCGACCCGGTTATGAACTTGATGTCGTCGGGCACGCCCGCCTTATTACACCGGAGGCGGTTCTTGGCCCAAGCATGCGGGCGATGCAGCCGATCGATCCGGCGGTTTCTGAAAAAGTAGGACTACAAATTCGCGCATCGCAAACTCAACCATTGCGCTGGCAAGTGGGCGTTGCGTGCTACGCCAGGCGCTGACAAAACTGTCGGATGCATCCTGAAAACACGGCACGCACCGGTCTGTGGCATCAGCTGTCAAACAAGTCTTACGCGAGAGAATTTATCGGGCGTGGCACGTATACATCATGAGCATGCTGCTGTGGTCCTGATGGCCGTCTTCCGGGAGGGTGATACGTCGAACAAGGGAAGGTTCGCCTACGGATTTCAGGAAAAATTGGAAGTCGGTCGCCGGTTTTGTCTCGATCTTGCCTTGGGCAAGTTTGCGCTGTGTTGTTGCCTGAATCGATTTTTAGCTATCAACCAGATCTAACAGAAAATCGTTAGTAGATCTGGGGGTGACATGGTCAGACGTAGTTTACTTGCAATGTTGTTGACGACGGTTGCGCACAATGCTCTGGCTCAATCTGCCGGCGGAACGGCGCCGATCGTCGTCCCGGAAATCGTGGTCTCCGCTCCGACGCAACACGATCCCTACAGCGGCAAGTATAACGGGGCGATCGCCGAGACATCCGACGTGACCGGCACGAACAAGCCGATCCTCGACACGCCGCGTTCGGTCTATGTCGTCACACCCCAGACGCTTCAGCAGCAGATGCCGCAGAGTCTCTCCGAAGCGGTCCAAAGCATTCCCGGAACCTATGCTGGCAACGGGACGGGCGGCAACACGGACTACATCACGCTCAAGGGGTTCGAGGTCAATACGACCGACGCCATCCTGATTGGCAGCGGCAATGGGCTGCTGGTCGATGGTGTTCGTGCACCGATGAACCGGGCCCTGAACGCGAACTCGAACAGCGTGGAAGTGCTCAGCGGCCCGGCCTCCTACCTGTATGGCTATTCGGCCGAAGGAGGTGTGCTGAATGTCAATCGCAAATTGCCGCTGCCAGAGGCCCATTACTCGGCGGAGTTGATCGGCGGTGCGCCCAGCGGCGATTTCAAGAACCTCGCAGGCTCGGTCGATGCGACCGGACCGCTTTACAAATCGGCTGACGGCGTGTTTGCCTACCGGTTCGTCGCCAGTGCGTCAAAGAGCGACCCCTGGCGCACCGGCAACCCCGTCAGCCGCGACGAGCTCATTGCGCCGACGTTGGCCTACTACAGCGACATGGTCAATTCAGTCCTTGCCTACGAGCACGGCCAGAACAGGCAGCCCTATGACCGCGGCGTCACCAGCTTCAACAACGCGCCGCTGAACATCCCGCGGACCGTGTCGTATTCGGAGCCGTTCTCGAATTACAGCGAGAAATACGACTGGGTGCATGGCCATACCGATTACAATTTTGACAAGGACACCGATTTTCATCTCAGATATTCGTATGCATCCACACTTATGAACCAGTCTGTCATCAGGTCGGACAATCAGTCGGATTTCAATGCCGCGACCGGAAACATCAGGCGCTACTACTCCACAAACGCTCCCGATGGACGCCAGACCGATCAAGGTCTCATCGGTTTCAGCGGCGCCCACCGCTTCGACACCGGAATTCTGCACCATGAGCTCCAGGCCGGCGTCGATTACTATGATGCAACGCTGACCGAAAGAGATGTGTTCAACAGCAAGAGTTTCGACGGGTTCAACCTCTATAATCCGGTCTACGGTCGGGCCAATATCGGGCCGCTGACCGCCACCCCCCATCCGGCCGGCGAGCCGCTTTCATTGCAGAAAATCCGCGAACTCGGTGTGTTTGCGCAGGAAGCCGTCACCCTCGGCAGGCTGACGCTCGCCGGCGGTGGCCGCTACGCCCAGATCTACGAGTATCAGCGCTATGCTGGTGCGACCCAGACCGACTATACATCGTACGCGTTCCTGCCCTCTGCGTCGGCTCTGTTCAAGATCAACGAAAGCACGTCCCTGTTCGCCGATTACGCGCAGTCCTATCGTCCGAACATCTACGCGACGGGGCTTGGCGTGAACCTCAAATTCGTCGGACCGATCCTGCCGCAGCAGGGCACCGGCTATGAAGGCGGCATCAAGGCGAAGTTGCTGGACGGAAAATTGCTGGCGCAGGCATCCGTATTTCGGATCGACAAGACCAACGTACAGACCCTGATCGGCAACGCCCTGACCTTTCAGCAGGCCCAGCGCTCGGAGGGCGTCGCGCTCTCGCTGCTTGGCAAGATCACGCCAAACCTGGATGTCAATGTTGCCTATAGCCATCAGCGCGTTTGGGTGACGGACGACTTCGCGGCGAACAACACCATCGGCAAGCAGGTCGTCAACGCGCCCAGTGACATATTCGCGCTTTTCGGCGCCTATCATTTCATGGACGGCGCGCTCGATGGTCTGACGCTTTCCGCCGGGCTGAGCGGCGCCAGCAGGAACGCCGTCGATTCGAGAAACTCGTTCTTCCTGCCTGGATATGTGGTCGCCAACGCCGGCGTGTCCTACAGCTTCAAGACACAACCTGGAGGTCCGCTGACGACCTTGTCCTTCAAGGTCAACAATCTGTTCGACACGACCTACTATCCCTCGTCCGGAAGCAAGACGAACTGGATCACGGTCGGGGACCCGCGCACGTTCCTCTTCAGCATGAGAGTGAGCTTGTAAGGCATTCCGGGAATGCCGACGTTGGCGTGACACGGTGACCTGATCGTCGCCATGCTTCGGAAAGTGAGGTCGCGCGCCGTCGCGACTTCTTCGACGTGTGGGTAAGGCGCGGGCATCGCCCGCACATTTCGTCGTCGGCGCCGCGAGGATCTGGCAGATCGAAGCCAGGCGCGGGGTATGCAAACCTGTCCGCTTTCGACCACCGGCGCAACCTGGTCGGCTGACACGACGTGCCTTGACGTTCCCTTGGCATCGTGGCGCTGACCGGCCGTTCCGAAGCGACAGAGGACGCTGCTGGCACGATGGCGTCGCGTCTGGCCCGTCTGGAGCGAATCCAGTGTCTCACCGCGAGAAGGTGATCGGGACGGTCAGGACCGTCTGGGCTTGGGGCATGCTTGGCGGAAAGGGCGGCAGCGGCTGGGCGCGTTCGATCATGGCCAGAACCTCCTGGTCGAGCGCGGATGAGCCGGAACTGCGTACGATGTGGCGCGACAGAACGCGGCCGTTGCGACTGACCGTGAAGTTGAGCTGGACAGTCCCTGTCTGGTGCTCGGCGGCCGCCGCGGCCGGATAGCGTTTTGCGCGCTGCAATTGGGCCCCTCAGTTCGCCGAGCCATGCCGCCCGTCCGTCGTCGGTGCCGACACTTGCGACGTCTTGATGTCGGGGCGGTGCAACGAGCTTGGCGGTCCGCGCTGATGTGGTCTCGGCGGACCTTGCGGCAGGTTTCTTGCGATCGGTGTGCTCGATCTTGGGATGCCGGGCTGCGGGCGGATGGATGTTCGCCTCGGGCTTCGGCAGCTCGACCGCTGTCTGCGCGGGCGGCGGCGCTGCGATCAGCGGCTCGGAGATCTCAGACGATGCCGCTGGCTGCGACATCTGCTCGACCGGCACCGCCCGCTGCGGAGGCACCGTAGCCGCTGATTGCTGTTCTGGCTCTGACGAAGCGTCCTCGGGGGGCGGCGCCAGCTGCGGTGTTGGTTCGGCGACCGGCTCCGTGACCACCGCGTCCTGTGCTGGTGCCACGTCGACGGTCTGCGACGAGGGTTCGGTCGAAGGCGGTAGGAGCTCGACGGTCACGACGGGCGCTGCAGCCAGATCGGGCGCGGGCCGGTGCAACGCCAGATAGCCGACCAACGCCAGAATGTGAGCGGCCAGCACGACCGTCGCCGCCAAGCCCAATCCGGCCCAGGGGGCTCCGTCTTCTTCGTCATGCAAATCGGCTGGGAGGCTGCTCATGTCCCTTGCCTGGACTCCAGCGCGACCAAGGCAACCTTGGTGTAGCCGGTCGCCCGCAGCAGATTCATGACCTCCATCACTTCGCCATAGCTGACGGAACTGTCCGCGCGGAAGAACAGGCGTCTCTCGCGATCACGTCCGCTCGCGGCATCGAGCGCCCCTCCGATCGCCTCGCGCGTCACCGGCACGTCGCTGATCGCGAGCGAGCGGTCAGCCTTCAGAGTGACGAAGATCGGTTGGTCCGGTCGCGGTTGCAACGGAGCTGTTGATTTGGGCAGATCGACGGGCACGTCGACGGTCGCGAGCGGCGCCGCGACCATGAAGATGATCAGGAGCACCAGGATCACGTCGATGAACGGTGTCACATTGATTTCGTGGTTGATCGTGAGATCGTCGCCGCTTTCGGCTCGAAAGACCATATCGACGCCTATTCTGCGGCTTCGGGGATGGGCTGCTCAGGCGATTCTGCCACAGCCCGTGTCAGCGACGACTGAGACGGACTTCGGTCCGCCAGGCAAAGGACGGCGACTGACGTATCCCGCAACGTCGCGCGATAGCTGCCGATCGCGCGCGTGAAGGCGTTGTAGATCACAACCGCCGGAATTGCGGCGACGAGGCCGGTCGCGGTCGAGAGCAGCGCTTCGGCAATCCCGGGGGCCACGACAGCAAGGTTCGTTGTATGCAAGCGCGAAATACCAATGAAACTGTTCATGATGCCCCAGACGGTGCCGAACAGGCCGACAAAGGGGGCGACGGCGCCGATCGTGGCGAGCAAGCCCATGCCGAATGCGATGCGCCGGCTCGCCGCGGCCTCGACACGCTCGAGCTGCCAGGAAAGCCTGTCTCTCACCCCATGCTCTGAAACACCGGCTGACAGTTCGACTTCTCTCAACGCAGCCGCAACAAACTTGGCCGCGACGTCACGGTGAAGTCGCAGCTCCGACGCTGCGGCCGCGAGCGTCCGCGCCGCCATCAGGACACGCAGCCCGGCTCGTGCATTCTGCTTCGCGAGATGAAGTTCGACCGTTTTGAACAGCCATACTGTCCACGTCAGGACCGAACACAGGACCAGCCCGAGCATCACGCCCTTCACGATGATATCGGCGCCGAGAAACATGCCCAAGGGTGACAGTTCGGCAGGCACGGCGCTGCTGCCACTGGGGGCCTGCTGCGCAAGGACAGGGGAGGCGCCTGGCGCCGGCGGCGTCGCCTCTTGCGCAGGCTCGCCAATCGCCGAAGGTTGCGGCGGCGGACTGGCTACAACAGCATTACTTGAAATGGGCGTATTTGACGCCGCGTCCGCGGTCTGCGTGCGGGCCACCTGTGACGACGAACTGACGGGGGATGGCACTGCCCTGACCGAGGCCGAGTCATCCGCCCGGGGCGGCGCTCCTGTGCCAGGAGCAGGAGATGGCAGGTCTTGCGCCAATGCGGACAGGTTCGGCCAAAACAGTACGGAGACGATAATGACGGCAGCCATCCAGATCCGACATGCAAGATGTCTGGATCGTTGTGAGGCTCGAAATGATATTAATGCATTCATTCTGATGCGCTCATCCTAATTGCTGGCCTGCGTTGTCAATCCGAAACGTGCGGCGATCAGCTATACGACGACTCACGTCTCTTGGGACGAGATCGATTGCGAGTTCGCGTCCGGTCGAACTCGGATGCCATCGTTCGAAACTCATCGTCGTGTTGGATCGGGGCGAAAGTACGAAAGAAAGCTCGGGGCGTCATCGCACAACATGCGATGGCTCCGTGATCTCCGAGGACGCATTCTGAAGTCACACTGTATCGACGGAGCATGTTTTCTGTCTCGGGAATAACTCCCGCTCCGATGACGCAAATTTCCTGGTTTTGAGGCGAGGAGATCCGATGTTGGTTGCGCGACGGACATGCTGCGAAGGAGGCAATCTGAACGGTTGGCTTTGAACTTGTCTGGCGGCGGATGCTGTCCGGCGGGTCGTAGGCAGTCGCCGAGACTCATCGCGCGCAGTGGCCGATCTGTTTGCAACCGCAGATTGGCGTTGCGAGCAAGTCGAATTGGCCTCCGCGGTGGTCCGGATAAGGTTTCCTCAATTAGGTCTTTCTCCTTGCTTAAATCGGAGACAGTCACCTATCTCAAGATCGGGACAGTAATCACTGCGCCGCTTGCTGTCGTCGATCTGATTAGTTAAATCAATATCCGAACCGGATGCCGGGCTGACTTATGCGCATTCTCGTTGTCGACGACCACCCGTTGATTGTGTCGGGTTGCAGAGCTTTGATCGAGAACATTCCAGAGATCGAGCTGATCGAAGCTGCGGATGGCAAGGCGGGCTATAGCAAGTATTTCTCGTCAAGTCCGGACGTCGCGGCGATCGACATCAAGCTTCCAGGCATTTCCGGGTTCGAACTGTGTCGCCGCATCTTGCTGCGCGACCCGAAAGCCCGGATCATCATCCATAGCATGCACAACGATCCCATCTTTGCTGCTCGCGCGATCGAAGCCGGTGCGAAGGGATATCTGTCCAAGAACGACGACCCCTCGCGTTTCATCGAGGCGATGCGTCAGGTCGCGCAAGGCGCTGTCTATCTCTCGGAGGAGATTGCCTGCAAGCTTGCCTTTTTCAAGTTATCCGGCAGATCAAGTCCGCTTCTCGACCTGAACTCGCGGGAGCTTGAGATTCTTCGACTCCTTGGCGCTGGCCTGACCCCTGCGGAGGTCGCCGACACCCTGGATGTCTCATACAAGACGATCGCCAACAATTGCACGGTCTTGAAGAAGAACCTTGGCGCCCGAACCATGATGGATCTTGCGCGAATCGCGATCGAACACGGGTTGACTTTAGGATGACTCGAAATATGTGCTGAAGCTGGCGCCTCTACGATCGCCTCCGTCTTGCACTGCCGTGGTGGCTGATCGGGGAGCGCGTCGCGGTGACGGTCGCCGCGGGCGAGGTCCGGATCCGCCATAGCGCTAGGAGGTCGCAGTCCACAAGCAAGCGAAGGGCCGCCGTGTGCGGATCGTCGATCCGGTTCATCTCGACGGCGCTGCAGCGCGCGGTGGCGTCGCATCGCCGGGCCCTGAAGGCCGAGGCTTTGGTGCCCGGCATGCAGCCCCCAGTGGTCAAATTGGAAGGAGGTCGCTCGGTGACGGGGTCCTCCGGCTAGCCCATCTGAGTGTGTGGAGCAGCAACCATCCGCTGCAGGGCGCCGTTTGCTGTCAAAGCCCAGCCTGGACGCATGCTGATCGGTCCCGGAGAGCCGCATCTCGTTTCGCAATGGCAGAGATCCAAAGGCTCGATCATCGTTGCTGCGGCCCTGCCATCCAACCAAGTCACGCACTGCGCGTATTTTGATTCCGCCATTCGGAGGTTCGATCCCTCCTGCCCCAGCCAGCGCAACCGATTGTTGTCCTGCTCGAAAACCGGCGTCACTTCGGCGCGGCAAACAGGTCTTTGAGGAAATCTACGGCGCCCGTCGACTTCGACGGGTCGGGCGGTGCCGCTTCGGCCGTCGATGTTTCAGTCGGGCGGGCCGTGCGCGCGTGAACGTGCTTCGTCCGCCGGTGGGCCTGTTCGGTGCTCCGGCCGAGGCGCTGCGCAGCGTCGGTGACGGTGATCGTGATCTTCTTCGACAGCAGCGGCGGATCGAAGTTGAAGTGCATGCCATCGCCCATCACGAGTTGCAACGTGTGCCTGCCCGGCGGGAGCTCGATCAGAGCTTCGGTCTCGCCGCCTCCGTAATGCAGGTGCTTCCTGTCCTGCGGAATCGGCTCGCCGGGGCTGATCGGTTCGTCCGAGTCGATCAGGAGATGATGATGGCCGGTGTTGGAAAAGCTGTCGCCGGCATGGGTCACGCCCATGTTGCGCAGGCCGAAGCGGCACCAGAACGGGCTCTTCACCGTATCGCCGTCGCTGGGAGAGATGAAATAAAGATAGGCGTCCTTGGGCGCCGTCTTGCCCTGCGCCGACGTCTGCGTCGGCAACAGCATCAGGATGGCTGTCAAGGCGGACATTGCGACCACCGCGTGACAACATCTCCGCCAGGGCCTCCGATCGGCCGGCGGCGCGGCATACGCAGATCGTTCTCCCGTCATCACTCCGAACTCACAAATTGGATCAACATGGATGGCAGACATCGAACAAAGGCAGACGGTCGATACATCGACCTCAGCAAGGCGAATTTGAGGTTCCGATCAGTCTCGCCTGCCGATTCCAGATATGTCAGCAGCAACACGGCGCGACGGAGCACAGGTCGAAGCGGGATCGCGTCAGGGCGAAAGCGCGATGCGCAAGCCATGGGTCGGATATCTCACGCGGCCATCATAGCGGTCGCGGCTGCCGCTGCGCGCATAGCTGGCATCATTCTTCCACGAGCCCGAGCGAATGACACGGATGAAACTCTGCTCGTCGATCCAGGCCGAGCCATCCGACGGCGCTCCCTGATAGGTCTTGTGCCAGCTGTCGGCGACCCACTGGTCGACGCCACCGCCCATGTCGAACAGGCCAAACGGATTGGCGGGAAAGCTTCCGACCTTCATCAGCTGTGCAGGCGCGCCGGCGTCGTTGCACCGGCTGCAGTTGGCCATGCCGCCGCGCATCTGGTCGCCCCACCAGAATGCCGTGCTCGTCCCGCCGCGCGCCGCATATTCCCATTCGGCCTCGGTCGGCAGCCGAAACGGCTTGCCGACCGTCCGAGAGAGCCACGCCAGGTAGTCCCGGGCATCGTCGTAGCTGACATTGGTGATCGGATTGTCGTCCGGACCGCTCGTCACGTCAGCGCACGCTTTGTCGGCGACGCATTCCTTCCACTCGCCGATCGTGACCGGGTATTTGCCGAGCGCGAACGGCTTGATGGCGACGCGGTGAACCGGAAGCTCGGAGCTCTCGGTGCCGCCCATGGCGAAGGTTCCGCCCGGGATCATCACGATATCGGGCAGGCGGATCTTGGCCGCCTCAGGGCTTGCTGTCGGCGTCGTCGAGGCTGCCTGGGCGGTCAAATCGGCGGCGAGGGGGACGGCTGCGACCTGAGGAGCCGGTTCCGCGATCGCCAGCGACTCTGGGAGCGGATCAGCTGGCGGGCTCGCAGGAGCGGTCGCGGTGGAGACGGCCTCCATTGTGACGCTGCGGACGGCAGGATCGGTGCTTGCGAGACCGGACGATGGGACGGAGGCTTCGCGAGCTTGCAGCTGCGCCGCCGGAGCCGGGATCGGCTCTCGCGCCAGCATGAACCAGCCGCCGGCGGCTGCGAGCAGCAATGCCCCCAGGCCCAGGCCGACCGCGGCGCGGGTCCACATCGGCGGTCCGCGCTCTGCGACGGCAACGGCCTTGCGAAGGCGGCGGGCCAGCCCGTGATGCCCGTGCGCCTGCCAGATCTCCGCGTGGCTGCGCGCCTCGTCCGGAGCGTATTGCGCGATCGACACGCCAGGAATGCTGCAGACAATTCGTCCGAGCCTCCCGCCGCTGGGAGCGGTCGCCTCGACCTCGGCAGCGTCGCATGAGGCTGCGAGAGATTGCTTCAAGGGGCTGCACATCATCAGCAGCAGTCCGCCATCGCCCTTGCTTCGGCGCCGCTCCTGGATTTCGGGGCACGACGCCTGCTCGGCGACATGATGGAAGCTGGGGGCACGCAGTGCATTCAACGCGACGCGCACGACCCGTCCACACCGCGCGCAAGGTACAGGATAAATGGTGGTGGCCAGCGACTTGGCCGGCGCGTCGGGCGCCGGAGCCGGCGATGATTTGGAGACATCGATTCCGGTCAGCATGCGCGAGCCGCCATGCGCCGGCTGTGCCGCCGGTTCATTGTCCCCAGGCGGTAAACGCATCCGTGAATGCGCGCTCACCGTCCGCTCCCTTTTCGATCGCCAGCACGGCGCGGCTGCCGCCATTGTACACGATCGGGATATCGATCCATTCCTTGCCCTTCAGCAGCAGGAAGTTGCGCGTCTTGTCGACCTCATTGGCGGACAGCGCGATCATGAAGAATTCCGGTGTGACCTTGGCGGTCAGGGTGGACAAGGCGGCGCCGCGGCCCGCTTCCTTGGCCTTCATGCTCACGCCCTTCAAGGTTTCGACTCCTGCGTGGCTCAGGTCGCCCGGCCAGTTGAACTTGACCTCCAGAATATGGCTCGCCGGCATTTCGCTTTCCTTGTTCGGCCGCAGCGACAAGGTGGCCTTCATCTGCTTGTCGATCTCGACATCGCCTTTGATCGAAGCCGGCACGCTGCCGGCGGCGGGCTCGACGTGCCAGGTCACCTTGCCGAGATAGCGCTTGCCGCCCGGATCCTGCGGGTCCTCCTGATAGAGAACGGCATGCGACACCATCGGCTGGGTCGCGTTCCCCGTCGTGATGGTGCTGCCAGGAGAGCCCTCGCGGGCCGTCGTGCTCCTGACGTCCGGCGTCATTCGTTCAGCGGTGACCTTGCGCGGCTCGGTGGTGGCCGGCAGCGCGGCAGCAGGCGGGGCCGCGTTCCACGACGCCGAGAGCTCAGTCATGACCGTCTGCCAGGAGGTCGCGATCCTACTTCTTGTCGGTTGCCAGACGAGCGAGGCGGTCACCAGGGTGATGGTCAGGGCTGCGGCTGCGGCCACGATCTGTCGGCGCACCGAGCGGCGCGGCCGCGCTCTGATCTGGTCCAGCGCGGGACGCAGGCGTGCCGACAGCCGCTGATGATCGGTGATGGCACGGCCGCGCCCGCGCGCCATGACCGCGGGCTTTTCAGACGCGTCCACCGGCTTGGCGCGAGAGGTGTCCGAGGGATCGTCCAGGGGCGACGTCGCTTCCGCGCGAGGTTCGCTCTCGGTGCCTGTCACCCGAGCAACGGGCTTTATCCAGGGCGGCAGCCGTGGAGAGGGGGGATCAAGCGACGAGACTTCAGCCTTCTCCTCGCTGGCGACATCGCGCCCCGACCGGCATGATTCCTGCGCCTCATCCGCCGTGCCGCCGGTGGTCGTGCTGCGCAGCCAGTCCGGCGCTGGAGGCTCCCTCGACACGCTCAACTCGTCGCGCTGCTCCCGCCGTGCGAGCAACAGGTTCTCCGCGACTGTCGCGATCTCATCTTCCAGCGAATGGGCCGGCCGTGTGACGGGCAGGGCAGACGGCAAAGGTTCTGCGGCGCCGGCGGGTGCGGCAGACGCAGAAGGTGCTGCAGTCGCCGAGGCCTGTAGCTGGACGAATTGTTGCGGCGGGTCGATCATCGGAAGCGCAACGTGCTCGACACGACGCGCATGCTCACGGAGCCGGATCACCCGGTCGGGAAACAGTGCGTCGAGGAGGTCGCAGATCGTCGTCTTCGGCGGCATCAGCTGGCGAATGGAGATCGGCACGCCGCCGCGTGGGCCGTGCGCAATGTCTCCGATGTCGCGATCGCCCGGAACGAATGTCTTCCCGCCCGGTCGGTCTTCGGCGACGGCGAGAACCTTGCGGCCTCTGAGCAGGACCGTGAGTTCGCGCAGGTCTGATCGCGAGGCATCGTCGATGACGACGAGATCGAATGCTTCCAGTCGCGCCGGCAGCAGTTCGGCAACGCGCCAAGCCGGCATCAGCTGGCAGGGGATGCCTTTGTGGCAATTTTCGAGGACCTCGCGCGCAACCTGGCGCAGCCGGAGCGCGCTCGGACCGGAGCAGGTCGCGGCCATCTTGCGCGACGTCGTCGTGAACATGGTGAACGCCTGCCGCACGGCGCTGCTCGTGTTATGGACCAGCGCGAGGTGCATCCGCGCAACGACAACGTCCTCGAACAGCTCGCGCAGCCGCGTCTCCAATGCGGCGCGCTGCTCGGACAGATCCTGCAGCAGCTGCTGCTGACCGACGCCTTCGGTCTGTCCGATCAGCACGGCCCAGTTCCAGGCCATCATCCAATCGGCGACCAGCACCGGATCGCCGCCGTCCGTGGTGGCCGGCTCGGTGCGGATCCGCCGGGCGAATGCGCTGGCTCCGGCCTCGGTCAAGCTCTGGCAAACCTCATGGATGAGTTCGATATCCTGGCGCCGCTCATGCAGGCTCTGCAACTGCTTGCACATGACGCCCCAGCGCGTCGCGATCTCGCGCTGGTCGACGTCGGCGCGCCCGATCTGCGACAGCACCTCGGCCTGGACCCGTGTCGTGATCGCTTCGCAGCCGTGAAACAGCTCGTTGAGCCGGGCGAGCTCGCTGCGCTGCTTGCCGATGCGCTCGGCAGTGCTTCTGATGACGGATGCGAGTGCGGCCAATCGGCGGCTGTCGCCGAGCAAGCTGGCGACTTTGCCGGCCGGCATCGACAGCTTTGCGATCGTGGCCAGGACATTGCGGCTGGCCAGCGCCGCGGTCACGATCGCGACCTCGACGCTCCTGACGACGCGCTCGTGGCCGTGGAGGGTGTTGGCGGAGTCTGGCTCGGGTGCGGGCGCACCGATCTCGACGGCCAGTGTGCGCCATCGGACGTCGAGCGAATGCAGGTGACGCCGCCACGTCAGATAATCGCGCACATGGGCCCAATCGGCCGCGTTGTTCGGCGCGAAGCCGGCGATTGTGATCGCATCCAATGTCTGCTTCAGCACGCGCCCGGACCGTGAGAACGTCGCAAAGGCCCTTTGTCCGGCCGAGAGCCGCTCGACGCTCCTCAGCAGCTCCTCGTTGGTGAAGGCGTCAGCCGGAATGTCCACCGGCCTCACCAGGAATCCGGCGCGTCGTGCCAACAAGGATGATGCATCGCGGGCAAAATCAACCAGGATGCCGCTGTCGACGGAGGTGTCGCTGGCCTCGGAGCCGACCGGAGACAGCGATGCAAGCCATGGTTCGTCGGTAATGGTCCGATGCGCCGCCGCCAGTGCCTCGAGATCGCTGGCGAACTTGTCGACGCCCTCCGGCTCGAGTTTCGCGACGGCCTGGTGGGCCAGCTGGCCATCATCGCTGTCCTGGTCCGCTAGCGCGGCCATCAACTGAAAATCCGCGTGCAGCCGCATCACCGCAGCGGCGTCGGGCAGCTGCGCGATGTCCGGCACCCGGTCATCGAGGTATTCGATGTCTCCGCCAAGCCGTGATCGCGCCGTCCGCGCCTGGTCGACCGCGGCGACGATCAGATCGGTCTCGCTCAGAAATCGCAGCGGCCGATCAGTGAACCACGCATAGGCATCGCGATCGGCAATCATGGTTGCCAGCCTCTCGAACGGCAAATCGGAGGTGCCGGATCGCAGCAGCGTACGGCCGGCGATGTCGGTGACCTCGTCATCGAGACGCGTTATTGCGTGACTGGTCGCGATGATGTCCTGCTCGAGCCGGTTGACTTGTTCGGCCTGGGCGTGAAGGTCGGTCGTGTCCAGGATCGACAGCAGCCGGCTGACCACGCGCTCAGCGTGCTTCAACGCGTCCTTGTCGGATCCGGTCAGATCGACCGTGATGTCGCGAACGGCGCGGGGCAGCTTTTCGGACAGGGCCAAAAGTGCGGGTTCGTTGCGGGACACGACGAGGACCCGCAAGCCAAGCGCGAGATGGTGACAGACCACGTTGGCAATTGCGGCCGTCCGGTCGGGCGCAACTGCGCCCTTTACGACAAGTCCGTCCGATCGCTGGAGCTGGCGCACGATCTCCATCTGGTCGGAGTTGGTCGGCAGCGGAAAGAACAGATCGCCGCGATCTGCCGCCGATTGCGCGGCTGGCGTGGTGTCGATCGGGTCCCCGATCACGTTGGACAGCCGCCGGCGCGTGCCGTCATGGGGGGCGCGATCCACAGCCCCGAGCAAACAGTGAGCCAGCGCAGTGAGCCAGCCCTCGTTCGCCGGCATGTAGTCCAGCGCTCGCTGCAGGCGCTTGAAGTCGCGCAGCAGGAGCCCGCTCGAGCGCGGCCGTGCAAAGATCACCCAGCGATCCGAGACGACCAACTGGTCAGCTTCTTCCGGCGGCAGCAGCTTCGCATCTGGCTGCCCCGGGCAATAGAGCCCGTCTGGGTCGAGCTGTGAGCCGATCGCGCTGAGGATGGGCTCGAAGCTGGCGGGCTCGAACGGCGAAAGCTCGACGCCGTGCGCGAGCCGCTGCTCGGCCGTGTTTCCCGCCAGCCTTGCAGCAGATGTGAGCGGTTCGAATGCGCGTAGATTGACCGTCGCGCCGACCATGCGGGGACGGATTCTGATCTCGGCGTCCGCCCCTTCGAGGACCTCGATTTCGACCGGACGTTCGAGCAGCGGCAGGTTCAGCTCGCGGCCGCCGCGCCGCCAGCGTGACACGCCGACACCCCATACGATCTCGCAGCTCGCATCATTGTGCCCGGCCGCGGCCACGCGCGCCATGTCGCGCAGCCTATGGTGAAGCGCGATGGTCCGGCGGCGTGGGCGCTCGGCCGCGGCCCAGGCGGCCCAGGAGCCGGCAAGATAGCGATCCAGACGTTCGATGACATCAGGGCGTTGCTCCAGGTGCAAGCGCACGCTCCAGAGCTCGGCGGACGCCGGCTGTGCGCTTGCCGGCGCACAGTGCTCGGCGCGCGCCTGCACTGCAGCGATCAGCCTGTCCCTCTCCGCCGTCTGCACCGTGATCGTCACGCGCTGCCGAACCAGCGGACGCCGGTCCGGCTCCGAGGAGACGTCGATCCACATCGCCAGATCGGCGTCGACCGCCGGCGGATCGGCCGGAAGCAGGCGCTCGACGGCGAGCCAGACCGGGCCATGCGCGTCGAACGTGTTGCAAGTGACGCCAGGCAAATTCTCCAGCTCGTGCTGATGGAATACGAAGCGATGTCCGCCCGCGAGCTGATGGTCGGACAGGCGGTCGACCAATTGCGCATCGTCGAGGATGACCTCCGCCACATGATCCAGGACCTTCTGCAAAGGTCCGACCGCCGGCTCCAGTCGATGGACGGCGTTCATGTTGGCTCTCCGACAATGGCGGCGACGAAGCGAAGCAAGCGATTCACCCTCGCGTTTGGGGCCTGGCATTCATCCGACTTTGCGGCCAACTGCGGCAAACGCAGCCGCGGGCATCAAAGCAGATGGACGCGCTCTTTGCGTCAGCGTCTTGGTGTGGCCAGCTGATGTTGTTCGTCCGCCGCTTTCGCGGAAATACTAACAAGCGTCGGCTGGTCCAAACTAATTGCCGGACAATAGGGGGCACGCAATGCGGCGTAATGATGAGAGATTCGTATGCGACCTCTTGCCGTAGAAAATTGCGTCAACTGATCTGTTATCACTTCAAGAACTGCTGCCGTCGGCTGTCGCGAGTCCGTTTAGAATTTCTTTAAAGAGCCGAGGTCTCCATCAGCACAGCCTGCCTTGATTGGTCGCGGGAGGTATTCGCGTGTGCCGGGACGATTCCGGGGCGCATGCAGCATGCGGTGCCTTGCCGCAATCGGCGCGGCGTCAGCGTCCGCTTCGTCGCTGAAATCCCGCGCGCCGCCCAAGCGGCGCCGTGGCGAGGCCGCAATTTATCTCGGGGTGCGGCGTTGGCCGGCGATGTGTGGCGTCGCGCCATTCAGCGCGTTGCGGAGGAGCGAATACAGCTCAATGCTGTGACAATCACCGTCGCGCGCTCGGAATGCAGATCTGATGACAATTAGTAGAAGATGAAAGTACTTAGCTTGCCTGCTGCAGTTGCCAAGGTGGGCGGGGTTGCTTGTAGTCGCGGTCTGGCGCAGCAGGCGCCGCCCAACTGATGACACGCCAGCATCTTCGACGAGCCCAAGTATCGACATTGCGGGCTTCTAGCGCGAATGGCTCGCACTCGCGCATGACTCCGATGTTCACGGCGACGGGTGAAGGGGATGCACGTCCCGGGCATCATCATGGGGAGGTTGGACTGATGGTCTTGACTAGCTGCAACGGGAGATACGCGGATCGTTCCGCGTCCTCACACAACGGCGCTTTGAGTGTTGGCGCGAGTGGTTGTCCGACTCGCGGCCGCAGCGGATTGCTGCCATCTCTGCTTGCCGCTGTGTCGACACTGGCGTTGAGCGCGGCAGCAGCGCAGGCGGCCGACGATCGATCGGCGCGGTCCGCGGACGGGGCAGCTGTCAAGGCGCTGATGGCGAAGATCGAGTCCATGGAGCAGCGCATCAACACGCTTCAGGTCGAACTCAAGGACGCCAAGTCGAAGAAGACGACCAGCGTCGGACAGTCGGCCTCGCTCGCCTCGAGAAATCCGTCTGGCCCGGTCGCTCTGACCGGTGCGAAGGACGCACATGGGGGCGCCTTGAAGGCATCGGATAACGCGCAGGCCGCGTCCAAGTCGGTCGGCAACGCCATGGCGCTGGCCGACTCGAAGGACGTCAGGAGTGGGGGATCGACAACGGCCGATGCTGCGCCGGCATCATCTCCTGTGTCTCGGCTCGCAGCTGCGTTTGCCGACGCCGATCCGAAGGCGAAGTTCCTGCCCGCTGCCGATCTGAAGGCTCCGCCGCCACCCGCCGGGAAGGGATCTGTTCGGCGCGGCGCCGTCGCCGGTGCTCGGAATGCGGATCGGCATGTATGGCGAGATCAAGCTGGGTTCGATGCAGAATCCGGCCGCCAATGGCCAATGGCAGAACGGTTTCGACATGGCGCGTCTGGTTCTGCTGCCGACCTATCAGGTCAACGACTACATCACCTTCAACGCGGAGCTGGAGTGGGAGCACGGCGGCACCGCTTTCGATAATGATGACAAGCTGCACGGCGCGGTCGAAGTCGAGCAGGCCTTCTTCGACGTCAAGTTCAACGATCACTTCACCTTGCGTTCGCCAGGTATCGACCTGATCCCGATCTCGTTCATCAATCTCTATCACGAGCCAACCCTGTTTTACTCGGTGCAGCGGCCCGAGCTCGCCAACGGCCTGATTCCGACGACCTGGTATGCGCCGTCGGCCGGCTTCTACGGCAAGATCGTCGATGGTTTGAACTACCAGTTCCAGGTCAGCCAGAGCGCGGAGGACTTCGGTGACGACTTCGCTCATCGAGGCGACAACGGCCACATCAATTCGGGTGGCTATGAGGCCGGTATCAGCGGCTCGGAAGCGCTGGCCCTCTCTCGCGCGCCAATCGGCGACTTCCGGCAGCTGAGCAATCAGCTCGCTTACACCTTGCGGCTGAGCTACTCGCCGTCGTTCCTCCCCGGTTTTGCCGGGAGCTCGGCGATCTACTATTCGCCGAACGTCACGCCGCGGGGCGCCTATGCCACGCAACCTGATGGCACCGAGGTTCCGCTCGGCAAGAATGCGATGACGATCTTCAATACCGAAGCACGCTATCGCGTCCCGAACACCGGGCTCGAGCTGCGGGCTGAATATGCCCATGTGAACTTCTCCAACCCGGAGAACCTGCGGGCCAACAACGATCTCGACGACACGAACAATGTCGGCAAGAACATGTGGGGCTATTCGGGCGAAATCGCCTATCACTTCAGGGCGCCGAATGATTACGACATCGTGCCGTTCTATCGCTACACCCGCCAGAACTTCCAGACATCCGGCATGCTCGGCTCCGACCTGACCAACGGACTCAACAATATCACGGGCAGCGGCGATATGACGTTCCACGACGTCGGCGTCGCCGTGTTCCCCAATCCGAGCCTGGTCTACAAGCTGAATTACACCAAGGTGATCGACCGCAGCCCGACCGGAGCCATGTCCGACCGGGTTCTCGCCGGGGTCGGCTGGCTCTGGTAGCGGGCCGCGCGAGGGAAGGCTGCTGCCTCCAGGCGGCGGCCTTCCTCCGGCAGGCAGCTGAGGAGTTCGGACGGAACGAAACCTGTTCCGCCTCGGAGAGTCGTAATTTGGAAGTACTCGGCAGATCGGGTGGGCGGGCGAGTGTTAGAGATCTCTGATGTGGGTCCTGGTTGGCGACGATGCCGTGCGCTCGCCGCGCTGGCCATGGTGTCGATGGCGCTGGCGGGCTGCAATCCAGCGACGCTCGGGAGCGAGAGCCGCGGCGACGACGTGATGGACAAGGTCGGGCGTCTCGACCTCTCGCCGCGCTATCCGCGACAGGTCATGCCGGAGCAGTCGCCGGCGGCGCGCCGTGCGCGGGCGGAAATCTATGGCGGCAATGACGATCTCAGGGACGCACGCGCGGAAGCGCCGGCGGCGCCATCGCTTCCGGTGCAGCAGGCGGCGGCCCATTCGCGGGCGATCGGCAACGGCTTCGAGCTGAATTTCGAGAATTCGCCGATCGCGACCGTGGCCAAGGTCGTGCTCGGCGACGTGCTTGGTGTCGGCTACACCATCGATCCGCGGATCCAGGGCACGGTGAGCCTGTCGTCGGTGCGTCCGGTGCCGAAATCGGACGTGGTCTACGTGCTTGAGAACGCCCTGCGGCTGGCCGGCACGGCACTGGTGCGTGACAATTCCGGCTATCGCCTGATCCCGCTCGGAGAGGCCGTCGGTGCGGGCAATGTGGATGCGCCCGGTGCCGCGGCCGAGCCGGGCTACGGCATCACGGTTCTTCCGCTGCAATATGTCTCTGCGCCGACGCTGCTGAAGCTGCTCGACAGCTTCGCGCTCAAGCCTGGCACGGTGCGCGCGGACCCGGGCCGCAACATGTTGCTGATTCAGGGTACCGGCTCCGAGCGTCGTACCGCGGTCGACGCCGCGCTGAGCTTCGACGCAGACTGGATGAAAGGGCAATCGGTCGGGATCTTCCCGATCGCCAACGGCAATCCGGAGCCGATCGTCGCCGAGCTCGAGAAGATCATGGACAGCGGTGACAGTGGCCTCGGTCAGAACATGGTCAAGTTCCAGACCATTAGCCGGATGAACGCTGTCATGGTCATTAGCCGCAAGCCGGCACTGCTGCGCACCGCCGAGACCTGGATCAAGCGGCTGGATGCCGGCAACACGCTCCGCAACAGCGTTCATGTCTACCGCGTCAAATACGGCGAAGCGCGGCAGATGGCGCGGGTGCTGAACGAGATGTTCACGGGAAATCCGGTCAGCGCCGACGCGTCGTCGATGGATCTCGCCCCGGGATCGGGCGCTTCGTCAAGCTCGAGCAGTGAGAAGCTGTCGGCCGCGGGGACCGCGTCGACAGGCAGTTTCTCGGGTCAGCAGCCCGGCAACAACGGTCTGGTCGCCAACCGCGGTTTCGGCGGCGCGCCGCCGCCGACCCAGACGAGCCCCGATGCGGTTCCGGAGTCGCGCGCGTCCACCGGCGGCAGCAAGCCGCTGATGGACGGCGTGCGCATCACGCCCGATGTGGTCAACAACACGCTGCTGATCTATGCCGACCGGGAGAACTACCGCATCATCGAAGCCACCTTGCGACAGTGCGACCGGCCGCAGCTGCAGGTCGCGATCGATGCCACCATCGCCGAAGTCACGCTCAACGACAATCTGAACTACGGCGTGCAAGCCTATCTGACCAGCAAGAATCTCGGCCTGCGACCGGACCAGGGCTCGCTCCTGAACACCACCTCGACATCGGCGCCGGCGACAGTCGCCTCGGCCGCCGGGACCATTACCAACGCCTTCCTGAACCGTGCCTTCCCGGGCTTCAATTTCCTGATCGGGTCGGAATCGCAGCCCAGCGCCATCCTGAGCGCGTTGCACACGGTCACCGACGTCAAGGTCCTGTCCAATCCCTCGCTGGTGGTGATCGACAATCAGGCGGCGACATTGCAGGTCGGCGACCAGGTGCCGGTTTCGACCGGTAGCGCGACGGTGCTGACGAGCAACAACACGGTCGTGAACACGATCGACTATCGCAACACCGGAATCATCCTGCGGGTGGCGCCGCGCGTCAACGAGAACGGCAATGTGCGGCTGGAGATCGAGCAGGAGATCAGCAATGTCTCGCCGCAGACCGCAAACAGCCTCACGCCGACGGTTGCGCAGCGCAAGGTCAAGAGCGCGGTCGCGGTGGCCAGCGGTCAGACCGTGCTGCTGGCCGGCCTCATCAGCGAAACCCATCAGGGCACGCGCAACGGTGTGCCCGGCGTCGACCAGATCCCGGTCCTGGGCGATTTGTTCAGCAATAACGATCGCAGCCGGGGGCGGACCGAACTGATCATCTTTATCCGGCCCCAGATCATCCGCGACGGCAGCGATGCGCATTACGTCGCCGAGGAACTGCGTTCCAAGCTGCGCGGCACGATCAGGCCAGTGTCGACGAGCGCCCTTCAGCCGCCGCGGGCCGGCCGATGAGGCGGGTGTCGACGATCGCGGTCGCCGCGCTGGCGCTCGTCCTTGGACTTGCGGCGGCCGACGCCCGGCCGCGTGGAGACGGATGGGCTGCCTTCGCCCGCGGCGATTACGTCAGGGCTGCCGCGCTGTTGGCGCCGATGGCGCAGCGTGGTCATCCGCGCGCCATGGCTGCACTCGGCTACATGTATGAGAACGGGGTTGGCGTTCCACAATCGTACGAAGCCGCGGCCGAACTGTACACCGGAGCCGCCGAAGGCGGTGATCCGACGGCACAGCATCTGCTCGGTCTGAGCTACGACAAGGGACATGGCGTGAGCCAGGATCACGTGCTGGCCTACAAATGGTTGAGCCTGGCAGCAGCCGCGGCACCCGTTCGGCTCCGCGAGCCGTACCTGCGAATTCGCAATGCCGTCGCCATCAAGATGTCGTTCGAGCAGGTCCTCGAAGGGCAGCGTCTGGCGCTCGAATGGCGGCGGGGGCAGTGGACCAGGCACGACATGGCCGTATCAGCATCTGGTTTGTAGTTGTTCTAATCAGCGGATCTCATAAGTGTCAATTTTGAATCCGACAACGAGGTCTTCGCCAACCGGCCCTACGCAATGTGGTGATCGACAAGATCTGTCACGGGACGCGCCATGAGATCGACTCCTCCGCTTGGATTTGCCGATGATGTGCAGGGCGGCCATGCTCCGGTCCAGTCCTTCGCCGGACCGGCCACGGGAGCAGCGCTTGAACGGGGCGGGATGAGGTCAACTGAAGTGACCGATCCTGCATCTCCAGGATTTGCCGACGAGATTGCGCGGCAGCTGGGATTGCCGCGCATCGCGCTGGCCGAGCTGGTGGCCGCGAAGCCGCTGGCGGAGCAGTTTTCACGGCGCTTTCTGCGGGAGACGATGGTCTTCCCGTTCCAATCCACCGATCACAGGCCGTGTCTCGCCGTCGCGGATCCTCGCGACACCGCGACAGCGCGCGCCGCTGAACTAGTGTTCGGCGGTCCGATCGAGCTGGTGGTCGCCGCTGCCGAGGACATTGCTACCGCGCTGAACCGGCTGGCCGGCGATGACGATATCCCGGCTCGCATTGAAGCGGCGCAGCCGCAGCTGCGCGAAGATGACATCGAGAGCCTGCGCGACCTCGCCACGGGAGCGCCGGTGGTTCGTGCGGTCAATGACCTGTTCGAACAGGCCGTCGAGCTGCGCGCCAGCGATATCCATGTAGAGGCGATGCGCAGCGGCCTGTCGGTCCGGATGCGCGTCGATGGCTTGCTGAAGCCGGTTCCTGAGCCGTCGGGTGTGCTGCCTCAGGCGGTGATCTCGCGCATCAAGATTGTCGCCGGGCTGAACATCGCCGAACGGCGGCTGCCTCAGGACGGTGCCGCGCGGCTTCGGATCGGCCGTATCGAGCTGGACGTGCGGGTCGCCGTGATGCCGACCCAGTATGGCGAGTCCGCCGTGATCCGGCTGCTGCCGAAGGACCGCGGGCTGCTGTCGGTCGAGAAGCTCGGCTTTGCCGCGCATGATGATCGAGCGCTGCGCCGGCTGCTGGCGCTGCCGCACGGCATGATCGTGATCTGCGGCCCGACAGGGAGTGGCAAGACCACAACGCTTGCGACCGCCTTGTCGATGCTCAACGAGCCGACGCGGAAGATCCTCACCATCGAGGATCCCATTGAATACGAGATCCCAGGCATCAACCAGTCGCAGGTCAAGCCCGCCATCGGGCTGACCTTTGCATCTGCGCTGCGATCGTTCGTACGGCAGGATCCCGACGTCATCATGGTCGGCGAGGTGCGTGACGGCGAGACCGCCCATGTCGCCGTTCATGCCGCCTTGACGGGCCATCTGGTGCTGACGACGCTGCATACCGAGAATGCCGCGGCGGCCGTGCCGCGGCTGCTCGATCTCGGCGTCGAGGATTTTCTGCTGCGTTCGACGCTGCGGGCGGTGATCGCGCAGCGGCTGGTCCGCAGGCTGTGTGTGCGCTGCCGGGCAAGGCGGGTGCTGAGCGGCGACGATCTCTGCGCGGACCCGCGCTATGCCGCGGTCGGCTTCGATGTCGGCGACACGGTGTATGAGCCGGCAGGATGCGACAGCTGCAGCGGCGCCGGCTATCGCGGCCGGCTCGGCATCTTCGAGGTACTCGAGCTCAACCCGGAGATCCGATCGCTGATCCAGGGCACGACCGATGCCGGCGTGATCGACCGTGCCGCCGTTCGCCAGGGCATGACGACGATGCTCGATGACGGGATCGCGAAGTGCCGGGCCGGCGTCACGTCGGTCGCGGAGATCCTGCGCGTCACAACGTTGCGGTGAGCCGATGAGTAAGTTCCGCTATCGCGCACTGACCGAGAACGGCGACGTCGTGCACGGCACGATCTCGGCGGCGACGGCCAAGGATGTGATGGATCGCATCGAGTATCTGCGGCTGCTGCCGATCGAGACGGTCGAGGAAAAGGCCGGGGGCTCGGTCCCCCGCGGCATGCTGGCCTGGCTCGGCGGCCCGGCCCAGGCCGACGTCACGACGTTCACGCGCGACCTGGCCCTTCTGCTGAAGGCCGGTGCAAGGCTCGAGGACTCCCTCGAGCTTCTGGCCGGCGATGCCGACATCGGGCGGCTGCGTCCGATCGTCAGCCGGCTGCGATCCAGCATTCTCGCCGGAGAAAGCCTGGCCGACGCGCTGGCGCATCATCCGTCGCAGTTTCCCGCAATGTACCTGGCGCTGGTGCGGGTCGGCGAAGCTTCGGGAAGTCTCGATCACGTGCTCGAGGTCCTCGGCGCCGAGCGGGCGCGCGCGGACGCGATGCGGCGCAAGCTCAGCGATGCGATGCATTACCCGCTGTTCGTGCTCGTCGCTGCCGCGCTGGTGATGCTGTTCTTCCTCCTGGTCGTGCTGCCGCAGTTCTCGGCCGTGCTGCGCGATTTTGGCGCCAAGACCGACTCGACCATCAGCACGTTCCTCGACATTTCCGATTTCATGTGCGGCCATGGCGTCGCGCTTGCGGCAGCGGCGGCCGCGATCGTCGCGTCGGGTGTTCTGCTGTTCGGCCGGGCCAGTGTCCGTGCCGCCCTGATCGCACAGCTCTGCCGGCTGCCGGGCCTCGCGAAAGTATTCGGCTCGTATCGCACGAGCGTGTTCTGCCGCAATCTGGCGATCCTGCTCGGCAGCGGCCTGACCTTGACCGCGACCTTGCGCATCCTGGCCGACATCATGTCGGCCACCGGCAATGGCGCGGATTGGGGCGCCGCGGCCGATCGCGTGCGTCACGGCGGCAAGCTGTCGGAGGCGTTGGCGGCGACGAGCATCCTGCCGGCCATGGCCACGCGGATGATCCGGATCGGCGAAGAGACCGGACAGGTGCCGGTGCTGGCCGGCCGCATCGCTGAATTCTACGAGGCCAAGCTGCAGCGCAGCCTCGATCGCATCGTGGGCATTGTCGGTCCCGCGGCCATCATTCTCATCAGCACCGTCGTGGGCGGCCTCATCGTTTCGGTGATGTCCGCACTGCTGTCGGTCACCCAGCTCGTGGGCTAACAAAAATGAACCTTCAGATGAAGCACCCCGAGATCGACAGGACGCCCCGGCGGGCCCGCGCCGCGCGTGACGCGGATCAGCGCGGGTTCACATTGGTCGAGATGCTGGTCGTCATCGCCATCATCGGAATGATCATGGGGCTGATCGGTCCGCGTGTGCTGTCCTCGCTGAACGAATCCCGGGTCAAGACGGCGCGGATTCAGATCCAGAGTTTTTCGAGCGCGCTCGACCTGTTCTATCTCGACACCGGGCGTTATCCGACCACGTCGGAAGGTCTGGCCGCTTTGGTGCGGCCGGTCGCGACGATTCCGGGCTGGGCTGGGCCGTATCTCAAAGGCGGCAACGTCCCGAGCGATCCCTGGAGCCACGCCTACGTCTATCGCTCGCCCGGACAGCAGGTGCCATACGAGATCGTGTCCTACGGGGCGGACGGACAGGAGGGGGGAACCGATCTCGCCGCCGACATCTCATCTTCGACTCCCCTGGGGGTGAGATAGCATGGTCGGCCGCGACGGCCGCGAGGCCGGCTTCACCCTGATCGAGGTGGTTTGCGTGCTCGCGATCGTCGCGCTCCTGGCGGCCGTGCTGCTGCCTGCGGTCTCCGGGCGAACCTCGCGGCCGCGTCTGCAGGCCTACGCGATCGAGGTCGCCGCCTTGCTGAAGACGGATCGGAACGCCGCCATCCGGCGCGGCGGCGAGGTCACGACGCGGATCGATGCGCAGGCGCGCGCGATCCGTTCGAGCACGAACGGACAGATGGTCCGCCTGCCTGACGACGTGCGCGTCGAGACGGTGCTGCCGCGCAACTGTGACGACCGGCCCGCGCTTCAGACCATCAGCTTCTTCGGCTCGGGGATGTCGTGCGGCGGCCTCATCACGCTCACGCATGACGATGCTGGCTACGACATCCGCGTGAACTGGCTCACTGGAAGGATCGACGTTGCATCGCATGCTGACCTCGCCAAGCGATAAAGCGAGCGCGGGATTTACCCTGCTCGAGACGCTGGTTGCGCTCGCGATCGTGGCGGTGTCGCTGGTCGCCATCGCTGCGTTGATGGGGTCTTCGGCGCGGGGCAGCCGCAAGCTGGAGCAGCATGTCGCGCTGGTGCAGGCCGGCTACAACGCGTTGTGGCTGGCCTTTCCGTCGCGGTCGCCGCCGCCGTCCCGGACCCAGTCGGGGGAGTCGATGGCGCATGCCTGGCGCGCCCAGATGCAGCCGTTCGCGCTCGATGTCGGCGCGTCCGCCGATGCGTCCGTCTGGCTGCCGCAGAAGATCCTGGTTCAGGTGCGATCGCCATCAGGCGCCACCATGGAGCTGGAGACGATCCGTCTGTTTCGAAAGCAGGTCGAGCGATGACGAGGAGAGCGGACGATCTCCAATCGGGTTTCACGCTGATCGAGGCCCTCGCCGCGATGGCGCTGGTGGGGCTGCTCGTGTCGGCGCTGGCTGCGATCACCTCGCATTGGCTGCCGAACTGGAATCGGGGCCTGAATCGCATCCAGCGCAGCGAGTCCGTGAGCGTCGCGCTCGACCGCATCAGTGCCGATATCGCTGCATCTGAATTCATCCGGCCCGACGGTCAGACCAAGTCCGTCCTGTTCGATGGATCCGAGACGTCGGTCACTTTTGTCCGGATCTCGCTCGGGGCGAGAGGGGGCCGCGGCCTCGACCTGGTTCGCGTCGCCAAAGCAGGGGAGAGCGATGGCGCCGTGGTTACGCGAAAGCGTGTAGCATTCGCGCCGGGCCGTTCATCAGACCACGCGTTCGTCGATCCGGTCGTGCTGCTGCAATCGCCCTACCGGGTGTCGTTCGCCTATGCCGGCGCCGACCGGAGCTGGACGTCGTCGTGGCGCAACGCCGAGACGCTGCCGGTCGCGGTGCGGGTGACGGTGCGCAACGCAGCCGACCCGACTGCGCCGTCGATCTCGCGCATCGCGGTCGTCCATGTTTCGGCACCGGCCGACAGCGTCTGTCGTCCCGCGGACAGCAGTTGCGAGCGGCCGGCGCTGGCGGTCGGCGCCACCGTCGGGCGTGCCGCTGCGCGAGCGGAGCCATGATCATGCGCTGGCTGCCAGAGCTCCGGATCACGGAACGTGATGATCGCGAAGGCGGCTTCGTCCTGGTGGCGGTGCTGTGGATCCTCATCTCACTGGCCGGACTAGCAGGGGCGCTGTCGATGTATCTCGTCAGCACGGCCCAACGGCTGTCGCTCGATGATGCGCGCCTGAGATCCGCCGCGTTGGCCTCGGCAAGCCTGGAGCTTGCCGCCTACAAGCTCTCCCTCACGTCGAAATCGCAACGGCCGCCCGCGGGGGCCTTTTCATTCCGGCTCGATCATGCGCAGGTCTCGGTCGTCTTCCGGTCGGAAGCGACCCGCGTCGATCTCAATCACGCGTCGAAGCGGATGCTCGCCAACCTGTTCGAAGTGCTCGGCGCCCCCTCCGACAAGGCCGGCGAGTATGCCGAGCGGATCATCCGCTGGCGGACTCCGCTGACCGACACGGTTTCGGATGGTGAGCGGGATCTCTACCGGACAGCCGGCGCGGACTACATGCCGCGCAGTGCGCCGTTCGCCAGCTGTGAGGAGCTTCGGCTGGTGCTCAGTCTGCCGTCCGCGCTGGTCGACAAGGCGATGCCCTTCGTAACCGTGTTCAACGGCCGGGGCGAGATCGATGCGTTGGAGGCCGCCCCCGAAGTTGTGGCCGCGCTGCCAGGGATGACGCCGGATCTGTTGAACAGCTTCCTCGCGCAGCGCGCTGGCCTGCGCCGTGACGTTCGATCGCTTGCCGCCGTACTCGGACCGGCCCGCGCTGCGGCGACCTTGGACCTCGGTGATGCGGTCCGGGTGTTGATCACCATCGCCTTCGACGCCGGTCGCCGCTCCGCGGCCGAGGCCGTCATCCTGCTTGGCGAGGGCGATGATCCGTACCAGATCCTGGCCTGGCGCGACGATGCGGGATATCCCGCCATGCTCAGGCCGTCAGGAAAGGCGCTGTGATGATGACGGCAACGCGAGTGCGCCATGAACTGGCGGCCTGGATCGGCTCTGTCGCGACGATCACCGTTGCTGTGATCGGCCGGCTCCATCTCAAGCCACCCGTCCAATTGATCGAAACCGAGCGGAACGTCTTCGTGTTGCGGATGATCGCGCGACCCGGACGATCGACGCTGCCGGACTGTCGCGTTCTTCTCTCGGATGGCGAAGCCAGCGCTCCCGTGCTTTCCACGAGTTGGCAGAATCTGCTGCGCGGCAGCCAGATCGAGATCGTGCTGAGGCCAGACCGCTTCCTGTGGAAGCCGCTGGATCTTCCCAGGCGGGCCGTCGAGTTTCTCGATGCCATGATCCGCTCGCAGCTCGATCGGCTGACGCCCTGGACAGCGCAAGAGGCGGTGTTCGGCAGCGCGGCTCCGGTCGAGATATCGGGCGACCGTATCCGGACCATGGTGATCGCCGCACCAAGAACAAGGTTCGAGCCTCTCATTCGGCTCGCCGAATCCTGGCGTGCCGGATCGGTTGTCTTGTTTGCTGCGCCCGAGGCCGTCCAGATAGCCGACGCTGGCGAGTGCGGCGCGCGCAGCGCAACGAAGCTGACTGAGCAGCATCTGCGCGCGTCGCTTGACGTCGGACGCGTCGGTCGCATGCTGACTGCCGTCCTGATGGTCGCTGCGGTCGCGGCGACGCTGTCTCTCGCGGCGGGGAGCATCGCCGGTGAGAAGCTCGAACAGCAGCAGCGGCAACTGTCGCGTAAGATCTCTGAGCGGCGCGCAGCGCTACGTCTCGATCTGGACGGCAGCGACAGCGCCGCGTTGCGCGGTCTCCAGCATCGTAAGCAGGAGACCGTCGCTGACGTGCTGGTGCTGGATGCCCTGTCGCGGGTGCTTCCGGACAATACCTACGTGACCGAGCTTCGGATGGACAAGGACAAGCTGCAGATTGCGGGGACCAGCCAGGACGCGGCTGCGCTGGTCAGGCTGATCGAGCAGTCAGCCCATTTCAAGCATGCGACATTCTCGGCGCCGACGACACGTTCGGTCGATGGGACCGGGGAGCGTTTTCGCATCGAAGCCGGCATCAAGCCGCATTTTGGACCTGGCACATGAGCAGTGCGAAACTCTTGACGAGCACTCCTGCACCACCTTCGGTCGCCGCCCTGGTCTATGCCGGCCTATTGCTTGTGTTGATCGCTGCGACGGCGCTTCCGATCAAGAGCGTGCTCGATCAGCGGGACGAGGTGGCCGCGCTGACCGGGACACTTCGGTTGCTGGACGCACACAGCATGGTGCCGGCGCATCAGGATGGGGAGGGGGGTATTCGTATGGAAGGATCCCCCTTCCTCGAAGGCCCCACCGTCACCGTGGCCGGCGCTGTCCTGCTGCAACGCCTGAGTGACGTGGTCACTCGTCACGGCGGCAGCATGTCGTCGTCGCAGCTCGACGTTCAAGGTCCTCGCGCCAATGACGGTCATATCAGCGTCACTGCGAATCTCGAAGCTGCTGAGGCCGCCCTGCAATCCGTACTTTACGAGCTTGAGGCTGGAATGCCATATCTGTTTGTCGACGAGCTGGCGGTTGAAGGCAATGCGTCCCTGGCGACAGCCGGCGGCAAACTACACGTCACGATCACGGTTTCCGGACAGTGGCAGGGCCCGCAATGAGGCGTTTTCTCAAACTTTGCGTCGCTGGCTGCTGTAGCGCCGTTGCTGCGGCCTCGGCGTTCGGCATCGTCGGGTCGGCGGGACACGATGTCTCCGGCTCCCTGTCCGCCGCGCCGCCTCCGCCGATGCACGACGCATCCTCCATGAAGATAGAAGGGCAGAGCGGCAATCCACTGTGGGCCATCCCGCTCGCGCAACTGTCGGAAACCCGGGAGCGGCCGATCTTCTCACCGTCGCGGCGTCCTCCGCCGGCCGATGCGCCGCCGCCGGTCGTCGCGGCTGCACCGGTCGCCCAGGAGCCGAGCCCACCGGAGCGGCCGCAGCTCTCGCTGGTCGGGACTGTCGTCAACGGTGATAGCGGTCTCGCCATCTTCCTCGATCCGGGCGGCGGGAGACCGCTGCGGATCAGGACCGGTGCGGACTATCAGGGCTGGACGCTGAGCCGGGTCGAGGCGCGGTCGGTCACGCTGCAGAAGGGCGACGACCTCGCAATTCTCCATTTCGCTTTGCCGTCGGGGCAACCAGTCAATCCGGTCGCTACCACTGTTGCTGATGTGCCGTCGACACAGACCGCTCCTCCGCTTGCGCAGGCGGGGCCGCCTTTTCTGTCGCCGGAGTCGCGGCTGCTCCGCATGCATCAGCGGCAGCGCTCGGGGCGCCGCCAGTTGTGAGCTATCAAGGCGCGGGAATGTCAAAGAGGCCCGAGGCAGAACTCCGCACCGATGTCGAGGTCCATGGACGTCGATTGGAACGGTGATCCCACGCGCCGTCAGCGTTTGCACAATCCGCTGGTGAGGACCCATCCCTTGTCGGTGAGAGCGGCGGACACGATGTCGAAATAGAGCCGCTTGTCGGGATCATCCTCGGATACGAAGGAGACCTGACACAGGAAGCGCCCGCTCTCGTCGCCCTTGTCGCATGTCGCCTCGACGATCTTGAGTCCCTTGTCGTGGCGCACGCCGGATGACGGCGCTTCCTGCTCGTAGGCCTTCTGGATGATCTCGGTGGTCGGAGCTCCACATGCCACGCCGGTTACGTTGCAAGCCCACGCGAGAACAACAGCAAGCAGCATCCTTGGGTCTCCTTGAAGCGGGTCATGACAGGTCGCCTATAGAGCAGGTCGGCTTGCTCATGTGGTCGCCGTACGACCATGGGATACGAACTACGTAGACTGCTTGTCGGTTTTATGTCGACCGTGTCCGTCCTGCGCACACGGCGCACGGAATATCATCTTGTTAAATCGATTCTTAAAGGCGGGATCGCGATTCTCACAAAACGAAAGAAAGCGTCACAAAGGAGACATCCGACATCCATAGCGACAAGGAGGGAGGGTGCGAGCGCACCAGTTGCTGACGGCTCGGGCGAGACGCTCGCAAGCCGTGTCGGTGCAGCCAGCATCGTGTCGCAAAGATCTTAATCTCGAGCCAAATGGGGATCAGGCATGTTAGTTGGGGGGCTGCACAAGCCAATGACAAGGACACTGACATCGGCAGCCGCGCTGCTGGCCGGGATGATCTTCGCCGGCGCAGCAGCATCCGCTCACGATCTGGCCGAGCCGACGGTGTTCAGGAGCAGGCATGGTGTCCTCGATCTGTTGATGATCGCCCGGGCCAAGCCGATCTCGACCATCACCTATGCTCCGCCGAGCGGCTCGCCCATGAACCCGACCGGCTGGGTCTACGAGATCTGCCGGCGGCCCGCATCCGGCAATACCTGCCCGGCCGATGCCGCGGTGGCCGATTACGGCGGCGTGCGATTGGCCCTGCAGAAGGGCGACACGCTCAAGATCAGGCTGGTGAATCAGCTGCCGCAGCTCGACGCGGCCAAGGTCAATCACAATGCCGATCCCGGCCAGGCCAATCTGTTCCGTAACCCGACCAACCTGCACACTCACGGATTGATCGTCGAGCCGCGGGCGCCGACCTTGAGGGACCGGACCTTCGGCGACTACGTTTTCGTGCAGATCTTCAACTCGGCCAACGGCATGCCGGTGCCGCAGACGACCCATCAGCACGGCTCCAACAAGATGGACTACGCGGATTATCGGATCGATATTCCGTGGAATCACCCGTCGGGCCAGTTCTGGTTTCATCCGCACATTCACGGAATTTCGCTCAACCAGGTCTCCGAGGGGCTGGCGGGCATCATCTCGGTCGGCGAAGTCTCGGACTACGCGCATGGCGACGCGCGGGACACGCCGTTTCCCGACGCGAGCGTGCGCCATCTGATCCTGAAGGATCTTCAGGTCGCCCCCGGCGGTCCGGTTCAGTTCGACAGCGGTCCGGCAAACGTTCAGCCGGGGGAGGTGATCAATCAGCAGGATCCCGGTTTCTGCGCCCAGTTTCCGGCTGACAGCTCCGAGGTGCGGGAGGGGTCCTGCCCAGGCGTCGATACCTCGGCCGATGGAGGCTCGAATTTCTCCGGCGGCAAATGGTTCTTCACCGTGAACGGCCGGACTTTCCCGAAGATCAAGGTGACCGATTCCGACGGTGAGGTCTGGCGGCTGACCAACGCGTCCGGAAGCCTGTCGTACAATCTTCAACTGACGGACGACGAAACGCAAAAGCCGATGATCATTCAGCTGATCTCGGTCGACGGGGTCAGCGTGAACCTGCCCCAGGACACGACCATGGACACCATGGTCCGTCTCGGCGGCGCCCGTTTCCGGGTCGTTCCCTGCCCGCCGCTGCCGACCTCGCGCTTCCACTCGAAGCCGGTTTGCGTCACCCAGATGGTCATGATGCCGAGCTCGCGGACCGAGGTGTTCGTCACCTATCGCGATCCGGCGACGGGCGCGATCGCCAGCCCGGGACGCTCTGCATCCGCGACCTTCAAGATGGCCGGACTGACGATGGGCAGCGGCGACCAGTGGCCGGCGGTCGATCTCGCCAAGGTGCACTTCCACCAGCACGGCTGGCGCAACCACATCGCCTATGGCCTGGACATCAGGGGTGACGCATTGGCCACGATGCAGCCGTCGGGTATCCTTGATGCAAAGGTGCCGTATGCGAGCGCCGCGCCGCTGCGCGACGGGTGCCGCCCGCTGCCGCCGGGACATCGTCGCCGGATCTTCTTCGGCCTCGCTGATCTGACCGACGACGGCACGTTCGGTCTTGGCTATGAGGAAGTCGATCAGAACGGCAATCCGGTGCCTGGCACCCAGCTCCCGGTGAGTCAGTTCGATCCGTCGCAGAACATCGTCTGCTTGCCGCTCGCAGCCGGACAGCGCCCGGTGCATGAGACCTGGGAGCTGGTGCAGCTCTCGACCGAGAACCACAACTTCCACATCCATCAGACCCGGTTCAGGACTGTCAACAGCAAGGCGGGTGAGAACACACCGCTGTCGGTGGCCCTGAACAGGAACATCGGCGGAGGCATGCTGCAGGACAATGTCCCGCTCGGTGTCGCGACGCCGAATGTTCCGGAGGTCATGGACGCCCAGAGCGGCGTCTGCAGCATCGAGCAGTGGCGGAGCGGCCAGTGCACGTCGAAGCCGGTGGTCGTCGACATTCCGTTCTCGCAGGTTGGCGAGTTCGTCTACCACTGTCACATCCTCGAGCATGAGGACGGAGGCATGATGGCCAAGATCAAGGTCGTGCCGTCGCCCTATGGCGGCAACGCCTGGGAGGCGATGAACCAGATGCCTTGGTAGTCGCAACGCTCTGCTCGTCGCCAGGTCGATGCCGCACGCGCGGCATCGACGCGACGAATGCGCTGGCGTGACGGTGCGTAATCACCGCCGCCCGAGAAAAGACCGGCTTGGGACAGCGGCACGCTTCCGATGCGTCGTTCGTAGGCTGAACCGCATTTTTGAATCGATCCAAACTGCTGCAAGCTCGTTTGCATGCTTCTGAAAAGACAGGCCCGCGTGTGGCCAGTCGTGAAGCGCGGTCTTCGTGATACGGCGATGTAGAGCAACATCGTTATTCCCCGGCCGCTCCGGCAAATCGCCAATATCGATGCAGCAATTCGCCGCAATCGGACCACCTACTATGCTGGTGATGACAATCACAACGGTTCGCAGCTAGCCGGTGATGAGAGTCGGAAGGACGCGGTCAGATCGACGTCCAAGCGAGTTACGTAGTGAGTGTGCCGGTCCTTGTCCTGACTGATGTTTGCAGGCGGGCGCGGAGCGTTTGAGCAGAAGCAGGAGCCGCTTCGGCGCTTCTCGAGTAGCCAACGGGGGTGGCGGCCCGGGAAGACGCGAGATCAGATCCAAGGGAGGACGTGACATGAATGCAGATTTGAGGTGGGCGCGATGAGCGGTTGGCTGAAATGGACGGCGCCCGCTGCGGCCGTCATGTCGATCGCCGCGCCGGCCTACGCCATGCAGTACATGAGCGTCGAAGAAGCGCAGAAAGCCGCGTTTCCAGGAGCCAGCTTCGCCGAGGTCCAAGCAGGGCGGGTCTGGAAGGCGAGCAATGGTGGCTACTTCTACTACGACCACGTCGTCGGTAAGCACCTGCTGATCGATTACACTGTCGCGATCGGACCCGACGGGCGGGTGCGCCGTGTCGAGATCTTGAACTACCGCGAGTCCTATGGCGGCGAGGTGCATGATCCAAGCTGGCTCGGCCAGTTCGTCGGAAAAAGCAGTCAGAATGAGCTGCGCATTAACTCGGACATCCGGAACATCTCCGGCGCTACGCTGTCGTCGACCCACCTGACGGAAGGCGTGAAGAAGGTGCTGACCTATCATGCCAGCCATTTCCGCTAGTCTTCGGCGCGCTCGGGCTCTGCTTGGTACGTTCGTCGAGGTCGATATTGCCGACGCACAGGGGTACGACGCGGAGGGCTCCGCGGAAGCGGCGTTCTCCGCTGTGGCCGACGTGCATCGGCTGATGAGCTTCCACGATCCCGACAGCGACGTGTCCCGTCTTAACCGCGAGGCATCGCGTTGCGCCGTGACGGTTCATCCCTGGACCTACGAGGTGCTGCAGACGGCGCTCGACATGACCCGCCGTTCGGATGGCGCCTTCGATATCAGCGTTGCCGGCGTCAGGCCGCCGTCTGCCGGCTCGTCTTCGCCAGCGGCTGGCGCGATCGAGTTGCTCGCCGACCACCAGGTGCGCTTCCACCACGCGGGCCTCAGAATCGACCTCGGCGGGATCGCCAAGGGATTCGCCGTGGACTGCGCCCTCGCGGCGTTGCGCGGGTGCGGTGTGCGCGCGGCGATGGTGAATGCAGGCGGAGACCTCGCGGTGTTCGGTTCCGGCGTCCGTCTCGTCCACATTCGCGATCCTCGCGCGCCGGGCCGGCTCCTCTGCCATGTGGAGGTGAGCAAGGGAGCGCTGGCGTCATCGGCGCGGCGGTTCGATCCGTTCCGATCGGCTGACACGACGGACACCGCGGTTGTCGACCCGGCGACAGGGCGGCCCGCGCACCGCATCCTGGGCGCCACCGTCCGGGCTCCGACCTGCATGATCGCAGACGCGCTGACCAAGATCGTGATGATCGCCGGCGAAGGGACGGCGGCGCTCCTCACCCAATTCCACGCGAGCGCGATGCTCGTTGCGGCAAGCGGCGACATTCTCACGACATCGGACTGGCAAGGAGATCTTCAACATGCGGCTTAAAGGCGCGTTTCGGTTTGCTCTCTATGCGGTCTTCGGTCTGCTGTTCGTCAGCGGAGCGTTGTGGATCCTGGCGGATCAGATGAAGACCCGTTCGGAGCTGGACAGCGATGCCTGGCAGCAGGCCGCCGCCCTTCTGTTGAGCACGCATGGCGGAGCTGCCATGGTGACACTGATGTTGCTCGGCGCGCTCGGTCCGATGCATGTCCAGCGCGCCTGGCGCGCCCGCAAGAACTTGGTGACAGGCATCGTGAGCCTCGCGATGTATGGGCTGCTGATCGCGACGGCGTTCGGACTCTATTACGTCGGGTCCGAAGCGCTTCGGCCCTGGATCAGCGTCGTTCACATCGTCTTCGGGCTCGGCGTGCCCGCGGTCATCACCGCTCACATCATCGTTGGCCGTGCCAGCGTCGCTGTCGTGCCGCAGTCAGTGCGCGCGCAGCGTGCTACCGCGGCCACGCTGGTGCCCTCCGATGCGCCAGCCGACGGCGATCTGGTGGGCGTGATGAGCAAAGTCGGCTGACGACGCACGAGCCGGAGCTTGCGCCTCCGAGCGCGATCCGCGGTCTTGCGATGAGGAAGGCAGGGCGCAGGCAGCATTCGGAGGATGTGCTCAGAGGCCGTTTGTCGTACGGCGGCCGGCGACGTTCGTCGGTGACGATGCGGCGTGCGCTTGGCTTGTTCAGCTTACGAGGTTGCGAGATCGCGTGCAGCCACCTTGGCTAGGTCACAGACGTTTGTCGCCCTGGCATCAGGTCACCCCGAGAACGATCGGCATGACGTTGAGGAAATCGAGCAGACCTTGGCCCCGCGCCGCGGAGGTTCGCTGAAGTTCTCTCAACAGAGTTCCAGGTCTTTCGGAGGAGAAACTGCCGGTTCTGCGCGGACGTCCTTGGGCTGCGTTCCGGACCTTTGGAGGGTCTCGGCACGGAACGAGCTTGGCGATCGGCCCGTCCACTTCTTAAAGGCCTTTCGAAAGTTCGACGTGTCCGAAAATCCGACCCTTTCGCAGATCTGCTCGACGGACAGCGTCGTCCTTTCGAGGTACTCGATCGCGAGTGTCTTTCTCATATCATCGATGATCGATTGATAGGTGATACCCTCCGCGGCCAGGCGTCGGCTCAGCGTCCGCAGCGACATGCCGATTTCAGAGGCGATTTCATCGATGGTCGCAAACCGACCGGGTTGCCTGACCAAGATCGTGCGGATCGACTCGGCCAGCTCCGATGCTGGCCGCTGCTCGGACAGGACTTGTTCGCAGAAGCGCTCACAGACCTTGGCAACCATCGGATTCGCGTTGGGCAGAGGCACGGACAAGGTGGACTCGGCCAAGTGCCACTCCATGGTATCGGCTCCGAACTCAACAGGGCAGTTGAACATCCTGCCGTATTGGCGCCAATGCGGCGGTGCCGGATAGGGGAGCAGCATGCGCAGCGAAGGAACCGGAGCCTCCAGGACGCGACTGAGAAAGGTGAGGTTCGAGCTGCGCCAGAACTCTGCGACAAACGGCAACATGTCGCCCAGAGAGGCTGGATCGTGACTCCGCAGCTTGACCACGCCGTCCTCGACGCGTGAAGTGATTTGTAGCATCGGACCAGCCTGGCGGAGGTGTCGGAAGCTCAGGTGCAGCGCATCGCCGAAGGTCTTGCTGCTGGCCAAGGCATATCCATAGATGCCGAAATCGCTGATGCGCTGTCTCGCGCCAGCCAAGAGTGCAACATCCGATCGTTTCGCGAGACGTCGCGCATTTCGGTAAATCGACAGTCGCTGCTCGCGCGTGATCAGCGCCGTATAGTCCTCGAAATGCTTCGGAAGAACACCGGTGCCGCTGAGGACGGCGCGGGCCGGCACACCCTGGCTTTGCAACTCCTCGATCAGGGCCTTCAGGCCGAACAGACTGAGGCCGACGGTGTTTCGCTCGCCCAGTCGATTGAGGAAGTTCAGTTTCGGTATGATCGGCACGGGGCGCCCCCTCCAGAGTGGCACTCAATGACCCGCACATTGGCGTTAATCCACCTTGTCGCGGCAGGTCCTCGATGGTGATGATAGCCAAAAGAAAAGCAGGTGCCTAGCGCCCAGGAGCCGCTTCGGTGTCGCGGCGACGGGCGTCGGTCTGCAGTCGAGGAACGCCCGGGAGACGAGCAGGAACATGCACCATCGACTCACCCAATCTGCCGGTAACCGGTGCGCCAAGCCCGAGGCCTCGGCGCGTCACCGGTTCGGTCGCCTCCCGCTTTCCATCCTGGATTGACGGTGACGACCATTCTGCGTTCTGACCTCAGCGATTGAAAGCATACCATGGAACGAACAACATCCGATGGCGCTTCGCCCATCGAGCCGAACCCGCATGTCGAATCCACCACTCCGATTGTCGGCACGCAGATGGAGGGGGCGGTGGCGGTCCTCACGATGCAGTACCCGCCTCACAATCTGTTCGATCTCGCGTTGACTCGTGCGGTCATTGACGCGCTTGCTTGGGCGCGCGGGCAGGGAGCGCGTGCTGTCGTTCTCAACAGCGCCATGCGTCACTTTTCCGCGGGCGCCGATCTGAAAGCCATCGAGAACGGCCTGGGAGACGAGGGGGGACAGTTGCTCCTTGAGTTGCTGGGTGCATTCCGCGAGCACCCGGCGCCGATCATCGCCAGTGTTCATGGCGTGTGTGTCGGAGGCGGCCTGGAAATCGCGCTTGCGTGCGACTTCGTCATCGCCGCCGAATCCTCCAAGCTCGGTTGTGTGGAGCCGATCGTCGGGCTGCACCCGTTGATGGGGGCAATCCAGCGAATATCGCAGCGTGCAGGCGAACTGCGCGCCAAGGAAATGGCGATGTTTGGCCGGCGTTTCGACGCTCAGACCCTCGAACGCTGGAACATCATCAACCGCGTCGTGCCGGATGCGCGTCTGGCGTCCGCCACGATGGTTCTCGCCCGTGAACTGGCGGCGGGTCCAACCGTTGCACATGCCGCGACGAAAAAGCTGGCGGCCGTGGCAGCAAGTCAGGGCGTGGAGGCGGCGGACAAGGCGATGCTGGAAATACAGAAGGCCGTCTTCGCCTCCAGAGACTTCGCGAATGCCGTGGCCTCCTATCGAGAGCGCGGCCCCGGTTTTGCGATGTTCGAGGGACGCTGACCATGCGAGGAACTCTTTCCGGCGTCAAAGTCGTGGACTTCTCCCGCGTCCTCGCGGGTCCTCACTGCGCAAAAACTCTGCTGGATCTCGGCGCGGACGTCATCAAGATCGAGCCGCCGGCAACTGACTTCTCGCGGATGGCTTATCCCCGCAATGGGGAGACGTCGGGCTACTACGCGCAGCAGAACGCAGGCAAGCGCAACGTGTCGATCAATCTCAACATTCCCGCTGCGCGTGAGATTGCTCTGCGTCTGTGCGATCAGGCGGACGTGATCGTCGAGAATTTCAGGCCAGGCACGATGGCCGCCTTCGGCCTGGACTATGAGAACATCCGCAAGCGCAATCCTCGCGTCGTCTATGCGTCCATTACCGGCTACGGGCAGCAAGGCGTTTGGAGCTCTCGCATGGCCTACGCTCCGACGGTGCATGCGGAGGCAGGCATCACCGCGAATACAGCCAACCAGTTCGGCAAGCCGAACGGATCGCTGCGGACGGACTCCCTTTCGCACGCCGACGTCTATTCGGGCCTTCACGGCGCCATTGCCATCCTTGCCGCGCTCAGGCACCGCGACCTCACGGGTGAGGGCCAGTACATCGACATCGCCATGGCCGCAGTGATGCTCTCGATCAACGAGCGCCTGCATTACGACCTGTCGGATGTCGAACTCGGCGACGAGACCCCCGTGCTCGGAGCCACCGATTGCCCGTTCTTCGTTGGTCCCGGCGGAGAAACCTTCGTGAGCTCGATGAGCCTGGTCAGCAGTCTCTCCTTCCCGCTCTACCTGATCGCGATGCGCCGCCTCGATCTTATGACGGATCCGCGTTTTACAACGCCGGAGCTTCGAAAGAAGAACCTCGAAGAGCTTCACGCGCTGGTTCAGGAATGGATCTGGACCTTCTCCGACATGGCCACGCTCGACGCCCAGCTCGATCTTGCGAAGATCGCAACCGGTCAGGTGCGCCACGTGAAGGAAATTGCGTCCAGTCCCTGGGCCGCCGAGTGGTCCGCCATAGAGGTCGTGTCTGACCGGGTCGGTGGTGAATGGAAGCTGCCCGGACGTCCCTGGCACTTCAGCCAGACGAACGGCGACTCGTCGAAGCCGAGGCTTCCGGCGTTGCAGGGCGAGCACAACGACGAGGTGCTGCTCGAGCTCGGCTTCAGCGCGGAAGAGATCGCGAAGCTTCGCGCCAGCAATGCTCTCGTTCAGCCGAGCCGCCAGGCGAACTGACGAACCGTCTCATACCGTCTCATGTGATCGGATGATCTGAAAATGCGTTGGTCGACATATGTATCCCCATCCGACAACAAGGACCGGGTAGGGCTTGTGGTCGGAGAGACGATCCATGGGCTCGCGCCCGGGATCACCCTCATCGAGCTCTTGAGCAAGGGGGGCGGGGCGCTTCAGGACTATGCTGGCGCAGCGATCGTCAGGCCCAGCGAGCGGATCGAGCTCAGTCGCGCGAACCTGCGTGCCCCGGTGCCGACCCCGCCATCGATCCGGGACTTCATGGCGTTCGAGGCTCATGTGAAGACGTCCATGCGGGCCTTGAACCGACAGGTGCATCCTGACTGGTATCAATTGCCTGTCTTCTATTTCACCAATCCGGCTTCTGTGCGTGGCGCACGTGAAGCTGTGAAGATTTCGCCGGGCTCTCAGGCGTTCGACTACGAGCTGGAAGTGGCCGCGATCATAGGCTCGCCCGGATCCGACATCGCCGTAGAGGATGCGAGTTCACATATCGCCGGCTTCTGTCTGATGGCGGATTGGAGTGCGCGGGACCTGCAGGCGCGGGAGATGCAAATTGGGCTCGGTCCGTCGAAGGGCAAGGACGGAGCGATGAGCTTCGGTCCGTTCATGGTGACGCCGGACGAACTTGAAACGCGAATCAAGGGGCATAGCCACGATATGGCGCTATCTGCCTCTGTAAACGATAAGCCCTATAGCAGCGGAAATCTCGCAGACATTTATTGGTCGTTTGCGGAGATGATCAGCTACGCGTCGCGCGGCACTCGCCTTGTCGCGGGCGACGTGATCGGCTCCGGAACGGTGGGTACGGGAAGCATCGTGGAGCTAAGGACGACGTCCGGACCCGAGGCGTATCCTTGGCTCTCTGAAGGCGATCGGGTTCGGCTCTCGGCGGATATTCTAGGCTCCATAGATGTGCGCATCGAACGCGGAACGGAGCCGCTACCCTTGCGGGGGTGAACACGCTGCGCCAAGCGAGAGCAAAGGGGGAGGCACCATGTCGGAACACGCCATTACGGTCGTGGTCAATGGCGTCCGTCATCAGGGACGCGTGCCATCGCGCAAGCTGCTCGTCCATTATTTGCGGGACGATCTACGTCTCACCAGCGTTCATGTCGGATGTGACAGCACTCAGTGCGGCGCCTGCACAATCCATGTTGATGGACACGCGGTCAAGTCCTGCACAGTGCTGGCCGTTCAGGCCGACGGCGCGACCCTGAGGACCGTCGAGGGCGTGGCAACCGCCGGAGTCCTGCATCCTCTCCAGCAGGCGTTCCAGGACTGCCATGCGCTGCAATGCGGCTTCTGCACGCCAGGCATGATCATGAGTTTGCTGGATTTGCTTGAACGCTACCCCGATCCGAGCGACGCCCAGGTTCGGGCGTGGCTCAAGGGAAATTTCTGTCGCTGCACCGGATATCAGCACATCATAGAGGCCGTCTGTTCGCTCGGACATGGCTCACGCTCGGCCCCGAACGAGCCTGCGGACACCTGCGAAGGTCCTCTACAGGCCCGAGGATGCCATGCCTGCTGACGAAGTTCTCGCCGGGAAGATCTCACTTCGCGCGCGGCCCGACGCCGCGATGCCTGCCGGGCCGGATGATGCTGGCCAATTCGGGCGGCCGGCGCGACGTCGCGAGGATCTGCATCATCTGTTGGGCCGGGGTCGGTTCACCGATGACATCGTGGCGAGCGGTGAGGACACCCTTCATCTGACCATTCTCCGCAGTCCTCATGCGCATGCGAGGATCCGGCGGATCGATGTCGCCCGGGCGAAGGCCATGCCGGGTGTCATGGAGGTGCTCATCGGTGCGGATCTGACGCAAGACGTGGGGCCGCTCAGGGCCAATTGGGTCTGGCCGGGAATGCCGCTGCCCGAGCACCGCGCCCTGACCGAGAGGGTTGCGCGATATGTCGGTGAGGGCGTCGCTCTCGTGGTGGCCACCGACCGATACATTGCCGCCGACGCGCTTGAGGCGATCGATATCGACTACGAAGTTCTTGCTGCAGTCACCGATCCCTACCGCGCCGCCCAGGCGGGTGCCTCTGTCGTTCACCCTGAACTCGATGGAGCATCGATTCGCGGTAACGTCCTGCAACATGTACCTGTTCGCGCAGGAAACTATGCCGCGGCAAGGAAGAAGGCCGACGTCATCGTAACTCAGCGGCTGCGCAACCAGAATCTCGTTCCCGGGGCGATGGAGCCGCGCTCCGTCCATGCGTCATACGACGCGACGACGGAGGTTGTGACGGTCCATCTGTCGAGCCAGGTGCCGCACATCATGAAGCGGATGTTGGCGCAGGTTCTGAATGTCGATGAGCATCGTCTGCGGGTCATCGCTCCGGACGTCGGTGGAGGGTTCGGCGCGAAGTTGCACCTCTATCCCGAAGACGTTCTGGTCACCGCGATGGCGTTCCGACTGAAGCGGGCGGTGAAGTGGACGTCGACACGGACGGAGGATTTCGTCAGCACCAATCGCGGCCGTGACCACGTGCAGGAGGTCGAGATTTGCGCCACGAGAGACGGAACGATCACCGGCCTCAAGGCGACGATCTGGGGCAACCTCGGTGCATATGTCTCGGGCATGGGGCCCGGCATCCCGGCAGTCAACTGCGGAATGATCCTGACCGGCGTCTATCGGATTCCCAATCTGCACGTCGACACGCATTTGATGCTCACCAACACATCTCGCGTCGACACCTATCGTGGGGCCGGACGTCCAGAAGCGACCTACCTGATCGAGACGATGGTCGACCGGGTGGCTCGACGGCTCGGGCTGGATCCGGTCGAGGTCCGCCGGCGCAACTTCATCCCACCGTCGGCGTTTCCATACACGATCTCCTCCCACGCCTTCTGCTACGACAGTGGAGACTATCCCAAGAACCTGGAGAAGGCGCTGGAGATCGTGGGATATGCGGGCCAACGCGCAGAGCAGGAGCGGCTTCGGAAGCTCGGCCGATACCTGGGAATCGGACTTGCGACCTACACGGAGTTTACCGGCATCGGTAACGGCAATCTGTTGGCGATGTTCGGCTTCAACTACGGCGGTTGGGAGTACGGTCGTGTTCTGGTTCATCCAACCGGAACGGTCGAAATTCACACCGGCTCTGCGGACCAGGGACAGGGCCATGCCACATCCTATGTGCAGATCGTCTGTGATGTGCTCCAGATTCCGGCGCGGCAGTGCAGCGTTGTCGAGGGCGATACGGGCCGGGTCGAATTCGGCCTCGGAACGTTCAATTCGAGGTCCATGGCGGTGGGAGGTGCGGCGCTGCACGAGGCTGCACGACGTCTGCTCGCGAAAGCCAAGAGAATGGCTGCGCATGCCCTGGGTGTGACAGCGGGCGACATCGTCTATGCCAAAGGCATTTTCAGTGTGCGCCCTGAAATGTCGCCGTTCGCGCAGGGCAGTCGCGTGCTGAGACGACGCACCCGTGGCCTGGTCGGAAAAGTGTACCGCCATTTGCTGGGTGTCCAGCCGGTTCAGGTTGGAGCGGGGCGCAATGAACTCTCCTGGGAGGAGGTGGCTCGGCTCGCGCACTTCCTCACGACATATCCAAACGGGCTGGAGCCTGGCCTGGACGAGCGTGTCTTCCACAGGCCGAAGGACTTCGTGTTTCCGTTCGGCACCTACGCTGCGGTGGTGGAAGTCGATGTGGAAACGGGGGATGTCGATGTTCGCCGTCTCGTAGCCGTCGACGACTGCGGCAGGATCATCAACCCGTTGCTGGCACGCGGACAAGTCCATGGTGGCGCGGCTCAGGGACTGGGTCAGGCGCTTCTCGAACAAGGTCTCTACACGGACGACGGCAGGCCGCGAGCCACGAACTGGATGGGCTATGCGTTTCCTCGCGCCCTGCACATGCCCTATATCGAAACCGAGCACACCGTCACTCCGACGGATCGAAATGAGTTGGGCGTCAAGGGAATCGGCGAATCGGGCAGCATCTGCACGCCTCCAGCCATCGTGAATGCTGTTCTGGATGCGCTCTCTCCGCTCGGGGTCACGCATCTCGACATGCCTCTCCTGCCTGAGCAGGTGCTGAGTGCAATCAGCGCGGCCAAGCGCGAACAGTCACGGCGTGTCAACTTCATCGGAAGCGGCGCGGTCGCAACATGATCAGCTGTGAATTCGAGTATTGTAAGCCGGACAGTCTACCTGCCTTGATGCAGATCTTGACCGTGCATCCGGAGGCAACGCTGCTCGCCGGAGGGCACGCGCTGCTGCCTGCGATGAAGTCGCGCGAGATCCGGCCGGAGAGGCTGGTGGATCTTTCAGCGATTCCGGAATTGCGCGGCATCCGCCGCGGTTCCGGCGCGATCGAGATCGGGGCCATGGTCACGACGGCCGAGGTCGAACATTCATCGCTGCTCAAGGAAGCGTTTCCGCTGCTTCCGGAGGCAGCAAAGGTCATCAGCGACCCCCTGATCAGGAACCGGGCGACGATCGGGGGATCTCTCGCGCAGGCCGAACCGTCCGGCGACTGGCCGGCGATTGTACTGGCTGTTGGTGGCATCGTCCATCTGACCGGTGTGGCCGGAGAGCGTGCCGTTCCTATCGACGATTTCTTCCAGCTCGAGACGACGCCTGCGGGCAATGGTCTCGCCGTCGGGCGACGCACCGCTGTCGCGAGGTCGGAGGTGATCACCCATGTCTCGATTCCTCTCGTGCAAGGCGACGTTCGACGCAGCTACCTGAAGCGCATGCATCCAGCGTCCGGCTTCGCTCTGATCGGCGTGGCCGCCGCCCTGCGGCTCGACCGGGATGGACGGTGTGATTGGTGCAGGATTGCGATCACAGGCGCCGCGTCGGCAGCCTTCCGAGCCCTGCAAGCTGAACGATGCCTCGTCGGAAAATCCATCTCCGGGGAGATCATTCGGGACGCGTCGAGGCTGGCGGGGGCAGAGAGCGTGGAATTCATCGGTGACACGTTCGGATCGTCGGCGTACCGCCGGCAGATGCTGCCCGTCTACGTGGGCCGGGCGCTGAGCGAGGCCATCGATCCCGTCCGAGTCTAACCGTCAAAGGACATTGAAGTGACCAGGCAGAGAGTGAATGTGAGCGTAGACGCAGACGGCGTGGCTGAGGTCGTGCTCGCGCGCGACGAAAAGTTGAATGCCCTGGACGACGCCATGTTCGAAGCGCTCGCGGCGGCAATCGACCGCTTGCAGTCGGATCGCATCGTGCGTGCCGTTGTGCTCCATGGCGAGGGCCGCGGCTTTTGTGCCGGCTTGGACAAGAGCGTGTTCGAGAGAATTCTGGCGCAGGGCACGGGAGCCATGGGCAACCTTCGCGAACGTACGCATGGCGATGCGAATTTGTGGCAGCAGGTTGCCTGGGGGTGGCGGAAACTGCCGGTGCCCGTCATTGCCGCGGTCCATGGAACGGCGTTCGGAGGCGGGCTGCAGATCGCGCTTGGTGCGGACATCCGCTACGTCCATTCCGAAGCTCGGCTTTCGGTCGCGGAGGTCAAATGGGGTCTCGTTCCCGACATGTCGGGCTGCATTGCCTTGACGGAGCTCTGCCGCGCGGATGTCGCGCGTGAACTGGTTTTTAGCGGCCGCGTGTTCAGTGGGGTGGAGGCCGGGGAACTCGGGCTTGCCACGCATGTGAGCGATGACCCGCTGAAACATGCGCGAGCGTTTGCGCGGCATGTCAGCACGCTGAGCCCAGATGCGGTTCGCGCAGGCAAGCGTCTCTTGAATGCTGCGGCGCCTGTCGACTCGCGACGGGTTCTGATGCTGGAATCTCTGGAGCAGCAGCAGGTTCTTGGGAGCCCAAATCAGATCGAGGCGATCCGAGCCGGAACGGAGAAGCGCAGCCCCCGGTTCTGTTGAACGGATCGACGCGCTCTTCGCCGCATCTCAATTTGTCGAGAAGCGGCGGACAAGATCGCGACGCGGAAGATTGGCACAAACGAACCCTGATTGATTGGAAAGTCGAAGTGGAAGCAATGTCCCACGATCGAAAGAGTCCGCTCATCGGCCAGATGATGAGCGATCCGCTGCTGATCTCTGGTATCATCCAACACGCGGACCGTCACTTCGGTGGCAACGAGATCGTCTCGCGAGAGGCGGATGGCTCGCTTCATCGCTACAACTATAGAGACTGTCACCGGCGCGCTCGGCAGATGGCGCATGTGATCAAGGATTTACAGTTGGAAATGGGCGATCGCGTGGCCACTCTGGCCTGGAATGATTTCCGCCATCTCGAGCTCTACTATGCCGTTTCGGGCTCGGGTGCAGTGATCCACACGATCAATCCGCGGCTTCACGTCGACCAGATCGCCTACATCGTCAATCATGCCGAGGATAAATGCCTGTTCTTCGATCCGGCATTTCTGCCGCTGGTGGAGGCGGTCGTCCATCAATGTCCGACGGTCAAAGCGTTCATAGCCTTGTCCAGCAGAGAAAGGATGCCGGTGTCGACCGTGATCCCGGACCTGTTGTGCTATGAGGAGCTGATCGCAGCCGCTTCCGACGCGTATCGCTGGCCAGTGTTCGACGAGAATGCCGCATCCGGGCTCTGCTACACTTCCGGAACGACGGGCAATCCCAAGGGCGTGCTGTACTCGCATCGTTCCACCGTCTTGCACTCTTACGCGTCCGCGATGCGAGATGGATTGGACGTATCGGCGCGCGAAGTTGTCATGCCCGTGGTTCCGATGTTTCATGTCAACGCGTGGGGCTTGCCCTATTCGGCGCTGATGACCGGGGCCAAGCTGGTGTTGCCGGGGGCCGGCCTGGACGGAAAGTCGCTGTACGAGCTGTTCGAGAGCGAAGGCGTGACGTTCTCGGCGGGCGTACCGACCATTTGGCTCGGGCTGCTCGGCTATGTCGAGCAGAACAAGCTGCGCTTCTCCACTTTCAAGCGCACCGTCATTGGTGGAGCGGCCTGCCCACCCTCGATGATGAAGGCGTTTCGCCACGAGCATGGTGTCGAGGTCGTCCATGGGTGGGGCATGACGGAAATGTCTCCCGTGGGAACGACAGGCACCCTGCAGAATCACCATCTGAAACTTTCCAGCGAGGCGCAAGATGCGATCCTGCAGAAGCAGGGCAATGCCATTTTCGGAGTCGACCTCAAGATCGTCGACGACCATGGGCAGGAACTGCCTTGGGACGGCAAGACCTATGGAAATCTTCTGGTTAAGGGTTCGTGGATCGTCGAGAGCTATTTCAAGAACGAGGGCGGATCGATCCTGGAGAACGGCTGGTTTCCGACCGGCGATGTCGCCACCATCACGCACGATGGCTACATGCAGATCACGGATCGCAGCAAGGATGTCATCAAGTCCGGCGGCGAATGGATCGGGACGGTCGAGCTGGAGAACATCGCGATGGATCATCCTGCCGTGCAGCACGCGGCGTGTATCGGTGTTGCGCATCCCAAATGGGACGAACGTCCTCTGCTCCTCGTGGTCAAGAGGCCGGGAGCTGCCGTTTCGAAGGACGAGCTGATCGGGTTCTACACAGGGAAAGTCGCCAAATGGTGGGTGCCGGATGACGTGTGTTTCGTCGAATCGCTCCCGATCGGGGCGACCGGGAAGGTCCTGAAGAACAGACTTCGCGAACAGTTCAAAGACTTTCGGTCGTCTGTGTCCTGAGACGAAACGACCGTGGCTGGGACAGCGCCGACTTGAAAATCCGCTGGACGACCTGTCTGTGGCGAGTAGCAGGTGTCGACCTGCACGGCCTGTGCGGCTCTCGTGTTCGAGCGCTACGGTGGCTGGCGCTGCTCGCCGGCACTCTGTGAGACTCTCTCCACCAGGAGATTGCGGAAGGCCTCGGCTGCGCCGGACAGCCGCTTGTCCTTGCGGTGAAGCACAAACCAGCGCCGGTAGAGTGGAAATCCCTCCACTGGAAGGATCACCAGGCGCTTGGTCTCCAGTTCGAGCTCGATCGTCTGGGCCGGGACGACGCCGAGTCCCAGCCCGGCCTGAACCGCCTGCTTGATCGCTTCGTTGGTGCTCAGCTCGCAGCCGGGCCGGTAGGTGACGTTGTGCTCGGCGAGGTAGCGCTCCACGGTCGCGCGCGTGCCGGATCCGGTCTCGCGCAGCACCAGCGTCTCGTCGGCCAGAGCCGCAAAGCCGATGGGACCTCGGCCGGCAAGCCGATGCCGCGGGGGGGCCACCACCACCAGCGGATTGTCCATGAAATAATGACTGACCATGTCGGCGCTGTCCGGCGGCTGGCCGGTGATGGCGAGGTCGGTCTGGTTGTCGGCGAGTGCGGCCAGCACGGCGTCGCGGTTCACCACGCGCAGGCTGACGCGGACTCCCGGATGGCGCTCGGTGAAGGCGACGATCACCGGCGGCAGGAAGTAGTTGGCGCTGGATACGACGGCCAGGCGCAGCACGCCGCGCTCGAGACCACGGAACTGATCCATCGTCGCCTTCAGCTCCGACATCTGGGCCGCGATGCGCTGCGCGTGCACCAGCAGCTCGCGTCCGGCTTCTGTGAGCTGCAGCTTCTTGCCGATCTGCTCGATCAGCGGCAGACCGATCTGGTCCTCCAGCTGTTTGCACTGCATCGACACTGCCGGCTGTGTCAGATGCAGCTCGGCCGCAGCGCGCGTGATCGCGCCGTGGCGGCCGACGGCTTCGAAGATGCGCAGATGTTGCAGAGTGATGTGCATGGCGCGTCTTTGCGGTGCAACGAATAGCCGGACGATAGCACGCGTCGCGCAATCATCAAGAATGCAGATGCCAGCATAAGAACCAATGAATGTTATTTCGCGGCCATCGATGTTTTTCTGTCGTCAACGAACAGCGAGAGGGAGGATGGCATGGCAGAGAAGAGCTATCAGGCCGGCGTCAAAGAATATCGCAAGACCTATTGGACGCCGGATTATGTTCCGCTCGATACTGATCTTCTGGCGGTTTTCAAGATTGTCGCGCAGGCCGGCGTGCCGCGCGAGGAAGCTGCTGCCGCTGTCGCAGCCGAGTCGTCGACGGGCACCTGGACCACGGTTTGGACAGACCTGCTGACCGATCTCGACTATTACAAGGGGCGCGCCTATCGCATCGAGCCGGTTCCCGGCGACGACAATGCGTTCTACGCCTTCATCGCCTATCCGATCGATCTGTTCGAGGAAGGCTCTGTCGTGAATGTGCTGACCTCGCTGGTCGGCAACGTCTTCGGCTTCAAGGCGGTGCGCAGCCTGCGCTTGGAGGACATCCGCTTCCCGCTCGCTTATGTGAAGACCTGCGGCGGGCCGCCGAACGGCATCCAGCTCGAGCGTGACCGGCTGAACAAATATGGACGTCCGCTGCTCGGCTGCACCATCAAGCCCAAGCTCGGCCTGTCGGCGAAGAATTACGGCCGCGCCGTCTATGAATGTCTGCGCGGTGGACTCGATTTCACCAAGGACGACGAGAACATCAACAGCCAGCCGTTCATGCGCTGGCAGCATCGCTTCGAGTTTGTGATGGAGGCCGTGCATAAAGCGACGTCGGAGACCGGCGAGCGCAAGGGGCACTATCTCAACGTCACCGCGCCGACGCCGGAGGAGATGTACAAGCGCGCCGAATTCGCCAAATCGCTCGGCGCGCCGATCATCATGCACGACTTCCTCACCGCCGGCTTCACCGCCAATACGGGCCTGGCGAACTGGTGCCGCGAGAACGGCATGCTGCTGCACATCCACCGCGCGATGCACGCCGTGCTCGATCGCAATCCGATGCATGGCATCCACTTCCGTGTCCTGACCAAGTGCCTGCGCCTGTCGGGCGGCGATCACCTGCATTCGGGCACGGTGGTCGGCAAGCTCGAGGGGGACCGCGAGGCGACGATCGGCTGGGTCGACCTGATGCGCGAGCCCTTCGTGCCGGAGAACCGTGCCCGCGGCATCTTTTTCGATCAGGATTGGGGCGCGATGCCGGGCGTGATGCCGGTGGCATCGGGCGGCATCCATGTCTGGCACATGCCGGCGTTGACCGCGATCTTCGGCGACGACGCCTGCTTCCAGTTCGGCGGCGGCACGCTCGGTCATCCCTGGGGCAATGCCGCCGGCGCGCACGCCAATCGCGTGGCGCTGGAAGCCTGTGTCGAGGCGCGCAACCAGGGCCGTCCGGTCGAGCGCGAGGGCCGCGAGATCCTCACCGAGGCCGCGCAGCACTCGCCCGAGCTGAAGATCGCGATGGAGACCTGGAAGGAAATCAAGTTCGAGTTCGACGTCGTCGACAAGCTCGATACCGGTCCGATGCTGCGCGTGGTCAACGCCTGAACCGGCAAGCCCACCTCCGTCCATCGCTGTCTCGATCACGCGTCATTGAAAACGCCAGGGAACCTCCATGTCCGAAGCCGTCGCCTACAAGTCCGCGGAGCGCCGCGGCGAGACCTTCTCTTATCTGCCGCCGATGACCCAGGACCGGCTGCGCAAGAACATCGCCTATCTGATCTCGCAGAACTGGAATCCGGCGATCGAGCACACCGAGCCGGAGAAATCGATGTCGAGCTTCTGGTATCTCTGGAAGCTGCCGATGTTCGGCGAGCGCTCGATCGAGCGCATCCTCGGCGAGCTCGAAGCCTGTCATCGCGCCAATCCCGGCCAGCATGTGCGCTTGATCGGCTACGACAACTACGCGCAGTCGCAGGGCACCGCGTTCATCGTCTACCGCGCCGGCGGACGCTAGAGGTCGCGCCATGTCCGCTCCATCCTCATCATCCGGCCGCGCCGCGTCGATGGCGCGCCGCGCGGCCCTCGCCGCCGGCAAGACCGCGCTGCCGCCCGCAAGCCAGCGGGTGCGTGACGGCTTCCGCAGTGCCTCGTTGCCCGAGCCGGGCAGTGGTGAAGCCGCGCTGCCTGCATCTGTCGCGTCATCTGTCGCGTCGGCGACGGCGGTTGTGCCGGCGGCGATCTCCAGCACGAGCCTGTCGGGACGATCCCTGGCGATGCAGCGCCGTCGTCTGTTGGCCGGCGGCAAGCAGGCGCTGAAAGCCGGTACCGCGATGGTGACGCCGGCCAGCCAGATCGAGGTCGAACCGCCGTCACCACCGCGGACGGTGCGCGAGCGCCCGCGCAGCTACGTGCCGAAGGTGACCGAATCCGACACCCAGGGCGGCCAGCGTGTCACCGGCCGCAGCGTCGGCTACGGCGGTCAGATCACCGGTGATCTGCGCGGCGGCCGGCAGCCGGTGTCGGGGACGGCGTATTTCGGGCCGAGCTCCGGCGCGGCCTGCGCCGGCGGTGCAGCCAAGGTCGGGCTGTCGCGCACCGCCGGCGGACTCGTCGTGTCCGGCACGCTGACGCGCAGCGCCGTGACGATCACCGGCGACGAGCCCGGACATGGCGTGACGATCACCGGCGAGGTCGAGCAGACGCCCGACGACGATCTGACGCGCCGCCCGGCGCCGATGGCCGCTCGCGGCGCGCGTCAGCGCGTGCGGCCGCCGCGCATGGAGATGACTGAACTGGGGCAACCCGTCACCGGCGGCTCGCCTGGCTGCTCGCCGCGCATCACCGGCGACGACGTCGTTGCCGGTGGCCGACAGGTCACCGGCGTGCAGCATCTCAACCGCTGGGGCGTGCCACCCGGAGCCGCCGCGCGATCCAAGGTGGCGGTGGCGCAGAGCTGGGGCGGACAGCGCATCACCGGCTCGGATGTCGAGCACCATTCGCGCGTGACCGGTGACGCACCGGCCGCAGCCACGCTGCTGACCGGGAGCCAGTACCAGGGACCGGCGACGGCGGCGCAGTGGGCGGAGCCCGAGGCTGCCGCGCGCCGGCAGCGCCGCGCATCGGCGGCGGCCGTCACCGGCGACACGCCGCGGCCGGATCAAGGCGTCACCGGTACGGCGCGCGGGTCCACGCGTGACATCACCGGCACGCCGTATTACCGCGCCGACAGCCGCGGCACGACGGCGGATGCGGCGATCTCGGTCGACGCCATCGGCCAGCGCTTCTCGATCCGCTCGCCCCAACGTGCCGCGCAACTGCGCGCGGCCGGAACGGCCACAGCAGCAGCGAGCGAGCGCATCACCGGCGCGTTCGCAGCCGGCGGCAGCAAGGTGACCGGCAATCTCGAATTCGCCGGCCGGCCGCGGCTGCGGCAGGCCGGCGACATGGCCGGGCATGGCCGCCTCACGGGCGAAGGCATCAGCCACGGCCATGTCACCGGTGACGCCTGGAGCGAACAGTCGCGCGTCACCGGCACCGAAGGCGCCTTCGCCGCCGCGCGCAATCCGAGCGAGCGCGGCCCGCGCGCCAAGCCGTTTGCCGGCGCAGCCAGGTTCAAGCAGCAGGCGTCTCACGAGGAGGCCAAACAGCTCGTGACCGGGATGTTCGGCTATTTCTCCAAGACCGGCGCCCGCGTCACGCTATCCGGGGGAGCGCAAAGTTGAGAGGGACAGCACTCCATGCGGCGCGCCGCGCCGCCGCGGCTGGACCACGCCATCGCCCGCCGCCGCGCGGCTGGGACGGATGGCCGGCACGCCCCAGCGAGCCTGAGGCGGGACGCCATCCGCTCGCCGACCGCACCGTCAGCCAGACGCTGCGTCGCCGGGCCGACGAGATCGAAGCCGCCTTCGGCGCGATCGCGCCGACGCTGCAGGAGCTGGCGCCGCGCCAGTTCGCGCCTGATTTCGCCGCGCATGCCGCGGCGACGCTGCATGCGCGGCTGCAGCTCGACATTCCGCCCGCTGCGCTGGTGGCGAGCTGGACCGCGCCGCTCGACCTGCGCACGCTGCATGCGCGCTGCGTGCTCGGCACGTTCTGCCGCCTGATCGAGCGCGCCTTCGATCGCGGGCTGTCGCATCTCGTTGACGGCGAGCCGGCGGATGCGCTGATCCGCCGCTGGGGCTTCCATGCGATCGACATCACGCCCTGCGCCGACGGCCGGCTGAGCGGCGTCACCGACTACATCCTGCGGGTGCCGCCGAGCATCGTCGCTTTCCGCGAATCCCATGCCGGCGCGATGTTCGACGTCGCGCAGTCCGTGCGGCACTGGGAAAGCGTCGAGCTGCAGCGCTGGCGCAACGGCACGCCGAACGCCGCCGAGGCGCCGACGCGCTTCCTCAAGATCGGCGTCTATCATTTCAGCAGCATCGCGCCGCGGCACGAAGGCTGCGCCGCGCATGGCAGCGACGATGCGCGCGCCGCCGGCACGCTGTTGGAGCGGCTGAACCAGTTCGAGCAGGCGATGCGCACGCTGCACGGCGCGCGCTGTGCGGTGGCGACGCTGCTGATCGGCGTCGACACCGACACCGATGCGATCCGTGTCCACGTGCCCGACGCGGCCGGGCGGGTGGACATCCTGCGCCACGCCGGCAGCGCGATGCTGTACGACGCCACCGCGCACCTGCCGCGCGAGCACGCCAAGGAGGCGATCCGTGATGCGGTGGCGGGCTGCGCTGGCGTGACGGCTGACGATGTCGAGACCGAGGGCATGCGCTGGTTCTGCGGCTATCTCCTGAAGAACAATATCGGCCAGGTCGAGGCGGTGCGCGACTGGCACCGCGGCCGCTACGCCGATGCCGGGCATACCGAGCGCCTGATCGTGGTCGGCGATCCCGTCGACGATGTGCAGCTGCGCAATCTCGCATTCCAGGCGCAGATGCGCACCGTGGAGGAGGGCGCCGCCGATCTCGATGTCGGCATTCGCATTCTGCGCACGCATCACGCGCCGCAGCACCTGCCGGTGCCGGTGTTGGCGCATATCCGCTTCGATCCGCGCATTCCCGGCGCCGCGGTCGCTGCGGAGCAGCAGGCCCGGCGGCTGGCGGCCGCGATCCTGGCGCGTCATGCGGCGCTCGCCGCGCGCGGCGAACTCATCGTTGCGGCTGTGGTGCGTGCCGCGGATGGCAGCGCGCTCACCCCGATCGATCTGACGGCGTCGCATGGCGACGCTCCACCGGAGGCCCACCCATGAAGATCTGCCAAGTGGAAGGCACGCTGGTCGCCACCGCGCGCATTCCGGGATTGCTGAACCGGCGGCTGCTCGTGGTCAAGGAGCGCGGCAGCAGCGCCAAGCAGGTCGCGGTCGATCCTGTCGGCTGCAAGCCCGGCGACTGGGTGATTGCGGTCGGCAGCTCGGCCGCGCGCGACGCCGCCGGCAGCAAGGATTTTCCGAGCGACCTGACCATTGTCGGCATCATCGACTATTGGGACGATCCGGCCGGTCGGGCGGCGCAGAAGGTGGCCGCCAATGCAGATTAGCCGTGTCGTGCGCGACCTCGTCACCACCAAGCGGGTGTTCTGGCTCGCGTCGAAATCGCTGCGCGTGGTCGAGGACCCCGCCGGCAATCTGGACGTGGTGGTGGATCCGATCGGCACCAAGCCGGGCGATTACGTCATCACCATCGGCTACTCGGCGGCGCGCGCAGCCGCGGGCAATCCGAACATCACGACCGATCTCACCATCGGCGGGATCATCGACGATTGGAGCGAGGAACGCTGGCGCGCCTGACCAGCGGACGACCGACTGAACCATCAACAGCAGAGCAAGCGGAGGAGAGCACTGATGGCAACCGAGAAGATGGGAATTGCCTTGGGCATGATCGAAACGCGCGGCCTGGTGCCGGCGATCGAGGCAGCGGATGCGATGACGAAGGCGTCCGAGGTGCGGCTGATCGGCCGGCAGTTCGTCGGCGGCGGCTATGTCACGGTAATGGTGCGCGGCGAGACCGGTGCGGTCAACGCCGCGGTGCGGGCCGGCGCCGATGCCTGCGAGCGGGTCGGTGATGGCTTGGCCGCGGCGCATATCATCGCCCGCCCGCATATCGAGGTCGAGCACGTGCTGCCGAAGCCCGGCATGACCCGCCTCGAGGACCAGAGCCTGGCGCGCATTCCCGCAGCGGAATAGCGCCGACATCGTCGCGCGCTTCGCCGCCGCCACGGCATGCGGCAGACGCGTGCCGATAACGACGTGATGAATTGAATTCCCCTCACAGCAAGATCGGACAGGAGAGAGAGATGGCAAGCGAGCGGTTCGGGATAGCGCTGGGCATGATCGAGACACGCGGCCTCGTGCCGGCGATCGAGGCGGCGGATGCGATGACGAAGGCGTCCGAGGTGCGGCTGATCGGCCGGCAGTTCGTCGGCGGCGGCTATGTCACGGTGATGGTGCGCGGCGAGACCGGTGCGGTCAACGCCGCGGTGCGCGCCGGCGCCGATGCCTGCGAGCGCGTCGGCGACGGGCTCGCGGCCGCGCACATCATCGCTCGCCCGCACAGCGAGGTCGAGCACATCCTGCCGCTTTATCCGCAAGGCGAACTGCTGAGCGATGAAGTCGCTGCGCAATGACGCCGACAGCCGCTTGTTGATCACGGAGGCGAGAAATGCAGCCCACCATCGAACTGCCCGAGGCGTGGAAGGCCGTGAGCCAGCCGCCATCCTTGTTCTGTCGCTATGAGTTCAAATCCTACGCAGAGACGCGCGAGTTCCTGGATGGCCTGGCCGTGCTGTCCGAGGAGACGCGTCTGTTCCCCGATCTCGGCTTTGCCCGCACCTTCGTCAACATTACCCTGCGGGGCCGCGACGGCGCGGCGCCGGGGGCGGCCGAAATCGATTATGCGCGGCGCGCCGCGGTGCTCGCCGCGGCCTGGACCGGGCCATGATCGGCCTGTCGTCCCACCACGCCGCGCAGCGGCCGCGCGCGATGAGCTCGCCGGTGATCGAGGTCGCTGTTGCCGTCGTGCAAGACGATCGCGGCCACGTGCTGCTCGCCGAGCGTACGACGCGGCAGATGGCGGCGGGGTTCTGGGAACTGCCCGGCGGCAAGATCGACAGCGGCGAAAGCGCATCCGCCGCCGCGGTGCGCGAGCTCGACGAGGAGACCGGCATCCGCGCCACCGCGCTCCGCCCGTGGCTTTGCTACATGCATGCGTTTCCGACCAAGCGGGTGCGCCTGCATATCTTCCGTGTCGAGCGCTGGCGCGGCACGCCGGCCGGCCGGGAAGGTCAGCGCCTCGCCTGGGTCGACCCGGCTGCACCCGGCGTGGCACCGCTGCTGCCGAGCAATGCCCGCGCGATGTTCGCGCTTGGCCTGCCACAGTTGCTGGCCGTGGTCGATCACGACGATCCGGCGCGCGCCGCTGCGGCGGCCGTCGCGGCATGCGGTCGCGGCGCCGGCCTGATCGTCATCCGGGCGCAACGCTACGCCCCCGACCAGCGGATCGCGCTGACGCGGAGGATCATCGCTGCGGTCGCGCATGCCGGGCCGCGCGTACTGCTGCAAGGATCTGCGCTCGAAGCGCAGCGCGCCGGTGCGCATGGCGCGTTCGCCTGTTCCGTCGCCCTGCGGCGCAGCGCGGCGCGGCCGTCCGTGCGGCTCTGGGGCGTTGCCTGTGACGATGCCAGAGATCGTGCGCTCGCCGCGCAGCGCGACGCCGATTTCGCGATCGAGACGCCGCCGCTCTTGCTCGTGGCAAACAACCGGCGGGCAGGCCTGACGATGCTGCAGGCCGATCTCACAGCTGCGGAGCTGCCGCTGTTCAAGCCCGCCGCGACCGCCGCCCGTGACACATCTCGTTTTCCTGCGACAACGGGAGTCCTGACATGATGATCTCCTCGCTCTGGCTTGCAATGTCCGGCCCTGCGGCACTGCTGGCCGCCTCTCTCGCGCCCGCGATCAAGCCGGACCTATCGTACCAGGCCGTGAACCGGATGGCCGCGATGGCCTCCGGTGTCGCCGGCGCAGCAGCATTCGTCACCGCAATCGGGGTGGCGACCTCGGGCGCGCTGCATACGCCGGCGCTGGCCATCAGCGGCATCGGCTTCGGCCTCTATCTCGACAGCGTCAGCGCGACGATGTTCTGCTTGGTGTCGTTCATCGGCGCCATCGTGCTGCGCTACAGCTTCACCTACATGGATGGAGATCCCGGCCAGATCCGCTTCATCCGCCTGATGTGCCTGACCCTGGCCGCGGTGCTGACGCTGGCGATCTCGGGCAATCTCCTGCAGTTCACCTTGGCCTGGTCGGCCACCAGCCTGGCGCTGCATCGACTCCTGGTGTTCTACGCCGAGCGGCCGGCGGCGGTGATCGCGGCGCGCAAGAAGTTCCTCGCCAGCCGGCTCGGCGACCTGTTCCTGGTCGCGGCGATGCTCCTGCTCTACGCGGCGTTCGGCAGCCTCGACTATGAGAGCATGTTCTCGGCCGCCCAGGCGATGCGCGGGCACGGCGCGATACCGCTCGGCGTCCAGATCGCGGCGGTGCTGATGGTTTTCGCCGGCCTGTTGAAGTCGGCCCAGTTCCCCGTGCATGGCTGGCTGATCGAGGTGATGGAGACGCCGACCCCGGTCTCCGCGCTGCTGCATGCGGGCATCATCAATGCCGGCGGCTTCCTGGTGCTGCGCTTCACCGATGTCATCTCGCTGTCGCTCACCTCAATGGATCTGCTCGCGGTGATCGGCGGCTTCACCGCGCTGTTCGGCTCGGTGGTGATGCTGACGCAGACCTCGATCAAGGTCTCGCTGGCCTGGTCGACCATCGCGCAGATGGGATTCATGATGATGGAATGCGGCCTCGGCGCATTCGCGGCCGCGCTCCTGCACATCGTCGCGCACTCGCTCTACAAGGCACATGCCTTCCTGTCCTCGGGCAGCGTCATCGACATCGCCCGCGCGTCCTGGACGCCGAGCCCCGGCGGCAAGCCGCACCCGTTCCGGCTGATCTTCTCGATCGCCGGCGTGTTGCTGGTGACCTTGCTGTTCAGCGTGCTGACCGGGGCGACGCCGGCCCGCCAGCCCGGCGTGTTCGCGCTCGGCGCGGTGCTGCTGCTCGGCTTGATCCACCTCGTCGCCAACGGCATCGACGAACGGCCGAATGCCTATGTCGTCGTGCGCACGCTGGCGCTCGCGGCCGTGGTCGCGGCGGCCTATTTCGGCCTGCAACTCGTCGCCGAGCAGATGTTCGCGGGCGCGCTGCCGAAGACCGAGGCGCTGCGTGGGCCGCTCGGCATCGCCATCGTCGCGCTGATCGTGCTGTCCTTCGCGACCGTCACCTTCCTGCAGGGCATGGTGCCCAAGCACGCGACGGAGCCGCGCTGGCAGGCGCTGTACGTCCATGTCGCCAACGGCTTCTACGTCAACACGATCACCAACCGTCTCGTGCTGCATTACTGGCCCGGGCCGGCGCCGACATCCGTCCCCGTTCGTCTTCCAATCGTGCTGAGGGAACACCCATGAGCGATGTGATCGACCGTGAGGCGCCGGCCGCCGTCCTGGCCCCGACGCCGCTGCTGCGACACGCCATCGAACGCGCCTGCCGCCGTATCGCGCCGGTGTGGCCGCTCAAGAACTTCGTCGCCGTCAACCCGTTCCTGGGCTTCAGCGACCGCAGCTTCCACGCGACCTGCGCCATGCTGCATCGGGTCGCCCGCATCGATACGCTGATGCCGCGGGCGTTCTACCGCGAGGCCATTCGCAACGGCACGATCGAAACGGCGGATCTCGCGGCGGCGCTTGCCGCCGCGCCTGCGGATTGGCGTCTGCCGACCGAGGCCGCGGAACTGCTCAAGCTCGCTGACAACGACCGGATCGCGCGCAAGCCTCCGGCGGTGGTCGCGACAGTGGCCGAAGTGCTCAATGAGCTCGCGGCCGGCGATCGCCATGTGGCGCGCACCGCGTTCATGACCGACGAGATCTCGCGCTGGTGCGCCGCCTATTTCGACGAGGGCCAGTCGGTGTGGCGGATGCCGGCGCGCGGGCTGCGCCCCTATGCGGCCTGGCGCGCCTGGGTGCGCTACGACCGTAGTCCGGAGATGATGGGCATTGCGCGGTTCCGCGCCCTGGTCGCCGACATGCCCGACGACTACGTCGCCGCCATTGCCACGGTGGTCGAACGGCTCGGCATTCCCGCACGTGCGGTCGAGGATTATCTGCACCAGGCGCTGCTCGAGATCGGCGGCTGGGCCGCCTATGCGCGCTACCTGATGTGGAACCACGAGCTCGCCGGCGATCGCGATGACACGCTGGAGCAGCTGCTGGCGATCCGCGTGGTGTGGGGCTACACGCTGTTTGCGCAACGCACGGACACGGCGTTCCGCGAGGCTTGGCGCCGCGCGATGGAGCAGGCGGCGCTGCCGCCGCTCGACGATCAGCTCGGCGGCGATCCCGACTTCTGCATCAACGTGGTGCTGCAGGAAGCCTTTGAGATCGCGTTCCGACGCCGCCTGCTCGATCGTCTCGCCGGGGCGCCCGCGGCGCGCACCGCCGGCGCGCGGCCGGCGGTGCAGGCCGCGTTCTGCATCGACGTGCGTTCCGAGGTGTACCGGCGGACTATGGAGTCAGTCGGCGACGGCGTCGAGACCGTCGGATTCGCCGGCTTCTTCGGCTTCCCGATCGAGTTCGTGCCGATCGGTCATGTCACCGGCCGCGCTCATTGCCCGGTGCTGCTGCGGCCGCAATTCACGGTATGCGAGGCCGTCGGCGGAACGTCCGAGGAGGAGGACTCCGAGATCCTGGTCATGCGCCTGCTGCGCCGCCGCGTCAGGAAGGCCTGGAAGTCCTTCAAGCTGTCGGCGGTGTCGTCGTTCATCTATGTCGAGACGGCGGGGCTGCTGTTCGCCGGCAAGATCCTCAGCGACAGCCTTGCGGTGACCCGCACCGTGCACGACCCGAACACTGACGGGCTGGACGACGACCTCATCGGCAGGCTTGGCCCACGCATCGAGCCGCGCCCGGTCGGCGGTCGCGCCACCGGCTTCGATCCGGCTCAGCGGGTCGCGATGGCCGAGGCGGTGCTGCGGGCGATGTCGATGACCGGACCGTTCGCGCGCCTGGTGATGCTGACGGGCCATGGCAGCACGACGGTCAACAATCCGCATGCGTCAGGATTGGACTGCGGCGCCTGTGGCGGACATACTGGCGAGGCCAATGCGCGGGTCGCGGCGGCCATCCTCAACGATCGCGACGTTCGCGTCGCGCTGCGCCAGCGCGGCATCGACATTCCGGACGACACCGTCTTCCTCGGCTGCCTGCACGACACCACGACCGACGAGATCAGGCTGTTTGACATCGAGCAACTGCCCGCGTCTCACGCCGACGACCTGCGGCGCCTGCGGGCGCTGTTGGCCAAGGCAACCTCGCTGACGCGGCTCGAGCGCGCGGCGCTGCTCGGCATAGCTCGCGGCGCGGCGACGGAGCAGCAGGTGGTGACGCGAAGCCGCGACTGGGCCCAGGTCAGGCCGGAATGGGGCCTGGCCGGCAATGCCAGCTTCATCGCGGCGCCGCGCATCCGCACCAGAGGAATCGATCTCGGTGGCCGCAGCTTCCTGCATGATTACGACTGGCGCCAGGACAAGGACTTCGGCACGCTGCAGCTGATCATGACCGCGCCGATGGTGGTGGCGAGCTGGATCAACCTTCAATACTATGGCTCGACGGTCAACAATGCCGCGTTCGGCGCCGGCAACAAGGTGCTGCACAATGTCGTGGGCACGCTCGGCGTGCTCGAGGGCAATGCCGGCGACCTCAAGGTCGGGCTGCCCTGGCAGTCCGTGCATGACGGCAGCCGCTTCGTCCACGAGCCGCTGCGCCTCACGGTTCTGATCGAGGCCCCGCTCGAGGCGATCAACGGCGTGATCGCGAAGAATGACATCGTGCGCGAGCTCGTCGACCATCACTGGCTGCATCTCTACGCGATCTCGCCGCAAGGCCGGGTCTCGCACGCTTATCGCGGCCATCTGCTCTGGCAGCAACTCGATGAGCGGGCAGAAGCCTGAGCGTCGGAGGGGGATGCGCTGATGCCGCTTGGGGCGGCCCGCGCGGTAGCTTGCTTTTGCCGATGAATTGCGACCGAGATCAGCGCGGCCGATGCTCACGCGATATTGTGCAGCCCGGCGTCGACATAGATCGTGTCGCCGGTCATGCCAGAGGCGCCCCCGCCGACGAGGAACGCGACCACCCGGCCGATCTCGGCGATGTCGACCAGGCGGTGTCCCGGGCTGCGGTTCATGGCGGCCTCGATCAGCTCGTCGAAATGGGCGATGCCGCTGGCGGCGCGGGTCTGCAGCGGGCCGGGGGAGACGGCATAGACGCGGATGTTCTTCTCGCCGAGCTCCGCGGCGAGATAGCGCACGGCGGCCTGAAGCGAGGCCTTGGCGAGGCCCATGATGTTGTAGTGGTTCACGACCTTGTCGGCGCCGTAATAGCTCATCGTCAGCAGTGCGCCGCCCGCCGTCATCAGCGGCTCGGCGGCACGCGCGAGCTCCAGGAACGAATGGACCGAGATCCGCATCGCGCGGGCAAAGCCGTCAGCGGAGCAATCGATCACGCGGCCGTGCAGATCGGCCTTCGGCGCGAACGCGATCGAATGCACGACGAAATCGAGCCGGCCCCATTCGCGCTTGATGCGCTCGAACACCGCGTCCAGTTCGCCCGGCTGCTCGACATTCAGCGGCAGCAGCATGCCGGCGCCGATGTGCTCGGCGAGTGGCGCGACGAAGCCGCGGGTGCGGTCGTCCGCATAGGTGAGCGCCACCTCGGCGCCGAAGGCGCGCAGTTTGGCGGCGCAGCCGAAGGCGATCGAGTTCTCATTGGCCACGCCGAGCACGAGGCCGCGCCGCCCCTTCAGCATGTCGCCGATCCGGTCGTCGGGATTCCAGACGATCGGCAGCGGGTCGGGCGAGCGAGCGTTGTCCGGCATCGTACTCTCCTGTCAGGCGACGTCGCGGATCGCGCCGTTTTCCTTGAGCGGATCGGCCGCTACGGCGGCCAGCGCCAGCGGCGGCAGGCCGAGCGCCTCGCGCAGCCGCTGCAGGGTGCGGATCGTGTTCGGCTCCATGTCCTCGGCGCTGCCTGCGATGAACTCGACGACGTCGATGGCGCGATTGCGGTCGTCGACATCGGGCAGCAGCTCGACCAGGGTCGCAACAGCCTGGTCGGGCTCGAACTCGACGATGATCGATTGCTCGCGGATCAGCGCGGCGCGGCGCTCGGCGCCCAGCGAGGCAAACGGCTCGTCCTTGGTCAGCACCTTGGCGGAACGCTCCAGCCGGTCGCGGCGGACCGAGCCGCGGGAGTCCGCGAGCAGGACCAGCATCCGGATGACCGCTTCCTCGAAGCCGCCGCGCGCGATGCCGAGCAGGATTGCCTGCACCTCGGGGAGGAAGCGCAACTCCTTGGGCTCGCGGTGAACCCGCTGGAAGGCGTGGGTCGAGGCGATCGCATCCATCAGCGGCGAGCTGTAGATCGACAGGAACGTGGCCTCGTAGAGGCTGTCGCGGATGTCGCGGAACACGTCGAACGCCTGCACCGCGCTCTTGGCCCAGAACTGCTCGAGCGCCAGGAACGGATTCGACGGTTCTGCCGTCTTCCGTGCCGCGCGGGCCTCATCCGCTGCGTTCCGGATGGTGTGGGCCATGGCATTGTCGCCGCCGAAGCCGCGGCGCATCAGGCGTGCCGGATGCGCGTCGCTGATCAGCTTGGCCATTTCATCGGTCACCATCGACTGCACCAGCGGACGCGCGGTGAGGTCGTACAGCTCTGCGCCGAGCTCGGACAGGCGCGCGACTGCGGCAAAGCCGCGCTCCTCGCTGCGGTCATTGTCGTCGATCGCCAGGATGTCGGAGATCTTGCGCTCATGGAACGACACGTGGAAGCGCGCGGCGATGCCTTCACCGATCTGCTCGTCGATCGTCATCTCATAGAGACCGGGCGCCAGCGCCTCGATCGTCTTCATCGTCGAGGCGACCTCGGTGTGCTCCTTCTTCGCGATCGAGGACGATACGAAGATGCCGAGATGGCCGACCTTGTCATGCACCATGTAGATGATGCGCTGACCGCGGATGCGGATTTCGTGCTCGTCGGCATAGGTGTCGACGATCCAGTTCAGCGCCTGCTGCGGCGGCGTGATGTTGTCGCCCCAGCTCGCGAATACGATGATCGGCGAGCGGATCGCCTTGAGATCGAGCTGGCGGCCGCGCTCGATGCGCGCCTCGCCGCGCGACAGCCGGTTGCCGATGAACAGCTGCTCGACGATCCAGCGGATCTCCTGCTCGTTCATGAAATGGAAGCCGCCCCACCAGCGCTCGAATTCGAGAAAGCTCGCGCGGCCCTTCTCCGGATCGGCATAGAGGTCGAAATACTTTCCGAAATAGTTGCGGCCGGGATTGAGCAACTCGAAGTTGGAGACGAGGTGCACGCCGTCGAACTCGCCGCCGCCGAGATCGGACAGCATCAGCGCCGGCAGAATGCCGCCGAGCAGGCCGCCATTGTAGCGCATCGGGTTCTCGCCGAGCCGTCCGGACCAATAGGCGACCGGCGCGCCGTTGACGACCAGCGGCCCGGTGATGTCGGGATTTGCCGCTGCCAGGATCAGGGTCGCCCAGCCGCCCTGGCAATTGCCGACGATGATCGGCTTCGGCGCCTCGGGATGGCGGCGATGGACCTCCGCGATGAACTCCGCCTCGGCGCGCATGACGTCGGCGAGCGTCTGGGTGGGCTCCGGATGCGGCCTGAACACGACAAAATAGACGGAATGGCCGTCATGCAGGGCGACGCCGACCTGGCTGTCCTGCTTGAAGCCGCCGATCCCCGCGCCATGGCCGGCGCGAGGATCGATGATGACATACGGACGCTTCCAGTCGTAGGTGACCACGCCGGCCGGCGGCAGGATCTTCAGCAGCATGTAGTTGACCGGACGGCCCAGGCTGCGGCCATCGAGCGCGACCTCATGGTCGTAGATCAGCACCGGCGGAGTCCCCGCGGCCTCGTGTCGGGCATCATTGTCGGCGCGCTCGCGCAGCACGTCCAGCGTCAGGACCATGCGCTGGCCTGCGTCAATCCAATAGTCACGGGCCTGGTCGAATAGATTGCCTTGCGCGGCGCTGCTGAATGACCGTGTCAAGCCGGCGCTCTCGCTGATCAGGTCCTGCACCCGCTTGCCATGCTCGCGGGCGAACTTGTCAAGGTGCCGGCTGAGGCTCTGCGAAACGCGTTGCGTCTGGGTCGTGGTGATGCCGGCTGCGCCGAAGCTGCGGGCGAGGGCGGTCGCGGGGCTGTAGGGGGAAGACATTGACGGTCCCTTCGGTCAGGCTGTCAGGCGCGTCGAGTTCGCGGGGCTGTGCATCAGGCCCAGGATCTCGGCGGTGTGCTCGGCGATCATGCGATCTTCATCGGTCGGAATGACGAGCACGGCGACGCGGGAGTCCGGCAGGCTCACGGTCTGCGCGTTGCGCGCGTTGGCGTCCCGGTCGAGGCTGACGCCGAGCCAGCCCATGTCGCCGAGGATCTGCTCGCGCACGCGAAAGGCATGCTCGCCGATGCCGCCGGCGAACACGATGGCATCGACGCCACCGATAGTGGCCGCGAGCCCGGCGATCTCGCGGCGCACGCGCGCAACGAAATAGTCGATCGCCTCGCGCGCTGCCGGCGCGTCGGAGGCCTCGAGCTCGCGCATGTCGTTGGAGACGCCCGACAGGCCTTTCAGTCCGGAGTCGTGATACAGGAGATGGGTGATCTCGTCGGCGCTCATGCCCTTCTCGGTCAGGAGATAGAGCACGACGCCGGGATCGAGCTGGCCGCAGCGGGTGCCCATCGGCAGGCCGTCGAGCGCGGTGAAGCCCATGGTGGAGGCGACCGAGCGGCCGTCGTGCAGCGCGCAGACCGAGGCGCCATTGCCGAGATGCGCGATGATCGCGCGCCCCGACGCCAGCCCGGGGGCCACGCTGCGCAGCCGGCGCGAGACATATTCGTAGGACAGGCCGTGAAAGCCGTAGCGGCGCACGCCTTCATCATAGAGCCGCCGCGGCAGTCCGAACGTGTCGGCGATGAACGGGTGCTGGCGGTGGAACGCGGTGTCGAAGCAGGCCACCTGCGCGGCGTCGGGAAACGCATGCAGCGCCGCGGCGATCCCGGCAAGATTATGCGGCTGATGCAGCGGGGCCAGCGGCACCAACTTGCGCAGGCGCTGCAACATGCCGTCGTCGATCACCACCGGCTCGGCATGATCCGGCCCGCCATGCACGACGCGATGGCCGACGGCCACGACATGGCAGCCGTCCTCATGCCGGCGCAGCCAATCGACGGCGAGCTCCAACGCAGAGCGGTGATCGATCGCGCCCTTGGGCGCATCGATCGGCTGTCGCTCGGCTGGACCGTCGGCCGGACCGGCCGTGAACGTCGTGTCGTCGCCGATGTCGTCGATATGTCCCCTGGCCAGCGGGCGCAGCGCGGCGGTTGCGATCTCATAGGCCGCGAACTTGATCGAGGACGAACCGGCATTGATGGTCAGAATGGTGTCGGTCATCGGCTACTCCGCCGCCTTCGCCTGAGTCGAGCCGGCAAAGGCGCGGCCCTCGCGCCGCCAGTGATTGTAGAGCTGCGCGAGGGCGCAGGAGGCGAGCCGCGCGCGGTCGTTATCGGCTCGGCTGGTCAGCATCAGCGGCACGCGCGCGCCGATCACAAGCCCGGCGGCCTCGGCGCGAGCGATGAAGGTCAGCTCCTTGGCCAGCATGTTGCCGGCCTCGAGGTTCGGTACGATCAGCACGTTGGCATGGCCGGCGACCAGCGAGGCGATGCCCTTGGTCTTTGCAGCTTCCATGTCGATGGCATTGTCCATCGCCAGCGGACCGTCGACGATGCCGCCCTTGATCTGGCCGCGCTCGGCCATCTTCGACAGCACCGCGGCGTCCAAGGTCGAGGGGATGTTCGGGTTGATGGTCTCGACCGCCGACAGCACGCCGACGCGCGGCCGGTCCAGCCCGCAGGCACGTGCCAGATCGATGGCATTCTGGACGATGTCGACCTTCGCCATCAGGTCGGGCGCGATGTTGATGGCGGCGTCGGAAATGAACAGGATCTCGTCCAGCGTCGGCACGTCGAGGGCAAAGACATGGCTGATCCGGCCATTGGTGCGCAGCCCGCCATCCTTCTTCACCACCGCCGCCAGCAGCTCGTCGGAATGGATCGCTCCCTTCATCACCGCATGGGCGTCGCCGGCCAGCACCATCGCCACGGCGCGGGCGGCGGCAGCACGGTGGTCGGTCTCCGGCACCAGCGTCCAGCCGCTGATGTCGGCCTCGATCTCGCGCGCCGCGGCCGAGATGCGATCGGGATCACCGATCAGCACCGGGTGGATCAGGCCGCGGTCGGTGGAGAGCAGGGCGCCGCCAAGCGAGTTGCGGTCTTCAGGACAGACGATGACGGTCTTGAGTGGCGGCAGCTGCGCAGCGAGATCGACCAGCTTGGCGAAATGATCGGCATGATCGACGATCAGCGCCGGCAGCTCGCGCACCGGCGTCTCGATCGACACTGTCGGCGCATCGACCTCGGCGATCCCCGTGCAGACGAGATCGCCGGCCTGGTCGGTGATCTCGGCGCGAAACACCGCGACCGGCGCCTCGCGCTTTTCGCAGCAGGTCACCGTGATGCGCAGGCGGTCGCCGACATGCACACGTTTCTTGAAATCAAGCGATTGCGAGCGATACAGCGTGCCCGGACCGGGCATCACGTTGCCAAGCACGGCCGAGATCAACGATCCGACCCACATCGACGGCGCAATGACCTCTTTCGAACCATGGTCGGCGCTGCCGTCCGGCAGCATCATCGGATTGGTGTTGCCGGAGACATGGGCGAACAGGATCAGGTCCTGCACCGCGCATGTACGTTCGATCGCTGAGTTGTCGCCGACCTGCAGCTCCGCCCAGCTCTTGTTGCGTATGGTCTGGGTCATTTTGCGCTCCGTTGCCGAAATTTGCATCGTTTTGTTGCGCCTGCTGATCGACGGAGCGCAAGCGTGATACGACTGCACCATTATACGATCTGACCGTGACGACTTATTGACCCGATCATTTGTTATCCGCTCACACTGTTGCGAGCGCATGTCATCCACGCTTCAAATCTTCGTTCCACTATGGGGCTCCAAGTGGAGCGGTATGGGGAGCGACATGGCCGAAATCACAGTCAATCAATCGGTCGGCGACGAACGGCCAATTCAGCCGGCCGGACGGCCGAATCTCGACAAGGGCTTCAACCCGCTGACGATGATCCTCTTCTTCGGCGTCCTCGCCGCAGGATTGCTGTTCGTCGCCTACAGCATCTATGTCGACGTCGACGCCACCGGCGTGAAGGTGACGACATACCTGCCTTACATGCTGCTGTTCGTCGCGCTGCTGATCGCGCTCGGGTTCGAGTTCGTCAACGGCTTCCATGACACCGCCAATGCGGTGGCCACCGTGATCTACACGCATTCGCTGCCGGCCGAGTTCGCCGTGATGTGGTCCGGCTTCTTCAATTTCCTCGGCGTGCTGCTGTCGAGCGGTGCGGTCGCGTTCGGCATCGTCTCCCTGCTGCCGGTTGAGCTGATCCTGCAGGTGGGATCGAGCGCCGGCTTCGCCATGGTGTTCGCGCTGTTGATTGCCGCCATCGTGTGGAATCTCGGGACCTGGTATTTCGGCCTGCCTGCCTCGTCCTCGCACACGCTGATCGGGTCGATTATCGGCGTCGGCGTGGCGAATGCTCTCCTTCGCGGCCGCGACGGCACGTCCGGCGTGGACTGGAGCAAGGCGACCGAGATCGGCTATGCGCTGCTGCTGTCGCCGCTGGTCGGTTTCATCTGTGCCGCTGCGCTGCTCTATTTGCTCAAGTTTCTCGTTCGCAACCCCGCGCTCTACGCCGCTCCGGAAGGCCCGAAGCCGCCGCCGATCTGGATCCGCGGTTTGCTGATCCTGACCTGCACCGGCGTCTCCTTTGCCCATGGCTCGAATGACGGCCAGAAGGGCATGGGCCTGATCATGCTGATCCTGATCGGCACTGTGCCGACCGCCTATGCGCTGAACCGCACGCTCCCCGAGGCGCAGATCGCGAAATTCCAGGAGACCTCGCAGGCCGCCTCCAAGGTGATCGCAGCGAAGGCCGCCGGCCATAATGTGATCGGCGATCCCCGTCCTGCGGTCACTCTCTACGTCGCGCAGCGCAAGATCAACGAGGGCACCTATCCGTCCCTCGCCGTGCTGGTGAAGGATGTCGGCGACCAGGTCCGCACCTATGGCTCGCTGAACAAGGTGCCGGCGGAAGCCGTCGGCAACACCCGCAACGACATGTACCTGACCTCGGAGGCGATCCGCTTCCTGATGAAGGACAAGGAGAACGACCTCAACAAGGAGGAGGTCGCTACGCTGAACGCCTATAAGGCTTCGCTCGACAGCGCCACCAAGTTCATTCCGAACTGGGTGAAGATCGCGGTGGCGATCGCGCTGGGCCTGGGCACGATGATCGGCTGGAAGCGCATCGTGGTCACGGTCGGCGAGAAGATCGGCAAATCGCATCTGACCTATGCGCAGGGCGCCTCCGCCGAGCTGGTCGCCGCCGCGACGATCGGCGCGGCCGATGTGTTCGGCCTGCCGGTGTCGACCACCCACGTGCTGTCGTCCGGCGTCGCCGGCACGATGGCGGCCAACGGCTCCGGCCTGCAGATGGCCACGGTGCGCAACCTGCTGATGGCCTGGGTCCTGACCTTGCCGGCGGCGGTCCTGCTGTCGGGCTCGCTCTACGTCATCTTCAGCCGGATCTTCTGACGATGCGCGCAGACAGGGCGGCCCTCGCAGCGATGACGGCGCCGCCCCTGGAGGGGCTGGTGTGGGCCTTCCGCTTCACCGCGGACGGCAGACTCCAGCCGCTTGCGCATGACGAGCCGTTCCATCTCGGTCATGACGGATGGCACTGGCTGCATTTCAACCTCGCCGATGCGCGCGCCGTGCAGTGGCTGGCGAACGCCGAGCTGCCGCCTGCGGCACGAGCGCTGCTGTTGTCGAAAGACAGCTATCAGCAGCTCCACGGCTCCGACGACTGCGTGCATGGCGTGATCGCCGACCTGGCCCGCGATATCGGTGGATCCACCGAGGACACGGCGCTGCTCCGCTTTGTCATGACAGAGCGTCTGCTGGTCAGCGGACGCTATCAGGCGCTGCATGCGGTGGACGCGACGCGACGGGCGCTGGAAGGCGGCCAGCGCGCCCAGAGCGCGGCCGTGCTGTTCGAGCGGATCGTCCACAACGTCGCCGAGGGGATGGAGCACATCATCGACGGCTTCGAGCAGCAGCTCGACGAGATCGAGGAGAAGCTGCTGTCAAATGCCGGCGAAAATCAACTCTCGGCGCTCGGTCGTCTGCGCCGGACCTGCGTCAGGGTGCACCGGCATCTGTCGGAGCTGCGTGTCGTGCTGCATCGTTTCGACCGAAATGCCCCGACCGAGATCAAGCCGGCGCTGCAGCTGCGCACCCGTCGTCTCGCCGAGCGGCTCGACGGTCTCGACCACATGGTGGTCGAACTGCGCGACCGCAGCCGTCTGCTGCAGGAGGAGCTGCATCTGCAGATGGAGGAGCAGACCAACAACAGCCTCCGCGTCTTGTCGGTGTTGACCGCGCTGCTGCTGCCGCCGACCCTGGTCACCGGCATCTTCGGCATGAACACCAAGGGATTGCCGCTGACCGATACCGAAACCGGCTTCATGTGGGCGGTCCTGCTGATGGCCCTCACGGCGGGCGGCGCGTTCTGGCTGATGAAGCGCATCGGCCTGATCAGATAGCGAGCATCGCGTGACCGCCCGAACCTTGGTGAGAAGTCGGCTCGCATCATGTGCGCTGGCGCTGTCGATGGCGACGATGCTGCCGCTCGGGACGCGCGCCCAGGATCGAACCGGCGCGACCGGGCAGAAGGACGTGCGCCAGCAGCTGGCCGATTGGGGCGTGCAGTTCAACGTCACCTATATTGGCGAGACCTTCGCCAACCCCGTCGGCGGCGTCCGGCATGGCGCGATCTATACCGGTCGTCTCGACGTCGGCGCGACGATCGACCTCGAGAAGCTCGTCGGCTGGAGCGGCGCGACCTTCCATGCCAACGCCTTCCAGATTCATGGCGACGGCCTGTCGCGCAGCTATGTCGGCAATCTGATGCTGGTCAGCGGCGTCGAAGCCCTGCCGGCGAGCCGCTTGTACGAATTCTGGGTGGAGCAGGCGCTGCTCGGCGGCAGACTGCAAATCCGGGTCGGCCAGCAGCCATCCGACGTCGAATTCATCGACAGCAAATATGACGACCTGTTCGCCAATTCGGCGCTCGGATGGCCGGGGATCACCGGCATCATTCTGCCGAGCGGCGGACCGTCGCCGCCACTGGCGGTGCCCGGCATCAGGGTGAAGGCGCAGCTGTCTGACAGGATCACCGGCTATCTCGCCGTGTTCGATGGCGACGCGGCGCCGCCGGGACCTGGCGATCCGCAGCTCAAGAACCCGCACGGCACCCTGTTCCGCGTGCAGGACCCGCCATGGGTGGTCGGCCAGGTCAGGTATAAGTTCGAGCTTGGCGCCGCGGCCTTGCCCGGCACGATCGCGGCCGGCGCCTGGTATCATTTCGGCTCGTTCGATCACCAATATCTCGATAGCGGCGGCCGGTCGCTTGCCGATCCGCTCAGCTCCGGCGAGCCGGCGCAGATGCGTCGCAATCAGGGTGTGTTCGGCGTGTTCGAGCAGCTCGTGGCGCGCAGCCCCCTGGATCCAGCGAAGGGCGCCGGCCTGTTCATCCGGACGTCGGTCAGCCCGTCCGACCGCAACCTCATCCGTTTCTATCTCGATGGCGGCATCCAGGTCACCGGCTTCAGCGCTGCGCGTCCCGATGACAAATTCGGCATCGCCGCGACCTATGCGCGGATCTCGCATGACGTCCGCCGGTACGATCAGGATCTGCAGCTGTTCACAGGGATTGCAACGCCGATCCGCGACTTCGAAGCGATTTTCGAGGCGAGTTATTCGTTCCAGGTCACGCCGAATGTCGCGGTGCAGCCGATCGTCGAATATGTCATGCACCCCGGCGGCGGCAGCGTCGATCCCAACGATCCGACCCAGACGCGACGCATCCGCGATGCGATCGTGCTTGGCTTGCGTACCACCACGGCGTTCTGAACGGTGATGGCGGCATATCCCGAACCTGTGCCGCGTTCTGTCGCTTTCGCGCGCGAGGCATGTTTGTCGCCTGTTTCAGTCGGACGATGAGCCTACGTCCTGCAGGGCATTCGAGCGGCGAACTGCACGGCTTGCAATATTCGGCCGCATCGCCGCCACGTCGACGCTCGATCTGCGGCTGCGCGACGATCCGACATGCCGCAGCTCGTGCTCTACCTTAAAGATATTCCAGCATCGGTCCCGTCGAATTCGTTTGATGCAGGGAAGACGATCGGCGAGATAGGGATCTCGTTGCGGCCGCGATAGGTGTCGCCGCCACGGCTGCTTTAGCCCGACGGGTCATTGGGACTCGATGTCATGGTACACCGGAGCGTGGTGAAGCTCACGCGCTCGTCAGGGGGACCGCTCGCATTGTATTTGGCTCTTTCCGGCTCGATTGTATTTGAGCGAAGTCGAGATCGAAGCAGCGAGATGTGGTTGCGACATCGGCAGCGAGCAGATCCTGTCGGATGCAGGTCGCGACGTTGGAAAGTGGTGGTGAAGCATGGTGAGTGCGCGTGCGACCCGGATATGGCTGCAGATTCATACGTGGACGTCGCTGATCAGCATGGTCTTTCTGCTCATGCTCTGCGTGACCGGGTTGCCGCTGATCTTCCATCATGAAATCGACGAGCTGCTGGAACACCCGATTGTGGCGCCGCCGATGCCTGCGGATACGCCTGTGCTGTCCCTCGATCGCTTGATCGAATCAGCGCGCAATCAATTGCCTGGCCAGCATGCATTGTTTGTCACGCTCAAGGAGGCGGAGCCGCTGGTCACGGTCGCGATGTCAGCGACCCCGATTCCCGTTCCCGGCCAGTTTCATCGCATCACGGTCGATGCGCGCACGGGCGCTGTGCTCGGCGAGGAACCGCCGCACCAGGACGTGATGGATATCATTCTGCAGATCCATCGCGACATGTTCACCGGGTTGCCGGGCGAGTTGTTCCTCGGCTTGATGGGGCTCGTGTTCGTCGTCTCGATCGTGTCGGGGATCGTCGTCTATTGGCCCTTCATGCGCCGTCTCGACTTTGGCACGATCCGCGACCGCTCGTCGCGCGTCAAATGGCTCGACATGCATAATCTGCTCGGCATCGTCACGGTCAGCTGGGCGCTCGCGGTCGGGCTGACCGGAACGATCAACACGCTTGCCGTACCGCTGTCAGATCTGTGGCGTGCGCGGACCATGCCGGCGCTGCTCGCTCCCTATCAGGGCAAGCCGATCGCTACATCGGCTGCTGTCGATGCCGCTGTGACGGCGGTCCGACAGGCGTTTCCGGACCGGCGGGTCAGCTCGGTGACGATGCCCACGACAGCCCGTTTCGGCAGTCCGCAGCATCTGATCGTGTGGACCAAGGGCAGGACGGCGCTCACGGCGCGCATGTTCCAGCCTGTCATGGTCGACGCGCAGGATCATACCAAGCTGACGGCGCCGCCGGTCGCCTGGTATCTTTACGCCCTGCAGTTGTCGCGTCCGCTGCATTTCGGTGATTACGGCGGCCTGCCGCTGAAGATCATCTGGGCTCTGCTCGATATCATCACCATCATCGTGCTGAGCAGCGGCCTGTATCTGTGGACCGCCAAACGATGGGGCAGCAGGAAGAAGCCTGCTGTCGTTGTTGGTTCGACGGCTCCGGCCGTGGTTTCGCCATGAAAGGTCCGGTGAGCAGTGCGATCGCGTCGGATGGTGACGCGCGACGCTCGGCATGGCAGGTCTTCCGGGCGCCGCTGATGATCAGTGTTGTCAGCGCGGCGGGGTTGGCATTCGGGCTGTTCGGTGACGGTCTCTGGGACAGTCTGTGCTGGCTGGGCCTGTCAGTCCCGATCCTGCTGTCGTTGATCTATGGCGCGCCCTGGAAGCGGAGCGCCAAGCAGGCCTGACGCGCGCGGGAGACGGCGACGCTCGGAGGTCACGCGCGACCGTGAAGCACTCCGAAGGCTTGAACTACGAGGCCTGGTCGACATCGGAGCAGATGCCGCTGTGGCGGGATCGTGGTCGTGTTGTTGCTGTCCGTTAAAAAGCCCGCCATATGACCGAATGCTGTTAGTTGTAGTCGGACGATGCGATGCGTCGGTCGCGACTTCGCTTGAAGGATGTTGCGCTTCTTTAGAAAGCTTCAACGAAAGCCAGTCGCCGAATTTCTGCTGCGACGGCAAAAACTTGATGAGTGGATCGTGTCAAACCTGTCGTTCGTTAGATGGGTTCTATGATCGGCGACGCCATCCCCGGATACCCGTGTGTTAGGAGCGCCAAGGACCAGCGTGGAACTTGGTAGTACGGGGTGTCAAAATGGCTTGTCGCGATGCGGGCGGAAATGCCCGACGTTTGTTCTTGTTGACTGCTGTAAGCACAATTGCGTTGACGTTAGATTCGGGCGGAGTACGGCCGCTTTTTGCTCAAACCCAATTGCCGGATGTGACGGTGGACGCGCCCAAGCAGAAGCCGCGACAATCTGTCCAGCGCTCGCAAGCATCGCCGAGCCGGACCGTCCAGCGCCGCGCCGAGACCCGAAATCGCCCGCCGCCGGCGACGGCTCCCGTCCCCTATGTCACCCCCTCGACCGGAACGATCGGCGCGCCGCCGGCGCCCTATGCCGGTGGGCAGGTGGCGAGCGGCGGCGGACTTGGACTGCTCGGCAATCGCGGCGTGATGAACACGCCCTTCAATCAGACGAGCTTTACCGCGCAGTTGATCCAGAACCAGCAGGCGCGCACGATCCGCGACGTCCTCGTCAACGACCCGTCGGTGCGGGTGACCCAGGCCGCCGGCGGCGGCGCCGACGGTCTCTTCATCCGCGGCTTCTTCTACGACAGCGGCGACTATGCGCTGAACGGGCTCGCCGGGATCGCGCCCTATTATTCGACGGGGGCGAACTTCATCGAACGCGTCGAGCTGTTGAAGGGGCCGAGCGCACTTCTCAACGGCATGACCGTGGGCGGCACCGGTGCGTCCAGCGGTGGCGCGGTGGGCGGCAGCGTCAACCTGATCACCAAGCACGCGCCCGATGTCGACATCACGCAGCTGACGGGAACCTACGCCTCCAAATCGCAATTCGGCGAGCAGATCGACGTCAGCCGCCGCTATGGCGAGCACAAGGAGTGGGGCGTCAGGCTGAACAGCTCCTATTCGAACGGCAACACGCCCTGGAACCGGCAGACCGACGAACTGGGCAACGTGGCGCTTGGGCTCGACTACCGCGGCGAAAACGCGCGTCTGGCTGTCGACATCGGATACCAGGCCGACAATCTGAAGCCACCGCTCCGCTTCTTTGGCGTTGGTGCCGTCACCCAGATCCCAGACCCGCCAAAGGCCGGACTGAATTTCCAGGTGCCATGGGCCTATTACGCGCCGACCGATTTCTTCACCACCGTGAAGGGCGAAGTCGATCTCAGCGATCGCATCACGGCCTACGCCTCGTTCGGGTACCACGATAGCAATATCAACTATTCCTATCCTTCGCCGACCCTCAACTCCAACGCCGGCGCCTTGTCGGCGGTCCCAGGGCAGGGCAAGGAGACCTACGAGACATTTGCTGGCGAAGCCGGCGTCCGGATCAAGGTCGATACCGGACCGGTCAACCACGCCATCAATGTTGGCTATTCGATCGTTGACCGGACGTATAATCAGCGCGTCCTCTGGCCGGTCAGCAGGCCCGGCGCGGCGACAGCCGCATTGGCGGGGGCGATCTCGACGAGCTGGAATCTCTATACGGAGCCGGTGAACGCGCCTGCGCCAAACTACAATTACGTGCGTCTCAACCAGATGACCGGAGTTGATCTGTGGAGCGTCGGCGTATCTGACACCATGTCGCTGTTCAACGATCGTCTTCAGTTCGTCGTAGGCGCTCGACGTCAGACGGCGGGCACGGAGGTGACGGATTATCTGACGGCGGCAAACAGCAGGCCCTTCAAGGACGCGTCGGTGTGGACGCCGGCCTATGCCGTGATCGTCAAGCCGGTCGATCGCGTCTCGCTCTATGCCAATTACGTCGAGGGATTGCAGACGCCGGTCGTCGTTCCCGGAACGTTTGCCAATGGCGGAACCATATTCCCGCCGACGTCGACCAAGCAGACGGAGACCGGCATCAAGGTCGACTTCGGTCGTATTACGACGACCGCCAGTCTGTTTGACATCAGCCAACGTAACGCCATCACGGTCGTCAGCGGGAGCAGCTCGACGCAACAACTCGATGGCATGCAGCGAAATCGGGGCGCAGAGTTCAACATATTTGGCGAGATCACGCCGGAGTTCCGCGTGCTGGGCGGCGCGACCTACATCCACGCCGTGCAGGAGAAGACGACCAACGGGACCTATGACGGAAAGCGCGCCATCGGTGTTCCGCAACTGGCGGTGAATCTCGGGGCCGAATGGGATACGCCGTTCGTGCGCGACCTGACTTTGACGGGGCGGGTGATCTACACAAGTGCGCAATACGTCAATCAGGCGAATACGTTGTCGCTGCCGGACTGGACCCGGGTCGATCTGGGCGCCCGCTATACGTTCACCTCGCCGTGGAACGGCAAGCCGATCGTGGTGCGGGCTAGCGTCGAGAACGTATTCAACAAAGCCTATTGGGCGTCTGCCTATAGCGGCGTGATCACACTGGGGGCACCACGGACATATCTCGTCTCCACGACCTTCAACTTCTGAGGGATCGATCCGGCGAAAGAGCAATGATCCGCCGCGCGCCGGATGCGCGGCGGGGTCTTGCTTGTTGGGCATCATGCGAACTGAGTTTTTGTGGCGTGATGTCAAGTCGTGAACGATGCGGATCGGCTGCGCCGACGTGAATTCAGCTTGATGTTGGTCTCTCGCGATTGCGGCCCGCTGGCGCCCCCTGACTGATGCGCAGGGGCGGCCGGACAAGCCGAACGTCGGCCTGCAACCTTTATCCAAGCGGAGTTCGTCATCGGCGTTCGCCGAGGAGAGGCGGTCGCATGATCATCGGTGAACGTCGTGATGGCTCATGCCGGCGGCCCACAGGCCTGTCTCGGCGGGCACGCACGGCGGGTTTGGGAATGGAAGATGGGTAAGCCGGAGCTGCCTGAGAAGATTATAGATTTATTGCTTGCAAGCGATTACGCACAGCTCGTCGGCCGTACTCCGTCGGAGCGGCTCGACTACATCGTCGACATTGCATCGCTTCACACGCGTGATGAGCTGTCGCGCCGATTCGAGCTTGCTCGGGTCCATGTTCGACAGGTCGAGAGGTGGCTTGGGTTCCATGGTCGACGACTGCGGCTGCCGCATGAGAGCATCGATGTCGTGATGTGCGGCTTGGAGTTTCGAAAGCGCCGCATCCGCGGGTCACGGGTTGCGTCGAAGCGGCGTCGGACCGCTGTCAAGGCGTTTCCGAAGAAGGCTGATTGAAGAGTCGTTGGCCTCCGTATCTGCTGCGGCGAGGTGTCGCGATGATCTGTCACAGGGCTAAGGCCGCGCCGGCGCTCGCGTGGCTCCTCGTCCGAGGTTGGCCGCGATGTCCGGAGCGGAGCTTGCCACGCCGAACCCAGATTATGCGGTCGTGACTTTGGAGTGGTTTTGGTGGGCCGGCGACCAGGAACGACTGCGCGACCATGCTTGTTGAGAGGGCATGACAGGCAGAGACACGCGCGACCTGCGCTCCGGCGCCTACGACCCCGTCAGCAAGGACGGTCTGCCGCAGCCGCAACAGGTCAAGGACGACACGACGCCCCGCCAACGGGAGCAGTGGGGCGCCGATGTGCGCGCCGAACCGCTTCCGGGCACCGAGCCGGTGCTGCCGGAAGGGCTCACGCGCGAGCGGCGCGATCCGCTCAATCGCAACACCGGCCGCCGCGGCACCGACTGATGCCGCGGCCGCCGCAGCGGCTTACTTGGCCGCGATCACCATGATCTCGACCGTGTATTGCGGCGCCGCGAGCTTGGCCTCGACGGTGGCGCGCGCCGGGGTGTTGCCGGTCGACACCCAGCCATCCCAGACTGCATTCATCTCGCCGAACGTCTTGATGTCGGTGAGGTAGATGGTCGCGGACAGCAACTTCGACTTGTCGGTGCCGGCCTTGGCGAGATGACCGTCGATGATCGAGAGGATCTCCTCGGTCTGTTTGGTGACGCTCTCGCCGGCCGTCTTCTGCGCCACGACGCCCGCGAGATAGACGGTATTGCCGTGAACGACCACCTGGCTCATGCGCGGGCCGGTTTCAAAACGCTGGATCGACATCGAGAGAACTCCTGGAAGGATCAATTCGGGGCCTCTCCCTAGCGCGTGCGGCGCTGCAGCGCCAGTCGGCTGAACGGCCGGAATCGCCGGCCCTGTTCGGTTCGACGGTGTGCGACCCTGCGTTGCCGGAGGCGGTACGGCACACGGAGGGCGGCATTCCTGATGGCCGCAGCCTTGTCGCGCTGCGAAGCAGTTCTTGCTCACGGGGCAGGCAAGGCGAGGGCGTTTTCCGCGCTTGCACCGATATTTGAGACATGAAACATTCTCCGCGAGGTTCCTTGATGGATTGGCGGAGGGGCGTGATGCGGAAACAGGTGATGCTGGCAGCGCTGGCAAGTATAGCGCTGGCGACGAGTGCGGGGCCGACATTTGCTCAACAGACGATCCGCGTCGGCTGGACCATTCCGGCGGAGGAATCGAAGTACTGGATGATGAAGCGTCCCGCCGAGTTTCCCGACCTCGGCAAGACCTACACCATCGAGTGGACGCAGTTCCAGGGAACGGCACCGATGACCCAGGCGCTGGCCGCCGGTGCGCTCGACTGCGCCACGCAGGCGCCGCTGTCGCTGTCGAATGGTGTGGTCGGCGGCGGGCTCAAGGCCTACATCGTCGCCCAGCACGTCTACGAGAAGCCGGGCGGCTTCTCGGTGTATTGGGCGGTCAAGGATGATTCGCCGATCAAGACCATTGCCGATCTCAAAGGCAAGACGGTCGGCATCTCCGTGATCGGAGGCGGCACGCAGGGGCCGTTCAATCTGCTGTTGAAGCAGGCCGGGCTCGATCCCGCCAAGGATATCAAGCTCGTCGAGGTCGGCTTCGCCGTGGCCGAGGATGCGCTGCGCCAGGGCCGTGTCGATGCGGTCAACATGAACCAGCCGTTCGCGGCGCGCGCCGAGGCCAAGGGCGGCACGCGCAAGCTGTTCCAGCTCTCGGAGGCGATGCCGAACATCGTCCATATCCTCGAAGCCTGCCGCGCCGACTTTGTCGACAATAACCCGGATCTGGTGAAGGCCTATGTCCGCGACATCACCGCAGGCATGAAAAAGGCGCTGGCCAATCGCGACGAGACCTTGAAGGTCGTCTCCGAAGTGATGAAGGTGCCGGTGCCGGTGATCGAGACCTATCTCCTGAAGGACAATGATTTCGGCCGCGATCCCGTGGCCGCGCCGAACTTCCCGGCGATCCAGAAGATGCTCGACATCTACGCCGAGACCGGCATGCTGCCGAAACTCGACGTCGCCCAGTTCAAGCATCCCACCATCGTCGCGCCGATCCAGTAAAGAAGCGGACGCTCTGCGCGGAGGTCGTCGATGAGGAAGCTGCGCTCGCGCGTCACGGTGGAGGGGCTCGATCGTGCCCCGCACCGCGCCTTCATGCGCGCGATGGGGCTGGATGATGCCGACATCGCCAAGCCGATGATCGGCATCGTCAGCCAGAAGGGCGAGCAGACGCCCTGCAACATGACGCACGACTTCCAGGTCGATGCCGCCAAGACGGGCGTCTCCGAAGCCGGTGGCACGCCGCGTGAATTCGCGACCATCTCGGTGTCCGACGGCATCAGCATGAACCATGAGGGAATGAAGTTCTCTCTGTTCTCGCGCGAGCTGATCGCGGATTCGATCGAGGCCGTTGTCCATGGTCTGGCTTATGACGCGCTGATCGGCTTTGGCGGCTGCGACAAGACCTTGCCTGGCGTCATGATGGGCATGGTCCGTTGCAACGTGCCGTCGATCTTCATCTATGGCGGCAGCGCTCTGCCCGGCAAGTTCCAGGGGCGGACGCTCACGGTGCTCGATTCGTATGAGGCGGTCGGCAGCTACATGACCGGCGAGATCGATGCCGCAGCGCTCGAAGGCATCGAGCGGTCGTGCCTGCCGACCATCGGCGCCTGCGCCGGGCAGTTCACCGCCAACACGATGGGCATGCTGTCGGAGGCGATGGGCCTGTCGATGCCCAACGTCTCGATGATCCCCGGCGTCTATGCCGAGCGCGCCCATGTCGCGCGGCAGGCCGGCCGTCTGATCATGCAGATGATGGCTCGTGGCGGGCCGCTGCCGCGTGATATCGTGACCCGCAAGGCGCTGGAGAACGGTGCGGCGATCGTCGCGGCCACCGGCGGCTCGACCAACGCCGCGCTGCATCTGCCAGCGATCGCCAACGAAGCCGGCATCCGTTTCACCCTCGACGATGTCGGCGAGGTCTTCGCCCGCACGCCGCTGATCGGCAATCTCAGGCCGGGCGGCAAATATACGGCCAAGGATGTGTATGACATCGGCGGCGCGGCCGTGGTGATCCGCGCGCTGATCGAAAGCGGCCATATCGACGGCTCCTGCCTCACGGTGACCGGCCGCACGCTTGCCGAGGACTACGGAGCGGCCAATGCGCCCGATGGCGAGATCGTGTTTCATCCGGCCAGGCCGATCATGGCGGATGGGGGCGTCGCCGTGCTCAAGGGCAATCTCGCGCCTGATGGCGCGGTCATCAAGGTGGCCGGCTTGAAGAGCCTCGTCTTCGAGGGGCGGGCCCGCGTGTTCGAGGATGAGGAAGCTTGCGTCGCCGCCGTCCGTGCGCGCAACTATCAGGCTGGCGAGGTGCTGGTCATCCGCAACGAGGGGCCGGTCGGCGGTCCGGGCATGCGCGAAATGCTCGGCGTGACCGCACTGATCTATGGCCAGGGCATGGGCGAGAAGGTGGCGCTGATCACCGACGGTCGCTTCTCCGGTGCGACGCGCGGCATGTGCATCGGCTACGTTTCGCCGGAAGCCTTTGTAGGCGGTCCGTTGGCACTTCTGCGCGACGGCGATCCGGTTCGCATCGATGCAAAAGCGCGCAGGCTCGATGTTCTTCTCGACGACGCTGAGCTCGCGGCCCGTCGCGCCGTGTGGTCGCAGCGGCCGCCGCGGCATCGCGCCGGCGCGCTGGCGAAATATGCCAGGCTCGTCGGCCAGGCACCGCTCGGCGCCGTGACGCATGAAGGACCCGCGGACTGGCCGTGGTTCGACCAGGAGCAGGAATGAGCCGGGCCAGGGCGACGATTGGCAGGTTTCTTGCTAACCTAGCGGTCTGTCATGCCTGACATCATGGAGCGTTTGAGCGTGCCGCACCGAAAAGAGAAGCCGATATGGGCGTGACCCCGATTCGACCCGGCGAGCTCGCGGGCGTTCCGCTCGGTCGTCGTCCGGCCGAGCCGATCATCGAGATCGATAGCGTGTCGCAGGTGTTCAAGACGTCGTCGCGCCGCGACCATACCGCGCTGTCGAACATCTCGCTGTCAGTCGAGGACGGCGCCTTCGTCTCGATCCTCGGCCCCTCCGGCTGCGGCAAATCCACCTTGCTCTATATCGTCGGCGGCTTCGTCAGCCCGACCAGCGGCACGGCGAAGATGAAGGGAAAGGCGATCACCGGCCCTGGCACCGATCGCGGTCCGGTGTTCCAGGAATTTGCGCTGTTTCCGTGGAAAAGCGTGCTCGGCAACGTGATGTACGGTCCGTTGCAGCAGGGCATGAATTCCGCGAAGGCGGAGGCCCGCGCGCTGGAGCTGATCGCCATGGTCGGGCTGACCGGGTTCGAGAAGTTCTATCCGAAGGAGCTCTCCGGCGGCATGAAGCAGCGCGTCGCGCTGGCGCGCACGCTCGCTTATGGACCTGAAGTGCTGCTGATGGATGAGCCCTTCGGGGCGCTGGACGCGCACACGCGGACGCGCCTGCAGAACGATCTGCTGGAGATCTGGGAGCGCGATCGCAAGACGGTGCTGTTCGTCACGCATTCGGTCGAGGAAGCGGTGTTCCTGTCCGATAAGGTCGTGATGATGTCGCGCTCGCCCGGCCGCATCCGCGAGGTGATCGACATCGACCTGCCGCGGCCGCGCCGCCGCGAGGAGCTGCTGCTCGATCCGCGCTATCAGAACTACATCGTCGAGATCGAGCGCATGTTCGACGATTCCGGCGACAACGAGCTGCCGTCATGAAGGGCGCTCTGAAGCATTTGTCGCCGGCGTTGGCCTGCTGCGGCCTGCTGTTGGCCTGGCAATTGGCCTCGCTCGGGTTGAAGAATGACAGCTTTCCGACGGCGCTGGAATCGCTGCGCGCCATCCCGCCGATCCTCACCGACAAGGAAGCGCTGATCAACATCCTGGCCTCGCTGCGGCGAATGGCGATCGGCTTCGCGCTGGCGCTCGCGTTCTCGATTCCGCTCGGGCTGCTGATGGGGCGGAGCAGGGCGACCGCCGCCTTCTTCAATCCGCTCCTGATGCTGGTCTACCCGGTGCCGAAGGCGGCGCTGATGCCGATCATCATGCTGTGGCTCGGCGTCGGCGACATCTCCAAGACCCTGGTGATCTTTCTCGGCGTCAGCCTTCCCGTGATCTATCACAGCTTCGAGGGTGCCAAGGCCGTGGAGGAGAAGATGCTGTGGTCGGGCGCGGCCATGGGCCTGTCCGCCGGCGAACGCCTGCTGCGCATCGTCCTGCCGGCCGCGCTGCCGGAGATCCTGACCGGATGCCGCACCGGCCTCGTGCTGGCGCTGATCACGATGGTCACGAGCGAGATGATCGCGCGGCAATCCGGCGCCGGCAACATCCTGTTCAATGCGCTCGACATGGGACAATACGACACCGTGTTCGCGATGATCATCATCATCGGCGCGATGGGGATCTGCCTGGACGCGGTGTTCGAGACGATCCGGAGGTGGCTGGTGCGCTGGTCGGAGCCGCAATTCGACATGCCCTTGAGCTTCTCATGATCACGACCCGCGCCAACGAATGGCTGCTCGGCGCTGCACCGATCGTGCTGGTCCTGCTGCTGTGGCAGGGCCTCGTGTCGTTCGGCTATGCGCCGGCTACGCTGCTGCCGCCGCCGGTGCAGGTGTTCCTGCGCATGGGGCAGCAGCTCTCCAGTGCCACATTTCAGCAGGATATCGCGGCAACGCTGTTCCGGCTGTTCGCTGGCTTTGCCATCGCGGTGGTGCTCGGCGTGTCCATCGGCATTGCCGCGGCGGTCAGCCCGCCGGTCAATGCCGTGGTCAGGCCGATCGTGCGCGTGCTGGCGCCGCTGCCGAAGGTCGCGCTTTATCCGGCCTTCCTGTTGTTGCTCGGCTTCAACCACGAGTCCAAGATCATGCTGGTGGCGGCGGACGCGCTGTTCCCGATCCTGCTGTCGACCTATTACGGCGCGACCATCGTCGAACAGAAATTGATCTGGTCGGCGCTCGCGGCCGGTACGCCGCCGCGCGACGTGTTGTGGAAGGTGGTACTGCCGGCGGCGATGCCCTCCATCCTGACCGGCTGTCGCATCGGCCTCGTCATCTCATGCATCGTGGTGTTCCTGGCCGAAATGATCACCTCCACCGATGGGCTCGGCCATGTGCTGGTCACGGCCGCGCGGACCTTCCAGGCGGTCGACATGTTCGTCCCGCTGATCACCATCTCGCTGCTGGGGCTCATCCTCAACGGCCTGTTGCAGGGGCTGCGCGCCTACCTGCTGCGCGGGTTTCCGTCGGTGTGATCAGTCCGCGCGCTCAATCCACCACTGGCGGACGCGCCAGCTTGTGGTGGCGGAGCATGTCGACCAGCGCGCCGAGCCGCTGCTCGCGATAGGCCGTGACGTCCAGCCCGGAATAGTCAAGGAAGCCGGCACCGCTGCGCAGGCCGATGCGGCCCTCGGCCATGTTCTTCTCGATCACCTCGGGAGCGCGGTAGCGGTCGCTGTGCAGCGCGCCTTCGAGATAGCGGCTGGCGTAATAGAGAATGTCGCCGCCGCCCCAGTCGATGAATTCGAGCAGGCCGAGCACCGCGAAGCGGAAGCCGAAGCCATAGCGGATCGCCTTGTCGATCTCCTCGGCACTGGCGACGCCTTCGCCGACCATCCGCGCGGCCTCGTTCATCGCGAGCGCCTGAATGCGCGGCACGATGAATCCCGGCGTGGCGGCACAGACCACCGGCACTTTGCCGATCCCCTCGAGCAGCGTCTTCAGGCGTGCAGTGATGTCGGGATCCGTCGCCAGCCCCGGCGAGATCTCGACCAGCGGGATCAGATAGGCTGGATTGAGCCAGTGCGCATTGAGGAAGCGCTCCGGCCGCTCCACGGCGCCCGAGAGATCGTCGACCAGGATGGTCGACGTCGTCGACGCGATGATCACGTCGGATGCGACCGCGCGTGAGGCTGCAGCCAGCACCTCGCGCTTGAGATCGACGATCTCCGGGACGCCCTCGAACACCAGCGTCGTGCGCGCCAGGACATCGTCACCCGCGTCGGCGGGGGCGACGGCGACCTTGTGCATCAGCTTCGCGGCATCCGTGGCTTGCAGCAATCCCAGCCGTGTGAGCGTGGCGAACGTGGCCTCGATCTCGCCGAGCGCCTCGCGCTGCAGCCGCGCGAATTCCTCCGACGTCCGCTGCTTGATGTCGATCATCGTGACGGGATGGCCGGCATAGGCGAAGGCTACCGCAATGCCGCGGCCCATGCGGCCTGCACCGAGACAGGCAACGTGACCGCGCGGGATCATGCCGCATATCCTTCACGCAACAGCGCTTGCAATGCGGCGCGATCGAGACCGCCGAGGCCGAGGCTCGCGAGCGTCCGCCCCGTCGCCATGAAGTCCTCGCCGCAGATCGCGCCGCCGATGGCGAGAAAGGCGCGGGCGAGCGGTGCAGGCGTGCCGGTCAGTTCGGCGGCCGAGATCAGCAACGATAGGCCGAGCCGCAGATCTTCCCGCATATAGCGGTGCTGCGTGAGCACCAGCTGCTCGCGCCAATCGCCGGAATCCGTCAGCCGGTCATGCGAGCCGCGGCCATACATCCAGATCTCGCCCTCCTCGGCATAGTGATGCGCCAGCGGAAAATGCGGCGCGCCATAGCCGAGCGCCTCGCGCACCGCGATCCGTTCGTTGTCGAGCGCATCGGTCACGCGACGGATCGAGGGCTGCGTGCCTTCCTTGTGGATGTCCCAGCGCTCGAAATGTTCAATTGGCCCGGCATTCATCACGATCAGCGGCGGATGAATGATGCACCCCGCATTCATCAGTGCGCCCGACAGCGCGTCGCCGCATGGCTCGATGATTCCGGGAAAGGCGCGGCCGACGATCGCGAGCGCGTGCTCCGCCGTCTTGAGCGGGAACACGCCGACCGGGAGCCGCTTGGCCCGGATCGTGATCGCGACCTCGAACGGGCCGTGCTTGCGCGTCAGCCAAGGCAGGGTGCCGGTCTCTGCGTAGCTGACGACGGACCTGTTGCCGGCATCGCGCGCGGCCGCCGCGAAGATCATGGTGCCGAACGTGGCCGGCGGGAGGAACACGACCTGGCCGTCCGCGAGGTGCGGCGCGAGTTGGCGCGCAATGTCGGCTTGCGCGAAAGCCGGCGCGGGGCAGAGGATGAGCTCAGCCCCGCCAACGGCCGCACTGATGTCGGTCGTGACCAAAGCGAGCCTGGCCTCGTGCCGGCCGTTGACGTCCTTGACGATGATCGTCGATCCCGCCGCTCTGTGCTGGGCGACCAGCTCCGCATCACGGCGCCACAGCCGCACCTCGTGACCACCGAGGGCGAAATCGCCTGCGGCCGCAAAGGAGCCGTTGCCGCCCCCCAGCACTGCAATCTTCAAGATCGAGTCTCCCTGTCCAAACCGCAGCTCGCAGATCCGCCTGCCGCCGGAGCGCGTTCGACGCCGGTCTTCCAGCCGGCAGAACCCTCGTCTTAGAACCCGCGACAAGCACGCGGGGGCATGGGAAAGTGCGCGCCGATCGGCAGAGCTGTTCTTAGCAGACGCAGGAACGCTAGCCGGGGAGGCAAGGGAGTCAAGCCGCATCAGGCGCGTTGTTGCAAAAATTTGAAGGTTAAAATAAATTGCGGGGTGAGGCCTGCCAATGAAATCGGAGGAGACGCGCGCATGTCCGGACTTCCCCACGCCGCACATGCCATTGTGACGGGCGGTGGACGCGGCATTGGCCGCGAGATCGCGCGGGCGCTCAGGCAGGCCGGCGCAATTGTCACGATCGTCGGCCGCAACGGCGCGACTCTCGATGAAGCGGTCGCGGCTGGATGTGCAGATCACACAGCGGTCGCCGACGTGGCCGATCAGGCTGCGCTGAGTGCAGCGGTTGCCGTGGCTGCGGCACGTCAGCCGATTGACATCCTCGTTGCCAATGCGGGCAGCGCAGAATCGGCGCCGTTCCTGAAGTCGGACGCCGCGTTGTTCCGTCGCATGATGGACATCAACTTCATGGGCGTCGTGCATGCCGCGCAGGCGGTGCTGCCTGCCATGAAGAGCAGGCCCTACGGCCGCATCGTCGCAGTGGCGTCCACGGCAGGCTTGAAGGGATATCCTTATGTCAGCGCCTACACCGCGGCCAAGCACGCGGTGGTCGGTCTCACGCGCTCGCTGGCGCTGGAGTTGGCTGCCACGCGCGTCACGGTGAACGCCGTCTGTCCTGGTTTCACCGACACGGATCTCGTCGCGGATAGCGTCGACAACATCATGAAGAAGACCGGCCGCAGCCGCGAGCAGGCGATCGCTGAGCTCGCCAAGCATAATCCGCAAGGGCGGCTTATCATGCCGCAGGAAGTCGCCGACGCCGTCGTGTGGCTGTGCGGTGCCGGCGCGGGCGCCATCACAGGGCAGGCGATCGCGGTCGCAGGCGGCGAAGTCTGATCGGCAACACCCGACGATAACAGGAAGGAAACAATCATGTCGAAACCGGCCAATCCCGTCACCCTGCCGTTGGCGGACTACCAGCCCCATCATTTCCTGCTGGCGGTGAAGGACCGTGTCGCGACGGTCACTTTGAACCGGCCGGAGCGCAAGAATCCGCTGACATTCGACAGCTATCGTGAGTTGACCGACTTCTTCCGCGCCTGCGCTTTCGATGACGACGTCAAGGCGGTGGTCGTCACCGGAGCAGGCGGCAATTTCTCCTCCGGCGGCGACGTGTTCGAGATCATCGGCCCGCTGGTGAAGATGGATACTAAAGGCCTGACGGCCTTCACCCGGATGACCGGCGATCTCGTCAAGGCGATGCGCGCCTGTCCGCAGCCTGTCCTCGCCGCCGTCGAGGGCATCTGCGCCGGCGCCGGGGCGATCGTCGCGATGGCCTCCGATATCCGGCTCGCCGCGACCGGCGCCAAGGTGGCGTTCCTGTTCAACAAGGTCGGTCTCGCCGGCTGCGACATGGGCGCGTGCGCGATCCTGCCGCGCATTATCGGACAGTCCCGGGCCTCGGAGCTGCTTTATACCGGCCGCTTCATGAGCGCTGACGAGGGCGAGCGCTGGGGCTTCTTCAGTCGGATCGTCGCGCCGAGCGAGGTGCTGGCACAGGCCGTGGCGCTGGCCACGGAGATCGCGAACGGCCCGACCTTCGCCAACACGATGACCAAGCGCATGCTGGCGATGGAATGGGCGATGTCGGTGGAGGAGGCGATCGAGGCCGAGGCAGTTGCCCAGGCCTTGTGCATGACAACAGAGGATTTCACTCGCGCTTTCGAAGCTTTCGCCGCCAAATCCAAGCCGGTGTTTCAGGGGAATTGACCGGGCAAGGAACCGGAGGGGCTTGCCAGGATATATTTTAGGGTTAAAATAATTTCATTGGCTCGGCTCTCGTGCGGAGGCGTTCATGAAGATCGCGATCATCGGTGGCGGACCCGCGGGTCTCTATGCGGCAATCTTGCTCAAGAAGCAGCGGCCGAGCGCCGACATCGCGGTCTACGAACGCAACCGCCCCGATGATACGTTCGGCTTCGGCGTGGTGTTCTCCGACGCCACGCTCGATAATTTCGAGAAATACGACCTGCCTAGCTATCAGCGCATCACCCAGGAGTTCGCCTATTGGGACGATATCGCGGTGCACTTCCGCGGCACGGTGCACCGGGTCGGGGGCAACGGGTTCTGCGGTTGCTCGCGCCGCACGCTGCTGATGATCCTGCAGGAACGGGCTCGTGAGCTCGGCGTCACCCTGCAATTCGAGGTCGACATCGACAACGAGGCGCTGTTTGCGGGGGCCGATCTGATTCTGCTCTCCGACGGCATCAACAGCCGCTTTCGCGAGAAGCACGTCGACCATTTCCAGCCCGAGGTCGACTTGCGGGCCAACAAATTCGCCTGGATGGGATCGACCAAGCCGCTCGACGCCTTCACCTTCATCTTCCAGGAGACCGAATGGGGGCCGTTCATCGCGCATGCCTATCAGTATGAGGCGGGGCATTCGACCTGGATTTTCGAGACGGATCCGGCGACGTTCGAGCGGGCCGGCCTCACCGGCTTGGACGAGCGGCAATCCGCGGATCGCATGAAGGAGATCTTCGGCTGGTTCCTCGGCGATCATCCGCTGCTGATCAACCGCTCGATGTGGCGAAACTTCCCGATGATCCGCAACAAGCGCTGGGTCAAGGACAACATGGTCCTGCTCGGCGATGCCAAGTCGACGGCACACTTCTCGATCGGCTCGGGGACCAAGCTTGCGATGGAGGACGCGATCGCGCTCGCCGATGCGATGGCACGCGCGCCCAGCATCGCTGCCGCGCTCGAGCTTTACGAGAATGGCCGTCGCGAGGAAGTCGAGAAGATCCAGCACGCCGCGGACGTCTCGCTGGTGTGGTTCGAGCATGTCGATCGCTTCTGGGACTTCGATCCGGTGCAGTTCGCGTTTGGCGTGATGACGCGCTCGAAGGCCATCACCTACGACAATCTGACCCTGCGGGCGCCGGACTTCGTTGCCGAGGTCGACAAGGCCTTTGCGCGGCAGGTCCGTGCCAAGGGCTTTGACGTCGATGTCGACAAGCCGGTCGCGCCGATGTTCCAGCCGCTCAAGCTGCGCGAGATGACGGTGGCCAATCGCGCGGTGCTGTCGCCGATGTGCATGTACTCGGCCGAGGAGGGCATCCCCGGCGATTTTCACCTCGTGCATTACGGCTCGCGCGCGATCGGCGGCGCCGGCCTGCTGTTCACCGAGATGACCTGCGTCAGCCGCGATGCGCGTATCACGCCCGGCTGCGCCGGCCTGTGGAACGACGCGCAGGAGGCGGCCTGGACGCGCATCGTCGATTTCGTCCACGCCAACTCGCAAGCCAAGTTCGCGCTGCAGCTCGGCCATGCCGGCCGCAAGGGCGCGACCAAGCTGATGTGGGACGGCATGGACCGGCCGCTGGAGCAGGGCGGCTGGGACGTCGTGTCGGCGTCGCCCTTGCCCTATTTCCCCGATAGCCAGGTGCCGCGCCAGCTCGACCGCGCGTCGATGGATGCCATCAAGGCCGACTTTGTCGCCGCGGCCGAGCGTGGCCATCGTTGCGGCTTCGACATGCTCGAACTGCACTGCGCCCACGGCTATCTGCTGGCGAGCTTCATCTCGCCGCTGACCAACAAGCGCACCGATGCCTATGGCGGCTCGCTGGAGAACCGCTTGCGCTTTCCGCTGGAGGTGTTCGCGGCGATGCGCGCGGCGTGGCCGGCGCACAAGCCGATGTCGGTGCGCATCTCCGCCACCGACTGGGCCGACGGCGGGATCACCGGCGACGACGCGGTGCTGATCGCTCGCGCGTTCGGCGAGGCAGGCGTCGATCTCGTCGACGTTTCGACCGGCCAGACCGTGCGCGAGGCGAAGCCGATCTACGGCCGCATGTTCCAGACGCCGTTCTCCGATCAGGTCCGCAACGAGGCGCATGTCGCGACTATGTGCGTCGGCAACATCACCTCGGCCGACCAGGTCAACACCATCCTTGCCGCCGGCCGCGCCGATCTCGTCGCGCTCGGCCGCCCGCATCTGGTCGATCCCGCCTTCACGATGAAGGCCGCCGCCTGGTATGGCGCTGACATGTTCTGCCCGCCGCAATATCTGCCGGGAAAAGAGCAGATCTTCCGCAACAGCGTGCGGGACCGGCTGGATTTCGAGGAGCTGAAGATTAAGGCTAAGCCGAAAACGCGGGCGGAGCTGAGGGCCGAGGCTGCGAAGCCGCTTGCGGCGGAGTAAGCCTCCATGCGACGCTGCTGCCCTATGCGTTCGGCGCGAGTGGAGTAGAGGGCGATGAAGGCGATCATCGTTGGCGGCGGTATCGGTGGACTGACCACGGCCTTGATGCTGCGGGCGCGCGGCATCGACTGCGAGCTGTTCGAGCAGGCGGATGCGATCCGCGAGCTCGGCGTGGGCATCAACACCCTGCCGCATGCCATCCGCGAGCTGGCCCAGCTCGGGCTGCTCGACCGGCTCGATGAGGTCGCGATCCGGACCTACGAGCTGTTCTATCTGACCCGGCGGGGCCAGGAGGTCTGGCACGAGACCCGCGGCGTCGAGGCCGGCCATGACGTGCCGCAATTCTCGATCCATCGCGGTCGGCTGCAGAGCGTGATCCATCAGGCGGTGATGCAGCGGCTCGGGCCGGACAAGGTCCACACCGGCTGCCGGCTCGGCGCCTTCATCCAGGACGAGGGCGGGGTGACCGCCTATTTCTTCGACCGCAGCGGCGCCCATGTTCACACCGTCCGTGGCGACGTGCTGATCGGCGCCGACGGCATTCATTCCAAGGTCCGGCAGACGCTGTTCCCCAACGAGGGGGCGCCGTGCTGGAACGGCCTGATGCTGTGGCGCGGCGCCACCGACTGGCCGGTGTTCCTGACCGGCCGGTCGATGATCATTGCCGGCGGCCTCAACGCGAAGGCGGTGATCTATCCGATTGCCGAGGGCTCGAGCCACGCGACCCGCCTCACCAACTGGGCCGTGCTGGTGCGCATCGGCGATGCCAATACCACCCCGCCGCGGCGGGAGGATTGGTCGCGGCTCGGCAAGGCCGACGAACTGATGCCGCATGTCAACGGCTTCTCCATTCCCCAGGTCGACTTCGCCGCGATGGTGCGGGCGACGCCGGAGTTCTGGGAATACCCATGCTGCGACCGTGACCCGCTGCCCTATTGGTCGAGCGGCCGCGTCACGCTGCTGGGCGACGCTGCCCACCCGATGTATCCGGTCGGCTCCAACGGCGCCTCGCAGGCCATTCTCGATGCCCGCGCGCTCGCCGATGCCTTGGCCCGCTCCGAACATCCGCGCCAGGCGCTGATGGCCTATGAGCAGAAGCGGCTGCCGATGACCGCCGACATCGTGGCGTCCAACCGCCGTGGCGGGCCGGAAGGCGTCATCGACGCGGTCGAGCAGCTCGCGCCGCAGGGCTTCACCGACATCAACACCATCCTCAACTACGAGGCTCGCGAAGCCATCGTGCGCGGTTATGCCAACCGGGCCGGCTTTGCCGCGCGGATGGTGACGCGGCAGGCCTCGTAGCCGAGCCCATATACAACACCGTCGTTGGGGCTGCCCCTCACCCCGCCCCTCACCCCGTAAGGACGGGGAGAGGGAGTGCACCGCATGCCGCGCGATAGCCAAGTTCTCAGCCGAACTACGCTCCCGGAGGCGGCGGCAGGAAGTGGATGTTGTGCTCGGCGGCGAGCTTGACCACATCGTCCGGGTTCTGCTCGCGCATGTTGTGGATCGCCCAGAACAGCTCGTAGAGCCGCCGCGTCGGCGATACCCAGAACAGCGTCTTCGCGGTCTGCTGCGACTTGTTGAAGATGCCGTGCGGCTTGCCCATCGGCAGCCGCACCGTGTCGCCGGCAGTCGCATATTCCTCAGCGCCGTCGAGGAAGAAATCGAGCCGGCCCTCCAGGATATAGAGGTACTCATCCTGGTCGGGATGGATGTGCGGCGGCACGAAGGTGCCGACCGGGAAGGTTGCGTGCCAGGAGAAGCTGTGCTCGGTGCGATTCTTCGGCACATAGACCTGGCCAAGGATGTTCCAGGAGATGCCCTGGATGCCCTCATTGGCGCGGGTAATGCCGGCGATTTCAGGATGACTCATGGTGGTTTCGCTCCCTGTTGTTACTTGGCCACGCAGTCCTTGGCGTAGCGGTCGGCGTAGTTCTCGAACACCTTCTGCACGATCTCGGTCTGGAACTTGCCGTCCGGACGCTTGGCGACCTTGGTCAGATAGAAGTCCTGGATCGGATAGCCATTGGTGTTGAACTTGAAGTTGCCGCGCAGCGAGGTGAAATCGGCCTTCTTCAGTGCTGACGCCACCGCGTCCTTGTTGGCGAGATCGCCGCCGACCGCCTTCACGGCGCTCTCGATCAGCAGCGCCGCATCATAGGCCTGCATTGCGTAGGTCCCCGGCACGCCGTTGTAGGCGGCTTCATAGCCGGCGACGAACTTCTTGCTCTGCGGATTGTCGAGATTGGGGGCCCAGTCGGCGCCGCCGAACATGCCCACTGCCGCATCCTGCTGCGCTGGCAGCGTGGATTCGTCGACCGTAAAGGCCGACAGCACCGGAATGGTGTCCGCAAGGCCAGCCTGCTTGAACTGCTTGACCAGGTTCACGCCCATGCCGCCCGGCATGAAGGTGAAGACCGCGTCCGGCTTCTGCGAGGAGATCTTGGAGAGCTCGGGCTGGAAGTCGAGCGTGTTGAGCGGAACATAGGATTCCTCGACGATCTCGCCCTTGTAGTCGAGCTTGAACCCGGCGACGGAATCGCGCCCGGCCTGATAGTTCGGCACCAGCAGATACATCCGCTTGTAGCCGCGGTCCTGCGCGACCTTGCCGAGGATCGCATGGACCTGGTCGTTCTGATACGACGTGACGTAGAAGAACGGGCTGCACTCCTTGCCGGCATAGGAGGAGGGGCCGGCATTCGGGCTGATCAGGAAGGTCTTGTTCTCGGTGACCGGACGGTGGATTGCCTGGAGCATGTTGGAGAAGATCGGGCCGACGATGAAGTCGACCTTGTCGCGCTCGAGCAGGCCCTTGACCTTGGTGATCGCGGCGTCCGGCTTGAGCTCGTCGTCGGCGACGATCACCTCGACGTCCTTGCCGCCCATCTTGCCGCCGAGGTCCTTGATCGCGAGATTGAAGCCGTCGCGGACTTGGCCGCCAAGCGCGGCAGCCGGCCCGGACAGAGTGACGATGACGCCGATCTTGATCTTGTCGGCGGCCAGCGCCGGCTGCGCCAACAGGCTCGCGGCCAGGCCCAGCCCCGCCAGCTTCGAACTCACTTTCATGACAACTCCCCCGGATTCTGAAATTCAGGACGATGCGTTGTGCACCTGACCAGACGGCAAGTCCGGCTCAAGCCTAGTCTGATGCCGCCCCTGGCCGCAAGCGAGCTGCTCGTGCCGCAGGGCGGTTCAGGCGCGCATGCAAGCGCCGCGCCAATTGCTTGAAGGTTAAAGGAATTGTTGTGCCTCGGTCGGTGCCGTGGTGATGGTACGTTTTTCCTTGCTCCGGGAAGGCCCGAAAGGTCAAACTCCGAGGTCTCGCCCGTTCGGGCTGAACGTCCGCATGTGATTCCATCATGACTCTTGATTCCGAGACCAAGGCCGTCGAGCTGCCAGAGGACCATGCCGAGGAGTTGCGGCTGTGGCTGCGGCTCCTCACCTGCACCACGCTGATCGAGGGTGAGATCCGCACCCGGCTGCGCGAGCGGTTCGACGTCACGCTGCCGCGGTTCGACCTGATGGCTCAGCTCGACAAGGCCCCTGACGGCATGACCTTGTCGGACGTCTCCAAGCGCATGATGGTGTCGAATGGCAATGTCACCGGGCTGGTCGAGCGCCTGGTCGATTCCGGTCATCTCGATCGCCGGACCTCCGAGACCGACCGGCGTGTCCAGGTGATCCGCCTGACCAAGCTCGGCCGCGCCGAGTTTCGCAAGATGGCGGCCGAGCATGAAACCTGGATTGCCGATCTGTTCAGCGAGTTGACGCCCAAGGATGTGCGTGAGCTGATGCGGCTGCTCGCCAAGACCAAGGGATCGGCGCAAAGGGCCGTGCAGCGCCGGCAGAGTTAAGGCTCCGGCAGCGCGGTTGCCTGGCAGCGCCGCCGCGCCGGGCGGCAAACGCTCAAACAATTTGCGGGCAGTGCACAATCTTCAACTCTCCTCCGCTCTTGCGTCCAGATGTTTTAAGTCTAAAATGTTTAGGACTGAAACGTGCCGGGTGTCCTTTCCTTCAGACAGGAGCGTGAGATGGCCACTGCCGCCAGTGCTCAGATCCACGACGAGGCTCAACTTCCGGACGGAACGAAGGCGCATAGCGCCCACGTCGACACGTTCGCGCAGGACCATCTGCCGCCGCGCGAGCTGTGGCCCGACTTCGTGTTCAGCCGGCCGGAATACCAGTATCCGTCGCGCCTGAACTGCGTGACCCATTTCGTTGACCGCTGGGTCGACGAGGGGCGAGGCGACTCGCCATGCATCATCAGCACGGAGGTGAGCTACACTTATCGCGAGCTTCAGGCGCTGGTGAACAGGATCGCCAATGTGCTCGTCGGCAAGCTGGGCCTCGTGCCCGGCGGCCGAGTGCTGCTGCGCTCCGCCAACAATCCGATGATGGTGGCGACCTATCTCGCCGTCATCAAGGCGGGTGGGATCGTCGTCGCCACCATGCCCCTGCTGCGCGCGAAAGAGCTGTCCTATCCGATCCAGAAGGCGCAGATCGCGCTGGCGCTTTGCGACGGCAAGCTGTCGGACGAGATGGAAAAGACCCGCGCGGTCGCGCCCGCGCTGCAAAAGGTGGTGTATTGGGGCAGCGGCCAGCCCGATGGCTTGGAGGCATTGATCGCGGATGCGAGCCCCGAGTTCACGGCGGTCGATACGGCCTCCGACGATCTCTGCCTGATCGCCTTCACCTCGGGGACGACCGGTGATCCCAAGGGCACCATGCACTTCCACCGCGACATGCTCGCGGTGTGCGATGGGTACGCCCGCAACGTGCTGCGTGCGAACCAGAGCGACCGCTTCATCGGTACGGCGCCGCTGGCCTTCACTTTCGGCTTCGGCGGCGTGCTGTTTCCGATGCATATCGGCGCATCCTATGTGGTGCTCGAAAAGACCTCGCCGGACGATCTCCTCGCCGCCATCGAGCGCTACAAGGCCACGATCTGCTTCACCGCGCCCACGGCCTATCGGGCCATGCTCGCCAAGCTTGGAGGGCGCGATATCTCCTCGCTGCGCAAATGCGTCTCGGCCGGTGAGACGCTGCCAAAGCCGACCTTCGACGCCTGGCTCAAGGCGACCGGCCTGAAGCTGATGGATGGCATCGGCTCGACCGAGATGCTGCACATCTTCATCAGCGCCGTCGAGGACGAGATCCGGCCCGGTGCCACCGGCAAGCCGGTGCCGGGCTATGAGGCGAAGATCGTCGATGACGAGGGCCGCGACGTGCCGCCGGGGACGATGGGACGCCTCGCGGTGCGCGGACCAACCGGCTGCCGCTATCTCGCCGACGAGCGCCAGCGCAAATACGTCCAGAACGGCTGGAACGTCACCGGCGACACCTATGTCATGGATGACGACGGCTACTTCTGGTACCAGTCGCGGTCGGATGACATGATCGTCTCCTCCGGCTACAACATCGCCGGCACGGACGTCGAGGCGGCGCTGCTGACCCACCCGTCGGTGGCCGAATGTGGCGTGGTCGGCGCGCCGGACGAGGCCCGCGGCATGATCGTGAAAGCCTATGTGGTGCTGGCGCCGGGCGCGGCGGGCACCCCCGCGCTGGTGACCGAGCTTCAGGAGCATGTGAAACGCGAGATCGCGCCCTACAAATATCCGCGGGCGATCGACTTCGTGACGCAGTTGCCGAAGACCGAGACCGGCAAGCTCAAGCGGTTTGCTTTGCGGCAGATTGCGCAGGCCGCAGCCTCGCCGTCGTCCGGCACTGCCGCGTAGAATAGACAAGGAGAGACGTTTGTGAGCACGACCAAAGCGCCCATCGCGGCCGTGGCGAGGCAGGACGAGAGCGAAGGCCTGCGCGTGCTGCAGCCGAGCGGCTGGCCAATGCCGAAAGGCTACGCCAACGGCATCAGCGCCGAGGGCCGGATCGTGGTCACGGGCGGCGTGATCGGCTGGGACGAACACGAGAAGCTAGCTGACGGCTTCCTGGCGCAGGTACGCCAGACGCTGCAGAACATCGCAGCCATCCTGGCCGAGGGCCAGGCACGGCCTGAGCATCTGGTGCGGCTGACCTGGTACGTGGTCGACATGGACGAGTATCTCGGCAATCTGAAGGAACTCGGCAGGATCTATCGCGAGATCTTCGGCAGCCACTATCCGGCGATGGCGCTTGTGCAGGTGGTGCGACTGGTCGAGAAGGCGGCGCGGGTCGAGATCGAGGCCACCGCGGTGGTGCCGCGCTGAGCGTGGGGTCCGAAGGCGCAGGCCGACTGAGATCAGAACATGTGACATCGCGTTCTCGCGGCGCCGCTGCGTCCGAGCCTTGCTGATCGATGACCCCCGGTGAAATCGAGGGCGCAGGAAAGGCCGGGTGTCCACCACACCCGCGGCCCCCGTGCGATGAAAAATGCACGGGGCAGGAACCACAGGTGGGCCGAACATTCCGGCCTTCCCTGCGCGATGGTCTGACGGCTTATACGTGGTCTCCCTGGTGCGCCGGGCTTGTTGGCCACCATTGCGCGCGCCATGCGCCTGCATGGCTGCGCGCGTGACACCAGCATCGGGGTGTCAGGACATCACGACTTCACCGTACGCCACAGCACCACTCGTCCGCGCAACAAGCGCATGATGCAATGGCGTCCACCGCAGCCTGCCTCACGTCACGTGACGACGCGTACGCCCCTTTTCGTCGAGCCAGGTTGGGCGCAACCATCGTCGTGATTTGCCCGACGGTACAAGGCCTGATTGCTGCGACATGGTAACGCGACGGGCAATCACACAGGGATCACAGTTCTTGCGCCGTCCGCAATCACAGACCGCACAAATGTGGTCGGGGGGCGCGCTTGCTGCCGAACGAACGGCCCAGGATGGCCATGTGGCAGACACGAACCTGTTCGAGCGTGGCGGCGCAGTGGCGGATGAGAGCAGGGGGCCTAGGTGGACTGGAAACTATTTCTCACGACGGCGCTGGCGGCCGGCATCGGCGCTGCCGCCGGCGCATTCGCATTGGCGAGTGCCGGTGGCGGCGGCATCGAGCATCAGGCCGACGCCAAGATGCTGGAGATCGGCGTCGCCATCCTGCGCGAGCCGGCGCGGGTCGATGATGATCCGATGCGGTCATGGGCGGTGAAAGTGGTCGAGAAGAAGTCGGGCGTGAGCTTCACCGATCAGCAGCGAGCGGCGTTGTTGAAGCGGGCGGCGGGGGGACGGTAAACGAGCAGGCTCTGCTTGCATCGGGAAGTGAGATGTCGTCCCGGCGAACGCCGGGACCCATACCGCGTGATGATGCGAGGAATGTCACTGCCAGTTGCCTGTCACATTCGGGCCGGTGGCTATGGGTCCCCGCTTTCGCGGGGACGACCGTTGTGAGTGTGGCGCAGCGTGGTATGTCGCGCATGTCGCTGCGTGTAGGGTAGGCAAAAGCGCGCCCGCCTCGTTATGATTTCCCGCGCTGTCTGAGCGCGGCGTGCCCACCGTCCACGGATGTGGATCGCTGGTGGGCACTCCCTGCGGACTATACTGACCGCGTCATTGCGAGGAGCGCAGCGACGAAGCAATCCAGAATTTTTGCTTCAGCCCTGGATTGTTTCGCTGCGCTCGCAATGACGGGGTGAGAGCGGGGGCTTACTGATAGGCCGAGACGATGTCGCTGACGGCGCGCTCGAGTTGTTGCGCGGTGGCGCAGGGGCGGACGACGTTGCAGAAGGTCTGGTAGCGCGGCATTTCGGAGTCGCCCCAGCCCCAGGTCATGCGGCCCTCGGGATTGAGCCAGACCACGCGCTTGGCGCGTTCGGCGATGGCTTTCAGGATGTCGGCGCGCGGGTCGAGCTTGTTGCTGCGGGCGTCGCCGAGCACGATCACGGTGGTCTGCGGGGTCACCGAGGCCATGAACTGTTTCTCGAAATCCACCAGCGAAGAGCCATAGTCGGACGAGCCGAAGCCGACCTTGTGCATGATCTCGGCCATTGCCTCCTCGGCGGATTTCTGCTCCAGGATCTCGCTGACCTCGATCAGATGGCCGGAGAAGGCAAAGGAGCGGACGTCGCTGACGACGTCGTGCAGGCTGTGGATCAAGAGCAGGAAGAAGTCGGACACGCGAGCGACCGAGCCGGAGACGTCGCACAGCGCCACGATCTTCGGGCGATCGCGATGCCGGCGTTTCCACGCGGTGAGGAAGGGGACGCTGCCCCAGGCGGCGTTGCGGCGCAGCGTGCGGCGGACGTCGAGATGGCCGCGGCGCTGGCGCTTGCGCGGCTTGCTGTAGCGCTCGCGCAGCCGGCGGGCGATCTGCCGGATCAGCGCACGCATCTCGGCGACCTGGCGCGGCTCGATCCGCGACAGCTGCGCGTTGCGCAGGATCTCGTGACGCAGATTCTCGGTCTCCTCACGGCCGTACAGCGTCAGCGCCTGCGCGACCGCATCGCGCACGGTGTCGCGCAGGCCGTCGAGCGCGGCCTGCAGCCGCTCGGCCTGGGCCTGGTTGGTGTCGTTCAGCGCATCCAGATCGTCGCGCAGCCGCTGGATGCCCATCGTTTCCAGCATGCGGCTCGAGAACAAGCCGCGCTGGGTGAAATAGCGGATCTCGGACAGGCCGACGGCGCTGGAGGCGTTGGCGATGGCGGCCGAGATGTCGGCGCTGTTCTGCGCCAGCAGCATCTGGGCGAGAGGTCCGAGCTCGGCATTCGCTTCGTCTTGGACCGGCTGGTCTGATGGCTGCGCTGTCTGGGCCTCGCTGGACGCCGCGTCCTGCGGCGCCTCGTCGTCCTTGGCCTCGGGCTGCGCCGGGTCGATATGGGCGAAGAACAGGTCGAAGCAGGCGCCAAGCGCCTTCTTCTCGTCCTCGCTCTTGGCCAAGGTCAGCAGCAGGCTGTCACGCAGCACCGTGCGGTCGGACAGGCCGACGCTCGCGACCGCGCGCATGGCGTCGATGCTCTCGGCCGGCGAGACATGCACGCCGGCGCCGCGCGCCGCCCGGAAGAACCGATGCAGGTTCTCCTGCATGGCGCTTACCCGAAGATGTTCTGGCGCTGCGCCTTGGCGACGAAGGTCGTCACCTGCGGCAGCGCCACCTCAATGTCGGATTCGTATTTCAGCAGCACGTTGAGCGTGTCCTTCACCAGCTCATGGCCGAGCTCGGCCGCCTGCAACAGCACCAGCACGCGCGCCCAGTCGATTGTCTCGCTGACCGAGGGCTGCTTCTTCAGGTCGAGCGAGCGGATGTCATGGATGAAGGCCACGAGCTGCCGCCGCAAGGTCTGCGAGATGTCGGGCACGCGGCTCTCGACGATGCGCTCCTCCAGCCTCTGCTCGGGGAAGCCGATATGCAGATGCAGGCAGCGCCTTTTCAGCGCGTCGCCAAGATTGCGCTCGGAGTTGGAGGTGAGGATGACGGTCGGCGGCTTGGCCGCGGCGATGCTGCCGAGCTCGGGGATCGTGACCTGGAAGTCGGAGAGGATCTCCAGCAGCAGCGATTCGAACTCGGCGTCGGACTTGTCGATCTCGTCGATCAGCAGCACGCAGCCATTGGGCTCGAGCAGGGCCTGCAGCAGCGGCCGCGGCTCGACGAACTCCTTGGAGAAGAACACGTCGCCGAAATCATGCAGCTGGGCGAGCGCGGCATGCAGGGTCTGCGCGCCGCCCAGCACCTCGCCGAGCTTGTCCTTCAGGATCTGGGTGTAGAGCAGCTGCTTGGCGTATTTCCACTCGTACAGCGCCTTGGCCTCGTCGAGCCCCTCGTAGCATTGCAGCCGGATCATCTTCAGGCCGCGCCAGGCGGCGATCGCCTTGGCGAGCTCGGTCTTGCCGACGCCGGCCGGGCCTTCGACCAGGATCGGCTTGTCGATCGCCTGCGACAGGTAGACCGCGGTGGCGATCTGGCGGCTCGCGATATAGCCCTGCGCGGCGAGGCCGGCTTCGACGGCCGCGATCGAGGCGATGGCTGAAGAGGGAGCCGGGGAAGCAGCCACTGACGAAACTCCGTTCCTGGTCTCAGGACCCCGGCGCAGACGTGGTCGGCGTTCCGGTCCCTGGACGTAAGCGTCAGGCGAAAACCCTGACTTTTCCTCGCATTGTGTTATGTCCTGGCTACGCGCACCGGGCAGCCCTGTCCAGTGCGCGCGTGGGTGTCTCGGCCGCATGGCTGCCGATCGCCAGCGACGGGCCGAGACTCTCCTCCTGCAAATCACGCCGAGCGGAATATGAACCGATCCATCCTGCATCTCCTCGTCCTCCTGGCGCTCGTGGTCGGAGGCGGCTGGATCATCGGCGCCTCCAACCTGCCCGGAGCCTGGTACGGCTCGCTGAACAAGCCCTGGTTCACCCCACCGGGCTGGCTGTTTCCGATCGCCTGGACGGTGCTCTACATCATGATCGCGGTGGCGGGCTGGCGCACCTATGAGCGGGTGGTCAGCGGTGCCGTGATGCAGGTGTGGTGGGGCCAGCTGGTGTTGAACTTCGCCTGGTCGCCGGTGTTCTTCACGGCGCATCTGATGTGGCCGGCCTTCGTGATCATCGCCAGCATGTTCGTGCTGATCGTGACCTTCATCGTGATGCAATGGCGCGCGGATCGCATCGCGGCGCTGCTGTTCGTCCCCTACGCCTGCTGGGTCGGGTTCGCGTCGGTGCTGAATTTTGCGGTGAACGTGCTGAATTGAGATGGGGCGGCGTTGATGGGGCGGGGCTGGACACGATTGGGCACGGCGCGGCTCCACGCTCCGCTGTCGTCCCTGCGAACGCAGGGACCCATACCGCGGACGGCCGATTGTTGGAAAAGACTCCGTGTCACCTTCCTTTGCCAACAACCACGGCCGGTGGCTATGGGTCCCTGCGTTCGCAGGGACGACAGTCGGGGGTGGGGCGGGCAGCCGGGCAAACTGACGGGCAATATTCGGGTCCCCTGCCCATGAACCTCAAGCAGCTCGAATATTTCGTGCAGGTCGCCGAGCTCGGCTCGTTCAGCAAGGCCGCGAGCGTGCTCGACGTGGCGCAGCCGGCGCTGTCGCGGCAGGTGCGGGCGCTGGAATCGGAGCTGAAGCAGCAGCTGTTCGCGCGCAACGGCCGCGGTGTCGAACTGACCGAAGCGGGAAAGCGGCTGCTCGATCACAGCGTCGGCGTGCTGCAGCTGGTGGCGCATGCGCGCGAGGATCTCGGCGCCAGCCGCGATGCGCCGGTCGGCCGCGTCACCATCGGCCTGCCGCCGAGCATCGCGCGGCAATTGACGTTGCCGCTGATCGACCGCTTCCGGAAGGAGTATCCGGCGGCGCGGCTGGCCGTCGTCGAGGGGTTGTCGACGCATGTGGTGGAGTGGGTCACCACCGGACGCATCGATGTCGGCATGGTCTACAATCCGGAAGCCCAGGCCGGCATCGAGATCACGCCGGTGCTGCAGGAGCCGCTCGCGCTGGTGAGCCATGCGCCCAAGGGCAAGCGCCGCATCACCGCGCCGCTGCCGATGGCCGAACTGTCGCGCTACAGCCTGATCATGCCCGAGCGCGTGCATGCCATGCGCAGATTGCTGGAGACCCAGGCCGCACTCGCCGGGATCAAGCTCGACATCGCCTGGGAGGTGTCGAGCGTGCCCTCGATCATCGACCTCGTCTGCGCCGGCTACGGCCACGCCGTGCTGACGCCGAGCGGCGTCGCTGCCTCGGGCCGTGCCGGCGAACTCGCCATCCGCCCCCTGACCGAGCCCGCCCCGACCAGCGTGCTGTGCTTCGTCACCTCGGCGCACAAACGGCCGACCCCGCTGGCGCAGCAGACGATCAAGCTGGCGACCGCGCTGATCAGGAAGCTGCCGCGGTAGGCTGACTCGCTCGGCTTGGGCAGTGTCACCCTCCCCCTCCAGGGGAGGGTGGCACCTGGGGCGCCGCCGTCACGCGCAATCCGCGGTCCGGCGCGTTCAGACCCATTCTAAAATCAGCATGGCTCATTTGGTATCTTATGCCGATATGGAATAGCTGATAGAAGCCCCCCGGCGCTGGTGTGCCCTGGCGCGCTCGGTCACATAGCCGGTCAAGCCGCCGAAGCAGCAGGGCCGATTGCGCGAGGAGCGCGCCTGCAGACCTCGGTTGACGAGCCAGAAACAGCACCCAGGGAAGCAGAAGCGATGCCAACGACCGGCCGTGTCGACGTCCAGGCCTTTCTCGACGATCACCCGTTCTCCGCCTTCCAATGGCTGATCTTCGCCCTCGGCTTCAGCATCGTGCTGCTCGACGGCTTCGACACCGCGGCGATCGGCTTCATCGCGCCGTCGCTGTTGAAGGAGTGGGGCATCGAGAAGTCGGCGCTCGGGCCGGTGCTGAGTGCGGCGTTGTTCGGACTTGCCGCCGGCGCGCTGCTCGCCGGCCCCGTGGCGGACCGGCTCGGCCGCAAGCTGGTGCTGGTCGGCTCGGTCCTGGTCTTCGGCGTCGCCTGTCTCGTCTCGGCCTTCGCGACCAATCTGACGGAGCTCACCGTGCTGCGCTTCGTCACCGGTCTCGGCCTCGGCGCGGCCATGCCGAACGCCGTGACGCTGCTCAGCGAGTATTGTCCGGGCCGGCTGCGCGCCACCATGACCAACCTGATGTTCTGCGGCTTCCCGCTGGGCGCGGCCTGCGGCGGCTTCCTCGCGGCCTGGATGATCCCGCAATGGGGCTGGCGCAGCGTGCTGGTACTCGGCGGCGTCACGCCGCTGGTGCTGACCGTGCTGCTGATCGCGATCCTGCCCGAGTCCGTGCATTACCTGCTGTCGCGCGGCGCCGGTGTCGAGCGTGTCCGCAAGGTCATGCGCCGGATCTCGCAGGCCGCGAACGATGTCGGTCAGTTCGTGATGCTGGAGCCGGAGCATGCCGAGACGACGCGGCGCGTCAACGCGACCGGCATCGGCATGGTGCTGTCGCCGGTGCTGCGCATCGGCTCGCTGATGCTGTGGATCACCTATTTCATGGGGCTCGTGATCTTCTATTCGCTGATCAACTGGATGCCGATCCTGTTCAAGGATGTCGGGCTGAGCCCGCAGACGGCGACCTTGATTTCGGCGCTGTTCCCGCTCGGCGGCGTCGGCGCGGTGTTCTTCGGCTTCCTGATGGACCGCTTCAACGCCAACCGCATCGTCGCGGTCGGCTATGCGCTGACCGCGGTAACGATCTTCCTGATCGGTCAGGCCGCCGGCAATATGGGCTTCCTGGTGGTGATCGTGTTCGTCGCCGGCGTCGTCATGAACACCGCCCAGTCGTCGCTGCCGGCGCTGGCCGCCGCCTTCTATCCGACCCAGGGCCGCGCCACCGGCGTCGCCTGGATGATGGGCATCGGCCGTTTCGGCGGTATTGCCGGCTCCTTCCTGGTCGCCGAATTGACCGCGCGGCATCTGACCTTCAGCGAGATTTTCACCGTGATCGCAGTTCCCGGCTTGATCGCGGCGCTCGCCCTTGTGGTAAAGCAGGTCGTGGGACCGGGAGGCCGCGCCAGCGGCAAGGATGTCGGCGCCCCCGTGGCGGCGCATTGAGCGGATCGTTGCTGAGCCGATCGCTGCTGGCTCGCGAGACAATCTGAGGGAGAGACTGACGTGATCATCGACGTGCACGGCCATTACACGACGGCTCCGAAGGCGCTGGAAGAATGGCGCAACCGGCAGATCGCGGGCATCAAGGACGCTTCCGTGATGCCGAAGGCCTCCGAGCTCAAGATCAGCGACGACGAGCTGCGCGAGAGCATCGAGGCCAACCAGCTCAAGAAGATGAAGGAGCGCGGCAGCGACCTCACCATCTTCTCGCCGCGCGCGAGCTTCATGGCGCACCACATCGGCGACTTCCAGGTGTCCTCGACCTGGGCCGCGATCTGCAACGAGCTGTGCTACCGCGTCAGCAAGCTGTTCCCGGACCATTTCATCGGCGCCGCGATGCTGCCGCAGTCGCCCGGCGTCGACCCCAAGACCTGCATTCCCGAGCTGGAGAAGTGCGTCAAGGAGTACGGCTTCGTCGGCATCAACCTGAACCCGGATCCGTCGGGCGGTCACTGGACCTCGCCGCCGCTGTCGGACCGGCACTGGTATCCGATCTATGAGAAGATGGTCGAGCTCGACATCCCCGCGATGGTCCACGTCTCGACCAGCTGCAACGCCTGTTTCCACACCACGGGCGCGCATTATCTCAATGCCGACACCACGGCGTTCATGCAGTGCCTGACCTCGGACCTGTTCAAGGACTTCCCGACCCTGAAGTTCCTGATCCCGCATGGCGGCGGCGCGGTGCCGTATCATTGGGGCCGGTTCCGCGGCCTCGCCCAGGAGCTGAAGAAGCCGCTGTTGAAGGATCATCTGCTCAACAACATCTTCTTCGACACCTGCGTCTATCACCAGCCCGGCATCGATCTGCTGACCGGCGTGATCCCGGTCGACAACATCCTGTTCGCGTCGGAGATGATCGGCGCCGTCCGCGGCATCGATCCGGAGACCGGCTTCTATTACGACGACACCAAGCGCTACATCGAGGCCGCCAGGCTGACTCCCGAGCAGCGCCACCAGATCTACGAAGGCAACGCGCGGCGTGTGTTCCCGCGGCTCGACGCCGCGTTGAAGGCCCAGGGCAAGTGATTTAGGACCATCGCGATGAGCATTCCCATGAACAATCTCGGCATCGTCAAGACGAAGATCACCCGCGCCGACAAGGTGGCGGTGGAGAAGCTGTCCAAGTTCGGCGTCGCCACCATCCACGAGGCGATGGGCCGCGTCGGCCTGATGCAGTGCTACATGCGCCCGATCTATCCCATGGCGAAGATGTGCGGCACCGCGGTCACCGTGCTGCTGCAGCCCGGCGACAATTGGATGCTGCATGTCGCGGCCGAGCAGATCCAGCCTGGCGACGTCGTCGTCGCGGCCTGCACGGTCGAGAACACCGACGGCTTCTTCGGCGACCTGCTCGCCACCAGTTTTCGCGCCCGCGGCGCTCAGGGCCTTGTGATCGACGGCGGCGTGCGTGACGTCGCCGATCTCACCGAGATGCAGTTCCCGGTGTTCTCGCGTGCGATCTCGGCGCGCGGCACGGTCAAGGCGACGCTCGGCTCGGTGAACATCCCGATCGTCTGCGCCGGCGCGGCTGTCAATCCGGGCGACGTGATCGTCGCCGATGTCGACGGCATCGTCGTCGTGCCGGCCGCGGTCGCCCACCAGGCGGCGGATGCGGCCGCCGCCCGCGAGGCCAACGAGGCCGACAAGCGCGAGAAGCTGGCGTCCGGCGTGCTCGGTCTCGACATGTACAAGATGCGCGAGCCGCTGGCGAAGGCCGGGCTCAAATACATTGATTGATCCACGATGAGTGCGGCGTCCACCCCCAATCCTTCGAACCGATGGCATGTCGGGCTGATCGGCTATGGCGAGGTCGGCAAGATCCTCGCCGAGGATCTGCGCAAGGACGGCGTGCGCGTCTCGGCCTATGATGTGAAGCTCGCGGATTCGCGTGGCGACGCGATGCGCGGCCACGCCGAGAGCATCGGCGTGGCGCTCGCAGCCTCGCACGCCGAGCTGGCGGCGCAGGCCGACTTCGTCGTGTCCGCCGTCACCGCGAGCCAGGACGTCGCGGTCGCCGAGGCCTGCGCTGCGACCATCAAGCCGGGCGCCTGGTTCCTCGACTTCAACTCGGCCTCGCCCGGCGCCAAGCAGCGCGCCGCGGCGCTGATCGATGGGGCAGGCGGGCGCTATGTCGAGGGCGCCGTGATGACCTCGGTGCCGCCCTATCGCATCAAGGTGCCGCTCCTGCTCGGCGGCGCCGGCGCGCGCGAGCTGGCGCCGCTGCTCAACGAGCTCGGCTTTGCGGCGAAGCCTGCCAGCGACAAGCTCGGCGTCGCCTCGGCGACCAAGATGTGCCGCAGCATCATGATCAAGGGCCTCGAGGCGATGGTGATCGAGAGCTTCACCACCGCGCGCGCCTATGGCGTCGAGGATGCGGTGATCGCCTCGCTGCAGGAGACCTTTCCCGGCATCGACTGGGAGAAGCAGGGCGCCTATTTCTTCCAGCGCGTGATCGAGCATGGCCGCCGTCGCGCCGAGGAGGTGAGGGAGGTCGCCGAGACCGTGCGCGACATCGGGCTGAGGCCGTGGTCGGCGCAAGGCACCGCCGAGCGCCAGGCCTGGGTCGCCGATCTCGCCGATGACGGCCTGTTCGGTCCGCGTGGCACGAAAGAATTCGCGCGCAGCCCGGACTGGCGCACCGAGGCCGATCGCATTCTCAACAAGATCAAGTCCAAGGAGTAGGGAACCTCATGGAGTTCCAGAAGACCCCGGGATGGCTCGACTGGTACGACGGCCCGTCGAAGCCGCGCTTCAAGGTGCCGGCCGGCAGTGTCGACGCGCATTGCCACGTGTTCGGCCCGGGCGCCGAATTCCCCTATGCGCCCGAGCGGAAGTACACCCCCTGCGATGCTTCGAAGCAGCAGCTGTATGCGTTGCGCGACCATCTCGGCTTCGCCCGTAATGTCGTGGTGCAGGCGACCTGCCACGGCGCCGACAATCGCGCGATGGTCGATGCGCTCGTGCATTCCAACGGCAAGGCCCGCGGTGTCGCCACCGTCAAGCGCAGCGTCACCGACGCCGAGTTGCAGGCGATGCACGAGGCCGGCGTGCGCGGCGTCCGCTTCAACTTCGTCAAGCGGCTGGTCGACTTTACGCCCAAGGACGAGCTGATCGAGATCGCCAACCGCATCAGCAAGCTCGGCTGGCATGTCGTGATCTATTTCGAGGCGGTCGACCTGCCGGAACTGTGGGACTTCTTCACCTCGCTGCCGACCTCCGTGGTCGTCGACCACATGGGTCGCCCCGATGTGACCAAGCCGGTCGACGGTCCGGAGTTCGAGCTGTTCGTAAAGTTCATGCGCGAGCACCAGAACGTCTGGTCCAAGGTGAGCTGCCCGGAGCGTCTCTCGGTCAAGGGACCGCCGGCGCTGAATGGCGAGCAGAACGCCTATCGTGACGTGGTGCCGTTTGCGAAGCGCATCGTCGAGACCTTCCCGGATCGCGTGCTTTGGGGCACCGACTGGCCGCATCCGAACCTGAAGGACCACATGCCGGATGACGGCCTGCTGGTCGATTTCATTCCGCATATCGCCGTCACCGCGGAGCTGCAGCACAAGCTCCTGGTCGACAACCCGATGCGGCTGTACTGGCCCGACGAATCCTAAGAGGAGGGAAGCGATGTCGCTCGACAAACCCTATACCGACGTTCCCGGCACGACCATCTTCGACGCGGACATGTCGCGGATGGGCTATCACCTCAATCAGTTCTGCATGTCGTTGATGAAGGCGGAGAACCGCGCCCGCTTCAAGGCCAATGAGCGTGCCTATCTCGACGAATGGCCGATGAGCGAGGAGCAGAAGCAGGCGGTGCTCGACCGTGATCTGAACCGCTGCATTGCGCTTGGCGGCAACATCTACTTCCTCGCCAAGATCGGTGCGACCGACGGCAAGAGCTTTCAGCAGATGGCCGGCAGCATGACCGGCATGACCGAAGACCAATATCGCGAGATGATGATCAAGGGCGGCCGCTCCCCCGAGGGCAACCGCTACACCGGGGAGAAGAAGTAAATGGCCCATATCTCCGCAAGCGTTTTCACCTCGCACGTTCCGGCGATCGGCGCAGCCCTCGACCTCGGCAAGACCGGCGAGGACTATTGGAAGCCGGTGTTCGCCGGCTACGACTTCGCCAAGCAGTGGGAGAAGGAGCAGAAGCCCGACGTCGTGTTCCTGGTCTTCAACGACCACGCGACCGCCTTCAGCCTGGAGATGATCCCGACCTTTGCGATCGGCACCGCCGCCGAATATCAGCCGGCCGACGAAGGCTGGGGCCCGCGTCCCGTGCCGAAGGTGATTGGCCACCCCAGGCTCGCCGCGCATATCGCGCAGTCGGTGATCCAGGACGATTTCGATCTCACCATCGTCAACAAGATGGATGTCGATCACGGCCTCACCGTGCCGCTCAGCCTGATCTTCGGCGAGGTCGATGCCTGGCCGTGCCCGGTGATCCCGTTCGCCGTCAACGTCGTGCAATATCCGGTGCCGTCGGGCCGCCGCTGCTTCATGCTGGGCAAGGCGATCCGCAAAGCGATCGAGAGCTATGACGAGCCGCTCAACGTGCAGATCTGGGGCACCGGCGGCATGAGCCACCAGCTGCAGGGCCCGCGCGCCGGCCTGATCAATCGCGAATGGGACAACATGTTCCTGGATAAGCTCATCAACGATCCCGAAGGGCTCTCCAAGGTGCCGCATATCGATTACGTGCGCGAGGCCGGCAGCGAGGGCATCGAGCTCGTGATGTGGCTGATCGCACGCGGCGCCATGAGCGACGTCAACGAGACCAAGAAGGGCAACGCGCCGACCGTGCGTCACCGCTTCTACCATGTGCCGGCCAGCAACACTGCGGTCGGCCATCTGATCCTGGAGAACAACTGATATGGGCAAGACCATCAAGGTCGCGCTTGCCGGCGCCGGCGCCTTCGGCATCAAGCATCTCGACGGCATCAAGAACATCGACGGCGTCGAGGTAGTGTCGCTGGTCGGCCGCCGCTTTGACCAGACCAAGGAAGTCGCCGACAAATACGGCATCAAGCACGTCTCGACCGAGCTCGCCGACAGCCTCAAGCTGTCGGAGGTCGACGCTGTGATCCTCTGCACGCCGACGCAGATGCATGCGGCGCAGGCGGTCGACTGCCTCAAGGCCGGCAAGCATGTTCAGGTCGAGATCCCGCTCGCGGATTCGCTGAAGGACGCGCAGCAGGTCGTTGAGCTGCAGAAGGAGACTGGCTTGGTCGCGATGTGCGGCCACACCCGCCGCTTCAATCCCAGCCATCAGTTCGTGCACAAGAAGATCAAGGCCGGCGAGTTCCACATCCAGCAGATGGATGTGCAGACCTACTTCTTCCGCCGCACCAACATGAATGCGCTGGGCCAGCCGCGCAGCTGGACCGATCATCTGTTGTGGCACCACGCCGCCCATACCGTCGACCTGTTCGCCTATCAGGCGGGCTCGCCGATCGTGAAGGCCAACGCGATCCAGGGACCGATCCACCCGACGCTGGGCATTGCCATGGACATGTCGATCCAGCTCAAGGCCGCCAATGGCGCGATCTGCACCCTGTCGCTGTCGTTCAACAATGACGGCCCGCTCGGCACCTTCTTTCGCTACATCGGCGATACCGGGACCTACATCGCCCGCTACGACGATCTGGTGAACGGCAAGGAGGAGAAGATCGATGTCTCCAAGGTCGATGTCTCCATGAACGGCATCGAGCTGCAGGACCGCGAGTTCTTCGCCGCGATCAAAGAGGGTCGCGAGCCCAACGCTTCGGTGGCCCAGGTGCTGCCCTGCTACCAGGTGCTGCACGACCTCGACGAGCAGCTCGCCAAGGGCTGACACATTCCCTCCTCGCGCGCGTTGCGTGCGGCGCGGGGAGGGCGCTCTCAGACGTCGATCCCGCGATCGCCTACGGCGCCTTGGCCGGCTTCAGCTTCGGCAGCGTCGCTACGATCTTCTGCTTGCCGTCGACGATCTCGGCCAGGAAGCTTTCGCGGTCGATGTCGCCGTTCTGGTCCCAGCTCGCCTCCATCAGCATGCCCGGCGCCTTGTCCGGGGTCAGCGTCAGGCCCTTCATGGTGGCGCCGAAGGCGTGGCCATCGAACTTGCCGATCATCTCGGTCACGTATTTGACGAGATAGACCGCGGTATAGCCCTTGATGCCGTTATGGTCGGGCCAGTAGCGGTAGCGGTCGTTGAACTTCTTCGCAAAGGCCTGGATGGCAGGGACAGGCGCATCGGCGCTCAGGCCGACATGGCCGCGCACGCCGTTGGCCGCCTGGCCCGCGAGCTCGACGACCTTCTGGCTGAGCAGCGTCGTCTCGCCGAACAGCGGCACCGACAATCCCTGACGTTTTGCTTCGATCAGGAAGCGCGCGCTCTCCTCTTCATTGGTATAGACGAAGATCGCGTCCGCCTTCACGTTCTTCAGCTTGATCACGTCGGAGCCAAAATCGACCTGGCCCTGCTCCGTGGAGATATCGGACACCACTTCGATCCCGCGCGTCTTCATCTCCTTGACGAAGCTGTCGCGCCCGCCCTTGCCGAAATCATTGTTGACCCAGACCACCGCGACCGATGTCACCTTCAACTGGTCATGCAGATAGTTGGCGATCTTCGGCATGCTGAACTGCTGGCCGAAGGCGGTACGAAAGATCCAGGGATTGCCCTGCGTGGTGATATCGGCGGCCTCAGCACCGACGATCTGCGGCACCTCGGCCTGCTGGGTCAGCGCCATGTTGACCTTGACCGAGCCGGAATAGATCGGGCCCAGCACCACATAGGGCTCTCGGTCGAGCACCTTCTGGACCTGGGCGCGGGAGACGCCGGGATTGCTCTGGGTATCGAGGTGCTCGGTTGCGATTCTGCGGCCGAGAATGCCGCCGGCAGCGTTGATCTCGTCGACCGCGAGCGCGACGCCATCGCGCCAGTTCGTGCCCGATACGGCACCGGGGCCGGACAGTTCGACAACGTCGGGGATGTAGACCGTGTTCTCCGCCTGGGCCAGCCCCGTCCACAGTGACGCCGCGATCGCCACACTGCTCAGTCGCCCCAAATGCCTCATGACGTCCTCCCGATTGTTTTTTGCTTATGCTGATGAACTCATCGACGTCTCTGCAAAGCCCAGCAGTCGTGACGGGGTTCGCCACAGCAGCCGGTGCTGATCGTTCGGGTCTGGAAAAATCTCTGCGATGAGGGCCAGCAGCGGCCCGTAGTCGAGGCGTTCGGGCGCGCGCAGGAAAGGCCAGTCCGAGCCCCAGACGCAGCGATCGAGCGTGAAGGCCTCGACCAGCGCGGCGATGAACGGCCACGTATCCGCATGAGGGTAGGGCTGCCGGGCGAATTTGTAGGGACCGGACAGCTTCACATAGGCGTCGCGATTGCGGCCCAGCGCAAGCAGGGCCTGGAAGGACGGTGCCTGCAGCCCGCGTTCGATAGTGGGCCGGCCGCAATGATCGATCACCAGGCGGACCTTCGATCTTTCGATCAGCGGCAGCAGATCGAGCAATTGGTCATGCTCGACCTGGATCTGCAGGAACAGGTCGAGCTCGACGAGCTTGTCGAGGAGTGGCGCGGCGTCGGTGTAATAGTCGGTGCCGTGAAAGGGGGTGTTGAACGCGATGCCAATGACACCCGCGGCCTTCAACCGCGCGAGATCGTTGATGTCGACGTCCTTCTCGACGACCGCGACGCCCTTGAACCTGCCATTCGCGCGCGCGAGCGTATCGAGCAGAATGCGGCTATCGGACCCGTAGCCGGAATTGGTCGCGACGACGAGCGCGTGCCGGACGTCGAAGACGTCGAGAACGCGGATCAGATGCGCAGCGGGCGCGATCTCCTGCCCGCCCGGACGATAGGGCGTGTCCGCCGCGTAGGGAAACCGCGCGGGATCGATGACGTGGAGGTGGCAATCGATCCTGGGCCCTGTCGGAAGTACCATGCAAAGCCATGCCTAATCAGGGGTCAGAACGTCGCTTGAATGGCCTTGATCAGCTCGGGCGTCACGTCGGGCAGCACGCCGAACCAGGCCTGGAAAGCGAGACGCGCCTGGTTGAGCAGCAGGCCGAGCCCATTGACCGTCGTGCAGCCGCGCTTACGCGCATCCGCCAGGAATGGTGTCTCGAGCGGCGTGTAGATCAGGTCCGCGACCAGCGTCCGTGCGGAGAGTTGTGCGAGGTCGATCTCGAGCGCCGGCTTGCCGATCATGCCGCGATCGGTGCTGTTGATCAGCAGGGCGACATCGGCGACCGCGCGCGAGCGGTCGTCCCACGGCAACGTGCTGATCGCCGGTCCGAACTCGGCCGCGATGGCATGCGCCTTCTCGGCGGTGCGGTTGGCGATGCGGATGTCGCGGGCGCCGTTCTCCAGCAACGCAACGACCACCGCGCGCGCGGCGCCGCCGGCGCCAAGCAGCAGGATCGGGCCTTCGTCGGCGCGCCAGCCCGGCTTGGCGTCGCGAAGGCTCTGGACAAAACCATTGCCGTCATTGTTGAAGCCGCTCAGCGTGCCGTCGGCCTCGACGACGATGGTGTTCACGGCGCCGATGCGGCGTGCGGTCTCGTTGACGCGATCGAGCAGCGGCATCGCCGTCTGCTTGTGCGGCATGGTGACGTTGCAGCCGCGAAAGCCGAGGGCAACCAGGCCTGCGAGCGCATCCTTGAGCCGTTCCGGCTGCACCGCCAGCGGCACATAGGCGCCGCGCAGGCCATGCGCGTTCAGCCAGAAATTGTGAATGGTGGGGGAGCGGGAGTGCGCGACGGGCATCCCGATGACGCCGGCCAATCCAAAACCGTTTGCTTGCGACATGCGACGCAACCGCTCCTCACCTCTGGGCTTCGACCTGTGCCGGCCGATATTGAAACCGTCTTAAGCGGAACGGCCAACGCGGGCAATTGAAACGTTTAGGCATGATCTCCGCTTGCAGTATGTCTCTTCGCGATGCAGCGTATCCAAGGGATCGATGCCCCGTCCGTATTCAGCGTCGCGTGACGCATCCCCTGGGCAAAGCGAGGTGCAGTTTCTATGATCGTGCCGCGCCGCATCGAGCATCCCGGATCTGCCGGTGTCATGCAGATCGGGCCAGACAGCAAAGGATCGCCATTGACCGTGCAAGCCCCGCCACCTGTGGCAACCGAAGCCTTCACCGACGCCGCCGCCGCGGTGGCCCGCCTCGAAGAGATCTATGAGCGCAACACGGCATATCTGCGCGGCCATTTCGAGGCCTATGCCAACGGCGTCGTGCCGGCGACGCGGATCCGGGCGACCTATCCGTTCGTGCGGCTGACCACTGCGAGCCATGCCCGGCTCGACTCGCGGCTCGCCTATGGCTTCGTCGCCGGGCCCGGCGTGCACGAGACCAGCATCACGCGTCCGGACCTGTTCCGCTCGTATCTGACCGAGCAGATCCGCCTGCTGATCGAGAACCATGGCGTCCCCGTCGAGATCGGCGAGTCCGCCGAGCCGATCCCGGTGCATTTCGCCTATCGCCGCGACATCAACATCGAGACGGCGCTGCCGCATCACGAGAGTCCGCTGGTGACGCGCTCCCTGCGCGACGTATTCGATGCGCCGGATCTTTCGACGATGGACGACACGATTGCCGACGGCACGCTCGAGCTGAAGCCGGGCATGCCGGAGCCGCTGTCGCTGTTTCGTGCCGCGCGTGTCGACTACTCGCTGCGCCGGCTCTATCACTATACGGGCACCGATCCCGACCACTTCCAGAACTTCGTGATCTTCACGAACTATCAGTTCTATGTCGACGCCTTCGCGGATTGGGGCCGCCAGCAGCTCGCATCGGGGCAGGCCGGGCCCGAGGCCTTCGTCGAGCCGGGCAACGTCATCACCCGCAACGCGCGCCTCGGCGGCGGCACTACTGGCTCTCCGCCGGTGCGCACGCCGCAGATGCCGGCGCTTCATCTCATCGAGCCCGGGCACCAGGGCATCACGCTGATCAATATCGGCACCGGTCCGTCGAATGCCCGCAACGTCACCGACCACATCGCGGTGCTGCGGCCGCATGCCTGGCTGATGGTGGGCCATTGCGCAGGCCTGCGCAACACGCAGCGGCTCGGCGACTACGTGCTGGCGCACGGCTATGTCCGCGAGGATCACGTACTCGATCAGGAGCTGCCGCCCTGGGTGCCGATCCCGGCGCTGGCCGAGGTGCAGGTCGCACTCGAGGAGGCGGTAAAGACGGTCACCGGCTATTCCGGCTTCGAGCTCAAGCGGGTGATGCGCACCGGCACGGTGGCCAGCGTCGACAATCGCAACTGGGAGATCTCCGGTCCCGCCGTGATCCGGCGGCTGTCGCAGTCGCGCGCGATCGCGCTCGACATGGAATCGGCCACCATCGCCGCCAACGGCTATCGCTTCCGCGTGCCCTACGGCACCTTGCTCTGCGTCTCCGACAAGCCGCTGCATGGCGAGATCAAGCTCGCGGGCATGGCGAGCGACTTCTACCGGCAGCGCGTCGGGCAGCACCTCCAGATCGGCCTGAAGGCGCTCGAGCTCTTGAAGCAGCAGGAGTCGGAGCGGCTGCATTCGCGCAAGCTGCGCAGCTTCGCCGAGGTGGCCTTTCAGTAGAGATCTTGGCCCGGCCAAGAAGACTCACAAGAAAAGGGAAGAGACAGAATGAGAACCGTGTTGACGCTCATGGCGGTCGCCATGCTCGCATCCGGACAGACGGCGAGTGCCGATACGATGAAGGTCACGTTGCTCGGTACGGGAACGCCAACGCCGCGCGTGAATAGCTTCAGCGCATCGACGTTGATCGAGGCCGGTGCCGAAAAGCTGCTGTTCGACTTCGGCCGCGGCTCGACGATCAGGCTGTTTCAGAAGCGCGTCGCTCTCGGCTCCATCACCGCGCATTTCATCACCCATCTGCACTCCGATCACCTCGTCGGACTGCCGGACATGTGGCTGAGCGGCTGGATTGGAACGCCCTGGGCGTCGCGCAAATCTCCCATGATCGTCTTTGGTCCCAAGGGGACGGTGGCCATGACGGAGAACCTGACCAAGGCTTTCGCGGATGACATTCGGATTCGCGAGGACGACGAGCATCTTCCTCCAGAGGGAGTCGCCTTCGCTGCCAAGGATATCGAGCCCGGACCTGTCTATGACAAGAACGGCGTCAAGGTGACGGCGATCGAGGTCAATCACGGTGAGAAGATCAAACCATCCTTCGGCTATGTGATCGAGTATGACGGGAAGAAGGTCGTGCTCTCTGGGGACACCAGATACGACGAGCGGATCGCTAATGCGGCGAAAGGCGCCGATCTGCTCGTTCACGAGGTTGCCGTGATCGAGCCGGAGCTGTCGAAGAGCTATCCGTCCTATCGCGAGATCGAAGCGCACCACTCCTCTCCTGAAGAGGCGGGCAAGATCTTCTCGATCGCAGGCACGAAGCTTGCGGTCTACTCGCACATCGTCTTCGCGACGTTGAAGCCACTGCAAGACGTTCCTGAGGACACGCTGATCGCGCGGACGAGAACGACGTATCGCGGCCCGTTGGTCGTCGGGCACGACCTCGATTCGTTCGCGATTGGTGAGGATGTGCAAGGATCGGATGCCAATAATCAGGCCATCCGCCCGCTGCGTGCGGATCAGTAGGCTGCTGGCGTCGACAAGCTGGGTGCAGCTCCGGTGCCATTGGTTCTTCAACAGCAGCGGGAGCGCCCGGCGGGCGCTGTGTGCCGATATCAGCGGCCCCAGCGCTGGTCGAAAGCCTGCCGGGCCTGCTCGACCTCGGGCATCTTGGCGATGGTCCAGGCGTAGAGCGCGCGGAACGGCGGCTGCAGGGTGCGGCCGAGCGGCGTGATCTCGTATTGGACCGCCACGGGCGAATCCGCGATCACCTCGCGCGAGACGAGGCCGTTGCGCTCGAGACGGCGCAGGCACTGCGTCAGCGCCTTCTGGGTGACGCCTTCGAGCTGCTTCTTGATGGCGTTGAAGCGCAGCGGGCCGGAATCGAGCACGGCCAGCACCATCATCGACCATTTGTCGGCGATCTGGTCGATCAGCACCCGGCTCGGGCATTCCGACGAGAAATGCTGCGGCTTGCAGCGCGGCGGGGTGGTTTCTGCATTCGGCGCGGCCGTCACGGCAGTGGTTTCCTCGGATATACCTGAGCGACTTCAGGTGCCTGATTGACTTCAGGTTTACGAAGTATACTGGAGCGGTTCCGAACGCAATGGAGCCTTCTGAATGTCCGATCTCGATACCAGCGTGCTGTTTCGTCCCTTCCGCCTGAAGACGCTGGAGCTGAAGAACCGTATCGTCATGGCGCCGATGACGCGCAACGCGGCGCCGAATGGCATTCCCGGCGAGGCCAACGTCGCCTATTACCGCCGCCGCGCTGAAGGCGGCGTGGGGCTGATCCTGACCGAGGGCACGGTGGTCAACCGCCCGGCCTCCAAGAACGAGCCCAACATTCCCTTCTTCCACGGTGATGCCGCGCTGGCCGGCTGGCAGAGCGTGGCGAGCGCCGTGCACGCCGCGGGTGGCCGCATCGCGCCGCAGATCTGGCACACCGGCTCGACCAAGGGCATGAGCCGCTGGGAGCCGGATGCGCCGGTGGAGAGCCCGTCGGGCCTGGTCGCGCCGGACAAGCCGCGCGGCAAGGTGATGACCGAGAACGACATCGCCGACACCGTCGCGGCGTTCGCGCAGGCCGCGGCCGACGCCAAGCGCACCGGCTTCGACACCGTCGAGATCCATGGCGCGCACGGCTACCTGATCGACCAGTTCTTCTGGTCCGGCACCAACAAGCGCGAGGACCGCTATGGCGGCGCGTCCATCAAGGAGCGCTCGCGCTTTGCCGGCGAGATCGTCGCCGCCATCCGCAAGGCGGTCGGCCCGGACTTCCCGATCATCCTGCGCGTCAGCCAGTGGAAGCAGCAGGACTACGCCGCGCGTCTCACCGAGACGCCGGCGCTGATGGGCGACTGGCTGCAGCCGCTGGTCGATGCCGGCGTCGACATCCTGCACTGCTCGCAGCGCCGCTTCTGGGAGCCGGAATTCCCTGAGATCGACGGCGAGAAGGGGCTGAACTTCGCCGGCTGGGCGAAGAAGATCACGGGCGCGGCCACCATCAGCGTCGGCTCTGTCGGCCTGTCCGGGGACTTCTTCTCGGCGTTTGCCGGCAAGCCGTCGACGACGGCCGATCTCGACGCACTCCTGGAGCGGATGGCCAAGGACGAGTTCGACCTCATCGCCGTCGGCCGCGCGCTGATCAGCGATGCCGGCTGGGTCGCCAAGATCAAGTCCGGCGACAAGACGGACCTCAAGGGCTTCAACGCCGCGGATCTCGGCGCGCTGGTTTGAGCGCCTGCTTGTCGATCTATTCTCGCCTCTCCCCGCTCGCGGGGAGAGGCCGGATTGTATCGGAGATGCCATCCGGGTGAGGGGGACTCTCCGCGAGCCAGCTTTGCGGCGGCAGCCCCTCACCCCGACCCTCTCCCCGCAAGCGGGGCGAGGGAGCACGCTGTCAGCGCGGCGCGAGCTTGTGCCTGTCATCGATTCCTTGCGATCAACTAATGCACCGTCAGTTCGAGATAGAGCGGGCTGCGGAAGGTCGATGACGGCATCCAGGGCAGTTGCTCCTGGGTCCGGCGATAGTCCGGCACGACCTTGTGCAGTTCGTCAAAGGCTATTCTGATCGCCATGCGCGCGATCGCAGATCCCAGGCAGGCATGCACGCCGCCGCCGAAGCCGAGATGGCCGCGCGGCTTGCGCGTGATGTCGTAGACATCGGGATTGGGAAACTGCCGTTCGTCTCGATTGGCGGAGCCGTAAGCGAGGCAGACGAAGTCGCCTTCGCGCATGGTCTGGCCATGCAGGGTGACGTCCTTCTGCAGGCAGCGGCGGAAGCGCTGGGCCGAGGTGTTGAAGCGCAGCGACTCTTCCACCGCGTCGGCCAGGAGATCGGGATTGGCTACCACGGCCCGGCGCGCGTCGGGGTGATCGGCGAGATTGTAGGCGAGCATGCTCATGAAGCCGCCGAGCGACTCGATGCCGGCCATGATCAAGGTCGTCGTCGTCAGCAGCACCTCGCGCTCGTCGAGCCTGTCGCCATCGATCTCGGCCATGCTGAAATGCGAGATCAGGTCGTTCTGCGGCCGCGCGCGGCGCTCGGCGATGACGCACGCCGCATAGTCCTGCATCCAATTATAGGCGGCGATGTGCTGCGGTCCCTTGGCGCGGCTCACGGGATCGCTCTGCACCATCAGCACTGCCTTGTCGCGCACCGTCTGCTCATCGCCGAGCGGCAGGCCAAGCGCGGCGAACAGCACGCGCACGGTGAATTTCGAGGAGAACGCCTCGATGAAGTCGAAGCGCTCCTGGCCGCGCAGCGCTTCGGCGGCGGTGCGTGCGATGTCGCGGATCGGGCCGGACAGACTTTCCAGATTGCGCTTCATGAAAGCGTGCTGAACCAGGCCACGCAGCCGGTCATGGCGCGGCGGGTCGGTCGTGCCGAGCGTCGCGCCGGCGCGGTTCGGCAGCTCGGTCATCAGGTTGCCCTTGGCCGAGGAATAGGTCTGCCAGTTGGTGCCGGCCGCCGCGACATCGGCGTAGCGCGACAGGATCCACATCTGCGCTTGCTGGCTCCAAAAGCAGGGATGCGCGTCGCGCAAGATCTTGTAGAACGGGAACGGGTCGGCATCGACCGCAGCCGAATACGGGTCGAACGTGAACATCTCGGGGCCTCCTCTCCATTGAGTGTGGTCGTTGTTGTTCTTGTCACGAACCTATCCGGGCCACCGGCGCGGCGCGAGACACGAACCCCGGTCAAGACTTGTACTTTTCCGACATTCCGGTGTAGCTCTCGCTCATGCCGCGCTTTCGCACCAAGCCGTCGATCCCTGCCTTTGCGCTGTATGGCGAGGCCTCCGCCGCGCAGCCGGACATGCTGCACATCGAGCCGATCCAGGTGCGCAGCCGGCTCTATCGCTGGGAGATTGAGGCCCACACCCATCAGGGTCTGCACCAGATCCTCTGGGTCGGCTCCGGACCCGCCGAGATCGCCTTGGACGAAAGCCGCGAGCGTTGCACCGGCCCGGTCGCGGTGATCATCCCGCCCGGCGTGGTCCACGCCTTCCGTTTCTCGCGCGAGACCGACGGCTTCGTCCTCACGTTCAATCCGCGCGCTGTGGTCGAGGGCGATGTGCCGGCGACGGGCGAGGCGTTGCGCGACTTGTTTGCAACGCCGCAAATCCTGCATCTCGATCCCAAGGCCGTCGCGACGGTCCGCATCGGCGCGCTGTTCGTCGACCTCGCCGATGAGTTCGCTGCCGCGGATTCCGCAGCCTCGCCGGTGCCGCATTGGCTCGGGCGCTCGATCGTGTGGCGGCTGGCGCAGCAGAGCGCACGGCAGTCGCAGGGCGCGCGGCGCGGCAGCGGGCATGCGGCGCTGTTCACCCGGTTCATCGTGCTGGTCGAGGCGCACCACCGCGACCACTGGTCGGTGGCGCGCTATGCCGACGAGCTCGGCATGACGCCGGAGCGGCTGAACCGTCTGACGCGGGCCGAGACCGGCCAGTCCGCGCTCGACATCGTGCATGCGCGGCTCGCCCGCGAGGCCTGCCGCCGGCTCACTTATATTGCAGCGCCAGTGTCCAAGCTGGCGTTCGAGCTCGGCTTCAAGGATCCGGCCTATTTCTGCCGCTTCTTCAAGCGCCATACGGGGGCCAGTCCGCGCGACTACCGCCGCGCGATGGGCGTTTCGACCGAGGCCGGGGCGGCCGGCTGATCCGGCTGGGTCTGGATACCACTGTGCCGTTCCGGCGCGATGCCGGAAAAGTGCAAGAGAATCCTGCGTCCATCCAAGTGGGCGAGCGCAATCCTTGCTAAATTCCGCGACTGACAAGCAAACCCAAAAATCGGCCCTTCGCGAATCCGGGAGAGATGCCTCATGAAAGTCCAAGTCTGTATCATCGGCGGCGGCCCTTCGGGCCTGATGCTGTCGCAGCTCCTGCATCTGCAGGGGATCGATACGATCATCCTCGAAAAGTCCAGCCGCGACTACGTGCTGTCACGCATCCGCGCCGGCGTGCTCGAGCACGGTTTCGCCAAGCTGATGCGCGAAGCGCAGTGCGGCGAGCGCATGGACCGCGAGGGCGAGATCCATCACGGTTTCTACATCGCCCATGACGGCGTGCTCGATCGCGTCGACCTGCACAAACATTCCGGCGGCAATTCGGTGATGGTCTACGGCCAGACCGAACTGACCCGGGATCTCTATGAGGCGCGCGACAGGCTCGGCGGCAAGGTCGTGCACAATGCCCACGACGTGACCCCGCACGACATCGCCTCCGACGCGCCTTACGTGACCTACCGCAGTGGCGACGAGCTGATCCGCGTCGACTGCGACTACATCATCGGCGCCGACGGCTTTCACGGTGTCAGCCGCAAGTCGATCCCGCAGGACAAGATCAAGGAATATGAGCGAGTCTATCCGTTCGGCTGGCTCGGCGTGCTCTCCCGCACCAAGCCGGTGTCGCCGGAACTGATCTACGCCAAGCACGAGCGCGGCTTCGCTTTGTGCTCGCTGCGCTCGCAGGTGCTGAGCCGCTACTACATCCAGGTGCCGCTCACCGACAAGGTCGAGGATTGGAGCGACGACGCGTTCTGGGAGGAGCTGAAGCAGCGCCTGCCGGCGGAGATCGCGGCCAAGCTGATCACCGGGCCGTCGATCGAGAAGAGCATCGCGCCGCTGCGCAGCTTCGTCGCCGAGCCGATGCGCTACGGCCGGATGTTCCTCGCCGGCGATGCCGCCCACATCGTGCCGCCGACCGGCGCGCGCGGGCTGAACTCGGCCGCGTCCGACATCTATTATCTCTACCACGCGCTGGTCGATCACTACAAAAAGGGCGACGACCGCGGTATCGATGGCTATTCGCAGCGCGCCTTGGCGCGGATCTGGAAGGCGCAGCGCTTCTCCTGGTGGATGACGACCCTGCTGCATCGCTTCCCCGATCGCCTGCCTTATGAGGACAAGCTGCAGGACACCGAGTTCGCCTATCTGTTCTCGTCCGAGGCCGCGCAGCGGTCGCTCGCGGAGAACTATGTCGGGCTGCCGTTCTAGACATCGATCTGCTAGAGCACGACCAGGGAATCCGCGCCGCGACGGCGCGGATTCGAGATCCCGGCTCAACGGGACGGACAGTGAGGAAACAGACATGACGACATTCACGAGCTTGCCGCGCGCGAGCGTGCTCGCCGGCCTGCTGACGCTGACGACGATCGGTTCCGCGAGCGCTGCGGCCCTGGTCGGCGACGCCGCGGCGACCTGCAGCGGCTTGGCAAACCTCTCCGATGGCGCGATGCGGATCGACAGCGCCGCCATGCAGGCGCCGTCGCAACTGACTGTGGCGGAGAAGGCCGGATCGCCGGCGGCGCGGGTTGCGCCCGCAAATCCGGCGTTCTGCAAGCTGCTCGGCCATATCGCGCCGAAGGATCCTGCGGCGCCGCCGATTAAGTTCGAGGTCAATCTGCCAGCCGACTGGAACGGGCGCGCGCTGCAATATGGCGGCGGCGGCTTCAACGGCGTGCTGATCACCGGTCTCGGCCTGCCGCCGGCCTATCCGTTCGACAAGGCCTCGCCGCTCGCGCGTGGCTTCGTCACCTACGGCACCGACTCCGGCCACGAATCCAAGCAGGGCGAGCCGCCGCAGACCTTTGCGCTCAACGACGAGGCGTTCGAGAATTTCGCGCATGTCGCCTACAAAAAGGTGCGCGATGCGGCGGTCGGCATCGTCAAGCGCGCCTATGGCAAGGCGCCCGACAAGATGTACTTCATGGGCTCGTCGGAGGGCGGCCGCGAGGCGCTGACCATGGCGCAGCGCTACCCGGACGATTTCGACGGCATCTTTGCCCGCGTGCCGGTCATCAACTGGGTCGGGCTGCAGCATGCTGGCACGCGCGGCGGGCTGATGACGATGGGCGAGGGCTGGATCAGCCCGGCGCAGGTCAAGCTGGTGGCGGATGCGGTGCGCAGGGCCTGCGACAAGGCTGACGGTGCCGAGGATGGCCTGGTCGCGGACGCGGTCGGCTGCAAAGCGAGCTTCAAGCCGGAGAGCCTGCGCTGTCCCGACGGCAACAGCGGCGACGCCTGCCTCAGCGATGCGCAGGTGAAGGCGATCGCGACCTTGCATGCGTCCTACAAATTCCCGTTCCCGCTCGCCAACGGCCTCGACGACTATCCCGGATGGGGCCTCTCCGGCGAGGACACCGAGGGCTTCGCGTCGGCCGGCGGCTGGATCTCGTGGTGGCTCGGCAAGGCGGCGCCGACGCAGCCGCCGACGCCCGCGAACGGCATCGCCTGGGTGTTCGGCGCTGGCGGCACGCAATATGTGTTCGCCCGGGATCCCAAGCTCGACGTCACCAAATATCGCCCGGAGGACTACAAGGACCGCCTGCTGCAGGTCTCGCAGCTGATGGACGCCACCGATCCGGACCTGAGCCGCTTCCGCGCGCGGGGCGGACGGCTCGTGATCCTCGAGCACATGGCCGACTACGCGCAGAGCCCTTACGCCGGCATCCGTTATTTCGAGGCGGTCGAGCGCAAGCTCGGCAAGGCCGAGACGGCGGAGTTCGCGCGGCTCTACACCGCGCCGGGCGTCGACCATGTCGGCAATGGCGCGCCGGCCAATGTGGACATGCTCAGTGTGCTGGTCGACTGGGTCGAGAGCGGCAAGGCGCCGGGCGATCTGGAGGTCGTCGAGCAGGCGATCGAAGCGCCCGCGTTCACCGTGGCACGCAGCCTGCCGCTGTGTCGCTGGCCCTCCTGGCCGCGCTACAAGGCAGGCCCGGTCGCGCAGGCCGCAAGCTTCAGCTGCACGCCGTAGTCGTTTGAGGAGGGACGAGGGCCTTCGGACAACGCAGGCTCTCTCCTCCGTCATCGCATCTCTCCGTTGTCGCTGCGCTCGCAATAACGCGTGGCGAGACGGAACGCTCGCGCTACAAACCGCGCTGTCGTCCCGGCCTTGCGCCGGGACCCATAATCTCAGGGAGCGGCTTGGGGCACGCCGTCGGCAATACCTCATCACATAGGCCGCAGCCTATGGGTCCCGGGTCGGCGCCGCGACGCGCTTGCGCGTCACGGCTTGTGCGGGACGACAGCGGTGGGGAGGTCGGATTCACGGCTCAAACAGCGATCGACATGAAGACCTGTTCTCGCGGCCGATCAGGCCCGAGTTCTGCGATCAGTTCGTCCCTCGCGAATGGTGAGAGGGCGCAGGGAATGCCGGGTGAAGGCCTCACCCATGGCCCGCCTGCGAAAAAAGCAGGCGGCAGGTACCACAGGTGCAGCCGAGCATCCGGCATTCCCTGCGCGGTGTCTTCACGCTTATACGCAGTCGCCCTGGTGCGCCGGGCTGGTTGGCCACCATGATCCGCGCGGCGCCTCGGGCGCCGTGAACGTGACACCAGCTTCGGGGTGTCAGGCCGCTGCGATTTCGCGTCCGCAAGCGATCGTTCGTCCGCACCCTCTTGGAAGAGAATGCTGCGATCCCTCGCGGCCACCGCATCCCCGCCTCGCGTGTCGTGACGATCGCGCGCAACGCCCCTTGTTGAGGCGGGATGGCGAGAGATAAGCATGATTTCCGAAAAGACGAAGGCAAAATCTTCTGGAAAGCGGAAATTTCTCGATGGGACGAGGTCCGATCGCGTTCAATGCCATCCCTGCGGCCCATGATGGTCTCACCTCAGAAATGAGTTGCGCACCTCAAAAACCGCGCTAAGGTTATTCAACCATACGGGGAGGAGCATGAACGCGCCGCTGACATTGCGGGACATCGCGCGGCAGGCGGGCGTCAGCCTCGCCACGGTCGATCGCGTGCTCCACAACCGGCCGGGGGTACGACCTGATACGGTTCAGCGCGTCAAGGATGCGATGGCGCGGAGCGCGTTTCAGCCCCATGCGGCGGCGTCGGAGCTAGCCAGGGCGCGCTCGCGGCGCTTTGCCTTTGTAATGCCGGCCGGCATCAACCTGTTCATGCAGCAGATCCAGGCGCATCTCGGCGAGCTGGCGACCTGGATGGCCGCACGCCGGCTGTCGGTCGATATCGTCACCACCGATGTATTTGATCCAAGCGTGCTGGCCGGCAAGCTCGAAGATCTGGTTGGCCGCGTCGATGGCGTCGCCGTGGTCGCGCTCGATCATCCGAGCGTGCGCGCCGCCATCAATGACCTTGTCGAGGCCGGCGCTAAGGTGGTGACGCTGGTGTCGGATGTGCCCTCGTCGCGGCGGCACCATTATGTCGGGATCGACAACATCGCCGCTGGCCGCAGTGCCGGCGCGCTGGTGGGGCGCTTCGTCGGCGGCAGGACGGGACGGCTGGCGATCATGGCCGGCTCGCAAGGCCTGCGCGACCATGCCGAACGCATCTTCGGCTTCACCCAGGTCATCGCTGCCGAGCATCGGCAACTTGAGGTTTTGCCCGTTCTTGAGGGGCACGATGAGGATGATCGCTCAGAACACCTCATGGGCCAGCTGCTGGCCCGGCATGGCGACATCGTCGGTCTGTACAATGTCGGTGCCGGCACGGCTGGCGTCGCCAAGGCGCTGACCGACTCCGGCCGCGCCGGCGACATCGTGTTCGTCGGCCATGACGTGACCGCGGTGACGCGCAAGCTGCTGCTGAACGGCGTGATGGATGCGGTCATCTCGCAGAACCCGGGGCACGAGGCGCGGTCGGCGGTGCGCGTGCTGCTGGCGTTGGCGCGGGGCGAGCCGCTGCTGAGTGAACAGGAAACGATCCGCATCGACATCGTGATGCGGGACAATCTGCCCTGAGCCGGCCGCCGCTCCTGGCGCGGCGTCGCTGAGCACTGGGCAGAAAGAAAAGAGGGAACGCTGGTTTCGAAGCGACGCAGATCGCTCACGACCGGTGCACCGTGTGGGAGGAGTGAGTATCGTGTTTCTCGGACTGGATGTCGGCACATCCGGCGTGAAGGCCGTGTTGGAGGACGAGGCGGGCGCGCTGGTCGCGACTGCGTCGCGTCCGCTGGCGCTGTCGCATCCGAAGCCGCTGTGGTCCGAGCAGAATCCGGATGATTGGGTGGCGGCAAGCGTCGGCGCGGTCGATGACCTCGCCCGGCTTCATCCGCGCGAGACCGCATCCGTCCGCGGCATCGGCCTGTCCGGCCAGATGCACGGCGCGACCCTGCTCGGCCGCGACGGGCGTCCGTTGCGGCCGGCGATCCTGTGGAATGACGGCCGCTCGCAGACCGAATGCGCCGAACTCGAGCGCCGCTGTCCGGAGCTGCACGCCATTGCCGGCAATCTCGCAATGCCAGGCTTCACCGCGCCGAAGCTCGCCTGGGTCGCCAAGCACGAACCGGCGATCTTCGCCGAGGTGGCGACGGTGCTGCTGCCGAAGGCCTATGTCCGCTACCGGCTGTCCGGCGAGATGGTCGAGGACATGTCCGACGCGGCCGGCACGCTGTGGCTCGACGTCGGGGCGCGGCGCTGGTCGGAGGCGCTGCTCGCGGCGACCGGGCTCGATCTCAGCCACATGCCGCGGCTGGTCGAAGGCAACGAGCCGAGCGCGGTGTTGTCGCCCGAACTGGCGCAGCGCTGGGGCATGGCCGCCAATGTCGTCATCGCCGGCGGCGCCGGCGACAATGCCGCGAGCGCGATCGGCCTCGGCGCCATCACGCCGGGTGATGCGTTCCTGTCGCTGGGCACGTCGGGCGTGTTGTTCCGCGTCACCGACCGGTTTGCGCCGGCGCCGAAGGCGGCCGTGCATGCGTTCTGTCACGCGCTCGGCGGTCTTTGGCACCAGATGGGCGTGATGCTGTCGGCGGCCGCGTCGCTGACGTGGCTGGCGCGGATTCTCGAGGCGCCGGAGGCTGCGTTGCTCGCGCCGCTGGGGGCGACGGTCGAGCGGCCAAGCCCGGTGCAGTTCCTGCCCTATCTCGACGGTGAGCGCACGCCGCATAATGATGCCCATGCCGATGGCGCCTTTGTCGGCCTGCGCAGCGCGGCCGGCCGCGGCGATCTCGTGCAGGCGGTGCTCGAGGGCGTCGCCTTCGCCGCGCGCGACATGCTCGCTGCGCTCGGCCGCAGCGCCCAGCCGATCACCGAGGTCGATCTGGTCGGCGGCGGCTCGCGCTCCGTGGTGTGGGCGCAGATCATGGCCGATGTGCTCGGTGTCCGCGTCCATCGCGTCGAGGAGGGCGAGGTCGGCGCCGCAATCGGCGCCGCGCGGCTCGGCCGCCTTGCCGCGACCGGCGCTGCGCCGGCCGATGTCTGTCGCAAGCCGAAGCGGCTGCAGAGTTTCGAACCTCGCCCCGCCCAGCGCGCCGCCTATGACGATGCTTATGCGCATTGGCGCAAGCTCTATCCCGCTCTCAAGGAGTGCACCTCGTGAACGTCCAGCCTCCCTTCTTCCAGACCGGCGCGACCATTGCTTATGGCGGCGCCGACGCCCGCAGCCCGCTGGCGTTCCGCTGTTACGACAAGGATCGCATCGTCAGGGGCAGGCGGATGGAGGACCACCTGCGCTTTGCGGTCTGCTACTGGCACTCGTTCTGCTGGCCCGGCAGCGATCCGTTCGGCGGCGAGACGTTCCTGCGGCCCTGGCAGCATGGCGATGACGCCATGGCCATGGCGCGCGCGAAAGCCGATGTCGCGTTCGAGCTGTTCCGCCTGCTCGACGTGCCGTTCTTCACCTTCCACGACGTCGACGCGGCGCCGGAAGGCGCGACGCTGACGGAGTCCGTCGCCAACCTCAACGCGATCGCCGATCTGTTCGAGCAGAAGATGGCCGCGGCCAAGGTGCGGCTGCTGTGGGGCACGGCCAATCTGTTCTCGCACCGCCGCTACATGGCGGGCGCCGCGACCAATCCCGATCCGGACGTCTTCACCTATGCGGCCGGGCAGGTCCGCGCCGCGCTCGAGGTGACGCATCGGCTCGGCGGCGCCAACTACGTGTTGTGGGGCGGCCGCGAAGGCTACGAGACCTTGCTCAACACCGACCTCAAGCGCGAGCTCGACCAGCTCGGCCGCTTCGTCTCGCTGGTCGTCGAGCACAAGCACAAGATCGGCTTCAAGGGGCCGCTCTTGATCGAGCCGAAGCCGAAGGAGCCGACCAAGCACCAATATGATTTCGACGTCGCCACCTGCTACGGCTTCCTGCAGCGCTATGACCTGCTGGACGACGTCAAGCTCAACATCGAGCAGAACCACGCCATCCTCGCCGGCCATTCGTTCCAGCATGAGGTCGCGCTGGCGCAGGCGCTCGGCGTGTTCGGCTCACTCGACATCAATCGCGGCGACGATCTGCTCGGCTGGGACACCGACCAGTTTGCGATGAACGTGCCGGAGCTGGCGCTGGTGTTTCACGAGCTCCTCAAGGGCGGCGGCTTCACCACCGGCGGGCTGAATTTCGACGCCAAGATCCGGCGGCAGTCGATCGACCCGGATGATCTGCTGCACGCCCATGTCGGCTCGATGGATGCATGCGCGCGCGCGCTGCTCGCCGCCGATGAGATGCTCGCGGCCGGCGCGCTGACCGCGCCGCTCACGGCGCGCTATGCCGGTTGGGACGGCGAGGAGGGGCAGGCGATCCTCGCCGGCCGCCGCTCGCTCGCCGAGCTCGCCGACCGTGCCCTCACGTCCGGACTCGATCCGCAACCGCGTTCGGGCCGGCAGGAATATCTGGAAAGTGTGGTGAACCGTTATGTCTGATGACAATAGCCTGCGCATGTCGGTGAATGAAGGCGGCGGAGCGGCGATCAGCCCGGCCGCTCAGCCGGTCCTTGAGCTCAAGGGCGTTGGCAAGCAATTCGGCGCGATCCGCGCGCTGCAAGGCGTGGATCTTTCGATCGGCGCCGGCGAGGTGGTCGGCCTGATGGGCGACAATGGCGCCGGCAAATCGACCCTGGTGCGGATCATCGCCGGCAATTTTCCGCCGAGCCAGGGCACGATCCATTTTTGCGGCCGCGAGGTGCATTTCCATCGCCCGATGGATTCGCGCAGCGTCGGCATCGAGGTCGTCTACCAGGATCTCGCACTCGCCAACAATCTGACCGCCGCCGCCAACGTGTTCCTCGGCCGCGAGCTGAAGCGCAATTTCGGACCGCTGGTGCTGCTCGATCACAAGGGCATGGAGGCGCGCGCGCTGGAACTGTTCCGCGAGCTGCGCTCCGAGACGCGGCCGCATGACCTCGTCAAGGACATGTCGGGCGGTCAGCGCCAGGCGGTCGCGATCGCGCGCACCCGGCTCTCCAACGCCAAGCTCGTGATGATGGATGAGCCGACCGCCGCGATCTCGGTGCGTCAGGTCGAGCAGGTGCTGAGCCTGATCCATCGGCTGAAGGAGCAGGGGATCGCCGTGATCCTGATCTCGCACCGCATGCCCGACATCTTTGCGGTGTGTGATCGCGTCGTGGTGATGCGGCGCGGCGAGAAGAAGGCCGACAAGCCGGTCGGCGAGACAAGCCCGGACGAAGTCACCGCCCTGATCACCGGCGCCAAGGAGGCTGCGTGATGTCTATCCCGTCGGAGACGCCCGTGGCGAACAGCGAGGTTACCTTCACCAATGTCGGCGCCATCAGATGGTGGCATCGCGGCCTGTTCGCGTCGCAGACAGCCTATGTGACCCTGGCACTGATCGCTCTCATCATCCTGATGAGCTTCGCGAGTCCCTATTTCCTGACGGAAGGGAATCTGCAGAACGTCGCCAAGAACTTCTCCTTCATCGCCATCGCCACGCTCGGCATCACCTTCGTAATCATCACCGGCGGCATCGACTTGTCCGTCGGCTCGCTGATGTGCTTCGCGGCGATGATCACCTCGATGGTGATGACGACGCTGTCGACCCCCGGCGCGCCGCTGTCATCGCTGTTCGTGCATCTGGCCGCCGACGGAAAGACCGTGGTCGCCAATGTGCCCGGCCTGATCCTGGTCGTGTCGGTGCTCGCGGGCCTCCTGGTGTCGGTGCTCGTCGGCCTCGTCAACGGCATGTGCATCGCCATCCTCGGCCTGTCGCCATTCGTGACCACGCTCGGCATGCTGTCGATCGTGCGTGGCCTCTGCTACGTGATCTCCAACGGCAGGGGCAGCTTTCCCGGCGGTCCTGACGCCGAGTATTTCTACGCGCTCACCCAGGGCGACCTGTGGGGCCTGCCGGCGCCGTTCATCTATCTGGTCATGCTCGCGCTGGTGATGGCCGTGGTGCTGCATCACAGCGCGTTCGGCCGCCACGTGTTCGCGATCGGCGGCAACGAGAAGGCTGCGGAGCTCACCGGCATCTCGGTGACGCGGGTCAAGATCGAGGTCTATGTGATCGGCGCGCTCGCCGCCGGGCTGCAGGGCATCATCATCTCTGGCTGGCTCGGCTCGGCGCCGGCCAACATGGCGACGTCCTACGAGCTCAACGTGATCGCGGCCGCGGTGATCGGCGGCGCCAATCTGGCCGGCGGCATCGGTGGTCCGCTCGGCGCGATCGTCGGCTGCGTGCTGCTCGAAGTGATCCGCAACGGGCTGGTGCTGGCGCAGGTCAACTCCTACTGGCAGCAGACGCTGGTCGGCGTGATCATCATCGCCGCGGTGCTGGTCGACCGCATTCGCGCGCGGCTGATGTAACGAAATACTGTCCGGGATGTGACTGATCACGTCTATCCGCGCCCGGCACAGACAATCAGCAGGGATAGACATGGAGGAGGGAAGCTCATGAAGAAGTTGCTGTATGCGGTCGCGTCGCTCGCGATCATGCTGGCCCCGGCCCAGGCCGAGACCAAATATCGCTTCGCCGTCGTGCCGAAGGCGATGAACAACCCGTTCTTCGACGTCGCGCGCGACGGTTGCCTCAAGCGCGCCAAGGAGCTCGGCAATGTCGAGTGCATCTACAAGGGGCCGATCGAGCACGAGCCGGCCACGCAGGCGCAGATCATCCAGGATTTCATCACCCAGAAGGTCGACGGCCTTGCGATCTCGGTGGCCGATGTCGCGGCGATGTCCAAGTCGATCGACGCGGCGACGGCGGCGGGCATTCCCGTCATCACGTTCGACGCGGATGCGCCCGGCTCGAAGCGCCTCGCTTACATAGGCACCAACAACAAGGATTTCGGCCTCGCGCTCGGCAAGCAGCTGCTGCAGCTCAAGCCTGAAGGCGGCAAATACGCCGTCGTCTCGGGCGGCCCGGGAGCCAAGAATCTCGCCGAGCGCGTCGACGGCGTGCGTGAGGCGCTGAAGGGCTCGAAGTGGACGGAAGTGGCAGGCTCGCCGACCTTCTGCAACGACGATCCCGCGCTCGCCGTGCAGCAGATGGCCGATCTGCGCACCGCGACGCCCGACCTCGCCGCGATCGTGCCGGTCGGTGGCTGGCCGATGTTCGCGCCCGAAGGCTACAAGGCCTTCGTCAACAAGAACCGCAAGGACATCGACGCCGGCAAGCTGACGCTGGTCGTCGCTGATACGCTCAAGATGCAGCTCGAACTGCTGCGCGACGGCTATTCCAACGCGCTCACCGGCCAGCGCCCGTTCGAGATGGGTGAGAAGGCGATGGATACGCTGCTGGCGATCAAGAAGGGCGAGAAGGTGCCGGACGTGATCTATACCGGCCTCGATCTTGTCACCAAGGACAACGTCGCCAAGCTTCTGAACTGAGTTCCTCCCGGGGAAACCTGGCGGTCTGGCATCCGGCCCTGGCCGGCGGCCGGACCGCCTTTTTTGTCAAGGAGGCCGCCCCGGCGAGCGCGAGGGGCCAGCGCGCTTGACAGCAGCTAATGTCTGACTTAGGTCAGATATTATGCTCGATCCGATCTCCCGCGTCCGCCGCTTCAACCGCGCCGTCACATCGGAGGTCGGCGCGCTCGACACCTCCTTCCTCGGCCGCGGACGGCCGCTCGGCGCGGCGCGCGTGCTCAACGCCATCGGCCATGGCCGCAGCGACGTTGCCGAGCTGCGCGACTATCTCGCGCTCGATTCCGGCCTGATGAGCCGGCTGCTGCGCAGCCTGGAGGAGGAGGGGCTGGTGACGACCACGCCGCATCCGGAGGATGCGCGCCGCCGCATCACCAGGCTCACCGCCGCCGGCCGGCGCGAGTTCGAGGCCTATGAGACGCTCTCGAATGCGCAAGCGGAGTCGATGCTGGCGCGCCACAGCCAGCCCGAGGCGCTGCTGGCCGCGATGGACATGGTCGCCGCCGCGCTCGGCCGCAGCCGCATCAGCATCAACCTGGTCGACCCGCGGTCGGAGCAGGCGCGCTATTGCCTCGGCGAATATTACGCCGAGCTGTCGCGCCGGTTTGCGCGGGGCTATGACGTGGCGCTGTCGCGCGATCCCGACGCCACCGACATGGTGTCGCCGCGGGGCGCGTTCTTCGTGGCGCTGTCGGACGGGCTGCCGCTCGGCTGTGTCGGGCTGAAGGGCACCGGCGGCCAGCTCGCCGAGATCAAGCGGCTGTGGGTCGCGCCCGCCGCGCGCGGCCTCGGCGTCGCCCGCCGCCTGATGGACGCCGCCGAGGACGCCGCGCGCAAGCTCTCGATCACCACGCTGCGGCTCGACACCAACAGCGCGCTCGGCGAGGCGATGCAGCTCTATCGCCGCACCGGCTGGACCGAGATCGAGCGCTTCAACGACGATCCCTATCCGGATCTGTTTTTCGAGAAGCGTCTGTGAGATGCGTTCGGCCAGAGCCCGCATCGAGCTGATGGACCAGCGACATGATGGCTTGCGCGGTATCGGCTGGACAAAGCGTGGGGTGGAGATGAGTTCCGCCGAGTCGCGCGACCGGCCAGCCGCGCCGGAGCGCCTCGGCCGTCGCGTGATCATAGATCGGCGAGGCCTGGATGAAACCGGCTGGGACGTGATCCCAGCGCGCCAATTCGATCGAGTCGTCGAACCAGTCGATATGCATGACCGGCAGCCCGTCCTCGAACCTGGCGAGAGCAACAGGGTCCTGAGCCAGACGGTCCAGGCCGATCAGCGCGGCGCGCTGGGGATCGTGCAAGAACCAGCGTGACCAGACCGGAAGCGCTCCATCTGCGTCCGCCAGGTTGCGGATGACATCATGCAGTGCGGGCCGCACCGGCGACGCGCGGCCTTGCTCCGGCGGGATGTCGCCATCAACGATGATGAGACCGCCGGCCGGCAGCTTTGTCGCGAGATCGGCGACCAGCGCGCTCGCCGAACTATGGCCGACCAGGATCGGAGCCTCCGTTGGTGTGATGTGGTCCAGCAAGTGCCGGGACCAGGCGCGCCAGGCGGGAGGCGTCACGCGATGCGCGAGCAGATCCGGCACCTGGACCGACCAGCCGGCCTGACGCAGATGGGCGGCTGTGGGCTGCCAACTCGACGCCCGCACCATCGGACCCGCGATCAGCACGAGCTGTTTGCTCATGTCGCCTCCGACGGATCGGGGCGTCAACCCGCCGCTCCAACCAGCGCGACCTTCATGTCGCGGGCCTCGTAGACACAGCGGTCATTCGCCAGCACGCGGCCATCGGCGATGCCGAGCACCAGCCGGCCACGCTTCACCTGGCGGATGTCGACCTCGTAGCGCACGCAGCTGACATCCGGCGTGATGGCGCCTCGGAAGCGGACTTCGCCGACGCCGGTGGCGCGGCCCTTGCCGGGCGAGCCCGACCAGCCGAGCCAATAGCCGACCATCTGCCACATCGCATCGAGGCCGAGGCAGCCCGGCATGACCGGATCGCCGCGAAACAGACAGTCGAAGAACCAGAGCTTGGGCGTGATGTCCAATTCGCCGACCACGTGACCCTTGCGGTAGCGACCGCCATCCAGGCTGAGCGCGGTGATCCGATCCATCATCAGCATCGGCGGCGCCGGAAGTTGGGCGTTGCCGGGCCCGAAATAGCCGCCGTCGCTGGATCTGAGCAGGTCTTCCTTGGAATAGGACGGCTGCGGCTTATGGAAATCGTGGGGGTTGGGCACGGCCATCGCTCCGCTTTCGGCGATCGGGAGGTGAAGGGCTGCCGACCATCGGCCTTGCCCGGGCTACCATCACAGCATGGGAGCGCAGCACGGTGTGTTCAAGCCGGGTGGACCAAATAATTGGAGCACGATGCCCGCCGGCCGATCTAAGTCCTCTTAGATCGAGGAGCCTCGTCACAGCGGAAACAGCCGCTCGAACTCGCGCAGCCCGTTGTGACTGAACAGCACGGCTCGGCTGTGTGTTGATCTCGGCGCGCCCATTTGAGCGCGAAAATGCGGTCAAGATAGGCGCAGCCGAGCCGTCCCGCGAGATGATCGCGGCGCTCACTCCAATCGAGACAGCTGACGCAAATGGTCCGGTCCGCGGCGTGAAGTGTGCGGAGATCGATTCCGAATTGTTCGGTGAAGCGCCGTCCTGCGTTTGTCAGCGCGACATGGCCGTCGCGACATTCAACAAGCTTGCCGCGCGCCATGCTTTCGAACATCTGCACGCCGCGGGCGCCGGCGAGATGATCGTAACAGACGCGTGCCTCGCGCAGCGCCGGGTCACGCGGGCCGGTCCGCACCCGCCGGTGTCCGGTGCGCGCCGCGAGCAGCATGAGTGTCTCCAACGTGTGGACGACGTCTTCTCCGGACAGGCGCACATAGCGATGGCGTCCCTGTCTGACCGTCACGAGCAGTTCGGCCTGCTCCAGTTTGCTGACATGGGCACTGGCAGTCGGGAGGCCGATGCTTGCTGATTTGGCGAGCTCGCTCACGGTCAGTGCACGCCCATCCATCAGCGCGCTCAGGATGTTGGCGCGCGCTGGATCGCCGATCAGCGCAGCAATGGCTGCGAAGTTGGGACCATCTCTCATGGTGTGGTCGATAGCGAAGCATCGGGAGGGTTTCAACGCATATAAGGCTGCCTACGCAACGCAGACAGGATTGAATCTCAATGGGAGTTACCGATGAATGGACGGGCGCCTTGGAATTGGCGTTCAAACACGCCGTCGCGTACCTGCGCCATCGCGATATCCAGCCCATCGCCGCGACGGCGTCGCTCGACGATCTTCGCAGGCGGTTGAATCGCGCGCTGACGGATGACGGCGTCGCCGCAGAGAACGTGATTGGGGACATCGTTCGTGATGTGGACGGGGGAATCCTCGGCAGCGGCAGCGGGCGTTTCTTCGGCTGGGTCATCGGCGGGACACTGCCGGCGGCGCTCGCGGCCGATTGGCTGGTTGCTGCCTGGGATCAGAATGCCGCGATCCATGCCTGCGGTCCGGCCGAGGCGGTGATCGAGGAGATTGCCGGCGCGTGGCTCAAGCAGCTGTTCGGCCTGCCGAAGACGGCGAGCTTCGCCTTGGTGACGGGAACGCAGATGGCTCATGTCACGTGCCTCGGCGCAGCGCGTCATCGTTTGCTGGCGCGCTGCGGGTGGGACGTCGAGGATCAAGGGCTGTTCGGCGCACCCGCGCTGCGCGTCATCACCAGCACTGAGCGGCATGGCTCCGTCGAGCGCGCATTGCGCATTCTCGGTCTTGGCAAGAGTGCGGTTCAGCCGCTCCCCTGCAATCATGCGGGACAGCTCGAGCCCGCGGCGCTCGCGCGGGCCCTGGCGGGAGAGAAGAGGCCCACCATCCTGATCTTGCAGGCCGGTGATCTCAACATCGGCGCGTTCGACCCCTTCGCCGAATTGATCCCGATCGCTCATGCGCATGATGCATGGGTCCATGTGGACGGCGCCTTCGGCCTGTGGGCCCGCTGCGAGCCCCCGCTACAGGCATCTGCTGCACGGGTCCGAGTTGGCGGATTCCTGGACCTGCGACGGACACAAATGGCTCAACACCCCGTTCGATTGCGGCTATGCGTTCGTTGCCGATCCTGACGCGCATCGCGGCGCGTTCTCGCACCGAACGAGCTATACGATGCTTTCCGACGGCGCGCGTGATCAGATCGATTGGACTCCGGAATGGTCACGGCGTGGCCGCGCCGTGCCGACCTATGCCGCCATCCGTCAGCTCGGTCGGCGCGGCATTGCCGACCTCGTCGAGCGGAGTTGTGCTCATGCTCTCGCTTTGGTCACCCGGATCGGTGCATTGCCGGGCGCTGTTGTGGCCTGGATGCCGACCCTGAATCAGGGATTGGTGCGGTTCCTGGATCCGCAGCCCTCCGCCACCGAGGCGGATCATGACCGGCGCACCGACGCAGTGGTCGCCGCCATCGTCGCGACCGGAGAGGCGTTCTTCGGCGGCACGACCTGGCGAGGCAGGCGCTGCATGCGGGTGTCCGTGTGCAACTGGCAGACCAATGAGGCCGACGTGGACCGAGCGGTTGCCGCAGCGAGGCGGGTATTGGACGATCGATCATTTTGAACACCAGACGGCAAGCATCAGGGGGCCGCGCGCCGTGATTGTGGCGATTGGGGCGGCTGCGGACATCGGAGGCTTTCACCCAAAAAACACGATCCGGCGTATAACTGAGAACGCGATGCGGTCTTCGCGCGTTGCAGCCGGACCGGCATTGAACCAGGACACCGAGGCAGGACATGGCGAACAGAGTCACGGCGGCGCATTTCATTCCAGCCAGGCGGCATTGGGGAAGTTCCGTCTTCGTGATGCTGGCAACCCTGGCCGCGCTGACACTCTCTGGCCCTGCGGCGACCGCGCGGCAGGCGCGGCCTGCGCCGGTGACCGAGGCGACGGCGCCGCGGGCGCATGGCGAGCCGATCATGGCGATCGTGTCGATCAAGGCGCAGAAGGTGACGTTCTACGACGCGGAGGGCTGGATCTGGCGCGCGCCGGTCTCGACCGGCGTGGCTGGACGTGAAACGCCCGCCGGCGTGTTCGCCATCATCGAGAAGGACAAGGATCACCATTCGACGCTGTATGACGATGCCTGGATGCCGAACATGCAGCGCATCACGTGGAACGGCGTCGCGCTGCATGGCGGGCCGCTGCCCGGTTATGCCGCCTCGCATGGCTGTGTGCGGATGCCATATGGCTTCGCGGAGAAGCTGTTCGACCGGACCTGGATCGGCATGCGGGTGATCATCGCGCCGGGCGACGTAGCGCCGGTCGAGTTCTCCCATCCGGCCTTGTTCGTGCCGCAGGCTTCGGCGCTCGCCGCCGTGCCGTCGCGTGCTGCGACACTCGGCCGCGAGGCCGAGGACGCGGCCAAGAGCGCCGACGAGACCAAGGCGGCGGCCACCGCCGCCGAGCGGGACGCCAAATCGCTGAAGGCGTCGCTGCGCAAATTGGAGCAGGCCAAGGCCCGCACCGAGGCTGACCTCAAGATGATCGACCGCAAGCTGGCTGCGGCCAAGACCGAGGAGGCCAAGGCCCAGCTCGCGGAGGCCCGGCAGAAGCTGGCGACGCAGGCCGGCGACGCCGCGACGCAGCTCGACGCCGCCAAGGCGGACGCGGCGGCCAAGCTCGCCGCCGTCGCGAGCACGAAGGAGGCGGCCAAGGCCGCCGCCGCCCGGAAGGCCGACGCCACCAAGGCAGCGACCGATGCGCAACTCGCGACCGAGCCGGTGTCGGTCTATATCAGCCGCTCCACGCAGATGGTCTATGTCAGGCGCAACACGCACAAGCCGGCGCGTGACGGCGGCGGCGAGGTGTTCGACACCTCGATCGAGGCCCCGGTGGAGATCCGCGATCCGGAACGGCCGATCGGCACGCACATCTTCACGGCGGTGGCGCAGGGCAATGCGGGCCTGCGCTGGACGGCGGTGACGATCGACGACGGCGACGACGCCAAGGACGCGCTCGACCGGATCACGATTCCGACAGAGGTCCTGGACCGTATCGCGCCGACGGCGGTGCCGCGCTCGTCGATCATTGTCTCTGACGAGCCACTGTCGAGCGAGACCAATTATCGGACAGAGTTCGTCGCTGTGCTGAGCAATCAGCCGCAGGGCGGCTTCGTCACGCGCCGGCCGACGACGAATGTCGATGTCGTTGCGAGCGGCGACGAATATGACGACGGATTCGGCAATGTCTTCCAGCGCAGCTGGGACGGCCAGCCTGTCGCTCAGCCGCGTCGGCGTGGACCGCCTCCGACCTATTTCCGGCCGGTGCAACCGGGCTGGTGGTAACCTGCGTGGCGCCGACCGCGGCGCAACGCGCGGTCAGGTTCGCGGCTGTTGGATAGCAGAATGGGACAGATCATGATGCGGCTGCTGAGCGGCGCATCATGATCTGTCGGCTCGTTCACGCTCGATCTTCTCGAAAGACCGATGGCCGGTCTGCGGACCGCGCGTCAGGATCAGTTGCGGCCGGCAGGTGCTGCGGCCGGCCACTGGGCGAGGAGCGGCTGCACCAGCTGCGGCTCTGTCTCGGAGGCGCGGGCAATCCGCTTGACACGATGCTTGTGGGCGCGGCCGATCGAGCCGGTCGCCTCGCGTACGGTCTCGATGCGCGCGACGTGCTGACGAATTTCACCGGTGGTCGTGCGGAGCTGCTCGATGCCGATTTCGCTGTTGGCTGCGGCGGCGCGCAGCCCGCTCATCTCGGTCGACGCGTCCTCCTGCGCGGTCCGCAGACGAATGGTCTGGCGCTTCAGCAAGGCAATGTCGGACTCGATCTTGTCGGCCGTGTCGCGGCGGATCGCCTCGGTCACATCAGCCGCCGTGCGCAAGCTCGCCAGGCCCGTCTCGGCACTGGTCAGGGTCGCGCGCAGCTGCACGATCTCTCCGGACGTGTCGTTCTGCCGCTCGCGCAACTGCGCCGTCTCGGCCTTCAGCTGGGTGAGCTCCGAGCTCAGCGCGGCGACGCGGGTCTCCAGCGAGGGCGATCCGTCGTAGGCGAAGGACAGGCTCTTGGCTCCGCCGCTGCTCCACCATATCGCACCGGCGCTGGTGGCGAGGGCCAGGCTCATGACGATTCGTAAAGAGGCGGCGCCGCGGCTCGGCGGGACGTCCGGTGTCTTGATGGGCTTGCGCATCGGCAGGTCTCCGGGATTTGATTGAGACCATTATTCTCATAGCAAGGTTGCCAATGTTCTAAGTCCGCGCGACCCGCGAAACTTTTCGTCTACGTAGATTACCGGGGCGCGCGCAATCAGCATCACAAGATCCTGTCACGGACGGCGAATGCCATGACGGATATCAGCGCAACCTTCCACGGTGCGGCTGAGCGGACTGCCGCGCCCGCTACGCGATGGACGCAGGTCTTCCGTCGGCATCGGAAAACACTTCGCCCTGTCGGCGGATCATGCTCTAAACTCGCGCCATGACCGACACGCAACCGCCCACCGCACCACCATCCTTCGACGCACTCGCCGAGGCAATCAGGCATCGTCGCTCGGTGTACGGCCATCTCAGCGGGCTCAGGATGGATCGCTACGCCCCCGGTGAGGCCTGGTCGACCTTGCCCTATCGGCCGGTGTTCGTCGGCGACAGCGACACCGGCGTGATCCATGGCGGCGTCGTCACCGCGATGCTCGATGAAAGCTGCGGCATGGCGGTGCAGCTTGCGCTCGACGGCACGCGGGCCGTTGCGACCCTCGATCTGCGCATCGACTATCAGAAGCCGGCGACGCCCGGCCTCGATATCAAGGCGCATGCGGTATGCTTCCGTGTCACGCGCTCGATCGCCTTCGTGCGTGCGACGGCCTATCAGGAGCAGGAGAGTGAGCCTGTCGCGACCGCGACCGCCTGCTTCATGGTCGACGCCAACCGCACCAACATGCTCGTCGACCGGCCGGTCTTCGCCGGTGAACCGGCGCCGCTCGAAGCTCCCGAGGATGGCAGCGGGCTGTTTGCGTCCAGCCCGTTCGCGCGCTGTCTCGGGATCCGCGCCGGGGAGGGCGACACGCTGCTGATGCCGTTCTCGCAGCGGATCATCGGCAATCCGGTGCTGCCCGCGATCCATGGCGGCATGACCGGCGCATTCCTGGAAACCACGGCGATCATCACCGTCATGCGCGAACTCGGTGTGTCCGCGCCGCCCAAGCCGATCGGTCTCACCATCAACTATCTCAGGTCGGGCCGCGCGCTCGACAGCGTGGCCTCAGCCTCGATCGTCAAGCAGGGCCGCCGCGTCGTCGCGTTCGAGGCCCGTGCCTGGCAGGACGACGCATCCAAGCCGATCGCCACCGCCTTCGGCCATTTCATGCTGCGGCAGGAGCAGGACTGACGGAGCTGGGTCCTGCACGAGTGATCGGATCGCCGCTCACCCCGCGACGAACAGCGGGAACGTCACCCCGAGCGACCACGCCAGGATCAAGCCGAGGCCGATGCCTTCGGCCATGGGCGAGCCGGTCCTGCGACCGACGCAACCGCCGATCAGCCCGAACACGATGAAGAACAGCACGATCACGGGGATGATGATCAGCAGGAAGAACAGCCGCCGGACATCGAGCGCCACCGCGCCGCCGAGCGAGGCGAGGAATGCGGCGCGGATCCAGAGTGTGCGCCACAGCGCGGCGTGGCCGCCCTGATTGGCGATGCTGTCCGCCAGCATATAGGGCACCGCGCCCACAGCGATCGCCGCGATGATCGGCAGGCGGGCCGCGATCGGCATGAAGGAGGCGACATAGCGGTCGAGCGCGGTGCCGAATCCGATGATGCCATAGGCGGCGAGTGTCAGCGCGCCGAGCCAGGCGATGCGGCCGAACCGAACGGCTTGCAGCCGAAGCAGCGCCAGCGACAGCGCGCCATAGACGACCAGATGCGCGGCGAGATAATCCGCGACCAGCACCGGCAAAAACCGGGTGTCGACAAATCTCAGCACGATCGGCGTCACCACCGCCGGCACCAGCGTGGCGATGGCGAGGCTGCGCAGCGGAACCACAAGCGGGGCCGCACCGCCCTTCGGCAGAAATGCGGCCAAGGGCCAGGCCAGCAGCACGATGCCGGTGAGCAGCAGCGCGATCGGGCCGCCGGTCGCGGCCACCGGGCCGCTGCTGGCGCGGCCGAACACCCGGTCGAGCCAGTCGCGGGCCTCGCGCAGGGCGGCCGATGAATAGAGCACGCTGACATGCTCGACGCCCGGCGCCACGACGGCGCGGCGCCCGCCTTGGCCTGCGGGATCGCCGACCGTGTCGCCTTCCTGCGCGGCGGGATCGGCGAGCTTGAGATTGCGCAGGCCGTCCTGGCGCAGCGCGACCTCCCATTCGCCGGTGATGATCAGCAGGTTGCGCGGCGCGCTTGCCGTGACCGCTTCGGAAAACATCGAGATCGCGACCGTTGCGCCGATCCGCGGATCGGCGCTGGCCTGGCGTACGATGATGTCGGAGGCCATCGAATGACCGAGCAGTGCCACCCGGCCATCGGCGCCCGGCAACGACAAGGCGACGTCGGTGACGCGGCCGATCTCGCTCATCAGCTTGCTTGTCGTACCGTCGACGCGCGTGACGTCACCGGCCATCGGCGTAGGATTGCGGCCGTGGCCCTCGAAATCGAAAGTGACGGCGAGATAGCCTGCATGCGCCAAAGTCAGCGCATAGGCCTCCATGAACTGGCGTGAGCCGGCGAAGCCGTGGGCGATGACCACCACCGGCGAGGCTGCGGCGCCGTCGCGCCGATACACTGTGAGGGGCGTCGTCCCGGCCTGCAGCCGGGTGATCGTCACACCGGCGCGCGCGGCCTCGAGCCGCCAGATCCCGGCGAGGCAAAGCGCGAGGCCGGCGAGCGTCGCGATCAGCAAGGCTGCACCGCGCGTACCTATGCCATTACGCCATTTCGGCGCGATCCCGCGTGCCATGACTTGCTCCGTCTTCCGTCAAGTCTAGCGCAGCGATAGGCGGCGTGACAGCGCCTGGCGCACGCAGGCGTTCCAGGTCGCCGCAGCGTCGTCGAACGAAATCCGGCCCGCTTCGTTGACAACGCCGCGGGAGCGATATTCGGTGGCTCCCATCAGCGACGACAGGAGGATGCATGAAACCGGACGTCATCTGCCTGATGGCCTCGAGCGTCGATGGCCGGACTTTGCCGAGCCGTTGGCGACCAAAGGGCTCGGGTGATCTGTTCGAGCAGGTCCATGAGCAACTCGGCGGCGACGCCTGGCTGATCGGCCGCGTCACCGGCCAGGAATTCGCCAAGGGTACGGCCTATCCGGCAACGACCTCCGAGCGTTTTCCGCGCGAGAACTGGATCGCCCGGCGCGACGCCAGGGGCTATGGCGTCGTGCTCGATGCGCACGGCAAGATCTGCTGGGGACGCGCCGACATCGGCGGTGATCCGATCGTGGTCGTGCTCACCGAGGCGGTGTCGGATGCGCATCTTGCGGGCCTGCGCAGCGAGGGCGTGTCGTACATCTTCGCCGGCCGGTCGCAACTCGACCTGGCTGTGGTGCTCGACGTTCTCGCGCGCGAGCTCGGCGTGAAGCGGCTGCTGCTCGAAGGCGGCGGTGGCGCCAATGGCGCGTTCCTGCGCGCCGGGCTCGTCGACGAGTTCAACCTCGTTCTGTGTCCGGCCATCGACGGCGCCAAGGGCGCACCCAGCGTGTTCGATTCGCGCGAGAGCGAGTCGGATCAGCGAGCGCCGATCACTTCCATGACGCTGGAGAGCAGCACGGCCCTTGCGGGCGGCGCGCTGTGGCTGCGCTACAAGATCACCAACGGTCCGTCCGCGCCGGCTCAGGCCAGCCATGGCTGAGAGAAGAGATCATATCATCGTCGTCGGTGCCGGCGCTGCGGGCCTGATCGCGGCGCGTGAGCTCGCCTCCGCCGGCCGGAAAGTAACGGTCCTCGAAGCCCGCGATCGTTGCGGCGGCCGTATCCATCCGCTCGCCGAAAGCTCCTTCGGCTACAGAGCGGACGCCGGCGCGGAATTCATCCATGGCGAGGCGCCGGTGACCTATCAGCTGCTGGCCGAGGCAGAGCTGAAGGCGCAACCGGTCGATGGTGCGCGCTGGCATGTCGAGAACGGGACCTTCTCCTCCGACGATCCGTCCGACCGGGAGATGGCGAGACTGCACGATGTGCTCGCCAGACTCGATCACGATCTCACCGTGACCGCGCTGCTCGAGCGCCATTTCGCGGGCGCGCAGTTTGCCAGCCTGCGCAAATCCGTGCTCGGCATGGTGCAAGGCTACGACGCCGCCGACCCCGATCGCGCCAGCGTGTTCGCATTGCGCGACGAGTGGATGGGCGGCCACCGCGGCGGCCAGGCCCGCGTCGTCGGCGGCTACGGGGCCCTGGTCGATGACCTCGAAGCCGCGTGCCGCGCGCGCGGCGTCACGTTCGCGTTCGAATCCGTCGTGGCGGCGGTCGAGAGTGCAGATGGCGTTGCGATCGTGCATTGCGCCGACGGACGCACGTTTCGCGGCGATGCGGTCATTCTGACCGTGCCGCTGCCGCTGCTGCGGACCATCGCGCTGCCGGCGGCGATGCACGGGCAGGTGGCGGCTGCCGCCGACATCGGGTTCGGCAACGTGATCAAGCTGCTGCTCCGCTTCGAGCGCCGCTGGTGGATGGCGACGCCGGCGCGCGATCTCTCGGATATGCTGTTCGTCTTGTCCGATGCCGCGGTACCGGTGTGGTGGACGCAGCACCCGAGCGATCGTGACGTGCTGACCGGCTGGCTCGCTGGGCCGCCGACGCACGCGTTTGCGGCGCGCGATGAGCACGCGCTGATCGAGACCGGACTTGCGGCTCTTGCTGATATCTTCGCGAAGCCCGTGAGCCTTCTCAGGGAGGATCTCACCGCGGCGCATGCGACAGATTGGGCAAACGACCCGTTCGCGCGCGGCGCCTATTCCTATGCGACGCTCGCCACGCGGATCGCACAGGACGTGCTGACACGCTGGGATGGCGGACCGGTGCTGATATCCGGTGAGGCGCTCTATCGCGGGCGCGATATGGGCACCGTCGAGGCGGCCCTGGCGAGCGGGCGGCAGACGGCGCGAACGATCCTTGCAGGATAGATGCATGATGTCGCGCGAGCCGTTTGTCGCGCGACCGTCACATGTGTCGTGCGGACGTCACATGCGCGTCAGCCAAGGCCGATAAGCGGTACCCCCGTTAAGAATGAACGCGCGAAGGTTGCGCGACCTGGGGGGCCATCACATGCATTCGAAGAGTTGTCTCCGAGCGCTGTCGGGCGCGGCGCTCGCGGCTTTGCTTGCGGTTATTTCGACGCCGGCGTGGACGGCGGATCATGACGCACATGGTGATCGCGCATTCCATGATCATGACGACGATCGCGACCGTGACGATGACCGTGATCACGACCGGCAGGGCCGGAGATCGCCACGTGTGGTGCTGATCTCGCTCGACGGCGCGAAGCCCGACTTCATCGAGAAGTTCATCGAGGAGGGTGTGCTGCCGCGCGACGGCGGGCTGGCGCGGCTGAGCCGCCGCGGGGCCGTGGCCAAGCAGAACGTCACGGCGTCACCCTCGCTGACGGCGGTGTCGCATATCGAGATCGCGACGGGATCCACGGCGGTCCACAACGACATTCCCTCGAATACGTTCCAGGCGATTGCGGCTCCGATCACGTCCAGCATCAGCGGCTTCGCCGCGCCGATCGGCGGCTACCGCCTGAGTCCGCTCGGGCCGAGCCCGCAGCCGACCGCGCAGCCGCTTTGGGTGCAACTGCGTCAGCACGGCAAGAAGGTGGTCACTGCGACCTGGCCGGGCGGCGACGGCGCCGACATCTCGATCAACAACACGGTGGTGCAGCAGGCCGAGCCGACCCGCGTCACCGACTACACGGTGCCGTTCGGCGCGTTCGGCGGTCTCTCGGCCCAGGGCTTCTCGCTGTCGCGCAGCGATTTCGTGTCGGACCCGGCGATCGTCGCAGCACTGCAGTCGGCCGGACATTCCTCCTACAGCCCGGTGCTGGCCACCGCCGCGCCGATCGAGACCTTCTCCTGCGCGTCGGCCGCGCCGGCGACCTGCACGGCCGCAGCGACGCTCGACCTCAAATATGCGATCCGTGTCGCCGCGATCGATACCACCAATGACGGCAAGGTGAACTACGACACATTGGTATTCTTCGATGTGACGCGCGGCATCGCCGCGGGACCGTTCCAGGCTCCTTCCACTGGACCTGCCTTCGCCAAACTGGGCGGCGAGAATGCGCCGTTCTTCTTCGAAGGCAGCGGCGCCAAGGTCGGCACGGCCTATTTCGTCTCGGCGCTTGCTCCTGATCTGTCGGTGGTGCGCTTCGCCCGTTACGGCGCCAACTACATCCCGCGCAATGCCGCGGTTCTGGCCGATGTCGACGATATCAACACCAATATCGGCTTCTGGCGTCCGCAGGCCGACTTCCGCATTCCCGAGCGGCTCGGCCCGGGCTTCACCAGCTTCCCCGATGTCGAGATCGAGGCGATGTTCGAGGACATGGTGAAGACCTTCGTGCGCTATCAGGCGGCGATCGGCGAGCGCGCGATCCGCAAGCACCGCGATGCCGACCTCGTGATGATCTATATCGAGCAGCCGGACGGCTCCGAGCACCAGTTCCTGCTGACCGATCGTCGCCAGGGCACCAACCCGAAGGACCCGAACTCGATCGGTGCCAATCAGGATCCGGCCAAGGTCGCGCGCTACGCGTCCTATATTCGTGCGGCGTATCAAGCGGCTGACAAGGCGGTGAAGCGGATTGCCGACACGGCGGGCCGCGGCAGCAACGTCATCGTGGTGTCGGATCACGGCTTCGCCCCGTTCCATACGTCGGTGAGCATGCTCAACATCCTGCGCAACGCCGGCATCGATACGTCGAAGCTCGCGATCCGCACCTCGGGACCTGCCGTCAACATCTATGTCAACCTGCAGAATCGAGAGGCGGGCGGCACCGTCGATCCGGCGAGCTACAACGCGCTGGTGACGCAGGTCGCCAATGCCGTGAAGAACGCCGTCGATCCCAATCCGCGGTTCAACGCCTCGCTCAAGGACGGGCGACTGTTTACGGTGGTCGAGAGCCGGCCGCTGCAATGCGACGCCGGCACCGGCCTGTGCACCAGCAAGGCCATCGGCCAGGATTTCGGCGACGTCTTTGCGCTGATGGCTCCGGGCTACAATTTCGACGGCATCCAGAGCCCCGGCGTGGCCCGCCTCGGTGACGCCGCGTTCAACGCGACCACGACCGCGCTGTCGATGCCGAACTTCTATGGCGCCCATGGCCACGACCCTCTGTTGTCGGAAATGAGCGCGACGTTCATCGCCGCCGGGCCCGACATTCGCGACGGCGCGACGATCCGGCGCATGCGCAACATCGACGTGGCGCCGACCATCATGAGGATCCTGGGCGTCAAGCCGCAGCAGGTCGATGGCGAGGTGCTGCATCACATTCTGCGCTGAACGACGCGCAGCGTCGGTGCGGGGCGCATGTGCTCCGCACCGGCCACGGTCCTGCGCCGGCGCTGCCGGGGTGACCGCGTTGCGACCGCGGTGAAGCCGTCCTATCGTCGGCCGGTCTTCGCCTGATCACGCCAGGAGGATCGTCATGCTCGATCACGTCGGCTTCCCCGTCTCCGACTTTGCCCGCAGCAAGGCCTTCTATGCGGCCGCGCTTGCACCGCTCGGCTATGTGCTGATGATGGAGATCACCGACGCGCAGACCGGCGGCCATGGCGATCACGCCGGCTTCGGCGACGGCCGTCCGGATTTCTGGATCGGCACCGGCGGTACGGCGGCGACATCGACGCATATTGCCTTCCACGCCAAGGATCGCGCCACGGTCGACGCCTTCTACCGCGCGGCCATCGCGGCCGGCGGACGTGACAACGGCGCGCCGGGGCTGCGGCCGCATTACCACGCGCATTATTACGGCGCGTTCGTGCGCGACCCCGACGGCAACAATATCGAGGCGGTCTGTCACACCCCGGAGTGAGACCGGTGGATCGCACTGCCGCCGGTCACACCGTCACCGGCATGTATTCGGCGGCAGCGGCCAGGCTCGGCGCGACCACGATCTCGAGCTGCTGGCGCAGCCAGCGGTGCATCGGATCGTCGTGGTGGCGCAGATGCCAGACCATGTACATCGGCATGGGCGGGCAGGGGACCGGTACCGGTGCCACCGCCAGGCCGCGTAGCATATAGGCGCGCAGCAGGCTCGGCAGCGTCGCGATCATGCGGCTGCCGCGCAGGAACGGACCGACGCCGCCGAAGCCCGGCACTTGTGCAACGAAGCGTCGGACAATGCCCCGCTCGGCAAACACCTCGTCAATGTCGAGCCGACGCCGCGGCTCATACAGCACCGTGACGTGGTCGCTCGCCAGATAGTCCTCGAGGGATTGCGGCGGCTCGCGCTGGCTGGAATCGTAGAACACGCGGTAGCTGTCCTCGAACAACCGCTTCTGCAGGATGTCGCTGCCCTCGGGTGGGCGGGGGGTGATGATCAGCTGACAATGTTCCTCGCGCAGCATGTCCGGCGTGGGGGCGCCGGAGGGAATGACGCGCAGGCTCAGGCCTGGCGCCTGCGCGCGGGTGTAGCGGAGCAGGGACGGCAGCAGCAGGTCGCGCTGCAGGTCGTTGGCGGCGATCGTCACCTGCGCCGAGACCTGCGCCGGATCGAACGCCGCGGCATGCGAGAAGCTGCGGAGATCGTCGAGCAGAGCCCGCGCCCGCAGCGCCAGCAATTGCGCATGCGCTGTCGGCACGATGCCCCGTCCGGATTTGACGAACAGCGGATCGCCGGTGATCACCCGCAGCTTGTCGAGCAGGTGGCTGACCGCCGATTGCGTCACGCCAAGCCGCTGCGCCGCGCGCGTCACCGAGCCTTCTTCGATGACGGCGAGCAGCAGCTGCAGCAGGCGGCCGTCGAGGTCCAAATGATCGAATTGGCTCATGGATCGGATCGGGCGCGCGGCCTTTATTGATGCTGTCGGAGCGCGATACTGGCGGCACGACGCTGGCCGCCTTTGATCCAGATCAAACGCGGCCCGCCGAAACATCACAGGGGAGGTCAAGATGTCCGCCACGTCAGCCCGGCAGCCCGTGCCCGGCACCACCATCTTCGACGGCGAGCAGGCCCGCAAAGGCTACGCGCTCAACAAGATGTGCTACTCGTTCAATGACGCTGCCAATCGCAAGGCCTTTGTCGCCGACGAAGACGCCTATTGCGCCAAGTTCGGCCTCAACGCGCAGCAGCGCGCGGCGATCAAGCACCGCAACGTGCTGGAACTGATCGAAGCCGGCGGCAACGCCTATTACCTCGCCAAGTTCGCCGGCATCTTCGGCCTGGACATGCAGGATATCGGCGCGCAGCAGACCGGGCTCACCAAGGATCAGTTCAAGGCCAAGCTTCTGGCGGCCAAGGGGTAATCATCATGGCAAAGATCGTCGGCGCAATCACGACCTCCCACGTTCCGGCCATCGGCGGCGCGATCGCCAAGGGGCTGCAGCAGGATCCCTATTGGAAGCCGTTCTTCGACGGCTTCCCGCATGTGCGCGAGTGGCTCGCCAAGGTGAAGCCGGATGTCGTTGTGCTGGTCTATAACGACCACGGGCTCAATTTCTTCCTCGACAAGATGCCGACCTTCGCGGTCGGCGCCTGCGACAGCTACAGCAATGCCGACGAGGGCTGGGGCATTCCGCAGACCGCGCCGTTCAAGGGCGATAGCGAATTGTCCTGGCACCTGATCGAGCATCTGGTGAAGGAGGATTTCGACCTCACCACCTGCCAGGAGATGGTGGTCGATCACGCCTTCACCTTGCCGATGGCGCTGTGCTGGCCGGACCAGAAATGGCCGGTGCGCGTGGTGCCGGTGGTCGTCAACACCGTGCAGGCGCCGCTGCCCTCGGCCGCCCGCTGCTACAAGCTCGGCCAGGCGCTGGCGTGCGCCATCGAATCCTGGCCGAAGGACGAGCGGGTGGTCGTCATGGGCACCGGCGGCCTGTCGCACCAGCTCGACGGCGAGCGCGCCGGCTTCATCAACAAGGACTTCGATGAGAAGTTCATGGCCAGCATGGTCGACGATCCCGCCTGGGCGACGAAGTACTCGACCACCGAGCTGGTCGAGCTGTCGGGCACGCAGGGCGTCGAGCTCCTGAACTGGATGGTCGCGCGCGGCGCCCTGCCGCAGAAGGTGCGCAAGGAGCATTCCAACTATCACATCCCGATCTCCAACACGGCGACGGGATTGATGGTGCTGGAGCCGGTGTAGCGGCCGCGGTACTCTATCGGCTCACGCGGGCGGCTTGCTATTGCTCACCGCTTGCGACAACCACAACTGTCGTCCCCGCGAACGCGGGGACCCATACCGCGGATCCTATCGCGGGACGTTGCTGCCAGCGGCCTGCCTCGTCACGGCCGGTGGTTATGGGTCCCGGCTCAAGGCCGGGACGACAGGGGAGTGTGTGACGAGACGGCGCCCCACCAATGGGGGCCGTCTTCAACGTCCAGTGCTACGCCTGCACCTCCTGAGTCTTGGCGCCCGACTTCAACTTCTTCATGAACTCCTTGAACGCCGGGCCGAACTCGGCGAACAGCGGTTCGCCGCGATGGTTCAGCATCACGCCGCCGAGCAGCTTCAGCCCGGTGACGAACGCCTTGCTCTCGTTCTGGTCGAACAAGCCGCGGCGCTGGACGCGCGCGACGATCTCGTTGAGATCGTCATGGCTGGTGAAGGTGAAGTCGTAGCTGGGCCCGGCGCTGCCGTCCGCACTTGGGGTGATGTCGCTCACTTCGATGGCGTAGGCGTGGGGCATCTGTTGCCTCCTTGTGCAAGGGGTGTTGTTCAGGTTGCGGTGCCCTCGTCATCGCCCTGGATCTCGGCGATGGCGCGGGTGAGAATGTCGCTGACGCGCTTCGTTTCCGCATCGCTCCAGCCGGAGCGGTGCATCTTGAGCGCCATCTTCAGCGTCTGCACGGCCTGCAGCACCGGCTCCGGCGGCCGCATGCCGCCCATCGTGCGCGCCATGATGCGCATCCGGCTGAGCAGGCCCTCGATCGCGGCTGCATCGTCCTTCAGTGCCTGGCGTCCGGCGTCGGTGATCGCGAACAGCTTCTTGCCGCCCTCGGCCGACGCCGCTTCGATCTGACCCATGTCCTCGAGCAGGCTGAGGATCGGGTAGACCGAGCCGGGGCTCGGCGAGTAGGCGCCGCCGACCAGCTGCTCGACCGCCTTGATCAGCTCATAGCCATGGCGTGGTTTCTCGCCGATCAGCCACAGCAGCAGGCTGCGCAGGTCGCCGGGGCCGAAGAAGCGACCTCCGCCGCCCCGCCCGAACTCGTCGCGACCGCCGCGGCGGCCGTCGCCTTCGAACAGGCCCGGTCCGCGGTGGCGGCCGAAGCCCGGGCCACGGCCGGCAAGACGAACCTCTTCGCAGCTTTCGTCAGAACGATGCTGGCCGAGGCGATGGCCGCGATGGCCCCAGCCGCGGACCTCACGGTCGTCGTCAAAACCCGCGCGGCCGAATTTCCAATGATGTCTCATACGATATGATCTCCGTTTCTAACGAACGATATATCGAGATTGTGTATCGTTTGTCAATTCGCCGACTTGCGGCTGGCGAGACTGATATCAAGTATCTGATAAGATTCGATTTTTTATCATGAGGCCGCGGCAGGCGCCTCCTTGCTGTGCGCCGTTGCCTCGATCGCCGTGCCGCGATGGGCAATCAGCGCGTAGGCAACGGGGACCACGAACAGCGTGAACAGGGTGCCGATGGAGAGGCCGGTTGCGATGACCAGGCCCATGTTGAAGCGCGACACCGCGCCGGCGCCGCTCGCGGTGATCAGTGGGATCACGCCGAGCACCATCGCCGCCGTCGTCATCAGGATCGGCCGCAGCCGGATCGTCGCGGCTTCGATGATCGCCTCGGTGCGGTCCTTGCCCTGCTCGCGCTGCTCGTTGGCGACCTCCACCATCAGGATGCCGTGCTTGCTGACGAGGCCCATCAGGGTGACCAGGCCGACCTGGGTGTAGATGTTGATGCTGGCGCCGCCGATGCCGAGGCTGATGAAGATCAGCGCGCCGGCCAGCGACATCGGCACCGAGACCAGGATGATGATGGGATCGACGAAGCTGTTGAAGAGGGCGGCGAGCGCCAGGAAGATGATGATCAGCGCGAAGACGAAGGTGGTGACGAAGCCGCCGGATTCCTGTTCGAGCTGCCGCGAGGCGCCGCCATAATCGATCGAATAGCCGGATGGCAGCGACTTCCCGAGCTCCTTCAGCGTCGCCAGCGCATCTCCCATCGCGACACCTGGCATCGCGACGCCGGAGATGGTCGCGGCGTTGATCTGCTGGAAGTGGTTGAGCGACTCCGGGATGGTCTTGTGCTCGAGATGCGCGACCGTCGCCAGCGGCACCATGGTGCTGCTGCCGGCGCGGATCGAATAATCCAGGAGCTGCGCGTCGGTCAGGCGGTCGTTCTGTCTCACTTGGGGGATCACCTTGTAGGAGCGGCCCTCGAGGCTGAAATAGTCGAGATAATTGCCGCCCAGCATGGTGGCGAGCGCGCCGCCGAGATCGCTCATCTTGAGGCCGAGATCGGCGGCCTTGTCGCGGTCGAACACGACGGTGGTCTGCGGCTTGTCGATCTTGAGGTCGCTGTCGAGGAAGATGAACTTGCCGCTGGCGAGTGCCTTGCTCATGAGATCGCGCGACACGTCATTGAGCTCGTTGAAGGTGCCGGTACTGCCGATCACGAACTGGATCGGCAGGCCGTTGCTGCCCGGCAGCGGCGACGGCTGGAAGGCGACCGAGCGCGCGCCGGCAATGCCATTCAGCATCTGCTGGAATTCAGGCTGCAGGGTCTTCGTCGTTGCCTTGCGCTGATCCCAGGGCTTCAGCACCCAGCCGCCGATCACCTGCGTGGAGGCGTCGATCTGGAACACCGTGCGTGTCTCCGGCCGATCCGCGATCAGGTCATGCATTTGCTGCGCATAAAACTGGCGTTGCTCCAGCGTGGCCGAGGGGGCCGAGTTGGTCAGCGACAGCACCACGCCCTGATCTTCGTCCGGTGCGAGCTCGCTGGTGGAGCTGACATAGAGCCAGGGGATCATCGCGAGCAGCAGAACGGCGAACACCACGACGACAGGCTTGGTCGAGAACACGCTTTCTAGGCAGCGGCGATAGGCATGCGCGAGCCGCTCCAGCACGTGGTCGATCGCACGCACGAGCCGAGCCTCCAGCGTGGTCGAACCGCGCTCGGTCCGCCGCAGCAGCCAGGCGCAGTTCATCGGCGATAAGGTCAGCGCGATCACCGCCGAGACGGTGACCGCGCCGGCGAGGGTAAAGGCGAACTCGGTGAACAGCGCGCCGGTGAGGCCGCCCTGGAAGCCGACGGGCACATAGACCGCGATCAGCACCACCGTCATCGCGATGATCGGGCTCGCCAGGGCCCGCGCCGACTGGATTGCCGCCTCGACCGGCGACACACCCTCGTCGATCAGCCGATGCACGGCCTCGACGACGATGATGGCGTCGTCGACGACGAGGCCGATAGCGAGCACCAGGGCCAGCAAAGTGAGCAGGTTGATGGAAAAGCCCATCAAGAGCATCAGGCCGAAGGTGCCGATCAGCGACAAGGGAATGGCGATGACCGGGATCAGGACCGAGCGCCACGAGCCCAGGAACATGAACACGACGACGATGACGATCCCGATCGCCTCCGCCAGGGTATGCTCGACCTCGTCGATCGAGGAGTTCACGAAGTCCGTGGAATCGTAGATGATCTCGCTGCGGATGCCGTTGGGCAGCTGCTGCTGCAGATCCGGGAAGACGGCCTTCACGCCATTGATCACGTCGAGCAGATTGGCCGTCGGCGCCACCTGAATGCCGATATAGACCGCGGTCTTGCCGTTGAAGCGTGTCGCCGTGTCGTAGTCGTCATTGCCGAGGGTGACGCTGGCGACGTCACGCAGGCGGATGATGGCGCCGTTCACCTGCTTCACGACCAGGTTGCGATATTGCTCCAGCGAATGCAGGTTGGTTGCCGCGGCGAGGTCGACCTGCACCAGCCGGCCCTTGGTCGTGCCGAGACCGGAGATGTAGTCATTGCCGGACAACGCGGTCGACACGTCCGTGGCGGTCAGGCCATAGGCGGCGAGCTTGTCGGGATCGAGCCAGGCGCGGAGCGCGAACTTCTTGGCGCCGATCAGCTCGGCGGTCTGCACGCCCGAGACCGCCTGCAGCTTCGGCTGCACCACGCGGGTCAGATAGTCCGTGATCTGGTTGGGCGCGAGCACGTCGCTGGCAAAGCCAATATACATCGCATCGATGGTCTGGCCCACCTTGAGCGTCAAGGTCGGTTGCTGCGTGCCCGTCGGCAGCTGATTCAAAACCGAGTTCACCTTGGCGTTGATCTCGGTCATCGCCTTGCCGGAATCATAGTTGAGCCGCAGGTTCACCGTGATGGTGCTGCTGCCGGTGACGCTGGTCGAGGTCATGTAGTCGATGCCGTTGGCCTGGGCGATCGCATTCTCGAGCGGTGTCGTGATGAAGCCCGCGATGATGTCGGAATCGGCGCCGGCATAGGCGGTGCTCACCGTGACGATCGCGTTCTGCGTCCGCGGATATTGCAGGATCGAGAGCGTCGTCATCGAGCGCAGGCCGAGGACGAGGATCAGGGCGCTGACCACGAGCGCCAGTACCGGCCGGCGGATGAAGATGTCTGTGAAACGCATGGAAGTTCTCTGAACGAGGGCGCGGGGCTTACTGGTCGACGATGTTCGGCGCGGCCTCGGCCACCGGAACGTGCGAATTGTCGATCTTCACCAGGCTGCCATTGCGCAGCTTGAGCTGGCCCGCGATCACCACGGTCTCGCCTGGCTTGACGCCGTCGGTGATGGCGACACGGTCGCCCTTGGCCGGCCTGCTCTTGATGAACATCTGGCGTGCCTTGCCCTGGCCGTCCTTGAGATCGTCGACGATGTAGACGAGATCGCCATAGGGATTGCTGACGACCGCCGTCAGCGGCACATTGACCAGCTGCTCGGGGTTGCCGGTCGCGATCTCGACTTTGGCGAACATGCCCGGCAGCAGCCGGGCCTGATTGTTGCGCAAGGTGGCGCGGACCTGGACGTTGCGGCTGGTGGAATCGACCTTGGCGTTGATCGCCGAGATCTGGCCGGTGAAGCGCTCGCCCGGAAAGGCATCGACGGCGATGCCGACATCCTGGCCGATCCGGATCTCCGCGAGCGACTGTTGCGGCAAATAGAAATCGATGAAGATCGGATCGAGACTCTGCAGCGTCACGATCGTGGTGCCGGCACTGAGATACTGGCCGAGATCGACGGCGCGGATGCCAAGCCGGCCGGCAAACGGCGCCTTCAGCGTCTTCTGCTCGACGATCGCCTTCTGCTGGGTGACCAGCGCCTGGGCGTTCTTCAGATTGGCGCGGTCGCTGTCGAGCGTCGCCTGGCTGACGGCGTTGAACTTGATCTGCTCCTCGTCGCGCTTGACCACGATGGCGTAGTTCTCGGCCGTCGCCTGCAGCGATTGCAGCTTGGCGACGTCGTCGGTGGCGACCAGCTGCAGCAGCGGCTGGCCCGCCTCGACGCTGTCGCCGGAATTGAACTGGATGCTCTGCACGATGCCGGCGACCTGCAGCGCCAGGTCGGCACCGTTGACGGCACGCAGCGAGCCGACCGCGGTGAGATTGGTGCGCCAGGGCGCGGTCTCCGCGGTGACCGTCGAGACCGTCTGCGGCGGGTTCGCCATGGCGCCGATCGCCTTTGCGATCATGATGCCCTTGAAGGTCTGAAAGCCGTAGAGGCCGCCGAACAGAACAGCCATGGCGGCCAGCATGATGGTCATGCGCTTCTTCATTACATTGCTTCCTGGGTCGTCCGATTGGGGCCGGCGAAATAGCCGGGATTGGCGCGGGGCAGCGACGCTGGTGTCTCATCCTGGCGATGCCACCAGCCGCCGCCGAGCGCCTGGAACAGCGCTGCCGTGTCGGTGAAGCGCGTGGCCTGCGACTTGATGCGGGAAACGCGCGCGTTCAGATAGGATTGCTGCGCGTTGATGACGTTGGCATAGGGCACGGCGCCGCTCTTGAACTGCTCGATCGCCATGTTGAGGCTGTCGGCGGTCGCCTTCTCGGCGGCGGCCTGCGCCTTCAGGGCCTCGGCGTCGTACTGGATGGCGCGCAAGGAGTCGGCGACGTTCTGGAACGCCGTGATGACCGTACTCTTGTAGAGCGACAGGTCCTGCTCGAACGCCGCGACGTCGGCCTCCTTGGTGTGGTAGAGCGCGCCGCCGTCGATCAGCTTCTGGCTGACGCTCGCGGCGGCATCCCACACCAGCGTCGTCGGCGAGAACAGCCGCTCCGGTCCGCTCGCGCCATAGCTGCCAGACAGCGTGACCTGCGGCAGCAGATTGGCGATGCCGACGCCGACCGTCGCGGTGGCCTGATGCAAGGTCGCCTCGGCCTGGCGGATGTCGGGCCGCTGGCGGACCAGAGAGGAGGGCAGTGAGACCGGCAGCTTGCGCGGCAGCCGGAGCTCGGCGAGGCTGACATGCTCGCCGCGATCCTGATGCGGCAGCCGGCCGAGATAGGCCATCAGTTGATTGCGCTGCTGCGCCAGCTGCTTCTGCAGCGGGGCGAGCGTCGCCTTGGCCTGCGCCAGCGTTGCCTCTTGCGACAGCACGTCCGATTTGGAGATGGCGCCGACGTCGAACTGGCGCTGGATCCGTTCGAGCTGATCGGTCTCCGCCTTGATGATCTCCTCGGTCGCGGCGATCTGATCGCGCAGCGAGGCATCGGTGATCGCAGCGGTCACGACATTGGCGGTCAGCGAGAGATAGGTCGCCTCCATCTTGAACGCCTGGTAGTCGGCCTGCGCCTGCAGTGCTTCGACCTGGCGGCGCGTGCCGCCCCACATATCGAGCGCATAGCTGACGCTGACGGACGCACCGTAGAGTGTGTAGAGCGAGGTCTGGCCCGGCCATTGTCCGGACTGCGTGGTCGAGGCCTGCGTGCGCTCGGCCGATCCGCTCGCGCTCACCTGTGGAAACAGCGATCCCTGCTGCGACAGCGCATTCTCGCGCGCGGCCCGCAGCGCATATTGCGCAGCTTCAATGTCCGGATGGTTACGAATCGCCTCCTCGACAAAGGCGTTGATCTGCCGGGAATGAAACAGCGCCCACCAGGTGCCTGGCAAGTCGCTCCCGAAGGCAAAACCTTGCGCATTGCCGCCCGGTGTCGCGGCACTTCCGGTCGGAGCGAGCCGGCGCTCGGACGTGTAGCCGGTCGCGGGTGGCGCGTCCGGTGGCATGAAGTCCGGCCCGACAGCGCAGGACGCGAGCAGCACGCTGCAGCCGACGAGGCCGAGCGGCGTCGCCGCCTTGCCGCGTCTCGAGAGAATCCGTCGCGCCGCCGGAAACATTCGGACATCATTTGTCATAAAACTAAACCGTTTAGTTCTCGTTGAGGGAACATGCTGTGCATGTCATGCTTGAGTCAAGTCACGTTGATGCTAGGAGGGAGGATGACATCCTCTTCGAATTCAGATCTATCCCGCGTTGTTACGGACGCCAGCCGTACAGAACGAAAGCATACGCAGATCCTCGACAGCGCGCGGACGCTATTTCTGGAGAGCGGCTTCGATACCACCAGCGTCGATGCGATCGCGCGCCATGCTGGAGTGTCGAAGGCAACGCTCTATGCTCATTTCACCGACAAGGATGCATTGCTCCTCGCGCTTGTCGAGGAAGATTGCGAACGCCGGCGCGCTCCGTTGTGGATTCCGCATGATCGGGCGATCGATCTCGAACCTGATCTGCGTGAGATCGCGCGCCGATTCCTGTCGATGTTCCTGGACGGTGAAGCGCTGGCGATGCACCGGCTGATCATGTCCTGCGCCTCGCGCTATCCGGCGATCGCCGAAGCCTTCATGCGGGCGGGGCCTGACCGATGCGACGCCGAGGTCGCGGCTTTTCTGCGCGCGGCAAAGACCGAGGGATTGATCGATGTCTCCAATGTCAGGCTGGCCGCAACGCAGTTTCTCATGCTGATCCAGGGCCGGTTGCCATTGACATGGGCGCTGTCGCTGCAGGCGCCGAGCGCGGCGGAGTCGCGCGCCCAGCTCGAAGGTGGGATCAAGGTGTTCATCGCCGCCTATGGCCGCCGCAAGGTGGGACCAACGAGACAGGCGAGGCCGGTGACGAAGACGGCGTCGAAGCGCGCGCGCACGCCAGCGCCCCGGCGTCCCTGAGCATCAGGAACTCTGGGACGTCGCCACGACGGGCTTTGCCGGAAACGCTCGGGTCCGGTTCGGCCGTCGCAGCCGGCGCTGCGTCCAGATCAGCACGCCCGTGACCAGCAATGCCAGCAGCACGACCGAAATCAGCACGTTGGCCAGGCTGCCGATCAGCGACCAATTGCCCTCGTGGAGCAGGCGGGGCCAGTTGCGCGGCAGCGCGGAGAGACCGTCGGGCGTGATCGCATAGGCGCGCAACTCGTCGCCCTCGATGATTCGCGCCATCAGCCGTCCGCCGCGATTGCCGATGGAATTCACCTGCGCAAGATCATGATCTCGGGCGACGACGCTGATGGCGTCAGCCAGCGACAAGCTAGCGGACGCCGGTGCTGGCGCGCTGCCCGCGAAGGTCAGGCCAAGCTCGAGGCAGATCCCGGTCAACGGGCTGAGCAGGATCAAGGGCAGCGTGAACCAGGCCGCGCCCTTGTGCCAGCCGGACAGCGTGTTGCGCAGCCGCGGCAGCCCCATCAGGATGCCGAAGACCATGACCGTGACCATCGCGATGGTGGAGATCAGGGTGAGACCGGGGATGCCGATCAGGTGCTCATGGGTCATCCGCGCCCATTGGAAGATGCTCGCCAGGGCTGGCCGGTCTGTCACGGCGCCGCTCGCGAGATCGATCTCTGTGCCCGGACGGCCGAGCAGCGTGACGTGCTGCGCCGCCGGGTTGATCGACAGGCCGCGCGCCCTGCCGTCGGGATCATATTGCTTGACCAGCGCGACCACGCGTGCGGCATCGATGCCGCCGGGCTTGACCGCCGCAACCTGCGTCACCGGTTCGAAGGAGAGAATCAACCCCGTCACGATGATCACCAGCAAGGGCAGGGCGAAGACCAGGCTGATCCAGCGGTGGAGTTTGAGCAGCAGCTGCTTGTTCATGACCGTCTCCGAATGATCGTCACGCATGCGACGTGTTGCGACGAGATCGTTGCCCGCGGACGTTCACTCCGGAATTGTTTCTGATCGTTTCTTGTCCGGCGACGATGCAACGTGACTCGCTCGCCGTGCCGATGTCAGTAGCGGAGCGCGCCGGTCGAACGGAAGAACAGAACTATTAATTTTAGGTCATGGACGATTTGATCAGCATCATTGCGGCGAAGGGGAGTTTGCACCTGCTCCAATGATTTCAATTTGCAACAGATGCGCTGTTGTCGCCGTCGAGCACCTGTTTCAGGCGCGCGGCGTCCAACGCATTCTCCCATCGCGCGATGACGATGGTCGCCACCGCATTGCCGATCAGGTTGGTCGGCGTGAGCCCTTGCGACATCAGCCGATGGATGCCGAGCACCAGCGCGACGCTGGCCACGGGAATCGTGCCGGTGGCCGCAAGCGTTGCCGCCAGCACGACGAAGGCCGCGCCGGCGATTCCCGCCGCGCCCTTCGAGGTCACCAGCAGGATCAGCAGCAGCCCGATCTGGTGGCCGATGTCGAGCTGGGTGTTGGTGGCCTGCGCCAGGAAGACGGCGGCGGTGGCGAGGTAGAGGCAGGTGCCGTCGAGGTTGAAGGAATAACCTGTCGGAATGACGAGGCCGACGATACTGCGCTCGCAGCCGGCAGCTTCCAGCTTCTCCAGCATGCGCGGCAGCACGGTCTCTGACGAGGTGGTCGCGATGCAGACCAGAACCTCGTCGCGGATGTAGCGGATCAGCTTCCACAGGCTGAAGCCGGTGAGGGCGGCGATCGGGCCGAGCACCGCGGCGATGAAGATCAGGCAGGTCACGTAGAAGCTGCCGAGCAGCAGGCCGAGCTTGGCGAGGGAGCCCAAGCCGAACTTGCCGACGGTGAAGGCGATCGCCCCGAAGGCACCGAGCGGCGCTGCCCACATCACAATTCTGACCACGCCGAAGATCATCTGCCCGGCGACCTCGATCACGTCGGTCACGAGCTTGGCGCGGTCGCCGAGCCAGATCAGCGCGAAGCCGCACATCACCGAGATGAACAGCACCTGCAGGATGTTGCCCTCGGCGAAGGCGCCGACGAAGGTCTGCGGGATGATGTTGAGCAGGAACGGCACCAGGCCCACCGCCGCGGTCTGCTTGACATAGGGCTCGATGGTGGCGGAGTTGATGGTCGCCGGGTCGATGTTCATGCCCGCGCCGGGCTGGAACAGGTTGACGGCGGCGAGACCGATGATCAGCGCCAAGGTCGTGATCACCTCGAAATAGACCAGCGCCTTGATCGCGACACGGCCGACCTTGGCCATGTCGGCCATGTGGGCGATGCCGTTGACCACGGTGCAGAAGATGATCGGCGCGATCAGCATCCGGATCGCCTTGATGAAGGCGTCGCCCAGCGGCTGCATCTGGGCGCCGAGATCCGGCTTCACGGCGCCGAGCAGGATGCCTGCGGCCATCGCGACCATGACCTGGACCCACAGCTCCTTCCACCAGGCGCGGCGGGAGCCCGCCTTGCTGTCGGCAGTCAGCGTCGTGGTGGTCATGATCGGTCCTGTCGGTTGGCCTTGAGCAGGTGCTGGTGATTCAGCTCTTCGCGGCGAACTTGAACAGCCGTTCGGGATTGCTGACAAGCAGCTTCTGCTGGATCGCAGGGTCCGGGGCGTAGAGCGGGATCAGATCGACCAGATCACCGTCATTGGGCATGATCTTGACGTTCGGATGCGGCCAGTCGGTGCCCCAGATGACGCGGTCGGGCGCATTGTCGATCAGCTTCCGGGCGAACGGGACCGCGTCGTGGAACGGCGGCCCGGAGGCCGAAGCGCGCTCGGGACCGGTGATCTTGACCCAGCACTTCTCGTCGCTGGCCTGCAGGTCGAGCAGCGCCTTGAACTCGGCATCGTCGATGCCCTTGGCGGCGCTGATCGTGCCCATGTGGTCGATCACATAGGTGACGGGGAGCGCCTTCAGGACCGGCACGAATTCCTGGATCGTGCCGGCCTCGAGGTAGATGTCGACATGCCAGCCGATGGCCGCGACGCGCTCCACCAGGGTGCGGAACACCGTCATGTCGCCGACCCCGCCGAGCCGGCGCAGGAAGGCGAACCGGCAGGCGCAGATACCGGCCTTGCCGAGCGCTGCGAGGTCGGCGTCGGACATCGCGGCATTGATGTTGGCGACGCCTTTGTACCTGCCGTTGCTCTGCGCAATTGCGTCGGTGACGACGCGGTTGTCGGTGCCATGGACGGTGGCGTTGACAATGACGGCGCGCTCGATCCCGATCTTGGCATGAAGCGCCCGAAACATCTCCAGCGGCGCCTCCGGCGGGGTGTAGGGGCGGGTGGGCGAGAACGGGTACGTCGATGCCGGGCCGAAAATGTGGGTGTGGGTGTCGACGCTGCCTGGCGGCGCCTTGAAGCTCGGCGTCTTGGTCGCCGGATCCGGGCCGGGAATGCTGGGGATCTTGGTCTCATCAGCCCGCAGGCTCGCCGGGGCTGCGCCGAGCGCGGTCGCCGTTCCCAGTCCCGCCATGGTGGCCAGCAGATCTCGTCGTCGCATCGTGGGTCTCCTTCAAATGGCCGTCGTGACCGGCAGCATCACCTGCCGGGTCACAGCATGTCTCATCGCCGGAAGCGGCGGGCAGCCGATCCGCTCAGGCCGGCTTGCGGCCGGCCGCGACGATGTCGCCGGCGCTGGCCAGGGTTTCGACATTCCAGCAGCGCTCCATCACGGTCGCGATCTGCTGCGGGGGAATGATGCCCTCGGCGAGATCCTTGAACTTGCGCTCGAGATCGGCATTGCTCATCGGCCGCTCCAGGCTGCCGATCGCATGCTCAATCCGCTTGGTCAGCACGCGGCCATCGGTGAGCGTGACCGACATCTCGACCTGTTCCGGCTTGATCGTCGGATCGATCACCGGGTTGACCTTGCCGCGCAGCTCGATGATCGCGCCATCGCGCACCGCGCGGTCGGAAAACTGCTTCTCGCCCCCGGCGCCTTCGATCAAGGCCACCGCGACCGCGTGGTAGACGCTGAACTTGCCCTCCAGCCCTTCCTTCGGAGTCTTCTTGCCGGTCAGTTCGAGCACCAGCGGATTGACCTTCATGTCGATCGACTTGACCTGCGCCGCGGTGAGGTTGTTCTCGTTGCGCAGCTGGATCGCGTCATCGATCGCCGGATGCAGCACGATCCCGCAGGCGAACGGCTTATAAGTGTTGAGCGCGGCCTCGTAGCGCTGGCCGAGCTCGCCGGTGATCTCGCGGTAATCCTGCTTGGTGCTGATCGTGTTGGCCCAGCCGCGCTTGGCCTCGATCATCCCATCGGAGCTGGTGTAGTTCTTCGACGCGAGGATCGCCGCGAACAGGCCGTCGGCGGCGGCGCGGCCGGGATTGAAGCTCTTGTTCATCGAGCCGAAGGATTCCCGCAGGCCCACCGGCTGCGACGCGGCGAGTCCGAGCGCCCACATCATCTGCTGTTCGCTCAGGCCCATCAGCCGGCCCGCGGCGGCCGCCGCGCCGAACACGCCGGCGGTCCCGGTGATGTGCCAGCCGACGTCGTAATGATTGGGATAGACTGCGTTACCGATCCGGCATTCGGTCTCGACGCCGAGCACGAGCGCATTCAGGAAATCGCGGCCATTGACCGGCTTCAACTCCGCAAGCGCGAGAATGGCCGAGATCACGGGCCCGCCGGGATGAATGATCGTCTTCAGGTGGGTGTCGTCGTAATCGAAGATGTGGCTGGAGACGCCATTGATGAAGGCCGCGTTCATGATGTCGAGCCGCTCGGCGCGACCGAACAGCCCGGCCTGCGGCGGGCCGGAGAACGGCGTGAGCGCCGAGACCGCGATGTCCACAGTCTCATGGTGCGACCCGCCGATGGCCACGCCGACATAGTTCAGGAGCGTACGGACGCCTTCCTTGCGGACGTTCTCCGGCAGGTCCTCGTAGCGGGCGCTGACGAGATAGCGGGCGAGGGTCTTCGTGACGTCCTTGCTGTCGGACCTGGCCGCATCTGCCGCAATCGCCGGCACGCGGCAGAGGGGGGCCAGCGACAGGCCCGCGGCCCCTGCCATGAGTTGGCGGCGTGACATCGTGATCATGACGTCCTCCCGATCCGGCGCCTGTGGCGTCCGTGTTGCGCTTGGCCTGGCGCGATCCTGATCCCGGTTCGCCACTGGCATGCCACGATCCTGCACTCGTCCAGGCTTTACAAGAAGCCTTGGGTGAACGGTCAGTTCGCTTGATTGGACAATGCGCTGGGGCCTGCGCGGCGATGTTGCGGATGCGGTGGTTCGAAGTGCGCTGCAAGACGAGTGGCCAAGGCAGGATGGTCTTCAACGCGCATGTGAGAAGGGCAGTCCATCACGGCGCTCCGGTGAATTGTTCGCGTGACGGAAAGGCGAGTGACGTCAACACTATGCCGTGCGTTCTGGTCATGCGATGACAGCTCGAAGTGCCGTTGTGGACACCGCCGACGGAATGCTATGCGACAGCAAAGGCGGTCTTGGTGGCGCGGCGCTGCGGCCTGACGGCCGACCTGATAACAACAACGGGCAGAGGAAACACCATGGTCGACGCGCTCATCATCGACGCCTGCAGAACCCCGCGCGGCATCGGCAAGGCCGGCAAGGGGGCGCTGGCCGGGCTGCATCCGCAGCATCTCGGCGCCACGGTGCTGCGCGCCTTGGCGGATCGCACCGGCATCAACACCGCTGATGTCGACGACATCATCTGGGGCTGCTCCTCACAGCGCGGCCCGCAGAGCGGCGATCTCGGCCGCATGTCGGCGCTCGATGCCGGCTATGACATCCGCGCCTCCGGCGTCACGCTCGACCGCTTCTGCGGTTCCGGCATCACCAGTGTCAACATCGCGGCCGCCTCGATCATGGCGGGCCAAGAGGAGCTCGTCGTTGCCGGCGGCTGCGAGATGATGTCGATGGAAGGACGGCGTGGCGAGGGCCCGCTGATGATGGATGCCGGCAATCTGCATCTGCGCGCGCTGCATCCGCAGTCGCATCAAGGCGTGTGCGCCGACGCCATCGCGACCATGGAAGGCATCACCCGCGCCGATGTCGATGCGCTTGGGCTGGAGAGCCAGAAGCGCGCGGCGGCCGCGATCGCCGGCGGGCACTTCAAGAAGAGCCTGGTGCCGGTGCACCGCGATGACGGCAGCCTCGCGCTCGACCATGAGGAATATCCGCGGCCGCAGACCACTGCCGAGGCGCTGGCCGGGCTGAAGCCGGCGTTTCCGGCGGTCGCCGATTACGCGCTCGACGACAAGGGCACGACCTATCGCGGCCTGATCCTGCAGCGCTATCCCGGCCTCGAGATCGAGTTCATGCATCACGCCGGCAATTCGTCGGGCGTGGTCGACGGCGCCGCCGCGCTGCTGCTGGCCTCGCCATCCTATGCCAAGGCCCATGGGCTCAAGCCCCGCGCGCGCGTGGTGGCGATGGCCAATATGGGCGACGATCCGACCTTGATGCTGAACGCGCCGGTGCCGGCGACGCGCAAGGTGCTGGCCAAGGCCGGGCTCACGCTCGACGACATCGACCTGTTCGAGATCAACGAGGCGTTCGCGGTCGTTGCCGAGAAGTACATCCGCGACCTCAAGCTCGACCGCGCCAAGGTCAACGTCAATGGCGGTTCGATCGCGCTGGGGCACCCGATCGGGGCCACCGGCTCGATTCTGATCGGCACCTTGCTCGACGAGCTGGAGCGGCGCGACCTCAAGCGCGGCCTGGTCACGATGTGCGCGGCCGGCGGCATGGCGCCGGCGATCATCATCGAGCGCGTCTGAGGCGTTTGTCTATCGCCTGATCCCTATCGTTGCGCCCGCCGCGGATCCCCGCAGCGGGCGCCGTCGTTCGGGGCACGAGGATCAGGCGACCGGATGGCCCGGAAGCCCGCCGGAAACGGCTAAGCGAGCTTTGCGACTTTCCCGCCGCGATCGCGTTGGTGCAGTCGCTGCTCGCTGCAGGCCGCGGCGGTTCCACTTTCCGGACCAGTCAACCACGTTTCGACTGGAAAGGAATTCGCGCTTGTTCCGCAATTTGCGGCGGGTTATTGCCACCGAGAGGCCTCATCTTAGAAGAAATGGCTCTCGTGCTCTCGACGCTGTCGCATATCATCGATCGCAAGGCTTCGAACCGGGTGGTCACGCGGCTGCGGGCGCTGCTGCGCAGCAACGAGTTCTATCTGATACCGCTGGCGCTGGTGATCGGCGTTGCCACCGGCGCGATCGTGACGGTGATGAGCCTGATCGCGCAGGTCGCCCATGTGCTGATCTACGGCATCCCGATCGACGTGCGGCTCAGCGCCAATGCCTGGGTCAATCCCATCACCGCTTTGATCGCGCCGGCTTGCGGGGGCCTCATCCTCGGCGGGATGGAATGGCTGCGGCGGCGCTGGAAGATTGCGGCCGCTGTGGACCCGGTCGAGGCCAATGCCCTGCGCGGCGGCCGGCTGTCGATGCGCGACAGCATCGTGGTGAGCAGCCAGACGCTGGTCTCCAACGGCTCCGGCGCCTCGGTCGGCCTCGAGGCCGGCTATGCCCAGATCGGTGCCGGCGTCGCCTCGCTGCTCGGCCAATATCTCACGCTTCGCCGCAACGATCTCCGTCTGATCGTCGGCTGCGGCGCGGCCGCCGCCATCGCCGCGGCCTTCGGCGCGCCGATCACCGGCGCGTTCTATGCGTGTGAACTGATCGTCGGGGTCTATTCGGTGGCCAGCGCCGCGCCGATCCTGGCGGCCTCGCTGGCCGGGGCGTTGACCTCGCAATATCTCACCGGCGCGCCGTATTCGCTCGAGATCCAGAAGGTCGGCGCGGTCGGCTTCGAGCAATATATCGCGCTGTTCGTGCTCGCGCTCCTGGTCGCCGGCATCGGCATCGTGGTGATGCGCGCCTCGCCGGCGGTCGAGCGGCTGTTCGTCCGCATTCCGGTGTGGTTGCGTCCCGCGATCGGCGGTGTTTGCGTCGGGGCGATGGCGATCGTCACGCCGCAGGTGCTGGCGGCCGGTCACGGCGCGATGCTGCTCGACCTGCATCGCGAGATGGCGGTCGGCATGATCGCCACCATCATCGTGCTGAAGCTCGCGGCCTGCCTGATCTCGCTGGCGTCGGGCTTCCGCGGCGGCCTGTTCTTCGCCTCGCTGTTCATCGGCAGCCTGCTCGGCAAGCTGTTCGCAGGCCTGCTCGCGATGGTCGGACTGGGCGTCGCGCTGGATCCCCTCGTCGCGATGCTTACGGGCATGGCGACGCTCGGCGTCGCCATTGTCGGCGGGCCGCTGACGATGTCCTTCCTGGTGCTGGAGATGACGCGCAGCGTCGATGTCACCGCCGTGGTGCTGGCCGCCTGCATCGTGACCTCGGTGTGCGTGCGCGTGCTGTTCGGGCACTCGTTCTCGACCTGGCGCCTGCATCTGCGCGGCGAGACCATCCGCAGCGCCAATGATGTCGGCTGGCTGCGCAATCTCACCGTTGAGCGGCTGATGCGCTCCGACGTCGGCAAGGTGCCGACCACCACCTCGATCGCCGCCTGCCGGCGCGAATTCGCGCTCGGCACCCGCCAGGCGGTCGTGGTCGTCAACAACAGCGACGATTATTGCGGGCTGGTGTCGCTGCCCGATCTGTTCTCGGGCGAACTGGATTCGATCGCGGACGACATCCAGGTGGTGGAGCTCGCCAAATATTTCGATGTCGCGCTCTTGCCCGAAATGAACGTCAAGACGGCGATGAAGATCTTCGACGATTCTGGCGCCGAGGTGCTCGCGGTGCTGGAGTCGGAGAACAGCCGCAAGGTGGTCGGCTTCCTCACCGAGTCATTCGCGCGCCGCCGCTATGTCGAGGAAATCGATCAGGCGACGCGCGGCGTGCTCGGCGCGCTGTCGTAATCGCGTCACATCGCCGCGACACGGAATCTTCTCGCCGGGAACAGAGTAGGGTGCCGGCCGCTTGAGACGCGGGCGACGCGCGAGGACTGCATGACGATTTGGACGAGAATGACGGTTGCGGTGGCTGCCACTGCGATGGCGGCGACGTCGGCGGCAGCCGAGCCGGCGGTGCTGAAAGGCCGGGATGCCTTCGGCAGCTGGCAGGGCGACGCGCCCGGCACGATCCGGTTGATCCGTCCCGAGGATCTGCCGAAGCCCGGCGCCACCGCATCCGCCGCCAATGTCTCGCGCGTGGTGCAGCGGCCGGCCTCGGTCCTGCCCAGGGTCGTCGAAGGCTTCAAGATCGCGCTGTTCGCGGACGGGCTGAGCGGCCCGCGCATCATCCGCACCGCGCCCAATGGCGACATTTTCGTTGCCGAAACCCGGGCAGGGCGCATCCGCGTGCTGCGTCCGAGCGAGGACGGCAGCAAGGTTGCGTCAAGTGAGATGTTCGCCGAGCGGCTCGGCCATCCGTTCGGCATCGCATTCTATCCGAGCGTCGATCCGCAATGGGTCTATGTGGCGAGCACCGACCGCGTGCTGCGCTTTCCCTATCGGTCCGGCGACATGAAGCCGGCGGGAGTAATGCAGGTCGTCGTCGCGGACCTGCCCGCGGGCTATGGCCATTCGACGCGCGATCTCGTCTTCACCCCGGACGGCAAGCGCATGCTGGTCTCGGTCGGGTCGGCCGGCAATGTCGGCGAAGCTCTGGGCGAGCCGGATGGCGGCCTCGCCGCCTGGATCAAGGCGAATCCGCCGGGCGCCGCGTGGGGCGCCGAGACCGAACGTGCCGGCGTGCTGGCCTTCGATCCCGACGGCAAGAACCGCAGCCTGTTCGCCACCGGCATCCGCAATTGCGTCGGCCTGGCGATCCAGCCTGGATTGGGCACGCCCTGGTGTTCCACCAATGAGCGCGACGGGCTCGGCGACGATCTGGTGCCGGATTATGTCACACGGGTGAAGGAGGGCGGGTTCTATGGCTGGCCCTGGTACTATGTCGGCGACAACGAGGACCCGCGGCACGCCGGTGAGCGCCCTGACCTGAAGGGGCAGGTCACGATTCCCGACGTGCTGCTGCAGGCGCATTCCGCCTCGCTCGGCCTCACCTTCTATGACGCGGCCCTGTTCCCGCCGGAGTATCGCGGCGACGCCTTCGCCGCCGAGCACGGCTCCTGGAACCGCTCCAAGCGCACCGGTTACAAGGTGATCCGGGTGAGGCTGAAGGACGGCGTGCCCACCGGCGAATATGAGGATTTCGTCACCGGCTTCGTCGTCAACGACCGCGAGGTGTGGGGCCGGCCGGTCGGCGTCACCGTGGCGCGCGACGGCAGCCTGCTGATCTCCGAGGACGGCAACGGCACGATCTGGCGTGTCAGCCGTTAAGCGGTTCTTGGCGGCGCCTGGATCGCTGCGCTCGCGATGACGGTGGGTGTGGAGCGTTCGGTGCCCGCCACGACCGTCATCGCGAGCGCAAGCGAAGCGATCCAGGGGCCGCACGAAATCTCTGGATGACTCCGGCGCGCCAGCCCGCCGCCTTCACTTCTTCGGCGCCCGGCAGTTGAAGGCGCGGCGGAAGCCGGAGGCGCGGGCGTCGTCCTCGGAGCAGAACCAGCGGTCGGGCTCGGTGGTCGCGGGATAGCTCGGGCAGCCCTGCAGATGATAGATGCCGATATTGCCGGTGACGCGGGCGCGCACCGCGAACTTGCCCTTGATGCTGCAGCCCGGCGGTGCGCTCGGGGCGTCCGGGAACAGCACGTCACGGATCTCACGGTCGCGATCGCTGCGGCAGGACGCGCCGAGCAGGGCGCCGTCCTTCTTGTCGGTGCGAAACTCGCCCGGGGCGACAAAACAGCCCTTCCATATCCCGCGCAGCGCCTCCTTGGCGCTGGCGATATCGTCCTTGGCGCGATATTTGATCGCCGGGTCGGCGCTGACCGCGTAGCCGGCCCGTGCCATCTGCTGGTTGAGGCTGAGCTTGTCGCCGTCGACGGTGCAGAGGCCGATCCTGCGGCTCTTGAGCGGCTTATCCGGGCCGAGATCGTCGCAGCGCACCGCGCGGCCGGCGATCAGTCTGGTCAACTGCTCGCGCGCCTCGACACCGCAGCTCCAGGGGTCGGCGTGGTCGTCGATGCAGAGCTGATCGACCTCCGGCGCGTCGATGCCGTCCAGTCGATACACGGTCTCACCGAGCTGGAGGGTGTCGCCGCTGCGGGCCGAGGCGGTCGCGGCCAGCGACGCGTTCGCCAGGCCGGCTCCCATCACGATCGCCCCGCACAATGACAACAGCCGGTCTCGCAGCCGCATGCTTCCTCCCGCAGTTAAATGCGTCAAATACCCGGTCGAACTCCTACCACATCGCGCATGAGTCTCGCCAAGGGCCGCGGAACAGCACCGCCGACCGCCACCTTGCGCCGGAGGGGCCTGCTACCCATCTGGTGTTACAAAGGAATTACACCATGTTGGATTTCACTTCCGATGTCGCCGGCGACGCGCCGGCGCAAGCGTCTGGTGCTGACCCGGCCGATGATCGGGCGCTGCTCGACGCCTATTCCAATGCCGTCATAGACGTCACCGAGCGCGTCGGCCCGGCCGTCGTCCGCGTCGAGACCGGCCCGAAGGCCGGCTCCCGTGGCGAGCGCGGCGGCCTCGGCTCCGGCATCGTGATCTCGCCGGATGGTCTGGTGCTGACCAACAGCCATGTGGTCGGCGGCGCCAAGAGCATCCGGCTGCGCGATGTCGAGGGTGTCGTCACCGAGGCCCAGGTGCTCGGTGTCGATCCCGACACCGACCTCGCGCTGCTGCGCGCCATCCATGCGCGCGACCTGCGTTACGCCGCGCTCGGCAATTCCAAGAGCCTGCGGCGCGGCCAACTCGTGGTCGCGATCGGCAATCCGCTCGGCTTCGAATCGACCGTGACGGCAGGCGTCGTCTCGGCGCTGGGCCGCTCGATCCGCTCGGTCTCGGGACGGATGATCGAGGACGTGATCCAGACCGATGCCGCGCTCAACCCCGGCAATTCGGGTGGGGCGCTGGTGTCGTCGGCGGCCGAGGTGATCGGCATCAACACCGCCATCATCCAGGGTGCGCAGGGCATCTGCTTCGCGGTCGCCAGCAACACTGCGCAATTCGTGCTGTCGGAGATCATCCGCCACGGCTATGTCCGCCGCGCCTATGTCGGCGTCTCCGGACAGACCGCGCCGGTGCCGCGGCGCCACGCTGTGCTGGCCGGCGTCGAGAACAAGATGGGCGCGTTGTTGATGCAGATCGAGCCGGACGGGCCGGCCGCGCGTGCCGGGCTGTTGCCGGGCGATGTCGTGATCAGGCTCGACGGTGTCGACATCAACGGCGTCGACGACCTGATCCGTGTGCTGGACCGCGGTCGCATCGGCCGCACCGTGGCGATGGACGTGCTGCGGCTGGGACGGCTGCGCGGCATCGACATTCATCCTGTCGAGCGCAGGCCGGCGTCGCGGCAGCCGGCGGCATGATGAGCGTGAGACGCTGAGCTGCAGCCAAGGACACATCGCTGTCGTCCCGGCGAATGCCGGGACCCATAACCCCAGGGAGCAGTGCGAGGCAGGCAGGCCGTCAAGCACGCCACGATCTCCACGCGTGTTTCGCCTGGCTCACGGAGCAGCAAAGTGGTGACCGTTGCATGCAATGGCCGCTTACAAAATGAGCTGATCGCTCGAGTGTGGCACCTGCCCAGCAATCGGGCAGCGCCAGGCGGCTGTTTCAACCCATTGAATGAGTTATGACTTCGTAGTCCGTCGTGCTCGTCCGGCAATTGTACACAATGGCATAGCGCTTGCTTCGCTGGTTGCGAGACATTCTCGCGCGGAGGCAAGCGGCCGACATGGCGAACTCATCTGCAGCGGCAACCGCCACGGTCACAGCCGAGCCCGAGCCGATCACCCTCGACCTGTCGAGGACCGCGCTCGTCATTATCGACATGCAGCGCGACTTCATGGAGCCCGGCGGATTCGGCGAGACCCTCGGCAATGACGTGTCGCAGCTCGCCCGCGCCGTGGACCCGATCGCCAGGGTCCTCGCCGCCGCACGTACGCATGGCATGCTGGTCATTCACACCCGCGAGGGCCACGAGCCGGATCTGTCCGATGCGCCGCCGGCCAAGATCGAACGCGGTGCGCCGTCCTTGCGGATCGGCGATCCCGGACCGATGGGGCGCATTCTCATTCGCGGCGAGGCCGGGCACGACATCATTCCCGCGCTGTATCCTGTCGACGGCGAGGTGGTGATCGACAAGCCGGGCAAGGGCGCGTTCTACGCCACCGAGATGGACGAGGTGCTGAAGCATCACGGCATCGCCAATCTGCTGGTGTGCGGCGTCACCACCGAGGTCTGTGTCAACACCACCGTGCGCGAGGCCAATGACCGCGGCTATCGCTGCGTCGTCCTCTCCGATGGCTGCGCCTCCTACTTCCCCGAATTCCACGAGATGGGCCTGAAGATGATCAAGGCCCAGGGCGGCATCTTCGGCTGGGTCGCGGAGTCGGCGGCTGTGCTGAGGGCGATCGGCTGAGCCACAGAGAGATACGAGAGAGACACGGGTCGCGAGAGATGAGCTCGAAAATGTAGGCGTTCAACTCAACAGGGGAGCAAGGCGATGAGCGGAAGCGGGACGGCAAGCTCGACAAGTGCGGATTTCAAGCCGGTGCTCTGGACACCAGGAGACTGGAACGCGTTCTTCGGTTTCGGCACCAATATCCTCGTCAACATGCTCGTCCTCACCGGGCTGTTGCGTTTCGTGCTGAAGATGCCGGACAGTCTGGTGTTCGGCCGCATCCTGCCGGCGCTCGGCCTGATGATGTGCCTGTCGACCTTCTACTACGCGTTTCTCGCCTATCGGCTGGCGCAGAAGACCGGGCGCAGCGACGTCTGTGCGCTGCCGTCCGGCGTCAGCGTCCCGCATATGTTCATCGTCACCTTCGTGATCATGCTGCCGATCGCCTTGAAGACCGGCGATCCGCTGAAGGGCTGGTCGGCCGGGCTCGTCTGGGTGTTCTTCCAGAGCTTCATCCTGATGATCGGCGGCTTCGTCGCGCCGTACATCCGCAAGATCACGCCGCGCGCGGCGCTGCTCGGCACGCTCGCCGGCGTCTCCGTCACCTTCATCTCGATGCGGCCGGCGCTCGAAATGTACATGACGCCGCAGATCGGGCTGGTCTGCTTCGCGATCATCCTCGTCAGCTGGTTCGGTGGTGTGAAATATCCGAAGGGGCTGCCTGCGGGGCTCGTGGCGATCGCGGTCGGCATGATCATCGCCTGGGGCTCGACCCTGTTCGGCCTGGGTCTCGGCGACCTCAGCGTCAAGGGCCTCAGTGACGCCTTTGCGAGCTTCGGCTTCTCGGTGCCTTTGCCGGCGTTCGGCACGGTGTTCTCCGGCTTCGAATATCTCGGCATCATCCTGGTCACCGCGATCCCGTTCGGCATCTACGACCTCGTCGAGGCCATGGACAATGTCGAGAGCGCGGAGGCCGCCGGCGACGAATATCCGACGACGCGCGTGCTGACCGCCGACGGCGTCGTCAGCCTGATCGGCTGCATGATGGGCAATCCCTTCATCAACGCGGTCTATATCGGCCATCCCGGCTGGAAGGCGATGGGCGGGCGCATCGGCTATTCGGCGGCGACCGGCCTGATGGTGATCGTGCTGTCCTGGCTCGGCATCATCTCGGTGCTGCTGGCGCTGGTGCCGGTGGTCGCGATCTCGCCGATCCTGCTCTATATCGGCATGCTGATCGGCGCGCAGGCGTTCCAGACCACGCCGGTCAAGCATGCGCCGGCAATCGTGCTCGCCTTCACGCCGCATCTCGCCGCCTGGGCCAAGCTGCAGATCGACACCATGCTGGCTTCCACCGTGACGGCGGCGCAGAGCGTCGGCGGCCTCGCGGCCGACAAGGTCGATGCGGTCAAGACCGCCGCGATTGCCGCGCTGCCGCAGCAGGGCGTGCTGTATCACGGCTTGGAGGTGATGGGCGGCGGCTCCATCCTCGCCGGCCTCGTGCTCGGCGCGATCGGCGTGTTCGTGATCGAGCGCGACTTCACCAAGGCTGCGGCCTTCGCCTTGGCCGGTGCCGTGATGACCTATTTCGGCTTCATGCATGGCGAGGCGGTCGGCATCGGCGGCGGCTTCGGCGTCACGCCGGCGGTGGCGCTGGCCTATGCCGTGGTCGCAGGTGGGCTGTTCTCACTGGGGCGGCTCGGCACGTCCGAGAGCTACGTGGCGCATGCTGATATGCATGCGGCACCGGCAGAGTAGGTATCCTTCAACGAGAACGACGAACCGGCGGCATGGCCGCCGGTTTTGACTTTCACGCGCCCGGCAGATCGAGATAATAGCGCAGCAGCGCCTGCCCCGGCTCGGACAGCCATTCGGCGGCCCCGGTGACATAGCCTTCGATCAATCCTGTCGTGCCGATCAGATAGGTGATTGGCATCGCCGGCGTCGCGAACATCGAGGCATCGGCATTGGCCGGATTGGTCGCTTGCGCATGCGGATCGGCGAAGGAGGCGCGGGGCATCGCGATCGCCTCGGCATAGCGGCGGATGCTCTTGATGTCGCGCCGGTCGGTGCAGATGGTCCAGATGTCGAGCGCGGGAATCCGCATCCGCTCCAGCCCGGCCAGCGTCGGCAGATCGATCTTGCACGCCGCGCACCAGCTGGCCCAGAGATTGACCAGCGTGACATGGCCGGGCTTGGGCGCGAGCGTCAGGTCCTTGCCGCTGATGTCCTGCAGCTTCAACGGTGGCAGCGCTTGGCGCGGCCGCTCGACGATGAACTGGGTGCGGCCGCTGCGGAACACCGGCGGGCTCGGGTCCTGCGTTCCGGCGCAAGCAGGCCTGCTGGTCAGCAGCAGCAGGCTGGCCGCGGCCAGCAGCAGATCGCGCCGCGCCGGCGCGCGCGATGACTCAGCCATGGATGTAGGCCCAGCCCTTGCGCTGCAGCTCGACGACGCGGCCGATGCCGAACGGCACCAGCTTGGCGCCGTCGATCAGCTGGATCGTGACGTTCTCCTTGCTCTCCGCGATCGACTTCGACGAGGCGCACATGCTGAAGCCGATATGCGGATACATCTGTCGCAGTGCCGCGAGCGGCTCCTTGAGCGGTGATTTGTCGGCGCGAAACACATCGATGCCGGTGCCGTTGGCGACGACCTCGATCGCCGGGGTCTGTCCGAGACTGGCGAAATGCCGCGTCAGATTGCCGGAATAGCTGATGGCGTGACCCATCACATGGGGATCGTTGCGGTCGATCAGCACGACAATGCCGGCGTGGCGCGGGGCAGCGGCCGGCACGGCGGGGGCTGGCGCGCCGAGGGCCGTCGCGCCAGCCAGGAAGCCGCGGCGCGACACGTCAGGGATCGGTTCGCTCATCATGGCTTCCTTTAGCACGGAACGCGCCGGCGCTGGATGGCCAGCACCGGCGATGCTCGGATCAGCCGCGCGGCGCGATCGGCGCCTTGCTGTTGCGGCCCCACAGCACGAACAGCGACAGCGCCAGCAGCAGGATGTTCAAAGGCGTGACCGCCGCTTCGCCGCGCGAGATGTGAAAGGCGAACGCGAACACCTGCAGCGTGGCACAGCCGATCGCGGCCAGCACGGTCAGGCGCGGCAGGATGCGGGTCAGCGACGGCAGCAGGATGCCGAGCCCGCCAGCCAGATCGATCAGGCCGATGGTGCGGACGAAGGCCACCGAATATTCGCCGGTCCACGGCATCATCTGGGTCAGCTCATTGATCGGCGTGAAGACCTTGGTGATGCCGGCGAAGCAGAACAGGGCGAAGAGCAGGCTCTGGGCGACCCACAGGCCGATGCGCAGCGCCAGCGGGGGCTGGAGTGGGCTGAGGTCGGTGGTCGATGCGGTGCTGGACATGGTCGGAGCTCCAAATGAAAAGATGTCCGACATTGATGATTTCTTCTGGTTTGATCATTATGCTTGTCGTTGAAGCATCGTTTCCTGTGGGTTGATGACAAGTGGACACGCTGGTCAGTATTCGGGTGTTCTGCCAGGTCGTGGAGTTCAAGAGCTTCGCGGCCGCCGCGGATCGCCTGGGGCTCTCGCCGGCGATGGCCTCCAAGCATGTCATGCAGCTGGAGCAGCGGTTGTCGACCCGGCTGCTCAACCGCACCAGCCGGCGGGTGGGCCTGACCGAGGCGGGCCAGGTCTATTTCGACCAGGTGCGGCCGATGCTGGAGTCTCTCGACGAGGTCGAGGCCGTCGTCAGCAAGGCGACCGTGATCCCGCGCGGCACACTGAAGATCAGCGTGCCGGTGTGGTTCGCCAATCCGCTGTTTGCCGGCACGCTCGCGGCCTACCGCGCCCGCTATCCGGACGTGGTGCTCGACATCGATCTCAGCGGACGCCTGGTCAATCTCGTCGACGAAGGTTTTGATCTGGCGCTGCGCGTCTCCGCGGCACCGGGCGACGGGCTGATCGCGCGGCCGCTGACGCCTGTGCTGATGCAACTCGTCGCTGCGCCGAGCTATCTCGCCGCCGCCGGGCGGCCGAAGACGCTGTCCGATCTCAACGGCCATGCGATGCTCAAATATGCGCTGTACCCGCTCAGGACGATCACGTTGTCCGGTCCTGACGGCGAGGTGGCGCTGGCGTTAAAGGACGTGCTGATCAGCGGCAATGAGACTCTGCTGCATCACGCCGCCGTCGCCGGCATGGGCATGGCGGTGCTGCCGCGCTGGCTGATGGCCGACGATCTCGCCCGCGGCCGGCTCGAGACGGTGCTGCCGGACGCGATGACGATCAGGGCGCCGCTGATGGCGGTCTATCCCAGCCGCAAATATCTCTCCGCCAAGGTCCGCACCTTCATCGACTTCATCGCCGCCGATCCCCTGATGAAGCAGGCCTCGGAGGGACCGCCCCCGGTGATTGACGCGACGGCGGCGGGGGCGCGGAAGGGGCGGAAGGCTGGGCCTTGATCTGGGGTTGCGGAGGTCTCTCGGCCCTCATGGCCGGGCTCGTCCCGGCCATCCACGCCGTTGTTCCGGAAAGAAAGACGTGGATGCCCGGGTCAAGCCCGGGCATGACGAGTAGCTCATTAGGAGGCTCGCTCGAGGCGACGTCCTGCAAACGAGGCGAGGTGCAGCGCTGCTGTACTCTCGAACTACTCACATGATAGCTCGTGAGCCCTTGCCCGCTCACGGCCGCACCGCCGGCGCCTCCACCGGCAGGCCTTGCGCCCGCGACATCAGATAGAGCTCCAGCGCGATCATGTCGGGGGCGTCGAAATCGTAGGCCTGGGCGCGGACGCCGGTCATGCAGCCGCGGAGGCGCCGCTGCAACGAGCCCATGCCCTGCCATTCCAGCCGGTAGATCGGGTAGCCGGTCGGCTGGCCTTGCGTGATCGCGGAGCCCGCGAGATGCCTGTCCCAATGGTCGTCGTGGCAGTTGGTGCAGGCGAGATTGAGCTGGCCCTGCCGCTGCATGAAGATCGCGCGGCCGCGCGCGACCGACGCCGCCAGCCGCGGGTCGTCGCCGGCGGTGATCGGCATCCCCCGCGACTGCCTTGCGATCAGGGTCGTCAGCGCCAGCAATTCGCGGCTCTCGGGCGCCAATTGTTCAGCCTCCTGATGCTGCCTGCGGCAGTGGTTGACGCGTTGGCCGAGATCGATCGGCGCGCCGCTCGCGGCATCGAAGGCGGGATAGCGCGCGGCGACGCCTTTCATGCTGACGTCGACGGCGCCGTGACAATCGCTGCAGGATTTGCCGGCTGCGCCGGTTTTCGTCGTCCACAGCGCCTCGCCATCGAGCACCGACAGCATCGCGGGATTGACGGTGTCGTCATCCTGCATGGCCTTCGTGTCGGCCGACATGAACTCATAGCCGGAGCGGCGCGCGGATGCTGCGATCTCGCCGGCCTGACCAGGCAGCGCTGCGCCAAGCAGCACCAGGGCAGCGAGGACAACGCGCCGCATCATTCGACCGTGATCGCCGCCGAAGCGGTGGCGACAAAGCCATTGTCGCCGATCCACTCGAACGTGAAGCGCCCGCTCTCGCTCGCCGCGGTGAAGAACGACAGGAACGGATTGGCGGCGATGGCGGGAAACAAATCGGCCCGGAAGATCTCGGCACCGTTGAACTTGCAGGTGAAGCTGGTGATGATGTCGCGCGGCACGACCTCGCCGGCGGCGGTGTGGCGATAGCCCGGCTCCATCACATGGCTCATCAGGGTCTTGATCTCGATAACGGTGCCGCGCTTGGCCTTGGCGGGAACGTTGACGAGGGCGGCAGGCATCACGGCAGTTCCTCGGTGCAGGCGGCCAAGGTCACGATGACGTCGACGCTGACAGACCAGAACGAACCATCGGAGAGTCGTGCGATCGCCACGACCTTCTGGGTGTCGGCGAGCCGGATGCGGGTCGTGACCTGGGCGCGGCCGGCGCTCGGCGTCAGATGGAAGTTCGCCACGTTCGGCTGCGGGTTCTTCTCGTTGAAGACGTGGATGCTCTTGACGTGGGTGTCAGGCGTCATCGGGTGATCGACGCTGACGGTCATCGGCACGGTGTTGCCGTTCTCGACCAGCGGCGGAATGTCGAGGCGGACCTTGCCGGCCTGCACATGCGCTTCGCCGACGAGGTTGCGGATGGCCGAAGCGAGCATCGCCGGCGTGGCCCGCGCGGGCCGGACGGTGACCAGCGGCAGCGTGCCTGCGGCCGTGAGCGTGCCGGCGAACTGCAGCAGATGGCGGCGCGAGATGGGGGACGGGGCGAACATGCTGGCCATATGGGGTCACTCGCGCAGGGTCGCGAGATAGGCGATGATGTCTTCGATCTGTTCGGCCGACAGGATCGGCTTGCCGCGCCAGGCGGAACCCACGCGTGTCAGCCCGTCGACGCGGTAATAAGACGGCATGATCGTCTCCGGATTGATGCTGGATGCGTCGACCAGCCGCAGCCGGAGCTGCGCGATCGTGGAGCGCTGGCCCGCGCCGGTGAGGCTCGGCGCGAGATCGCCCTGGAAGCGCGCTTCCGGGAACGGGCCGGAATGACAGAGGATGCAGGTCGAGCTGCGCGCGAGGACGAGCGCGCGGCCCCGCGTCGCGTCGCCGGGCTGGCCGGTGAGCGAGTCGGGGATGCCGTCGCCGACGATCGTATACGGCTTCAGCTCCTGCGCAGCGATTGCTGCGGGCAGGGCGCTGATGATCATGGCGATGACCCGGCTAACCGAACGCATCATGGGTCAGCGCCTTGAACCAGGCCGTCGCAGCGTCCGCCTCGGCGGCCCGTGCGCTGCGCGGCGCGTCGAGAGAGCTCGTCCTGCCGCCCTCGACCTCGGCGAAGAGGTCCCCCTTCGGTTGATAGACGCCCGACAGTGAGAACGCGGTGTCCGGCGCGACGATGCTGTAACAGATGCCGGTCAGCGGCGGCGGCTCGGAGGAGCGTCCGGTCAGGTCGCGCACGATCACGGCCGCGCAGGCCTTGCCTTGCGCCTGCGCTGCGCCTGCGGATTTCGGGATGCCGCCGCCGAGGCAGGCGTCGCCGATGACGCGGACATCGGGCACGAGCTTCGAGGCGAAGGTTGCGGCATCGATCGGGCACCAGCCGGTACGGTCGGCGGCGCCGGCAAGTGCGGCGATGCGGCCGGCTTTCTGCGGCGGGATGATGTTGGCGACATCCGGATTGTAGTTGCCGAATTCGGTGATCACCGTGCGCGTGCCGACGTCGACGCCGGTGACGCGGCCTCCTTGTGACAACGGAATGCGCTCGATCATGCCGCCGTACAGCTCGTTCCACGCCTGCTCGAACAGCTTCTGCTGCGAAAAACTGTCCTTGGCGTCGAGGATCAGCACTTTCGACTTCGGCTTGTGCGTCTTCAGATAATGCGCGATCAGGCTGGCGCGCTCGTAAGGCGCGGGCGGACAGCGCGACGGATTGGCGGGAACGGCAATCGCGACCGTTCCGCCGTCGGCCATCGCCTCGATCTGCTGGCGCAGCAGCTGCGTCTGCGCGCCGGCCTTGTAGGCGTGCGGCATCATGGCGGAGGCGGCCTCGTCGTAGCCCTGCAGCGCGCTGAAATCGATGTCGATGCCCGGCGCCAGCACGAGGCGGTCATAGGCCAGCGTCGTGCCATCGGCGAGCGTCACCTTGTGCCCGGGCGCGTCGATCGCGGTGGCCGCCTGCAGAATGACGCGCACGCCTTCAGCGGCGATGTTGTCGTAGCCGAATTGCTGGGCGCCGATGTCGCGCAGGCCGGCGATGACCTCATTGCTGAGCGGGCACGAGGTGAAGATCCTGTTGCTCTCGACCAGGGTGACCTCGAGCTTCGCATCGGCCTGGCGCAGCGCGCGGGCGCAGCTGGCGCCGCCAAAGCCGCCGCCGATCACGACGATGCGCGCGGTTGTCTGCGCACGCAGCACGGTCGGCGCCGCGAGCAGGGCAGCGCTCGCCGCGATCAGGCCGCCGACCTCTCTGCGGGTGCGCTGCCGGGTGAATGTCATGGCTTCAGAATAGCACGGCGGCAGGCATTGTTCGGAACGCCTGCCGCCCCGCTGATCATGCGAAGGTGATGTTCTGGTCGCGCAGCGGCACCGAGCGGATGCGTTTGCCGGTGGCGGCGAAATACGCATTCAGCACGGCGGGCGCGGCAACGCCGATGGTCGGCTCGCCGACGCCGCCCCAGAAGCCGCCGCTCGGGATCATGATCGCTTCCACCTTCGGCATCTCGGCGATGCGCATCGAGTTGTAGCTGTCGAAATTGGTCTCAACGATGCGCCCGTCTTTCACCGTACAGCCGCCATAGAACAGCGCCGACAGGCCGTACACGAACGAGCCCGCGATCTGCCGCTCCACCTGCGCCGGGTTGACGACGTAGCCCGGGTCGGTCGAGGCGACGATGCGGTGGATCTTGATCTTGGTGCCGTCGATCACCGAGATCTCGGCGGCACCCGCGACGTAGCTGCCATAGCCGTGCAGCTGCGCCAGCCCGCGATAGACGCCTTCCGGCGCCGGCGAGCCCCAGCCGATCTTCTCGGCCACCGCGTCGAGCACCGCGAGATGCTTTGGATTTTTGCTCATCAGCTTGCGGCGGAATTCCAGCGGATCCTGGCCGGCCGCATCGGCGAGCTCATCCATGAAGCATTCGAGATAGATCGCGTTCTGGTTCACGTTGACGCCGCGCCAGAAGCCCGGATTGATGTGCGGGTTGCGCATGGAGTGCTCGACCAGCAAATTCGGCACGGAATAGCCGATCGTCGCTTCGCCTGATGGCGCCAGCCCCTGGAAGGTTGCCGGATCCTTGCCGTTGACCAGCGCGTCGGGGCGCAGGCTGAACAGGATCGACTGGCCGGAGATGCGCATGTGCAGCGCGGTCAGATTGTTGTCGGCGTCGAAGCCGCCGGTCAGCTTGCATTGCGTGATCGGGTGATAGCGGCCATGCGTCATGTCCTCCTCGCGCGACCACAGCAGCTTGACCGGCGTGCCCGGCATCGCCTTGGCGATCTGCACGGCCTGGCGGACATAGTCGGTCTGGCCGCGCCGGCCGAAGCCGCCGCCGAGGATCAGCTTGTGCACCTCGCATTTGTCCGCCGGCAGCCCCGAGGCTTCCAGCACGGCGGCGAACGCCGCCTCGCCATTCTGCGTGCCGCACCACACTTCGCAACGCTCCGGCGTGTAGAGCGCGGTCGCGTTCATCGGCTCCATCGTGGCGTGGTTCTGGTAGGGATAGTTGTAGACCGCCTCGACCTTCTTCGCTGCGCCGGCGAGCGCGGCCTTGGCGTCGCCGTTCTCGTTGCCGATGAAGGCCGGGCCGGACTCCAAACCCTCGGCCAGCCATTTGGCGATCGAGGCCGACGAGACCTTGGCGTTCTCGCCTTCGTCCCACACGATCGGCAGCGCATCGAGCGCCGTCTTGGCGTGCCACCAGGTGTCGGCGACGACGGCGACGGCGGTGCCGTCGACCGCCACGACCTTCTTCACGCCCTTCATGCCGGCGATCTTGGCTTCGTCATAGCTTTTCAGCTTGCCGCCGGTGACCGGACAATCCTTGATCGCCGCGTTGAGCATGCCCGGGAGCTTGATGTCGGCGCCGTAGATCATGGCGCCCGTCACCTTGTCGGCGGTGTCGAGGCGTTTCACGCCCTTGCCGATCAGGGTCCAGTCCTTCGGGTCCTTCAGCTTGACGTCGGCCGGCGGCGTCAGCTTGGCGGCGGCTTCGGCCACCTTGCCGTAGGTCGTGGTGCGCCCCGATTTCTTGTGGGTGATGACGCTGTTGGCGGCGGTGCATTCGGATGCCGGCACCTTCCACTCATCGGCGGCGGCCTGGATCAGCATCATGCGCGCGGCGGCGCCGCCCTTGCGGACATAGTCCTGCGACGAGCGGATGCCGCGGCTGCCGCCGGTGGAGAAATCGCCCCAGACGCGCTTGCGGGCGACGTTCTGGCCCGGTGTCGGATATTCGGTGGTGACCTTGCTCCAGTCGCAGGCGAGTTCCTCGGCGACGAGCTGGGCGAGGCCGGTCAGCGAGCCCTGGCCCATCTCGGAGCGGGCGATGCGGATCACCACGGTGTCGTCCGGACGGATCACCACCCAGGCATTGACCTCGGGCGAGCCGTCCGCGGCGCGCACGATCTGAGGGCCGCCGAAGGGAAGGTCGAGCCCGAGCGCGAGCCCGCCGCCGAGCGCGGCGGTGCCGATGACGAAGGAGCGACGGTTGAGGCGCGGCGAGACGTGCTGGTTCATGCCGACCTCCTCAGGCGTTGGCGGCGGTGTGGATCGCCTCGCGCACCTGCGCGAAGGTTCCACAGCGGCAGATGTTGCTGATGGCGTCGTTGATGTCCTGGTCGCTTGGCTTGGGGTTGTCCTTCAGCAGCGCGGCCACCGCCATGATCATGCCGCTCTGGCAGTAGCCGCATTGCGGAACATCGTTCTCGAGCCAGGCCTGCTGCACCTTGTGCAGGCCGCTCTCGTTGCCGAGACCTTCGATCGTGGTGATCTGCTTGCCCGCGGCCTCGGAGACGGTGACGCCGCAGGACCGAACGGCCGCGCCATCGAGATGCACGGTGCAGGCGCCGCATTGTGCAATGCCGCAGCCATATTTGGTGCCGGTCAATCCGGCATTCTCGCGGATCGCCCACAGCAGCGGCGTGTCGGGCTCGACGTCGAGATCATAAACTCTGCCGTTAATCGTGAGGTTTGCCATCGCAGATCCCTTTCGTTCAACTCGCCAGTTGAACTGCGGGCCGCACTGTGCCGCGAACGTTTGCATCCTTCAAATCAAGAATATGCGTTTGCTGCGCGGAAGAATTGTGATGGCACGGGGTCGTCGTTCGCTCGAACTCATCAGCTCCGCGGCGGCGCCACGGCAAGCCGCAGGAAGCTCATCACGCTGCCGAGCGCGGCGAAGCCTGCGCCGAGCGCCAAGGCCAGTGTCGCGCCTTCGCGCCCCGCCAGGCTGAAGCATAGCGCGGCCAGGGCCGCGCCCGTGGTCTGGCCGGTCAGCCGCGCGGTCGCGACGATGCCGCTGGCGCCGCCGCTGCGATGCGGCGGGGCGCTTGACATGATGGCCTTCATGTTCGGCGCCTGGAAGAAGCCGAACCCGATGCCGCAGATCAGCATGCGCCAGACGATGTTGGCGATGCTCGGATTTTCCGGCAGCATGGCGAGCAGCGCCATGCCGGTTCCGAGCATCACGAGGCCGATGCCGCCGAGCAGGCCGGCGGGGAAGCGATCCGACAGCCGGCCGGCGATCGGCGCCATGATCGTCACCGCGAGTGGCCAGGGCGTCATGAAGAAGCCGGTCTCGACCTGCGAGCGCTGCAGAATGTCCTCGAAATAGAACGGCAGCGACACGAAGCCGAGGCCCTGCACGGAGAAGGAGCACACGGCCGTCGCGGCCGAGAGCGCGAACACGCCGCGGCGGAACAGGTCGATCGGCAGCATCGGCGCGGGATGATCGGCCTGACGGCGGGTCAGGATGATGCCGAGCACCAGCGCGCCCACCAGTTCGGCCACGACCGCCGCCGGCGTCGCACCATGCGCGGCGCTGCCGATGCCGGTGATGAAGAGGCCGAGGCAAAGTGCGGCGAGGCCGGCGCCGAGAAAGTCGAAGCTGTGCTCGGCGCGCGGCGTCCGCGGCAGCATCTTCAGGCCGATGGCGATCGCAACCAGGCCGAATGGCAGGTTGATCGCGAACAACCACGGCCACGAGCCGAGCGAGAGAATGGCGGAGGCGATGGTCGGGCCGAAGGTGAAGGAGATGCCGACCACGAGCGCGTTGTGGCCGAGGCCGCGACCGAGCATCTTGCCGGGATAGACGAAGCGGACCAGCGCCGTGTTGACGCTCATGATGCCGCTGGCGCCGAGGCCCTGCAGGGCGCGTGCGATCACCAGGGTCGGCAGCGACCAGGCCAGCGCGCAGCCGACCGAGGCCAGCGTGAACAGCAGCAGGCCGCCGAGATAGATGCGCTGATGGCCCACGATCTCGCCGAGCGCGCCGAGCGGCAGCAGGGTTGCGACCAGCGCGATCTGGTAGATGTTGACGACCCAGACCACCTCGGCCGGCGAGACGTGGAGATCGGCCGAGATCGACGGCAGTGCGATGTTGGCGATGGCGACGTCGAGCGAGGCCATCGACAGCGCGGTGAAGATCGCGGCGATCGCCCAGGGCCGCTGGCTGGAAGGCAGGCCGTCGGCGCCGTCGCCGGCGAGCTTCGAAGCATGGTGGCGGTTGGACATGGGGACCTTCGGTTCGCGGACGCCGCTGCGATGAGCATGTACACAAGAGCGGGCCAGGGCCCCAGCCATCGCGGGCGCATGGGCTTATGCGCATGATCACTGGGAACGGGCCGAACCTTCTACACGCCCGGCCGCGCCAGCCGCTCGATGGTCTGGTTGTGACGGGTCAGCAGTTCGCAGGCATGGCCGATCTGGCGGGCGCGCAGGGCCTGCAGGATCAGCCTGTGATCCTGGTTGGTGCGTGGACGCCAGCCGGCGTTGCGCGCCATCGCGAGCACCAGCCGGGAATTGGCCAGCCGCAATCCATCCAGGCTCGCCAGCAACCGCGGCATCGCGCAAGGCGCGACCAGCGCGCGATGGAAGGCGCGGTTGGCGGTCTCGAACTCCTGGATGGTCTCGGCATTGTCGGCCTCGATCAGCGCAAGCTCGATCGCGGCGAGCTGCGTCGGCGTATAGCGCGGGGCGGCGTTGCGCAGCGCCACCACCTCGAGCGCCACGCGCATCTCGACAATTTCCTTGGTCGATTTCGCATCGAGCGGCGCCACCCGCACGCCGCGTCGCGGCGCTGCGACCACCAGATACAGCGCTTCGAGCTGTCGGAACGCCTCGCGCACCGGCACGTGGCTGGAGTTGAACTCGCGCGCAATGTGGTCCTGCCGCAGCGGGGCGTCCGGCGGCAGCGCGCCGCTGACGATCCGCTCGGTGAGCGCGTCGGCGATCCGATGGGCGGTGGTGAAATTCTCGTCCTGCATGGTGATAGATTATCTATCGAAAAACCGCGTGCCTCGGAAGCATCGATATTTTACGGTGCTTAAATACGCTTGATCATAGATTTTCGAACGGAAAATCTATGATTTGTAGACCGGAGTTTGAGATGAGTGAAGTGCGCGGGCCATCGTCGTCGCAACCTGCAGCGGATGGCGCCCTCCGTCACGACTGGACCAGGGCCGAGGCCGAAGCGCTCTATGCCCTGCCATTCCCGGATCTGATGTTCCGAGCCCAGTCGGTGCACCGCCGGCACTTCGATCCGACCCGGCTGGAGACGGCGAGCCTGCTCAGCATCAAGACCGGCGGTTGTCCGGAGGATTGCGGCTACTGTTCCCAGAGCGCGCATTACGACACCGGCCTCAAGGCGACCAAGCTGATGGATCGCGACGCTGTGGTCGCCACCGCACAGCGCGCCAAGGCGGCGGGGGCGGAGCGCTTCTGCATGGCCGCAGCCTGGCGCAGCCCGAAAGACCGTGATCTCGACCAGGTCTGCGACATGGTCAGCGCCGTGAAGGATCTGGGGATGGAGACCTGCGTCACCCTGGGCATGCTGACGCCGCCGCAGGCGCTGCGTCTGAAGCAGGCCGGGCTCGATTTCTACAACCACAATGTCGACACCTCGCCCGAATTTTACGACCGCATCATCACGACGCGGACCCTGCAGGATCGCATCGACACGCTTGCGCATGTGCGGGACGCCGGCATCAAGGTGTGCTGCGGCGGCATCATCGGCATGGGCGAGGCGGTCGATGACCGGCTCGGCATGATGGTGCTGCTGGCCAATCTCGACGCCCATCCCGACAGCGTGCCGATCAACATGTGGAACGAGGTCAAGGGCGTGCCGGTCAACGATACCGCCGCGCGCCCGGATCCGATCGCGCTGGTGCGGTTGATCGCGGTGACGCGCATCATGATGCCGCAAAGCGTCGTGCGGCTGTCCGCCGGCCGGCAATATATGAGCGACGAATTGCAGAGCTTGTGTCTGCTCGCCGGTGCCAATTCGATCTTCATCGGCGATGTGCTGCTGACCACGGCCAATCCGCAGGCCGATCGCGATGCGGCGCTGCTCGCGCGCCTCGGCATGACCTCGTCATTGTCGGTGCGTCCGGCCGCCGCGACGGCCCCAAAGGAAACGGCAGACGGTTCGTTCGTCGCCTGAGCTAGGCCGCGTCATCCCCTGACCGGCCCGGCGCAGCGCCGGTGCCGACGTTGCTCTGACAGAAGGCGTTCCGAAGAAGGGAGCTGATGCATGAATGCCGCTGCCGACAAGCTCGCCGGCTACGCCGAGCGGTTGCAGAGCCTCGCGGCCGACGACCGGCTGCGCCGGTTGAGCCCGAGATCCGGTCTTGATTTCTCGTCGAACGACTATCTCGGCCTGGCGCAGGCGCCGCGGATGAAGCGCGCGATTGCCGCCGCCATGGAGGCGGGCACGCCGGTCGGAGCCGGCGGTTCGCGCCTGCTGCGCGGCAATTGCGAGGAGCATGAGCGGCTGGAAGCTATGGCCGCGCGCTTCTTCGGCGCTGACAGCGCGCTGTTCTTCGGATCCGGCTACATCGCCAATTTCGCCGTGCTGACGACGCTGCCGCAAGCCGACGACCTGCTGGTGCTCGACGCGCTGGTGCATGCCAGCACGCATGAGGGCGCTCGCGCCGGGCGCGCCGAGATCTGTCAGTTCAGGCACAATGATCCGCAGTCCGCTGAGGATGCGATCCTGGCCTGGCGGAGGGATGGCGGTGTCGGCCGGCCCTGGATCGCTGTCGAAAGCCTGTACAGCATGGACGGCGACCTGGCTCCGCTCGACGATCTGATCGCGATCGCCGCGCGTCACGATGCGTTCCTGCTGATCGACGAGGCGCATGCGACCGGGGTGCATGGCGAGCAGGGGCGGGGTCTCGCCTCGGGCTTCGAGGGACGCGACAACGTCGTTGTCGTTCACACCTGCGGCAAGGCGCTCGGCTCTGCCGGCGCCCTGGTCACGGCCAGCCGGGTGCTGCGCGATACGCTCGTCAACCGTTGCCGTCCCTTCATCTTCGCGACCGCGCCCTCGCCGCTGATGGCGGTCGCCGTGCTGGAGGCGCTTGCGATCCTTCAGGACGAGCCGCAACGGCTGCAGCAGCTCTCACGGCTTGTCGCTTTCACCCATGGCGAGATCGCGCGCCGGTTCGGCACCACCTGGTCGTCGTCCCAGATCATTCCCTACATCGTCGGCGACAATGCTCCGGCGATGGCGCTGGCCTCGGCGCTGCAGGCGCGCGGCTTCGACATTCGCGGCATCCGTCCGCCGACCGTGCCCGCCGGCACGGCGCGGCTCCGGCTGTCGCTCACCTTGAACGTCGATGAGGCCGCGGTGGTGTCGCTGCTTGACGCGCTCGCCGAGGAAACCGGAGCCGGACAGCGATGGCGCAGCGCATCGTAGTCACGGGCACCGACACCGGCATCGGCAAGACCGTGTTCGCCGCGGCGCTCACGGGCCTGCTCGGGGCCTGCTACTGGAAGCCGGTGCAGGCGGGGCTTGCCGAGGAGACGGATTCGCGCTGCGTTCAGCGGCTCGCCGACCTCGCCGACGACCGTCTGGTCCCCGAAGCCTATCGCCTGGCCGCGCCGGCTTCGCCGCATCTCGCGGCACGGCTCGATGGCGTCAGCATCGATCCGCTGCGGTTGAACCCTCCCGACACCGGCGGCAGGCCCCTGGTGATCGAGGGCGCCGGCGGCGTGATGGTGCCGCTCACCGCGGATACGCTCTATCTCGACGTCTTCGCGCGATGGCAATGGCCGGTCGTGCTCTGCGCCCGCACCAGCCTCGGCACGATCAATCACTCGCTGCTGTCGCTGGCCGCACTGCGCAGCCGCGGCATCGCGGTGCTCGGTATCGCCTTCATCGGCGACGCCTGTGCGGACAGTGAGGAGACGATCTGCCGGCTCGGCGCGGTGAAGCGGCTCGGCCGGCTGCCCTGGCTTCCGGCGCTGAACGCGCGATCCCTGCAGCAGGCCATGGCGGCCGAATTCCGGCACGCGGATTTCGCGCCATGACGCGCAAGGCCGTCTCGCCGATCTGGCATCCCTTCACCCAGCATGCGCTGCAGCCGGAGATGACGCCGGTCGCGCGCGGCGACGGCGCGTATCTCATCACACGCGATGGCCGGCGCATCATCGATGCGATCGCCTCCTGGTGGGTGGTGACGCATGGCCATTGTCATCCGCCGATCGTGCGCGCGATCCAGGAGCAGGCCGGGCGGCTAGATCAGGTCATCTTCGCCGGACATACCCACGAACCGGCCGAGCAACTCGCTGCCGGCCTGCTCGATCTGGTCCCACCCACGCTGGCGCATGTCTTCTTCTCGGACAGCGGCGCCACCAGCGTCGAGGTCGCGCTGAAGATGGCGCTCGGCTATTTCAGGAATATCGGCGAGCCGCGCGCGCGCATTGCCGTGATGCAGCATTCCTATCACGGCGACACGATCGGCACGATGTCGGTCGGTGCCCGCGGCGTGTTCAACGCAGCCTATGAGCCGCTGCTGTTCGATGTCGCCGTGGTGCCGTTTCCAGCCGCGGGACATGAGCAGGCGACGCTCGACGCGCTTGCCGCGATCTGCGAAGGCGACAGGCCGGCCGCCTTCATCGTGGAGCCGCTGGTGCTCGGCGCTGGTGGCATGCTGATGTATCCCGCAGCGCTGCTGCGCGAGATGCACCGCATCTGCAAGGCGTCCGGCGTGCTGTTCATCGCCGACGAGGTCATGACCGGCTGGGGCCGGACCGGCACTCTATTCGCCTGCGAGCAGGCCGGCATCGCTCCCGATATCGCCTGCTACGCCAAGGGCCTGACGGGCGGGGCGATGCCGCTCGCGGTGACGCTGTGCAGCGCAGAGATCTTCGAGGCGCATTATTCGACCGACCGCAGGCGCACCTTCTTCCATTCCAGCTCCTACACGGCCAATCCGATCGCCTGCGCTGCGGCATGTGCCAATCTCGCACTGTGGCAGCAGCCGGAGACGCACGCCCGGATCTCCTCCGTCGCTGCAGCGCAGGAGCGTTGTGTCGCGCGCTTTCGAGACGACGAGCGATTCTCGGACGTGCGACGCTGCGGCACCATCACCGCGCTCGACCTTCATGCCGACGACGAGGGCTATCTCGCCGACATCGGACCGAAGCTGCAGGCGTTCTTTCGCGACAGCGACGTGCTGCTGCGGCCGCTCGGCCATACGATCTATGTGATGCCGCCTTACTGCGTCACCGCTGCCGATATCGAGGCGATCTACGCCACGATCGATGCGGCGGTCGATCACGTGATCTGAAAGCCGCTTTCCGGCTGCGATTTGCGCTCCAGGGTTCCGCGCATTAGCATCCCTCAAACAAGTGGGTTGCGGGAGGACGGAAGCCATGAATGCCTCGATCGACGGTGAACGCTTCAACGAGCCAAAGGAGGCCACGGCGGCCGTGGTTGCGGCGCAGAGGTCCGTGCTCGATGCGTTGCCCTTTGCGGACACGGCTGATTTCGCGGACGCGGCGCGCGGCTTTCTCGGCACGATCGAGGATGCCAAGGTCACGACCGTGCAGGGGCGGACCGTCTGGAGCCTCGCGCCCTACGGCTTTCTGAATGTGGAGGATGCGCCGCCGACCGTCAATCCGAGCCTGTGGCGGCAGGCGAAGCTCAACATGCATCATGGCCTGTTCGAGGTCGTGCCCGGCGTCTACCAGGTGCGTGGGCTCGATATCGCCAACATGACGCTGATCGAGGGCGAGACGGGGGTGATCGTGGTCGACACGCTGACCTCGATCGAGGGCGCGCGGGCGGCGCTCGAGCTGTATTATCAGCATCGCGGGGTCCGGCCGGTCACGGCTGTGATGTTCACCCACACCCACACCGATCATTGGGGCGGCGCGCGCGGCGTGGTCGACGAGGATGCGGTCGCCAGCGGCCGGGTGCCGCTGATCGCGCCGAACCTGTTCATCGAGCATGCGGTGTCTGAGAACATCATCGCCGGTCCCGCGATGCTGCGCCGGGCGCAATATCAGTTCGGTCCATTGCTGGCCAAGGGCGCGAAGGGGCATGTCGATTGCGGGCTCGGCAAGAGCATGGCGGCGGGATCCGTGGCGCTGCTGCGGCCGACCGACCTCATCATGGCGACGGGTGACACCAGGACCATCGACGGGCTCGTCTTCGAATTCCAGATGGCGCCGAACAGCGAGGCGCCGGCCGAGATGCATTTCTACGTGCCGCGCTACAGGCTGTTGAACCTCGCCGAGAACTGTACGCACAACTTCCACAATCTGCTGCCGTTTCGCGGCGCCGATGTGCGCGATGCGCTGGCCTGGTCGAAATATCTCGGCGAGGCGCTGCAATTGTGGGGCGGCAAGGCCGAGGCGATGTGCGGCCAGCATCATTGGCCGGTATGGGGTGCGAGCCGGGTCGACATTGTCATCCGCGAGCAGCGCGATCTCTACAAATTCGCGCATGATCAGACCGTGCGGCTGATGAATCACGGCCTGACCGCGAGCGAGATCGCCGAGACCATCGCGCTGCCGAAAAGCCTCGAAGGCGCGTGGCATGCGCGCGGCTATTACGGCCACATCCGGCACAATGTGAAGGCGATCTATCAGAAATATCTCGGCTGGTATGATGCTAACCCCGCCAATCTCGATCCTTTGCCGCCGGTCGAGGCCGGGCGGAAATATGTCGCGTACATGGGCGGCGCGGAGAGCCTGCTGGCGCGGGCGCGCGAGGATTTTGCAAGAGGCGAGTTCCGCTTCGTGGCGCAGGCTGTCAGTCATCTCGTCTTTGCCGAGCCTGACAATACCGCGGCGCGCGCGCTGCTGGCCGATACGCTGGAGCAGCTCGGCTACGCCGCCGAGAGCGCAACCTGGCGCAATGCCTATTTGTTCGGCGCGCAGGAGCTGCGCCACGGCATGCCGGATGTCCCCGCGCGCCCGGGCATGCCGCGCGAGACCCTGGCGGCCTTGCGCACGGAGCAATTATGGGACGTGCTCGGCGTCCGGCTGAACGGGCCGAAGGCCGAGGGCAAGCACATCGTGCTGAACTGGACCTTCACCGATTCCGGCGAGCAATTTGTGCTGACGCTGCAGAACTGCGCGCTGACCTATGCCGTGGGCGTGCAGGCCTGTACAGCGGACGCAGGATTTACGCTGGCGCGATCGACGCTCGACGAGATCATCGCGAAAGCTGTGACCTTTCCGGACGCGGTCGCGGCCGGAAAGATCAGCTTCGCCGGAAATCCGATGCGGCTTGCCGAGCTGATGTCCTTGATGGACGAGTTCCCTCGCATGTTCGAGATCGTCGCGCCGAAGCGTGCGAAGGTGACTTAGCAAGGGTGATCTAAATCGAGGCGGAGACCGGGCGGTGCAATCGCCCGGCCTCCATACTGTCATTCCGCGCTGCTGACCAACCTGATGCGCGGCTCGGCGCGGTCGATCAGGCTGCGATAGGCGGCGAGATAGTCGAGTGCCATGCGCCGCGCGGTGAAGCGCCTCTCGAACTGCTCGCGCACGCGGGCGCGGCTGAGATCGGCGAGGCGATTGACCGCGGCGACCGCGCTGAGCTCGTCCTCGACGATGAAACCGGTGATGCCGTCATCGATCACTTCGGGGACCGAGCCGCGATTATAGGCGATCACGGGTGTTCCGCAGGCCATCGCTTCGATCATCACGAGGCCGAAAGGTTCCGGCCAGTCGATCGGCAGCAACAGGCCGAGCGCGCCCGACAGGAACGCCGGCTTTTCATCGTCGCCGATCTCGCCGATATAGTCGACCAGCGGATTGCCATTGATCAGTGGATAGATCAGCTGATCGTAATAGTCCTGGTCGGCGCGATCGACCTTGGCTGCGATCTTGAGCGGCACGCCGCAGCGCATGGCAATCTTGATGGCGCGGTCGACGCCCTTCTCGGGCGCGATCCGCCCAAGCACGGCGAGATAGCTCGGCGTGATCGGCTTCGGCATCAATAGTGTCCCGGGCAATCCGTGCAGGACGGTGCGGACCCAGTTGGCATTCGGAACGGGACGGCGCTGCGCGTCCGAGATCGAGACGACGGGAACATCCTTGAACATGGAGAACACCGGCTGGTGCTCGGGCAGATCGAGGCGGCCATGCAAGGTGGTCAGGAACGGCGTCGGCTGGCGCTGAAAGAGGGAGAACGGATAATAGTCCAGATGGAAATGGAGGATGTCGAACGCTTCGTCGTCGCATTTCCGGCGCACGCCTTCCAGCATCACCATGTGCAGTGCGTTCGGGTCCCGCACCGAGCCGTCGAGGCGCAGCGCCTTCGGCCATGTCGGCGAGAGCTTTGCCGAGGTCTGGGAATCGCCGCTGGCGAACAGCGTGACGTCGTGTCCGAGGGCAACGAGCTCTTCGGTCAGCCAGTGCACGACCCGCTCAGTGCCGCCGTAGAGCTTCGGAGGCACGGCCTCCGTCAATGGAGCAACCTGCGCAATGCGCATCTCACCGTCTCCTATTTGTGATGTTCGCTGACGTCCCCGATCGAAGGCACCGGCACAGCCATAGCTGGAACGTTGTCGCATCTGCGAAGTTCCCTTCAGGCGATCACTCTTTATTCGAGACAACGTGTTGCTTCGCGTCTCAATGATGCCATCCACGATCTCCAACGCTGTCACCGCATGAACATGACGGCCGGTATGCCGGAACCGGAGAAACCGTTCATCGTTCATTGGCCGCAACAGGTGTCGCCACCACCAGCTCACTGCACAGGAAGACAATGGATCAGCTCTCAGGCTACGCGCACCGGCCGTTTCCGTTCGTCATGCGTTATCTGCGTAGGCGTCCGGCATCCCATCTCATCATTCTCTTATCCGTGACCGGTGCAGTGGCCTGCTCGGTGGGCACGCAATATGGCGTCAAGTCGCTGGTCGACAGCCTTTCGGCCGGGCCCGGCGGCAATAGCCGCGTCTGGGCGGCATTCGCCCTATTGATGGCGCTGATTGCGACCGACAACATCCTCTGGCGCGTCGCCAGCTGGATTGCGAGCTTCTCCTTCGTGCGCGTCACCGGCGATCTTCGGCGCGACATCTTCCGGCATCTCACCGGCCATTCGCCGAGCTATTTCGGCGACCGTCTCCCGGGCATGCTGTCGAGCCGCATCACGGCGACATCGAATGCGGTGTTCACGGTCGAGAACATGTTCGTCTGGAACGTGCTGCCGCCATGCCTCGCGACAGTGGCGGCGATCGGCCTGATTGGAACCGTCAGTGGGGCGATGGCGATCGCGCTGCTGCTGATCGCGGCCATGATGGTGCTGGCGATGTTCCGGCTTGCGGCGGCGGGCAAGCCGCTGCACGATGATTTCGCGGACAAGGCAGCGATGGTCGACGGTGAGATGGTCGATGTGATCTCGAACATGCCGCTGGTACGCGCATTCTGCGGTCTGCGTCACGAGCACGACCGGTTCGATGCGACCGTGAACAAGGAGTTGGAGGCCCGCGGCCGCAGCCTGCGTTATCTCGAGAAGCTGCGCATCCTGCACGCCACGGTGACGATCGTGCTGACGGTGGCGCTGATGGCCTGGGCGATCTCGCTGTGGCAGCGGGGCGGGGCGACCACCGGCGATGTGGTCCTGGTGTGCACGCTCGGCCTGAGCATTCTCAACGCCACCCGCGATCTGGCGGTGGCGCTGGTTGACGTCACCCAGCACGTCGCGCGCATGAGCGAGGCAATCGCGACTTTGCTGCAGCCGCATGAGCTGCGCGATCACCCGGAAGCCGAGCCGCTGGTCAAGAGCGGTGCGGCCATCGCCTTCGACAACATCACCTTCCATTATCCCGGCGGCAGCAAGCTGTTCGAGAACTTCTCGCTGCGGCTGCAGCCGGGGCAGCGTGTCGGACTGGTCGGGCAGTCCGGCGGCGGCAAGTCGAGCCTGTTCACCCTGCTGCAGCGGTTCTACGATCCGCAAACGGGCCGTATCACGATCGACGGCCAGGATATCGCCCGGGTGACGCAGCAGAGCCTGCGCGAGGCGATCTCGGTCGTTCCGCAGGACATCTCGCTGTTCCACCGCTCTATCCTGGAAAACATCCGCTACGGCCGTCCCAGCGCGACCGATGACGAGGTGCTGCGGGCCGCGATCGCCGCGCGTTGCGATTTCGTCGAGACGCTGCCGGAGGGATTGCAGACCATGGTCGGCGACCGCGGCGTCAAGCTGTCCGGCGGCCAGCGCCAGCGCATCGCGATTGCACGCGCCTTCCTCAAGGATGCGCCGATCCTGCTGCTCGACGAGGCGACGGCCGCGCTCGACAGCGAGTCGGAAGAGGCGATCCGCGAGGCGCTGAGCCGGCTGATGCGCGGGCGCACGGTGATCGCGATCGCGCATCGGCTCGCGACGTTGCGCAATTTCGATCGCGTGGTGGTGCTCAGATCGGGCAGGATCATCGAGGACGGCGCGCCCGACCGGCTGATGCAAAGCGAGGGACCCTATCGGGACCTCGTGACCCAGGAGATGAACCGGCTGGCCAAGTTCGCGGCCTGATCGTTGCGTCGCATCCCGCGCCGGCCGTTTCCGGTCGCGCGGGCACTCCAACATCGCACGAGGTCAACATGTCGGCCGAACCCGCAATTACACTCGCATCGATGCCGCGGATCGACGAGCCCGCCGAGCAGCCGTTCTACATTCCGATGACGGGGCCGGCCGCCCGGCCGCGGCGCTCGCTCAAGCACGACGACACCTTCATCGTGCTGGACGGCCATGGCGACATCGGCGCGTCGGCCGGCGGGCCGGACGGCCTGTTCAATGCCGATACGCGCTATCTCGCGCGGCTGGAGCTGACGCTCGACGAGGTCCAGCCGCTGCTGCTCGGCTCCAGCCTGCGCGACGACAATTCCGGGCTGACCGTCGATCTCACCAATCCTGACATCTATGAGCAGGGTCGGCTGGTGCTGCCGAAGGACGTGCTGCACATCGTGCGCACGATCTTCCTGTGGCGCGGCACCGCCTATCAGCGCATCGGCGTTCAGAATCACGGCGACCGGCGCGCCAGCTTCGATCTCAAGCTCGCTTTCGACAATGATTTCGCCGATCTGTTCGAGGTGCGCGGCGCCGTCAGGGCGCGGCGCGGCAAGGGCGCCAGCCGGCTGATCGGCCCGTCTGATGTGGTGCTGGACTATCGCGGGCTCGACGACGTGACGCGCACGACGGCGCTGCATTTCGATCCGCGGCCGACCACGCTTGCGGTCGATGTCGCGACCTATCATTTCGATCTCGCGCCGCAGGAATCGACCTCGCTGTTCGTGGCCGTGAGCTGCAATGCGAAGGCCGGCGAGCGGCCGGGCCGCTTCTTCCGCAGCCTGCTCGCGCATCGCCGCGAGATGCGCCGCTGCACCCATGGAGCGACCACGATCGAGACCTCCAACGACATCCTCAACGAGGTGCTGTGCCAGGCTGCGGCCGACCTCAACATCCTGATGACCGACACGCCGGAGGGGCGTTATCCCTATGCCGGCATTCCCTGGTATTCGACCACGTTCGGCCGCGACGGGCTGATCACGGCGATGCAGATGCTGTGGGTCGATCCGCGCATCGCCCGCGGCGTGCTGCGCCGTCTCGCCTCGCATCAGGCGCACGCCACCGATCCGCTCGCCGACGCCGAGCCGGGCAAGATCCTGCACGAGATGCGCGGCGGTGAAATGGCGGCGCTGCGCGAGGTGCCGTTCGCCTGCTACTATGGCAGCGTCGACTCGACGCCGCTGTTCGTGCTGCTCGCCGGCCTCTATGTCGAGCGGACCGGCGACATCGACACGCTGCGCGAGCTGTGGCCGGCGATCGAGGCGGCGCTGCACTGGATCGACGGTCCCGGCGATCCCGATCGCGACGGCTTTGTCGAATATCAGCGCGCCTCGGAGCAGGGCCTAGCCAATCAGGGCTGGAAGGATTCCTACGACGCCGTGTTCCATGCCGACGGACGGCTGGCCGAAGGTTACATCGCGCTCGCCGAGGTGCAGGGCTACGTCTTCGCCGGCAAGCAGCTGGCGGCGCGCTGCGCCCGCCGGCTCGGCAAGGCCGATTTCGCCGAACGGCTGCAGGCCGAGGCCACGCGGCTGGCGCAGCAGTTCGAGGACGCCTTCTGGTGCGAGGATCTCAACACCTATGCGCTCGCGCTCGACGGCAGCAAGCAGCCGTGCCGGGTGCGCACCTCGAATGCGGGGCAATTGCTGTTCAGCGGCATGGTGCGCGAGGACCGCGCCCGCAGGGTCGCCGCTGATCTGTTGCGGCCGCACTTCTTCTCCGGCTGGGGCATCCGCACCGTCGCCTCTGGCGAGGTGCGCTACAATCCGATGTCCTATCACGACGGCTCGATCTGGCCGCACGACAATGCGCTGATTGCGCTCGGCCTGTCACGCTACGGCCTGAAGCACGCGGTGGAGCAGGTGTTCGGGGGCCTGTTCGAGGCGGCGTCCTACATGGATCTGCGCCGGCTGCCGGAGCTGTTCTGCGGCTTCCGCCGTGAGAAGCATCGCGGGCCGACGCTGTATCCGGTCGCCTGCGCGCCGCAGGCCTGGGCGAGCGCAACGCCGTTCACTCTGCTCGAGGCGGCCCTCGGGCTCGAGTTCGACGCCGCCCGCGGCGAGATCCGCCTGCGCAATCCGCGGCTGCCGGCATTCCTGGACTGGGTGGTGCTGCGCGATCTCCGGCTCGGCAGCTCCACGATCGATCTGCGCATCCGCCGCCACGAAGAGGACATCTCCATGGAGGTGCTGCGGCGGCGCGGCCAGATCCAGGTCTCGCTGGTGCTGGCGCAATGACGCGGACTGTGCATCGGTTCCGCAACGCTCGCGCGCTCGGCGGCCTCGTCGGGGTGTCGCTGCTCGCGGGCCTGCAGATGAATGCCGGCCATGCCCAGCAGGCGTCGCCGATGCCGCCCACGAAGGAGCCGGCGCCGCCGCCTTCGGTGACGATCCTCGGCGCGCGCGATGCGCATGGCGTGCTCGGCCGCGACGTGCGCAGTTCGACCGGCGAGGACATGGGCCACATCGTCGATGTCATCGTCGATCTCACAGGCACGGTGCGGGCGGCGGTGATCGATTTCGGCGGCTTTCTCGGCGTCGGCAGCCGCAAGATCGTGGTCGATTGGACTGCGCTCGATTTCAAGCACATCGCCGACAAGAGCGACCAAGTCACGCTGGATCTCACCAAGGAGCAGGTGAAGGCCGCGCCCGAATACAAGGAGGACAAGCCCGTCGTCGTGCTCGGCGCGGCCGGCAAGCTGTCCCCCTGGATTTTCGATCATTGAGTTGATGCGTGAGACCGCCGGTCCGGCACGTCAGCGTGCTCCGGACAAGGTGGGCCTATTCTGTCCCGCGACCGTCATGAATTGAGACCGTGAGAGCGATGCCGATTGCACGGCCGTCCCTACCGCCCGACCGCGAGCCCGAGCCAGATGGCACGGACGCCGGCGCGCGCGCCGGCGCCGCGCAAGAGCACGGCCCTTCGGGAAAGCCGTCGCCATCGCAGCAGAGCCTGCGCGGGCTCGACTGGTTCATCTTCTTCCTGGCCGACGTGCAGACCGGATTCGGTCCGTTCATCGCCGTCTATCTCACGACGCAGAAATGGACCCAGGCGCAGATCGGCCTGGTGCTGTCGATCGGCGGCATCGTCGGCCTGATCGGACAGATGCCGGGCGGCGCGATCATCGATGCTGCGAAATCCGAGCGGCGTGTGGCGGGGCTCGCCGTCGCCGCCATCGGATGCTGCGCGCTGGCTTATGCGGTCTGGCCGATCTTTCCGGTGGTCGCAGGCGCGGCGACCCTCCATGCGGCCGCGAGCTGCGTGCTGGGCCCCGCGATCGCCGCGATCAGTCTCGGTCTGGTCGGACCGCGCGGCATGGCCGAGCGTCTCGGCCGCAACGCGCGCTTTGCCTCGCTCGGCAACGGCGTCGCCGCCGCCATCATGGGAACTTGCGGCTATCTGCTCTCGAGCCGCGCGGTCTTTCTCGTCACCTTCATTCTCGCCTTTCCGACCCTGATCGCCTTGTCGCGGATCCGCGAGCGCGAGATCGACATCGCGCGGGCGCATGGCCATGCCGTGCAGGAGGACAGGGAGATCGCGCGGCTGTCGAATCTGCTCGGCCTGCTGCGCCAACGGGCGCTGCTGGTGTTCGCGCTCGGCGTATTCCTGCTGCAATTCGCCAATGCGGCGATGCTGCCGCTGATGGCAGGGGTGGTGACGACGAAATCCAGCGAATGGGCGCCGATGCTGATCGCATTCTGCATCGTCGTGCCGCAGGCCATCGTGGCGCTGACCTCGCCGTCCGTCGGCGCGGTGGCACAACAATATGGCCGCCGGCCATTCCTGATGTTGGGATTTTCGGCGCTCGCGATTCGCGGCGCGCTGTTCGCCGTCGTGCACGACCCTTACATCTTGGTAGCCGTGCAGATCTTCGACGGCGTCACCGCCGCGGTGTTCGCCGTGATGATCCCGCTGACGGTGGCCGATGTCGCCTTCGGCAGCGGTCACTTCAATCTGGCGCAGGGGATCGTGGGGACCGCGACCGGAATCGGCGCCTCGCTGTCGACCGTGGTAGCCGGATTCGTCAGCGACAGGTTTGGCAGCGCCACGGCCTTTCTGGGATTGTCGGGCGTGGCGCTTGCGGGGCTGGTCCTGATCGCGCTGCTGATGCCCGAGACCGGGCAGCACGCGCGCAGGGCTTAAAGCAGGGCTTGGATTGGCTGGGCGCCTCAGGCGTCCATGCTGCGCAGGCGCTGGCGGTTGCGCAGCACGATCTGGCGGGCACCGGAAAAGCCGAGAACACCCTGGCTGTGCAGTTGCGACAGCGCGCGGGAGACGGTCTCCAGCGTCAGGCCGAGATAGTCGCCGATGTCGCGGCGGCACATCGGCAGTGCCATCATGCCGGCCACGGCGAGGCGGCGGTCCATTTCCAGCAGGAAGGTCGCGACCCGCTCCATCGCGGTCTTGCGGCCCAGCAGCAGCATGTGGTCTTCGGCATGGCGGAGGTCGCCGGCGGTCATCGTCCACAGCTTGCGGGCGACGGCGACGTCAACGCTGGCGGCCTGTTCGAGGCTGCGACGCTTCACCAGGCGTACATTGGTGTCGATGATGGCTTCGGCGGCCAGACGGTGCGAGGAGCCGAATTCCAGGCCGAACACGTCGCCCGGCAGGTGGAAGGCGCCGATCTGGCGGCGGCCGTCGGACAGCAGCTTGTAGCTGCGCACGGCACCGGAGATGACCTGGTAGACATATTCGGCCGGCTCGTCCTCGCCATAGATCTCCTCGTCCTTCTTGTACGAGAACTCGCTGGCGATCAGCCCGGCATGGCCGGTGATCTCGGCAAACGGATTGGCGGCAGGGGCGGCAGGAGAGGGAATGACGGTGGCGGTGGGGGTGACGACCGAATGTGTAACCGGCTGATTGAGCATGACCATCTCCTTGCGGCGGATGGCGATGTGGTACACGGCGGCTCCCGTTAAGGACATTTCGGCCGTTATCTTAAGGAGGGTCCCTTACGTAGATGTACGTAGGCAGCCCCTCAGCAGGCGCGCTTGGCGGTAGCCGAATGCTCGTTGGCGATCGCCTTGCGGATGCGCTTGACCAGATTGTCGTCGAGCAGCGGCTTGAGCAGGAAATCCTGGATGCCGACGGCTGCTGCGCGCGCCTCCAGCCGGTCGTCATAATGGCCGGTGATCAGCACCACCGGTGCGGTCGCACCTTGCTTGCGCAACCGTTCGGCGAGCTCGACGCCGTTGAGCTCGGGCATCTTGTAATCGACGACGAAGCAGTCGACTGGTGCATGATCCGATGCGTTGAGCAGCGCGATGCCGCTGCGGAACGTGCGGACGTCGAAGCCATCGGCCTCGAGCAGGAAGCGGAGCGAGCCGAGGACGTCGGCATCGTCATCGGCGACGTAGACCTTGGGTTTGGTGTGAACCGACATGGCACGTGCCGCGAGAATGTGATGTTGAACCGAGGCACAACGTTACATTCGATTCCGTCAAGCCCGCTTGATCTAGCTCAATCCTTCAAAGCGCCCGCGCGCATCGCCAGCCGCACCAGCTCGGAGAGGCTGTTCGCGCCCATCTTGGTCATCACGTTCGCACGATAGACCTCGATGGTGCGCGGACTGATGTCGTACTCGCGCGCGATCAATTTGTTGGAGAGGCCGGCCATCAATCCGTCCATCACCTGCCGCTCCCTCGGGCTCAGGCTGGCGATGCGGCCGAGGATGTCTTGCGTGATCGACTCGTTCTTCGCCGCCGGCTCGGCCTGTCGAATCGCCGTCTCGATCATCGCGACGAGGCGCTCGTCCTCGAACGGCTTTTCGAGGAAGTCCACCGCGCCGAGTTTCATCGCCTCGACTGCGAGCGGGACGTCGCCATGGCCGGTCATCACCAGGATCGGGAAGCTGCTGCCAGCCGCCTTCATGCGCTTCAGCAGTTCGATCCCGTCGATGCCCGGCATCCGCACGTCGGACACCACGCAACCGAAGCTGAGCGCGGGCAGGTGGTCGAGAAACGCCTGCGCTTGCTCGAACAGAATCACCTCGAAGCCGGAGGAATCGAGCAGGAAGTTGAGCGAATCCCGCATCGCCTCGTCGTCATCGATCACATAGACCTTGGCCCGTTCAGCCATCATGCTCAACCCTGGTTGGAGCCGCCGGCAGGGTGAAGCGGAATGTCGCGCCTCCGGCCTCGTTGTTCTCGGCCCACATGCGCCCGCCATGAGCCTCGATGATGGATCGGCTGATCGAGAGCCCGACTCCCATTCCGGTGTCTTTGGTTGTGAAGAAGGTCTTGAAAAGGTTGGGCATGACGTCGTCGTGGAAGCCTGTTCCCGTATCGGACACCGCGACCTCGATCAAGTCGTCGCTGATCCGGCGGTTTGTCGCGGCAAGTTCCCGTCGCGGAGCGTTCGACATAGCCTCCAGGGCGTTGCGGAACAGGTTCACGAGCACCTGCTGGATCTGCACGCGGTCGGCCAGAACCAGATCGGCATCCGGGTTGAGTTGGAAGCGTAGTTGGACGTTCTGTTCGCGGGCGCCGGCAAGGCCGAGCGCGCCGGCCTCCTCGATCAACTTGGACAGGCTCTCGACCCGCTTTTCCGATTCGCCGCGCGAGACGAAGTCGCGGAGCCGGCGGATGATCTGGCCGGCGCGAATCGCCTGCTCGGCAGCGCGGTCCATGGCGCTTTCGATCTTGCCGGTGTTCGGGTCGCTGCTGCCGGCGAGCAGCCGGCGCGAGCCCTTCATGTAGTTGCTGATGGCCGCCAGCGGCTGGTTCAGCTCATGCGCCAGCGCCGAGGCCATCTCGCCCATGGCGCTCAGCCGCGACACATGAACCAGCTCGGACTGCAATTCGCGCAGCCGTGCCTGGGTCTGCTGGTGCTCGGTGAGGTCATGGGCGAAGCCGGTGAAATAGGGCTTGCCGCCGGATTGCATCTCGCCGATCGACAGATGCATCGGGAAGGTCGTGCCGTCGCGGCGCCGGCCGGTCACGATCCGGCCGATGCCGATGATGTGGCGCTCGCGGGTCGAATGATAGCGGGTGAGATAGCCCGCATGACGCGACCGGTCCGGCTCCGGCATCAATTCGCTGACGTCGAGGCCGACCGCCTCTTTCTCGGTGTAGCCGAACATGCGCTCGGCGGCGGTGCTGAAGAACTGGATGATGCCGCCGCCGTCGATCACGATCATCGCGTCGGGCACCGTGTCCAGGATCGAGCGGAAATGCTGTTCCCGCAGCCGCAGCGCCTCTTCCAGTCGCTTCTCCTGGTCGATATCGAGTGCGATGCCGCGAAGATGTCGCGGCTTGTCGGTCGCGTCCGGCACCACGCCGGCCAGCACGCGAATCCAGTGGTCGCCGCCGGGCACCTTGAACGACATGTCGAAGCCGGTGCCCTGCTGGCGGGAATGCTCGATCGCCGCTTCGACAGCCGCACGATCTTCCGGCGCGAGCAGCGCAAGAAAGACCGCGAACGTGACCGGGTCATCGGCCCCCACTCCGAACAGCTTCCGGGTGGTGGCCGACCAATAGAAATCGCCGGTGGCCAGGTCGAGATCCCAGGCGCCGAAGCCGAGCGCATTGGCGTCCCCGGGCCGGGCCGCCGCATCGGGAAAAGGTTGGGTGACGCCGCGCACTTCTAGACTTTCAATCAATTCGCCGTAATGGCCGAAGCCGGATTGCCGTGAACAGGTGGTGCGGGGAGGGGGCCGCACCGGTATTCTACACGAGATTTAGCAGCCGCAACGCAGGGTTGGCGTAAACTTTGGATCGACAATTCAAGGGTTTCCCCGGTTTTCCGCGAGTTCCACGGTTCACCTCGACCAGCGGGTTCCGCAGCCGCACATTTGATCTATCTCATCACGGCGGGGGATTTCACCTCTATGAGCTGCATGGAAGCAATGTTTGGAGAGGCGGGATGACGTTCGCGACTGTCATGGTGAGCCTAGCGCTCAGCCAGCCGAATGAAGCCCGTCTCCAGGTCGCCGGCGACTTGGCGGCGCGCTTCGAGGCCGGGGTGATCGGCGTGGCGGCCGCGGAATTTACCCCGCCGCTGTACTTCACCACCGGGGAGCAGGCCCAGGATCTGATCGAGCAGGGCGAGGCAGCGCTGCAGACGCGGCTTGGTGAGCTTGAGCAGCACTTCCGCTCGGTGGTCGGGGGGCGCGCGGCGCCGTTGAGCTGGCGTGCCGCGCTGGATTTCCCGGTCCGCTACGTGCTGGCGCAGGCCCGCGCCGCCGACATCCTGGTGACCGGGAGCGTTCCTCCCGGGGTGTCCGACGCGTTCGCGATCGCCAGCCCGAAGGATCTCGTGATGCAGGCGGGGCGACCGCTGCTCGTGGTTCCGGACAATGCGACCTGGCTCGACCTCTCGACGGTCCTCGTCGCCTGGAAGGAGACCCCCGAGTCTCGTCGCGCGCTGGTCGATGCGCTGCCGCTGCTCGCCAAGGCGACCGACGTCGTCGTGACCGAGATCCTGGAAAACACATCGGAATACGATGCCTGCGAGGCGCGCCTGGATGACGTGGTCGCTTGGCTCGGCCGTCATCAGATCATCGCATCGGCCCGGGTCGAACAGCCCGGGCAGGGGCGTAACGTTGCGGCCAAGCTCGATGCCGTCGCCGCCGATGTCTCGGCGGGTCTTGTCGTTGCCGGCGCCTACGGTCATTCGCGCTTCCGCGAGCTCGTGCTGGGCGGCGTCACCGAGCATCTGGTGACGCGCACCGAGCGTTGCGTGCTGCTGTCGCACTGAAACTCAATCGCTTCATCCGAGAACAGGATTGCCGCCTTGTACAGATTTCTCGAGGAAACCGCCGGCACCTACATGACGCGGAACGTCACGACCGTGACCCGGGACACGACGATCCGCGAGTTGAGTGACATGTTCGACCGGGACGATTTCAACACCTATCCCGTCGTCGAGAACGACGAGGTGATCGGCATCGTCACCAAGTTCGACATACTGAGATGCTTCGCGTTCACGCCGAATCAGATGCTGCCTCGCTACAGCGATCTGATGGACCGCACCGTCGCCACCGTGATGACGTCCGAGTTCATCTATGTCCGGCCGGATACGAAGCTGACGCGGGTGCTGCAATTGATGGTGGAGCATCGCATCCGCAGTCTTCCGGTGACCGACGGCAACAATCGCCTGGTCGGGATCGTGGCCCGCGAGGATATCGTTCGGGCGCTGGCGGCGGCCGCGAAGGACTGACGGCGGCCGCTCGGCTGGAACTGATACGGAAGTCTAAGACCACATCGTCCCGCACGCTTGGCTGCGCGCGGGACGATGCGTTTGCGTGCCTTTTGTGTGCTTAATCGGTCAGCGCGCCGCCGGTTGTCGGCGAACCGGTCGCAAACTTGATTTCGATCAATTCCACGTGTGAACGATTATGGTTGCTGGGCTCGTGTTCTTTCAGCGAGATTCCGCATGAGCGCGTCCTCACCCACAAAATCAATGACCATCGGCGAAAGCGGCTTGTCGCTGACTTTCGCCGTCACCGCCTTCTTGTGCGTATTCGCTGCGGCGAAGGCACTGGATACGGCCTTCGCGTTCCACGCCTCGCTCGCGGCTGCCGCCAGCGCGGCGTCCGTTTTCTTCATCCTCAACCGCTATTTCGAGCGTGGCGAGCTGCCGCCGCAGGAGATCAACGGCCGGCCGAACTACAATCTCGGTCCGATCAAGTTCTCCTCCTTCATGGCCATGTTCTGGGGCATCGCCGGCTTTGCCGTCGGCCTCATCATCGCCTCGCAGCTTGCCTGGCCCGCACTGAACTTCGATCTGCCCTGGACCAGCTTCGGCCGTCTGCGGCCGCTGCACACCTCGGCGGTGATCTTCGCGTTCGGCGGCAACGTGCTGCTGGCGACGTCGTTCTACGTCGTGCAGCGCACCTGCCGCGTCCGGCTCGCCGGCGATCTCGCCCCCTGGTTCGTGGTGATCGGCTACAACTTCTTCATCCTGATCGCGGGCACCGGCTACCTGCTGGGCGTCACCGAGGGCAAGGAGTACGCCGAGCCCGAATGGTATTCGGATCTTTGGCTGACGATCGTCTGGGTGGTCTACCTGCTGGTGTTCCTGGTGACGGTCATCAAGCGCAAGGAGCCGCACATCTTCGTGGCGAACTGGTTCTATCTGGCCTTCATCGTCACGATCGCGGTGCTGCATCTCGGCAACAACCCGGCGCTTCCGGTGTCGTTCTTCGGTTCGAAGTCCTACATCGCCTGGGGCGGCGTGCAGGATGCGATGTTCCAGTGGTGGTACGGCCACAACGCGGTCGGCTTCTTCCTGACCGCCGGCTTCCTCGCCATCATGTACTACTTCATCCCGAAGCGGGCGGAGCGGCCGGTCTATTCCTACCGGCTGTCGATCATCCACTTCTGGGCGCTGATCTTCCTGTACATCTGGGCCGGCCCGCACCACCTGCACTACACGGCGCTGCCGGACTGGACGCAGACGCTGGGCATGACCTTCTCGATCATGCTGTGGATGCCCTCCTGGGGCGGCATGATCAACGGCCTGATGACCTTGTCGGGGGCGTGGGACAAGCTGCGGACTGACCCCGTGCTGCGCATGCTGGTCGTGTCGGTCGCCTTCTACGGCATGTCGACCTTCGAAGGTCCGATGATGTCGATCAAGGTGGTCAACTCGCTCAGCCACTACACCGACTGGACCATCGGTCACGTGCATTCCGGTGCGCTCGGCTGGGTCGGCTTCGTGTCCTTCGGCGCGCTGTACTGCCTCGTGCCGTGGATCTGGAACCGCAAGGGCCTCTACAGCCTCAAGCTCGTGAACTGGCACTTCTGGACGGCCACGCTGGGCATCGTGCTCTACATCTCGGCGATGTGGGTCTCGGGCATCCTGCAGGGTCTGATGTGGCGGTCCTACACGGCGCTCGGCTTCCTCGAATACTCCTTCATCGAGACCGTCGAGGCGATGCATCCCTTCTACATCATCCGTGCCGCCGGTGGCGCGCTGTTCCTGATCGGCTCACTCATCATGGCCTACAATCTCTGGATGACGGTCCGTGTCGGTGAGGAAGAGGTTCAGTCGCCCGTCGCCCTTCAGCCGGCGGAGTGAGGTATCCAACCATGTCATTCTGGCAACGACACCAAGTCTTCGAGAAGAACTCGATCATCCTGGTCATCGGCATCCTGCTGGTGATCGCGATCGGCGGCCTCGTCGAGATCACTCCGCTCTTCTACCTGAAGAGCACGATCGAGGCGGTCGACGGCGTGCGTCCTTACACGCCGCTCGAGCTGGCCGGCCGCAACATCTATGTCCGCGAGGGCTGCTATCTCTGCCACTCGCAGATGGTGCGTCCGCTGCGTGACGAAGTGGAGCGCTACGGCCACTTCTCGCTCGCCGCGGAGAGCATGTACGACCACCCGTTCCAGTGGGGCTCCAAGCGCACCGGTCCTGACCTCGCCCGCGTCGGCAACAAATACTCCGACGACTGGCATGTCACCCATCTGACCAACCCGCGCGCCATCGTTCCGCAGTCGATCATGCCCGGCTATCCCTTCCTGAAGGAGACCGAGCTGAACGCCGACAACGTCGCCGACCACTTGAAGACGCTGCGGGCGGTGGGCGTGCCCTACACCGACGACCAGATCGCCAACGCCGCCGCCGACTTGAAGGCGCAGGTCGATCCGGACGGCGCCGGTGCGGAGGCGCTCACCAAGCGCTATCCGAAGGCCGTGGTGCGCAACTTCGACGGCAAGGCGGGAGCGCCGACGGAAATGGATGCGCTGGTGGCCTACCTGCAGATGCTCGGCACGCTCGTCGACTTCAAGATCTACAACGAAAAAGCCAATCTGCGCTGAGATCGAGAGGCGAGCATCATGAAGCCCATCATTGCAGTCGAAAACATCGCGTCGTCACTCGTGACGACGCTGTGGACCCCAATCTTCTTCGCGATCTTCATTGCGATCGTGACCTATGCCCTCTGGCCTCGCAACAAGGCCGCTTTCGACGAGGCGGCGAGCATGCCGTTGCGGGAGGAGTAAACTCATCATGGCTGACCATACCGAAGTCGACAGCGTCTCCGGCACCGCCACGACGGGCCACGCCTGGGACGGCATCAAGGAGCTCAACACCCCGCTGCCGCGGTGGTGGGTGATCACCTTCTACATCACCATCGTCTGGGCGATCGGCTACTGGATCGTGTATCCGGCCTGGCCGACCATCTCCAGCAACACCAAGGGCCTGTTCGGCTACTCGTCCCGCGCGGACGTGGCGGTCGAGCTCGCCAATCTCGAGAAGATCCGTGGCGCCAAGATGGCGGCGCTGGCCACTGCCTCGCTCGCCGACATCGAGAAGGACCCGCAGATGCTCGCCTTGGCGCGCGCCAAGGGCAAGACCGTGTTCGGCGACAATTGCGCCGCCTGCCACGGCACGGGCGCGGCCGGCGCCAAGGGCTTCCCGAACCTGAACGACGACGACTGGCTGTGGGGCGGCTCGCTGGAGCAGATCCAGCAGACCCTGCTGTACGGCGTGCGCTCGGGCCATCCGAAGACCCGTGAAGGCCAGATGCTCGCTTTCGGCAAGGACGGTGTCCTGAAGCCGGCGGAGATCATCACGGTCGCCAACTACGTCCGCGAGCTGGCAGGTCTGCCGACCCGGCAGGGCTACGATGCCAAGGCGGGCGCGAAGATCTTTGCCGAGAACTGTGCGGCCTGCCATGGCGACAATGCCAAGGGCAATCCGGAGGTCGGCGCGCCGAACCTCACGGACAAGATCTGGCTCTATGGCTCGGACGAGGCGACCCTGATCGAGACCATCACCAATGGTCGCGCCGGCGTCATGCCGGCCTGGGAAGGCCGGCTCGACCCGACCACGATCAAGGCGATGGCGGTCTATGTCCACTCGCTGGGTGGAGGAAAGTAACGGAAATCCAACGGAACGTTCCCTTCAATTGAGCTGGATCAACTGAGCGGCCGGAGGTGGGCATACCTTCGGCCGCAACTGCGAGAAGACCCCCAGCCATGACCCGCCAGCCATGAACAAGACGGTAAAACCGGACGACCTGCAGCCCCAAGGTCTGCAACAGGTGGATGATTACGGTCCGCTCTATGCTGCGCACAAGAAGGTCTATCCGCAGAGCGTCTCGGGCACCTTCCGCCGGATCAAATGGGGCCTGATGGGCTTCTGTCTCGGCGTCTATTATTTCCTGCCTTTCGTGCGCTGGAATCGCGGCCTCGGCGCGCCGGACCAGGCGGTGCTGATCGATTTTCCCAATCACCGCTTTTACTTCTTCTTCATCGAGCTGTGGCCGCAGGAGGTGTATTATTTCACCGGCCTCTTGATCATCGCCGCGATCGGCCTGTTCCTGATGAACGCGATCGGCGGCCGCATCTGGTGCGGCTATCTCTGCCCGCAGACGGTATGGACGGACCTGTTCTATGCCGTGGAGCGCCTGATCGAGGGTGATCGCCGCGAGCGCATGAAGAAGGATGCCTCCAGCGATCCGATGAAGCTGGAGCGGGTCTCAGAGCTGGTGCTCAAACATTCGATCTGGCTGATGATCGCCTGGTGGACGGGCGGCGCCTGGGTGCTCTATTTCAGCGACGCGCCGACCCTGGTGAAGGAACTCGTCACCTTCCAGGGGCCGATGCTGGCCTATATCTGGATCGCCATCCTGACCGCCACGACCTATACGCTCGCCGGCTTCATGCGCGAGCAGGTCTGCGTCTACATGTGCCCCTGGCCGCGCATCCAGGCGGCGCTGACCGACGAATGGGCGCTCAACGTCACCTATCGCTATGACCGCGGCGAGAGCCGCATGTCGGTCAAGAAGGCGGCCGAACTGCGCGCGCTTGGCCAGCCCGCCGGCGATTGCATCGACTGCAAGCAATGTGTGGCGGTGTGCCCCACCGGCATCGACATTCGCGACGGTGCACAGATGGACTGCATTCAGTGCGGCCTGTGCATCGACGCCTGCGATACGGTGATGACCAAGATCGGCCGCCCGACACGGCTGATCGGCTACGACAATGACATCAACATCCACCGCCGCCAGGAAGGCAAGCCGCCGGTCTACAAGCTCGTGCGCGCGCGCACCGTCGCCTATGCCGCGATCATCGCCGTGGTCGGAGGCGCGATGGTCTACAAGCTCGCGACCCGCTCGCTGCTCGAGGTCAACGTGCTGCACGATCGCAATCCGGTTGCGATCAAGCTGTCCGACGGCTCGATCCGCAACGCCTATACGGTGCGCGTCCTCAACAAGCATGGCTTCGATCGCGTCATCGCCATCGACATCGAGGGGCCGGCGAATGCGACGGTTCATGTCGTCGGCGCCGATTCGGTGACGCCGGATCGGCCGATGATCGTGGTCGGGCGCGACCAGACCGAGGAGCTTCGCCTGCTAGTGACCGCGCCCGAGGAAAACAACCCCGAGAAGTCGATCCCGGTGAAGTTCCACGTCACCGATATTGGTCTCGGCGTCGTCGCCGCCGCCACCGACAATTTCGTCAGTCCTTAAGGAGCCCGCCAATGGCCAGCCGTTCCGATCGATCCAAGCCGCTGACCGGCCGCATGGTGCTCGCCATGCTCCTCGGCTTCTTCGGGACCGTGATCGGCGTCAACGTCTACATGATGAAGATGGCGATCTCGACCCTGCCGGGCACCGATGTCGACAGCGCCTATACTGCGAGCCTCGGCTACGAGAAGGAGATCGCGGCGGCGCGCGACCAGGAGGCGCGGCGCTGGCAGGTCGAGGCGCATATCGAGCGCGGCGCGAGCGGTGCCGCCGTGGTGCAGGTCAATGCGCGTGACGCCAGCGGCAATCCGCTCTCGGGCGTGAAATTCCAGGGCCGGCTCGAGCGGCCCGCCGACAAGCGCGCCGACCAGGAGGTCGAGCTCGCCGAGATCGGCATCGGCGTCTATCGCGGCACGGCTGAGGCGATCGCACCCGGCCAGTGGGACCTCGTGCTCGAAGGCGATTCCAGCGGCCGGCGGCTGTTCCTGTCCAAGAATCGCGTGCTGCTGAACTGAAGGACGTCCGACCATGCATGTGACGCGTGATTTCTCGCATTACGTCAAGGATCTTGGCGCCGGCCTCAAGCACATCGATCTTGCGGTCGAGGGCGTCAGCTGCGCCGGATGCATGGCCAAGATCGAACGCGGCTTGTCGGCGCTGCCCGACGTGACCCTGGCGCGCGTCAATCTCACCGATCGCCGCGTCGCCCTGGAATGGAAGCAGGGCACGCTGGACCCGGCCAAGTTCATCGATCGCCTCGCCGAGCTCGGCTACAAGGCCTATCCGTTCGAGAAGGCGAGCGCCGAGGCCACCGAAGCCGAGGAGTCGCGGTTTCTCTTGCGCTGTCTCGGTGTCGCGGCGTTTGCGACCATGAATGTGATGATGCTGTCGGTCCCGGTGTGGTCCGGCAATGTCAGCGACATGCTGCCCGAGCAGCGTGACTTCTTCCATTGGCTGTCTGCGGTGATCGCGCTGCCGGCCGTGGCCTATGCCGGCCAGCCCTTCTTCCGCTCTGCCTGGCGCGCGCTCAAGAACGGCAACGTCAATATGGACGTGCCGATCTGCATCGGCGTGATCCTGGCGCTCGGCATGTCGCTCGTCGAGACCTTCCATCACGCCGAGCATGCTTATTTCGACGCCGCGATCATGCTGCTGACCTTCCTTCTGGTCGGCCGCTATCTCGACCAGAACATGCGGCGGCGGACCCGTGCGGTTGCCGGCAATCTCGCGGCCCTGAAGGCGGAGACCGCGACCAAGTTCATCGGCGCCGACGAGATTTCTGAGGTGCCGGTCGCGGCGATCCGCGCCGGCGATCTGGTGCTGCTGCGGCCCGGTGAGCGCTGCGCCGTCGACGGCGTGGTCGTCGAGGGCCGCTCCGAGATCGACCAGAGCCTGATCACCGGCGAGACGCTCTACGTGCCGGCCGAGCAAGGCACCGCCGTCTATGCCGGCTCGCTCAATATCTCCGGGACCTTGCGCGTCCGTGTCTCCGCGGCGGCCGAAGGCACGCTGCTGGCCGAGATCACGCGCCTGCTCGACAATGCGCTGCAGGCCCGCTCGCGCTACATGCGACTGGCCGACCGCGCCTCGCGGCTCTATGCACCGGTGGTGCATGCGACCGCGGCGCTGACCGTGCTCGGCTGGGTGCTGGCGGGGGCGAGCTGGCATGATGCCATTGTTACCGGCATCGCCGTGCTGATCATCACCTGTCCCTGCGCGCTCGGTCTTGCGATCCCCACGGTGCAGACCGTCGCGTCTGGCGCGATGTTCAAGTCGGGCGTGCTGCTCAATGCGGGCGATGCCATCGAGCGCCTCGCCGAGGCCGAGCACGTCATCTTCGACAAGACCGGCACGCTGACCTTGCCTGAGCTTGAAGTGGTCAACGCGGCCGACATTCCCGCCGATGTCTTCGCTCTCGCGGGGCAGCTCGCGCTGTCGAGCCATCATCCGGTGGCCGCTGCCGTCGCCCAGGCCGCGAAGGCGCGATCGCCGCTGATGGGCGCGGTCGAGGAGCCGGGTCAGGGCGTGCGCGCCATGGCCGATGGCGTCGAGATCAGGCTAGGACGGCCGGCCTTCTGCGGCGCCGAGGTGCTCGCGGTTCAGAATGTCAATCTCGATCCCGAGGCCTCCGTCGTCGCCTTCCGCCGTGGCAGCGAGACTTTCCTGTTCTCGGTGCGCCAGGGGCTGCGTCCCGACGCCGCCAAGATCATCGCCGGCCTGCAGCGGCGTGGCATCAAGGTCGAGATTCTGTCGGGCGATCGCGAGGCGGCCGTCGCCGCCGCCGCCAAAGCGCTCGGCATCGATGAGTGGCGCGCCAGCGTCACGCCGGCCGACAAGATCGCACGCATCGAGGAGCTGAAGCGCGCAGGCGTCAAGGTGATGATGGTCGGTGACGGCATGAACGACGCCCCGTCGCTCGCCGCCGCCCATGTCTCGATGTCGCCGATCTCGGCCGCGCATCTCAGCCAGTCCACCGCCGATCTCGTGTTTCTCGGTCGTCCGCTGGCGCCGGTGCTCGCCGCTGTCGACTATGCGCGCAAGGCGCTGCATCTGATGCGCCAGAATCTGTGGCTCGCGGTCGGGTACAACGTCCTGGCCGTGCCGCTGGCGATCAGCGGTCTCGTCACGCCATTGATCGCGGCGGCGGCGATGTCGGGCTCGTCGATCCTGGTCATGCTGAATGCGCTGCGCGCCCGCAAGGTCGCCGGGGAGGCGGTGTCATGGAAGTGATGATCATTCTCGTGCCGTTGGCGCTCGCGCTCGGCCTGGCCGGCCTGGTCGGCTTCCTCTGGTCGCTGAAGAGCGGCCAATATGAGGATCTCGAAGGCGCGGCGTGGCGCGCCATCGCCGATGACGATGAGCCGGCGCCGGCTCAGCCGGAAGCCGCTCCGGGCTGGCCCTGAGCGCTCGGCGGCGTCAGCCTGCAAGCCAGGAGGGCTGCGATCCCGAGCGCCGCCGCGATGCCACCGACGCATGCGGTCCAGCCGAACCGATCGAACAGCTGGCCGAGCACGGCCGTGCCGGCGATGCCGCCGGCGAAATAGCTGGCGAGATAGAGCCCGCTGGCAACGCCCTGATCGTGCGTGGCGGCCTTGCTGACGAAGCCGGTGGTCACGGCCTGCGCGAAGAACGTGCCCGCGCCGACCAGCACCATGCCGGCCAGCACCGGGGCGAGCTGTGGCGACAGCATCAGGACGATGCCAAGCGCTGCGATGGCGAGCGATCCCCAGATCGCCGGCCGGGTGCCTGTCCGCGCCGCGATCCGGCCGGCGAGCAGGGTGGTGACAATCGAGGGCAGGAATACGAAGTAGACCAGCCCGACCTGCATCATGCCGAGCGACAGCGGCGGCCGCACCAGCACGAAGTTCACGAAGGTGAAGGCGCCGATGAAGGCGAACAGGATGCAGAAGCCGAGGCCGAAGGCCGCGCGCAGGCGGGCGTTGCCGAGGTGATCGAGAATCGCTGCGGTCCGTAGCGCGCTCCTGGCACCTGCCATCATGGCCCCGCGCCCGAGCGTGAGGCCGACCAGCAAGGCGCCACCGACATTGAGTGCGGCGAAGACGTAGAAGGTCGGCTCGAGGCCGAGCGTGCCGGTCAGGCTGGCCGAGACCAGACGCCCGACCAGGTTGCTCGCGACGTTGCCGGCGATGTAGGCCGCGAACGCGCCGCCGGCCTCGCTCATGCTGCACTGCTCGCCGAGATAGGCCAATGTGAGCGCGAAGGCCGAGGCCATGCACAGGCCCTGCAGGATGCGCAGTCCCGCGAACACCGCGAGGTTCGGCGCGCTGGCGAGCAGCGCGGTGAAGACGGAGAGCAGCGCGAGGCTGCAGATGATCCCGATGCGGCGATCGATCAGCGGGCTGAGCAGGCCGGTCGCCAGGCTCGATATCGCCATGCCGAGCGTGCAGGCATTGACCGCAAGTCCCATGGCCGCCGGGCTGACCTGGTAGTGCTGAATGAGTGCCGGCAGCATGGCCTGCGCGGCAAACAGATCGACAAGGCTGAAGAATGCGATCAGACCGATGACGACTGCGCGCCGCGTGGCGGGCGGCACAACAGTGGGACCGGCGTGGGCCACCGGCGTTGCGGGAACATCCGTCATGACAAATCCCTTCGACTGATGATCAGGCGGTGAGGGACCGGAACGCCAGGCCAGCGTTCCGATCCCAAGGATCGTCGAACTACATATTATGGTCGTGCGGATCCCTGCGAACGTCGCCGACATAGAGAATGACCGTCTCCTTGCCGTCGTTCTTCCACCAGTGCGAGGTGCCGAACAGCTCGGGCCTGATCTCGCCGGCCTTGTGCAGGATCGGTTCGGCGCAGTTGCTGGCATATTCGAGGATCTCGCCCTGCTGTATAAAGATCAGCGCCGGGCGATCGTCGTGACTGTGCCACGGCACGATGCCGCCGGGCGCGATGGTGAGCTTGCGGAAGCGCAGCTCGCGGTCCTTGATGTTGACGGGCTGCTTCTCGAGGTCGATGGCTCCCAGCGTCACGTCGGTGACGCCGACGGCCTTGACGTCGACCTTGTCCCGTACCCCGGCCTTGATCTTGTCGGCAGGGCATTCGCCGGCGTGTGCCGCAGATCCCGTCGCGACAAATCCGGCGAGCAGTGCGGTCGTCATCAGATGCGCCTTGAGCCCAAGTGGTCGAGATGGTCTTGCGTTCATGTCATGCCTCCTAAGGGTGCGCCGTTTCGTTCGGTGTTACGCGGAAGGCAGCATGCAGGCCGAAAGCCGCTCGCGGAAATATCAGTTGGCTTTCGTAACCATAGCGCTGCGCTATCTCCGTCGCCCGCGATACCCGGATGCTATTGGCTTCATCGCGTGAAGGCATTTCATGCCGATGCCGGTTTCATGTCTGATCGCTGCACGCCCTGTTTCAGAAGGGCATCAGCGAGAGGAGGAATATGATGAACCGGACATTGAAGACGATGATGATCGCCGCGTTGTTCGGCGCGGCAGTTTCGACGGCTGCAAGCGCGCAGGGCGGTTTTGGCCTGGCCCCGGGAATGGCCATGATCTACAGCTCTGGCCAGACCAGCATGATGGCCGTGGCGGCCGGCGAGACCAACCACAAGGCGATGATGCGTCGCGCCACCAGGGTGCCGAAGGATACGGTCTTCTTCATGAGCGACGGGCAATTGTATATGGCCCATGGACGGCTCGATCCGACCGGCAATTTCTACATCAACTGAACCGGTCTGGGCTCTGCAGTCGACCCGGAGGGTGGATTTGCAGCGGCGGACATGATGGTCCGATCGGCGCTGAGGGATCGTCGTCGACTTGGTTGCGTGAGCGTCGGAACCAGTGTGATGCAGATCGACATCATTCCCGCGACGGCGCATTGTTGACCTAAGACCGTCCCGCCGATCGCGGGACGGTGGCGAATCTGAAGCCGCTGATCTGGTCGGCTCTCGGGGTGTGTTCTCGCCGGGGGGATCCGGCGAGGCCGCCTGGAGCCACGGACAGGCTGTTTGCGGTCGTCACCTAAGCCACTCGGAATGCGGTTTTCGATGATCGATCGCGATGAATCTGGCATGCTCGGTTGGATGAGCGCGAGCAGACCAGTGAGGCGGATGCGCGAGACAGGTGGAGGGCCGACATCCGGCCCTCTCCAGCAGAGGAGCTGCACATGACGGCACTCTCTCCCGACGATGCCGAGCGCTTGCGGCAGGTGTTCCTGCAATGCCGCGGCACCGCAGCGACACTGCGCGAGCAGCTGGCGACCTACGCGGCCGCGGGCCGCGAGATCTTCCCGGCCTATGCGGAGGCGGTCGACCGGCTGGTGGCGCGGCTGCAGGCGAATGGCGGCGGCGAGAACGCGCCGCGTCCCGGTGAGGTGATGCCGCCTTTCGTTCTGCCAGACGACACCGGAAAGCTGATCGATCTGCCGTCGCTGCTCAAGTCCGGACCGGTCGCCGTGATGTTCTTCCGCGGCCACTGGTGTCCCTATTGCCGGCTCAGCGCCATCGCGCTGGTCCGTGCCCAGCACCGCATTCGTGAGAGCGGCGGACAGCTCGTCGCCATCACGCCGGAGCTGCAGTCCTTTGCGCGACGCTTCAAGGCCGAGACCGGCGCCGACTTTCCGGTGCTGAGCGATCTCGACAACGGCTACGCCTTGTCGCTCAACCTCGCGATCTGGCTCGGCAGCGAAGTCCGCGGGCTGCTGGCGCATCAGGACTTCGCGGCCTTCCACGGCAATGACGGCGGCCTGCTGCCAATTCCTGCCGTCTTCGTGGTTGGCCCGGATGGCCTCGTCAAGGCCCGCTTCATCGATCCCGATTTTCGTCGGCGCATGGAGGTCGACGATCTCGTCGCGGCGCTTGCGCAAGCCGCCCAGTTCTGATCCGCCCAGGTCTGATCCGCCCAGGTCTGATCATTCCGCTCAGCGAACTCAATTCGGCCGAGCGAGCCATTGCTGCCAGTCGCGTCCGCGCAACAGGCGCATGACCGCCGATGCAACGGCGGTCCGCTCGCGACCGGCCACGCCGTAGAGGTGGATCGTCCGCCGCGCGTCGAGGCCATCCAGCGCCGTCCGACGCAGCGTCGGCGGCAGGCTGGTGGTTTGCGGCACCACACCGATGCCGACACCGGCTTCGACCAGCGCGATCAGGTCGCGCTCGGAATGGACATCATGGCTGCGTTCAATCTCGACGCCGAGCTCGCGCAGCTGCGTGCGCAGCCGCTCGCCATGTTCGCAATAGCCGCGCGACAGGAACGCGTCCCGGCCGAGCTCCTCGATCGCGATCGTGTCCTGGGCGGCAAGCCGGTGCCCATCGCGCACCGCCACGTCGAAGTCCTCGGTGAACAGCGGCCAGACATCGAGCCGGTCCCAGTTCTCGCTGATCTCGGCGGCGATGCCGAGCTCGGCTTCGCCGTTCTTGAGATGGTCCGCAATGGCGCGGCTGCCGCCGCGCAGGAATCTGAATTCCAGCTTGTTGAACTGCCGCTGCAGCTGCTCGAGCACCGGCAGCAGCACGGCGATATCGACCGAATTGGCGAGCGCGATCCTGAGGGTGCCGATCTCGCCACTCTTGAACGACGATGCGAGGGATCGTGCGCCGGCGGCCGCTTCGTAGCACTGCTTGAGCAGCGGATACATGCGCTCGCCGAGTTCGGTCAGCTGTGCCGCCGGCCGCTCGCGCCTGAACAGGTCGCCGCCGAGCTCGGCTTCCAGCTGCTTGATGGCGCGGGTCAGCGAGGGTTGGGTGACGTTGCATTCCTCGGCCGCCCGCGTGAAGTGCAGCAGCCGGGCGACGGCAAGAAAATACCGGACCTGATGCATTTCCATGGATCGCTCCATTCGACCGGGCCAAGATGGCCGGAGTGCGAGATTGCAGGACGACTACCAACTGGCATCACCGATGGCGATAGCGGCATCCTATCGTGCGGCAAGCCAAACGGCATTTCCGTCGATCGGTCCGGCCCGGCAGATTACCCGGCGTCGAACACCCCACAAAGCGATCGAAGGATACACCATGGCTGCAGATACGCTGAAGATCGAGCCTTCGTTACGTCCGCTGGCTGGCCGGGTGGCCGTGGTCACGGGATCGACCAGCGGCATCGGCCTCGGCATCGCGCGGGCTCTGGCCGCGGCCGGCATTCATGTCGTCCTCAACGGCTTTGGCAAGCCTGAGGAGATCGGTCGGATCAGGTCCGAGATCACGACGCAGTTCGGTGTCAGGACCGGCTATGCAGCGGCCGACATGATGCAGCCTGTGGCGATCGAGCGCATGGTCGCCGATATCATGCTGGAGTTCGGCCGGATCGACATCCTGGTCAACAATGCCGGCATTCAGCATGTCGCACCGCTGGAGGAATTCCCGGCGGAGAAGTGGGATGCGATCGTCGCAATCAACCTGTCCTCGGCCTTCCACACCATGCGGCTCGCGCTTCCCGCAATGCGTCGCCACGGCTTTGGCCGCATCATCAATATTGCTTCCGCGCACGGCCTGGTCGCCTCGCCGTTTAAATCGGCCTATGTTGCGGCCAAGCATGGCATCATCGGCCTGACCAAGGTCGCCGCGCTGGAGGCGGCCGAAAGCGGCATCACCTGCAACGCGATCTGTCCGGGGTATGTCTACACACCGCTGGTCGAGGCGCAGATCGACGGGCAGGCGAGGGCGCACGGCATCTCGCGCGACCAAGTCATCCGCGATGTCCTGCTGGCGCAGCAGCCCAACAAGCGCTTCGCCACCGTCGAAGAGATCGGCGCGCTGACGGTGTTTCTCGCCAGCGAGGCCGCCGCATCGATCACCGGCGTCGCCCTGCCGGTGGACGGCGGATGGACCGCGCATTGACGACGCGGCACGTAACGAGCGACGCCGCAACGGCGAATAGACAAGACGCATCACAGGAGGGGAGACATGGCCGAGGTCAACGACACGACACGCATGATCAAGGATCGCAGCACGCTGCCCGGGCAAGTGGTCCTCGTACTCCAAGGCGGCGGCGCGCTGGGATCGTACCAGGCCGGCGTCTACCAGGCGCTGCACGAAGCGGGCCTCGAGCCGGACTGGGTGATCGGGACCTCGATCGGCGCCATCAATGCCGCCCTGATCGCCGGCAGTCCGGTGAGCGAGCGGATGGCGCGGCTGCGTGAGTTCTGGAAGCGGATGCACCACCGGCCGGCCTGGACGCCGCGCACGGCATTTCCGGATTTCAACGAGCGCCTGTCCTACTGGACGACCGTGACGCATGGGATCCCCGGCTTCTTCCGCCCCAACGCGCTGGCACATGCCGGCGAGGCGTATCCGCTGGGAGCGGAGAACGCTGGCTACTATTCGACCGCGCCGCTGCGCGAGACGCTGCAGCAACTGGTTGATTTCGATCTCGTGAATCGGGGCGGGCTGCGTCTCACCGTCGGTGCCGCGCATGTCCGGAGCAGCCGGATGCACTATTTCGACAGTCGCGACGGCGCGATCGATATCCGCCATATCCTCGCTTCCGGCGCGCTGCCGCCCGCCTTTCCGGCGGTCCGCATCGACGGCGAGCTGTACTGGGACGGCGGCATCCTGTCGAACACGCCGACCGAGGTGGTGTTCGACGACAACCCACGCAAGGATTCGCTGATCTTCGCAGTGCATCTGTGGAACCCTCATGGCGCCGAGCCGACGACGATGGCGGAGGTGTTCAACCGTCACAAGGACGTGCAATATTCCAGCCGCATCGCCAGCCATATTGCGCGGCAGCAGCAGACACACCGCTTGCGTCACATCATCAACCAGCTCGCCGCGCGCCTGCCGGAGCAGGTGCGCAACGATCCGGCCGTTCGCGAGCTTGCCAGCTATGGTTGTCAGACGCGGATGCATGTCGTCCGCCTCCTGGCGCCGCAGCTCGATCGCGAGAGCCATACCAAGGACATCGACTTCAGCGAGCGCGGCATCACCGCGCGTTGGAGTGCGGGCTATCAGCACACCCAGGCGGTGCTGGAGCGGATGCCCTGGGAGGGCGAGTTCGACCCGCTCTCGGGTGTGGTGCTGCACGATCCGGCGATTGCGACCGTGGCGGCGGCGGAGTAGCGGGCTGCGGTCCTGAGCCGAACCTTGGGATCTGAACGTCCATTCGAATGGCATTTCGATACCATTCATTCGTCTTGCTTTAAGGGATTAGTCGTAGTTCGTTCTTAATCATGAGCGCGGGCGGCAGCGGTGCCGCGATCCGTTTTGCTGACCGCATCGGACGTCTCCGCAGGCCTTCAGCGCGTGCGCTGCGGCTGCTCGCGAATCCGGCGCGCGCAATCATCTGATTAGGAACGGCCGATGTCCGAGCGTGGAACGATGCGAAGCGAGACATTTCAAGCGGAGACCGGGGCGGTCAGTCTGAAATGGAAGATCCTCGTCGGCAATCTGCTGACCGGACTGTTCGCGATGGTCTTCGCCTGCGTGCTGGCGTGGGGCGGGTGGGGCGATCTGCGCAAGCGCGAGCAGGCCGCCCGCGTCCTCAACGCCTTCGAGCTGGTGATGAAGGTGAACGCCCAGATCCCGCTGGAGCGCAGCCAATGGAATCTGCTCGCCGCCGGCGGGGCGGCCTCGGCCGACGATATCGCCAAGCTGGACAAGGCGATTGCGACCACCGACGAGGCGCTGGCGCAGGCCAAGACCGCCGCCCAGATCGCGAGCCTCTCGACCAACAACATCGACTCGGCCGAGCGGACGCTCCGTGATGTCCGATCAGCTGCGCGCGGCGCCGTTCCGTTGCCTGCCGCCCAGCGTCCCGCTAATATCCAGGCGGCCACCACCGACGGACTGGGGCGCGCTGCGGAAGCTCTCAATGCCTCCATCGACGAGACCGCGATTGAGCTGTCGCGCGTCGGCGGCGATGTCGAGAACCTGCTGCCGTCGGGTCAGCTGGCGCAATTGTCGCAATCGATGCGCACCGTCAACGGTGCACGCTCCGCGGTGCTGCGCTTCTTCATCCAGAACCAGAACTGGACGCCCGCCCGTCTGGCCGAGGTCACGGAGCAGAGTGGCCAAGTGACCCTGCTCTGGCAGCAGATCGAGCTCGCAGCGCGCAGCGTCCGTGACACGCCGGCGGTTGCCGCCGCGCTGGAGCATGTGCGTTCGACGCTGATGGGCGAGGGCGAGCGCCGCTATCGACAGATCGTCACGGCGGCGCGCGATGGACAGCCGTCCCCGGTCACCGCGGAGGAGTGGGGCCGCTGGACCACGCCGATGCTGAACAACGTCATCGTGCTGCGCGATGCGGCGCTGACATCGGCGCACCAGGCGATCGACAAGGCGATCGATGCGGCGCGGCTGCGCCTGTTCGGTGCGCTCGGCATCGTGCTTCTGGTCGCGATCGTGTCCGCGGCCGTGGTCGTCGGCGTCGTACGCGGCGTCATCGGGCCGCTGGTCGGACTGACCGGCGTGACGCTCCGGCTCGCCAATGGCGAATTGGGCGCGGACATTCCGAGCGAGTCCCGCAAGGACGAGATCGGCGCGATGGCGCGCGCGCTCAAGGTGTTCAAGGATGCCCTGATCGCCAAGAAGGAGTCCGATGAGGCGGCGCAGCGCGATGCGCAGGCGCAGATCGATCGCGCCCGTCGGCTCGATATGCTGACCCGCAATTTCGAAGCGACGATCGCCGACATCGTCAATACGGTGTCGTCGGCTGCCTCCGGACTCGAAATCTCGGCGGATACGCTGACCAACACCGCGAACCGCTCCAAGGAGCTCAGCACCGTCGTGGCGGCGGCTTCTGAGGAAGCCTCGTCCAACGTCCAATCGGTGGCCTCCGCCACCGAGGAGCTGTCCTCTTCCGTGACCGAGATCAGCCGTCAGGTCCAGGCCTCGGCCCGCATGGCCGGCGATGCCGTGCAGCAGGTGCGCCAGACCAACGGCCGCGTCGCCGAGCTGTCGCAGGCTGCCGCCCGCATCGGCGATGTCGTCGAGCTCATCAACACCATTGCTGGCCAGACCAACCTGCTGGCCCTGAACGCCACAATCGAGGCGGCGCGGGCCGGCGAGGCTGGCCGCGGCTTTGCCGTGGTGGCGACGGAAGTGAAGGCGCTGGCCGAGCAGACCGCCAAGGCGACCGACGAGATCTCGCAGCAGATCTCCGGGGTGCAGGCGGCCACCCAGGAATCGGTCAATGCCATCCAGTCGATCAGCACCACGATCGAGCGGCTGGCCGAGATCGCCTCGGCGATCGCTGCGGCCGTCGAGGAGCAGGGAGCCGCGACCCAGGAAATTTCCCGCAACGTGCAGCAGGCCGCCACCGGCACCCAGCAGGTCTCAGCCAACATCACGGACGTGCAGCGGGGAGCCGCTCAGACCGGCTCGGCATCGGCCGAAGTGTTGTCGTCGGCGAAATCGCTCGCCGGCGACTCCAACCGGCTCAAGCGCGAGGTTGGCAACTTCCTGGAGGCTGTCCGCGCCGCCTGAGATAGCTCCGCGGCGTCCGACAGGTCCGATCCACAAACAAAAGGCCCGGAGATCGTCCGGACCTTCGTGCGTTACGCGGATGTCAGCATCTTTCGGTACAGCGCGTTGTAGCAGGCGGCCGACAGATCCCAGCTGAAGGAGCGCGCCATCGCCGATAGTCGCATCGCGTTCAATTGCTCGGTCCGTGTGAAAGCCGAGAAGGCGCGTTTCACGCCGCCGAGGAACGACTCCGCCGACGGCTTTTCGAACAGGAAACCGGTCTCGCCGTCGGTGATCGTCTCAGCCAATCCGCCGGTCTGATGGCCGATCGGCAGCGAGCCGAACCGCTGTGCGTACATTTGGCTGAGGCCGCACGGCTCGAAGCGCGACGGCATCAGGGTGAAGTCGCTGCCTGCGAAGATGCGCCGCGCTTGCGCATCGTTGAACCCGATCGCAACCCCGATCGCATCCGGCCGGCGGCGATGGGCCTCCAACAATGCGCGCTCGATCGCCGGCTCGCCTGTTCCGGTGACGACGATCTGGCCTCCGGCCCCGACGATTTCGTCCGCGGCTTCCAACACCAGATCAATGCCCTTCTGATGCACGAGACGGGCGACGATGCCGAACATCGGTCCACGCGACACCGCAAGCCCAAACTGCTTGCGGACATAGTCCGCGTTGGCCTTCTTGCCTTCCCAATCCCCGGCGGCGAAGGGCTGCGCCAGCTGCTGGCAGTAGCGCGGATCCCAGCTCTCATCGATGCCATTGAGGATCCCGGTCAGCTCATGCGCGTTCGACCGCTGACGCAGCAGGCCCTCCAGACCGCAGCCCAGCTCGGAGGTGGTGATCTCCTGGGCATAGGTGGAGCTGACCGTGGTGAGATGCGACGCATAGACCAGGCCGCCCTTGAGGAACGACAGCTTGTCGTAGAATTCGAGGCCGTCGATGTGGAATGATGATTCCGGGGCGCCGATCCGCCGCAGCGACTCCCGCGGGAACAGGCCCTGATAGGCCAGGTTGTGGATGGTCAGGATCGAGGGAACCTCGACCCCGCGCCATGCGAGATAGGCCGGCACGAGGGCCGCCTGCCAATCATTGGCGTGGACCAGATCAGCTGCCCAGTTCTTGTCCAGAGTGCCTGCGGCGAGCTCGGCAGCAGCAGCGGCAAGGCGGCCGAAGCGGATGTCATTGTCCGCCCAGTCCCGCCCGCTCTCGTCGCCATAGGGGTTGCCGGGCCGGTCGTACAGCTCGTCGCAGAGCAGGACGTAGACCGGCAGGCCGTCGCGCGTCGATGATCGTCCGAGCGAGCAGGCCGGCATCTCGGCCAGAGCTGCGCATTGGCCGACGATCTCGATGTGAGTGAGATGTTCGATCACGTCCCGGTAGCCGGGCAGCATGATCCTGACGTCAGTGTGGGAGCGGAGTGCCCGGGGAAGTGCGGCTGAAACGGCCGCCAGTCCGCCCACCCGGACGAAATCGTCCATTTCGGTTGTAACGAACAGAACCCGCAAGAGATGTCCTCGATCAAGCCCCATGACCGTCCTATGCAAGAAAGGGTCCAAATATAGCCGTCAACGAAAGTCGTGCCGCACTGCGGCGAGAGGCGAAACGCTTTCGAGATCGAATGGTTCGATCTAGAAGCGAGGCGCACCGCGTTGCATGGCTTACGCTTCGTGAATCCGTGAGGGCGCGGCAGACTGTCCAACCGGCCATCAACGAGAAGAATCAGAACCAAGGAGCTGCGAGGGTGAGTCTAACTGGAAACGATGAGAGCCGTTTGACAGGATGCTTCGAGGGGCTCCGCATCCTCGACTTCTCGACCACGATCGCCGGCCCGCATTGCGCCCGCATGCTTGCTGATATGGGGGCGGAGGTGATCAAGATCGAGTCAGCGGAAGGTGAAACCATGCGCACCCGCCCGCCGGTCCGGCATGGCTGCTCCACGGCTTTCGGTCAGCTCAACGTCGGCAAGAAGAGCGTGGTGCTCGATCTGAAATGTTCAGCTGATGTCGAGGCGGTGCGTCGGCTCGTCGCAACGGCCGATATCCTGGTTGAGAATTTCCGGCCCGGAGTCATGCAACGGCTCGGCCTCGCTTATGCAACGCTGAGTGAGTTGAACCCGCGGCTGATCTACTGCTCGATCTCCGGCTACGGCCAGACCGGCCCATCGGCTGAACTCCCGGCCTATGCCCCGGTGATCCATGCCGCCTCCGGCTACGAGATGGCGCATCTCGCTTACCAGCCCGGCCGCAGCCGGCCGGACTATTGCGGCATCTACCATGCCGACGTGGTGACCGGGACCTACGCGTTCGGCGCCATCGCGTCCGCCCTCTATCAGCGTGAGCGTACCGGACGCGGCCAGCATATCGACTGTTCGATGCTCGAATCCATGCTCAGCCTCACCCTGAACGAGATCCAGGGCGCCCAGTTCGCGGTCGAGCCGCCGCAGCGCCCGCCGTTTGGTCCGGCTGAAACCCGCGACGGCTACGTGATGATTGCGGTTGCCAGCGAGAAGACGTTCCAGAACCTGATGGGCGTCATCGGACGGCCCGCCTGGGTCGAAGATCCCAGATTTGCCCGTTACGCCGACCGTCGCCGTCACTGGGGTGATCTCATGGATGGCGTCGAGGCTTGGTCCAGCCGGCTCACGACGGCCGAATGTGTCGCGACACTGAGCGCGGGCGGCGTCCCGAGCTCAGCCTATCGAAGCGTCGCCGATGCGCTTGCCGACCCGCAGCTCGCCCATCGTGACGCATTGGCCGAGGTGACGGACGCGGCCGGCAGCTTCAAGGTGGTCAACCTGCCGTTTCGGATGTCGGAAGCGAGGGTCGCGGCGGGAGCGCGGGCAGCGAGCCTCGGTGAGCACACGGCCGATGTTCTTCGTGAGGTCGGCGCGATCGACACCGGCCAAGGCTGAGACAAGGCCGAGCTTGGTGAGACGAAAGGCTGCAGGGCAGCCATGATCGCGCGCCATGCGCGCGGCCTTGCCGCTCTGCTCGTTTCCGGCCAATGTCGCGAGATTGCAAGAACGGTGCGGACCAGCCGGACGCGCGTCTGTCGGGAGGATCTGTCGAGGCCGCGCTGCCCGCGCGAGCCGTCGCCGCTCGTCCCGTGATGGCGCTGTCCGGTCATACCGGACCACGGGAGTGAAAGAATGAAGAGCTTCAAGGTCACCGATTTCAACGCGCCGCTGACCGAGGTCGACGAGCCGACGCCGCAGCCCTTCGGCAAGCAGGTGCTGATCAAGGTCAAGGCAGCAGGGGTCTGCCACAGCGACCTGCACATCTGGGAAGGCGGCTACGATCTCGGCCATGGCCGCAAGCCGCTGTCGCTCAAGGATCGCGGCGTCTCGCTGCCGCGGACCATGGGACATGAGAGCGCCGGGGAGATCGTGGCGTTCGGACCTGATGTCACCGAGGCGGAGAAGGGCGGACTGAAGGTCGGCGATGTCGCGCTGGTCTATCCCTGGATCGGCTGCGGCAAATGCGCGACATGTCTGGCCGGCGATGAGAACATGTGCCTGAAGCCGGCCTCGCTCGGTGTCTATTGCGATGGCGGCTATGCCGACCACATGACCGTGCCGCATCCGCGCCATCTGATCGACCTCAAGGGGCTCGATCCGGTGACGACCGCGCCCTATGCCTGCTCGGGCGTCACCACTTACAGCGCGCTGAAGAAGGTCGAGAAGGATCTGGATACCCCGATCGTGATCTTCGGCGCCGGCGGTCTCGGCCTGATGGCCCTGTCGCTGCTCAAGGCCATGGGCGGGAAGGGAGCGATTGTCGTCGACATCGATGCTCGCAAGCGCGAGGCGGCGCTGGCGGCGGGCGCGCTCGCAGCCGTCGACGGCAAAGCGCCGGATGCGCTGGAGCAACTGACCAAGGCGGCAGGCGAGCCGATCCGGGCCGTCATCGACCTGGTCGGCAATGCCGCCACCGCGCAACTCGGCTTCGATTGTCTGACCAAGGGCGGCAAGCTGGTCATCGTCGGCCTGTTCGGCGGCGGCGCGCCATGGGCGCTGCCGCTCATTCCGATCAAGGCGGTAACGATCCAGGGCAGCTATGTCGGCAATCTCAGGGAGACAAAAGAGCTGCTCGATCTTGTCCGTGCCAAGAACATCACGCCGATCCCGGTCACCCCGATGCCGCTCGACAAGGCCAACGACGCCCTGCGCGAGCTGCAGTCGGGCAAGCTGGTCGGCCGCGCGGTGCTGACGCCCTAAGTCTCGACTACTCTCGTCCTCGCGAGCAGCGAAGCGAAGCAATCCAGCGTCTCAAGCTGGGCTCTGGATTGCGTCCTTCGCTCGCAATGACGTCGCCAACTCACTCACATTGCGAAGAAAACATGTCCTCGACCAATTCACTTCACATCGCAGTTCTGCCCGGCGACGGCATCGGTCCAGAGGTCATGTCGCCCGCTCTTGAAGTTCTGCGCAAGGTCGAGGCGAAAGCGGGCCTGTCGTTCCGCTTCACCGAAGCCCAGGCCGGCGCCGGCAATTATCTGGCGACCGGCGTATCGATCGCCGAGTCCACGATCCGTCTCTGCGAACGGGCGGACGCGATCCTGCTCGGCGCCTGCGGCCTGCCGTCGGTGCGCTACCCCGACAACACCGAGATCGCGCCGCAGATCGAGCTGCGTTTCCATTTCGATCTTTATGCCGGGGTGCGGCCGGCGCGGCTGATCCCGGGCGTGCCGAGCCCGATCGTCGGCGCCGCGGAGCGCGGCATCGACTTCGTCGTCATCCGCGAGTCGACCGAGGGCCTGTTCGCCTCGATGGGCAAAGGTGTGGTGACACATGAGGAGGCGCGTGAGACGCTCGTCATCACCCGCAAGACCTCCGAGCGTCTCTTCAACTTCTCCTTCAAGCTCGCCGAGCGGCGTCGGGCCCGTGGCCGTTCCGGCACTTTGGGCTGCGTCGATAAAGCGAATGTCTTCAAGGCCTTCGCCTACTTCCGCAAGATCTTCGACGAGGTCGCTGAGCTCCATCCGAACGTGAAGGCGGAGCGGCTCTATATCGACGCCTGCGCGCTTATGCTGGTGAAGCGCCCCTGGGATTTCGACGTCCTGGTCACCGAGAACATGTTCGGCGACATCCTGTCCGACCTCGCCGCCGGCCTCATCGGCGGCATGGGGATGGCGCCCTCGGCCGACATCGGCGATCGCCATGCCGTGTTTCAGCCTTGCCACGGCACCGCGCCCGACATCATGGGGCAGGGCAAGGCCAACCCGACCGCCATGATCCTGTCGGCCGCGATGATGCTGGACTGGCTGGCGGACACGCGCGGCATCGATGGCGCGGCCGAGGCGGCGCAGCGGATCGAGCAGGCGGTCGACAAGGTCTATGCGTCCGGTCTCAAGCCGTTCGAATTCGCTGGCAATGCCGGTACGATCGAGGTGACCAAGGCGGTGCTTGAGGCGCTTTAGCGTCCCTTGAAGACCGGCTTGCGCTTGTCCATGAAGGCGCGGCGGCCCTCGCGGAAGTCCTCGGAATCCATGCAGGCGTCGCCGATCCGCTTGATGGCAGTCATGTCGCGGCCGCTCTCGTCCTTCAGCACTTCGGCGATCGTGATCTTCGCGGCCTGAACCGCCAGCGGCGCGTTGCCGGCGATGGTGCGGGCGATGTCGAGCGTGGCCGGCATCAGCTCCTCATTGCCCATCATCCGGTCGATCAGGCCGATCCGCAGCGCTTCATGGGCATCAATCCGCATCCCCGTATAGAGCAGCAGCCGCGCCTGCGACGGCCCCACCAGCGACACCAGATTGCGCAGGCCGTCATAGCCATAGGCGATGCCGAGCCTGGCCGCGGGAATGCCGAACCGGCTGTCCTCGGCGGCGAAGCGCATGTCCGCGAGCATCGCGATCTGCAGGCCGCCACCGAGGCAGAAGCCGCGGATGCAGGCGATGGTCGGCTTGGGGTAGGTCGCCAGCAATGCGCGCTGGGCGGCGCTTCGCTGCGCATAGGCCTCGGAGGCCGCGGCGTTGTGCCGGCTCTGTTCGAATTGGCTGATGTCGGCGCCGGATACAAACGCCTTGTCGCCAGCGCCGGTCAGCACCACAACGCGGATGTCGGCGCTGTCGCGCAGGGCGATCAGGGCGTGGCCGAGCCCCTCCCACATCTCCAGTGACATCGCATTGCGCTTGTCCGGATGGTTGAAGGTGACGAGGCCGACGCCATCTCCCGCATGGGTCATCAGGATCTTGCCTTCAGCGAAGGCAATGGAGTCCCCGGCGGCGATCGGCATGGCGTTTCCAGCACATTGGCGGCGGGCAGCCGCCTTCGGGACGCGACAAAATCGCCCGCGACAAAATCGGGCCGCCACTTCCTATGACGGCAGGGATTAAAAAGGTAAGCCCGCACGGCTCTCGCCGAGCGGAGATCAGGGCCGGATCATCCGGCCGCGTCGATCAATCATCGCACTCAAACGACGTTATCGACGTTGCACTCAGCTGACATTAACCACTGAGGCAATCCTCGGAGAGGCAGTGAACCCGCCCGAGCTGGCTGACCGCCTGGCGCCCCCAAGTTGCGCCCTCGAGCGATGATGGCCACGTCGACCAGCAGGCGCGTCTGACCCGGTCAGACGGCTGTGCCTATTCTTCGTTCGCTGCAATCGATTCCATGAGGGCAACGAGCTGACGCTGCACCGTCTGATCCTTGATCTTGCTGTAAGCGCGCAGCAGACGCAGGCTGAAGGCGCTGTCCAGGAAGAGCAGGCTCTCGACCTCACGGGCCTTGTTGTCGCCGTCGTAGAAGAAGGTCACGGGCACATCGAGCGCCGTCGCGATCTGCTGCAAGCGTGCCGCGCCGACGCGATTGACGCCCTTCTCGTACTTCTGCACCTGCTGGAAGCTCACGCCGAGCTTTTCACCGAGCTCTGCCTGCGAAATCTTCTGTTCAACCCGGCGCAGGCGAATGCGCTTGCCAAGCTCAATGTCCGGCTTGCCGGCACTGCGCTGCTTCATCTTCTTTGCCGCTGATTTGTTCATACTAGTCTTGCCGTCCTTCCATCGGAAAGCCCCCGAATAAATGGGTCAGGGGTTCACCCATATATACTGTTTTAAGTTGCCGTGGATGGATGAATTCGTCTTTAAACCACGGGTATTTGCCAGGGTTAAAAGCCTCCACCAACCAGTCAATCATATGGCGCACCCTCGGGATGCGGCCGGTGGTGGCATGGTAGGACAGCCAGATATCGTAAGACCACTTCAACTCAACCTCAAGCGGTATCATCTTTCCGCCGAGCGCGCTCGCATAGGTTGGGAATACCCCGATACCGGCACCGTGGGCGACGGCCCAATAGTTGGCGCTCGATACGTTGGTGGTCATCGCGATCAAGTCCCGCTGCTCGTAGCCGGGAAAGATGCTGGCAAATGCTTCGTTCGCAGCGGCTTCGTCGGCGACCTGCAGAACCAAGCGATGTTTCATCAAGTCGTCAATCGTGTTCGGAACGCCATACACGTCTAGATATTTCTCGCTCGCGAAACACATCAGATGCATGCGGCCAAGCCGCACCAGCTTGACATCGAGCGCGGACGGCCGCGAGAGGTGGATGGCCACGTCTGCCTCGTGGCGCGAGACATCCGCCGAGCGCATCGCGCAATACAGGTCGACCAGCATATTCGGAAAGCTCTGCTGAAATTCGACCAGGCGCGGCGCCAGCCAGAATGTCCCAAGACCCTCGGTGACCGCGACGCGGACCTCGCCGGATGCCGCACCGGCCAGCCCGTCGCCGGCGCGCAGCAATTCGAACGCTGCAGTCTCCATGCGCTCGACGGCGGACACGACCAGCGCGCCTTCATCCGTCAGCCGCGCCCCGTGGACGTCGCGCGTGAACAATGTGGCGCCGATCTGCCGCTCGAAATCGTCGATCCGCCGACGCACCGCGTTGATCGACAGCGTGAGACGTTCGGCGGCGGAACGGAAGCTGCCGGCCCGGACGACCTCGAGAAAGATCCGGGCCGCATCCCAGTCGGTGAGGCTCGCCAGCGCCGGCTTGCCTGCCGCGGCTTTCGCCGGGGCTGCCCGCCCAGACGGGCTTCGCGCCGCCGTCTTCATCGCCCGGGCGGCTGGTGCGCCCACCGCACCGGCATCACCGATCTGGTCGCCGCCTGGCCCCTGGAGCGCAACCGAGGCGTCGCTGATCTCTGCCGGCACGTCCGTCGCATGAGATCCCGCTTCCTCCTGGCGTTCCTTTTGAGGAACGCCCCGTTCCGCTGCAGCGCGCATACAAGCTTTCCTCGCCTGCTAGAGTATGACCGAGAAACTACGTGGTGGCCGGTTCGATGCCATCGGTTGGTTGAGACATTGGCGATTCATGATCCCTGCGACGTGCAGTCTCTGCAGCATGGTTTTACCAGCAGCAGAAGCTTGGCAGGAACTGCCGAGTATCACGAGGACACGCGCAGCGCGAGTCGACCGAAGCATCGACGGTTTTTGCCTCGGCCGCAATGAAATGGTAATCGAAGATGGCAAGGGGCCATGCTATCGTGGTGAACGCTGTGTGTTGTTGACTCAGCGGACTCCGATCTTCGATCATCGACCCTTGCGCGGCGATCTTGTGGGAAATCGGGGCGCCGATCGTCACAGCAGGGACGGAAGCGACGTGGAGTTCGCATACACGGCGTGGGGAGGAACGAGATGACGAATCAGGGTGCCATCCGCGGGGCGGGACTTTCCCAGCTCCATCTCGTCAGACGCTAGAACGGAACGACGCCTGTGGCCAATTCAGACGAACAAATGCTTGCCGTCCTCGCGACTCTGGAGCAGTGCCGCGCTGCGCTCACTGCTGCCGGGAATCGCGAATCGGCGCATATGGTCTCGGTTGCCATCCTCGACCTCCGCATGAAGTTGAACCGCCTCAGCGAAGACGATCTCAAGTCGCTCTGCAATGAAATGGTTCAGGCTGACAACCCCGAGAAATTGCGCGATCCGAAGCCGCAGCCAGGGCAGCGCCGGCAACCTTTGCTCAGGTTGGTCAAGTAGCACGGTGCGATGCGCGCACGGGAGGCGGTTCCAAGTCGTGATCTGCCGTGATCAAGCTGTGAAGCTGGTCAGCGGTGCAGGGCTAACCGGAGCGAACTGCTGCGGCGAGATGGGTACCGACCCTCCGCCAGGCCGATCTTCCTCAATTTGAGCGCTGAACGAAGCTCGTCAGATCGATGGATCGTCTCGGCAAGGGGGATCGCGGTCGCTGCGGACGTTCGAGATGTGCGCTGGTTCTGGCCGTAACCTGCGGGCCCTGTGTTGCGTATTCCTCATAACGGCGGCATGAAGCGGAGTGCCCTGGGCACGAGGCCGCCAAGAGGGTGTATCGCGGGACCCGCATGATCCAAAACGTATCGATACCGGCTGCGTTCGTTGCCGGACTGGTCAGCTTCCTGTCGCCCTGCGTCCTGCCGCTGGTTCCGCCCTATCTGGTCTATCTGACCGGCGCTACGATCGAGCATATCGAGAGCGACGAGGCGCCTGCCGCCTCGCGGCGCGCCGTCATGCTCTCGGCGGGGCTGTTCGTGCTCGGCTTCTCGACCGTCTTCGTGATGCTGGGGGCGAGCGCCTCGCTGATCGGCGGCCTGATCCGGGCCTGGTCCGAGCAATTGTCGATCCTCGCCGGCATCGTGATCATCGTGATGGGCCTTCACTTTCTGGGCCTTACCCGGATTGCGTTTCTGATGCGGGAGGGGAGGTTGCCGATCCCGAAGCCGGTCGGCCTGTGGGGGGCCTACGTGATGGGGCTTGCCTTCGCCTTCGGCTGGACCCCCTGCATCGGTCCGATCCTGGCTGCGATCCTGTCGATCGCCGCGGCCGAAGCAACGGTCGCCAAGGGCGCCGGCCTCCTGGCCATCTACTCCGCCGGGCTCGGTATTCCGTTCCTGGTCGCCGCCTTCATGATCGAGCAGTTCTCGGCGCTGTTCATGCGGATGCGCGGCCATCTGGTCAATGTCGAGCGGGCGATGGGTCTCCTGATGATCGTCACCGGCATCGGCTTTCTGACCGGCGCGGTCTCGACCTTCAGCATCTGGCTGCTCGAAACCTTCCCGGCGTTGCAGAGGTTCGGCTGAGCGGGCGGCGCTGCGGTCAATCGTCGAGCACGCAGGTGATCGTGTAGATCACGCCCGGCGGCAGGAAGTCGACCGTGGCTTCGCCGCCGAGCTGATCGCGCGCGCTGCGCTCGATCAGGCGCGAGCCGAAGCCGCGCTGGATCGGGGCCGAGACCACCGGGCCGCCGGTCTCCTGCCATGTCAGCTTGAGCCGTGCCGGCTGCTTCTTTGCCGTATCGGCGTGGTTCAAGAGCTTCCACGACAGATCGACTGTGCCGGTGTCGTTGGACAATGCGCCATATTTGGCGGCGTTGGTCGCAATCTCGTGCACGATCATCGACAGTACGACGGCGAGCCGCGGTGACAGCGCCACTTTGGGGCCGGTGATCCGGATGCGTTCCGGGGTGTTCAGCCGGTATGGCTTGAGCACGCGTCCGATCACGTCCTCCAGCTCGGAGCCCTGCCACTTCTCCTTGCTCAGGAGGTTGTGGGCCCTCGGCGAGGGCTCCCAGCCGGCCCTCGAATTTCTCGCGCTCGAAGCGGCTGGCGCTTCGGAAGGTCTGGACGGCGATGGCTTGCAGGATGGCCAGCGTGTTCTTGACGCGGTGATTGAGTTCCTCGATCAGCAGGTCGTGCAGCATCTCGGCGCGGGCGATCGTCGTCGCCATCCGCACCGCGAAGGCAAGGCCGATTGCAAGCATGATGCCGCCGATCAGGCTGGTGATGGCGAGGTTGCGCCAGAGCGGCGCCACCAGCGAGGTCTCGCTGATGCCGGCGCCGATGATCCAGCCCGTCAGGGGCGAATGCGTGAAGCTCGACAGCAGCGGCAGGCCTTCCAACGACACGCTCGACAGCGTCGCCTCGTGCTCGCTGATCATGCGTTCATAGACCGAGGGCGAGGCCGGCTTGCCGATCGTCTCGAGCGGATTCGGTACGCGCGCAAACACCACGGCCTGGCGGTCGAGCAGCGACAATGTCCAATCGGCGCTCGGGCGCTGCTTCTCGAGGATGGTCTGGAACATCTCGATCGGCGGACTGAAAGAGATATCGTAGATCACCTCGCCGTCGCGAAACACCGGCACCTCGACCGTGACGATCAAGCTCTTCTTCACGATGCCGTAGAACAGGTCGGAATATTGCGGCTGGCGCGTTTCGAAAACGCGTTTGGTGATCTCGCGGTTGCTCCGCAAGGGGAGATTGGCAGTGTCGGTGGTTGCCGACGAAAACAGCTGGTGTCCGTCGCGGTCAGCGACCAGGATCGTGCCGTGCTTGCCGTACTGCTCGAGGAAGCCCATCGCGATCGGGCGGAAGCGCTCGAAGTCGCCGGTCTTCAACGCATCCGTCAGTGCCAGCACCTGCACGCCGCCTGTCATCCGCTGCATCTCCGCATCGAGCGTGAGGCGGATGGCGCGCACCGTCTCGAGCACGCGCTGCCGGGCATCGGTGCGGTCCTGCATGTAGTTGTGAAATACGATGCCGCCGGCGAACAGGATGAGCGGCAGCGTGGTCCCTGCGACCAGAAGAGCAAGCCGGACCGGCAGGGAAAGCTTTGGCACGGATGCCCCGTTGAGAAGACGGTTCCAATGAGCGATAGGACCGCAATCGGCGGCAGGAAGGCTGGGCCCGGAGGCGATCGGCGATGACGGCCCGGTGTCAGGCCGCAAACGGCTGCATCCGCATGGCCCGGCGGCTGCAGCCGTTTGCATCATAAGCATAAGAGAGTGGCGCACCCGCGCCAAGCTCATTGCGCGGCGATCCCCGGTTCCATCCGCGGGCGCAGTGCCCGGTCTGGCTGCTACAGATTGCTCTCGGTGATGGCGGCATAGACCATGGTGCGCAGCTCGCGCCGGATCGGGTAGGCATTCGACGGCAGCACCTGGGTCATGAAGATCGTGATCAGCTCTTCCGCCGGGTCGATCCAGAACGCCGTGGAGGCGGCGCCGCCCCAGGCATATTCGCCGGGGCTGCCGGCAATCAATGTCTTCGCAGGATCCATCGTGACCGAGAAGCCCAGGCCGAAGCCGATGCCGTTATAGGCGGCCTCGGCGAACATCGACCGCGACAGCGCCGGCAGGTCGACGCCGCCGGGCAGATGGTTGGATGTCATTAGCTTCAAGGTCTTCGGTCCGAGCAGCCGGACGCCGCCGACCTCGCCGCCATTGATCAGCGCGCGGCAGAACGTCAGATAGTCGGCCGTCGTCGCGCACAGGCCGCCGCCGCCGGAGATGAACTCGGGCGGGCTCAGGAACGAGCTGGTCGCGGGATCATCCTGCAAGGTCAGCCCGCCTTTGCGGTCGGCGGCGTGAAACGACAAGGCGCCGCCGGCGTCAGCCGAATAGCAGGCCGCCAGCCGGTGCGCCTTCGCGGCCGGGACGTGAAAGTCGGTATCGGTCATGCCGAGCGGATCGAAGATGCGCTCCTTGAGAAATTGCTCGAACGGCTTGTCCGCGATCTTGCCGACGAGATAGCCGATCACGTCGGTGGAGACGGAGTAGTTCCAGGCCTCGCCGGGCGAGAACTCCAGCGGGATCCGCGCCAGATCGTCGATCATCGACTGCAGCGTGCCGGCCTTTTCGACCGCGCCGATCTTCGCCTCGCGATAGGCCGCATCGACATTGGAGCGCTGCTGGAAGCCGTAGGTGAGGCCGGAGGTATGGCGCAACAGGTCGACGATCAGCATCGGCCGCGTCGGCGGCCGGCTGATGAAGGCCGGCGCGGTGCCGGCGACGAACACGCCGAGATTCCTCCACTCCGGAATGTATTTGGCGACCGGCTCGTCGAGCGCGACCTTGCCTTGCTCGACCAGCATCATGAAGGCGACCGAGGTGATCGGCTTGGTCATCGAATAGATGCGATAGATCGTGTGATCTTTGACCGGCACTTTGCGCTCGACATCGGCGTAGCCGAGCGAACTCGCGTGCACGATCTTGCCGCGGCGGTAGACCAGGAGTTGAGTGCCGGGAAAGCGGCCTGCGTCGACATAGCGTTCCCTGAGATGGGCGTCGATGCGGTCGAGCGCGGCTTTGGACATGCCGACGGAGTCGGGCGAGGCGGGGGTGGGGGCGTGCATCGGGCGTCTCCGCTGTCGTTCGATTTTCGTGGCTCGCGCGCGTGGCGGCCTGGCGCAAGCGAGGAGTCGGGTGATAGCGGAAAATTGCCCGGTCTCCAATGGCAGCGCCTGCCGGGCTGATGTAGCGTCAGCCGCCGGGAGGACTGCCAATGACCCAATTCAATGAAGCCGAGCTTACCGACGCGGTCGTCGCAAGCTTCGACCAGACGCCCGACAGCCGCGTGAAATTCCTGCTGCAGGAGCTTGTGACCTCGCTTCACGACTATGTCCGCAAGACCAATCTGACCTTCGACGAATGGGCCGCCGCGATCGAATTCCTGACCCGGACGGGACAGACCTGCACCGCCAGCCGGCAGGAGTTCATCCTGCTGTCGGATGTGCTCGGCGTGTCCATGCTGGTCGACGCGATCAACCACCGGGAGCGCGCTGGCGCGACCGAGACCACGGTGCTCGGCCCGTTTTACGTCGGCGAGCATCGGCAGATGCCGCATGGCGCCGATATCTCCGCAAACCTGAAGGGCGAGAAGATGTTCGTTCAGGGGCGCGTCACCGATCTTTCCGGTGCGCCGCTCGCGGGCGCGGCTGTCGACGTGTGGCATGCCGATGATGAAGGCTTCTACGATTCACAGCGGCCGGCCTATGATGCGGACGGCCCGTCGTCGCGGGCGCGGTTCATCACCGATGCGGACGGACGCTTTTTCTTCCGCACCATCCTGCCCTGCAGCTATCCGATCCCGACGGATGGTCCGGTCGGCCAGCTGATCCTCGCGACCAAGCGACATCCGATGCGGCCGGCCCATGTCCATTTCCTGGTGGATGCCGCGGGCTATGAGCCGCTGATCACCCATGTCTTCATCGGCGGCGATGCGTATCTCGATAGCGACGTGGTCTTCGGCGTGAAGGACGAGTTGGTCGCGACGGTGAGTCAGCAGACCGATCCGGTGATGCCCGACGGCAAGCTGGCAGCCTCTCCGTGGCACCTGATGACCTACGAATTCCGCATGAAGCCTGGCGTCGGCACCGCTCCCAAACCGATGTTGGCGAAGCCCGCAACGGCCGCAGCGGAGTAGGACAAATGAAGGCGCCCACTTTTTGTGCAACGCACAGGAAGTGGGCGAATCGCAAATTTTGCGTGCGATTGCGGTGGTCCGCAGGCGCTGGTGATTTTGACTAAGCTATTGTTTTATCAGAAAGTCCTACTCATTCGATCGCTGGCACAAAGCTTGAATAGATGGCTCTGACGCCATCGATGCCGTCTGCGCAAACCCCATCCGACATCTGACGCTGCCCCTCCGAGGCATCCCTCGGAACGCGCCCCTGTGCGCGATCGATCGGCGACTGGCGGACGGGCCCTTCAACCCATCGAGCGCTTTTCAGACAAAGGACGACAGCACTCATGACGAAGACTGCCAATCCTGCTCGCCGCAACGGCCTCAGCCGTCGTCAGCTTCTCAAGGCCGGCGCCGGCACGGCTGCGCTGCTCGCCGCGGCGAAGCTGAACCTGCCTGGCGGAGCGTTTGCGCAAGGCGCAGGGCCGGAAGTCACCAGCGCCAAGCTCGGTTTCATCGCCCTGAGTGACGCCGGCCCGCTGTTCGTCGCCAAGGACAAGGGCATGTTCGCCAAATACGGCATGCCCGATGTCGACGTGCAGAAGCAGGCCTCGTGGGGGACGACGCGCGACAACCTCGTGCTGGGCTCCGAAGGCAATGGCATCGATGGCGCGCATATTCTGACGCCGATGCCGTATCTGATCTCGTCGGGCAAGGTGACGCAGAACAATCAGCCGACGCCGATGTACATCCTGGCGCGGCTCAATCTCGATGCGCAGTGCATCTCCGTCGCCAAGGAATATGCCGACCTCAAGCTTGGCCTCGACACCGCGCCGTTCAAGGCCGCTCTCGAAAAGAAGAAGGCTTCCGGCAAGGCCGTGAAGGCCGCGATGACCTTCCCGGGCGGCACGCACGATTTGTGGATCCGCTACTGGCTCGCGGCCGGCGGCATCGATCCCGACAAGGACATCGAGACCATCGTGGTGCCGCCGCCGCAGATGGTGGCCAACATGAAGGTCGGCACCATGGACTGCTTCTGCGTCGGCGAACCGTGGAATGCGCAGCTCGTCAACCAGGGCATCGGCTACACGGCGGTGACGACCGGCGAGATCTGGAACAAGCATCCCGAAAAGTCCTTCGCGATGCGCTCAGCCTTCGTCGACAAATATCCGAAGGCCGCGAAGGCGCTGACCATGGCGGTCATGGAAGCCCAGCAATGGTGCGACAAGATGGAGAACAAGCAGGAGCTTGCGACCATCATGGCGAAGCGGCAGTGGATGAACTGCCCGGTCGAGGACGTCGCCGGACGCTCGGCCGGCAAGTTCGACTACGGCACCGGCAAGGTGGTCGAGAACTCGCCGCACATCATGAAGTACTGGCGCGACTTCGCCTCCTATCCGTTCCAGAGCCACGATCTCTGGTTCATCACCGAGGACATCCGCTGGGGCAAGTACGAAGCGGGATTCGACGCCAAGGCGTTGATCGCCAAGGTCAACCGCGAGGACATCTGGCGCGAGGCGGCCAAGGAAATGAACGTCGCCGCCAGCGAGATCCCGACCTCCAAGTCGCGCGGCAAGGAGACGTTCTTCGACGGCAAGGTGTTCGATCCCGAAGATCCTGCCGCCTATCTGAAGTCGCTGTCGATCAAGCGCGTCGACGCCTGATCAGGACCTCATGCCGCGCGCGACCGGCGCGCGGCTCCTCTCATTGCACGGAGAAAGGCTTCCGATGTCCATGCCAGCGTTGATCAATGATAGCGCGCCCAAGGTCGTGCCGACCGCGTCCACGTCGACGTCCAGCTCTGCGTCGGTCGTGACGATGACGCCGAAGCAGCCGCCGAAGGCTGAGCGCTATGTGAAGATGGCCCGCGAGGCTGCGGTGCGCGTGGTGCCGCCGCTGATCGTGCTGGTGCTGTTCCTCGTCGTCTGGGAGCTGTTGTGCCGCCGCGCCGGCTCGGCGCTGCCGCCGCCATCGCGCGTGTTTTCGGATACGCGCGAACTGATCTTCGATCCGTTCTTCGACCATGGCGGCATCGACAAGGGCCTGTTCTGGCATCTTGAGGCGAGCCTCCGCCGTGTCGCGATCGGCTATGCCATTGCCGCCATCGTCGGCGTCGCGATCGGCACGCTGATCGGCCAGTCGGTCTGGGCGATGCGCGGGCTCGATCCGATCTTCCAGGTGCTGCGCACGATCCCGCCGCTCGCCTGGCTGCCGCTGTCGCTGGCGGCGTTCCGCGATGGCCAGCCGTCGGCGATCTTCGTCATTTTCATCACCTCGGTGTGGCCGATCATCATCAACACCGCGGTCGGCATCCGCAACATTCCGCAGGACTATCGCAACGTTGCCGCGGTGGTGCAGCTCAATCCGCTGGAGTTCTTCGCCAAGATCATGATCCCGGCGGCCGCTCCCTATATTTTCACCGGCCTGCGCATCGGCATCGGCCTGTCCTGGCTCGCCATCGTCGCCGCCGAGATGCTGATCGGCGGCGTCGGCATCGGCTTCTTCATCTGGGACGCGTGGAATTCCTCGCATATCAGCGAGATCATCCTGGCGCTGTTCTATGTCGGTATCATCGGCTTCGTGCTCGATCGCCTGATCGCGATTGTCGGCAAGGTCGTCACCCGCGGCACCGCGACGAACTGAGAGGGATTGGATCATGGCCTATCTGAAGCTCGATCACGTCGACAAGTCTTTCACCCGCGGCGCCACCACGACCGAAGTGCTGAAGGACATCAACCTGACGATCGAGAAGGGCGAGTACGTCTCGATCATCGGCCATTCCGGCTGCGGCAAGTCGACGATGCTCAACATCGTCGCCGGCCTCACGACCGCGACGTCAGGCGGCGTTCTGCTGGAGGAGCGCGAGGTCAATTCGCCGGGGCCCGACCGCGCCGTAGTGTTCCAGAACCACAGCCTGCTGCCCTGGCTGACGGTCTATGAGAACGTGCGCCTCGGCGTCGACAAGGTGTTCGCCAAGACCAAGACCCGCGCCGAACGCGATGCCTGGACCATGCACAATCTCAACCTCGTGCAGATGGCGCATGCCAAGGACAAGCGGCCCAACGAGATCTCCGGCGGCATGAAGCAGCGCGTCGGCATCGCGCGGGCGCTGGCGATGGAGCCGAAAGTGCTGCTGCTCGACGAGCCGTTCGGCGCGCTCGACGCGCTGACGCGGGCGCATCTACAGGATTCGGTGATGGCGCTGCATCAGAAGCTCGGTAACACCATCCTGATGATCACCCACGATGTCGACGAGGCCGTGCTGCTGTCGGACCGCATCGTCATGATGACCAACGGCCCGAGCGCGCATATCGGCGAGGTGCTCGAGGTCGCGCTGCCGCGGCCGCGCAAGCGGCTCGAGCTCGCGACCAACGCGACCTATGTGAAGTGCCGACAGCGGGTGCTCGAGTTCCTCTACGAGCGCCACCGCTTCGTCGAGGCCGCGTGACGCAGGAGACATTCGGAGAGTGGATCGAACCACTCTCCGCGTGAGACGACCAACAGGCTCTCGTCCATTTCAAGGAAGGTATTGCCGATGACCCCGTCTCAGATCACGCTCGTTCAGGAGAGCTTCGCCAAGGTCGCGCCGATCTCCGAACAGGCCGCCGTGCTGTTCTATGATCGCCTGTTCGAGGTCGCGCCGCCGGTGCGCGCGATGTTTCCCGTGGATTTGACCGAACAGCGCAAGAAGCTGATGGGCACGCTGGCGGTGGTGGTCGGCGGGCTGTCGAACCTGGACTCGGTGCTGCCGGCGGCAAGCGCACTCGCCAAGCGCCACGTGAACTATGGTGCCAAGCCGGAGCACTACCCGGTGGTCGGCGCCGCGCTGCTGTGGACGCTCGAAAAGGGGCTCGGCGAGGCCTGGACCCCCGAGGTCGCCGAGGCCTGGACCGCAGCCTACGCGACGCTGTCCGGCTACATGATTTCGGAAGCCTATGGCAACGCACAGGCAGCGGAGTAGGCCCGTTGAGTGAGCCGCTCGTCATCGTCGGCAACGGCATGGCCGCTGCGAAGCTGGTCGAGGAGCTGTCGCAGACCGCCCTCGGCCGCTATGCGATCGCCGTCATCGGCGAGGAGCCGCGGCTCGCCTATAACCGCGTGCTGCTGTCGTCGGTCTTGGCCGGCGAGGCGGCATCGCACGAGATCGAGCTCAAGCCTGCGACGTGGTGGCGCGAGCGCGGCGTGACGCTGAAATACGGCGCGCGGGTCACACGCATCGATGTCGGCCGCCGCGAGCTGGAGATCGAGAACGAAGAGAACATGGCGTTCTCACGCCTGGTTCTAGCCACCGGCTCGCTGCCGCTGCGGCTGCCGGTGCCCGGCGCCGATCTGGCGGGGGTGCATACGTTCCGCGACAGCCGCGACACCGACGTGCTGTTGAGCCTGGCTGCGAAGAAGTCGCGCGTGGTTGTGGTCGGCGGTGGACTGCTCGGGCTGGAAGCGGCCTATGGCCTGGCGCGTGCCGGCGCCAAGGTGACGCTGCTGCACCTGATGGACCGGCTGATGGAGCGGCAGCTCGATGCCTCGGCGGCGGCGCTGTTGAAAGTGCTGGTCGAGCGCAAAGGCATCGAGGTTCTGCTGCAGGCGAGCACGGCGGCGATCCATGGCGAGCTCCGCGTCGAGCGTGTCGAACTCGCCGACGGGCGGAGCCTGGCTGCGGATGCGGTGATCTTCGCGGCCGGCATCAGGCCCAACGTGGCGCTCGCCAAGGAGGCGGGGCTTGCGGTCAATCGCGGCATCGTCGTCGACGATGCTCTGCAGAGTTCGGTGCCCGGCATCTCCGCGCTCGGCGAATGCGCCGAGCATCGCGGCACCTGTTACGGGCTGGTCGAGCCCGCCTACGAGCAGGCGCGGGTGCTCGCGCGGCATCTCGCCGGCCGCAAGGCAGCCTATCAGGGCAGCGTGGTCGCCACCAATCTGAAGGTGTCCGGCGTCGCGGTGTTCTCGGCCGGTGACTTCGTCGGTGTCGAGGGCAGCGAGGCCATCGTGCTCAACGATGCCAGGCGCGGCATCTACAAGAAGCTCGTGATCGCCGACGGCCGCCTCACCGGTGCCGTGCTGATCGGCGACACTCAGGATGCGCTCTGGTATCGCGACCTGATCCGCAATCGCGAGCCGATTGCGTCGATCCGGACCGAGATGATGTTCGGCCGCGCGGGGGCGCGGCCAAGGGCCGCGTGAGGGGGATTCGCACGACGATGACCACTGTCGATCCGAAGCTGCGCACCGTGCGCACCGCCTGTCCTTATTGTGGCGTCGGCTGCGGCGTGCTCGCCACGCCCGATGGCAGCGGCGGCGCCGCGATATCCGGCGATCCGGTGCATCCCGCCAATCTCGGCCGGCTCTGCTCGAAAGGCTCGGCGCTCGGCGAGACGCTCGGGCTCGAGAGCCGATTGCTGTATCCGATGGTCCGCTGCAAGCACGGCCTGGAGCGGGTGGCGTGGAGCGATGCGCTCGACCACGTCGCGAGCCGTCTGAAGCACATCGTCGCCCGCGACGGCGAGGATGCGGTGGCGTTCTATCTCTCCGGCCAGATGCTGACCGAGGATTATTACGTCGCCAACAAGCTGATGAAGGGCTTTCTCGGCTCGGCCAATGTCGACACCAATTCGCGGCTGTGCATGGCGTCCTCGGTCGCCGGCCATCGCCGCGCCTTCGGCAGCGATACCGTGCCCGGGAGCTATGAGGATCTCGACCAGGCCGATCTGCTCGTCTTCGTCGGCAGCAATGCCGCCTGGTGCCACCCGGTGCTGTATCAGCGCATGCTGGCGAACAAGCAGAATCGCGGCGCCAAATTCGTCGTCATCGATCCGCGCCGCACCGACACCGCCAGCGAAGCGGACCTGTTCCTCGGCCTGAAGCCGGGCACCGATGCAGCGCTGTTCTCCGGCCTGCTGGTGCATCTCGCCGACAGCGGCGCGCTCGATCGCGACTACATTGCCCGCCACACCAGCGGTTTCGACGAGACGCTCGTGCGCGCCCGCAGCCTCGCGGGCAGCGCTGCCGCCACCGCGCTCGCGACCGGCCTGTCCGAGACGGACGTGGCCGCCTTCTTCAAGCTGTTCCGCGAGACGCCCAAGGTCGTCACGCTGTATTCGCAGGGCGTCAACCAGTCGGCGCAGGGCACCGACAAGGTCAATGCCATCCTGAATTGCCATCTCGCGACAGCGCGGATCGGCAGGCCGGGCATGGGGCCGTTCTCCTTGACGGGCCAGCCCAATGCCATGGGCGGCCGTGAGGTCGGCGGCCTCGCCAACCAGCTCGCCGCTCATATGAGCTTCACGCCGCCGGAGATCGATCGGGTCCGCCGCTTCTGGAAGGCGCCTGACATCGCCACCCATGAGGGCTTGAAGGCGGTCGCGATGTTCGAGGCGATCGCGCGCGGCCAGATCAAGGCGTTGTGGGTGATCGGCACCAATCCGGCGGTGTCGCTGCCGGACGCCGACCTCGTCCGCGCCGCGCTGAAGAAGCTCGAATTGTTCGTCGTCTCCGAGAATGTCCGCGCCAACGACACGGTCGATGCCGGCGTGCATGTGCTGCTGCCCGCGCAGGCCTGGGGCGAGAAGTCGGGCACCGTCACCAATTCGGAGCGGCGCATCTCGCGCCAGCGCGCCTTCATGGCGCCGGCCGGCGAGGCCAAGCCCGATTGGTGGATCCTGAGCGAGGTCGGCAAGCGGCTCGGCTTCGCCTCCGCCTTCAACTACAACTCCGCCGCCGACGTGTTCCGCGAGCACGCCGCGCTGTCGGCGTTCGAGAACGACGGCAGCCGCGATTTCGACATCGGCGCGCTGGCGACGCTGACGGATGAGGAATACGAGGCGATGGCGCCGGTGCAGTGGCCGGCGCGCGCCGGCAAGCCGCCCGAGCCGCGCGTCTTTGCCGACGGCAGCTTCTTTACCAACGACCGCAAGGCCCGCTTCGTCGCGCCTGACGTGCCGGCGCTGCGCAGCGAGACGACCGCCGCGCGGCCCTTGCGGCTGAATACTGGGCGTATCCGCGACCAGTGGCACACGATGACGCGCACCGGCCTCAGTCCGCGGCTCTCGGCGCATCTGCCTGAGCCGTTCGTCGAGGTGCATCCCGACGACGCGCTGCGCTATGGCCTGATGCATGACGGCTTCGCCAAGGTCACGACCGAGCACGGCCAGTGCATCCTCAAGGTGGTCGTCAGCGAGCGCCAGCAGCGCGGCATGCTGTTCGCGCCGATCCATTGGAACGCGAGCAATTCCTCGCATGGCCGGGTCGGCGGGCTGGTCGCCTCGCACACCGATCCGTTCTCCGGCCAGCCCGAGGCCAAGGCGACGCCGGCCGCGATCAGTCCCTATGAGTACGTGTTCCGCGGCTTCATCCTGTCGCGCAGCGAGTTGCCGTTGCCGTCCAGCCTGTGGTGGGTGCGCGCGACAGTGCCGGGCGGCTTCGGCTATCTGTTCGCCGACAATGGCGATCTCATGCGCTGGCCGGCCTGGTTCAAGGCGCGCGCCAGCGACGATGTCGCCGACTACATGGATGTCGGCGGCGGCGTCTATCGCGCCGCGTCCTTTGCCGGTGACCGCATCGAGACCTGCGTGTTCGTCGGCCCCGGCCATGACGCCGGCGACTGGAACGTCGTGAAGACGATGTTCGCGGCCGACAGCCTCGACGACGAGCAGCGCCGCATGCTGCTGTCCGGCCGCGCGCCGGACGGGACAGGCGGCGGGCCGATCGTCTGTGCCTGCTTCGGCGTCGGCCGTGACACGATCTGTGACGCGATCGCCTCCGGCGCGCGCACGCCCGCCGCAATCGGCGCGCAGCTGAAGGCCGGCACCAATTGCGGCTCCTGCATCCCCGAGATGAAGCGGCTGGTCGCGCAGACGCCGACCAACGCTCCGCCGATCGCGGCGGCGAGTTAGCCGGAGCGACGGTCAGGGGCGAATGGCGAGTAGGGAATAGAGAATAGAGAATAGAGAATAGAGAATAGAGGTTATCCCTATTCGCTCATTGCCATTCGCTCGCGGCATGACAGATGAGGGCGCGGCCCCCGTTTTGCTTCGTCGCCTGCGGCTCCTCGCAACGACGGAGTCAAGACGTCGACGCCACGTGCCTCATCCTCTATGCTCCCACCCATGAAGCACAAGACATTCGGAACCAACGGTCCTGCGGTCTCCGTGATCGGGCAGGGCACTTGGCATTTCGACTTCGGTGACCGCAGCCGCGCCATCGCGGCGCTTCGCCGCGGACTCGAACTGGGCGCCACCCACATCGACACCGCCGAGATGTATGGCGATGCCGAACTCATCATTGCCGAGGCCATCGCCGGGCGCCGCGACGAGGTGTTCCTGGTGTCCAAGGTGCTGCCGAGCAACGCCTCGCGCAAGGGCACCATCACCGCCTGCGAGCGCTCGCTGAAGCGGCTGAGGACGGACCGGCTCGACTGCTACTTGCTGCATTGGCCGGGGTCCTATCCGCTGGAGGACACCGTCGCCGCATTCGAGGAGCTCAAGGCCGCCGGCAAGATCGCCTCCTGGGGCGTCAGCAATTTCGACGTCGACGATCTCGACGAATTGCTGGAGGTCGCGGGTGACGGCAGGATCGCCTGCAACCAGGTGCTCTATCATCTGCAGGAGCGCGCCATCGAGCACGCGGTCATTCCCTGGTGCGGCCAGCACGGCGTCGCCGTGGTGGCCTATTCGCCGTTCGGCCATGATGATTTTCCGGAGCGCCGCAGCGCCGGCGGCGAGGTACTGCAGCGAATCGCGGAGCAGCACGGGGCCACGCCGCGCCAGATCGCGCTCGCCTTCCTGACCCGCGCCTCCTCGCTGCTCGCCATTCCCAAGGCCTCGCGCCCGGACCATGCCGAGGAGAATGCCGCTGCAGGGGACATCGCACTGACCGCCGCCGACATTGCGACGATCGATCGCGCTTTTCCGCGCGGGCCGAAGCCGCGCGGTCTGCCTATGTTGTAGTGCAGCATCACGGAAAATTACGGATGTTTGCGACCTGGGCGCGTGGGCAATGCATAGATGCTGCCCGCTTTCAATGGGTTGTCGCGACGGCCTGATTGGCGTTTTGTCGCCACTCACCGATTCGTTTCGCCTCGAGATCCCCGAGTTCGACCGTGACCCCGCCACCGAGCGCGGCAGCCGCCGCGCGGCTCGACGACGTGCCGACGTCCCTGCCACAGAAGCCGCCAGCGGCGCGCAAGCGTGCGCCCGCGCGCACGGACCGGCCGTTCCGCGGGATTGCCCTGATCCTGCTCTCGACCGTGTTCCTCGGCACCTCCGACGTGACCGCCAAATATCTGTCGAAGACGCTGCCGGCGATCGAAATCACCTGGATCCGTTTCACGGTGTTCGCGCTGATCATGGTGCCGGCAATGATCCCGGGCTCGCCGCTGTTTTGCGCTGCGTACGGAACGGCTGACATTCCAGCTCCTGCGCGGCGTCGCACTGCTCGGCTCGTCGATCTTCTTCATCACCGGTCTCGGCTATCTGCCGATTGCGGAAGCCTCCGCCACCGGCTTTGTCGCGCCGCTGTTCGTCACGGCGCTCTCGATCATCTTTCTCGGCGAGAAGGTCGGCCTGCGCCGTTGGATCGCGACCGCGGTCGGCCTCTGCGGCGTGCTGATCATTCTCCGGCCCGGCACCGGCGCGTTCCATCTCGCCGCTCTGTTCCCGATCGCCTCCGCCTTCTCCTGGGCCTGCACCCTGATCATGACGCGGATCATGAGCGGCCGCGAGCACGCCATCGCCATCATGACCTATTCCTCGATTGCCGGCCTGTGCCTGCTGTCGGCGATGGTGCCGTTCGTGTGGATTTCGCCATCATGGCAGGACATCGGCTTCGGCGTGCTGGTCGGCGTCGCCTCGACGATGGGGCAGTGGATCGTGGTGCTCGCGTTCCGCTACGCCGATGCCTCCGTGCTGGCGCCGTTCTCCTACACCCAGCTGCTGTGGGTCAGCCTGCTCGGCTTCTTCGTGTTCGGCGAGGTGCCGAGCATCTGGACCGTGGTTGGCGCCGCCTTCATCGTCTCCAGCGGCCTCTACACCGCCCATCGCGAGCGCGTGCGCCGCTCGCAATTGCTGCAGGTGGCCGGCGAGAGTTCGCCGAATCCCTGAGATCGTGACGATCCTTTCCGGCGCGAGGTCGAGCGGCTTGGAGCCGGCTTCCGCCGATGCTAGGTGTGCCCCGGACGAACAAGAACAACAGGGAGCACGCCGCCATGATCGATCTGACGCCCGAGACCATGCTGCCCGACGATGGCACCAGCGGCACGCTGGTCGGCCGGGTCTGGCGGCCTGATGTCGATGGACCAGCGGTCGTCGCCGTCCGCGACGATGGCGTGTTCGACGTCACCTCGGCATTCCCGACCGTCAGCGCGCTGTGCGAGCAGGACGATCCGGCTGCGGCCCTGCGCGCGATGAAAGGCGAGCGCATCGGCGCTCTCGCCGACATCCTCGCCAACACGCCGCCGGAGCGCCGCGATCCCGCAAAGCCCTGGCTGCTCGCCCCGATCGATCTCCAGGTGCTGAAGGCGGCCGGCGTCACCTTTGCGATCTCGATGCTGGAGCGCGTCATCGAGGAGCGCGCGCGCGGCAATCCGGCTTCGGCCGAGGCGATCCGCAAGGAGGTGGTGCGTCTGGTCGGCGACGATTTCTCCAAGCTCAAGCCGGGCTCGGAGCAGGCGATGCACCTCAAGCAGGTGCTGATCGAGCAGAATGCGTGGAGCCAATATCTCGAGGTCGGCATCGGTCCCGATGCCGAGGTCTTCACCAAGGCGCCGACGCTGTCGTCGGTCGGCACTGGCATGGATGCCGGGCTGCATCCGAAATCGACCTGGAACAATCCGGAGCCGGAGGTCGTGCTGGCGGTGTCGAGCCGCGGCAAAATCGTCGGCGCCACGCTCGGCAACGACGTCAATCTGCGCGACTTCGAGGGCCGCTCGGCCCTACTGTTGTCCAAGGCCAAGGACAACAACGCCTCCTGCGCCATCGGTCCGCTGCTGCGCCTGTTCGACAAGAGTTTTTCGCTCGACGACGTCAGGAAGATGGACGTCGCGCTCACCGTCACCGGCCGCGACGGCTTCGTGCTCGACGGCCATTCATCGATCTCGAAGATCAGCCGCGATCCGACCGATCTCGTCGCCCAGACCATCGGCGCCGTGCATCAATATCCCGACGGCTTCGCGCTGTTCCTCGGCACGATGTTCGCCCCCGTGAAGGACCGTGACGCGCCGGGCCAAGGCTTCACCCACAAGCGCGACGACATCGTCACCATCTCGGCCCCGCAACTCGGCCGCCTTGTCAACCGCATGCGCAACAGCGACGAATGCGAGCCCTGGACCTTCGGCTTGGGCGCCCTGATGCGCAGCCTGGCAAGGCGGAAGCTGATTTGAGGCGCGCCCTCTCTACACCCTCGGTGTCATTCCGGGGCGCGCGCAGCGCGAGCCCGGAATCAATACGCAGCAGCCGTCGTGAGTCCGACAGCTTGAGTTGCGATCGCGCTTCAGCACGGCGGTTCGTGGTTATGGACTCCGGGCTCGCTCGCTGACGCGAGCGCCCCGGAGTGACGGCGAGTTTGGAGCTGACAGCGTCACATCTCAGACATGCCCCGACGCCATCTGCCCTACGGCACGTCGCGGCCGCTCCTGCAATGGCGCTTGTTCGCCCAGCGCCCGCTCGCGCACCAGTGACAGCGCGTGGTCGCGTTCCGCCGCCGTGCTACGCCGCGGTTCAGGACGGCGCAGGCCCAGATCGTCGTCGATCGGATCCTTCGGTACCAGCGACAGCGCGCGCTCGAACGGATCGACCGAGGGCTCGCGGCTCTTGCCGGCGTCGCGGCTCGGCTCCGCCTCGGCCGGACGCCGCGCCACCAGCGTCTTGATGCGTCCGATCAGGCCGGACGGCGCCTCCGGCGGGGCGGAGTCGAACGGGTCGGCGTAGAACGTCGCGCCGGCCTTCTCGACCATCCCGGCGAGCGCGGTGACCATGCGCGGCGAGCCGCAGGCATAGACGACGTCGGAGGCCGTCAAGGTCGGCATGTGCGGCTCGATGCGGCCGGTGCGGATCGAGGGATGGTTGATCGGGCCTTCCTCCACCGTCGGAATGATCGTGATATTCGGCAGCCGCGCCAGCTGCGCCAGGATCGGCGTCATGTAGAGCTGCGGCAGCTTCTTGGCGCCGGCGATGATCACCATCGGGCGGCTGCGGTTCTCGCGCAGCGCCATGGCGGCGATGGCCCAGATCGGCGCGAAGCCGGTGCCGCTGCCGGCGAGGATCAGCCGGCCGGCGCCGCCTGGACGCAGGAACGCATGCCCATAGGGGCCCTGGACGCGCAGCCGGTGCCCAGGGCGGATGCCGCTGCCGAGCGCGGTCGTCACGCGGCCGCCGCGCACCTTCTTGATGTTGAGGTGGATGACGCGGCCGCCGATGCGGCCGTCGAACGAGGCGGTCGGGCTGTAGGCGCGCGCCGGATAGCCGGCGAAGGTGAACTTGAAGTACTGACCCGGCAGATAGCTGATGCTCTTCTCGGGTGCGATCATCAGCTCCATGATGTCGGGTGCGACCTCGCGCAGGCCGACGAGCCGCGCCTTGCTGATGTCGATCTCCGGCACGTCCTCCACCTCGACGTCGAGGTCCGACACCACGCGCGCCTGGCACGCATAGATCATGCCCTGCGTATGCGTCTCCCCGCACACGGTCTGGCCCTTGGCGACGTGAACCATGCAGGTGCCGCAGGTGCCGGCGCGGCAGTCGAACGGAATTTCGACGCCGTTGGCCAGCGCGCCGTCGAGCAGCACGTCACCCGCGCGGACGCGGAACTGGCGGCCTTTGACGGTGACGGTCCTGAAGTTCGACATGGGCTACTCCTCGATCGATGACGCTGAGACTGTGGGAAGGATTCAAGCCGCGGGATCACGCCTTGCCGGGTGAGACGCGGATCAGGTTCTTGTTGGCGGTGCTCTCGAACCGGCTCGACCAGTAGTTCGAAGCCATCACCGGCCGCTTCAGCCAGCTCACCTTCGGGTTGCGCAGCACCAGGAACCAGAAGAAGAACGGCGTCGTGACGAGATGTGAGACCAGCGGAAACCAGTCCGGCAGCAGCGAGGCCGGGCCGGGCAGGCGATACCAGTAGTAGGTGCTGATCGCGGCCGCCGCGAAGATGCGGTGCATCCGGGTGCGGCTGGCCGGCTTGTAGCGCAGCACGTGCTCGCCGATCTTGAAGAGGATGTAGCTGATGATGGCCGCCCCGAACGGCCAGACATAGGCGGTGACGATCTCGGCGCTGCCGACCTGCTGCGGCGGATAGTCCGGCACCTGGAACCAGCCCCAGACGAAGCCCGGAAAACTGCCGATCAGGAAGTTGCCGAGGAACTGTTGCACTTTGGTGGGCACGCCGGCGGTCGGCGTCAGCTCCGGTGTCGAGTCCGGGCATGGATTGCTGCAGGCCTCGCAGATGTTGCAGCGGGCGTTCTTGAAGGTGAGCGCCGGATTGGTGCCGTAGAGACGCTCGACCGGATGGATCGGACACAGCGAGGTGCACCATCCCGAACGCATCTCGAACACCGAGCCCATCGCGAATGCCATGAACGCGGCCGATAGCAGCATCAGCGCGGTCAGCGGCCCGTCGACATTGAGCCCGATGCGCCGCATCGGCACGACGATGAACAGCAGGGTCACGCCGATCACCGCCAAGGTCGCCGCGCCCCATTCCGGCATCCGGATGTTCTGCGAGATGCCCATCTTGTTCGGCAGCAGATGGAAGGTCGCCATCGGGCAGATGTTGCGCCACAGGCCCGGCGAGATCGTCACCAGCGCCGGTGCGATCGGAATCAGCAGATTCCACATCAGGGCGATGCCGAGCGGAGGAAAGAACAGCAGCAGGTTCACCAGGAGCACGCCGACGATCAACATGATCGTCTGCATCGTCAGCCAGAACCGTCGCTCGGCCCGTCCGGTGCTGCGGCTGCCGGGCTGTGCCGCCGGTTGATATCTGGCTGGAGCAACCTGCACGGCCACGTGGCTGAGCGGCCGGGCTTCTCGATAGTGTGACGCGTAGTCGTGTCGGGACGAACGTTGGACGCTGTTGTTTGGCATTGCTTTCCAGGACGCGTGTTGTTCTTCACGATCGCGCCGACCGCACGAGCCCCGGATCTGGACTTGTTAGTCCGGCGATCCCCTTCGCTCGTGTCTCAGCGCATGCTGTGGTGCAGAATCTGACGGCGAGATGTGGCGCTTTTTGACGGCCAATATGGACGTGTCTGGGCCATGCTGCGGTTGGCTTGCGGCCGTTTGATCTGGATCAAATCCAGGAACATCAAGGATTTGATCGAGGTCGATGTGCATATCCGCGAGCGTTTGATCTGGATCAATGACGGCCTCCGTTGTGACGCATCGCAGGCGCGACCAGGGCGCACACGCATCGGACCTCATCCTGACGAGCCCGCCGCAGGCGGGCGTCTCGAAGGATGGCTGCGAATGCAAGGGCGGCAGTCTGGCTGGTCGTGCGACGGCCCGTCGGGCAAATCAGGTCCCGCGCTCAAAATGCTGTCCAGTCCCTGCCGCCAAAAATAAAGCGCTTGTCGATTTCGTCAAATCAGCATTACAGTCCGCTCGTTCCGTTGCGTCGGAGGGGACGTATCGCGGTCGTCATGGACGTCGGCAGCGGAATGCGATGGGCGTGTCTCGCTGCAGCGTGATCAGTCGCGCGGACGAACGGCGATGCACGCACGGTCAAGTCGCGCGGTCCTGGCACCCCGATGCTGGTGTCCCGCGCAATGCGCGACAAGCGCGTTGCGCGCACGGTGGCCAAAAGCCGGCGCACCGGGGAGAACGCGAAGCAGCCGTTAAAACCGTTGCGCAGGGAGGGCCGGACGTGTTCGGCCAGACCTGTGGTACCTGCCGCCTGCATTCTTTTCCGCAGGCGGGCCACGGGCGCGGCCAGCGCCCGGCCTTCCCTGCGCCCTCTGTTTGGAGGAGGGCGATGCTGGAAATCAAAGCTCGGACGCAGAACGCGCCGCGAGATCGCGGTGGTGCATTCGCATGGTTCAGCACGTGCTGTCTGACGATGTGAGTACGAAAGCGACCTCGGGCGTCATTGCGAGCGCCGCGAAGCAATCCAGGATCTCTCTGCGGAGGAGGTCTGGATTGCTTCGTCGCTGCGCTCCTCGTAATGACGGAGGTCCGGGCGGGATGGGTACTACAAACTCTCCGCTTTCATCGTTCGCAGCGAAGCAATCCAACCGGTTAAAGCAAGCCAAACTCTTCGTGTGGCACTGGATCGCTTCGCTCGCGCTCGCGATGACGGAAGCGGAAAGCGACGCGGAGTTCTTCACTGTCGTCCCTGCGAATGCAGGGACCCATAACCCCAGGGAGATGTTGTTGCGCACGATGTTGGACCAGTCTTTCCTCACCACGCACGCTGCGGAGTATGGGTCCCTGCATTCGCAGGGACGACAGCTGAGATCGTGGCGATGGCTCCCCTCACACCGGCAGTGCGATCGAGTACTTCACCTGGCTCAGCGCAAAGCTCGACTCGATCGAGGCGATGCCGTCGAGTCGCGTCAGCTTCGATTTCAGGAATGCCTCGTAGGACGACAGATCCGCCGCCACCACGCGCAGCAGGTAGTCCCGATTGCCGGTCATCAGATAGCATTCCAGCACCTCGGGCCAGGCGGAGATCGCCTTCTCGAACCGCTTGAGATCCTCTTCCTTCTGCCGTGCCAGCTTGATCGAGATGAAGACGGAGACGTGCAGCCCGAGGGCCTTCTGGTCAACGGTCGCGAGATAGCGGGTGATGACGCCGCGCTCCTCCAGCAGCTTGACGCGGCGGTGGCAGGGCGAGACCGAAAGGCCGACCTTGTCGGCGAGCTCCTGCATGGTGATGCGGCCGTCGGCCTGGAGGTGGGCGAGGATCTTACGGTCGATGGCGTCGAGGTCGGGCATTGGGATCATTTTGCCGAAAATGGATGGCTGATGGGAAAATATCCCAATGACGTCGGCCTGTGCGCGAAAAATTGAGAATTTTGGCCGGGGCGACGGGATTAAGGTTGTCGAATCCAACACGCCCCGCCGGGAGCAGCGCCATGGCCAAGCCGTCAGCCTCGTCAGACCGTCTCGATATCCTGAACGCGCTGACCCGCAAGGTGCTCTGGCTGTCGTCCTGGACCATCCACCACGCCAACCACATCAGGCCCAACATCGACGGCCTGAAGGTCGGCGGTCACCAAGCCTCCTCGGCCTCGCTCGCGACCATCATGTCGGCGCTGTATTTCTCGGTGCTGCGCCCCGAGGACCGCATCGCCGTGAAGCCGCATGCAAGCCCGGTCTTCCATGCCATCCAATATCTGTTTGGCCGGCAGAGCCGCGAGAAGCTGGAGAACTTCCGCGGCTTCAAGGGCGCGCAATCCTATCCGTCACGGACCAAGGACGTCGATGATGTCGACTTCTCGACCGGCTCGGTCGGCCTCGGCGTGGCGCAGACGCTGTTCTCGTCGCTGGTGCAGGACTATGTGCAGGCGCATGGCTGGATGAAGGACCGCCGCGAAGGCCGCATGATTGCGCTGGTCGGCGATGCCGAGATGGACGAGGGCAATATCTTCGAGGCGCTGGCCGAAGGCTGGAAGCACGGCCTGCGCAACACCTGGTGGATCGTCGACTACAACCGTCAGAGCCTCGACGCCGTGGTGCGCGAAGGCCTGTGGGAGAAGTTCGAGACCATGTTCCGCAATTTCGGCTGGGACGTGGTGATCGTGAAATACGGCCGGCTGATGCGCGAGGCCTTCGCCGAGCCCGGCGGCGAAGCGCTGCGGCGCTGGATCGACAACTGTCCCAACGCGCTCTACGCCGCGCTGTGCTTCCAGGGCGGCGCGGCCTTTCGTAAGCACATCCAGGACGAGATCGGCGACCAGGGCGACGTGACGCGGCTGCTCGACAGCCGCAGCGACGACGAGCTGCTGGCGCTGATGTCGAATCTCGGCGGCCACGACATGGCCAGCATGCTGGAGGCGTTCGAATCCATCGACCACGACCGCCCGGTCTGCTTCATCGCCTACACCATCAAGGGCGTCGGCCTGCCGTTCCAGGGCCACAAGGACAATCATGCCGGGCTGATGACGGTCGCGCAGATGGAGACATGGCGCGCCCATCAGAACATCCGCCCCGGCCACGAGTGGGACAAGTTCGAAGGGCTGAAGCGGGATACGGCGACGCTGGAATCGTTCCTGGCGTCGGTGCCGTTCAACCGCGATGGTCGCCGCTTGAGCGATGCCGTGCTCGACGTGCCGGAGCGGCTGACCTTCACCGCCGCGGCGCAGATGTCGACGCAGCAGGGCTTTGGCCTCATCCTCAACGACCTCGCCCGCAGCGATAGCGCGATGGCCTCGCGCATCGTGACCTCGTCGCCCGACGTCACGGTCTCGACCAATCTCGGCGCCTGGGTCAACCGCCGCGGGCTGTTCGCCCGCGCCGAGAAGGCCGACCTGTTCCGCAGCGAGAAGATCCCGTCGACCTTCAACTGGGCGGCCTCGCCGAAGGGCCAGCACATCGAGCTGGGGATTGCCGAGATGAACCTGTTCATCATGGCCTCCGCGCTGGGTCTGTCGCATGCCATCAACGGCGCGCGGCTGCTGCCGATCGTCACGCTCTATGATCCCTTCATCGAGCGCGGCCTCGATGCGCTGAACTACGCCTGCTACCAGGATGCGCGCTTCATGGTGGTGGCGACGCCGTCGGGCGTGACCTTGGCACCGGAGGGCGGCGCGCATCAGTCGATCGCAACCCCGCTGATCGGCATGGCGCAGGACGGACTGTCGTCGTTCGAGCCGGCCTTCGTCGACGAGCTCGCCGCGATCATGAAATGGGGCTTTGCCCACATGCAAGCCGCGGCGGGCGAGGGCGGTTCGGTCTATCTGCGGCTGTCGACCCGCACCATCGACCAGCCGCAGCGGATCATGTCGCAGGAGCTGGAAGCCGACATCGCCGCCGGCGCCTATTGGCTGCGCAGGCCGGGCCCGAATGCGGAGGTGATCGTCGCCTATAGCGGCGCGGTTGCGCCGGAGGCGATCGAGGCGACCGGGCTGATCGGGGAGTCGCGGCGGGACGTCGGCCTGCTCGCCGTCACCTCGGCGGACCGGCTGCATGCCGGATGGACCGCGGCGCGCAGCCTGCGGCGGCATCGCCGCGGTATGCAGCATCTCAGCCATGTCGAGCAGCTACTGGCACCGCTGCCGCGCGATTGCGGCATTGTCACCGTCATCGACGGCCATCCGGCGACGCTGGGCTGGCTCGGCTCGGTCCGTGGCCATCGCGTCGAGGCGCTGGGGGTCGAGAAGTTCGGCCAGACCGGCACGATCGACGATCTCTATCGTCACAACGGCATGGATGCGAATGCCATCATTGACGCGGCGGAAAGCCTGACCGGCGCGCCGGTGCGCCATCGGAAAATGGCGGTGTAGCGGCACGCGGCACAAACAGATGCGCCGTCTCCCTCACCTGGATGAAGGAGACGGCGTCGCAACTTGGGTTAAAAGGGCTAGGTGCTAAAAAGCGGCTTCAATAAAACCTGACGAAGTCATTCGTCATGAAAGCGTTTCCGGCAACGTCTCGGTGAGCCGGCGTGTCCGATGGGGAGAGATTAGCCGGGACGATCGGGCCCGATTGTGAACCAGTTCACACATCGCAAAATGAATCTGCGGATGTTCGGCGACCGGCCGTGGTCGAACTGGAATTCTGGGAGCCGGAAAAACCTTCCAGTCAGGCCGTGTTTTGCTGCGGCGCAAAAGGAAATGGCGTCAAGATGCAGCGGGGGCTTGGCTTGCGCCGGTCGTGGCGTTGATCCTATATCCGAGCCATCCGCAACCCCGGTCCCCGCATGTGGCGGGTTCAACCTGGGGACCGTTCGTGCCAGGGTGCTGGCCCGCACGCTCCCGCCCTCCCATATGCTTCCGACGTGAAGAGGTTTTCCGATGGTCAATCGCCTGCAATTCTACATCGATGGCGCCTGGGTCGATCCGGTCGTCAAGAAGTCCACGCCGGTGGTCAATCCGGCCACCGAAGAGGCGATGTATGAGGTTGCGCTGGGCTCCAAGGCCGATGTGGACAAGGCGGTCGCCGCCGCCCGCCGCGCGTTCGAGACCTTCTCGCTGACCTCGCGCGAGGAGCGGGTCGCGCTGCTCGAGAAGATCATCGCGATCTACAAGGGCCGCATGAAGGAGATCGGCGCCGCCGTATCCGACGAGATGGGCGCGCCGCTGCCGATGGCCGAGAAGCTGCAGGCCGGCGCCGGCCTCGGCCACCTGATGTCGACGCTCGACGTACTGAAGAAGTACGAGTTCGAGGAGACGCTGCCCGCCTCCGTGGTGGTGCGCGAGCCGGTCGGCGTGGTCGGCATGATCACGCCCTGGAATTGGCCGCTCAACCAGATCGCCTGCAAGGTGGCGCCGGCGCTGGCCGCGGGCTGCACCATGATCCTGAAGCCGTCGGAGTTCACCCCGACCTCAGCGTTGATCTTCGCCGAGATTCTGCATGAAGCTGGCGTGCCGAAGGGCGTGTTCAACCTGATCAACGGCCTTGGGCCGGAGGTCGGCGCCGCGATGAGCGAGCATCCGGACATTGACATGATCTCGTTCACCGGCTCGACCCGCGCCGGCATCGACGTCGCCAAGCGCGCCGCGCCGACCGTGAAGCGCGTCAGCCAGGAGCTCGGCGGAAAGTCGCCGAACGTGATCCTGGAGGGCGCCGATCTGGTCAAGGCGGTGGCCGGCGGCGTCATGCACATGTTCAACAACTCCGGCCAGTCCTGCAACGCGCCGTCGCGCATGATCGTGCCGGCCGCGCGCATGAAGGAAGTGGCCGCGATCGCCAAGGGCGTCGCCGACAAGACCAAGGCCGGCGATCCCCGCGGGGAGGGCACCACGATCGGTCCGGTCGTCAATCGTGGTCAGTGGGAGAAGATCCAGGCGCTCATCAACAAGGGCATCGAGGAGGGCGCCACCCTCGTCGCCGGTGGTCCGGGCCTGCCCGAGGGCGTCAACAAGGGTTTCTATGTGCGGCCGACCATCTTCGCCGACGTCAAGCCCGACATGACCATCTCGCGCGAGGAGATCTTCGGACCGGTGCTCGTCATCATCGGCGCGCAGGACGAGTCTGAGGCGGTGAAGATCGCCAACGACACGCCCTATGGTCTCGCCGGCTACGTCTCCGCCCCAACCATCGAGAAGGCCCGCGAGGTCGGCCGCAAGATCCGTGCCGGCAACGTCAACCTGCAGGGCGTCCCGAACGACCGCACCGCACCGTTCGGCGGCTACAAGCAGTCCGGCAACGGCCGCGAATGGGGCAAGTTCGGTCTTGAGGAGTATCTCGAGGTCAAGGCGGTTGCCGGCTACAACGCGGCTTGACCGGTCTCCGTCATTGCGAGCGCAGCGAAGCAATCCAGGGCCAAAAAGGACGTCTGGATTGTTTCGCGGATCCCGCCCTTGGGCTCGCCGGAGGCGAGACCCGGGGACTCCTCGCAACGACGGCCAGTCATCCCCCCAGCGCCCCCTGCGTGTTCACGTAGAGCGCGTAGATCGACTGGCTTGCCGCCATGAACAGGCGGTTGCGCTTGAGGCCGCCGAAGCACAGGTTGGCGCAGCGTTCGGGCAAGGCGATGCGGCCGATCGGGGCGCCGTCGGGCGCGAACACCATAACGCCGTCGAGCTCGGGGCTGCCCATGCCCCAGCCGCACCACAGATTGCCGTCGACGTCGCAGCGCATGCCGTCCGGCGTGCTCGGCCCGGCATCGATGTGGACGCGCTTGTTGGCGAGCGTCGTGCCGTCGGCGGAGACGTCATAAGCGAGGATCTTGCGGTTGGGCACGCCGCGGGATTCGACGACGTAGAGGATGCGCTCGTCGGGCGAGAAGCACAGCCCATTCGGCCCCAGCACGCCCTCGGCGACAACAGCCGCTTTGCCGGTGGCACCGTCGATCCGGTACACGTTGGCGTCGATTTCGGGTTCGGCCTTGTAGCCCTCGTAATTGCCGAGCAGGCCGAAGGTCGGATCGGTGAACCAGATCGAGCCGTCGGATTTCACCACGACGTCGTTCGGCGAATTCAGCCGTTTGCCGTCGAAACCGTCGATCAGCACGGTGATCGACCCGTCATATTCGGTACGGGTGACACGGCGCCCGCCATGCTCGCAGGTGACGAGCCGGCCCTGCCGATCGCGGGTGTTGCCATTGGCGAAATTGGAGGGCTTGCGGAAGACCGAGACCGCCCCGGTCTCCTCCTCCCATTTGAGGATGCGCTGGTTGGGGATGTCGCTGCACAAAAGATAACGTCCGTCGCCGAACCACACCGGCCCCTCGGCCCAGCGCAGCCCGGTGGCCAGCCGTTCGACCGCCGAGAGCTTCAGCCAGTACTTTTCGAAGCGTGGGTCCAGCGTCTGGATCGCCGGGTCGGGATAGAAGGTGGCAGGGCGCCAGCCCTGGGCATCAGCGTTTCCGTCGGACATTTTCCCGTCCCGTTATTGCGCCTTTGCGATCTCTGCTATCATTGGACCGCCACGGCCGCAAACCTGCGGGCCGAAAACGAGGGATGAAATGCCACGTATCTTGATGACCGGTGCGAGCGGTGGAATCGGCAGCTCCTTGCGGAAGCTGCTGCCTCCGATCTATCCGGACCTTTTGCTCAGCGACCTCCGGCCGCCGGCCGACCTCTCCAGCCAGGAAACCTTCAAGGCGGCCGATCTTGCCGACCTCGCGCAGGTCGAGGCGTTGTGCGAGGGCGTCGATGGCATCATCCATTTCGGTGGCTACTCGGTCGAAGGCCCGTGGAACGACATACTGCAGGCCAATATTATCGGCGGTTACAACCTGTTCGAGGCTGCCCGCCGCAAGGGCGTCAAGCGCGTGGTGTTCGCGTCGTCGAACCACGCCGTTGGCTTCTATCCGCGGCATCGCAAGATCGACAACGACGTGCAGCCGCGCCCCGACGGCCGCTATGGCGTCAGCAAGGTGTTCGGCGAGGCGCTCGGTTCGCTCTATGCCGACAAGCACGGGTTGAAGGTGACCTGCATCCGTATCGGCAATTTCGGCGACAAGCCGCTCGACAAGCGCCGGCTGTCGATCTGGCTGAAGCCGGACGATCTGGTCCAGCTTTGCCGCATCGGGCTCGAGCATCCGGATATTCATTTCGAAGTGCTCTATGGCGCCTCGCTGAATGAGCGCGCTTGGTGGGACAATCAGCGCGCCTATGATCTCGGCTACCGCCCGACCGGCCGTGCCGAGGATTTCCGCGAACATGCCCTTGCCGAGCAGGCCAAGCTGCCCGCCGATCCGATCGGCGACTATTTCCAGGGCGGCGCGTTCTGCACCACCGAGTTCGATGGCGACACCAGCCGGATCATCGATTGGGGTTGATCCTCGCTTGCCGTTCCGGGGCAGCCGCGCCCCGGAATGGCTCCTACGACCAAGAACAATACGACCAAGAACAACAAGAACCGACAACGACACGAGACTGACATGACCGACGGCCTGCGCAAGGGACTGACCGCTTACGGCGACGCCGGCTTCTCGCTGTTCCTGCGCAAGGCCTTCATCAAGGCGGCCGGCTATTCCGACGACGCGCTCGATCGTCCTATCGTCGGCATCACCAACACCTATAGCGACTACAATCCCTGCCACGGCAACGTGCCGCAGATCCTGGAGGCGGTGAAGCGCGGCGTGATGCTGTCCGGCGCAATGCCGTTCGTGTTTCCGACCATCTCGATCGCCGAGAGTTTTGCGCACCCGACCTCGATGTATCTGCGCAACCTGATGGCGATGGAAACCGAGGAGATGATCCGCGCGCAGCCGATGGATGCAGTCGTGGTCATTGGCGGCTGCGACAAGACCTTGCCGGCGCAGATCATGGCGGCGGTGTCGGCCGATCTGCCCACGGTCGTCATTCCGGTGGGCCCCATGGTGGTCGGGCATCACAAGGGCGAGGTGCTCGGCGCCTGCACCGACTGCCGGCGTCTTTGGGCCAAGTATCGCGCTGGCGAGATGGATGACAGCGAGATCGAGGCGGTCAACGGCCGGCTGGCGCCGTCGGTCGGCACCTGCATGGTGATGGGCACGGCCTCGACCATGGCCTGCATCACCGAGGCACTCGGTCTGTCCTTGCCGATGAGCGCAACGATCCCGGCGCCCCATGCCGAGCGTTTCCGATCGGCCGAAGCGAGCGGCCGGGTCGCGGCTGAACTGGCCAAGGCCAAGGGGCCGAAGCCGAGCGAGTTGTTGACGCCGGCGGCCTTCAAGAATGCGCAGGTGGTGCTGCAAGCCATCGGCGGCTCCACCAACGGTCTGGTGCACCTGACCGCGATCGCCGGCCGGACCCCCCACAAGATCGACCTCGATGCGTTCGACCGCATCGGCCGCGAGGTGCCGGTGCTGGTCGATCTCAAGCCGTCCGGCGAGCATTACATGGAGCACTTCCACCACGCTGGCGGTGTGCCGAAGCTGATGAAGCAGCTTGGCGATCTCATCGATCTCGATTGCCGGTCGATCACGGGCCAGTCGCTGCGCGAGATCGTCGCCGCCGCCGAGGATGTGCCAGGGCAGGACGTGATCCGCGCGCGCGACGACGCGATCAAGCCGGAGGGCGGGCTCGCGGTGCTGCGCGGCAATCTCGCGCCGCGCGGCGCCGTCATCAAGCATTCCGCGGCGAGCCCAAAGCTGCTGCAACATACGGGGCGCGCCATCGTGTTCGAGTCGGTCGAGGACATGACGAGGCGGGTCGATGATCCCGATCTCGACGTCTCCGCCGATGACGTCCTGGTGCTGCGCAATGCGGGGCCCAAGGGCGCGCCCGGCATGCCGGAGGCCGGCTATCTGCCGATCCCGAAGAAGCTCGCACGCGGCGGCACCAAGGACATGGTGCGCATCTCCGATGCGCGCATGAGCGGCACCGCCTTCGGCACCATCGTGCTGCATATCACGCCGGAATCCGCCGTCGGCGGCCCGCTGGCGCTGGTGCAGACCGGCGACATGATCCGGCTCGATGTCGAAAGGCGCAGCATCGACCTGCTGGTCGATGACGCCGAGCTCGATCGGCGTCGGGCGGCGCTCACGCCTGCGACGACGCCGGACTGGGCGGAGCGCGGCTATGCGCATCTGTTTCATGAAACGATCCTGCAAGCCGACGACGGCTGCGATTTCGACTTCATGCGCCGGAAAGGGAGGGGGTGAGTGCAGTTCTACCTTCCTTTGCTGGTGAACCGCTTCACGGCGGCGCGGAATTCGTCGGTGTGCATGCAATTAACGATGGCGTCGCGTTCTGCGGCGAGCTGGTCTTCGACCGAGCTGGTCGGCGCGCGATGGATCAGCGCCTTGGTGGCTGCGATGCCGGCCGGCATGTTCTGCGCCAGACGTTGCGCAAGCGCCTCGGTGGCCGCGGCCAGCTCGGATGCCGGGACGACCTTGGCGACGAGCCCCCATTCATAGGCTTGCGCAGCTGTGAAGCTGTCCTCGGCCAGGAAGATCTGCAGCGCCCGCCTTACGCCTGCCGTCGCGACGACGCCGAGCGTGCCGCCGCCGTCGGGCGAGACGCCGAGCTTGGCATAAGCGGGGGTGAAGCGCGCTTCATCGGCGGCGATACACAGATCGGCGGCAAAAGCGAGCGACATCCCGGCGCCCGCGGCGGAGCCGTGCACGCTCGCCAGCACGATCTTGGGCATGCGGCGCAGGCTCGCGATGAAGGCGTGGTAGTGATGCAGCAGCTCGCTCACCACCGGCGTGATGGTGTCGGCCTCGGCCGCGGCGCCGATCGTCTGCAGGTCGCCACCGGCACAGAAGGCGCGGCCCTCGCCCTTCAGGACCAGCACCCGGATAGACGGATCAGCCTCGACCTGCGCCGCAAGCTGCTCCAGGCGCTGCGCGATGGCGAGGTTGATGGCGTTGAACGCCGCCGGCCGATCGAGTGTGATGGTCGCGATCGCGCCATTGATGCTGAAGCGGGCAGGTTCCGCTACTGCGTCCGACATTCATTCCTCCCGGGTATGGCTGGTGTTGCCGCATTTAAACCGTAGGCCGGGAACGGTGACAATGCCGGGGAAGTCTGCGACAACCCGGTTCCGTCGGCAGGGACGATGACAGAATGGGGCAGGGTACAGTGACGAACGGACCGGTTGTGATCGTGGGCGCGGGGCATGCGGGCTTCCAGCTCGCGACCTCGCTGCGTCAGGCAGGCTTTGCCGATCCGATACATCTGATTAACGACGAGCCGCATCTGCCGTACCAGCGCCCACCGCTGTCCAAGGCCTATCTCAAGGGCACTGGCGGTCCCGAGACCCTGATGTTCCGGCCACAGAAATTCTATGCCGACCAGACCATCGACCTGGTCTATGATCGCGTCGTTTCGGTACACCGCGACCAGCGCAAGGCGCTGCTCGCGTCGGGCAAGGCATTGGACTATGGGCACCTGGTGTTCGCGACCGGGGCGCGCAATCGCCTGCTCGACATTCCCAATGCCAATCTTCCCGCAGTGCGTTACCTGCGCATCCTCGACGACAGCGAGGCGCTGCGCGGTCTGCTCGGCGAGGCCAAGCGGGTGGTCGTCATCGGCGCCGGCTTCATCGGCCTCGAATTCGCGGCGACCGCGCGCATCAAGGGCCTCGAGGTCGATGTGCTCGAGCTCGGGGCGCGGGTGATGGCGCGGGCGGTGACGGCCGAGATTTCCGACTATTTCCAGAAGCAGCATGCTGAAGCCGGCGTGCGCATCCATCTCGGCGTGCAGGCCACCAGCATCGAGGCCGACGGCAACAAGGTCACCGGCGTCAGCCTGAGCGACGGCCGGCATATTCCGGCCGATCTGGTTGTGGTCGGCGTCGGCGTGCTGCCGAATATTGAGCTCGCCGCCGACGCGGGACTGCCCGTCGCCTCGGGCATCGTGGTCGACGAGTGCCTGCTGACCAGCGATCCGCACATCTCGGCGATCGGCGACTGTGCGCTGTTCGCCAGCCCGCGCTTTGGCGGTACGTTGCGGCTGGAGTCGGTGCAGAACGCGACCGATCATGCCCGCTGCGTGGCCGCGCGGCTGACGGGCGACGTCAAGCCGTATGACGGCCAGCCGTGGTTCTGGAGCGATCAAGGCAGCGACAAGCTGCAGATCGCGGGGCTCACCACGGGCTATGACCAGGTCGTGCTGCGCGGGGATCCGGCGCAAAAGGCATTCTCCGCATTCTGCTACAAAGAAGGTAGGCTGGTCGGCATCGAATCCGTCAACCGCGCCGGCGACCACATGTTCGGCCGCAAGCTGCTCGCGGCAGGCGGCACGGTGGACGCGGCCAAGGCCGCCGATCCCAGCTTCGACCTGAAGAGCGCTCTCGCCTAGAGCAGCGCGCGGACCTCCTCTGCGGTCGGCATCGACGGGCCGGCGCCCATCCGCTGCACCGAGATCGAGGCCGCGATGTTGGCGTAGCCGATCGCATCGGCAATCGGCGCGCCCTGCGAGAGCCGCGCGGCCAGCGCGCCGACGAAACAGTCGCCGGCGCCGGTGGTGTCGACGGCCGTCACGGCGCGGCCCTCGACCAGCCTGGCTTTGCCGCCCGTGACGGCCACCGCGCCGCGCGCGCCGAGCGTCACGCAGATCGTCTGATCGTCGCGCGGTTCCAGCGCGCGAACCGCGTCGCTCACCTGCGGCAGCGTGGGCGTGTCGCCGAGCTCGATGCCGGTCAGAAAACCAAGCTCTGTCTCGTTGAGCACCAGCATGTCGATCAGCGCGAACAGCGCGGTATCGAACCTGCTCGCCGGGGCCGGATTGAGGATCGTGGTCGCGCCGGCGGCCTTCGCGCTCCGAAAGAACGCGACGATCGTCGCTTGCGGAATCTCGAACTGGCTGACCGCCACGTCGCCCGCGGTCAAGGCGACCTGCGCGACATCATCAGCGGAGACCTCGGCATTGGCGCCCGGGATCACCACGATCGTGTTGTCGGCCTTCGCCAGCGTGATGAGCGCCGTTCCGGTCGCCGCGCCAGCGCTGTCCTTCACCGCGGTGAGATCGATGCCCTGGCTGGCGAGAAACGCGCGCAACTGCTCGCCGAAGGCGTCACGGCCGAGCCGGCCGATCAGTGATGTCGGCGCGCCGAGCTTGGCGGCTGACACCGCCTGGTTGGCGCCCTTGCCGCCGGGAAAATACATCACTGACTGGCCGGCGACGGTCTCACCGATGCGGGGATGCCGCTCGGCTGTCGCCACCACATCCATGTTGATGCTGCCGGCGACGACGACGCGCCCCATCGGTGTTCTCCCTTGTATCTGATCAGCCGCTAGACGCGTGCCTCGAATTCCTGCCTGACAAGCTCGATATCGGCGAGCGTCGGCAGGCCGGCCTCGTTGCCCAGCTTCTGGATCTTGAACGTCGAGGCCGCGCGGGCGAACTCGAAATGCTCCTTCCAGCCCTTCGCCGGATTGGCCAGATACGAATACACATAGGCGCCGTGGAACACGTCGCCGGCGCCGTTGGTGTCGATCACGCGCTCGCGCGGAATCGGGTAGGCCGGCAACGTATGCACCGCGCCGACCTCATCATACCACAACAGGCCCTTCTCGCCCTGGGTCACGCCGCCGATGCGGCAGCCGCGGCTCTTGAGGTAGTCGAGCATCTTCTCCGGCGTGAGGTCCATCTGCTCGCACAGCCGCTCGGCCACGATCGCGACGTCGATATATTCGAGCAGCTCGTGGGTGTTGGTGCGCAGGCCGCCGCCGTCGAGCGAGGTCAGAATGCCGGCCTCGCGGCACAGTTTGGCGTAATGGATGGCGGCATCGGGTTGGTGACCATCGACATGCAGCGCCCGGCAATTGCCGAGATTGAGCAGCGGGAAAGGGTGGATATGGGCATCGTCGCGGCAGCGCACGATGGCGCGCTTGCCGTCCTTCGGCATGATGAAGGACAGCGACGAGGCATTGACCTTCCGTGGATGTACGGAGATTCCGTATTTCGCCGTCATGTCCTGGAACATCCGCCCGAGCCAGTCATTCGCAACGGTGGCGATCAGGTCCGGCACGATCCCTAGTTTGGCGCAGCAAAATGCCGCAGTGACTGCATTGCCGCCGAACGACACGGCGTAGTCGGAGGCGACGTGCTTCTCGTCTCCGGTCGGCATGTGGTCGGTGATGAACGTAACGTCGATGTAGGTCTGTCCGATAAAAAGGGCCTGCATTGCCATTTCTGTCTCACTAAGGGGTGATCGCGGCCCCGGCGCCGCAGATTAGCAAGCGGTTAAGGCGGATCAACGCTGAAATTCTTCGTCAAATCGTCACCATGGTGGTTGAGATCACCTCCTTGCAACCGCCGGCCCCCTGCCGCCGGCAGCCGGGTCGCGCTATGGTTGCCGGCCTGCAGGAGCGCAGATTCGGGAGTGGAAGATGACTGTCTATGCGGGTCCGGTCTTCGAGATGGCCGCCAATCAGTTCAACGTGATCGCCGATCACCTTGGCATCCCAGCCGACGAGCGCGACCGACTGTTGCTCCCCAAGCGCGCGATCACCGTCTCGTGTCCGATCCACAAGGACGATGGCACCATTGCGGTCTATGAGGGCTACCGCGTCCAGCATCTGCTGACCATGGGGCCGACCAAGGGCGGCACGCGCTTTGCCCCGACCGTCGACATCGGCGAGGTCGCGGCGCTCGCGATCTGGATGAGCTGGAAATGCGCACTGGTCGGCCTGCCTTATGGCGGCGCCAAGGGCGGCGTGACCGTCGATCTGTCCAAGCTGTCGCGGCGCGAGCTCGAATCGCTGTCGCGCCGTTACATGCAGGAGATGATCCCGTTCGTCGGCCCGCGCACCGACGTGATGGCGCCCGACATGGGCACCAATGAGCAGGTGATGGCCTGGTTCATGGATACATATTCGATGTACCAGGGCCAGACCGTCACCGAGATCGTCACCGGCAAGCCGGTATTCTCCGGCGGCACGCTCGGCCGCCGCGAGGCGACCGGTCGTGGCGTCGCCCACGTCTCGCGCCGGGTGATGGATGTGCTCGGCATCGATCCCGCCAAGTCCACCGTGGTCGTGCAGGGCTTTGGCAATGTCGGCTCCTATGCCGCGCTCGGCTTCCACCAGATGGGCATGAAGGTGATTGCGGTCAGCGATCATACCGGGGCACTCCACGATGCCAGGGGCCTCGATATTCCCGCGCTGATGGCGCATGCAAGCAAGCACGGCAGCATCGCCGGCTTCTCCACCGAGCTCGCCTTCGACCCGAAGGAGATCCTGACGCTTGCCTGCGACATCCTGGTGCCGGCGGCGGTCGAGCGGGTCATTGATGCCAAGGTCGCGGCCAACCTGAAATGCCGGATCATCGCGGAGGCCGCCAACGGCCCGACCACGCCGGATGCCGACCGCGTCCTCGACCAGCGCCGCAAGGAGATCTTCCTCATTCCCGACATTCTCTGCAATTCCGGCGGCGTCATCGTCAGCTATTTCGAATGGGTGCAGGATCTGCAGCAACTGTTCTGGGAAGAAGAAGAGGTGATGCGGCGTGAGTACCAGATCCTCGACCGCGCCTTCGAGCGGATGGTGACGCGGGCCAAGGCCGACGACATCTCGCACCGGACCGCGGCGATGGCGATCGGCGTCGAGAAGGTGCGCAACGCCAAGAACACGCGAGGGCTGTTTCCGTGATCACCGGCCTCGACCACGTCGTCGTCCTGCTCGAGGACATCCAGGCCGGCAGCGCCGCGTTCGAGACGCTGCTGGCGCGCAAGCCGTCCTGGCAGAATTCGGGCGAGGGCGCCGACCGCGTGCTGTTCACGCTCGACAATATGAGTTTGGAGCTGATGGCGCCGGCGGGGCAGAGCCCCGCCGCCGACCGTATCCGCAATGTCATCAAGATCTGGGGCGAGGGGCTCGCCAGCATCTGCTTCGCCACCAATGACATCGGCAAGATGCATCGGCGCCTGGAGCGCGTGGCGCTGAAGCCGGACCCGATCGCCGAGGTCGACAACACCGACCGTGTCTCGGGCCAGACGCTGCACTGGAAGCGCACGCGCGCGATGACCGATCTGACGCGTGGCGTACGCATGTTCTTCCTCGAGCTCGCCGGGCCGCGACCGATGTCGGAGAAGACCGCCGATTCCGCCGTGCTCGGTCTCGACCACATCGTGGTTTCGACCGAGGACCCCGAGCGGGCCGCTGCGCTCTACGGCGCGCGGCTCGGCCTCGACATGGCGCTCGACCGCAGCCATCAGGAATGGGGCCAGCTGATGTTCTTCCGCTGCGGCGACCTCATCGTCGAGGTCGTCAAGCGCCCCGTGGCCGGCAACGACAAGGCCAACGACAAGCTGTGGGGCCTGAGCTGGCGCGTGGCGGACATCGAGGCGACGAGGGCGCGCCTGCTCGCCGCCGGCCTGCAGGTCTCCGAGCCGCGCGCCGGCCGCAAGCCGGGCACCCGCGTCATGAGCCTCTACAGCGGCACCTGCGGCATCCACACGCTGATTTTGGAGAAGACCGCGCGCGGGGTGGAGTGAGGTCGTCGTGCGGCGTTTGCCCCCGTCTGGAGCTGACGCTCGGACGGCTACATAGGAAGATCCAAGCTTGTGCCCAGATCTCTCCACCCCGTCATGGCCGGGCTTGTCCCGGCCATCCACGTCGCACCGCGCACGCTGAACCACGTGGATGCCCGGGACAAGCCCGGGCATGACGAGGACCAAATTGGCAGTCCCAAAGTCGCGAAAGTTCAGGCCGTGATATAGATCGGGACAGTTGTCAGAGCTACGCTCGATCCGATGAATTTTCCCTCCGCATCTCGCCCGCATGGTCCTTGCCGCGTTTTCATGCTTGGCGCGACCGGAACCATTGGCCGTGCCACCGTGCGGGCGCTTGTCGTGCGCGGGCATGAGGTGATTTGCTTCGTGCGTCCGCGCAGGGATGCCATGACGATCCCGGGCGCCACCGTCAGGACCGGCGACGTCACCGACCCCGTCTCGCTGGCGCGCGACGGCTTTCGCGGTGAGCATTTCGACGCCGTGGTGTCCTGCATGGCGTCGCGGACGGGCGTGCCCGCGGATGCCCAGGCGATCGACTACCAGGCCCATGTGAATGTGCTGGACGCGGCACGCCATGCAGGCGTCGCGCACTTCGTGCTGCTGTCCGCGATCTGCGTGCAGAAGCCGCTGCTGGCGTTCCAGAAGGCCAAGCTGGCGTTCGAGGCGCGGCTGATCGCGCAGGGGCAGGCGCTGATCTATTCGATCGTCCGGCCCACCGCGTTCTTCAAATCGCTGTCGGGGCAGGTGGCGCGGATGACGCAGGGCCGGCCGTTTCTTGTCTTTGGCGATGGCCGCCTGACGGCGTGCAAGCCGATCAGCGACGCCGACCTCGGCGATTACCTGGCCGGCTGCCTCGATGATGAGAGCCGCTGGAACCGTGTGCTGCCGATCGGCGGCCCCGGTCCCGCGATCACGCCGCTCGAGCAGGGCGCGCACCTGTTCGCGCTGCTCGGACGCAAACCGCGGTTCCGTCATGTCCCGGTGGCGCTGCTCGATTGCATCATCGGCGGGCTCGATGTCGCCAAGCATGTCTTGCCGTCGTTCGCCGACAAGGCCGAGCTCGCCCGCATCGGCCGCTACTACGCCACCGAATCCATGCTGGTGCTCGACCCCGTCACCGGCCGCTACGACGCCGATGCGACGCCGTCGACGGGAACGGACACGCTGTTCGACTACTACGCAAAGCTGATCCGCGGCGAGGCCACGGCCGAGCGCGGCGACCATGCGGTGTTCTGAGCCCATCTCTCTCCGCGTCATTGCGAGGAGCGCAAGCGACGAAGCAATCCAGAGTCGCGTGCGCGGCCCTGGATTGCTTCGCTTCGCTCACAATGACGGTGGTTAGGCTTGTGATAACGGTGGTGAAGCCCGCAATCACGGTGATGAGACATGTGTTCGCCATCTCGCGGCGCGTTTCGCGTCCGAGCCTTGCTGATTTGCCTGCCCTCTTTGGGAAGAGGGCACGGGGAATGCCGGGCGCTGGCCGCACCCATGGCCCGCCTGCGGAAAAAAATGCAGGCGGCAGGTACCACAGGTTCAGCCGAGAGCAACCCGGCATTCCCCGCGCAATGGTTTTAACGGCTGCTCCGCGTTCTCCCCGGTGCGCCGGGCTTTCTGGCCACCGTGCGCGCAATGCGCTTCTCGCGCATCACGCGGGACACCAGCATCGGGGTGCCAGGACCACGCGACTTGACCGTGCGCATCGATGCCGTTCGTCGGCGCAGGATCTCCTACGCTGCAGCACCAACACGCCCACCGCATCCCGCACCCGACGTTCGTGACGACCGCGAAGCGCCCCTCTTGTGGGGCGGGACGGCGAGAGCAAATCATGAATTCTGATAAGGCGAAATAGAAATATTTGGCGGGATGAGTTGGATGTGAGTATCTGTCTGAGCCGGCTGACGAAATCAGTTTTTCAACGCGGGCGAGTCCGATGGAGGCGTTTGTGAAGGGCCGGCCGATCGTGCATTCTGCGTCGAACGTAGCGCGGGTGAGCCAGCCGTCGATCGGTCGAGTGACGAGACGGGGTGAGTTCGAAGGCGAAGGAGTGGTGATGCTCGATTTCTGCTCGGATGATGTCTTGAAGAGGCTTCTGCACGGACAGTGCATTTCCGACCAATCGCCATGGTCCTCCAATGATAAAGAGGAGATCGTTCGTTTCTACAAGGCGATATGTGAAGATCTGTGCCGTGAGTTTGTCTTCTCGTCGGAGATCGAGTGGGAGGACTATGGTTCGGGATACGCGTCCTACATCGATGCGTGGTTCTATCGGGACAATGATCAGTTCAAAGTTTCTTCGAGTCCCGAATGTCGTCAATACACTGGTCTTTTCGTTCTATTCAGCCGGCTGTCGCCCTATTTCGTGGTCGGCGAAGGCATCAAATCATGGAACATCAACGGCGGCGCGAGGAGCTACCTGCCGTCGTTCGAGATGGTTGACCATTTCACTTATCAGCCCGTGGCTGATCTATTTGGAGAATTGGAGCCGCGCCTTATCCAAAGGGGCCTTGTTCGGCTGTGGAAAGATGATCTCGGGCAGCTACTGCCGGAGAACATTCGAGTACCGACGATACTATGTGATCCGCCGTATCGTGCATTCGATGCATTGTTTCACTGGGAAGACTAAGGGCGGATTAGCGGCACGTCCGTTCTGATCGTCAAATCAGATCGTCGACCTTGATCCGCAGGGCCTCCGCAATTTTCTTTAGGGTTGAGGCCGTGCCAGGCTTCTGTCCGGCTTCGATTTCGGAAAGAAAGCCTTGGGCCACGCCTGCGGCTTTCGCCAAGGCTGCCTGCGTCATGCCCCGCTTCTTGCGCCAGAAGGCGAGAGGCGTCTTGGCTCTCAGTAACTCCTTGATCTCGGCGTGGCTCAGAAGCTCCTCCTTGCCGGCCTCGATCTCAAGCCGTGATCGCTCCGCGATCGCGCTATCGCGCAGATCCTCAGCGGCCTCGACCAGGCGCTCGTACTCGGTCACAGACATCAGGATCATGTCCTCGCCATTCGGCGACTTGATCTTCTGCACCTTGTTCATGGTCGCCTCTCAATCGTAGATGCCGCCGCGTGGTCCGATATCGTGAATGGTGATCGTGTCTTCCGTCTCGGAGAACACGACCCGAAAATCTCCGACCCGTAAGCGATAGTCGGATCGTCCCCTGAGCTTCTTGATGTTGTTCGCTTGCGCTTCGGGTGTCGCCGCATACTGCTCGATTTTTGTCAGAATCAGATCGGTCCGGTTTGCATGCTCGCGAAGGGTGCGCCTCGCAGCAGCAGTGTAAACGATCGTCTTGATCTGAGCGATATCTCAATTTGAGATATTTGACAAGCTGATCTCGTGGGCACGATCGATCAGGGCGGGCGATTTCGACCGCAAGCGTATCGCAAACATCTATTTCTAGAAGGCGGATAAAGCCGGGAGAAGCGGCAGCTTCCGCGGATCGTGCGTGGATCACATCCCAGCCACGCACGGCACGCTCGCAAACCCCCGAAACCGCACGCGCCCGCCACGCACCGGCTCGCCGACGAGCTGATAGTTCGGAAATCGCGCCAGAAAGCGCGAGATCGCGATGGCGCCTTCGAGCCGCGCCAGCGCCATTCCGGCGCATTGATGTGCGCCGGTGCCGAAGGCGAGGTGGCGGTTGGCGAGGCGGCCGATGTCGAAGCGCTCGGGGTCTTCGAACTGCGCGGGATCGCGGTTGGCGGCGCCGATGCACAGCGTGACCGAGGTGCCGGCCTCCAGCCTGACCCCGCCGAGCTCGACCGTCTCGGTGGTCATGCGGTTGCCGAGCTGGTTCGAGCTCTCGTAGCGGAGGATCTCCTCGACGGCGGTGCGGATCAGGCCGGGGGCGTCGATCAACCTCTGCCGCTCGGCAGGATGCTCGCAGAGCAGCACGAGGCCGTTGCCGATCAGGTTGGTCGTGGTTTCGTGGCCGGCATTGAGCAGGAAGATGCAGTTGTGCAAGAGCTCCTTCTCGCCCAGGCGCTCACCATCCGCCTCGCCCAGGATCAGCCGCGTCAGAACGTCGCGCTCGGGATTGCCGGGCGCGGCGCGGCGGCGCGCCACGAGCCCTTCGAGATAGGCGAGAAACGCCTTCACGGCGCGATTGCCGCGCGACAGCTGCGCCTCCGACAACACCGGCTCCAGCGCGCCCAGAATGGCCAGCGACCAGTCGCGCAGCGGGGCGCGCTCCTCGTGCGGGACGCCGAGCAGATTGCCGATCACCTCGATCGGAATCGCGGCGGCAAAATCCTCGATCAGCTCGCACCGGTCCTTCGCGGCCATCCGGTCCAAGAGCCCGTCGACCAGCGCGATCAAAGCGGGCTCCATCTCGGCGATCGCCCGCGGCGACAGCGCGCCCATGATCAGGCGGCGCACGCGCGTATGCGCCGGCGGATCGTTGAAGACGAGACTCGTGGTGTGATGCTCGTACAGCAGCGATGCGCCGTATTTGGGCGCGAATTCGCGCGTCTTGTCCGAGGAGAACGTCTTGGTTGCCTTGTAGGCTGTCACCAGATCGTCGTAACGGGTGAGGACATAGGAGCCGTTGCGCAGGCGCTTGACCGGCGCATGTTGCCGCAGCGCGCGATAGGTGGGGTAGGGATCGGCATAGAAGGCGGGCGTCAGGCTCTCCAGATCGAAATCGGCGGCGAGCGCAGCGGCGTCATTCATCGATGGCCCTCCCGGCCGGTTCTTGCTTTTGTCGCTGCGACCGTCGCACGGTCCGCGACAGAAGAAAACGCGCGGCGCGGCGGTCTGCACAGCCGGGCTTGGCTGGCCTCGCAGGCCTTGCCGCACAACCGCCTTGTTTAAAGGTATATTATTGCCTTCGGTGGCGCCGTGATATGTCTTGAGATGTCAGGGACTTGGCCCAGGGTTGCTGCTGCGTTGCGGTAGGTTTCTTGACATAGATCAAGTGAGTATTTACTCACGCGAGATGTCCACTCTGCGCATGACCAGCGACCTGCGGCGGCAGTTGATCCTTGGCGCGGCGAAGCGTTGCTTCGCGCGGCATGGCTATGCCGGCACCACGACGAAGAGCGTCGCCGCGGCTGCCGCGATCTCGGAAGCCTTGCTGTTCAAGCACTTCTCGTCGAAGGCTGCGCTCTATGCGGAGATCCTGGCCGAAGAGTGCGAGGCCGATCCCGATTTCGAGCTGCTGCTGGGACAGGAGCCTTCGACGGCCACGCTGGTCAAGCTGATGGCCGGCATGGTCCGCCACTTTCTCAGCACGGCCGACGGCGCCAATGAGGAAGAGGAACAGCGGCTGCGGCTGATGATCACCAGCCATCTCGACGATGGCGAATTCGCCAGGCTGCTGTATACGAAAATCGATGATCTGATCGGCGCGAAGTTCGCTGACTCACTGGACAGCGCCGTGGCGTCAGGTGAGGCGATACGACTTGCGGCTGCACCGCGCGATCTGTTCTGGTTCGCGCATCACACTGTGTTGACGGCGGCGTTGACGCGGCTTCCATCGACCCCGTGTCTGTCTTATGGAACCGCAGCAAGCCTGGAGCGCCAGCTCAGTGAGTTCATCCTGCGTGGCATCGGACTGACCGACGCCGCGATTGCGTGCTATCTCGACCACGAATTGTCGCAACCTCCGGCTCGGCCGGCGACGGCAGAAAGTGCATGACATGAACATCGCGACGGAACCCAAGCTCTCTGGCAAGCCGATCGACGACAAGCCGCGCAAGCGCACCCGCCCGGTGCTCTGGTTCACCATCGTCGCCATCCTGCTCGCGGCGCTGGTCGGCGGCTTCGTGTGGTTCAACATGTTCCGCGACAAGATGATCGCGCAGTTCTTCGCGAACATGAAGCCGCCGCCGCTCAATGTCAGCATGGCAACGGCGACCGCGGAGGTTGTCCCGAACCTGCTGACCGCCGTCGGCGATCTCGCCGCCGTGCATCAGGTCAATGTGACCTCGGATGCCTCGGGCCGCATCACCGACATCATGTTCACGCCGGGCACCACCGTGAAGCAGGGCACCCCGCTGGTGCAGCTTTATGATGCGCCGGAGCAGGGCGACCTCGCCAATTTCAAGGCCCAGGTGACCGTGGCGCAGCTGTCGCTCGATCGCGCCAAGCAGCTCGCCTCGCGCCAGTTCGGACCACAGGCGACCGTCGATCAGGCTCAGGCCGCCTATGACCAGGCGCAGGCCGGCATCGCCAAGACCGAGGCGCTGATCGCGCAGAAGCTGGTGCGCGCGCCGTTCGATGGCGACCTCGGCGTCCGCAAGGTCGAGGTCGGCCAATATCTCAGCGCCGGCACCCAGATCGTGTCGCTGACCGATCTGTCGGAGCTGTGGGTCAACTTCACGGTGACCGAAAAGGACAGCGGTCAGTTGAAGGTCGGCCAGATCGTGCGCGTCGGCGTCGATGCTTATCCGGGCAAGGTGTTCGAGGGCAAGATCACCACCATCGAGCCGCAGATCGCGACCGACACGCGCAACATCCGGGTGCAGGCGACGATCGCGAATCCGGATCACATCCTCAAGCCCGGCATGTTCGCGACCACCACCGTGGTACTGCCGGACAAGCCGCCGGTGCTGACGGTTCCGGAGACGGCGGTCGATTATACGCTCTATGGCGACTCGGTCTTCGTGATCAACGAGAAGAAGACCGACGACGGCAAGACCACGCTGACGGCCGATCGGACCTATGTGCAGACCGGCGACCGCATCAACGGTCGCGCCGTGATCCTGAAGGGGCTCAAGGAAGGTGACCGCGTGGTTGCCGTCGGCCAGCTCAAGATCCAGTCCGGTGCCGCGGTCGCGATCTCGACCGATCCGCCGCCGCCGGTGCCCGCCAAGCCGCCGCGCTATTGATCGAACCAAATGCCCGCCGAGGCCGCTGTGAAGCGGCCCGCGCGGGCCTCATCTGCCTCCCGCTGACGAGATTGCCGCGATGCGTTTCACCGATATCTTCATCAAGCGGCCAGTGTTGTCGCTCGTGGTCAGTATGCTCATCCTGCTGCTCGGCCTGCGTGCCGCGTTCGAGCTGCCGATCCGGCAATATCCGAAGCTGTCGAACACGGTCGTGAACGTCACGACCGTCTATCCCGGCGCCTCCGCCGATCTGATCCAGGGCTTCATCACGACGCCGCTGGAGCAGGCGGTCGCCTCAGCCGAAGGCGTCGACTACATCACCTCGTCCTCGGTGCAGGGCACCAGCACGATCCAGGTCTTCATCAAGCTCAATTTCGATCCGAACCAGGCGCTCACCGAGGTGCTCGCCAAGGTGAACTCGGTCCGCTATTTGATCCCCCGGGAATCCAACGACCCGATCGTCACCAAGAGCACGGGGCAGACGACGTCGGTGATGTATCTCGGCTTCTCGAGCGAGGAGCTGTCGGGCTCGGCGATCTCGGACTATCTGACGCGCGTGGTGCAGCCGGTGCTGTCGACCGTCGACGGCGTTGCCGCGGCCAACATCCTCGGCGGCCAGACCTTCGCGATGCGGATCTGGCTCAACCCGGAAAAGATGGCCGGCCGTAACGTGTCGCCGGCCGATGTCGCCGCCGCGATCTCCGCCAACAACTTCCAATCCGCCGCCGGACAGGCCAAGGGCTACTTCATCGTCTCCAACGTCACGACCAATACCGGCCTGACCGACGTCAACCAGTTCAAGCGGATGATCGTCAAGGCCAAGGACGGCGGCTTTGTCCGCATGGAGGACATTGCCACCGTCGAGCTCGCGGCACAGAGCACCGACGCCAGCGTCGCCTTCAATGGCGAGCGCGCCATCTTCATCGGCGTCGACGCGACGCCGCAGGGCAATCCGCTCAACATCGTCAAGGGCGTGCGTGCGCTGTTCCCCGATCTCGAGCGCAATCTGCCGCCGTCGATGAAGATGAAGGTGGCCTACGATTCCACCAAGTTCATCCAGTCGTCGATCGACGAGGTCGAGCATACGCTCGGCGAGGCCGTGCTGATCGTCATCGTCGTGATCTTCCTGTTCCTGGCGTCGCTGCGCTCGGTGATCATCCCCGTGGTGACGATCCCGCTGTCGCTGATCGGCGTCTGCACCATGATGCTGGCGCTCGGCTTCAGCATCAATCTGCTGACCTTGCTGGCCATGGTGCTGGCGATCGGTCTCGTGGTCGACGACGCCATCGTGGTGGTCGAGAACATCCACCGCCATCTGGAGGAGGGCAGGGCGCCGGTCCAGGCGGCGCTGCAGGGCGCGCGCGAGATCGTCGGCCCGGTCATATCGATGACGATCACCCTGGCCGCGGTGTACGCGCCGATCGGCTTCCTCGGCGGCCTCACCGGCTCGCTGTTCCGCGAGTTCGCCTTCACGCTCGCGGGCTCCGTCATCGTGTCGGGCGTCATCGCGCTGACCCTGTCGCCGATGATGTGCTCGGTGCTGCTGCGCAGCGCCGAGGAGGGCCGCTTCGCGCGGATCGTCAACCGCGTGTTCGGCGCGATGACCCGCTGGTACGGCCGGCAGCTCGACCGCTCGCTCGACTACCGGCCGGTGACGGCGCTGTTCGCGCTCACGATCCTCGGCCTCGTCGGCTTCCTCTATATGCATACGTCCAAGGAGCTGGCGCCGGAGGAGGATCAGGGCATCGTGTTCTCGATCACCAAGGCGCCGAAATACGCCAATATCGACTACATCAACTTCTACACCGACAAGCTCGACAAGGTGTTCCAGAAGTTCCCCGAGACCGACCTGCGCTTCGTGCTGAACGGCATCAACGGCCCGCAGGGCGGCTTCGCCGGCATGCTGCTGAAGCCGTGGGACGAGCGCACGCGCTCCTCGATCAAGCTGAAGCCGCTGGTGCAGGCCGAGCTGTCCAAGATCGAGGGCATCAACGCCTTCGCCTTCAACCTGCCGGCGCTGCCGGGCGGCCCGGGCGGCCTGCCGGTGCAGATGGTGATCAGCTCGACCAGCGGGTTCCAGGCGGTCTATGAGCAGATGGCGAAGCTGAAGGACGCCGCGCGCAAGAGCGGCATCTTCATCGTCTCCGACAGCGACCTCGAATTCAATCAGCCTGTCGTCAAGGTCTGGATCAACCGCAGCAAGGCCTCCGACCTCGGCATCACCATGCAGTCGATCGGCAACACGCTCGCGGTGCTGCTCGGCGGCAACTACATCAACCGCTTCAATCTCGAGGGCCGCTCCTACCAGGTCATCCCGCAGGTGCCGCGCGACAAGCGGCTGTCGCCGGAATCGCTGTCGGGTTATTATGTGGCGACCGCCGCGGGCCAGCAGGTGCCGCTGTCGACGGTGGTCACCATCGAGACCGCGACCGATCCGAACTCGCTGACGCATTTCAACCAGCTCAACTCGGCGACCTTCTCGGCCGTGCCGATGCCGGGCGTCACCGTCGGCCAGGCGGTGGACTTCCTGGAGAAGCAGGCCAAGAACCTGCCGTCGGGCTTCAGCCATGATTACCTCGCCGACGCCCGTCAATACGTCCAGGAAGGCAATCAGCTCGCGATCACCTTCGGCTTCGCATTGATCATCATCTTCCTGGTGCTGGCGGCGCAGTTCGAGAGCCTGCGCGATCCGTTGGTGATCATGATCAGCGTGCCCATGGCGATCGTCGGCGCGCTGATCCCGCTGTTCTTCGGGCTTGCGACGATGAACATCTACACCCAGGTCGGTCTGCTGACGCTGGTCGGACTGATCACCAAGCACGGCATCCTGATGGTGGAGTTCGCCAATGAGCTCCAGCTCAAGGAAGGCGTGGACCGCCGGACCGCGATCGAAACCTCCGCGCGCATCCGTCTGCGGCCGATCCTGATGACCACGGCCGCGATGGTCACAGGCCTGATCCCGCTGCTGACGGCGTCCGGCGCCGGCGCGGCCAGCCGGTTCTCGATCGGCCTCGTCGTCGTCGCCGGCATGTCGATCGGCACGCTGTTCACGCTGTTCGTGCTGCCGGCCGTCTACACCGTCATCGCCACCGATCACCAGGCCGCCGCCAAGTCGAAGCGCGCCCGCGAGATCGCGCAGTTCGACGCCGAGCCGGAGCATGCGCTGAAGGCGGGCTGAGACGACTGACTGCTTGCTCGAAATCAACGGCGGCTGCATTCGCAGCCGCCGTTTTTGTTTGCGGCAAAGAGAGCCGCCTCACTGCTCCTGCTGCGGATCGAGCGCGTCGCGCAGGCCGTCGCCGAGCAGATTGAGCGAGAGCACGACGAGGAAGATCGCAAGCCCCGGCCAGATCGCCATCCACGGCGCGTTGGTGAGGAAGCGCTGGGCGGCGTTGAGTATGCTGCCCCAGGACGGCGCCGGCGGCTGCTGCCCGAGGCCGAGGAACGACAGCGCCGCCTCGGCGATGATGGCGGCGGCGACCGACAAGGTCGCCTGCACCAGCAGCGCCGGCATGATGTTAGGCAGGATGTGCCGGATCGCAATCTGCAGGTCGGTATCGCCGAGGCTGCGCGCGGCTTCGACATACTCCTCGACCTTGATGTTCATCACCTCGCCGCGGGTCAGCCGGACGAAGATCGGGGTCGCCGAGATGCCGATCGCGATCATCGCGTTGCCGAGGCTCGGACCGAGGAACGCGGCCAGCGCGATCGCCAGGATCAGGAACGGGCAGGCCAGCATCGCGTCGGTGATGCGGCTGATCAGGGCGTCGATGAAGCCGCCGCGGTAGCCTGCGATCATGCCGATCGGCACGCCGACCGACAGCGCGATGACGACCGAGATGGCGCCGGCCAGCAGCGAGGCGCGTGCGCCGTAGATGACGCGGGCGAGCACGTCGCGGCCGAGATCGTCGGTGCCGAACCAATGCGCCGCCGAGGGCGCCTTGCGGACCAGCGTCCAACTCGTCTTGATGGGATCGTAGGGCGCCACCAGCGGCGCGAACAGGGCGAGCAGGATGAAGGCCGCGATCAGGCCGAGCCCGACCATGGCCCCCCGGCGCTTGACGAGCTGGCGCCAGGCGCGCTGCATCGGCCGTTCGAGCGGGGCGAGGGCGCCGGCGCCTTGCGGAGCTGACAGCATCGTCTCGGCCATCTCAGCTCCTCAGCCGCGGATTGACGAGCACGTAGGCGAGATCGGCAATCAGGTTCAGCATGATGTAGACGGTGGCGGTGACCAGCACGACGCCTTGCACGACGGCGTAGTCGCGATTGAACACGGCATCGACGATCAGCTTGCCGAAGCCGGGGATCGAGAAGATCTGCTCGGTCAGCACGGCGCCGGACAGCAGCGTGCCGAGCTCGAGCGCGCCCAGCGTGATGACCGGCGTCAGGGCGTTGCGCAGCGCGTGGCGCAGGATGACCTGGCGCTCGGAGATGCCCTTGGCGCGCGCGGTGCGGATGTAGTCGCTGCCCAGGACCTGCAGCATTGCGCTGCGGGTGTGGCGCATCAGGATCGCGGCGATGGCGTTGCCGAGCACGAAGGCCGGCATGATGGTGGCGGCGAGGCTGGCGCGCCAATCCTCGGCCGGCGAGACATAGCCGGAGGCGGGCAGCCAGCCGAGCTGGATCGAGAACACGAAGATCAGCATGATGCCGAGCCAGAAGTTCGGCGTCGAGATCCCCCATAGCGCAAACAGGTTGGCGGCATAGTCCCAGCCTGTCCCGCGCTTCACGGCGGAGACGATGCCGGCGGGAATGCCGATCAGGAACGCGATCACGATCGCCATCGATGCGAGCTGCAGCGTCACCGGCAGCTTCTGCAGGATGAGGTCGCGCACCGGCATCTTGATGCGCAGCGACTCGCCGAAATCGCCGGAGAGCACGCCCTTGATCCAGTAGCCGTACTGGACGGGCAGCGGCTGATCGAGGCGGTACTGCTTGCGGATCTGCTCGATCACGGCGGGATCGCGCTCCTCGCCGGCCATCACCAGGGCAGGATCGCCGGGCAGCAATTGTTGCAGCGAGAAGATCAGGATCGAGACGAAGATCAGCGTCGGGACGATCTGGGCGATACGGCGGGCGAGGAAGGTCAGCATGAGCTGACCCCAGCGCAGCAGTGACTATGCTGACTAACGGATTCAGGCCGCACCCCCAGCGTTTCCTCCCCCCTTGTGGGGGAGGGACAGGGAGGGGGGTATCCCACGGGAGGTCGGAGTGCGTGGCACCCCCCACCCCAGCCCTCCCCCACAAGGGGGGAGGGAGCAGAGTGAGTGCGGGGCGCCGGCATCGCGTCCCAAAGAGAAGGGGCCACTTTACAGCTCACTTCAGCTTCAGCCCGACCACGCGCAGCAGGCCGTCCGGCATCGGCTTGAAGCCTTCGAGCCTGGTGGTCTGCGCGAACAGGAACTTGCGGTGATAGAGGTAGAGGATCGGCTCGTCGGCCTGCTGCTCGCGCACAAGGGTCTCGTAGATCGCCTTGCGCTTGGCCGGGTCGGACACCAGCCGCGCATCCTCGAGCGCCTTGTCGGCCGCGGTATTGCTCCAGGCGCTGTAGTTCAAGGCCGCGCCGCTGTGCAGATGGTTGTAGGTGTTGCCGTCGGGATCGCTGCGGCCGCTCCATTCCAGCGAGAAGGCCTGATACTCGCCGGCCTCGGCCTGCTTCAGCGAGGTGGCGAACTCGGTGACGCGGATCTTGAGGTCGAAACCGGCCTCGGCGGCCATCGCCTGCAGCACCTGGGCCGCGGCCTCGCTCTCGCTGTCCTTCGACACCATGAAGTCGACCGTGATCGGCGGCGTCACACCGGCTTCCTTCAGCAGCGCCTTGGCCTTCTCGATATCGCGGCCACGGACGGGGAAGGCGGTCTGGTAATAGGGATTTTCGGGGTTGACGAACTGATTGCCCGGCTTGAACTCGCCGTTGAAAACCACCTGGTTGAGCGCCTCGCGATCGATCGCGAGATCAAGCGCCTTCCGCACCTTGGCCGACTGGCTCAGCGGGCCCTTGGCCTTGTCCTTGCCGATGTTGAGCGTGAGGCCGCGATAGCCGAGGCTGGTCCCGGTCGACAGCTTCAGGCGCTTGTCGCTGGTGACGTCCTTGATGTCGGTGGCGAGCAGCCGCTCGATCATGTCGAGGCTGCCGGATTTGAGGTTCGCCAGCCGCACCGTGCCGTCGACGATCGGCTGATAGACGATCTTGTCGATGAAGACGTTGTCCTTGTTCCAGTAGTCGGCGAACTTCTCGAACACGATGCGGTCCTGCTGGACCCGCTCGACGAACTTGTAGGGGCCGGCGCAGACCGGGCGCAGGCCGAACTTGTCGCCGGCCTCCTTGGCCGCCTTCGGCGACACCATCATCCCGGCCCGGTCGGTGAGCTGGGCGAGCAGCGGCGAGAACGGTGTCTTCAGCACCAGCCTGATCGTCAGGGGATCGACCACGTCGACATGATCGAGCGAGGCGATCTCGGGCTTGCGGAACGAGCCGGGCATGCTGAGGTGGCGGTCGAGCGAGAATTTTGCCGCCTCGGCGTCGAACGGCTCGCCGTCGTGAAACTTCACGCCGGGGCGCAGCTTGATCGTGACTTCCTTGCCGTCGGCGGAGGTCTCGTGCGACAGTGCCAGCTGCGGCACGATGTTCAGCTTCTCGTCGATGTCGAACAGCTTGTCGCAGACAGCGGCGAAGACGATGCGGCCGACATAGGTCCGCGCCATGGTCGGATCGAGAATGTCGGCATCCTCGGCGAGTCCAATGCGCAACGTAGTCTGGGCCTGCGCGGCCGCCCCGCACGAGGCCATGACAGCAGCCGCGGTTGCGGCCAAGCACCAGTTCCTCATCATCCGATTACCCCTCGGCCATGCGGCCCGCGTTGTTGTAATATTCATACCAACCCCGGTGATGCGCCGTCCTTCCGGCCGCTCATGTCTGGCTCGCGAGCGCAGCCGCGATGCCGGCGTCGATCGTCGCGCGATCGGTGATGCCGGCCGGATTGTCGCGCGTCGGCATGAACTGCCGGAACACCGCCCAGTGCTTGCGGCTCACGCTCTCCAGCCGTTCGAGCTCGGCGAGCGGATCGGCATGGTCATCGACGCGCAGATCGAGCTCGGCCCATTCCTCTTTGCCGTGGATGACGAGCGCTGCCGACTGTCTGCCGCGCTTGTCGCCGCCGGCGGCCTCGCCGGCCTTCATCGCCGCGATCAGGCGCCGGGCGAAGGGGAGAGTGGCGTTGGCGAGAAAGGCGTTCGCGGTCTCGTTCAGCACCTGCGGACCAGCCAGCATGTTGCCCGCGATCGAGAAGCCGTCGCCCTCGAGATGGCCGCACCAATCGATACAGTCACGGCCGGTATGGGCGGCGATCTGGCCGTTGCGATCGAGGATGTGAAGCTGGCGGCTCTCGCGGCCTGGATCGGCCGCTGTCAGCAGCTGCACGATCTCGCGCGGATGCCGGCCCTCGTGCAACAGCTTGGCGCCGTCGATGCCGTAGTACGGATTGACCAGGGCCTGCGTGGCGATGCCGCCGTGGCCGGCGACGATGAACGGAACGCGTGCGCCGACGGCGAAGAACCGCGTGGCGACGGCGATGCCGATCTGGCCGGTTGTGTCGTCCTTGGCAATGATCGACCAGGTCATCGGCGTCTCGCTGTCATCGTCCGGCGGCGTAACCCTGCATGCCGCGCGGATTGGCGGCGGCGCGGCGGCGTCGGCCGACACGAGAGGCCGCGGTGAGGCGGCCCTCCGACCAGTCCGGCCCGACCTCGACGACATGGCCGCGGCGGCGCAGCTCCTCGACGGTCGTCTTGGGGACGCGGTTCTCGACCACGAGCACGCCGGGCCGCGCGGTGCGCGGCCAGAACGAGATCGGGAAATGCTCGGAGTGCCAGGCCGGCGCGTCGATCGCTTCCTGTAGGTTCATGCCGGCATGGACGTGGCGCAGGAAGAACTGCGTGTTCCACTGGTCCTGCTGGTCGCCGCCGGGCGAGCCCCAGGCCACGTAAGGCTCGCCGTCGCGCAGCGCCATGGTCGGCGACAACGTGGTGCGTGGCCGCTTGCCCGGGACCAGCGCGGCCGGATGATCCTCCTCGAGCCAGAACATCTGCGCGCGCGTGCCGAGGCAGAAGCCGAGCTCAGGGATCACGGGCGAGGATTGCAGCCAGCCGCCGGACGGGGTCGCCGAAATCATGTTGCCGTCGCGGTCAATGATGTCGAAATGCACGGTGTCGCCGCGCACCTCGCCGAAGCGGCCCACGGTGGGCTCGCCCGAGCCCATTGCACCGACGGCCTCGCGATGGCCCTGCGCCTCGCGCAGTTGCACCTTGGCGCCGTAGCCATCGAGCCTGCCGGGACGAAGCTCCAGCGACGCCTTGTCGGTGATCAGCTTGCGCCGCTCGTCGTTGTACGCATCCGACAGCAGCGTCTGGATCGGGATGTCGGCGAAGTTCGGATCGCCGTAGAACGCCTCGCGATCGGCAAACGCCAGCTTGGCGGCTTCGATCTGCCAATGGATGAAATCGGGGCCGGTCGGGTCGAGACCGTCGAGCGCGAAGCCCTTGAGCAGCGCGAGCTGCTGCAGCAGCACCGGGCCCTGGCTCCAGACGCCGGCCTTGCAAACGGAGTAGCGGCCGTACTCATAGGCCAGCGGCGCCTCGATGGTCGGCTGCCAGCGCGCCATGTCGTCGGCGGTCAGCACGCCCTTGTGGCGCGAACCCGAGACGTCCATGACCTCCTGTGTCCGGCAGAAGCGGTCGATCGCCTCGGCGACGAAGCCCTGCGACCATGCCTTGCGCGCCCGCTCGATCTGCGCGTCGCGGTCACCGCCCGCGCTCTCGCCTTCGCTGAGGATGCGCGCATAGGTCTCGGCGAGCTGCGGATTGGTGAACAGCGTGCCCGGCTTCGGTACCCCGCCATTGGGCAGATAGAGTGTCGCTGAAGTCGGCCAATGCGTCTTGAACAGCTGCTCGACGGTCTGGATCGTCGCCGAGATGCGCTCGACCAGCGGATAGCCATCGCGGGCATAGGAGATCGCCGGCTCCAGCACGTCGCGCAGCCGCATCGTGCCGTAGTCGCGCAAGAGCAGCATCCAGGACTCGAAGGTGCCGGGCACGCAGGCCGCCAGCAGCCCGGTGCCAGGCACCATGTCGAGCCCCTCGCGCTTGTAATGCGCGATGGTGGCGCCTGCTGGCGCCGGGCCCTGACCGCAGATCACCTCGGTGCGTCCGCGCTTCACGTCGTGCAGGATGATCGGCACGTCGCCGCCGGGGCCGTTGAGATGCGGCTCGACGACCTGCAGGGTGAAGGCCGCCGCAACGCCGGCGTCGAAGGCATTGCCGCCGCGCTCCAGCATCGCCATGCCGACCGCAGTGGCGAGCCAATGCGTGGAGGTGACGACGCCGAAGGTGCCGTCGATCTCGGGGCGGGTCGTGAAGGGATCGGGATTGATGAAGCTCATGGCGCCCTTTGATCGGTCCTATTAGTCGCCGTCATTGCGAGCCACCCGGTCCGCGCGAAGCGCGGCTGGATGACAGGCTCCGCGAAGCAATCCAGGGCTCCGTTGCGCCTCTGGATTGCTTCGTCGCTTCGCTACTCGCAATGACGACTTCATTTACGTCCCGACGCGTCACGCAACTGATGCCGTCACAACGGCTGTCTCAGCCGGCTGGTTCACCACATGGCAGGCTACGCCGCCGATCAGCTCCGGGGCCTGTTGACGGCAAAGATCGAACGCCATCGGACAACGCGGGTTGAAGGTGCAGCCCGAAGGCGGATTGATCGGGTTCGGAATCTCGCCCTTGACCGGAATGCGCTGGCGGCCGGACATCGACAAATCCGGGACCGCCCCGAGCAGCATCTTGGTGTAGGGCATGCGCGGGTCGTTGAAGAGCGTGCGTCCTTCCGCGATCTCGACGATGCGGCCGAGATACATCACGCCAATGCGGCTCGCCATGTGGCGCACGACCGCGAGATTGTGGCTGATGAACAGATAGGTCAGGCCGAACTTGTCCTGCAGATCGCGCATCAGATTGAGAATCTGCGCCTGCACGGACACGTCGAGCGCCGAGGTCGGCTCGTCGCAGACGATGAAGTCGGCCTCCGAGGCGAGGGCCCGCGCGATGGCGATGCGCTGGCGCTGGCCGCCGGAGAATTCGTGCGGGAATTTCTGCCCGTCATCCGGATGCAGGCCGACCAGGGTCAGGAGCTCGCCGACGCGATCCTTGATCTGGCGCTCGCCCTCGATGACGTTGAAGGCGCGGATCGGCTCGGCGATGATGCTGTCGACGCGGAAGCGCGGATTGAGGCTCGCATAGGGATCCTGGAACACCATCTGGATGCGGCGGCGCAGCTTGCGCCGCACCTGGGCCTGGCGCGCTTCGCTCATCGACACGCCGTCGATGATGACCTCGCCGGAGGTCGGCGCCAGCAGCCCGACCACCATGCGCGCGACCGTGGTCTTGCCGGAGCCGGACTCGCCGACCAGGGCAAACGTCTCGCCCTTCCGGATGCCGAAGCTGACGCCGTCGACCGCCTTGAGAAACTCCTGCGGCTGACGCTCGATCACCCGGTTCAGCCAGGGTTTCGAGACATCGAACACCCGGCGCAGATTCTTGACCTCGACGAAATCGCTCATGCCGCGGTCTCCGTCGCGCGATCGTACAGATGGCAGGCGACTGCCTGCGTGCCCTGGCGCAGCGGCTCCGGCCGGTCGATTCGGCAGCGGTCGAAGGCGGAGCTGCAGCGCGGGTTGAACGAGCATCCCTGTGGGATCGCAGACAGCCGCGGCATCGCGCCCGGGATCTGCACCAGGCGCTTGTCCTCGCCCGCGAGCGTCGGGATCGCACCCATCAGGCCCTTGGCGTAGGGGTGCAGCGGGTTCTTGATGACCTCCTGCACCGGGCCGATCTCGGCGACGCGGCCGGCATACATCACGGCGACGCGGTCGCAGGTCTCGGCGATCACGCCCATGTCGTGGGTCACCAGCATCACGGCGGTGCCGTGGTCGCGGCCGAGCCGCTTGATCAGCGAAATGATCTGCGCCTGCACGGAGACGTCGAGCGCGGTGGTCGGCTCGTCGGCGATGATCAGTTCCGGCTCGGCGCACAGCGCGAGCGCGATCACGACGCGCTGGCGCATGCCGCCGGAGAATTCGTGCGGATAGCCGTCGATGCGCTTCTCAGGGGCGGGGATTCCGACCTCGGCGAGCAGGTCGATGGCGCGCTTGCGCGCCTGCTGGTCGGTGAGGTTGGTGTGGGTCTTGATGGTCTCGATGATCTGGTCGCCGACCCGATACAGCGGATTGAGCGAGGTCAGCGGATCCTGGAAGATCATGCCGATGCGCTTGCCGCGCACCTTCCGCATCTCCTCCGGCGGGAGGTTGTCGATGCGCAGGCCGGACAGCAGGATCTCGCCGCCCGAGATGCGGCCTGGCGGATCGATCAGGCCGATCACGGCGAGGCCGGTGACGGATTTGCCGGCGCCGGATTCGCCGACCACGCCGAGCACCTCGCCCTTGGCGATGTCGTAGGAGACGCTGTCGATCGCGCGCAGCGTGCCGCGCCGGGTTTCGAACTCGACCTGCAGATTGCGCACGGACAGAACGGGGGCGGTCATGAGGTCAGACCTTCATACGCATGAACGGGATCATCGCAGTTTCGGGTTGAGGGCGTCGCGCAGCCAGTCGCCGAGCAGGTTGATGGCGAGGATCAGCCCGGCCAGCGCGAGGCCGGGAAAGGCGACGATCCACCATTCGCCGGCGAACAGGTAGTTGTTGCCGATCCGGATCAGGGTTCCGAGCGAGGGCATCGTTTCCGGCATGCCGGAGCCGAGGAACGACAAGGTCGCCTCGGTGATGATCGCAAGTGCCAGATTGATGGTCGCGATGACGAGTACGGGGCCGGTGGTATTGGGCAGCACGTGACGCAGCATGATGACCGGCGCGGGCAGGCCGATCAGTTGCGCGGCGGCGACATAGTCCTTGTTCTTCTCGACCATGACGGAGCTGCGCACCGTGCGTGCATATTGCACCCAGAACGACAGGCCGATCGCCAGCACCAGGACGGCCAGCATGCTCAACCATTCCAGATGATTGCCGGACACCGATTTGGCGATGCCGTTGACCAGGAGCGCGATCAGGATCGGCGGGAAGGTGAGCTGCACGTCGGCGATGCGCATGATCACGGTGTCGACGCGACCGCCGAAATAGCCGGCGATCAGGCCAAGCGCGATGCCGAGCGCGCCGGAGAACACCACGCCAAGAATGCCGACGATCAGCGAGATCCGCAGGCCGTAGAGGATGGCAGAAAGCACATCGCGGCCCTGCTCGTCGGTGCCAAGCAAGAACGGGCTCTGTCCGTCGGCGGTCCACAGCGGCGAGATGCGCGAGTTCAACAGCTGCAACTGCGCCGGGTCGAACGGATTCTGCGGCGACAGCACGGGCGCAAAGACAGCGAGCAGGAAGAAGATGAGCGTGATCACGGCCGCGACCACCGTCAGCTTCGACCGCCGGAACGAATAGAACAGGTCGCTGGCGAGCGCGCGTTTGAGCCAGCCATTCTTGACGGTGTGGGGGGCCTGGACGGGCGCGGGGTGGGGAAGGGCGGCGTCGCTCATGATCAGGCCGGGCGGCTGATGGTCGCGCGCAGGCGCGGATCGACCACGGTGTAGAGGATATCAACCACGAGATTGATGGTGACGAAGATCAGCGACACCATCATCAGGTACGCCGCCATGATCGGGATATCGACATTCTGCACCGCCTGCACGAACAACAGGCCCATGCCCGGCCATTGGAACACCTGCTCGGTGATGATCGAGAACGCGATCACCGAGCCGAATTGCAGGCCGACCACGGTGATGACCGGAACCAGCGTGTTGCGCAGAGCGTGGCCGAAATGGATGGCGCGGGTGGTCAGCCCGCGGGCGCGGGCGAAGCGGATATAATCGGTGCGCAGCACCTCGAGCATTTCGGCGCGGACCAGCCGCATGATGAGTGTCATCTGGAACAGGCCGAGCGTGATCGAGGGCATGATCAGCGCTTTCCATCCGGAGGCGGTGAGCAGGCCCGTCGTCCACCAGCCGAGCTTCACGACGTCGCCGCGGCCGAACGAGGGCAGCCAGCCGAGCGTGACCGAGAACAGGTAGATCAGCAGGATACCGATCAGGAAGGTCGGTAGCGAAATGCCGATCAGCGACACCATCTGGAACAGCTTGGCCATCAGCGAGTCGCGGCGCAGCGCCGAGAACACGCCCATGATGATCCCGAAGAACAGCGCGAGGATGGTCGCGCAGATCGCGAGCTCCAGGGTCGCCGGCATGCGCTCCTTGAGCAGATCGGAGACCGGCTGCCGGAACTGATAGGACACGCCGAACTTGAATTGCGCGGCGTCGAACAGATAGTGGCCGAACTGCACGATGAAAGGATCGTCCAGGCCCAGCGATTCACGGACGCGGGCGCGCTCCGCGGCGGAGGCGTCGATCGGCACGATCTGGCTGACCGGGTCGCCGGCGAAGCGGAACATGGCGAACGCGATGATCCCGACGGCGATCATGACGCCGATGGCCTGAATTGCTCGGCGAAGCGTGAAGGCGAGCATCTGGTCCTTTCAGTCCCTCAATCGCGCGGCGGGTAGCACCTGCCGAGAGAAATGAAAAGTCCCGAAAAGCGGTTCTGCTTTCCGGGACTCGTGGTCGTCTGGCGAACTACTCGGTCTTGGTGGCCCAGAACATCAGCACGGCGTTGTCGGCGCGCAGCGGGATCTTGACCTTTTTCGAGACGCCCCAGGCCACCGCCTGCTGGTGCAGCGGAATGTAGCCGTAGTCCTTGATGCCGATCTCGAACGCCTGCTTGATCAGCTGATCGCGCTTGGCGGCGTCGGTCTCGACCAGGACCTTGTCGGTGAGCGCGTCGAACTCCTTGTTGCAGTAATTGCCGAGATTGGCTTCGCCCCGGGTCGGATCCTTGGCATCGTCACGGCAGCCCATGATGTCGTGCATCACGTTGTGCGCGTCCATCGACGACGGCGTCCAGCCGAGCAGGAAGAACGACGTATTGTAGCCGCCGGGCTTCAGCACCTTGGCGAAATACTGCGCCTTCGGCTGGGCGTTCAGGTTCACCTTGACGCCGATGCGGGCCAGCATGCCGACCACCGCCTGGCAGATGGCGGCGTCGTTCACGTAGCGGTCGTTCGGGCAGTCCATGGCGACCTCGAAGCCGTCGGGATAGCCGGCCTCGGTCAGGAGCTTCTTGGCGGCGTCCGGATCATATTTCGGCCGGGTGAAGTCCTTCGACAGCGCATAAAGCTGCGGCGCGATCATCAGCGCCGACGGCGTCGACAGGCCGCGCATGACGCGGGTCTTGATCAGCTCGACGTCGATCGCCTTGTAGAAGGCCTCGCGGACCCGGATGTCCTTGAACGGGTTCTTGCCCTTGACGTTCGAATACAGCAGCTCGTCGCGGCTCTCGTCCATGCCGAGGAAGATCGTGCGCAGCTCGGGCCCCTTCAGGACCTGTGCGTTGGGACTCGAATCGACGCGGCCGATATCCTGCACCGGCACCGGCTCGATGATGTCGACCTCGCCGGACAGCAGCGCCGCGACCCGGGTGGCGTCCGAAGAGATGGTGGTGAACACGATCTCCTTGATGTTGTGCTCCGGCTTGCCCCACCAGTTCGGATTGACCTTGAACACCGTCTTCACACCGGGCTGATGGCTCTCGATGATGAAGGGACCGGTGCCGTTCTCGTGCAGCGCCGCGTAGCTCGGTGTAGTTGCTGAAACCGGCGTCGGCGCGACGGAGTTGTTTTCCTCGCACCACTTCTTGCTCATGATGTACCAAGTATCCCATTGCGAGATCAGGATGGGATTGGGCGCATCGAGCTTCACATCGATCGTGTAGTCGTCGATCTTGACGAACTTGGCGTCGGGCGGAACGTTGGAGAGGAAGTTGGAGCCGGTGGCGCGCACGCGATCGGCGGAGAAGATGACGTCGTCGGCGGTGAAGGGTTCGCCATTGTGGAACTTGACGCCCTTGCGCAGGTGAAAACGCCAGCGGGTCGGCTCGGGCGTTTCCCAGCTCTCGGCCAGCGCCGGAACGATCTTCAGATCCTTGTCGCGGGCGGTGAGACCCTCATAGACGTGGGCGTGGTGCGCGATCGTGGTCGATTCCTTGAAAGTATAAGGATCGAGCGATTTGAGGGTGCCCTGGTTGGCATAGCGCAGGGTTTGGGCCGAGGCCGGCAGCCCCGCGAGGCCAACGAGGATGGCGGCCGCCGCAATGAGCAGGGATTTGCGTCCCGACATATGTTCAAATTCTCCGCGTTTGACGCTTGTTTTCTCGGCAGGACGGATCACATCCGGACTGCGTTGTTTGAAGTTCGTGAGTTCTGCAGCGCCTCTTGCACGAACTTCAAGAAGCAACAGGACGCCGGGCGATGTGCTTGCAAGTCTGATGCCGCACCGGAAGAACTGCTTCCAAGGGCTGCGCCGAGCGGCGCCTTCGGACCCGCGGTACGTCGATGTCGGCATGTTGCCAGAGTTCAGCAGCGCCACACAAGTCCGGTTTGTTTAAGCCTAAACGATATGGTTAGTCCTCGCTCCTCCGCGTGCAGCGCACTCAAGAGTGGATATGCGGTCCCCAGGCCGGGAGGGCCGCGGATTGACCATGCCGCAGGAATTGAGCGGCTGCAGCAAAGCGCCGCTTGCTAGAGAGGGGCGAGCGCGGTGATACTGGTACCGTTCGCCATTGGCGACCGGGGCCGGTTCTGCCGCTTTGCGGGAAATCGGCCGAAGCGCCGACGGGGAAAGCCATGAACAGCGCGGAGCGGAAATGAAAGTCAATATCGAGATCGATTGTACGCCGCTCGAGGCCCGGCAGTTTTTCGGACTTCCCGATCTCGGCCCGATGCAGGCCGCCGTCATGGACCGGCTGCAGCAGCAGATGACGAGCAACATCGACAAGCTCACGCCCGAAGCCATTATGCAGAGCTGGTTCACCTTCGATCCGCGGCTTGCCGAGCGGTTCCAGGATCTGATGCTGACCATGACGGGGCTCGGCGGCAGCCGTTCGAACGACAAGAAGTCGGCCTGAAGCGAGCCCTCGGCTTGCCTCGGGTCTTGCGGCATCAGCTCGGAGTAAGAGCGGACGCCGCGTCGAGAATTGACGCCATTGGATCGGCGCATGGGGGCCTGCACCATGTGTGCGCTGGAGACCGGCGGCAAGCCGGCGATGACAGCTCAGGGGAGGATCGATGACCGATTCGGCTTGGATGCCGCCGTTGCAATTCGCCACGACGAACAGCATTCGCATGGGCTATTACGAGGCTGGCCCAGCGTCCGATCAGCCGCCCCTGATTCTTTGTCACGGCTGGCCGGAGCTGGCATTTTCCTGGCGGCATCAGATCAGGGCGCTGGCGGAAGCCGGCATACGCGTGATCGCGCCCGACCAGCGCGGCTATGGTGCGACCGACCGTCCGGAGCCGGTCGAGGCCTATGACCTCGAACAGCTCACGGCCGACCTGGTCGGCCTGCTCGATCATCTGAAGATCGATAAGGCGATCTTCGTCGGCCACGATTGGGGCGGCTTCGTCGTCTGGCAAATGCCGCTGCGGCACCCGGACCGCGTCGCCGGTGTGGTCGGCATCAACACGCCGCATCTGCCGCGCGCGCCGGCCGATCCGATCGCGATCATGCGCAAGCGCTTCGGCGACATGATGTACATCGTGCAGTTCCAGGATCCGGCGCGTGAGCCGGATCGCATCTTCGCGAACCGGGTCGAGCAGACCTTCGATGCCTTCATGCGCAAGCCGTTGCCGCGTCACGATGCGCCGCCGACCGAGCCGCCCGCCGGCGGCATCGCCGCGCCGCCCTCGCTCAATCTGGCGTTCCCGCAGATGATTGCCGCCTATGATGCCGCCAAGGATACGCGGCAGCCGATCCTGTCGGAGGCGGAGAAGCGGGTGTTCGTCGAGACCTTCACGCGCACCGGCTTCACCGGCGGCATCAACTGGTATCGGAACATGACCCGCAACTGGCAGCGCTCGGAGGGGCTCGACCATACGGTCCGCGTGCCGTCGCTAATGATCATGGCGGAGAACGATGCCGTGCTGCCGCCGTCGGCCGCGGACGGCATGGAGCGACTGGTGCCTGACCTGGAAAAGTATCTCGTCCGGGACAGCGGCCACTGGACCCAGCAGGAGCAGCCGGAGGAGGTCAGCGCCAAGCTGATCGAATGGCGGCGGCGGAGGTTTGGGTAGGGACTGGACGGCTCGCTGAGTACCCGCGGGCTATGAGACCGCCGGAGCAAGAGGCGACGGCCGGGCAAAACATTCGGTGTCGTCCCGGACAAGCCTGCCGACGCAACACGTCGGCGGGCGCAGATCCGCGATCCATCACCACCGAACGTCTTAAGTTGGGTGGAACGTGTCGCCTGCCCATTTCACAGATCACGCGGTATGGGTCCCGGCGTTCGCCGGGACGACAACTGAGCGCGTCGCTGTAGCTCGGCCTACCGAGCGCTTATCCTAAGCCGCCTGCGCGCTTGCGCCGTGGGCGTGGTCGACGATGGCGTCGATGATCTGCGGCCAGGTCGGGGTCGGGATGGCGTGGCCCATCTTCTCGATCATCAACAGCTTGGCATTCGGAATCGACTCCGCGGTGTCCGTGCCGGCGGCATGATGCACCAGCGGATCGACCTTGCCGTGGATCACGAGCGTGGGCGCCGTCACCTGATGCAGCCGCGGCTTGCGGCTGCCGGAGGCCAGGATCGCGCGGAGCTGGCGGCCGACACCGGCCGGATGGGGACCGCGGGCGAAGCAGCGTTCCGCCAGCACCACGTCGCGGGCCTCGTCCTCCGGAAACGAGCCGGCGCGCAGCACCTTCCAGGTCTTCTGGAAGCGTCGGACGTACTCGTCCTTGGTTTTCGGCGGCGGCGCCATCAGCAGCATCGCGACCTCGCGCGTCGGCGGCGGAAGCCGTGGATTGCCGGTCGTCGACATGATCGAGGTCAGCGAGCGGACGCGTTGCGGGAAGCTGAGCGCGATCTCCTGCGCGATCATGCCGCCCATCGAGGCGCCGACCAGATGCGCCGATTTGATGTCGAGCGCGTCCATCAGGCCGACCGTGTCCTTGGCCATGTCGATGAGCTTGTAGGGCGCCGCGACCGGGATGTTGAAGAAGCGCAGCTTGATCAGCTCGAACGGCGTCAGCCGGCGCCCGCCATGCATCTTGCTCGATTGGCCGATGTCGCGGTTGTCGAATCGGATGACGCGGAAGCCGCGTCTTGCGAGCTGTTCGCAGAACTCGTCGTACCAGATGATCATCTGGGCGCCGAGTCCCATGATCAGCAGGAGAGGGGGCGCCGCCGGGTCGCCGAAGGTCTCGTAGCAGATGTCGATACCGTTGGCGCGGATGATGTGCGGCGGCTGATGGGCGGTTGCAGTCACGTGATCCCTCTTTCAAGGCCAACGAGCCCTCTATGCCACGGTTCCGCGGATCGAGAGAAGCGGCCGCATGATCCTGCGGCAACGCAGCGAGGGCGTGCTATGATAGGTTGTACTCTGAGTCTTTGTGTGGCCTGAAGGAGCGTGCCGATGGTGAATAAATCCGGCGATCCGATCGCGTTCTGGCAACAGATGGTCGGCGAGATGCAGAAGAGCTTCACGGCCTTCACACGGCTGCGACCGATGGGCACGACGTCTCATCCATCCTCAGACGATTCCGCAACTGGTTCTGGAACCGGACAGAAGCCTATGGCCGATCTCATGGAAAACTACTTCGCCGGCATGAATGTGCCGAGCCGTGGTCAGCTCACTGCGTTGAATGATCGGCTGGCGTCGATCGAAAGTGAGCTTGCCGAGACGCGGGCGCTGTTGAAGGAACTCCTGGCAGCAAAGGCGCCCGTAGCGGCTCCGCAGCCGGCGGCCGATGTTGGTCAGCAGTTGAATGAGATCAAGGGCTTGCTCGATACGCTTGTCGCCGCATCAAAAGTTCAGCCTCACGCTCCGGTCGACCTCACGCCGGAACTCAATGAGATCAAGGCCTTGCTGGACGGGCTTGTTGCCGCGTCCAAGGCGCCGCCAGCGCCTACGGTTGATGTAACGCCTCAACTCGGCGAGATCAGGGGCCTGCTCGACAAGCTCCTCAACGCCACGCGGCCGTCTGACACGGCACCGCTCGAAGCGGAGTTGCGCGAGATCCGGACAGCGCTGGACACGTTGCTGAAGGCCTCGCAGCCAAGCGAAAGCGAGCCCACAGCAACCGAGGTGGTTCCGAGAGCGTCGGAGCGGCCCGGCAAGTCGCGCAACAAGAAGCACGGCGGCGCCCCGGCCGGCCCTGGCGCGCGTCCAGGCAATGACGTGCCGTCCGGCAGCTGACCGGGCACTCCTCCTTCCCTCATCCTTTCGCAATGGTGCATTGCAACATTAATGTTGCGACGCACCATTTCTGATGGTATAGTTGAGTTACTCCGGTTTCATGAGGGACGGAGCGAGCCCATAGCTCAGATGCATTGAGGATGGAGACAGCCATGAGCGAGACCAACACCGTGTTCGACACCGTCAAGGATGCCTTTGCGCCGGTGACCGACGCGTTCAAGAACCTGCAGACCATGGAAGTGCCGGAATCCGCGCGGGAGTTCGTCAAGAAGACCGCGTCGACCGCCAAGGAGCGCGCCGCAGAGGCCCTGGCCGGCACCGAGAAGGTGACCTCGGCGATCGAGACCGCCGTGTTCGACGGCGTGACCGAGGCCGGCAAGATCAGCCGCAACATCCAGCAGGCGCTCTACCAGGACACCGAAGCGTTCTTCGACGGCATCGATCGGCTGGCGTCCGCCAAGTCGCTCAGCGAAGCCGTTCAGATCCAGGGTGAACTGGCCCGTGCCCGCGGCGAGGCGCTCGTCGCCCGCGCCAAGTCGACCAGCGAGTATGTCGGCAAGCTCGTCACCGAGGGTGCCAAGCTCGCCCAGCAGAACATGGCCAAGGCCTACAACAAGACCGCCTGATCGCCTCCGGCGCATCAGTCGATCGACCTCCAAGGCCCGCCTCTCGCGGGCCTTTTCTTTTGTGATCAGGCGAAACCGGCTAAAGCGGAGGCCATGCCGCAGCCGCTGTCTCGCATCGTCAACCAGCTCAAGAGCGAGCCGTCGCGCACCGGCTCGCTGATCATCACCGTGTTCGGCGACGCCATCGTGCCGCGCGGCGGCAGCGTCTGGCTTGGCAGCCTGCTCGCCTTCTTCGACGGGCTGGCCATCGATGGCAGCGTGGTGCGCACGGCGATGTCGCGGCTGACGGCGGAGGGCTGGTTCGAGCGCAGCAAGAGCGGCCGCAACAGCTTCTACCGCCTGACCCGGCGCGGCGAGCAGACCTTTGCCGGCGCCACCCGGCACATCTACGACTCCCCACCGGCCGAATGGAACGGCAGCTTCGAACTGCTCTTGCTCGGCAGTGCCGACGATCGCGAGCGGGCGCGCACGGTGCTACGCGACGCCGGGTTCGGCAGCCCGCTGCCCGGGGTCTTCGTGGCACCCTCCAGCATCGCCGTCCCCGACGTCGTGGAAGGCGCGATCCGGCTGCAGGCCTCCGCCGGCTCTGACATGGCGCGACGGCTGGTGGCGGAGAGTTGGGCCCTGGAGCGGACGGCGGAGGCCTACCGCAAGTTCAGCGCCTCTTTCGCCCCCCTCAAATCCAGCATGGAACGCGGCGAGGCGCTGTCGGACGGGCAGGCCTTCACCGCAAGGATCCTGCTGATCCATCACTATCGCCGGATCGTGCTGCGCGATCCGCTGCTGCCGGCGGAACTGCTGCCGGGGAACTGGCCGGGCCGTCAGGCCCGCGCGCTGTGTGGCGAGATCTACCGGCTGCTGCTGTCGGGCTCGGAGCGCTGGCTCGATGCGCATGCGATCAACGAAGCAGGGCCGCTGCCCGCCGCCGCTGCGGCGCTGCTGCGGCGGTTCGCCGACGTTGATGAGGCGCCCTAATATATTACAAAATTCGATTGCACGAATAAAATTCCGTTATATATTGGTGACAACCAAGTCCTGGGAGGACGCCGCCGCATGTACACGCAGGCGCTTAATTCGCCCGAGGAGGGCAGCCTCGCCGAGGACGCCGTCCGCGCCTCGCGCTTTCAGGCCCGCATCGATGCCGAGGAGCGCATCGAGCCGAACGACTGGATGCCGGCGGCCTACCGCAAGACGCTGGTCCGGCAGATTTCCCAGCACGCCCATTCCGAGATCGTCGGCATGCTGCCCGAGGGCAACTGGATCACGCGCGCGCCGAGCTTGCGCCGCAAGGCGGCGCTGCTCGCCAAGGTCCAGGACGAATGCGGCCATGGGCTGTATCTCTACGCCGCCGCCGAGACGCTTGGCGCCTCGCGCGAGGAACTGGTCGACGCGATGCTGGCCGGCAAGGCGAAGTACTCCTCGATCTTCAACTACCCGACGATCACCTGGGCGGATATCGGCGTGATCGGCTGGCTGGTCGACGGCGCCGCGATCATGAACCAGATTCCGCTGTGCCGCTGCTCCTATGGCCCCTATGCCCGCGCGATGATCCGCGTCTGCAAGGAAGAGTCGTTCCACCAGCGCCAGGGCTACGAGATCATGCTGACCTTGTGCCGCGGCACGGCCGAGCAGAAGGCGATGGCACAGGATGCGCTGGATCGCTGGTGGTGGCCGGTGCTGATGATGTTCGGCCCGCCCGACCAGGCCAGCCAGCACAGCGACACATCGACCAAATGGAAGATCAAGCGCTTCTCCAATGACGATCTGCGCCAGAAGTTTATCGATGCCACCGTGCCGCAGGCGCAATATCTTGGGCTGGCCATTCCTGATCCCGAGATGACGCAGGACGAGCAGGGCCATTGGCGACACGGCTCGATCGACTGGAACGAGTTCAAGCAGGTGCTGGCCGGCAACGGCCCGTGCAACCGCGACCGGCTGGCCGCACGCCGCAAAGCGCATGCCGATGGCGCATGGGTGCGCGAGGCGGCGGCAGCCTATGCCGAGAAGCGCGCGCGCCGCCAGATGGCGCACGCCGCCGAATAGGACAGGGGAGAGCGAGATGGCGACGCCGAATACGCCGTTGTGGGAGGTCTTCATCCGTAGCCGCAACGGGCTCGCGCATAAGCATTGCGGTTCTCTGCATGCGCCTGACGCGACCATGGCGCTGCAGGCCGCGCGCGATCTCTACACCCGCCGCGGCGAGGGGCTATCGATCTGGGTGGTACCGTCGAGCGCGATCACGGCATCGGATCCTGCCGACAAGGCCATGATGTTCGAGCCGGCGGAATCGAAGATCTATCGCCATCCGACATTCTACGAAGTGCCTGAGGACGTCGGGCATATGTGATTGCGCGCGCCTGTCAGCCGTCGTCATTGCGAGCGCAGTGAAGCAATCCAGACTGCCTGCTCGGATGAATCCCTGGATTGCTTCGCTGCACTCGCAATGACTGAGGCTGCGGCGGGCTTGATCGGATTACAGCCATGACCGCATCCTCGATCACCGTCTCCGAAACGCCGCTGGTGCTGTACACGCTGCGCCGGGCTGACGACGCGCTGATCCTCGGTCACCGTCTCTCCGAATGGTGTGGCCACGCCCCGATGCTCGAAGAGGACATGGCGCTATCCAACATGGCGCTCGATCTGATCGGCCAGGCGCGTGAGCTGTATGGCTATGCGGCGAAGGTCGAGGGCCGAGGCAATGACGAGGACAAGCTCGCTTACCTCCGGGATGTCAGGCAGTACCGCAATCTGCTGCTGGTCGAGCGGCCCAATGGCGACTTCGCGCACACGATGGTGCGGCAGCTGCTCTACGCGGCGTTCGCCGATCTCTATTGGCGCGGCATGATGGGCTCGCGTGATGCGACCCTGGCGGCGATCGCGGCCAAGTCGGAGAAGGAATCCGCCTATCATCTGCGCCATGCCAGCGAATGGGTGATCCGGCTTGGCGACGGCACCGATGAGAGCCACGCCCGCGCGCAAGCCGCGGTCGACGAACTCTGGGCCTTTACCGGTGAGATGTTCGGCGCCGACGATGCTGAGCGCGGCCTGATCGATGCCGGTGTCGCGATCGATCCGACGATGCTGCTGCCGGAATGGCTGTCGATCGTCTCGCATGTCGCGCGCGAGGCGGCGCTGACCCTGCCGGAGAATGACTGGATGCATCAGGGCGGCCGTGACGGCCGTCACAGCGAGCATCTCGGCCATCTGCTCAGCGAGCTGCAATATATGCAGCGCAGCTTCCCCGGTGCGACATGGTAGTCGCGGACCTCAGCCCTGCCGAACTGCGCCAGCGCGCCTGGGATGCGGCGGCGTCGGTGGCCGATCCGGAGATCCCGGTGCTGACGATCGACGATCTCGGCGTGCTGCGCGAGGTCGAACTGGTCGGTGGTCGCGTCGAGGTCGCGATCACGCCGACCTATTCCGGCTGTCCGGCGATGAACATGATCGCGCTGGAGATCGAGCTCGCGCTGGATCGCGCCGGTTTCCGTGCGGCCAGGGTGCGGACCGTGCTGTCGCCGGCCTGGACCACGGATTGGATGAGCGAAGAGGGACGCCGCAAGCTGCGCGACTACGGCATTGCCCCGCCGCAGCCATCAAGCGGCCGGCGCGCGCTGTTCGGCGTCGCCGAGGTGGCATGCCCGCAATGCGGCTCCGTCGACACCGAGCAGCTCGCGGAGTTCGGCTCGACCTCGTGCAAGGCGCTGTGGCGCTGCAAATCGTGCCGCGAGCCGTTCGATTATTTCAAGTGTCACTGATGCTGCCATATCCGTCATTGCGAGCGCAGCGAAGCAATCCAGGGTCGTGCGCGCAGCCCTGGATTGCTTCGTCGCTGCGCTCTTCGCAATGACGCTGGGTGAGGTTCGATGTCGACAACGCCACGCTTCCACCGTCTCGCCGTCCGTGACCTGCGCCGCGAGGCGCCCGATGCGGTGTCGCTGACCTTTGCCATTCCGGATGAGCTGGCGGCGGACTACCAATTCGCGCCTGGGCAGTATCTCACATTGAAGACCACGCTCGGCGGCGAGGAGGTCCGGCGCTCCTATTCCATCTGCTCGGGCCCTGACGACAACGAGATCCGCATCGCGGTGAAGCGCGTCGATGGCGGCGCGTTCTCGAGCTTCGTGACCGACGAATTGAAGCGCGGTGACGAGATCGACGTGATGACGCCGACCGGGCGCTTCGGCGTGGCGCTGCAGCCCGAGGCCGCGCGCACGCATGTTGGTTTTGCGGCGGGCTCGGGCATCACGCCGATCCTCTCGATCGTCAAGGCCGTGCTGGCGCGCGAGCCGCACAGCCGCTTCTTCCTGTTCTACGGCAACCGCACCACCGCGGGCATGCTGTTTCGCGAGCAGCTCGAGGAGCTGAAGGACCGCTTCCTCGATCGCTTCTCGCTGTTCCACGTCATCTCCGGCGAGGAGCAGGATCTGCCGATCCTGCACGGCCGGCTCGACGGCGAGAAGGTCCGGATGCTGCTGCGCTCGCTGGTGCCGGCCGATAGCGTCGACCACCTCTTCATCTGTGGTCCGTCGGGCATGAGCGAGGACATCGAGGCGGCGTGTCGCGCGCTCGGCATCGCCGACGACCGCGTCCATATCGAGCGCTTCGTGTCCGGCGCCGGCGGCAAGCCGCGCCCCAAAGCTGTTGTGCCCGACACGGCGCCGCCGAAGGCGGTCGCCGCCTTGATCATCGACGGCAAGCGCCGCGAGGTGCCGGTTGCCGAGGGCGAAGCCATCCTCGACGCGGCGCTACGCGCCGGCGTCGACCTGCCGTTCGCCTGCAAAGGCGGCATGTGCTCCACCTGCCGCGCCAAGCTGGTCGAGGGTAAAGCGGAGATGGAGCTGAACTACTCGCTGGAGCCGTGGGAGCTGCAGGCGGGCTTCGTGCTGACGTGCCAGGCGAGGCCGGTGACGGAGCGGGTCGTGGTGGATTACGATCATATGTAGGTGAGGAGCGTGTGTTGGGGCCTCGTCCTTCGAGACGCCCGCCTTTGGGCGGGCTCCTCAGGATGAGGGGAGGCGGTTTCGCGTGCCGCGCAGAATAAGGAGTGATCGTTCGACATCGGCCTTTGTCGCTCGCATCCGCCGAAAATGACCTCTGCCCTCGCTCTTGACCCTCACCCTGAGGAGCCCGCCGCAGGCGGACGTCTCGAAGGGCGAGGCCCCCGACCTTGGCCTCATAGTTCGAGACGCGCCGCGTACGAGGGCTTCGCCTCGCATAGGCCCGATCGGCGCGGCGCTCCTCACCATGAGGATTTGACGCCGAGTGCGGCGTTGCACATTGACCATGAGCAGCGTGCTCATGGAGAGGGTCTGCATCGTGGCGCTCCGATCCGCTACCCCGCCGGCCGCTTGTCCTTGATCCGCTTCGCCTTGCCGGCCGAGCGCTCCAGCGTATCTGGCGGCACCACTTTCACCTTGGCGGTGACGCCGATCGTGTTCTTGATGTGGATGGAGATGCGTTCGGCGTGCGCACCCAGGCCGGTTTCGTCCCAATGTTCGGGGCGGGACTCCGCGTAGATGGTCAGCTCGTCCATGCGGCCCTCGCGCGTGAGCTCCAGCATGAAATGGCCGCCGCACCATTCGGTCGTCAGCAGGATCTCCTCGATCTGCGACGGGAACAGATTGACGCCGCGCAGGATGATCATGTCGTCGGAGCGGCCGGTGACCTTTTCCATCCGGCGCATCCCCGGCCGCGCGGTGCCAGGCAGGAGCCGCGTCAGATCGCGGGTGCGATAGCGGATGACCGGGAAGGCCTCCTTGGTCAGCGAGGTGAACACCAATTCGCCGATCTCGCCGTCGGGCAGCACCTTGCCGGTGTCGGGATCGACGATCTCCGGATAGAAATGGTCCTCCCAGATGTGCAAGCCGTCCTTGGTCTCCAGGCATTCCTGCGCCACGCCAGGGCCGATCACCTCGGACAGGCCGTAGATGTCGGTGGCGTCCATCGCGAAGGCATCCTCGATCTCGGCGCGCATCGCGTTGGTCCACGGTTCTGCGCCGAAGATGCCGATCTTCAGCGAGCTCTGCCGGGGATCCAGCCCCTGGCGCTTGAACTCGTCGAGGATCGCCAGCATGTAGCTCGGCGTCACCGTGATGATGTCGGGCCGGAAATCGTTGATCAGCTGCACCTGCCGTTCGGTCATGCCACCGGAGATCGGCACCACGGTGCAGCCGAGTTCCTCGGCGCCGTAATGGACGCCAAGACCGCCGGTAAACAGGCCGTAGCCATAGGCGTTGTGAATGATCATGCCGCTGCGGCCGCCGGCGGCGCGGATCGAGCGCGCCATCACGTCAGACCAGGTCGCGATGTCGTTTCGGGTGTAGCCGACCACGATCGGCTTGCCGGTGGTGCCCGAGGAGGCATGCACCCGCACCAATTGCTCGCGCGGCACGGCGAACATGTTGAACGGATAATTGTCGCGCAGGTCGGTCTTCACCGTGAACGGAAATCTGGCGAGATCGGCGAGCTCGCGGAAATCCGACGGATGGACGCCGGCCGTGTCGAAGGCGCGGCGGTAATGCGCGACATTGTCGTAGGCGTGCTTCAGCGACCAGGCGAGGCGTTGGGTCTGCAGCGCCATGATCTCGTCGCGCGAGGCGCGCTCGGTGGCGTCCATTTCGGGCACGTAGCTGCCGGCCGATTGAAGCTTGGGCGATGTCATGGCGTCGGATCCTCCGGCAGGGGCGCGGGCGAAAGGAAGCTGCTCAAGTCGCGTTGGCTCCACCGGACGACACCAGCGTGCCGCCGATGCTGCGCGAATGGCCGCGGAACTCAGCAATCACGGTGTCGCCCGCGGTCACGCGGACGTCGTAGATGCCGGAGCGGCCGCTGCGCGAGACCTCGCTCGCACGTGCCATCAGGACATCGCCGAGCTTGCCCGGCCGGATGAAGCTGATGCTGCCCTGCGCGGCGACGGTGCGGTCATTGTGCGAGTTGCAGGCGAAAGCGAAGGCGGAATCCGCGAGCGTGAAGATGAAGCCGCCATGGGCGATGCCGTGGCCGTTCACCATGTGCGGCTGGATCGTCATCTGCAAGGTGGCGCGTCCCGGGCCGATGTCGACGATCTGCATGCCAAGCCCCTGGCTGGCGCGATCGTCCTGCCACATCGCGTCGGCGCAGGCTCGGGCGAGCGCGTCAGGGGAGAGCGTCGCCGCGTCGCTCATCGCCGCGGCTCCCGGTCCCCAAAGGCCGGCTTCCCCGTCAAAAGGCGCGCTGGTGAAACCACGGCGTTCTCTCCCGCTGATGCTTGTTGGAACAAGCATTCTCATCTAGTTAGGGCCGACATCGTGGCAAAGTTTCCGTGCGCGTCAAGCGAAAGCGGTGCCCGCGTGTCGCCGCCGGTCGATCGCAACCAGAGGGAATTTGACCCGTGCCCGAAGCTGCCAATCTGGCCGTGACCGCCGGTCTCCTGATCGGCGTGATCTATGGCGTCGTCGGTCTCGTCAGCGGCTTCTGCATGATGAGCAGCCTGCGTGGCTGGTGGGCGGACGGTGACGGTCGTCTGGTACGAACCTATGCGCTGGCGATGGGGATCGCGCTCGTCGCCACCCAGCTGCTCGCGGCCAATGGCGTCGTCGATCTCGGCAAGTCGATTTATCTGCAGCCGAGCTTCTCGCTGCCGCTGATGCTCGCCGGCGGCGTGCTGTTCGGCTATGGCATGGTGCTCGCCAATGGCTGCGGCTCGCGCGCGCTGGTGCTGCTCGGCCGCGGCAATCTGCGTTCGTTCGTCGTGGTCGTGGTGCTGGCGATCGCGGCCGAGATGACGTTGAAGGGTCTGATCGCACCGCTGCGCATCGCGCTGCTGCAGGGTTCGCAGACCAGCGCGACGGCGACGTCGCTGCCCGCGCTGCTGTCGGGCGGAGGACTGCATGGCGCGGCGGCGCGACTCGTCCCGGCGCTCGTGCTCGGTGGCGCGCTGATCGTGTTTGCCTTCGTGCATGTGCCGTTCCGGCGCGCGCCCGGGCAGATGCTCGCCGGTCTCATCGTCGGCATGCTGATCGCGGCCGGCTGGTTCGCGACCGGCACTCTCGGCGCCGACGATTTCAACCCGGTGCCGGTGGCCTCGCTGACCTTCGTCGCGCCGATCGCCGATGGCCTGCAATATGTCATGCTGTCGACCGGCTCGACTGTGAACTTCGGCATCGCGACCGTGGCCGGCGTGCTCGCCGGCAGCCTCGTGACGGCGCTCATCACGCGCCGCTTCAAGCTCGAAGGCTTCCAGTCGCCGCAGCACATGCTGCGCTCGGCCGGCGGCGCAGCGCTGATGGGGATCGGTGGCGTGATGGCGCTGGGCTGCTCGGTGGGGCAGGGCCTCACGGGACTGTCGACCCTGGCGCTGCCGTCGTTCGTGGCCATTGCCGGGATCATGATCGGCACGGCCATGGGCCTGCGCGGCGGCTTGCGCGTGCGGCCGTTGAAGGTCGAGCCGCGGGCGGGGCTTTAGGTCTCGACGCCTTTGGCTTGAACGAGATGCTGGCCGCTCATTCACCTCTCTCCACCGGGAAGAGGTCGGCGCGAAGCGCCGGGTGAGGGGGCTTGGCTCCGCTGATCGATCACCGAAACCCCTCACCCGGATTGAATCTGGCGATGCAATCCGACCTCTCCCTTCGGGAGAGGTGGACGTCCCTCGACGTGCGACCTCGATCAAGTCGGGTCGCACGTTGATCACTCGGTCGCGCGCGTGACGATGCGGATCTCCGATGTCAGTGTCCGGTGCACCGGGCACTTGTCGGCGATCTCCATCAGCCGCTTGCGCTGGTCATCATCGAGCGCACCGTCGAGGTGGATCTCGCGCTCGAGCTGATCGATCAGCCCGACCTTGGTATCGCACTCCGCGCAGTCCACCGCATGGATCTTGCTGTGACGCAGAGTGACGGTGATGCGCTCGAGCGGCAGGACTTTGCGATCGGCATAGAGCCGCATCGTCATCGAGGTGCAGGCGCCGAGCGCGGCGAGCAGCAGGTCGTAGGGACCGGGGCCTGAGTCCTGGCCGCCGACCGAGAGCGGCTCGTCGGCGGTGAGATGATGCGGGCCGAGCGCGATGCTCTGCTGCAGCTTGCTCGACCGGGTCTCGCGCACCACCACGTCGCGCGGGTCCGTCCTTGGCTGCCGGCTCCGCGGCCGCCGGCGCGACATAGCGGCCGGCCCAGCTTGCGATCACCTCGGCGATATAGGCGGCGTCGGCCTTGCTGCTGATGAGATGATCGGCATGATCGAGCGAGATGAAGCTCTTCGGATGCTTGGCGGCGACGAAGATGTGGGTTGCGTTGTCGATCCCGACCGTGTCGTCGACAGGCGAGTGCATCACCAGCAGCGCCTTGTGCAGATGCTTGACCTTGTCGAGCAGGCGCTGCTCGGCGATGTCGTCGAGGAACGAGCTGCTGATGCGGAACGGACGGCCGGCGAGCGACACTTCCGCCGTGCCGTCGCGGCGGATCGCGTCGAGACGGTCCTTGAACATCGCGGTGACATGGGCTGGATCTGAGGGCGCGGCGATCGTCACCACGGCTTTCGCGTCCGGAATGTCGCCTGCCGCGGCCAGCACCGCGGCGCCGCCGAGGCTGTGGCCGATCAGGATGGTGGGCGCCTGCCTGGTCTCGCGCAGATGATCGGCCGCGCGGACGAGGTCGGCGACGTTGGAAGAGAACGTCGTATTGGCGAAGTCGCCTTCGCTGGAGCCGAGGCCGGTGAAGTCGAACCTGAGCACCGCGATGCCATGCGCCGTCAGTGCCATCGCGATGCGTCGCGCCGCATGCGTGTCCTTGCCGCAGGAGAAGCAATGCGCGAACAGCGCATAGGCGCGCGGCACGCCGTCGGGGAGATCGAGCGCGGCGGACAGTCTGTCGCCGCCTGCGCCTTCGAATTGGAAACGTTCGGTCGGCATGATGTGATCCCCCATCGTTGCGTCCGGGCGCGGCACTGACGCCGCACGGTCTCACATTGTCATATAACAGATCGGGCCTGCATGTGTCGGTGCGCTGAAGCTATCGGCACCTTTCGTGCGGCCCCTGGATTGCTTCGCTTGCGCTCGCAATGACGGCCGTGGCGGGCAGCGAACGCTCCACAAACTCCGTCATCGCGAGCGCAAGCGAGGCGATCCAGGGGCTCAGCAATAACTCGATGACATCAACAGCGACATCCCGTGCTGCATCTGCACCAACTGCACATATGATGACGCAGTCTCGCGGCCGGCACGGCCCGAGTTGTGCGGATCGTCGCGCCTCTCATAATCGAGAGGGCGCAGGGAAGGTCGGGAGCCTGCCGCCCCCATGGTCCGCCTGCGGAAAAAATGCAGGCGGCAGAACCACAGGTTCGGCTGAGGACATCCCGGCCTTCCCTGCGCAATGGTTGGAACGGCTTATACGTGCTCTCTCCGGGGAACGGCTGTCTTGCCCCCGTCATCGCGACGCGCGTCATCCGCACCGCGACTTGACGCCAGCGCCGCGGCGTCAAGACCACACGATTTCGCCGTGCGCACCGAATCGTTCGTCCGCATGGACAACCACGCTGCGACCCGTCGCGCCCATCGCATCCCGCGCTCCACGTCCGTGACGATCGCGATCCGTCCCTCTGCAACGAGGCGGGATGGCGGGGAGTAAATCACGATTTTCAGAAATCGACAAGAGGTAATATTTCTGGGCGGCGATTGGGCAAGCATCAATCGCGCGACGCAGCAATGATCACTCCCGCGGCGGCAACAGCTCGATCTCCTGTTCACCGTGCCCGATCGCCGTCGGCAGGTCTTGCGACACAAGATCGGAAATCCATCGGACGAGCGCCGGCAGCGCTTCGTCCTTTGCCTGTCGGCGAAGTGGGGGCAAGTCCCGCTCGTGCGCAGTGCCGACTTTGATGTTGAGACGCTCATAAGGAATGTCGCCGTCCGGCGGCCGATATCGTGCATCGAACAGACGCCTGCCGTGGCTGCGAACAAGGTGGATGCGAATGCCGCCGAGATCTCTTGCGGTCAGTGCGGCGAGGATGACGGACGGCTTCAAAAGATACCCATAGCCTTTCGGTATCTTGCCCGTCTCTGAGGTGAACTCCATGGTTGATCTCTGGCACGTTCTGATATCGCGGTCACCGCGCATCGGCGCTGAAGCGATACCATGCAGACCGTAGGCTGGGCAAAGCGAAGCGTGCCCACTACTCTTTGCGTTTTCGGCGAAAGACGGTGGGCACGACGCTCCGCGTCTTTGCCCAACCTGCGGCTGCGTTGGCCTGGCGTTGAGCGAAGCCGGTCAGTCCGAATAGCGCTGCTCGGCCCAGGGATTGCCGCGGTTGTGATAGCCGCGCACCTCCCAATAGCCGGGGGCATCGTGATCGAGGAATTCGATCGCCTTCAGCCATTTCGCGCTCTTCCAGAAATACAGATGCGGCACGACGACGCGCACCGGGCCGCCATGCTCCTGCGTCAACGGTGCGCCGGACCAACTGTGCGCCAGCAGCGCATCTTCGGCAGCGAAATCCGCAAGCGTCAGATTGGTCGTGTAGCCGTCGTAGGAATGCAGCACGACGAACTCGGCCGTGTCGCGCGGCCGGCAGGCGGCGAGCAGGTCGCGCGTGGCCAGCCCTTCCCATCGATTGTCGTAGCGCGACCAGGTCGTGACGCAATGGATGTCGGAGACGAACTGGCGCTGCTCCTGGGCCAGGAAGGCGGTGAAGTCCCAGAACAGCGGATTCTCGACCGCGCCATAGACATCGAGCCGCCAACGCTCTGATGTGACCGACGGCGTCAGGCCGAGGTCCAGCACCGGCCAGTCGCGGGTCAGATGCTGGCCCGGTGGCAGGCGCTGGTCCTCGGGCCGCACGATGCGGCCGGTCAGGAACTTGCCCTCGCGCGCCCAGCGTTCCTTGCTGCTGGTCAGCTTGCTCTCGGGCGGCAGTCCGGACTCGTCAGCCATCTCAGCACCTCGTCGGTCGGTTCTGCTCACGCCTGCCCTGCGACGGAGATCATAATAGAGCGAGGGCTTCCCCGCCCAATGCTTTTGAAGTGCCGTCAGCCCGGCCCTGGACGCCTGGCCGGGCTGCGGATGCGCCGCTCAGCCTTTCGGCGCGCGTGGATCGATCGGGGTCGAGTTGGCGACACCGAGCATGTCTTCCAGCACCTTGGCGCCGGCGAGCAGCTGGGCATCGGCGCGCGGCGCCGCGATCACCTGCAGGCCGACCGGAAGGCCCGACGCGGTGAAGCCGCAGGGCAGCGATAGCGCCGGGCAGCAAGCGAGCGTGATCGCGTAGACGATGCCGAGCCACTGCACGTAGTTGTCGAATTTGTGCCCGGCGCATTCGGCGACGTAGCGGTTCTCGACCGGGAAGGGCGGCACGATGGTCGCAGGTGCCAGCAGCAGATCATAGGTCTCGAAGAACCTGACGGCGCGCGCCGTGATCGCGACGCGCTGCGCCTCGGCGCGCGCGATCTGCGCCACCGTGAGCTTCAGCCCTTCCTCGATGTTCCAGATCACCTCGGGCTTCAACAGGTCGCGCTTGGTGCGCAGCAGCTCGGCCTTGCTCATCGCGAAGTCGAGCGCGCGCAGCACGTGGAAGCATTCATGCGCCTCGCTGAAATCGGGATGCGCCTCCTCGACGATGACGCCGAGCTCATTGAAGCGCTGCGCCGCCTTGCGGGTGACCGCGGCGACTTCGGGATCAACCGGCGTGATGCCGAGATCGGGCGAGTAGGCGACGCGCACCGGCTTCTTGCCGGAGCGGGCCGCGGCCAGGAACGAGGTCGCGGGCGAGGGCAGCGAGATCGGATCGGCGGCGTACTCGCCGCTCATCGCGTCGAGCAGCAGCGCGAGATCCGCGACATTGCGCGCCATCGGGCCCTGGACGCCGAGATTGCGGTCGACAGCGACGGCCGGCGTATGCGCGACGCGGCCGAAGCTCGGGCGCAGGCCGACGATGCCGCAGAAACTTGCGGGATTGCGCAGCGAGCCGCCCATGTCGGAGCCGTGCGCGAGCCAGGCCATGCCGGTCGCGAGCGCGACTGCAGCGCCGCCCGAGGAGCCCGCCGCCGAGCGGGACGTGTCCCAGGGATTGCGCGTTGCGCCAAACACCTCGTTGAAGGTGTTGGCGCCGGCGCCGAACTCCGGCGTGTTCGACTTGGCGTAGATCACGCCGCCATTGGCTTCGAGATGCGTCACCAGGAGATCGGAGTGTTCTGGAATCCGGTCCTTGAAGATCGGCGAGCCCTGCGTCGTCAGGACGCCCTGAACATCCGTAAGATCCTTGATCGGCACCGGCAGCCCGGCGAGTAGCCCGCGCTCCGCCGCTGGCTTCTGCATCAGCGCCTTGGCGTGATCGCGGGCGCGGTCGAAGCAGAGGGTCGGAAGCGCGTTGACCTTGTCGTCGACAGCTGTGATGCGCGCTTCAAGCGCGTCGAGGCAATCGAGCGGCGTGATGACGCCGGCCTTCAACTTGTCGACGACGGCGCAGGCGGTCTCACGGATCAATCCCTGGTCGGCCAAAGTGCAGTTCTCCTGATTGGAAGCGTCCCGGCGAAAGCTGGTAGATCACGTTTCGGTCGGCGTGGAAAGGTTGCGGCGATCAACCCCACCCTGCGCTGATGCCGCCGTCAACGGTATAGATCACGCCCGACGTGTAGCCGGCACGGTCGGAGGCCAGGAATGCCATGAGGTCGGCGATCTCGCGGACATGCGCGGGGCGGCCGAGCGGCAGGCCCTTCTGGAATTCCGTGTAGCGGCTCTCGTCGCCGAACTGCTGTTTCGCGCGGGTCTTCAGCAGGGTGACGTGGCGGTCGGTGCCGACCGGCCCGGGATTGATGCCGACGACGCGGATATTGTCGGCAAGGCTCTTGGAGCCGAGCGCGCGGGTGAACGCCATCAGCGCAGCATTGCCGGCGCTGCCGCAGATGTAGTTGGCGTCGAACTTCTCGCCGGCCGCGCCGATGTCGTTGATGATCACGCCCGATCCGCGTGCCTTCATCTGCGCGTAGACCAGCCGGGTGAGGTTGATGAAGCCGAACACCTTCAAGTCCCAGGCGCGCCGCCAGGCCGCCTCGTCGATCTTGTCGATCGGCCCGCCCGGAATGTCGCCGGCATTGTTGACGAGGATGTCGATGTCGGCGGCCTCTTGGGCCAGCCGGGCGACGTCCTCGGATTCGCGCAGATCCACCACATGCGCCGCCGCATCGATCTGGTGACTGGAGCGAAGCTGCTCCACCAGTGCCGACAGCCGGTCGGCACTGCGCGCCGCGAGCCGGACGTGGCAGCCTTCCTCCGCGAAGACTTCCGCTGCCGCGGCGCCGATGCCCTTTGAGGCGCCGGTGATGAGAACGCGCTTGCCGCGCAGATGAAGATCCATGGAGGTTCTCGCTGAAGGGGAGGAGACCCGATTGTCGGGCGCGTCAGCCATGCGGTCAATCTTGCACCGCAGCGTTGCGTCGGTCCGCCATTTGGTCCATTCAGGCGATCGACCATTTGAGCCGGGATAGCCGGCGCCACATCTGAGGATCCGCTCGATGAGCAAGAAGCCCTATCGCATCGCAGTCATCCCCGGCGACGGCATCGGCAAGGAGGTCATGCCCGAAGGGCTGCGCGTGATCGAGGCCGCGGCCAAGAAGCACGGCGTCGCCGTGCAGTTCGATCATTTCGACTTCTCGAGCTACGATTATTACGAGAAGCACGGCCAGATGATGCCGGACGACTGGAAGGCGCAGATCGGCAGCCATGACGCGATCTATTTCGGTGCCGTCGGCTGGCCGGCCAAGATCGCCGACCATGTCTCGCTGTGGGGCTCGCTGATCAAGTTCCGCCGCGAGTTCGACCAATACGTCAATCTGCGCCCCGTGCGCCTGATGCCCGGCGTGCCGTCGCCGCTGGCGGGCCGCAAGCCCGGCGACATCGATTTCTGGGTGGTGCGCGAGAACACCGAAGGCGAGTATTCGTCCGTGGGTGGCCGCATGTTTCCCGACACCGACCGCGAATTCGTCACCCAGCAGACGGTGATGACCCGCACCGGCGTCGATCGTATCCTGAAGTTCGCCTTCGAGCTGGCGCAGTCCCGGCCGAAGAAGCACCTGACCTCCGCGACCAAGTCGAACGGCATCTCGATCACGATGCCGTATTGGGACGAGCGCGTCGAGGCGATGGCCAAGAACTATCCGGGCGTGAAGTGGGACAAGTACCACATCGACATCCTCACCGCGAATTTCGTGCTGCATCCGGATTGGTTCGACGTCGTGGTCGGGTCCAATCTGTTCGGCGACATCCTGTCGGATCTCGGCCCCGCCTGCACCGGCACCATCGGCATCGCGCCGTCGGGCAACATCAACCCCGAGCGCAATTTCCCGTCAGTGTTCGAGCCGGTGCACGGCTCGGCGCCTGATATCGCGGGGCAGGGCATCGCCAACCCGATCGGCATGATCTGGTCGGGCGCGATGATGCTGGAGCATCTCGGCGAAAAGACCGCGGCACAGTCGATTGTCGGCGCGATCGAGCGCACGCTCGCGGAGCGGACCCTGCGCACGCGCGACCTCGGCGGCAATGCGGACACCGAGGCGTGCGGCAAGGCCGTCGCGGACATGGTGGATTAGTTGTAGCTGTTTGTTTCGCGCCCGGCCGGGTTTCATGACACCAGTACGTAGGGCGGGTTAGCGCAGCGGTAACCCGCCGGCTTCTCCATCGCTACTGGATGGCGCTGCGCTAATCCGCCCTACGCGTCTGCCACCGTCGGCCCACGATAGATCACGCGGTAGGGGTGTCCCGGCTTTCGACGGGACGACAGGGGTGGTTGGGCGACGGATGGAGCAACATTGTCGTTGCGAGGAGCGCAGCGACGAAGCAATCCAGGGCCGTCGCGGGACTCTGGATTGCTTCGCTGCGCTCGCAATGACGGAGGTGGGAGCTGGGGCTACGACGACTTCGCCACCCGCCGGCAATGCTCCCACGCCGCATGGATCAGGTTCTCGCTGGCTTCCGGCGTCCGGAAGGCGGAGTGGGCCGACAGCGTCACGTTCGGGATCGTCGTCAGCACGTGACCGGCCGGCAGCGGCTCGGTGTTGAAGACGTCGAGGCCGGCGTGGCGGATGTGGCCGCTGCGCAAAGCATCGATCATGGCGGCCTCGTCGACGATGGCGGCGCGGGCGGTGTTGACGAAGATCACGCCCTTGCGCATCTGCGCGATGCGCTGGCGGGAGAGGAAGCCGCGGGTCTCGTCGTTGAGCAGGAGATGGAGCGACACGACATGACTCTGCTGCAGCAGCGTGTCGAGATCCACGAACGTCACGCCCGGGTGGCTCTTCGGCGAGCGGTTCCAGGCGATCACCTTCATGCCGCTGCCCGAGGCGATGCGCGCGACTTCGGCTGCGATGCCGCCGAAACCGATCAGGCCGAGGGTCTTGCCGGTCAGCTGCATGCCGTCGTCACGCAGCCAGTTGCCGGCGCGCATCTCGCGATCCATCTGCGCGATGCCGCGGGCCGACGCCCACATCAGCGCAATGGCGGCTTCGGCGACAGCGGTGTCGCCATAGCCCTTGATCAGGTGCACGGTGATGCCGAGTTCGGCCAGTTCTTCGGGGTTCATGTAGCTGCGCGCGCCGGTGCCGAGGAACACGACGTGCTTGAGGCCCTTGCACTGCCTGGCGACATCCGTCGGCAGCGCGGTGTGATCGACCACGCCGATCTCGGCGCCGGCGAGGATGGCCGGCCAGTCCTCCGGCTTGATGTCGGGATCGAGATGCACGCGCACCTCGGGATCACCCGGTTGGCGCTGCCGCTCGAAGATCTCGGCAAGCGAGTCGTTGGCGTCGATGAAAACTCCGCGCACGTGTGGTCTCCTTCGGGTGTGCCGAGCATTCACGCCGACGAAGCTGTGCTCCCTCCCCCCTTGTGGGGGAGGGCTGGGGAGGGGGGCCTCCGGGCGACACCGCCGTTGTGGACCCCCACCCCCGACCCCTCCCCGCAAGGGGGAGGGGAGCGCAGCGCGCTCGGGGTCGTCAGCTCGATTGAATGATAAGATCAGCGAAAGAATAATAGTTACGACGCCACGCCCGCCAGCGACAGCACCGTGTGCAGCAGCACGTTGGCGCCGGCGGCGCAGTCGGATTGGGTGGCGTCCTCCAGCTCGTTGTGGCTGATGCCGTCCTTGCACGGCACGAACACCATGGCCGCCGGCATGATGGTGTTCAGATTGCAGGCGTCGTGGCCGGCGCCGGAGGTGATGCGGCGGTGCGCATAGCCGAGCGTGCCGGCGGCGCGCTCGACGGCATCGACCAGCTTGGGATCGAAATGCGTCGGCGGCTTGCGCCAGACCTGGTCGATCGCGATCTCGACCTTCCGCTTCTTCGAGATTTCACTCGCCGCGGCGCGCAGGCTGGCGTCGAGCGCTTCCAGCGTGTCGGCATCGGCGCTGCGGCAGTCGATGGTGAAGGCGATCTCGCCGGGGATGACGTTGCGCGAGGGATTGGCGATCACGGCCTCGCCGATGGTGGCGACCGCATTCGGCCCGAGCTTGAGCGCGATCTGCTCCAAAGTGAGCGCGAATTCCGACAGCGCCAGCAGCGCGTCGCGGCGCAGCGGCATCGGCGTCGAGCCGGCATGGCTCTCGAAGCCGGTGACCTTGCCGTCATACCAGAACACGCCCTGGCCGTGATCGACCACGCCGATGGTCTTGTTCTCGGCCTCCAGGATCGGGCCCTGCTCGATATGCAGCTCGACGAAGCCGGAGAATCTTTGCGTGCCGACTTCGGTCGCACCGCGATAGCCAATGCCGTCCAGCGCCTCGCCGACCGTGACGCCCTCAGCATCTTTCCGCGACAGGATGTCCTCGACGGTGAAGTCGCCGACATAGGCGGCGGACGCCATCATCGCCGGCGCGAAGCGCGAGCCTTCCTCATTGGTCCAGTTGACGATGCAGAGCGGTGCGTCGGTCTCGATGCCGGCATCGTTCAGGGTGCGGATCACCTCCAGCGCGCCGAGCGTGCCCAGAATGCCATCGAACTTGCCGCCGGTCGGCTGGGTGTCGAGATGCGAGCCGAGCCCGACCGGCGGCTTCGACATGTCGCGTCCCTTGCGAAGTGCGAACATCGAGCCGAGCGTGTCGACGTGAACCTCGAGCCCCGCATCCTCGCAGGCCTTGCGGAACCAGTCGCGAACCTGCTTGTCCTCCTGGCTCAGGGTCAGCCGGCGCACGCCGCCCTTCGCCGTGGCGCCGAACTTGGCGGTCTCGTGGATGCTGTCCCAGAGGCGGGCGGAATCGATCTGCAGATTGGTAGCGGCGCGGCTCATGCTTGAATTCCCTGTACTCCGGCATCCTGTCCATCGCGCGCCGCGACGATCGCGTCAACCGATGCCGAGGGATGGCTGGCCGTCTGCGCCGTCCTGGCTGCGAGCTCGGCGACGCGCTCGATCGCGACCATCTCCGGCGACGACAGCCAGCTTGCGGTGAAGGTCAGCGGCGGAATCCGCAGATCCGTTTTCAGCTCCTGCAAGCGTCCGCTCTCGATCTCGTTGGCGACGATCGCCGCGGGAATCACGGCGACGCCGAGGCCCTCGATCGCCATGTGGATGACGGTCGCCAGCGAGGCGCTGGCGTGCAGCCGCATCGGCGGCAGATGCGGCCGGTTGAACAGCGAGCGCACATTGTCATAGGGCTGGGTGTTGCGCGGGAAGGTGATGATCGGAAACCGCGCCATCTGCTCGGCCGTGACGAGGCCCTTGCCGAAGCCCAAGGCAGGGCTGGCCAGGAAGCTGATCGGGTAATCGCACAGCACCCGGCTGCGGATGCCGGACTCCGACGGCGCCCCCAGCGCGAAGGCGAGCTCGATCTCCTGCGCCAGCAGGCGCGCGTGCAGATTGGGCGTGACGTCGACCTCGATCTCCAGCGAGAGATTGGGATAGCTCTCGTTGACGCTCTTGATCAGCCGCGGCAGCCAGTCATGCACGATGGTCTCGGCCACGCCGAGCCGGAGCACGCCGCGCATCGCCGAGCGGTCGCCGACTTCGGCCAGCATCTCCGCACGCAGGCCGATCAGCTTCTCGGCATAGACCAGCATCTGCCGCCCGCTCGCGGTGGGCGAGGCCACGCGGTGATCGCGGTTGAGCAGCTTGACGCCGAGCTCGCGCTCGAGCTGGGCGATGCGCTGGGAGATCGCGGGCTGGGTGGTATTGAGGCGCTGCGCCGCGCCGCGGAAGCTGCCCAGCTTGACCACCCAGAGAAATGTCTCGATGGAACGGAAATCCAACATCGGCCCCACCTCGGATCAATTTGTTTTATCGATCCTGATTAAAAACGAAGATTAGACTTTATAGCATGGCTGATGTTGAGTGAGTTTGTCGAGATATTAGGCAAATGGCTCAAATGACTGTTTCCGCGGCAGTGCAGCAACAGGCCGGCGAGGCCGGGCTTCTCCCCAGCCACCAGGCCCGCCTGGACTATCGCGCCGGCAAGGGCTGGAGCACGGCGGGTGTGGCCAACGGCTTCGTGCAGGGCAATCTGGCGATCCTTCCCGAGCAATATGCCGGCGCCTTCCACCGCTTCTGCCAGCTCAATCCGAAACCGTGCCCGATCATCGGCATGTCCGATCCGGGCAATCCTTTCATTCCGGCGCTCGGCGCTGATCTCGACATCCGTACCGACGTGCCGCGTTATCGCGTCTGGCGTGACGGCGAGATGGTGGAGGAGCCGACCGATCTCCTGGCGCATTGGCGTGACGATCTCGTCACCTTCGTGCTCGGCTGCTCGTTTTCGTTCGAGGAGGCGCTGATGGCCGACGGCCTGCCGATCCGCCACATCGAGCAGGGTTGCCGCGTGCCGATGTACCGTACCAACATCGCCTGCACGCCGTCGGGTCCATTCTCCGGTCCGATGGTGGTGTCGATGCGCCCGTTCAAGCCGGCGCAGGCGATCCGCGCGGTGCAGATCACGACGCGCTTTCCCGCCGTGCACGGCGCGCCGGTGCATCTCGGCCATCCCGACCAGATCGGGATCGCTGATATCAACAAGCCGGATTATGGTGATCCGGTGCCGGTCGCCGCGGATGAAATCCCTGTATTCTGGGCCTGCGGGGTGACGCCGCAGGCGGTCATATCAGCCGCCAAGCTGCCCTTCGCCATCACCCACGCCCCGGGACTGATGCTGATCACCGATCTCAAGAACAAGGATCTCGCCGTCCTCTAATCAGGCAGCCATGCCTCCTTTTGAGCTTTCACGCCGACCTCAACTCTTCATCGACGCGCTTTCATCAGAGGATCTTGCCATGACCATCACGCGCCGTAATGTCCTGCTTGGAGCCACCGCTGCCGCCGCGCTCGGGCCGATTGCTGCCCGCGCCCAGACGTCGGAAGTGAAGATCGGCGTCATTTATCCGTTCTCTGGCGCCAGCGCCCAGATCGGCGTCGATGCGCAGCGCGCGTTCGAAACCGCGGCCGAGATCATCAACGGCAAGTTCGATTACGATCTCCCGCTCGCCCGTACCGAAGGCCTGCCGGGCCTCGGCGGCGCCAAGATCAAGCTGGTGTTCGCCGACCACCAGGCCGACCCGCAGAAGGGCCGCGCCGAGGCCGAGCGGCTGATCACGCAGGAAAAGGTCGTTGCCGTCATCGGCTCCTATCAGAGCGCGGTTGCGGTCACCGCGAGCCAGATCTGCGAGCGCTACCAGGTTCCGTATCTGTCAGCCGACAATTCCTCGCCGAGCCTGCATCGCCGCGGCCTGAAGTATTATTTCCGCGCCGCGCCGCATGACGAGATGTTCTCGCAGGCGATGTTCGACTTCTTCGATGCCATGAAAAAGAAGGGCACCAAGATCGAGACCCTGGCGCTGTTCCACGAGGACACCATCTTCGGCACGGATTCGAGCAACGCCCAGCTCAAGCTCGCCCAGGAGCGTGGCTACAAGGTCGTCGCCGACATCAAGTATCGCGCCAACTCGCCGTCGCTGTCGGCCGAGGTGCAGCAGCTCAAGGCCGCCAATGCCGACGTGCTGATGCCGTCCAGCTACACCACGGACGGCATCCTGCTGGTCAAGACCATGGCCGAGCTCGGCTACAAGCCGAACGCGATCGTGGCGCAGGATGCAGGCTTCTCGGAGAAGGCGCTGTATGATGCCGTCGGCGACAAGCTCGAAGGCGTGATCTCGCGCGGCTCGTTCTCGCTCGACCTCGCCGCCAAGCGGCCGATGGTCGGCAAGATCAACGACATGTTCAAGGCCAAGTCGGGCAAGGACTTCAACGACTACTCCTCACGCCAGTTCATGGGCCTGATCGTGATGGCCGACGCCATCAACCGCGCCAAGTCGACCGACGGCGAGAAGATCCGCGACGCGCTGGCCGCCACCGACATGCCGGGCAACCAGACCATCATGCCGTGGAAGCGGGTGAAGTTCGACGAGAACGGCCAGAACAACGATGCCGATCCGGTGCTGCTGCAATATGTCGGCGGCAAGTTCGTCACCATCTTCCCGACCCAGGCGGCCGTGGCGGAAGCCAGCTGGCCGATGAAGTAAGCACGCGCAGGGCGCCGGCCGCGCTCTGCATCGGACCATGGCGGAGCATCGGTCGTGCTCCGTCATTGCGAGGAGCGCAGCGACGAAGCAATCCAGGAGCCAAAGAGAAGGTCTGGATTGCTTCGCTTCGCTCGCAATGACGGGGGAGCAAGTGAAGTGACAGCAGAAACAATCATCCAAAGTCTCGCCAGCGGCCTGCTGATGGGCCTGCTCTACGGCCTGATCGCCGTGGGGCTGGCGCTCATCTTCGGCCTGATGGACGTCGTGAACTTCGCCCATGGCGAGTTCCTGATGATCGCGATGTACGCGACCTTCTTCCTGTTCGCGTTTTTCGCACTCGATCCGCTGCTGTCGGCGCCACTGGTCGCCGCCGCCTTGTTCATATTTGGCGCCGTGGTCTATCTCTTGATCGTCAGATTTGCGGTCCGGGCCAAGGCCAACACCGGCATGGTGCAGATCTTCTCCACCTTCGGCCTGGCCGTGCTGATGCGCGGCGTCGCGCAGTATTTCTTCACCCCGGACTATCGCAGCATTCCGCACTCCTGGCTCGGCGGCAAGACGATCTCGATCGCCGGCATCTATCTGCCGCAGCCGCAGCTGGTCGGCGCGCTGATCGCGATCGCGGCCTTCGCCGGGCTCTACTTCTTCATCCACCGCACCGATTTCGGACGCGCACTGGAGGCGACGCGTGAGGATGCCGGCGCGGTGGCGCTGGTCGGCATCGACAAGAACAAGGTGTTCGCGCTTGGCTGGGGCCTCGGCGCGGCGCTGGTCGGTCTCGCCGGCGCGGTCATGGCGATCTTCTTCTATGTCTTCCCGGACGTCGGCGCCTCGTTTGCGACCATCGCCTATGTCACGGTGGCGCTCGGCGGTTTCGGCAGCGTGTTCGGCGCTTTTGCCGGCGGCATCGTGGTCGGTCTCGTCGAGGCCATCACCACGCTGATCCTGCCGCCGTCGCTGAAGACCGTCGGCATCTATGGCGTCTATCTCCTCGTCGTCTTCATCCGCCCGCGCGGTCTGTTCGGATCGATCTGATGGACAAGGCATTCATTCAACGTCGCCGGCGCGACCTCATCGTCGCCGCCTTCCTCGCGGCCATCGCGGCGGCCGTGCCGTTCTTCGTCAAGGACGTCTATGTCCAGAACATCATGGTGCTGACCCTGATGTATGCGGCGCTGTCGCAGAGCTGGAACATCCTGTCCGGCTATTGCGGCCAGATCTCGCTCGGGCACGCACTGTATTTCGGGCTCGGGGCCTATACGACCGCGATCCTGTTCACGAAGTTCGGCGTGCTGCCGTGGTTCGGCATGCTCGCGGGCGGTCTCATCTCGGCGCTGATCGCGATGGCGCTTGGCTATCCCTGCTTCCGGCTCGGCGGCCATTACTTCGTCATTGCCACGATCGTCATCGCCGAAATCACGCTGCTATTGTTCCAGAACTGGGATTGGGCAGGGGCGGCGCTCGGTATCGACATTCCGGTGCGGCGCGACTCCTGGCTGACCTTCCAGTTCACCCGCTCGAAGCTGCCATATTTCTACTTCGCGCTGGCGCTCGCCTGCGTCGCCTGGTTCGTCACCTGGTGGCTGGAGGATTCGAAGTGGGGCTATTGGTGGCGCGCGGTAAAGGACAACCCGGTCGCCGCAGAAAGCCTCGGCGTCGACGTGTTCAACTCCAAGATGGGCGCCGCGGCCGTCTCGGCCTTCCTGGTCGCGATCGGTGGCAGCTTCTACGCGCAGTTCGTCTCCTACATCGACCCAGAAAGTGTCATGGGCTTCCAGTTCTCGCTGCTGATGGCGCTCCCGGCCGTACTGGGCGGCATCGGCACGCTGTGGGGACCGATGCTGGGCGCGGTGATCCTGATCCCGCTGACCGAGTTGACCCGCTCCTATATCGGGGGCTCCGGCCGCGGCGTCGATCTGATCGTCTATGGCGGCCTGATCATCGCGATCTCGCTGGCGCGGCCGCAGGGGCTGGTCAGCCTGTTCTCCCGCAAGCCGAAGCCGGCTGCAAACCAGGTCAGAGAGGCGGTGGCATCATGACCGCTCTGTTGGAAACCCGCAACATCACCCAGCGCTTCTCGGGCTTGACGGCGAACTCCGACGTGTCGATCACGGTCGGGCGCGGCGAGATCGTCGGCTTGATCGGTCCCAACGGCGCCGGCAAGTCGACCTTGTTCAATCTGATTGCCGGCGCGTTCAAGCCGACCGAAGGCACGATCTTCTTCGACGGCGAGGATGTCACGGCGCTGCCGGCAGCCGAGCGCTGCCAGCGCGGCATCGGCCGAACATTCCAGGTCGTGAAGAGCTTTGAGAGCATGACGGTGATCGAGAACGTCATCGTAGGCTCCCTGGTGCGCAGCACCAACATGCGCGACGCCCGTCGCAAGGCACATGAGGTGCTGGCCTTCTGCGGCCTCGATGCGCGGGCCGACGTGCTGGCGAGCGACCTCGTGCCGTCGGAGAAGCGGCGGCTCGAAGTGGCCCGCGCGCTCGCAACCGAGCCGAAGCTGTTGCTGCTCGACGAGGTGCTCACGGGCCTGACGCCGGTCGAATCGCAGAAGGGCGTCGAACTCGTGCGCCGCGTGCGCGACACCGGCATCACGGTGCTGATGGTCGAGCACGTCATGGAGATCGTGATGCCGCTGGTCGACCGCGCCATCGTGCTCGACCTCGGCAAGGTGCTGATCGAAGGCAAGCCCACGGACGTCGTCCGCGATCCCAAAGTCATTTCCGCTTATCTGGGAGACCGCCATGCTGTCGGTGCGTGACGTCACCACCGCCTATCAGGGGCTGGTTGCGATCTCGAACGTCTCGATCGACGTCGAGCAGGGCGAGATCGTCTGCGTCGCCGGCGCCAATGGCGCGGGCAAGTCGACCTTGTTGAAGTCGATCGCCGGCGCCGAGCGGCCGCGTGCTGGCAGCGTCACCTTCGACGGCAACCGCATCGACGGCATGGCGCAGCATCTGATCACGGCGAAGGGCATCGCCTATGTGCCGGAGAACCGCCGGCTGTTTCCGCGGCTCTCGGTGCGCGACAATCTCAGGCTCGGCAGCTATCTCTACCGCAGCGAAGCCAATCGCGAGGAGCCGCTCGACTTCGTGTTCAAGCTGTTCCCGCGCCTGTCCGAGCGGCTGGAGCAGCGCGCCGAGACCTTGTCGGGCGGCGAGCAGCAGATGCTGGCGATCGGCCGCGCGCTGATGACCCGGCCGCGACTGCTGATGCTCGACGAGCCGTCGCAGGGTATCATGCCGAAGCTGGTCGACGAGATCTTCCAGGCGGTGAAGCGCATCCGCGACGCCGGCATGACGGTGCTGATCGTCGAGCAGCGCATGGCCGAATGCCTTGAGATCGCCGACCGCGCCTACATCCTGCAGACCGGCCGCGTCCTGATGCAGGGCACCGCCGCCGAGATCAGCGGCAACAAGGACGTGAGGAAGGCGTATCTGGGGCTCTGATCTGCTTTGTGCTTTGCAGCCGTCCAGCCGCTGCAAAGCAATGGCAATTCAAAGTCTTTGCTGTGGCCCCTGGATCGCGTCGCTGCGCTCGCGATGACGGAGTATGTGGGACCGTTGGTGCTTGCCACAACCGTCATTGCGAGCGTAGCGAAGCAATCCAGGGCTGCTTGATCGGTTTACGTTGGGATTCGACTCAGATCAGCGTCTCGTAGAGATCAAGCCATTGCGGATTGAACGCCTCGATCAACAATAATTTCTTCGTACGGCTGCCGGCCTTGATCTGCTTTTCGCGTTCGATGGCGGTGATCATCGTTTCATGCGGCTCATACCACACGAGCAGCTTGCAACTGTATTTCTTGGTGAAGCCGGGGATAAGACCTTCGCGGTGCTCATAGGCCCGTTTAGGGAGATGGCTCGTCACGCCGACGTAGAGCGTACCATTACGACCGCTCGCCATGATGTAAACGTAAGGCTGTTTCATCAGGATACCCAACACAAGTGAACCAACGGGCCGCCGCTTGGAGTCTTTGTCGCGGCCCCTGGATCGCGTCGCTGCGCTCGCGATGACGGAGTATGTGGGAGCTTCGGTGCCCGCCACAACCGTCATCGCGAGCGCAGCGAAGCAATCCAGGATGCCGGGCCAGTAGAAGGTCTACCTTTCGTTCCTCGTTGTCTCGAAAGCACGATCACGAGCGTACCATTGCGACCGCTCGGCATGATGTAAACGTAAGGCTGTTTCATCAGGTCACCGAACACAAGTGAACCGACGGACCGCCGCTTGGAGTCTTTGTCGTGGCCCCTGGATCGCGTCGCTGCGCTCGCGATGACGGAGTATGTGGGATCTTGGGTGCCCGCCACGACCGTCATTGCGAGCGTAGCGAAGCAATCCAGGGGCCAAAGCAGAGGTCTAGATTTCTTCGACGCAATAATGTCAAGCAATGCTGGCGACGGAGCGATCAACCGTCCGCTCTACACCATGCCCTTGCCAGCGTCCGAGCCTTGGCGTCGCTGGCGGGCCTGCAGCACCAGGATCACTGACAGCGCCGCGAAGATGACGACGAACGACACCGCCGAGGTCAGCGTGCCAAGGGCGTAGATGTCGGGCTTGGTGACTGTCGTCGTCAGGCCCTGCAATTCCAGCGGCAGCGTATTCACGGAGCCGATCGCTTGGCTGGAGCGGGCGAGTTCGTCCCAGGACAGAGTGAAGCCGAACAGGCCGATGCCGACGACCGAGGGCAGGATGATCGGCAGCACGACATGGCGGAAGGTCTGCCACGGCGTGGCGCCGAGGTCGCGGGCGGCTTCCTCGAGCCGGCCGTCGAAGCGGTTGAAGATCGCGAACATGATCAGGAGGCCGAATGGCAAGGTCCAGGTCAGATGCGCGCCGAGACCCGACGTGAACAGGCCCATGGCGGTGGTATAGCCATCGGCGAGCCAGCCGAGGCCGACATCGGCGCCGTGCTTGTTGATGAAATCGTCGATCAGGCGGAATTCCAAGGCGATGCCGAGCGAGGTGATGATCGACGGCATGATGAGGCTGGCGATCGCGGTGTAGAACAGGATCGAGGCGCCGCGAAACGGCTTGCGGAACGCCATGCCGGCGGCCACCGACAGCACCACCGTGATAACCATCACCACGAGGCCGAGCGCCAGCGAACGCTTGAAGGCGGCGCCGATGTCGACGATGCCGCCGCCGGAAAACACCTTGCCGAACCAGGTCAGCGACACGCCGTTCATCGGGAACGTCAGGCCGCCATCCGGGCCCTGGAACGACAGGATGTAGATCGCGATCATCGGCCCGTACAAGAACAGCACATAGGCTGCGAAGAACGCCGCGAGGATGTAGAAGGAGCGGGGGCGCTTGTCTCCCATCGCTAGAGCTCCTTGCGCACGTCGACGATCCGCGTCAGCGCGGAGATGATGATGATGGTGATGCCGAGCAGGATCACGGCGTTCGCGGCCGCGGCCGGGAATTGCAGCGCCGAGAGCCTGGACTCGATGATCTTGCCGGCGGAGGCGATCTGCTGGCCGCCCATCACGCCGATGGTGACGAAGTCGCCCATCACGATGGTAATGACGAAGATCGAGCCGATCACGATGCCGGGCTTGGACAGCGGAATGACGATGTTGACCAGCGTCTGCCAGCCCGACGCGCCGGCGTCATAGGCGGCCTCGATCAGGCGCTTGTCGATGCGGATCATCGAATTGAAGATCGGCACCACCATGAAGAAGGTGAACAGGTGGACCAGCGCCAGCACCACCGAGAATTCCGAGAACAGCAGCCACTCGACCGGCTTGTTGATGAAGCCTGCCCCGATCAGCCCCTGGTTGACCAGGCCGTTGCGGCCGAGCAGGGGGATCCAGGCGATCATCCGGATCACGTTGGAGGTCCAGAACGGGATGGTGCACAGCAGTGACAGCACGATCTGCCAGGTCTTGCTGCGGACGTGAAAGGCGAGGAAATAGGCGACCCAGAAGCCGATCAGAAGCGTCAGGCCCCAGGTCAGCAGGCACAGTTTCAGCGTCTTCAGATAGGTCTTCAGGATCGTGCATAGCTCGGGCAGATTGGCGACGCAGCCCTCGAACGTGTCAGTATAGCCGCGAAAGCTGAAGGCCGGGATCATCTCATATTCGTTGTAGTCCCAGGCACTGACGATGACGACGAGCACCAGCGGCAACAGGAAGAACAGCGCGAACACCAGCATCATCGGCCCCGCCTGCAGCCAGGCGATCGAGCGCATGGTCAGCTTGCGCAAGCCGCTGTCCGCCGGCGCCAGAGTGTCAGGCGAGTTGTCGATCGTCACGGCCACGGCAGAAACCTGTCATCCGGTGCGGAGGCTTTGAAGCGTCAGAGATGCTCTGCCGCGCCCATGACGTCATGGGCGCGGCAGCAATGGTGGTCACGTCAGGCGGCGATGAACTCGTTCCACTTGCGTACCATGTAGTCGTTCTCGTCCATGACGGCGTTCCAGCAGACCACATTGCCCATGCGGTCCTCATAGGAGCCGCCGTCGCGCACCGCGCCCGCCTTTTCCATCAGGGTGCCGTCCGGCGCCTTGATGTCGTTCTTCGCCGGCTTGCCTTCCATCCAGTAGCCCCACTCGTCCTCGGTCATGTTGGCCTTGGCGGTGGACAGCACGGCCGAGTAGTAGCCCTGGCGGTTGAGATAGGCGCCGGCCCAGCCGGACAGGTACCAGTTGACGAACTCATAGGCCCAGTCGAGCTTCGGCCCGCCGGCGACCGCCTTGGAGACGCAGAAGCCGGAGGCCCAGGAGCGGTAGCCTTCCTTGAGCGGCTGAAACACGCAAGGGATGCCCATCGAGCGCACCTTGGTGACGGCCGGCGACCACATCGACTGGATCACGGTCTCGCCAGAGGCCATCAGGTTGACCGACTCGTTGAAGTCCTTCCAGAAGGCGCGGAACTGGCCGGCCTTCTTGGCCTCGGTCAGCACCTTCATGGTCAGGTCGATCTCGGCCTTGGTCATGTTGCCCTTGTCGGCATATTTGTACTGGCCGGTCGCCTCGACGACGAGGGCGGCGTCCATGATGCCGATCGAGGGGATGTTGAGGATCGAGGCCTTGCCCTTGAATTCGGGGTTGAGCAGCTCGGCCCAGGACGAGATCGGGCGCTTGATGAGGTCGGGGCGGATGCCGAGCGTATCGGCATTGTAGACCGTCGGGATCAGCGTGACATACTCGGTCGGCGTCGCCGAGAAGGTCTTGGAGTTCGCCCCCTCGAGATAGAGCACCTTCCACGGCGCGGTGCCCTGGCCGCCGATCTTCTTGCCGTTCGGCAGCTCGCCCTTGGTGAAGACGGGCGTGATATTGTCGAATTCCTTGATCTTGCGCGCATCGAGCGGGAAGATGTTGCCCGACGGCACCAGCTTCTTCAGCGAGAAATATTCCGTGTCGAGCACGTCGAAGGAGTTCGGCTGGGTGATGACGCGCTTGGTGACGTCGTCGGTCGTCGCCGTGATGTATTCGATCTTGATGCCGGTGTCGGCGAGGCACTTCTTCGAGATTTCGTCGCCTTCGTTCACGGCAGTGCCGAGATAGCGCAGCACCTTCGGATCGGCGGCGTGGACATAGGGCGCGCTGAGCAGCGTGCCCGAGCCGGCGAGACCGGCGACGCCGGCCGCGCCCTTGAGCAGCGAGCGGCGGCTGATGGATGTCTTTTTCGATCGATCAGTCATGATCATCTCCTTGGGATAAGAAAGAGCAGGCGAAGTCAGGCCACGAGTTCGGCAGCCGGCGCGGCTGACGTCGCAGGGCGGGGCGTCAGCGCGTCGGCGAGCGCCGGATTCCAGGTCACGACGACGCGTTCGCCGATCACGTGGGTCTCCGCGTCGAACTGGTCGTCGCTGAGCTGGGCCGAAATCTCCGGGCCGCCATCGGTGGCGACCGCGATGAGCACGTAAGTGCCCTGATATTCGATCTTGCTGATCGTGCCCGGTACGGCCGGGCCGTCGATCGCGGCATCCGGCGCCTTCAGCTGAATGCGGTCGACGCGCACCGCGAAGGTCTCGCCGTTCAGCGGGATCACGTTGTGGCCGCCGATGAAGCGGGCGGCGAATTCGGTGCGCGGATGGTTGAAGATCTCGCGTGGGCTGCCCTGCTGCTCAATGCGGCCGCCATTCATCAGCACCACGAGATCCGACAGCGCCATCGCCTCGTCCTGGCCGTGGGTGACGTGGATGAAGGTGAGGCCGAGCTCGCGCTGCAGCCGTTTCAGCTCGGCGCGCATGCGCAAGCGCAGGAACGGATCGAGCGCCGACAAGGGTTCGTCGAGCAGGAGGATCTGCGGCGAGGTGATCAGCGCGCGTGCCAGTGCAACGCGCTGCTGCTGGCCGCCGGAGAGCTGCGCCGGCAGCCGGCCGGCATAGCTCTGCATGTCCACGAGCTCGAGCAGCTCGCACGCGCGGGCGTGGCGCTCGGGCTTGGAGACGCCCTTCATCTTCAGCGCGAAGGCGACGTTGTCGATCACCGAGAGATGCGGAAACAGCGCGTAGGACTGGAACATCATTGCGGTGCCGCGCCCGGCGGGCGGCAGCTCGGTGACATTCTTGGCGCCGACGATGATGTCGCCGGAGGTCGCGGATTCATGGCCGGCGATCATGCGCAAGGTCGAGGTCTTGCCGCAGCCGGACGGGCCGAGCAGGCAGCAATAGGAGCCGGCGGGAATCCGCAGGTCGATCGCGTCGACGGCGGTGACGTGACCGTACATTTTCGTCACCTTCACCAGTTCCAAGCTCGCGCCCGCCGCCATCCGTCCTCCATATCGCCTGTCGTCAGCAAGAACCGGGCATGAGTCATCGTTCGCACGGTCGGGCGCCCAGCTCCCGACGGCGTGGTGTCTGCAACGGATATGCCAAGGGATCGGAGCCCGCGTTGCGCCGTGCATAAAGAGTGCGCTCAGCCCGCGATACGTATGCAATTGGTGCGCGTGAGCCGTCCGCCCCGGCTGCGGCGACCCTCGCGCCGAGCAAAGACCCAGGAAAACAGCTGCAACCACGGCGGTGTGGAGGCACTTTGTCCGTTCCCGTCTGTGCATCAGGCGTGTGGAGCGGACGCCGCTGCAATTGATGGTGGAAGATCCGAACGCGCTTCCGCACCGCAATGGGACGGGAGTGCCAGCATCTGCCTATCAATCGAGCGGCCGCTGATGGCCTGCGCAGCCATGTTCTGCCTTAACATTAGGCATCATTGCCGGCCGGAGGCAAGGCGGAACGACGAGCGACATGGCGGCGCAGGCGTGGCTCGGCTAGCGCAGCACCGCGCGCAGTTTGGCCTGGGCCGCCGCCATCAGCATGCGTTCGGCGATGCCGCGCAACTCGGCGACCCCGATCCGATCGGATTCGGCGAAGATCTCGTAGGAATCGGTCGTGATCGGAAACCAGCGATAGAAGCGCGCCTCCTCGAACAAAATGCGGGCGGCCGCTTCGATCTCGGCGGGCGATGGTGCAGGGTACTGCATGTGCGTCCACCGGGCCGGTTCGATCAGTGATGATCGGCGTGATCGGGCAGGGTGAGGCCGAACACCTTCACCAGATCGTCGACCTGCTGCGGCGACAGATGCCGCGGATTGAGCCCGCGCAGCAGCAGATAGAGTTTGGCGGTTTCCTCCAGCTCCTCCATCGCGAACACCGCCGCCTCCAGCGTGTCGCCGGACACCACCGGCCCGTGATTGGCGAGCAGCACCGAGGCGTATTGGCCGGCGAGGCCCTTGATTGCGTCGGCGACGGCCGGATCCCCGGGGCGATGATAGGGCACCAGCGCCGTCTGGCCGCAGCGCATCAAGTAATAAGGTGTCAGCGGCGGCAGCGCCATCAGCGGATCGATCTCCGGCAGCATCGAGATTGCCACCGAATGCGTCGAGTGCAGATGCACCACGGCGCGGGCGGCGGCGCGGGTCTGGTACAGCGCACTGTGCAGCGGCACCTCCTTGGTCGGCGCGTCGCCCGACACCAGCCTGCCGTTGGCATCGAGCCGCGAGAGCCTGCCAGGATCGAGGAAGCCGAGCGAAACATTGGTCGGCGTCACCAGCCAGCCGCCATCGTCGAGCCGCACGCTGATATTGCCGGACGAGCCCGGCGTCAGCCCGCGCTCAAACAGCGAGCGGCCGAACCGGCAGATGGCCTCGCGAATCGTAGTCTCCGCCACGGGTCTTTCCTCGTTCCTCACCTTTTGCCGCTTTGTCTCACGCTTTGGCAGCGTGGCCAAGCCGTGATACCCAGGGACCAGCCGGGCCAACCGGACAGGTTCAGGAAACGCTTCGAGGATTTGCCGCATGCCGCAGCCATCGCAATTGAACGTCGCCGTGATCGGGCTCGGCTCCATGGGATATGGCATGGCGACCTCGCTCAAGCGCGCCGGCTTCGCGGTGACCGGCTGCGACGTTTCGGCCGATGCCGTCGCGCGGTTCGTCGCCGATGGCGGCAAGGGCGCGAACAGCCCGGCTGAGGCCGCGGCAGGCGCGGACATCGTCGTCAGCGTCGTCGTCAATGCGGCGCAGACCGAGGCCATTCTGTTCGGCCCCGGCGGCGCCGCCGAGACCATGCCGAAGGACGCCGTGTTCGTCTCCTCCGCGACCATGGATCCGGACATCGCGCGCCGCCTCGCCAAACAGCTCGAAGCCACCGGCCGGCACTATCTCGATGCGCCGATCTCCGGCGGTGCGCAGCGCGCTGCGCAGGGCGAATTGACCATCCTGGCCTCGGGGAGCCCTGCGGCCTTCGCCAAGGCGCGGCCGGCGCTCGACGCGATGGCCGCCAAGCTCTACGAGCTCGGCGATGCCGCGGGGCAGGGCGCCGCGTTCAAGATGATCAACCAGTTGCTGGCCGGCGTGCACATCGCAGCCGCCAGCGAGGCGATTGCCTTCGCCGCCAAGCAGGGCCTGGACATCCGCAAGGTCTATGAGGTCATCACCGCCTCGGCCGGCAATTCCTGGATGTTCGAGAACCGCATGCCGCACGTGCTCGACGGCGACTACACGCCGCGCAGCGCGGTCGAGATCTTCGTCAAGGACCTCGGCATCATCCAGGACATGGCGCGCAACCACCGCTTCCCGGTGCCGGTCTCGGCCGCGGCGCTGCAGATGTTCCTGATGACATCGGCCGCCGGCATGGGCCGCGACGACGACGCGTCAGTGGCGCGGATGTATGCGCAGGTCACCGGCGCCACCTTGCCGGGCTCCTCCAAGTAACAACACGACGAGTTCTCACGCCATGCCGCGCTTCGCCGCCAATCTCTCGATGATGTTCACCGAGCATCCGTTCCTCGACCGCTTTGCGGCCGCCGCCAAGGCCGGCTTCACCGCGGTCGAATTCCTGTTTCCCTATGATCATCCGGCCGAGGAGGTCGGCAAAAGGCTGCGCGACAATGGTCTGATCCAGGCGCTGTTCAACCTGCCACCGGGCAATTGGGACGCCGGCGAGAAGGGCTTTGCCGCACTGCCGGAGCGTTTCGACGATCTCAAGGCGAGCCTGGAAACGGCGCTGCCTTATGCCAAGTCGACCGGCGTGAAGCGGCTGCATATGATGGCCGGCATCGCCGAGCGCAGCGATGCCAAGGCCGTCGAGGCCTATTACAAGTCCGTGGCCTGGGCGGCGGAATTCTTCGCGCCCCACGGCCTCGACGTCGTCATCGAGCCGATCAATCCGCGCAGCGTGCCCGGCTATTTCCTCAACGATTTCGGCTTCGCCCGCGACCTGATCCGCGAGTTGAAGATTCCGAACCTGAAACTGCAGTTCGACATCTATCATTGCCAGATCATCCATGGCGACGTCACGATGCGGCTGCGCGAGCTGATGGACATCATCGGCCATATCCAGATCGCCAGCATTCCCTCGCGCAACGAGCCGGATGGCGAGGAGCTGAACTATCCGTTCCTGTTCGCCGAGCTAGACCGGCTCGGCTATGCCGGCTTCGTCGGCTGCGAGTACAATCCGCGCGGCCGCACCGAGGACGGGCTCGCATGGTTCGCCCCCTACAAGGGAGTGAAGCCATGAGCCTGAAGCTCGGCTGCATCGCCGACGACTACACCGGCGCCTCCGACCTCGCCAACACCCTGACGCGCGCCGGCCTGCGCACGGTGCAGACCATCGGCGTGCCGGCCTCCGACCTCGCTTTGCCCGAGGTCGACGCCGTCGTGGTCTCGCTCAAGAGCCGCTCGATCGAGGCCTCGCAGGCGGTGGCCCGGTCGCGCGAGGCGGATACATGGCTGCGTGCCCGCGGCGCTGAGCATGTCTTGTTCAAGATCTGCTCGACCTTCGATTCCACCGATGCTGGCAATATCGGCCCGGTGATGGATGCGCTGGCGGCCGATGCCGGCGATCCGATCGTGCTGGTGACGCCGGCTTTCCCGGAGACGAAACGCACCGTCTATCAGGGCAACCTGTTCGTCGGCGCCGTGCCGCTCAATGAGAGCCCGCTCAAGGATCATCCGCTCAATCCGATGCATGATGCCAATCTGGTGCGCGTGCTCGGCCGCCAGAGCCGGAGGACGGTCGGCCTGGTCGATCTCGCCACCGTCGTGCACGGGCCCGAGGCGATCGGTCACCGCCTGCAGGAGCTGGCCGGGCAGGGTTTTGGCGCGGCGATCGTCGATGCGGTGTTCGATGCCGACCTGACTGCCATCGGCGCGGCTGCGTTGAAGAGCAAAGTCTCGGTCGGCGCCTCCGGGATCGGGCTCGGCCTGGCGCGTGCCCTCGTTGCGTCCAGGCAGGCGCATCCTCACGGCCTGACCCATCACGCCGGTGCGCCGGTCGGCGGCATGGCGGCCTGCCTCGCCGGCAGCTGCTCGCAGGCGACGCTGCAGCAGATCGCGCAGGCCGAGACGATCATGCCGGTGCTGCATCTCGATGCGGCGGCTCTGGTCGCCGGTCCCGATGAAGCGCAGCGGGCGATGGCCTGGGCAGGCGAGCGGATCGGCCGTGGTCCCGTGCTGATCGCCTCCAGCGCCACGCCAGATCAGGTCAGCGCCCTGCAGGCCAGGCACGGCCGCGAAGCGGCGGGACACGCCATCGAGCAGGCCATGGCCGATCTCGCCGAGGGGCTGATCGGGGCGGGGGTGCGGCGGTTGATTGTCGCCGGGGGCGAGACCTCCGGCGCGGTCGTTGATCGGCTCAGGATTCCCGGCTTCCTGGTGGGTCCGGAGATCGCCGCCGGCGTGCCCGTGCTGCGCGCGATCGGCGCTGAGGCAGGCGACATGCTGCTGGCGCTGAAGTCCGGCAATTTCGGCGGACCGCAGTTCTTTGCCGATGCGCTCGGGCTGATGCGCTAGCCGTTCGGTGACGGCGAGCTGATCTCGATTTCATCATCTGCATCCTTCGTGCGCCGGCCCGCGGCGTGCGGACGCCGGGTTGCCGCCTTAAGCGCCGGAACGCACACAGAAAAAGCAAAAGTTTTTCACGTGTAATGCACGTCGACACCCGTAAATTAACGGTCTCTAGGGACCTCACCTCTATACCTTCAGGATGGACCGCGGCGTGATGGTCCTTCTGTGGGTAGGGCAATGAAACTGAATCGGATCGGCTACAAACTCGGGCTCGCCGGCGCCATCGGCGCCACTCTCGCGGTCGGTATGATCGTAAATCAGATGATGGCCGAGAGTGCGGTCAGTGCGGCCAATCAGCGGGCCGAGCGTGCGCGGCGTGTGGTCGAGAGCGTCATGTCCGCCAGCATCAACATGCAGCAGACCCAGCTTGCTGGCCGCACGGCCCGGCTGGCGCGGGTGCCGGCCGATGCCGAGAAGGCGGCCGCCGAGATCCAACAATTCTCTACCGCCATGGTCACGGATATCGACGGGGCGCTGGCCAATGTCAGCACCGCCGAGAACCGCAACCGGCTGAACCGGCTGAAGGAGCTGATGAAGAGCTATGCTGCCGGCGCGGTCGAATTGGCGCAGGCCCAACAGGCGCTGCTGCTGCAGATCGACAAGCGCGGCGTGGTGTCCGCCGAATGGACCAAGGGACTCCAGGCCATCCTCGGCTCGCCGACCCTGCCGAACCTGGCGTTTCGTGAGCGCGTCGAGCGGCAGCTGCATGCCGCCGATGCCAAGCTGAACTTCATGCGCTCGCAGGCCTGGCGGTTCGGCGTCACTGGCGACGCCGGCGCGATTACCCAGCTGAAACAGACGGTGCCGATCCTGAAGAGCTCGCTGACCGACGCCCGCATGCTCGCCGACGACCGCGAGATCCAGGCCGCGATCACCAGGCTCAACGGCATCGCCTCGGACTTCGTCGTTGCCAATGACGAGGTCGTCAAGTTCGAGGGGATCAAGGAGGCGCTGCTGCGCGACCGCACTTTGGTTTATCTCGGCGAGGCGAGCGAGCTGATGACGGCGTCCATCCAGGATGCCCGCGCCCGCAATGCCAGCGCCCGATATGATGCCGATGAGGTCGCGGCGCAGGCGAGCCGCATCACGCAGATCGTCGGGCTGGCGGTGCTGCTTTCGGTGATCTCATCGGTGGTCTTCTCGTTCCTCGGTATCGCGCGGCCGTTGACCCGGCTGAATGCTGCGCTCGGCGAGATGGCGCGCGGCCGGCTCGACATCGTCATCCCTGGCGCCTCGCGCGGCGACGAGATCGGCGATCTCGCCAAGACCGTCACCGTGATCCGCGGCAACGCCGAGGAGCAGGCGCGCGCCGAGGCCGAGGCCAAGAACGCGCAGGATGCGATGGCCGAGCGCCAGCGCAAGGCCGACATGCAGCGCCTCGCGCAGCAGTTCGAGGCGGCGGTCGGTGAGATCGTGAACACCGTATCGGCCGCGTCCGGCCAGCTTGAGCAGTCTGCGACCACGCTGACCCAGGCGGCGACACGCTCGCAGGGCCTGACGACGGCCGTTGCCACGGCCTCCGAAGAGGCGACGACCAACGTGCAGTCGGTGGCCTCGGCGACCGAGCAGATGGCATCCTCGGTGACTGAGATCAGCCGTCAGGTGCAGGAATCCGCGCGGATCGCCAATGAGGCCGTCGGCCAGGCCCGCACCACCACGGGTCGCGTGAGCGAGCTGTCGAAGGCGGCAACCCGCATCGGCGACGTTGTCGAACTGATCAACACCATTGCCGGCCAGACCAACCTGCTGGCACTCAACGCCACCATCGAGGCGGCGCGCGCCGGTGAGGCGGGCCGCGGCTTTGCGGTGGTCGCCTCCGAGGTGAAGGCGCTGGCCGAGCAGACCGCCAAGGCGACCGGTGAAATCGGTCAGCAGATCTCGAGCATCCAGGTGGCGACCCAGGAGTCGGTCAGCGCGATCAAGGAGATCTCTGCGACGATCGAGAAGCTGTCGGAGATCTCCTCGACCATCGCGGCGGCGGTGGAAGAGCAGGGCGCGGCGACCCAGGAAATCTCCCGCAATGTGCAGCAGGCCGCCCATGGCACGCAGCAGGTCTCGGCCAACATCGCCGACGTCGAACGCGGCACCGCGGAGACCGGCTCGGCCTCGGCGCAGGTGCTCGCCGCGGCACAGGCGCTTTCCGGCGACAGCAGCCGTCTGCAGCAGGAGGTCGCAAGTTTCCTCGGCTCGGTGCGGGCGGCGTGATCTGAGATTGTCGCGATCGGTTCAAGCTGGTTTTGATCGTTGAACGAAGGCCGGGGCGGCGACGCCCCGGCCTTCAACTTTTCCGGCCGGGCGGGCCGCTTTGTCGAGGCTGTGCCTCCGTAGTCCTACGAATTTTGCGTCAATGTGCCGCGCCGAAACGGCCTTATCTCCGTAAATCTCCGGTGCTCGCCGTTAATCTTTCCCGTATGCGCCACGGCCAATTTGTAATTCTCAATTTGTACGCATTGGCGCAGCGTCCGCACATGAGCGTGATCTTGCAGCGCCCCACTCGGAAGCTGGAAAGATGAAGTTCAATCGTATCGGCTACAAGCTGGGCCTGGCCGGCTTAGGCGGCATGCTGCTGGCGGTGGCGGCGCTCGTCAATCAACAGATGTCGCAGAGCACGGTCGAGCAGGCGACCAAGATCTCGGATCGGCAGCTCGCCATCCGCAAGCTCGCGCTGACCGCAGACGCCGATCTGCGCAGCCTGCAATTCGTCAATCGCGGGGTGAGGCTTGCACGCAGTACGGCCGAGGTCGACAAGCTGCTGGAGGATGAGCACACGGTCGAAGCGCGCATCAAGACGGGGCTGGAAATGGCGCAGACCACGGCGGTCCGTCCGGCCACCAAGGAGCGCTTCGGCAAGATCCTCGCTCTGACATCCGACTACAAGAAGGGCGCGGAGGAGATCGTCAGGATGCAGAAGGAGCTGCTGGCGACCAACGTGCTGCGGGATACGCAGGCCGCCGACTGGAACAAGCAATTCGATCACCTGATCAAGCTGCCGGCGTTGAAGGCAGCTCCGGACGCCATCGCAATCGAACGCGACTTGCACGAGCTGAATGCAGCAGGCACGGCGATCCGCACCAATGCCTGGCGCTATCTTGCGACCGGCGACGTCAAATCGAAGGAGAGCATGATCGCACGCTCCAAGGATCTGGATCAGAGCTTTGTTCAGCTCTTGGACAAGGTGCCGCCTGCAGGGAAGCCGGATGTCGAAAAGCTTCGGGGTGATCTCAGGGTCTATATCGAAGCGTCAACCAAGGCCGCCTCGCTGGAGGAAGCCAAGACCAAGCTGCTCGCCGAGCGCATGTTGCCTGCGGCCGAGGAGGCCGGCAAGCTGATGGCCGAGGCCGTCCAGGCCGCCGACCAATTCTCTCGCGAAGCCAGGGAGCAGGCGGAGGTCGCGGTCGCGAGCGCCACGAAGGTGAACTTCTTGCTCTCGGTGGTTCTGGTGCTCGTGCTCGCCGGCTCGGTTGCGTTCGGCTTCCTTGGCATTTCTCGGCCGATCGTGGCGCTCAACGGCGCGCTCGGACGCATGGCCTCCGGAGATCTCGACATCCAGATCCCCGGTGCCAATCGTGGCGATGAGGTCGGTGACATGGCCAAGAATGTCGTGGTCATTCGCGAGAATGCCGAGGCCAAGGCGCGCGCCGAGGCCGAGCAGAAGGCACAGGCGGATGCGATCGCCGCCGCGCAGCGTAAGCGCGAGATGCATCAGCTCGCCGACTCGTTCGAGCGGTCGGTCGGCCAGATCATCGAAACCGTGTCGTCGGCCTCGACCGAGCTTGAGGCCTCCGCAGGTTCGCTGACCTCGACGGCTGAACGGTCGCAGCAGATGGCTGTGACCGTGGCGGCCGCGTCCGAGCAGGCCTCGACCAACGTCCAGTCGGTGGCATCCGCCACCGAGGAACTGTCGTCCTCGGTCACAGAGATCAGCCGCCAGGTGCAGGAATCGGCACGTATGGCCGGCGAGGCCGTCGACCAGGCCCGCAAGACCAACGAGCAGGTCAGCGAGCTGTCAAAGGCGGCGGCCCGGATCGGCGACGTCGTCGAACTCATCAACACCATTGCCGGCCAGACGAACCTCTTGGCGCTCAACGCCACCATCGAGGCGGCGCGCGCCGGCGAGGCAGGCAGAGGCTTCGCCGTCGTCGCCACCGAAGTCAAGGCGCTGGCCGAGCAGACCTCCAAGGCGACCGGCGAGATTGGCCAGCAGATCGCAAGCATCCAGTCTGCGACGCAGGATTCGGTGAACGCGATCCGGACCATTTCCGGCACGATCGAGCGGCTGTCTGAGATTTCCTCCACGATCGCAGCTGCCGTCGAGGAGCAGGGCGCCGCGACCCAGGAGATCTCGCGCAACGTTCAGCAGGCGGCGCAAGGCACGCAGCAGGTCTCGTCGAATGTCACCGAGGTGCAGCGCGGCGCCAGCGAGACGGGCACGGCGTCCTCGCAGGTGTTGTCGGCTGCGCAGACGCTGTCGACCGACAGCAGCCGCCTGAAGCTCGAGGTCAGCCGTTTCCTGGACACGGTGCGCGCCGCGTAGACGAACGCCGCCATCGAAAGCAGGCGCACGCAGACCAGGGGGCCGCGGCGAAAGCTGCGGCGCTTCTGGGTTTGGAGGAACGTCTTTGCGGCGCATGAAATCGTCTCCGTAACTCTACGGGCCGCGATGTTAACGATGTTCCATCGACGGAACGCGCACAATGCAACTCGATTTTAACCACACCGGCGGCTGCGCCTGGCGCTCGTAGCCTCGCAGCGGAGGGCGCCGCCTCGAGGGAGTTGCCATGTTCGCCAGCATGTCCATTCGCGCCAAGATCATCTCGGTCGTTGCGCTGCTTCTCGTCGTCCTGACCGCAATGGGCCTGCTCGGGGTCTCGAGCATGCGCATGATGAATGCCAATACGGTTGACATCACCAGCAATTGGCTGCCGAGCGTGCGTGTTCTCGGTGACCTCCGGGCCGCGACCATCACTTACCGGAATGTGGTTCGCGAGCATATGCTGGCGGAGACGCTCGATGAGAAGCTGGCCCAGGAGAAGACCGCGGCCACGGTGCTCGACACCATCAACAAGGCGGCCAAGTCCTATGAGACGATGATTGCCTTGCCGGAGGAGCGAACGATCTATCAACAATGGAGGGGCGTCTGGGACAAGTACCTCGCCGGCAGTCAGCAGGTGATGGAGCTGTCGCGCAAGGCGGCGGGGCAGGTGCCGCACGAGGCGCATGTGCTGAACCAGAATACGGTCAACAAGATCGGCCTTGAAGCTGACGAGGTGTTGCGCAAGAGCATCGAGTTGAACAATGGCGGCGCCGATAGAGCGTCCGCCGACGCGGCTTCGACCTATTCGACATCCTTTGCGATGCTCGGCGCTATCAATCTCGTCATGCTGATCGTCGGCGTGCTTGTCAGCTTCCTGATGGTGCGAAGCGTATCGCAGGGCATCGTTTCGATCGTGAAGCCGATGCAGGCTCTCGGCGAGGGCGACCTCTCGGTCGAGATCCCACATCGCGGCGAGAGCACCGAGATGGGGGCGATGGCCAATGCGCTGCAGATCTTCAAGGACGCGCTGATCGCCAAGAAGGCGGCGGACGAGGCGGCCGCCAAGGACGCCGACGCCAAGATCGAGCGCGGTCGCCGCGTCGATGCGGTGACCCGTCAGTTCGAGGCCGTGATCGGCGACATCGTCAACACGGTGTTCTCGGCCTCCAGCCAGCTCGAAGCCTCGGCCGGCACCTTGACCTCGACCGCCGACCGATCGCAGCGGCTGGCCACGACCGTGGCCTCGGCATCGGAAGAAGCGTCGACCAACGTGCAGTCGGTCGCCTCGGCGACCGAGGAGCTGTCGTCGTCGGTGACCGAGATCAGCCGCCAGGTGCAGGAGTCGGCGCGGATGGCGAGCGAGGCGGTGACGCAGGCGCGCACCACCAATGATCAGGTCGGCGAGCTGTCGAAGGCCGCCGCTCGCATCGGTGACGTCGTCGAATTGATCAACACCATCGCCGGGCAGACCAACCTGCTCGCGCTCAATGCCACCATCGAGGCGGCCCGCGCCGGCGAAGCCGGCAAGGGATTCGCCGTGGTCGCCACCGAGGTCAAGGCGCTCGCCGAACAGACGTCGAAGGCGACCGGCGAAATCGGGCAGCAGATCTCCGGCATCCAGGCGGCGACACAGGAATCGGTGAACGCGATCCGCACCATCTCGGGAACGATCGAACGTCTCTCCGAGATCGCCTCGGCGATCGCGGCCGCTGTCGAGGAGCAGGGCGCCGCAACGCAGGAAATCTCGCGCAACGTGCAACAGGCTGCGCACGGCACCCAGCAGGTCTCGGCCAATATCGCCGATGTGCAGCGCGGCGCCAGCGAAACCGGATCGGCGACGGCCCAGGTCCTGTCAGCGGCAAAGTCATTGTCGACCGACAGCAACCGGTTGAAGACCGAGGTCAGCCGCTTCCTGGAGACGGTGCGCGCGGCTTGAGCGCGACATGTCTGCCATGGCGGGTGACCCGTCACGCGAGCAGCGTGTCACCCGCAACCATGCGGCCGAAATTCTACGGGGTAGAAAATTAACGGAATCTCGGTGTGCCCGGCAGCAGACTTAGCGTGCTTTTCACGCCGCCAATGACGTCGGACAGGTGTTTCGCGGGGCGACCACAGCTTCCGCCTGTCCATCATGTGGCTCCAGACGAGGTCTCCGATGTCGCTGCTGTCCCGCTTTCGTGTGCTCACCAAGATTCTCGCGATCGTCATCCTGATGGCCGGCGTGGCCGGCACGATCAGCTGGTTCGCCATCGACGCGCTGGCCACCGTGGCCGAAGGCGCCGCCCTGATGAAGTCCGCCGCCAACCGCGCCCTCTTGGCGGCGCGCGCCAATCAGAACGTGATTGCGCTCAACCGCGCCGAATTCCGCGCCGCGCTCGATCCCCGCAACGAGAATCGCGAGGCGGCGCTGAAGGTGATCGAGGAGCAGCGCAAGCAATTCGCTGAGCGCCTGGAGGAGGTCGCCAAGACCAAGGATGATCAGGCGCGCGCCATGATCCCCGATGTCCGGGCGCTCTATGATGATTACGTCAAGGGCATGGAGGAGACGTTCCGCGTCATTACGACCGCCAAGGACATGCAGATCAACGAGCAGACGGAGAAAATGCGCGATGCCGCGATGAAGAGCCGCGCCAATTCCGAGAAGCTCCAGTTCAAGATCCGCGATGTCGCCGACCGCTTGAATGCGCGGGTCGAGAATCTCGCCAAGGCAGCGGATGAGCAATATCAGCAGACCTCGCGCATGCTGATGACCGTAGCTGTCCTCGGTATCTTGGTTGGCCTGTCGCTCGGCTTCGTCATCGGCCAGTTCGGTATCGCCAAGCCGATGCGGGCGCTGGTCGCGGTGCTGCAGCGTATGGCCAAGGGCGAGGAGGTCGCGATATCGGGCGAAGGCCGCGGCGACGAGATCGGCGAGACCGCCCAAGCCGTCAACCAGATCAAGATCATGCTGGCCGAGAAGGCGCAGCAGGAGGCCGAGGCCAAGATCGCGATGGACAAGCTGATCGCGGAGAAGCGCCGCGCCGAGATGCACCAGATGGCCAATGGCTTCGAGCAGGCGGTCGGTCAGATCGTCGAGACGGTGTCGCAGGCCTCGACCGAGCTCGAAGCTTCGGCCACGTCGCTGAGTTCGACTGCCGCGCGGTCGCAGACGCTGGCCACCACTGTGGCAGCCGCCTCCGAGGAGGCCTCGACCAATGTGCAGTCGGTGGCGTCGGCGACCGAGGAAATGTCATCGTCGGTCACCGAGATCAGCCGGCAGGTGCAGGAATCCGCCCGCATGGCCAGCGATGCTGTCGACCAGGCGCGCCGGACCAATGAGCGCGTCGGCGAGCTGTCCAAGGCGGCGACCCGCATCGGCGATGTCGTCGAGCTGATCAACACCATTGCCGGCCAGACCAACCTGCTGGCGCTCAACGCCACCATCGAGGCGGCGCGCGCCGGTGAGGCGGGCCGCGGCTTCGCCGTCGTCGCCTCCGAGGTGAAGGCGTTGGCCGAGCAGACCGCCAAGGCCACCGGCGAGATCGGCCAGCAGATCGGCAGCATCCAGGCGGCGACGCAGGAGTCGGTGGGCGCGATCCGCGAGATCTCAGGCACCATCGAAAAGCTGTCGGAAATCTCTGCTGCCATCGCCGCCGCGGTGGAGGAGCAGGGCGCCGCGACGCAGGAGATCTCGCGCAACATCCAGCAGGCGGCGATCGGCACCCAGCAGGTCTCGGCGAACATCGCCGAGGTCAAGCGCGGTGCCGGCGAGACCGGCTCGGCGTCCTCCCAGGTGCTCTCGGCGGCGCAGATGCTGTCGGGTGACAGCAGTCGGCTGAAGCTCGAAGTCGTCCGCTTCCTGGACACGGTGCGCGCCGCCTGAGTGCGACGCTCATCCCCACCGTTCGTCGACAGACAGGGCGTGGCCACAAGGCCGCGTCCTGTTCGTTTCGCCCTCATCTCCGTAGTTCATGGGAGAGCAAATTAACAAAATCGCTGATGTCGAGTTTGTAGGATGGTGTCGTTCCACATCGCCGATGATGCGGGAGAGACACTGCCGCCGCCTGTCATGGCAGGTCCTCGTCTGCCCATCCGGCACCAGACGAGGTTCATAATAATGTCATTCCTTTCGCACTTTCGCGTACTGACCAAGATTCTTGCCATTGTCATGCTGATGGCTGCCGTGGCGGTTACGATCAGCTGGTTTGCCATCGCCGCGTTGGAGACGCTGGCCCAGGATGGGAGCAAGATGGCGGCAGCCGCCAACCGTGCCCTGCACGCGGCGCGGGCGAATCAGAACGTCCTTGCGCTCAGCCGTGCCGAGTTCCGGGCCGCGTTGGATCCTCATGCGGAGAACCGCGATGCAGCGTTGAAGGTGGTGCAGGAGCAGCGCAAGCTTTTTGCAGAGCACATTGCAGAGGTTTCAAAGACCAATGACGATCAGGCGCGGGCGATGATTCCAGAGATCCGCAGCGCTTACGCCGAGTATGAGAAGGAGGCGGACGAGACGTTTCGGGTGATCAGCACAGCCAAGGATATGCAGATCAGCGAGCAAACCGTCCGGATGCGTGACGCCGCGATGAAGAGCCGGGGGGCGGCTGAGAAGCTCCAGGCCAAGGTCAAGGACGTGGCCGACCGGCTGAACGTCCGCGTCGAAAACCTGGCCGGAGAGGCGGAGGTGCAATACGAGCAGACCTCCCGCACGCTGATGATCATCGCTGGCTTCGGCACCGTACTCGGCCTGTCGCTCGGCTTTGTGATCGGGCAGTTGGGCATTGCCAAGCCGATGCGGGCGCTGGTCGCGGTGCTGCAACGGATGGCCAAGGGCGAGGACGTCGCGATCTCGGGCGAAGGCCGCGGCGACGAGATCGGCGAGACCGCCCAGGCTGTCAACGAGATCAAGATCATGTTGGCCGAGAAGGCCCGCCAGGAGGCGGAGGCCAAGGTCGCCATGGACAAGATGATGGCGGAGAAGCGCCGCGCCGACATGCACCAGATGGCCGACAATTTCGAGCAGGCCGTGGGACAGATCGTCGGGACCGTGTCCCACGCCTCGACCGAGCTCGAAGCCTCCGCCACCTCGCTGAGTTCGACCGCCGCGCGCTCACAGACGCTGGCCACCACCGTGGCGTCCGCCTCGCACGAGGCCTCGACCAATGTGCAGTCGGTGGCGTCGGCGACCGAGGAGATGGCTTCCTCGGTCAACGAGATCAGCCGGCAGGTGCAGGAATCGGCACGCATGGCCAGCGATGCTGTCGACCAGGCGCGCCGGACCAATGAGCGCGTCGGCGAACTGTCCAAGGCCGCCACCCGCATCGGCGACGTGGTCGAACTGATCAACACCATTGCCGGCCAGACCAACCTGCTGGCGCTCAACGCCACCATCGAGGCGGCGCGCGCCGGTGAGGCGGGCCGCGGCTTCGCCGTCGTCGCCTCCGAGGTGAAGGCGTTGGCCGAGCAGACCGCCAAGGCCACTGGCGAGATCGGCCAGCAGATCGGCAGCATCCAGGCGGCGACGCAGGAGTCGGTGGGCGCGATCCGCGAGATCTCAGGCACCATCGAAAAGCTGTCGGAAATCTCCTCGGCCATCGCCGCCGCGGTGGAGGAGCAGGGCGCCGCGACGCAGGAGATCTCGCGCAACATCCAGCAGGCGGCCATCGGCACGCAGCAGGTCTCGGCCAATATCTCCGAGGTGCAACGTGGCGCCGGCGAGACCGGCTCGGCCTCGTCCCAGGTGCTCTCCGCGGCGCAGATGCTGTCCGGCGACAGCAACCGGCTGAAGGTCGAGGTCGATCGCTTCCTGAGCACGGTGCGCGCCGCCTGAGTGCGGCGCTCATCCCCGCCGTTCGTCGACAGACAGGGCGTGGCCACAAGGTCGCGCCTGTTCGTTTCGCTCTCGTCTCCGTAGTTTACGGGAGAAAAAATTAATCAAATTACGTCGTTTGACCGCTCAGATTGGCAGCGTTCCACATCGCCGATGAGACATGGTTGGCTCGGGCCCAGACCGGTTCTCGTCGGTCATCAGGTATCAGACGAGGTCGTTCGATGTCTTTCCTGTCGCGCTTTCGCGTGCTCACCAAAATTCTTGCCATCGTCTTGTTGATGGCCGCTGTAGCCGGAGCGATCAGCTGGGTCGCGATTGGCGCATTGGAGACGGTCGCAGAAGGCGCCGCCAACATGAAGGCGGCCGCCAGCCGGGCCCTCGGTGCGGCACGCGCCAATCAGAGCGTGATTGCGCTCAATCGCGCCGAATTCCGCGCGGCGCTCGACCCGCGGCAAGATAATCGTGAGGCCACCCTCAAGGTGATCGAGGAGCAGCGCAGGCAATTCGCCGAGCGCCTTGAGGAGGTTGCCAAGACCAGGGACGATCAGGCGCGCGCCATGATCCCCGATGTCCGTGCCGCCTATGCCGAGTACGAGAAAGGGATTGAGGAGACGATCCGCGTCGTGTCCGCCGCCAAGGACGTCCAACTGAGCGAGCAGGCGGAGAGAATGCGCGACGTCGCGATGAAGAGCCGCGCCAGCGCCGAGAAGCTACAGGCGAAGATGAAGGATGTCGCCGACAGATTGACGACCCGCGTCGACAACCTCGCCAAGGCGGCCGAGGATCAATATCAGCAGACCTCGCGCATGCTGGTGACGATGGCCGCGCTCGGCATCGTACTCGGCCTGTCGCTCGGCTTTGTGATCGGGCAGTTCGGCATTGCCAAGCCGATGCGCGCGCTGGTCGCAGTGCTGCAACGGATGGCCAAGGGCGAGGACGTCGCGATCTCGGGCGAAGGTCGCGGTGACGAGATCGGCGAGACTGCCCAGGCTGTCAACGAGATCAAGATCATGTTGGCCGAGAAGGCCCGCCAGGAGGCGGAGGCCAAGGTCGCCATGGACAAGATGATGGCGGAGAAGCGCCGCGCCGACATGCACCAGATGGCCGACAATTTCGAGCAGGCCGTGGGACAGATCGTCGAGACCGTATCCCATGCCTCGACCGAACTCGAAGCCTCGGCCACCTCGCTGAGCACGACCGCCACGCGCTCACAGACGCTGGCCACCACCGTGGCGTCCGCCTCGCACGAGGCCTCGACCAATGTGCAGTCGGTGGCGTCGGCGACCGAGGAGATGGCTTCCTCGGTCAACGAGATCAGCCGGCAGGTGCAGGAATCGGCGCGCATGGCCAGCGATGCCGTCGAGCAGGCGCGCCGGACCAATGAGCGTGTCGGCGAGTTGTCGAAGGCTGCGACCCGCATCGGCGATGTCGTCGAGCTGATCAACACCATTGCCGGCCAGACCAACCTGCTGGCGCTCAACGCCACCATCGAGGCGGCGCGCGCCGGCGAGGCCGGCCGCGGCTTTGCCGTGGTCGCCTCCGAGGTGAAGGCGTTGGCCGAGCAGACCGCCAAGGCCACTGGCGAGATCGGCCAGCAGATCGGCAGCATCCAGGCCGCGACGCAGGAATCGGTCGGCGCGATCCGCGAGATCTCAGGCACCATCGAAAAGCTGTCGGAAATCTCCTCGACCATCGCCGCCGCGGTGGAGGAGCAGGGTGCCGCGACGCAGGAGATCTCGCGCAACATCCAGCAGGCGGCCATCGGCACGCAGCAGGTCTCGGCCAATATCTCCGAGGTGCAACGTGGCGCCGGCGAGACCGGCTCGGCCTCGTCCCAGGTGCTCTCCGCGGCGCAGATGCTGTCCGGCGACAGCAACCGGCTGAAGGTCGAGGTCGACCGCTTCCTGAGCACGGTGCGCGCCGCCTGAGCGCGGTCGTCAAGTCGAGTTTGCTTCGTCGTCGAACAAGGCGCGGCCGCAGGGCCGCGCCTTTTACGTGATGCACGCGCCCAGCACACGCCGCGGCCAGTCCGCATCGCAGCGTCAGCTCCGCCGCGTGGGGACTACGGACCCAAATATTAAGAGGAGTTTCAATTCGTTCTGGCGAATTGTTCGCAGTTGCCGGTCCGTCCGCCGGCTGCCCCGACTGCAGCCGGCACAGCTCCCCACAGGCCCCCCCCCCCAGAGAACGAACAATGCTCACTTCTTGATGAACATGAAGACGTCGCGCAAGATCGGCGCCGCGTTCCTGATGACGATGGTCGTTTCCATCATCGCCAGCGTGATCACGTGGCAGAACCTCACCACGCTGGCGCAGAACAATTCCTGGACGGTGCATACCTATCAAGTGATGGAGCAGGCCAAGGCGCTGGTCTCCGCGATGGTCGATGCCGAAACCGGCGTGCGCGGCTTCCTGGTCGGTGGCACCGACAACTTCCTCGAGCCCTACAAGAATTCTGATGCCGCCTTCAAGAAGGCGCTGACCGAGGTGAAGCAGCTGACCTCCGACAATCCGGGCCAGCAGCGCCGCTTCGAGCAGATCGAGAAAGCCGCCGCCGGCTGGCGACAGGATGTGGCGGAAAAGGAGATCGCGCTGATGCGCAATCCGCAGACCGTGCAGGAGGCGCGCAACCTCGAAGCCTCCGGCGCCGGCAAGAAGTACATGGATGGTCTTCGCGCGCTGGTGAAGGAAGCGGTCGACGTCGAAGCGGCGCTGCTGCAGACGCGTGCGGACGCGGCCGACGCCGCTCTGGCGTCGTCGAAGACGGCGATCGTGACCGGCGGCACCGTCATGGCAGTGATCGCGGTGATCGCGCTGCTGGTGCTGAATTCCGCCGTGACGCGCGGCATCACCAGCATGATCGCCGCCATGGGGCGGCTGGCCAACAATGATCTCAGCGTCACGATTCCCTATGCCGATCGCCGTGACGAAGTCGGCGAGATGGCCAAGGCGGTGCAGATCTTCAAGGATAATGCCATCCGCGTCCAGGCGCTCGAAGCCGAGCAGAAGGAGACGGAGCGTCGGCAGGCCGAGCAGCGCCGCCGGGAGATGATGGACCTTGCCGGCCGCTTTGAGCAGACCGTGGGCGACATTGTGAACGCTGTGTCCACCGCGTCGGGCCGGCTGGAGACGTCGGCCAATACGCTGAGCCGCTCCGCCGAGCGCGCGCAGCAGGTGACGACGACCGTGGCATCGGCGTCCGAACTGGCCTCCACCAACGTGCAGTCGGTGGCGTCGGCCACGGAGGAGCTGTCGTCGTCGGTGACCGAGATCAGCCGGCAGGTGCAGGAATCGGCCCGGATGGCGGGCGAGGCCGTCAACCAGGCCCGCCGCACCAACGAGCAGGTGAGCGAGCTCTCCAAGGCGGCCGCGCGGATCGGCGACGTCGTCGAACTGATCAACACGATCACCGGACAGACCAACCTTCTGGCGCTCAACGCCACGATCGAGGCGGCGCGCGCCGGCGAAGCGGGCCGTGGCTTCGCCGTGGTCGCCACCGAAGTGAAGGCGCTCGCCGAGCAGACCTCGAAGGCGACCGGCGAGATCGGTCAGCAGATTTCCGGCATCCAGAGCGCGACCCAGGAATCGGTCGGCGCCATCAAGGAAATTTCGGCGACCATCGAGCGGCTTTCGGAGATCGCGTCGACCATTGCCGCCGCGGTCGAGGAGCAGGGCGCCGCGACCCAGGAGATTTCCCGCAACGTCCAGCACGCCTCCCAGGGCACGAAGGATGTCTCGACCAACATCGTCGAGGTCCAGCGCGGCGCCAATGAAACCGGCTCCGCCTCCTCCGAGGTGTTGTCTGCGGCACAGGCTCTGTCGTCCGACAGCAACCGTCTCAAGGCCGAAGTGAGCCGCTTCCTCAATACCGTCCGCGCCGCCTGATTGCGGCGTTCGACTGGCGATCTCGTCCTAGGCGTGGCCGCTGGCCGCGCCCTTTCGCTTTGCGTGGGGCAACACGCACAGCAGCGCCATCGTGAGATGCATGAGCGCCATGCAATCCGCGAAACTACGGGCGCGGCGGCTTAAACTTTATCCTATGTTAAACTGATCAGGCGAATTTTAACTCTCTACAACTTTTGGAATGAGAGACATTCGCCGTGCTCAGCAATATTCGCATCGTTTTCAAGATCGGCCTGATCGCCCTGATCATGGGCGTCATCATGATCGGCCTGGTCAGCCATATGTCGAGCCAGATGTCCGGCATCGACCAGGGCTATACCGATGTCGTGAAGCGGATCGACAGTTCCACGGTGCTGCTGGCGCGGACCGGGCGCCGTGCCGAGACCTATCGGGCCTCGGCCTTCGAGCTCCTCGCGGAGACCACCGAGGCGGGCAATGCGCGCCTGCTCAAGGCTGCACAGGATGCTGCGGCCCAGGTGCGGAACGGTCTCGACAAGATCCGGACGGATCTGCCGGAAAAGGCCGATCAGATCGGCCGGATCGCCGATCGCTTCAAGACGGCTTTCGCCGCCTGCGAGCCGGGCATCCAGGCCGCGAGCGCTGCGATGACCCCGGAGCAGAACGCCAAAGCGGGACAGAAGTTGAACGACGAATGCCGGGATGTTCTCAATTCCGCGGTGAGCGTCCTGCTCGCCGCGGTGAACGATGTCGTCGCGTTCTCAGAGGCCAAGGCGAGGGAGCAGCACGAGGCGACCGTCAAAGGCACGCGCGACACGCTGATCATGGCGGTGCTGGCCACCCTTGTTGCCATCGGCGGCGCGCTCGCAACCGGCGTGTTCGGCATTGCGCGGCCGATGCGGGCGCTCGTCCGGGTGCTGCAGGGCATGGCGCGCGGCGAAGCGCCGGCGATGGTCGGTCTCGACCGCAAGGACGAGATCGGCGACACCGCGTGGGCGGTGGAAGGCGTCAGCCAGATGCTGGCCGAGAAGGCGCGCCACGAGGCGGAGGCCAAGATCGCACAGGACCAGATCGCCGCCGAGCAGCGCCGGGCCGAGATGCAGACACTCGCCGACGGCTTCGAGGCCGCGGTGGGGCAGATCATCGAGGTGGTGTCGTCGGCCTCCACCGAGCTCGAAGCCTCCGCCACGTCGCTGTCGTCGAGCGCGGACCGCGCCAGCCGGCTCGCCACCACCGTGTCGGCCGCCTCGGAGGAGGCCTCGACCAACGTCCAGTCCGTCGCCTCTGCGACCGAGGAGCTGTCCTCGTCAGTCAACGAGATCAGCCGCCAGGTGCAGCAATCGGCGCGCATGGCGGTCGAGGCTGTCGGCCAGGCGCGCTCGACGACCGATCGCGTCGGCGAGTTGTCCAAGGCCGCCACCCGCATCGGCGACGTGGTCGAACTGATCAACACCATTGCCGGCCAGACCAACCTGCTGGCGCTCAACGCCACCATCGAGGCCGCGCGTGCCGGCGAGGCCGGCCGCGGCTTCGCCGTGGTCGCTTCCGAGGTGAAGGCGCTGGCCGAGCAGACTGCCAAGGCCACCGGCGAGATCGGCCAGCAGATCGGCAGCATCCAGAGCGCGACACACGACTCGGTGACGGCGATCAGGGAGATCTCGGTCACGATCGAGAGGCTGTCGGAGATCTCGTCCACCATCGCGGCGGCCGTCGAGGAGCAGGGCGCGGCCACTCAGGAGATTGCGCGCAACGTGCAGCAGGCCGCCGCGGGCACCGGGGAGGTCTCGGCCAATGTTGGCAACGTGCAGCAGGGCGCGACCGAGACGGGCAGCGCGTCATCGCAGGTGCTTTCCGCCGCCAAATCGCTCGCCGCGAACAGCAACCGCCTGAAGCTCGAAGTGTCACGTTTCCTGCAAACCGTGCGCGCCGCCTGATCGCAGAACGCAAGCGCTGGGAGGCGTGGTGATCAGCTACGCCTTCTTGCGTTGCGGACGGACCGCGTTCTCGTCGGCTGGAGATCCCGTTTGGTCAGAAAGGAGCTGATCCCGCGCGACGGCTCGCCGGATCCGTAGGATTACGGCGACTTCAGTATCCTTTAACCAACGTTAATAGGACGCGCACAATCATTCCTTTCACGCAGCTTTTCATGCGCAACAGAGAGACGTCCTCGTGCTCAACAACATTCGTATGGTCTTCAAGGTCGGTCTGATTGCGCTTCTGATGGGCACCGCCATGATCGGTCTTGTCAGTTACATGTCCAGCCAGACATCGTCCATCGATCGCGCCTATGCCGATGTCGTGCAGAGGGTCGATGCCTCCACCTCATGGTTGATCCGCTCGACCCGCCGGGCCGAGACGTATCGCGCCGCTGCCTTCGAGATGCTGACCGAAACCACCGATGCGGGCAATGCGCGCCTGCTCAAGACGACGCAGGACATGTCGGCTCAGGTCATCGACGGTCTGAGCAAGGTCGATCTACCGGAGAAGGCCAGCGGCATCGCCAGGCTGAAGGGACTCTTCGGCAACGCATTTTCAGCCTGTGCTCCGGTGATCCAGGTCGCGGCGAGAGCCACTACGGCCGAGGAGAACGCGAAAGCCGCAGAGCGCATGCGGGCGGAATGCAATGACAAGCTCAGAGCCGCAGTGGACCTCTCGGTCGAACTTCAACGCGAAGCGATCGCGTTCTCGGAGGCCAGAGCAAAGGAGCAACACGAGCTGGCCGTCACGGGGACGCGCAATACGCTGATCATGGCGGTGCTGACCGCCCTTGCAGCCCTCTCCGGCGCGCTCGCGATCGGCGTCTTCGGCATCGCGCAGCCGATGCGGGCCCTCGTTCTGGTGTTGCAGGGCATGGCGCGCGGCGAAGCGCCGGCGATGGTCGGTCTCGACCGCAAGGACGAGATCGGCGACACCGCACGGGCGGTGGAAGGCGTCAGCCAGATGCTGGCCGAGAAGGCGCGCCACGAGGCGGCGGCCAAGATCGCACAGGACCAGATCGCCGCCGAGCAGCGCCGGGTCGAGATGCAGAAACTCTGCCGACGGCTTCGAAGCCGCAGTGGGACAGATCATCGAGGTGGTGTCGTCGGCCTCCACCGAGCTCGAGGCCTCCGCCACGTCGTTGTCATCGAGTGCGGACCGGTCACGGCGGCTGGCCACGACGGTGTCTGCGGCATCGGAAGAAGCCTCGACCAACGTTCAGTCCGTCGCCTCTGCCACCGAGGAGCTGTCGTCCTCGGTGACCGAGATCAGCCGCCAGGTGCAGCAATCGGCGCGCATGGCCGGCGAAGCGGTCGGTCAGGCGCGCTCGACCACCGATCGCGTTGGCGAGTTGTCCAAGGCCGCCACCCGCATCGGCGACGTGGTCGAACTGATCAACACCATTGCCGGCCAGACCAACCTGCTGGCGCTCAACGCCACGATCGAGGCGGCGCGCGCCGGCGAGGCCGGCCGCGGCTTCGCGGTCGTCGCCTCCGAGGTGAAGGCGCTGGCCGAGCAGACCGCTAAGGCCACCGGCGAGATCGGCCAGCAGATCGGCAGCATCCAGAATGCCACCCAGGAATCCGTGACGGCGATCAGGGAGATCTCGGTGACGATCGAGAAGCTGTCGGAGATCTCGTCGACCATCGCGGCGGCGGTCGAGGAGCAGGGCGCGGCCACTCAGGAGATCGCCCGCAATGTGCAGCAGGCTGCGGTGGGCACTGGAGAGGTGTCGTCCAACGTCGTCGATGTGCAACGCGGCGCGACCGAGACGGGCAGCGCGTCCGCCCAGGTGCTGTCGGCCGCCAAATCGCTTGCGGCCAACAGCAACCGGCTGAAGCTTGAGGTCGGCCGCTTCCTGCAAACCGTTCGCGCCGCTTGACGCGGCCGGGTCGCAGAAGCGAGCGCATCATTCCGGAGGACGGCGGCGAGGGGGCTGCCGTTCTTTCATTGGGCGGAGCGCTGCCCAGAACAGCGAACAACAGTCATGAGCGCAACGTGCCGTACTTCCACGGGGGTGGGGCTTTATCTTGGGTTAATTTACCCGTGCGATGTTCGAGCTCTTCATTGCCCTAAAAGTAGTCATGCCAACGCAGGTATGACGATTGACTGTCATTGTAGATCGGAAGTCCCGCATGCGTAAGAACCTGCCCGTCACCAATGTCGAATATCCGATCTCCGACGATACCCTGATCGTCTCGAAGACCGACACCAAGGGCAAGCTGACGTTCTTCAATGAGGACTTTGTCAAGGCGGCCGGCTTCACCGAGGCGGAGCTGATGGGGCAGCCGCACAACATCGTGCGCCATCCTGACATGCCGTCCGAGGCGTTCGACAATCTCTGGACCACGCTGAAGGCGAAGCGCCCCTGGGTCGGCGCGGTCAAGAACCGCCGCAAGAATGGCGAATATTACTGGGTTCTGGCGACGGCGTCGCCGATCTGCAAGGACGGCCAAGTCGTCGGCTACACGTCGGTGCGCACCAAGCTGCCGTCCGACCAGCGTGCCGAGGCCGAGCAGGTCTATGCTGCGATCCGCGAGAACAAGCCGCACAGCTACAAGATCGAGGACGGCATCATTCGCCGCCGTTCGCTGTTCGACCACCTCGCGATGTTCACCGGCACCATTGCCGCACGGCTGCGGACGCTGGTCGCGCTGCAGACGCTGTTTCTGATCGTGCTGGGCGCGATGTCCTTCGGTGCGGGCGGCGGCATGACGTCCGCGGCGATTGCGGCTCTTGGTGTCGTGCTCTGCGGCCTGGTCGGCTATCGTACGATGAGCGTCATCATCGGTCCGCTCGATCATGTCAACGAGACGATGGAGGCCATCACCCAGGGCAAGCTCGACACCCGCATGCGCATCGAGCGCGACGACGAGATCGGCCGCGCCTTGCGCAACCTGCAGACCGTGCAGACGATGGTGCGCTTCAACGCCCGGGAGCTCAAGGAGCAGGAACAGCGGGCGGCTGCGCTGCGCAAGCAGGAGATGTCCAAGCTCGCCGACAGTTTCGAGGGGGCCGTCGGCAACATCGTCGAGACTGTCTCCTCAGCCTCGAACGAGCTCGAGAGCTCTGCGAACTCGCTGTCGGGTACCGCGATGCGCGGCCAGGAGCTTTCGACGAGCGTCGCTGCGGCGTCCGAGGAGGCGACGGCCAACGTTCAGGCGGTTGCGTCGGCGACCGAAGAGCTCACGTCTTCGGTGAAGGAGATCAGCCGCCAGGTGCAGGAGTCCGCGCGCATTGCATCCGATGCCGTCGATCAGGCGCGTCGCACCAATGACCGCGTGGGCGAACTGTCGCGGGCTGCGACCCGCATCGGCGACGTCGTCGAACTGATCAACACCATCGCAGGCCAGACCAATTTGCTGGCCTTGAACGCGACCATCGAGGCGGCGCGCGCCGGTGAAGCCGGCCGGGGCTTTGCGGTCGTGGCGTCTGAAGTCAAGGCGCTGGCTGAGCAGACGGCGAAGGCGACCGGCGAGATCGCCCAGCAGATCTCGAGCATCCAGGGTGCGACGCAGGAATCGGTCAGCGCCATCAGGGAGATTTCGACGACGATCGAACGGCTGTCCGAGATCGCGGCCACCGTCGCCGCCGCAGTGGAGCAGCAGGGCGCGGCGACCTCCGAGATCTCTCGCAACATTCAGCACGCTGCGACCGGGACCCAGCAGGTCTCGTCCAACATCACAGATGTCCAGCGCGGCGCGAGCGAGACCGGGGACACATCGAACCAGGTGCTCAACGCAGCGCGCCAGCTCTCCGAGGATAGTCAGCGCCTCAAGCAGGAGGTCAGCCGCTTCCTGCAATCGGTTCGCGCCGCCTGATGTGAATGATGAGCGCGATCCGTACGGTGACGCCCCGGTGATGGCGGCTTTCGTCGGCTGCAGTATCGCCGGGCAGCGAACAGGTTGGCATGTGGTATGATGTAGCTGATCTACCAACGCGCTAGCGTTGCAGCGATCCCACACTGGCCGGCATCTGCCAGAAACGCCGCCGTCGCGCCTTAATCCCGCTAAGGTGCGCATGTCCTTTGCCGCCCGACTGGTCAATCAACCAGAGATTTGATTGGTGGCGGACGATGTGATGGCAGGCGAACCCTCCCGAAGGACCTTGGTGCTGTCGGCGGCGACCGCTGCCGTGGCCTTTGGTCTCGATGCGAGCCTTGCCATCGTGGCCGCCGGGCCGCGCCGCCGGACCGCGGACCCCGAGCCTGGTTATCGCCGGATCGCCATCGGTGAGGCTGAAATCATCGCGCTCTATGACGGCATGTGGGAGAAGCCGCATGAGGCGGGGTTCTTGAGCAATGCCAGCGTCGGCGACGTCAAGCAGGCGCTGCGCGCGGAGGGTCTCGACGCCAGCTTCGTCCCGGTGCCGATCTCCACCTTCGTGGTGCGGCTGAAGGGCAAGACCGTGCTCTGCGATGCCGGCGGCGGCGGCCAGGTGCAGGGCTACAATTCCGATTCCATCTTCGTCTCGGGGCGAATGCTGAACAATCTGAAAGCGGCTGGCATTCGCCCTGAGGATATCGACACCATCCTGATCTCACATTTCCATCCCGATCATATTTTTGGATTGCTGAGTGAGGACACCAACGCTCAGGTGTTTCCTCATGCCGAGATCATCGTCGCTGCGGCGGAATACAAATTCTGGACCGATTCATCATCGACCGCCCGCCTGCCGCCATGGCGGCAGTCGCTGGCACGGCGAATTCAAAGTGTGATCCCGAGCTGGAAAAACGTGCTGCCGGTCGAGGGCGAGGACGAGGTTGTGCCTGGCATTCGCTTCGTCAGCGTCTTCGGTCATACGCCGGGGCACACGGCATTTCATATCAGCTCAGGTGCGGAGCAATTGATGATCTCAAGCGATACTGCCTACGTTCCGGCGCTTTGCCTGCGCCATCCCGAATGGCACGGCGCCTATGACCAGGACGGCGCTGCCGCCGAGGTCAGCCGGCGCAGATTGCTCGACCGGGTGGTCGCCGAAGAGATGCTGATCTGCGGATCTCATTTTCCCTGGGCCGGGTTCGGCCGGCTCGTTCGCGATGGCGCCCATTATGCGCTCGACCTGCTTCCCGCCTGATCCTCCTCCGGCACCGGAGCAAGCGCAGGGCGTCGAGCCATGAAGACGCATTATCAGGTGCTCGGTGTTTCGCCGCGCGCCGATCTCGACACGATCAAACGGGCCTTCAGGCGGGCCGCCAAGGCTCATCATCCTGACCTCACCGGCGGCGGTGACGCGGCCGCGGATCATCAGCTCAAGGTGATCCTCGCCGCCTATAAGGTGCTGCGTGATCCCAATCTGCGCGCCGAGTACGATGCTCAACTCGCATCCGAACGCGAGTCCGTGCGGCGCGAGCGCTGGGATGCGGTTCTGCAGTTCGTCGCGGCGACCGCCGTGCTCAGCGCGATCCTGATCGGGCTCGAGATCCTGCTGCTGCCTTCGCTCGGAGACTGGATGAGCAGGCAGCCGCAGACCCGCTCGGCCACGGTCCAGCGCTTGCCGCCATTGCCATCCAGGCCACAGCCCGATGCCGGTGGCCTGACCGTGCCGGGGCCCGCAGCGCCGCAGGTGACCGGCGCGTTGCCTCCCACCAAGCCGCCTCAGGCCGCCAGCCTCCCGGAGGCGCCCGCATTGACGGATGCTGCATCCTACCTGAAGCGCGCGCTCGACCGCAGCCGTCTGGGCGATCTCGACGGCGCCATTGCGGATTTCGACGAGGCGGTCCGGCTCGCGCCGCGAAACGCAGATATCTACCGCTACCGCGCCCGTGATCTTGGCCGCCGGGGACGCTGGGAGCGTGCGCTCGCCGATTATGAGCGGGCGATCCGCCTGGACCCAAACAACCCCGCGCTGTTTCATGATCGCGGCCTGGCGCTCCAGCAGCAGGGCGAACTCGACGGTGCGCTGATCGATCTCGATCGCGCGGTGCGCATGAGCTTCAGCGATGCGCGGCTGTACAGCGACCGGGGCGCGGTATGGCTGGCAAAGGGGCGCTACGACCGCGCACTCGCCGATTTCAACCAGGCGCTCAAGCTCGATCCGGCCCTGGCGGTCGCCGCCGCGCGCCGCGACGAGGCGCTCGATCGCAAGCGTGAGCAGCGAATAGCGAACGACAGCAGCGCGCCGCCGGGAGCCTCCGGGAACGAGACGACAGGAACACTGCCGCCCAAGGCGCCGTCCAGCACGCCGCTGCGCTGATCTCGTCTCCGTCGCGGGAACCCGACATCCAAGCTGCGTTCAGCAGCGTTGCCCTCACAGCTGTCCGGGCGCGCAATCGCGACGCCTGCCAACCACGCGCAGGAGCCGCGATGAGTGTCTACGTCTCTGTGACGGGCTTCCGGCCCCATCGCGGTTGGGTCCGGCTCGTCCGCTTCTGGTGGCACGTGCTGCGGGCCGGCCGGCAGGCTCGCCGGGCGTCCGGCAATCTGCGGGTCGAACTGCGTCCCGTCGATGGCATCTATCACACGCTGACGGTCTGGACGGATGAGGCCAGCATGCGGGCCTATGTCCGGAGCGGTGCGCATCGCCGCGCGATGATGAATTTCCGCGATCTCGGCGGCGGCAAGACACTGGGGTTCGCCGCCGAAGCGGATCCCGGCTGGGACACGGCCTATGCGCGCTGGCAGCGCGAGGCGCGGGAGGTGTAGGCAATCCAGGGCGCATCGAAACAGGAGTTCGCTGGAGCGGCATCCGTCCTTAATGCGCGCGCCACTCCGGCACGCCGTCGGCGGCCATGGTCATCGCCCCGAGCGCACCCACCGGTGTCCGGTCGAGCTTCGTCAACTGCGCCAGCGTGGCCTGATCCTGCGCCGGCACACGCGCCAGGGTGCGCGTGTCCTGCTCGGTGCGCAGCATCACCACGCCGTGCTCGATCTCGCCGTTGCGATCATAGAGCGCGGTGAAGCTCTCGACCTTGCCGTTGCCGCGCGCTTCGCTGACAAAGTCCGGCGCGGCCGCGCGACGCCGGTCAGCATCCGCCTGGACGCTGACGTCCTGGGACAGGGAGGCCGGCGGCTCCCGCGAGATCACCAGCGCATGATGCTTGGTGACGAAGCCACCCTGGCCATAGAGCAGGCCGCGCTTGGCGCCGCCGCCGCGCAGCCGGCGGACCATCGCGCAGGCGGCGTGTGTCATGTAGGTGTTGAGGGGCGCGCCGAAGAAGGTCAGGCCGCCGGTGACGGTCGGCTCGACATCGGCGCCGAGCCCCAGTGTGCGCCGCGCCATCTTCGGCACACAAGGAAAACAGCTGTAGAGCTCGATGACGTCGAACGCCGTGCCCTTGCCGCCGACGAGATCCATCGCCGCCTGCAGCACCGCGTTCTGCGGATGACTTTCGGCGAACTGATCACGGGTGAGATAGTCGCGCGGATCCTCCGCCGAAGCGCCACCAAGCGGATAGATCATGCGTGCGTCGGCGATGCCGGAGGCGCGTGCCTTTGCGAGGCTGGTCAGAATGAGTGCGGCGCCCATGTTGACCATGGGATTGGCGACCATCAGCTTGGTATAGGGCCAGGCGATCGGCCGGTTGTCGGCCGATGCCGTCGTAATCTCATCCGGCGCGAAATATCGCTTCAGCCAGGCATTCGGATTGTAGGCTGCGACCGCCGAGAATCGCGACCACAGCTCGCCGGATTCGGCGAGCGCCTGCCGCGGCGTCTGGCCCCACTTCGCCGCGCTCGCGACTTCGTAGAACGGATAGACCGACACCGGGCGGAACACGCCGAGCTTCACCGCCAGCGGCTTCTGGAACGCCGCGCCGCGCTTCGGCTCCTCGACGTCGTGGGCGAACGGCGTCCACGGCAGCTGCACGCCGGCGCGTTCGGCCTTGGTCGCCGTTGACTGTGCCTCGGCGCCACAGACCACTGCGACCTCGCATTCGCCGCGCGCGATGCGCAGGGCGGCTTGATGCAGGTAGCGGATCGGGCTCTCGCCGCCGACCGGACCATAATAGCAGTGCGACGGTGTCACGCCGAGCCGCTGCGCCAACAGCTGCTCCGGATCGCGGTAGCGCCAGCTCAGGAAGTTGACGACGTCGAGCGAGCCGATGTCTTGGACCAGCTTGGCTCCGGCGTCATTTTCCGCGCGGCGGATCGCCTGTTCCAGGAGCGCCAGCGGCTCGAGCCCCTCCGCGATGTCCTTGGGACGGTCGACGATTTCGCCGACGCCGACGATGACGGGAATGCGGGCCGCGGGCAGGGCAGTTGCAGTCATGGGCGTTTCCGAACGGGCGGCCCGTGACGGACCACCATCTTGATCTTGTCTCCGTTCTGTCATCGCAGGTTCGGTGGCGCAATGCAGAAAATGCGGGCGCCGCACGCGCGCGGCATGGCTTCCGCTCCGCGGCATATCCGCCTAGAACATTCGCTCCTTTGCCGCTCACGCCGGAGTTTTTTCGTGTCCGAACAGAACAGCTATGTGCCGCCCAAGGTCTGGACCTGGAACAAGGCCAGCGGCGGCCGCTTCGCCAACATCAACCGTCCGATCGCGGGTCCGACCCACGACAAGGAATTGCCTGTCGGCCGTCATCCCTTGCAGCTTTATTCCCTCGGCACGCCAAACGGCGTGAAGGTCACGGTGATGCTCGAGGAGCTGCTGGCGCTCGGTCATGCCGGCGCCGAATATGACGCCTGGCTGATCCGCATCGGCGAGGGCGACCAGTTCGGCTCCGGCTTCGTCGCCATCAATCCGAACTCGAAGATCCCGGCGCTGTTGGACCGCAGCGGGCCCGAGCCGATCCGCGTCTTCGAGTCCGGAGCGATCCTGGTCTATCTTGCCGAGAAGTTCGGCGCCTTGCTGCCGACGGAGCCCGCCAAGCGCGCCGAGTGCCTGTCCTGGCTGTTCTGGCAGATGGGGGCCGCGCCCTATCTCGGCGGCGGCTTCGGCCACTTCTATGCCTATGCGCCGACCAAGATCGAATACGCCATCGATCGCTTCGCGATGGAGGTCAAGCGCCAGCTCGACGTGCTCGACCGCCGGCTTGCCGAAACCGAATATCTCGCCGGCGCCGACTACACCATCGCCGACATCGCGGTGTGGCCCTGGTATGGCGCGCTCGCCAAGGGGCTGCTCTATGAAGGCGGCGAGTTCCTGTCGGTGCAGGACTACAAGAACGTCCAGCGCTGGACCGACCAGATTGCGCAGCGCGCGGCCGTGAAGCGCGGCCGCATGGTCAACCGCGTCTCCGGCGACCCCGCCAGCCAGCTGCATGAGCGCCACGACGCCAGCGATTTCGACACCAAGACGCAGGACAAGGTCGGGCAGAACAAGTAGCTACTCGCGCTGCTGTTGTAGGGTGGGCAAAGGCGCGCCGAGCTCATTGTGGGGATGAAAAATTGTCTCGCGCGCCGTGCCCACCGCCCCAACCCACTGGCGCTGGTGGTGGGCACGCGTCGCCTGACGGCGCCGCTTTGCCCACCCTACGATTTTGTCGTCAGGATGAGCACCAACCGTCATTGCGAGGAGCGAAGCGACGAAGCAATCCAGAGTCGCGCGCGCAACTCTGGATTGCGTCACTTCGCTCGCAATGACGGAGAGTTACCTCACCCCATTCCCTTCGCCGGCGGGAAATCCATCCGATCATTCGTGCGGCAGTAGCGGTCGGCGAACATGCGGCCGACCGGGTGGAACAGCTCCATCTCGACGCGCATCTTCTCGGTGTCCCACAATTCGTCGCGGATGTGGAAGGCGAGGCCCTCACCGAGCACCAGGACGCGATCGCCATTGACGTCGATCAGCTGCCAAGTCTTGCACTCCATCGCGAACGGCGCATCTGCCAGCCGCGGCACGCCGATCATGTGTGACGGTGCGAGCTTGAGCCCGAGATGATCTGGCTCGCTGACCTCTGGCGGAAAGTCGCCGCCGGTCTCGTGCATGGCCTGCGCCAGCGGCTCGTCGGTGATGTGCACCACGAACTCGTTGCTATGGCGGATATTGACGAGCGTGTCCTTGACCCGGCCGTCGGGCCGCAAATTGATCGCGAACACGCAGAGCGGCGGGTCCTCGCCGAGCACGTTGAAGAACGAGAAGGGGGCGGCGTTGATGACCCCGCTCTCGCTCTTCGTCGTCACCCAGGCGATCGGCCGCGGCAGCACGAAGGAGGTCAGGATCTTGTAGCGCTCGCGCGGGCTGAGATCGGTGGAGAGGTATTGCATGGTCACGGCCTCTGATGCGTTGGTCGCCCGACCGTAGTGATACGTGACGCAATGCGGAAGGCGAGAAAGCGGGCAGGAGCTGCGCGTGTCCGCGGCGGTTGCCGGGTAAATTAGGTGTTCCCTGGAACGGCTCCGGGGACGCCACGTTCGAACAGCACAGCAACTACAAATGGAGGTCGCGCCATGAAGCGAATAATCAGCCTGATCGCCTGTGCGTTCGTCGTCTCGGCCAGTTCGGCTCATGCCCAAGGCACGCAGCAGCAGACCACCACGCCACCGAGCGCGCAGAATTCCGGCGCCGGCATCCAAGGCGCCCCCGGCAACAAGAACGGACCTGCGGCGACCGAATCCGGCACGGTTGGGTCCTCCACTACGTTCAACCGTCACAACCCGGACGTCAGCAATCAGGACACGTCGAACATCAAGGGCATGCCGGGCAACAAGAACGGCCCACCCGCGAAGAAGCCGCAGGACTGAGCGCTAAGGGGCGGCCGCGTTGGCGCGGTCGCCCCTTATATTTTGAGCCGTCGGTACCCGGCAGTCTCGAACCGGCAAGGCCCGGCTTACCTCGTCACGGCAGCGCCGCCGCGGCGTTGGTTACGATCAGATTATCCGTATCAGCCGGCGCCAGCTCGCTCGTGGTCTCGCCACCGAGATATTTGTCCAGCGTCGCCTGGATGCGCTCCCGCGCCGTATAGGGGCCGCGATCGCTCATCCAGGTGTGCTGGAACCCGGTCTTGATGATGTCGATGCCGCTCTTGGCTCCGACCTGCGAGGGCAGCACGCCCGGGTCGGTCTTGAACTGCGGATCGTCTGAGCGGAACGACAGGATCTTGAGCTTGTCCCTGACAACGAAAGGTACGCGCAGATTGTCCAGCGTCACGACCTGGGAGACGATGTTGGGATGCTCCTTGGCGAAATACATCGCGGTGTCGCCGCCATTGGAATGACCGACCAGGGTCAGATGATCATAATCGGCGTTGGGATGGCGCTGCTTCATTTCGTTCAAGACGCAGAGGATGTTGGCCTCGCCTTTCTTGTAGACGTCGAGCCGGCCGACATAAGGCAGTCCGACCTTGGTGACCAGCGGCGGATCGGTCGGCAGGTCCTGCTGCACGCTGGCCACGAGGTAGCCGCGGGCGGCAAAGACGTTAGCGAGGAAGGAGTACTCGGTGTTCTTGACGGTGTTGCCGTTCGAGATGACCGCGACCGGCAGTCGCCACAGCCCGGCATTGGCCTTCATCTCGTAGTCCTTGCGCACGGCGATATCGACGTTGATCGGCCGCTGCCGCGCTGCATCGTAGAACTCCCGGCTCTCGTGCTGGATGCCCCATTTGGCCATCGCAAAGTAACCGGCCACAGCCAGGGCAGACACACAGGCCAAAACCGTCGCACCGCGCTTCATGGCGTCCTTCCCCTTGGAATTCTCTCCGTCATGTGATGTGTGACAACGCGGGGGTCACGGGGGCGTGGCACCTGAAACCGGATTAAATTTCGGAAATCTTGGAATATGAGACGGGAACAAACCCGGGTTTCGTGGACCGGCGCGCCGGTCCACCTTGCGCCGGGGCGGGTCAGAAGGCGGTATAGCCGCCGTCGATCACGAAGCAGTCGGCGGTATGGTAGGACGACGCCTTGCTCATGAGGTACACGGCGATGCCGCCGAAATCCGACGGCTCGCCGAAGCGTCGCACCGGGATGCGCGGCATGACATTGGCGACGAACTTCTCGTTGCCCATGATGCCTGCGGTCATGTCGCTCTTGATCCAGCCCGGCAGGATCGCATTCGCGGTGACGCCATAGCGCGCGAGCTCGACTGCGAGCGCCCGACACAGTGCGTTGATGGCTGCCTTGGTGGCGGCGTAGTGCTCGTTGCGCGCGGTGCCGAACAGCGAGGCGAGACTCGAGGTCGCAACCAGCCGGCCGAACGGATCGCCGGCTTCGGCGCGCGCGGTCATGTGCTTGGCCGCCGCCTGGAAGGCGTGGAAGACGCCGTCGAGATTGGTGGCGAACATCGTACGCCACTCCTCCTCGCTGCGCTCGATGAAGGGCTTGCGGCCGCCGCCGCCGATGCCCGCATTGGCGAAGCAGCCGTCGACGCGGCCGAACGTGTCGAGCGTCGCCTTCATCGCCTCCGCCACGGAGGCGGGGCTGGTGACATCGCAGATGCGCGTGTCGACCTTGCCGGGCCCTGCGGCCATCGAGGCCGCAGCTGCCTTGTTCTTCTCGGCGTTGCGTCCCCAGATCGAGACGTTGCAGCCACTGGACGCAAGTGCCTGAGCGATGCCGAGGCCTATGCCTCCATTGCCGCCGGTGACGACGGCCACACGGCCGGTGAGATCGAACATGGTCATGATTGTTCTCTTTGGCGTTTCCGTGATGATGTCAGCGCGCATCGCGCCGCTTGGTTATTTGGATGACGCAACCATGGACAAGCGAAGCGCAAAAATCAAATATGCTGCACGAACCAGGCTGCGCTTCGAATTTCCGCCGCGAAGAATGCAGCGCTCCAAAAGCCATTGAGAGGAAACCATGCAGTTCAAGCACGTCACGCTCGATTTCGACGGACCCGTTGCCGTCCTCACCCTCGACCATCAGGAGGTGATGAACGCGGTCTCGATCGACATGCTCGGCGGCCTTGCCGAGGCACTCGACGAGATCGAGGAGAGAAAAGCGGAGGTGCGCTGCCTGGTGGTGACGGGGGCGGGACGCGCGTTCTGCACCGGGGCCAATCTGCAGGGCCGCAATGCGCAGGCCAAGCCGGGCCGCAGCAATGCGGGCGCCGCGCTCGAGACCGCCTTTCATCCGTTCCTGCGCCGTCTGCGCAACCTGCATTGCCCGATCGTGACGTCCGTGAACGGCCCGGCCGCCGGCGCCGGCATGAGCTTCGCCCTGATGGGCGACATGATCCTGTGCGCGAAGTCGGCCTACTTCCTGCAGGCCTTCCGCCGCATCGGCCTGGTGCCGGATTGCGGCTCGACATGGCTGCTGCCGCGTCTCGTCGGCAAGGCGCGCGCCATCGAGCTGTCGCTGCTCGGCGAGAAGCTGCCGGCCGAGACCGCGCTGCAATGGGGTCTCGTCAACCGCCTGTATGACGACGCCGCGCTGAAGGACGAGACGATGAAAATCGCCCATGAGCTTGCCAACGGTCCGACGGTGGCGCTGGCGCAGATCCGCCGTCTGTATTGGGAGAGCCCGGAGAACTCGTTCGAGGAGCAGCTCAACGAGGAGTTCCAGTCCCAGCGCATCGCGGGCGCGACCGCCGATTTCAAGGAGGGCGTCACCGCGTTCCTCGAAAAGCGTCCCGCCAAGTTCAAGGGCCAATGATCGAGACCGAACTGTCCCGCTGCGTCGCCGCGTTCATGCCGGGGGCGACCGGCGTGCGCGGCGCCGCAAAGCTTTCCGGCGGCGCCAGCCAGGAGACGTGGCGCTTCGACATCATGCATCCTGATGGCGCGATCGGCGCCATCCTGCGCCGCTCGCCGAGGGGCTATGGTGCAGCGCCCGGCCGCGCTGCCGGGCTCGACAATGAGGCGGCCTTGATGCGGCTCGCGCATGCGGCCAGCGTGCCGTCGCCCGAGGTGCTGCACGTGCTGACGCCGAAGGATGATCTCGGCACCGGCTTCATCATGCGCCGGGTCGACGGCGAGACCATCGCGCGCAAGATCCTGCGCGATGCCGAATATGCCGATGCGCGGCCTCGTCTTGCGCGCCAGCTCGGCGGCATTGCCGCCAGGATCCACGGCATCGCGCGCGAGGCGCTGCCGTCCTTGCGCGAGATGACCACGACCAGGGAGATCGCGGAGCTCGCGCGCGAGTCGCGCAGCTTCGACTGGCCGCGCCCGGTGTTCGATCTGGCGCTGCGCTGGCTGTCGCAGAACGATCCCGGCCCCTCGGAAGAGGTGACGCTGGTGCATGGCGATTTCCGCAACGGCAATCTCATTATCGGTCCCGACGGGGTGCGCGCGGTGCTCGATTGGGAACTCGCCCATCTCGGCGATCCGATGGAGGATCTCGGCTGGATCTGCGTCAATTCCTGGCGCTTTGGCGAGATCGACAAGCCGGTCGGCGGCTTCGGCTCCCGCGAGGACCTGTTCGCCGGCTACGAAGCCACAGGGCGTAACGTCGATCCTGACAGGGTGAAGTTCTGGGAAGTGATGGGCACGTTGCGCTGGGGCGTGATGTGCTGCGGCATGATGCAGCGGTTTCGCCTGGGTCCCGACCACTCGATGGAGCGCGCGATGATCGGCCGGCGCGCGTCGGAAACGGAGATCGACCTGTTGCGGTTGTTGGCGCCGCGAGGAGAGGGCTGATGCAGGACGAACCGACGCCGACCGAACTGGTGCAGGCCGTGGCGGATTTCCTGCGCACCGACATCGCGCCGCTGATCGCGGGCCACCAGGCGTTCAAGCTGCGCGTCGGTATCAACGCCCTCGATCTCGTGGTGCGGCAGCTGACACAGGCGTTGCCGGCGGAAGCGGAGGAGCTCGCGCGGCTGAAGCAACTGCTGGGACAGGATGGTGATTTGCTCGAACTCAATCGAGCGCTTGCTGCGCAGATCGCCAGCGGCATCGTTGGTCTCGAGACCCCGGGCCTGAAGGACCACCTCTGGCAGACCACGCTCGACAAGCTCGCCGTCGATCAGCCGAACTATGCGTCCTACAAGCGCGAGGCGGGAAGGGGGCGGAATGACGCCTAACTCTCCGCCGTCATTGCGAGGAGCGCAAGCGACGAAGCAATCCAGACTGCCTCGGCGGTGGGAGTCTGGATTACTTCGCTTCGCTCGCAATGACGGCGGTGGACGAGGCGGCACCGTCGCAAACAAAGGCTTCGTCATTCCGGGGCGCGACGCAGTCGCGAGCCCGGAATCCAGACGTCCGATCGTGGTTATGAATTCCGGGCCTGCGCCAGACGGCGCATCCCGGAATGACGAACGTCATTGGAGCTCACCGCCCCAGCCAGTTCGGCGGCCGCTTTTCCGAGAATGCCTTCGGGCCCTCGATATAATCCTGCGAATGGATCATCGCCTGCACCGCCGGGTAGTCGCGCTGCTCGGTGATCGCCTGCTGCAGCGACACCGCGAGGCCCTTCTCGATCGCCTGCTTGGAGGCGCGGATCGACATCGGCGAGTTCTTGGCGATCGTCTCCGCCCAGCGCTCAGCGGCGGCCAGCGCCTCGCCCTGCGGCACCACCTCGTTGACGAAGCCGAGCTCGTGACCCTCGCGCGCCCCGACATGGCGGCCGGTCAGGATCATGCCCATCGCGCGCTTCATGCCGATCTGGCGCGGCAGCCGCTGCAGGCCGCCCGCGAGCGCGGCAAGGCCGACGCGCGGCTCGGGCAGAGCGAAGGTCGCATTCTCGGCGGCGATGATCAGGTCGCAGGCCAGCGCGATCTCGAAGCCGCCGCCCATCGCGACGCCATTGACGGCCGCGATCAGCGGCTTGTCGCAGTCGAAGCGCGAGGTCAGTCCGCCAAAGCCGCTCTTGCCCCAGCCGCGCGCGCCGCCGGCCGCCTGCCATTTGAGGTCGTTGCCGGCGCAGAACGCCTTGTCGCCCTCGCCGGTGACGATCGCGACCCACTGTTCGGGATCGGCGGCGAAGGCATCGAACACGCGCTCGAGCTCGTAATGCGCCTCGATATGCAGCGCGTTGTAGACCTCGGGCCGGGCCAGCGTGACGATCGTGACCGGACCCTTGCGCGTGATCTTCGCGTATTTCAGCTCCATCGTCCGTTCCTCCTGTTTTCCGATGATTGGCAGCCCTGCGCGAGCTTAGCGGCTGCGCGGCATTCGCGGTCATCCAAATACGCAACCGCGCTGCGCGCCACAAGCACATGGCCGGAAGGTGCGCCGACCAAGATAACGAACAACAACAACACGCACAGGGAGACACGCCATGGATTTTTCCTTGCCGAAGGAACTGGTCGCCTATCTCGACGAGCTCGACCGCTTCATCGCCGCCGAGATCAAGCCGCTGGAGGAGGTCGACGACAACATCCGCTTCTTCGATCATCGCCGCGAATGGGCGCGCACCGATTTCGAGAATGGCGGTCTGCCGCGGCATGAATGGGAGCAATTGCTGCGCAAGGCCAAGGACCGTGCCGATGCGGCCGGCCATCTACGCTTTGCAATCCCGAAGCGCTATGGCGGCAAGGACGGCTCGAACCTCTGGATGGCCGTGATCCGCGAGCATTTCGCATCGAAGGGCCTCGGCCTGCACAACGACCTGCAGAACGAGCATTCGATCGTCGGCAATCTGCCGATCGTCACCATGCTCGACCGCTATGGCCGCGACGACCAGAAAGCGATGATCGACGGCTCGATCACCGGCAAGTACCGCATCACCTTCGGCCTGACCGAGCCGCATCACGGCTCGGACGCGACACATATGGAGACCAAAGCGGAGCCTGCGACCCGTGACAACGTCAAGGGCTGGCTGATCAATGGCGAGAAGATGTGGACGACGGGGATGCATGTCGCCACCCATTGTGCGCTGTTCGCGCGCACCTCGGGCAATGACGGCGATGCGCGCGGCATCACCTGCTTTCTCGTGCCGGCCAAGGCGGAAGGGGTGAAGGTCGAGGAGTATCTCTGGACCTTCAACATGCCGACCGATCATCCCCGCGTCAGCTTCACCGATGTGTTCGTACCTGAGGATGCGCTGTTTGGCGAGGTCGGGCGGGGGTTGTCGCTGGCGCAATGCTTCGTGCACGAGAACCGCATCCGGCAGGCGGCGAGCTCGCTCGGCGCCGCGGTGTTCTGTATCAATGAGAGCGTGAACTACGCGCGTGAGCGCAAGCCGTTCGGCAAGGCGCTGGCCGAGAACCAGGCGATCCAATGGCCGCTGGTGGAGCTGGCGACCCAGGCCGAGATGCTGCGGCTGCTGATCCGCAAGACTGCCTGGGAGATGGACCAGCTCACCCAGGCGCAGGTGGAGCACACGCTCTCCGACAAGGTCTCGATGTGCAATTACTGGGCTAACCGCCTGTGCTGCGAGGCGGCGGACCGCGCCATCCAGGTCCATGGCGGCATGGGCTATTCGCGCCACAAGCCGTTCGAGCACATCTATCGCCACCACCGCCGCTATCGCATCACCGAGGGCAGCGAGGAGATTCAGATGCGCAAGGTGGCAGGCTTCCTGTTCGGCTACATGGGGGCGAACAAGAGGTGAGGCGGTCTTGATTGGTGCGTCGTCATCGCGAACGCGGCGCCGCGATCCAGGGCGGCGTGCGCGGCCCTGGATTGCTTCGGCGCAAGGGCGCCTCGCAATGACGGCGGAGAGACAGTGCGTTCTCTACATTCTCTCGGCGCTCTCGGCGTTCAATTCACCTGCCGGTCCTTGCCCGCCCAATACGGGTCGCGCAGGTTTCGCCGCAGAATCTTGCCGGAGGGATTGCGCGGCAAGGCGTCGAGGAAGTCGACAGTCTTCGGGGTCTTGAAGCCGGCAATGCGGGTGCGGGTGAAATTGATGATGTCGGTCGCGGTGGCGCGCTTGCCCGGTTTCATCACGACGATGGCCTTGACGGCCTCGCCCCATTTGTCGTCGGGGATGCCGATCACGGCGGCCTCGGCCACGTCGGGGTGATCGCAGATCGCGCTCTCGACCTCCGCCGGATAGATGTTCTCGCCGCCGGAGATGATCATGTCCTTGATGCGGTCGTGGATGTAGACGTAGCCGTCCTCGTCCATGTAGCCGGCGTCACCCGTGCGCAGCCAGCCGTCCTTGCCGAGCGTGCGCGCGGTCGCCTCCGGCAGATTCCAGTAGCCGGCCATGTTGGAGCCGGAGCGGGTGGCGATCTCGCCGACCTCGCGTGGCGGCAATGGGTTGCCGAGTGGATCGATGATCGCGACCTCGACGCCCGGCAGCGGCTTGCCGGCCGAGCGCATCCGCTCGAGGCCCTCGACGTGGTCCTCGGGCGGCAGCGCGATGATGGTGCCGGTGGTCTCGGTCATGCCGTACATCTGCACAAAGCCGCATTTGAAGACGTCGATGCATTCCTTCAGGAGCGCCGCCGGAATCGGCGAGGCGCCGTACAGCATGTATTTCAGCCGCGAGAAATCCACCTCGCGCGCCCGCGGCTGCCGCACCACGAACTGCATCGCGGCGGGCACCATGAACAGCTTGGTGATGCCGGACTGCTCGAAGAAATCGAGGATCTTGGTCGGATCGAACTCGCGCGCGATGACGCCGCGGGCGCCGTGATAGAGGCTCATCAGGCCCCAGCCGGAGCCGCCGATGTGGAAGATCGGCATCGCGATCAGCGACACGTCCTCGGTCGACCATTTGTTCCAGTCGGGCTTGTCTTCGGGATTGCCGGTATTGACCAGATTGAGGAAGTTCGCATGCGACAGCATCGCGCCCTTCGGCTTGCCCGTCGTGCCCGAGGTGTAGAGCTGCAGCGCGATATCCTTCGGCGTGATCACGACGTCAGGATCATCCGCGCTCTGCGCGTCGCGCCAAGGCGTGTAATCCTGCCAGTCCGGCGCGCCGCCCTCGGTGGCGATGATGTGCCGGACGCTCGGGATCTGGTCGCGGATGTTGCGGATCATGGTGATGAACTCGGGCCCGACGAACAGGGCCGGCGCCTTGCAGTCCTCGACGATGAAGGCGACCTCCGGACCGGCGAGCCGCCAATTGACCGGCGCCATCACCACATTGGCCTTCATGGCCCCGACCAGCAGCTCGAAATAGATGTCGCTGTTCTTGCCGAAATAGGCGATCCGCTCGCCTGGCTGGAGGCCCAGCGCTTTCAGTGCGCGGGCGACCTGGTTGGTCTTGCGGTCGAACGCGGCAAAGCTCGTGACACGACCTTCGAACTCGTAGGTGGTCATGGAGCCCAGCCTGTGCGCCTGGTTGCGCACGACATCGACGAGCGTCGACGCTGCCGTCGTGACGGACATGTTTCCCCTCCGATTGTGTCTTGTTGTTTGTTCTTCGCCGTGTCGTCCTCGCCCCGGCGCGAGCCGAGGCGAACATCAGCCTACAACGCGATCACCGCCGATCAACAGCGGGTTGCGCCGTCAGCTCGTGCGGGTCGCGCGGTCCTTCTCGTTCTGCGCCTTGATCGACTCCTTGGCCTTGGTCCAGTCGTCATCGCTCCAGTCGCGCAGCTGATAGAAATTGCCACCCATCGCCAGCGCCTGGGCGCCGTCCATCGCGATGGTTTCGCCGTTGATCCAGTTGCAGCCGCCGGAGATCAGGAACACCGCGAGGTTCTGCAACTCCTCCATGGTGCCGACGCGGCCCATCGGGTTCATCGCCTTGGTCCGCGCACCGGCCTCGTCGCCGGGCTTGATGCGCTTGCTCATGCCTTCGGTCGGGATTTCGCCGGGCGCGATGGTGTTGAGGCGGATGCCGTAGCGGCCCCATTCGGTGGCGAGCGACATCGTCATGGCGTGGATCGCCGATTTGCTCATCGCCGAGGGCACGACATAGGGCGAGCCGTTGCGCACCCAGGTCACCGTGATCGACACCACGTTGCCGGGCTGCTTCGCGGCGATCCAGCGCTTGCCGACGGCATGCGTCACGTAGAACGTGCCGTGCATGACGATGTTGGCGACGGCATCGAAGCCGCGCGGGCTCAATTCCTCGGTGCGGGAGATGAAGTTGCCGGCAGCGTTGTTGACGAGATCGGTGAGGCCGCCTTCCTGGAAGATGGCCTCGATCATCTCCTCGACAGCCATCGCATTGCGGATGTCGACGCCGTGGCTGGTGACACGTCCGCCGTAGAGGTCCATCAGCTCTGTCGCGGTCTCGTCGCAGACGATTTTCCGCCGGCCGCAAATATGCACCTCTGCGCCCAATTGCAGGAAGCGTGCGGCCATCGCCTTGCCAAGGCCGGTGCCGCCGCCGGTCACCAGAATGCGTCGACCTTCGAGGAGATTGTCCTTGAACATGGGAGTTTCCGCCTGACATCTTGTGAGTTAATTGGTCGATTGACTAAATCGCTCCGACAGCCTTCTGTAAAGTCACAAAGACATCCGTAGGGAGACCGCTCCATGGACAACCGCCTCGCGATCGAGATCAAGGACGGCGTCGCCGATGTTCGGCTGGTTCGCGCCGACAAGATGAATGCGCTGGACATGGAGATGTTCGAGGCGCTGGTGGCGGCCACCGAACGGTTGTCAAAGGAGAAGGGCCTGCGGGCGGTGGTGCTGTCCGGCGAGGGCCGGGCCTTCTGCGCCGGGCTCGATATGGGGCGCTTTGCCGCGATGAAGGAGTCCGGCGGCAATGGTATTCCGGGCGGCGAGAAACGCGATCTCACCGTTCGCACCCATGGCAAGGCCAATTTCGCCCAGCAGGCCGTGTGGGGCTGGCGGCAATTGCCGGTGCCGGTGATTGCTGCGGTGCATGGCGTCGCCTATGGCGGCGGCTTCCAGCTCGCGCTCGGGGCCGACATGCGCTACGTCGCGCCGGATACCAAGATGTCGATCATGGAGATCAAATGGGGGCTCGTGCCTGACATGGCCGGCACGCCGATCCTCGCGACGCTGATGCGCGACGACGTTCTGCGCGAGCTGACCTATACCGGCCGGGTGTTCTCGCCGGAGGAGGGGCAGTCCTACGGCCTCGTCACGCGCATCTGCGCCGATCCGCGCGCGGCGGCGCTGGAGACCGCGCGTGAGATCGCCGGCAAGAATCCGGATGCGATCCGCGCCGCCAAGCGGATGCTGAACAATCTCTCGGTCGATCCGGGCCCGGCGCTGCTCGCGGAATCCGTCGAGCAGCAGAAGCTGATCGGCAGCCCGAACCAGCTGGAATCGGTGCGTGCCAACATCGAGAAGCGTACACCGAAATTCACGGATTGACCGGGTCATTGCTTCACACGGTCATTCACGGGGGGATGCGAGGCATCGCCCCCGTGTTGAAGTTGAACCGACGCCAGATCGGATAAAAAGAAAATGGAAACGTCCTCTTTGTTCTGCGGCATCATCTCCGGCGATCGCCGCCGCAGCCATGCCGACATCGCCGATCGCGCGGCGCGGATCGCCAGCGGTCTGGCGAAGCTCGGCGTGGGCCAGGGCGACTGCGTCTGCATTCTCATGCGCAACGACATCGCCTTCATCGAGGCGGCCTATGGCGCGATGCGGCTCGGCGCCTATGGCGTGCCGGTCAATTGGCACTTCAAGCCGGAGGAGATCGACTACATCCTGAACGATTCCGGAACCAAGGTGCTGATCGGCCATGCCGACCTGCTGCATCAGCTCGCCGGGCTGATACCCGCAGGTCTCACCGTTCTCAGCGTGACCACGCCGCCGGAGATCCTGTCGACCTATCGGATCGATGCGCATCTGCTCGCGACGCCGGAATCTGCCATCGCGCAGGAGAGCTGGCTCGCGCAGCAAAGCCCCTATGACGGTCCACAGGTGCCGCAGCCGCAGAACATGATCTACACGTCCGGCACGACCGGGCATCCCAAGGGCGTGCGCCGCAACGCGCCGACGGCAGAGCAGGCGGAATCGGCGGAACGGATGCGGGCGCTGATCTATGGGCTGAAGCCCGGCTCGCGCGCGCTGCTGCCGGGGCCGCTGTATCATTCGGCGCCGAATGCCTTCGGCTTACGCGCGGGCCGGCTCGGCGGCGCGCTGGTGCTGATGCCGCGCTTCGAGCCGGAGGCGTTTCTCGACATCATCCAGGCGGAACGGATCGACACCATCTTCATGGTGCCGACGATGTTCATCCGGCTGATGAGGCTGCCGGAGGAGGTTCGCCGCCGCTACGACATGTCGTCTTTGCGCCATATCATTCATGCTGCGGCGCCGTGCCCGGCCGATGTCAAGCGCGCGATGATCGATTGGTGGGGGCCGGTGCTCTATGAGTTCTACGGATCGACCGAATCAGGCGCGGTCACCTTCGCGACCTCCGAGGACGCGCTGAGGAAGCCGGGCACCGTGGGCAAGGTCTCGCCGGGGGCGGAGCTGCGCTTCGTCGGCGAGGACGGCCGCATCCTGCCGCAGGGTGAGATCGGCGAGATCTATTCGCGCATCGCCGGCAACCCGGATTTTACCTATCACAACAAGCCGGAGAAGCGCGCCGAGATCGACCGCGACGGCTTCATCACCTCGGGCGATGTCGGCTACATCGACGCCGAGGGCTACGTGTTCCTGTGCGATCGCAAGCGCGACATGGTGATCTCCGGCGGCGTCAACATCTATCCGGCCGAGATCGAGGCGGTGCTGCACGCCGTGCCCGGCGTGCATGATTGCGCGGTGTTCGGCATTCCGGATGCCGAGTTCGGCGAAGCCTTGATGGCCGTGGTGGAGCCGCAGCCCGGTCTGGAGCTGGACCCGGTGGAGATCAGGACCCGGCTCAAGGCCTCGCTGGCCGATTACAAGGTGCCCAAGCACATCGAAATCCAGCATAAATTGCCGCGCGAGGATTCCGGCAAGATCTTCAAACGGCGGTTGCGCGATCCCTATTGGGAGCAGGCAGGACGTCAGATCTGACGCAATGTTGCGCGCCCCATCGCGAGAGGACGACATCAGCATCGAATAAGGCAGGCGACGCCTCTTTCTTGATCTTGCGCTGCGGTACAGATACGGCAGACTGACCCCTAAATGGGCAGCAGCTGGAGAGATCATCCATGTCGCCGCAAACCATGCCGTCCGAGGACATCCGGCCCAGTCGCGCTGCTGACGCCCAGGCCATGGAGGAGGATGCCCGCCTCCGGGACGATATCCGGCTGCTCGGCCGCATTCTCGGCGACACCGTGCGCGACCAGGAGGGGGCCGACGTCTTCGATCTCGTCGAGCGCATCCGCCAGACCTCGGTGCGCTTTCACCGCGACGAGGACCGTCAGGCCAGGCGTGAGCTGGAACAGATCCTCGACGGCATGACGATTGCTGAAACCGTCCGCATCGTGCGCGCCTTCAGCTATTTCTCGCATCTCGCCAACATCGCCGAAGATCAGAACAATATCCGCCGCATGCGCGCCAGGAGCGACGCCAATGGCGGCGCGGGCATGCTGGCGGCCACGCTCGCCCATGCCAAATCCGCCGGCTTCGAGGCCGCCGACCTGCGCAAGTTCTTCTCGACCGCGCTCGTCAGTCCCGTCCTGACCGCGCACCCGACCGAGGTGCGGCGCAAGAGCACGATGGACCGCGAGATGGAAGTTGCCATGCTGCTCGACCGCCGCGAGCGGATGCAACTCACGCCGGACGAGCGCGAGGCCAATGACGAGGCGCTGCGCCGCGCGGTGCTGACCCTGTGGCAGACCAATTTGTTGCGCCGGACCAAGCTGACGGTGCTCGACGAGGTCACCAACGGACTGTCGTTCTACGACTACACCTTCCTGCGCGAGGTGCCGCGGCTGCTGTGTTCGCTGGAGGATCGGCTCAATGACGGCGCCGAGGTCGCGGGTGATCTCGCCTCCTTCCTGCGCATGGGCAGCTGGATCGGCGGCGACCGCGATGGAAATCCGTTCGTGACCGCCGAGGTGATGCGCGGAACGCTGAAGCTGCAATCCAGCCTCGCGCTGCATTATTACCTCGAGGAGCTGCATCTGCTCGGCGGCGAGCTGTCGATCGCGGCGCATCTCGCCGATGTCTCCGAGGAGCTGCGCGCGCTGGCTGAACGCTCGCCCGACACCTCCCCCCACCGCAGCGGCGAGCCCTATCGTCTGGCGGTGTCCGGCATCTATGCCCGGCTGGCGGCGACGGCGAAGAAGCTCGGCATCCAGATCAGCCGGCTGCCCGTGGGGGCGGGTGCGCCCTATGACAGCGTCAAGCAGTTCCAGGACGATCTCGACGTGCTGCACCGCTCGCTGATCGCCAACAATGCCGAGGTGATCGCGCGCGGCCGGCTGCGGCTGTTGCGGCGCGCGGTGGACTGTTTCGGATTCCATCTGGCGCGGCTCGACATCCGGCAGAACTCGACGGTGCACGAGCGCACGGTCGCCGAGCTGATCGATACCGCCATGCCCGGTATGTCCTACATGGCGCTCAGCGAGGATGCGCGGGTCGGGCTCCTGGTCAGCGAGCTGCGCAATACCCGGTCGCTGGTGTCGCAGTTCGTCAAATATAGCGACGAGACGGTCGGCGAGCTCGAACTGTTCCGCGCCGCCGCCGAGGCTCACGCCACCTTCGGCGCCGACGTGATTTCGCAATGCATCATCTCTATGTGCAAGGGCATGTCCGACATGCTCGAGGCCGCTCTGCTGCTCAAGGAAGTCGGCCTGATCGATCCGTCCGGCCGCTGCGCCGTCAACATCGTGCCGCTGTTCGAGACCATCGAGGATCTGCAGGCCTCCAGCGGCATCATGGACCGGATGCTGGCGCTGCACGATTATCGCCGCCTGGTCGACAGCCGCGGCGCCGTCCAGGAGGTCATGCTCGGCTATTCCGACAGCAACAAGGACGGTGGCTTCGTCACCTCCGGCTGGGAGCTGTACAAGGCCGAGATCGGCCTCGTCGAGATCTTTGAGCGCCACGGCATCCGGCTCAGGCTGTTCCACGGCCGCGGCGGCTCGGTCGGCCGCGGCGGCGGCCCCAGCTATGACGCCATCATCGCCCAACCCGGTGGCGCCGTGAACGGTCAGATCCGCATCACCGAGCAGGGCGAGATCATCTCCAGCAAATATTCGAATGCCGAGGTCGGCCGCAACAATCTCGAAATTCTCGCCGCCGCGACCCTGGAAGCCAGCCTGCTGCATCCGCGCCAGCCGGCGCCGAAGCGCGAATATCTGACCGCGATGGACCGGCTCTCCGAGCTCGCCTTCAAGGCCTATCGCGGCCTGGTCTACGAGACCGACGGCTTCGTCGACTATTTCTGGGCCTCGACCGTCATCAACGAGATCGCGACGCTCAACATCGGCAGCCGTCCGGCGTCGCGCAAGAAGACCCGCGCAATCGAGGACCTGCGCGCGATCCCCTGGGTGTTCTCCTGGGCGCAATGCCGGCTGATGCTGCCCGGCTGGTATGGCTTCGGCAGCGCGGTGGAGACCTGGATCGCGGAGAATCCGGAGCAGGGTATGCCGTTCCTGCGCGAGCTCTATCAGGAATGGCCGTTCTTCCGCATGCTCCTGTCGAACATGGACATGGTGCTCGCCAAGAGCTCGATCGCGATCGCCTCGCGCTATGCCGAGCTGGTGCCCGACGAGGCACTGCGCGAGAAGATCTTCGGCCGCATCCGCCGTGAATGGCATCTTGCGATCGAGACATTGCTCGACATCATGGGGCAGGAGCGTCTGCTGCAGGGCAACCCGCTGCTGGAGCGCTCGGTGCGCAACCGTTTTCCTTATCTCGATCCGCTCAACCATGTGCAGGTCGAGCTGTTGAAGGAGCACCGCGCGCAGAATCCGGACGAGCAGGTGCTGCGCGGAATCCAGCTGACGATCAACGGCATCTCGGCCGGTCTCAGAAATACGGGATAATGCGAGTAGCGAACAGCGAGTAGCGAATAGGTCTCACTATTCGCTACTCCCCATTCGCTATTCGCCTCTCTTTATTCGCTCATCAGCAGATATGCGCGCCCTGCGTCTCGACATAGACCGCATAGAGCGACTGGCTCGCGGTCATGAACAGGCGATTGCGCTTCTTGCCGCCGAAGCAGACATTGGCGCAGATCTCCGGCAGCTTGATCTGGCCGATGCGCTGGCCGTCCGGCGCGAAGATGTGGACGCCGTCATAGCCTTCGCCGACCCAGCCGGCGCCGACCCAGATGTTGCCGTCGATGTCGACCCGCAAGCCATCGGGGAAGCCCGACTTGCCGTCCAGGGTCATGTCGATGAACGCCTTGGGGTTGGCGAGCTTGTCGCCATTGATGTCGTACTGCCAGATCACGTTCTTGGCGTTCGGATAATGCGTGATGCCGGTGTCGCAGACATAGAGCTTCTTGTAGTCCTGGCTGAAGGCGATGCCGTTCGGCTTGAACGGCTCGTCGGCGACCTTGGTGATGGCGCCCGACTGCGCGTCGACGCGGTACACGGCCTCCTTCTGGAACGGCTGGTTGGAGCCGTTGCGGACGTTCTGCCCCTCATAGAGGTTGATCGAGCCGTAGCCTGGATCGGTGAACCAGATCGACTTGTCATTGGGATTGACGACCATGTCGTTCGGGCCGTTCAGCGGCTTGTCATTGGCCTTTTCGGCCAGAACGGTCACCGTGCCATTGTGCTCGAAGCGGACGAGGCGCGTGCGCTCGGCCGTGATCTGGCGTCCCTCATAGTCGAAGGTGTTGCCATTCGACTCGTTGGAGGGCTTGCGGAACTGCTGCGAGATGTGGCCGTCATCGTCGAGATAGCGCAGCTGACGATTGTTCGGGATGTCGCTCCAGACGAGATACTGGCCCTGTGTGTTCCAGGCCGGTCCTTCCGCCCAGAGGCAGCCGGTGAACAGGCGCTTGATCGTGGTGTTGCCGACCTTGGCCTTGAAGCGCTTCTCGTCGATCACGACGATGTCGGGATCGGGATAACGCTGCGGTTCCGCATGCGGGCCGAAATCACGCGCAAGCGCGGGCGATACGGCGGCGGCGGCCGCGGCAAAGCCTGCGACGCCCTTGAGCAGCCTGCGCCGGTCGAAGCCGTCAGCTCCGGCCGGCGAATCCTGTGCGATGTCGTGTCGTGGATTTGTCATGGTGTCCTCCCAGTTTCTTGTTGGGAGGCGATCCTACGACAAAATCGTGGCGGTCAGCGGGTCGTTTAGACAAAAAACAACTTCAGATGGTGTGCACTGCAAGCGGCGTTTTTGCGCGCTGCAATGTCAGATCGGATCCCAGCCGAACACGTCCGCCGAACGATCGAGCTTGTAGAATGACGGCTTCAGCGCCGGCATCGCGTGTTCGGCGATGGTCTGCGGCGTCCAGCCTTCGCCGCGGTGCACCGAACGCAGCGGACGCGACTGGCCCATCAGGAAGATCTCATTCATGCGCACCGCGAAGATCTGGCCGGTGACGTCCTTCGAGGCATCGCTCAGGAGATAGGCGACGACAGGCGCGATCTTCTCCGGCCCCATCCGCTTCATCCGCTCGACGCGCTCCTTCTCGGCCTCGGTCTCGGCCGGGATGGTGCCGATCATGCGGCTCCAGGCAAATGGCGACACGCAATTGGAGCGGACATTGAAGCGCCCCATGTCGAGCGCGATCGACTTCGACAGGCCGACGATGCCGAGCTTGGCGGCGGCGTAATTGGCCTGGCCGAAATTGCCGATCAGGCCCGAGGTCGAGGTGAAGTGGACGAAGGAGCCGCTCTCCTGCTCGCGGAACAGCCGCGCCGCGGAGTGGGCGACGTAGAACGAGCCCATCAGATGCACCTTGATGACCGCCTCGAAGGCCTCGATGCTCATCTTGTGGAAGATCATGTCGCGCAGGATGCCGGCATTGTTGACGACGCCGTCGAGCCTGCCGAAATGGTCGGTCGCGGCCTTCACGATCTTGCTGGCCGGGATCGCCTCGGACACGCTCTCGAAATTCGCCACCGCTGTGCCGCCGTGCTTCCGGATCTCCTCGACGACCTCTTCCGCGGGCGCGGCGCTGGTGCCGGAGCCGTCGGACGCAACGCCGGGATCGTTGACCACGACCTTGGCGCCTTCGGCGGCGCATAGCAGCGCGATCTCCCGGCCAATGCCGCGGCCGGCGCCGGTGACGATGACGACTTTGTCTTGAAGCGATTTGGTCATGACGGTTTCCTCAACGTGATGTGTGAACCTGGTTCGCCCGCTGGTCGCTGGCAATCGCATATGACGATCTGAGTGTTTCGCGACGCTGTCTCTGCGTCGTCATGCTCGGGCTTGTCCCGGCCATCCACGTCCGTCCCAGTTTGCCGACCGACGTGGATGGCCGGGACAAGCCCGGCCATGACGGCGTGGAGAAAGCCCAAATCCAATTTACATCATCATATGCGATCGCCGCGCAGTCAGGACGTCGTGACGGAGAAGAGAGCGCCCGGAATGACGAGCGTTGTTACCTTTCGTTCGTGAAGATGATCGTTCCCGACGCGGCGAACATGCCGCCGACGCCGTGGCACACGGAAATCTTTGCGCCCGGCACCTGTGCCGGCGCGATGCCGCGCATCTGGCGCACGCTCTCCTGCAGTGCATACATGCCGTACATGCCCGAATGCATGTAGGACAGGCCGCCGCCATTGGTGTTGAGCGGCAGCTTGCCCCCCGGCCTGGTGTGCCCGGCGGCGATGAACGGCCCTGTTTCCTCATGCGGCATGAAGCCGAGATCGCCGAGCCCGAACAGCGGCAGATGCGCAAACGCGTCGTAGATCATGAGATGATCGACGTCGGCATGGCTGATGCCGGCTTCCTTGAAGGCGAGGGGACCTGCCACCTTGAAGGCGCGCGACGAGTTGAACGTCTCCATCTGGCTGACCATCGGCGTCTCCACGCTCTCGCCGGTGCCGAGAATGTAGACCGGCTTCTGCGGAAAATCCTTGGCGCGGTCGGCCGAGGTCAGGATCAGCGCGCCGCCGCCATCGGTGACGAGACAGCATTGCAAGAGCCGGAACGGATAGGCGATCATGCGCGAGTTCAGGACGTCATCGACCGTGATCGGCTCCTTCATCATCGCGCGCGGATTTTTTGCCGCCCATTCGCGCTGCACCACGGCCACCATCGCGAGCTGCTCATGGGTGATGCCGTAGGTCTTCATGAAGCGCAGCACGGGAATCGGGAACATGCTGGGCGGCCCGTACACGCCGAACGGCGCCTCGAACTGGCCCTGCAGGCTGTCAGGCGCGATCGAGCGCGGCAGCTTGCCGATCATCGACCGGCCGCTCTCGGCATGGGTGATCAGCACCGTCTTGCACAGCCCGGCTTCGATCGCCGCGGCGGCGTGCCGGACATGCAGCATGAACGAGCAGCCGCCGACCGAGGTGCCGTCGACCCAGGTCGGCGTGATGCCGAGATAGTGGCAGATCTGCTGCGGCGTCTCGACCGCAGTGGCGAAGCCGTCGATGTCCGAGAGCTTGAGACCGGCATCAGCAATCGCGTTCAGCGCCGCGTCGGCATGCAGCTGGATCTGCGACATCGTCGGGATGACACCGAGCTCGGTGGTCTCGGCGGCGCCGACCACGGCAACCTGGTTTCGACGCATGGCGTTATACTTTCGCCGGCCGGAACAAAGGCAGGGTGATTTGCTCGTCGAGCGGCTCGAAGGTGACTTCGAGCGGCATGTCGAGTTCGAGCGCCTCGGGGGTCTGCGGGCAGCCGGTGATGTTGCTCATCATGCGCGGGCCTTCCTCCAGCGCCACCACGGCGATCGCGTAGGGCGGCGTAAAGCCGGGCGCGGCCGGACGATGGTTGATCACATAGCTGTACAGCGTGCCTTTCCCCGAGGCCTTGAACACGCTGACCTTGCGGCTGGCGCAGGCCGGACAGAACGGGCGCGGCGGGAAATAGACGTGGGCGCAGGCGTCGCAGCGCTGCAGCCGCAGCTCGCCGGCTTTGGTGCCGTCCCAGAAATGCTGCGTCTCCGGTGTCGGCTTGGGACGTGCGCGCATCGGCTCGGCCATCCGGATCGATCCTCCCGTCAGGCGGGCTCCGTCGCCCGCTCATTTGCCGGATGTGATGCGCCATTTGGCGCGGATGCGTCAACGGTCCATCACGCCGCGCATGCAGCTCTCCGGCAAGCGCAGAGGTGCCGGGGACGGCAATTGCCGCCTGATGAAAATTGGTCTTTGATGCGGCGCGTAGGATCGGAGACGAGATGAAGCTGCGCGACATTGCCCATTCCCGGACCGGCGACAAAGGGGACACCTCGAACATCTCCGTCATCGCCTATGACGCCAAGGACTATCCGCTGCTGGTTGCGCAAGTGACGGCGGAGCGGGTCAGGGCGCACTTTGCCGGCATTGTCCAGGGCGAGGTGGTCCGCTATGAGCTGCCCAACATTGCGGCGCTGAATTTCGTGATGAGCCGGGCGCTCGGCGGCGGTGTCACCCGCTCGCTGGCGCTCGATGCGCATGGCAAATCGCTGAGTTCCGCACTGCTCGATCTGGATATCGCGGCCGATGCCGCAGACATGCAATAGGACGCCATGACCGTTTCAAATCCGACCCTGGCCATGCTGGCCGGCGATCTTGCCGCCGGCCGCACCACGTCCCGCAAGCTCGTCGAGGCCTGTCTCGCCCGCATCGCCGATCCGGCCGGCGAAGGCCAGCGCGCCTTCATCCATGTCGACAAGGAGGCGGCGCTTGCGGCGGCCGACGGCATGGACGCGCTGCGCAAGGCGGGGGCCGCGCCGTCGCCCTATGCCGGCATTCCCGTCTCGATCAAGGATCTGTTCGACATCAAGGGCCAGGTGACCCGCGCCGGCTCGCGGGCGCTGGAGGATTCCGCGCCGGCCGAGGCGGATGCGCCCGCGGTGGCGCGGCTGCGCCGGGCCGGCTTCGTCGTGATCGGCCGCACCAACATGACCGAGTTCGCCTATTCCGGCATCGGCATCAACCCGCATTACGGCACACCGAAGAGCGCCTGGAAACGCGACGTTGGCTACGTGCCCGGCGGCTCGTCGTCGGGCGCGGCGGTGTCCGTCGTCGACCGCATGGCCTATGGCGCGCTCGGCACCGACACCGGTGGCTCCTGCCGCATCCCGGCAGCCTTCAACGGCATCACAGGCTTCAAGCCGACCCAGGCGCGCGTGCCGCTCGACGGCGGCGTGCCGCTGTCGTCCACGCTCGACAGCTTCGGTCCGCTGGCGAACACCGTCGCATGCTGCGCGGTGCTGGATTCCGTGCTGGCCGATGAGCCGATCCGGCCGTTGGCATCGCGGCCCGTGAAAGGCCTGCGGCTCGCGGTGCCCACCACGGTCGTTCTCGACGATCTCGATGCCGAGGTCGCCCAGACGTTCGAACGCGCATTGGACACCTTGGCGAAGCAGGGCGCACTGATCGCGCGCATCGAATTCCCCGAATTTCTCGACGTCGGCATGATCGGCGCGAAGGGTGGCTTTGCCGCCGCCGAGAGCTACGCTTGGCACCGCGTCCTGCTCACAGCCAAGGGCGACGTCTACGATCCCCGCGTATCGGTCCGCATCCTGCGCGGCGAGGCGATCACCGTGCCCGACTACATCGAGATGCTCGACGCCCGCCGTTCGCTGGTCACGCGCGCCGCGGCGCGGATCGCGCCCTACGACGCGCTGGTGATGCCGACCACCGCCAACGCGCCGCCCAGGATTGCCGATCTCGCCGACGACCAGGCGTTTGCTCGCGAGAACATCCGCGCTTTGCGCAACTGTACCTTCATCAACATGATCGACGGCTGTGCGATCTCGCTGCCGGCGCATCGCCATGGCGAAGTCCCGGTCGGCCTGATGCTGGCGCAATCCGGCGGCCAGGACCGCAAGCTGCTGGAGATCGCGGCAGGGGTCGAGAGCGTGGTGCGGGGTTGAGTTCATCTAACAGATTAGCGTTGCCTCGGAACACCTTGTTCATCTGGAAACGGGTGGCGTGACGAGGGTCTGAGGGCCACATTGCGTGGATGACGAACGTACGCAAATTGACCTCGGTTCCGCCAGTCCTTGGTTCTCCGTGTATCGACGCGATTGATTGGGCCATGGTCGAACACGAGCTCGACGCGCGCGGCTGCGCCGTGTTGACGCATCTGGTGTCACCGGACGCCTGCCGCGGGCTGGTGGCGCTGTATCCGGACGATGCGCATTTCCGGAGCCGTGTCGTCATGGCGCGGCATGGTTTCGGGCGCGGTGAGTACAAGTATTTTTCCTATCCGCTGCCGGATCCGATCGCGCAGCTGCGGCCGCTTCTCTATGCGCATCTGGTTGAGCTCGCCAATCGCTGGAACGAGACGATGGAGATCGCTGTCCGCTATCCCGCCGAGCACGCCGACTTCCTCGCGCGCTGTCATGAGGCTGGGCAGACGCGGCCGACGCCGCTGCTGCTGCAATATGTCGAGGGCGACTACAATTGCCTGCACCAGGATCTCTATGGTGAGCACGTGTTTCCGCTGCAGGTCGCGATCCTGCTGTCCGAGCCTGGGCGGGATTTCGAGGGCGGCGAGTTCGTGCTGACCGAGCAGCGGCCGCGCATGCAGTCGCGCGCCGAGGTGGTGCCGCTGCGGCAGGGCGATGCGGTGGTGTTCGCGGTTCACAATCGCCCGGTGCAGGGCACGCGCGGCAGCTACCGCGTCAACATGCGCCATGGCGTCAGCCGGCTGCGCTCAGGGCGGCGGCATACGCTGGGCGTGATCTTTCACGATGCGAAGTGAGGGGCATGACGGCTGATCTGTTCGATGGACTTGAGGTCGCCGGACCGGCGCGCGAGCACCTCGCCCCCGGCGCCGTGCTGCTGCGCGGCTTTGCGAAGCCTCGTGAGATGGAGCTGATCGCCGCGATCGAGGCGATCACCGCGCAGGCGCCGTTCCGCCGGATGGTAACCCCGGGTGGCCATCAGATGTCGGTGGCCATGACGAATTGCGGCGCGTTCGGCTGGGTCACGGATCGCAGCGGCTACCGCTACGATGCCCTCGATCCGGACAGCGGCCAGCCCTGGCCGGCGATGCCGCCGCTGTTTCGGGAACTCGCCGAGCGCGCCGCGGGTGAGGCCGGCTTTGCCGGCTTCGCGCCGGATGCCTGCCTGATCAACCGCTATGAGCCCGGCGCCAAGATGTCGCTGCATCAGGATCGCGACGAACGCGACATCGGCGCGCCGATCGTGTCGGTGTCACTGGGCTTGCCGGCGACGTTCCTGTTCGGCGGCCTCAATCGCACCGACAAGACGCAGCGCTATCGTCTCGTGCATGGCGACGTCGTCGTGTGGGGCGGCCCGGCGCGGCTCGCCTTTCACGGCGTCGCGCCGCTCGCCGACGGCGAGCACGCGCTCCTCGGCCGCCGGCGCGTCAACCTGACCTTCCGCCGCGCGCGCTGATCGCGCTCACGGCTTGGGCGGATGAATGAATGCCCAGGGCGAGACCTCGCTGTCGCGCGGCACCTCGATGTCGATCAGATAGGGGCCGCCATGGGCGAGCGCTGTCTCCAGTGCCGACTTGAACTGATCGGGCGACGTGACCTTGCTGGCGGCGACGCCGAAGGATTCGGCGAGCCTGACGAAATCCGGATTGACGAGATCGGAGGCAACGACGCGGCCGTCGAAGCGTTCGCGCTGGTCGCGCCGGACATTGCCATAGGCGTTGTTGTTGAACACCAGCGTGACCACGCCGATGTTGTACTGCACGGCGGTCGCCAGCTCCTGCACCGCAAACATGAAGCCGCCGTCGCCGGTGATCGCAACGACCGGCTTGTCGGGGTGCGCGACCTTGGCGCCGAGCGCGGTGGGGAAGCCGGCGCCGAGCGTGCCCTGATAGCCCGAGGTGATGAAGGTGCGCGGCTCGTAGACCGGAAAACCGTACCAGGAGGCGAAGCCAACCTGCGACAATTCGTCGGTGACGATGGCGTCAGGCGGCAGCACCGCGCGCAGCACGTTCAGATAGGCCATCTGCGGCTGCACCTGCTGGATCTCCTGCGCGCTCGCAGCGCTGGCCTCGCGAATGGTTGCGCGGCGGCCTGATGTCTTGCGATAGCCCGCCTTGCTGACCGCCGCGGCCAGTGCGGCCGTGCCGGCCTTGGCATCGGCGACGATACCGGCATCAACGATCAGGCGCCGCATCTCGGCCGGGTCGATGTCAATGCGGATCGACGTCAAGCCGTCCGGCTTGAATGGCCAGCGGAACGTGGTCGGCAGCTCCATGCGGGTGCCGATGCCGATCATCAGGTCGGTCGTCGGCCAGAGCTTATAGGCCGCCGCCATGGTGAGGCCGAGCTCATGCGCATTGGAGACGATGCCGCGCCCGGACCGGAACGCCACGACCGGCGCGTCGATCATCTCGGCCAGCTCCAGGATCTCCTCGCGCGCCTCGATCGCGCCGGAGCCGACGAAGATCATCGGTGCCTTCGCGCCCGCAATCAGCGCCGCCGCCTTGGCGATGCGATCGGGATCGGGCTGCGGCGGTGTGAACGGCGCCAGCGGCTTTGCGGCGGCCGTGGCGGCCCTCTGCGTGAACACGTCCCACGGCATTTCCAGTGCGGCAGGGCCGCGCCGTCCCGACAGCATCTCCTGGAAGGCGCGCGAGACCAGTGTCGGCGCCGAGTCCGGATATTCGATGCGCTCGGCCCATTTGACGAAGGTGCGCAAGGTGGCGAGTTGGTCGGGCATCTCATGCAGATGGCCGCGGCCGCGGCCGAGATAGTCTGTCGGCACCTGGCCCGTGAGGCACAGCACCGGCTCGTTGCAGCCGAAGGCGGTGAGCAGCGCAGCTCCAGCGTTGAGCACGCCCGGACCGGGCACCACGCTGAACACGCCGGGCTTGCCGCTGGCGCGGGCATAGCCGAACGCCATGTAGCCGCAGGCCTGCTCGTGGCGGGCGCCGACGACTTTCAACTGCGCCTGGTGGAAGGCATCGAACAGGCCATAGACCTGCGCGCCGGGCAGGCCGAACACGGTGTCGACGCCGTGGGCAACGAGCCCGCTGACGATGGCTTCGCCGCCGGTCATGGTGGTCATGCTGATATTCCGTTTCTACTGTGCTTCGTCGACGACGCCGTTGCGCAACGTGCCGACGCCTTCGGCCTCGATCTCGATGACATCGCCGGGCTTCAGAAAGCGCGGCGGATCGAACCGCGCACCGGCGCCGGTCGGCGTGCCCGTCACGATCACGTCGCCGGGGATCAGCGTCGTGAACGTCGAGATGTAATTGATGAGATAGCGGAACCCGAAGATCAGCCGTGAGGTCCGGTCGTCCTGGCGCAATTCGCCATTGACGCGCGTCGTCAGTCGGATGTCGGCAATCTGGCTCTCATCGGTGTAGGGCACGATCCAGGGCCCGAGACTGCCGGTGGAGTCGAAGTTCTTGCCCTGGGTGACATTGAATTTGGCGTGCCGCACCCAGTCGCGGATCGTGCCTTCGTTACACAGCGTCAGCGCGGCGATGTGGTCGAGGGCCTGGCTTTCCGGGATGTGGCGGCCGCCTTTGCCGATGATCAGCACGAGCTCGCCCTCATAGTCGAGCTGCGGCGAGGCGCGCGGGCGCACCAGCGGCGTCTCGTGGCCGACGAAGGAGCGCGGGGTGCGCATGAACATCGAGGGGTATTTCGGCGCGTCCTGGCCGTCTTTATACTCGGCATTGCGGTCGGGATAGTTGACGCCGATGCAGATGATCTTCTCTGGCGAGGGGATCGGCGGCAGCCAGGTGATGGCATCGAGGCCGTGATCGGGCGACAGGCCGGAGGCGGCGTCGGTCAGCCGCGGCAGGGCCCCGGCTGCGATCACCTCGCGCAGGGTCGGATAATCCTTGGCAAAGCGTGCCGAGAGATCGATGAAACCTTGATCGGTGACGAGGCCGTAGCGGACAACGCCGTCAACGGCATAGGTGGCGAGGCGAGGGGAGGTCATAGGTGTTTCTCCTTTACACGCCGAGACGCTGGATTTTGTGGGTGCCGCGCGCGAGCGAGACGTGCTTGGTCTCCATGTAGAAGTCGAACGAATAGTCGCCGCCGTCGCGGCCGATGCCGGACGCCTTCATGCCGCCGAACGGCGTCGGCAGATGACGGACGTTCTCGGAATTCAGCCAGATCATGCCGGCCTCCAGCGCGTCGGCCACGCGCAGCGCGCGGCCCATGTCGCCGGTCCAGACATAGCCGGTGAGGCCATACTGTACGTCATTGGCGATCGCGATCGCATCCGCCTCGTCGCGGAACGGGATCACTGTCAGGAATGGCCCGAACACCTCTTCCTGCGCCACGCGCATGGTCTGGCTCGCGCCCGTGACGAGCGTAGGCTCGACATAGTGGCCGCCGCCCGGGCCATCGAGCCGCTTGCCGCCGACGGCAATGATCGCCCCGTCCTGGCGCGCGATGTCGACGTAGGAGCAGACTTTGGCGAGATGCCGCTCATGGATCAGCGGCCCGATCTCGGTCGCGGGATCGAGCGGATGACCGACCTTCAGCGCACGCACGCGCGCCGCGAGCTTGGCCGTGAATGTCTCAGCAATGTTCTGCTGCACCAGCAGGCGGCTCGAGGAGGTGCAGCGCTCGCCGTTGAGCGAATAGATCATGAACACGACGGCATCGAGTGCGCGATCGAGGTCGGCATCGTCGAACACGATCACCGGGTTCTTGCCGCCGAGCTCGAAATGCACGCGTTTCAGGGTCGGCGCGCCCTGCGCCATGATCGCTGACCCGGTCGAGCTCTCGCCGACGAAGCCGATCGCCTTGATGCCAGGATGTTCGGTCAGCGCCCGGCCGGCCTCCTCGCCGAAGCCATGGACGGTGTTCAGCACGCCATCGGGGATACCCGCGTCCTTGGCGAGTTTCGCCAGCCATTGCGCCGTGATCGGCGACCATTCGGCCGGCTTGTGCACGACCGTGCAGCCCGCCGCGAGCGCCGGGGCGATCTTCCAGGTCGACAGCATGAACGGCGTGTTCCATGGTGTGATTACGCCGACCGGGCCGATCGGCACCCGCGTGGAGATGTTCCAATGCTCTTCGCTCGGCGTATTCAGCCCGTCGCGCGCTTCGGTGCATTTGTCGGCGAAGAAGCGGAAATTCTCGGCGGCGCGGATCGCCGCTTTGGCCATGAAGCGATAGGCCTGACCGGTGTCGATGCATTCGAGCACGGCGATGTCGTCGGCATGATCCTCGATCGCATCGGCCACGCGGTGCAGCAGCTTGCGCCGCATCGCCGGCGCCATCTCGCGCCATGATTTGAAGGCGAGCGCAGCAGAGGTCGCGGCGCGGTCGATGTCCTCGGCATTGCCGCGCGCTACTTTGGCCAGCACGGTGTTGTCGATTGGCGACTTCGTCTCGAACGTCGCGCCCGAAATCGCCGGCACCACCTTGCCGTCGATGAAGTGGCCGATGCCCTCGTCCTTGAGCTTGGCGAGCAGGGGGGCGGCGCGGTCGAGATTGGCCTTGTAGATGTCGGCTTTAGGAGTGGCCTTATCCATGGGATGCCTCCGCTTTCAGGGCGTCGTGGATGTTGTTGCGTTTCCAGCTGGTCGCTGCGTCGTTGATCTGCATGTCGAAGGACAGCGCGAACTTGCTGCTCGCGAAGATCGGGTCGAGATGCGCTGAGAGCGCCTTGAAGACGTGTTCCCCGGCGCGCTGCCTGGCCGCGAGATCCCGGCCTTCGCCGAGCCGCAGCAGCATCGCGAGGAAGCCATAGTCGGGCTTGCCGTCGGCGATCGCGTAATGCTCACAGCGGATGGCGCGTACGCGGATGCCGCCAATCGGAAAGATGCCGGTCTCGCCGGCGGCCTTGCGAACGATTTCACAGACCTCGGCCATGTTGAGGCGCTCGTCGAGATTGGCCGAGTATTCGATGCTGAAATGCGGCATGGTCTTTACTCTCGGTCTTTGCTCTCGGTTTTTGTCTCGCGTCGGCGTCAGCCGAAATAACAGCTTACCGTCCCGTACGGACCGTAGTCGGCTTGAATCGTATCGCCCTTGCGCGCCTCGATCGGCCGGATGAATGAGCCGGCCAGCACGACCTGTCCCGGTTCCAGGGCCAGCCCCTGCGCGGCGATCTTGTTGGCCAACCAAGCCACGGCCGTCGCGGGATTGTTGAGGACGCCGGCCGCGAGACCAGTTTCTTCGAGCTGTCCGTTCTTATAACAAAGTGCGCCGATCCAGCGCAGGTCGGCGTCGAGCGGTCGCAGCGGCCGGCCGCCGAGCACGATGCCGGCGTTTGCGGCATTGTCGGCGATCGTGTCAAAAATCTTGCGCGTGGCTTTGGTCGCGGGATCGACGCGCTCGATTCGGGTGTCGAGGATCTCCAGCGCCGGTACGACGTAATCGGTCGCATTCAGCACATCGAACAATGTGCAGTCCGGTCCCGAAAGCCGGTGCTTCATGACGAATGCGAGCTCCGCCTCGATCCGCGTCGCGATGAAGCGGTCGGATGGCACGATGCCGCCATCGGCGAAGAACATGTCGTCGAGCAGCACGCCCGAATCCGGCTCGTCGATGTTGAGCGCGCTCTGCATCGCCTTCGATGTCAGGCCGATCTTGTGGCCCTTGATGATCCGGCCGGCCGCGACCTTGATATCGATCCAGGCCTGCTGGATCGCATAGGCGTCGGCGATCGTGATATCGGGAAATTCCTGTGAGAGCTGTCGGATCTGGCTGCGGCTTTTCTCTGCCTGATCGAGGCGCAGGGCACAGCTATGGATCTGGTCGTGCGTCAGGGGCATGAGATGATTGCTCGGAAATAACGTGTCAGCACATGATTAACATGTTAAGTTTTGGCGAGCAAACCGAAACGATATTTGCTGCGCTGCAAATATTTGTGCGGGCGGGGAGAGGCATGGGCGAGACCAGAAGTAAGGGCGAAAAGCGGGCGGCGAAGGAGAGCCGCAAGGTGCCGATGCGTGGCTTCTCACAGTCCTTGCCGATGGCGCTGCTGCGCGCCCGCGAGGCGGTCATGCGTCAGTTCCGTCCAATCCTGCGGCAGCATGGGCTGACGGAGCAGCAATGGCGTATTTTGCGCGCACTGGCGGCCGTCGATGCCATCGAGGTGACCGAGCTGGCGCGGGTTGCGTTCCTGCTCGGCCCCAGCCTGTCGCGCATTCTGCGCGATCTGGAGACGCGCGGTCTCATCCAGCGCGAGGTGAATGCGCGCGATCTGCGGCGGGGCGTCCTCTCCATCTCAGCGAAGGGCCTGAGGCTGATCGCGCTGGTCGCGCCGAACTCCGAGGCGGTCTACGCGTCCATTTCGGAGCGTTACGGTGCGCGCAAGCTTGCCGCGTTGCACAAAATGCTCGATGAGCTCGAGCAGAGCGTTGGACCTGATCTCGAGCCGGATGACGGCCCCGATGAATGACATCGTGCAGAGGTCGGCTAATTTCATCCTTGCCCGATGCTCATGCTTGGCAGGCTCTTCAACAGTTTGATAAGAAGCGATGCAGTCGAGCGGAGATGGCGTGCGTCGCAGACATGGCAATCCATGCTAACTCTGGTTTCGCATTCTGATCGAACCTGCGAGTTGTCATGGTCATAATCAAGGTTTCCCGCCTTATTGATTTCGTTGCTGACATTTTCGAACATTCCCACTCCTCGTCCGAGGAGGCCCGCCGAATAGCCACCTACCTCACCACCGCGAACCTGACCGGCCACGACAGTCATGGCGTGATCAGGGTGCCCGTCTATATCCGCTGGCAGAAGATGGGCTTCATCGTGCCCAATCAGTCGGCCGAGCTCGTTGTCGACACGCCGTCGATGGTCGTCGTCGACGGCAGGTTCGGCTACGGCCAGACCGTTACGCCCCAGGCGGTGAAGATCGGCATCGATCGGTGCAAAAAGAGCGGACTCGCGGCGCTGGCGCTGCGCAACTCCGGGCATCTCGGCCGTGTCGGCGATTGGGCGGAAATGGCCGCCGCCGAAGGATTGGTTTCAATTCATTTCGTCACTGCTGCGGGCTCATTGCTGGTCGCGCCTTTCGGGGGGGTCGAGAAACGGTTCTCGACGGCGCCATATTGTGTGGGTATCCCGCGCCACGGGCAGGACCCTATTGTTCTGGATTTTGCAACCTCCATCGTCGCCGAGGGCAAGGTGCTGGTGGCAAGCCGTGGCGGCAAGAAACTCCCCAAAGGTGCCCTGATCGACGCCGACGGTACGCTCAGCGAGGATCCGTCGGTGCTCTACGGTCCATATGAGCCGGAGGGAACGCGGGATCATACTAAGGGAACGGGAGCCATCCGCGCTTTCGGCGAGCACAAGGGCTCAGGTCTGGCCTTCATCTGCGAGTTGCTCGGAGGTGCCTTGACCGGGACCGGCGCAACCTCGGCGGGTCGGCGCTTTGCCAACGGCATGCTCGCCATTTACATCGATCCCAAGGTGATCGATCCCGCCAGCTTCTTCGACGGCGAGATCGCCCGCTACACGGATTTCATCCGGGCTACCAAGCCGGTGTCCGGCGTCGATCAGGTGCTGGTGCCAGGTGATCCCGAGCGCAAAATGCGGGCGGAGCGGACCGCCAACGGCGTGCCCTTGCCCGATGACACCTGGGCGGCGATAGTGAGCACGGCCCGTGAAGTGGGTGTCAGCGAAGCGAGCATTCAGCGAGCCACATCGTGACATCAGCATGATCGCGGGGCGCGCGGAGCGACCCCGAACAAAATCGACGGGGTTGGGTCTCTTCGCGCCGCGCCCTCCGTGAGAGCGGAGGAGTTCGAAAAAGACAGTTCGATTGAACAACAAGGGAAGGAAACGCAGTCGTGGCGAACAATAAGGTCAAGCAGCTCTGGGCCGAAGGCAAGGCGGTGGTGAATGCCTGGCTCGCGATCCCCTCGGGATTCTCCGCGGAGGTCGTGGCGCAGTGCGGCTTCGACAGCGTCACCGTGGATATGCAGCACGGCGTGCAGGATTATCTGTCGATGGTGCAATGCTTCCAGGCGATGCATGGTCACCCGGTGACGCCGATGGTTCGGGTGCCCTGGAACGAGCCCGGGATCATCGGCAAGGTGCTCGACGGCGGCGCCTATGGCGTGATCTGCCCGATGGTCAATACGCCGCAGGAGGCGCGCAATCTCGTTTCCTACTCGAAATATCCACCGAAGGGCGTGCGTTCGAACGGCCCGATCCGCTCGGGCATGTATGGCGGCGCCGGCGAGTATCAGAAGACGGCCAATGACGAGATCGTGCTGCTGCCGATGATGGAGACCAGGACGGCGGTCGAGAACATGGAAGCCATTCTCGATGTCGAGGGCATCGACGGTGTCTATATCGGGCCGTCCGATCTCGGCTTTTCCTATGGGCTTGTGCCGAAGCTCGACCGCGACGAGCCGGAGATCCTGAAGATCTATGAGAAGATCGTGAAGGAATGCGGCAAGCGCGGCCTCAACCCCGGCATCCACTGCAGCGGCGCCGAAGGCGCTGTCCGCGCCATCAACATGGGCTTCAAGCTCGTGACCTTGTCGAATGAGGTCGGGCTGATGCAGGTCTATGCCCGCCAGCAGGTCGCCCAGACCCGGAAAGACTCGGGCGGCAAAGCCTGAGAGCGAATTGCGAATGGGGAGTAGCGAATAGGGATTGATTCAATCCGCTATTCGCACTCGCTGTTCGCGTATCTGTTACCGGTCGACGTCTCGAAACGAGAGAAACGCCATGGCTCCCACCCCCGTCATCCGTCTTCACCCAGAGGATAGCGTGCTGATCGCCCGTTCGAGCCTGCCGCCCGGGCTCACGGTTGCCGATGGGGTGGTGACGGTCGACCGCGTCCCGGCAGGCCATAAGGTCGCAGTGCGTCCGATTGCCTTGGGGGAGCCGGTCCGCCGCTATGGCCAGATCATCGGCTTCGCAACCGCGCCGATTGCACCGGGACAGCATGTTCACACACAGAACTGCGGCATGGGCGATTTCGACAAGGACTACGCTTATGGCGTCGACGTCAAGCCGACGCCGAACTTCGACCTTCCCGCAACCTTTGAGGGCATTCGTCGCCCCGATGGTCGCGTCGCGACGCGCAACTATATCGGCATTCTGACATCCGTGAACTGTAGCGCGCATGTCGCGGGCTTGGTCGCTGATGTCTTCAAGAAGAATCCATTTACGGGCGACAACCCACTCGCCGACTATCCGAATGTCGACGGTGTCGTGGCGCTGACGCACAAGACCGGCTGCGGCATGACGCTGGATGAGCCGCTGAAGTTGCTACGACGCACCCTCGGCGGCTACGCGCGGCACGCGAACTTCTCAGCCGTGATCGTCCTGGGCCTCGGTTGCGAGGCGAATCAGATCGGCGGACTGATGGAGGAGCAGAAGCTCGCCGGGCGGCTGCGTGCGATGGACATTCAGGAGGTCGGCGGCACCCGCAAGACGGTCGAAGCCGGCATCGCCTTCGTGAAGGAGGCGCTCGCTGACGCCAACAAGGCGAAGCGCGAGACGGTCCCGGCGAGCGAACTGACGGTCGCGCTGCAATGTGGCGGGTCGGACGGCTATTCCGGCATCTCGGCAAATCCGGCGCTGGGTGCTGCCAGTGATCTGCTGGTGCGACATGGTGGCACGGTCATTCTGTCCGAGACGCCCGAGACCTATGGTGCCGAGCACCTGCTGACGCGGCGCGCGGTCAGTCGCGAGGTCGGTGAGAAGCTGGTGTCGCTGATGCGCTGGTGGGAGGAGTATACGGCGCGCGAGGGCGCCGAGATGAACGCGAATCCCAGTCCGGGGAACAAGGCCGGCGGCCTGACGACCATCCTCGAGAAATCACTCGGCGCGATGGCCAAGGCCGGCAGCACCAATCTCGTGGATGTGCTGCATTACGCCGAGGCGGTCAGCAAGAAGGGCTTCGTCTTCATGGACACGCCCGGTTATGACCCGGTGGCCGCCACCGGACAAGTTGCGGGTGGTGCGAATCTCGTCTGCTTCACCACCGGGCGTGGCAGCGTGTTCGGCTGCAAGCCTGCGCCGTCCATCAAGCTCGCGACCAACACGCCGATGTACAAGCGGATGGAAGACGACATGGACGTCAACTGCGGCACCATCCTCGATGGCGAGGAGACGGTGCAGGAGTGCGGCCAGCGCATCTTCGAATTGATGCTGAAGACCGCCTCCGGGCAACCGACCAAGAGCGAGAGCTTCGATTTCGGCGGGGCCGAGTTCGCGCCCTGGGTTCTTGGCGCTACGATGTAGCTCGGACTGGAACTTTTCAGCTGCTGAGATTGATTTGCAACTGATGAGCGCCGCCGTTGCGTGGCCGCTGTCGCGCGCGACAGCGGCGCTGAACCGTTTACCGCTGGTGGCCGAGTCCGATGCCGAGTGCCAGCGCCTTCTGCCGGAGCGAGCCTTCGGTCCGCTTCATCATCTTGGCGATCTTGGCCACCGGGGTCTTGGACTTCGAGTGCTGCTTCAGCAGCTTGATGTCGGCCGGGGTGTAGGGTTTCCGCGCCAGTTTCTTGGTAGCTGCCTTCTTAGCTGTCTTGGCCAATTGATTCTCCTTTTGATAATTGGGGGTCCTAAATAGCATGTGTAGTCGAGCTATCAAGCGATTGCGGCGAGTGCAACGCTATTAGTTCTTGTTAGTTCACCTGTCGGGGTTAACCCGAACTGTAATGATCCGGTCAATCTTCCGTGAGCAAGTCACGGGGCTGGGTTGTGGACAACTCTGCGGAGAGACGCGCATCGCGAACCTTGTTCCGGACTCGTTCTCATGGAAGCGGGGCGGCTTGGCTCGTCCCGAGAAGCGAAAAACGACCTGATTAGGCAGTTGCACGACCAAACTGGGGCGAATAGGCCTGCTTTCGGGCTCGATACGGTCCTTTAAGCCCAGGATAGTTCATAGGCAGCTCTGCCCGTTGTTAGTGCTTGATCCCTGAGCATGGCAATGTTCTGCTCAAAAATGTTGCTGGAGCTGTGAACCCCCCGTGTCGATCTACGTCGCATTACATCACGTCACCCACTACAAATATGATCGTCCGGTCGAGTTGGGCCCCCAGACGATCCGTCTCCGCCCCGCACCACATACCAGGACGCCGGTGCTGAGCTATTCGCTCAAGGTCACGCCCTCCAACCATTTCGTGAACTGGCAGCAGGACCCCCAGGGCAACTGGCTGGCGCGCTATGTCTTCCCTGAGAAGGTCAACGAGCTCAAGATCGAGGTCGATTTCACGGCGCAGATGACCGTGATCAATCCGTTCGATTTCTTTGTTGAGCCTTACGCCGACAGCTTTCCCTTTGTCTATCCCGAGAGTCTGAAGGCCGAGCTTGCGCCTTATCTGGAGACGATCGAGCCGGGACCGCTGTTCACGGAGTACTTGAAATCCATTCCGCGGGAGGCTGACAACACCGTAAGTTACCTCGTTGCTCTCAATGCTGAGTTGCAAAGTAGGGTTCGTTATATAATCAGGATGGAACCGGGCGTTCAGACGCCGGAGGAAACCCTGGCGTCCGCAGCAGGGTCGTGCCGCGACTCCGCGTGGTTGCTGATTCAGACGTTGCGGCATCTTGGCCTCGCCGCTCGTTTTGTTTCTGGATATTTGATCCAGCTGCGTCCTGATATCGATCCGATCGAAGGGCCGCGCGAAGTTGAGAACGATTTCACCGACCTGCACGCTTGGGCCGAAGTCTATCTGCCGGGCGCCGGATGGATCGGCTTCGATGTCACCTCGGGGATGCTAGCGGGCGAGGGACATATTCCCGTCGCTGCTACGCCGCACTACCGTTCGGCAGCGCCGATCACCGGCAGTGCCGGCATTGCCGAGGTCGACTTCAACTTCGAAATGAACGTCAGGCGTATTCGCGAAGCGCCACGGATCACCCGGCCGTTCTCGGACGAGGCCTGGACCAAGCTCGACCAACTCGGTGAGGCTGTCGATGCCGATCTGGCCGCCCATGATGTGCGACTGACGATGGGCGGCGAGCCTACTTTCGTGTCGATCGACGACATGGAGTCGGCTGAGTGGAATACCGCTGCCGTCGGACCGACCAAGCGCGGACTGGCCGACAGCCTGATCCGGCGTCTGCGCTCCCGCTTCGCGCCCGGCGGTCTGCTGCATTACGGCCAGGGCAAGTGGTATCCGGGCGAAAGCCTGCCGCGCTGGGCGTTCGGACTTTATTGGCGCAAGGACGGCCAGCCGATCTGGCGCAATCCGGACCTGATTGCCCATGTTGATGGCCCGCGCGTGGCGACGATCGCGGATGCGCAGCGCTTTCTTGATACGACGGCGGAGGCGCTCGGCCTCGAGGCGGACTACGTGTTGCCGGCGTTCGAGGACCCCGCGCATTGGCTGCAGAAGGAAGCCGCGCTGCCGGAGAATGTCGACGCGCTCGATTCCAAGCTCGCCGATCCCGAGGAGCGCGCGCGCATGGCGCGGGTGTTCGACGAGGGACTTCATATTCCGCGCGGCTTCGTGCTGCCGATCCAGCGTTGGAACGCGCAGCCCAGGCGCTGGTACAGCGAACGCTGGGGTCTGCGGCGCAAGCGGCTCTTCCTGATTCCCGGCGACTCGCCGCTCGGCCTGCGGCTGCCGATCAATTCGCTGCTCTACATCCCGCCGGAGGATTTCCCTTATATTCACGAGCAGGACCCGATGGAGCCGCGCGGGCCGCTGCCGGTCTACACGCAGGGGCGCCCGGTCGTCGTGCCGCAGGTGCCGCCGCTGCCGAAGCTCAATCGGCCGACGCAGCAGCAGGACGTCCAATATCAGTATTGGAGCGGGCTCGGCGTCCGTACCGCGATGTCGGTGGAAATCCGCGACGGCATTCTCTGCGTGTTTATGCCGCCGGTGGAGACGATCGAGGATTACCTGGAATTGATCGCCACGGTCGAAGCGACGGCTGAGGCGATGCAGATCAAGGTTCATGTGGAAGGCTATGCGCCGCCGTTCGATCCGCGGATCGATGTGATCAAGGTGACGCCCGATCCTGGGGTGATCGAGGTGAATATCCAGCCGGCGCAGAGCTGGCGGCAGGCGGTCGACATCACCTTCGGCCTCTATGAGGACGCCGCCAAGGTGCGGCTCGGCGCCAACCGCTTCCTGATCGATGGCCGTCACACCGGCACCGGTGGCGGCAATCATGTCGTGGTCGGCGGCAACTCGCCGCCGGACTCGCCCTTCCTGCGCCGCCCTGATCTGCTGAAGAGTCTGGTGCTCTATTGGCAGCGGCATCCGTCGCTGTCTTATTTGTTCTCCGGCATGTTCATCGGGCCGACCAGCCAGGCGCCGCGTATCGACGAGGCCAGGCACGACAGCCTTTATGAGCTGGAGATCGCGCTCGCCAATGTGCCGCCCGCGGGCCAGAGCGTGCCGCTTTGGCTGGTCGATCGCCTGTTCAGGCATCTGCTGGTCGACATCACCGGCAACACCCATCGCAGCGAGATCTGCATCGACAAGCTCTATTCGCCGGAAGGGCCGACGGGACGTCTCGGACTGGTCGAGTTCCGCGCGCTGGAAATGCCGCCCGATCCGCGCATGTCGCTGGCGCAGCAACTCTTGATCCGGGCGCTGATCGCCAAATTGTGGCGCGAGCCGCAGCAGGGCAATTTCGTACGGTGGGGCACTGCGCTTCACGACCGTTTCATGTTGCCTCACTTCATCTGGGACGACTTTCTTGATGTGCTGGATGAGCTCAGGTCCTGCGGTTACGATTTCTCGCCCGAATGGTATCAGGCGCAGCTCGAGTTCCGTTTTCCGACCTTCGGACGCGTGCAGCATGGCGGCGTGACCTTGGAACTGCGGCAGGCGCTGGAGCCCTGGCATGTGCTGGGCGAGGAGGGCATGGCCGGCGGCACGGTGCGCTACGTCGACTCCTCGGTCGAACGATTGCAAGTGAAGGCCGAGGGCTTCATCGAAGGCCGGCATCTCATCACCTGCAATGGTAGGAGAATGCCGATGACGTCGACGGGGCGTTCGGCCGAAGCGGTTGCAGCGGTTCGCTTCAAGGCTTGGCAACCGGCCTCCGGCTTGCATCCGACCATCCCGGTGCACGCGCCGCTCACCTTCGACCTGATCGACACCTGGAATGGCCGGTCGCTCGGCGGCTGCGTCTACCACGTCGCCCATCCCGGCGGCCGCAACTATGACACCAAACCGATCAACTCCTACGAGGCCGAGGCGCGCCGGCTCGCGCGCTTCCAGGATCACGGCCACACCCCCGGACGAATCGCGTTGCCGCCGGAAGAACGCACAAATGAATTCCCGATGACGCTCGACTTGCGCAGGCCGCTCCTGCATTGATGGAACGGATTTTGTGCGGAGGATCAGGAAATGGACGGCCCGAGCGGCAAGGACCAGGGAGCGCGACCCGCCGGTCAGCCCGGGACCGCCCGCCGGGTCCTGCGCCGGGCCACGCAATGGGCGAGCGACTATGCAAGGCTGCCCGGAATTCCGGATGAGTTCATCGGTGCCGACGGTCAGCCACGCCCGGTCTGGAACCGCTTTGCCGACACTTTCGCAGCGCTCGCGCCGACCGATATCGACCGTCGCTTCGCCTCGGCTGACCGCCATTTGCGCGAGGCCGGCGTCACCTACCGCTCGCCGAGCGACAATGCCGAACGATCCTGGCCGCTGAGCCACCTGCCGCTGCTGATCGACGAGGCCGAGTGGGCGCAGCTCTCGCAAGGCATCGTCCAGCGCGCCGAACTGCTCGAACGTGTGCTGCAGGACATCTATGGCGAAGGGCGCCTGATCGCGAGCGGCGCGCTGCCCGCCGCGGCCGTCGCGGGCTCCAGCGAATATCTGCGTCCTGTCTGCGGCATCAAGCCGCCGGGGGGCCGCTTCCTCAGCATCTATGCCGCCGATATCGGGCGCGGCCCTGACGGACGCTGGTGGGTGCTGAGTGATCGCACGCAGGCACCATCCGGGATGGGCTATGCGTTGGAGAACCGGCTGGTGCTGTCGCGCGCCTTCTCCTCGATCTACAAGTCGATGAATGTGGAGCGGCTGGCGCCGTTTTTCGAGGCGTTTCGCGACGCGCTGCGGGCCAGCGCCGATCGCGACGAGCCGCGCATCGGCCTGCTGACGCCGGGCACCTTCAGCGAGACTTATTTCGAGCACGCCACGCTCGCGCGTTACCTCGGCTTCCTGCTGGTGGAGGGCGATGATCTCGCCGTGAGCGGCGACCGCGTCCATATCCGCACCGTGGCCGGCCTCAAGCGTGTCGACGTGCTGCTGCGCAGGCTGGACTCCAACTCGATCGATCCGCTGGAGCTCGATGCCGCCTCGCGGCTCGGCGTTGCCGGCCTGATGGACGTCGTGCGCAAAGGCGGCGTCGTGGTCGCGAACATGCCCGGCTCCGGCGTGCTCGAGGCGCGCGCATTGCTCGGCTTCCTGCCGAGCCTCTCGCGACGTGTGCTGGGCGAGGATCTGAAGATTCCGCACATCGCGACCTGGTGGTGTGGCCAGAAGTCGGCGCGTGACGAGGTGCTGTCGCGGCTGGACGAGTTTGCGATCGAAGGCGCCTATGGCCGCGCGGTGCCTGGTTTTGCCAATGCCGGCCCGGTGCTCGCCAGCGAGCTGCCCGCGGCCGAGCGTGAGCGGCTGCGCAACGCCATTGCCCAGCGCGGGATGGATTATGTCGGCCAGGAGGTGGTGCGGCTGTCGACCACGCCGGTGTGGCAGGATGGACGTCTGAAGCCGCGGCCCTTCGTGCTGCGCGTGTTCGCGGCCGCCACCTCGGAGGGGTGGACCGTGATGCCCGGCGGGTTCTGCCGCATCGCCGACGAGCCGGATGCCCGTGCGGTGTCGATGGGCGACGGCGTGCGGGCGGCGGATGTCTGGGTTCTCGCGGACAAGGCCGTGGCAGCGCGCAGCCTGCTGCCGGGCTCCGACAATGTCCGGATCCGCCGCATCGCCGGCGTGCTGCCGAGCCGCGCCGCCGACAATCTGTTCTGGCTCGGCCGCTATCTGGAGCGCGCCGAAGCGACGTTGCGGTTGATCCGGGTGCTCGCGGCTCAGCATCGTGATCCCGGCAAGGGCTCGCCCGCCCAGCTCAACACCGCTGAGCGCATTCAGCGCCTGCTGCTGGCCTGGGGCGCGATCGAGCAGACGTCGCGCGCGCGCGGATCGCAGGTCTCCGCGGAGGCGCTGCAGGCGGAGGCGCAGTTCGGCTCGGCGCTGTCGCTGCTGAAATCCGCGCAGCGCACTGCGACGTCGTTGCGCGAGCGGTTGTCGCCCGATGCCTGGCAGGTGATCACCGAGATGCCGGGCAGGTTGGCGCAGGACGCCGAGGACGAAGATGCCATCGTCAGCCTCGCCGAACTCACGCTCGAGAAGCTCGCGACCTTCGCCGGCCTCGCCCAGGAGAACATGAACCGCGCCGCGGGCTGGCGCTTCCTCGATATGGGCCGCCGCGCCGAGCGCGCCATCAATACCGTGCGTTTCGCGCGGCAATTCGGCTATGACGAGGCGACGCCCGAGGATCTCGATATCCTGCTCACCTTGGTCGACTGCCAGATCACCTACCGCTCGCGCTATTTGATCGGCCCGTCGCTGGCGCCGATCCGAGATCTCGTCGTGCTCGATCCCTATAATCCGCGCTCGGTCGCATTTCAGATCGAGGTGCTGAACGAGCACATCGCGAGCCTGCCGGCGCTGAAGGAGAATGGGCTGATCGAGCGGCCGCAGCGGCTCGCGGTGTCGCTGCAGGCCCGGCTCACCACCGCCGAGGCGGCCCATCTCGACGGCCGCGGCCTGTTCGCGCTGGAGCAGGACCTGCTCAATCTGGCGGAGGCGATCGGCCAGCATTACTTCCCGCACGGGCCGAATGCGACGCGGCCGGAAAAGCTGACGGGCCTCGCGTGATCTACGACATCAGGCATGTCACGACCTACGACTATGAGAGCGGGGTCAGCTTCGCGCGCTGCTCGCTGCGGCTGGAGCCGCTCAGTGGCGACGGTCAGGAGCTGATCTCGCACACCGTCGACATCCGCCCGCGCCCGTCGGAGCGGACGTCGCGGCGCGACTTCTTCGGCATCCTGACCGAGAGCATCGTCATCGACACCCAGCACCGCCATCTGCGCATCGACTCGCGCTCGCGGGTGAAGCTGTCGCGCAACTCGCCGGAGCGTGATGCGCCGAGCGCAGGCTGGGAAAGCGTGCGCGATGACGCCTTCGAGGCCAAAAGCCTCGGGCCGTCATCGCCGATCGGCTATGTCTTCGCCAGCTCGCTGGTGCCCGTGCTGGAGCCGGTGACGGCCTATGCTGCTGCGAGCTTCGCGCCCGGGACCGGCATCGTGGCCGGCGCTGCGGACCTGATGCGACGCATCCGCACCGAGTTCAAATACGACCCGAAGGCCACCGTGATCTCGACGCCGTTGCGCGAGGTGTTCGACAAGCGCCACGGCGTCTGCCAGGACTTTGCCCATGTCATGATTGCCGGCCTGCGCGGCCTCGGCCTGCCCGCGGCCTATGTCAGCGGCTATCTGCGCACGATTCCCCCCGAAGGCGAAAAGCCGCTGCAGGGCGCGGATGCGACGCATGCCTGGGTCTCGCTATGGTGCGGCGAGACGCTCGGCTGGGTCGGTTTCGATCCGACCAATGATCTCGTGGTCGGCAACGACCACATCATCCTCGGCATGGGCCGTGACTTCTCGGACGTCTCGCCTGTCGATGGCATCATCGTCGGCTCGCGCAAGCAGAAGCTTGGGGTCGCCGTCGACGTCGTCATGGTCGAGTAGGGCGGTTCCCCGACCTGGAACGGCCGGAACATTTTTCTCGCATCTCACTTGATCCGCCCGAGGGACCCGAATGGGGGCTGGCTGACCCTTTCGAGCGATGGAGTGATCGAGATGAAACGTGCTGCAATCCTCATTGGCCTCGTCGGCGCCTGTGTCGCCGGCACCGCCGCGGCCCAGCCGAGTGCGAACCTCACCGGCACCTATCGCTGCATCCAGATGTGCCGTGACGGCATGATCGGTGCGCCGGCCTTCGTCACCCAGAACGGCGATGCCGTGAATCTGACCACCGAAACCGGCGAATCCTATCGCGCCTGGCCGGACTGGTCGGCGCCGGACAGCCGGCTGTGGATCGACGCCCGCGACGAGGGCGCGGTGTATTCGCCGGACGGCATGCGCATCCAGTTCGACGACGGCCGCGTCTGGCAGCGCGACCTGCCGCCGCTGTTTGTCCGCCGCGCGCCGGTCGTGTACGGGCGGTAGGCGATCCTTGATGTCGTGAGACTCGTCCTCTCGACCGCGAGACTGCCTTGCGTGGGATGGAAGCTGCCTGCGTGTCATCCTTAGTGTCGTCCCGGCGAACGCCGCGACCCATAGGCACCGGCGGCTGTTGTTGTTGACGATGGTCACCACGTGCGTGCCTCACACCCGCATGTGTGGCTATGGGTCCCGGGTCGGCGCCGCGCCAACGCTGTCGCGTCGGTACGGCTTGCCCGGGACGACAGCGACGGTGTCAAGGCGTATCTCCCAAAGCCGTGATGTAGGCGCGTCAAATCGCCATCGGCGACGCGAGGGACTTGTGCAGGCAGGAGCAGATTGCTTGGATCGGCGCGGCCCGCTGAAGCCTAGGTAATCCGACCGATGACATCTGGACGATCCTCGACCACGATCCAGGAAACGTCGCTCCCGGTGGCATCGCTGATCGATCGCGCGTTGCTGCTGCGGTGTGACTACTGCGAGTCGATCCCGGTCACGCTCAGCCGTCCCGACCTGTCGGTCGTCGACGCCTTCTTCGCCATTTTCGGTCACCGGCCCGGCTGGATGAAGGCGATCCTCATTTGTCGCAACATGCTCGCCGCACCGTTCGGGTTGGAGGTGTCGCGCAGCCGCGACATTCTGTCTGTCGAGCGGCAGCCCATTTATTCAGCAGGCGACAGCATGCTCGGGTGGACGGTGTTCGTTCACACGCAAGATGAGCTCATCGTAGGGCGCGACAACGCGCATCTCGATTTTCGGGTGTCCCTTCTGCGCGAGGATCCCAACGCGCAAGCCCGCATGATGGTGTCGACCGTCTGCGATGCTCACAACCCCTTTGGCGTCATCTATCTGAAAACCGTGCTCCCCTTTCACAAACGCGGGTTTCGCTGGCTGATCAAGCGCGCACGCGCCTGCGGCCGGCTCTGACCTTCAACACGTGCGACGCTGCAGGCAGTGCTCGCGGCCCTCGACGTCGGTTCGGAACGATTCGATGAAGCCACCCTGGCGCTGGGTGACGTACACGGTCTTGCCGTCGCTGCCGCCGAAAGCGAGGTTGGTGGGCTCCTTGGCCTTGAGCAGGATCTCCCTGACGACGCGTCCGTCCGGCGCCAGCACGGCGATGCTGCCCTTGAGAATACGCGCGACCAGCAGGCGGCCGCTGCTGTCGGTGCGCAGGCCGTCGATCGTGTTCGGCTCGAACGCCTTGACCAGCCTCGGCCGCGTCAGCACTTCGCCCTCGATCGCGTAGGACCAGATCTCGCCACTGTTGGACTCGCCGACATAGAGCGTGCGGCCGTCGGGACTGAGATCGATGCCGTTGGTGGCGCCCATGGCGCGCGACGCGGTCATGCTCACGCCCTGCATCGCTCCATCCGGCCCCTTGACGATCCGCCAGATGCGGCCGCTGCGCGCCTTCCAGTTCGGGTCGCTCGCATAGATCGTGCCGTCGCGCGCCAAGGTGATGTCATTGGGCTGGCTCATCTCGTCGGCGTGGAAAACGACCCGGGGCTCCGTGGTGCCCGGAGCGATCGCGAAGATGTTGTGCTTCCTGTAGTCGGCGATGAACATCGTGCCGACCGCGTCGATCCGGATCGCATTGCCGATGCTGCCCTCCGGCAGCGCGGCGAATGGCTCCGAGGCCGTTGCTTCGGGGGCCAGCCGGCCGATCGTGCCGGTCTTGCCGAGATTGACGACGAACAGATTGCCGTCGCGGTCGACGGCCGGTCCCTCGATGCCGAACGTGTATTCGCCCGATGGGGTGAGCTGCGCACTCTCGAACAGCTTTGGCGCTGCGAGGGCAGGGACGGCGACGAGGGCGAGCATGACCAATGTCGCCAGATGCGTGATGCGTCGGGGGGAGGACGAGGCCTGTCTGATATCGCCGAGCCCGGCATCGCGGGCGGCGGCGGCCGGTCCGCACGCGCCGCCCTCGGTGACCGCCTTGCCCAGCCCGCCCCTTATTGCGGTGACATCAGAGCGGCACCAGAAACTGTTGTTGGATGTAATAGCCATTCTCGTCCGTGCAGGTGCCGTTGAGATGCGGATCGGCCGGCCGGAAGAAACGACTGAAGCCGGGCTTATTGACGGCAAACCGCTCCGTCACCACCACAACCTTGCCGAACGGAATATCACCGCATTCGCGGCCGTCGGCTGCGAAGAACTTGCGATGCGGCGGGCCGCCGGCTTTGACGCGCATGCGGCTGCCTGGAACCATGCGCGCCACGAACGTGTCGGCGACATCGAGCAGCTTGGCGTAGCCTGGTTCCGTCTTGATCAGGTTGCCGCCCGGCGGCATCCGCCGCTCGGCTCCCAATCCCCGCAAGCGTTGCCGCAGCCTGCCGTCCTCCGGATCGCCGGGATAGATCCAGCCGTCCTGGGCCAGCATGAAGCGCAGCACCGCCCGGTCCTTGTCCTGATCGGATTGTCCGGCCTTGAGGCCGAAATCCGAATGGCATCCGAGGCAATGTGTCTCGATCAGGGTCTTGCGCAAGGTCGTGAGGCGCGCGCGGTTCGCGGCATCGCTCTCGACATAGGCGGCAAGCTGCGCGATCAGCGCATCGCTTCGGGTGTCGCAGGGCAGTGGCTCTGGCGCTGTTCCGCTCGCGCGATCGATGCGGATCACGGTCTGGTTCTTGTCCTCGACCAGCCAGATGGCGCCGTCGTCCGACACGGTCATGCCCACCGGCGCGCCCTGCGGCCGGATGCCGTTGACGCGATGCCAGCCGGCAATGAGCTCGTCATAGGCTGCGGCCGGCACCTCTCCCGTCGCGGTCTGGAAGGCGCGCGTCGGCTCGGCGGCGCAGCTCACATGATAGCGCACCGGCGACGCGCTCAGCCTGGGGAAGCCGCGCTCATCGACCTCATAGGCGAGCAGGCGGCTGCCTGTCGGTCGATAGCCGTGCAGACCGACCAGCAGCCTGCCTTTCAGCTCCGCGAAGCGGTCGGCGTTGTAATAGAGCATGCCGAGCGGCGCGCCATGCGGCGGCAGCAGCGACAAGGGGGGCTTGTAGCGCGTCGCCGAGGTGCAGAAGTCCTTGTAGCTGCCCGCCTGCAGCACGCGCTTGAACTCCGGGCTCGCCGTGGTCAGATCGTAACAATAGGGCCAGCCATAATGGCGGCCCTGCTCGATGGCGTTGATCTCCTCGTTGGGCGTGAAGATGTCCTGCAGGTCGCGCGCATTCTCGCCCTGCAGGAACGCGGTGCCGGGCTCCGGGAAGCGCGGATGCAGCGCCAGCGCCAACGAGTTGCGCAGCCCGCGCGCGAACACCTCGTGCGGCGGGCTGGGGTTGCCGGGCTTCAGCGCCGGAAAGACGCCGCCCGCGGGCGGTGTGAACAGCCAGATGGACGCCAGAGACAAGGCGCCTTCGCCTGCCGCGCAGGGGCGCAGGATCGGGGCGGGTGACAGGCAATTGTCGCTGTGTGCGCCGATATTGACGAACAGCCGGCCGCTGCGGTCGAAGGCGAAGGCCTTCAGCGGATGGGCGCTCTCGTTGATGCGGGTCCCGTCCGGCAGCGTGAGGCGGCGTCCGGGCAGGTCACGAATGATGGTTTCGATGGTCGCCGCCGGATTGGCGGCGAGCGGATCGAAGCGGAAGATCGCGGTGTCGGTCGCGGCGTAGATCTTGCCGTCGGGACCTGCGGCGACACCGAACGGGTAGGACAGCCGCGTGATCGCCTCGCGGATGCGGCGGCCGGCAGGAGCCGTGGGATCGAGGATCAGCAGCCGCCCGTCGTCGTGGCCCCAGCTGCCCATATCGGCGATCACGAACAGCGGCTGGCCGGGGATCTGTACGATGCCGCGGGGAAATTTCAGCCCGTCCTCGCGGCTGGCGACGAGGCCGGCGCAGAAGCCGGGCTTCATGTCGATCTGCAGCCGCGGAAATCCGACAGCGCCGTCGCCGCAGCTGGTGCTCCCCAGCGCATAACCGCTGCGGCTCGTTGTGGTCTCGGTGTGACCGGTCCCGGCGCCGATCAGCAATGCGGTTGCGACAGCTGCAAGGATGCGCCACGGCGTCATCGGTCTGCTCAATGTGTCAGATGGTATTGCAGGATATAGGCGGCGGCGCCGGCAAAATAGCCGAGCAGGGCGATGGCGCTGATGCGGCGCAAGTACCAGAAGAAATGGATGTTCTCCAATCCCATCGCCGCGACGCCGGCCGCCGAGCCGATGATCAGGATCGAGCCGCCGGTGCCGGCGCAATAGGCGACGAACTCCCACAGGAAGCTGTCCGGCGGGTGCTGATCGAGGGCGTACATGCCCATCGAGGCCGCGACCAGCGGCACGTTGTCGATGACGGCGCTGGCAAGGCCAAGCACGATCACGATCAGGTCGAGCCGGCCGACGCTGCGGTCGAGCCATTGCGCGAGCGCCTGCAGGATGTGGGTGTGCTCGAGGGCTGCGACCGCGAGCAGGATGCCGATGAAGAACACGATCGAGGGCATGTCGATCCGCGTCAGCGCATGCACCAGCGTCAATCGCTGTTTCTGCTCGGAGCCCTTCTCGCGATGGATGATCTCGCCGACCATCCAGAGCAGGCCCAGTCCGAACAGGATGCCCATGAACGGCGGCAGGCCGGTGGCGGCCTTGAACGCCGGCACCAGCACCAGGGCACCGAGGCCGAGCACGAACATCAGATTGCGCTCGAATGGCAGGATCGGACTGATTGAGGCGAGGCCTGCTGCCGCCGGCGGCACGAGCTGCTTGCCGCGCAAACCCAGGCTCACGGCGGCGAGCGGGACCAGCAGGTTCAGCAGCGACGGGATGAACACCGATGTCATGATCGCAAGCGGCGTGATTTGACCGCCGATCCACAGCATGGTCGTGGTGACGTCGCCGATCGCCGACCAGGCACCGCCGGCATTGGCGGCGATGACGATGATCGCGGCGAACACCAGGCGATCCTCGTCGCGGCCGGACAGCTTCTTCATCAGCGACACCATCACGATCGCGGTCGTGAGATTGTCGAGCATGGCGCTGAGGAAGAAGGTGACGAAGCCGACCAGCCAGACCAGAGTGACCTGGCTCCTGGTCCTGATCAGCGAGGTCACGACCTCGAAGCCGTTATGGGCGTCGATCACCTCGACGATGGTCATCGCGCCGATCAGGAAGAAGATGATCTGCGCCGTCGAGGCCACGGATTCGTTGAGCTCGCCTGCGACTTGCGCCGCGGCATGGCCAGATAGCGCGTAGACCGTCCACATCAGCCCGGCACCGACCAAGGCGGTGGCCGCCTTGTTGATCCGCAATGGATGCTCCAGCGCCACGACCGCGTAGGCAAGGGCGAAGACGGCGACGATGGCCGTGGTCATTGCGGGAGGTATCCGGTCATGGATCTCGGCAGGGCGGGGTGGGACCGTCCGACATATGACCGATCGCCGCCCGGCCAGCAAGCTGGCCAAGGCGGGGGCGCTAGACCAGCGCGGCGGTGATCGTGTCGGCGTGGGCGCGGATGGCGCGGATCTCCGCTGCGCTGCGGCGATCGAGATTGACGTATTGGTTGCGCATGCGGCCGTTATTGGCGAAGCGGCGGCGGTGCTTGGCGAGGAAGCTCCAATACAGCGTCGTGAACGGGCAGGCCCGGTCGCCGGTCGCCTGCTTGGGATCGTAGCGGCAGTTGCGGCAATGGTCGCTCATGCGGTCGATATAGTGGCCAGACGCGGCATAGGGCTTGGTGCCGACCACGCCGCCATCGCCGTGCTGGCTCATGCCGAGCGTGTTGGGCAGCGACACCCAGTCGACGGCGTCGTGGAACATCGACATGTGCCACAGATGTACGTCGTAGGGCCGGACGCCGAGCAGCATCGCGAACAGGCCGAGCACCATCAGTCGCTCGATGTGATGCGCATAGGCGTGATCGATGGTGTGGCCGATCGCCTGCGCCAGGCAGCGCATGTCGGTCTCGCCGGTCCAATAGAAGCGGGGCATCGGCAGATCGGCGTCGAGCGCGTTCTCCTCGGCATAATCAGGCATGCGCTGCCAATAGACGCCGCGCACGAATTCGCGCCAGCCGATGATCTGGCGGACGAAGCCTTCCAGGGCATTCAGCGGCGCGTTGCGGTTGGCGAGCGCGGCTTCGACCACCTCCCGCGGATCGAGCATGTGCAGGTTCAGCGCGCCGGACAGCCGCGAGTGATACAGGAACGGCTCGTCGGACAGCATCGCGTCCTGATAGGTGCCGAACAGCGCCAGGCGCCAGGCCACGAAATCCGACAGCTCGGTCAGCGCGTCCACCCGCGAGACCGGCAGGTCGAAGCGGTCGAGCCTGCCCGGGCTGTTCGAGAACCGCGCCGCGACGAACTTGAGCACGTCGCGCGTGATCGCGTCGGGCGCGTAGGATCTGGCCACGGGAAGCGGCGGGCGGCTCTTGCCGAAGCCCTTGCGGTTCTCGGCATCGAAATTCCAGCTGCCGCCGACGGGGCGGCCGCCCTCGTCGAGCAACAGGCCGGTCTTGCGCCGCATCGCGCGGTAGAACGTCTCCATGATCGGGCGGGGGATGCCGCTCGGTGAACGCGTCGAATTCGTCCGCCGTGCACAGGAAGTGGCGGTCGGCGCGCAGCTCGACGCGCTGCGGCAGCTGGCGGAGCTTCTCGCGCACCCGAAACTCGCCGGGCTCCAGCACGATCGTCGCCTGGGGCTGCAGCGCCGCCTGATGGCGGGCGATCTCGCTGTCGAACGCGCCGGTATTGGCCGGATCGTCCAACTGCACATAGCGGACCGTGCGGCCGCGGTCTTCGAGCTCGGCGCGGAAGTGCCGCATCGCCGCGAAGAAATAGGCGATTCGCATCTTGTGCTGAGGGACATAGGTCGCCTCCTCGGCGACCTCCATCTGCAGCACGACATCCTGCGCCGGATCGAAGCCGTCGAACGCAGCCGAATCGGCGTCGAGCTGGTCGCCCAGCACGACGACGAGATGTCTCACGGCAGCTCTCTTGGTCATCGTATCCAGGTCAGGCGGCTGCGGCCGTCACGTCATGGGCGTTCCCGAGGCAGTCCTTGCGCAGCATGATCAGGCTGCGATGCAGCCAGGTCTTGATGGTGCCGACCGGCACACCGAACCGTTGCGACAGCCGCGTCCGGCTTTCGCCCTCAAGATAAGCGAGCGCGAGCAGTTGGCGGCGCTCCTCAGGCAGACGTTCAAGCGCCTCGCGCGCGATCGGTTCCGCCAGCGCATAATCGAACTCGTCATCCGGAGCCGTGGCGGCCGGATCCGGGATCGTCAAGGCCTCGTCCAGCTCCGAGGTCGGTAGACCCGTCGCACGGAGGGCGTCGATCGCGGTGTTGCGCATGATCGTGCACATCCAGGTGATGGGTGAGGCGCGGGCCGGATCGAAGCTCGCCGCGTGCCGCCAGATCTTCAGGTAGCCGTCCTGCAGGATGTCGTCGACATCCGCCGCCGACGGCATCACCGCACGTACGGTCTTGCGCATCTTCACGACGGTCGCGGCGTGGAGCTCAGCGAAGGCTTGCGCGTCACCGCGTCCGGCATGGGCCAGCAGACTGCTCAAATGCGCGACGTAGCTCTTTTGCGCGCCCGCTGATTGCATCATGGTCCTCCTTGCGCTTCCGATACGGAAACGGGTGGGGACCTGATGCGGATCACTCGCCGCGCACGCGGCCTGGCGGCGAACCGCCGGCAGACAACGCGATCCAGGCTATTGAGGCTCTGGATCGCTTTGACAGATCTTCAGTGTTAGGAGGACAGTTCGTTCCGCTGGCAAGCGCGAGCGGCGGGTCAGAGACGGACGAACGGACTGATCAGCCGGCCGAGCAGGCCATGCATGCGCAGGTCGCCGGTCATGGCGACGAGGCACAGGCAGGGGCCTTCATCGCCGACCACCGGACGATGATCGACCTCGTCGTCGCCATAGTCGAAGTCGCCGGGACCGTAGTAGCCGCCGAGATGGCTGAAGCTGCCCTTCAGGACGCAGGTCAGCTCACTGCCGGAATGGGTATGCTCCAGCATGCGAGCGCCGGGCTCCGAGCGGAGCAGGAAGGCGCGCGACTTGCCGGTGCCGGAGAGCATGATCGGACGCATGCTGATGCCGGGCGCCACGCGCCGCCGCTTGCCGATCTTGCAGCGCTTGACCATCTCGGGCAGGTCGGCGAGTTCGGGATCCTGCTCGGCGGCCTCGCTGACACGCGGCGCGGCTTGCGGGCGGCGGTCGATCAGGGCCATCACGGCGTCGAATGCATCGGCGGCCATCGCGACCGGCTCGGCCGCCTCGATCGAGGCGCCGGCCAGCCGCTCGATCGCACGCACGAAGCGCCGGCAGCGTGGGCAGTCGGCGACATGGACGCCGACCACCAGCTGCTCGGCCTCGTCGAGCGCACCAGTGGCATAGTCGGCCAGCAGGTCTTCCGGCGGGTGATGGCTGATCGTCATGTCGCGTCGTCCAACAGGTCTCTCAGGCGGTTCATCGCCAGTCTGATACGTGATTTTACAGTTCCGAGCGGCAGTCCAAGCACGGCCGCGATTTCCGAATGCGGTCGTTCCTCGATGAACGACAGCCGGATCACGGTGGATTGCTCGACCGACAATCTTTCGATCGCAGCCTCGACGCGTGTGGCATCTTCGACACGCGACAGGATCTGGTCGGCGGCGAGGGTCGGATCAGCCTCGTCGTCGAGCACGATTTCCTTGCTCAGCCGGCCCTCGCGGATGGCCTTGCGGGCCACATCGATGCGCTGATTGCGCGCAATCGTGAAGATCCAGGCGGCAGCGCCTGCCGTCGATGGATCGAACTGCCCGGCCTTGGTCCAAACCGCGACCATCGTGGATTGGGCAATCTCCTCGGCCTCGTCGGCATTGCAGCCGGACTTGATGAGGAAGCCTTTGATGCGCGGCGCAAAGTGCTCGAACAGGGCCTTGAACGCCTCACGGTCGCCGCGTTCGGCGACGCGTCCGATCAATTCCGCCCAGTCCACGGTTACCTTCGGCCCACTGCTCGCGTTGATCCGGATCGGGGCACCTGCGCGCACGACCCTGCGGCGCGACGATGCCACGTTCGAACGTGCGAATCCAGCAGCTCTCGGTCGTGCGCTCATGATCCCCGACACACATGCCCAATGCAGGACAACGCATGCGGTGTCGGGTTGGATCACTTCGGCTCCTGGAAGGTTCGGGAACCTCAATCCTTCAGGTCCGCATTGACCATGGCCAGGAACTCCTGCCGGCTCATCGGATCGTTGCGGAAACAGCCCAGCATGCGGCTGGTGGTGAGGTCGACCCCGTGCTTCTTCACGCCGCGCGAGCTGATGCAGTGATGGGCTGCCTTGATCACGACGGCCACGCCCTGCGGCTGCAGGACCTCGTCGATGATGTTGGCGATCTCGGCGGTCATGCGCTCCTGGATCTGCAGCCGGCTGGCATAGGCCTCGACGACGCGGGCGAGCTTGGAGATGCCGACGACACGGCTGCGGGGAACGTAGCCGACCCAGGCGCGGCCGATGATCGGCGCCATGTGATGCTCGCAATGGCTCTGGAACGGGATGTTCCGCAGCAGCACCATCTCGTCATAGCCCGCCGTTTCTTCGAAGGTCTTGCGCAGATACTCTTCCGGGTTCTGGTCATAACCGGCGAAGTAGCTCTTATAGGCGCGGGCGACACGCGCCGGCGTCTCGGAGAGACCCTCGCGCGAAGGGTCTTCACCGATCCATGTCAGGATGGTGCGAATGGCGTCTTCGACATCGTCCTGGGTAACGCGGACCGGGTCGCAGGCGAAGGGAAGCTTCTTGGCTGTGTTGCGCACGGGGGGCTCTCCGAAAGCAGGGTAACGGAACCCAAACCGGCGCGGATCACCGGGGATCAGGAAAATCCTCGGTGGACGTTTGTCGGAGCTTGTGGTCGGCGTGTGCCGTGACCGAGCACGTCGCAGTGAGGCCGGTCAGCTCGCCCGCCGCAGCGTTGGGGCGGTGGACGGGCCGGAGCGGAGGTTCTGGAAAAACCTCTCGACCTCATGGGCGAGCGTCTGTGCGGTCGAGTTGAGGTCGCCGGAGGCCGACAGCACTGACGCCGCGGCAGTCGAGGTTTCGCCGATCGCATCACGCAGCGAGCCGATGTTCATGACCAGCGTCTGATTGCCATGCGCGGTCGATTGCGCATTGACCGAGATCTCGCGCGTCGCCTGATCCTGCTGCTGGATGGCATTGGAGATGTTGGAGGTGATCTCGTTGATGCCGCGCACGGCATCGCCGATCTCCCGGACCGCGTCGACCGCGGTCTTGGTCGAAGACTGGATCAGTGCCACATTCTCGCTGATCTCCTCCGTGGCCTTGGCGGTCTGCCCCGCCAACGCCTTGACCTCATGCGCGACCACGGCAAAGCCCCGTCCTGCGTCGCCCGCTCGCGCCGCCTCGATGGTCGCGTTGAGCGCCAGCAGATTGGTCTGCTCGGCGATGGTCTGGATCAGCGTCAGCACGCCGTCGATGCGCTGGGTGGCGGCGGCCAGGCCCTCGATCTCGGTGATCGACTTCTCGGTGCGCTGGCCGGTCTGCTCCACGGCGCCGGCGGACTGCCGGATCTGGCGGCCAATCTCCTCGACGGACGCGGAAAGCTCCTCGGCCGCGCTCGCGACGGCAGAGACGTTGGTCGAGGCTCGCGTTGTAGCGCCGGCCGCGGTGGTGGCGCGCTCATTGGCGTCCGCCGTCAGTCGCGTGATCGTCTCGGCAGTGCTGCGCATCGCGGCGGCATTCTCGGTGACGGTCCGCATCACGCTGCTGATCGCCGTGCGAAAGTCTTCGACGGCCGCTTCGATGTGGCGTGCGCGGGCCTCGCGAATCTCCGAATCCTGCGAAACTTGGTTGTTGAGGTCGCGGTTGTGAGCCATCGCCTGTTGGAACACGCCGATGGCGCGCGCGAGCTCGCCGATTTCGTCGGCCCTGGAGGCATGCGGTACCTCGACATTCTCGGCACCGGTCGCGACTTGACGAATGGTATCGGTGATCTGCGACAGCGGGCGGGCGACCGACCGGGCGATGATGACGACGCCGGCGGCGACGAGCAGCAGCATCACCCCGCCCAGGCCGGTCAGGACCAGTGATAACCGGCGGTTGGTCACGGTATTCTCGCTGATCCTGCGGCCACGTTCCAGATAGACTTTCGACAGCTCGTCGAGATCCTTGTTGAGGGCCGAGCGAACCGAGCGGTTGGCGTCATTGTCGCCCCATTCGCGTCCCGCGGCAGGACTGATCTCGTTGGCGCGCCGCACCAGCTCCTTGCGAAAATCGACGAACTGCTCGATGCGCTTCTTGAAGGTGGCAAATTGTTGCGCGTCGTCAGCCTGCACGATCGCCTGCCACTTGTCGACGACCTTGAGGATCTCGGCATTGAACTTGAGCAACCCGTCGCCGTAGCGCTTCACCACCGCGGGGTCGGTCGACATGTAGACGCCGCGCGACTCCATCACGACGGCGTAGACGAGGCCGTTGACCAGCTGGACGTTGAGAGCCGCGAGGTTGGCCGTCTCGATCGTCTTGGTCAGCTCGGCGCCGCGCCGCGAATTGTAATCGGAAAGCCAGGTGATCGCGGACGTCAACAGGGCGAACAGCGCAAAGATCGCGTAGAGCTTCACAGCGATGGAATGACGTGTGGCCGTTGTCGTTGACGTCGAACGTGGAGTCATGAGGTGGATTACCGCAGGGTTGGGCTGCAACGCAGAAGCGATTATTTGTTAATAGTTATGCAAAACCTTCATGGAGAAAGCGTTAAGTGGCGCATCGCCAGTATGATGCAACCACCGCGGAATTGATCCACGATCTCAGAATATTAGGGGCGGCCTCGGAACCTGCTTCAACACCGCGGTCTCCGCGTGATTACGGATACCCCTCGGGCGGCCGGCGGCGCCTCATTCCGTCCGTCCTCTTTCTACGCGCCCTCATTGCAAATGCATCGCAACTCGTCGCCGGCAGCCTTTGCGATCCGAGGGACGAATCGCGCATGTCCTGAGCGGCCGCAGGTCAGTTTTGGATCTTGATGTCAGTCAGCGCAGGCCTGCAGCGCATCGGAACCTTTGAGCATCGGCATCGTTGTCGATCTTCGTCCGGCGGCTTGCTGTGTGTCGCACCGCGTGTGTGCGTGCGGACGCGACTCAACTTTTCTGGAAGTGGTGGCGCAATCGCGCCCGTCGCTCTATGGTATCATGGAGCCGTGACTGCGAGGGCGATCATGAGATTCGAAGGGGTCCAGACCGTACGCCGTATCCTCTGTGTGTTTCCGCGCTACACCTCCTCGTTCGGAACGTTCGAACATGCCTATCCGCTGACGGACGGCATCCAGGCCTTCATGCCGCCCCAGGGGCTGCTGCTGATCGCAGCCTATTTGCCGAGTTCATGGCAGGTACGTTTCATCGACGAGAACATCCGCGCTGCGCAGGCGGAGGATTTCGCCTGGGCCGAGGCCGTGTTCGTCAGCGGCATGCACATCCAGCGTCAGCAGATGAATGACATCTGCCAGCGTGCCCACGCCTTCGATCTGCCGGTTGCCCTCGGCGGACCCTCGGTCAGTGCCTGTCCCGACTATTATCCGAGCTTTGACTATCTGCATGTCGGCGAACTCGGCGATGCCACCGACGAGCTAATTGAGCGCCTCGCGCGGGACCCGTCACGGCCTGAGCAACAGGTCGTGCTACGCACCAAGGAGCGCGTGGCGATGACGGAATTCCCGGTGCCGGCCTATGAGCTCGCGGAGGTGAAGAAGTACTTCCTCGGCAGCATCCAATATTCCAGCGGCTGCCCCTATCAGTGCGAATTCTGCGATATTCCCGGGCTGTATGGGCGTAATCCGCGCATCAAGACGCCGCAGCAGATCATCGCCGAGCTCGACAAGCTTCGGGAATGCGGCGTCACCGGATCGGTGTATTTCGTCGACGACAATTTCATCGGCAACCGCAAGGCCGCGATGGAGCTGCTGCCGCATCTGATCGAATGGCAGAAGCGCACCGGCTACGTCATGCGACTGGCCTGCGAGGCGACGCTCAACATCGCGAAGCGGCCCGAGATTCTGGAGAAGATGCGGGAGGCCTATTTCATCACCATCTTCTGCGGCATCGAAACGCCCGATCCCGATGCGCTGACGGCGATGCAGAAGGACCACAACATGATGGTGCCGATTCTCGAGGGGATCAGGACCATCAACAGCTATGGCATGGAGGTGGTCTCCGGCATCATCATGGGACTGGACACGGACACGCCGCAGACCGCCGATGCGCTGCTGCAATTCGTCGAGGAGAGCCGGATTCCGCTGCTCACGATCAATCTGCTGCAGGCGCTGCCGAAGACGCCGCTGTGGGATCGCCTGGAGCGCGAAGGCAGACTGGTCCACGACGATGGACGCGATTCCAACGTCAAGTTCCTGATGCCCTATGACGAGGTGGTGTCGGCGTGGCGGCGCTGCATGGATGTGGCCTATGAGCCGGAGCGGCTCTATGCGCGCTATCAGCATCAATGCGACACCACTTATGCCAACCGCATCAAGGTGCCGGTCAGCGAGGAGATGAAGAGCTGGCCGAACATCCGGCGCGGGCTGGTGATGATGGCCAAGATCTTCTGGAAGGTCGGCGTGCTCGGCGACTACAAGCGGCCGTTCTGGCACTTTGCCTGGACCCAGCTCAGGCGCGGCGAGATCGAGAACTTCATCGCGGTGGCGATGATTGCGCATCACCTGATCATGTTCGCCCGCGCGGCCTCTCGCGGCCATCAGAACGCGTCGAACTATTCCATCCGACTGCGCGAGGCCGCCATCCCCGCGGCGTGAGGGCCTGACGGCCGCGCCGCCGGGCGGCGCGGGCGCTGCAGACCGGGCGTCCCGGCCAGATTGTTGAGCGCATCAGCTATTCAGGGCGCTCGACCCGCTGACCCGGCCTTTTCAAGGCCGCCAGAATCGTGGCGTGATCCGGTTCGGATGCTGGCTCCCGGTCTTGTGTGGGGTCGCATGGTTGCGGCCGGGGAGTGAACCCTGCTAGACCCTCGCCCGACGAATTTTCACGTATTTTCAAGGATTAGGTGCAGCTGCAGGCCACAAATCGGTCATGTCTGGCTCGCTGAGCAGCCTTAATTCTGCCCTATGCGCTCGAGCCTGCCGAATTGGGCCGCGCTTCAACCACTGGACACCGAATGCTGGAAGTCAGGCACGACAACGAAGTCCATGTCGAGAAGGTCGAGCAGCGGCCGGCCGACAGTATCGCGTTCGGGCTCGAACGCGTCGGCCTGTTCGCCGTCAAGGTGCCGATCCTCTCCTGCGTCGTTCTGCTGTTGCTGATCGTGGCGGCCGTCTTCGGCATCAAGCGCATCCAGATCGACGATTCGCTGAGCCAGCTGTTCCGCTCCGACAGCAAGGAATTCCACCAATATGAGGAGGTTACCAAGAAGTTTCCGGCCGAGGAGTTCGACGTCCTCGTCGTGGTCGAGGGCAAGTCGCTGCTCGCCCGGCCCAACCTGGAGAAGCTCCGCGAGTTCGTGACCGATCTGCAATTGGTGGAGGGGACGCGCGGCCTGGTCTCGCTGTTCTCGGCCCGCCAGGCCCCGGCACCGGGCAAGCTTCCCGCGGCGTTGTTTCCCTCCGATCTGCCGGAGGGCGAGGCCTATGACAAGTTCATCGAGACGGTGAAATCCAACGAAATCATCCGCGGCAAGCTGTTGTCGGAGGATGGCACGCTGGCGCTGATCGTGCTGTCACTCGAGCCCAAGGTGGTCGCATCGAACGACCTCGGCAAGGTGGTCGGCGACATCAGAAAGCTGATGACGGACGACCTGGCCGATACCGGGCTGAACGTGCAGCTCTCCGGTGTCCCGGTCATGCAGCTCGAGATCCGCAATGCGGTCGAGCGTGACGGCTTGACCTACAATGTGCTCGGCATTCTCGCCGGCTGCATCATTGCCATCATCTTCTTCCGCAAGGTCTCCTTCATGATCGCGGCGGCTTTCCCGCCGCTGATCGCGATCCTGCTCGCCCTCGGCGCGCTGGGCTGGGCCAATTTCAATCTCAACATGTTTCTGAACGTGATGACGCCGCTCATCATGGTCATCAGCTTCTCCGATTCGATGCAGCTCACCTTTGCCGCGCGGGACCGGCTGATCGCCGGGCAGGACAAGGTGACGGCGTTCAAGAACGCGGTGCTGGTCGTCGGGCCCGCCTGCGTCCTGACCCACGCCACCGCCGGCATTTCGTTCATCGCCCTGCAGTTCTCCGACAGTGACCTGATCCGCAAGTTCGGCGAGGCGGGGCTTGCCGCCACCATCATCGCGCTGCTCGCGGTGCTGTCGCTGGTGCCGGTGTTCGGCGTGTTGCTGGTGCGCAACGAAAAGACCTTCGCGGTCAAGTTCCAGGGCGCCGATGCCGGCGTCCAGGCGCTGCGCAATTTCTGCTACTGGATCGCGGTGCGCATGGTCGGCCGGCCCGGCCTGTTCAGCCTGATCGCGGTGGTGTTCGTCGGCTCGCTCGCGGTGGTTTATTCGACCTTGGAGCCGCGCTATCGCCTCGCGGACCAGGTGCCGGACAAGCAGCAGGCCGTGGCGGCGAGCAACCGGCTCGATGCCAAGCTGACCGGCGCCAATCCGGTCAACGTGCTGATCCAGTTCCCCAAGGGCGCATCGCTCTATTCGCCCGAAACCCTGCAAACCATCGCCGACGTCCATGCCACGGTCGAGAAGACCGCCGGCGTCGGCAATGTCTGGTCGGTCGAGACGCTCCGGCGCTGGCTCGCCGAGAAGGCCGGTTCATCTGATACCGCCACCCTGCAGGAATATGTCAGCCTGATCCCCGAGCATCTGGTGCGCCGCTTCATTGACAAGGAGCAGGATGCCGTGGTGGTCGCCGGCCGTGTGCCCGACCTCGATTCCAGCCAGCTGCTGCCGGTGGTTGACAAGCTCGATCGCGAGCTGGATGCGGTCAGGAAGAAGCATCCCGGCTATGAGGTCGCCGTGACCGGTCTTGCCGCCATCGCTGCGCGCAACTCCGCCGGCATGATCGAGAAGCTCAATCACGGCCTCACCATCGAGTTCGCGCTGGTGGCAATGTTCATCGGGCTCGCCTTCCGGTCCTGGGTCGTGATGCTCGCCTGCATCCTGCCTGGCATTTTCCCCGTCGTGATGTCGGGCACCGTGTTGTGGGCAATGGGGGAGGGGCTGCAATTCGCCAGCGTCGTGGCGCTCACGGTCTCGTTCGGCCTTGGCCTGTCGGCCACCATCCACTTCCTGAACCGGCTGCGCATGGAGAGCGCGCCCGGCGTGAGCGCGGCGGTGGCCGTCGAGCGCGCCACCGTGCTGGTCGGACCGGCGCTGATCCTCACCACGGTGGTGCTGGCCTGCGGCCTCGTCGTCACCGTGTTCTCGGATCTGCCCTCGTTGCGGCTGTTCGGCTGGCTCAGCGCCTTCTCGATGGTGGCGGCGCTGTTCGCCGACCTCTTCATCCTGCGCCCGACCGCGATGTTCCTGATCAACCTGGCCCAGAAGCTGAAGCGCAAGCCGGCGTGAGGCGTGGTCTGAGCGGAGTATACGACTGTCGTCGCCCGGCTTGACCGGGCGATCCAGCACGCCGCGGCTTATCGGCCCTATCACAACCGCCTCTGGAATACTGGATCGCCCGGTCAAGCCGGGGCGATGACAGCGGTGGTTTCAAGCGCGTCCGATTGCTGCGAAGGCACGGCAAAACAAAACGGCCCTGACATCGTCAGGGCCGTTCGCATGTTCAATTGCTAATGTAGCCGCTCAGGTCTTCGACATCGTGATGTTGACGCCGCGGATCTCGCCCTTGGACGAGATCTGAACCACCTGCTTGTTGCCGTTGGTCCTCAGCGTGATACTGGCGGCGAAGCCGGCGGCCTGGACGAAGACGTCGATCTGGCCATTGCCCGCAGTGCCCTGCAATTCGCCGTTCACATTGCGGCTCGCCTCGCTCCAATTGCCGGAGATGCGGTCGCCCTGGCTGGTGACATCACTGGACAGCAGGAACTTGTAGCTGTCGCTGGCGCATTGCAGGCTCTGCTTCAGATTGGCGCCGGCCACCTTGTAGCTGGCCTTGCAGCGGATGCGCTCGGTGGTTCCGTCCGACAGCGCGACCGTGCCGTTGCCCGACCACGAGCCGTCGAAGCCGGCGAACGGACCCGACTGCGCCTGAACTGCTGATGCCGACAGAATCAGCGCCGCGCCGAGTCCGGCTGCCTTGATGACACGGCCTGAGAGAGGTGAGCCGAACAGTTTCATAGTGAGTTTCCCATCCAGAATGACGCCGTTGTGCGGCCGCGTTTCACCGCTTCGAACACTTTAGTGTCCCCGCCAAAAGTGAGGTTCAAATGACAGCTGGCCGGGCGTGAGGTGCGGTCAGGTGCCATGATGCCGCGCGGTGATCGTGCGATCGGTCGCGCCGCTCGTGCAAATGGCTGTCGTCCCTCGCACCCCGATTGGCGCGCATCTAACGGTCCGCGCGGCATGCTTGCAACAGCCAAATGCGAAAAACGTGTTCCGAAAATAATGCCCTAGTATCAAAGCCTTGATTATGTCAAAGCTTGGCCCTGGGCTCGACCTGCCCAGAGATCCTAGGGCGTAAATTTGGCCGCAATTGGCAGCGTTTCTTTGACGCTGGGGGGCTGGCGGTCCTTGCAAACCAAACAGGTGTTTTCCCGGGCAGCATCGGCGATCCGGGAGGTCTCCTCTGCTGTCAAACGAAGGAACACGATGCGTAAGATTTTCCTGGCACTTTCTCTGCTCTCGCTGTCCGCCACCACCGCTGCGTTCGCGCAAGGCGCGCGGGGGACCGCAGAGGAGCAGGCGGCTTGCACCCGTGACGTTCAGAAGTTCTGCCGGGCCGTGATCGACCAGGGCGACTTCACGATCCTGGCGTGCCTGAAGGAGAACCGCCCCAAGATCAGCCCGGCTTGCGATCAGGTGCTGAAGAACCACAACCAGTGATGCGTGTCGACCGGGGCCAGCTGTGCTCCGGTCCATGCAATGGTTAACGGCTGCCGTCCCGCCGATTCGAGGTGGACGGCGGCCCGGCCGTGTTGCTTCCCCGAGATGGATTGCATTGGTTTTGGTCGGATCTTCGCCTATATGGAGGCCAGCGATCCGTTCGCATGAGCGAAGCGGCGGGCATCGTTTGTCGTAGCGCCCTTCAAACCTGATAGCTGTTTCGTCCATGACCACCGCGAGCGATTTGCGATCCGGCAAGACACACCGGGACGAGAACTTTCCGGTCGCGTCCTGGATCATCCGCCCCGAGCATCGGGCGCTGATCCTCGCCTTCTACAATTTCGTGCGCACCGCCGACGACATCGCCGATCATCCGAGCTTGCCGGGCGACGAGAAGTTGCGGCTGCTGGATCTGCTCGAGGCCGAACTCACAGGGACCGGCGAGACGCAGGACGTCGCTCTCGGCCTGCGCCGGGCGCTCGCCGCGCGCGGCATGTCCCCGCGCCATGCCCTCGACCTGCTGGTCGCCTTCCGCATGGACGTCACCAAGCTGCGCTACGAGAACTGGGACGAGGTCATCCACTACTGCCGCTATTCGGCGATGCCGGTCGGACGTTTCATGCTCGACGTGCATGGCGAATCCACCGCGACCTGGCCGGCATCTGACGCGATCTGCGCCGGACTGCAGATCAACAACCACCTGCAGGATTGCGCCAAGGACTACAAGGCGCTCAACCGCGTGTACCTGCCGCGCGATGCGCTGGCCGAGGCCGGCGCCACGGTCGAGATGCTCGGCGTGCCCAAGGCGCCGCCGCCGCTGCTGGCCTGCCTGCAGAAGCTCGCTGTGCGCAACGCGGCGCTGCTCGAGGAAGGCAGGGACCTCAACAGCGGCGTCAAGGACTTCCGATTCGGACTGGAGATTGCCGTGATCCAGGCTTTCGCCGATCGCATTGTCGCAATGCTCAAGGTGCGCGATCCGCTCAGCGAGCGGGTGCATTTGTCGCCGATGGGCATGATCGGTCTCACCGCCGCGGCGGTCGCCGGCGAGATCGGGCGCCGCGTCGCGGGGCGTCATCCCGTCAGCAAATCGGCGGCCGGCGCATGACCCTGGAGGCGACCGCAGGCAGCATCGACCACGGCACCGCCGCGTCCGGCAGCTCGTTTTATGCCGCCATGCGCATCCTGCCGCGGGCCCAGCGCGATGCGATGTTCCAGGTCTACAGCTTCTGCCGCGAGGTCGACGACATCGCCGATTCCGATGGGCCGCGCCCCGAACGGCTGGCGGCGCTGCAGCAATGGCGCGACGATATCGACGCGCTGTATCAGGGCAACCCGCCGCCGCGGCTGCGCGACTACGTCAGTTCGGTGAAGACGTTCGGGCTGAAGCGGGAAGACTTCCTCGCCATCATCGATGGCATGGAGATGGACGTGCCGCAGGAGATCCGCGCGCCCGATCTCGCCACGCTCGACCTGTATTGCGACCGGGTGGCCAGTGCCGTCGGCCGGCTGTCGGTTCGCATCTTCGGCATGCCCGAGGAGGACGGCATCCTGCTGGCTCATCATCTCGGCCGCGCGCTGCAGCTCACCAATATCCTGCGCGATATTGACGAGGACGCCGGCATCGGCCGGCTCTATCTGCCGCGCGAGGCACTGCTATTTGCCGGCATCACCGGCGACGATCCGGCGAAAGTGGTGCAGGAGCGTGCGCTACCCAAGGTGTGCAACTCGGTTGCCATACGGGCGAAAACGCATTTCGAAAAGGCCGACGAGATCATGCGGCGCAATCGCCGGCGCACCGTGCGGGCGCCGCGGATCATGGCGAAATATTACCGCGCCGTGTTCGACCTGTTGCTCGAACGCGGCTTTTCCCCGCCGCGCGAGCCGGTGCGCGTGAGCAAGCTCACGAAGATCGGCATCATCCTCCGCTACGCTTTCATCTGATGAACAAGATCGCTCACATTATCGGCGCTGGAATCTCCGGCCTCTCCGCCGGCGTACGGCTCGCCAATGCCGGCTACACCGTCCATGTCCACGAGGCGACGCAGCAGCTCGGCGGCCGGTGCCGCTCTTATTACGATGCCGCCACCGATCTCGTGATCGATAATGGCAATCATCTGCTGCTCTCGGCCAACCACCACGTGCTGGCCTATGCCCGGGGGATCGGCTCGGAGGCGGGGCTGGTTGGGCCGAAGGACGCGCAATTCGCCTTCGTCGATATCCGGACCGGGCAGCGCTGGTTGCTCGATCTCGGCAGCGGCCGGCTGCCGTTCTGGGTGTTCGACGAAAGCCGCCGCGTCCCCGATACCACGCTCGGTGACTATCTGGCGCTGTCGCCGCTGATCTGGGCCGGCACCGCCAAGACCATCGGCGATACGATTCCCTGCAAGGGCACGTTGTATGACCGGCTGGTGCAGCCGCTGCTGCTGGCGGCCTTGAACTGCGATCCGCCGGAGGGCTCGGCCGGCCTGGCCGGGGCGATCGTCCGGGAGACGCTGCTGGCCGGCGGCCAGGCCTGCCGTCCGCTGATTGCGCGCGACGGCCTCTCCGGCGTGCTGATCGACCCTGCCGTCAAGTTTCTGGAAGGCAAGGGCGGCAGCGTCCGGATCGGGCGTGAGCTGCGCGCCCTCGATCAGGCCGCTGGTCGCGTCACCGGGTTGCGCTTCGGCGGTGACGAGACCGTCGCGCTCGGGCCGGATGACGTTGTCGTGCTCGCGGTGCCGCCGCGGCCCGCGATGGCGCTGCTGCCGGGCCTGACGGGCCCGACGAAGTTTCGTGCCATCGTCAATGCCCATTTCCGCATCACCCCGCCGAAGGGCGCGCCGGCGCTGCTCGGCGTGGTTGGCGGACTGGTTGAATGGCTGTTTGCCTTCCCGGAGCGGCTGTCGGTCACGATCAGCAATGGCGACCGGCTGGTCGATATGCCGCGCGAGCAACTCGCCGCTGCGATCTGGGCCGACGTCTGCAAGGCCGCTGGCATCTCCGCCGAGCTGCCGCCCTGGCAGATCGTTCGCGAGCGCCGCGCGACCTTCGAAGCCACGCCGGAACAGAACGCGCTGCGGCCGGGCGTCAAAACCAGTTTTGCCAACCTCGCTCTGGCCGGGGACTGGACCGATACCGGCCTGCCGGCGACGATCGAAGGATCGGTGCGGTCCGGCGATCGCGCTGCGGATCTGTTGCTCGGCAAAGCCTGACGGACGACAGAAGCGCCGTTGCGGACGCCTGGCCTGGGGTGAGGCCGGGACGGGATTATCACATTTTCGTGGCGTGGTTTTTGCTTCGAGTTCCATGACCGGTGAGACCGGCCGGGCGATGTTCCACTCTGGAACGGCGTCAGCGGCACCAAATGGCAACACCGGGCAGAAAATGCATCGCTTGCGGGTGCAGTGCGGCGCAAACAGGGTTTCCTCGCGGATTTTTTCTGCGTAATCCTCGGTTTGTTAAGGTCTTTCCGCTCTGGCGCCGCCGCGCTCGAGGCATTGGAACAAGAGACGGAGACGTCGGCTTGCGCGACGTCCGATACAGGTGGCAGGGGTCGGATTGTGAAGTTGGGGATGGGGGACGAAACGTCCGCGGATCGCCCCATTGATCCGCGACCGGTTCTGGTTGTGACCGGTCTGGTGCAGGAGGCCCGGATTGCTGCCGGGCCCGGCATGATGGTTATCTGCAGTTCGAGCGATCCAAAGCAATTGCGCTCGCTGCTCACGGTGTTCGACCCGACGTCTATTCGCGGTGTCGTCAGCTTCGGCGTGGCCGGCGGCCTCGATCCCAGTCTCAAGGCCGGTGACATCGTTGTCGCGACCGAGGTGACCGCCGGGGACGCGCGCTGGCTGTCGGGCATGTCGCTCCGTGAGGAGCACATCGCGCGTGCCGCGCTGAAGAAGCGCCGGGTGGTGCGCGGCGTGCTCGCCGGGGCCGAGGAAGTGGTGGTGGCGCAGGCCCGCAAGGCGGCGCTGCGGATGAAGACCGGCGCAGCCGCCGTCGACATGGAGAGCCACATCGCAGCCGCCTACGCCGCTGAGTATGGACTGCCGTTCGCGGCCCTGCGGGTGATCTCCGATCCCGCGCATCGCACGCTGCCGTCGCTGGCCAAGGACGCCATCAAGCCGAACGGGGCTATCGACCTGCCGATGATCCTGCGCGGCGTGGCCCGCAATCCGACCGTGCTGGGCGGCCTGGTTTCCACCGGCATCGAGTTCAACCGCGCTTTGCGTTCGCTGCGCGGCGCCCGCGACCTGCTGCTGAGTGGCCTGCTCGCGGCGGAGCACTTCCTCGAGACCGAGACGCTGGCCGCGGCCGAGGCGTGAGGCCCGTCTCCGATCGCCAACTTCTATTATCGGCCAGGTTCGCCGCTCATTTGGCTTGCTCCGTCATTGCGAGCGCAGTGTTTAGCCCGGGGACATGGCTGACGGGTGTTCGGGGACATGGTTGACACGTCAAAATCGGCTCGATTCGTCAAACAAGGGGGCGAGCGATGCCGTGGCGAGAGGTGTCTGTCATGGATCAGCGACGAGAGTTTGTGATGCTTGCCAAGCAGGAGGGAGTAAACCGGCGGCAGCTGTGTCGGCAGTTCGGCATCAGCCCCCAGACCGGCTACAAGTGGATCCAGCGGGATGATGCTGGCGATACGACGCTGGCGGACCGATCGCGGCGGCCGCATCGGAGTCCGGAGCGCACGGCGGCTGCGACTGAGCAGCAGATTGTCGCGCTGCGCGATGCTCACCCGGCCTGGGGCGCGCGCAAGCTCGCACGTCGTCTCGAGCGCGATGGGCAAGCTGTCCCGGCGATATCCACCGTGCACTCCATCCTGCGCCGTTACGATCGCGTGAGCGAGCCTGCAGGCACGCCCGGGCAGCCCTACACGCGCTTCGAGAAGGATGCGCCCAATCAGCTTTGGCAGATGGACTTCAAGGGGCACAGCGCGCTGGAGAACGGCGTGTCCTGTCATCCGCTGACGGCGTTGGACGACCACTCGCGCTTCTCCTTGTGCCTGGCCGCCTGTGACAACGAACGAGGCTCTACGGTACAAGGCCATTTGGAGACGACGTTCCGCCGCTACGGACTGCCGGATGCGATGTTCGTCGACAATGGCGGCCCCTGGGGCTTCACCCTTGAAGACCCCTGGACCACGCTGACGGTGTGGCTTCTGAAGCTCGGCGTCCGAACGATCCACAGCCGGCCCTACCATCCTCAGAGCCGGGGCAAGAACGAACGCTTCCACCGCACCTTGAAGGCCGAGGTCTTTGCCCTCAAGCGCTATCGCGACCTGATCGACGTCCAGCGGGCGTTCGACGACTGGCGGGCCGTCTACAATCTCGACCGGCCGCACGAGGCGTTGGACTTCGATGTGCCCGCAAGCCGCTATCGACCCAGCCAGCGCACGATGCTGGATCGCCTTCCGACGGTGGAATACGACGATGGCGAGATCGTCCGTTCGGTATCCACCACCAAGGCCTATGTCAGTTTCAAGGGACGGCTCTGGAAAGTCCCGCAAGCCTTTCGCGGTGAGCGGCTCGCTATTCGTCCGCTCAGTTCCGACGGAAAATTCGGAATTTTCTTTGCCGCGCATCAGATCGCAGCGATCGATTTGCGCTGCCCGAAAAGTGTCAACTATGTCTCCGAACAGGTGTAAGCTATGTCCCCGGTCTGAACAGCAGCGAAGCAATCCAGAGTCCCGCAAACCCCCCTGGATTGCTTCGCTGCGCTCGCAATGACGTGTGGAGAAAGCTTCGTGTCAAGGCGGATGCTTGCGCCGGCTGGCACGGCGATGGACCGCTGCTGAAATACAGCAACCAGGTGCTGACGCCTCCAAGCGTTCTCATATCGCCCCAAACGAAACAGGCCGCCGATTGCTCGGCGGCCTTCTTGCTATCGGTTGACGGGGCTGCGGATCAGGCCGCGGTCGAGGCCTTCTGCTGCGCCTCGATTGCCTCGTCGCGGCGGATCTCGGAGAGGCGCTTCTGCACCTCGGACGAGAACACATACTGCGCCGGGCGCTGCTTGGAGAGGTCGATCTCCGGCGCCATCGGGCCTTCGGTCTTGATGCCGCGCAGCGACACCCACATCGCCTTCAGCGGATTGCTCAGCGCTGCGTCGGCCGCGGTGGCCTCGTAGCCGCAATGCGCCATGCAGTCGGCGCACTTCTCATACTTGCCGGTGCCGTAGGAGTCCCAATCGGTGGTCTCCATCAGCTCCTTGAAGGTCTTGGTGTAGCCTTCGCCGAGCAGGTAACAGGGCTTCTGCCAGCCGAAGATGTTGCGCGCGGGCATGCCCCAGGGCGTGCACTCGAACTCCTGGTTGCCGGCCAGGAAGTCGAGGAACAGGCCGGAATGCATGAAATTCCACTTCTTGCCCTTGCCGAGCGCGAACACGTCGCGGAACAGCTGCTTGGTCTTGGTGCGGTTCAGGAAGTGCTCCTGGTCCGGCGCGCGCTCATAGGCGTAGCCGGGCGACATGGTGACGCCGACGCCGAGCTCGGTGGTGAAGTCCAGGAATTTGGCGATCTCCTCGGCCGGATGGCCGTCGAACACGGTGGCGTTGACGTTCACGGTGAAGCCGCGCGCCTTGGCGGCCTTGATCGCCGACACGGCGCGATCGAACACGCCCTTCTGCGACACGGCCTTGTCGTGATGCTCGCGCAGGCCGTCGAGATGCACCGAGAAGAACAGATAGGGCGAGGGCTCGAACAGATCGAGCTTTTTCTCGAGCAGCAGCGCATTGGTGCAGAGCGAGACGAATTTCTTGCGCGCGACCAGGCCGCGTACGATCTCACCGATCTCCTTGTGGATCAGCGGCTCGCCGCCGGGGATCGCCACCATCGGCGCACCGCATTCGTCGGCCGCGTCCCAGCACTCCTGCGCCGTCATGCGGCGGTTGAGAATCGCGTCGGGATAGTCGATCTTGCCGCAGCCTGCACATGCAAGGTTGCAGCGAAACAGCGGCTCCAGCATGAGCACGAGCGGATAGCGTTTGCGGCCGAGAAGCTTCTGCTTCATCAGATAGGCCCCGATACGCAGTTCCTTATGGAAGGGGATTGCCATTACGTCTCTTCTTTCTGGACCAAACGAGGAGCGATCAGCCCGCGACCAATTCGGCCGGCAGGCGAAATTCGATGTTTTCTTCCCGCCCCGGGACCACCGCGACCTCAACCGGTCCGATGCGCCGCAAGGCTTCCATGACGTCGTCGACGAGCACTTCGGGAGCCGAGGCGCCAGCGGTGATGCCGACGGCCCGGGCGCCCTTCAGCCACTCCGGATTGAGCTCGCTGCCATCCGCGACCAGATAGCTTGCGACCCCGGCCTCGGTGCCGATTTCGCGCAATCTGTTCGAGTTGGAGCTATTGGCGGCGCCCACCACCAGGATAACGTCCACCAGCTTGCTTAAGTCCCTTACCGCAGATTGGCGGTTCTGTGTCGCATAGCAGATATCCCGGATATCGGGACCTTGAAGGTCTGTAAAGCGGGCTTGAAGGGCCGAAATGATGTCCTTGGTGTCGTCTACGCTCAGAGTAGTCTGGGTGATATAGGCCACGGGCGTGTCGCTGGGCAGGGGCAAAGCGGCCACATCGGTGACGTTTTGGACCAGATGAACGGGGCCGGGAACCTGGCCCATGGTGCCCTCGACCTCCGGATGTCCGGCGTGGCCGATGAGTACCAGGGTACGTCCCTTGGACATATAGCGTTTGCCCTGGTTGTGCACCTTGGTCACGAGGGGGCAGGTGGCATTCAGGACCGGCAGGCCCCGGGCGGCTGCCTCCTCCTCGACGCTGCGTGCCACGCCATGGGCGCTGAACACCGTCACCGCGCGCGGCGGGACTTCCGAGAGGTCCTCGACGAAGATCGCGCCCTTTGCCTTGAGGCTCTCGACGACGTATTTGTTGTGCACGATCTCGTGACGCACATAAACGGGCCGGCCGTACTTCTCCAGCGCGCGCTCGACGATGTCGATCGCACGCACGACTCCCGCACAAAAACCGCGCGGCTGCGCGAGATAGATCTGCAGTGGACGTCGGTCAGTCACGTTACCTCACTTTCGACCCGCACCTCCGTGCGCGTGATGAGCTGCAATATCCGCACCAAGCGAATGCCTCATTTGCGCGCTGCTCCGCATGGAAGCGCAGGGCTTTGTGTCAAAAATCGAGCACGGAGGAAAGCCGGTTTGCAACTCGCTCGCATGTGATCGAACGCACACGGGCCGCGAATCGATGGTGGTATTTTAGTAATTGCAAATTATCCTTGTTACCTGAGCTACTTAGGATCTCACTCGTTCGTCACTTTACCGCCGAGAACAGCCGCTATATCAGCCGCCCCGACGGTTCCGTGCATCGCTCGATCTGAGCCTCCGTCCAGGGACCATCCGACTCGTCACGGGTTTGGGCCAGGGCCGTGTCGGGGCCGCTGTGGACATGGTCCGCGGCTGGTCCTGGCCAGGGAACTCCGCCATGAAGCGGACGTTTCCGCCCAGCCCGTAAAACATTAGAAAGTCAAGAAGTGCTGACAACGATTGTCGTCTCCATCGTCAAGGCCTGCACGCGGTTCGCGTGGCCGACATTGATTGCGGGCCTGCTTTTGTCGGTGGCGGCGGGCGTCTACACCGCCGGTCATTTCGCCATCAACACTGACATCAACAAGCTGATTTCCCCGGAGCTCGATTGGCGCAAGCGCGATCAGCAATATGAGCAGGCGTTCGATCGCGACCGGATGATCCTCGGCGTGGTCGAGGCGGCGACGCCGGAACTGACCGGCGTGGCGGCGGATGCGCTCGCCAAGAAGCTCAAGGGCGACACCAAGAACTTCTCCTCCGTGGATCTGCTCGGCGGCGGTGAGTTCTTCGCCCGTAACGGGCTGCTGTTCCTGCCGACGGACGAGGTGAAGCAGTTGACCGGGCAGTTCGCTGCCGCGGCGCCGCTGATCGAGATCATGGCCGGTGACCCGTCGATCCGCGGTCTGACTGGTGCGCTGGAGACGGGTCTTGCCGGCGTCACGCGTGGCCAGGTCAAGCTCGACAGCACCGCACGGCCGTTCGACTACATCTCGCAAACGGTGGAGACCCTGCTCGACAAGGGCGATGCCACCTTCTCCTGGCGCCAGCTGATCTCGGACAAGCCGCTCACCGACGGTGACAAGCGGGCCTTCATCCAGTTCAAGCCGATCCTCGATTACCAGGCGCTCGAGCCCGGCAAGGCCGCGACCGACGCGATCCGCCAGGCGGCGGCCGAGCTCGATTTCCCCAACCGGTTCCATGCGCGTGTGAGGCTGACCGGGCCGGTCCCGATTGCCAACGAGGAATATGCCACGGTGCAGGAGGGGGCCGTCGTCAACGGCATCGGCACCGTCGTGGTCGTGCTGATCATCCTGTGGCTGGCGCTGCATTCGGCCAAGATCATCTCGGCCGTGTTCATCAATCTGTTCATGGGCCTTGCCATGACAACTGCGGTGGGACTGATGATGGTCGGTTCGCTGAACCTGCTGTCGGTCGCCTTTGCCGTGCTGTTCATCGGCCTCGGCGTCGATTTCGGCATCCAGTTCAGCGTCCGCTACCGCTCCGAGCGCTTCAAGAATGACGATCTGCCGGAGGCGCTCGCCGAGGCGGCGCGGCGCTCCGCGGTGCCGCTGTCGCTCGCGGCGATGGCGACGGCTGCCGGATTTCTCTGCTTCCTGCCGACCGACTACAAGGGCATTTCCGAGCTTGGCGCCATCGCCGGCGCCGGCATGATGATCGCCTTCCTGTCGTCGATCACGGTTCTGCCGGCGCTGCTGAAGATCCTCAATCCGCCCGGCGAGAAGGAGCCGGTCGGCTATGCCTTCCTGGCGCCGGTCGATCACTTCCTCGAAACGCACCGGGTGCCGATCATCGTCGGCACGCTTGGCCTCGTCATCGCCGGCCTGCCGTTGCTTTATTTCATGAAGTTCGACTTCAACCCGATGAACCTGCGCAATCCGCACGCTGAGTCGATTGCGACCTATCTGGACCTCCGCAAGGACCCGAACACCGGCGCCAATGCTATCGACGTGCTGACGCGCTCGGAAGCCGAGGCCAAGGCGATCGAGGCCAAGCTCGCCAAGCTGCCTGAAGTGGCGCGCGTGATGTCGCTGGACAGCTTCGTGCCGGAGGATCAGCCGGCCAAGCTGGCGATGATCGCGCAGGGCGCGAAGGTGCTCGGGCCTGCACTCAATCCGGATCAGGTCGATGCAGCGCCGACCGATAAAGAGAACATCGACGCGCTGAATTCGACCGTCAACAATCTGCGCCGCACGGCCGGTGACGGGCAGGGGTCTGGTGCGGTGGCCTCTCGGCGGTTGGCCGACGCGCTCGCCAAGCTTGCCGGCGCCAGCGAGAGCCTTCGCAACAAGGCGCAGGCCGTATTCGTCGAGCCGCTGCAGATCACGCTGGAGCAGCTCAACGCGACCTTGCAGGCGCAGCCGGTGACGCTCGCGAACCTGCCGCCCGAGCTCGTATCGCAGTGGAAGAGCAAGGACGGCCTGATTCGCGTCGAGGCCCAGCCGAAAGGGGATCCGAACGACAACGATAATCTCCGACGGTTCGCCAACGCGGTGCTGGCCGCGGAGCCGAATGCGATCGGAGGACCGGTCTCGATCCTGAAGTCCGGTGACACGATCGTGAAGGCGTTCATTCACGCCGGCATCTACTCGCTGGTCGTGATCAGCCTGTTGTTGTGGGTGACGCTGCGCCGCTTCTCGGACGTGCTCATGACGCTGGTGCCGTTGCTAGTGGCCGGTGCGGTGACGCTCGAAATCTGCGTTCTGATCAAGCTGCCGCTGAACTTCGCCAACATCGTCGCACTGCCGCTGCTGCTCGGCATCGGCGTGGCCTTCAAGATCTATTATGTCGTGGCCTGGCGTTCCGGCAGAACGAACCTGCTGCAGACCAGCCTGACACGGGCGATCTTCTTCAGCGCGCTGACGACAGCGACCGCCTTCGGCAGCCTGTGGCTGTCGAGCCACCCCGGGACATCCAGCATGGGCAAGTTGCTGGCGCTGTCGCTGGTCACCACGCTGGCCGCGGTGCTGCTGTTCCAGCCGGCCCTGATGGGCAAGCCGCGCGAGGTCAAGGAATAGGCGCGCACTGCGGATCTTGACGACGAAAAAAGCGGCCGAGCATCTCGGCCGCTTTTGTTTTGGAACGTCCGCCGTGCTTCAGCGGACCCGCGCGATCTCCGGCAGCAGGCAGATGTCGCCGACCTGGTCGGCGGGCTTCGCTGCCGGTTTCCCGGCCGCTGCCACCGCGCCCGTGGTTGTCTTCGGAGCCGGGGCCGCAGCCGGAGCGGGCGCGATCGGTTTCTGTGTACCTTTGGCCATGCTGTTCACGGGGCTCGACGGGATCGGTGGACCGACCCGCGTCCACGTCTCGCCCCCACACAGGAAGCCGAGCACGCATCCTTTGATCTCCAGATGATCTGGGTCGCTGGGTGTGATCGTGGAGCTATAGAGCTGACCGTCCTTGGCGTTGTAGACTTGGCCTTCCCATTGGTCGGCTCCGGCCTTCCTCTTCATGTCGATCAGGATCGGCATGCCGAGTGTCGGACGGCTCTGCTTGGCCGGATCGGGATTGTTGCTGTCACGCCCCCCCGGGGTCTTCTCCCAGGCCACGACGCCCCACATGCTGCCATTGCATTGTGCGACTCGGATGTTTGCGACACCGTCAGACACTCGCCAGTCGCCGGTCGGATCGGCTGCGAGCGCGGACGAAATTCCTGATGCGAACAAAACGCCCGAATATGTTATCATTGTTCGCATGAGGTTTTTGGAGCGATGCAACATTGGCAGAAACCCGTGCTTGCTTTGATGATGCGAATGAGGGCAAAACGCCGCATTGCGCGTTTTCAGTTGACGAAACGTCTCTCAACCGAAGTATGTAGCTGATGCTAAAACCAAATCTAGACGTTTCCGAGATGTTTGTGGAGCGCCAAGCGCAGCGCAGCACGATGCACTCTCGGCATCTGAACGAGCAGCTGGTTCGCGTTCTCAAGACGATCGGATACGATGTCGGGTTCCAAAAGGGACAAGGCCAATATCTCTACGATCGTGACGGCGCCCGCTACCTCGACCTGCTGAGCGGTTTTGGTGTCTTTGCAATCGGCCGCAACCATCCGACCCTGCGTGACGCGCTGAAGAGCGTGCTCGACAGCGATCTCCCGAACCTCGTCCAGCTCGATGTGTCGACACTTGCCGGCGTTCTGGCCGAGCGGCTGCTCGAATATGTCCCATACCTGGACAAGGTGTTCTTCGCCAATTCCGGCGCCGAGACCGTCGAGGCGGCGATCAAATTCGCGCGTGGCGCGACCGGCCGGCCCGGCATCGTCTATTGCGGGCATTCCTATCACGGCCTGACCTATGGCGCGTTGTCGCTGACCGATGATTCCAACTTCCGGAGCGGCTTCGAGCCGCTGCTGCCGGGTTGCACGGCCGTGCCGTTCAACGATCTGGCTGCTCTGGAGCAGGCGCTGTCGTCGCGCGAGATCGCGGCCTTCATCGTCGAGCCGATCCAGGGCAAGGGCGTCAACATGCCCTCCGACGAGTTCCTGCCCGGTGCCGCTGCGCTCTGCAAGAAATACGGCACGATCTTCATCGCCGACGAGATCCAGACCGGTATGGGCCGCACGGGGCGGTTCCTTGCCGTGGAACATTGGAACGTCGAGCCCGACATGGTGCTGCTGTCGAAGGCGCTGTCGGGCGGCCACGTGCCCGTCGGCGCTCTGCTGACGCGTAAGCACATTTTCGACAAAATCTTCAACCGCATGGATCGGGCTGTCGTACACGGCTCGACCTTCGCCAAGAACGACCTCGCAATGGCGGCCGGGATCGCAACGCTCGAGGTGATCAAGGCCGAGAAGCTGATCGAGGCCGCCGCCAAGCGCGGCGCCGAGCTGCGCCTGGCGCTGACGCGCATGGTGCCGGGCTATGAGCTGCTGAAGGAAGTGCGCGGCAAGGGCCTGATGATCGGCGTTGAGTTCGGCCCGCCGAAATCGCTGCGCCTGAAAGCCTCGTGGAATGTGCTGGAGAGCGCCAATAAGGGCCTGTTCTGCCAGCTGATCACGGTGCCGCTGTTCAAGGATCACAAGATCCTGACCCAGGTCGCCGGCCACGGCCTGCACACCATCAAGCTGCTGCCGTCGCTGACGATCACCGAAGAGGACTGCAGCTGGATCGAACGGGCCTTCGACGACGTGATCGCCCAGAGCCACAAGGTCCCCGGCGCGATCTGGTCGCTCGGCAAGACCCTGGTCGACAACGCGATCCGCAAATCGGCGTGAGCTGACCGGCTACGATCAACGTCGGCGCGACACGGCGAGCTGTCATCGCCCGACTCGACCGGGCGATCCAGTACGCCGGGACAGTTGTGATCATCTCGATGGGCCGCGGCGTACTGGATGCCCGCCTGCGCGGGCATGACATCCGAGGAATGCGGCTTCGCAGGGGGCAAAAGCGCGAAGCGCCGTGCCCACCATATCAGTTTCTCTCTCGCCATTGGCGGGCTCACTTCGCTTCGTTCGCAACGACTGAAGCTCGCCTCAGCCGCTCCCACCCATCGTGCGCTCGAACCGTTCGCCGAACTCATTGAGCTCGTCGGCGTTGATATCGCTCACCGCCCAATAGCTCAGGCTGCGGTCGCGCCAGCTGCGGATGTTGAATCCTTGGATCGTGTCGAGCCGCGGGCCGCGGCGCTCGGCGGATGATGTCTGCGCCACGAACAGATTGATGACGTGCTGGCGCCGGCGATAGACGACGGCACCGATCGGGCGCGCGTCGACGTAATCGAGCCGGCCACCGATCAAAGTGAAGCCCTGTGCCGTGAGGTCGATCACCGGCGGCGCGACGTCGAGCTTGCCGTTGAACCAGGGCTTGACGGTGTGCTGATCGGTCGAGATCACATCGGTCAGGTGACCCGCCTGCAGCGAGCGCAGATGCGCCGAGACGATCTCGGCCTCGATCCGCTGCTGGTCGTCGTTGTGCAACACGACCGCGACGAGACCGGTGGCGGCCAGCGCCGATACGGCCGAGCCCATCGCAAAGCCCTTCAGCAGTGTGCGCCGGCTCGGCACCGCGGCGAGCGGCGTGATCGACGCCGCAGCAGCGGCAGGCAGCGCAGCTTCGATGCGCTGCCGCAAGGCGGCGGGCGCCTTGATGGTCAGGTCAGCGCCGGCCAGCGCCTGCTTCATCTGCCTGATCGCAGTGAGCTCGGCCGCGCAGCGCGGGCAGGCGGCAATATGGGCCTCGACCTCCCGGGCATGGCCGGCATCGAGCTCGCCATCGGCCAGCGCGTGGATCAGGATTTCGACATCGTCGCAGGTCATGGCTTAGGGTTCCTCCTGCGCCAGCCAGGCGGCGCGCAGCATCGCGCGCGCCCGGGCGAGACGCGACATGACCGTGCCCACGGGCACGCCGGCGGCCTCCGCGATCTCGCGATAGGACAGGTTGTTGATCTCGCGCAGGACCAAGGTCTCGCGAAACGGCTCGGTGAGCGTATCGATCAGGCGCTGGATCGACGAGGCGTCGCGCTCGCGCAGCATGGCGCCTTCCGGCGTCTCGACGCTGTCCTGCCAAAGCGCTGCCTGCTCCGTGGTCTCCGGCGCATCGTCGAGCGCCTTGACCGGTGCGCCGGCGCGGCGTGCGAATTCGGCGTGGCAGACATTGCGCAGGATCGCGAACAGCCATGGCTTGATCGCCGGGCCGCGATAAGTGTCGAAATGCTTGTAGGCGCGCAAATAGCATTCCTGCACGGCATCCTCGGCGTCGGCCTGATGACGGAGCAGATAGCGCGCCAGCGTATAGACGTCGTCGAGATGCGGCAGCGCCGCCTCGCGGAAGCGCCGCGCCCTTTCGGGATCATCATGCGGTGTGGTCACCGGCTTCCTCTCCGGGTCGCTTCGCGGCATCACGGCCGGGTCCGCGCAACGCTGCCGGCTCGACCATGATGTGATGCTCATGCCCTGGTTTGCGGCGCTACTCAACCTTCACCAGCCCCGTCATGTGCGGATGCAGCGAGCAGAAGTATTTGTAGTCGCCGCTCGCCGCGAAGGTGAACGAAAAGCTGTCATCGGTGTCGAGCGTCTTCGATCGGTATTTGCCGGCCGACACCACCGTATGCGGAATGTCGTCATGGTTGGTCCAGGTCACGGTATCGCCGGCCTTTACCGTCACCTCGGCCGGGGTGAAGGTGAAATTGTCGATCGTGACCTTGATGGTCTCGGCGCGCAGCGGGGTTGCCGCGAAGCCGAGCAGGACAGCAGCGAGGGCCCAGCCGATGCTGCGGTCGAACGACACGAATCCTGTCATCGCGATCGATCCTCAGCCCGCCAGCGGCGTGTCGATGATCGCCAGGCGCTCCGCGCCGGGCTTGAAGTCGATGCTGGCGATGCCGAGCAGGCTGCGCAGCTTCGCATCCTCGACCTTCATCGGGCCGGGCGAGGGCGCTGTGCCCGGCGCTGGCTGCGGGAATGCGGTCGATCGCGCGGTGTGGAAGGTGACGTTGCCCTCGACCTTCTGCATCACCTGGTGGATGTGGCCGTTCAGCACCGTCACCGAGCCGAACTCCTTCAAGGCTTCCAGCGCGCGGCCGCCATCCTCGGTTCCCCATCCCCATTGCGCATACACCGTCCACAGCGGGATATGCGCGAACACCACGATCGGCGTCGAACGGGAGCGGCCCTTGAGGTCCTGCGCCAGCCATTCCAACTGATCCGCGCCGAGATTGCCAAGGCCGCCGGCCTTGAGATTGACCACGTTGACGAGGCCGATGAAGTGCACGCCGTTGGCGTCGAACGAATACCAGCCGGCGCCGCGCGTGCCCTTGCCATAGCGTTCCTTGTAGAGCTTGACGTCCTCGTCGAGGAAGTCGTGCTCGCCGGGCACGTAATGCACGTCGAGCCTGCTTTGCGAAATGATGCGGTCGGCATCGTCGAACTCGGCTGCCTTCGACAGATGCGAGATGTCGCCGGTGTGGATCATGAAGGCCGGTTTGACCGGCATCGCCTCGACCCGGTTGATGGCCTCTTCCAGCGTGCCGATCGCGTTCGGATTGGCCGGCTTGTCGAAGCCGACATGGCTGTCGCTGATCTGCAGGAAGGTCAGGCCGGAGGCCTGCTGCTCGGCGGCCTGGGCCGCGTCGACGAGGCCGAGCGAGCGTAGCACGCCGCCTGACAGCGTCCAGAGCACGCCTGTGCCGGCCCATGTCATGCATTCCAGCACCTTGCGGCGGCTGACGCCGCGCTCGTCATGATCATCGAAGCTCATCATGCTCTCCCGTTGCCCTCATTGGGCTTGCGGGTGAGGAGAGCGGAGAAGCGGACGGTTTATTCCCGGCCCTGCGCGGCCGAGCCTGCGATGACGCCTTCGTGATCGTGCCTGCTTTGGCGCACGGCTCGCATACGCAAGCAGGATATCGGCCGGGCGCTGCGCGAAATATATTGAAGCCCGGTGCCGCATGGCCGCGGCTGATCCACTGGACGCCATTCCGATGCATGACCGCGTGACCCAGAACCTGCAACAGGCCGAGACGGTCGCCGGCCGGATCGTCGCGCTCGACCGCGCCAGGACCTTCATCACGCTGTCGGTCGTGCTGTATCACTCCGCGATCAACTACACCTATTTCGGCCAGGGCGGCGATCGCATGCACTGGCTCGGCTTCGATCTCATCGCGCTGTTCAACGACAGCTATTTCATGTCCTGCATGTTCTTCATCTCCGGTCTGTTCGTGCCGGCGAGCCTGGCGAGGCGGGGACCGTCGGATTATGTCGGCCGTCGCGCGCTGCGCCTCGGCGTGCCCTATATCGTGTCGATCTTCGTGATCATGCCGATCGCCTATTATCGGTACTATGTGGCGGAGGACCACTTCACTACGGTGTGGTGGCGGATGGTCTGCGAAGGTCCGTGGCCATCGGGCTCGGCCTGGTTTCTCGGCGTGCTGCTGGCGTTCGATGCAGCGGCGGCGCTGTCATGGGCCATGGCGCCGCAACTGATCGGTCGCATCGGCCGATGGGCCGCAGCGTTGCTGCGCCGGCCCCTGTTGGGATTTGCCGTCTTCCTTCTGGTCGCGAACGCCGCCTATCTGCCGCCGCATCTCTGGTTCGGCGACGGCGTATGGTTCATGCCCGGGCATTTTCCGCTGCCGCTGCAGGCGAGCCGGTCTTTGCTTTATCCCGTCTTCTTCATTGCTGGTGTGGCGATGGGGGCGGCTGGACTGACAACCGGGCCGTTCGCCGCCCAGGGGGCGCTGGTGCAGCGTTGGCCGGTGTGGTTCGGACTGTCCTATGGCTGCTATGGTCTGATCCTGTTTCTCGCCTACGCGCATCACAATTGGATCGCCGATTTCGACTCGCCGCCGCTGTGGTGGCGTGCGGCCTACGGCATGGCGGTGGCGAGCTTCTGCGCTTCGATGGCGTTCGCAGTACCGACCTTCTTCCTGCGCTGGAGGAGTTCGCCGCTGGCGCTGGTGGATCGCATGCAGCCGTCGGCCTATGGCATCTATCTGCTGCACTTCCTGCCGCTGTTGTGGCTGCAATATCTGGTCTACGATCCGGCCTGGCCCGCGGCGGTGAAGTTCGCCATCGTCCTGGTCGGGACGCTGTCCGGAAGCTGGCTGGCGGCGGCGCTGTTGCGGCGCATTCCGCTGGTCGCGCGGATCATCTGAATGCCGTGTGCACAGTTTGACGACGGCAGCGTGACCCGCCGGGTCTTATCCCCATTGTCCTGCGCGGGCCCGCCGTCGTCTGCCTGTCAGCGAATTGTTAGTTTCGCGCGATAGCGTCCGCAGCAGTTCGCGCGGCGTCAAGCGCGCAGCCCGTAGCGTAAGCGTATCGTGTGCGAGATCGCGTCGTGCCGCTCGTGACAGGCGAGCGGCACGGGTCGCGATCAGCGCGCTTCCTCACCGGACTTCTTCACCGCGCATCGTCCAGGATCATCGCGGCCGCCTTCTCGGCGATCATCGCGGTCGGCGTGTTGGTATTGCCTGAAGTGATGGTCGGCATGATCGAGGCGTCGGCGATGCGCAGGCGCGCGATGCCGTGGAAGCGCAGCCGTTCGTCGACGACCGCCAGCGGATCGTCTGCGGTGCCCATCTTCGCCGTGCCGACGGGATGGAAGATCGTGGTGCCGATATCGCCGGCCGCCTTGGCCAGCGCCGCATCGTCGTCGCCGACGGCCGGGCCGGGCAGATATTCCTCGGGCCTGTAGGCTGCGAGCGCGCTCTGCTTCATCAGCCGGCGCGTGACGCGGATGGCGTCGGCCGCGACCTGGCGGTCGTCCGCGGTCGCCAGATAGTTCGGCGCGATCGAGGGCGCCTCGTCCAGCTTGGCGGAGCGGATGCGCACGGTGCCGCGCGAGGTCGGCCGCAGGTTGCAGGCGCTGACGGTGATGGCCGGGAAGCGGTGCAGCGGATCGCCGAACTTGTCGAGCGACAGCGGTTGCACGTGGAACTGGATGTTGGCGCGGTCGCGCGTCGCGTCCGAGCGCGTGAAGATGCCGAGCTGCGACGGTGCCATGGTCAGCGGTCCGCGGCGGCGGAACGCGTAGTCCAGTCCCATCAGGCCGCGCCGGACCAGCGAATAATAGGTCTCGTTCAGCGTCTTCACGCCGGTGACCTTGTAGATCGCGCGCTGCTGCAGATGGTCCTGCAGATTGCGCCCCACGCCCGGCTTGTCGAGGACGACGTCGATGCCGAGTTCGGACAGCCAGTCCGCCGGGCCGATGCCGGAGCGCTGCAGCACCTGCACCGAGCCGATCGAGCCGGCGCTGAGGATCACCTCGCCCCGGGTCCGGGCTTCGATGGTCTCGCCATTCTGCTGGAAGCGCACGCCTGCGGCGCGGCCGTTCTCGACGACCAGGCGATCGACCAGGACGTTGGTCTCGAGCCGGAGGTTTTGCCGGTGCAGCGCCGGCTTGAGGAAGCCCCGTGCGGAGGACCAGCGCCGGCCGCGCTTCTGGTTGACGTGGAAATAGCTGATGCCTTCATTGTCGCCGGTATTGAAATCGGGGATGCGGCGGATGCCCATCTGCTCGGCGGCATCGCCGACCGCATCCAGCACCGCCCAGGACAGCCGCGGCGCCTCGATCCGCCAGCCGCCGCCCACGCCATGGTGCTCGCTCTCGCCCAGGAAATGGTCCTCCAACCGCCGGAACACCGGCAGGACATCGGAATAGGACCAGCCGTCGAGGCCGAGCTGCCGCCAATGGTCGTAATCGGCGGCCTGGCCGCGCATCGAGATCATGGCATTGATCGCCGAGCAGCCGCCGATCACCTTGCCGCGGGGATAGGCCAGCGAGCGGCCGTTGAGGCCCGGCTCGGCCTCGGTGCGAAACATCCAGTCGGAGCGCGGATTGCCGATCGCGAAGAGGTAGCCGACCGGAATATGGAACCAGATCCAATTGTCCTTGCCGCCGGCCTCCAGGATCAGGACGCGCTTGGTCGGATCGGCCGACAGCCGGTTGGCGAGGATGCAGCCGGCGGTGCCGGCGCCCACCACGATATAGTCGTAATCGCCCTCGAGCTGTCTCGGCATCGGCATTCCCTTCCCATCTTCGGGAGGCTTTTAGTCAGCGGAGGCGGGGAGGGACAAGCGCCACGTTCATGGCTGGTTGACCGAGCCATGAGACAGGCGCAGCCCAGAACCTGGCGAGATCTTGGGCGGTGCGACTTTTGCATGCTAGAACGGCTCAAATATCCTTTCTGGAGCTACGAGAGTCCCCATGCCCATCGTCAACCGCGTCGCCGATCTGCAGCCCGATATCCAGGCTTGGCGGCGGGATATCCATTCGCACCCGGAGCTGCTCTACGAGGTGCACCGGACCGCCGCCTTCGTCGCCGACCGGCTGCGCGAATTCGGCTGCGATGAGGTCGTGACGGGTCTCGGCAAGACCGGCGTGGTCGGTGTCATCAAGGGCCGCAAGCCCGGGAATGGTGAGGTCAAGGTGCTCGGCCTGCGCGCCGACATGGACGCGCTGCCGATCGAGGAGGCGACCGGGCTGCCTTATGCCTCCAAGACCCCCGGCCTGATGCATGCCTGCGGCCATGACGGCCATACCGCGATGCTGCTCGGGGCCGCACGTTATCTCGCCGAGACCCGCAACTTCGCTGGCGAGGTCGCCGTGATCTTCCAGCCGGCCGAGGAGGGCGGCGGCGGTGCCGACGCGATGATCAAGGACGGGCTGATCGAGCGCTTCAAGATCGACCAGGTCTACGGCATGCACAACGGTCCGGGCCTGCCGGTCGGCGCCTTCGCGATCCGGCAGGGGCCGCTGATGGCCTCGACCGACTCGGTCGACATCACCATCGAGGGCCATGGCGGCCACGCCGCCAAGCCGCATAATTGCATCGACTCGCTGATGGTCGGCGCCCAGCTGGTCACGGCGCTGCAGCAGATCGTGGCGCGCAACGTCGACCCGCTGGAAGCCGCCGTGCTCTCGATCTGCGAATTCCACGCCGGCAATGCCCGTAACGTGATCCCGCAAAGCGCGGTGCTGCGCGGCACGGTGCGCACGCTGACGCCCAAGGTGCGCGAACTGATGGAGAAGCGCGTTCGCGAGGTCGTGACCGGCGTCGCGCAGATGACCGGGGCCAAGATCGATCTGAGCTATACCCGCGGTTATCCGGTGGTCGTCAATCACGCCGAGCAGACCGAGATCGCGATCCGCGCCGCCAAGGAGGTTGTGGGCGACACCAATGTGCACGAGATGCCGCCGATGATGGGCGGCGAGGATTTCGCCTACATGCTCGAAGCCCGCCCCGGCGCCTTCATCTTCGTCGGCAATGGCGACAGCGCCGGCCTGCATCACCCCGCCTATAATTTCAACGACGAGGCGATCGTCTACGGCACCTCGTTCTTCATCAAGGTGGTGGAGAACACGCTGGCGGCGTGAGGCGCCCCGCGCATCTGCTGTCTCGTCGTGATGGCCGGGCTCGACCCGGCCATCTGCGTTTCGGCCGCAGCGTCAGGCCGCATGCGCGCGCTTGAGCGCGGCCGCGGCGATCTTCAGGTCCTCCACGAAGAGCTCATACTCCCGCGCCTTGGCGTCGGCGTCGGGTAGCCTCAGCAGGTAGGACGGATGCACCGTGATCATCGCCTTGGTTGCGATCATGTTGGGACCATCGGGCAGGTCGACGACGTGGCCGCGATTCTTGGTGACCTGCGTGATCTTGCCGAACACCGATTGCGCCGCGGTCGCGCCCAGCGCCACCACCAGGGCCGGGCGGACGGCGGCAAGCTCGCGCTCGTACCATGGCCGGCAGGCCTTGATCTCCGGCGTGTTCGGCTTCTGGTGCAGCCGGATCTTGCCGCGGGGGACGAACTTGAAGTGCTTCACCGCATTGGTGACGTAGACCTTGCTGCGGTCGATGCCGGCCTCCTCCAGCGCCCGGTCGAGCATCTGGCCGGCCGGGCCGACGAAGGGATGGCCGGCGAGGTCCTCCTTGTCGCCGGGCTGCTCGCCGACCAGCATCAAGGGCGCATGCTCAGGGCCTTCGCCGAACACGGTCTGCGTGGCGTCCTTCCACAGCGGGCAGGCGCGGCAGACCGCGGCTTCTTCACGCAAGGTCTCAAGATCGGCCACGGCGACATCACGTGAGATCTCAGCAGCGGCGTGGGCGTGCGCCCTGGGCTTGCGGGTCATCGCGGTCTCCTCGACGCGTTTCTGCGGCTTGTGCGGTGAGGTGCCGGGCTCGGCGATCATGGCGGACATGCGCCGGCTGGCCTCCGCGATCAGCGGCTGGATCAGCTTCGCCTCGGGCAGGTTCTGCCAATATTTCTTCGGCATCTCCTTTTCCATCGCCTTCACTTTCAGCCGCGCCGGATTGAAAACGCTGGCGTAATAGCGCAGCCACACCTCCTCGAGCCGGTCTTCCGACGGCGCTTCGGCGCGGCTCACACCCGGTGTGAACGAGACGCGACTGCCGTCCCAATGCGCACAGAGCTCCGGCGTCAGGATCGACCAGGGCATGTCGGCGAAGCGGCGGGCGAAGAACGGCGCGGCGCGTTCGACGATGTGGTGCTCGGGCTCGAACCAGGCGACGTAGCGCGCCTCGCGCTCGCGGCCGACCTCCCGGAAGCGGACGAAGGCGTGCATCTTGTGGACGTCGCGGCGAACGGCGCGCGCCAGCGCGTTGGCTTGCGCGACATCCGGATCGGTCGCGATCTCCATCAGATCGTGGTTGGTCCTGAGACGCCACAACAGCCGATAGAGCAGGGCGAAGCGGTTGGGATCGCGATGCAGGATCGCGCTTTCGGCGAGCTCCATGAAGCTCGCCGGCACCGAAAAGGCGCCCTTGGGCACCTCGGGGAGCTGCGTGTCGGCCTGATCGTCGAACAGATCGGGTGCGGCGCCCTTCACGCGCCAAGAGACGTCGGCGGGCCGGACATCGTTCATCGCCAGCGCCCGCGACGCCGTCCGCCAGCCGTGGAAATCGGTGTCGCTGTCGAGGGTTACGACGTGCATTTGTCTCCTCACGTCATTGCGAGGAGCGCAGCGACGAAGCAATCCAGAATCGTCGTGTCGCCCCTGGATTGCTTCGGGGCTTCGCCCCTCGCAATGACGACCTGGTTAGAATCCAAATCCCAGCTGCTGCGGTTTCGGGCGCAGCCGCGCCGCCAAGCCGGCGCCGTCGAGCAGGGACGGCTGCGGCCGGTGGTCGGAGAGAACGATGAACGGCAGCGCCTTGTTCCGGATGACGTTGAGCCGGGCCAGATCCGCGAAGCGGATCGTGGTGGTGCGGCGGGTGGCGAGGATGCGCTGCACGGTGCGGGTGCCGAAGCCCGGCACCCGCAGCAGTTCCTCGCGGCTCGCGGTGTTGATGTCGAGCGGGAAGCGGTCGCGGTGGCGCAGCGCCCAGGCGAGCTTGGGATCGATGTCGAGCGGCAGCATGCCCTCGTTTTCCTCGACGATCTCCTCCGCATCGAAACCGTAAAACCGCATCAGCCAGTCGGCCTGGTACAGCCGGTGCTCGCGCACCAGCGGCGGCGCCTGCAGCGGCAGTGCGCGGCTGGCATCGGGGATCGGGCTGAAGGCCGAGTAATAGACGCGCTTGAGCTTGTAGGCGCCGTACAGATTGGCCGAGGTCGACAGGATAATGCGGTCATTGGCTTGGTCGGCGCCGATGATCATCTGTGTGCTCTGGCCGGCCGGCGCGAAGCGCGGCGGCCTGGCGCGGCGCACCGTCTTCTTCGCCTCCGCCGTCTCGTCGAGCTTGAGCCGGAGACGGCCCATGGTGTGGCGGATCGCGCGCTGGTCCTTCTCCGGCGCCAGCTTCGTGAGGCTCGCCTCCAGCGGCGTCTCGATGTTGATGCTGAGCCGGTCGGCATATTTGCCGGCCTCCGCGATCAGCGCCTCGTCCGCTTCCGGAATCGTCTTCAGATGAATGTAGCCGCGGAAACGGTGCTCCTCGCGCAGCTTGCGCGCGACGCTGACAACCTGCTCCATCGTGTAGTCGGGACTGCGGATGATGCCCGACGACAAAAACAGTCCCTCGATGTAGTTGCGGCGATAGAAGTCGATGGTGAGCTTCACCACCTCGTCGACCGTGAAGCGCGCGCGGGCCACGTTGGAGGAGGCGCGGTTGACGCAATACAGACAGTCGAAGTTGCAGGCATTGGTCAGCAGGATCTTGAGCAGCGAGATGCAGCGTCCGTCCGGCGCATAGGAATGGCAGATGCCCATGCCGGGCGCGGTCGAGCCGAGCCCCTTGCCGTCGCGGGAATCCCGCATCTCGGTACCGCTGGAGGCGCAGGACGCGTCGTATTTGGCGGCATCGGCCAGGATCTCGAGTTTGCGCAGCAGCTCCATGGCTCTGAATCCCTTTGATTCCATTCGTTGAATCAGATCCGGGGCAATCCCGATTGACTCTCGCGAAGGCGTTAGCTTTATATTAGAACGTATCATGAACAAAGAGGGTCGTCGCGGGTTCAACTGCAAACAACGGCAGCGCCCGCGCGATGGATTGAAAGGAGCGGCGACGGATGACCGGCGCACGCATGGAGACGCTCGCGCGGCTGCGCGGCCGCATTGCCCGCCTCGAAGCGGCCGATGGCGCGCATGATCTGCGCCGGGTCGCGCTCGGCCATGACGAGGCCGATGCGGTGCTGCAAGGCGGGCTTGCCACCGGCGCGCTGCACGAGGTGTTCGCCGAGACCGGCCGCCAGGCGGTGGCTGCGACCGGCTTCCTGTGCGGGCTCGCTGCGCGCGTCGCCGCGAACCGGCCGTTGATCTGGATCCGCCAGGATTTCGCCGAGCGCGAGGCCGGCGCGCTGTCGATGAGCGGGCTCGCCGAGCTCGGCCTCGACCCGCGCCGCATCGTGATGGTGCGCGCGCCCGATCTCGACCACGCCCTGCGCACCGCCGCCGATGCGCTCGCCTGCGATGCGCTCGGCAGCGTGATGCTGGAGGTGTGGGGCGAGACGCCAAAGCTCGATCTCGTCGCCAGCCGCAAGCTGACCTTGGCGGCGCAGGAGTCCGGCGTGACCGCGCTGCTGTTGCGCATCGCCGCTGAACCCGAGCCCTCGACCGCGGAGACGCGCTGGATCGTGCGCGCAGCAAAGTCGCCCCCCGCAGCACCCTGGATGGCGTGGGGCGCGCCGCGCCTCGACGCCGAACTCATTCGCAACCGTCACGGCCAGACCGGACGCTGGATCATGGAGTGGACCCCCGATGCGTGCCGTTTCAGCGAACCGGCGGCGGATCCTCAGCCTGTGGCTGCCGCGCCTGCCCATCGATCGCATCAAGCGCCAGCAGGCTTTGACAGGCGCTCCGCCTGAGGCCAAGCCGCAGGTCGTCGTCATCAAGGAGGCCAATGCGCTTGTCATCCATGCGCTCGACGAGGCCGCCGCGCGTCACGGCGTCAGCCTCGGTCAGCCGCTGGCGAATGCCCGCGCGGTCTGTCCCGACCTCGTCGTGCACGAGGCCGATCTCGCGGCTGACGCCAAGATGCTCGAAGGCATCGCCGATTGGTGCGACCGCTTCACGCCGCTGGTGGCGCTCGACCCGCCGCATGGGCTGTCGCTCGACATCACAGGCTGCGTGCATCTGTTCGGTGGCGAAGCCAAGCTGATGCAGCTCGTTTGCGACGCGCTGACCGCGCATGGCCTCACGGTGTCGGCAGCAATCGCCTCCAATGCGGTGTGCGCGGGCACCCTGAACCGGCAGGTGCATGGCCGCATCGTGCCTGACGGCGAGGAGGTGGCCGCGGTGGCGCCGCTGCCGGTGTCCGCGCTCGGCGGCAGCGAGGCTGTTACGCTCGGCCTGCGCCGTGCGGGCCTCAAGACCATCGGCGATGTCGCTTCGCGCGGGCGCAACGAGATCACCGCGCGGTTCGGCGCCGCCTTCACCCGCGTGCTCGCGCAAGCGCTCGGCGAGGCCGATGCGCCGATCAGCCCGCGCAAGGTGCCGCCGGACTACATTGTCGAGAAGCGTTTTGCCGAGCCGGTCGCGACCGACACGGTGATCGCCGCCAGCCTCTCCAGCCTCGCCGCGATGCTGGTGGCGGCGATGGCGCAGCAGGGCAAGGGCGCGCGGCGGCTGGAGGCCTGCTTCTTCCGCACCGACGGATTGGTGCGCATCATCGCGGTCGACACCGGCCAGCCGGTCACCGAAGCAGGGGTCGTCGACCGGCTGTTTCGCGAGCGCCTGGACGCCTTGAGCGATCCGCTCGATCCCGGCTTCGGCTTCGACATGATCCGGCTGTCGGCCAGCCGCAGCGAGATCGTGGTGCAGCAGCAGCGCGATCTCGACGCCCATGTCCACGACAATGACGAACTGTCGGCGCTGATCGACCGCATCGCCGCGCGCATCGGCGGCAAGCGCGTCATCGTGCATCTGCCGGTCGACACCCACATTCCGGAGCGCGTGGCGCTGCCGCTGCCGGCCCAGCACAATCTGGCGGTCACCAGCACGGCCGATTGGCCGGAACGCAGCGACGGCGAGCCGCCGCTGCGACCGCTGCGGCTGTTTGCGCGCCCCGAGGCCATCCAGGTGATCGCCGGTGTCCCGGACGGTCCGCCCGCGCGCTTCGTCTGGCGCCGCGCCGCCCATGCGGTGGTGCGCGCCGAAGGCCCGGAGCGCATCACGATGGAATGGTGGCGGCCGGACGGGCAGGGGCTGACGCGCGACTATTTCCGCGTCGAGGACGAGCACGGCCTGCGCTTCTGGCTCTACCGCGATGGTCTGTATGACCGCGAATTCGAGCCGCAGGACGGCCTGCCGGTGCAGCCCGCCTGGTACATGCACGGCCTGTTCGCATGAGGATGGGGGCGATGGCACACACTCCGCGCCGCCCTCGCTGCTCACCCTCCCCTGGAGGGGGAGGGTCGGCGCGCATGCGTGCATGCGCGCCGGGGTGGGGTGACAGACCATCCGCGGCTGCGGTGCTGAATTTTGCGAGAGTGGAGTCGCGCACAGTTCAGACGTGTCGACGTCATCACGACCATTTGCTGGGCTCACCCCACCCCGCCGCGCGCTTCGCACGCGTCGACCCTCCCCCTCCAGGGGAGGGTGGGCGGCTGCGCAAGCCGCTTTGTGAGCGTTCGTCTTCCGCATCGCACAGGCAACGCGTCGCTCCAATCTCTGTGGCCCCGTCATGAAGCTGATCCCCTATGCCGAGATCGGCGTCACCACCAACTTCTCGTTCCTGCACGGCGGCTCGCATCCGCAGGACTATGTGCACCAGGCTGCCGAATATGGCCTCATCGCGATCGGCATCGCCGATCACAACACGCTGGCCGGCATCGTGCGCGCCTATAGCGAGTTGAGTAACGACCGGCTGAGTTACAAGCCGAAGCTGATCTATGGCACGCGGCTGGTGTTCAGCTGCGGCACGCCGGATATCCTGGTCTATCCGCGCGACCGCGCGGCGTACGGCCGGCTGTGCCAATTGCTTACCCGCGGCAAGCGCGGCAGTGATCTCGACAAGGTCGCCAAGGGCGAGTGCCGCCTGAGCTTCGCGGATCTGTTCGACTTCATTGCGGGCCAGCTGCTGGTGCTGATGCCGCCGCATCGCTTCGACGAGGACGCCCTCGGCAACATCCTGGCACGGCTGAAAGACAGCCGCGCCGACGGCGTCTGGCTGGCAGCGAGCCTGCTGTATCGCGGCGATGACCGCCGCCGGCTGGCGCGGCTCGCGCGTCTGGCGGCTTCAAGCAAGGTCCCGCTGATCGCCACCAACGACGTGCTGTATCATCATCCCGGGCAGCGGATGCTGCAGGATGTGCTGACCTGCATCCGCGAGAAGGCCACGATCGAGAGCATCGGCCGCCGCCTGCAGGCCAATGCCGAGCGCCATTTGAAGCCGGGACACGAGATGGCGCGGCTGTTCCGCGATCATCCCGACGCTGTGACCGAGACCCTCCGCTTCGCCGACCGCATCGTGTTCTCGCTCGACCAGCTCAAATACCAATATCCCGACGAGCCGGTGCCGCCCGGCAAGACCGCGCAGGGGCATCTGGAGGACCTGACCTGGGCCGGTGCGAAAACCTATTTCGGCGATGACCTCGACGACAGGCTGCGCGCGGTCCTCAACAAGGAGCTGGCGCTGATCGCCGAGCTCAACTACGCGCATTATTTCCTCACCGTCCACGACATCGTCCGCTACGCCCGCAGCCAGGGCATTCTGTGCCAGGGCCGCGGCTCGGCGGCCAATTCGGCTGTGTGCTATCTGCTCGGCATCACCTCGGTCGATCCGACCAAGATCGATCTCTTGTTCGAGCGCTTCATTTCCAAGGAGCGGCTGGAGCCGCCGGATATTGACGTCGATTTCGAGCATTCGCGGCGCGAGGAGGTGATGCAATATGTCTACCGCCGCTACGGCCGGCACCGCGCCGCGATCATTGCGACCGTCATCCATTATCGCCCGCGCAGCGCCATTCGCGACGTCGGCAAGGCGCTCGGCCTGACCGAGGACGTCACGTCCGTGCTCGCCGACACCGTGTGGGGCAGCTGGGGCGACGGCCTCTCCGACATGCAGGTGCGCCAGGCTGGGCTCGATCCTGCCAATCCGATGATCCGCCGCGCGGTCGAGCTCGCCGCCGAGCTGATCAATTTTCCGCGTCATCTCTCACAACATGTCGGCGGCTATGTGCTGACCCAGGACCGGCTGGACAGTTACGTGCCGATCGGCAATGCCGCGATGGACGACCGCACCTTCATCGAATGGGACAAGGACGACGTCGACGCGCTCAGCATGATGAAGGTCGACGTGCTGGCGCTGGGCATGCTGACCTGCATCCGCAAATGCTTCGATCTGATCGCCGATCACAAGGGCAGGCGGTATGTACTCTCCGATATCAAGTCGGAGGATGATAACGAAGTCTACCAGATGCTGCAACGAGGCGAGTCGCTCGGCGTGTTCCAGGTCGAGAGCCGGGCGCAGATGAACATGCTGCCGCGGCTACGCCCTCGCACCTTCTACGATCTCGTCATCGAGGTCGCGATCGTCCGGCCCGGACCGATCCAGGGCGACATGGTGCATCCTTATCTGCGCCGCCGGAACAGGCTGGAAAAGGTGACCTATCCCTCGCCGTCACCGGATCATGGTCCGGCGGACGAACTCTACAAAGTGCTGCACAAGACGCTCGGCGTGCCGCTGTTCCAGGAGCAGGCGATGCGGATCGCGATCGAGGCGGCCAAGTTCTCGCCGGAGGAGGCCAACGGCCTGCGCCGCGCGATGGCGACGTTCCGCAACGTCGGCACCATCGGCTCCTACGAGGAGAAGATGGTCTCGAGCATGATCGCGCGCGGCTATGATCCGCAATTCGCCAAGAGCTGCTTCAACCAGATCAAGGGCTTTGGCTCCTACGGCTTTCCGGAAAGCCATGCCGCGAGCTTCGCGCAATTGGTCTATGTCTCGTCCTGGCTGAAATGCTTCCACCCGGATGCGTTCTGCTGTGCGCTTCTGAACTCGCAGCCGATGGGCTTCTACGCGCCGGCGCAGATCGTCGGCGACGCCCGCAAGAACGGCGTCGAGATCCGCAACATCGACGTCTCCCACAGCTTCGCCGACAACACGCTGGAGGAGACCGACGGCAAATACTGCGCCGTGCGCCTCGGCTTCCGCCAGATCGACGGCTTCCGCTGGATCGACCGCAACGAGGAGCAGATCAGGAAATTGTCGGAGGCGAGGCGGAGGGAGGCGAAGGCAAAATCGAATCTGGCCGACAATGTAAAAACTGTCTCCTCCCCACCAGTCGAAATTGATCCGCAAATCGTTTCCTCGTCGTCATTCCGGGGCGCGCGTAGCGCGAGCCCGGAATCCATAACCCCGACTCGTGGTTATGGATTCCGGGCCTGCGCCCAAGAGGGCGCATCCCGGAATGACGTCGTGGGGAGAGGCGTTGTTCACTCATCAACCGTTGAAGCGTTTCAAGCGCTCGACGCTGTCGAGTCGCCTCGTAATGACAACCCAAAACAAATTCACACGTCCTTCCAGGATGAGCACGACGACGATTGGGCCGACCGCATCGTCAAGGCGCGCGCACGCCGGCCTTTCACCTCGCTGGAGGACTTCGCCCGCGACACCGCGCTGCCCAAGCGCGCGCTGCTGCTGCTGGCCGATGCCGATGCGTTCCGCTCACTCGGGCTCGATCGTCGCGCCGCGCTCTGGGCCGTGCGCCGGCTGCCCGACGACGTGCCGCTGCCACTGTTCGAGGCCGCCATCGCCCGCGAGCAGCCGGACGAGGGCGCCCAGCCGCTGCCGGAGATGCCGCTGCCGGAACAGGTGGTCGCGGACTATCAGACCATCCGCCTGTCCTTGAAGGGCCACCCGATGGAGTTCCTGCGTCGGCGCTTCGCGGCCGAGGGCGTGCTGGCCTGCCGCGATGTGAACGACGCCAATGATCGCCGCCATATCCGTTGCGCCGGCGTGGTGCTGGTGCGACAGCGGCCGGGCAGCGCCAAGGGCGTCGTGTTCATGACCCTGGAGGACGAGACCGGGATCGCCAACATCGTGGTGTGGCCGAAGGTGATGGAGACCTTCCGCAAGGAGGTGATGGGCGCGCGCCTGGTGCTGGTCGAGGGCCGCATCCAGAGCAGTCCGGAGAAGGTGGTGCATCTCGTCGCCGAGCGTCTCGTCGATCGCAGCGCCGATCTCGCATTGCTGGCGGATGATCGCCTCGGCAGCAACCCCATCCCGCAAGGCCCGATGCCGGCAGAGCCGCTCAACGACGACCGCCGCGATCATCTCGACACTCCCTCACAGCGCGTCAGCCATCCCCGCAACGTCCGGATTTTGCCACGCTCGCGCGATTTTCATTGAGATGTCACATTGCATCGCGTCGCGCGCCACTGGCCGCGGCGCGGGCCCAAGCCCATCAGATGCCCGGCGATCCCGTCGTCCGAACGTCAGAGTAGCGTCGTACCTGCCGAGGTTGTCCTGATGTTGAGTCTCACCGCCAGCGCTATTTATGGTTCCCTCGATACAGGGATGGTGCGTTGCAACGAAATGACGATGGTCCAAAACCAGCTGAATGCAGGCTGAACGGCTGTCGTTGAAGTTTCAAATTTTTAAAGCAAAACAGAGGCGAGTTGGGCGATTTTTAGGTTGTTTAAAGTGTCAGTTCCGCACTAATAGCGCAGCAATCAACGGCCGATACCCGGGCGCTATCGTAAGGTGGGCGTAAGGTGGATGGGCTATGGCGTCGAACATGAACCAGTCTCCGCAGTTGCTGAGCACAAAACGGCTGATCATCGGTCTGGCGGCGCTGGCCGTGGCCGGCGGGGGCGGCTATGTCTACACCCAATCCCGTTCGATGCCGTCCACCAAGGACAATATCGAGCTGTCCAGCCAGTCGCGCCGCAATAGCACCACTTTCACGCCCTCGGCAGCGGAATGGGCGACGCTGACCATCGAGCCGGTCTGTGACAAGATCTTCCGCGCCGAGCACATCACCGAGGGCAAGGTCGCCGTCGACGAGGACCGTTCGACACCGGTTTTCTCGCCCTATGCCGGACGCGTGACCAAGTTGCTGGCGCGCCCGGGCGAGACCGTCCGCCAGGGCCAGCCGCTGTTCGTCATCGAGGCCGCCGATACTGTCCAGGCGCAGAACGATTTCATCACCGCGATCACCTCGATGAACAAGGCCAAGTCGGCGCTGGATCTCGCTGATATCCAGTACAAGCGCGCGAAGGATCTGTTCGAGGGCCGGGCGATCCCGCTGAAGGACTTTCAGCAGGCGGAGGCGACCTCCGTTCAGGCCCAGAACGACATGCGTTCGTCACAAACGGCGCTGGAGGCGGCCCGGAACAAGCTGCGCATCCTCGGCTTCACCGACGCCGCGATCGCCGATTTCCAGAACAAGGGAACCATCGATCGCGAGATCACGATCTACGCGCCGATCGGCGGCACGGTCGTGCAGCGCAAGGTCGGGCCGGGCCAGTACGTCAATGCCGGCGCCAGCGATCCCGTGTTCGTGATCGGCGATCTGTCGACCGTCTGGCTGACGGCCTTCGTTCGGGAGAGCGACGCCGCGCTGGTCGATGTCGGCGAGGAAATCCTCGTCAACGTGCTGGCGCTGCCGGGCCGTCCTTTGAAGGCCAGCATCAATTATGTCGCCACGTCGATCGACCCGGCGACGCGCCGGCTGCTGGTGCGCGCGACCATCGACAACAAGGACGGTCTGCTCAAGCCAGAGATGTTCGCCAACGTCACGATCTATTCTCCGGGCGAGAAGCCCGCCGTGGCCGTGCCGCGGCAGGCGCTGATCTATGAAGGCAACCAGGTTCGGGTCTGGGTCGCTCGTCCCGACAAATCGATCGAGCTCCGCAAAATCAAGACCGGCCTCGTCAACGGCGACCAGGTGGCCGTCGAGGACAATCTGAGCGCGGGCGAGCAGATCGTCACCAAAGGCAGCCTGTTCATCGATCGCGCTGCCTCCGGCAGCTGAGATGTGGTTCTGCCTGCCTTGCTGAAAGTGCCGACCTGAATGGATCGCCTCGTCGCCATCGCCGTGCAGCGGCGCTTCCTCATGGTCGGAATGTTTGTCGCCGTGCTGATCGGCGGCCTGATCGCGTTCCGCCAGCTCAACATCGAGGCCTATCCCGATCCGACCCCGCCGATGGTCGACATCGTGACGCAGAGCCCGGGACTGTCGGCCGAGGAGATCGAGCGTTACATCACGATCCCGATCGAGACCCAGGTCGCCGGCATCAAGAACCTGCGCACGATCCGAACGATCTCGCTGTACGGCCTTTCCGACGTCAAGCTGCAGTTCTCTTTCGACTACACCTATGACGAGGCGCTGCAGCAGGTCCTGAACCGGCTGTCGCAGCTGTCGCCGCTGCCGGGCAATGTCACGCCGCAGATCTCGCCATTGAGCGCCGTCGGCGAGATCTATCGCTACCGGCTGCGTGGTCCGCCCGGCTACAGCGTGCTCGACCTCAAGACCTTGCAGGACTGGGTGCTGCAGCGGCGCTTCCGCGCCGTGCCGGGCGTCATCGACGTCACCGGCTGGGGCGGCAAGACCAAGACCTATGAGATCCAGGTCGACTTCAACAAGCTGGTCGCCAACGGCCTGACCCTGCCGCAACTGTTGCAGGCGGTCGGCAACTCCAACATCAATGTCGGCGGCAACACGGTCGAGATCGGCACGCAATCGGCCGTGGTGCGCGGCGTCGGCCTGATCCGCTCGATGGACGACCTCGCCAACACCATGGTGTCGCAGAGCGGCGGCAATCCGGTGCTGGTCAAGGACGTCGCCAATGTCACGGTCGCCGAGAAGCCGCGGCTCGGCATCGCCGGCCTCAACAACAATGACGACATCGTCCAGGGCATCGTGCTGATGCGGCGCGGCGAGCAGAGCTCGCCGACCATCGCCCGCGTCGAGCAACTGGTCGATCAGATCAACAACTCCACCATCCTGCCGCCGGGCGTCCGCATCGAACGCATCTATGACCGCAAGGACCTGATCGACACCACGACGCACACCGTGCTGCACAACATGGTGGTGGGCATCGGCCTGATCGTGCTGCTGCAGTGGGTGTTCCTCGGCAATCTCCGCAGCGCGCTGATCGTCGGCGCCACGATTCCGTTCGCGCTGTTCTTCGCCGTCATCATCCTGGTGCTGCGCGGCGAATCCGCCAACCTGCTGTCGGTCGGCGCGATCGATTTCGGCCTGATCGTCGATGCCACCGTGATCATGGTCGAGGCGATCTTCCGCAGGCTGTCGCAGACGACGCCGCTGTCTGCCGCCGAGGAAAGTCACATCTCGCCGGAAACGATGATGGGCATGAAGAGCCACGCGATCCTGTCGGCCGCGGCCGACGTGTCGCGCTCGATCTTCTTTGCCGCCGCCATCATCATCGCCGCCTTCCTGCCGCTGTTCACCTTGAGCGGCGTCGAGGGCAACATCTTTGGACCGATGGCGCGCACCTATGCCTATGCGCTGGCCGGCGGCCTGCTCGCGACCTTCACGGTGACCCCGGCGCTGAGCGCCATCATCCTGCCGGCGCATGTCGAAGAGACCGAGACGCGGTTGATGCGGCTGCTGCACGCGATCTATGCGCCGGTGCTGCGCTGGGCCGTCGGCAACCGCAATCTGGTGATCACGGGGGCGATCGGCCTCGTGCTGCTCACCGTGGTGGTCGGCCGGCTGCTGGGGCTCGAATTCCTGCCCAAGCTGGAAGAGGGCAATCTATGGATCCGCGCCACCCTGCCGCCGACGATCTCGCTGCAGGAGGGCAACGCCTACGTCAACGAGATGCGCAAGATGATCCGCGCTCGGCCCGAGGTCGAGGCCGTGGTCTCGCAGCATGGCCGTCCTGACGACGGCACCGATGCCGCAGGCTTCTTCAACGCGGAGTTCTTCGCCCCGCTGAAGCCGGTGAAGGACTGGCCGGGCACCAAGGACAAGGACCAGCTGACGGCCGAGCTGCTGAAGCAGCTCGATGACCGCTTCCCCGGCGTCGAATTCAACTTCTCGCAATATCTGCAGGACAATGTCTCCGAGGCTGTGTCCGGCGTGAAGGGCGAGAACTCGATCAAGCTGTACGGCAACGACCTGCAGGCGCTGACTGACACCGCCAACAAGATCAAGCAGGTCCTGTCCACGGTGCAGGGCGTGACCGATCTTGCGGTGTTCACCTCGCTGGGCCAGCCGACCGTCCAGATCGACATCGATCGCGCCAAGGCGGCGCGCTATGGTCTCGCGCCGGGCGACATCAACGCCACCATCAAGGTGGCGATCGGCGGCGACACCGCGGGCGATCTCTACGAGCCGGGAAGCGACCGGCATTTCCCGATCATCGTCCGCCTCGCGCCGGAATATCGCAAGAGTGCCGAGGCGATCGAGAATCTGCGCATCGGCGCCCAGGGGCCGAACGGCGTCACCCAGATCCCGCTGAGCGAGGTCGCGACCATCAAGCTGGTCTCGGGCGCGGCCTATATCTATCGCGAGCAGCAGGAGCGCTATCTGCCGATCAAATTCTCGGTGCGTGAGCGCGATCTCGGCAGTGCCATCCAGGAGGCGCAGCAGAAGGTTGCCGAGCAGGTGCAGCTGCCGGCCGGCTCGCGCGTCGAATGGGTCGGCGAGTTCGGCAATCTGCAGGACGCGATCAAGCGGCTGTCGATCGTGGTGCCGATCAGCCTGGCGCTGATCGGCGTGCTCTTGTGGTTCAATTTCGGCTCGATGGCCGACACGCTGCTGGCGATGAGCGTGATCCCGATGGCGATCTTCGGCGGCGTCGTCGGCCTCGTGCTGTCGGGAATTCCGTTCAGCGTCTCGGCGGCGATCGGCTTCATCGCGTTGTTCGGCATTGCCGTGATGGACGGCATCATCATCCTGTCGCAGTTCAATCAGCTGATCGACGAGGGCGTCGACCGCATCGAGGCGGTGATCCGCACCGGAGAGCTGCAGCTGCGCCCGGTGCTGATGACCTGCGTCGTCGCCGGCATCGGCCTGTTGCCGGCGGCGCTGTCGACCGGCATCGGCTCGCAGGTGCAGAAGCCGCTCGCGATCGTCGTCGTCACCGGCATGATGCTGGCGCCGGTTGTCATCCTGATCACGCTGCCGGTGCTGATCTCGCTGTTCTCGCGGCGGCGGGTTCGCTAGATTCGCATGTGCGCGTCGATGCGTGCGGCAGCGCCGGCATCGACCGCGGCGGCATCGACGATCTCGCCGCGCTTGAACACGAGATAGCGGTCGCTGATCGACAGTGCGAACGGCAGATGCTGCTCGACCACGATCATCGAGGTGCCGATCTCGCGGCGGACGCGGACCAGCACCTCCGACAGGCGGTCGACCACGGAAGGCTGAAGTCCTTCCGTGACCTCGTCGAGCAGCAGCACGTCGGGCTTGGCCATCAGCGCCCGGGCGACGATCAGCATCTTCTGCTCGCCGCCCGACAAGGTTCCGGCGCGCTGATTCAGCCGCTTCGTCAACACCGGAAACCAGCTGCCGACCTGCTCGAAGAGGGCCTCGATGTCCTTGTCCGACAACAGGCCAAGCCTGAGATTGTCGCGCACCGACAGATCCTGGAACAGCGCATGCTCCTGCGGCACGTAGACCAGCCCCATCTTGCGCTTCAGATGCGGCGCCACCCGCGTCACGTCCTTGCCTGCGAGGGTGACGCTGCCGCGCCACGCCGGCAGAAAGCCCATGATCGCCTTGAGCAGCGAGGTCTTGCCCATGCCGTTCTTGCCGACGATCGCGAGCGTCTCGGCCTTCGCCAGCGCCAGGCCGACATTGCTGATGACCTCCGACGAGCCGTAGCCGCTGGCCAGCGCGTTGACCTCAAGGATCGCGGTCACGCCGGCTCCTCCGCATGCGGCACGTGCTGGCCGGTGTAGATCTCGCGCACCAGATCACTGTTGACGACCTCGTCGACCGAGCCGTCGAGCGCGAGCCGGCCCTGGTGCAGCACGATGATGCGCGAGGAGATATCGCGGACGAAATCCAGATCGTGCTCGACCAGCATAATGCAGAGGCGATCACGGCGCGCCAACGCGGTGAGAATATCGGCGAACCCCTGGCGCTCGGCGCGGGTGAGGCCGGCGGTGGGCTCGTCGAGCAGCAGCACGTCGGGCTCGAGCGACAGCACCATCGCAAGCTCGAGCGCCTGCTTCAGGCCGTGGCTGAGATTGCGCGCCTCTTCGTCGAGCCGCTCGCTGAGGCCGGATCGTTCGACCACCGACATGGCCGCGGGCGGCAGGGCGAGCGTCGCCGAGCGGGAGGTCAGCGACGGCGGATCGGCATGCGTCCGTGCGACGCGCAGGCATTCGGCGACGGTCAGGGTCTCGAACACCGAGGCGGTCTGGAACTTGCGCCCCAATCCGAAGCGCACGACGCGGTCCGGCGGCAGCCGCGCAATATCGTGCCCGGCGATCGCGACCTCGCCGGTGGAGCGTTCGCGTCCGTCCGACAGGCAGCGGATCAGGGTGGTCTTGCCGGCGCCGTTGGGGCCGACCAGGCTCAGCAGTTCGCCGCGATGCGCGGTGAACGCGACGCCGTCGAGCACCGAGAGGCTGCCGAAATGCTTGCCGAGCCCACGTACCTCGATCGCAACGGCATCCGGATTGCTGACGGCCGTCGCGGCCGGCGCCGGACAAAGCGTCGTCGCGGCGGCGCTGCCCGAACCGCGTGTGATCAGGCGCATCACGGCGCCGAGCAGGCCGTCGGGGAAGGCGAGGATGACGATGATAAGCGCGAGCCCGACGATCAGCTCCCACACATAGGGCAGGCTGTTGGCGAGATAGGCGCTGGCCACCTCGATGCACAGCGCGCCGAGGACAGGGCCGATCACGGTGCCGCGTCCGCCGAGCGCGACCATGATCACGAGGTTGGTGCCGAAGGTGAAGCTGGCGTTTTCGGGGGCGGCGACCGCGCCGAAGCCGGCATAGAAGAAGCCGGCGAGCGCGGAGACGATGGCGGACAGCGTCAGCACGATGATGCGCAGCCGCGAGGTGTCGATGCCGAGATAGCTGCAGCGCGCGTCATTGTCGCGCAGCGCTGACAGCAGACGCCCGGTGTCGCTGCGCATCAGCACGAGCGCGAGCACCGCGGTCGCGAGCAGTCCGAGGCCGGCGAGGCGCAGCCACGTCTCGATCTCCAGATCGAAGCTCTCGAAGCCGACGAGTCCGCTGGACGAGCCCGTGAAGGTGCCGCCGGAATACAGGATCTGCACCAGCACGATCGGCACCACCAGCGAGATGACCGAGGCGTAGAGCGGCGTCGAGCCCGGATAGAATGACAGCCAGCCGGTAAAGGCGGCCACAGCGGCTGCGACCGCCATCGCGGCGGCGATCGCGGCGCAGATCTGCCAGGGGCCGAAGCCATATTCGGTGAACATGATCGCGAGCGCATAGGCGCCGATGCCGAAGAAGGCGGACTGGCCGAAGGTCAGCGTGCCGCAATAGCCCCACATGATGTCGACGGTGATCGCGGCGATCGCGACGAAGCAGGCGCGCACCAGGATGTTCACGAGGTAGGTATCGAGCAGCAGCGGCGCGACGATGATCACGCCAGCCGCGATGGCCACGAGCACCGCCGGGACGATCAGGCGCGGCATCGCACGGCTCGTCGCGGGCGTCTCGGGAGAGGCGAGGGGACGCGCATCAGGCACGGGCAAAACCCTCCGGCCGGATCCGCAGCACGATCGCGGCGCAGATCGCGATGGTCAGTCCGCCAAGGATGGGGTTGACGAAGGTCGAGACCAGAACCTGCAAGGTCCCGAGCACGGCGCAGGAGCCGGCCAACGCCAGCAGCGACCCGCCGGACACCATCACCAGCATGAACGCGCCGATCAGCCAGGGCACGCCCATGTTCGGATCGACACTGGACAGCGGCGTGATCAGCGCGCCCGAGAGCGCCGCGAGGCCGCTGCCGAGCGCAAAAGTAATGAGCCGCACCCGCGACGAGTCGACGCCGAGCCCCTGCGCCAGCATCTCGTTCATGATGACCGCCTTGGTCGACAGGCCGAGCCGCGTGCCATTGAGCAGGCCGGTGAACAGCAGGCCGACCATCACCGCCGCGACGATCATCACCAGCCGGTAGGCGGAATAATCGACGCCGAACAGATGCACCGTGCCCGAGATCGGCGCCTGCACGAATTGCACCTCGCGGCCGAACATCAGCGTGATCAGCTGTCCCAGCACGATGCCGAGACCCCAGGTGGCGAGGATCGCATCGAGCGGGCGCTTGTAGAGACGGCGGACGATCACGATCTCCGTGACGCCGCCGCAAATCGCGCCGGCGACGAAGGCCAGCGGCAGGATCAGGAACCACGGCAGGCTCAGCTGCGCGCCGACCAGCGCGGCATAGGCGCCCACGGTGAGGAAGGCGGCGTGGGCAAAATTGATGATCTTCATGACGCCGAACACGATCAGCAGGCCGGCGGCGATGATGAAGAGCATGGCAGCCGTCGTGACGGCATCGAGGGCGACGGTCAGCATGGTCATTCCCAGTCGAGAGGTGCGAGGCGGACACAGGTCCGCCTCGCTCGATCATACGCGATCAGGACTTGCCCGGGCACTGCGCGCCGGGATCGACATTCTGGAAGCTCTGGATCACCTTCACGCTGCCGTCGGCCTGGACCTGGCCGAGATACATGGTCAGCGGTGCATGGCGCTGCTTGTCCATCTTGATGGTGCCACGCGGACCGTCGACCGAGACCTCGGCCAGCGCCTTCAGCACCTTGTCCTGGTCAGTGCTGCCGGCCTTCTCGACGGCGGCCTTGTAGGCGTAGACCGCTTCGTACTGCGGGACCGACAGATCGTTCGGCGTCTTCAGCTCGGCGCCGAACTTCTTGGCCATCGACGCCAGGAAGGTCTTGTTGGCCGGCGTGTCGATGCCGGTCACGTAGGACGCCGACAGGTAGATGCCGGCGGCGTCCGCGCCCATGCCCTTGGCCGTGCCTTCGTCGACCGCGAGATTGCCGTAAGGAAGGTTGACGCCGGCCGCGCGCAGCTGCTTGGTCAAGGTGACGTTGGGCGCGCCGCCCGCGGTCGAGGTAATCAGCGCGTCGGCGCCGGAGCCCTTGAGCTTGGAGATGATCGAGGTCCAGTCGGAGCCGTCCATCGGCAGATACTCTTCGCCGACGACCTTTCCACCGGTCTTCTCGATGTACGTCTTGGTGAAGGCGAGCATGCCGCGGCCGAAGGCGTAGTCGGAACCGATCAGGAAGTAGCTCTTCGCCTTCTTCTCCTTGTTGAAGTAGTCGACGATCGGCGGCACCTGCTGGTCCGGCACCCAGGCGTTGACGTAGAGATAGGGGCTGCAGGACTTGCCTTCGTAGAACGAGGTGTAGATGTAGGGCGTCTTGCCGCGGGCGACGATCGGCAGGCCGGCGTTGCGCGCCGCGCTGGTCTCCATCGAGATCAGCACGTTGACCTTCTTCTGGAATATCAGCGCGTCGAATGCCTTCTGGGCGCCGGCGGCGCCGGACGCGTCATCGGCGACCTCCAGCTCGAGCTTGCGGCCGAGCACGCCGCCCTTGGCGTTGATCTCCTCCACCGCGAGCTCGGCGGACTGCACCACCGACGGCGCGACGACCGAGTTGGCGCCGGACAGGCCGACGGGGACGCCGATCTTGATCGGATCGGCAGCCAGAGCAGGCGAGAGCGCCGCGCCCGCCGCAAGGGCGAGCGCCAGCGAGGTAGTCAGCAAACGCGACGTCATCGATTGTCCTCCATGAATGGTCAAAATGGAAAGGGCTTAAGCAGTCAATACCAGCCGCGCTTGACGTCGCTGCCGAGCATCTCGTCATAGACGTCGGAGCGGCGATCACGCAGAACCTGATTGAAGGCGTTCCAGTTGCGGGCGCGGCGGGCCTCGCCGAGCGCCACGTCGGCAATCACGATCTCCTCCTTGTCGCGGCTCGCAGGGCCGGCGACCGGCCAGCCGGTGTAGCTGACGATCAGGCTCTGCCCTTCGAAAGGCTGGCCGCGCTCGACGCCGACGCGGTCGGCGCAGGCGATGAAGATCGAGTTGGAATGCGCGGCCGCCATCGCCAGGATATTGGCCATCGCCTCGCGGCCGTCGGCCTGGCCGGGGATCGGCACCCAATTGGTCGGCACGCAGACGATGTCGGCGCCCTGCAGCGCGCTGAGCCGGTAGCTCTCCGGGAACCAGCCATCGTAGCAGATCGCCATGCCGATGCGGCCGATCTCGGTGTGGTAGACCGGGAAGCCGAGATTGCCGGGCTCGAAATACAGGTTCTCCTCGTTCCAGAGGTGGACCTTGCGGAAGGTGCCGACATAGCCCTTGGGCCCGATCAGCACCGCGCTGTTGTAGAGCTTCGTGCCGTCGCGCTCGCAGATGCCGGCGACGAGATGCAGGCCATGCTTGGCGGCGATCTCGCTCCAGGCGGTCACGGCCGGACCGCCGGGGATGGTCTCGGAGGCGGCGAAGGCTTCCTCGCGTGATTTGAACACGTAGCCGGAGGAGGCGAGCTCGGGCAGCACCACGAGCTTTGCTCCCATTGCGACCGCCTGTTTGATCAAATCGAGGCTGTGGGCGAGGTTGGTTGCCAACTCGCCGACCATCGGCTGCATCTGGATGCAGGCGATCCGCACTTTGCTGTCATCATCCGTCGTCAAGGCACGAGTCTCCGTTGCGTTCGCGAGGATCGCGCGCGCCAAACAAAAAGCCCCCGACTGCGCCTTGCGGCGCAATGCGAGGGCTGCATAGCCTGATGTGAAATGGCCGACCGGCCATTGGCGGACATCCGATGTCCGCGACGGCCTCAAGTAATTCCCATGCGCGAAACGAAGTCAACGCCGTCGCTTGCAAAAATTTGAGGCCGCCGCTGCCCAACCCGTGAGCGCGGCACGGCACGCTCAGCGCGAGACCGGCGCATCGAGCACCCCCAATCCGCCGAGCGTCTCCTGCGCATTGATGATCGAGATCGCGATGTCGGCCATCGCTACGCGCTTCTGCGTCGCCTGCGCGCGGATCAGCTCATAGGCCTCGACCTCACCGACCTGCTTCAGCCCCATCAGGATCTTCACCGCCTTGTCGACGTCGCGCCGCGCCTTCAACGTCTCCTCGAGCTTCTGCACCTTGCCCTCGAGCCGGCGCGTGTAGCCGCGCAGCGAGCGCGCGAGCACCAGCGACGACAGGATGCCGAATGAGCGGATCGGCTTGTTGACGACGCCATGGGCGTTGCTGTCGAGCAGGCGCTTGAGGATCGTCGGGTTTTCGTAGTCGACGATGGCGATGAAGGTGAGCGGATGATCGCTGGTGCCTTCGGGAAAGATCATCTCCTCCGAGGTCTCGATCAGCTGGAACACGGTGTCGATGTCGTGCGGGATCGCGGCCGGCGGCGGCCAGACGCCGCGGACGTTGCAGCCGATGCGCTTGAGCTGGTCGATCAGCGCGTCGCCCTCGGCATCGCGCGGATGGATCACCAGCACGCGCGCGCCGCGCAGATCCTCGATGAGGCGGCGCACGCCGGGCTTCATGCGGTCATCCGGCCTCATGCTGACAGCGCCTCCTCGCTCAGCCAGCGGCCGCCGATCGGTGACACCGAGAGGTAGGGATCCGGCTTGATCGGGCTCTTGCTCTCCCAGACGATGTCGAACTGGCCGTCGGCCCGCACGCGCCCGATGCGCGGCGTCACCCAGACATGGTTGTTGTCGGGATCGATCCGGATCGGCCCCTCCGGCGCCTCGAGGCTGAGCCCGAGCGCGGCCTCGACCAGCTTCTGCGTATCAAGGCTGCCGGCCTGCTCCAGCGCCCGCGCGAACAGCTTGATCTGCGCATAGGCCGAGGCGCTCCACATGCTGACCGGCGTCTCCATGCCGAAAGCCGCGGCGAACGCCGCCTTGAAGCGGTCGTTGCTGTCGCGCGCGAGCGTGCCGAAATAGCTCGCTGCCGTGAGGTGGCCGACGCAGTGCTCGGCGCCGATGGCGCGCACCTCGCCTTCGGCCATGGTCAGGCTCGCGATCGGCAGCCGCTTCGGGTCGAAGCCCGCGGCCGCATACATGCGATAGAAGCGCTGCGCAGTGCGGCCGACGATGGTCGAGAACACGACGTCGGGCGCGGCCTCCCTGATCGCGTCAAGGCCGCGCGTCAGCTCGGCGTCGCCCGCCTCCATCGTCACATATTGCTCGCCGACGACGCGGCCCGCATAGGACTCGACGAGGTCGCGCATGATGCGGTTGGACTCGCGCGGATAGATGTAGTCCGAGCCGATCAGGTAAACCCGTGGACCATGCTTGCGCACGATGTATTCGGCGAGTTGGAACGCGTTCTGGTTCGGCGCCGGTCCGGTGTAGATCACGTTCGGCGAGTATTCGAAGCCTTCGTAGAGCGACGGGTACCAGAGCAGGCCGTTGCGGCGCTCGATCGCCGGCAGCACCGCCTTGCGCTCGGCCGAGGTCGAGCAGCCGAAGATCACGGAGGCGCCGTCCTCGGTCAGCAGCCTGTCGGCGAGCTTGCGGAAGGTCTCGGGCTGCGAGCCCGGATCATAGGCGATGACCTCGATCTCGCGGCCGAGCACGCCGCCGGCCTTGTTGATTTCCTGGATCGCGAGCGCCGTACCGAAGAAGTGCTCGGACTCGGTGACCTCCATCAGGCCGCTGCGCGAGAACAGCACGCCGACGCGCCAGACATCCTTGTCGGATGATTTTGCGGTCGGTCTGGTCGTCATCATCATGCCTCCAGGTCGGCGGGCCGGTCGCGCCGGCTCGGAAAGCGCGGACTATTGCGGCTTGCCGTGCGCTTGGCAACGGGGCAGGGCCCGCAGAAAGGTTCCGTGCCAGGACGAGCCGCAGTCGCGGCTGAGCCTGGACCATCGTCACGAATGGCCCGGCGGAGATCGCGTGCGATCTGGCGGTCGGCCTCTGCGCGTTGCGAACTGGTAGAAGACATCGGAGGGCTTGCCGTCGGGTTCGGTCGCCCTGCGTTGAACGTTTATGGGCTGCGAATGCAGCGGTTGATGTGATGTAATTTTGCGGTATCGATCGCGACCGGCCTGGAGCCCGGATGCCGCGTTGCCGCGTTGACCGCTGTTGAATTCGGCGATACCCGGCTCGCGACGTCCGGAAGACCAAGGCGCGCGTCCAGATGTCGCGGCCAGACTGGAAAGTTGAAATGCGCAGCTTCGAAGATCGAGTGCTTCTGCTCCTGCTCGTCGCGATCACGCTGACGCTCGGCTGGATCCTGCTGCCGTTCTACGGAGCCGTGCTGTGGGGCCTCGTCGGCGCGGTCGTCTTCGCTCCGCTTCACCGCCGATTGGCGCGATCGATGCACGGCCGAGATGGCCTCGCTGCCGCCGTGGTGGTGCTGCTCGTCGTCCTGATCGTGATCATTCCGCTGTCGCTGATCGGGGCGGCGCTGGCGCAGCAGGCGACCGGTGTCTACGGACAGGCGCAGTCCGGCCAGCTGGATATCGGGCAGTACTTTCAGAAGATGATGGAGGCGCTGCCCACCTGGGTGGTTGACCTGCTCAACAGGTTCGGTCTCGGCAGCCTGGCCGGCCTGAAGGACAGGCTGTCCGCCATGCTGCTGCGAGGCAGCCAGATGATCGCAGGTCAGGCTCTCAACATCGGCCAGGGAACCTTCGAGTTCTTCGTCAATCTGTTCCTCATGCTGTATCTGCTGTTTTTCCTGCTTCGCGACCAGGACGCATTGTCGGAGCGCATCGCGACCGCCATTCCGCTGCGGACCGAGCAACGCAATGCGCTGCTGCACAAGTTCACGGTCGTCATCCGTGCGACCGTGAAGGGCAATCTGGTGGTGGCGCTGGCGCAGGGCGCGCTGGGCGGTCTGATCTTCTGGTTCCTCGGCATCACCGCGCCGCTGCTCTGGGCCGTCGTGATGGCGTTCCTCTCGCTGCTTCCAGCGGTCGGAGCCGGGCTGGTGTGGTTTCCGGTCGCGCTCTATCTGCTGGCCACCGGAGCGATCTGGCATGGCGTGATCCTGATCGCCTATGGCGCCCTGGTCATTGGCCTCGTCGATAATCTGCTGCGTCCGATCCTCGTCGGCCAGGACACCAAGATGCCTGATTATGTCGTTCTGATCTCGACCCTGGGCGGGATCGAGGCGTTCGGCCTCAACGGCTTCATCATCGGCCCGGCGATGGCGGCGATGTTCATCGCGATCTGGGGCATGTTCTCCGACGCACGACGCGATGGCGCATTCGTGCCGGAGACCACGCCCGGGCCGGGATGAAGGCGCGCGGTGCACGATTCGGTGGTCATGGCAAGCCCCAGGGGATCTGCTGCCTTCCTTCCGGACCAGCCAGGGCAGCGATCGAGCCCGAATGCGTTATCGTTCCCTGGCTCGCGCCCCGGAAAGATCCGGAGGAGGCACAGCAACGCCTCATTGACGCAGCAATTCAGGAGGGGATTAACGGAACGTAATCCGCCATCTCCTAGCAATGAGGAGGCCGGCGGGTTACCTTACATGATCCGCCCTGTGCGCTCTCTTACTCGCTCCTGACGGGGGTAGACGTCCCAGACTCCTCTTCCAGACCGGTTCATCGCCAGGGCGCATGGTGAACCATTTGGCTTCGACCACGGTTACACCAGCGAAGGCGCATGGTTTCGAACTCCTGCAGCCGGTTCGGCGGTGCTCAGGGGGCAATTGGCGCGCGGTCGCGACATGCGCGATCGCCAAGAACACAAGGTGGAGACGACATTGCAATTCGATCAGCCAGTCGCGATGGCGGCTGTGCAGCCCAAGGACTCCGCGCCCCCGCGTGCTGGCCATGACGAAGGCCGCGCGACGGCCGATGCCCGGTACTGGATGCAGATTCTCAGCAACTACCGCACGCCCAGCCGCATGCGAAGCATTACCGAGCTGGTGATCACGGCGGTGCCGCTGGTGGCATTGTGGACGGCAGCCTGGTTCGCGTTCTCGCTCGGCCATGCCTGGGCGTCGTTGCTGATTGCGATCCCGGCCGGCGGCTTTCTGGTGCGGCTGTTCATGATCCAGCATGATTGCGGCCATGGCACGTTCTTCGCCGGGCGCCAGGCGAACGACTGGGTCGGCCGCGTGCTGGGCGTGCTGACGCTGACGCCATATGACTGGTGGCGGCGCGCGCATGCGATCCATCACGCGACCAGCGGCAATCTCGACCGGCGCGGCATCGGCGATATCGATACGTTGACGGTGCGGGAATATCAGGCGCGGTCGGCCTTCGCGCGGCTGCGCTACCGGCTTTACCGCCATCCCCTGGTGATGTTCGTGGCCGGGCCCGCTTATTTGTTCTTCCTGCAGCACCGCCTGCCGTTCGGCTTCATGCGCGCCGGCTGGTCGCCCTGGATCAGCACGATGGCCACCAATCTCGGCATCGCCCTGGTCGTCGCGGGCCTGATGTGGCTGATCGGCATCCAGGCATTCCTGGTCGTGCATCTGCCGATCATGCTGCTCGCCGCCATGGCCGGCGTCTGGCTGTTCTATGTCCAGCATCAGTTCGAGCACACGGTCTGGGAGCGGGACGGGCGCTGGACCCAGCAGCAGGCCGCGCTTTATGGCAGCTCCCATTACGACCTGCCGGCCTGGCTGCACTGGCTCACCGCCAATATCGGCATCCATCACGTCCATCATCTGTCGAGCCGGATTCCGTACTACCGGCTGCCGGTCGTGCTGCGCGATCATCCCGAGCTTCGCGAGATCGGCCGCATCACGCTGCCCGAGAGCCTGCGCTGCGTCCGCCTGGTGCTGTGGGACGAAGCGCAAAGCCGCCTGGTATCCTTCCGCGACGCCAGGGCTGCGAGGCGATAAAATCGTACAGCCTCGCCATCGTCGTTCGGCGCAGGTCTATTGCATATGGCGGTCGACGTGGCGCGCCCAGGCGTTTCCACGTCGTCATGGCCGGGCTTGTCCCGGCCATCCACGTGGTCCGGCGCCCTCGCGACGATTTGGATGCCCGGCCTTCGCCGCGCCGAAGCGGCTTCGACCGTGCAGGCGGGACCAGCCCGCCATGACGGCGCAACTCATTGGCAGGCGTTCGCCCCACCCTTGCCCCATGCGACAGGCGCGATCGCGCAGCATTCGGGGAAGGCCGCAGGCCTTGAAGCCGCAATCCGAGATTGTCGCGCGTCCATTCCATCGGCGCAGCCGTCATCCGACGGGACTGCGCGAGAATTCATGACCAACACATGCAAGTTTCGCAGACGTCGCGCAGACGTCCTCCACCGTTTTGAAATCATATCGCTTCGCTCGCGATGACGTGGACGTCGTGCTGCGCCGCCTTCGGCAGGTTGTCGGCGAGGTGGCGTAGCTCAAATAGTCGTGAAGCTCCCGCGACGATCAAGTGCTTCTGTCCTGCACATGCTGGAATTTGCTCGGATGCCAATGGGATCTCCGTCCGCGGCACCGGGGTCTAAGGGAGCGGCGGGGCGCTGTCGCGCTCTTGCTTTTCGGGCGATGGTCATTTTATTAAAGAATGAAACTGTGTCGTTTTATAATGCCAGCGTGCAGACAGCTGCGCGGGTTCAAAGGAAATCGATCCATGTCAGTCGGAGAAGACCGGGCCTTCGGCATTGCGCCTTCGAACCCATTCGTCCTCGCGTTCGCCTATCTGCGCGATGCTGCCGAACGCAGCGTGTTGTTCTGGGACGTCATGCGTCAGCGCGCCGACGAACATCGCAAGCGCAGCCTGCAGACGGCCCCGCACGTTCTCGACTACGAGTTCGAGATTCTCCGGGACGGGCGCAAGTTCGAACGCCCGGTTAATTACGCGCTGCTTCGCATCGTCCCGCCAGCGGGAGAGGAGATCAGCACCACGCGCCGGCCTTTTGTCGTCATCGATCCACGCGCCGGACACGGTCCGGGGATCGGCGGCTTCAAGGCCGACAGCGAAATCGGCGAGGCCCTGAGGGCAGGGCATCCCTGCTATTTCGTGGGTTTCACGGCCGACCCGATGCTCGGCCAGACCATCGAGGACATCGTTCGGGCCGAAGCAGTCTTCCTGGAGCATGTCATATCGTTGCATCCTGGCGCGGATGGAAAGCCGTGCGTGATCGGCAACTGCCAGGCCGGCTGGGCTGTGATGATCCTGGCGGCGCTTCGGCCCGAGCTCTTCGGGCCGATCATCATCGCAGGAGCCCCATTGTCCTATTGGGCGGGCGTGCGCGGCAGAAATCCGATGCGGTACTCCGCAGGCCTGCTCGGCGGCAGCTGGCTGACCGCTTTCACCAGCGACATGGGGGGCGGCAAGTTCGACGGCAGCTGGCTGGTGCAGAATTTCGAAAACCAGAACCCATCCCACACGCTCTGGACCAAGCAGTACGACGTGTATTCGAAGATCGACACCGAAGCATCGCGCTATCTCGACTTCGAGCGTTGGTGGGGCAGACATGTCAACCTTAACGCCGAGGAGATGCAGTTCATCGTCGACGAGTTGTTCGTCGGCAACAGGCTCGCTGCCGGCCACATCCGGACCTCCGAGGGCAATGCAGTCGATCTGCGCAACATCCGCTCGCCGATCGTTGTCTTCTGCTCGAAAGGTGACAACATCACGCCGCCGCAGCAGGCATTGGGATGGATCCTGGATCTCTACAACGATGTCGATGAGATCAGATCCTACGGCCAGACCATCGTCTACACGGTCCACGAAACCGTGGGCCATCTCGGAATCTTCGTTTCCAGCGGCGTCGCGAAGAAGGAATACCGCGAGTTCGCCGGCAATATCGACCTGATCGATCTGCTGCCGCCTGGTCTCTACGAGGCGACGTTCGAGCACGCCGACGATGCCGCAGACGCGGCGCTCGTTTGCGGCGACTGGGTCATGCACTGCCGGGAGCGAACGCTGGACGACATCAGGGCGATGGGCGGCAATACGAGCGATGACGAGCGGCGCTTTGCCACCGTCGCCCGTGTGTCGGAGATCAACCTGTCGCTCTATCGGACCTTCGCCCAGCCCGCGATCAGAGCATCGATGACGCCACAGGCCGCCGAGTGGCTTCGCCAGGTTCATCCGCAGCGCATGCAATACGCGCTTTTCAGCAATCTGAATCCGTTGGTGAAGCCCATGGCCGAGCTTGCCGAGCAGATTCGAACGCACCGCTCTCCGGTATCTGCCGACAATCCCTTCCTGCTGGCGCAGGAGGCGGTCTCCGGGCAGATCGTGTCCGCGCTCGATGCTTGGCGCGACCACCAGGAGAAGCTCAGTGAATCGATCTTCCTGGCTGTCTACGGTTCACCCGTTTTGCAGGCCGCCGTCGGAATTGATCGCACGGCCACTTGCTCCAATCGTCCGGAGGAATCGCCGCTGCATCGCGAGCTGCTGCAACTGCGTGTCGCCGAGCTGAAGTTGCGCATATCGAGCGGCGGCCTGGCCGAGGCCGCCATTCGAGGGCTGATCTTCGTCGGGATGGCCCAGGGAGGCATCGATGAGCGCGCTCTCCACGCGCTGCGGCTCATCCGCCCGCGCACGGAAGGTGCGCTGCTGACGCTTACTCAATTCAAGGCGATGGCGCGCGAACAGTTTTACCTGCTGCTTCTGGATCAGGAAGCGGCGCTTGCCGCAATTCCGGGACTGTTGCCGGCTGATGCCGATCAGCGGAGCGAGAGCCTCGCGGCAATCCGCGACATCGTCAGCGCAGGCGGTGAGGTGACGCCCGAGGCTGACAGGCGACTGGCCCGGGTCCAGCAGCTGTTCCGGGCGGTCGGAACGAATTGAGCAGAGGAAGGAGCGATCCATGTCGGTGGCAGATACCGCGTCCTGGGACGGCAGCAGCCATATCGGAGGAACGTCGACGGCGACGGCTGTGCACGAAGCTGGAGGAAAGCGCCGGTTGACTACGGCCCGCGACATCATGACCGCGGCCGTCATATCGGTCTTCCCGGACACGCCGGTCCGCGAGATTGCGAGGCTGCTCCTCGACCAGGGCATCAGCGCGGTGCCCGTGGTCGATGCTGAAGGTTTGCCGCTCGGGATGGTCAGCGAAGGCGACCTGATGGGGCGAAACGATCTGGAGCGGGTGGCGGGCACAGAGTGGTGGCTTCAGCTGCTGACCGGACAGGAGGAGCTGCATCGTGATTGGCCGGCCAGCGCGCATGTCCTCGCGAGAACGGCCCGCGATGTCATGTCGGCACCGGTTGTTGCAGTCGGGGAGGAAACCAGCGTCCCCGAGATCGCGCGGCTCTTGACGGCCCACCGGATCAAGCGCGTACCGGTCGTCCGCGACGGCCGCATTGCTGGAATCGTCAGCCGCGCCAACCTTCTCGCAGTGCTGTTGTCGCAGGAGGAGAGCGCGATGTCCCGGCACGAGAGCGGCCTGCTATCACGCGCCCTTGCCAGTCTCGACGGGCAATTTCTGCATCGCCGGGGACCAACCGAAGCCCAGGAGGCGCGGCGCCCCGCCAGCCGATCGGAGGAGGACCTCCCGCTGGCGGCGGATTTCCGGGATCTGGTGGACGAATTCGAGCGCCATGAGGGGGAACAGCGCAATGCCCTTCGCGAGGCAGCTGCCGCACAGCGCCGGCAGCAGGTGAAGGACTTGATCGATCGGCATATTTCCGACGACAAATGGCGAACCCTGCTCCACCTCGCGCGCGAAGCAGCGCATCGCGGCGAGAAACAGCTCATGCTGTTGCGTTTTCCGAGCGGGCTCTGCATCGACGGCGGCCGCGCTGTCAACGTTGCCGAGCCGGGCTGGAATGCGACGTTACGCGGCGCAGCAGCGGAGATGTATCTGCGGTGGGAGCGGGATCTGAAACCACATGGCTTTCGGCTGACTGCGAGCGTGCTCGAATTTCCCGATGGCCTCCCGGGCGACATCGGGCTGTTTCTGATCTGGGGAGACGCGCAAGAGTGACCGGACCGGACTCTTAGCACGCCGCTCCGTCGCGCCATTGCAAGTCGATCAGCGGGACAGGCTTTGCCGATCGCGCCCTCCGAACGACAAATCGGTGGCGGTCACGCGCATCAAAACCCGTATAGTCGCGCCGGATTGTCGACCAGGATCTTCTTGCGGATCGTGGCGTCCGGGGCCCAGACCGGGAGCTGGTTCATCAGGCGGCCGTCGTCGATCGGATAGAACGGCCGGACATCGGTGAGCTTTAGCTCGGGATGCGGCGACGAATCCGGGTGCGGCCAGTCGGTGCCCCAGACGATGCGGTCGGGGTTGGCTGCGATCAGCGCCTGCGCGAACGGGATCACGTCGGCGTAGTCCGGGCCACGGGTCGAGGCGCGGTAGGCGCCGGAGATCTTCACATAGGCCTTGCCGGCGCGGACGAGATCGAGGAGATCGGAAAAGCCGGTCTGCTCGAGGCCGAGTTCGGCCTGCGCGCCGCCGAAATGATCGAACACCGCCGGCACCGGCGACTGCATCACGAGGTCCTTGATGGCCGCGATCATCGGCGTGTTGGTGTAGAGCTGGACATGCCAGCCGCGCGCTTTCATGCGCTCGACGGCGGCCTGGAAGCGGGCGCGGCCGACATTGGGATCGTTGATGCCGCCGGTCGCAAGGTTGAGGCGGATGCCGCGGAAGCCGTCCGCGTTCATCGTATCGAGTTGTGCCTCGGTGGTCTTGTCGTCGATCACGGCGACGCCGCGGGCGTCGTTGCCGCGCGCCTTCATGCCGAACAATGTCGCTGAATTATCCGTGCCGTAGACGCTCGGCGTGACGATGACGACGCGCTGGATGTGCAGCGCCTTGTGCAGCGCGGCCATCTCCTCGGGCGACGCCGGATCCGGCGTGTAGACGCGGTTGGCTGCGAACGGAAACTTCTCGGGATCGCCGTGGATGTGGGTGTGACAATCACAGGCGCCGGCCGGAACGTCGAAGTTGACGGGTGTCGCGGGTTGCGAAGGCTTGGCGCGGGCTGTGGTGGTCATCGTCACTCCGGCGGCGAGCGAGGTCAGCAGCAGGCTGCGGCGGTTGAGCATGGTGATCCTCCCCGGATGTCGCGCGTGCGTTGTGGGTGACGCGCGTGATGTCGAAGGATGAGCGTGAACCGGCGCGGCGCAGGGGGCAAGAGCGAAGAGAAGCGGCCGAGAAACTCGGCCCGCTCTCGAATGGCCCTTGATGACGATGGCTACTGCCCCGAGGGCGTGCGCAGGCCGTGCCAGGCGTCACGAACCTGATGGTAGTGAACCTCCGGCAGATAATCGGGAGTGTTCAGGTTGAGATTCTTGACGTCGAGCCGGCCGATCGCGCTCAGCAGCGTGTAGGAGGCGATGACGCGGTCGCGCTGGGCGCCGATCAGGCGCGCCTTGGCCTGGATCAGATCGGCCTGCGAGTTCAGCACATCAACGGTGGTGCGCTGGCCGCCTTGCGCCTCGCGCGAGACGCCCTGCAGCGCGACGGTCGCGGCTTTGACCTCGGCCTCGGAGGCGCTGACCGCAACCTTGGCGCCTTCATTGGCCACCCAGGCGCTGATCACGGCGGTGCGCGCCTGGTTGCGCACCTGGTCGAGGACGAGACGGCTCTGCGCCGCGACCTCCTTGGCCTGGCGGGTCTGCGAGGCCGCCGTGCCGCCATCATAGATCGGTGCGGTGACGTTGCCGAGGATCGAGGCTTGGTCGGTCCCGAACGTGCCGAGCGTCTGGTCCGAATCGCGGCTGCGGCTGACGCTGCCCTGAACGGTCACGCTCGGCAGCAGGGCGCCCTCGGCAACCTTGATGGCCGTCGAAGCCACGTCGACGTCGAAGCTCGCCGCGGCCACGGCCGGGTTCTCTTTGTTGGCCAGGGCGATCGCGTCTTCGCGGCTGCGCGGCAGCAGGCGATCGACCGGATCCGCGGCGCGCAATTGGCCGGGCGCCATGCCGATCACTTGCGCGTAAGTCGCCTGACTGATCGCGAGATTGACCTCGGCGGCGTTGAGATCGGAGAGTCCGCGGGACAGCCGGGCCTCGGCTTGGGATGCATCGGTCGGCGTCACGTCGCCGGCATTGAGACGGCGCTGCGTCACCGCCAGGGTTTCGCGCAGGAATGCGACGTTCGAGCGCTGCGCCTCGACCAGCGACTGGTTGGCCAGCACGTTGGTATAGGCGGTCACGGCATCGAGCAGGATGCCCTGGCCGACATTGCGCAGCGCCTCGCGCCCCGACTGCACCTGCAGCTCGGCCACCCGTACGCTGTTGGCGGTTCTAAACCCGTTGAAGAGGGTCTGCGTGACGGTCAGCCCGATGGTCCAGGGCTTCAGCGTCTGGCTCTGAATCGCATTGGTCGGAAGCAGATTGCGCACCGCCTGCAGGCCAGCCCCGAGAGTCGCGACAAGCTGGGGGCGATAGCCCGCCAGCGCCTGTGGTACGTTCTCATCGGTTCCGCGCTGCCGGGCGCGCTCGGCGTTGAGGGCCGGGTTGGTCTGGTAGGCCTTGGCCAGCGCGGCGGCGAGATCCTCGGCGCGGGACGGCGAGCAGAAGGCGACGAAGCCCGTCGCGATGGCCAAGCCAATGCCGAACCGCCGCGTCCTCCCGGTGAACTGCTCGCCCCGACCCACCATCTGACACCGCCGCGCCTCATGACCTTAACCGGTTGTTTACCTGTTTAGGGCGGACGGCTGCCACACACAAACCATCGGTGTGGATTCGGGTTGGCTTTTCCATGGTTTGTTGTGGCGGTCTCGCCACAGACGCGCCATGCGGGACCACGCAAATACATGCGATCAGGTCAGCCGATAGCGCCATCGCTTCATGCTGCTGTAAGCGAGGCATGATGCGCGGCTGAACCGTGAGACGCGCCGCACGCGGAGGCTGCGAATCGCACCGGCCTGTCGCGAACCATTGGCGAATTGCTCGCCTTGTATCTCTCCGCGTCCTCGCAAGGAGACATCGATGTGCATCGAAAGGTGCTATGCGGCTGAGGGAGCAGGGGGGACAACTGATCATCCCCTGCAGTCCTCAGACCAGCTCGCTCCGCCTGATCACGACGAGGCGGGCGTCTGCAGCGCTGCTCTCAGCGGTTCTTGTTGACCGGCTTGCGCTTCTCGATGAAGGCGGCCATGCCTTCGGCGCGATCCTCGAGCGCGAAGGTGGCGTGAAACAGGTTGCGCTCGACATTCATGCCTTCCGAGAGCGGAGTTTCGAAGGCGCGGTTCACGGCTTCCTTGGCCATGGTGGCCGCCGGGCGGGACATCGACGCGATCTTCTCGGCCGCTGCCATCGTCTCTTCCATCAGCCTGTCCGCCGCCACGACGCGGCTGACGAGGCCGGAGCGCTCGGCTTCCGCCGCATCCATCATGCGGCCGGTCAGGCAGAGGTCCATCGCCTTGGCCTTGCCGATGGCGCGCGTCAGGCGCTGGGTACCGCCGATGCCGGGGATGGTGCCGAGCGTGATTTCCGGCTGGCCGAATTTCGCGGTGTCGGCGGCGATGATGAAGTCGCACATCATCGCGAGCTCGCAGCCGCCGCCGAGGGCATAGCCGGCCACCGCCGCGATGGTCGGCTTGCGGCAGCGCGCGACCCGGTCGCCGCCGATCGCGGTGAAGTCGCTCGAGAACATGTCGATGAAGCTCTTGGGCTGCATCTCCTTGATGTCGGCGCCGGCGGCAAAAGCCTTCTCACTGCCGGTGATCACGATGCAGCCGATGGCGTCGTCGGCCTCGAGGTCGTCGACGGCCGCGGCAATCTCGCGGAAAACGCCGAATGACAGCGCGTTGAGCATCTTGGGCCGGTTCAAGGTGATGACCCCGACCGCGCCTTTTCCTTCAACGATGATGTGCTCGTAAACGCTCATGATCCTACCCCGCAAATCGAAACAGCGGGCAATGTGCCCGCTGGTGGGTTGCGCATCAAGTAGGAGCAGCGCCGCGCGGCGTCTCAGATCATGAACATCCGCGCCGCCGAGCCCAAGGTGAGCAGGGTGCCACAGGCGATGAAGATCTTGCCGATGATCGAGGCCTTGTCCCAGCCCGAACTGTCGTCATTGCTGACCGTCACGAGGTTCACTGTGACCGGTTCGGCCTGTGCCGGCTCGGCCGATGCCGCGTCGGTGGCCTGCGTCATCGGTGCGGGCGGCGCCTCCGCCTGCGGCGCAGGGGACACCTCCTGCTTGGCCGGCGCGCTCGTGTCAGACCCGACCGGAAGGAACGGGCTGAAAGTCTGAGTTTCGGCCGCGCGCGCCAATCCAGTGCCGGTGAGGCTGAGTACGAGCGCTGCGGCAATGATCAATGCTGAACGTCCACTGGCTTGGATCGTCATCGTCGGCCTTCTCCCCGTCCCGCCAGCCCAGCCGGGAGTGAGACCCCGACAGATGTCGAGAACGGGGCAGAACTTAGGTATCTTCCTGCCGCCCAAGGCAAAAGCAGGGCGAGGCCGCAACCATGCCGGCCCGTCCTTGATGATATGGTCCAGTGCCCGATCCTGCTCCGCGCAATTCGGTGCTATGGAAGCAGGGGTGAGACTTGCGTGCGGCCATGATCTGGGTATGGCGGAACTCGGCTGGTTCCAAGGCTGTGCGACCTGGTCACGAATTCGTGAATGTCTCGGCGGCGGAGTAACAGCGCGCGACGACGGGCGAATAATCGGGGGTGGAAGCGTCAGGTGCGCGAGCGTGACGACGAGTGGACGGCCTGGATGCGCCAGGCCATCGCCGGAGACGATGAGGTCTATCATCGGTTGCTGAAGGCGATCACGCCGGTGCTGCGCGCAGCTTCACGGCGCGGGCTTTCGCGCGCCGGTCAGCCCGTCGATCAGGCCGAGGACATCGTGCAGGACATTCTGTTGGCGGTTCACCTCAAGCGGCACACCTGGGACGTCGATGCGCCGTTCGCCCCATGGCTGTTCGCGATCGCTCGCAACAAGCTGATCGACGCGCTGCGACGGCGCGGCCGGCGGGTGTTCGTCGACATCGATGATTTCAGCGAGACGCTGGCCGACACGCCGCCAGCGCCGACCGTCTCTGCCGGCGAGGTCGAGGCGCAATTGAAGACGCTGCCGCAGCGTCAACGCGACGTGCTGCAGTCGATCGCGGTGGAAGCGAGTTCGATCAAGCAGACGGCGGAGAAATTTTCGATGACCGAGGGCGCGGTGCGCGTGGCGCTGCATCGCGCGCTCGCCAGCCTCACGGCCAAGCTACGGGACAATTGAGCCATGGACACCGATCAGCTTATCCGCTCGCTTGCGGCCGACAATGCCCAACGGGCGCAGCCCGTGGGCATCGTGCTGGCGTTGGCGCTGATGGCGGCGACGCCGGTATCGACCGCGATGCTGCTCATCGGCCTCGGCATCCGGCCCGACATCTGGCTCGCGGTGCGCAATCCGTTCTTCGATCTCAAATTCGTGGTGACCACCGCACTGGCGATTCCGGCGCTCATCATCAGCCTGCATCTGTCGCGGCCCGAAGCGTCGCTCCATGGCTGGAGCTGGCTCCTGATCGCGCCGGTCCTCGTCCTCGTCGGCGGCATTGCGGCGGAGATGATGGTGCCGCAGCGCGCGCCGATGATGGCGCGGCTGGTCGGCCATAACTCGATGCTGTGCGTCAGCGCGATTCCCGTCTTGTCGCTGCCGCTTCTGGCGGCCGCGCTGTTCGGGCTGCGCCATGGCGCACCGTCGCGCCCGGCGTTGGCCGGTGCGATCGCCGGCCTGGTTTCGGCGGGACTGGCCGCGACGCTCTATGCCGCGCACTGCACCGACGATTCGCCGCTGTTTGTCGCCACCTGGTACACGATCGCGGCGCTGGTCGTGGCCGCCCTCGGCGCCGGGATCGGTGCGCGGGTGCTGCGTTATTGATGCGCGAGCGTAGAGCGATCAGGCCTGCGCAGGCGTCGCGGCATCCTGAACCCGATGGAAGCGCAGCACCTGTTGTGCCGTTGACGGTCTGAGCCGATCGTAAGTGGCCTTGCTGGCGACGAGGTCAGTTGGTCCAGTGCCGGCGAGCTCATCCCGCATCAGGATGATCGACTTGACCGTGGGCCAAGACAGGCCTGCCACCTTGGCGAGGATCATCACGCCTTCGGCGCGGCTCTCCACCATGATGCTTTCGGCGACCGCGACCGGGACGTTGGCCATCGCTGCGACCGCGGCATTGGCCTCGTCGAACTTCCGGCTTTCGGTAAACTGGGCGACGAGCTGATCGTCGAGCCGGCCATCGGCGTGCAGCGACCGGATCAGCCGATGTGCAATTTCCGTCTGGCTGGTCAACGCCACCGTTGCCGAGCGGGCACGGCGGCCCGCGGTCCTTACCGCCTGCGACACTTCCTGCCCCAATTTGGGGTTCGCCGTTTCCAAACGCGCGCGGACCGCCGCGGAGGCCTTGGCCACAAGTTTCAGAAAGAGATGGCGCGGCAGATCAGGCCGCAACGCGAGACATGCAGCCAGATCGCCATCCTGTGCGGCGCGGTCCAGGAGCGCGTCGACGCTGCGTTCCGACAGATCGGCGCCGGGATTGCTGACGGTGCTGTGGACGACCTCGTCATTGCCGCGCCGGAGCAGGATGTCAGTCACGGCGCGGCTCAGGACCCGGCGGATGGAAATCGCGAGCAGATGCGCCTGGCTCTTGGTCTGGGCGGTCCTGATCAGCGCGGCCTCATCGAGCCGTTCCGATTTCGATAGTACCGGACCGGCGACCTCGATGGCATCGTTATCGGCCAGCCGGGCCAGCGTTTTCGGCGGTGCGCAGTCGATCGGTGCCAGCCGGCTGGCGAGCAGGGCGCGCGCCGATGTTTCGATATGCGCGATCAGGCATTCGAAGACGTCGTCGAACAGCGCGACCTGGTCGTCGGCGAAGTCTGGCGCGCCGTCGATGAACAGGTCGGTGACCCTGCGCAGGGTCTCGACGCGACGCGCAACGGTGCCGTTCGCGAGCGTGTCCTGTAGCTCGTCCAGCAGGCTCTCATTGGGCGCTGGCTTGCCGCTCATCCCGGCGCGCTCCCGTCAGGCGCTGGTGACGCGATTGCGTCCCTGGGCCTTCGATGCGTAGAGCGCACGATCGGCGCGGGACAACAGCGACTCGGTGGTCTCGTCGCCGCGCGAGGTCGCAACGCCGGCCGAGAACGTGACCTGCAGGCCGGCCGAGAATGCGCTCCAGTCGAGATCGGCGATGATCTGGCGCAGGCGCTCGGCGAGCCGGCAGGCCGGGTCCAATGGCGCGCCGGGCAGGACAAGCAGGAACTCCTCACCGCCATAGCGGCCGAACCGATCGCTGCTGCGGATATTGGCGAACATCGTGATGGCAAAGGTGCGCAGCACGTCGTCGCCGGTCGGATGCCCGTGCTCGTCATTGATGCGCTTGAACCAATCGAGGTCGATCAGCATCACCGAGCATGGCTTGCCGGTCTGCCGCGACCGCGTCAGCTCCTCCTCGAGCACATGCATGATGGATCGCCGGTTGAGCGCGCCGGTGAGCTCATCGAGCTCGGCGAGCTCCTCGATCCGGCGATAGGCCTCTTTCAGCTTCAGGCCGCGCTGATACAAGGACTCGCGCAGCGAACTCGAGAAGATGCCGAGGAACATGCAGCCGGCGATCGTCACCACGAAGACCAGCAGCGTGGCGAGCCGCTCCAGCGCACCGCCGGTTGGCATGCCGAGCGGCTTGTCGGTCAGCAGGAACAGTCCGGCGAGGCCGAGCGCCAGGAAGGTCCAGCAGATCGCGGTCTGGCGCGGCGTCGCCCGGAGCGAGCTGAAGCCGACGACGAGGTAGAGCGTGCACAGGAACACGATGCTGACCTCGGGCGCGACGTAGCAGAAGGCCACCGTGAACATCATGCTCACGATCGACTGCGGAACGACCAAATAATGGTCCCTGAAGCGTTCGTTGAAGCCGCTCTCCGACAACAAGGTCCACAGCGCGACGGTGGCTAGTCCGATGGCTGCGTAGACCGGCGCGATCGAGGCCGGCACGGTGCCGGCCTGCGCGTAGATCAGGAGGATGACGGCATCGATCAGGTAGCAGCCCGCGATCATGGCATAGATCTGCCGCCGCTGGCCGACGCGGCGAGCGCGAACGTCGCGAGACGGCGGCGGCTTGACGCCGCGCGCGTCGGCAACGATCGAAGGTGAAAGAGGCGGTGCCGTCGTGCCCATGTGCTCGCAATTCGTCGTCGCTGGCTGAAAATCTACGTGGGAAAGCCTTTAACTTTGGTATCTATGCACGTGCGGTGATGCGGTGGCGACGAACCGCCGCCGCGCGCCGCGACCGCAAAATCACGGGCTTTTCGTCGTGTAAGGCTCAGCGATCCCGGTGCCGTGCAGGAGCTGTCGACATCGGCGCTGGATGGGCGCTTGGAGCCGGAGGCCGGAAGAAGGTAGCGGAGGGGTATGAGCGACGATGGGTCTGAACAGGGGATGCGAGAACGCGCCGGCCGGGGCGCGCCGGGAGACCGCATGTCGGACGGCGGAACTGTGCGCCAGCTCACAGTCAGGGACGTATGTTTCCGGTATTTTGAAGAATTTTGCGGTTGAATTCGAACCGCGTCCTCATTCCTCCAGACCAACCTTGCGAGACGGCCATTGAGCGTGACAGCGGCGGCGTCGGATGAAGCCCTGATGGCCAGGATCGCCCAAGGCGATCGGCTCGCCATGCAGGTGCTGTATGGCCGGCACCATGTCAGGGTGTATCGTTTCGGGCTCCGGCTCGTACGGGACGAACAGGTGGCGGAAGACCTCATCAGCGAGGTCTTCCTGGATGTGTGGCGTCAGGCCGGCAAGTTCGAGGGCCGTTCTGCCGTCTCGACATGGCTGCTGGCGATCACGAGATTCAAGGCGCTGTCGGCACTTCGGCGCCGCAAGGACGTTGAGCTGGAAGACGAGGCCGCGAACGCGATCGAGGATACGTCCGATGATCCGGAAATAGCGGTCCAGAAGAAGAATACCGGGGAAGCCCTGCGCAAGTGCCTGACCGCGCTTTCGCCTGACCACCGGGAGATCGTCGATCTCGTCTACTACCACGAGAAATCCGTGGAGGAGGTGGCCGAGATCGTCGGAATTCCGGAGAATACCGTCAAGACGCGCCTGTTCTATGCGCGCAAGAAATTGGCCGAACTCCTGAAGGCGGCCGGCATTGAGCGAGGCTGGCCATGATGGCTTTGAGCAACAAGATGCTGGACCACGAGCCCAGTGAAATCGAACTGCTGCTGCCCTGGTATGCCGCCGGCACGCTGAACGCGCGCGACATGCGCAGGGTCGAGGAGGCGCTCGCCAGCGATCCCGATCTCGCGCGTCAATATGCCGAGATCCAGGGCGAATATGCTGAGACCATTGCGCTCAACGAAACCCTCGGGGCGCCGTCGTTGCGGGCGATGCAGAAGCTGTTCGCCGCGATCGATGCGGATCCGACGCAGAAGCCTGCCGTCGCGCCCGGCATCGGCGCCCGTCTTCTGGCGTTCTTCGAGAGCCTGTCGCCGCGCACATTGGCCTGGACGGTCAGCCTCGGTGGCCTGCTGGTGCTGATCCAGGCCGGGGTCATCGGCGCGGTGCTGATGCGGTCGCAGATCGCGAGCTTCGAGACGGCCTCGCTCAGCCAGGACAAGCTCGTCGCCAACGAGCCCATGAGCAAGTCAGCTCCGGCCCTGCCAGGTGCCGGCGCGCCTGCCTCAAGGATGGCCGCGCCGCCGCCGAGCCCCGCCGCACCAGCTGCGGCCGACCGGGCCGAGAGCATGGCCCGCTCGCGCGTGGCCGAGGCACCGGCGCCGGCGGCTCCGCTGATCCGCGGCCTCGGACCACAGGTGGCTGCACCGGCGGCACCCGTCTATGCGCTGGTCCGGTTCGCGCCGGATGCGCGGATGGCCGACATCACGGCGCTGCTCGATTCCTACCAGGGGACGATCGTCGAGAGCGCAAGAGGCGGGACCTTCAAGCTGCAGCTCGGCGACCGGCCGTTGTCCAAGGCCGAAGCCGACGGTCTCATCGGCCGGCTGGCGCGGGAGAAGATCGTCAGCCTTGCGGTGGCCGCTCAATAGGCCAGCTCAATAGGTCGGGGCGAGACGTTGGGGCCTCGGCCGGGGGCCGCAAACAGATCGTCAACGATTTCGTGAACATTCGAGAATTTTCCGCCCCGCTTTGAACGTGCCCGGCGGCGGCCTCGACAGAACAAATGTGGGAGCGGTGATCCCTCTCCCCAAAGCTATATAAGGCGCGAGCGCCCATCCACCCCAAGCGCCCATATGGCTCGAGCCGTCCGGTTGTCCCCCCGGACGGCTCTTTCATTTGCCCCGGACGGCTTGAGTCTGAGGTCGTCCGATGTGCCGGGGCGTAGCGGTCTCAAACACGGTGCTCACGGTGCAGGACAATCCGGACGCGTCTTGATCTCGGAGAGCAGGCGTCTGCTGAAACCCGGCTCAGAGAATGGCTCCATGCCGGCTCCCGGGGTGAAGGTGAACTCGCCAAAGAACACCTGTCCCGCCTTTTCATAGAGATCGACTCTGACAAAATCGAATGGTCGGGACAGGTCCTGTGCGGCGTGACAAAGCGCCTCAAACTGTTTGGGTCTGATCCATGTTGTCGTCGGCTTGAACGCGCCCAAGGTCAGGTTCAGCGGCTCGAAGTCGGGAGGTGAGAGCAGAATGCGCTCGTGCTCGATGAATCGATTGGCGTCGACCTGAACGAAGAGGATGCGTCCAAAGCTGCAGAAGAATTTGAAATCGCGCAGGTCCGAACCGTGTTCGGCGATGTTTTCTTCAATGATGATTTTGCGTTCCAGCGGCGCGTACTGACTTTCGCGAAAACTGTAGAAATAATTGTAGCGCCCGGCGCGATAGAGTTTCGTGAGATCGGGGCGGGCGTCCAGGAATTCCGTCGCTGCTGAACCGTGCGTCGGTTTGGCGACGAGATGCCGTCCCAGATGCGGTCCCATGGCCTCCGTAAAGCGATCGATGCTCATGCCTCGGATCGGGAGGATCGCGACCGTTTCGGCAGCCTGGATTGCGGGATGGAGCTTGCTCGCTTCAAGTTTTGCAAACTCCTTGTCGACGCATCGAAGCTGTGTGCTGCTCCAGCCGCCGCGGCTCATCCGATCGACCAGGAAATCATGATAGTCCGCCTCCGGATCCTGCGGCTGCCTTGGCCGCCGGCCGAACACGCGGTTGAAGTGTCGGGCAATGAAAATCGCGTTGATCGGGGCGACGTTGGGTGCCAAGCGGCTGGCGTAATGTTCAATTCGTGACATGGCGCAATTCCGGTTCGAGAGAGCCTGTGCTCCTTGCCGACATCGCCAGGACCGACCTGTGGGGTCTCGGGGTCAAAGGCCTGGGTAGTCGCTCCAAGAGGTTTGACGCTCAAACGCAACTATGAACTGCGCGCAGCCAGCTGCTTTCGACACCGTGAGTGATTGATCGCGGAGCCCGCATCAGGCGGCGGAGTTCGGGGCAATTCGAGTGGCGCGATGCTGTCGCAGCATGCGGAATGTTGAAAAAGGCAATGGTCGAGGGGGGACGCGAGAAACAGATGAGAGCCGGTGTCGGCTCTCACGCTCAAATTGTATCGGTGCAGATTGAGAGTGGAAAAACAGCCCGTAAAGTCCGCGAAACTACGGGCGGCAGCCGAAAGAAGATGGCGTCATCTAGACTTTGTTAACCTTTTCCACAAAATATTCACGTCACGTTGCGTTGATTCGTGCCGAGTGCGTCCGTCCCTTCTTCTTGCGGGCTCCCATATGACACATCGACTGGACGTGGCTTGCAGCCGCGAACTGGCTGAGCGCTGGTGCGCGCTTGCCGAAAGGCGGCTCGATCACCTCACCGAACTCTACGAGAGCGGCCGTTGGCGGCGCTATTACACCGAGCATTCCCTATTCGACGATCTCCGCAATGCCAAGGCGGCGGTGTTGGCTTGGCGGTCGCTGTCTGAAGCCCCGTTGCCGGCTCCGAAAGCCCGGCCGGTGATGGAGGCGCTGTCCGTCGCGCCGCGCGCGCCGACATCCTGGCTGCCGCCCGCGGCCGTCAAGGCGAAGCCGATCGAGCTGCCGTGCTCGCTGGAGACCGTTCTCGCCAAATCCGAGATCATCGTTCCGGTCGAGGATGAAGCCGCTGAGGACAGTCTCGACGCTGAGCTGGCTGCGGAGGACGATTTCGAGGTCGAGCTGACCCTGGCGGCGCCGCGCATCGACATGGCCGCCCTCGCGGAGGCTCTGAGCGTCGGCATCGAAGCCGATACTGATGACGACGAGCCCCTGGTCGAACTCGACACGATCGAACGCCGCTATCCGGCGCTGGCGGTCGCGTACTGACACGCACCGCGTTCGCGCGAACAACGCGAGGCGCCTCAGCTGCGTTGCACGGCGTTTGCGGTGACCACGAGCTGGCTGAATTGCTGCGTGCCGGCCTGCGTCAGATCCGCGGTCACCGGCTTGATGTGATCCAGCCCGATCACAGCGCCCCGCGGCGTGCCCGAGATCATGTTGTTGCTGACGAGAGCCGTGCCGGCGCCGCGGACGACGGACACGCCGACGCCGGCCAGCGCGTTGCGGATCACGTTGCCGGAGATGACGACGTCCCTGAGATAGCGGCCCCAGCCGGCGACGATGCCGTAGGATGGGGCATTCTCAATGACATTGCCGGTCACCGCGGAATCCGCCTCGACATAGATGCCGATCCCGGCGTCGTCGTCGGGCGCGGTGCCGATCGGACGCTTCGGGATCAGGTTGCGGATGATGTTGCCCTGGACGACGGCGATGCGGCCGCCTTCGTTGAAGTTGCAGACGGAGACGCCGAAGGCGGCGCCGTCCACCGTGTTGCCGCTGATCACCGCGCCCTCGAACGCGAACTCCGAATAGAGCGCGACCTCGCGCATATCGGTCACGCTGTTGCCGACGATCTGGATGTTCGAGGCTGAGTTGCCGCGTACGGCCGAGTAGTCGCAATTCTTGATCCGATTGCCGCGGATGATCACGTTGCCGGCGCGAAAGGCGTTGATGGCATTGCCATATTGGCCGGAGCCGCCGGGGCCGGCCTTGATGTCCTCGATGACGTTGTCGAGCACCATCGTGCCGTCGTCGCCGATCGCCGCGCGCAGGATCTCGATGCCGTTGTCGCGCGTGCCCTTGATGGTGTTGCGCGACACGATCAGCCCGAGCGCGTCGAATGACACGATCGCGGTGACCGCGATGCCGGTGAGGACGTTGCCGCTGACATCGCCGGAGACCTGCTCGAGCCAGATGCCGCTGCCGCCGGAACGGGTGATCTCGCAATCGATGACTCGGATATCGCGGGCGGCCGCGAGATGCAGCAGGCCGCGGCGCTGGGGCAGGGCGATGCTGCCGCCGTCGAGCGAGAGACCGTCGATGCCGGCGCCATCAGCGCCTTCGCCTGATAGCAGCGACGGGCCGCCGCCGGTGAAGACGAGCTTCGTTGCGCCGCGGACGCCGACCAGCTGGGTGCCCTTGGCGAGTCGCAGCATCGAGCTTCTGTAGCTGCCGGGCGGCAGTGCCAGCGGGGCCTGGACCCGTGCGGCCTCGTCGATCGCGCGCTGCAGCGCGCGGGTCTGGTCGTCGGGACTGTTGGGCTTCACGCCATATTGCGTGGCATCGCGGCCGAGCGTGGAGATCAGCGGTGCGGCCTGTGCGGCATCGACCGGCAAGGCCAAGGCCCCGGCGGCGCCGGCGGCCGATCCGGCCAGAATGCGGCGGCGATTGACATCCATGGTCAGCGTCTCGCGCAAAAGATGATGGGCTGCCACGACTTAAGCCGAAAGCCTCAAAGCTGATGCTGAGGATCAGCGCCGGCGCCTGGGATTGTTGCCGGTAGGGTTAAAGCTTCACATCAGGCCGTCGCGGGCGTTTGGCCTGCGTGCGGCGTGCGTGAGCCGGCCGAGGCGGATGTCATCGGACTGCGGACAGATGCGCCCCAAGCAGCTATTCGCCGGGACGACATCCTCCCGAGGGAACCATCGGGACTCGCCGAGATTGTTCCCGCGACGGATCAAAGGAGGAGAGGGTCATGCATTTGTCCAACGAGAGTCTGCTGGTCATTCTGTTCGTCGGCATCGTCGCCGGGTGGCTCGCGGGCCGCGTCATGGAAGGTGGGGGCTTTGGCCTGATCGGCGACCTGATCGTCGGCCTGCTCGGCGCCTTCGTCGGCAACTGGCTGCTGCCGCGGCTCGGCATTCACCTGGGCGTCGGACTGGTGGCCGCGATCATCAACGCGTTCATCGGCGCCGTGGTCCTGCTGCTCGTGCTGCGCCTGATCGGCGGCGGATTTGGCCGCCGGCGCCGCTGGAGCGCGTGATATCCAGTTGAAGGACGTCAGCCGGCGCGGCAGGACGCCTGTCGCGCGAGCTTGACTAGCTCCATCAGCATGGCTTCGCCGGCGTCGACCAGCGCCTCCAAGGTGATGCGCGGGCTGCCCTGCGGCAGCGCCATCCCGGCGCGTGGCAGCGGGGGAATGTGGATGAAGGCGGCGAGGTGCGGACCATCGGCGGCCCTGGTCGCCTCGATCGCGCGCCAGCTCAGATAGTTGCAGAGATAGCTGCCGGCATCGCGTGAGGCACGGGCATCGATGCCGGTGGCGCGCGCGGCGCGCAGCAGCCGCGCCATGTGCGGGCCAAACGGCGTCGGATGCGCGCCGGGCACGATCGTGCCCTTGCGTGCCACCTGGCGGTCGGCATCGGGGAAGCTGGTGGTGATGGCGTTGCGGGCGCGCGTCTCGATGCGCAGATACGATGTCCGGCCGGCGAGACCGAACATCAGCAGCGCATGCGGATGCCGCTCTGCGATCAGGGCCGGCAGCTCGCGATCGACGGTGGCGTAGGTGACGTGGAAGATGTGGCTGCTGATCTCGACATCGTCCAGCGCCGGCCGGCGCAGCGCCGACAGCCGCTTCACCAGCGGCATCGTCGGATTGAACGGCGCGCCGGGAAACGGGCCGAAGCCTGTCAGCAGGATGCGAAGCGGCTCGCTCATGTCAGCAGCTCCGCCAGCTGCTCGGCGGCGAGCGCCGGCGCCACGTGGCCCTCGGCGACGTCGGTCTCGAGCTTCTTCACTCTTGTGCGGATCGACGGATCGGTGCGCAGCCGCGCCATCAGCCGCTGCTCCAGCATGGTCCACATCCATTTCACCTGCTGGTCGCGCCGGCGCGCGGCGAACTCGCCGGAGGCGATCATGGCCTTGCGATGGTCGAGCACCTTCTGCCACAGCTCGGCAATGCCGGTGCCGGCCATCGCCGAGTAGGTCACAACCGGCGGATGCCAATGCTCGGAGCGCGGGGCGAGCAGGTGTAGCGCGCCGCGATAATCTGCCGCCGTGATGTTGGCGCGCTTGACGTTGTCGCCATCCGCCTTGTTGATCGCGATCATGTCGGCGAGCTCGACCAGGCCCTTCTTGATGCCCTGCAGCTCGTCGCCGCCGCCGGGCAGCATCAGCGCCAGGAAGAAGTCGGTCATGTCGCAGACGGCGGTCTCGGACTGGCCGATGCCGACGGTCTCCACCAGGATCACGTCGAAGCCCGCGGCCTCGCACAGCAGTATCGCCTCGCGCGTCTTGGCGGCGACGCCGCCGAGCGTGCCCGACGACGGCGAGGGCCGGATGAAGGCGTGCTCGTCGTGAGAGAGCCGCGCCATCCGCGTCTTGTCACCGAGGATGGACCCGCCGGTGCGCGCCGAGGAGGGGTCGACCGCGAGCACCGCGACCTTGTGGCCCTGTGCGATCAGATACATGCCGAGCGCATCGATCGTGGTCGACTTGCCGACGCCGGGCGAGCCGGTGATGCCGACGCGAAACGCGCTCCCGGTTTGCGGCAGTACCGCCTGCACGAGTTCGCGCGCCGCGGCCTGATGGTCGGCGCGGCGGCTCTCCACCAGCGTGATCGCGCGGGCCAGCGCCGCGCGGCTGCCGGCGCGGAGATTGTCGGCCAATGCCGTCGTGTTTGGCTGAGCGGGGGAGCGGGAGGACATGCGCCCGTTATAGCGGATGCGCGCGGCCGGGCCAGCTAGTTGTCTTCCGCGTCCCCCTTCGGCCTGACGCCGCCGAAGATCGCCTGGCCCTCGGGGCTGAGATAGGGCTTCAGCGTCTCCCAGGGCACGAAGGCGACATACTGGCCTTCGGCATAGGGGCCGACCGCATAGGGCGGATAATGGAAGGTGAGGCCGGAGCTCTTGCCGGTCTCCGTCGACGGCGCGAGCGTGACGGCGCCGATCTTCAAGAGAGCCGGTTCCAGTCCCTTGAACCATTCTGCCGTGGCCGTCTCCCCGGCATCCCGCTTCTTCTTCTCAGCTTTCAGCGACGTGATCACCGCCGCCAGCATCGCCTTCATCGTGGCACCATTGTCGGCGGTCTCGGTGAAGAACGGACGGATGCTGATCGGCTTGGTCTGGGCCTTGTCCCACAGGATGGTGTTGACGTCGCTGTTGGGATGCGCGGCGCGCGTGTCCATGTAGTCGTCTCTGACGATGCTGACGTAGCGGTCGGCGACCACCGAGCGCACGGAATATCTGCGCTCGAACGACCACTTGCCGTCGCGGAACGTTTCCGGATCCTCCTTGCGCTCCTTTGCGGCCTCGGCGGCGTTCTTGTCGATCCACTTCTTGCCGTCGGCGAGGCAATAGGCGGCGAGCGGCGCGTCGGCCTTGATCCGCGCATCGAGCGTGACGTTGGCCTCGACCGCCTTGGTGTTGATGGTGGCGTCCGGCTTGGGGTCGGCTGCAAGGGCAGGGGATACGGCGAGCAGGCCGAGGAGCGCAGCAATGCAGATCGAGGTCCGCGTCATGGCAATCGATTTATCCAATGGGTGAAGATGCGTATCGCGGGGAGACGCCGAGGTTCATGCCAACTCATTGGCGCGCGATCTGACGACCGCGTGCCGGTCCATGCGCCTGCGAATCCGAAGAACTACTCCGCCGCCTCGCTGTGGCCGAGGCGGGCGTTGAGCTTGTGGATCAGCTCCTCGGCCGCATCGGCGATCACGGTGCCCGGCGGGAAGATCGCCTCGGCGCCGGACTTATAGAGCGCGTCGTAATCCTGCGGCGGCACGACGCCGCCGACGATGATCATGATGTCCTCGCGGCCCTGCTTCTTGAGCGCTGCCTTCAGCTCCGGCACCGCGGTGAGATGGGCGGCCGCCAGCGACGAGACGCCGAGAATGTGCACGTCGTTCTCGACCGCCTGCCGCGCCGCCTCGTCAGCGGTGGCAAACAGCGGTCCGATGTCGACGTCGAAGCCGATATCGGCGAAGGCCGACGCGATCACCTTCTGGCCGCGGTCATGGCCGTCCTGGCCGATCTTGGCGACCAGGATGCGCGGACGCCGGCCCTCGGCCTCCTCGAACGCCTCGATCAGCGCCTGCAGCTTCTCGGCTTTGCCGGACATGGCGGCAATCTCCCGCTTGTAGACGCCGGTGATGGACTTGATCTCGGCGCGATGGCGGCCGAACACTTTCTCCAGCGCGTCGGAGATCTCGCCGACGGTCGCCTTGGCCCGCGCCGCATCGATCGCCAGCGCCAGCAGATTGCCATTGCCGTCGCCGGCCGAGCGCGTGAGCGCAGCCAGTGCGGCATCGACCTCGACCTGCTTGCGCTCGGATTTCAGCCTGGAGAGCTTGTCGATCTGCAGCCGGCGCACGGTGGAATTGTCGACTTTGAGCACGTCGAGCGGCGGCTCGTCCGTCGGCTTGTACTTGTTGACGCCTATCACCGATTGCCGGCCGGTGTCGATGCGGGCCTGGGTCTTGGCCGAGGCCTCCTCGATGCGCAGCTTCGGCACGCCGGCCTCGATCGCCTTGGCCATGCCGCCGAGCTCCTCGATCTCCTGGATGTGGCCCCAGGCCTTGGCGGCGAGATCACGGGTGAGGCGCTCGACGTAATACGAGCCGCCCCAGGGATCGATGATGCGGGTGGTGCCGCTTTCCTGCTGCAGGAACAATTGCGTGTTGCGGGCGATCCGCGCGGAGAAGTCGGTCGGCAGCGCGAGCGCTTCGTCGAGTGCGTTGGTGTGCAGCGACTGCGTATGGCCTTGCGTCGCCGCCATCGCCTCGACGGCCGTGCGCACCACGTTGTTGTAGACGTCCTGCGCGGTCAGCGACCAGCCCGAGGTCTGGCTGTGGGTGCGCAACGACAGCGAGCGCGGATCCTTCGGGTTGAACGGCTTCAAGAGCTTCGCCCACAACAGCCGCGCGGCGCGCAGCTTGGCGACCTCCATGAAGAAGTTCATGCCGATCGCCCAGAAGAACGACAGCCTTGGTGCGAAGCGGTCGACGTCGAGCCCGGCGGCGATGCCGGCGCGCAGATATTCGACGCCGTCGGCGAGCGTGTAGGCGAGCTCGAGATCCTGCGTCGCGCCGGCTTCCTGCATGTGATAGCCGGAGATCGAAATGGAATTGAACTTCGGCATCCGCTGCGAGGTGAAAGCGAAGATGTCGGAGATGATCCGCATCGAGGGCGTCGGCGGATAGATGTAGGTGTTTCGCACCATGAACTCTTTCAGAATGTCGTTCTGAATGGTGCCCGACAGCTTTTCCGGCGGCACGCCTTGCTCTTCGGCGGCGACGACGAACAGCGCGAGGATCGGCAGCACCGCGCCGTTCATGGTCATCGACACGCTCATCTGGTCGAGCGGGATGCCGGCAAACAGGGTGCGCATGTCGTAGATCGAGTCGATCGCGACGCCGGCCATGCCGACATCGCCGCCGACGCGCGGATGGTCGGAATCATAGCCGCGATGGGTGGCGAGATCGAACGCGACCGACAGGCCCTTCTGTCCCGCGGCGAGGTTGCGCCGGTAGAACGCGTTGGAATCCTCCGCAGTGGAGAAGCCGGCATATTGCCGGACCGTCCAGGGCTGGTTGACATACATGGTTGGGTAGGGACCGCGCAGATAGGGTGCGGTCCCCGGCCATGTCTCCAGGAAATCGATGCCGGCGAGGTCGCTCTCGCCATAGGCCGGCTTCACCGGAATGCCCTCGGGCGTCAGCCACGGCTCGGCGGCACCTGCGGGCACCGGGGCCGCCGTGGGTTCGAACGCGATGGCGCTGAAATCAGGAATGCGGCTCATGGCCTCGTGTCCTCATCGCTTAGTCATGATCCGGATGCTGATGGCTGACGATGGTCGCCATCTTCTCCGGTCCGTAGTTCTGTTGTGTGGTCTGGCTCGGCAGATTGGCGATCGCGACCACCCAGCCGAGCCGGGATTCCGAGCCGAACTGGCGGGTCGGCACGACGCGGTCGGGCCTGTCGAAGGTGCCAGTCATGATCTCGATCCGCGGCCCGTCGATGGCGCCGAAGCCGAGCGGCGTGCCGCAGGCGGGGCAGAAATACCGATCGGCGATCGAGGAGGAGCGGAACGTGGCAGGCGTGCCGCGCGTCCAGGTCAGGTTCTCGCGATTGATATCGGCAAGCGAGACGAACGGCGCGCCGGAGGCCTTCTGGCACATCCGGCAATGGCAGATGCTCACGCGCGTCGGCGCTGCGTTCAGCGCGAAGCGGATCGCGCCGCATTGGCAGCCGCCGGTCAGGACGGGTTTGCTCGCCTCGGTCATGCTCACTCCAGATGCGTATAGGCGTCTTCGAGTGTCTTCAGCGCGTCGCCGCCGGCGAACACGAAGCTGCCGATCCCGGCCTCGCGCAGCACAGTTTCCTGCTCGCCGCCGCGGCCCGCCAGATAGATATGCCGCGCGCCGGCGGCCTGAAGGGCCTTGGCGGCGGGAACCGCGGTTTCAGCATAGACCTTGTCCGACGAGCAGAGGCAGACGATGGCTGCGCCAGAGGCGCTGTAGGCGGCCGCGAGCGCGGTCGGATCGGCGCCGCCCGGGCCGTCGACCGCTGCGATGCCGCCGGCTTCGAAGAAGCTGCGGGCGAAGGTGGCGCGCGCGGTGAAGTCGGCGGCGCTGCCGAGATTGGCGAGGAAGATGGCCGGCCGCTGGCCCTTGCTCTTGAGCAGGGCATCAGAGCGGTCGCGCAGTCTTTCGAACGCGTCCGCGAGACGGATCGGCGCGAGCGCAGCAAAGGTAAGAGCAGCCTTGGCAGCTGGTTGCGGAGCCAGCGGTGCGACCGCGTCGACCGCGACCTCGGCCTCATGGAGGTTCGGAAACTCGCTGGCGCCGGTGAGCACGTCGCGGCGCTTGGCGATATTGGCGCCGCGCACCTGTTTCACCGCGGCGATCTTGGACTGGATCAAGCCGGCCTGCAGCGCGGCCACCACACCGCCGGCCTTCTCGATCTCCTGGAACAGCGCCCAGGCGGCGGTGCTCAGTTCGTTTGTCAGCGCCTCGATGCCGCCGGCGCCGGCGGCGGGATCGGCCACGCGGGCGAGATTGCTCTCTTCGAGCAGCACCAATTGGGTGTTGCGCGCGACGCGGCGCGCAAAGGCATCGGGCAGGCCGAGCGCCGCGGTGTGCGGCAGAACCGTGATCGCATTGGCGCCGCCGAGGCCGGCTGCGAAGGTCGCGATGGTCGCGCGCAGCATGTTCACATAGGGATCGCGCCTGGTGAGCATGCGCCACGCGGTCTCGCCGGAGATGAAGAGCGGCTTGGGTGCCAGCCCGCACGCGGCCTCGATGCGCGCCCACAGCCGGCGCAGGCTGCGGAACTTCGCCAGCGTCAGGAACTGATCGGTGTCGGCGGCGAGCCGCGCATAGATCATCTCGCGCGCAGTCTCCAATGCGACGCCGCCGGCTTCGAGCACGCGCAGATAAGCGACAGCGGAGGCGAGCACGAATGCGAGCTCCTGTGCTTCCGATCCGCCCGCATCATGCACGACGCGTCCATCGGCCGCGAGGAACGGGCCCTTGAAGCCGCCAGCATGCAACTGCTTGACGAGTTCGACGGCGCTGCCGGCGAGCTTCGCAGCATCATGCGCGCTGGCGCCACGGCTCGCCGCGTCGCCGATCGGATCGAGGCCGAAGCGGATGTCACAGGCCGCCGGCGCAAAGCCGCGTCGTTTGACGTCGTCGGCCAGCAGCGAGGCTGCCGATATCGAGGACTCGCCGAGCTGCAATTCAATGGCAATCGCAGCGTCGAGATGGACGCCCTCAAGCGCGCGCGCCAGCGCGTCGGCGGTGGCGGCGAGTCCGAAGCCATGCGCCGCATTGGCGCCGGCAAAGACCAGCGTCAATCCGGTCGCGCCATTTTCCAGGTCGAGCAGCGCCTGCGCGTTGGCCTTGGCCGGATCGGGATGATCGACGCGCTGCATGATCTGCCACGCGGCGGCCGGTGCACGTCCGACGACGGGGGCGGCGTCCTTGGCGCGCGGGTAGATCGGCTGGATCTTGAGCCCGTCATAGGTCTTGCCGACCAGTTTCTCGAACGCCGCGCCCTTCAACACGCTATCGACCAGCTTGCGCCAGTCCGCCTCGCTGGCTGGCGCGAAATCGGCGGCCAATCGCAGCTGTTCGGTGTCGGTCGTCATGCGGCTCGTATCTCCCGGGCGTCTGTTATCGCGATTATTGTGGCGCAAAATGCCACGTCGCGACGGCCAAGCCAAACGGTTGTTTGGCCGGAGATGTCAGCTATTCGGCTGACGGCAGGGCCCGGATTCCGTCGCGCGAAACGCCGTTCACGGCGTCATCAACCCGGCGGCCGGCGATCCGGCGATCCGGGACGATCTCCGCCAGCGGCACCAGCACGAAGCCTCGCTCGAACAGGCGCGGATGGGGCAGGGTGAGGTCGGGCGTGTCGAGGGTCAGGTCGTCATAGGCGATGAGATCGAGATCGAGCGTGCGCGGGCCCCAGCGGGTCTCCTGGGCACGGTTACGGCCGAACATGCGCTCGACCTCGTGCAGACTGGCGAGCAAAGCCTGCGGCGCAGCGGTGGTCTCGATGGCGATGCAGGCGTTGACGAAGGGCGGTTGCTGCTCCTCGCCCCATGGCGGGGTGACGTAGTCGGATGACCGCGCCACAAGGCGCGCGGAGGCGCGCCGGCAGATCTCCGGGATCGCCTGCCGGAAGGTCGTGCGGACATCGCCGACATTGCCACCGAGAGCAATCAGCGCGCTGGCCATCGCGTCACGGATGCCGCGAACGCGTCAGCACCACGCCGACATCCTCGAAAATGGCGGCGATCGGAGCATGCGGCTTGTGCACCGTGACCTTGACCGCGCGGATGCGGGCGAAGGTTGCCAGGATCGCATCGGCCACCGCGCCGGCGGCGCGTTCGAGCAGGCGGTAGTTCGTATCCTTGAAGGCGGCGGTAGCGGTCTCCACCACGTCGGAATAGGACACGGTATCGGCCAGACGGTCGCTACGCGAGGAGTCCGACAGGTCGGTGTCAAGCTCGAGGTCGATGACGAAGCGCTGGCCGACCTCGCTCTCATGCTCCATCACGCCGTGTCGCGCATGGATCAGGACGCCTTTGATGAAAATCCTATCGGTCATCGCTGTGCCTCGATTGCCGCGGCCACACGCACGGCTTGAACGGTTTCGGCGACGTCATGCGCTCGGATGATCGTCGCGCCGCGCTGAGCAGCCATCAGATGCGCCGCGATCGATCCGCCGAGCCGTTCTCGGGGCTCCGACTCCACGACGCTGCTGATGAAGCGCTTGCGCGAGGCGCCGACCAGCAGCGGCAGTCCGAAGCGCGCGAATTGATCGAGCCGCGCCAGCGCCGTCATGCTCTGTTGTGGCGTCTTGCCGAAGCCGATGCCGGGGTCGAGCACGATGTTGCCGGCGGCAATGCCGGCCTTGGCGGCGATCTCGAGCGAGCGCGTGAAGAAACGGAGCATGTCGTCGATGATGTCGATGTCCGGATCGACCGTGACGCGGTTGTGCATCACCACGACCGGCGCGCCGTGCGCGGCGACGATCTCGGCCATCGCGGGATCGAGCTGCAGTCCCCAGACATCGTTGGCGATCCGAACGCCCTGGTCCAGTGCGTAGACCGCAACTTCAGATTTCATGCTGTCGATCGACACGGGCACGCCGAGTGCAACGATGGCAGGAAGAACGGGACGCAGGCGGGCCATTTCCTCTGCTGCGGTCACGGGCTCCGCGCCCTTGTAGGGCCGGGTCGATTCGGCGCCGATATCGATGATCTCGGCGCCCGCCGCGATCATGCTTTTTGCCTGGGCGATGGCGCGGTCCGGTGCGTCAAAACGGCCGCCATCGGAGAAGGAGTCCGGCGTGACATTCAGGATGCCCATTACCGCCGGATAGGGGCGGGCCAGCCACGGCTGCAGCAGCGGGTGGCTTGATGCGAGGTCTGATGCGGAGTGCGGCGAAATGGCGCTCATGGGCGCCGCTTTGCGCGGTTGCTACGGGCGAGTCAAGGTGTCGCGCTGCAACAGCCGCGCGCATCCCGCCAGCCGCAGCTCAATAGCTGATCTTCGGCTCCAGCCGCCGCGCTTTTTCGATCAACTGCCCGACCGACTTCTCCGACGGCAGGATGCGAACCAGCTTCCGCCGGGTGTTCACTTCCTTGATGTTCTGCGCCAGCCGGGCGGGATTGCGGTGCGCCAGCTCGCGCACCGTGGTGACGCCGGCGGCGCGCACCAGGCAGACCTTGGCCCGGCCCATGCCGGGAATGCGCATGTAATCGGCGGCATTGGCCCAATCGAGCAGCAGCTGCTCGCTGATGCCGGTCTTGGCGGCGAGCGCCTTGCGGCCCTTGACCGTGCGGGCGGCTTCGAGGAACGAGTCGGTGGTCCGGATGCCCAAGGCTCTCAGCTTCGAGGCATAGAAGGACGTCATGCCTTCGAGTTCGGTGATTGGATATGTCATGAATACTCAGGCGAGAAGGTGCTGCGGACGACGATGCTTCAGGCGAAGCGGCCCAGGCTGGGCGCGCTTGCCGCCATCCTGCCGATCGGGACGGTTGCGCTGTGGCGGTGGTCGAGCTCGGATGGCTCAGCTGCGAGCAGTCGATGCGGCTGATGGTGCGATCCGTTGATGCGAAGACCCTCAAGCGAAACGCAGAAAGGCCATTCGATGGACCTTTCAGGCACGGCGCCATCGATGCCAGCCATTCTGGCCAGCGGCTCAATCAGCTCGCTCATGTGAACCCCGTCTTCATCCGGTCCCCCACGACCGGACGTCCTCGCTGAAAATCATCTTGATCGGACCAACCGTGAATTACAAGCGAGGAGCTGGCTCGCGTCGCGAATCGATTCGCGAACTGTTGCAGCGATGCAAGACCAGGTGGCGAGTCTACCGTTGAATGTGCAGCTTGCGTGCATCGCATGCTAAGAAGAGCACCAGAACTTTCGAAGAGGTGAAGCGGCTGGCGCTAGTTCCAAAACATGAAACTAAAGTATGTTAGTGCGCACGATGCTTGCAGCACAAGCGATGCAGCCGATCATATATAGAAAGACGGATCATCATGGCACCATCCGGAACGTCACTGGGCGATACCGACGACAAGATTTTCGTGGGTGGCGGCGAGCAGCCGGCGTGGTTGACACTTGCGTTTGCCAATCGCCATGGTCTCGTGACCGGAGCGACCGGAACGGGCAAGACCGTGTCGCTGCAGGTGATGGCCGAAGGCTTTGCGCGCGCAGGTGTTCCTGTCTTTGCCTCCGACATCAAGGGCGATCTCTCCGGGATCTCTCGGCCGGGTGAGCCCAAGGACTTCATCCTCAAGCGCGCCGGCGAGCTCGGACTGACCTATCAGGCCGATGAGTTCTCGACGGTATTTTGGGATGTGTTCGGCGAGCAGGGCCATCCGGTGCGCGCTACCGTCACTGAGATGGGCCCGCTGCTGCTTGCGCGCATGTTGGATCTCAACGATGTCCAGGAAGGGGTGCTCAACGTCGCGTTCCGCGTTGCCGACGAGAATGGCCTCGCCTTGATCGACATGAAGGATCTGCGCGCGCTGCTCGACGCCATCATTCCGGAGGCCGGAAAGAAGGGCGCGGATGCGGCAGAAGATCCGCTGGCGCCGATCCGCAAAGCGGCCCAGTCGTTCGGCAATGTGACGCGCGCCACCGTCGGCACGATCCAGCGTCAGCTGCTCGTGCTCGAGAACCAGGGCGGCACGAAGTTCTTCGGCGAGCCAGCGCTGTCGCTGAAGGACTTCATGAAGACCGACCGCGACGGCCGCGGCATGATCAACATCCTGGTTGCGGACAGGCTGCTGCAGAATCCGCGGCTCTATGCGACCTTCCTGCTGTGGATGCTCTCGGAGCTGTTCGAGGAACTGCCCGAGGTGGGCGATCTCGCCAAGCCGAAGCTGGTGTTCTTCTTCGACGAGGCGCATCTGCTGTTCAACGATGCGCCCAAGGCGCTGATGGACAAGATCGAGCAGGTGGTGCGCCTGATCCGCTCAAAAGGCGTCGGCGTCTATTTCGTCACGCAGAACCCGCTCGACGTGCCGGATCGCGTGCTCGGGCAATTGGGCAATCGCGTGCAGCATGCGCTGCGCGCCTTCACGCCGCGTGATCAGAAGGCTGTCGCTGCCGCCGCCGAGACGTTTCGTCCCAATCCCAAGCTCGACACCGCCAAGGTGATCATGGAGCTCGGCAAGGGCGAGGCGCTGGTGTCGTTCCTGGAGGGCAACGGGACGCCGGCGATGGTGGAGCGCGTCCTGATCCGGCCGCCGTCGGCGCGGATCGGACCGATCACGCCCGAGGAGCGCAAGGCGATCATGGATGCAAGCCCGGTCAAGGGCAAATACGACACCGAGATCGACGCCGAGTCCGCTTATGAGCTGCTGCAGAAGCGGATCGCTGGCACCGTGGCAACGGCGGACGCATCGTCCGGCAGCGTATTGGGCAAGATCGGTGACATCGCCGCGACCATCTTCGGCACCAACGTCAAGCGCGGTCAATTGTCGACCACGCAGGTGATCGCGCGCAATGTCGCGCGCCAGGTCACCGACAAGGTGGTGGGCGGCATCGCCGCCGATCTCGGCAAGCAGGTCGGCGGCTCGCTGGGCAGCTCGATCGGCCGCAGCCTGGTGCGTGGCGCGCTCGGCGGATTGCTGCGGCGCTGATGTCAGACCCGTTCCCGGTCGGCGCGATGTCATCGGCGCCGGCCGTGGACATGCTGCATTCTCCGCTGTCGCATGAGGCTGGCCCGGGCCGCGCAACGGAGCTACAAGCGGCCAATAGCCGTCACATGCGAAGGATCCGGTGGCCATGGCCAATGCGCAGCTTCAATCCGTTCTCGATCACATCGATGCCGATTTCGACAACAGTCTGGATCGGCTGTTCCAGCTGATCCGCATCAAATCGATCTCGGCCGATCCGGCCTTCGCAGAGGATTGCAAGGCGGCGGCCGATCACCTCGCCAAGGACCTGTCGACGCTCGGTTTCGCGACCGACGTGCGTCCGACCGCAGGCCATCCAGCCGTGGTCGGCAAGAGCAACGGCCATGGCGCGGCCAAGCCGCACGTCCTGTTCTATGGCCATTACGACGTGCAGCCGGTCGATCCGCTGGAACTGTGGCACCGGCCGCCATTCGAGCCTGTCGTCACCGATCACGCCGACGGCCGCAAGATCATCGTCGCGCGCGGCGCCGAGGACGACAAGGGCCAGTTGATGACCTTCGTCGAGGCCTGCCGCGCCTGGAAGAAGGTGACCGGGTCGCTGCCGCTCGACATCACCATGCTGATCGAAGGCGAGGAGGAGGTCGGCTCGAAGAATTTCGTGCCGTTCCTCGAAGAGAACAAGGACGAGTTCAAGGCCGACTTCGCGTTGGTCTGCGACACCGGCATGTGGGACCCCAACACGCCGGCGATCACCACCTCGCTGCGCGGGCTCTTGTACGAAGAGGTGAAGATCAAGGCGGCCAATCGCGACCTGCATTCCGGCGTGTTCGGTGGCGGCGCGCGCAACCCGATCCGCGTCCTGACCGAGGTGCTCGGCGGCCTGTTCGATGAGAATGGCAGGATCACGATCCCCGGCTTCTATGACGGCGTGAAGGACGTTCCGCCGGAGGTCCTGGAGCAGTGGAAGAAGCTGAACCTGACGCCGGAGAGCTTCCTCAAGCCTGTGGGTCTCTCGATCCCCGCTGGCGAAAAGGATCGCCTGCTGATCGAGCAGATCTCCTCGCGACCGACCTGCGACATCAACGGCATCTGGGGCGGCTATATCGGCGAAGGCTCCAAGACCGTGATCCCGTCGCTGGCGCACGCCAAGGTCTCGTTCCGTCTCGTCGAGGGCCAGGATCCGCTGAAGATCCGCAAGGCATTCCGCGACTACGTGTCAGCGCGCATTCCCGGCGACTGCTCCGTGGAATTCGGCGATCATTCGGCTGGAGCTGCGATCGCGCTCGATTGGACCATGAAGCCGCTGGCGGCTGCGAAGCAGGCGCTGACCGACGAGTGGGGCAAGGAGACCATCCTGATGGGCTCGGGCGCCTCGATCCCGATCGTCACCGACTTCAAGAAGACGCTCGGCCTCGATTCGCTGCTGGTCGGATTTGGTCTCGACGACGACAACATCCATTCGCCGAACGAGAAGTACGACCTCAAGAGCTATCACAAGGGCATCCGCTCCTGGGCCCGCATCCTCGCCGCGCTCGCGGAGATGCCGCGCTAGCAGGCGGGCGCGAACACCTCAGGCCGCGGTCAGCTTCTCGGCCGCGACCTGATCGATGCCGGCATATTTGCGCAAGGCTGCGAGATTGGCCTCAACCGAGGCCAATCTCCAGCACGATTTTCCGCTCGACTTGGCGTCATAGAGTGCGGCGTCGGCGGCAAACAGCAGAGCCTCGGCATCGCTGCCGTGCTCGGGCGCCGCCGCAATGCCGATGCTCATGCCGATATGCACGCGCGCGCCGCCCGGCAGCACCACCGGCGCAGTGATCATCTCGATGATGCGTTCGCCGAGCGCCAAAGCGTGGTCGATCGACGGATCGCTGACCAGCACGACGAACTCGTCGCCACCGATCCGCGCAATCAGGTCGGCCGGAGACACGACCTGCCGCAGCGTCCGGCCGACGATCTTCAGCAGTTCGTCGCCCGCCGCATGGCCAAAGGTGTCGTTCACCGGCTTGAAGCCGTCGAGATCGAGATAGAGCAAGGCGAAGCGCTGGTCCGCATCGGCCTTGCCCGCGAGCTTTCGTTGCAAGGCCTCGATCAGGCCGGCACGGTTGGACAGGCCCGTGAGCGGATCGCGCCGCGCCCGCTCATCGCTCTCGGTCTTGGCGCGCATGACCGCGACGAGCATCTTGTTCAGGCGGAATGCCGCGCCGGTCATCGCCACGAAGTACACCGGCATCTGCAGATACATCACGAACAGCAGCGGTTCATGGGATATCGCGACACCCGGGAGCACCGGGCCGATGCTGCACAGGATCATCGTGCCCACGAGGCGTGGCGCACTGAAATTGCGAAAGCAGATGCCGCCGACCATGGCCGCTGACGAAATGCAGGCGAGTGAAGCCGCGACCCAGTCGCCCGAGGCCAGGCTGATGCCGACACCGAAACCGACGCTGGCGCTCCAGGCCACCGAGAGCAGGATGTGGACATCGGTCGGTGTCGTGAGCTTGTTACGTGATCTGCGATAGGCGATCATCATCACGATCAGCCGCGACAGGCAGATCACGAGCTCCAGGGCGAACCAGCTGATGAAGAGGGCAGTCGGTGTGCGTAGCGCGAGCGCTGCCGCGACGGCAACGGTGTTGATGGCGCCACCGGCGAACACCGACCAGCAGCCATAGAGCTCGCCGATCAGAGCGAGGCGATTGTCGGGAGATACCTGATATCCCGGGTCTGCCAGCCAGCGCGTCACGCGCCAGCGTGGCAAACTGAAAGACAGACCGTCACCCCGCATGTCATTACCTCCGCCCTCGCGCTCACTAAGGGCAAGGCGCTTAACAGGCCTTTAGAGAGGTATCGGCGTCTCGTTCCATGCTTGATGAGCGGTAAAAAATTACTACACGTCGTGGGCGCTCCCCATTGTGGACTGAAGGTTGATCGTGCTCAGCCCGAGCTTCGCGCGCGGGCGCGTTCTTCGGTGACCGGCGCGACCTCGACCGTCGCATTGCCGAGCGCGCGGTCGCGCTCGAACACGAGGCGGACGCGTTGGCCGACCGGCGTCAGCCCAATGAGGTTGCGAACCTGCGTCGCGCTGCGCACCGGCATGTCGTTCGCCTTCACGATGATGTCGCCCTTGCGTAGTCCCGCACGTTCGGCCGGTGAGCCGACCGTCACATCGGCGACGCGGGCGCCCTGGACGCGGCCATCGGCCGGCGAATCCAGGTCGAGCAGGGTGACGCCGATGCGTCCGCGGTCGACGCGGCCGTTGGCGACCAGTTGCTCCATTACCCGTCGCGCCATGTTGATCGGCACGGCAAAGCCGATGCCGACATTGCCGCCGCCCGGCGAGATGATCGCGGTGTTGATGCCGACCAACTCGCCGCGGAGGTTGATCAGCGCCCCGCCGGAATTGCCGGGATTGATCGCGGCGTCGGTCTGGATGAAATCCTCATAGCCCTGCTTGCCGAGGCCGGTGCGCCCGAGCGCGCTGACGAGGCCGGAGGTGACGGTCTGTCCGAGGCCGAACGGGTTGCCGACCGCGATCACGAAGTCGCCGACCTCGAGCGCGTCGCTGTCGCCCATCACGATCGCCTTGAGTTCGGTGGGATCCTTGATCTGCAGCACCGCGATGTCGGTGGCGGGATCGCGCCCGACCAGGCGGGCGGAAAATTTGCGGCCGTCCTTGGTCCGGATCTGCGCGGTGCTGACATGCTCGACGACGTGATTGGCCGTCATGACGTAGCCGCGCTGCGCATCGACGATGACGCCTGAGCCGGTAGCGCTGATCTGCTTCTCGACCTGCTTGGGGACATCGAAGAACTCGCGAAACAGCGGGTCCTGGTACAGCGGATTGTCCTGCCGGACCTTGCCTTCGACCGAGATGTTGACGACGGCCGGGGTGACCTCCTTGACCAGTGGCGCCAAGGTCGGCACGCGGCCGAGCTTGAGGTCCGGGATCTGGGCGAAGGCAGGGGCAGCCAGGAGGGAGAGCACGATCGCCGGCAGCAGAACCAAAGGCCGGACACAACGCAGAATCTGCATCGTTTTTTCCTCGACGGAATCTGGACGGATTTGGCGACGGTGAAACTGGTCAGGACAGCCGGTGGGGTCAAGAGCCGTCCTGGCAATCGTTCCCGCCGAGTGCCAAAAATTTTCCGTGACCCTCTTGAACGAAAAGTTCGGCTTTCCTAGGTCGTTGTTCGCCCGGGGGCCTCATGGGACCCGGGTCCTATGACATCGCTGATCTTGTGAAGGAGGATGTGCATGCATTTCCGTCCATTGCACGACCGTGTGCTCGTGCGCCGCATCGATGCCGAAGAGAAGACCAAGGGCGGCATCATCATTCCCGACACCGCCAAGGAGAAGCCGCAGGAGGGCGAGATCGTCGCCGCGGGCCCTGGCGCGCGGAATGAGCAGGGCCAGCTCGTGCCGCTCGACGTCAAGCCGGGTGACCGCGTGCTGTTCGGCAAATGGTCCGGCACCGAGGTCAAGATCGACGGCAAGGATCTCCTGATCATGAAGGAGAGCGACCTGCTCGGCATCATCGATGCCCCCGTCGCGGCCAAGAAGGCTGCTTGATCCCCTCAACTGACAGTCATCGGTAGATAAGGAGACGACGAACATGGCTGCCAAGGACGTGAAGTTTTCCACCGACGCGCGCGACCGCATGCTGCGCGGCGTCGACATCCTCGCCAATGCCGTGAAGGTCACGCTGGGTCCCAAGGGCCGCAACGTCGTGATCGAGAAATCATTCGGCGCCCCGCGCATCACCAAGGACGGCGTCACGGTCGCCAAGGAGATCGAGCTCGAGGACAAGTTCGAGAACATGGGCGCGCAGATGGTGCGCGAAGTGGCTTCGAAGACCGCCGATCTCGCCGGCGACGGCACCACCACCGCCACCGTGCTCGCCCAGGCCATCGTCAAGGAAGGCACCAAGTCGGTCGCCGCCGGCATGAACCCGATGGACCTCAAGCGCGGCATCGATCTCGCGGTCGACGCCATCGTGGCCGACCTTAAGTCGCACGCCAAGAAGATCACCAGCAATGACGAGATCGCCCAGGTCGGCACCATCTCGGCCAATGGCGACAACGAGATCGGCCGCTTCCTCGCCGAGGCCATGCAGAAGGTCGGCAATGAGGGCGTGATCACGGTCGAGGAGGCCAAGAGCCTGGACACCGAGCTCGAGGTGGTCGAGGGCATGCAGTTCGACCGCGGCTATGTCTCGCCGTACTTCGTCACCAACACCGAGAAGATGCGAGTCGAGCTCGAGGATCCCTACATTCTGATCCACGAGAAGAAGCTGTCGGGCCTGCAGACCATGCTGCCGCTGCTCGAAGCGGTGGTGCAGTCCGGCAAGCCGCTGTTGATCGTCGCCGAGGACGTCGAGGGCGAGGCGCTGGCGACCCTGGTCGTCAACAAGCTGCGCGGCGGCCTCAAGATCGCCGCCGTCAAGGCGCCGGGCTTCGGCGATCGCCGCAAGGCGATGCTGGAGGACATCGCGATCCTCACCGGCGGCACCACGATCTCCGAGGATCTCGGCATCAAGCTGGAGAACGTGACCTTGTCGATGCTCGGCCGCGCCAAGAAGGTCGTCATCGACAAGGAGAACACCACGATCGTGGACGGTGCCGGCGCCCGGAAGGACATCGAGGCGCGGACGCAGCAGATCAGGCTGCAGATCGAGGAGACCACCTCTGACTACGACCGCGAGAAGCTGCAGGAGCGGCTGGCCAAGCTCGCCGGCGGCGTCGCTGTCATCCGCGTCGGCGGCGCCACCGAGGTCGAGGTCAAGGAGCGCAAGGACCGCGTCGACGATGCGCTGCATGCCACGCGCGCGGCAGTCGAGGAGGGCATCCTGCCCGGCGGCGGCGTGGCGCTGCTGCGCGCCACCAAGGTGCTCGACGGCGTCAAGACCGCCAATGCCGACCAGAAGGCCGGCGTCGACATCATCCGTCGCGCCATTCAGGTGCCGGTGCGGCAGATCGTGCAGAACGCCGGCGAGGACGGTTCGCTGGTGGTCGGCAAGCTCCTGGAGAAGGACACCTACAGCTGGGGCTTCAACGCCGCGACCGGCGAGTACCAGGATCTGGTACAGGCCGGCGTGATCGACCCGGCCAAGGTGGTCCGCACCGCGCTGCAGGATGCGGCTTCGGTCGCCTCGCTGCTGATCACCACCGAGGCGCTGGTTGCCGACAAGCCGAAGAAGGCGGAGGCCACCCCGGCCGCGCCGGCGATGGATTTCTGATCGCCAGCAACCGTGGCGGGCCGGCCCGGCCCGCCACGGTATTCGGTGCGCTTCGCAAAAAGAAAGCAGCTGATTGCCGCGGCTGGCCGTGGATCGGCCATAACGCGCAGCTATCACACAAGCTACGACCGCAATCCGTCCATGGCCGGCCACAATTGCCGCGGCCTCGGTGGAGCGACGGTCGACGGGAGGTGTGATTGGGGCGCTGTCGCGCCGCCCGGGGCTCGGTCGCAGCGCTTTCGCGTGTTTGCAGGGGCGATCATGCATGCCTGGCAGTACGATCATCCGCCACCCAATCCGGCCGCCGCCATGGCGATTGCCGATCCGCGGCGTTTGACTCGTTTTCTCATCGAAAGTGAGCAGCGCGTGGTCGCGCATTGCCAGACGGTGCTGTCGCGCGGCGATCTCGATGCGCGCGAGCGCGACCGGCTGGTCAGCGTACTGCGCGAGGCCACGATGCGGCTGCAACGGCTGTCGGCGGTGGCGGCCTGACCGGCCGAGCGACCGCATCGCGGATGCGGCAAAAAATCTGGCGGCAGCCTCTTGAAACCGGCTTCCGTTCTTCTAATTCGTTGTCTGCCGCTTCGGCGGTGCCGGGTGCCTTCGGGGCCCGGCTGTCATCTGGGCGCTGACCGCTTGTCTGGTACTCAGAGGTCCTGCATCGGCCAGCGCTCCTTCGTATCCATCTTGCTCTTTGGAGGACTTGGCTATGAGGACCTACGATTTCAGCCCGTTGTGGCGCTCCACCGTCGGCTTCGACCGTCTGTTCGACCTGCTGGATGAGACGCAGCGCGCGGTCGAGGACAATTATCCCCCTTACAACATCGAACGTCTCGGCGACGACCGCTATCAGATCTCGCTGGCGCTCGCCGGCTTCTCTCCGGACGAATTGGCGATCACGGCCGAGCATAATGTGCTTACGGTCGAAGGTCGCAAGGCCGACAAGGACGGCCGCGAATATCTCTACCAGGGCATCTCGTCGCGTCCCTTCAAGCGGCAGTTCAATCTCGCCGACTATGTGCAGGTCACGAAGGCGTCGTTCGACAACGGCCTGTTGCGGATCGAACTGGTGCGGGAAATTCCCGAGGCGATGAAGCCGCGCCGGATCGCGATCAACACCGCGCCGGTCGAGCAGATCGCGCAACAGAAGGCGGCGTGAGGCCGATGTCACGCGGCGCGCGGGCGGTGGTGCCCGCGCGCTTCGGCAGCAGTGTCCATGCGAAAGGAGCGTTAGGAGGAGACACGACATGAGTGAGCGCAGTGTTTCGATCACCACCGCAGGCGGGGGGACCTTCCACCCGGTCTCGCACTACGAATCCCCGGCCGATCTGCTCAACGACGCGAAACTGTCGCGGGCCGAGAAGCGGCTGATCCTGTCCTCCTGGGCATCAGACATGTATGCAGTCGAGTCACAGCCGCAGCTGCGCGACATTCCCGGCATTGCGCGGCCGCTGCGCCTGTCCGATGTCCTCGGCGCGCTGCGGCAATTGGATCGCGAGGATCAGCCGCCGCGGCCGCGCGGCGGCGCCGCGATGCGTGTCGTGCCCCGGGTCGATGTACAGGCGGACGGGGCCGCGCCGGACCATGCGCCCGGCGGGGCCGCTGGCCGGGTCAGGCCGGCCGCACGCCTGCGTTTCTCCCGCGAAGCCTTCTCCCGTGAAGCCAATGTGCGGCGCTATCGCAAGCTGCTGGCCACCCGGCTCGCCGACCACGAGCGCCGCTTCGTCGAGCGCCGGCTAGCTGAGGAACTGCGGCAGCTGCACGGCATGTCCGAGCATCAAGGCCTGGGCCGCGCAGGGCGCTGCTGACGCCCTCCCTCCTGTCGTCAGATCAACAAACCTGAACAAATCAAAACGCCGCCCGGAATTGGGCGGCGTTTCATTCCAAATAGCGTAGAGGGTGTTGACTTTTTCTACCCTCCGCGCGCGGGAAAATCAATTCCTGTAACCGGGATTGACGCGATCGAGCCTGCGCAGCAGCGGTGGCCAGACCAGCTGGTTCGAGCGCAGCTCAACGCGATCCTGATTGTCGAACAGCTTCGCGTTCTTGCCGACCACTTCGTCGCGGACCGGATAGGCCGTTGCGCCCAGCGTGCGCGTCCGAACCTGGATCGAGCAGGCGCGCTCGAGATGATACATGCGCTCGAAGGCGGAGGCGACCGAGCGCCCGACGGTCAGCGTGCCGTGATTGCGCAACAGCATGTGGTTCTTGGTGCCGAGGTCGCGCTGCAGCCGCGGCCGCTCGTCATGGTCCAGCGCCACGCCTTCATAGTCGTGATACGCGAGATCATGGGTGACATATTGGGCGATCTGGTTCAGCGGCAGCAGGCCGTCGGCGCAGCTCGACACGGCGACGCCGTCCAGCGTGTGCAGATGGATCACGCAGCCGGCATCCTCGCGCACCTCGTGGATCGCCGAATGGATGGTGAAGCCGGCCGGGTTGATGCTGTACTGGCTCTCCGACAGCTGATTGCCGTAGAGGTCGACCTTGATCAGGCTGGAGGCGGTGATCTCCTCGAACAGCAGGCCATAGGGGTTGATCAGGAAATGGTGCTCCGGGCCGGGCACGCGGGCGGAGATGTGGGTGTCGACGAGATCGTCCCAGCCGAACATCGCCACCAGGCGATAGGCGGCGGCGAGATTGACCCGCTGTGACCACTCGGCCTCGGTCATGTTCGAGGGCACGTCCTTCAGGCGAGCTTCCGCGGGCGACATGGCATTCTCCAATCTCGACATTGTGACCGAAGCCTAGGCGGCCCGCTTGCGGCCGACAAGACGCCGGGCGCAGAGGCGGCCATGCATGGATTGCGGCCTTTCGGCCGCCCATGCCGCCGCAACAGCAGGGGCGAGCACGGCGCGGCCCGTCGGTCTTGATTACCGTCAATGCGCACGGCGGCGTGCACCATAGCTTGGCGATCGACATGCTAGGCCGTGGCTCCGGCGCGCTCCGCAGGACCCTGCCGCAGGTGCATGTGCAGCGGGCGAGAGGGGTCCACGGAGTACGATCAATGACCTACCAGACCATCAATCCATATACGGGGGAAACCCTCGCTTCCTTTCCGGATGCGACCGACGACGAGGTGCGTGCGGCGATCGCCGCCGCGCATGATGCGTTTCTCGCCTGGCGGCAGACGTCCTTTGCCGAACGCGGCCGGATTCTGCAGACGGCCGCCGACATCCTGCGCCGGGACAGCGACTCCTATGCCCGTCTGTTGACGCTGGAGATGGGCAAGCTGTTCAGCGAAGCCAAGGCCGAGGTCGAGCTGTCGGCAAAGATCCTCGAATATTACACCCGCCACGCCGAGGCGCTGCTGGCGCCGGAAAAGCTTCCGGTTCTGGATCCGGCCGAAGGCGAGGCCATTCTCGTCTGTGAGCCGCTTGGCGTTCTGCTGGCCATCGAGCCGTGGAATTTCCCATATTATCAGATCGCACGCATCCTGGCCCCGCAGCTGTCGGCCGGCAACACGCTGCTCCTCAAGCATGCCTCGAATGTCCCGCAGTCGGCGGCGGCCTTCGAGAAGCTGATGGCCGAGGCCGGTTTGCCCCGCGGCGCGTTCAAGAATCTCTATGCCACACGGTCCCAGGTCGAGCTCATTCTCAACGACGACCGGGTTCACGGCGTGGCGCTCACCGGCTCCGAAGGGGCAGGCTCGGTGGTGGCGGCGCAAGCTGGCAAGGCGCTGAAGAAATCGACGATGGAGCTCGGCGGTGCCGATGCCTTCATCGTGCTCGCGGACGCTGATCTGGACAAGACCACCAGATGGGCGGTGTTCGGCCGGCACTGGAACGGCGGACAGGTCTGCGTGTCGTCCAAGCGGATGATCCTGGTCGATCCGATCTATGACGCGTTTCTCGCCCGCTACCGCAAGGGCGTGGCGGGCCTTGTCGCCGGCGACCCGTTCGATCCGAAGACGACGCTGGCGCCGCTGTCGTCGCAAGGTGCGGCTGACGAGGTAAAGGAGAAGATCCGGGCGGCGGTTCAGCTCGGCGCCAAGGCCGAGGAGGTGGGCCCTCCGGTGCCCAATCGTGGTGCTTTCGTGCAGCCGACGATTCTGACCGAGGTCGCGGACGACAATCCGGCACGTCATTGGGAATTCTTCGGCCCGGTGTCGATGCTGTTCCGCGCCAAGGACGAAGATGACGCGGTTCGTATCGCCAATGATTCACCGTTCGGTCTCGGCGGCTCCGTCTTCACCGCCAACCCGGCGCATGGTGCCGGGCTCGCGAGAAGGGTCTCGACCGGCATGGTGTTCGTGAACCATCCGACCAAAGTCGAGGCTGATCTGCCGTTCGGAGGCATCCGCCGCTCGGGTTATGGTCGTGAGCTGATCGGACTCGGCCTGAAGGAGTTCGTCAATCACAAGCTGATCGACGTCGTGGACATCGATGCGCGGTTCTAAGCCCGTCTGAAGACGCCAGGCTCATCGGGCGATCGTTCCTCATCGGGACGATCGCCCTGATCATATGGCCGATCGGCTAGGGAGCAGGGATCGACAGCAGGCTCGAAATACTGCGGCCGCGGATGTCGTAGACCCGTGCGAACACCACATCGTCGCGCTTGATCTCGACCATCACGGGAGCCGTCAGTCCCTTGCAGTAGAACTCGCCGAGGGTCATCGCGAAGTCGGCGGCATGACTGTCCCAGCCGATCGTGAAATCGGGACCGAGCGCGACCTGGGCAGGCCGCTGCGGACCGCAGACCGCGACTTTCCATTTGTGACCGATCGGCGGCACTTCCTGGCGCTCGTCGAGCTGCTCCTTCAGGCCGTCGGAGGCCTGCTTCAGCGCCAGACCCCAATAATCGAGCATGAAGCGGGCATCGGCCTCGCGCACCGTGCCGGCGATGAAGTTGAAATGCGTGTACTGGTAGGGGTGCAGGCGGATCATCTCCGCCAGAGGCAGCAGCAGGCCGAAGCAGAAGGCGGCGATCGCCACCGGCTGCCAGCTGCGGCGCTCGTCCTTGTTGAGCCAGGACAGCAGCCAGGAAAAGGCGACGCCGCCGAGCAGCGCCATCGGCGGGATCACGAACACGAAGTGGCGGATGCCGTTGTAGAGCGCCGGGCGTTTGACGATCGCGATCAGGATCGGCAGCGTCGCCGCCAAGGTCAGCATCAGCAGGATGCTCTTCTGCCGCGCCGGCATGTCGGGGCGCGACAACGACATCAGCGAGGCGACCACGCCGGCCACGAACAGCCCGATCATCAGCTCCGGCATCTGCAGCGCAAACAGCGTCGGCAGGTACGACCAGGGCATGTCCGGCACCGAGACCAGGGCCCCGTCGAACATCTCTTTCCACGGCTTCTCGAAGAAGTGCGAGAAATAGGTCAGGGCCCGGAATGGATTGGCCGGCTCGATGATCGACCACGGCCAGATCAGGCCCATGATCAGGTAGCCCAGGATCAGGCCGGGGATCAGCACATAGATCAGATGGGCGAAACGGCGGACGGCCTCGCGGGCGCCCTGCGTGCGGTATTCTTCCACGAACAGGGGCATGAAGCCGACGACGGCGTAAACCACCGCCATGCCGCCAAGGATGCGCGAGCCGATCGCAAATCCGGCGCCGAGCCCGATGATCAGGACGGTACGCGGCGAGGGGTAGGGATACTCCTCGGCCAGGCGCACCAGCCCCATCAGCAGCACCACCATGGCCACCGCGAAGGGCGCATCCTTCGGGTTCATGAACATGTGGCCGTAGAAGATCGGGCAGAGGGCCAGCAGCAGCAGGGCGGCCACGCCGGCCACGGCGCCGCCGATGCGGCGTGCCAGCCGCCACGTCACTGCGAGGCCGATCAACCCGACGATGGCGCCGACCAGCCGGCGCGTCTCGAACAATTCCAGGGGCAGGATCTTGTGCAGCAGGGCTGCAACCATGTCGAACCCGCCGCCGTACATATAGAGATTGGCGAACGACAGCGCCGCCGTGTCCCTGAATCCGGAGCCGTACATGCGTAGCAACAGATCGGCATACTCGGCATGGGTGTAATCGTCCCAGCCCAGGCCGTAATCGCGGAACGTCAGTCCGGCCACTACCGCGACCGCGGCGAGCACGAACATGGCGAGATCGTCACAAGTCCGCTCGAGGGTCCGCCGCGTCGGCGTCTCGAGGACCGAAGTGGTTATCGATGTCATGGCTGAGTGTGACCCGGCGTCCCCTAACGACCCCGCTCCCGCGCTTCAGGCCTGTGTTCCCCGCCTGGATATAGCGCGTCCTCGTTTCCAAGGTGTTGGAAAAGTCGCGTCATGCGTCCATCGCGGTGCAGCAGGGAGCCCGAATTTCGGCTGCTTGGTGCCATATTGGCATAGCCACATGAACGCGTCCTGAACCATCAGGCTCCGGGAAAACCCGGAGGAACCCGAGCCGGTTCCGTGGGTTAGCAGCGGGGAAATGTGGCGCGATCGTGGCGCGCTTGGCCGCTTCGACGTGGAGAGCCGGGAGACCGGCCGAAGTTCCGCTGCAAATTGTCGCGGATTTCGACTAGAACCGGATTCAAGGGACGCGGGCAACCGCAGGAAACTAGTGTGATATCGGTCGGGACGCGGTCCGGTACCGGCGCATTAGGGGATAGGTTCGAATGATGAGTGCGATGTTGGCCGCTGGGGCTCTGGCCGTGCTGGCTGGGCTTGGAGCGATAGCCTGGGGTATTCCGGTCAAAGAGTTCAGCGTCGGCAACACGCTGATCCTGTCTGGAACCCTCGGCGTCTGCAGCGGCCTGCTGATGCTCGGACTCGCGGCTGTGCTCGCCGAGTTGAAAGTGATCTCGCAGCGCTTGCGCACGCGCGGTCCGGCGGATGCAGAGATCCGGCCGCTGCAATTGCCGGGGGTGAACAAGCCTGACCTCGACGCGCCCGCGATGCCGCCGGCCGAGGATGCCTGGCGGGAGGGCGTGACGCCGCGCGCGCGTCCGCGCATGCCGGACCTGTCGGCGCCGTTGTCGTCGGCGCCCATTCCCGCCGCGCCAATATCCGCCGGGCCCCTGTCATCTCTGTCCACGCCGCCACCGCTTGCTTCGCCGCTGCGGCCGTCCGAGCCAGAGCCGACCCTTGGCGGACCGGAGACGGAGGCGTCCGAGCGTCCCAAGCGCAATCTGCTGTTCGCCTCGTCGTCCCGGCGGGATCGCGAACGGGCGGACAAGCGCGGCTCCGAGCCGTTCGGCAGCGATTTCCGGCAGCCTCCGCCGACCGAGCCTCCCGCCGAGCCGCTTGAGGCTCCGGCGCCGCCGGACCCTGCGCCGGGATTCGATGACGGCTGGCAGCGCTCCGAGCGGCCGCGGGCGGCAGAGGCGCCTCGGCCGCCATTCCCGCGTCGCTTCGCGCGCGCCGCGCCGGCTTTCGTCGAGCCGGAGCCCGAGCCCGCCCCGGAGCCTGAGATCGCGCCGGCCGAGGCGCCGGCAGCGATCAGCATCATCAAGTCCGGTGTTGTCGATGGGATGGCCTATTCGCTCTATTCGGACGGCTCGATCGAGGCGCAGATGCCGGAAGGCATGATGCGCTTTGCCTCGATCGACGAATTGCGCACCCACCTCGAAGGCCGCGGCTGAGCCGCGGACGGCCGACCTCACTGGTATACCGCACACATTACTTCGCCGTGGACAGATCTTCTCAAGAAGAAGTCCTCACCTTATTGTCATTTCGCCAGTCATTTGCCCATATTGCTTGAAGAATCGTAAGACAACAGGGGCGCTCGGCCAGAGCGATACTTGCTTACGAGAATCACCGGGTGGAAGACGGCGAGGGGGCAATGACGGACGGGGCCGGCAAGAGCTTCATCGATCTGACTGCCGACATCGTGTCGGCCTATCTCAGCAACAATCCGACGCCTGCGGCCGAGATTCCCTCGCTCATCAGCCAGGTCCACGCTGCGCTGACGCGCGTCGCTGCGGGACGCAGCGAGCCTGCGCCCGAGCCGGCGCGGCCCGCGGTGCCGGTGAAAAAGTCGATCCATCCGGACTATCTGGTCTGCCTCGAGGACGGCAAGCGCTTCAAATCACTGCGCCGCCATTTGCGCACCCAGTACAACATGACGCCGGAGCAGTACCGCGACAAATGGAACCTGCCGCCGGACTATCCGATGGTGGCGCCGAACTACGCGGTCACGCGCTCGCAACTGGCCAAGAAGATGGGGCTCGGTCAGCAGCGCCCCGAGCGCGAGAAATAGCGGAACCGATCAGCCGGCGGCAGCGAGTGCTTCGCGCGCGTCGGAGCGGATGCGCTCGACCATGGAACGCAGACCATTTGAACGCTGCGGCGTCAGATGCTCGCGGAATCCGAGCTCGTCGAACACGGCAGGCGCGTCGATGGCGAGGATCTCCTGCGGCGTGCGTCCCGAATACAGCGTCAGCAGGATCGCGATCAGGCCCCGCACGATGTGGGCGTCGCTGTCACCGAGATAGTTCAGGATCGGCCCGGCGCCGCCGCGATCGATATGGCGCGACAGCCACACCTGGCTGGCGCAGCCCTGCACTTTGTTGGCGGCCGAGTGCTCGTCCTCGGGCATCGGCGCCAAGGTGCGGCCAAGCTCGATGACATAGCGGTAGCGGTCGTCCCAGTCGTCCAGCAGGGCGAAATTGTCGCGGATTTCGTCGATCGTCATGGTGCTCTCAGATCCCGATACGCGCCCTCATATAGGCGTTCGGCGGGACGAAAGCGACAGCGCTGCGGTGGGGTCAGGGCGTCGGCGGCAGGTGCCATTCGGCTGCGAGGTCGTCGCTGGACAGCGTGTCAGCGGCAGCGTCTCCTGGCAGAGGCTCCTCGGCCGCGGGGCCGTCGATCGACCCGGTATGATCGTTGGCGCGCTTGTCGAGATTGGCCGGCTTCACCGGCCCGATCAACTTGTCCGCGGTGGCCGGCTTCTCGGCCGTCTCCGGCTTGTCGGTGATGATCTGATAGATCTTGCGCGCACCTTCCTGGGCACGATGACCGATCACGGTCGCCGCCTGGCCGCCGACCTCGCAGGCTTGCGGCTGACGCTTGCAGAACTGGCTCATGTCGGAGACCGCCGCGGTCGCCGCCTGCACGGCTTCGTGCGCATTGATCTGCGGCAGTTTGTCGGCGTCGGGGCTCTTCTCGCGCGGCAGCAGCACCAGCACGAGTCCGAGCCAGAATGCCATCCGAAGCAGAAAGAACATCACGCAACCCCGACCGTCCTGCCTGATCTCGCCTGTCTCTGAGAGGCGCGGCCGAGATCGGCGGATGCTTTGTTTTACGTCGCGACTGCTTGCTGTGAGCTTAATTGGTTGAGATTTCGCGAAGCCGGCCCGGGAACTTTTTTCGACCTAAACGTTTCGTTGGCGACAGCAGGGCGCGCCTTGCAACCAGCTGCGGATGGCGACGCTTTGGCGGTCGCACTGACAGGCGGAAACCATGCGTTCACCATCCCGGCCGAATGGCGCAGTCACCGCAGCGTGGCCCTTAGCGTTCGCTTAATGCGAGTCTGACAGGTTGACGCGTGACGACAGGGGGCGTCCCGGCACGTTCTTTATCACAGTGTCCGACAGGCCGAGGCGCGAGAGCCGTGAGTGTGTTGAGTATCATCCGCGATTGTCTTGATGCTTTGTTGCATCCATCGGCTCGAACTGATGCGATGACGCGCGCGCGCCACCGCGCCTTCATCGCGCCGCGCCTGCTCGGCAGCCTGGCGGCGTTCGCTGTCTTTCCCGCCTATCTCGCGATGCGCGGCGCGCCGAGTGCGCTCGAGGTCGGCGCGCTGGCATGGCTGATCGCGCCGATCCTGCTGTCCTGGTATCTGTCACGCACGGGCCGCTATGAGAGCGCCTGCGCGCTGTCGTCGCTCGCGCTCTCCGCCTTGATCATGTCGGTCTCGATCGAGACCGGCGGTATCGAATCCTTTGCGGCGGTCTGGCTGATCGTCGTGCCCCTGGAGGCCGCGTTCTCGGCGTCGCGTCGCGTCGTGGTGTTCTCGGCGGCGCTGGCGCTGTCATGCGCATTGCTGCTGATCCTCATCGGGCATCTCGGCTGGCTGCCGAGGCCGGAGATGCATCCGGCGTTGCGAATGGGTCTGCTCGCCTTCGGCGTCGCGTCTGCCACGCTCTATGCCGCCGTGCTCGCTTTTGCCGCCGACACGCTGGCGCGAACCGGCGTGACGTTGTTGTCGATGGAGGAGGAGCGTTACCGTCTGCTCGCGCGCAACATGAGCGACGTGATCTCCCGCCACCGGCGCAACGGCGCGGTGATGTTCATTTCGCCTGCAGCCGAGCATCTGCTTGGGACGTCTGTTGCCCAGTTGCAAGGCCATGGCCTGTTCGAGCGGGTTCATGTCGCCGATCGCCCCGCTTATCTCACGGCGTTGTCGGAAGCGGCGCGCGGCAGCGAAGCGTCGAGCGTCGAGTTCCGGCTCCGCCGCGATGTCGGGGGCGACTCGCGCGGCCCGCATCATGCGGTCGATTTCATCTGGGTCGAGATGCGCTGTCGGCCGCTCGATGCCGCCGTCCGGACACCGAGCGGCGCGGAGCAGGAGGTGGTCGCCGTCATGCGCGACGTTACCGATCGCAAGCTGCAGGAGCAGGCGCTCGAATTGGCGCGCAGCGCGGCGGAACGCGCCGATGCCGCCAAGACGCGATTCCTCGCGACCATGAGCCATGAGCTGCGCACGCCGCTGAACGCCATCATCGGCTTCTCCGAGATGTTGATGCAGGAGCAGGTGCTGGTGCTCAACGCCGCACGCCGCCGCGAATATGCCCAGCTGATCAATGATTCCGGTCAGCATCTTCTGTCGGTCGTGAACGGCATTCTCGACATGTCGAAGATGGAGTCGGGCAATTTCGAGCTGACGCCCGAGCCGTTCGCGCCGCGCGCAGCGCTGATCAATTGCTGCAATCTGCTGGCGCTGCGCGCCCGGGAAAACGGCGTCGATCTGTCGGCCGATGTGCCGCACGATCTCCCGACCATCACGGGCGATCCGCGTGCGTTCAAGCAGATCGTGATCAATCTGGTGTCCAACGCGATCAAGTTCACGGAGCGTGGCGGCCGGGTCACGGTGTCCGCCGCCATCGAGGGGCCGCAACTGCTGCTGCGGATCACCGACACAGGTGTCGGGATCGCGGCCGACGACCTGAAGCGTATCGGCGATCCATTTTTCCAGGCCGGCAAGACCTATCAGCGGCGGCACGAGGGAACCGGCCTCGGTCTCTCGATCGTGAAGAGCCTCGTGAACTTGCATGGCGGCGAAATGTCGATAGAAAGCAAGCTCGACGAGGGAACGACGGTCTCGATCGCGCTTCCCATCGATTGTGTTGCCGCGGAGGCGGCGGGCGCGACGATCACGGCGCTGTCGCCTTCGCGATCTGCCCAGGCAGGGCAGGTGATTCAGGTGAAGAAGAGTGCCTAGACGAGCTGCAGACGAGGATGAGGCGCCGGTCCGGCGCCGCCGCAAGCGCGCCGGTGCCGCTGCTGCCGCGGTCGAGGCGGTGGAGGAACGCGGCTGGCTGATGCGTGCCGTCCTCTACAGCCCGAAGGACATGTTCGCCGGTCTGCTGGCCTGCGCGGCCGGCAGCGCGATCATCGTCAACGCCGTCTTCCTGCAATCGGGTCCGCATCCCGCACCGATGTTCGGCTCGATCGTCACGATTCCTCCGGCGCTTGCCAATGCCAATCCGTTGCCGCGGCCGCGGCCGACGGAAGCCGATCTCTCTCCGTTCGATCCCAAGGTGACCGAGACCCGGCCGCCCGACACGCGGGTCGTGGAACCGAGGCCGGCGGAGCAGCGGACCGCCGATGCGCGGCCGGATCAGAAATACGCCGATCCGCTCGCCGATCTGGTGCGGTCGGTCAGCGGCGGCCAGGGCGCCTCGCGCGCCCAGCCCGCGCCGGGCGGCAATGCGCGTCGCGTCGCCGCAGTCCAGCGCGCGCTCACTGAATATGGCTATGGTCAGTTGAAGCCCACAGGGATGATCGGTTCCGAGACCCAGGCTGCGATCCAGAAGTTCGAGCGCGAGCGCAAGCTGCCGGTGACGGGCCAGCTGTCGGACCGCCTGGTGCGCGAGCTTGCGATTGTCATCGGCCATCCGATCGAATAGAGCAGGGCGTCCCTGGGCTGCAGCTTGCAGCGCGTCGTTCCGCCGGCCGTGAACCTTTCATGCGATTGAAGAGCAGCATCTGGGTGAGCGCCTATTTGCGCCGCTGCCAGTCGGCCGGCGCATTCAGCGCGATTCGCCGGCGTGGCGCCGAAGAGGCCGGTGCGGTGTTCATCAAGGTTGCCTTGATGGATGGCACCGCGCAGCTGTACATGCCGGCGCCGCAGACCGTCTATGACGACAGTCGCCCGATCGACCGCTTCTTTGTCCCGATCGCTCCGCAGCCGCAGCCCGAGACGCAGATCGAAGAGCGTCTGGTGAAGGAGGTGCGTTTCGATCCCGACGCCTGGATCGTGGAGACCGAGGACAAGCAGGGCCGCCACTTTCTCGACCTCGCCCGCGATCAGGCGTAGCCGCGATCGCGAGCGTCCCTGTGCGAGCGGCCATTTCGCGAGCGTCCCTGCCGAAACCGCTCAGCCAGGACGGCAGAGCGGCGCGTCAGCGCTTGAAGCCGTCGGTGCCGGTGCGCACGATCGGCCGCGGCGAGCCTTGCGTCCCGGTGCGGGACGAGCTCGCGCGGACATTCTGACGTTCGTCATCATAGAGAGCCGGGCGATGCTTCGCCCGGACCGCCGCGATCGCCGAGCCACGCCAAGCCGCCAGCATGATCAAGGCCGCCCGGTCGCTGAGGCGCTCGTAGAGCCGCGACAATCTGAAGACGGCCTCGACCGACTGGCCGATCTCGGGCTTGAGGAAGAGCAGCACGCGTTCGAATGCCGCTCCCGGCATGCCCAGCGCCTTTGCAGCGCAGGCGAGCGGCTCGCCGCTCGCATCGTTCATCACCTCCTGCGTGATGCGTGCCGGAAGCAGCAGGCTTTCGCCGAGTTCCAGCGTGAACGTCTCGACGTCGGCGTTGAAGGCCGCCATCTCCAAAGCCTCGATCGCATTCAGCGCGCGGTGCGGTGGCGTGGGCGCTGCAGGCCGCAGCGGCGCGGTGGCGAGGTTCTCCAGGATGGCGATGCGCTCCTTGACGCCGGCGCGCAGGAACATCTCGCTGAGCTCGGCCGCATCACGCGGCTGCATCGTCAATCCGGCGGACGGAGCGTCCTCGCGTGCGGGGACTTTGAGCGGAGATGCGCGGAGCGCCGGCGGAATGGGCCCGGCCAAGGGCAGCATCGCTTCATCCTGCGCCGGGCGCAGTCCGAGCTTTGTCAGGATCTCGATCGGCGTGCCCGGATAGATCGCGAGGCGGGCGCGGACGGCCGCGCGGGTCGCGTCATCGACGTCATCGACCAATCGCGAGACCAACTCGACGAATTGCCGCTCCTCATCCGCCGAATGGGTGCTCGCCTGGACATAGAGGTCGGTCAGGACACGCAGCAGAGTGGGCTTGATGTCGACGCCCTCGCGGCGCGACAGCGTCAGCAACCCGTCGAAGCCGGGGAACAGCGATGATCTTGTCATGTCGGGTACGCAACTTCGGCAATCGTTGCGTCGATTAGAGCCGAGTTGTTTTAATGGGCCGTTAAGGAAAACAATCGGTGAAGATGGGCCGAATTTTCCCGGTGAGACAAAGGCGCAACGCCCGCTTGCGATCACTCGCGCGGCTGCACGCGATCCGTGTTTCCTGTAGCGTGCATTAACACCCTCTTAACCACGTCCTGATCTTAATCGACCCGTTCGAGCATCGAGCCATGGCGTTGACACGATGCCGGCTCGATCCTGTCTCGCCGCGTCGCCGCTGCCTTGTCTCGTCAGGGCGCCGCATCGAAATCGTCAGTTGTGCGTGCCCTCTGGCCTGCGAAGTTCGGGCAAGGGGGAAAGTTTGGGGGTTCGAACTTCGGGCACGAAAGAGAGCTGACATGGCGACCATCATTCAATTCCCGACGGATGCAGCGCGTCGCGCGCGATCCCCGGTGACCGGCGCGCCGCGGGAGGGCATGGGGACGATCGTGATTCTTCCCGTTGTTCGCATCGAGCGGGACAGCAGCAGTGACGATCGCGGTCCCCGCGAGGGCGCCGCACCGAGCCGCCGCCGTCGTCGCCGCTGATTGCGCAGGGGAATGGGAATGCCGGACATGATAGTTCGGGTCCGGCGGGCAGCGCCGGCCGTCGCGCTTGTTGTTTCCAGCGCATTGCTCGGCGCCTGCAGCGGCGGCGATTTCGGCCGCACGCGCGCCGATATGCGCAACGACGACATGCACAAATGGATCGGGGCGGAAGCCACCGCCAGCGTGGGCGTTACGCCATCGCAGTTTCAGCTGACCGACAATGAGCGCCAGCTGCGCGATCTCGCTTATCCGCTGATCGAGCCGCCGCATTCGCGTCCGGCCTGGAAGGCGGTGTTCGGCGACTACCAGCCGTCAGCATCGCCCTGGCGCCAGAAGGTTTCGTTCGACCGTACCGCCTATGGCCGTGCACTGATTGACGAGCCGCACCGCTCGCATTCCTCGCGCTACGCGCAGCTGATCGACGACGTGCGCGACGACATCACCCGCTTCGAACCGTTCTTTGCATCGGCGATCCGCGTGATCGATCTCGACCGCAAGCGCGATGCCAGCATGCATTACATGAGCGAACTGTCGCCGCGCGAAAAGGCCGATGCCGTCGCGCGCATGCAGGAGAACTCGCTGATTGTGCAATGGGTGCAGATCTGCCTGGAGCAGCGCGTCTCGTCCTATCGCTGGGCGCTGGAGCGGCTGGTGCTGCAGGCGCCGGATTCGATCGCAGCCGAAGCGGATCGCCTGATCGGCGAGCTGGCCGCCCAGACCGCCAACCCGCCGGTGGCGGCGCGCCCGCTGATCCAGCGGCCGCTGACCTCCAAGGGCTAGAGCATGATCCGGAAAAGTCGAAACCGGTTTTCCGAAAAGATCATGCTCAAATAAGGAGGAAAGATCATGATGCGTTTCCGCGGAAACGCATCATGATCTAGCCGAGGTCAGTCTCATTCGGGCCTGAGCACGCGGAGCGCCTCGTCAAGCAGATGCGGCGTATGCTTGCCGCTCGAATCGCGGCAGGCCCGCTCGAAATAGTCCGACAAGGCCGGGCGAAATTTCGCATGCGCCGCCTTGTCGATGATGGCGCGGGCCCGCTGCTTCGGCGACAGGCCGCGCAGATCGGCCAGTCCGTGCTCGGTCACGAGGATCTGCACATCGTGCTCGGTGTGGTCGACATGGGTCACCATCGGCACGATGCAGGAGATCGCGCCGTTCTTGGCCGTCGACGGCGTCATGAAGATCGACAGATAGGCATTGCGGGCGAAGTCGCCGGACCCGCCGATGCCGTTCATGATGCTGCTGCCGCGGACATGGGTCGAGTTCACGTTGCCGTAGATGTCGGCCTCGATCAGCCCGTTCATGGCGATGACGCCGAGCCTGCGGATCACCTCGGGATGGTTCGAGATCTCCTGCGGCCGCAACACGATGCGGTCGCGCAGGAACTCGATTTCGCGGTTGAACTCGATCGCCGCCTCCGAGCTCAGCGACAGCGCCGTTGCCGAGGCGAGATCCATCCGCCCGGAGCGGATCAGGTTGAGCATGCCGTCCTGCAGCACCTCGGTGTACGCCGTCAGGTGGGGGAAGGGCCCCTCATCGAGCCCCGCCATCACGGCGTTGGCGACATTGCCCACGCCCGACTGCAGCGGCAGCAGATTGCGCGGCAGGCGGCCCTGCTTCACCTCATGTTCGAAGAACTCCAGGATGTGGCCGGCGATCGCACCGGAGACCTCGTCAGGCGGTGTGAAGGTGGTGTTGCGGTCCGGCGCATGGGTTTCGACGACCGCGATGATCTTGTCCGGATTGCAGCGATAGGTGGTCTCGCCGATGCGGTCGCCGGGGGCTATGATCGGGATCGGCTTGCGATGCGGCGGCAGCCGCGTGCCGTAATAGACGTCGTGCATGCCGAGCAGCGCCGGGTTCATCCAGGAATTGACCTCGATGATGACGCGGTCGGCCTGATCGAGCCAGGTCTTGTTGTTGCCGATCGAGGTCGACGGAATCAGTCGTCCATCGGGAAGGATGCCGGCGCATTCGATCACGGCGATGTCGAGATGGCCGAGAAATCCGAACCACACGAACTGCGCGACATGGCTGAGATGCAGATCGATATATTCCATGCTGCCGGCGTTGATGCGCTGGCGCGTGGTCGGATCGGACTGGTAGGGCAGGCGCAGGTCGATGCCATTGGCTTTGGCCAGCGCGCCGTCGAGCTCGGGCGCGGTCGATGCGCCGGTCCAGACGCCGATGCGGAACGGCTCGCCGCGCCCGTGCGCCGCCTCGATCCGGCGCGCCAGCGCCAGCGGCACGGCCTTTGGATAGCCCGAGCCGGTGAAGCCGCTCATGCCGACATGGCTGCCGGGCTTGACCAACGCGGCGGCATCGTCCGCCGACATGATCTTGGCGCGGAGCGCCTGCGACATCACCTGCGATGAACTCATCGTATCAGAAACTCCGTGCGCAGGCCCGTTCACGCCCGCCAAAACCCGCGCTGTTTAAGATGGGCTTCGCAAGGATGATTTGACACGGGTCAAGCGGCGGATCCGCGCATCACAGGCCTGCAAGACGCGCGTGTCGCAGCTCGCGAACGGTCGTCGCGCGCAACCGCTCCGTCAGCATGTTGGCCTTGCTGTAGCGCGGATCGCCGGTGACTTCGTCGCCGACCCAATCCGGGATCTGTACGACAGCCGTTTCGGTCGGCAGCTCGATTTCTGCGATGATGATTCCGTCCAGTGGCCCGTGATACTCGTCGACCTCCCAGAGGCCGCTGTCGCCGGGCACGTAATGGCGGGTCTTCTCGATGATGCGCCCCTCGCAATGCGCGAAGATCGCCTCGGCATGATCCCTGGGAATCTCATACTCGAATTCTTCCCGCGACAAACCCCGCCGGCCGCTCTTCACGCAGAGCGTCGTTCGATCGCCATAGCACCGGACGCGAACCTTGAGCCCATCCTGACGTGCGACGAGACCATCGCGAAGACGCTGATGATGCGTCGCCTGACCTCGCCAAGCCTCGGACTTGACGAGAAACTTCCGTTCGATTTCGAGGGGCATGACCTTGATATTGGGCGAAGCGCCGCCGTCCTGTGCCGTCATAGCAGCGAAGCGAGGTAACGACTATGCCACCAAGGATGAAGAGAGCGTTGTGGATTTGATTGAAGGTCCTCGTAACGCCTTACCGCTTGCCGCGCGGCTTTTCCGCCTTGGCGGGAGCCTCGGCCTGCAGGCCGCAACTGGCCGCTGCAAGGGAGGCCTGCGCCTGCGGCATGAGGCCGGGCTCGGCCGCGAGGGCCTTCAACACGATCAATCCGGTGCTAGTCGGCGAATCGATGATCAGCCGGTCGGCGGCGGTGATCTCTTCGTCCTCTGGAAGATCCTCGTGCTGGGCTTCGGTCATCAGATCGAGCTCGATCACGCGCTTGCCGGCGGAGCGATCATTGATCGCGTAATAGGCGATTTCGTTGCGAGTATAGAACGACACCGACGTATAGGCCTGGCTGACCGGAACGGTCAGCTTGAGCGGCCCCTCCGACAGGTCGTAGCGACAGATCGCCATCGCGAAGGCCGGGTCCATGAACGGCATCGGCGAGTTGTTGGGATCGGCAAGCGGCAGCTGCGTCACGGCATTGAGCTTGGTCATCGGCGTCAGCCGCGAATAGGCATCCTGGGTCGAGATTCGCGGCAGGGCCAGCACGCTGACGAGATGGACCACGCCGCCGAGCAGCACGCCGACGATCACGGTGAACAGCAGCCGGATCATGATGGGCAGCCCACTGTCGTAATCGCGGGCATCGGCGCGTCGCGCTGCGTGCGCGTGGCCACGCCCACCGGCGTGTCGTACAGCCGCAGCATCAGCGCGTAGCGCTCGATGCCGCCGGTCGGCAACCAGTTGCCGGAGCGTGAGCGCGATGCGACGCGAATCTCGAACGAGCCGTCGGCGCCACGCACGAGCTCCTGGCTGGTGAAGCCGTAGCGCTGCAGCGTGTTGGGCACGAGGTGGCCCTTGCGATCGTACAGAGTGAGCGTCCAGAAGCGGGCGGGGGGCGTCACGCCGCTGACGAGGATGTCGCAGCGGCCATCGAGCGGCTTTTTCTTGTCGTCGGTGGTGGCGGTGAACGCGACGCCGTCGCCGGTGCCGATCGGCAGCTCGCCGTTGCGGGTGATGGTGGCGCGTGCGTAAGGGTCGACATCGGCCGTGCCGGTCTTCGGGCGTGCCGTCCACGCCCCGATGGTCAAGGTGCCGAATTCGGTGCCGCGCGTGGTGGTCATCCAGGTTGCGCCGATGCCGACGCCGGTCGCGATCAGGAGGGCAATCAAGGTGATGAAGAGCAGCCGCACGGAGATCGCCGTCGTCAGTTCTTGCGCAAGGCGGGAGTGGTCACGCCATCGGCGGTTGCCGCGGCGTAGTTCTCGGGAAAGGCGAGCGCGCTCGACGACACCGGCTTGGCCGGCTTGCGCGGATCGACCGGTGCCGCCTTCTCGGCGACGCGGGCGGCATCGTCGAGCATTTTCTCGACCTGGACCAGGATCTCGGCGCCACGGCGGGTCAGCACCGGCGGCGGACCGGGCTTGATCTCGAGGGTTTTCGGCTGGCCTGCCTGGGCCATCGCGGCGGAGGCCGGCTGCGGCAGTTTCTCGCCCATGCCGACGCCGGGCAGCTCCTTGACCTCGACGCCCTGATGCGCGGCGACCATGATGTCGTGCCAGGTCTGCGCCGGCAGCGAGCCGCCGGTCATGCGGTTGGTCGGCGAATAGTCGTCATTGCCGTACCAGACGGCGCAGGTGAAGTTGCCAGTGTAGCCCACGAACCAGGCGTCACGATAGGCGTTGGTGGTGCCGGTCTTGCCGGCGGTCGGGATGCCGTCGAGTGCGGCGCGGCGTGCGGTTCCCTCGCTGACCACGTGGCTCATCATGCCCGCCATGTCGGCGGCCACCGAAGCCGGGATCGCCTGCTTCGGTTTTGGACCGTCGCGGTCCCAGCGCCAGACCAGGTCACCGGCGCCGGTGCGGACCTCCAGCACCGAATGCGGCGTGACGGCCTTGCCCTTGTTCGGGAAGGTCGCATAGGCGACGGCGTGTTCGAGCACCGTCACCTCGTCGGAGCCGATCGGCATCGACGGCGTGTCCGGCAGCGGCGCCTTGATGCCGAAGCGGCGGGCTACCTCGACAATCTTGGCGCGGCCCGCCTTCGGGCCCTCCTTGCCGCCGAGCGCGATCGACAGCTTCACCGGAACGACGTTGATCGAGCGGGTAATCGCCTGCGTCAGGGTCACCGTGCCGGAATAGGAATGGCCATAGTTCTGCGGACACCAATTGCCGATGCAGACCGGGCCGTCGACGATGGTCGAGGTCGGCTTGTAGCCGTTGAGCAGCGCCGTCGTGTACACGTACGGCTTGAACGATGAGCCCGGCTGCCGATAGGCGTCGGTGGCGCGGTTGAACTGGCTGGCGCCGTAGTCGCGGCCGCCGACCATGGCGCGGATGCCGCCGTCGAGGTCTGAGACCACGGTGGCGGCCTGGGTGGCATGGTAGTCGCGGCCGAACTGGCGCAGCTGGTTCTCGATCGCCTCGTCGGCGGCATGCTGCACGTTCATGTCGATCGAAGTCCGCACCACGAACACGCGCTCGGTGTAGGATTTCGGGAACGTGTCGACCAGCTTGCGCATCTCGTCGAAGGCATAGTCGAGGAAGTAGTTGGGCGAGCTTTCGTCGCGGCGGTCGACCGCGAAGGCCGGGTTGCGGCGGGCGCCGAACACCTGGCCCTCGGTCATGAAGCCGGCATCAACGAGATTGTCGAGCACCACGTTGGCGCGGGCGCGGGCGGCGGGCAGGTTGATGTGCGGAGCGAACTTGGTCGGCGCCTTGAACAGGCCGGCCAGCATCGCGGCCTCGGCCAGGTTGATGTCGCGCACCGACTTGTTGAAGTAGAAATGCGCCGCGCCGTCGACGCCGAAGGTGCCGCCGCCCATATAGGCGCGGTCGAGATAGAGCTTGAGGATCTCGTTCTTGGTCAGGCGTGTCTCGAGCCAGATTGCCAGGAACGCCTCGTTGACCTTGCGCTCGATGGTGCGCTCGTTGGACAGGAACAGATTCTTGGCGAGCTGCTGGCTGATCGAGGAGCCGCCCTGGCGGACGCCGCCGGCCTGGGCGTTGGTGACCAGCGCGCGCGCGAGGCCGGGGAAGTCGATGCCGAAATGGTCGTAGAAGCGGCGGTCCTCGGTGGCGAGCGTCGCCTTGATCAGATTATCCGGGAAGTCTTCCAGCGGGATCGAGTCGTTGTGCTTGATGCCGCGGCTGCCGATCGGGTTGCCGTAGCGGTCGAGGAAGGTGACCGCGAGGTCGGACTTCTTCAGCCAGTCCTCGTCCGCCGTTTCCCGGAACGCGGGGATCGCGAGCGCCAGCATCAGGACCAGGCCGCCGAGGCCGATCGTGGCAGCCTCCGACAGCGGCTCGACGAACACCCAGCGCTTCCAGCCGCCGACATAGAACCGGTCCATGAACGCCGAATAGCGCTCATACAGCTCGCGGGTGCCGCGCAGCGAGGAGAACAACGCCGAATCGAACCGGGCGTCGAGATCCAGGCGGAAATTGTTGATCCGCTTCTTCCAATCGTCTGGAATGATCTGCCGCACGGGAACCCTGGTCGTTTCGAAAGCGTGTCAGCTGGCTTCGAAAGCACTCAGCACACGGGGCTGGGGCTATCGAAGGGTCTTGCGCGATTGTTGCGGCAAACCCAAGGCAGCTCCAAGTTCAGGTCCCCCAACTTGGAGCAGCCTGCACCGAGTCGCAATGCCGCTGCCGGGGACGACTCGCCTTCATATCTAGCTGAGCGGGGGGCACAAACCAATGGTTCCGCTCATAATTTGATGCACAAAGCTAACGTGCCGCTTCAACCGGCCAAGCGCCCCTTGCGCCCGCTCGGCTGGGGCCACTAGATGGCGGCGATGCCGCGCCCGCTGGGATTCGTCTGATGACTGCTCCGCTCAAACGTCCCTCGGGCCAGGAGGGATTTTTCTGGAAAACCAAGGCCTTGGAGGAGATGTCCGAGGCCGAATGGGAGAGCCTGTGCGACGGTTGCGGTCGGTGCTGCCTGGAGAAGCTCGAGGACGAGGATACCGGTGACATCTACTTCACCCATATTTCCTGCAGGCTTCTCGATGCCGGTCTATGTGCCTGCAAGGATTACGTAAACCGCTCCGAACAGGTGACGGATTGCGTTCGCCTGACGCCTGAGAATGTCCGGACCATCACCTGGCTGCCGCCGAGCTGCGGCTACCGGCTGGTGGCGGAGGGGCGTGATCTCTATTGGTGGCATCCGCTGATCTCGGGGGATCCTCAGACTGTGCATGAAGCCGGGGTATCCGTACGCGGGCGGGTCGAGGGGACGGAGGACACTGTTCCGGACGACCAGCTTGAGAACCACATCGTCGCGTGGCCGGTGCTGCTGCCGAAGCGCGCCAAGCTGAAGCGCCGGCCGAAATAGGCCGGTCACTTCGCGCTCGCAGCAATTCAACTCGGCGCGACCGCACGTGCGCTGCCGGGATGCACCCATGCGCGCCGCCTGCTGCCGCAAGGGAAAATTATCCCTTAAGTAGTTGGCTATCTGGCGAATCTGCGCGGCGTTGGCCGCGCGCGGCATAGCATTTATCCCCATGAACAAGTTTGATCGGCAGAGCCATTATCCGGCTGCGTCCCAATCCTTGTCCGAAGAGATTGCGGCCGAGCTGGCGGCCATTCCGCCGCAGGTGCATGCGGTCGAGGACGCCCCCTCGATCGCGCCACCGGTGCCGCTGACCCAGGCCGAGGTCCGCACGATTCTGATGAGCCTGCTGCTGACGATGTTCCTGGCCGCGCTCGACCAGACTATCGTAGCGACGGCGCTGCCGACCATCGGCCGCGAGTTCCAGGACGTCACCAATCTCTCATGGGTGATCACCGCCTATCTGCTGGCCTCGACCGCGGTGGCGCCGGTGTTCGGCACGCTCTGCGACATCTATGGCCGCCGCGCCATGATCATCACGGCGCTCAGCCTGTTCGTCGTCGGCTCGGTGGTCTGCGCGCTGGCGCCGAACATGCCGGTCTTGATCCTCGCCCGCGGCCTGCAGGGGCTCGGCGGCGGCGGCATCATGCCGGTGGTCCAGACGGTGATCTCGGACGTGGTCAGCCCCCGCGAGCGCGGTCAGTACCAGGCCTATTTCAGCGGTGTCTGGCTGCTCGCCGGCCTGCTCGGGCCGGTCATCGGCGGCTTCTTCGCCGACCACCTGCACTGGTCGATGATCTTCTGGATCAACGTCCCGCTCGCAATCGCCGCGCTGGCGCTGCTGTTGCCCAAGATGGCCCGGCTGCCGGTCTATCACCGGCTGCGCAAGGTCGACTGGGCCGGCGGCCTATTGCTGATGGCCTCGGCTGTCGTGTTCATGCTGGTCCTGACCTGGGGCGGCCACCGGCTGGCCTGGTTGTCGCCGACCATTTTGGCGATGATCGGCAGCGCCGTTGCGCTCGGCCTCGGCTTCGTCTGGCACGCCAAGCGGGCCGATGAGCCGTTCCTGCCGCTATCGCTGATGGGCGGCACGGTGGTGCCCTATGGCATGCTGGCGAGCGGCTGCGCGCTCGGCGCGCTGATCGGGCTGACCGTGCACCTGCCGCTGTATTACGAGCTGGTCTATCATCTGACGCCGAGCCAGGCCGGTCTTGGCCTGATTCCGATCGCTGCGATCTCGACCTTCGGGGCGGCCATCGCCGGCCGCACCATGGCCCGGGTCAAGCACTACAAGCGCGTCGCCATCCTCGGCACCTTCATCGGCACCATCGCGGCCGCGGTCATGACCGTGACCACGCCGTCGCTGTGGGTCCTGCTGGTGCTGCTGTCGGTGTGCGGCATCGGGCTCGGCACGGCGTTCCCGATCTCGGTGGTGTCGCTGCAGAACGCCGTGGCGCGGTCGCAGATCGGCACCATCACCGGCGCCATGAACTTCTTCCGCTCGATGATGTCGTCGTTCACCGTCGCGGCTTTCAGCGCCATCCTGCTGATGGTGCTCGGCGCGGACATCTCGCTGGCGGAGGGGGCGCATGGCGCGGTCAGCGGCATCGCGGAAGCCGACATGATCTACGCCTTCCGCTTCGTGTTTGCGGCCGCCACCGTGATGCTCGCCTGCGCCTCCGTCTGCATGATCCTGATGGAGGAGCGGCCGCTGGCCGGCCCGTCGCGTCCCGAGCCAGTGGACATGGCGGAGTAAAACAGCGGGACACAGGCTCCGCGCGTCCCGCAATGACGGAGGAGCGCCACGGGCTCTCCGCGTCGCGTTCACTCCCGCGGCTGCACGATCTCGATATTGTCCTGGCCATGCGAGCCGTCGTCGAGCGATGACTTCACCAGACCTGCTTCGACGCGCTTGGCGAACTCCGTGGTGCCGCCGCTGGCCAGCTCCTCGGCCTGCGCGATCCATTGCTCGCGCTCGATCCGGCCGGCGAAGGCGAGATAGGAGCCGACCCATTTGGCATGGTCGGGGGTCCATGCCGCGATCTGCGCGAAGTGCCAGATCCCCAGGCCGTGCAGCCGCGCCTCGTTCTGCTTGCCGATGCCCTTGATCAGCTTGAGATCATCAGCCTGTCCGCCGCGAGGCGCCGCAAGGCCGAGCGGCCGGCGACCAGCATGGGCGTCCTCGTTCTCGACCGCAGGCGCCAAATCCGGCAGCTGCGCCAGGAGGGCGTCGGCCTCGACGTCGCTCAGCGGCGCATCGGCTGCATCGTCGATCGTGACGGCCCCCGATTTCACCGCGCTCGAATGCGCGGTGTCGAGACCGGCCGCGAGCAGCTTCGCCTGAGCGATCCAGTGCTCGCGCTCGATGCGGCCGGGAAACGCCATGTGATCGCCGACCCAGCTCGCCTGGCCCGGCGACCATGCCGCAATCTGGCTGAAATGATGCACGCCGATCTCGTTGAGGATGCGCTCGTTCTTCGGGCCGATGCCCTTGATGAGCTTGAGGTCGTCAGCAGTGCCGTCGGGGGCGGGCAGGGCCGGTGGCCTGTCGTCGGCGGTGACGGTGATCGGCGCTGACGCCGCAACGTCGGCCGCAAGTTGGTCGGCTTCGGCCTCCGCGGCCAGACGATCGGCCTCTGCCTTTGCGGCAGCTTCAGCGGCCAAGCGATCCGCTTCGGCCTTTGCGGCAGCTTCCGCGGCCAAGCGATCGGCCTCGGCCTTTGCGGCAGCTTCAGCGGCCAGGCGATCCGCTTCGGCCTTTGCGGCAGCTTCAGCGGCCAAGCGATCCGCTTCGGCCTTTGCGGCAGCTTCCGCGGCCAGGCGATCTGCTTCGGCCTTTGCGGCAGCTTCCGCGGCCAAGCGATCCGCTTCGGCCTTTGCGGCAGCTTCCGCGGCCAGGCGATCCGCTTCGGCCTTTGCGGCAGCTTCCGCGGCCAGGCGATCTGCTTCGGCCTTTGCGGCAGCTTCCGCGGCCAAGCGATCGGCCTCGGCCTTTGCCGCAGCTTCTGCGGCCAAGCGATCGGCCTCTGCCTTTGCGGCAGCCTCCGCGGCAAGGCGATCGGCCTCGGCCTTTGCGGCTGCCTCCGCGGCCAGACGATCGGCCTCGGCCTTTGCCGCAGCTTCTGCGGCCAAGCGATCTGCCTCTGCCTTTGCGGCAGCCTCCGCGGCAAGGCGATCGGCCTCTGCCTTCGCGGCAGCTTCAGCGGCCAGACGATCGGCCTCGGCCTTTGCGGCAGCCTCCGCGGCCAGCCGATCAGCCTCAATGCTGGCTGCGGCTTGTGCGGCCGGCGAGGGGCTGTCCGCCCACGGGCGGGCCGGCGCTGGGGCCGCCGTGAACGCCGCGCTGGTCCCGGGGCCTCCCGGCGCCATCGCGCTGCTGTCGCCGAGCCCGACATATTCCTTCAGCTGTCCGCCGCTCAGGCAGCCGAGCACGTAGGCGCTGACCATCAGCAGCGCGACCTCGAGCCACAGCCCGGCGCGCCCCGGCAGCACGCTCAGCAATGCCAAAAGGGCGCCGATGCCGAAGGCCAAAGTGGCGGGCAGCAGCCAGCTGCGCATCCAGTCCGGCTGCTTGTCGTCCGACCAGCTGTGCCAGCCGACGAAGCCGCCGATGACCGCAGCGAGCAGGATCCAGAAGAAGAACGTCGTAAGGTCGTACATCATGATGTCAGCACCTCACTTCACGACGAATTCGATGCGGCGGTTCTGCGCCCGGCCTTCCGCGGTGTCGTTGGAGGCGACCGGCCGGGTCTGGCCGTAGCCCGCCGAGGTCATGCGCGAGGTGTCGATGCCGGCCTCGCCGATGTAGCCGACCACGGCCACCGCCCGCCGCTTCGAGAGGTCCATATTGTCCTCCTCGTCGCCGACATTGTCAGTATGGCCTTCGATCACGATCTCGGCGTCCTTGCAGCGCTGCGCCACGTCGACGATGTGGTCGAGCAGCGCTAGCGACTCGCGGCTGAGCTCGGCGCTGCCGGTATCGAAGCGGATCCGGCCCTTGGCGAGCAGGCCGTTGAAGGCCGGCTGGCAGGCTTCGGTGGGCAGTGGCGGGCTCTCCGGCTTGAGGCCAATCTTGACGTCCGCGAGCTTGACGCCACCGCCGGCCGCGTCAGTGAGCTCCTTGCGGACCTGCTCGGCCGACTTGTCGTAGATGGCCTCGCCCTCGATCGTGATGTCGGCGTCTTTCGCGGCGAGCTTGGTCGACCACAGCCGCGCCAGCGCCGGGAACGTCGCCTTGAGCGACGTGACGAACGCCTTCGGCGCACCGTCGGCGGTTTTCAGGCTGTCCTCGACCGTGTCCGTGACGAAGGCCGCGCTGGCGGCCTCGACGAGATCGCGCCGTGCCGTGTCGTCAGGGACGTAGCCGCTCAAACGGACGCGGCCGTCCTGCTTCTGCAATTCGAAGGCGTAAGGCGACACCGGACCGTCGCGCACGTCGACCGCCGCGACCGCAAACGGTGCGGCGAGCGCGCCGGCGAGCGACTGCCGCACCGCCGCGCCGGTGACGTTGGCCAGTCCGACGCCACTGAGCGAAATCTGCGCGTCGTTGATCTCGGCGCGGCCCTCGGCCAGCTTGCCGAGCTCCGTCAGCAGGCTCGCGCTCGCTTTGGCGATGTCGCCATCGGGCGCGCCGCGCGCGATGCCGATCTTGGTCGTGACCGTTCTGCCTGCGAATTGTCCATTCGCCGCGGCTGTGATCGCGTCGCGAACGGACGTGCTGGGCGCAAGGCCGGTCAGGGTGAGGCCGGTCGGGCCGAGCTCCGCCGACAGGCGATAGGGCTTGATCTCGGGCGGCACGATCTCGGCCTTGGCAAGCGTCAGCCCGCTCGGCAGCTTGCTGACGCCGGCCATGGCCTCGTCATACGCGGCGGGCGAGGGGACCTCGCCCGCGATCGTGTAGTTGGCATCGGAGATGACGACACGTCCGGTACTCAGCCGGGACAGCTCGGCCAAGGCATAAGTCGCGTACGCACTGAAATCGCCGGACGGCGCGCCGCGTGCGATCTGCATATGATGCATCACCGACGAGCCGGGCTGGGCCTTGGCCGCGGCAGCCTCGAGCGCGCGCCTGATCGCGTCGTTCGGGACCACGCCCGACATCACGACCGACTGACCGTCGCGGACCGCGCTCCAGATGAACGGCTTGGCCTCCGGCGGCAGGATCGACACCTTGTCGACCACGGCGCCGCCCGGCAACTGGCGCATCGCAGCGACAGCCGCCTCATAGATGTCGGACGATGTTGCCGCACCGGCGATCGAATAGGCCTTGTCCGCAAGCGAAAAGGCGCCGCCATTGAGCTTGCCGGCCTGCGTCAGTCCATGGCTGGCAATCGCGGCGAAGTCGGCGGGTGCACCCAGGGCATAGCCGAGGCGATCGACCACCGCGCCGCTGCCGAGGGCGGCGCGCGCGGTTTTGATGAGGGCCTCCCGGACCGCGGGGGTCGGCACGCCGCCCTCGAGCACCAGCTGGTTGCCATCGCGCGCGGCGCGGAATGCGTAGGGCTTGGGCGTCGGCAGCTTGTCGTAATTGCCCACGACGAGCCGGACGCCATTCACGGCAGCGGCGTCGTCCAGCCGGTCCGTCTGCTCCGGACTGAACTCCGGCCCTTCGATGCGAACATCACGGCCGGCGACCGAGACCTTCAACGCTGCGACGGTATCGGGGGCGGCGGACGCGACGGCGGCGCGGGCGCGCGGTGCGATCTCGTCTTCCACCCCGGCGGTCTTGAAGGCGATCGCAACCAGCCACAGCACGGCAACAGCGATCAGGCCTGGCCACCATTTCGATGGTTGATGCATGTGAGAGCCCCCGTTTCCCCACCTGCGCCGGGTTCAGTCGGATCAATCCGGCATCGCGAACCACATGATCAGCGTAACAGAATCGGCTTCGAAGACCAGCCGTCCCCGCGTTGTGCCCTTGGCTATTCACAAGCGGGGCTGGCGCCGTGATCTGCAGCTGCGTTCCTCAAAACCTCGGCCGTTTCTTGTTCGATGTTCAAGCCGATGAAGGTGCGATCAAACTGTGACCGTTCGACGACGGAGGCCCGTCGAACTCACGCCCGTTCACCGACGCTATTCGTCCAGCGCGCGCCTGAGCCGACGAATGATGACGCCGCGGGCGCGATCATCCGCCGCCTGCTCGATGCGCTCGTGAATGTCGAGCAGCAGGCCCGACATGTCATTGTGCCAATCGAGCCGTGTCACCGCTTCCGGTGCCAGCCGCCTCCGGCGCGCCACGTCCAGCAAGGCCGGCGTCGCGCTGGTCAGCTCATAGACGTCGTCGAGCAGGGGCGAGAACAGCCTGGCCGACGGCACGATCCGCTCGCCGACGCGCGCGGCCAAGGCGGCAATGGCGGCGTCCTCGCCATGCGACAGGAACAGGCCGCGCGCGATCGGGCGACGCGCGGCGATCCAGCGCGCGATCTCGGCGCCGTCGGCATGGCCGGAGTAATCGTCGATCATGCGGATACGCGCGGCGACCTTGATCTCCTCGCCCTGGATGCGCACTGCCTTGACGCCGTCCTGCAGGAAGCGCCCGAGCGTGCCGTTCGCCTGATAGCCGACCAGTAGCACCGTGGCGCGATTGTTCCACAGCCAGCGCTTGAGGTGATGGCGGATGCGCCCGGCGTCGCACATGCCGCTGGCAGCGATGATGATGTGGAAGCCCGTCAGCTTGGCAATCGCCTTGCTCTCATCCACCGTCTCGGTGAAGCGCAGATGCGGCGAGGACAGCAGCCGGCCGACATCATTGCCGCCGTCGAGGCTTGCGGCATGGTCGCGAAATACCTCGGTGGCGTGGATGGCGAGCGGTGAATCGAGGAAGATCGGCGCCGACGGAATCTCGCCGCGCTCCATCAGGCCAACCAGATCGACGATCAGCTCCTGGGTCCGCTCCACCGCAAAGGCCGGGATCAGCAGCGCGCCCTTGGTCGTGGCGGCGTCGCGCACCTCGCCGGCGAGGCGGCCTCTGCGCAGCTCCGGCGTCGTCGGTTCGCGGATGCGGTCGCCATAGGTGGCTTCCGAGATCACATAGTCGAACCCTTCAGGCGCCCGGGGATCGGGCTGCAGCAGCTTGGCATCAGGGCCGACATCGCCGGAGGCGAGCAGCCGCAGCGGCGCACCGTCGGCGCCTTGGCTCGCGAACTCGATCTCGATCGACGCCGAGCCCAGCAGGTGTCCGGCATTCCAATAGCGCGCGCGCAGGCCGGGGATGATCTCGGTCCAGGTCTCGTAGGCGACGGCTTGGAAGTATTGCAGCGAGGCGATCGCGTCGGCCTGGGTGTAGATCGGGGTCACCTCGCCGCGTCCGCGCGCGCTGTTGCGACGATTCAGCGCCAGCACCTCCTGCTCCTGGATGTTGCCGGCGTCGGGCAGCATCCAGGAGCAGAGATCGATGGTGCCGCGCGTGGCGAAGATCTTGCCGTCGAAGCCCATGCGCACCAGCTTGGGCAGCAGGCCGCTATGGTCGATATGCGCATGCGTCAGCAGCACGGCATCGACGTCCGCCGGGCGGAACGGGAAGTCGCCGTAGTTCAGCTCCTTCAGCGTCTTCTGGCCCTGGAACAGGCCGCAATCGATGAGGATCTGGCCCTTGTCGGTGCGGACCAGGTAGCACGACCCGGTCACCGTATGGGCGGCACCGCAGAAGCGAAGGGTCACACTCATGGGGCCTCGCGATCGAAATGGAACAAGGTCTGACGCGCGATCATCGCCGATGGCCGTTCGGTCCATCGGCGATGCCGTAACCATGGTCGACCGCGGCGGCCGCCGCCGCCAGATCATGCTCGGACGGGTCACAGGTGAACACGCGGTAAAGTGGCTCACCCTGGTCGACCCGGTCGCCGATCTTCTTCAACAGCCTGATTCCGGCGCCTTTGTTGATCGGTGCACCGGCGGTGCGTGCCAGGCGATTGAGCCGCAGACAGTCGATCGCCGACACAATGCCGTCGCGACCGGCCTTGACATCGAAGGCGAGGTCGCCGAGCTCGTTGCGGCTCGTTGTCGGCCCCTGGGCATCGATGATCTTTTGCATCTGCTTCAGCGCCGCGCCACTGTCGAGCAGCTCACGCGCCCGCTGATAGCCGGCGCCGCCGCGCAGCTTCGGATCATATTCGAGGAGATGCGCTGCCAGCCGCAGCGACTTCTCGCGCAAATCAGTCGGCGCGCTTGGCTCATTGCCGAGCACCGCCATCACGTCGCGCGCTTCCAGCACCGGGCCGATGCCATTGCCGATCGGTTGGCGGCCGTCGGTCGTGATCACCTCGACCTTGAGGCCAAAGCGATCGCCGACGAACTCGAACAGCTTGCGCAGGCGCATCGCCTCCGCGCCGCTGGTGAGCTTGGCGGTCGGGCCGACCGGCAAATCGAGCAGCAGATGCGTGGAGCCGGCCGCGAGCTTCTTCGACAGGATCGAGGCCACCATCTGCTCGCGGGTGTCGAGACTGAGCGGACGCTCCACCGAGATCAGGATGTCGTCGGCCGGCGACAGGTTCACGTGGCCGCCCCAGATCACGCAGCCATTGCAGGCGGCGACGATGGATTTCATCTCCTCGGCGCCGACATTGACCCGCGCCAGCACCTCCATCGTGTCAGCGGTGCCGGCGGGGGAGGTGATCGCGCGGGACGACGTTTTGGGGATGGTCAGGCCGTGGGCGGCGACGATCGGCACCACCACCATCGAGGTGCGATTACCCGGGATGCCGCCGATGCAGTGCTTGTCCACGACCACGGGGTCGGGCCACTTCAACTGGGTGCCGGCATTGGCCATGGCGCGCGTCAAGGCCAGCAGTTCGCCCGATGTCATGAAGCTGGCCGAGCCGATCAGGAAGGCGGCAATCTCCATGTCCGAATAGCGGTAGTGGGCGAGGTCGTCGATGACGGCCGAGATCGCCTGGTCGCTCAAGGTCTCGCCCCGGATCTTGGCGCGCACCGCCTCCAGGCTGTCAGGCGGGGTGGCCGGCGAGACGGTCGCGAATGTGCCGGCCGGCTCGGCGAAGCGCCGCAGCGCCGGTTGCGACAGGCCGATCTCGTCCGGGCCGACCAATGCATCATCGTCGGTAATCAGAAGTGTCGCCAACAGCGTGCGCGAATTGCAGCGCAGCTCGACCCGGCTGAAGCCGCTGAACACCTCGGGGCGCAGCGCCCGAGACCTGCGTGAGATCACGACCACGTTCTCGCGGCCGGTGTCGAGCGCGACGCTGCGGATCTTCAGTTGGGGGCGGGCGGAATCGATTGTGTTCATGGCGACCAGCATCATCTCTAGGCCGATCCCCGCCAAGCCCGTTGACCCAGATCATGCCCCGGCCCATCATTTGCCATCATACGGCATCCGTCGGGCAAGCCGAATTTTTTCTGAACGTGTCCGAGCCACATGCCGATTTGTGGCCATTCGAGCAGCTCGGCCCGAGGGCCGGGATTCGAAAATAAAACTCAATCAATCCATATATTTGCAGGCAGTTTCGCAGTTCGGTCTCCACCCAAAGAACGGCGATGCCGCAAGGCCTGGCCCGCCATCGGCGCCTCCGCGCTATCTGAGCAGATTAACTGATTGTTCAAGCCGATGGCCGAGGGTCGGCCCTGGGGCGTCCGTCCCGGCCTGTATGCGCGCGCCGTTGCGGCGCGTCGATGATTGAGCCCGACCGGAGTGGTAGATGCGGCAGATGATTGCGAGCTTCCTGAAGAATCAGGCTGGCGCGACTTCGATCGAGTACGCGATCATCGCTGGCGGATTGAGCATCGTGATCCTGGCGGCCGTGAACGGCCTGGGATCTGGCCTCAGCAGCAAGTTCACCTCGATCAACAGCTCGATCAAATAGCTCGCCGGCACATCGCGGCTCGCTTAGGGGAAGGCGCCGGTCTTTACGGCGCCGTTTGCGTTGTGCGGTCGCCGTGACGTTGCCGCCGACAAAGAACGAGCTTCCGGCGGGGCATCGCCGAAAGCTCGTGGAGCAGTTGGAGTTTAACAGTTCAAATTTACCAGTTGCGCTGAGCGCGCAGCAGCATGCTCACCGTGTCCTGGTCCTTCAGTTGGTAGATCGCGGCCGGCTTGGCCGTGCTCGCGACGGCCGGAGCGATGGCCGTCCCGGAGTACTTCTGGTCGAGGTGGCTGTAGGTCACGTCGGCCGAGAAAGTGAGGTTCTTGACCGGCGTCCAGCGCGTGATCAGGCCGATCTGCCCGAGGTTGAAGTCGGGGTTGCAGGTCGAGCCCGCGGTGAGCACGCCGGTCGCGGCGATGCCGGCGCAGATCAGGCTCGAGCCGGTCTGGCCATATCGGACCTGGGCGTAGGCGCCGTAAAGGGCCGAGTTCCAATTCGGGTTCCAGTTGTGGGTGAACGCGCCGCGCAGGCCCCAGGTCTGCACGGTCGAGAGCCCGGTGCCGGTCCCGAACACCGCATCGCCGACGCCGGCGAAACCGATGCTCTGATAGGCGCCGGTCACGCCGGTGCTGCCGTACAAGGAATAGGATGTATTGGCCAGGCTCTGGAAATTGTAGCGGCTTGCGCCGTCGGTATAGACCGCCTGCAGGTTGAGGACGTCGCCCGCGCCGGTCGGGATGTTCTTGACCGACAGCGACAGCTGCGCGGCCCAGCCCCATTTGTCGGACGGATGACCCGAGGTCTCGGCCGCGCCGTAATAGGCGGCATGATTGTCATGCGCTGCGAACGATGCCTGGAAGAGGCCCCACGCCTGGTCGACGCGAACCATGCCGATGATGTCGGGAGCCACGGTGCCGCCGAAGGCGGCCGTGCCATAGCTGCCACCCAGCACGCCACCTGCAGTGATCCCGGACGTGTTCCAGATGTTGGTGGTGAAGAACTGCGTCTGATCTTCCACCGACACTGCCGCCGAGATGCCTTGACCGAAATCAGCCGTATAGGTGAACTGATTGACGCCGTTGACGGAGCCGCTGCCGCCGACCAGACCATCGAAATTGTTGCCGGGATAGTTGGTCCAGGGGGCGTCGAATGTCGACACCGCCTTGCCCATCGTGAAGCCCGCAAACTGGATGAAGGCGTAGTAGACCCCGAGGCTGCCGCCGGATGTGGCGTCGCCGGTATAGGACGTCGCGCCGGCACCCGCACCGCCATACGACCCGGAGGTCCAGGTCATCACCGCCTCGAAATAGGTACGCACCACGCCATATTCGGTCGCGGTCCGCGTATCGATGTTGAGATTTTCGCGCGAGCGCATCTGATAGCGGTTGCTGAGGCGATTGTCCGCGCCGGCCTGGCCCGAATAGGCGCCGCCATAATTGCTGTTGGTCCACAGCGCCGTTTCGGCGCGCAGATAACCGCCGAGCTTGATGCAGGTGTCGGTGCCGGGGATGTAGTAGAAGCCCGTGCCGTAGAGCGAGCACACCTTCACATATTCAACGGCCTTCGCCTTCAGCGGAAGGTCCGCGGCCTGAGCGGCTGCGGTGGACAAAATCACTGCTCCTGTCGCCAGAAGCAGGCCCCTCATCGTCTTCATCTTGGTATCTCCGGTTCATCGGCGATGCACACGTCCCCCGCGTGTCGCCCTGGCCTTGCCAGATTTTTGCTCGCACACCCGCATTCCGGGTCGCGTCGAACTCATCGACTTACGACGCGTGCGAGCGAGGTATGCGCGAGCTCCTCTGGAGTCGATCAATGTGCTCTGGTCTGCTGGTGCCTCACTTAGTTGCAGATCACGCGCGGCTGCTTGCACCAGCTTCGACGCAGCCACGCCCCGTTTCTGACGCTTCGCTGTCAATTTGTTAATGATGCTAATCGTGAATAGGGTAGGTGAAAAAGCCGAATAATCGCGGCGTGTGGTCAAGCATTGCGCGCAAGCCGATCCGATCGCGCACCGCTGGCGATGCGCGATCGATCTCACGGAAGATCTCAGTTCTAATCGATAGGGAGCGCGGATCGGTGTGACGCGGCCGCAACCAGCGCGCTTCGGCCGTCATCCAAGGCCCGCGTCATCGGAGCGATCGTCGCGCGGATGCGCCACCGCTTGACGAAGTCGAGAAAGACCTGCAGCGGCATCGGCGGTTGCCGCCGGCTTGGGTGATAGAGAAACAACCCCGCTGTCGCGTGGCTCCAATCCGGCAGTACGCGCACCAATCGTCCTTCCGCCAGATGGGCGCCGACCATCGGCTCGACCAGATAGGCGATGCCGACGCCATCGAGCGCGGCATTCAGGGCCAGATCGAAATCGTTGACGATCAGCGAACCATCCACGGCGATCTCGGCCCGTTGCTCACCTTGCTCGAACACCCAGGGCTGTAACGTTTCATCGGCGGGAAAGCGATGGCGGATGCAGTTATGTGCGCGAAGGTCTTCCGGAGTCGATGGCGCCGGATGGACGGCGAGATAGTCCGGAGAGGCGACAGTGACGAATTGCAGGTCGTCGACAACGCGGATCACCTTCATGTCGCGCTCGACGCGGTGCCCGGATCGGATGCCGGCATCGAATCGATTGCGCACGATGTCACTGTTCGTGTCGTCGACCGCCAGTTCGAGCTGGATGTCCGGATATTCGGCCAGGAACGATCTGATCAGCGGGCCGAGCCATCTGATCGCGAAAACGCGCGGCACGGCGATCCGCAGCGTTCCTGCTGGCTTGTCGCGGAACGCGTTGATGCTCTCGATGGCCTGGTCGACCTGTTCGAGAATCGGCTGGATTTCCGCGAGTAGCCGCTCTCCGGCTTCGGTCAGAGCGACGCTGCGGGTTGTACGATTGAACAGCCTGACGTCCAACCGCTCCTCAAGGCTTTTGATCGTATGGCTGATGGTCGGCAAGGAGCAGCCGATCTGAGCTGCAGCCTTGGTGAAGCTCAACGTATCCGCGACGGCCGCGAACGCGGAGAGCTCAGAGAACTGAACCCGCGCCATAATCTAGTCGTGCCGCGCCTGGCCTTGTCTCTGATCGTGCTGAAGCATTCATACCCCCTGATACGTCGTGTCGTGCCGGACCGACTCCGCCAAGGTCGATCCACCATCACCGACCAGTCGCATCTGCTTGGAGGTCGCGCCTGATCATTCACCCGCGGTGCAGAACTAGGCGCGACTTGCTCATTCTGCAAGCATCCAGGACGCATGGCATCGATCACAAATCCGCGTCAGGTGCTTGATCGCTATTGGCGGATCGACTCAGCTGAGCTGCACCGCTTTATCGACGCGCAAAGCAATACGCGACGGTTCGCGGGAGAGGCGACTTGCGTGGAGGAGCATTGGACGTGCCGATCGGGTCGTCGCCCGAACGCTCTCGCAGGGAACCCACTGTTCGCCGGCCGTGGGGACCAGAGGGATGATGGTGTTTGCGCTTCAACCCGCCTTGCGCGAACGCGCGCTCGTTCGGGCCGGCTTCTCGGCCTTCTTCGGTTCGTCCGCCTTCTTCGGCTCGTCTTTCGCCTTCTTGCCGCTGATCGGCAGCAGCATCTCGCGCTGGCCCTCGACGCGCTTCTTGGATTTCTTGGCTTTTGCCTTCGGTGCGGGGGCAGGGGCCGCTGTGTCGGCGCTGGCGAGGCTGCGCTTCAGCGCGTCCATCAGGTTGATCACATTGCCGCTCGATTTCGGCGCGGCCTTTGCGGTGATCGCCACGCCGTTGCGCTTCTTGTTGATCAGCTCGATCAGCGCGGCCTCGTAATGATCCTCGAAATTCTCCGGATGGAAATCGGCCGATTTCTTCTCGACGATATGCTTGGCGAGATCGAGCATGTCCTTGGTGATGGTCACGTCCTGTATGTCGTCGAAATAGTCCTGCTCGCCACGCACCTCGTAGGGGTAGCGCAGCAGGGTTCCCATCAGCCCCTTGCCGAGCGGCTCCAGCGCGATGATGTGCTCGCGGTTGGTCAGCACCACCCGGCCGATCGCGACCTTGTCCATGCTGCGGATGGTCTCGCGGATGACCGCGAAGGCATCGTGTCCGACCTTGCCGTCGGGAACGAGGTAGTAGGGACGGATCAGATAGCGGCTGTCGATGTCGCTCCGCGGCACGAACTCATCGATGTCGATCGTATGCGTCGAGTCCAGCGCGAGCTCGTCGAGCTCGTCCTTGGTCACCTCGATATAGGTGTCGGTATCGACTTTGTAGCCCTTGACGATGTCGTCACTGGTGACCTCTTCGCCGGTCTCGGCGTCCACCTTGCTGTATTTGATGCGGTGGCCGGTCTTGCGGTTGATCTGGTTGAAGGAGACCTTCTCGGATTCCGAGGTCGCAGGATAGAGCGCGACCGGACAGGTCACGAGCGACAACCGCAGAAAACCCTTCCAATTGGCGCGCGGGGCCATGACCTACTCCACCTACTCTGAACCGACGACTTGCTCCGGACGGGACTGCTGCGGCGGGGGCTGCCGAGACGTCCGGCGAGGATAACACCCGAGCCCCCGGATTCAACACGGCTCCGCGGCTTATTTGCTGATCGGCGTTAACTGGTCGCGGGCGGGCCAAGCCGCCGGAACATCATCTGACGGCCGACGTTGCCAGAGGGAGTACGCGCAAACGACAGCGCAATACCTTTTGAACGTGAGAGCTGAGGGCGCCATGGCAACCAGACGACCGCCGCAGATCGTCGAAACTCCTATCGAAGCCCGCCAGGGTGAGCTGGGACCGTCGGTCCTGGCGATGCTCGCGATCTCCACCGGACTGGCGCTGCTGATCCTGGGCCTGATCTGGTTCGTGTTCTTCCACACCTGACGACGCGAGCGGCAGGCGCGGCCGTGCCGCGGCGATGCAGCCGGGGCGGCGTGCGTCTTGGGCCGTCCCGCTCGGATCATCCGACCAGGTCTGAGCCCGGCCGCGCCCACGGCCGGGCTTTTCATTATTGCCCGTGATAGCCTATATGCCCCCAATCCTGTCGGCCCTTGCCGACGATCCCGATCGAGATGACCAAAAAGTAACGTGGTCGGTCGGGTTCCGTTCATGCGCGGTTCACGGCCTTCCGGTTCATCTTGAGGGCGGAATTCGTGCAGTTCAGCTTTGGAGGCAAGCGTGCGTCTGCTCGTTGTCGAGGACGATCCGGATCTCAACCGCCAGCTTACGACCGCGCTGAGCGACGCCGGCTACGTCGTGGACCGTGCGTTCGACGGTGAGGAAGGGCACTATCTGGGCGATAGCGAGCCCTACGATGCCGTGGTGCTCGATATCGGCCTGCCCAAGATGGACGGCATCTCGGTGCTGGAAGCGTGGCGGCGCAATGGCCGGGCGATGCCGGTCCTGATCCTGACCGCGCGCGATCGCTGGAGCGACAAGGTGCAGGGCTTCGATGCCGGTGCCGACGATTACGTCGCCAAGCCGTTCCATCTCGAGGAGGTGCTGGCGCGCATTCGCGCGCTGCTGCGTCGCTCGGCCGGCCATGCCCAGAGCGAATTGACCTGCGGGCCCGTCACGCTCGACACCCGCACCGGTAAGGTCAGCGTGTCGGGCAATCCCGTCAAGATGACCTCACATGAATACCGGCTGCTGTCCTATCTGATGCACCATTCCGGCCGCGTCGTGTCGCGCAGCGAACTGGTCGAGCATCTCTACGACCAGGACTTCGACCGCGACTCGAACACCATCGAGGTGTTCGTCGGCCGCATCAGGAAAAAGCTCGACTGCGACGTCATCCAGACCGTGCGTGGCCTCGGCTATCTCCTGACGCCGCCCCCGGCCGCCGGGGCGTAATCCGACCTCCGGCGACGGCATTCCCTGTGGCCCGGCGCCGGTCGTTTGGCTAATTTGCGGTCATGCGCCAGAGTTCACTTGCCACCCGGTTGTTCCTGTCCGCGACCGCGTGGCTCGTGGTCATCCTCGCCATCACCGGCATCGTGCTGTCCTCGGTGTATCGCAATGCGACCGAGCGCGCCTTCGACCGCCGGCTCAACCTCTATCTGCGGACGCTGATTGCCGAGGTGGCGACCCCCGACGATCCGCCGGAGCGGCAATTCCAGTCGCTCGGCGAGCCGCTGTTCGAGCTGCCTCTGTCCGGCTGGTATTGGCAGATCACCCGCACCGACGCCGACAAGCCGGAGGTGCGGGCGTCGCGCTCGCTGTGGGACAAGAAGCTGCCGAAGCTGGAAGATCAAGGCATCGAGTTGACCGCGGCCGGTATCCGGATCGGCTATGTCGAGGGGCCTGAGAACCAGGACCTGCGGATGGTCGAGCGTCCCGTCGATCTCGGCTCCGACGGCAAGTTCCTGGTCAGCGTCGCCGGGGATGCCTCGGAGATCTTCGACGAGACCCGCAGCTTCGATTATTACCTGGGCGGCACCTTCACCGCGCTCGGCATCGTGCTGCTGCTGACCACGATCTTCCAGGTCCGCTACGGCCTCGCGCCGCTGAAGCGCATCTCCGAATCGATCGCCGACATCCGCTCCGGCCGGGCGGAGCGCCTGGAGGGGGAGTTTCCGGTCGAGATCGCGCCGCTGGCGCGCGAGACCAATGCGCTCATCGACGCCAACCGCGAGATCGTCGAGCGCGCGCGCACCCATGTCGGCAATCTCGCCCATGCGATTAAGACCCCGCTCTCGGTCATCGTGAACGAGGCGACGACGCATTCGGCCGATCCGTTCGCGGCCAAGGTCATGGAGCAGGCGGATGTGATGCGCGATCAGCTTGCCCATCACCTCGAACGGGCGCGCATCGCCGCCCGCGTCACCATTGTCTCGACCGTGACCGAGGTGGCGCCGGCGATCGAGGCGCTGCGCCGCACCATGGAGAAGATCTATCGCGAGCGCAGCATCGTGGTCGAGACGACCGCCGATCCGGCCGCCCGGTTCCGCGGCGAGCGCCAGGATCTGGAGGAGATGGTCGGCAATCTGGTCGACAATGCCTGCAAATGGGCGACGTCGCGGGTCGCGGTTGAGGTCAGCGTGGAGCCGCCGGCCCAGGCGGGGGCCACGCCGATGCTGCGCATCATCGTCGACGATGATGGCCGCGGCCTGTCGGCGGCCGAGCGCGCCCAGGTGTTACGCCGCGGCCAGCGGCTCGACGAATCCAAGCCCGGATCGGGGCTGGGCCTGTCGATCGTCAACGATCTCGCCGGCCTCTATGGCGGCCGTCTGACCCTGGACGACGCCCCGATCGGGGGACTGCGGGCCGAGCTGAGATTGCCCGGCGTCTGACGGGCGGCGATTTTCGCCATCCTAAAGGTGTTCTTAATAACGCGGGCGCTATGGTTCAGGCCGGGGTGCGCGATGTGCGCTCTCGCCGTGGAAATTTGCACGCCGGCGCATGGGTCAGACAGCTCACGAGCGGTTAAGGGAATATCTCGGGCAGCTGCCGCCGAACGCGCAGTCGCTGTTGATGCGCGAGTTCGAGCGCGCCATCGAACGCGGCCAGGATGTCGCGGTCGCCACCTTGGTGCTCGAGCAGTTGCGCAAGGTGGTGCGTCCGGCGCCGCCGGCGCCCGTCGCAGAGCCGGTGCGGCCGCAACCGGCCATCGAGGTCAGCCGTCCGCCGGCACGCGAGGAGCGCCGACAGAGCGGCGACGGTCCGCGCCGGCTGTTTCGTCCGCTTGAGCCATTCCTGACCGATTCCTCGGGGCCGCTGCGTCCGGGCCAGATCCGCCGCGCCTCGCTGCTCGCCGTCTGGCAGTGGCTCGGCCGCGAGGGCGCGCCGGAGCGCTATGCCGAGTTCGAAGCGGCGCTGTCCAGTGCGGGCGACGGTTCGCGCGAGGTCGAGATGGCGGCCCGCAAGCTGCAGCTTGCCACCGCCGAGGCGCTGATGAAGCTGGTCGGCCCCAACGCGACCGGCGACCGCCAGCGCGCGCTCGCGCGCATCGGTGCCCCCAGCGTGATCGAGGATCTGCTGCCGATCGCCCTCGTGTTGCAGAATCGCGAGGCGCTCGACGGCCTCAACGGGCGGCTGCCCGGCATCATCCGCGTGCTCGGCGATTCCCAGATCGCCTCGGTGACCGACGCCATCAACGTGCCGTCATTGCAGACCCCGCTGATGCTGCCTTTCGCGCTGGCGATGGTGATGCAGCGGCTTGCCGCGCCCTGGCAGATCATCCGCCTCGCCACCAAGATCGCGGCCTCCGATGACGAGATCCGCGTCGCGGCGACGCCGTTCGGCGTCGCGGTCACCATCGCGCTGAACGATCTGGCCCACCTCGCCACGGTGCTGCGTGCCGATATCCGGCGCGGCCATTTTGCCAATCTCGGCGACACGCTGAAGACGCTGCATGATGGCGTCCGCGGTCTGCGCACCGAGCTCGATCTGCGCTCGGAATCGAACTGGGGCAAGCAGCTCACCGCGATCCGCGCTGACATCTCCAACGCGCTGCAATCGGAGATCGACAGCGTGCCGGGCCGTGCCCGCCGCATCCTGCGCCAGCGCGCCGACAAGGACATTCCGGCAGGCGCCGGCGTGGATACCAGTGAGGTCGAGGAGGTCGCGGCGCTGATCGAGTTCGTCGCGGTGTGCCGCAACTACGCCAGTGAGCTCGCCATCAACGAGGTGACGCTGCGGACCTATTCCGATCTGCAGCAATATGTCGAGAAGGCCACCGAGGCGCTGGTGCAATCGCTTCGCAGTGGCGATGCGCGGGCGCGCGCCTATCGGCAATCGCAGGTCTCGGCGGCGATCCGCTTCTGCCACGTCCTGTTCGGCAATGATTATGCCCAGCTGATGAGCAGGGCCGCCGAAAATGCGCTGAATGGCGAGCGAAAATCTTCACGCGCTGGTTGATCTCTCTGCTATAGTTCTATCGTTTTTAGATTGTGGTTTCGTCTGGTCTCGCTCCGGGGCCGGGCACCCGTTCCCGCTGTCAATTTCAGACTTTTCATCAAGACCATGATTTCCGTCATCAACTTCGTCGAGGTCGAGAACCGCGTTGTGCGCGCGACCTATCGCAACCTCATGATCAAGGCCAAGGTCGTGCTCGTCGACAAGACGAGCGGGGCGCCGCTGCCCGATCCCGTCACCACGATTGCGTCTCCGGTCCCGGCTGGGTCGCTGCGGATCAGGCTGACCGACGAGATCAGGCCGGGCACCTATTTCCTCATGGCGCTGAACGGCCACGGCAGCTATCTGGCCAAAAGCGCGGATTTCGAGGTGCCCTAATTACGTAATCTTCCTGAGTTTTTTGGCTTCGGGGGCTGGGCTACCAGGGTGGCAATTGTGAATTGCCGCCGGGAACGGTGCTGGTTAAAAGCTGCGCAACGCGCGTCCGCCGGTGGACGCCGCCTGGAACTCTGTCCGATGACGCTCTGGTTCGTGTTCGCCGTGATGACGGCCGCGGCGATCTTCGCCGTCCTGCTGCCGCTCGGGCTCGGCGCGCGCGCCGCGTCGGACGGCCGCGAGGTCGCCGTCTACAAGGACCAGCTGGCCGAGATCGAGCGTGATGTCGAAACCGGCCTGATCGGCAAGGTCGAGGCCGAGGCGGCGCGGGTCGAGATCGGCCGCCGCCTGCTGGCCGCCGCCGAGCAGGAGGGCGAGGCGCCGGTCCAAACCAGCCTCGGCCTGCGCCGGCTTGCCGCCGTGCTGGCGCTGATCGGGCTGCCGATCGTGGCGCTCGCGGTCTATCTGCCGCTCGGTTCGCCGCAATTGCCGGACTTTCCGCTGACCGCCCGCGCCACGCCCGCGGACGGCGCGCAGCCGCTGGAAACCCTGGTGTCGCAGGTCGAGCAGCATCTGCAGAAGAACCCGACCGACGGTCGCGGCTGGACGGTGCTCGCCCCCGTCCTGGCCCGGCTCGGCCGCACCGAGGACGCGATCCGCGCCTATCGCAACATGATCACCTATGCCGGCGATGGCGCATCCAAGCGCGCCGATCTGGGCGAGATGATCGCGGCCGCCGCGGGGGGCGTCGTCACCGCCGAAGCCAAGGCCGAGTTCGAGCGCGGCCATGCGCTCGACGCCGATGAGCCCAAATCCAATTATTATCTCGGCGTCGCCGCCGAGCAGGATGGCCGCAAGGACGATGCCGCCGCGATCTGGCGGAAGATGCTGAGCAAGGGCCCGGCGGACGCGCCGTGGCGGCCGCTGGTCAGCGCCGCGCTTGCCCGGGTCGGCGGCGGCGAGGCGCCGGCGCTGCCGAACGAGGCCATGGCCGCCGCCAAGGGCATGAGCGACAATGACCGCGAGACGATGATCCGCGGCATGGTCGACCGTCTCGCGGCGCGATTGAAGCAGAATGGCGACGATGTCGAGGGCTGGCTCCGGCTGGTGCGCGCTTATGTCGTGATGGGTGATCTCGACAAGGCCAGATCGGCGTTATCGGATGCGCGACAGGCCGTGAAGGATGCCGAACGGTTGCGCCAGCTCAACGAGGGCGTGAAGACGTTCGGGCTGGATGGATGAGCGGCGCTTCCGCCGCCAACGGGATGTTGGGATGACACGCAAGCAGAGGCGTTTGACGATCATCGGTGGGGCGCTGTTCGTGCTCGCGGTCGCAGCCGGGCTGGTGCTGAATGCGCTGCGCGATTCCATCGTGTTCTTCTCGACGCCGACGATGGTGGCCGAGAAGCATATCGGCCCGGGCAAGCGCTTCCGGCTCGGCGGCCTGGTGCAGCCCGGCTCGCTGAAGCGCGGCGACGATCTCGCGGTGACGTTCGAGGTCGCCGATGGCGGCGCCAAGCTGCCGGTCGCCTATAAGGGCATCCTGCCGGATCTGTTCCGCGAAGGGCAGGGCGTCGTCGCCGAGGGGGCGCTCGATGCCGCCGGAGTGTTCAAGGCCGACACCGTGCTCGCCAAGCATGACGAGACCTATATGCCGAAGGAAGTCGCCGACACGCTGAAGAAGCAGGGCCATTGGAAGGACGATTACGGCAAGCCGCAAGCGGCGAAGCCGGGCCCGGTGTCGATGCGCGAGGGGGCTGACAAGAGCACCGCGGGAGCGACCCAGTGATTGCAGAGAGCGGACATTATGCCCTGGTGCTGGCACTCGCGCTGGCGTTGATCCAGTCCACCGTGCCGATGCTCGGCGCTAGCAGGCGCGACGTCGCGCTGATGAATGTCGGCCGCTCCGCGGCGCTGGCGCAGCTCGTCTTCGCCGGCCTGTCCTTCATTGCGCTGATCACCCTGCACGTGACCTCGGACTTCTCCGTCGCCAACGTGTTCGAGAACTCGCACTCGATGAAGCCGCTGCTCTACAAGATCACCGGCGTGTGGGGCAATCACGAGGGCTCGATGCTGTTGTGGGTGTCGATCCTGGCGCTGTTCGGCGCCATGGTCGCGCTGTTCGGCAACAATCTGCCGCTGTCGTTGCGCGCCCGCGTGCTCGCGGTGCAGGCCTGGGTCGCGACCGCCTTCTATCTCTTCATCCTGATGACCTCGAATCCGTTCGCGCGGCTCGCTACCCCGCCGATCGAGGGGCGGGATCTCAATCCGGTGCTGCAGGACATCGGTCTCGCGGTGCATCCGCCGATGCTCTATCTCGGCTATGTCGGTTTCTCGATCTCGTTCTCCTTTGCGATCGCAGCTCTGCTCGAAGGCCGCATCGATGCCGCCTGGGCGCGCTGGGTGCGGCCCTGGACCCTGATGGCCTGGATTTTTCTGACGCTCGGCATCGCCATGGGCTCGTACTGGGCCTATTACGAGCTCGGCTGGGGCGGCTGGTGGTTCTGGGATCCGGTCGAGAACGCCTCGCTGATGCCCTGGCTGGCCGGCACCGCGCTGTTGCACTCCGCGCTCGTGATGGAGAAGCGCAACGCGCTCAAGGTCTGGACCATCCTGCTGTCGATCCTGACCTTCTCGCTGTCCTTGCTCGGCACCTTCCTGGTGCGCTCCGGCGTCATCACCTCGGTGCACGCCTTCGCCAGCGATCCCACGCGAGGCGTCTTCATCCTCGGCATCCTCGTGCTGTTCATCGGCGGCAGCCTCACTCTGTTCGCGGGCCGCGCCACCGCGCTGAAGCAGGGCGGGCTGTTCGCGCCGATTTCGCGCGAGGGCGCGCTGGTCTTGAACAATCTGCTGCTCACCGTGAGCTGCGCCACCGTGCTGTTCGGCACGCTCTATCCGGTCATCATGGAGGCGCTCGACTTCAAGCTCTCGGTCGGCGCGCCGTTCTACAATCTCACCTTCGGTCCGCTGTTTGCGCTCTTGCTGCTGATGGTGCCGTTCGGCCCGATGCTGGCCTGGAAGCGCGGCGATCTCGTCGCCGCGGCGCAGCGGCTGCTCGCGGCCGGCGTCGCCTCGCTGGTCGCGATCGCGATCGCCTGGGCCTGGGCGCGCGGCGGCAGCGCGCTGGCGCCGCTCGGTATCGGCCTCGGCGTGTTCGTCATATCAGGCGCCATCGTCGATCTCGTCGAGCGCAGCGGCGTCGCGCGCGTGCCCTTCAAGACCGCGCTGCACCGCACCCGCGGCCTGCCGCGCTCGGTCTGGGGCACCGCCTTCGCCCATGCCGGCCTCGGCGTCGCGCTGCTCGGCATCGTCTGCGAGACCACCTGGAACAGCGAGCTGATCAGCACGCTCCGTCCCGGCGATGTCCGCAACCTCGCCGGCTACGAGATCAAGTTCGACGGCATGACCCAGCGCCAGGGCCCGAACTTCACCGAGGTCGTCAGCACCTTCATCATCAGCGAGGACGGCAGGCAGCTCAGCGTGATGACGCCGAGCAAGCGCAGCTTCGCCACCCGCGGCATGTCGACCACCGAGGCGGCGCTGATGACGCGCGGCGTCAGCCAGCTTTATGTCTCGCTCGGTGACACCACGGCCGATGGCGGCCTTGCCGTGCGCATCTATCACAAGCCGCTGGTGCTCTTGATCTGGTTCGGCCCGGTGCTGATGGCGTTCGGCGGGCTGCTGTCGCTGTCGGATCGGCGGCTGCGCGTCGGTGCGCCGCGGCCGGCCCGTGCGGTGCGCGCGTTGCAGCCGGCGGAGTAAAGCGGATGCGGAATCATCTCCGTCTGGCCTGTCTCGCGCTGCTGCTGCTCGCCGCGCCGGTGGCGCATGCCGTGCAGCCCGACGAGGTGATGGCCGACACCGCCAAGGAGCAGCGCGCCCGCGCGCTGTCGCGCGAGCTGCGCTGCATGGTCTGCCAGAACCAGTCGATCGACGATTCCGACGCGCCGCTGGCGCGCGACCTGCGCCTCCTGGTGCGCGAGCGTCTCGCCGCCGGTGACAGTGACAATCAGGTGTTGGATTTCCTGGTCGCCCGCTACGGCCAATTCGTGCTGCTGAAGCCGCGCTTCGAGCGCCAGACCCTGCTGCTGTGGCTGCTGCCGCCGGTGCTGCTGCTCGGTGGCGGCCTCGCGCTATGGCTGCAGGTCCGCCGTCGCGGCCAGCGCGGCGTCGAGACCGCGCCGAAGCTGACGGCGGAGGAGGAGGCGCGCCTCGCCGCCCTGATGGCAGCCGAGAACCCGCCGGCGCCGTAAAGGCCCGCTTCAACGCGCTGTCGAGGGGCCAGTGCAGCTCCGGCTTCGGACCAACCTCCTCTCCATGAGCATGCTGCTCATGGTCAATGTGCAGCGCCGCACTCGGCGCCAAAGCCTCATGGTGAGGAGCGCCGCGCGCAGGTCGGGCGGGCCGCAGGGTCGTCATGGCGGCGCGTCTCGAACCATGAGGCCGGCGTCACGGGCCTCGCCCTTCGAGACGCCCGCCTGAAGGCGGGCTCCTCAGGGTGAGGGGCGGACGCGGTGCGGTGACTCGTGAGGTCAACGATGACAAGTCAGATCAAACGACCGATCCCTGCTCGCGAGCGTCTCGCAAATCCCCGTGCTCTCCCGTGGTCGGCAAGCCCCCCGGCTTTCAGCTTATTTTACCTTTGTCTGGAAACGTGCGTCAGACATTCCGTCTGACGTTCCCGGGCAAAGCCAATGTTCTCCAACAGCAATCTGACCATCCGCTTCCTCGTGGGGGGCGTCGTCGCCTCGCTTCTGCTGCTGTTGGCGATCGGCGGCGGCACCGGCTTCATCGCGGTGCTCTATCTTAACAACCAGATCACCAGCCTGTCCGCCGACTTCGCGGCCCTGAGCGGCCCGGCGCGTGATCACGCGATGCTGACCTATCAGCAGGCGCAGTCGGCCTTCTCCTATTTCATCACCGCTTGCGTCGTCATTGCGGTGTTCGCCAGCGCTGTCTGCCTGATGACCTATGCCGCCGTGCAGAACGGCATCCTGCGTCCGCTCGCGGCGATGGTCAGCGCCATGCGCGACGTCGCCGACCAGAAATACGACACGCGCATCCCCGGCCTCGGCCTCGGCAATGAGATCGGCCAGCTTGCCGGCGCGCTGGAGGTGTTCAAGACCAACGGCATCGAGCGCCAGCGCCTCACCGAACGCGAGCTGCAGGAGGCGCAGCGGCAGGGCGAGCGCTCGCGCTATCTCGACGGCCGCATTCACTCCTTCAACGAGCTCGTCGCCAGCGTCGTCAGCAGCGTCGCGTCCTCCGCAGTGCGGTTGAAGAGCAATGCCGAGACGCTGTCGCGCGCCGCCAATGACACCTCGGCCAAGGCGAACGCGGTCGAGGCCGCCGCCAACCACGCCAATCGCAACGTGCAGACGGTGGCCGGCTCGACCGAGGAGATGACGAACTCGATCGGCACCATCAGCCGCCGCGTCTCCGACGCCACCCAGCGCGCCGAGGGCGCCGCGTCGCAGGCCGAGAAGAGCAAGAACACGATTCATTCGCTGTCGGATGCCGCCGAGAAGATCGGCACCGTGGTGCAGCTGGTGCAGGCGATCGCTGCGCAGACCAATCTGCTGGCGCTCAACGCCACCATCGAGGCGGCGCGCGCCGGCGAGGCCGGCAAGGGCTTCTCGGTGGTCGCCTCGGAGGTGAAGAACCTCGCCGACCAGACCAGCAAGGCGACCGACGAGATCTCGGCGCATGTCGCCAGCATCCAGGGCATCACCGCGGAGACCCGCGGCGCCATCGACGGCATCTCGACCACGCTCAGCGAGATCAGCGCCATCATGTCCGGCATCGAGGTCGACACCTCGCAACAGCGCAACGCCACCCAGGACATTTCCAAGAGCGTCCAGGAAGCCGCCCGAGGCACCCTCGATGTCTCCAACCATATCGCCCAGATCACCTCCACCTCGGCCGAAACCGGCCGCCTCGCCACCGACGCCCGCGACGCCGCCGGCGACCTCTCGCAGCAGGCGGAAACCCTGAAGCGCGAGGTCGACGCGTTCATCATCAGCGTGAAGGCGAGCTGATCGGGCGACGAGTGACGCTGATCGACGTCTTCGCTATGCTGTGAGGCTCACCTCTCTCCACCGTCATGGCCGGGCTTGACCCGGCCATCCACGTTTTTCCGCTTGCGCGGGAGCTGGATGCGCGGGTCAAGCCCGCGCATGACGCCCGAGTGTGTTGAGCTCATCTGTATCGCTGAGGGGCAGCCAGACAAGATTCAAGGGCGGCGGCTAACGCCTTCGGCTGAGCCGCCCGACGATCCGGCGTCATGAGTTGAGATCGCGCGTGTCCGACGCACGCCTAACACGACGCCCTCACCAAGCCCTCCACTGTTGTCCCGGATAAGCGTGCTCCCGGCAACGCGGAGCGTTGTTGGGCAAGCACGCGCCGATCCGGGACCCATAAAATCAGGGAGATGTTGTTTGGACGAGATGTCGGACAAGCCTTGTTTCACAACAACCGCTGCGGAGTATGGATCCCTGCGTTCGCAGGGATGACAGCGGAGGATGGGCCAGCCGCTCGCGCCACACCGGCAGCGCAATTCGAGCTCGACGCCTCTTGTGCCCGTCGCCCAAATCACCCCGATTTCCGAAAATCCGTCAAGGTATTCCGAAAAACATAAATCGTTTGGCGCCCGCCCCAAATCACCCCTATCTTCCGCCCATTCCGTTCCACCGAGGGGGCGTATCGCGATCGTCACGGACGTCGGATGCGGAATGCGATGGACGCGGGCTGCTGCAGCGGGGCTTGGCCTCGCCGACGAACGGCGGAGCGCGGACGTGAAATCGTGTGGTCCTGGCCTCCCGGTGCTGAGGCCAAGCCGGCGGTGATGATCCGCCAGGCGACGGGGGCAAGTCAGCCGGTCCCCGGGGAGATCACGTATAAGCGTTAACACCATCGCGCAGGGAAGGCCGGGATGTCTCCGCCGAACCTGTGGTTCCTACCCCGTGCTTTCTGTTTGCACGGGGGCCATGGGAGCGGCGAGCTCCCGGCCTTTCCTGCGCCCTCGCCGTGAGGGTGAGATGTCGGGCATGGCTCGGGCGTGGAATGCGTCGCGAGGGTGATGGTGTGCATCTCCACGTGCTGTTTGATCGTGTGGATCGGAATATCTCTCCGCGTCATTGCGAGCGGAGCGACGCAATCCAGAGTCCTTGCTGAGCCCTGGATTGCGTCGCTGCGCTCGCAATGACGGAGATTGGGGCGGGCAGGGTGCCTCGCACGCGGCTGTCATCTTCCGCGAAGGCGAGGGCTTTGCATAAGTCCAGCCAGATGGTTCTCTTCTGATGGAGATTCGCGGGAGAAGATCATGGCGGAGCGGCAGATCGGCCAATTGAGCTTTACCGATGACCTGGTCAGAGATGCTGTGCGCGCGAATGCCGGATTGCAGCGCGTAGCGGAGTTGGTCGATTGGAGTGCTGTCGAGGCGCTGCTGAGTGTCTTGCGCAGCGGGTCCATGGGCGCGCCAGCGTATCCTTCGCTGGCGCTCCTGAAGGCGCTGTTGCTGCAGCAATGGTATGGCCTGTCTGATCCGGGCCTTGAGGAAGCCTTGGTCGATCGGCTGTCGTTCAGGCGCTTCCTGGGGCTGTCCCTGTCCGATCGGGTACCAGATCATTCCACGCTGTGGCGTTTCCGCGAGCAACTGGCCAAGAGCGGATTGGCCGAGCGCGTCTTTGCCTTAATCACGGCGCAAATCGAGGCGTCCGGCTTTGTTCTGAAGCGCGGCACCCTAATCGACGCCTCGCTGGTCAAGTCGGCCGTCAATGCGCCCGAACCGCCGGATACTCCTTCACCTCCAGACGCCGACGGCAGACCCGCGAGCAAGCTGATCAGAAGCCCCCTCGATCCGGAAGCCGCCTGGACGAAGAAGGAAGGTAAATATTTCTTCGGCTACAAGGCGCATGTCGCAATGGATCAAGGCAGCCGCATCATTCGGCGGGCGACCTTCACGCCTGCCAATATCAACGATTCCGTACCTGCCAACGCATTGATCTGCGGAGACGAGAAGACCGTCTATGCTGACAAGGCCTATGACAGCAATGCTCGTCGCGAGAAGTTAAAGGCTCTCGGTATCCGCGATGGAATCGCACGCCGAGCCAACCGTTGGCACCCGATGCGCCCATGGATGACCCGCCGGAATGAGTTGATTTCCTATCTCCGGGCGCCGGTCGAGCCGCTGTTTGCGCTCTTGAAGAAAACCTATCGCTTTTCGCGGGCACGACACCGCGGCCTCGCCCGGAATTCGGCGGCCTTCTACCTCGCAATTACAGCCATGAACCTCAAGCGGTGGATCACCCTGCACCCTGTCTAACCCAGGTGCCGGGCCCATCGGCCCTGCATCGTCTTCGATGCTTCGAGAGCTAATCTACTCGAATAAGACATGGCCGCCCCTAGACCTTGTCGGCCCAACTTCTGCAAAGCCCTCGCGAAGGCGGAGGATCGAGGACTCCGAGGTGGTCGTGGTTGAGCCGAGAGGCCACGGCGTACTGGATTCCCCGCCTTCGCGGGGAATGACAGGGGAGGGCGGGGCGGGAGCTTGCGCGATAGTGACGGCGTCGGTGATCCCCGCATGTCGCTTCGCTGATGCTGGCCACGGGGGGCTGGACGCAGCCGGAATGGGGAGGGCGGATGAGCGCCAGCGTCATGTGCCGTTTTGGCCAGGCGGTTGGGTCTGGTGGGTTTACGTCTGCGGCGAACCCGCCCGGCGAACGGACGGGAGGTGCGCTACGACTTTGGTCGGGCGGTCACAGAGATGGCAGCGGTGGGGCTGGCGGGACTGCGGCAAGCGATTGAAACTGCAACTCTTTTCTTCCGCGGCCTGCGATCTGCGCCATTCTGCCGCAGTCTTCATGTCCGTCCATTACAGAAGTTTAACGCCGCAGCCAGCACGCCGTAAGGCGGCGAGCCCCATCTTCACTGGCGAACGGGGCGAATAGCCCGGGACCCAAGTTTTGACCTTGACCAAAATCGCTTGCGGAGAAAACCGTATGACTGAACGTCTGACCGACCTGTCCTCGCTTCCCTCCTATCGCCAGCCCCGGCGCGGGCTGTTCTCGGCGCGCAAATTCGCGCTGATGGCCTCCGTGGTCGCGGGACTCGGCGTCGCCGCCTATGGCCTGTCGCCGCAGGGCGCGCCGCTCGACCTGTTCTCGACCTCGGCGCATGCGCAGGTGGCGAATGAGGTCAGCAAGGTCGCGCGCCCGGTCGGCTTTGCCGACATCGTGGAGCGGGTGAAGCCGTCGGTGATTTCGGTCAAGGTCAACATCGCCGAGAAGGTCGCCAAGAACGACAGCGACGACGACACGCCGTTCCAGCCGGGCTCGCCGATGGAGCGCTTCTTCCGCCGCTTCGGTGGTGAGAACGGCATTCCCGGCATGCCGGGCCGCGGCGGCCGCGGTGGCGGTCGCGCGGTGACCGGGCAGGGCTCCGGCTTCTTCATCTCCGCCGATGGCTATGCCGTGACCAACAATCACGTGGTCGACGGCGCCGACAAGGTCGAGGTGACGACCGACGACGGCAAGACCTACAGCGCCAAGGTCATCGGCACCGACCAGCGCACGGATCTGGCGCTGATCAAGGTCGAGGGCGGCTCGAACTTCCCGTTCGCCAAGCTCGCCGACGGCAAGCCGCGCATCGGCGACTGGGTGCTGGCGGTCGGCAATCCGTTCGGCCTCGGCGGCACGGTGACGGCCGGCATCGTCTCGGCCGTGGGCCGCGACATCGGCAACGGCCCGTATGACGATTTCATCCAGATCGACGCGCCCGTGAACAAGGGCAATTCCGGCGGTCCGGCGTTCGATGTCGACGGCAATGTCGTGGGCGTCAACACCGCGATCTATTCCCCGTCCGGCGGCAGCGTCGGCATCGCGTTCTCGATCCCCGCTTCGACGGTCAAGAGCGTGATCGCGCAGCTCAAGGACAATGGCTCGGTCAGCCGCGGCTGGATCGGCGTGCAGATCCAGCCGGTGACGCAGGACATCGCCGACAGCCTGGGCATGAAGAAGGCCGAGGGCGCGCTGGTCGCCGAGCCCCAGGCCGATGGTCCGGCGGCGAAGGCGGGCATCCGGTCCGGCGACGTCATCACCTCAGTCAATGGCGAGCCGGTGAAGGACGCGCGTGAGCTCGCCCGCACCATCGGCGGTCTCGCGCCCGGCGCGTCGGTGAAGCTGAACGTGCTGCAGAAGGGCCAGGAGAAGACCATCAGCCTGACGCTCGGCAAGCTGCCGAACACAATCGAGGCCAAGGCCGATACCGGCGGCGACAATTCCAGCCCGACCCGCGGCGCCGACGTGCCGAAGCTCGGCATGACCGTCGCTCCGGCGTCGAGCGTGGCTGGCGCCGGCAAGGAAGGTGTCGTCGTCACCGAGGTCGATCCGAAGAGCGCCGCGGCCGATCGCGGCTTCAAGGAAGGCGACGTCATCCTCGAAGTGGCCGGCAAGAGCGTGACCTCGGCCGGTGACGTGCGCGAGGCCATCAATGCCGCCCGCAACGACAACAAGAATAGCGTGCTGATGCGGGTGAAGAGCGGCGGCCAGTCGCGCTTCGTCGCGGTGCCGCTGGCCAAGGGCTGAGGCTTTCACGAGATGGAGGGTCGCCGGCATGTTGCCCCCGCGTCGGCGGCTCTTCCTGGGGGCGGGCCTAAGTCCCGCTCCCGTAAACCTTCCGGTTGGAACAACGCCCCCCTCCGTCGGAAGGAACTCGGGCGGTGAAGTCCCCCAGCTTCACCGCCCCCTTTCCTGTTTGATTAACCCCCCGGCGCGGGCCGCCTTGCACGGAAGCGGCGGCCGGGCCATGTAGATGGACATCCAACCGTGACCGCCGCCCCCGTTTCCGCAATGCGCCTCCTGATCATCGAAGACGACCGCGAGTCCGCCGACTATCTGGTCAAGGCGTTCCGCGAAGTCGGGCATGTCGCCGATCTCGCGGGCGATGGCGAGGAGGGCCTCGCCATGGCCGAGAGCGGCGATTACGACGTGCTGGTGGTCGACCGCATGCTGCCCAAGCGCGACGGCCTGTCCCTGATCGGCGCGCTGCGCGACAAGGGCAACCGCACCCCGGTTCTCATCCTGTCGGCGCTCGGCCAGGTCGACGACCGCATCAAGGGCCTGCGCGCCGGCGGCGACGATTATCTGCCGAAGCCCTACGCCTTTGCCGAGCTGCTCGCCCGCGTCGAGGTGCTGTCGCGCCGCCATGGCGGTCCGGCCGAGGAGACGACCTACAAGGTCGGCGATCTCGAGCTCGACCGTCTTTCTCACCGGGTGGCGCGCGGCAAGGACGAATTGACGCTGCAGCCGCGCGAGTTTCGCCTGCTCGAATATCTGATGAAGCATGCGGGGCAGGTGGTCACGCGCACGATGCTGCTGGAGAACGTCTGGGATTATCATTTCGATCCGCAGACCAACGTGATCGACGTCCACATCTCGCGGCTGCGCTCCAAGATCGACAAGGGGTTCGACCGCCCGCTGCTGCACACCATCCGCGGTGCGGGCTACATGATCCGCGACGGCTTGCGGTGATCGGCGATGGCGGGCTGCAGACCCGTCAACGTCTCACGGCGCGCTCAGCCAGCCCTTGCCGATGGCATAGTGGATCAGCTCGACCCGGCTCTGGAAGCCGAGCTTGGTCATGCAGCGCTTCTTGTAGGTCTCGACGCTCTTGACGCCGATCCGCAATTTCAGCGCGATCGTCTTGGCGCTGTAGCCGGCCGCCGTCAGTTGCGCCACCTCGATCTCACGCGAGCTGAGCTCGACGCCGGACAGCGCGTCGGCGCGGATCGGGATCTGCCGGGCCGCCGCGCCGAGCGCGCGGTCGGCGATCGCGGGATCGAGATAGACCGCTCCGGCGGCGACCGCGTGAATGCCGCGGTTCAGCTCCTCGGTGGCCGTCCGCTTCAGGACATAGCCGACGACGCCGATTTCGAGCGCCTGGCGGAAATAGGCGGCGTCCTCGTGCACGGTCAGCAGCAGCACGCGGCTGCTGGGACAGGCGGCCAGCAGCTTCCGCGCCACCTCGATGCCGCTCATGCCGGGCATCGAGAGGTCGAGCACCACCACGTCGGGCCGCAGGTCGATCGCCCGCCGCAGGGCGGTCGGTCCGTCGGGCGCCGATCCGACCAGATCCAATTGCGCGTCCTCGGCGATCAGCGCCTTGATGCCGTCGAGCACGATCGGATGGTCGTCGGCAAAGAACACGCGGATGCGCGCAGATGTCTGCGGCTCGTCCATCGGGATTTCCTGGCCCGTCGTCATCACAGCGGCACCCTGGCAAAGACGGTGGTGCCGCGTCCCGGCGACGATTCGATTTCCAGCGAGCCGCCGACCAGCGCAAGCCGTTCGCGGATACCGAGCAGTCCGAGCCGCATCGCCGGGCTGGCCGTGGGGTCGTCCGCATCGGCAGGAAAGCCGCGGCCGTCGTCTTCCACGATCATGCTCACCTCGCGATCGGTGACGTTGAGGATCACGCCGACCTTGCGCGCCTCGGCATGCCTGACCACGTTGGTCAGCGTCTCCTGCAGGACCCTGTACAGCGTGGCCTCGATGGCCTTCGGCAATCGCATGTCCTTGGGCGACAGATGCAGATAGTAGTTGAGGGCCGCGTTCTCGCTCCAGCTTTCCAGCAGGCTTTCGATCGCCTTCTGAAGGCCCAGATCGTCGATCGCGCTCGGACGGATCTCGGTTGCGATGCGGTTGACGTCGCGGCCGAGGTTGTCCGCAATGGTCTTCATGCCGTCCAACCGCTGCTGCAGCCTGTCACCGTCGGCGACCTCGTGGCCGATCGCCTGCAACCCGAGCTGCAGCATCGTCAGCGACTGGCCCAGCGTGTCGTGCAGTTCACGGGCGATGCGCTGCCGCTCGGTCTCCTGATCCGCCACGGTGCGGCGCAGCACCTGGGTGAGGTCGCCTTCGACGGCGGCGCGCAGCTCGGTCTCCTTGCGCAGCGCCTGGGCGAGCCGCTCCGACTGCGCCAGCCGCTCGTTGAGCTCGCTCGTCAGCCGCTCCTGTCTTTGCCGGGCGGCCTCGCGCTCGCGCGCAAGCTGATCGATGCGCCGCAGCACCACCTCGAGCAGGGCCACCCTGAGCCGGTGCGCCGCTTCGACCTCCGCCGCGAGCCAGGGCGAGGCGTGCAGCCGGACCAGCTCCTGCCACATCGCGAAGCTGGTCCGCGGCGTCAGCATCTCGTGGTCCGGCCCGCCTTGCGCCGGCTTGGTCGGCTTGCCCGCCCAATTGACCGTCTGCACCAGCTCGGGGCGAAACCACAGCACATAGTCGCGGGGACACTTGGACACCGACAACGCCAGCAATCCGCTGGCGACATCGGCGAAATGTTCGGCGGGCGGATAGAGCAGGGCGAGGCAGTCGGTCTGAAACACGCCCTCTTTGACGGTCGCGTTCAGCCAGCCGACGATCGCCTCGGTCGCCTCGCGATCCGGCGTCGCTCCGATGTTGGTGAACTGCCCGTCGATCCACAAGGCGACGCCGCCGGCCGGAATGAGGTCGAGCAGATTGGGCCGAAACCGGATCAGACCGGCGGCGAGCTCGGATTCCTGGCTCAGCCGGTTGAGCAGCTCCTCATGGATCTTCGCGCTGCGCTTCTGCAGTTCGAAGCTCTCGGCGGCGAGGCGGGCTTCCAGATGCGAGGACACCATCTCGGCGAACAATTCACAGGCCTCGCGCAAACCGTATGGCAGATAGCGCGGTTCGCGGTGGTGACAGGCGATCAGGCCCCACAGCCGGCCACGCATGATGATCGACATCGACATCGACGCCACCACGCCCATATTGGCGAGGTATTGGCGATGGATCGGCGAGACGCTGCGCAGCGTGCTCTGGCTGAGATCGAGCGCGGCGGCCGGTGGCGCGTCGGGGAGAGACAGGATCGGCGCCGGCGCATAGCGCGCATCCGGGATCGCGCGAATCCAGTTGGTGCGATAGAGCTCGCGCGCCTGCTTTGGAATATCCGAAGCTGGATAATGCAGGCCAAGAAAGGATTCGACGTCCGGCGCCGCGGCCTCGGCGATGACGGCGCCGCTGCCGTCGTCCAGGAAACGATAGAACATCACCCGGTCGAAACCGACGAGGTTGCGGACCTCATCGACCACGGCCTGACAGAACGACGGCGCCGTCTCCGTCTGCTGGATGTTGCGCAGCATGCCCTTGACGGCCGCGAGCGGATTGTCCGGCCCTTGCTCACGTCGGGGCTCGATTTCGACCACGAGCACCGCGCCGCTGCGAAAGGCGATCACGTCGGCGCTCGCCTCGGAATGTCCGGCGATGCTGAAGGCATGCACCGCGCGCTGCGTGCCGGCGCCGCCGGCGAGCGCGCGCAGCTGTCGCGTTTGGTCGGGCGAGAACAGCCGCGAGGCGCTGTCTCCCAGCAGCGTCTGCGGCGCCGCCGTCAGCATGCCGGCCGCATCGCCGCCGGCATGCATGATCCGCAGTTCGTCAGGATCGAGCCCGAGCAGCAGGCCATGGGGCTGGATTGCGCCCGGCGTGTGGATCGGTTCGCGGTCGCAGAGCGTCAAATCCGCTTCGCTGACGCAGGAGATGGAAGCGTTCGCCGTGCCGTCGAAGATCGGATCCATCGCTGTCATCAGTCTCACGATTTCGGTGAATGCTAATCCCGCATCCGTCGTGTGCCCACTGGCGCGCCGCGCGTTTCAATGTCCGGGATTATCCTGACAGTCCAGAATGTCCATTATAATTGACATTAACGTATGTAAATCAGAATTTACGTCGTGGCAGCGGTTCTGTTTGGACACTCGATCAAGGCGGGATTGCGGTCACTCTGGACAACAAACGCTGCTCATGCGGGCCGGCGAAGGCACCGTCGTGCCCGGATCGAACCGGCTGTCATGTCCAGGCGCGAGCAACGCGCTCGCGAGCGTGAAGCGAGACGACACGGTTCAGCACGAGAGACCAACCATGAGACAATACAGGAGGTGACGTGATGCCGGACGATCCCAACAGAGTTTGGCCGACGGGGCTGACGATCCCGGAATCGGAGGAATTGCACAAGCACGTAATCGACGGCGCTCGCGTGTTCTTCGTGATCGCATGTGTCGCGCACTTGCTTGCGTACATCTATTCGCCCTGGCTGCATTGAGGGGGCCGACATGAACCAAGGTCGGATCTGGTGCGTGGTCAACCCCACCATCGGCTTGCCGCTTTTTCTCGGAAGCGTCGCGCTGACGTCGCTGTGCGTTCACTACACGGTGCTGACGCACACCACGTGGATGGGGGCCTTCTTCGAGGGCGGCAAATCCAAGAAGGCCTCGCTTGAGGAAACCGTGTCGCCGGTGGCCCTGAACGCGAAGGCCGTGCCCGGCTATGTCATCTCGGTCGCTCCCGTATCGGCAGAGAATGCGCGGGTCGGCTCTTCCTTCGTCGTCACGGTCTCGCCCGTTGCTGCGCAAGCTCAGGCGACGTCCGAAGACACGACGACCCGCGCGCCGGACAAGGTCTCGCTGGCCACGCTCGCACCGCTGGACGACAAATAGGCGGCGCCTGTTCGCGGACAATGAAAAAGGACCGGGATCCACGGACCCCGGCCATTTTCGCGGGGGAGCGAGACACAGCTCAGCCGCAGTGATGGCGCGCATCTGCTCGGATGGTTTCAGAGATGATGAATCGTGTCAGCCAGAGTCTGATGAAGGGCTGGATCGGGTTGGGGTCGCGCTTTCTGCCTTTTGCCGATGCCGCCACCCCCGATCTGCCGCTCTCCCGGCTGCTGCGGCTGTCGCTGTTTCAGGTCTCGGTCGGCATGTCGCTGGTGCTGCTGATCGGAACGCTCAACCGTGTCATGATCGTCGAACTCGGCGTGCCGGCATCGCTGGTCGGGATCATGCTGTCCCTGCCGCTGATCTTCGCTCCGTTCCGCGCGGTGATCGGCTTCCGCTCCGACACGCATCGCTCCGAACTGGGCTGGAAGCGGGTGCCCTTCATCTACAAGGGCACGATGTTTCAATTCGGTGGTCTCGCCATCATGCCGTTCGCACTGCTGGTGCTGTCGGGCGGCGGGCAGGCTGGCCATGCGCCGGCCTGGATCGGTCAGCTCGGCGCTGCCCTGTCTTTTCTTCTGGTCGGTGTCGGATTGCACACGACCCAGACCGTCGGCCTCGCACTGGCGACCGATCTGGCGCCGGTCGAGTCGCAGCCGAAAGTGGTCGGATTGATGTATGTGATGCTGCTGCTCGGAACGATGGCCAGCGCGCTGTTGTTCGGCATCCTGCTCGCGGATTTCAGCCCGGCGCGTCTGATCCAGGTGATCCAGGGGACCGCGGTCGCTACCCTCGTGTTCAACGCCATCGCGTTGTGGAAGATGGAGGCGCGCGGCCGCTCGACCAAGACGGTCGCCCATACGCCAACCTTTCAGGAATCCTGGGAAAGCTACCTGAGTGGCGGACAGGCGATGCGCCGGCTCATCACCGTCGGCCTTGGGACGATGGCGTTCAGCATGGAGGACGTCCTGCTCGAACCCTATGGGGGGCAGATCCTGCATCTGACGGTCGGAGATACGACGAAGCTGACGGCGGCGCTCGCTGTCGGCGGCCTGTCCGGCTTTGGACTCGCATCGCGGGTCTTGAGCCGCGGCTTCGATCCGTTCCGGATGGCGGGTTACGGTGCGCTGGTCGGCATCCCGGCGTTTCTCGCGGTGATTGCGGCTGCGCCGTTGTCCTCCGCTCTGCTGTTTGGTTTGGGCACGCTTCTGATCGGCTTCGGCGCAGGCCTGTTCGGTCATGGCACCCTGACCGCCACCATGAAGTTGGCGCCGCAAGACCAGGCCGGTCTCGCGCTCGGGGCCTGGGGAGCGGTCCAGGCTTCCGCGGCGGGCGTGGCAATCGCGCTCGGCGGGATCATGCGTGACCTGGTTGCGAGCGTTGCGCCGCCAACCACGCTGGGCGCGGCCACCGGATATGTTTCGGTCTACGCACTGGAAATCATCATGCTGCTCGCCACGCTGCTGACCATGGCCCGTCTCGATCGCGATGGTCAGGATTGGCGTCTGCGAGCGGGAGTGAGGCCCGACAACGCAGGGGTCCGGACCACCTGAGCATTGGAGAAGCCATGAGCCAGACGATCAGCCGAATGTACGCCACGCCTGCGCAGGCCGCGAACGCCAAGGCGGCGCTCGAGCAAGAGGGCTATTCCGAAGTCTATCTCGTGTCGCGCGACAGCGCGGGCGAGTCCAGCGATGACATCGTCGCGGCGATCATGCGGGGATACGTGCTGAAGTCGCACGCGCGGGTCTACGCCGAGGGCATCAGCAGGGGCGGGGCGCTGGTGACGGTGCATGCGCCTTTCACCGGCGGCGGCAGGGCTATTCAGATTCTCGGCAATTCCGGTCCGATCGACTCCGGAGTTTCCGAACCCGAGAGCCGTGTCATGCCATGGGACGAGGCGACGCCGATGTCGTGCATCCTGCACATGCCGGTGTTGCTGGACGATCCGACGCCATTTGCGAAGTTCTGGAACGTCCCCACATTGTCGCGCAGTTCGTTGGCGCTGTCCGCGCTGCTCGGACTGCCCTTGCTGCGGCGGTTCAATCCGGGCACCTCGTCGTTCGGTATTCCTCTGCTCAGCCACGACGCTGCGCCGCTGTCGTCGCTGCTGCGCATTCCAACCTTGATCCGACAACGATCAGCGCGGAGATAGTGGCCGGGTCGCCCCCGACCTGGCGGCCCAGATCGGTGCGCCGAGCCGTGCGGTGCTCACGGCTTGAAGCGCCGGGCCGCCGTCCCTGCCGATTGAAGGCGGCTCCGGCATGGCCATGTCCAGGCCGCATGCTCGCGTTCGCCCGTCAGTGGGAGGTCTGCGGTTGTCACTCGGGGACCCTGACGGGCCGGAGCCCCCGTTCATGAACGCTTTGTCACTTCTGGCTAGCATGCCCGTTTGATAGGTTTGGAGACCTATTCGGGCTGCAGCCGGGAGTTTGAGCGCTTTGAGGACAGGTTCGTGACGGCCTTTGGTAAGCTGATCCGCACCACGGCGTTCCGGTTGACGCTGGTCTATCTGCTGTTGTTTGCGTTGTTTGCCGCCTCGCTGCTCGGCTATTTCGCCTGGAACACCCGCCGTCTCATTACGGAGCAGATCTCGACCACGGTCACCGCCGAGATCAGCGAGATGACCGACATTTTCTCCCATCGCGGCCTGCGCGGCCTGGTCTACAACATCGAGAACCGCGCGCTGCGCCCGGGCGCCAATCTCTATCTGATCACCACGCCGACGGGGCAGGCGATCGCCGGCAATGTCGGCTCGCTCGCCCCGGGTGTGATGGGCTCGTCCGGCTGGTCGGAGACGTTCTATCGCCGGCTCGACGATTCCAGCGAGCAGAACCATCGCGCGCTGGTCTATGTCACGCAGCTGTCGAGCGGTTTTCGCCTTCTGATCGGGCGCGATCTGGAGGAGCGGCGGCGGCTGTTCGGGATCGTCGCCAAGGCGGCGCAATGGTCGGTGCTGGTGGTCGTCGTGCTCGGCATCGGCGGTGGCATCTTCGTGGCGCGGCGCGTGCTGCAGCGGATCGATGCGATGACCGGGACCACGCGCCGGATCATGGACGGCGATCTGACGGGACGGCTGCCGGTCGGACGCAGCGGCGACGAGCTCGATCGTCTGGCGGAAAATCTCAACGCGATGCTGGAGCGCATCGAGGCGCTGATGACCGGCCTCAAGGAGGTCTCCGACAATATCGCGCATGATCTGAAGACGCCGCTGACGCGGCTGCGCAACCGCGCCGAGGAGGCGCTGGCGAAGTCGCGCTCCGAGGACGAGTATCGCGCCGCGCTGGAGCGCACCATCGAGGAGTCCGATGGCCTCATCCGGACCTTCAATGCGCTGCTGATGATCGCGCGTGCGGAGTCGGGGCAGGCGCGCGGCGACATGGTCGAGTTCGATGCGGCCGACGTCGCCGGCGGCATCCACGAGCTGTACGAGCCGCTCGCCGAGGACAATGACATGACCTTGCGCGTCAAGGCGGCGGCGGCGCCGGTGCATGGCAATCGCGAGCTGATCAGCCAGGCGCTCGCCAATCTCGTCGAGAACGCGATCAAATACGGCAAGCCGGCGGCGCTGCCGCTCGATCCGACTGCGGCGGCGACGACGCGCGAGATCCTGATCGAGGCGCGGCGCGAGGGCGGCCAGGTGCTGCTCAGCGTCACCGATCATGGCGAGGGGATCCCGGAGGCCGAACGGAAGCACGCCGTCGAGCGTTTCGTGCGGCTCGAGGCATCCCGCACCTTGCCGGGTTCCGGGCTGGGGCTCAGTCTCGCTTCGGCGGTTGCGACCTTGCATGGCGGCGAATTGCGGCTTGGCGACGCCAGGCCAGGGTTGATCGCGACCCTCGTTCTGCCCGCGGGCGCCGGGCTGCCCGCGAAGCTTGCGGCGCCGACACAGGATGTGCCACAGAAGGCCGCATGACCTCATCCGCGCCGGGAAACGCGGACGGGCAGATCCTGGCCGAACGTTTCGTTTCCGGCCCGCATGTCCGTGCGCCCGACAAAGCCGAACATCGCCTCAATGAATGGCTCGCTGAGCTCGAGCCATCCTTGGCCGCTTCGCTTCGCGCGCTGCTGGCCGAGGGCTTTCCGCGGAGCATCCTGCTCGGCATTGCCGAGTGCTCGCCCTATCTGTTCGACCTCGTCCGCGCCGATGCCCGCCGCTTCGAGCGCCTGTTGCGTTCCGAGCCGCAGGCGCATCTGGCTGAGCTGATCAGCCGCACCGGCCGCGAGGTGTTCGCCGCGATCAGCGAGGCCGACGTCATGCGCCTGCTGCGGCAGCTGAAATCGGAAGCAGCGCTGCTGATCGCGCTGTGCGATATCGGCGGCGTCTGGGCGGTCATGCAGGTGACGGCGGCGCTGACCGATGTTGCGGTCTCGGCGGTGCAGATGGCGCTGCGATATCTGCTGCGGCAGGAAACGGTGCGCGGCCGGCTGGCGCCGCGCGATGCCGACGATCCGGAGCAGGGCTGCGGCCTGTTCGTGCTCGCGATGGGCAAGATGGGCGCCGGCGAGCTGAACTATTCCAGCGACATCGATTTGATCGTGTTCTTCGATCCCGAGGTCCATTCGCTGGCCCGCGACATCGAGCCGCAGCCGTTCTTCGTCCGCGTCACCCAGGCGCTCGCCCGGCTGCTGCAGAGCCGCACCGCTGATGGCTATGTGTTCCGCGTCGACCTCAGGCTGCGGCCGGATCCGGCCTCGACCCAGGTGGCGATGTCGACCGAGGCGGCGCTACATTACTACGAGCGGGAAGGGCGCACCTGGGAGCGTGCGGCGATGATCAAGGCGCGCATCTGCGCCGGCGATCTCGCCGCCGGCGAGGCGATGCTGGCGGAGCTGTCGCCCTTCGTCTGGCGCAAGCATCTCGACTTCCAGGCGCTGACCGACGTGCACGACATGAAGCGGCAGATGCAGGTCTATCGCGGTCACAGCGAGATCGCGGTCGAGGGGCACAACGTCAAGGTCGGGCGCGGCGGCATTCGCGAGATCGAGTTCTTTGCCCAGACCCAGCAATTGATCGCTGGTGGACGGCATCCCGAGCTGAGGGTGCGTCCCACGCTGCAGGCGCTCGGCGTTCTCACGGCCAGCAAGTGGATCACCGAGCAGGCGCGGGACGAGCTCACCACGGCCTACGAATTTCTGCGCCGGGTCGAGCATCGGCTGCAGATGATGGCGGACGAGCAGATCCACAGCCTCCCTGACGACGCGGAGGGCGTCAGCCGCTTCGCCTGCTTCTTCGGCTATGAGAGCCGTGAGAGCTTTGCGAGCGATCTGCTGTTCCATCTCAACATCGTGCAGGGACATTACGCACGGCTGTTCGAAGGCGATCCTACCGGTACGGTCAGCCTGCCGCCGGTGAATTATGGCGCCGGACCCGACGAGCCGCGCCTGATGGAGCATCTTGCAGGGCTGGGCTTCCGCGATCCGGTGATGGTCGCCAAGACCCTGCAGCAATGGCTGGCGGGCGAGTATCGCGTGTTCCGGGCCGAGGCGACGCGCGCCAGCTTCACCGAGTTCCTGCCGGCGCTGATTGATGGCCTCGCCCATGCTGACGAGCCGGATCGCGCCGTCGTTGCCTTCGACCGCTTTCTCCAGGCGCTGCAGCTCGGCGGACGGCTCATCACGCTGCTCGGGCAGAATCGCGATCTGGTGGCGCTGGTGGCACTTGTCCTCGGCGCTGCGCCGCGGCTCGGCGACATGCTGGCGCGGCAGCCGCGGCTGATGGATGGCTTGATCGATCCGCGCTTTTTCGGCGCCATGCCGGACAAGCGGGAACTGTCCCAGCGCCTCGCCACGACGCTGCAGGACGCCGGCACCTATGAAGAGTTTCTCGACCGGCTCCGGCTGTTCGGCCAGGAAAGCCTGTTCCTGATCGGCACGCGCATTCTCTCCGGCACCGTCTCGGCGCAGCAGGCCGGCACCGCCTTTGCCGATGTCGCCGAGGGCATCGTTCACACCGTCCACGGTCTGGTCACGGAGCGCTTCGCTGCCCAGCATGGCCGCATCAAGGGCCAGGAAACCGCGATCATCGCGATGGGCCGGCTCGGCGCCCGGGAAATGACGGCGTCGTCCGATCTGGACCTGATCCTGCTCTATGACTTCGACGCCGACGAACCGGATTCCGACGGTGAGCGTTCGCTGCAGGGCGCGCATTATTTCGCACGCTTCACCCAGCGGCTGATCTCCGCCTTCACATCGCGCACCAACTACGGCGTGCTCTACGACATCGACATGCGGCTGCGGCCGTCGGGCCGCGCCGGTCCGCTCGCGTCACATCTCGACTCCTTCGCGCATTATCAGGAGCGGGAGGCCTGGACATGGGAGCACATGGCGCTGACGCGCGCCCGGGTCATCTCCGCCTCACCGGCCTTTCGCGCCCGCATCGAGGAGATCATCCAGACCGCGCTGCGGCGGCCGCGCGACCCGGTTGCCATCGCGCGTGATGTCGCCGACATGCGCCGGGCAATCGCGGCCGAGAAGGGCGAGGCGGATCTGTGGGACCTGAAGCACGCCGCGGGCGGCATGGTCGACATCGATTTCGTCGCGCAATATCTGCAGCTCGTGCATGCCGCGACCAAGCCGGAGATCCTCGACGTTAGCTCGCTGCAGGTGCTCGACCATGCCGAGCGGCTCGGCGTGCTGCCGCGCGCCGATGCCGTGATCCTGCGTCATGCGGCGCGGCTCTATCATGACCTGACGCAGATCCTGCGGCTGTGCGTCAGCGATAAGTTCAAGCCGGATCAGGCCGGCGAGGACCTGCTGCGCGTGTTGGCCCGCGCCGGCGACGCGCCGGATTTTTCGGCGCTCGAGGCGCGCCTGCGTGAAACACAAAGCGAAGTGCGCCGCGTGTTCACGTCCCTTTTGGAGGAATAGCCGAACGCGAGCGATCGGGCTGCGGGCTACGCTTTTTCCTTGGCGACCGCCGCCTGCTTCAGCCGGCCGATGGCTTCTTTCACCGCAGGATCAAGCCCGGCGCCGCCGGCGTCGTGATGCGCGAAGATGCTCTTCAGCATCCGTGGGTCCCAGAACTTCTTGATGTGCTCGGCGACGCCGCTCACGGCCTGCTCGCCGCCCTGGGATTGGAAGAACTTGCCGATCTGGTTGGCCATGTAGACCAGGCGGTCGTGGGTGCTATGCGACATGGGGCGTGTCCGTCTGTGCTGATCGCGCGCCGGTCTCGGCACTCGCGACGATCCGTTCGGGATGGGTGAAGATTTCGAAGCCGTCATTGCGGGCGACCGCAATCAGCGTGATGCCGGCGGCCTCGGCCATGCGGATGGCGAGCGCGGTGGGGGCGGAGACGGCGACCAGCACGGGCGCGCCCATCGCCGCCGCCTTCTGCACCAGTTCGACCGAGACCCGGCTCGTCATGATCACGAGGCCCTCGCTGGCGGCGCAGCGCGACTGCGCCAAATGGCCTGCGAGCTTGTCGAGCGCGTTGTGGCGGCCGACATCCTCACGCAAGCTGACGATGCCGCGCGCCGGCGTCCAGAACGCCGCGGCATGCACGGCGCGAGTTTCGTGGTTGAGCTTCTGCAACGGCTCGATCGCCGCCAGCGCGGCCATGACGTCACGCGGCGCGAAGCGCCGGCCCGCCGCGACATGTGCTGCCGGGCGTACCGCTTCGGCGAGGGAGTCGATGCCGCACAGGCCGCAGCCGGTGGGGCCCGCGATGTTGCGGCGGCGTTCGGCCAGGCGTTCAGCCAATGCGTCGGGCAGCCATATGCGCAGCTCGATGCCGTCATCCAGCGCGACGATATCGAGCGAGACGATCTCGTCGCGGTTGGCGACGAGACCCTCATTGAGGCTGAAGCCGATGGCGAAATCGGCGAGATCCTGCGGCGTCGCCATCATGACGGCCTGGGTGCCGCCATTATAGGTCAGTGCGACCGCGGTCTCCTCCGGCACGCGGCGGTGGCCCTCGGTGAGGGCTCCGTCGCGCCAGACCAGACGATCCGCGATGCGCACTGCATCGGTCATGCTACTCCGCCGCCTCCACGATCGGGGCGATGCGGCGCGAGTTGCGGGCCTGCTCGTCATAGGCCTTCTGCCAGTCCGACGGGCCGTTGGACTGCGACACCTGCACCGCGGTGACCTTGTACTCCGGACAATTGGTCGCCCAGTCGGAGTAATCCGTCGTGATGACGTTGGCCTGGGTCAGCGGGTGGTGGAAGGTGGTGTAGACCACGCCCGGCGCCACCCGTTCGGAGATCAGCGCATGCAAGGTGGTCTCGCCGGCGCGGCTGGTCAGCCGCACCCAGTCGCCGTCGCGGATGCCGCGCTGCTCGGCGTCGTGCGGATGGATCTCCAGCACGTCCTCGCCATGCCACACCACGTTGTCGGTGCGCCGCGTCTGGGCGCCGACATTGTACTGCGACAGGATGCGGCCCGTGGTGAGCAGGAGTGGGAAGCGCGGGCCGGTGCGCTCGTCGGTCGCGACATATTCGGTGACCACGAACTTGCCCTTGCCGCGGACGAAGCCGTCGACATGCATGATCGGCGAGCCCTCGGGATACTTCTCGTTGCAGGGCCACTGCACCGAGCCCATCTCCTCGAGCTTCTGATAGGAGACGCCGGTGAAGGTCGGCGTCAGCGCCGCGATCTCGTCCATGATCTCGGAAGGATGGTTGTACTTCATCTCGAAGCCCATCGCCTTGGCGAGGCCGATCGTGACCTCCCAGTCGGCGAGGCCGTTGCGCGGCGTCATCACCTTGCGGACGCGCTGGATGCGACGCTCGGCATTGGTGAAGGTGCCGTCCTTTTCCAGGAAGGTCGAGCCGGGCAGGAAGACGTGGGCGTAGTTGGCGGTCTCGTTCAGGAACAGGTCCTGGACGATGACGCATTCCATCGCCGACAGTGCCTGCACGACATGCGTGGTGTTCGGATCCGACTGCAGGATGTCCTCGCCCTGCACGTACAGACCCTTGAAGGTGCCGTCGATCGCGGAGTCGAACATGTTGGGGATGCGCAGGCCCGGCTCAGGGTTGAGCTTGACGTTCCACATCGCCTCGAACTGGTCGCGCACCGCGTCGCCCGAGATGTGCCGGTAGCCCGGCAGCTCGTGCGGGAACGAGCCCATGTCGCAGGAGCCCTGCACGTTGTTCTGGCCACGCAGCGGGTTCACGCCGACGCCGCGGCGGCCGATATTGCCGGTCGCCATCGCGAGGTTGGCGATCGCGATCACCGTGGTCGAGCCCTGGCTGTGCTCGGTCACGCCCAGGCCGTAATAGATCGCGCCATTGCCGCCCTTGGCGTAGAGGCGGGCAGCGCCGCGGATCGTCGCTGCGTCGACGCCGGTGATCTCGGCGACCGCCTCCGGGCTGTTCTTCTCCAGCGCGACGAACTCGGCCCAGTCCTGGAACTCGCTCCAGTCGCAGCGCTCGCGCACGAAGGTCTCGTTGACGAGCCCTTCGGTGACGATGACATGCGCCATCGCGGTCAGGATCGCGACGTTGGTGCCGGGCAGCAGCGGCAGGTGATAGTCCGCCTCGATGTGTGCCGACTTCACGAGATCGATCTTGCGCGGATCGACCACGATCAGCTTGGCGCCCTGCCGCAGCCGCTTCTTCATGCGGGAGCCGAACACCGGATGCGCGTCGGTCGGATTGGCGCCGATCACCATGATCACGTCGGAGTCCTCGACCGAGTCGAAGTCCTGCGTGCCGGCCGAAGTGCCGAAGGTGGTGGCGAGACCGTAGCCGGTCGGCGAGTGGCAGACGCGGGCGCAAGTGTCGACATTGTTGTTGCCGAAGCCGGCGCGGATCAGCTTCTGCACCAGATAGGTCTCTTCGTTGGTGCAGCGGGACGAGGTGATGCCGCCGATCGAGTCGCGGCCATATTTGGCCTGGATGCCGCGCATCTTCTGGGCCGCGAAGCTGAAGGCCTCGTCATAGGAGACCTCGCGCCAGGGCTGATCGATGCTTTCGCGGATCATCGGCTTGAGGATGCGCTCCTTGTGGGTCGCATAGCCATAGGCGAAGCGGCCCTTGACGCAGGAATGGCCGCGATTGGCCTTGCCGTCCTTGTAGGGCACCATGCGCACGATTTCCTCGCCGCGCATCTCCGCCTTGAAGGTGCAGCCGACGCCGCAATAGGCGCAGGTGGTGACCGCCGAATGCTCGGGCTGGCCGATCTCGATGACGCTCTTCTCGGTCAGGGTCGCGGTCGGGCAGGCCTGCACGCAGGCGCCGCAGGACACGCATTCCGAGCCGAGGAAGCTCTCGCTCATGCCCGGCGACACCCCGGCTGTCGAAGCCGCGGCCGGAGATGGTCAGCGCGAACGTGCCCTGGACCTCCTCGCAGGCGCGGACGCAGCGCGAGCAGACGATGCACTTCGAGGGATCGTAGGTGAAATAGGGATTCGACTCGTCCTTCGGCAGCCAGGCCGGGTTGGCCTCGCCGCAGGCGTCGGCGAACACGTGGTTCTCACCCTGGTTGCCGTAGCGCACGTCGCGCAGGCCGACCGCGCCGGCCATGTCCTGCAGCTCGCAATCGCCATTGGCGGCGCAGGTCAGGCAGTCCAGCGGATGGTCGGAGATGTAGAGCTCCATCACCCCCTTGCGCAGCTTCTTCAGCCGCTCGGTCTGGGTGTGGACGACGAGGCCCGGCGCCACCGGCGTGGTGCAGGAGGCCGGCGTGCCGGCGCGGCCCTCGACCTCGACGAGGCAGAGCCGGCAGGAGCCGAACGCGTCGACCATGTCGGTCGCGCACAGTTTCGGGATCTGCGTGCCGGCCTCCATGGCCGCGCGCATGATCGAGGTGCCCGCGGGAACGGTGATGCTCTGGCCGTCGATGGTGAGCGTCACCATCGTCTCGGACTTGGAGCGCGGGGTGCCGTAATCGGTTTCGTGGATGAGTGACATGGCGGTGTCCTTTCCCGAATGTCTATTCCGCAGCCTGCAGGCGCGGCTGCTGAGGCCCGAAGTCCTCACGGAAGTGTTTCAGCGCTGATAGCACAGGATAGGGCGTGAAGCCGCCGAGGGCGCACAGCGAGCCGAGCTTCATAGTGCCGCAGAGGTCTTCGACCAGCGCAATGTTCTCGGCGACGCGCTCGCCGCGGCGGATCTTGTCGATGGTCTCGGCGCCGCGCGTCGAGCCGATACGGCACGGCGTGCACTTGCCGCAGGATTCAATGGCGCAGAACTCCATCGCGAAGCGCGCCTGCTTCGACATGTCGACAGTGTCGTCGAAGACGACGATGCCGCCATGGCCGATCAGGCCATCCTTGGCGGCGAACGCCTCGTAGTCGAACGGGGTATCGAACAGCGCCCGCGGGAAGTAGGCGCCGAGGGGCCCGCCGACCTGCACGGCGCGCACCGGGCGGCCGGTGAAGGTGCCGCCGCCGATGTCGTCGACCAGCTCACCGAGCGTGATGCCGAACGCGGTCTCGAACAGGCCGCCGAACTTGACGTTCCCCGCGATCTGGATCGGCATCGTGCCGCGCGAGCGTCCCATGCCGAAATCGGCATAGGCCTTGGCGCCCTCGTCGAGGATGAAGGGAATGGCGGCGAACGACAGCAGATTGTTGACGACGGTCGGCTTGCCGAACAGGCCATGATGTGCCGGCAGCGGGGGCTTGGCGCGGACCACGCCGCGCTTGCCTTCCAGGCTCTCCATCAACGCGGTCTCTTCGCCGCACACATAGGCGCCGGCGCCGGTGCGGACCTCGAGATCGAAGGTGTAGTTGGAGCCGGCGATCTTGTCGCCGAGCAGGCCGGCCTTCTTAGCGATCTCGATCGCCTTGGCCATGGTCGCGATCGCGTGCGGATATTCCGAGCGCGTGTAGATGTAGCCCTTGGTGGCGCCCACCGCGATGCCGCAGATGGTCATGCCTTCGATCAGCACGAAGGGATCGCCCTCCATCAGCATGCGGTCGGCGAAGGTGCCGCTGTCGCCCTCATCGGCGTTGCAGATGACGTATTTGCGATCGGCCGCGGTCTGCGACACGGTCTTCCACTTGATGCCGGTCGGGAAGCCGGCGCCGCCACGGCCGCGCAGGCCGGACGTCGTGACCTCGGCGATGACCGCATCCGGCGTCAGCGTCAGGGCGCGGGTGAGGCCCTTGTAGCCGCCATGGGCGCGGTAGTCGTCCAGCGAGAGCGGATCGACGATGCCGCAACGGGCGAAGGTCAGGCGGGTCTGTCGCTTCAGCCACGGAATCTCCTCGGTCAGGCCGAGCGACAGCTTGTGCGGCTTGTCGGCGATGATGGCGTCGAGCAGCGACGGCGCGTCGTCAGCGGTCACCGGACCGAAGCCGAACCGGCCCTGCGCCGTCTCCAGCTCGACCAGCGGCTCTAGCCAGTACAGGCCGCGGGACCCGTTGCGGACGATCTCGACCTCGGCTCCGCGTTCAAGCGCTGCCTTGTGCAAGGCCTGCGCAACCTCGTCGGCGCCGACGGCGAGCGCGCCGGCATCACACGGGACAAAAAGACGCACGCTCATCGCTGGGCCTCCGAGACGAGAGCATCAATGCGGGCTTCGTCGAGCCGGCCGACCAGGCGGCCGTCCAGCATCGCCGACGGTGCGGTGGCGCACAGGCCGAGGCAGTAGATCGGCTCCAGCGTCACGCGCTCATCGGCAGTGGTGTTGCCAAGGGCAATGCCGAGCTTGGCTTCGGCACGGGCCGCAAGCGCATCGCCACCGGCAGCCTGGCAGGCCTCGGCGCGGCACAGCTTGAGCACGTGGCGGCCGGCCTTCTTGGCACGGAAATCATGGTAGAACGTAAACACGCCGTAAACCTCGGCGCGCGACAGGTTCAGCGCGGAGGCGATCATCGGGATCGCCTCTTCCGGCACATAGCCAAACGCCTCCTGCAGCGCATGGAGGATTGGCAAGGTCGCCCCCTCCACCTTGCTGTGCTCTGCGATGATTTCGGCGCCGCGCGCCGTCTCCCAGGTTTCGTACACCGGCGTCATCCTGATCCCGATTCATGCGCTGCAATCGTTTCGCATATCTGAATTGGAATTGCTCAAGATATCAATAAAGCTGTCCCGTGCTGCGATAGCGAAACGCAATCGAGAGATAGTTAGAAGTTGACGGAACACAGGCATTCCCGGGACAGGATGCGGGCGTGTTTTACCATGTCGGCGCCTTCGCCGACGTGGTAGAGTTGAGTTCTGGCCGGTAATGCCGAAAACGTGCGGAACCTGGCTATTCAACTGCTGGAAGGCCGACCTTGATCGATAAGCTCGAACTGCTGCTGGCGCTGGCCAAGGAGCGTCATTTCGGCCGGGCGGCGGAGGCGTGCGGGGTCACCCAGCCGACCATGTCGACCAGCATCAAGCAGCTCGAGGAGATCCTTGGGGTGATGCTGGTGCAGCGTGGCTCCCGGTTCCAGGGCTTCACGCCGGAGGGTGAGCGCACGCTGGATTGGGCGCGCCGGATCGTCGGCGACTTCCGGGCGATGCGTCAGGAGATCAACGGCCTCAAGGACAAGCTCTCCGGGGAAATACGGCTTGCGGCGGTTCCCACCGTACTCGGCATGGTCGCCGCGCTGACCACCCCGTTCCGCGCCCGTCATCCGGAAGTCCGGTTCCGCATCATGTCGTGCACGTCGGCCGACGTTCTGGGCCTCTTGGAGAATCTCGAGGTCGATGCCGGGTTGACCTATATCGAGAACGAGCCGATCGGCCGTGTCAGAACCATCCCGCTCTACAATGAGAGCTACCGCCTGCTGACGGCGCCGGACAGCATGTTCGGGGACCGCGAGCAGGTGACTTGGCAGGAGGTCGGGCAGGTGCCGCTGTGCCTCCTGACCCCGGACATGCAGAACCGCCGCATCATCGACCGCGCACTGCGCGCGGCAGGCAACGAGGTGACGCCGACGCTCACCTCGAATTCGCTGCTGGTGCTCTACACCCATGTGAAGACCGGCCGCTGGGCCAGCGTGATGCCCGCCAAACTGGCCGAGACGCTCGGTCTCGCGGACAAGGTGCGCTCGATCCCGATCGTCGATCCCGTGATCAACTACCAGATCGGCCTCGTCATCCCGCAGCGCGATCCGATGACGCCGCTGATCGCAGCCCTGGTGCAGGTCGCCCGCGAGGTCGCGCCGAGCCTGCAGGCGTGAGGAGCGTTGGGGCACGCTGACAGCGCTGGTCGGCTTGTCGCCTCGGATGCCCTGGGTCACGGCTGGCCGATCCGGTCTCGATCACGGCCGGCACGTGGTCCGCAGCTCGTAATGCGTGGCCTGCTTGTCATGGCGACTGAGCAGGTTCTGCGCGGCCGGCGGCACGACGGCTGTTTCATGCGCCGGCCCGGCGAAGCGAACGATCGCGTCCCGGTCGGCGAAGGTCATGATCGTCATGAATTCGACCTCGATCTCGATCGGCCTGAGCAGCAGCTCGATGCCCAGAAATCCGTCGAGCTTCCGATCCACGATGCCCGGAAAGACGGTCGAGCGGAGGAGGTTCTCATAGGCATCTGCATTCGCCGGGCTTGTCCAGCCGCGCCAAACACGCTTCAGCATCTGATCGTCCTTCAGGTGATGTCGTCACCCGAGCTATCGCACGGTGGCCGCGCCCATGACTTGGAGAAAATTGCGCTTTCGGCGGGCCTGGCTTGCGCGCGCGGCGAGCGGCCACGCCCAGGCGGGTCGCTGTCGCCCGATGGCACGCCTGATCAATAGCTCGCGAACGTCTCGCGCATCACCGTCTCCTCCTGCCGGATGCGCAAGGCGAACGGCACGGCATAGATGATCAGGCCGACGACGAGCGTGACGAAGGCGTGCAGGGTCAGCGCGTAGCCGATCAGTTCGGGCAGGATGTTGAGGAAGTAGTTGGGATGGCGGACCAGCCGGAACAGCGGATGCGTCACCAGCGCATGGTCGCGCGCGATCATCAGCTTGACGGTCCAGAACCGGCCGAGCAATCGCGACACCACGAGCAGCATCACCGCGCCGAACAGGTAGATCCCGAAGCCGATGAGGCTGATGGCGTCGAGCGGCGCATCACGGGCGAGACCCTCGGCCGTGGCGGCGAGGTAGAAGGCGACATGGGCGATCGCGAGCCAGCGCGACACCGATGCGCCGTATTCGGCGGCGCCGTCGGCGCGCAGCCGCTTCTCGTTGCGGATCGAGACGGCGAGCATGGCGAAGCGGTAGGCAAAGGCGGCAACGATGAAGACGATGATCACGCGCGGACTCCGGCTTTCGATCGCGATCGACTTAGGTGCTGATGTGCGGCTGCGTCAATACCTGATTACCTCAATTCGCTCTCGCGCCGCTGCGTCCTCGCCATGCACGCCCGCCGGGGGCCTGACATCAGATCTCTTGCGTGTCGACCAGGCAAGCAGTGACCGCCCGCTGCGCGGAGCACGACAGCTGCTTCGGCATCACGCCGCGACCGAGATGCTCGCCGTGGCCTTGTAGGCGTCGCGGGGAAGGGTGACGCGGACCACGGTGCCGGACTCGATCCGCGAGCGCAGCCGCATCGAGCCGCCATGCAGCTGGGTCAGCGAGCGGGCGATGGCGAGGCCCAGGCCGGAGCCGTGATAGGTCTTGGTCATCTGGCTCTCGACCTGCTCGAACGGGCGGCCGAGCCGCGCCAGCGACTGCGCGGGAATGCCGATGCCGGTATCGGCAATGATGAGCACGACCTTGTCGTCGAACACGCGGCTGCGCATCGTGACCCGGCCGCCTTCGGGGGTGAACTTGACCGCGTTGGACAGCAGATTGACCATGATCTGCTTGGTGGCGCGGCGGTCGGCGACGATCGGGATGTTGCCTTCGATGTCGGCGTCGAGCACCAGGCGCTTGTCCTGCGCGCGGCCGGAGACGACGCGCAGCGACTCCGCCAGGGTCTTGGCGAGGTCGAGCGGCTCCATGTCGAGCTTCATGCGGCCGGCCTCGATCTTGGACATGTCGAGGATGTCGTTGATGACCTCGAGCAGATACTGACCCGACGTCAGTATGTCGTGGCAGTATTCCTGGTACTTCTCCGAGCCGAGCGAGCCGAACATGCCGCTGCCCATGATCTCGGAGAAGCCGATGATGGCGTTGAGCGGCGTGCGCAGCTCGTGGCTCATATTGGCGAGGAACTTCGATTTCGTCTGGTTGGCTTCCTCGGCGCGGGTCTTTTCCTGCGAGTACTTCTCGGCGAGGTCGGCGAGCTCGATGGCCTGGCGCTCCAGCGCGCTCTGCGACCGCTGCAGGTCGATGACGGTGGCGCGCAGCCGCAGGTCATTGTCGACGAGCTTCTGCTCGTGCTCCTTGATGCGGGTGATGTCGGTGCCGACCGACACGTAGCCGCCGTCCTTGGTGCGGCGCTCGCTGATATGCAGCCAGCTGCCATCGTCGAGCTGCGCCTCGAAGGTGCGCGCGCCCGGCGATTGCTGGCTGTGGTCGTGCAGCCGGGTGCGGATCTCCGGCATTTTGCCGACCTCGATGACGGTCTCGTAGGAGGTGCCGGGGATGACGGCGGAGTCCGGCAGCTTGTGCAGCTTCTGGAAGTGCGAGTTGCACAGCACGAGGCGGTTGTTGGCGTCCCACAGCACAAAGGCTTCGGAGATGGTCTCGATCGCGTCGCGCAGCCTGAGATCGGCCTCGACGGTCTTCTCGGCGAGGCTCTTCTGCTCGGTGATGTCGACCGCGATGCCGATCAGGTGAAGGCCGGAAGCCGTGGTGCCCTGGCTGAGCTCGCAGCGCACGCGCAGCCAGATCCAGTGACCCTCGGTGTGACGCATCCGGAAGCTCTGGTCGATCTGGTGGATGTCACCGGCGACCAGCTGGTCGGCGATCGCGAACAGGTCGATGTCGTCGGAGTTCACCAGCGCGTTGACCTCGCCGAAGGTGAGCAGGTCGGTGCGGTTGTCGAGGCCGAGCATCTCGAACATAGAGTTCGACCAGAATATCCGGCCGCGCGACAGGTCCCAGTCCCACAGGCCGCAGCGGCCGCGGTTGAGAGCGGTGTCGATCCGTCCGCGCACGGCGTCGTTGATGAGGTCGCCCTCGCGGGCGCGGGTCGACTGCCAGTGGAAGGCGAAGCCGAGGATCAGCACGACGAAGCCGGTGGTGGCGGACAGTGTGACCGACAGCGCTGCGTCCGATCCCCAGATCGGCTCCAGCTTCTCCTGGATGATGACGACGCGGCCGGGCAGGGCCTTGATCAGCTGCGAGATCGCAAATGCCGGCCGGCCGTTCGGCAGCGTGATCTCGGTGACCGCGCCCTGCAGCCCCGGCGTCGCCAGCAGCTGGGCCGTCGAAATCAGATCGAGGATGCGGTCGTTCTCGCCGAGGGCGGCGTCGACCGGCACGCGGGCCAGGATGCGGTGGTCCGCGCCGGTGACGATCACGTGGCGGCCGGGCGCGGCGCCCCAGGCGGGAATCATGTCCGGCAGCAGGCTCTGCAGGTGCTCGATATGGGCAACCCGGTCCGGACGCATTGCCAGATGGCCGATGCGGTCCGCGAGCAGGTCGGAGACCGCGGTGAGGTCGCGCTTGGTTGCGGCGCGCTTCTGCCGGCTCTGGTCGAGCACCTGGACGAAGGCGCCGAGACAGATGGTGACAAGAAAGGCGATGATCAAAGTAGGGACAGCACGACGCAATACCGGCTCAGCAGTCAGCAGCCTTTGATAGGCCGGTTTCGCGATCGATTGCGCCAACCCTTTGATGGAATCAGAAGATTGGACGCACGCGTTCGCGGCATGCGCACGCGCCATGCTGTAGACCCCCGAGACTTCCTGGATACCCGAATTTCGAAAGAGCCCCAGCCGCTTCCGAATCAAGTCAATTTGAATCCAGATTTGTCGGGCTGTCGAGAGTCAACGATTTGGCAAAAGCTAATAAATCTTATCCAATGCGGATTTGCCATGGCAAAAAGCCGGCGAAGCGAGTCCGAAGCGGGAACGGAGCGTGACGTTTAGACTTTAGCCGTGTGGCGGCTCGGCGTGGCTGATCACGCGCTTGACGGTCGGGAACGCGCGGCGCAGCCCGCGCTCGATGTGATCCACATTGTCGTGCACCTTGAGCACGCTCATGGACGGCGCGGCGCGGCAGTGAAAGTTGACGATCTCGCCGGCTTCGGTGTTACGGACGCGGACATTGTGCACGTCGTACATGTCGGTCTCGGCCGCGAAGCGTTGCAAGGCTGCTGCGATCTGCTCAACAAACTCAGGCGGCGCGTCGACGCCGAACGGCAATTCCGGCTCCAGCGGCTCGATATGCGTGTCGACCTCGACGTCGGCGCCGAACTCCTCACGGATGCTGCGCTCCAGCTCATGCGCGATCGCATGCGCCGCGACCAGGCTCATGTCGCCGTCGACCTCGAGGTCGATGGCCACGATCAGTCGTCCGCCAACGTCGTGGACGGTGACGTGATGGATGGCGAGGCCGGAATTGCGCGCGATCACCATGATGCGTTCGCGCACGCTCTCATTGCTCAGCGCGACCGGCACGGTCGTGAAGGTCACGTCCGCACCGGCGAGGCTGGCGTCGACGGCGGCCTGTGCGTCGCGCTTGATGTCGTGAACGCGGTCGATTGGGTAGGTGCGCGGCACCTGCACCGTGGCGTCGACGAAATGTGTCGCGCCGACGAGGCGGACGCGCAGCCGCTCGACGTCGACGACGCCGGCCACGGACCGGATCGCGGCGCGCGCCTTCTCGGCCGCCCCGTCCGGCGCGCGGTCGAGCAGGGTTTCCACGGTAGAGCGCGCCAGCCGCAGGCCGAGCACCGAGATCATCAGGGCGACCGCGATGGCTGCGGCGGAATCGCCCCACCAGAATCCGAGCGCCGTCAGCACGAGACCGGCGATCACGGCGACCGAGCCAAGCACGTCCGAGGCGAAATGCAGTGCATCCGCGGCCAGCGCCTGGCTGTGCGTCTCGTGAGCCGCCCGATGCAGCGCGCGGGCGCGCCAGAAGTTGACGGCGATGTCGATCAGCAGAACCAGAAATGGAACGGCCGAGAGCGTTGGCGGCGGCGCCGCCTCGCGCAAGCGGCTGACCGATTCGACCAGCACGCCGCCGGCAAGCACGTAGAGCAGGGCGATCACGCCGAGCGCGGACAGGCTCTCCAGCTTGCCGTGGCCGTAATGATGTTCGTCGTCGGCCGGGCGGTCCGATACCCGAACGACCATCCAGGTGATGACGGTCGCGACGACGTCCACCGCGCTGTGCAGCGCCTCCGAGACAAGCGCGAGGCTGCCGATCAGGACACCGACGACGAACTTCGCCGCGGCCATGCTGGCGCTCGCCGCGATCGAAATCGCAGCGACGCGGACCTTTCCGGAATCGACATGGGAGACGGCGTCGTTCATGGGCGCGGATTTAGCAGCCGATGCCCCGCCGTGAAAGCCGGCATCGCGCGCCGAAAACGTCTTTGCCGTGCACTGTTTTGATTGCGTCTAAATATCAGGCCGTTCGGCTCACAAGGTCACCACGATCTTGCCGAGATGCTTGTTCTCTTCCATGCGGGCGAATGCCTGGCCGATGTCGTCGAAAGCGAAAACGCTGTCGATCGGAAGCCGCAATGTCCGGGATTCCACGGAGCCCCAGATGTCGCGCTTCACCTCGGCGAAGATCTCGCGGATCTCCGCGATCGAGCGCGTGCGGAAGGTGACGCCGACATAGGTGATGCGGCGGGCTGCGTGGAGATCGAAATTGAAGTCGGCATGGGTGCCGCCGAGACGTCCGACATTGACGATGCGTCCGAGCACCTTGGTCGCGGCGAGGTTCTGGTTGGCGACACTGCCGGACACCTGGTCGACGATCAGATCGACGCCCTCGCCGGCGGTGGCTTCGCGCACCTGATCGACCCAGGCAGGGTCGCTGGAATCGATCGTGAGATCGGCGCCGAATTCCGTCAGACGCGCGCGGCGCGTCGCATCGGTGGAGGAGCCGATCACGAGCGAGGCCCCCTTGAGCTTGGCGATCTGCATCGCCATCAGCCCGACGCCGGAGCTTGCGCCCTGGACCAGCACCCGCTGGCCCGGCTGCAACGCGCCATTGGTGACGACGGCGTTGTGCATGGTTGTGAGCGCGATCGGCAGCGTTGCGGCCTCGTCGAAATTCATGTTCGAGGGCGGGTGGAACAGCCGGCCATGATCGGCGAGGGTGTATTCGGCGAATGCGGCGGCGCCCGATCCCATCACCTTGTCGCCGACCTTCAGGCCCTTGGCGTCGGGGCCGAGCTCGGCGACCTCGCCGGCCCATTCCATGCCGAGCACGGTGCCGACGCCGCCGGCGGCGCCGTGCGCATGTCCTTTGGTCATGCCGAGGTCGGCGCGATTGAGGCCGCAGGCGCGCACGCGCACCAGCACCTGGGTGCCCGTCGGCGTGGGCTTGGCGACATCGGTGATCGCGGCGCCCTGCGCGCCGTAGACATAGGCTTTCATCGCGGAATCCTGTCGGGTCAAACGGAGCGGGGCTTGCGGCCGCTCTCGGCCACGCACCGCCTAGCAGGCGGCGCGTTGCTTCGACAAGACTCCGGTGAGGACGACGCGGTTCCGTTGATCCGCCGAGCGGATCAGGCGGCGACCGGAGCCGCGGCCTCGTCGAAGGCGGACGACACGTCACGCATGCTGATGACGCCAGCCAGCGCGAAATCGTCGATCACGGGCAGGTGGCGGATGTGGTGCACGTTCATGAGATGGCGCACATGCTCGAGCGTGTCGGTCGTGCTGCATGAGATCAGCCGCTGCGGCGAGATCAGCTGCGAGACCTTCAAGTTGACGCCGGCGGCGCCATGCTCGGCGATGGCGCGGACGACGTCGCGTTCGGTGAACATGCCGGCGGCAGTGTTGCCTTCGGTACGGACGACGTCCTTGACGACGAGGGCGCTCACATTGCCGGCCCGCATCAGCTGCGCCGCGACGCCGACGGTCTCGTTCATTCGCACCGTAATCACGCGCGCTGTCTTGTTGCGCAGGATGTCTCCGACTTTCATGGCAACCCTCCCATTTGATCTAATGAACGACTGAAGTCTGGTATACGTTATGCCAGAAGTCAATCGCCGGGATGGATTTTTATGCGGACGGCCGGGGAATACGTCAGTCATGCTGCCAGATCAGCAGGTTGAGAACGTCAAATCTGCCGCATGGTTCTGGCATCTGGCATGCGAGCGCAGCCCAAACAAACCAAACAAAAAGGAGAGGCGCACGCATGCGCCTCTCCTCCTGACCTGGGATCTGCTCGTCGTGAGAGGCTAGGCCGTCCGCGCATCCTGCGCGGCAGGGGCCGTCGCGGTCGCCTCCTTGCCGATAATGAAGGCGCGGCGCAGCGGCTTGATGACGAACAGCGCCATCAATGCTGCGGTGGCATTCAGCGCGACGCCGATCACGAACACCGCCTGCCAGCCATACTTGGCCGAGACGAGGCTCGCGAGCGGGACCAGCAGCGACGCGGTGCCCTTCGCCGTATACAGCATGCCGTTATTGGTGGTCGCATATTTGCTGCCGAAGGTATCGCCCGAGGTCGCCGGGAACAGGCTGTAGATCTCGCCGAACACGCCGAAATAAACGGCGGTCGCGAGCACGAAGACGAGCGGGATGTGACCGTAGGTCGACAAGGTCAGCAGCATCAGCGCGGCGGTGCCGAAGGCGATGAACATCGTGTGCTCGCGCCCGATATTGTCGGAGACCCAGCCGAACAGCGGACGACCGAAGCCGTCGAAGATCCGATCGAGCGAGATCGCGAAGGTCAGCGCCGCCATCTGGAAGCCGGCGAGAGACACCGGCTCATTGGCGATGCCGAAATCCTTGGCGATCGGCGCGATCTGAGCGGCGGTCATCAGGCCGCCGGACGCGACCATCACGAACACCAGATACATGATCCAGAAGATCGGCGCGCGCAGCACCTGCGGCGGCGTGTAGTCGATCTTGGTCTGCGGCAGATTGAGCTGCTTCTTGCGCGCCGGCGCGGCATGGCTCGGCGGTCGCAGGAACAGAGCGAGGACGAACACGATCAGGCCCTGGCCGATGCCGAAGGTGAAGAACGCGCTCTGATAGCCGCTTGCGGCGATCATGCTGGCAATCGGCACCACGGTCAGCGCGGCGCCCGCGCCAAAGCCGGCGGCGGTCGCTCCGGCCGCAAGGCCACGGCGATCGGGAAACCATTTCAGCGCATTGCCGACGCAGGTGCCGTACACCGCGCCGGCGCCGATGCCGCCGACAACCGCGGCCGCATAGAGCAGAGTGAGCGAGTCGGCATAGGAGTTGAGCACCCAGGCCAGCGCGATCATGACGCCGCCGAACATGATGACGATTCGCGGGCCGTATTTGTCGACGAACCAGGCCTCGACCGGCACCAGCCAGGTCTCGGTGACGACGAAGATCGTGAAGGCCAGCTGGATCGCGGTGCGGCCCCAATGGTACTTCGCGTCGATCGGATCGACGAACAACGTCCAGCCATATTGCAGGTTGGCGATCATCGCCATGCAGACGATGCCCATCGCAAGCTGGATCCACCGGAAGCCGCTGGAGTGCGGCGGGGCGGGCGGTGACGCCTCTGTGCTGGAAACCATGAATCCTCCCAAACCGCGCTCTCTTCGAGGTTGCCGCCGCAGTCAGCGTGCGCCTCATCTGCGCGTCAGGGCATTCTGGTATAATATATTCCAGCCTGCAATATGGTGCATGCCACAAGCTTCGCGATGTTGCCCTGCAACCAAGCCGGGTCCGGCTGCCAACCAAAGGAAAACGCTCGGCAAAATGCCGAGCGTTCGCTGTATTGAATCGTTCCAGTTTATTTTTCGCTGCAGTGCAAAGGCGGTCAGGACAGCATCGACTTCTCGACCACCACCTTGCGCCAGGGCTTGAGCACCGCGATCGCCAGCAGCGAGGCCAGGATGTTGGCGCCGGCCGCGATCATGAACACCTGGTCCCAACTGCCCGAGGACTGCTGCATGTAGTTGGCGATCGGCACCAGCAGCGCCGCCGTGCCCTTCGCCGTGTAGAGCAGGCCGGCATTGGTGGTCGCGAATTTGGTGCCGAACGTGTCGGTGCAGGTCGAGGGGAACAGCGAGTAGATCTCGCCCCAGGCGAAGAACACGAAGCCCGACAGGATCACGAACCAGATCGGATCGTGGCCCAGCATATAGAGCGCCCAGATGCCGATGCCTTCCATGCCGAAGGCGATGAACATCGTGTTCTCGCGGCCGATCATGTCGGAGATCCAGCCGAAGAACGGACGCGTCAGGCCGTTCAGCACGCGGTCGATGGTCGCCGCGAAGGTCACCGCCGTCATGGTCATGCCGATCAGCGTCACCGGGATGTTGTCGACCTTCCAGTCGCCGGCGATCGGCTTGAGATTGGCCGTCACCATCAGGCCGCCGGCGCCGACGATCACGAACATGAAGTACATCAGCCAGAAGATCGGCTGGCGGATCACTTCGGTCGGATTGTAGTTGCGGCGGCTCTGCACCAGATTCGTGTTCTGGGCCACCGCGGGCACCTGGCCTTCCTTCGGCGCGAACAGGAAGAAGGCGAGGATGACGATGATGATGCCCTGGCCCAGGCCGAAATATAGGAAGGTGGTCTGGAAGCCGGAGTCGCGGATCATGGCCTGGATCGGCGCCACGGTGAGTGCCGAGCCGGCGCCGAAGCCGGCGGCGGTGATGCCGGCGGCGAGGCCGCGCTTGTCCGGGAACCATTTCAGCGCATTGCCGACACAGGTGCCGTAGACGCCGCCGGCGCCGATGCCGGCGATGATCATGCCGAGGTAATAGCCGTTGAGCGAGGTGGCGTAGGCGTTGATCATCCAGCCGATGGCGCAGAGCACGCCGCCGACCAGCACGACGATGCGCGGGCCATATTTGTCGACGAACCAGCCCTCGACGGGAACGAGCCAGGTTTCAAACAGGACGAACAGCGTGAAGGCCCATTGGATCGAGGCGCGATCCCACCCGAAGGTCTTGGCGATGTCGGGGACGAAGAAGGTCCAGCCATATTGGTAATTGGCGATCATCACCATCGCGGCAACGCCGACGGCGAGCTGTGTCCAGCGATAGGCGTCGCTTACTCTTGCTGTTGCGGGGGCCCCCGCGTGAGCCAAATCCGTCATGTGTCCTCCCAATGCGCTTTTGCTTTGTCTGTGGCGCTGGACCCATCCTTGTATGCCTTATGCCAGCGCTCAAGTCGCTCGGGACCCGTCGCGCCACTATGTCGCATACCGGCGAACCCGCCGAGGTTGAATCGAGCGCCTTCGGGAACCAGCAAAGCACAAAAAAATGGCCCCGGTAAATTACCGGAGCCATCAGTCGGGAGGTTACTTAAGTCGAACTAATCCGACACTGCGGGCCGCAGTTCCCGGATCAGGCCATCACAGGCCGAAATACGGCAGGTCGCCATTGCGGTTGGCGGCGCGGGCGCTCGTCATCAGCACGCGGTCGAGCGCGGCGAGCAGGCGGCCGAACAGGGAGACGGGCTGGACGAGGGGAAGGGCGACGGTCTTGGCCATGGATTTTCTCCATCAGTGGGGCGGTACGACGTTCTGACTGAGGAGAATTTACGTATACCAGATGCCACATACAACGCGACTTATTGCATGGCGGTATGAGAATTTTGCGCTGCAGCAGCAATGTTACAATTCGAAAATCCAATCGAAAGTGTTCTCCTCATACCGAAAGGGCCGCCCGATGGACGGCTCCCACAGATGAAATGGTAACATGATGGTGCTCAATGTCAGCGAGCCGCCAGCCCTTCATGGAGTGTTCTGCACGAAACTTGCTGCGCCGGCGGCGACAGGACTAGCCTGAGGGCGAGGGCGGCGAAGGCCGCGGGAGGTCCGAGGAGATTGGCATGGCCATGCGGCGCAGTTGGCGCGCGGGCGCGCAGGACGCCGATCCGGCGGGAGCCTGGGCGGAGGGGCTCGCCAACGCGTTTGTGAGGCTCGATTTCGAAGGGCCGCGCGGGACGCTTTTTGCCGGCGCGATCGATCAGGCGGATCTGGGCGACCTGAAGCTGTCGCGCGTTCGGGCGAGCGCCCACGGGGTCTGGCGGCGCGCCGAGCACGCGCGCAGCGCAAGAGCCGATCTGGTGTTCATCAACCTGCAGGTGGCGGGCGTCGGCGTGACGGCGCAGGGTGGACGCGAACGCAGGACCGCGCCGTTCGATCTTGCCGTCGCCGACACGCTCGCGCCGTTCGCGATCGCCCATCGCGAACCTTTCGAACTGATCTGCGCGGGTCTGCCGCGCGCGCTGGCACCGCCCGAACTGATGGCGCGCGGAGGCGTCGCCCTGTCGCGCACGCCGGCCGCGCGCGAGATCGCCAGATTGCTGCTGGGCTGCGCCGGCCTGGCGTTGAATCCGGCGAGCGCGCCTGCCGCTGCCGCCGCCGCTGCGCGTTGTTTTCTGGACCTGCTGACGTCCGCCGCCGGCCGGCTCGATGAGGCGCCCGTGCGCGGGCTGACGGGGGCGCATGTTCGCGACTATATCGGCCAGAACTTCCGCGATGCCACGCTCAGTGCCGCGCGCGCGGCGCGCGCCTTCGGCGTGTCCGAGCGCCACATTCAAAAACTGCTGGCTGGCGCCGGGGCGTCGTTTGGCGAGACGCTGGCCGGACTGCGTCTGGAGGCGGCGGCGCAGGCGCTTGTCGCCGGCGGCGGATCGGTTGCGCAGGTCGCCTATGAGTGTGGCTTCAGCGATGTCTCGACGTTCCACCGCGCCTTCAAGACGCGCTTCGGCGAGACGCCTGCGGCCTATCGCGCCGCGCGGCTTCGCCTGCCGCCATTGGCCGTTCGCTCCACGCCATAGCCGTCGAGCGCCGGTGCGCTAGCCTGGGCCATTCCCGCTCAAGGAGGCGCCCATGGACTTCTCGCTTTCGCCCGCCCAGGCCGATCTGCGCGTCAAGGCGCGCGCTTTCGCAAGATCCCGGCTGTCGGAGGTGCCGGCGCTACTGGCGACGGAATCGACGCCCGAGACGCGGTTTCGGGCCACCAAGCCGGTCTATGAAGATCTCGTGCGCGAGGGATTTCTGGCCCGGCTCGTGCCGGTGCCGTTCGGCGGCGGCGGAACGGGTGTCGTCGACATGGCCGTGGTGGCGGAGGAGTTTCACGCCGTCGACGTCAATGTGACGCTGACGATGCTCGCCAATCTGCTGGGGCTCACGCCCATCTTCATGGCCGGCACGCCCGAGCAGCAGAAGCGCTGGATTGCGCCGTTCACATCGCAGCAGGGCGCGCCGCTCGCCGCGCTGTGCAACAGCGAACCCGGCGGCAGCGCCAATTTCGACGCGCCTGAGGGCACGCGCACGACGGCGGAGCTTGCCGACGGACAATGGACCATCAATGGCCGCAAGCAATGGGTGTCGGCGGCGACGGGATGGGACGGCCGCGGCGCCGACGTCCTCACGGTGGTCGCGCGCACCCGGACGCCGGACGGCGGCACGGGCCTGACGCTGATCGGCGTCGAGGGGCCGACCAGCGGGATCGTGCTGGAGCGCGCCCACGACTCTTTCGGCTTCAAGGGGCACCTGACCCCGCGTTTCCGATTCGAGAATGTGAAGGCGCCGGAGTCCGCGACCATCGGCGCCATCGGCGGGGCGCGCGATCTGGTGGCGGGCAGCTTCATCGCCACGGCGGCGCTTGTCGGTGTGTTCGCGACGGCGGTGATGCGCGCAGCGTTTCAGTTCGCGCATGGATTCGCGGCGACCGAGACGCGCGGCGGCGGGCATCCGATCATCGGCCATCAGGCGGTGGCTTTCGCGCTCGCCGACGCCAAGGGCAAGCTGGAGGCCGCGCGCGCGCTGAGCTGGCGGGCTTGCTGGGCGGCCGACGCCAACCTGCCCGGCGCCGCCGAACTCGCATTGCATTCCAAGGTGTTCTGCTCGGAGACGGCCGTCGGCGTCATCGTCGATCTGATGCGGGTGGTCGGCATCGATTCCTACGATCACGAATTGCCTCTGGCCGGCTGGTTGCAGGACGCGATGGCATTCCCGCTGTTCGACGGGGGCAACAATGGCGTGCGGCGGCGCCAATTGCAGGCCATCCTGTCCGCGCCGGACTACGACCCGCTGTCGACCGTCGGGTGATGGCGAATAACGAATGGCGTTCCCGCGTGGCCGAGCTTGTGAGTCCGCGTGGGGGCGCCGCAGATCGTTTCCGGCCAGGGCGGTGATCGGTGAGATCGCCGGGTCGCAGATCGCGCTCTACCGCGTTCGCACTCTGACGGAAGCGACGATCCGCTCCCGCAAATCCGATCTGCCGCCTAGCGCGCCGTGAAGCCATGGCACGCTCCGCTCCGCCGTTTCCAAGGCGGCCGCCGCGGAGGCGTAGAAGACCCCGGAATAATACTGCACAGGCGTCCATCGACCGCCGTCTTCGAGATCGCGCCGAAACTCCTCGAACCCGAAGGTGTTGTCCGGCCTGGCGAAGAAGTCCACGCACCGGTCGTGCTCGGCATTCTCGATGCTGATGAACACGGTCCATGACCGGTCGATGCGCTGTGACATCATGTCTGCAGTTCTGCCGCTCCGCGCAGCGACGTTACAACCGTTACTTGCCGCCGCGCTTCAGCGTCCGAAGCTTGACCTGTCCAACTTCGACAAGACCCTGAGCACCGGCGAGTTGGTCCCTCGTGGCCGAATACCAGATCGATCACCTCGGCTCAACGTCGCGAAGCGGACGTCCGACCGATCTGGTGGCGCGTCCAGATCTGTGAAGGGTTTCGGACGCCGGCCGCCCGAATATGCCGCGCCGTCAATCATGCGGCCGGCATCCGAAACCCTTCACAACAGAGACGTCGTTCTGAGAACACGTTGGCGGGAATCCGAGGAAAATGCTTCGATAGGCGTTCTGCCTGGCTCCGTCGATGAGTATGATGCCGCGATCAGGTCAAGCTCGCGGCGCGTGGGATCCAATGTGTATTCGCCAGATTGCTTTCGCCGTCGTGCTGCTCGGCGTTTTGGTTCGGTTCGGGCCTGCCACAGCTGAAGATGGCTTCCCAGCCGCGGACTGGGAGCGCGCCAGCCCTGCAGAATTGGGCTGGTCAGAGACCGAATTGGCCCAAGCGCGATCCTTTTCGGATCAGATTGGCTCGAGCGCGGTTGTGATCATTCAGCACGGCAAGGTTGTGGCCGAGTGGGGCAATACGGCGAAGCCGATGGAAGTCGCGTCAGTCCGCAAGAGCCTGCTCAGTGCCCTGATCGGCATCGCAGTGTCGGATCACCTGATCAACCCCGACAGCACGCTTGGCGAACTCGGCATCGACGATAACCCGCCTGGCCTGACCGGGATCGAGAAGGGCGCGACGGTGCGCCAACTCCTCGAAGCGCGGTCCGGGGTCTACCACGCGGCGCTCTATGAGACGCCGGACATGGCCAAGATGAGACCGCCGCGCGGCAGCCACGCGCCCGGCACCTTCTGGTATTACAACAATTGGGACTTCAACGCGCTCGGCACGATCTACGAGCACGCAACTGGCACTGGCATCTTCGAGGCGCTCGACCAAAAGATCGCAAAGCCCATCGGCATGCAGGACTACCGGCAACAGGATGGCAGCTACGTCCGCGGCGAAGCGTCGATCCACCCTGCCTATGAGATCCGCATGAGCGCGCGGGATCTGGCGCGTTTTGCACTTCTCTATCTGCACAAAGGCAATTGGGCCGGACACCAGATCGTGCCGCCGGCGTGGGTGGAAGAGAGCACGCGGGTCTATTCGAGAGCGGCGTCCGGAATGGGATACGGCTATCTCTGGTGGAGTGGTTTTCTGGGCGGTGCCGTCGCGCCCACGGTGACTTTGCCCGAGGGCAGCTTTTGGGCCGAAGGTGCCGGCGGCCAATACGCCCTGGTCGTGCCCGCACTCGACCTCGTCGTGGTGCATCGTGTCGACCGCGACACGCCCTTCACCGAACCTTCCATGCGCAGTATGGGCAGGTTCTTCTGGTTGATCCTGAAGGCGGAGGGCTGTGATCCCGGGCCCGATGCCTCGCTCGCCGCAGCGAGCGGCGAACGACCGACAGGTGAGACCCTGGCCGCAAAATTCAAGGGCAGGACGATCAGTTTCGGTGCCAAGCTCAGGGATGGTCCGTTCACAATGCGATTCGAGCCCGACGGCCAAATGACCTATCCGCACTGGGACGAGGCCCTTGGACCTGCATCCGGGACATGGACGGTCGCGGAGGACAAGCTCTGCATCTTGACCATGGGTGGCAGACGTCGCTGCTACATTCCAGTGCTGAACGGTGAATGGATTGGGTTGTTCGACCAGCTTGGCGTCATGCAAATCGCCGGGGTGATGCTGCCTCAGTGATCTGCATGCAGCATCGGCTTGCGACGTTTGTCACCAGGCTGTCTCCACATCGTCGTGCCCGGGCTTCGTCCCGGGCATCCACGTCTTCTCAGGATGCCGAACGGCGTGGATGGCCGGGACGAAGCCCGGCCATGACGGTGTGGAGGGAGCCGGGCTCAAGCTATAGGATCATCATATGCGATAGCCCTGCTCGACCAGGGGGCGGTCTTGCGCGAGCTGTTCGTCGCCGGCGATCTGCTCCATCGACAGGATCGAGCCGCTGGGGATGTCGAACGCGTCGAGAATGGCCATGGCCTCGCACTTGGTCCTGGTCTTGATCCACCGCTCGACCCGGCCATCTCGTTCAGACGCGGCGGGCGGCCTGCTTGGCGTCGTTCGGGGCAGTCTTCCAGGAGGGCTCACTGACGAGGCCAGCAGATCTCGTTGTCCGCAGAGGCATTCAGACCATCTTCGCCAAGACGCCCAGGTTTTGCCGCGGTCCTATGGCCAGCGTGCGGTGCGATGTAACAATCGGCGCCAGCCGTGGGAACCGTGCAGGACGGATGGCGGTTACTCTGCACCGATGCGGGATTGCGCTCTGTCTCTCATGGTAGAGCGAATCATCGGCAGACCTGAGGGGGAGGGAAGGGCCATGCGCGCCTTGATCCTGGCATTGTCCATCCTGACGATCATCGCGGGCGCGCATGGTGCGAACGCTGGTCTGAGCAGTTCGCCTCGTGAATCGGGCGCCCCCGCCGAGACTGCGGTCGCTACCGCGGACGCAGATCAGCAGACCGAGAACCAGATCGGCCTGACCAAGGCCAAGCGGCGTGCGGTGCAGCGGGGGCTGACCCGGCTCGGGTTCGGCACCAAGATCAACGGGACGTTCGACGACCAGACCCGCGCGGTCATCGCGCGCTGGCAGGAGGAACGCGGTTATCCCGCGACCGGCTTCCTCAATGCCGCCCAGCACAAGGTCCTGATGGACGCAGCCACGGAGGCAGCGAGATCCGACCGTCAAGCCCGTCGTTCCGCCGGGGGACATGCGCGCTCCTCGCGCAATGTCGGAGGCCCCATCGGCGCGATCGGCGGCGCGATGCACCGCGTGGTGGGCGGAATATTCGGCAGGTAGCCCGTCCAGCGTCAGCGGAGCGTTGATCCCCATTCCAGCTCACGCGTTCTCAGCGCCGCAAAATACGTCTCCGACGGAGAGCGTGGGTTTCTCACGGATCATAGATGATTTTGGTTTTGATGCCCAATCGGGCAACGATAGCATCGACTTCTTCCTGACTTTGAGGATAGTCTTCAAAGACGATGTTCGCCTTGAACAGGCGCGGATAATATCTCGGGTTGAGCGTCCATAGGATGTCGCGGTCCACCCCCGTTTGTTCGTAAAGGCCGGTCACGCGTTGTCTCACATAGATGCTGTCCGGTGGCATCACAAAATAGGGGTCGATCGCTCTCTCGCGGAGAAATCGGGTCAAACGCGGCGATGAGTGTTCCACAGGGGCGCGGCCCTCCTGACATGGTCCACGCCGCAACATTCTCGGACCACCTTCACTCGGCGTCTTGAGGAATGCACAATACGGATCGGCGGGGTCGCTGCTGCTGGGATTGTGCCAGAGCACGAGCGCGTCCTTGAGCACGAAAGTGTGGTCGGGAGCGGTGATGATGAATTCAGCGCAGGCCGAGATACAATAGTCATAGACGACGACCGTAGCGTGCCGGTCGCGAATGACATCGGCGAGTTCCAGGGCCTTGTCTTCCCTCCCGCCAGCGCTGCGGACGACGAAGAGCCAGCCTGACGCGAGCTCTTTTGCCAGCGAGACGTCGAGGTTTGGAAGCATCGACGCGTCGAAGCACAGGATGCGCTTGTCCGGGCTGAGCGTCAGGGGACTTCCCGACCAGATCGTCCGGCAATATGACACGGCAGTGTAATAGCTGTCCCAGCTAATCGCGGCATCTCGCGCATACGCTACGCGTGCCACCAATGAAAGCCAGACGCTTGACAGGACAATGAACCGCCAGTTGTATTGTAACCAGTGGACCACCGAGGGACGTCGCGTGCGGTTCACAAGCAGGCGAGGCGGCGACGACCTCGTCACCTCCACGCGTCCCATATTCCAGGCATTCTTGACGGTGGCGATCGGCTGGCGCAACACGACCGACGTATTCGTCGCTGTGGGACGGAGAGATCGATCCACCGAATTGGAGAATCAGCGAGAATCAAAAAAGCCGCCGGACGATGCCGGCGGCTTGATGTCGATGGGAGGCAGGTGCGTCTCTCTGTCGCTACGCCCGCTTACTCCGCGGCTTCCTTGCGCGGCGGATCGAGCGCGCCGGAGTCGTGGATCTCGGCGACCTGGTGATCGCTGAAGCCCAGCACCTGGCGCAGGATCTCGTCGGTGTGCTCGCCGAGGAGGGGCGAGCGGGTGACATCGGCCGGGCTGTCCGAGAGCTTGATCGGGTTGCCGACCGACAGATACTTGCCGCGAGTCGGATGGTCGACCTCGACCAGCGTGCCGGTCTTGCGCAGCGACTCGTCCTCGGCGATCTCCTTCATCGACAGGATCGGGCCGCAGGGGATGTCGAACTCGTTGAGGATGTCCATGGCCTCGAACTTGGTCTTGGTCATGGTCCACTGCTCGATGCGGCCGAAGATCTCGTTCAGGCGCGGCAGGCGGGCGGCGGGCTTGGCGTAGTTCGGATCGGTCTTCCAGGTGGGCTCGCCGATCACGTCGCAGATCTTCTCCCAGACCGGGGCCTGGGTGATGAAGTAGATGTAGGCGTTCGGGTCGGTCTCCCAGCCCTTGCATTTCAGGATGCGGCCGGGCTGGCCACCGCCGGAATCGTTGCCGGCGCGCGGCACGGCATCGCCGAACGGCACGCCCTCGCCGAACTGGCTGTATTCCTTCAGCGGCCCGCGCTCGAGACGCTGCTGGTCACGCAGCTTGACGCGGCAGAGGTTGAGCACGCCGTCCTGCATCGCAGCCGTGACGCGCTGGCCCTTGCCGGTATGGGTGCGCTGATAGAGCGCGGTGACGATGCCGAGCGCGAGGTGCAGGCCGGTGCCGGAATCGCCGATCTGCGCGCCGGTGACCAGCGGCAGGCCGTCACGGAAGCCGGTGGTCGAGGCGGCGCCGCCGGTGCACTGCGCGACATTCTCGTAGACCTTGCAGTCCTCGTAGGGGCCAGGGCCGAAACCTTTGATCGAGGCGACGATCATCTTCGGGTTGATGGCCTGGATCTTCTCCCAGGGGAAGCCCATGCGATCGAGCACGCCGGGGCCGAAATTCTCGACCAGCACGTCGCACTTCTTGATCAGCTCGGTCAGAACCTCCTTGCCCTTGGGGTTCTTGGTGTCGAGCGTGATCGACCGCTTGTTGTGGTTCAGCATCGTGAAATACAGGCTGTCCACGTTGGGAATGTCCTGCAGCTGGCCGCGGGTGATGTCGCCCACGCCCGGCCGCTCGACCTTGATCACGTCGGCGCCGAACCAGGCCAGCAACTGGGTGCAGGTCGGTCCGGACTGGACGTGGGTGAAGTCGAGAATGCGAACGCCCTCGAGCGCCTTGGTCATGTGTTGCTCTCCGTAACGATTGGTCATCCCGCATCTCGCGGGCAGGTGATGTCTTGCGGGTGGCCTTACTTCTTCTTGGTCAGCACGCTCTGCGGATTGAGGTTGCCGATGCGGCCGCTCTCCGATCCGGCTGCGGGATCGATCACGGCGTTGATCAAGGTCGGCTTGCCGGAATCCATCGCTTCGTTGACGGCGCGCTTCAGCTCGTCCGGGGACGTGGCGTTGACACCGACGCCGCCGAAAGCCTCCATCATCTTGTCGTAGCGCGCGCCCTTGACGAACACGGTGGTCGCCGGATCGGTGCCCGCCGAATTCTGGTCGGTGCCGCGATAGATGCCGTCATTGTTGAAGATCACGACGCAGATCGGCAGATTGTAACGGCAGATGGTCTCGACCTCCATGCCGGAGAAGCCGAAGGCGCTGTCGCCTTCGATCGCCAGCACCGGCTTACCGGTCTCGACGGCCGCGGCGATCGCCGAGCCCATGCCGATGCCCATCACGCCCCAGGTGCCGACGTCGAGCCGCTTGCGCGGCTGGTACATGTCGATGACGCCGCGGGCGAGATCGAGCGTGTTGGCGCCCTCGTTGACCAGGATCGCGTCGGGACGCTCCTTGATGATGGTGCGGAGCACGCCGAGCGCGCCGTGATAGTCCATCGGCGAGTTGTTGTTCATCAGCCGCGGCGCCATCTTGGCGACGTTGTCCTCGCGCTTCTTCTGCACGGCGCTCAGCCACTCGACCGGAGCCTTGGTCCAGTTGCTGCCCATCGCGTCCGAGAAGGCCGAGACGACCGAGCCGATGTCGCCGACCACAGGGGCGGCGATCTCGACGTTGGAGTCCATCTCCTTCGGCTCGATGTCGACCTGGATGAACTTCTTCGGCTGATCGCCCCAGCTCTTGCCCTTGCCGTGCGACAACAGCCAGTTGAGGCGGGCGCCGATCAGCATGACGACGTCTGAGTCCTTCAGCACGGTCGAGCGCGCCGCGCCGGCGCATTGCGGATGCAGGTCGGGCAGCAGGCCCTTGGCCATGCTCATCGGCAGGAACGGCGCGCCGCTCTTCTCGACGAAGGTCTTGATGGCTTCGTCGGCCTGCGCGTAGGCCGCGCCCTTGCCAAGGATGATCAGCGGGCGTTTGGCATTCTTCAGCAGTTCAAGCGCGCGCTTGACCGAGTCGGGCGAGGGGATCTGCGCCGGCGCCGGATCGATCACCTTGACCAGCGAGGCCGCGCCGGCCTGCGCGTTCATCACCTGGCCGAACAGTTTGGCCGGCAGGTCGAGATAGACGCCGCCCGGACGGCCCGAGACCGCGGCGCGGATGGCGCGGGCGAAACCGATGCCGATGTCCTGGGCGTGCAGCACGCGGAACGCCGCCTTGCAAAGCGGCTTGGCGATCGCGAGCTGATCCATCTCCTCATAGTCGCCCTGTTGCAGGTCGACGATCTCGCGCTCCGACGAGCCGGAGACCAGGATCATCGGGAAGCAGTTGGTGGTGGCGTGCGCCAGCGCGGTCAGGCCGTTGAGGAAGCCGGGCGCGGACACGGTCAGGCAGACGCCCGGCTTCTTGGTCAGGAAGCCGGCGATCGCCGCGGCATAGCCGGCGTTCTGCTCGTGACGGAAGGAGAGGACGCGAATGCCTTCAGCCTGCGCCATGCGACCGAGATCGGTGATCGGAATTCCCGGCACGTTGTAAATCGTGTCGATGCCGTTCAGCTTCATCGCGTCGATGACGAGATGGAAGCCGTCGGTGAGCTCCTCGTGGGTGTCCGCCTCGGTCTTCAAAGCAGTCTGCGCCATGCGCCTCTCTCCCTGGTCGTGTAGCGAAGGCGCATTCCGCGTCTTCTTCTGATTGAACCTGTCAGCTGAATAATTCCTGGCCGTGCGTCTCGACATAGGTCGCAAGGCCAAGCGTATGATCGCGGGCCCGCTTCTCGGCGAGCTCGGTGTTGCGTTCCTCCAGCGCCTCGATGATCGCGAGATGCTCGGGCAGGGACGCCGCGATACGGTCGGTGCGGCCGATCGTGAGCTGGCGGTAGCCGCGCACGTGGAGCAGAATGTCGTTGGTCATGTCGACCAGGACCGGCGATTCCGACAGCGAGATCAGCGCCTGATGAAACGCGATGTTCGCCTTGGAATATTCCTCGATGTGCTCCTGCGGCGGACGGTCCTTGCCGAAATCCTTGAAATAGTCGCGCAGCGCGGTGATGTCCTTCTTGCGCGCGATCGTCGTGATCAGGCGCGCGGCCATGCTCTCCAGCGCGGCCCAGGCGCGGATCATGTCGACGATCTCGGTCTTGGTCCGGCGCACCACGACGATGCCACGGCGCGGTACGGTCTTCACGAAACCGTCCTGCTCGAGCATCGCGATGGCTTCACGGATCGGCGTGCGGCTGACACCGAGGCGCTCGGACAGAGCGCGCTCGTCGAGCATCACAGGCTCGGGCGAGGCGTAGATGTCCATCTTGAGAATGGCTTCTTTCAAGGCCTCATAGGCCTTGTTCTTGAAGCTCGTCTCCGGCGCGATGCGAGCGATCGCGATGTCGGCCTCGGCCATGATGGGCAATGCCTTGTTCGTTTTCTCTGTAGACAAGACCGATCTCCTCTCCTTGGGAGATGCCTGTGTACAGCATTTTGCGTCCAATATTTTTGGCATGCCAGATGCCAGACTGTCAAGGCGACCTATTTTTCCGCGTTTCCACATCTTCGGCGCGCTTGACAAAGTTTGGTTCTGGCATACCAAATGCCATAAACGACGACCAGTCCCCAGGAGGAAGCCCCATGTCTGACGCCATCCCTAACGCCAAGGCCACGATCAGAGACGTACTCGATCGGGTGAAGGCGGATAAACGCACCAGCCTCACCGCGCCCGAGGGCAAGCTGGTCTGCGACGCCTATGGCATTCCGGTGCCGAAGGAGGGATTGGCGAAGTCGGCGGCCGAGGCGGCCAGGATTGCCGGCGACATGGGCTTCCCGGTCGTCATGAAGATCGTCTCGCCGGACATTCTCCATAAGACCGAGGCGGGCGGCGTCATCGTCGGCGTCAAGACCGCCGACGATGCGCAGAAGGCCTACGAGACCATTCTCGCGAATGCGAAGAAGTACAAGGCCGACGCCAAGATCGAGGGCATCCAGGTGCAGCAGATGCTGACCGGCGGCACCGAGGTGATCGTCGGCTCGATCACCGACGGCTCGTTCGGCAAGCTGGTGGCCTTCGGCCTCGGCGGCGTGCTGGTCGAGGTGCTGAAGGACGTCACCTTCCGCCTCGCGCCCGCCACCAAGGAGGACGCGCTGTCGATGCTCGACGGCATCCAGGCCCACGAGATGCTGAAGGGCGTGCGCGGCGGCGACGCGGTCAGCCGCGAGGCTCTGTCGGACGTCATCGTCAAGGTGTCGCAGCTGGTCAGCGATTTCCCCGAGATCGTCGAGCTCGACCTCAACCCGGTGTTTGCCACCAAGAATGGCGCAATCGCCGCCGACGTCCGCATCGTCGTCGATTTCGACTACAAGCCGCGCCCGGCGCCGCGCTCGAACGACGAAATCGTCACCGCGATGAACCGCATCATGAAGCCTCAGGCGGTCGCCGTGATCGGCGCCTCCGCCGAGGACGGCAAGATCGGCAACTCGGTGATGAAGAACCTGGTCAATGGCGGCTACAAGGGCGAGATCTATCCGATCCACCCGAAGGCCTCCGAGATCCTCGGCTACAAGGCCTATAAGAGCGTCAAGGACGTGCCTGGCGTCATCGACACCGCGGTGTTCGCGATTCCCGCGAAGTTCGTCGCAGCCGCGCTCGCCGAATGCGGCGAGAAGAAGATCCCTGGCGCGGTGCTGATTCCGTCGGGCTTTGCCGAAGCCGGCGCGCCGGAGCTGCAGGCCGAGATCGTCGAGGTCGGCAAGAAGTACAACATCCGCCTGATGGGGCCGAACATCTACGGCTTCTACTACACGCCGGCCAATCTCTGCGCGACCTTCTGCACCGCCTATGACGTCAAGGGCCACGCCGCGCTGTCGTCGCAGTCGGGCGGCATCGGCATGGCGATCATCGGTTTCTCGCGCTCGGCCAAGATGGGCGTGTCGGCGATCGTCGGCCTCGGCAACAAGTCTGATATCGACGAGGACGATCTGCTCGCCTTCTTCGAGCAGGACCCCAACACCAACCTGATCGCGCAGCACTGCGAGGATCTCAAGGACGGCCGTGCCTTCGCGGAAGCCGCCAAGCGCGTCTCCAAGAAGAAGCCGGTCATCGTGCTCAAGGCGGGCCGCACGTCTGCTGGAGCTAAGGCCGCCTCGTCGCACACCGGCGCGCTCGCCGGCAACGACAAGATCTACGAGGACGTGCTGAAGCAGTCCGGCGTCATCCGCGCCCGCAGCCTGCGCCAGCTGCTCGAATTCGCCCGCGGCGTGCCGGTGCTGCCGACGCCGAAGGGCGAGAATGTCGTCATCATCACTGGTGCCGGCGGATCGGGCGTGCTGCTGTCCGACGCCGTGGTCGACAACGGCCTGTCGCTGATGACAATGCCGGCCGACCTCGATGCCGCGTTCCGCAAGTTCATCCCGCCGTTCGGGGCCGCCGGCAACCCGGTCGACATCACCGGTGGTGAGCCGCCGATCACCTACGTGAACACGGTCAAGCTCGGCCTGTCGGACGACCGCATCCACGCGCTGATCCTCGGCTACTGGCACACGATCGTGACCCCGCCGATGGTGTTCGCGCGCAACATGGTCGAGGTGAAGAAGGAGATGGAGGCCAAGGGCTTCGTCAAGCCGATCGTCGCCTCGCTCGCCGGCGACGTCGAGGTCGAGGAAGCCGCCGAATATCTCTATCAGAACGGCATCCCGGCCTATGCCTATTCGACCGAGCTGCCGGTCGAAGTGCTCGGCGCGAAGTACAAATGGGCGCGCGGGGCAGGGCTGCTCTGATCGCGCGATAAGTCAAACCAGCGATGACGCCGCTCCGGGCAACCGGGGCGGCGTTTTGCTGTCTGGTCGCGTGACCGAGCAAGATCCGTCCGTCCTGCGACGATCTCCGAGGTCAATGCGTGGAGCGCTGTGCCGCTCGGGTGAACCGGATCAGCGACGGCCCGCGCGATTGACCGGACCGCCCCGGTTCATGGGCTGCCCGGGACGAACGACCGCTCTTGCGACCGGGCGTGGTCGCAGGACGACCCCCGGTCTGACGACGCAGCCAACGGGATAGTCGACATACTGACAATATACGACTGCCGCTTCTGTCGTCGTCGGGCTGACGAATGTCAGCACGCTCGCCAAAGCGACGCCCGTGAGCGCAGTCGAAAGCAGCTTCATTTCGTTTCCTCCGCAGTTGCAGCGACGCTCGGTCCTATCGACTTGCTCGTCATTTTGCCGGCAGCCGCACACTCGCCAGGTCGGTGCCGACGACGATCGTGCCGGTGAAGCCGCCATCCTGCGCAGCCTTGATGTAGTCCTGTTCCTTCAAGGGGCCGCCCGGGACCTTCACCGTGCCCTGCGTCGGCGCCCCGAGTGCCGGGGCGAGATGAGTCAGCATGAGGTATTTGACACCGGCCCGCTGAGACATCGCCCCGAGGTCGGACGCGTTGCTCTGCCGATAATAGACCGGGGGCGGCGCGCCGCTTCCTCGCTCGGGCGACAGCACCGGGTGGATCGTCGTATGCACGACGATATCGGCGCCCTTGGCCAGCCGTTCGACCTGGTCGGAGGTCGACGTCTTGCGCGGCGGCTGTTGCACATCGTTGGAGGCGTCGCCGCCGATCACCACGCTGCCGGCAGGACTATCGACGCGAAACGCTGCAGACCCAGGGATGTGGGTCGTTCGAATCGCGCTCACCTTCACGTCACCCGATGTCCAGACGATCTGGATATCTTCCTTGGGCTTGAAGGTGACGACCTTCATGCCGGCAACCGGTCCGGCTGGATCGATCACGCCCTTGAGTTCGTCCGCGCGATAGGCGGTTTCGCCGGATTTTTCGTAAGCGTCGTCGATATGCGCGACGAGCTTGCTACAGCTCATGGAGAAGCCGGCGGCCGACTTCGCATCCGTGCTGCACACCACGTCGAGTTTTGGAGCTTTCGGTATGCCGAAAAGCCACCGCATCTGCGCGATGTCCGACAGCCCTTCGGTATGATCGGAATGGATGTGGGTGATGAAGACGGCATTGAGTTGCGCGGCGTCGACGCCAATCTGCGACAACCGCATCAAGGTGCCGCGTCCCGCGTCAAACTGCATCAGGACCGACCTGCAATCATTGGCATCGTCGCCATAGCGGACGAAAGTCCCGGGCCCGGCAAGGCCGCTGTAGGGCGGCGGACCGCTGGTGCCGGTCAGCGTGACGACCATGCAGGGAGCTGCCTCGGCGCTTGTCGCAGGAAGCAGCCCGCATGCCAGTACGAGCGAAGACACCATTGCCCCCAGCACCTTGATCATCTGCGTTCTCCGATTATGAGCGACTAACAGCGTTAGAGCACTCGTCAGGATCGCATTTGAGGTGCCTCAAGGTTATGCGCGTCGACCGGCTGAGAGGCGGGAGCCGTGAGGCCCGTGTGCACGGAAGTGGGTACAAGAGCTCGCTCGCAGAACAGCGACGTCAGTTAGGAAACCATCCGGCAAAAGAGAAGCTTCGATCGGCCGCGTAGTTCAGCGGTGGCGCGTCGGGCTCACGGTACTGGCGGGCGGGGCCTGAGAGATCGAGAATGTCAGCCATGTATTCCATCCGGCCGGCCGGTTGGCCTCCGCAAATTCCCCATAGGCTTTGACGTTGAGGTAGCCCTGCATGTCTCCGACCGGAAACAGATAGCCGAACTGCGGACCGATGCCGGCGACACGCGAGCGGAACGATCCGAGGATCGGATGCTGACCGGAGTCGTCGGTCACTTGCTGGTAGACATATCCCACGAGTCCGACAAAGGCGTGCTTGGAGAGGAACTTGGAGGCGCCCCAGTCGACATGGAAATCGACCCCGCTCCGGTACTGCGTATCCGGATTCTTGAAGTTGTAGGTGAAGCCGGCGACGCCGGAGAACTCCAGCCCCTTGGCGAGGTCGAGATAAGTGTAGCCGCCACCGCCGTCGATCGCGCCGTGGCCAATTCCGGTGTTGGCGAGACGGGTCGGCTGATAGTCTCCGACAGGAACGTCGCCGGTGACATATGTCATCCAGTTATGCACGCCATCGTGCCATTTCAGCGACATGACCGGATAGAGATCGCCCACCGACACAAGCGTATCGGTCAGACTGCCGCTGCGCGTGGTTCCGAAGGGACCGACATTCGTCGTCAGGGTGCCATTGAGGTCGACCGCGCTTCGGGCGAATGTCCCGGTCAGGCCCATGGCAAGTTGCCCGCCAAGCACGGGAGTCGCGAACGTGTAGGTCGGCGCGAGGATCAGAATATCCGCCTGCGCATTCAAATTCACATTGAGATTGACATTGATGGTCGGCGGAAACCGGCCTGTCGAGATCTCCCGCGAAGCAGCAACCCCGCCAGATCCGCTGACCGAGGTGTGGTAATACACCATGCCCATCGACCAGCCGGGAGTCACGGGCAGCGCAGCCAGGCTGCCGAATTGTCCAGGCAGCCAGAACGAGATGCCATTCTCGTCAGCGCGCGCATTGGACAACGGAAGTGCAAACAGCAGGCTGGTGGCGGCCGCGATGACCCTGAAGCGCGCTGTTGCAAACCATTCGCTCGATTTCCGTCCGCCTTGCATGTGCTGCCCCCCAACTAAACGCCTTATTTTTTTAGTCTTCTGTTCGTTTCATGTGCAACGGCAATCCGCATCGGGCCCGCAACCTATCCGGGCATGCGATGTTAGGGCCACACTTCGGTGACTTTGTTCCGCATTTGAGCTGTTTAGATGAGGAGGGAGTCGCAACAATGCGACTGCGCAGGTTCCATGATCGACATGGCGCGTAGTTCGGTTGCTTGCGACGTCAGCAGTCGGGAGCATGGGCCCTCAATCATCGGAGTCTGGTGACGGCGCAACTCAATCAAGAACGGTCCGGCATTTTTGACGTGACGTCGATCAAGGATCTCGAGCCGCGCCGCGACGTCCCCATCGAATGCGACGTGCTCGTCGGCCTCTCCATGAGGACGCTGCCGTGACCGGCAGCGTCCTCATGCTCTGTGTGCAGCGCCAGTTGGCGCACGCGACTCAGGGCTGGACCCGGCTGCTCAAGCCGTAATCAGCCTTGCCGACCTATTTGGGCTTGCCGTCGCCGGGATCGCGCGCAACGATCGTGCCGGATTGCCCCGACACGTTCAGCGAGCCTGCCATGACCAAACTCACCCGCTTCTCCGTCGCCCCCTTGCACATGATGACGCGCCGGCTGGCCGATGTTGCCTCGGGCCGCGTTGCGCCGGATCTCGTCATCACCGGCGCGCGGGTGCTGTCGACCTATTCGGAGCGCATTCACCCGTCGCGTGAGCTCTGGATCACCGGCGGGCGGGTGGCCGCGGTGAAGCCAGCCGGCGCGCACAAGGCGCTTCCCAGCGGTTTCGCGATCCATGACGCCGCCGGCGGCATCATCGCGCCGGGTCTGGTCGATCCGCACATCCACATCGAATCCTCGATGGTCACGGCCTGCGCCTATGCCGAGGCCGCGCTGCTCAACGGCACCACGACGATCTTCTGCGACAGCCACGAGATCGGCAACGTCATGGACGTGGCCGGCGTCGAGGCCATGCTGGAAGATGCGCGCGAGGCGCCGTTGTCGATCTTCCTGACCGTACCTTCGACGGTGCCGGCGACGTCCGCTGCGCTGGAGACCGCCGGCGGCGATCTGACGCCGGACAAGATCGCCGGCCTGTTCGACCGCTGGCCGGAGGCGGTGGCGCTCGGCGAGAAGATGGATTTCGTGCCCGTGGTCATGGGCGACGAGCGCAGCCATGCGATCCTCGCGGCGGCCCTGCAGCGGGGGCGGCCGGTGTCGGGCCATGTCTATGGCCGCGAATTCGTCGCCGCCTACGCCGCGAGCGGCGTCACCGACACCCATGAGGCGATCGACCGCGATATCGCCGACGACCTGCTCGATGCCGGCGTCTGGATTTTTCTGCGCGGCGGCCCGCCCACGACCCCGTGGCACAGCCTGCCGCAGGCGATCCGCACCATCACCGAGCTCGGCGCCTCGCATAAGCGCACCGCCGTCTGCACCGACGATCGCGACGCTGACGATCTCATGCTGTTCGGGCTCGACTGGGTGGTGCGCGAGGCGGTCAAGGCCGGGATGTCGCCGGAGCAGGCGTGGTCGATGGGCTCGCTGCATGGCGCGACGCGCTTCGCCATGGATGGCGAGATCGGTGGCCTCGGCGGCGGCCGCCGCGCCGACCTGGTGCTGCTCGACGACGGCCTCAAGCCGCAATCGACCTGGTATGGCGGCGAGCTCGTGGTGGACAAGGGGAAGATCACGCCGCTTCTCGATCAGGCGCTGTCGCAGCGCTATAAATATCCGAAGGCGGCCTTTGTCACGGTGAAGCTGCCGCAACAGATGACCCTGACGCCGCAGCTTCCGGCGCAGCCATGCACGGTGAACACGATCAAGACGGCGCTGCCGGGCATCACCTTGATCCATGAGAAGGTTGCGATCGAGCCGGCGAGCGATTGGCAGACGCTGTTCGCGCGCCACGGCCTCTGCTTCGTCGCGGTGATCGAGCGGCACGGCAAATCGCCGGGCAACGTTGCGCACGGGCTGTTGAAGGATTTCGGCCTGACGCGCGGCGCAGTCGCGTCGAGCGTCGGCCATGACAGCCACAACATCATCGTCGCCGGCACCAACGAGGCCGACATGCAGGTCGCCGTCGCCGCGATCGGCAGCTATCAAGGCGGCGTCTGCGTCGTCGCCGACGGCGAGGTCAGGGCGATGGTGCCGCTGCCGATCGCGGGCCTGTTGTCGGACAAGCGCATCACCGCGGTCGCCGAGGAGGTGAAGCTCCTGAAGAAGGAATGGACCGAAGCCGGCTGCATCATTCCCTATATGGGCTTCAACCTGATCCCGCTGTCGGTCATCCCGGAGATCCGCATCACCGACAAGGGCCTCGTCCTGGTGCCGCAGATGGAGCTGGCGCCGCTGTTCGAATGAACCAGGGTCGGTCGCAGCGCACGACAATCTAAGACCTTCACGGCGCCCGGCCAAAGCAGCGCGCATGCGCCGGTCGGGCCGGATCGCGCCTCGCTCGTCATGAGCGCAGCGGCTTGGCGATGGCGGTCGTCAGACGACGACGGCCGGTGGCCGAGGGAACCGAAAAGAATATCCTGCCGCATGTCGGGCTGGCCCACGGATAGTCGTCCTTGGGAGCGGACAACCGAGGACGGCGTAAGCGATGATCACAGTGTTCGGGGAGGGCAGAGGCTTCCGGGTCGCCTGGCTGCTGGAGGAGATGGGGCTGCCGTACCGGCTCAGGGACGTGGATCTCCTGGCCGGGGTCGAGAACGATGCCGAGTTCCTGGCGATCAACCCCGCCGGCTTCATCCCCGCGATCCGCGATGGAGATGTCACGATGGTCGAGTCCATCGCGATCATGGAGTACATCCTGGGACGGTATGGGCCGTCGCCACTGGCGCCCCCACCGCAGGATGCGGCCTTTCCCGCCTATCAGCAGTTTCTTCACCTCGGCGAGGCCGGCCTCGCTGCCTCGCTCTTTTTCGTGTCGGGCGCCCGGCACCTTGCGCCGGACAGCGAACGCGACAATTGGAGCGCGCGTCAGGCGATGGACGTGTTCACGACCCGATTGAGCCTGGTGACCAGACGACTGGAGCGCGCCCCCTACATGGCGGGCGATGCGTTCACCGCGGCGGACATTTCCGTGGGCTACGCCCTCGAGATGGCGCGCAAGAACGCGGGTGTCGTGTTCGGTGATCCGGTGCAAGCCTACATGACGCGGCTGCGCGCCCGCACCGGCTATCAGCGGGCCTTGGAGACGTGCCAGGCCACGCGGCGCTGGTGGACGAGCTAGGCGAGCGTTTCGCGAGGATCGGCCATCGGTGTTGGTTGGAGCTCCTGCCGTCTCCAACGCCGTCATGTTCCGCGAAGGCGAGGGCTTTGCATAAGTCCAGCCAGATGGTTCTCTTCTGATGGAGATTCGCGGGAGAAGATCATGGCGGAGCGGCAGATCGGCCAATTGAGCTTTACCGATGACCTGGTCAGAGATGCTGTGCGCGCGAATGCCGGATTGCAGCGCGTAGCGGAGTTGGTCGATTGGAGTGCTGTCGAGGCGCTGCTGAGTGTCTTGCGCAGCGGGTCCATGGGCGCGCCAGCGTATCCTTCGCTGGCGCTCCTGAAGGCGCTGTTGCTGCAGCAATGGTATGGCCTGTCTGATCCGGGCCTTGAGGAAGCCTTGGTCGATCGGCTGTCGTTCAGGCGCTTCCTGGGGCTGTCCCTGTCCGATCGGGTACCAGATCATTCCACGCTGTGGCGTTTCCGCGAGCAACTGGCCAAGAGCGGATTGGCCGAGCGCGTCTTTGCCTTAATCACGGCGCAAATCGAGGCGTCCGGCTTTGTTCTGAAGCGCGGCACCCTAATCGACGCCTCGCTGGTCAAGTCGGCCGTCAATGCGCCCGAACCGCCGGATACTCCTTCACCTCCAGACGCCGACGGCAGACCCGCGAGCAAGCTGATCAGAAGCCCCCTCGATCCGGAAGCCGCCTGGACGAAGAAGGAAGGTAAATATTTCTTCGGCTACAAGGCGCATGTCGCAATGGATCAAGGCAGCCGCATCATTCGGCGGGCGACCTTCACGCCTGCCAATATCAACGATTCCGTACCTGCCAACGCATTGATCTGCGGAGACGAGAAGACCGTCTATGCTGACAAGGCCTATGACAGCAATGCTCGTCGCGAGAAGTTAAAGGCTCTCGGTATCCGCGATGGAATCGCACGCCGAGCCAACCGTTGGCACCCGATGCGCCCATGGATGACCCGCCGGAATGAGTTGATTTCCTATCTCCGGGCGCCGGTCGAGCCGCTGTTTGCGCTCTTGAAGAAAACCTATCGCTTTTCGCGGGCACGACACCGCGGCCTCGCCCGGAATTCGGCGGCCTTCTACCTCGCAATTACAGCCATGAACCTCAAGCGGTGGATCACCCTGCACCCTGTCTAACCCAGGTGCCGGGCCCATCGGCCCTGCATCGTCTTCGATGCTTCGAGAGCTAATCTACTCGAATAAGACATGGCCGCCCCTAGACCTTGTCGGCCCAACTTCTGCAAAGCCCTCGCTATCGCGGACGAAGACCGCAAGGGCCGACATGTCCATGAAAACGACAAGGACTTTTGGAAACGGTCGTCCAGATAGCGGGGCAGGGCAATCGCATACGGCTCGCCTGGCGATGCAGTGGATCAACTGACGGAACCATCATTTGCATCAACGTCTGCTGCGCGGCAGATGACAAGCGCTGGAGAATTCATCCGAGGCCACCGATGTCACGTGCTGCGACCGTGTTTGCACAATCATTCTTCCACGGCACACGCGCCGATTTGAGGCCCGGTGATGTGATCGCCGTCGGCTATCCCTCCAACTTCACCGAGGCGGAGCCGCTGTCCTGGGTCTACTTCACGGCGACGCTGGATGCGGCGATCTGGGGCGCCGAGCTGGCCACCGGCAGCGGCCGGGAACGAATCTATCTCGTGGAGCCCACCGGCCCCATCGTCGACGATCCGAACCTGACCGACAAGAAATTCCCCGGGAATCCGACGCGGTCATATCGATCCCGCGCGCCTTTGCGCGTCATTGCCGAGATCATCAATTGGCAGGGGCACTCACCGGATGTGGTGAAGCAGATGAAGGAGGGCGTCGCGCGCGCAATGCAAGGGGGGCCCGGCATCATCGATTGAATGACGCGGCAGCGCGGAGCATGGCGTGATTGAGCGAGAGTCGACGTTTGCGGTTGATCTCCCCCAGATTCGCTTCATTGACGACGGTCACGTGCTTGTCGGGCAAATCAGTGTTGGTCGTTCCCGCATGTGCCGGCCAAGTCGAGATCGGCAGTGTTGCGACATCCCGCCGGGGCAAATGGATTCCGCAAACTGAATCAGTGCGATGCCGAGCTGATTGCTGCGGATTAAAAAAAATGACTTTCTTTTTTTCAGAACTCGTGCATCATGCTCGCATCCTGTCTCGCCGAGAAGGGCGTAGCGCGCGATCGTCACGACACGTGAGGCAGGGATGCGGTGGCCGTGGCGTGTCGCAGCATGCGCTCAGCACATGTGGACGAACGATGCCTCACGGACGCGAAGTCGTGTGGTCCTGGCCTCCCGGTGCCGAGGTCAAGCGTGCGACGAGGGCTGTTGCCCTCGCGCGGCGCGACGGGGTCAATCAGCCGGTCCCCGAGGAGAGCGCGAAAGAAGCGTTAAGACCATCGCGCAGGGAATGCCGGTTGAAACGGCTTTGCCTGTGGTGACTGCCGCCTGCTTTTTTGCTGCAGGCGGGCCATGGGTGAGGCCTTCACCCGGCATTCCCTGCGCCTTCTCGATGTGGAGAGGGCCATCGATCGCCAGAACTCGGGCGTTGTCCGCCGCGAGATCTTGCGCGCGGGCTGCTGTTTGAAACGTGGATAGGACCCGCGCGCGCTCTGCGTCCCCCGTTGCGCGCAGCCGGCAAGCCATTCGTTCCGCATCGCTGATGAACTTTAGGTCACGCGGAACCGGAACCGCGGGCGGTCCCCGTTGTTGATCGGCAGCTCGAACGCACTGGAGGAGAGAATGATGAGGACCCGTCTTGCCGTTTCGCTCGTTGCCGCATCGCTGCTGGCCTCGGGCGCTGCCTTTGCGCAATCCACCACCGTCGAAGGTGCCGCCAATGGTGCGGCTGCCGGCGGCGCCGTTGCCGGCCCGGTTGGCGCGATGGTCGGTGGCACGGTTGGAGCCGCCGTCGGCGCCGCCGTGGAGATCCCGAATGCCGTGATCACCTCGATCCATGCGGAGCGGGCCCCGTCGGTGGTGGTGCGCGAGCGCGTCGTGGTCGGTGAGCCGCTGCCGGATACGGTCGAGCTACGTCCGGTGCCGCGCTACACCGAGTATCGCTATGCCGTCGTCAACGACCGTCGCGTGATCGTCGATCCGCGCACCCGCCGGGTGATCAAGATCATCGAGTGATCTGACGCGATCCATGCAAGGCAGGCCTCGCTGCGGCAGCAGCGGGGCCTGTCGCGCGTCAGGTCGTCTGCGGACGGAATTGGCGGGCGAGCCAGTCGAGCAGGGCGGCGGTGCCGAAGCCGACGCAGGCGGTGGCGGCGTCGACGACGAAATCCTCCAGCCGGGCATGCCGGCCGGGCGCCAGGAACTGGGCGAGCTCGAGGGCGCCGATCAGGATCACGGCGATGGCCGCTGTTCGCAGCCGATGGCTGCCATAAGCGAGCCCGAAGGTGAGACCGACCAGGACGAAGGCGAGGGCATGCTCACCATCCTGTCCGATCGTGGAATGAGGCCGATAGCTCGGGGGACCCAGCGTAGCGAAAGCGACGGCTGCGGCCAGCAGCCAGGCGGAAACTCGGAGTACGATCTTCATGATTCCTGCTTAGCATGTTCCGGGCCAGCAGCCCGGCTCACACCCGCTTGAGGTTAATGACCATCTGGTAATACGTTGCCCTCGGGTCCGGTCCATCCGATCGGTTGCCGCACGCCGAGGCCCTGCATGAAGCGTTCGCGGATCGCAGCCGGATCGCGCCGGGTGGCGCCGACACCGGGCTTGTCATCGATCCGTGCCGCGATCAGCACCGGGCCTCCGGCCGCCAGGGCCAGATCAACCAGGCGTTCGAAATCCTCCTCGTCGGCGGCCCAATGGCAACTGGCGATGCCGCAACCCGTCGCGATCGCCACGATATCGGCATGCCGTGCCGGCGTCGGCTGGCTGCCGGTGATCTGGTAGACACCATTGTCCATGACGATGATGGCCAAATTTTTGGGCGCCAGAGTCGCGATCGTGGTCAGGCAGCCCAGCTGCATCAGCAATGAGCCGTCGCCTTCGAGCGCAAACACCCGGCGTTGCGGCTGCGCCAGGGCGACGCCGAGTGCGATCGGGCAGGCCAGCCCCATGCTGCCGAGCATGTAGAAATTCTGCGGCCGCTGGCCGGCGGCCCAGAGGTCGAAATTGGTGTTGCCGATGCCGCCGATGACCGCTTCCTCCTGCGTGAGCCTGGCGACCAGCCGGCAGGTGAGGTCGAAGCGATTCATGACCTTGGTGTTGCGCGGACTGTCGTTCATGCGAACAGCTTTCCGCCGGTGAGCAAAGGCGACAGGATCAGCGCCACGGGCGCCTGCGTCGCGACCGCCTGCTTGATCGAGCGGTCGACGATGAATTCGAGCTCGTCAAGACGCGTCATGGTGTGATGCTCCATGGCCAGCGCATCGAGCACCGGGCGCATGGTCCGGCACACCAGCGACTGGCCGTAGTTGAATTCGCCGAGCGTGCCGCGCTCGGACACGACCATGATCAGCGGGATCTGGCAGGGGACGACCAGCGACGCCAGCACATTCGGCAGGGTCGCGAAGCCGGACGTCTGCATCAGCAGCGCGCCGCGCCGCCCGCCCATCCAGGCGCCGGCGAGGATGCCGACGGCTTCCTCCTCGCGCGCGGTGGCGAAGGTCGTGAAGAACGGATCGTCATGCAGCCTCTGGATCAGCGGCGTCAGCACCCGGTCGGGAACGTAAGGGATGAGGCCGATGGCGTTGCGCTTGAAGCCCTGCAGGATGATCTCGTGCCAGCTCGGTGGCGATGCGGATCGCGCCGCATCGGGTGGGGCGGCCATGGTCGTGTCTCTCCGTATCGCGCCTCTCGGGGGGATGCGCGCCGAGCTTGACGGCCGCGGACCGATTGTCAACATGCCGGCCCGGCCGGTCGGGCATCCGCCGCTCGCGTCCGAAAGCAAGAAGCAAGAACCAGGAGGTCGCTCGACCATGGCTGCGAATTCCAAGCGCGTCTTCTACGTCAAATATCTCGCGCACCCGATCTTCAGCGAGCGGCTCGCGGCCCGTCCGGATGTCCGGCTCGACCGGTTGGACAACGACAGTCCGGACGCTGATGCCGCGCCGATCATGGCGGCGGCACACGCCTACCAGATCGGCGCGGCCCGTGACGAGCTCGCGCCGCGCTTTCATGTCGATGCCGACCTGCTGCGTCGCGCGCCCAATTTGCTGATCGTGTCCAGCAACGGCGCCGGCTACGATCCGGTGGATGTCGACGCCTGCACCCAGGCGGGCGTGCTGGTCGTGAACCAGTCGGGCGGCAACGCCCACTCGGTCGCCGAGCACACGCTCGGCATGATGCTGACCCTGTCGAAGCGCATCATCCAGTCCGACCGCCGGCTGCGCCGGGAGCGCGACGTCAATCGCAACGATCTGATCGGCAACGAGGTGCAGGGCCGGGCGATCGGCATCGTCGGGCTCGGACATGTCGGCCGCCGCGTCGCCGAGCTGTGCCGGGGGCTGCTCGGGATGACCGTGCTGGCCTACGACCCCTATCTGTCGCCGGAGGAGATCGCCGCACGCGGTGCGGAGAAGGTCGAGCTCGCCGATCTGATGCGGCGCTCTGATTTCGTCTCGATCAACTGCCCGCTGACCCGCGAGAGCCGCGGCATGATCGGCCAGCGTGAATTTGCGCTGATGCAGCCGCATGCCTATTTCATCACCACGGCCCGCGGCTTCATTCACGACGAGGACGCTTTGCTGGCGGCGCTCCGCGACCAGCGCATTGCCGGCGCAGGCCTCGACGTCTGGGCCAAGGAGCCGCCGCCGCCGGAGCATCCGCTGCTGCAATTCGATAACGTGCTGGCGAGCCCGCACACTGCCGGCGTCACCAGGGAGGCGCGGCAGAACATGGGCCGGATCGCCGCCGAGCAGCTGCTCGCCGCGCTCGATGGGCAGCGGCCGCCGCGCCTGATCAATCCCGAGGCCTGGCCGCGCTACCGCGACCGGTTCCGCGCGGCGTTCGGAGTGACGCCGTCGTAGCCGCCGCAAGCCTGAGACGACGAGAAGATTTTATGTGTCCGAAGCTGCAATGCAGCAATGAACATTCTCTCCGAGGCGGCTCCGACGCGCTGCCCATTGCTATTTTCCCGGCGGTCTCGACAGCCGGGAGCATGCTGATCATTTTCCCAGGAGCGCCATGAGCTTAAGCCTGAAATCTGGCTCGGCGCCGAAGGGAAATCGGTCCGATGCGCCGCCTGAATTCTTTGTTGAAGGCCACTCAAAGCCGCGTCCGGCGGGCCGTCTCGACCTTCGTCGCCATCGCCGCGGCCAGTCTTCCGTCAGCCGGGGCGTGAGCTCGGTTCCGCTGTTCCATCAAATATTTGGCTCGGTTGCTTCATATCGGTGAACAGCCGCTTCGCGACCGCGCTAACATGGTCTCAACCACTGCTGAACAGCGGGGAGACTCATGTCGCATTACCTCGTTCACTTCATGAAGGACGTGCTCGGCGAGAACGGCCGCCAGAGCGAGATTTGCCAGTGTACGCTGGAAGTTGAAGCCGAAACCGAAGGCCAGGCCGCCGAGATCGCCAAGACGAAATTCTGCGAGCAGCAGTCGTTGCGCGACTGGTCGTTGCACGCCGATCGCATCCAGGTGAAGGCTGCCGATTTTCCATCCTGACCCGCAGGCCATCCTGACCCGCAACCTCAGCGGCTCGCTCCCGCCGGCGCCTCGGTCGTGCCGGAGCCGAGCGAGCGCTGCACCATGACCGTGTCGGACCATCGGCCATAGCGGTAGGCGACCCCGGGCAGCAGGCCGACGCGAACGAAGCCGAACCGCTCGTGGATGCTGAGCGAGGCCGTGTTGTCGGCGTCGATATAGCCAATCATCTGCCGATATCCCGCGGCGGCGGACGCGTCGATCAGCGCCTGCATCAATAGCCGGCCGACGCCGCGGCCGAGATGCTCATGATGGACATAGATCGAGTGCTTGACCGCGAAACGGTAGGCCGGCCGCTTCCTGAACTGGACGACATAGGCATAGCCCACCACCTCGCCGCGGAACGTCGCGACCAGATGCGGCAGGCGGTGATTGCGCAGGTTCTTGCGCCGCTGCTTGAGATCGTCGGGCTCAGGCGAGCCGGAATTGGCGGCGCTGTCCTCGACCCCCCGGCGGATATGCCGCCGGTAGATCGCCAGCATGGCCTCGATGTCCTCGTCGCGTGACGGCCGGACCAGCACCGGCGGTTCGGTTTCGAGCACGGAAACGGGATTGTCCATCGTTCGAATTACTCTGCGCAAACATAGGTATGGAGCCGAATCCGGCCAGCTTCGTCGATCTCCTTGTACAATCCCTGAATCTCGACGTCGAAGCCCGGAAACGTGTTGAAGGCGCGTTCGAACATCTTGAGGTAATCGATCATCGGCCGGGCGCGGTCGGACAGCCGCTCGCCAGGGACGATCGTGGCAATCCCCGGCGGATACACCACGAAGGGCGTCGTGGCGATGCGTCCGGAGATCTGGTCGATCGGCAGATAATCGACCTCGTTGCGCATCAGCGCACGTGCCGCCTCGCGCGGCGACATCGCGATCTCGGGCAGATGCTGCGGCTGGAACTGCATGGCCTGCAGCGCGCTCACCTCGGCCTCGCGGTAGAACCGGTGCATCTCGCCGCAGAGGTCGCGCAGCCGCACCTTGCCGTAGCGGCCGAAGCGGCGCCGGGTGAACTCGGGAATGGCGTCCTCCAGCAGCACATTGTCGTCGTGCAGCCGCTTGAAGGCGACGAGCCCGCTGATCAGCGTGCCGGCCTTGCTGGCCTCGACGCCGGGGGTCAACAGGAATAGCAGCGAGTTGAGGTCGTTCTTCTCGGCGACGATACGGTTCTCGCGCAGATACTGCGCGACAACGGGCGCGGGGATGCCGTGGTCGGCGTAGCCGCCGGTGGTGCGGTCGAAGCCGGGCGTGAGCAGCGTGAGCTTGTTCGGATCGGTCATGGCGAAGCCGGGCGCGAGATCCGGAAAGCCGTGCCATGCTTCGCCCGGCGCGAGCTGCCACAGCGCGGCGTCGGTCGCGAGCTGGTCGGTCGAGATCGCCTCCCAGGCCACGTCGTGCCGTCCGCCCGGGCTGGCGGCGTCGGGGATCGACACCCGGTCCGGCACGAACGGCTCGAAGAACCAGCGCCGCGCCGGATCCTTCTCCTTCTCCTCGAATTCCCGGCGCATCGCCCTGATCTTCTTGCGCAATTCGATCCCGAGCCGGATCGTGTCGTCCCACAGGACTTCGCCGGAGCGGCCCTTCATCATCTGCGCGCCGACGTCGAGGGAGGCGAACAGCGGATAGAATGGCGACGTCGAGGCGTGCTGCATGAAGCTTTCGTTGAAGCGGCGATGCTCGACCCGGCGGCGCTGACCCTTGATGTGGCGATCCTTGATGTGGATCTGCGACGCCTGCGAGAAGCTCGCGAGCTGCTTGTGGGTCGATTGCGTGGCGATGATGCCGGGGGCGTCGGGCCCGAGCTCGGCAAGACCCATGGCGAAACGGCCCGCATAGAGCGGGTGGAATTTCATGAAGCCCGCCCAGGCCTCGTCGAACATGATGTAGTCGCACAGATGGCCGATGCGCTGCAGGATCATCTCGGCGCTGTGGATCGTGCCGTCATAGGTGCACTGCTCGACAATGGCGACGCGGAACGGTCGCTCCTTGCGCCAGGCCTCGGGGTCCTTCACCAGCGGGTTGTCGCGGATCTGCTGCCGCAACCGCTCCTCGTCGAGCAGATCCCAGCGCATCGGCCCGATCAGCCCCCAGGCATTGCGGACGGTGGGAACATAGATCGGAACGCCGCCGGAGATCAGCAGCGCGCCATGATGGGCGGCCTTGTGATTGTTGCGGTCGAACAGCACGAGGTCGCCGTCGGTCACCAGCGCGCCCAGCACCACCTTGTTGGAGGTCGAGGTGCCGTTGAGGACGAAATAGGTCTTCTCGGCGCCGAAGATCTGCGCCGCCTCCTTCTGTGCGCGCAGCGCCGGGCCCTCATGGGTCAGCAGGTCGCCGAGATCGAGCACGGAATTGTCGAGGTCGTCGCGGAACACGGCTTCGCCGAGATGCTCGACGAAGATCCGGCCGATCGGGCTGCGGCTGTAGAACACGCCGCCATTATGGCCGGGGCAGGTCCAGAGCTGGTTGCCTTCCTCGGCATAGTCGACCAGCGTGCCGAAGAACGGCGTCTTCAACGTCTCGGCATATTGCTTCAGCCGGCTGATCAGGTTCTTGGCGATGAACGCCGGCGTTTCCTCGGACAGGAACACGTAGCCGTCGATGAAGTCGAGCACCTCGACCGGGAGGTCCTCGAACCGCTTGCGGCGAATCAAGAGGATGATCGGGAAATCCAGGCCGCGCCGCCGCATCAGGTTGATCAGCGCCGCCGTCTTGCCCTCCAGCCCCTTCTTGCCCCAGTCCACCACCATGCAGCCGATCGCGGCGTCGGTCTGCACCGCGATCTCGGCATCCTCCAGCTTGCGGGCGCGCACGACCTCGAAACCGGAGCGCTGGATCTCCTCGATGATCTGGTTGAAGCGGAGGCCGGCGAGATCGTCGGTCTCGAACACGGGTGCGGCGAACAGGAAGGTGAAGCGGCGGAAGTATTCCATGAGAGTCTTTCGGCTGGGTGGGCAGCCACCTGTCGACGGCTTCGATGACAATGGGATGACAATCGGGCCGTCTCCGGGTGACGGTTCTGCCGATGGCCTCGCTTTGTTCGTATTCTGCACCTTGAGCACGATTGCGCCCTGGCGCTTGTCTTGATCCTGTCGCAGTGGCAATCGTCCCAACGCTGAGCGACCCGAAAGGACCCATCGTGCTCCCTGATTGGATCTCCCTCGATTGTGCCGCGCCGTCCGAGAGCCATCGGCGGGCGGCCCTGGCGCGCCAGGCGCAGCTGACCAAGCCGCTCGGTGCGCTTGGCCGGCTGGAAGAGGTGGCGGTCGAGCTGGCGGCGCTGCAGGCGACGGACCACCCAGGTGCCGAGCGGGCGCCTGTCGTGCTGTTCGCTGGCGATCACGGGATCGCGGCGCAGGGGGTCTCGGCCTATCCGCCGGAAGTCACGGTGCAGATGCTTCGCAACTTTGCCGGGGGAGGCGCGGCGATTGCGGTGCTCGCCCGTCAACTCAACTGCCCGCTCGATGTGGTCGATGTTGGCACGCTGGCGAGCGATGCCGTTCCTGGCGTGGTGGCCGACAAGACGCGCCGCGGCACGCGCGACTTCAGTGTCGAGCAGGCGCTCACGCCGGAGGAGGTTGCCTTCGCCTGCGACGCCGGACGCCGCGCGCTGGCGCGGCAGGCCGATCATCAGCCGCAGCTCGTGATCTTCGGCGAGATGGGGATCGGCAACACGACATCAGCCGCAGCGATCGCCGCCGCGCTGCTGTCCTGCGCGCCGGCCGACATCGTCGGCAGCGGCACGGGTCTCGACGCCGATGGGCGCGCCAAGAAGGCCGCCGTCATTGCCGCAGCCCTGGCGCGGCATGGACTGACATCGGACGCGGCGGTAGCGGACATCCTGGCCGCCGTCGGCGGCTTCGAGATCATCGCAATGGCCGGCGCCATGATCGCCGCCGCGCAGCGGCGTTGGCCGGTGCTGGTCGATGGCTTCATCGTCTCGGTCGCGGCGCTCGCGGCCGCCAGGCTCAATCCGTCGTGCCGTCCCTGGCTGCTGTTTTCGCACCGCTCGGCCGAGCGCGGCCACGCTTGCGTGCTCGAGGCGCTCGGCGCCAATCCGCTGATCGATCTCGACCTCAGGCTCGGGGAGGCCTCCGGCGCCGCCACCGCGCTGCCGATCATCCGGCTCGCCTGCGCACTGCATAACGGCATGGCCACCTTCGCGGAGGCCGCCGTCTCGGGACGCGACGCGTGATGAGGATTGATCTGCTGCGGCACGGCACGACCGGGCGCGACGGTTATCTCGACGGCCGCACCGACCCGCCGCTCACGGATGACGGCTGGGACCAGGTCAGGCGGCAGACCGCGAGCCGGATGTGGCGCGGCGTCGTGAGTTCGCCCTTGGCACGCGCGCGTGCGGCGGCCGAGGACTATGAGCGGCAGACCGGCTGTGCGTTGGAGATCGATGGCGATTGGCGCGAGCTCCACTTCGGTCGCTGGGACGGACGGAAGCGCAGGGACATTGCCGCCGAGGCCGGCGGAGCCGACTTGCTTGCCGCGTTCTACGCCGATCCCGTAGTTCCGGCGCCTGAGGGCGAGAGTTGGGCCGACCTGCAGGCGCGGGTGGCGCGCGCCGTCGACCGTGTTCTGACCCATTCAGGGGCGGGGCCGGTTCTGGTGGTCAGCCATGGCGGTGCGATCCGGGCCGCGCTATCGCATTTGCTTGGCTGGCCCTTGCCTCAGCTGTGGAGCTTGCGGATTCAGCCCGGCACCCGCATCACGCTCGAAGCCGGGCGGGGGGCGGACGGCGCGCCCTGGGGCGAAATCGTCGAGATCATCCAGCCATGAGTTTGCGTGACTTCTGGATCGCATTGCAGTTCATGACGCGCCTGCCGACGCCGCGCGTCGTCGAGTCCCGGCCGGACGATCTCGCGCGGGCGTCGCTGTGGTTTCCGGCCGCAGGGATGGTGATCGGCGCGTGCCTGGCCCTGATCGCCCGGTTTTTCCAAAGCGCCGATCCATGGATCGTCGCGCTTGCCGTGGTCGTCGCCTGGATCTGGATCACCGGCGCGCTGCATCTCGACGGTCTCGGCGATGTCGCCGACGCGTTCGGCGCCGCGCATGGCAAGCCCGAGCGCTTCATCGCCGTGCTGGGCGATCCTCATGCCGGCAGCTTCGCGGTGGTGGCCATCAGCCTGCAGATCGCCGCCAAGCTGGTGCTGCTCGCCGAGCTGGCGACGGGGCCGACCGGCTGGGCTCTCGTGCTGATCCCGGCCTGGGCGCGCCTGGGCACGTTGGTCTGGAGCAAGATGCTGGTGTCGTTGAAGCCGGGGCTGGGTGCGAGTGTGACGAACCGCGCGGGCTGGAATGTCATCGCCGGATGGAGCGTCGTCCTGGCGATCGGCGCGCTTGCCGGCGCGGTCCCGAGCTTGCTTGCCATCGCGCTCATCCCGGCCGTCGCAGTCTATTGGCAATGGCGGCTCGGCGGCATCACCGGCGACTGTCACGGCGCCAGCATCGAGGTAACGGAGACGCTGCTGCTCGCCGCCTGCGTGCTGGGCTAAAGCGCCCAGACTATACGGGTTTCGACGTTCGGAATTCCGCCAATTGTGGCATGCGCCGAACTGGTCGCTGGAGCGCGCTGACTAGAGCTCCTGAAGCGGAGGAAGGGCCGGAAGTCGCCGGCCGAGCAGCAGCAATAAATCTCATCAAGTCAATGGAGTAGCTACCGCAAAGCGGTGGAAACGCGGCGTGGGCCCCCTGATTGAGCTTGCCGCCGAGCACAACGCATGGGACGTTACCAGGGTAGCCTAAAATGAGAACGGTTGTGTGCCTGTGAGCGCAGCCATGGTCTCGCCCGAACTGGAAGCCTTACCTAAATGCTCTTTGTGCATCTCTCTGACATCCATTTCAGAAAGACCGAGATCGGGCAGCCGGACGATCCGAACCTCGCGTTGCGCAGCGATATCATTCGCGACGTGCGGCGAATGCGGAAAGAGATCGGTAGGCCGGCTGACGGCATCCTGCTGACGGGAGACGTCGCCTTTGCCGGTCGTGCGGAGGAGTATGCCTTCGCCTACGCGTGGCTGGAAGAGAGGCTTTGCCCGGAGGCTGGATGTAAGATCGACGACGTTTTCGTGATCCCCGGCAATCACGACGTTGACAGAAACGCCGAGAAGGACATTGCGCAGAGCATGGCCCGTGAAGCCCTCCGTGCGGCGCCGGCCAAGGACGTGAACGGCTACCTCAGGCAATGGTTGCGCAGCAAGCTCGCCTCGAGCGTGATCTTTGGGCCGATCCAGGAATACAACAGGTTTGCGGCCAAGTTCTTGTGCCTGCTGAAGCCTTATATCGACAACGACGGAACAGAAGACCTCGCCGCACGACCATTCGCTCGACGCGATCTCCCCCTGAACGATGGTTCAACGCTGCGCATCTGGGGGTTCAACACCGTCCTAGTGTCGGATATCACGGACGCAAAGGAACGCATGCTGATTGATCCTGCCGCCAGTCAGATTGAGGAAGAGGACGGCGTCTGCCATATGGTAATGGCCCATCACCCGTTCGAATGGATTAAGAACGGCCGGGACTTCCAGGATCGGTGCGAGAAGATCGCGCAGATACAATTGTTCGGCCACGAACACACGCGGCGCGTTGACGAAGGAAAACATTTCCTGAGAATCCGAGCCGGCGCGATGCACCCGGACCGTGACGAGCGCGACTGGAAGCCGGGCTACAACTGGATCGACGTGTCGGTCAATGGGGTCCACGATAAACGTAAGCTTGTTGTCAAGGTGTGGGTGCGTCAATTCGAGACGAATGATTTCTTGGCCGTCCCCGACCGGAAGGGAAATCTGGTCTGGGAGAATGCGTACGACTTACCGGATTGGACGGCGCCGAAAATCCCTGCCGCTGAAACTGCGAAAACGGAAGTGCGTGCGCCAGTGCTGGAGTCCTCCGCTATGACGACATCAGCCCCGCTGCCGCCGACCATCAGGAGCGTGACGATCAAGCTGTTTAAGTTGAAGGAGCACGAACAGCGTCGGGTGATCACGTTGCTTGGTCTCGACAGGCCGAATGATCGGGAAATGAAGGATTACGAACTCGTCGTCGCCGCCGTGAAGAGAGGCGACGCGCTGGGGGTACTTTCCGAAATGGAACGCCTCGTTGATAGGACGTTGGCAGGGGAGCCGCTCCGATGACTGCTGAATTCGACTTCATTCAATATTACAGAGATCTCGACGAGGGGGCTTCCCGCAATGTCGTCGAGGCAAGGCAGAAGAGTTTCGAGAAGCTGTCGTCATCGATCGACAACATGGGACAGATCTACGATCTTTGCCGTCTCGCGTATCAGGTTGAGCCCTTCCCCGAACGTCCATGGTTCGAGGACCCCGTTCGGGAATTCGATCCGCATTTCGTCGCTAGCAAGGATAAGGTCGATGCCGGGCGGATCGCCGCGTTGCTTCTTCGGCAGCGGATGGCGTCAGCGGGATCCTATGCGCCGCTGGCGATCCTTACGACCTCATACTGCGGTCGAAGGCATTCCGCCGACGGAGATGTTCTGACGACGAAGGCAAACGAAGCATTCGTCGCCGCGGTCCGTAATCACAGGATCTCTAGCGGAGCGAAGTTGGGGCCGGCGCCGAAGCTCAAAGCGATTACGACGGAAATCGACACGGTGAACAGCCACAACCCGCTGCCCGGCAGCATTGCCAAGGCCGCGATCGACGCGGCCATGGCGTCGACCGACGCCGCGATCAAAGCGCTATCTGATAGCGCCCGTGGCCCTCTGGACTCTGCGCGTAGCGATATCGTGCGGCTCTCCGAAGAAGTCGACATGCTGTGGTGGTGCATCGGAGACTGGCACGAACTGCTTGAAAAGCCGCGTACGGAAACGGCGGTTGGATTGAAGATGGTGATATCTGGCATCGAACTCGGGGCGATGGTCCGCCAATTGCCTGGCCCCTACGGGGCCCACGGAATCCTGAGGAGGATCTCGGGGGCTGAAGCCGACGGCAAGTCGAATTTAAGGGCAGCGATCAGATCGCTGTCCCAGGAGGATGCGTCCAAACTTTTCAAGGACATTCCGCAGACATCCAAACCCCTGTTCCCCGTCCACGCGGCTATCCAGTTCGTTGCACAACTCGGCCCGGTCGCTTGGGAAGCGGAATTCGCAAAGGTCGCGCCCGACATCGCGGTCGCGAAGATGTCGCCCTTCGAACTCGGCATTCAGGCGTTTCGCGAGCGTGCGCTGCTTGGACATGGCGGAATCAACTGATGAACGCGGCGGCGCCGATCTGCAATTACACCGGTTGCAAGGTCCAGATCGACGGCAAGTGTTCGCTCGGCCGGGATCCGGTCGAGAGCTGCGAGAACTATGCAGCCGATGTTGAAGCGACCGAAGCATTGGACGAGCAGGAGGAACCGAGAACCGTACCGCCGGTCCAGATCTGGGCCAGCGACAAGATGCTTCTTGCGGATTACTCAGCTCTATCAAGGCGACGTCGACTTAGGACAGTGGCGCTCGTGGGAGAGGAGAAGGTCGGCAAGACGACCTTGCTCTGCTCGATTTATGCGATGTTCTGCAAGGGGCCGTTCGCCGATCTGACGTTCACCGGCAGCGAGACATTGCTCGGGTTTGCCAAGCTTCAAGCATTCACGTTGCTGAGTTCCGGTCGCTCCTCGCCGACAGTACCGCGAACGAGCAGGCGTGATCCGCTGGCGTTCTTCCATCTTGCCCTTGCGCGCAGCCGTGGACATGTCGTCGATCTGGTGATCGCTGATCGGTCCGGAGAAGCATACACGGCCGCTCGGACCTCCACCGATCTCATTGGGACACTTGAAGAATTCCGCCTAGCTGACCGGGTCTGCTTCCTGCTCGACGGAGAACGGCTTGCGTCGAAGAACGATCGGACGGCCTACACCCGGAATTTTCGGCAAATGATCAACGCGCTTCATGACAACGGCGCTCTTGTCCGCGCCAATGCCGTCGAGATACTTTCGACGAAGCTGGACATCACGCGCCGCAGCGACGCCGCGGACATCGGCTTCTTAAGCGATTTCCAGGCCCGTCTGGTATCCGATTTCACCAAAAAGGGCCTCGCTATTTCGTCGCACGAAATCTGCGCTCTGCCGAAAGCGGACCGCACGGTCGGTATCATCGGGCTCGACGATCTGGTCCGGCGCTGGACGCAGCCCCTTCCGCTTCCTGACGTGGCGCCGCTTCCCGTTGCCGACGCGCCCCGTCAGATCGATCGGTTGCTGTCAAAGACTGCAAGAGGTTAGTGATGGATAGACGCTGCATGGTTTTCGGCATCCAGGCATCGGGCAAGACCACCTTCGCGGCCGCTCTATGGCATCTGGTGGATAGCGAAGAGATTCCCACGGCCCTGACCAAAGGGAAGCACGTCGGCGATTTCACCTATCTGCAGGAGATTTCCGGATCTTGGGCTGAAGGCTACGAAGTCGAACGCACGAAGCTGCAACAGGTCGAGCCCATCCGGGTGAACCTGCTGCACGCGGCGTCGGACAACGAGATGGTGTTGGAGTTCGACGATCTGTCGGGCGAGACGCTAGAGCAGGCCTTTGCGACGAGATACTGTCCAGAGACGTTTGTTGAGATAGTCAAAAGGGCCGAAGGCATTCTCCTGTTCCTCAGTGCGAATCGGAAGACCGACGACGCGGTGACTATACTGGACGTATTCGATGCGGAAGAGGATGCGGCGCAAACAGCGGCGGATCCCAACCATTGGGAGCCGAAGAAGGCTCCGTTGCAGGTCCAATTGGTGGATCTCCTCCAATGTCTGCAGCGTCCGCCTTTCGAGGCGAAGCCAATGAAGGTAGCTCTTGTGGTCTCGGCCTGGGATCTGGTGCCTGAGGGAACCACAGACGCTGAGAAGTGGTTGAAGGACCGCTATCCTCTCCTCTCGCAGTACCTTCATAATGCTGATGGCATACTGGACCTGAGGGTCTACGGCGTATCGGCACAGGGAGGGCGGCTGTCTAAGAAGAAAGATGGGCCGGGACCCGATCGCGAGGAACTGCTGGCGATCGTGCCGGCAAGTAAGCGAATCCGCATTGTCGGGCCCGAGGTCGCCGAGCACGACATTACCCGCCCCTTGCTTTGGCTGGCGGATTTGGAGTCTCCCGTTTGAACGCCGCCTCGCGCGATACCATTGACCAGGCTCTGTTCGGCTATGCGGAGGGCCATCGACAAATTGCGTCGTCCGTTCGCTTGCCTCCGAAGGATCTCTACCTTCTCAGCGCTGCGAGCGATCTCGCCAGCGGAGCTCTCCTCGGCGAAGGCGATAGTTACCTGTCCGGACTGCCTTTGCCAGAATCCCGAAGATACGCCCTGTTCCGGACCTGGGCTGCCCCAGAGATGCCGCGCCCAGGTTGCGTGTGGAGCCACGTGCTCTTGCTTGGCCCCAAATTATCTGCTTCCATTCCGGCGCTCTCGGAAGTCCTGCCGTTTTTCCGTCGGCCAGTGGCAGACGATACGTCGTCCTACGGAGACCCGCTCGACATTTCATTCTCACAGGTCGTCGAGCCCGGCAGCGCCGATCTGATTTCGGAGATCATATCCAGCTACTATACGATTGGGCGAGCGACCCTCTCGCCCGACAGCGGCAAATCCTGTGAAATAGAAAATGCCGTTCTGGCTGTCTGGTCCCAACAATGGCCGCGCCTCAGATCGTCGTTCTCATTCTGCACGGCAACGTTGAACGAAAATCGCCGAATGGAGCAGAACGACTACAACGTTCAAGTCGCTCCGCGTGACGAAGCGGCCACGACCAACCGCGAAAGATGGGTTTCTTACGCGGCCGCCGACGCAGCGCTCAACAAAGTGACTCCGCTACGGCGCTTTTTGTGGCGCTACGGTCGCGACATCTCGGCCTCTCGGCGTCAGTATCAGATGATCGTAGATTTGTATCTGGGTTCCGATGGCGCAGACGTCCTCTCGTCGGATGCAGCCTTCGAGGTATTTCGGGTTCTACCGGATCCTTCGGACGGCGCAGTACTCAAGCGAGACATCCTCGGGATCGGCCCGAGCTCGCCGCGCCTCATCGTCGCAATTTCCGCTGTTGATCTCCTGCAGCTTCTGACTTCGTCGGCACTTCCAGAAGTCCCAACTCCTGCTCAGGTTGGAGCCAGGCTCGGTGAATTGTCTTCGCGGGAGATCGGCTCCGTCGCCTGCTACTACGCGGCGAACAAGGGACCGTTGTCGCCCTGGAAGGAGGAAATCCTCGGGGCTATCGTGACGCTGGCCGATAAGTCGTCCGTCACGACGGAATACCCGAGCGACATGATCGCTGACGTCCTGCTCGCGCGTGAAGATCTTGTCGACGCCGACACTCTCCCGCTCGTCTCAAATGACGTTCTGCCGCTGCTTATCAGGGAAGAGTCGTCTTTTTCCTTGGCTCGGGCCGTGATGAAGGAGATGGTCCGGCGGGATATGGGTGATCTCGAAGACGCGATGATCTTCTCGCGTCCCGAACTGGTCTTCCAGTCCTCAGTCGAGGCCTACTGCGAGAACCGGCTTCATAGATCGTGGTTGGCTCGCCTGTCCCACCGGGTTGGTACAATCCTTGCCGCCGATTGGATGTCGCAGTTGAAGACTACGAAGGAATTCGCAGCAGCCATTTCAATTCTCCGCTACCCGCGTTACCTTGCGAAGGGTAGTGAAGAGATCGCGCAACGTCTGTTAGATATGGCCGACGACGTGCAAGGCGACGAGCGTACGACCATGCAGGCTGTCTTGCTTAGGAGCGCAATCGATGAAGGATCCACACAAAGCTGGAACCTGATTTCAATCGTTCTGCCCGAGCTCCGGGTGGTTATCATCAACGCGGGCCTCTCGCGGACAGCGGAGTTGATACTTATCAACGACCTGCCGCACTTCTATTCGGCAGCCTATTGGGACCTCAATAAACGGATCCTTTTGAGCTTGTCGAAACTGTACGCTGCCGCCGCAAATCGCGAGGTGCTGGACCGGTTAACCCTTACTCCCAGCGAGATAGAGCTCGTCTTGTTCGGAGAGGAGCGCAGCTCCAGGAACCCCTTCTCGAAAATCTTTCCTTGGCTTTAGAAAGCCAAGGGTCCTGCCTCATTATACTTCGCCAACCTGATGGTTGCCGGCTCTTAGGAGGCGACCTGCTCGGCCCAAGTATCCAGCGATGCGTCGGCCCTGCGGAAAAGCGCTTCCCGGGCTAGCCGGCGTCGCCGAGCGCCTGCGCCAGGCGCTGCCACGCGGCTTCATCACCGGGGAGGCCGAAGCGCAGCCAGTTCGGCTGCGCCGGGAAGCGCCTGACATGGATGCCGCGGCGGGCCAGCCGCTCGGCGATGTCAGTCGCGTGGGCCGAGGCGACCAGCCGGAACAACGGCGTGCCGCCGATGGCGAGGCAACCGGCCTTGGACAGCAGTCCGTCGATGCGCGCGCAGTCCTTGACCAAGCGGGCGCGTGTCTGGTGCAGCCACGCTTCATCGGCCAATGCGGTCATCCCGATGGCGAGCGCCGGTCCCGACACCGCCCACGGCCCGAGCTGCTCGCGCAGCTGCTGTGCGATGTCGTCGGCGCTGATCGCAAATCCAAGCCGGACGCCGGCAAGGCCATAGACCTTGCCGAACGAGCGCAGCACGATCGTCGCCGGCGGCAGGTCCGCCGCCAGGCTCGCGTCCGCGGGATAGAGATCGATGAAGGCTTCGTCGACGATCAGCAGGCCATCCCGCCGACGCAGCGTGGCGGCCAGGCTGACCAGCGTCTCGCGCGCCAGCAGCCGCCCGGTCGGATTATTGGGATTCACCACCACCGCCACATCGGCGTCGGCCAGTTTGCCGACATCATCAGTCAGGCCGACGCGATGGCCACCGCCGCGCCAGCACCGCGCGTGCTCCTCATAGGTCGGCGCGAGCACGGCGACGGTCGAGCGCGGGCGCAGCCGCGGCAGGATCTGCAGCAGCGCCTGTGTGCCGGGAGCAGCCACCATCTGCTCAGGCGCGTCGACGCCGTAGCGCGCGGCGGCCGTCGCGCGGAGCGCGCGCTCCTCGGAGGCGGCCGGCAAGCGCTGCCACGAGGTGGGCGGGATCGATGGCACCGGATAGGGCACGGGATTGATGCCGGTGGACAGGTCGATCCAGGGGCGCCGCGCATCGGGGTAGCGACGGCTGATGGCATCGAGATCGCCGCCGTGAACGATCGCTTCCGGCGGGGTCTGCTGCGTGCTAGTCGCTCTGTCGTCCATGTTTGTCCTTCAGCGGAGAGCGATGTTCGTCTCACTCGCGCTCGCGGCGCTCCTCATCGAGGCTGTCGTCGGTTATCCCCAAATCCTGGTGCAGCGGGTCGGTCATCCGGTCATGTGGATCGGCGCGCTGATAGCATGGGCTGACCGCCGCTGGAACGGGGCCGACGCGCGCTTCGCCGTGCGCCGGGCTCGGGGCATCGGGCTGGTCGCTCTGCTGGTCCTGGGGATGATGGCGATCGGCCTGGCCGCGACATCGGCCGTGCAGGCCGTGTTCGGCGCGCCGGCCGCAACGATGATCCTGGCTGTGTTGGCGAGCAGCCTGCTGGCCCAACGTAGCCTCGATACTCACGTCGCTGCGGTCGCTGAGGGATTGGAGAGAGAGGGGCTCGACGGCGGTCGCCGCACGGTGGCGATGATCGTCGGACGTGATCCCGAGCGGCTGGATGAAGCCGGCGTGGCGCGCGCCGCGATCGAGAGCCTCGCCGAGAATTTTTCGGATGGAATCGTTGCGCCGCTGTTCTGGCTTGCAGTCGGCGGGCTCCCGGGCATCTTGATCTATAAGGCGGTGAATACGGCCGACAGCATGATCGGTCATCTCTCCGAGCGCCACCGCGCCTTCGGCTGGGCGGCGGCGAGGCTCGATGATCTCATCAACCTGCCGGCGTCCCGGTTGTCGGCGGTGTGGCTTGCCGGTGCGGCGGCGGTCGTTCCCGGAGCCTCCTGGCGTGCCGCGCTGCAGACGGTCGGACGCGATGCCTCCAAGCATCATTCGCCCAATGCCGGCTGGCCAGAAGCCGCAATGGCCGGCGCGCTGGGGCTGCGGCTGGCAGGGCCGCGCGTCTATGATGGTGAAACGGTTGCGGATGCATGGATGGGTGAGGGACGGTCGGCTTTGGACGCGGGCGATATCAGGCAGGCGCTGCGGCTTTATCGGACCGCGTGCCTGATCCAGGGCATCGTCGTCGCTGCGCTGGCCGTCGTCGTGGTCATGTGATCGCGCGCGGCACGCGCGCGAGATCCAGAATGCGGTCGACATCGACATAGCGTTCGAGATGCGCCGCGAGCGCATCCAGGGTCGCATCGACATCGGAGTCATAGGACAGGCCGCTTGCGGTGGTGCCGAGACCGCGCAGCCAATGCGCGCGCAGGCGGTCATCGGCGAACAGGCCATGCACATAGCAGCCGGCGATCTGGCCGCCAGCCGCAACGGCCCCATCGCGGCGGCCGTCGGAGAACACGAGGAAGGGATTTTGTGCGGCTGGACCGTCGGTGCGGCCGATATGCATCTCGTAGCCGCGGAAGGGCGCCTCGTCTTGAGTCAATCTGCCCTCGACGTCGCGCAGGGCCTTGTCGTCCGTCAGCGTCGTTTCGAGGTCGAGCAGCCCAAGTCCGGCGACCGTGCCTGGCGCGCCTTCATGGCCGTCGGGATCGCTGATCATGCGCCCCAGCATCTGATAGCCACCGCAGATGCCGAGCACGCGGCCGCCGCGGCGCAGATGCGCCCGCAGATCGATGTCCCAGCCCGCCTCGCGCAAGGCGGCAAGGTCGGCGATCGTCGCCTTGGAGCCCGGCAGGATGACGACGGCTGCGTCTCCCGGAATCGGCGTGCCCGGCCTGAGGAATTGCAGGTCGACGCCGTCCTCCAGCCGCAACGGATCGAACTCGTCGAAATTGGAGATCCGGGGATAAGCGAGCACGGCGACCTTTGGCCGGTTTCCGCTCCGCACTCCGACCCCGGGCAGTCCGAGTGCATCCTCCGCCGGCAGACGGCGCGCATCGGCAAAATGCGGAATGAGCCCGAGCGATGTCCATCCGGTTCTGGTCGCAATCTCGCTCATGCCCGAGGCAAACAAGGCGGGATCACCGCGGAACTTGTTGACCAGGAAGCCCGCGACGAGCGCGGCATCGTCGGGCGCGAGCACAGCCCGGGTGCCGACAAGGCTCGCAATGACGCCGCCGCGATCGATGTCACCGATCAGCACCACGGGAATCTGTGTTGCCCGCGCAAAGCCCATATTGGCGATGTCGCCGGCACGCAGGTTGATCTCCGACGCCGAGCCCGCGCCTTCCACCAGCGCGATGTCGGTATCGGCGACCAGCTGATGAAAGCTATCAAGCACGGCCTTCATCAACTGCGGCTTCATGGCCTGATAGGCGGACGCCTTGGCATTGCCGATCACGCGGCCCTGGACCACGACCTGCGAGCCGATCTCGCTCTGCGGCTTCAAGAGCACCGGGTTCATGTGCACCGTCATCGGCCGCCGCGACGCGCGCGCCTGCAGCGCCTGGGCGCGGCCGATCTCGCCGCCATCGGCGGTGACGGCGGCATTGTTCGACATGTTCTGCGGCTTGAACGGCGCCACCTTCAGCCCGCGCGAGGTCAGCGCCCGCGCGAGCCCGGCGACGATCAGAGACTTGCCGACGTCGGAGCCGGTGCCCTGGAACATGATGGCGCGTGCGGGCATGGACTAGTACTCGATGCCTTCCTGCGCCTTCACGCCGGCCGCGAAGTGATGCTTGACGAGGTTCATCTCGGTGACGAGATCGGCGGCCTCGATCAGCTCCGGCTTGGCGTTGCGGCCGGTGATGACGACGTGCAGATCGGGCCGGCGCCCGGCCAGCGTTGCGACCACGTCGCCGATCGGCAGATGGTCATAGCGCAAGGCGATGTTGAGCTCGTCGAGGATCAGCAGCCGGATTGACGGATCGGCCATCAGCTCCTTCGCCTTGCCCCAGGCACGCTCGGCCGCGGCGACGTCGCGCGCGCGATCCTGCGTCTCCCAGGTGAAGCCTTCGCCAAGCGTGTGCCACGACACCTGATCGCCGAAGCGTTCGATCGCCTTGCGCTCCCCGGTCTCCCACGCGCCCTTGCCGAACTGCACGACGCCGACGCGAAAGCCGCGGCCCAGCGCGCGCAGCATCAGGCCCCAGGCTGCGGTCGACTTGCCCTTGCCTTTGCCGGTGTGGACGATCAGCAGGCCCTTCTCGACGGTCTTCGACGCCACCTCAGCATCCTGAACCGCCTTGCGATTTTCCATCTTGGCCTTGTGGCGGGCATCCTCGGCGCTCTCGGTCATCGGCAAATCCCTTTCATGTCCAAGTCCGGTCTAAGCCCGGTTCATTTCAAGATCAGTGGCAGTCCCGCCGCCATCAGAATCACCCGATCGGCCGCCGCTGCGACGTCCTGGTTCAGCCGCCCCTGCGCGTCGCGGAATGCGCGCGCCAGCGCATTGTCCGGGACGATGCCGAGACCGACCTCATTGGAGACGACCACGATCGGACCGGACGCTGCAGCGAGCGCATCGATGAGATCGGCGCAGCAAGCCGCGACATCCATCTCGGCGAGCATCACATTGCTGAGCCAGAGTGTCAGGCAGTCGATCAGCAGCGGCATGCGCGAGCCGGAATGGCCGCGGACCACAGCGGGGAGATCATGGGTGGTCTCCCGCGTCTGCCATCCCGCCACGCGCCGCGCCTTGTGCTGCGCGATGCGCGCGGTCATCTCATCGTCGAAGGCCTGCGCGGTCGCAACATAGATCCAGGGCGGCGGATTCGTCGTCACCAGCGCCTCAGCATGGCGGCTCTTGCCCGAGCGCGCGCCGCCGAGCACCAAGGTCAGGCGCGGCTGGGCGGGGGGCGGCGGGGCAGGGTCCATGGGGACGATTCCGATTGACGGGCTTTGGCGCGACCCGTATCTAACAGGATGACGGTTCTCCGAAAGGAGAGATTTAGGGAACACGGTGCGGGTTCTGAACCCAAGGCCGTGGCTGCCCCCGCAACTGTAATCGGCGAGTGTGAGGCCAAGACACCACTGGGAAACCGGGAAGGTGGTTTCACGCAGCGACCCGAGAGCCAGGAGACCTGCCGTCGACATTGCTGTTGGCCGACCCGTCGCGCGGGGAGTCGCGATGCTGGTTTGATCCCGCCGGGATGGGCGGGGTGCCGTCGGATGCAGCGCATCGTCCGGCCCTCTGGGGAGCCGGCAAGCGACGGAGATGGCCATGAAGTTCAACCGCACTGCGTCCTTAGCGCTCGCGAGCCTTGTCCTGCTCGCAGCCGAGCCCGCCTTTGCCCATCACATGATGGGCGGCAAGCTGCCGCAGACCTTCGCGCAAGGTCTGTTGTCCGGTCTCGGTCATCCCGTCATCGGGCTCGATCATCTGGCGGCCATCGTGGGCGCCGGCATCGTTGCGGCGCTGCTCGGGCGCGGCTTTGCACCGGTGCTCGCCTTCACCACCGCAATGATCGCTGGCGTCGGTCTGCATCTGGCCAAGGCCAACATTCCGGCCGCCGAGCTGCTGGTCGGTCTTTCCACCGCGGTGGTCGGCCTCCTGGTCGTGATGCGCGGCCAATTCGGCGTGCTGCCCGTCGCGGCTCTGTTTGCTCTGACCGGCCTCGTGCACGGCTATGCGCTGGGTGAGTCGATCGTCGGCGCCGAAAACACCCCGCTCCGGGCCTATTTCGCCGGCCTGCTCGTGATCCAGACCCTGATCGCGGCGGGAGCATTCCTGGGCACGAAGGCGCTGTCCGCGAAGGCCGACACGCTTGAGCCAATCGCGCTGCGCGTCGCGGGCGCCGCCATCGTTCTGGTGGGCGGTGTCGCGGCGGCGACGGCGGCCGGCGTGATCGGCTGATTGATGACCGCATCAGAGCTTGGGCAGACGACGCTGTTCGTCTGCATCACTTGCCGCGCGCAGGGCGTGGACAGTGCGTCGGCTGACCAGCCGCGGGCTGGAGCGCGTCTGCTCGCCTCGATCGAGGCCGCGCCTGCAGAGCAGCGCGCCGGTGTCGCCGTGGTCGGCGTCGAGTGCCTGTCGAACTGCAACCGTGCCTGCACCGTTGCAGTGACTGCGCCCGGCAAATGGACCTATGTGCTCGGCGCACTCGATCCCGACATTCATGCGCAGGATGTGCTGACGTTCGCTCAGCTGCATCAGCGTCACGAGGCCGGTCTGCCGGCCTGGCGCGAGCGTCCGGAATACATCCGCAAGAACACCGTTGCGCGGGTGCCCGCGCTGTCGTTGCCGCGCTGAAGACGAGAGCTCTCGCCATGACCAAGTCCTACGCCAAGACGCCTTGCACCATCGTCACCGGTTTCCTTGGCGCAGGGAAGACCACGCTGGTGCGCAACCTGATCGAGACGGCGAATGGCCGAAGGCTCGCGATCATCGTCAACGAGTTCGGCGATGTCGGCATCGATGGCGATATCCTGAAAGGGTGCGGCGTGCCGGACTGTCCGGAGGATCGCATCGTCGAGCTGTCCAACGGATGCCTGTGCTGTACGGTCGCGGATGATTTCGTGCCGGCGCTCAAGAGCCTTCTCGACCAGAAGGAGCCGCCCGAGCATATCGTGATCGAGACCTCGGGCCTCGCACTGCCGAAGCCGCTGGTGCAGGCCTTCAACTGGCCGGAGATTGCGACGCGTGTGACCGTCGATGGCGTGGTCGCTGTCGTCGATGGCCCTGCCGTCGCCGCCGGCCGCTTCGCCGATGATCCGGAGGCCTTGGCCGCGCAGCGCGCGGCCGACGATTCGCTCGATCACGACAACCCGCTCGAGGAGGTCTATGAGGATCAGCTGCTCTGCGCCGACCTCGTCGTGATGAACAAGAGCGATCTGTTGAGCGAGCAGCAGCGCAAGGATGTCGCGGCCGAGATCGCTGCGAAGGTGCAACGCGCCGTCAAGGTGATCGCGACCGAGCATGGCAGGCTGTCCGCGTCCGTTCTGCTCGGACTCGGCGCCGCGGCGGAGCAGGACCTCGCCGCGCGCCCCTCGCATCACGACAACGAGGCCGAGCACGATCATGACGATTTCGAGAGTTTCGTGCTGGACGTGCCCGCGCAGATTTCGCCGGACGCGCTCGTCGATCGCATTGCCGCGGCCGTCGATGCGCATGACGTGCTGCGCGTGAAGGGATTCGTGGAAGTGGCCGGCAAGCCGCTGCGCCTGCTGGTGCAGGCCGTCGGCAACCGCATCCAGCACCAGTTCGAGCGTCCGTGGCGGGCGGGGGAGACGCGGCGGGGCCGGCTGGTGGTGATCGGCGAGCGTGGCCTCGATGCGGCTGCGATCCAGAGCCTGATCACGGGATAGGCGAGGGCGATGCATCTCCTGGCGACATCCGGCGCTGATCTCGACGACCTCGAACAGGCCGTCGATCTCGCGCAGTCGCCGGCCGAGATCGTGGTGCTGTCGTTTTCGGACAGTGACCTGTCGGCGCTGGCGGGGGCGTGGACCGCATCGGCGGCTGAGTTGCCCAGCCTGCGGCTCGCGAGCCTGAAGCGGCTGAAGCATCCGATGTCGGTGGATCTCTACATCGACAGCGTCATCCTCGGGGCGGGCGCCGTCGTCGTGCGTTGCCTCGGTGGGCTCGACTACTGGCGCTATGGGGTGGAGCGCATCGCGGCGGTTTGCCGGAGCCGCAAGATCCTGCTGGCGGCGCTGCCGGGAGATGACCGCGCCGATGACCGGCTCGATGAGTTCTCGACCTTGCCGAAAGAGGCGACAGCGCGGCTGTATGGTTATCTGCACGAGGGCGGCATCGGCAATGCGCGCGAGGCGCTGCACTATCTGGCCATGCTGCTCGGCCGCGACGCGACGTTTGCCGAGCCGGTCGCGATCGGTTCGATCGTCGGCTTCGTGCCGGATCGTGGCGCCGTCGCCATCGACGATCTCTGTTCTGGCGATGACAAGCGGCCAGCCGCGCTGATCGTGTTCTATCGCGCCAGCTTGCTTGCCGCCGACACGGCGGGAATTGCGGAACTGATGCGGGCGATCGAGCGCGAGGGGCTCGCCGCGGCGGCCGTGGCGGTGACCAGCCTGAAGGATCCGAGCATCGCGGATGCGATAGGGCGACTGATCACGACGCGGTGTCCCGCGATCGTCCTGAATGCGACCGCATTCTCCGCGTTGCGCGATGACGGCTCGACCGTGCTGGACGCAGCCGACGCGCCGGTGCTGCAGATCATCCAGGCGCAGAGCACCGAAGAAGCCTGGGCCGCCTCGTCGCGCGGCCTTTCGCCGACCGATCTTGCCATGAATGTCGTGCTGCCGGAGCTGGACGGCCGCTTGCTGGCGCGTCCGATCGCCTTCAAGGGCGAGGCCGCGGCGGATGAGCGTCTGCAGTTCGGTACCATCAGCTACGTTCCGCAGACGGATCGTGTGTCCTATGTCGCCCGGCTCGCTGCGCGATGGGCGCTGCTGCGCGCGACGCCGGCGGGCGAGCGCCGCATCGCGCTGATGCTGTCGGACTACCCGGCGCGCGGCGGGCGTCGCGGCTATGCGGTCGGCCTCGATACCAGCGCGAGCGCTGCGGCCATTGTGCAGCTGCTGGCTCAGGCGGGATACGATCTTGGCGGCGCTCCTCCGACGGCCGCGCAGATCGAAGCGTTGCTGCGCGACGAGGCGGATGACCTCGTCGTGCCGTTCGCGTTCTATCAGAGCACTTTGAAGCTGTTGCCGGAAGCGCTGCAGGATGCGCTGCATGAGTGCTGGGGCGAGGCCGCAGCCGACCCGGCGTTTCGCGATGGCGCCTTTCGATTTCCGGTGCTGCGCGCGGGAAAGCTCAGCATTTTGCTGCAGCCGGATCGCGGCAGTCGCGCGGACCGCAAATCCGGCTATCACGACACGACCGTGCCGCCGCGGCATGGCTACGTCGCGCTCTATGCGCATCTGCGCGAGGTCGAGACGATCGATGCCCTGGTTCATCTCGGCGCGCATGGAACGCTGGAATGGCTGCCGGGCAAGGCGCTGGCGCTGTCGAACACATGCTGGCCGGAGGCCGTGCTCGGCCCGCTTCCCGTCATCTATCCCTTCATCGTCAACAATCCCGGCGAGGCGATGCAGGCCAAGCGCCGGCTTGCAGCGCTGACGCTCGGACATCTTACGCCGCCGCTGGCGCAGGCCGGTCTGCACGGACCGTTGCTGGAGCTGGAGGGGCTGGTCGAAGAATATGCCGAAGCCGATGGGCTCGATCGGCGCCGCCTCAGACTGCTGGAAGACGAGATCATCGCGCGGGCCTGGCAGAGCGGTCTCGCCGCCGATTGCGGGCTCGACCGCACGATGAACGGCCGCGAGGCGGTGGCGCAGCTCGACGCCCAGCTCTGCGATATCAAGGAGCTGGCTGTGCGCGACCGCCTCCACGTGTTCGGCCAGGCTCCGGACGCACCGGCGGCCAGCCTGCTCATCGACGCGATCGCGGCAGCCGCCGGCCAGGCGGGCGGCGCCGTCGATCGCGCCGACGTCGAAACCCGAATTCACGCGAGCGTCGTTGCTGAGCGCGAGGCGCTGCTGGCCGCGCTCGATGGCCGTCGCGTGGCGGCCGGGCCCGCCGGCGCGCCGAGCCGCGGCCGTCTCGACGTGCTGCCCACCGGGCGCAATCTGACTGCGATCGATCCGCGGGCCATTCCGACCCGAACCGCGGCCGTGGTCGGCGTGCGCGCGGCCGACGAGGTGATCCGGCGTTATCTGCAGGACCACGGCGATTATCCGCGGTCGCTGATGCTCGATCTCTGGGCCTCCGCATCGCTGCGGACCGGCGGTGACGATCTCGCCCAGGCGCTGGCCTATCTCGGCGTACGCCCGCGCTGGGATCTGAATTCGAACCGCGTCACCGGCATCGATGTGCTGCCTTTGGCGATGCTCGATCGGCCGCGCATCGACGCGACGCTGCGCATCTCGGGATTGTTTCGCGACCTGTTCGAAGCGCAGATCGCGCTGTTCGATCTCGCCGTGCAGAAGGTCGCAGCGCTCGACGAGGACGATGCCGACAATCCCTTGGCCGCGGCGCGGCGGCGCGGCGAGAGCCTCGCGCGCGTGTTCGGCGGCGCGCCCGGCAGTTACGGCGCCGTCGCCGCCGACCTCGCGCTCGGGATGACGTGGGAAAACCGGTCGCAGCTCGGCGACGCCTATCTCGACGGCAGCGGCTATAGTTTCGGCGGAGGGCATGACGGCGTGTCGGCCGCCGCGACGTTCCGTGACCGGGTCCGCAGCATCGATGCGCTGGTGCATCCGCAGGACGATCGTGAGCGCGATCTGCTTGATGGCGAGGAGGTCGCCGACTTCGCCGGCGGCTTCGCCGCTGCTGCCGCGTCGCTCGGCGCGACACCGGCGCTGCTGCATCTCGACACCAGCCGGCCCGACCAGCCGAAGGCACGCACCTTTGACGAGGAGATCGCCCGCGTGGTGCGCGGCCGGCTCACCAATCCGCGCTGGATCTCGGGCATGCTCGCGCACGGCTATCGCGGTGTCGCCGAGATCGCGCAAGGAATCGACGCGCTCTACGCTTTCGCGGCCACGTCGGACAGCGTCCCCGAGCATCTGTTTGATCTGGCGCATGGGGCGTTGCTGCGCGACGAGGCAGTGTTGGACGGTATGATCGTGCGCAATCCGGCAGCCGTGGCCGCCATTCTGTCGCGGTTCGAGGATGCGCTGCGCCGACGCCTCTGGGTGCCGCGTCGCAATGCTGTCGCTGACGAGCTTGCGCTGGTCCATGCGCGCCTCGTGCCAACGGAGAGAGTGTCGTGACCGCCGCGGTCGAGATCAAAGGCTGGTGTCCCGGGGCGCGGCGGCCGATGCCGAGCGGTGACGGGCTCATCGTTCGCGTTCGGCCGCATGGCGGCGCCTTGCCGGTCGCGGCGCTGCGTGACCTGGCTGAGGCGGCTGAGCGCTTCGGCAATGGCCAGATCGATCTAACGCGCCGCGCCAATCTGCAGATCCGCGGCGTTTCGCCCACGACCCTGGCGCCGTTGTGGGAGGTCTTGGCCACGCTCCGGCTGCTCGACGACAGCCCGGAGCTGGAGGCGGTCCGAAACATCGTGATCAATCCGCTGGCGGGAATAGACCCCGCGGAGATGATCGACATGCGTCCTGTTGCGGCCGAGCTGGAGGCTTTTCTGGCGTCCGATCAGGCGCTGCAGGCGCTGCCGGCCAAGTTCGGTTTCGCGCTCGACGGCGGCGGCCGGCTGCCGCTGACGGATCTTGCCGCCGATGTCCGGCTCGCGGCCTGCGACCGCGACGGCTGCCGGCGCGTCGCGCTCGGCATGGCGGCCATGGATGGCGTCGCATGGCTTGGCACCACCGACGCCGCTGATGCCCCGGCCAAGGCTGTGCAGCTCGCGCGGCTCGTGCTGCAGCACAGCCCGACGCGCCGCTCGGCGACGCTGCCGCCGACGACGCAAACTGCTTTGCGCGCCGAGCTGGGCCTTGCGGCGTCCGATGCCATCGCGACGATGGCAGCCGCGCCATCGGAGCGCTGCGGTCTGATCGCTCTGACGGACCAGACCTGCGCCGTGGGCCTCGGCGCACCGTTCGGTCGCCTCGAGAGCGAAACGCTGATGCGGCTCGCGGCTGTGCTCGCGGCCCATGATGTCCGCGAGATCCGCCTCTCACCTTGGCGCAGATTGTATGTCGCAGCGCGCCGCGAAACGGCCGAGCAGTGCGTGTCCGATGCGGCGCGGCTTGGCCTGATCGTCGATGATGGGGATCCGCTGATGCGCATCGACGCCTGTTCGGGCGTCGGCGGCTGTCCGTCGACTGGACTGGCGACGCGGCAACACGCCCGCATGCTCGCGGCCGCGATGGCGCGCACAGGGTTCAAAGGTTCGTTGCACGTCTCCGGCTGCGCCAAGGGATGCGCGCGCTCGGCGTCGGCGGACCTGGTGCTGGTCGGTGACGGCGATCATTATCGCATCGTCCGCCACGGCACCGTGAAGAGCGCGTCCTTCGGCATGTTCGATCCGGCGCGCGATGGGACAGAGGCTGGGCTATTCCGAGCAAGCGAGAACGCCGATGTCTGACCTTCGCGACTACATCAAGGATGGTGCGGAGATCTATCGGCAGTCATTCGCGACGATCCGCCGCGAAGCCGATCTGGCACGCTTCCAGGGCCTGGAAGAGAAGATCGCCGTGCGCATCATCCACGCCTGCGGCATGGTCGAGATCACGTCCGACATCGAGATCTCCGAACGCTTCGCGGCCGAAGCACGCGAAGCGCTCGATCGCGGCGCGCCGATCCTGTGCGATGCAAAGATGGTGGCGCAGGGCATCACGCGCGCCAGACTGCCTGCCAACAACGCGATCATCTGCACGCTCGACGATCCCGAGGTTCCGGCCTTGGCCGCGCAGCTCGGCACGACGCGCTCGGCCGCGGCGCTCGAATTGTGGCGTCCGCATCTCGGCGGCGCGCTGGTCGCAATCGGCAATGCGCCGACGTCGCTGTTTCATCTGCTCGATATGCTGGACCAGGGCGCGACGCGGCCGGCAGCGGTGATCGGAACGGCGGTCGGCTTCGTCGGCGCGCGCGAATCGAAGGAGGCGCTCGCGGCCGATGGCCGTGTGCCGTATCTGATCGTGAAAGGACGCAAGGGCGGCAGCGCGATGGCCGTTGCGGCGGTGAATGCCATCGCGAGCGACGTCGAATGAGCCTGCTCGACACCATCGCGGGCGCGGCCGATGCCGGCACGTTGTACGGAATCGGCGTTGGTCCCGGCGACGTGCGTTACCTCACGCTGCGCGCGGCCGGCCTGATCCGGTCGGTCGATGTGGTGGCGTTCTTCGCCAAGCGTGGGATGGAAGGCAATGCCCGTCGGATCGTTGCTCCGCTGATGGATGCCGGCCGCCGTGAGTTGCGGCTGGAATATCCTGTCACCGAAGAGGTGCCTGTCGCCGATCCGTCCTATCAGGCGCAGATCGGCGGCTTCTACCACCGCGCGGCGGAGAGCATCGCGCTGCATCTTGCCGCAGGACGGTCGGTCGGGCTGCTGTCGGAGGGCGATCCGTTCTTCTACGGCTCGTTCATGCATATGTGGCGCCGGCTCGAGCGTGATCATCCGGTCGAGGTCGTGCCCGGCGTGACCGGCATGTCCGGTTGCTGGACCAAGGCCAACGTTCCGATCACCTGGGGCGATGACATCCTCTCCGTGTTGCCAGGCACGTTGGACGAGGACGTCCTGCACGATCGGCTGACGCGCTGCGAGGCCGCCGTGATCATGAAGCTCGGGCGCAATCTGACGAAAGTGAAGCGGGCCATCATCCGCGCCGGATTGATCGATCGTGCCATCTATGTCGAGCGCGGCACGATGGAGGCCGAGCGCGTCACGCCGCTGGCCGAGGTCGAACTGGCGCGCGGCCCGTATTTCTCGATGATCCTGATCCCGGGGCAGGGGCGCCGGCTGTGACGGGCACGCTCACCATCGTAGGTGTCGGCCCGGGGCGGCCGGAGCTGATCACGCCGGCGGCGTCGCGGGCGATCGCTGCTGCGACCGACTTGATCGGCTACGGACCTTATCTCGACAGGGTGACCACCAGCCATCCGGGCCAGATCCGCCATGCCAGCGATAACCGCGTCGAGCTCGATCGCGCGCGACACGCGCTCTCCCTCGCCAGCGATGGCCGGCAGGTCGCCGTGGTGTCGGGAGGCGATCCCGGCGTGTTCGCCATGGCCGCCGCCGTGTTCGAGGCGGTCGAGACCGGGCCCCAGGCCTGGCGCGAGCTGGACATCCGCGTCGAGCCCGGCGTCACCGCGATGCTCGCGGTGGCGGCCGAGGTCGGCGCGCCGCTCGGCGGCGATTTCTGCGCGATCTCGCTCTCCGACAATCTCAAGAGCTGGACCACGATCAGGCGCCGCCTCGAAGCCGCGGCCACGGCCGATTTCGTGATCGCGCTCTACAATCCGCTCTCGAAAGCGCGGCCGCATCAGCTCGGCCAGGCTTTCGGGCTGCTGCGGCAGCTCAAGCCGCCATCGACTGTTGTCGTGATGGTGCGTGCCGCCGGCAGTGGCGATGTCAGCCGGATCATCACGACGCTGGCGCAGGTCAATCCCGACGACGCCGATATGCGGACGCTGGTGCTGATCGGGGCGACGGCCACGCGCCTGATCGCGCGCGAGGGCAAGGCGCCTTGGGTCTATACGTTGCGCCGTGAAGTTGAGGGGGGCGCATGAGCAAGTTGCGTCTCCAGCCAGCGGATTGCATCCCGCGCATCGTCGAGCGCGATGCCATGCGGCTTGTCGGGTCGCGCGATCATCACCACGGGAATGCCGAGCCGCCGCGCGGCCGCGATCTTCGGATAGGTGGCCGCGCCGCCGGAGTTCTTGGAGACGATGCAGGCGACGCGCTGCTGGAGCAGGAAGTCGTGCTCCTTCGCGTCGTCGAACGGCCCGCGATCATAGACGAAGCGAATATCCGGCGGCAGGGCGATGTCGCCGGGCGGGTCGATCGTGCGCGCGATGTAATGGTGCTGCGGAGCCGCGGCAAACGCCGCGAGCTCCAGCCGGCCGAGGCTGAGGAAGATTCGCGCCGCCGTCGCGCCGAGCGCCGCAGCTGCAGCCTCCGCGCTATCGACCTCGATCCAGCGATCTCCGTCCTCGCGCTGCCATGCGGCGCGCCGGATCGACGCGAGTGGCAGCGACAAGGCATGGCAGGCCGCGACGGCATGGCGCGAGATCTGATCGGCATAAGGATGCGTCGCGTCGATCACTGCGGCGATCGCCTGATCACGCAGCCATGCTTCCAATCCGGCAATGCCACCGAAGCCGCCGATGCGCGTCGGCAGCGGCTGCGGCTTGGGCGAGGCGGTACGGCCGGCGAGCGACAGCGTCGCGGCGAAGCGGGCGTCGCCGGCCAGCAAACGCGCCAGCTCCGAAGCTTCGGTCGTGCCGCCGAGTATGAGAATGCGCATGCAGGACAGGGTCCATCATGAATCCGCAGCCAACTTGCAACGCGGCGCGCTGGCTGTCCATCGTCGGCATCGGTGAGGACGGCGTTGAGGGGCTTTCGCAGCCCGCCCGTCGTCTCATTGCGCAGGCCGCGCTGGTGGTCGGCGGCGCGCGCCATCTGGAGCTCGCGGCGCCGCTGACGTCAGGCGAGCGGCTCGCTTGGCCTGTTCCGCTTCATCTGGCGTTCGCGCAGATCGAGGCGCGCAGGGGAGAGCCGGTGGTCGTGCTCGCCAGCGGCGATCCATTCACCTACGGCGTCGGCAAGCAGCTGATGCAGCGCTTCGGCGCTGCGGACATGCTGTGTTTGCCGCAGCCATCCGCCTTCAGTCTGGCGGCGGCGCGGCTCGGCTGGCCGCTGCAGGACGTCGCTCTGGTCACCCTGCATGGCCGCCCGCTCGAAGGGATCATCCGCCATCTCGTGCCGGGGGCGCGCATTCTCGCGCTTGCCTGGGATGGATCGACGGCGGGCAAGCTCGCTGCCCTGTTGACGTCACGGCACATGGGGCGCTCGCGCCTGACCGTGCTCGAAGCGATGGGCGGCCCACAGGAGCGGATGCGCAGCGCGACGGCCAATGCCTTCGACCTCTCGGACATCCACCCGCTGACGACGATCGCTTTGGAGGTGATCGGCGAGCCGGACGCGCCGGTGATCCCACTCACCTCGGGTCTCGCCGATGATCTGTTCGAGCATGATGGTCAGCTCACCAAGCGCGACGTGCGGGCCGTCACGCTGTCGGCGCTGGCGCCGCATCCGGCCGAGCTGTTATGGGACGTCGGCCTGGGATCAGGTTCGGTCGCGATCGAATGGCTGCTGCGCCACGGTGCGCTGCGCGCGATCGGGATCGAGGCCCGGCAGGACCGGGCCGACCGAGCCATGCGCAACGCGCTCGCCCTCGGCGCGCCCGACCTCAAGATCGTGCTGGGCCGCGCTCCAGCGGTGCTGGCCGATCTCGAGCCTCCGGACGCGGTGTTCATTGGCGGCGGGATTTCGGAGCCGGGCGTGTTCGAGGCGGTCTGGTCGCGACTGAAGCCGGGTGGGCGGCTCGTGGCGAATGTCATTTCGCTCGAGGGCGAAGCGCGGGTCACCGAGCTGTTTGGCCGGCATGGCGGCGAGCTCATCAGGATCGCCGTGTCGCGCATCGAACCGGTCGGCCGGATGCATGGCTGGCGGCAGGCGATGCCGGTCACGCAATGGCGGGTGGTCAAGCCATGATTGCGCTTGGGATCGGCTGCCGCGGCGACGCCAGCGCTGATGCGATCGAGGCCGTGGTGGCTCAAGCCTTGAGCGCCGCCAGTCTGGTGTCCAGCGATGTCGCCGTGATCGCAACAGTGGCCGATAAGCGAGACGAGGCCGGCATCATCGAAGCTGCCAAGCGCCTGCAACGTCCCTTGGTCGGCGTCGCGGCTGCCGAGCTTGCGGCGGTTGCCGATCGCGCTGTCACCCACAGCGACCTCGTGCACCGATTGAAGGGAGTGCCATCCATCGCCGAGACGGCGGCGCTCGTTGCCGCGGGCCGCAATGCGCGGCTGATCCTGCCACGCGTAGCCAACGCGTCGGCGACCTGTGCCTTGGCTGAAGGGGACGGCGCCTTGCCTGCGGAGAACGGCGGATGACGGTGCACTTCATCGGCGCCGGCCCTGGCGCGGCGGATCTGATCACCTTGCGCGGGCGCGACCTGATCGCGCGCTGCCCGGTGTGTCTCTATGCCGGTTCGCTGGTCCCCAAGGCCCTGCTCGAACACTGCCCGCCCGGTGCGCGCATCGTCGATACGGCACCAATGTCGCTCGACGAGATCATCAATGAGATCGCGCAGGCCACGGCCGCCCGCCATGACGTTGCACGGCTGCATTCCGGCGACCCCGCGATCTGGAGCGCGCTGGGCGAGCAATTGCGGCGCCTTGATGTGCTGCAGATTCCTTACACCGTGACACCGGGCGTGCCGTCGTTCTCCGCCGCGGCGGCGGCGCTGGGACGTGAGCTGACCCTGCCGGGGCTGGCCCAGTCGGTGGTGCTGACGCGGACGTCGGGGCGCGCCTCAGCCATGCCCGATACGGAACGACTGTCGCTGTTCGCGCAGTCGCGCTCCACGCTCGCCATTCATTTGTCGATCCATGTGATCGAGAAGGTCGCCGATGAGCTGCGCCCGCATTATGGCGATGATTGCCCGGTCGCCGTGGTCTATCGCGCGAGCTGGCCTGATCAGCGCATCATGCGCGGCACGCTTGCGACCATCGCAGCTCAGGTTGCGGCCGATGCGGTCGAGCGCACGGCGCTGATCCTGGTTGGCCACGCACTTGGCGCAGAGGATTTTCGCGACAGCGCACTGTACGACGCCGACTATCAGCGGCGATTTCGCGGGAGGGGCGAGTGATCCGGCCCCGGACATCGTCCGACCAGCCGGCCGTCGCGGTCGAACACGGCGACATCGAGCGCGACTGCATCATTGGCCAGCGCGCGATGCGCGGTCTGCCAAGCCGCCCGCGCAACTACGTCGCCGGCCGGGAAGCCGAACCTGTCGGACTCTTGCAGCACCTGCAGCGCGGTGTTGGCGGTTCGCGCCGTCTCGATCAGCGCCTGTGGCGCGCCCGCATCGTGCAAAATGGCTGCAAGCCAGCCGAGGTCGACCTCGCCGGCGCGCGAATGCAGGTCGAGCAGGCCTTGGCCCAGCTTGGTCATCTTGGCGAAGCCGCCGGCGACGGTGACGCGGCCGACGGGATGGCGGCGCAGATATTTCAGCATGCCGCCTGCGAAGTCGCCCATGTCGATCAGCGCCGTGTCCGGCAGGCCATAGAGCTGCTGTACCGCTTTCTCGGACATACTCCCGGTGGCGCCGGCGATGTGCGGCAGGCCGGCGGCGCGCGCGACATCGATGCCGCGATAGATCGAGTGAATCCAGGCGGCGCAGCTGAAGGGCACGACGATGCCCGTGGTGCCCAGGATCGACAGGCCGCCGACGATGCCGAGCCGCGGGTTCAAGGTCTTCTTCGCGAGGTCCTCGCCGCCGGGAATCGCGATCTCGACGGTAACGTCGCGCGTGCCGCCAAGGGCCGCGGCGGCCTCGTCGATCGCCGCGATGATCATCTCTCGCGGCACGGGATTGATCGCAGGCTCCCCCGGCGGCAGCGGCAGTCCGGGCCGCGTCACGGTGCCGACGCCCGAGCCGGCGCGGAACGCGATGCCGGAGCCGGCGTCGCGCCGTTGCACCGTGGCCTTGATCAACGCGCCATGCGTCACGTCGGGATCATCACCGGCATCCTTGACGACGCCAGCCGTCGCACGCTCCCCCTCGGCCTCGTGCATCGCGACTGCGAAGCTGACGCGACGTCCGCCCGGCAGGGCGATGTCAACGATCGCAGGACAGCTGCCGGTCACCAGCAGCTCATAGGCTGCGCGCGCAGCCGCGGTCGCGCAGCTGCCGGTGGTCCAGCCACGCTTCAGCGGTCGGTTCAGCGGATCCGCGGTTTCCGTCATGCCGGATCGCATAGCACATTTTGCTGCGACAAGCCGGTGCTCCGACCATGAGTGCGGCGGCTCCCAAGGGGATCATCATCGCCGCGCCGCGCTCAGGGGCCGGCAAGACGACCATCACGCTCGGGCTGCTGCGCGCCTTTGCCGAACGCGGCACGGCCGTGCAGCCCTTCAAATGCGGCCCCGACTACATCGATCTGGCGTTTCACAGCATCGCGGCGCGTCGGACGAGCTACAATCTCGACGGTTGGGCGATGTCGGCGCTGCAGCTGCGAGGGCTTGTGTCTGCCGCCGCCGCCGGTGCCGAGATCGCCGTCGTCGAGGGCGTCATGGGCCTGTTCGATGGTGCGCCGCAGCCCGGCCGCGCGGGCAGGGGCTCGGCCGCGGATCTGGCCGCGCTGCTGGACTGGCCGGTGGTGCTCGTGCTCGATGTCAGCGGGCAGACCGAGACGGCCGCGGCGGTCGCGCTCGGCTGTGCGCGGTTTCGGGACGACGTCCAGATCGCCGGTGTGATCCTCAATCGGGTCGCGAGCGAACGGCATCGCGCGCTCATCGCGCCGGCGTTTGCGCAACTCGGAATCAGGGTGCTCGGCGCGATCATGCGTGATGCGCAATTGACATTGCCGGAACGGCATCTCGGCCTGGTCCAGGTCCAGGAGCTCACCACGATCGAGCCTCATCTCGACCGGCTCGCGGCATGTCTCGCCAGGTCGGTCGACCTCGATGCCGTGCGCGCGCTTGCGCAACCCGCACGCCTCCCTGTCGATGCGGCGCAGACATCCGGCCTGGGCATCAGGCCGCCGGGGCAGCGCATTGCCTTGGCGTCTGATGCCGCCTTCTCGTTCAACTATCCGCATCTGTTGCGGCACTGGCGCGCCGAGGGCGCGGAGATCGTGCCGTTCTCGCCGCTGAACGACGAGGCTCCGGACCCCACCGCCGATGCGGTCTGGCTGCCGGGCGGCTATCCCGAACTGCATGCCGGCCGATTGGCGTCGGCGGCGGTGGTCCGCGACGGACTGCGCGATCTGGCCGCGCGCGGGGTGCCAATCCACGGCGAATGCGGTGGCTATATGATGCTGGGGGTCGGGCTGGAAGATGCCGAGGGCGCGCGGCACGCGATGGCCGGACTGCTGTCGCTGGAGACCTCGTTCGCCAGGCGGCGCCTGCACCTCGGCTATCGCCGTGCAACCTTGCTGGCCGATTGCAGCCTCGGTCGGACTGGAGACGAGGTCCACGGTCACGAGTTCCACTACGCGACGATTCTGAGCGGAACGGACGCTCCGCTGATCGATTGCCGTGATGCGTCGGGCCAGGTGACGGCAGAACGCGGTGCCCGGCGCGGCTCTGTGACCGGATCGTTCCTGCACGTCCTGAGTGGAGCGGCGCCATGAGCCCTGCAAAGCATCCTCCGCAATTCGATGCGTCCTTCAAGGCTCTGTTCGCCGATCTCGTGCGCTGGCGCCGCGATGTGCGCCGCTTTCGGACCGATCCCGTGCCCCCGGATTTGATCGAGCGGCTGCTGACCCTGGCCGCCTACGCGCCCTCGGTGGGATTCTGCCAGCCCTGGCGGTTTGTCCTGGTTGAAACGGCAGAGCGGCGTGCGGCGATTGTCGAAAACTTCAGACAGAGCAATCAGGCCGCGCTGGCGGGATATGATGGCGAGCGACGCGCGCTCTATGCCCGCCTGAAGCTGGAGGGGCTCACGCTCGCTCCCGTGCATCTCGCTGTTTGTGCCGATGAAGGGACTGCGATGGGTCACCGTCTCGGCCGCGCCACGATGCCGGAGACGCTGCGTTACTCGGTGGTGGCGGCGGTCCAGACCTTCTGGCTTGCGGCCCGGGCCGAAGGGCTCGGCGTCGGCTGGGTGTCGATCCTCGACCCCGCCGCGGTCTGTCGAGAACTCGACCTGCCGTCCGACTGGACTCTGGTTGCTTATCTCTGCATCGGCTGGCCGCAAGAGGAACATGACGATCCCGAGTTGGAGCGTCACGGCTGGGAGACCCGGCTGGACCAGACAGCGATTCAGCCGCTCAGACGGTAGAGCTTGAGCAGGAAGAGCGGAAACCGCGTTCCGAAACGATCAAGCTCAAACCAATAAACAGGATCACGAGGCCATCGCCAGCGCCGGTGCCTCCACCGTGGCCGGCTCAGCGGCCTGGGCGGTGGTGCCCGCCAGTTGGAAGCGCATGCCGTGCAGGGTGATCGTGAGGGGGATGCCGCGGAAATCGTCGTGGAAGGCGCGGACGCGGCGCATCATCTCGGTGGGATCGATATCGGCGGGCATGTCGCACATCCGCGCATACATCTGCCTGTTGCTCTTGATGCCGCTCCAAGCGATCGGGAGAACCGGTAACGGCCCAGCGTGGCACGCGAGATCGCGCGACATGCGCCAGAACAGATAGGCTGTCCGCACGAACGTCATCTGCTCCAGGCCGCGGACATCGACCCCGTTCGGTATGTCGAAGGTTTCGGTTCCGATGATCGCGCCGCAATCGACGCGGGGCTCCATCACATGGGCAGTGGCGCCGAAGCTCTCGGCGCCGTCATACATCGCAAAATGGGCTGGCGCCCAACCGGCGTAGTTCGGCGGCCCCGGATGAAAATTGTAGGCGCCGTGACCGACAGCCGCCAGAATCTCGGAAGGCACGATCTCGCCGGTGGTGAACGCGATCAGGCGAGACCTGCCGAGCACATTCTGTTCGATGGCTTCGAGTTCCGGCAAGCTGACCGCGCCGCGGAACGCCAGTGCGGGATTATGCGCCCTGAGCAGTTCGGAGAGCGCGAGCTGCTGATCGCGGCTGCCGGTCAGCAGAATGATGGTATCGAACATGATCTGTCCTCGTTGCAGTCAGCGGCGATAGGTCTCGACATTGTCCGGCCTGCGGCCTGCCTCGGTCGCCGCGATGGTCCGGAACAGGTTCTCCGGCAAGTGCTGCCCGGGAACGACCTCGAAGACCATGTTGTCGGCGAGGAAAGCGGCTTCGCGGGCGATGCGGACCTCCGGCTGCCACGAACACAGCGAGAGCTCGAGCCGTCCGAAGCCGCCGCAATCCGCGACGAAGGCGCGGGTCACCGCATCAATGCTGTCGGCCGTCTCGCGGGCACTGCGGCCGTCGACCTCGCGCAGAATGACGGTGACCGCTTTGTCGGAGTTGGCACCGGAGCGGACGACGAGCAGGGCGTCTGACGCACCGACACGGCCGGCGCGCCTGGCGGGGCGGACCATCGTCGCGAAATCCGGATCAGGACCGAGATCGCCGCTGGTCGGTTTCAGGTTGTGAACGACGACAGCGCTTCGAGCCGCCAATTGACCCGCGACGGCATGATAGGACCGCGGCAGCCACACGGTATCCAGCGCAATCTGCGAGGTGACGGCACTCCAGGCCTGATCAATGAGATAACCGTCCCAGACATCGGGAAACGTGCGAGCTAGCTCAGACCACGTCCTCAGCATCGTCTCGGCCGCTTTTGAGCGGCCGAAATACAGCGTGCGCGCCGACATCTCCCAGCCGTTCCACTTGTGGACGGCAAAATCGCAGCCCGTCAGCTCAGGCAGATCCGGGACGGCCTGCAACAACACGTCGGGCTCGACGAACAGGAGCGGCTGCTTGTGCCGCTGCCACATGCGCGTGACGAAGTCCGCCCTGTCGGCGGCTGTCAGGCGATCGCCGCAGCCGCTATCGATGGCTTCAATCTCGAAGGTGAGGCCGAGCCGCTCGAGCGAGCGTCTGAGGTGATAGATGTGCAAGTCGCCGATGGTCCTGGCGTGACAGGACGCGACGCGCAGCGCATCGGGTCTGTGCGCTCCTACCGGCGCCGGCCGGCCGAGCCCGCCCCACCACAATTCGTGTGGACCATCCGCCGATGCGCCAACGGTGCCGAACTCGGTCAGTTTCGATTTGAGGAAGTCGAATGCGGGATTTTCCCCGAGCGGGATTACGACTGCGTCATGGGACGTCAAGCTGCCGACCAGCAGTTCGGCTCCGGCACCCGTCGGCGGATCGAGCACGAGGATGGTGCGGCCGCCGCCTTCAGACAGGCGATCCCACCGGACCAGCGGACCGAATGTGCGAGCCACCCAGCGCAGACGGCGAGTCTGGTGTTCGCCGAGCCAGACTCCGTCGGCGCGCAAGGCCTGCGTCGGGTCGTCGTGAATGGCGCTCGATGCTGGTCGCGTCATGCAGGTCCTCCTGGACAGTTGAACGGACCAAGGCCGCAGATCAGGCGCATCGATCGCGCATGTGGTCGTGCTGTTTTCTGATGTGGGTGTGATGGAAGCGAGAACACGGCAAACGTGTTGTTCGTTTCGTAATGTTGCCAGATGTCACTGCTGTTTGATCATCCACGCGCGCTGAGTGCCGCGGAATGAAACGCGGTCCATTGAGCTGATCGCCCGGAGCAGAACAGTTAGTTGAAAATGGAGAGTCCGTGCGGGCATACGAGCCTGATTGTTCGCTTCTTCGGCGCCTGTGCGAGTGATCGCGAGCGTCGATCGAAACATCCAGAAACAGACGTTCCTGCCGTTGAAACTGATAGAAACAGACGCGCGCGCATCTAGTGCGTTCGACACGTTGTGTCGACCGCCCTGCATTCCTTGATGTCGGCTACTACAACGTTCGAGTTAGTCGGATCAGGCGCATGAATTCGCAAAAAGTCATCGTGCGATTCAAAAAACGCGTCAGTGGCAACTGACAGAGTCAAAAAATACGGTAGCTTCGCTGAAGATGATTCGGAAAAAATTGCCGGGCGCCGGATACGCTCGGTGACGATTTCCGGCTCTCGCGTCACTGCCATGTTGATGTACCGCGGTGCGCTCCTACGAACGCTGTGTGTTTGCGTTGTGCCTGCATCTTCAGCTGAATTCGTCCTCGGAATGAATCCCTGCCATGCCGACCTGCGGCTTCTCTTCATCCATGATCGTGCCTCGCGTGATCCGCGGAGGGCAGAATTTGCCCGGCGCTAGGCAAAATACTCCAGCTAAGCGTTTGAAAAACAACAAAAATAATCCGCCTGCTTATTACGGTCTGGGCGTTCAAGGATTGGAAGCCGTGTGCGAGACGCGGTTTCGGCATTGCGGGTTGGAGATTGGGAAATGAACTACGCGCTGGACGTCTGTGCCCCGACTGATGGCGTGTCCTTGAACGCGCCGGCGTCGCCGGATGTCGCCGAGGTGCCGTGGAGCGAATCGGCCAGCACCGTTCCGGATTGTCCGTCCGGCGACGCTCCGGTGTTCGACGAAGACAGGGAACTGCTCGATCGTCTCGCGACGGGAGACGAGATGGCGTTCCGCCTGCTGGTCGAGCGTCATATCGACCGCGCCTATGCCATTGCCCTGCGGATCGTCGGCAACGCCGCGGATGCCGAGGACGTGGTGCAGGACACGATGCTCAAGGTCTGGACCCATCGCGGACGTTGGCAGCATGGGCGGGCCAAGTTCTCGACCTGGCTCTATCGCGTGGTCAGCAACCGCTGCATCGACCTCCGGCGCAAGCCGCGGACCGAGAATGTCGATGTCGTGCCGGAGGTCGCGGACGGCAAGCCTGACGCGGCGAGCGTGATTGAACGAGCCGAGATGAGCGATCTGCTGGAGACTGCGATGCGTCGGCTTCCGGAGCAGCAGCGCCTCGCGGTGATCCTGTCGTACCACGAGAACATGAGCAATGGTGAGATCGCCGAGGTGATGGACACCACGGTGTCTGCGGTGGAGTCGCTGCTGAAGCGGGGCCGCCAGCAATTGCGTGACATGCTGCGGCGGCACGAACGCGACATCTGCGGCGCTTTCACCGATTGCTAACCATAGAGTTCTGACCAGAAAGAATTCCCGCCTGAAACACGCAGGCGCTTCCGTTTGATCGATCAGACGGGGCTGATCCGCACCGTCAGTCCTTCCACGATCCGGCCCGTTCTGCCGATCACTCAGGAGTCTTCACCGTGCCCGCCATTTCAACCAACATCGCCGCCAATTCGGCCGTCCGCTATCTGAACATCAACTCCAATCAGGAGACGAGCTCGCTCTCCAAGCTGTCGAGCGGTTCGCGCATCACCTCGGCTTCCGACGACGCTGCCGGCCTCGCCATTTCGACGCGCATTTCCTCGGACATCACTACGCTGCAGCAGGCGGCCACCAACGCCGCGCAGGCCACCTCGATCCTGCAGACCGCCGACGGCGGCGCCTCCAACATCAGCGACATTCTCGCCCGCATGAAGTCGCTGGCCTCGGAGTCGGCCTCGGGCACGACGGTGGGCACCAGCCGCACCTATATCCAGTCGGAATTCTCGCAGCTGATCAGCGAAATCTCGTCGATCGCGACGGGGACGCGCTATAGCGGCCAGAGCCTGCTCGACGGCACCAGCACCTTCTCCGCCGGCGTCTCGGTGCTGGTCGGTTCGTCCGCCACCGACACCATCGACATCAAGCTGTCGGATCTCACGGCGAGCACGCTTGGCGTCTCCTCGCTCGACGTCAGCACCCAGACCGGTGCGACCGCGGCGCTCACGACGCTCGACACTGCGATCGACACCGTGTCGAAGGCCCGCGCGGATATCGGTGCGCAGGAGTCGCGCTTCAACTTCTCGGCCGATTCGATTTCGACGCAGACGCAGAACCTGCAATCCGCCAACTCCGCGATCAAGGACGTGGACATTGCCTCGGAGCAGGCGAAGCTGTCCTCGGCGCAGGTGAAGACCCAGGCTGCGGTGTCGGCCGAAGCCGCGGCAAACCAGATCCCGCAGTACCTTCTGAAGCTGCTGGGCTGAGCCATGTTCTGCCGGGCCGGCGCGACGCCGGCCCGGCCTCTCCCTCGGAGGATGTCGACGAATGACGGTGAGCAGCGCGACCTCAAGCACGGGCAGCACGACGTCGTCGTCTTCCTCCTCGTCGACGACGAGTTCGAGCAGTTCGCTCACAACGTCGGGAACGAGCACCACGAGCACGATCGACTGGAGTGCTCTGATCGAATCCGCCGTCAACGCCAAGCTCACCCAGGCGACGCAGATCTCGACCAAGATCACGTCGAACGAGGCGAAGATCACGGCCTATCAGACGCTGCAGACCGCGTTGAAGACGCTGTCTTCGGGCTTGTCGTCGCTGGCCACCTCGATGGTGAACTCGCTCGCGACCAACGCCTTCGCGACCCGGGCGGCCACGATCAGCGCGACGGGCGACGTCAGCGCGTCGTCGGCCCTCTCGATGTCGGTGAACAATGGTGCGGCGACCGGCAGCCACACCCTGACCATCAGCCAGATCGCCACCGCGCACAAGGTGGCCGGAACGACGCAGTCGAGCCAGACCACGGCGCTCGGCTATTCCGGCACGTTCTCGCTTGGCCTGTCAGGCGGCACCACCGCCGACATCACGGTCACGAGCGACATGTCGCTGCAGGACGTCGTCGACGCGGTCAATGCCCAGACCTCAACGACGAATGTCGAGGCGTCCATTGTTCAGGTCGAGAGCGGGTCATACGAGCTGGTGCTGACCGGCACGGAAGATGCCGCCGATATCACTTATTCCAGCTCGTCCGGCGACGACATCCTCAACAAGCTCGGGGTGACCGACAGCTCCGGCGCTTTCGCCACCGTGCTGCAGACCGCCCAGGCGGCGAAGTTCACGCTCGACGGAATCAGCCTGACCCGCAACACCAACGACATTACCGATGTTCTCAGCGGCGTCACCTTCGATCTTCTGCAGGCGACGCCGTCCGGGACCACGCTGAACATCAGCATCGGCACCGACACCAGTCAGATCTCAACAGCGCTGCAAACGTTCGTCACCAACTATAACGCCTTCCGTGATGCCGTGATCGCGCAGCAGACGACGAATTCGGATGGTACGGCGGCCTCGAGCGCGGTGTTGTTCGGCGACGGCACCATGCGCGATATCATGAACACGCTCCAGGATGTGCTGGGAACCTCGGTCGGCGGTCTGACGATGGCGGATCTCGGCCTGTCTTTCAACGAGAAGAATGAGCTTGAACTCGACACAGGCACGCTGTCGACAATCCTCAGCACCAATCTGAGCGGTGTAACCACATTGCTGTCGGCCCAGACCAAGACGTCGTCGAGCCAACTCAGCGTCGTGAATACCGGAACGTCGCCGCAATCCTTCACGCTGGATCTCACGGTGGATTCGTCGGGCAATCTCACGGCGGCCTCGGTCGGCGGCGACAGCTCCCTGTTCACCGTCAGCGGCAACACGATCGTCGGCAATTCCGGGACGGCCTATGCGGGCATGGCCTTCACCTATACCGGCTCGACCTCGCAGTCGATCACGGTAACCTCCACCCAGGGGCTGGCGACCCAGATCTACCAGATTGCGAAGACGGCTTCGTCAACCACCGGATCACTGCAGACGCTGATCGATAATCTGACGTCCCGGGACGAGACGCTGCAGGCCAAGGTCGATGACATCAAGAGCGCGGCTGCGACGTATCAGACGCAGCTCACGGCGCAATACGCCAAGTATCAGGCGGCCATCGAGAGCGCCAACAACACGCTGACCTATCTGAAAGCCCTTCTCAACGCGAGTTCGAGTAACTGATGACCCAGAATCCGATGGCACATTTGGCCACTCAGGCCTATCGCGGCGCGGCCGTCACGGTTCCCCCGGTGCGCGCGGTCATCATGCTTCTCAACGGGACGGTGACGTACCTCCAGAAATGTCTTCAGGCCCAGGAGGCGCGGCGTTTCGAGGAGGGGCATGCACATCTGACGCGTGCCACCGCGATCCTGCGTGGGTTGAGCCTGCATCTGGACCCGGCACGCGGCGGCGCGGTCGCAGAACGTCTGTTCGAGACCTACAACGCGCTGATCGTTGCCGCCCTGCGCGCCTACGGTCGGCCGGGGATGCGCGAGAACTTCCTGCGCATCATGGCGGGAGTGACGGAGCTGCGCGAGTCCTGGGAGGCGGTCGACGTGAGGGGGCGGGTGGGATCGCGGGCAGGCGATTCGCCGAGGCGAGGGTGAGCGTCGCGAATCAGTTGCGTTGCACTGCGGGACATATTCCGAAATCGAGGGAAACAGGAGCTCTCCGGCTCGGATTGGTGGTATCGGATGCAAACCTGCGCTGCATAGGACGCCTGGGAAATACGGAAATCGAGCTGCATCGCGAGGCCGCTTTGTCGCGGTCCGGCAATATCAATTTCGTCCGGCTGCAGAATGGTTTATGACGATCTCAGACACGCTGGATCGGGCGGACGATGGACGTCAGGGAATTCGAGGATCTGATCGACCGCCTGGGAGAGGACATCTCCCAATGGCCTGATGCGCCGCGCCGCGCTGCGGCTGATCTGCTTGCTGCATCGCCTGATGCAGCCCGGCTGCTGTCGGAAGCGCGCCTGATCCGCCAAGCCCTGTCGTCAGCCCCGGTCCGCGCGCCCTCTGGTCTTGCTGATCGTATCGTTGCGGCTGCCGGCCGCCTGGCGGCGGAAGAGGCGACCGCGTCGCCTGCGGATGTCCATCAGCCGGGGTGAGCCGCCCCGGTCCGCAAGCTCGGATCGAGCGCTGAGTTGCCTGCCGGCGTTTACGCCCCGGTGCAATCGCCCCGCATCATAAATCCAGCTTTCCATCGGATCGTGCGGAAGACGTGCGCCGCTGCCGGCGTAGGTGTTCGCCGTCGCGTTTGTTCGGCGGTGCCTGAGCCTGTCTGCGAACATGATCGCAGGCCTTGTCCGCTGTCGATCACGGGCGGCGATCCGACCGGTCTCTCTCGCCGGCCGATCAGGTCCCGTCCGCCGCGTCGCTGCACCCGGCGCTTTTTGCCGCCCTTGCACAACTGAGCGGCGGCAAATTCTGCCGTGAGATCAAATAATTCCCTCTCATTTTGCGCGCCTGAATTCGGCACGACGGCCGTTTGATCTGCAGACGCCCCGACGACGATCGGGCGTGAGCTGTGTCCCACCGCGCCGAGCGGTGAGAGCCGGAGTTCTATCATGACCGTTTCTGCGGCGAGTTCGTCTGCAACGACCACCTCATCGACCTCATCAACGAGCGACTCGTCTCGGACGACGTTGAGCTCCAGCGACTTCCTCCAACTGCTCGTGAGCGAGCTGCAGAACCAGGATCCGCTGAATGCAACGAGCGTGACCGACTTCGTCAACCAGATGACGTCTTATGCCAACTACACGTCACAGCAGTCGCTCAATACTAGCATGAACTCCCTGGCCAGCTCGTTTTCGAGCCTGGTGACGCTGAACTCCGTCAACTACATCGGTCACACCGTCGAGGCAAAGACGGACACCGCCGTTCTTTCCAGCGGCTCCGCCACCTTCGGCTACTCGCTGTCCTCGGCCGCATCGAACGTCTCGCTCTCGATCAAGGACTCCTCCGGAAACACGGTGTGGACCGGGACGGGGACCGGAAACAAAGGGTCGAACTCGATCACCTGGGACGGCACCGATTCTCAAGGCAACCAGCTGAGCGACGGCGGCCAATACACGATCTCCGTCACCGCAACCGACTCGGCTGGCAATTCGGTCCTCAACTACACGACGATCACCGGCACGGTGACCGGCATCGATACCTCGACCAGCACGCCGTCGCTCACCGTCGGTGGCGTTCCGGTCAGTGCGAGCAACATCATCGGCGTCACCTCCTGACGTGTCATTCGGAGTAAAATCATGAGTCTCTCTGGAGCCCTGTCCTCGGCCATCTCGGCGCTGAACGCGCAGAGCTCGTCGCTAGCCATGATCAGCGACAACATCTCCAACGCCGACACGACCGGCTACAAGACGACGTCGGGCCTGTTCGAGCAGCTTGTGACCGCCTCGAGCAACTCGAAGGCCTATTCCTCCGGTGGCGTGTCTGTCTCCAGCCGAACAAATATCACTCAGCAGGGACTCCTGGCTACCACCACGAACGCGACCGACGTCGCAATTCAGGGCTCCGGCTTCTTCGTCGCCACTGACTCCACCTCGGCCGGCGGCGAGACTTTCTATACACGTAATGGCGCCTTCACCACCGACAATGCCGGCTATCTGGAGAACAACGGCTATTATCTCGAAGGCTGGCGGACCGATGCAAGCGGCAATGTCGTCGGCAGCGGCCTTGAGCCGGTCAACACCAAGGTGGCGTTGACCAATGGCGGAGCGACCACCAAGACCTCGCTCGCAGCCAACCTGCCGGCCGATGCGGCCAACGGGGACACTTTCAGCAGCTCGATGACGGTGTACGACTCGCTGGGGCAATCACATACGCTCAACGTCACCTGGACCAAGGGGACAACGGCGAATGAATGGACCGCCAGCTTCGCGCCAGCCACGGCATCCGATGGCACGGTCACCAGCGGCACCTATACGATCGATTTCAATTCCGACGGTTCGCTCAGCACCGTCTCCTCAACCAATCTCGGCATCACCTGGAACAACGGCGCGGCGGCGAGCTCGGTCGCGCTCAGCTTTGGGACCACCGGGGGCGGTACCGACGGTCTGACCCAGCTGTCGTCCGGTAGCACAACCCCCAGCGTGTCCAACTTTAGCGCCAATTCCGACGGCATATCCTTCGGTACGCTGAGCAGCATTTCGGTCGGCAAGAACGGCCTCGTCGAGGCGACTTATTCCAACGGCCAGACTGTTCCGATCTACAAGATCGCGGTGGCGACGTTCGCCGATCCGGACGGTCTCGTTGCGCATTCGAGCGGCATGTACACGTCTACTGCGACGTCGGGAAATGCGACCTTGCAGGCGTCGGGCGAGAACGGGGCAGGGACCATCTATGGTAGCGAACTGGAATCCAGCACGACGGACACGACCGGTCAGTTCAGCAACATGATCTCGGCTCAGCAGGCCTATTCGGCCGCCTCGCAGGTGATCTCGGCCGTCAACAAGATGTACGACACCCTGATCTCGTCGATGAGGTGAGCATGGCCGACGTGAAGAGGGAGCGGCTCGGCGAGGGCGAGGCGCTGTTGAAGAAGCTGCGGCGGCTGAAGCTGCGCGCGGCTGCGGCTGGCAAGGATGACCGCGCTCAGCTTCTGGCGCTGATGGACGATATCGAGGCGATCCGACGCAAGCTGTTGCGCGAATGCGCGCAGCTCGAGGAAGAGTTCCGGATCGCCGCGGTCCGCGTCACCGCACTGAACACCTACGCGCGCGTCGCTCAGGCGAGCCGACGTCCGCCGCGTGAGCATTGAGATTGGAGCGACAGCATGAAACAGAAGGTTGAGGTCCACCAAATGGCCGCAAGCGAGGACGAGGTACGGGCCTTGATTGCGCTGATCGACGAATTGATCGCGGTCGTTGCGGAGGAGAATGTCGAGCTCGCGAAGGGACTGCCCGCGTCGCGATCGAAGCAGCTCGACGACAAGAACAGGCTGGCCGGCATCTTCGAACAAAGGGTGGCCGAGTGCGCGGCGCGGACCGCTGCGCTCGACGTGAAGGACCGTGTGCTGCGCGAGCAGCTCCTGGAGCACATTCTCAACCTGCGCTTTGCGATGGACGAGAACCTCGTTCGTCTGCGCGCCGCCATCGAGGCGAGCAACAGGCGCATCGAGGCCGTCATGCAGGCGATCCGCGAGCAGATCGCGAACGTGTCGCCCTACGGCGCGAGTGGACGGCGTACGGTGCGCGCGACGTCCTGCGGAACCAACGTCAGAGCTTGAAGGCAATTCGAGGGGAAATGGGACGATGTCGCTCGATATAGCCCGCCTTGTCGCCTTTAGCGGCATCTCCGCCACGGAGCTGCAGATCAGCGTGGCGTCGTCGAACATCTCGAATGCCGACACCAAGGGGTACACGGAAAAGTCCGCCAACCAGGTCGCGACTGTTACCGGCGGCGTCGGAACCGGCGTTTCGATCACCGGCATATCGAGCAATGTCGACAAGCTGCTGCTGAAATCGCTGATCGGCGCCAATTCGGAGCTCGGTACGGCCGACACGACCAACAGCTATCTGGAGCAGCTGCAGCAGCTGTTCGGCAGCGCGTCGACATCCGGGACCTCAACGACCGGATCGTCGCTGGCGAACGCGTTGGCGTCGCTGGAATCGGCATTGTCGTCGCTGGCGAGTTCGCCGAGCAGCGTGTCGCTGCAATCGGCCGCGGTCAGCGCGCTCGATGATTTCGCCAGCCAGCTGCGCAGCACGTCGAGCGGTGTGCAGAGTCTGCGCGCGAGTTCCGACAAGGACATCGCCTCGTCGGTCAAGAGCGTCAACAATGATCTGCAGCAGATTGCGGATCTGAATGTCCAGATCCGCAAGATGGCGGCGGCCGGGCAGTCGACGGCAGATCTCGAGGACCAGCGCAACTCCGCGCTGCAGGACCTGTCGTCCTATATGAATATCAGCTACTATACCGCCTCGAATGGCGACCTTCAGGTCTATACGTCGTCAGGGCGTGCTCTCGTCGACAGCTCGGCGCATACGCTGAGCTATACCGCGTCCGCGAATGTCTCGGCGTCGTCGAGCTATTCGTCCGGCGGCTTCAGCGGCATCATGGTCGACGGCGTGGATGTCACGTCGCAGATCACGTCCGGCAAGATCGGTGCGTTGATCACGTTGCGCGACCAGACCCTTCCGGCGACACAGACGCAGCTCGATCAGCTCGCCACCGAGCTGAAGTCGGCGTTGAACGCGATCACCAACGGTGCGTCGGCGGTGCCGCCGCCGACCAGCCTGACCGGCTCTGCCAGCGTGAGCAGTACAACCGCGCTGGCCGCGTCCGGAACGGTGCGGATCGCGGTGGCCGACCAGAGCGGGAATCTTGTCTCGTACCAGGACCTTGATCTGTCCTCCTATGCCACCGTGGGCGATCTGGTGACGGCACTCAACGGCATTTCCGGTGTGTCCGCCTCGCTCGATTCGAGCGGACACCTGTCGATCAGCGCGACATCCTCGTCGAACGGCATCGCGATCAACGACATGACGAGCTCGGTCGGCGGGGGCAGTTTCTCTGAGTATTTCGGGATCAATGACCTCGTTACCGGCACAGGCGCCGCCAATTTCGCCGTCAGCAGCAGTATTCTCAGCGGCACCGCCGGATTGCCGACTGGAACCCTCGACAATTCGGCCACACTGACAGCGGGCAGCCAGGTGCTGACGTCCGGCTCGGCGACGATCATCAACGAGCTCTATGACAAGCTGACCGGCTCGACGAGCTTCTCGTCTGCGGGAGGCCTGAGCGCGACCACCGGCTCGTTCGCCGATTATGCCGCAGCGATCGTCGCCAATGTGGCGAGCAAGGCGACCCAGGCGTCTAGCAACTATACTGCCAAATCGACTGCGCAAGCCAGCTATGCGAGCTCGCTGTCGTCGCAGTCGGGCGTGAATATCGACGAGGAGACCGCGCGCGTGAGCTCGCTGCAGAACAAATACGCGGCGGCGTCGCAGCTGATCTCCGTGGTCAACAGCATGTTCTCGTCGCTGCTCACTGCCGTGCAATCGACTTGAGCCGGAGCGTAAAACATGACGATGCGGGTCGCTACATTCGCAAACTCGGACCAGATGATCTCGAGCGCGCTGCGCACGCAGGCCACCATGGCCGATATGCAGGTGCAGGAGGCGTCGGGGCTCAAGACGGAGTATCTGGCCGGATATGGCGCCGATACGCAGCATGTGGTGAATCTGCAGGTGTCGGTTACGCGCGCGCAGTCCTATATCGATGCGGCGACCCTGGCCGACAGCAAAGTGCAGGTGATGTATTCCGCCGTCGGGCAGGTGTCCGACATTGTCAGCCAGCTGCGTTCCGCTCTGAGCGCCGCCAGCTCCGGCAGCAGCACCGGAACCACGTCGGCGATCAGCTCGGCGCAGCAATTGCTGCAGCAGATGGCTGGCATTCTGAACACCCAATATGACGGACAATATCTGTTCGGTGGCGCACGGACGTCGACAGCGGCTGTCGACACCTCGACGTTCGCCTCCGGAGCGGGGTCGCTGACGACTCCGGATACTAGCTATTATAAAGGCGACGACGAGCTTGCTTCCGCTCGGGTCTCCGGAGGCGCGGCCGTGACCTATGGTGTCACGGCCGACAATTCGGCCTTCGAGGAGGTGATGCGGGTGCTGAAATTCGTCGCCAACAGTTCGACCCTGTCGTCTACGGATATCAGCTCGGCGCTGACGCTGGCGGACCAGGCGGTGGACGACGTTGCAACCGTGCAGGCCAAGCTGTCCGATGCCGCCTCTCGGATCGAGAGCGCGAAATCGGAGCAGACCGATTTCAAGAGCTATGCTGAGAGCCTCGCGACGGACCTGACCAGCGTGGACGTGGCCGCGGTGACCGCGCAGCTGTCCACCTATCAGGCCCAGCTCACGGCGTCCTATACCGCCATCTCCAAGATCCAGAGCCTGAACCTGGCAAGCTACCTGCGTTGATCCGGGGAGGTCATGGCGATCCCTGACTGTCTCGTACTCGACCCAGGCTGCACACATATCTGGAACCTGAGCGCCGCCGATTGAAACCATGCCGGCCCCAGGAGGTCTGTTGACGAGCAACGCGTCGGTGGACCTCGCATGGATCAAGCAACTCGGCCTCAAACCGCCGGCCATGGCTTGCGGCCGGTGGTCGGCCGATACCGCTCGGCCAGCCCATTCCGCTCGTTGACGCCGGCCTGGTGCTGGTTGCTATTCTGGGCGTTCTCATCTGGGTGTTTGCCAAGGGGTATTTCCCCTATCTCTGGCGTGAATGGATCACCAGCGTCGACCATAAGCGGATCGAGGTGATGTACATCCTGCTCGCTTTCGTCATGCTGCTGCCCGGCGGCACCGACGCCATCATGATGCGCACGCAGCAGGCCGTCGCTTTCCATTTCGACCGGCACCTGCCGCCGGATCATTACAACCAGATCCGTTCCGCACATGGCACGATCATGATTTTCTTCGTGGCGATGCCGTTCGTCATCGGGCTGATGAATCCGGTCGTGTCGCTCCAGCTCGGTGTCCGCGACGTTGCCTTCCGTCCTCCAACTCGTGTTCAGCATCCGCGACCGGAAGCTTCTGCGCGACACCACCGGCGACCCCTGGGACGGCCGCTCGCTGGAACGGGCGACATCGTCGCCGCCGCCGGTGTTCAATTTCGCGGTGCTGCCGAATGTCACGGGGCAGGATGCGTATTGGCGGATCAAGGAAAACGCCAAAAACCAGCAGCTCCAGACACGCGAAAGGGACGATGAGGACATCGAGCTGCCGAGAAATTCCCCTACCGGCTTTGTCTGCGCCTTCTTCGCAGCGATCATGGGCTTTGCGTTGATCTGGCACATCTGGTGGATGGTGGCGCTTGGTGCAATAGGGGCCTTTGCGACATTCGTCGTGTTCGCCTGGCGCGATCACGACGAATACGTGATTCCGGCAGCTGAGGTTGCCCCGATCGATCGCGGCATCATTGAAGTGCGGCAGGGATTGTCGTGTGCGGCAGGGCGCCTGAGCTGACCGGCAGCGGTGCGGCGGGCCGACCGCTCGCACCGATGCCACCAATTCACGTGATCATGTCACCAACGGTGGTGGGTGCGGATCACGCCATGACCGTGGCCGAAGTGACGGCCGCCATGCCAGCCATGGTGATGACCCCAGCCCGGACCGCGATAGTAACCATAGCTGTGCCGCCACGGCTGCGGGCCATAGGAATAGCCGTAGCTGCGATAGATCCGCCGCGGGGCATAGCCATAGCCGTAGCCGCTGTAGTAGGGCCGATAGCCATAAGCCGGGTAGTAGCCACCATAGGCGTAAGGCGAGCTGGCATAGCCATAGCCGCCATAATAGGGCGCATAGCCGCCGTAATAGCCGGGGGCGGCGATCGCCGATCCGATCACCGCGCCGGCCAGAAGACCCGCGCCGATCGCGGCACCGCCGCCCCAGCCGCCATGCCATCCGCCATAGCGCACCTGGACCGCGTGGGAGCTTTCAGCGCCTGGCTTCACGGCCGCTGACAGCGACGTCAGCGGCGCGGCCGAGGCCGATGGCAGCGTGGACAAAGCGATTGTGCCCGCGATTGCGAGTGTCGCGGTAGCCTTGAAATGGATCATCCTGATGTCTCCCTCTGATGACAGAGTCTAGCCCAACGCGTTCAACGGATCTTCGTTGCCGCCGTCGCGGTGGACCGATTGTCGCGCGACCTTGGTCTAACGCGGGAGCCGATGCCGGACATCGGCATCGGCTAGCCTTGCATCCTGTTATCGGCAGGGGTGGCGGCGCCCGTCCTTGCCAAGATAGGTGCCCGAGCCCGGATCATAGGACCGGTAGCGCTGCGCGCAGGAGACCTGGGACTCGCTCGCCTGCGCGCGGCTGTTGGCAATGGCGCCGCCGATGATCGCACCGGCTGCGAGGCCGCCAAGCACGGCGGCGCCGGAGCCGTGGTGATGATGCCGGTAGCCGTATTGATAGCCGTGGCGGCGACCGAGGCCGGGATGCCAATCATGTCCGCCGCGCCAATGGCGGTATTGCACCTGCTGCAGGCCGTCGACGGTCCGGGCGGCCGCGGCCGGATCGTTCGGCAGCAGAGGGGCCGCCGCCAATGGGGTCACGGCAGAGATTGTGATGGCGCCGATGGCGGCGATCGTCAAAAGTTTGCGCAGTTGCATCTGCGTGCTCCTTTCTGATCTTCAGATATTGGGAGCAACGTTCCGCCACAACTGCCCGTTCCGCGTCATGCTGTCGCCGTATCGATGGCGCAAGGTCGCATCTCGGTCACAACGTCGCAGCGGTCTCTGGGGAGGCCGCTGCCGATCCGGCCTCGCCACCGGCTCGACCAAACGCGCGCTTCGCTAATCGATCAACGCATCGAGCAGCGCATCCGGGCATTCCGCCATCATCGTATGTCCCGCACCGGGCAATATGATCGTGCGCGATTGCGCAATCGCCGCGGCGAGCGCCATGCCGGCCTTGACCGGCGTCATCATGTCCTTGTCGCCGAGGATGAGGCGGGTCGGCACCTTGATCTTGGCGGCCGATGTGAGAGCGTCCTGATAGTTGTTGCAGGCGGCGAGATCGTTGAACAGGACGCCGGGCGCGCAGCGCTCCAGGGTCGCCTGCGCGCCGCCATGCATCCACAGCCCGGGCGCGCGGCTGCCGCCGAGCTCGGCCGCAAAGCCGAGGCCCCAGATCGAGACCATGTCGATGGCGGCGTGATCATTGGCCTCCGCCGCCTTCAGGAGATCAGGCCCGACCGTCATGGTGGCCGCGGTGCCGATCAGGCTCAGCGCGGAGACGCGCTCCGGATGGCGTGCCGCCGCATCCAGCGCGATCAGCGAGCCCATCGAATGGCCGATCAGATGCGCACGCCCGGCGCTCACCGCCTGCAGCAGCGCACTGATCCAGTCGGCCATCGCGGCAATGGTCGGCAGCGCCGGTCCGGCGGAGCGGCCATGGCCGGGCAGGTCGGGCGCCAGCACCGCAAAGCCGTGATGGGCGAACCAGCGGCTGTGCAGCGCCCAAACCGAATGGTCGAAGCCGGCGCCATGCACGAAGACGACGGCAGGCAAAGCCGGCGCGAAAGCGCGGCCGCCGGTCGCGACGAAGACCTCGCGGTCATCAATGGACAGCTGCATCGCTCACACCTTTTGCGAGGCGCGCAGCGCCTGTCCGAGATCGTCGATGATGTCTGATGCCGCCTCGATGCCGACCGACAGCCGGATCAACTCCTCGCCGATGCCGGCCGCCGCGAGCTGCGCGGCGTCCATCTGCTGATGCGTGGTCGAGGCGGGATGGATCACCAAGGTCTTGGCGTCGCCGACATTGGCGAGATGGCTGATCAGCTTCAGGCTTTCGATGAATTTGCGTCCCGCAGGCCGTCCGCCCTTGATGCCGAACGAGATGATCGAGCCGGCGCCGCGCGGCAACAGCTGCTTTGCCAGCGCATGATCCGGGTGGGTCTCCAGCGAAGGATGCAGCACCCAGTCGACCGCCTTGTTGGCCGTCAACGCCGCCAGCACCGCGCTGGTGTTCGCGACATGGCGCTCCATGCGCAGATGCAGGGTCTCGACGCCCTGCAACAGATGAAATGCGTTGGTCGGCGACAGGCAGGCGCCGAAATCGCGCAGGCCCTCGGTGCGTGCGCGCATGATGAAGGCGGCCGGGCCGAACTGCTCGTCGAACACGATGCCGTGGTAGCCGGCATAGGGCTCGGTGATCTCAGGAAACTTGCCGGACGCACGCCAGTCGAACCGGCCGCCATCGACGATGGCGCCGCCGATGGCGATGCCGTGGCCGCCGAGCCATTTGGTCGCCGAATGCATCACGATATCGGCGCCTTGCGCGATCGGCTGGCTGAGATAGGGCGTCGCGAAGGTATTGTCGATCAGGAGCGGGATGCCCGCTTGATGCGCGATGGCTGAGATCCTGGGAATGTCCAGCACCTCGAGGCCGGGATTGCCGAGCGTCTCGCCGATGATGAGCTTGGTATTCGGCTGGATCGCGGCGCGGAAGCCGTCATGGTCGCGCGGCTTGACGAAGCGCGTCGTGATGCCGAAGCGCGGCAGCGTGTGGGCGAGCAAATTGATGGTGCCGCCATAGAGCGAGGACGAGGCGACGATGTGATCGCCGGCATTGAGCAGGGTCGCGATGGCGAGATGCAGCGCGGCCTGGCCGCTCGCGGTGCAGACCGCGCCGACGCCGCCTTCGAGTGCGGCCAGCCGCTCCTCGAGCACCGCCGTGGTCGGGTTGGAGATGCGGGTATAGATGTGGCCGGCGCGTTCGAGATTGAACAGCGCGGCCGCGTGTTCGGTATCGTCGAACACGTAGGACGTGGTCTGATAGATCGGCACCGCGCGGGCGCCGGTCGCGGGATCCGGGTGCTGGCCCGCATGCAGGCTCAGGGTCTCGAAGGCGGGCGGTTTCGGCGGCGGCATGCGGGACAGGCTCTCTTCAAACGACCGGTCGCATCTTCTGCCACAGATTTTAGCGGCCGTCAGGGGCGGCGCGTGAACGCCGCCCCGAGGTCGTCAGCCGCCAAATTGCTTCGGAAACAGGCCGGATGCCGCGATCTCGGAGATCGCCAGCCGCGGGCTCGGCTTCTCGCGCTCCTTGAGCATGGCGGGCAGATGGGCGCCATCGCCCTTGCGGCCGACGGCGATCGCGATTTCGACCGCGACGTCATCCGGCACGCCCAGCGCCTGCTGCGCGGCAGCGACATCGAAGCCGCTCATGCCATGGGTGGCCCAGCCCGACACGGCGGCCTGGTTGGCGAAATTGGCCCAGGCGGCGCCGGCATCGAACGAATGGGTGCGCGACGGCGCCGGCTCGGTCTTGCCGGGGGCGATGAAGGTCTTCTTGGACAACACATAGACCAGCGCAGCCGCGCTCTGCGCCCAGCCGCGGTTGAACTCGATCAGCGGTCCCAGGAAGGCGTCGAATGCGGCCGTGCCGCGCAGCGCATAGAGGAAGCGCCAGGGCTGCGAATTGTAGGCGGAGGGGGCCCACCGCGCAGCCTCGATGAAGGTCAGCAGCTGCGCCTCGGGAATGGCCTCGTCGGTGAAGCCGCGGGGCGACCAGCGATCGACGAAGATGCGGTGCGCCGGGTGCTCGGTGGCGCGATCGGTCGGGGGTGGAAGATGGGCAGTCATGGGGGCTCCTTCGTTCAGGCTCGTCATCGGGCCTCGTGCGCCGCTTCGCTGCAGAGCACAATCCTCGACCTTTCTCTGGCTCACGGCGCCTTCGGAGTCCAGATCGTCAACGCAGATGTGTTCACCTTCACCGGCAGCACGCTTTCGGCGAGAAAGGCGTCGGCGATCTTCTGCTGTTCGGACAGACCTGCGGCCGTGACCGCCCCCACCTGGTAGGAGCGGTGGCTGTTGGCCTCTTCGACCGTGGCGGCATCGATCCCCCACAGCGCCGCCAACTGGCTGGCCGCCGCGGCCGGATTGGCCTTCACCCATTTGCCGGTCTCGACGAGCTTGCCGTAGATGACATTGAGCGCGTCGCCATGCTTGGCGGCATAATCGGCCGAGGCGAGATAATAACGCTTGTAGCTGGCAAGCCCATCGCTGCCGTCAGCGAGCACGCGCGCGCCGGACTGGCGGATGGTGCTGGTCAGGAACGGATCCCAGGCGACCCAGGCATCGACATTGTTGCTGACGAAGGCGGTGCGGCCATCGGCGGGCGGCAGATAGGCCGGCGTGATGTCCTTGAAGCTCAGCCCCGCTTTGGCGAGCGCGGCCAGCAGCAGATAATGGCTGCCGGCGCCCTTGGTCGCCGCGATCTTCTTTCCCTTGAGGTCGGTCAAGGTCTTGATGGGCGATGCTGTCGCCACCAGGATGGCCTGTGCCGCGGGCGAGGGGGTCTCCTCCGCGACATAAGCGAGCTTGGCGCCGGCGGCCTGGGCAAACACCGGCACCGTGTCGGCGACATCGGCGCCGACATCGATGCTGCCGATATTGATCGCTTCCAGCAGCGGCAGGCCGCTGGAGAATTCATGCCAGGACAGCTTGATGTCGAGCGGCGCCAGGGCCTTTTCCAGCTCGCCATTGCTCTTGAGCAGCGCGATCAGGGTGGAGGACTTCTGATAGCCGATCCGCAGCGTCTCGGCGGCGTCAGCGCGCGATGCGGCGAACGCGCCGAGCAGGGCCGCCGCGATCAGCAGAAGGCTGCGGCGGGTCCGGTTCAACGCGCCCGGGCGGCGTCCGCGGCCGCGAAATGAGGGTGTCATCAGCCAATCTCCTGAAAGCGATGCATGCAATCTGGCCGGATCATTCGCAGGATCGCGGGCTGCACGCAATTTTGCAGATCGGCTGAGTTGGAGATGGATATTCCTCATTTGGCGCCGCCTGGGGGAAATCCGTTCTTTGCCGCCGACCGTGATCGCGCCAGGCAGCCGTCCTTGAGCTCGCGACGCGCGGCGCGTCCGAGAGCTGTCTGCCGTTCGTCCCTCTCCTGGAAGAGGGCACCAGGAAGGCCGGGCATCGACTGACGCCCATGGCCCGCGTGCAAAAAGCAAAGCACGCGGCGGTCACCACAGGATCAGCCGGCATCCGGCCTTCCCTGCGCAATGGGCTTACGGCTTATACGCGCTCTCCCCGGTGCGCCGGGCTGTCTGGCCACCGTAGTCGACGCGATGCGCATGCATCGTCGCCAACGTGATACTAGCGTCGGAGTATCAGGACCACGCGACTTCGCCGTCCGGCTCCCATCGTTCGTCCGCATGCGTGACGCACGCTGCGACGAGACCCGGCCATCGCATCCCACCCAACGTTTCGTGACGTTCGCGAAAGCGCCCCTCGATCGGGCGGGATGCGGGTATACAATCATGATTTCGGTAAAAGAGAAACAAGAATATTTTCCGCCGCGGGACTGGACAGGGCAAATCAGCTTGAAATGGCTTCCGAATTTGGTTTTTCGGCACATGCGCTTGGCGGGCGACATCTCCTGCGTAGCGTCCCCACCTCATTCGGGAAGACGCCCGTGAATAAGCAAGATCTCTGCGACCGAGGCAGCGGCGCCCGCATTCAACCCACCACGGACGTGGGTTACTGGAATTTGTGCAGCGCGGGGCAAGTTCGCCTAAGAGTTGGACCAGTTCCAATGCCTTAGCCAAGGGCTCATCATCTTCGGCCTCCCAAACCGAGGAGCGTGATATGCAAGATCGAGAGAACGCTATCCGGACGACCGGCAAGTACATGCCTTGGAATAAGGGCAAGCTGACGGGGGCGAAGCCTCCACTTCGGCCCAAACATGTTTGGTCCATTCGAACAAGGCTCCAGATCGAAGGTCGTGTCCGAGACCTCGCGATGTTCAATCTGGCGATCGACAGCAAGCTCCGTGGCTGCGATGTCGTGGCGATCAAAGTCGAAGATGTCGCCGCAGGCGGATACACTGCGGATCGCGCAACCGTACGCCAGAAGAAGACCGGTCGACCGGTCCGATTTGAATTGACCGAACAGACTCGTCAGGCGGTCGATGAGTATCTGAAGGCCACCAACAAGAAACCTGGCGAGTTCTTGTTCGCAGGCCGTGGTGGTCCGCAAAAAAGCATCACCACACGCCAATACGCGCGCCTGGTATCGGACTGGATCGGCAGTGTCGGGCTTGATCCGAGGCTATATGGGACGCACTCGCTGCGACGCACCAAAGCGACCCTGATTTATCGGCGCACTGGAAATCTCAGAGCGGTCCAGCTTCTGCTCGGCCACACCAAGATCGAAAGCACCGTCAGATATCTGGGCATCGAAGTAGATGACGCCCTGGCAATAGCGGAACAAGTCGACGTCTGAAACACCCGGGCGGAGCGGGCATGCTCCGCCCGAGTTTCGACGTATGAATCGGGCCAGGAGCAGAAGAAGCTTCGCTGGTGGCGGCGCATGGGACAGGCTATCATCACCTCGACATGACCCGGCCCGTTTGCAGCATCCGCTCTGGACTTGTGATCGTCGAAGGGATCATGGGGTCCGGCAAGTCGACGAGCGTACGGCGAATCGCCGATCGTTTGAATGGGTCCGGCATCGCCGCCCTCGGCATCACCGAGGGCGTCAGCCCGCATCCGATCCGCTTCGATTGGGACGAGCCGTGGGCGAACATGCCGCCAACGCAATTGGCGAAATCAGCCGTCGCACGCTGGCGGGCCTACGTCAATTCGGCCTCGATGTCAGAGCGCATCACGGTTGTCGATGGACAACTTTTCCATGGCAATCTGACATCACTGTTCCTGCTTGATGCTGACACTGCCCTGATTCGTGAGTACATTCATCAGGTGGTGACTGCCATCAAGCCATTACGTCCCTTGCTGATCTACTTTCATCAAGATGACGTTGACCGGGCGATCAGAACGGTTGCTGCCGAGCGTGGTGATGCGTGGGTGACATATCAGCTCGACTGGAAACTGGCATCGCCCTATGCCGTCAGGCACGGCCTAGTTGGCCTTGACGGGCTTATTGAGCTGTACCGCAAATATCGCAAGCTCACTGACCGGCTTTACGCAGAGCTGGATATCCCGAAGATCAGCATCGAGAACTCGGGAAGGGAATGGTCGAAATACGAAGCGACCATCGAGACCATTCTGATGAACCCACCCGGGACTGCCGATGTTACGAATTTGAATTGATCACCGGTTTCTTGATCTTGCGGAAAACGCGGTGGGACGGCCAGGTCCGCTTCGGGCCAGTAGCGGAAGGGAAATCAATTCAGTAACCGCTGAAACAACAGTTGACGTTCGGCCGATATTTCAGTATTCACTGAAATATGAAAAAACATGGCGCCCTGGCAGCTCTTGCGGCGCTCGCCCAAGATAATCGTCTCGACATTTTCCGAGTCCTGGTCAAAGCAGGTAAGGACGGGATGTCCGCAGGTAGTATCGCAACCGCGCTCAAGCTTGCGCCAAACACCCTGACCTTCCACCTTGACCGCCTCCGCGACGCCGATCTGGCATCCGTCCGACGCGAGGGTCGCTCGATGGTCTATTCGGCTCGATACGAGACCATGAACGGGCTGCTTGCATTCCTAACTGAGAATTGCTGCCAAGGAAATTCTGATCAGTGCTTCCCGCAAGAAAGCACCAAATCAATCCGCGCTGCCAACCGCCCTAAGGAATCTGTGTGATGAAGCTCTATCTCTTCGAGCACTGCTCGATTTGTTTTCGCGTGCGAATGGCCGCAGCACTGAAGGGTCTGCATCTTCAAGAAGAGGTGCTGCTCGAAGACGACACCGAGACGATGGTCAAGCTGGTGGGGAAGCGCGTTGTGCCAATTCTGGTGAAGGACGACGGTCGGCCGATGTTGGAGAGCATGGACATGGTCGCACATATCGACCGAATTGGTGAGCCGATCCTCGTTGGTCCACAACGGGACGAGCTTGCCGCATGGACCAGTGCTGCCGCAGATAAGGCCGCCCCGCTGACATGGCCACGTTATCCGCTCCTCAATCTGCCGGAGTTTGGCACCATCGCCGCTCATGACCACTATATCGTCCGCAAACGAAGGCAGCTCGGGGAAGATCTGGTCGAGCTGCGCGCGCGGACACGAGAGCTGATCGGTGCGTTGATGTCAGACCTCGAAACCCTCAATGGGATGATCGAGAGACCTTCGGCAGTGAACGGCGAACTATCGTTGGACGACATCCGAGTGTTGCCGCTTCTGCGATCCGCTGCTGTCGTCAAGGGCCTGCGCTTCCCTCGAAAGGTCCAGGATTATTATGAGACTATGATGGACCGTATTGGCTATCGGCCTTTGCCGGTCGCATAGAAGGAACTGCCTATAGAAATCGTGGATCGATGACCCAGTAGGCATTGCTTAGACAGCCTTCACACATCAGGCGAAAGCACCGAAGGTCCCAGACTCCTAAATATGACAGCGTGAGCTTGCCCTAAATTGCGGTTTGTAGCATCCTGACCAGGCGAAGTCCGGTTGGGGTCAACAACGGACGTTGGTTCCGCTCGATCCACATTGCCGCCGCAAGCAATGACCCATGTCCGTGCGTGTTCTTTGCTGACGACACTTCCAAGAACCGCGGCCAACGCGATAGCGCCGCTCGGCTCAACTCGGACATTGTAAAAGCGGTGCAGCGAAGAGGTCGCATCTCGCACAAGTTCATCATGAACTGCGCAGACGTGGACAGAGAGGTCCGTTGTTGGACGCAGGGCAGCCCAATTGCGGCGCGGCATCAAGTCAGCGGCGATCTGGATGCCCCGGCCATCAAGTCCAAGTCGCGTCGCGGCAGCCCGTGGTCCATGCGGTCCGTCCAAGGCAGACGGACCTCACTGAATCCAGACTTTGGCTAGGGATCCAGCAACGCGGTCTCGCCAATCCGTCAGACTCTGTGCAGAGGGGCCCAGCTTCACGACGGAGACGCGTGGATGCGCGGGACGAGCCCGCGCATGACGGAGGACCCGTGAGAGGCCGTTGATCGGAGGCGCGCCGGCTGCAGGATTACCCGGCCTTGCGCCTGTGAGGACGGTTCGCGGTGGTGAGATAGGCGCAGAACATGTCGGCCATCGTCTCGGCATAGGCTGAGATCTCGGCGCGGCTGCGCGGGGTCTCGGAGAAGTGCTTGCCGACCTGGCTGAGCGTCGCCTTGATCAGGTCGGCGATCCGTGCGCGCTCGGCCTCGCCTGCATGCGGCAGCACTTCGCGCACCAGGGCCAGCATGGCGCGGCGGCCGCTCGCTTGGGCCTGCCGCGCCTCCGGCGCGTCGCGATAGAGCGGGGCGGCGTCGTCGAGCGCGCCGCGGATGGCGGCCTCGTCGCATTCCGATTGCAGGAAAGCATGGACCAGCGCGCGCAGCCGCACCAGCGGCGGGCGGCTCGCATCCTCCAGGATGCCGTGCAGCAGGCGGGTCGTCTGCTGCCACTCGTCGCTCTGCAGCCGGAACAGGATGGCGGCCTTGTTGGGGAAGTACTGATACAGCGAGCCGACGCTGACGCCTGCCTTCTCGGCGACGCGCGCGGTCGTGAAACGCTGCGCGCCGTCCCTCGTCAAAACCTGAACAGCGGCCTCCAGGATGGCTGCGACGAGATCGGTCGAGCGTGCCTGTTGTGGCTGTTTTCTCGCGGAAATCGAGGCTTTTCGACGAGGAGCCATGCGGCGTTCCGGAATGCGATTAGCGAACGCGAATGATTATTCGTATTTTGACCAGGACGCAATGAGCCACCAACGACCTGGAGATGATCATGCTCACATTGACCACCCCGCCGCTCGCACCGCTGCTCGATCGACTGTTCGCCGACGCCGCGCTGGCGCGGCCGGAGACGAGCCCGATCTTCGCCGGCATGGCCGAACGCGGCGAAGCGCTGATGCGCAGCAAGTCCGGCCATGTCGAGCTCTATACGCAACTGAAGGATTTCCCGCTGCCGGTCTCGCGCGAGACCGGCGTGCTGCTCTACATGCTGGCGCGCAGCTTCGAGGCGCGCACGGTCGTCGAGTTCGGAACCTCGTTCGGGATCTCGACGCTGTTCCTGGCCGCGGCGCTGCGCGACAATGGCGGCGGCCGGCTGATCACCACCGAGTTCGAGCCGTCGAAGATCGCCCGTGCCCGGCACCATCTCGCCGAAGCGGGCCTGCTCGATCTCGTCGAGATCCGCCAGGGCGACGCGCTGCAGACGCTCGGCGCCGATCTGCCCGAGGCGATCGATCTCGTGCTGCTCGACGGCGCCAAGCCGCTCTATCGCGACATTCTCGATCGGCTCGAGAGCAAGCTCCGCGCCGGTGCGTTCATCGTGGCTGACAATGCGGACCACTGCCCCGACTATCTCGCTTATGTCCGCGCTCCGGCGAACGGCTACCTGTCGGTGCCGTTCGGCGATGAGGTCGAGCTGTCGATGAGCATCAGGTGATCCGCGCGCGCCGGGCCCTGGCTCACCGGCGGGGCGACGATCTCGCGGAAATGTGCGGCGATATCGGCGCGCTGCGCCACCCAGACCTGATCGCCCAGCCGCGCCAGCATCGCCAGGATGGCTCCGACCGCCGCAAACCGCGCCGGCCGGCCGGAGATGCGCAAGTGAAAGCCGATCGTCAGCATCGACGCCGCGCCGCGGTCGGACTCGGCGAGCAGCGTGCGCAAGGCGGCCCCGACATAGTCGGAAAAATCATCGGGTTGCACGAAGCCGTTCGGATGGAAGAACTTCATGTCGTTGGTGTCGAAGCCATAAGGCAGCACCAGCAGCGGCCGGTTCGCGGCGGATGTCCAATAGGGCAGGTCGTCGTCGAGCGCGTTGGAATCGTAGGTGAAGCCGAACTCGCCGAGCAGGTCGCGTGTCCAGGGGCTCTGGCTGCCGCGGGTCATGAAGCCGACCGGCGTCACGCCGGTCGCGCGCGCAATGGTGTCGCGGGTGCGGGCGATGTCGCGGCGCTCGGTGGTGGCGTCGGCATAGAGCGCGTGCGGCAGCCAGCGCCAGCCATGCACGGCCGGCTCATGGCCGGCCTCGACCGCGATGCGCGCCAGATCCGGCACGCGCTCGACGGCGCGGCCGCACATCATCAGCGTCGCCGGCATGCGCTGCGCGGCAAAGGCGTCGAGGAAGCGCCACAGGCCGACCCGCATGCCATAGTCGAACACCTGCTCCTGCACGAGATCGCGCATGCCGGACGGCAGGGTCGGCTGCACCTCGCCATAGCGCTCGGTGTCGGCGTCGCCCTGCTCGACGGCGAGCTCGGCACCTTCCTCGAAATTGATCACCAGCGACACCGCCACGCGGGCGCCGTTCGGCCAGAGGATGTCGGGGCGCTGGCGGCCATAGCCGCGCAGATCACGCATGATGGTCATGAAGAGCTCTTTCCGAAGCTGCGGCTGAGTCCGCCCAGCGCCTCCGCGCTGACAAGTCCGATGAGGGTGAGCACCACGATGACGCCGGAGACGGCGGCGACGCGGACGTCGAGGCTGCCTTCGAGGATGGCCCACAGCTTGATCGGCAGGACCTCCGTGCGGGCATCCGCTAGGAACAGCGACACCGGCACATTGTCGAAGGAGGACAGGAAGGCGACCAGGCTGCCGGCGACGATGCCGCGGCGGATCAGCGGCAAGGTGATGCGGCGAAAGGTGTACCAGCGGCTGGCGCCGAGGCTCAGCGAGCAGGTGACCAGCACGGGATCGAGCTGCTGCACGGCGGCGCCGACCATGCGGATCACGAACGGCACGCAGACGATGGTGTGGCCGAGCACCAAGGTGGCAAAGGACAGCCTGATGCCGATCACGTTGAACACCAGCAGCAGCGCGAGGCTGAAGGCCATCGCGGGCAGCACCATCGGCGACATGAACAGCGCATCGAGCAGGCGCGCGCTCCGCGACCGGTTGCGGGCCAGCGCCAGCGCCGCCGCGCTGCCGAGCACGGCCGAGAACAATGTCGTCCACAGCGCCACCTTCAGGCTGGTCAGGGCCGGCGCAAGCAGCTCGGGCGAGCGGAACAGCTCGACATACCAGCGCGCCGACCAGCTCGGCGGCGGGAATTTCAGCGTCATGCCCGAGGTCAGGGAGATGATCAGGACGACCAGCGTCGGCGCCAGCAACAGCAGCACCGATGCCGCGGCGATCGCGCCGACGACGCCGCCATAGATCCGGTCGGAGAGGTCACGCTGCATCGAGGCCTCGCGTCAGCCGGCGCGACAGCGCGCCGATCGCGGCGACGATGCCGATGACCGCGGCGGTGAAGATCAGGGACAGGGCGGCGGCGAACGGCCAGTCCTGCACGCCCATCGACTGCTGATAGATGTAGCTCGGCATCAGGATGATGCGGCCGCCACCGATCAGCGTCTGGGTGATGAAGGCCGTCGCGGCTGCCGCGAACACCAGGAGGAGGCCCGCGATCGCGCCGGGCAGGGTCAGCGGCAGGATCACGGTGACGAACACGCGGATGCGGCCGGCGCCGAGACCTTCGGCGGCCCGGGCCAGGTTGCCGTCGAGCCGCAGCAGGCTGTTGATCAGGGGCAGCGCCATCAGCGGCAACTGGATCTGGGTCAGCGCCAGCACCAGCCCGCCCCAGCTGTAGAGCAGGCGGGCCGGACTGTCCCACAGGCCGAGCGACAGCATCGCCGAATTGACGATGCCGTCGCGGCCGAGGATGACGATCCAGGCGAAGGTGCGCACCACGGTGCTGGTGAGCAGCGGCAGCAGGATCAGGAAAATGAGGCTGGTGCGGATCAATGGGCCGCTCGCGACATAGACCAGCGCCAGCGGGTAGGCGAGCACGAGCGCGCACAGCGCGACCTCGAGGCCGAGCATCACGGTGTCCGCCAGCACGCGCAGGCTGAACGGGTCACCGAGAAAGCGCAGATATTGCGCCGGCGACAGCTCGGCAAAAGCGGGCGTGCGGAACAGGCTGATCGCGACCAGCGCGACCAGCGGCAGGACGAAGGCAGCGAGAAACACCAGCGCCAGCGGCAGCGCCGGCGCGAGCTCTCCGGTGGGACGCGGTGTCGACATGCTGAACGCTAGATCTTGACGTCCTTGTTGAAGCGCGTGATCCATTCGCCGCGCATGTGCTGGAACTTCGTCCAGTCGAGCAGCACGTTGTTGGCGATGAGGTCGTCGACGCTCTTGGCCACCGTCAGATTGGCGCCGGTCAGCGCCACGTTCTTGTTGGTCGGCATCATCACCCAGGGCGCGGCCTCGATGCCCTTCTGGGCGTCGGCCGACATCACCGTGTCGAGATAATCGAGCACGAGCTTCGGATCCTGGTTGTTCTTCACGATCTGCGCGCTGGAGCGGATGATGACCGCGCCCGATTTCGGCTTGGCGAAGGCGATATCGACGCCCTTGGCGGCGAGCAGCGCGACATTGTTCCAGAAATTGAAGGCGATATCGATCTCGCCCTGCTGGAACAAAGCGGCGAGCGCGCCGGGCGAAGCGGCGATGGCGCCGACATTGGGCAACAGCTTCTTGATCGCCGCGAAGGCCGGCTCCAGATTGGTCTCCGAGCCGCCATTCAGCTTGGCGATCTCGACCATGAAGGCGGTGCCGAGGCTCGAGCCCATGCCGGTGATGCCGACGCGGCCTTTATATTCCGGCTTCCACAGATCCTCCCACGAGGTCGGCGGCGTCGTGATCTTCTTCGGATTATAGGCAATGCCGATCAGCTGCACGGTGATGACCGGCGCGTAGCCGTCGGGATGGCGGAACGGCTGCGGGATCTGCGCGAAGCTCTTGGACGCTTCCGTCGGGAATTTCTCGATCACGCCGCTGGCGATGGCCGGGATCAGCGGACCCTCGTCGAACAGCACGACGTCGAAGGGCGGGGCGTTGCGCGACGCCTGGATCTTGCCGATCTGGTCGACGCCGAGCAGCGGCGTGAAGGCGACGTCGGCGCCGGTCGCCTTCTGGAAGGCCGGGCCCATCACCGCGCGGAACGCCTCGTCGAAGCTGCCGGGGTAGGTGGTGGCGACGATCGAAGTGGCGGCGCGGGCGCGCGAGGACGCCATGATATGTGGCGCGGCGAGGGCCGCGGCGGCGGTGGCGAGCAGGCGTCGGCGGGACAGGATCATCGTGAAACTCCTCATGCTCTTGCGATGGATGGCGAGGCAGTATTGGCCTCGAAGACGTGGACCTTGCTGATGTCCTGAATCACGAGCCATGCGGCGTCGCCCGGCCGGCCCGACCAGGCGGCGCGGGACTGGCTGACCTTGATGGCTTCGCCCGAGGCGGTGACGCAGTCGATCACGCTGAACGCCCCGAGCGGCATCACCACGCGGATCGTCACGGCGATCGTGCGCGGCTGCGCGTCCGACACCAGGGCCAGGTTCTCGGGCCGGATCGAGACCATGATGTCGCGGTGCGCAGGCGGCGGTTCGGCGCCGCACAGAGCGAGCGCGCAGCCGGCATCGAGCGCGACCGTGCCGGGCTGCGCCGATGTCCGTCCCTTCAGGAAATTGGCGTGGCCGATGAAGCCGTTGACGAACAGGCTCGCAGGCGCGTCGTAGAGCGCATCGGGCGTGTCGATCTGCTCGATCCGCCCCTTGTTGAGCACGACGATGCGGTCGGCCATCGACAGCGCCTCTTCCTGATCATGCGTGACCATGATCGACGTGACGCCGCAGCTCTTGAGCAGGCTCTTGATCTCGATCTGCATGTCGAGCCGCAGGTTCTTGTCGAGCGCGGAGAACGGCTCGTCGAGCAGCACCAGCACGGGATCGATGGCGAGCGCGCGCGCCAGCGCGACGCGCTGCTGCTGGCCGCCGGAGAGCTGGCGCGGGAAGCGATCGCCGAACGACGTCATCTGCACCCGCGCCAGCATCTCGGCGACGCGCTGCTTGACCATGGCGCCGGGCGACTTTCGCGCGCGCAGGCCGTAGGCGACGTTCTCGGCGACGGTGAGGTGGGGGAACAACGCGTAGTTCTGAAACACCATGCCGATGCGGCGGCGATTGGCGGGCGTGCGGTCGATGCGCACGCCGTCGAAGCTGACGGCGCCGCGGCTCGGCTGCAGGAAGCCGGCGATGATCTGCAGCAGCGTGGTCTTGCCGCAGCCGGACGGGCCCAGCAGGGCGATCAGCTCGCCGCGCGCCACCGCCAGATCGATGCCGTCGAGCGCGACCGTGGCGCCGAAGCTGTGGCCGACGCTCTGCAGCGCCAACGCGCAGCCGCGCGCCTCCGTCCGGGCCTCGGCTTCTCTCGTCGTTGCGCTGCTCAACATGCATGGCTCTCCGTCGCGCCAGAGGTCAGCAAGCGCCGTGCCATTATCGTTGCTGGCGCAAGCGATTGTAAAGACTGTAAAACATTTTTGGCGCCAAAAATTGGCGACAATTTATGTTACATTTTGTCTACGAAATGGGCGGCGCCTGGTGAAAGAAGCGGCAATGTGGCTGCTTTCAATCTCGCCGGCTTCGGCTAAAAAGGACGGCATGATCAAGACTCGCGGCAAAGCCGATCGCGTTGCGCAGAAGACCCCGGCCCGGAGCAAGGTCCGGCGCCGGCCGGCGCCGCGGCCGGAGCCCGAGCCGGTCGATCCGCGGCGGATGGATGACGATCCGGTCGTGCAGGGCATTCTCACGGCGATCAGCCAGAAGCGGCTGAAGCCGGGGACCAAGCTCGGCGAGGACCGGCTGGCGCGCGCGCTCGGCACCACGCGCATCCACATCCGCCAGGCGCTGGCGCATCTCGCCTCGCGCAAGATCGTGGTGCAGTTTCCGAACCGCGGCGCCTTCGTCTACCGGCCGACCTGGGAGGAGGCGCGCGAGATGTTCGCTGCGCGGCGCGTCATCGAGGCGGCGACGGTGGCAGCCGCCATCGACCGGCTCGACAAACCGGGCAAGGCGCTGCTGAAGGCGCATATGGCGCGCGAGGCGGCCGATGATCGCAGCGACCGCTGGGCCTCGCTGTCGCTGACCGCGGAATTCCACATCCTGATCGCGCAGCTCGCCGGCAACCACGTGCTGCTCGACATGGCCCGCGAGCTGATCCTGCGCACGTCCCTGGCGATCGCGACATTCGAGCAGCCCGGCGCGCCCGACTGCTCGCCGGATTCGCACCCCGACATCGGCGAGCTGGTGCTGGCGCGTGACAAGGCCGCGGCGGTGGCCGCCATGACGCATCATCTCGATGACATCGAGCGCCGCATCCAGCCGCGGCAGGGTGACGGCGAGGTCGATGAGCTGACGGAGATCTTCAAGGATCTCGGCGTCAGGCCGGCTGCGCGCCATGACAGCTGAGCACGTCGGCACGCACGCGATGATCTCGCCCCTGCCGCGCATCCTGCTGATCAATCCCAACAGCTCGGCCGCGACCACCGCGATGATGGTGGCGATCGCCGCCGCCTGCTGTGACGGGCGGGCCGAGATTGTCGGCGCGACCGCGACACGGGCGCCGGCCATGATCGTCGACGGCGCGGCGCTGGCCGCATCCGCCGACGAGGTGGTCGAGATCGCGCGGGCGCAGGGCGATGGCTGCGACGGCATCATTGTCGCTGCATTCGGCGATCCCGGCGCCGCCGAGATCCGCAGCTTCTGGCCGCGCCCGGTGATCGGGATCGGCGAAGCCTCGATGCGCGAGGCCGCGCGAGAAGGGCGGCGCTTCGGGATCGCCACCGTGACGCCGGCACTGGTTACGAGCATCGCGGCGCTGGCCGGGCAGCTCGGGCTGGCGGCGCAATTCACGGGCACGCGGCTGACGGCGGGCGATCCGGCGGCCCTCGCGGCTGATCCCGAGCGGCTGGAGTCGGCGCTTGCGGCGGCGGCGCGCGCCTGCATCGCGGAGGATGGCGCTTCGGCCGTGATCATCGGCGGCGGGCCGCTGGCGCAGGCCGCCGACCGCCTGCAGCCGCAATTCGAGGTGCCGATCATCAAGCCGATCGCGGCGGCGGTGACGCAGCTGCTGCAGCGGCTCGGCGCCTGATCTGCGCCTGATCCGAAGGCGTTCATCCCACCCATGAGGCCATGAGGCGCTGCGATCTGATCGCCGTGGCGCTGGCTCGCGCGCGGGCAGGGTGCGGCTCATTATTTCGGCACGAGTAATAAATTTTACGCTTTAAAGATATGACGTAATGAAACAGATTTTCTGCGCCGGTGACCATCAAGCGAATGCCCGCGACGCGGCGCGTTCATGCGAGGAGGAGCCAACGTGAGTAGCGGTTTCATCGAGGCGCATGGCCTCTGGAGCGACGAGCAGAAGGCGGCCGCAAGCGAGGCGCTCGCGGCGGTTAAGGAGACGGGCCTGCGCTGCATCCGCGTCTCCGTCGCCGATCCCCAGGGCAAGCTGCGCAGCAAGACGCTCATGCCCGCACCGTTCCATGCCGCGCTGAAGAACGGCATCGAGTTCACCAATGCGCAATATGGCTTCGATTCCGCCGAAGGCATCGCCTACAATCCGTTCGTCGATGGCGGCGGCTTCGGCATGGCCGAGATGGCCGGCTTCGCCAACGTCATCCTGGTGCCCGATCCCACCACCTTCCGCGTGCTGCCCTGGTCGCCCGGCACCGGCTGGGTGCTCGGCGATCTCTACTTCCGCGACGGCCGTCCGGTGCCGTTCGATGCGCGCCACAAATTGAAGGCCGCGCTCGCCGAGCTTAGGCGCGAGAAATACACCTTCATCACGGGCCTGGAGATCGAGTTTTACGTCACGAAGGTGATCGATCCCAAGCTCGCGCCGGAGGATATGGGCACGCTCGGCCTGCCGCCGACGCCGCCGCTCGTCGAAGCCGCAGCGCGCGGCTTCTCCTACCAGGTCGAGGACAATCTCGACCGCATGGACGACTTCATCTGCACGCTCGCCGATCATTGCGTGGCGCTGAACCTGCCGCTGCGCACGATGGAGAACGAGATGGGGCCGGGCCAGCTCGAATTCACCTTCGACGTCCAGACCGGCTTGAAGACCGCCGACACGATGTCGCTGTTTCGATCCATGGTGAAGCAGGTCGCGACCCGCATGGGCCTGCATGCGACCTTCATGACCCGGCCCGGCCTGCCGAACTACGTCGCCAGCGGCTGGCACCTGCATCAGAGCCTCGCCACCGCCGACGGCCGCAATGCCTTCGCCTCCGAGCCCGGCTCGGGCGAGCTGCTGTCCGAGGTCGGCCGCCACTTCGTCGGCGGCCTGCTCGAACATGCCGCGGCCGCCTCGGTGTTCACGACGCCGACCGTCAATGGCTATCGCCGCCGCAAGCCGAACTCGCTGGCGCCGGACCGCGCCACCTGGGGCTATGACAACCGCGCCGCGATGATCCGGGTGCAGGGCATGCCCGGCGAGCCGTCGGCGCATATCGAGAACCGCGTCGGCGAGCCCGGCGCCAACCCGTATCTCTACATCGCCTCGCAGGCGCTGGCGGGACTCGACGGCCTGCGCCGCAAGCTCGATCCCGGTCCGCTGGAGACAAGCCCCTACACGGCGACGCATCGCCCGCTGCTGCCGACCAACCTGATGGAGGCGCTCGAAGCGCTGAAGGGAAGCAGCTACTTCCGCGCCCAGCTCGGCGACGTCTTCGTCGACTGGCTGCTCGGCATGAAGCAGAGCGAGGTGAACCGCTTCCTCGCCGCCGAGCCGAATTGGCAGGCGACGCCGGACGACGTCACCGCCTGGGAGCACCGCGAATATTTCACGCGCTACTGACCGTGGCGCAGGACGCGGGCAACGACCGCCTGCGTCCTGCCGGCTTCGAGGAGACCGCATGAGCCATTCACCCGAACTGCCGCTCGACATGCTGGTGCAGGAGCATCGCGTGCATCGCTCGCTCTACACCGACGAGGCGATCTTCGCCGCCGAGATGAACCGCGTGTTCGGCGGCACCTGGACCTTCATCGCGCATGAGAGCGAGCTGCCGGCGCCGCACAGCTTCGTCCGCCGCAAGCTCGGCCTGCGGCCAGTCATCGTCAGCCGCGACCGCGACGGCGCGCTGCACGTGCTGCTCAACCGCTGCACCCATCGCGGCGCCACCGTCTGCCGCCAGGACGAGGGCACGGCGCGGCGCTTCACCTGTCCCTATCACAACTGGTCGTTCGACAGCGCGGGCGCGCTGGTCGGCGTGCCGATCGAGGAGGGCTACGGCCCCGGCTTCGACAAGGCGGCGCTCGGCCTCGGCCGCGCGCGGGTCGCGAGCTACCGCGGCTTCATCTTCGCGACGTTGAACCGGGAGATGCCGGACCTCGTCACGCATCTCGGGCCGGCCGCGCAGCTGATCGACGAATGGCTCGACCGCTGGCCCGGCGCGACCTTGAAATTGCAGCGCGGCACGCATCGCATGATCTGCCTCGGCAATTGGAAGCTGGTCTACGACAATTCCGCCGACGGCTATCATCCGGGCTTCTCGCACATGTCGCTCTTACGCATGCGCAAGGACCGGTACGGCGCCGGCGTCGACATGCAGTGGACGATCGGCAATGTCGATCACGGTCTGCAGACGGTCGCCGATGTCGGCAACGGCCACACCTTCATCGACCAACGCGCCGAGATCAAACGCTATTGGGAGCAGGCGGCGCCGATGCCCGGCGAGACTCGCTACGAGCAGGCGATCCGGGCCAAGCTCGGCGCCAAAGCGGACGCCGCGCTCGACGTTGTGATGGGCTCGGGCATGAACCTCAACATCTTCCCGAACCTTTTGATCATCGGCAACCAGATCCAGGTCATCGAGCCGCAGAAGGTCGATCTGACGCATCTGACCTGGTATGCGACCGCGCTCGAGGCGCCGGACCTGCCCGACGAGGTCAACGCGCTCAGGATGCGGCTGCAGGAGGATTTTCCGAGCTTCGGCGAGCCGGATGATCTCGCCAATTTCGAGGAGTGCCAGGCCGGCCTGTCGATCCCCGAGATGGAATGGGTTCTGACCAATCGCCATCTCGGCACCGGCAAGGAGTATATCGGCCCGAAGGGCATGCTGACCGGACCGGTGACCGACGACCTGCCGCTGCGCGCGTTCTGGCGCGCGTGGAAGCGCCTGATGACGTCCACGACACGATTGGCCGCCGCATGACCCCGCTCGATCTCGAAATGAAGATGGCCTTGGATGATGGCTTCACGCTCAAGGACATTCTGCGCGACAGCCTGGAATCGACCTATGTCGATGATGCCTATTACGCGCGGTTGCGCCGCGATCTCGACGAATGGCAGGCGATCGGCACGCCGCTCACCGAGGCCGAGCGGCAGCGTTACGAGGCGCTGATCCTGCACGAGCACTGGCTGCTCGACCGCCGCGCCTTCGAGCGCTGGTATCAGCTCTACTCGCGGCAATGCCTGTACTGGGTGCCGGCGGCCGGCGACATGCCCGATGCCGCGAGAGGCGATCCGCAGCGCCAGGTGACGATCGCCTTCGACGACCGGCGGCGGATGGGCGATCGCATCGTCTGGCTGCGCACGGGCGTCGCGTCGTCGCAGCTGCCGCCGTCCTACACTAGCCATCTGAATGCCGGCTTCGTGCGCATCGCGACCGCCGCGGACGGCGAGGTCAAGATTCGCTCGCAATTCATCGTGCACGAGATGCGCGCCGGTCATGTCGTGCAGACGCTGACCGGCTGGATGGGTCACGTTCTGCGCGAGGAGGACGGCCGGCTCAAGATCGACCGCAAGCTGGTGGCGCTGCTCGATGCCGCCAGAAGCCAGCACAACATGACGTTCCTGCTCTGAGTCGTCCCGTTGCGGCGCGTCACTTTTGCGACAACGCGATTCATGCTAGCTGCGTGGTGATGATCATCGCCATGCCCCTCCGATCGCAGGACCGTTCGTCGTGAGCGCGCCGCTCCCGAGCGAGGGCACCGTGGCCGAGCGCATCCGCGTGGTGCGCAACCATCTGGCGCCGGCGGAGCTCGCGGTCGCCAAGGTCATCCTGGAGAACTACCCGACCGGCGGCCTGGTGCCGATCATCCAGCTCGCCACCGCCGCCGAGGTCAGCGCGCCGACGGTGCTGCGGCTGGTCGGCAAGCTCGGCTTCGACGGCTATGGCGCATTTCACGAGACGCTGCGCGCCGAGATCCACCAGCGCATCTTCTCGCCGGTCGATGCCTATCCGGATTCCAAGCGTCAGCCGGCGGCCGAGACGCCGGCCGCGCGGGCGCAGGCGGCCTATGTCGACTGCATCCGCTCGACCTTCTCGCATCTCGATGCGAAGGAGCTGAAGGCGGCGGTATCAGCGCTCGCTGATGTCGCACGGCCGGTGCTGGTAATGGGCGGCCGGATCAGCGCGATCCTCGCGACGCAGCTGGCGACCTATCTCTCGATGCTGCGCAAGGACGTCACCCACATCGCCTCCGACGGCACCGAGCGCATCTCGGCGCTCGTCGACCTCAAGCCCAGGACGGTCGTGGTGCTGTTCGATTTCCGGCACTACCAGCAGAGCACGCTCGATTGGGGCCTGGAGGCGGCCAAGCGCCGCGCGCATCTGATCCTGGTCACCGACCAGTTCCTGTCGCCGCTGGCCTCGCACGCGACGACGCTGCTGACCAGCAGCACGAAAGGGCTGGAGCCGTTCGATTCGATGGCGGGCGGGTTCGTGCTCACCGAGCTCCTGATCTCCGAGGTCGCGCGCGCGCTCGGCTCGCCGGCGCGCAAGCGGCTCGGCGAATTCCTCGCCCTGCAGCAGGCCGACGAGCAGGGCTCGCCGGGCATGACGCCGATCCAGAAGGGCCTGCGCGAGAAGTAGGGCCGGCTGAGCAGGCGCGACTGCCGCCCTCACCGCCGGGGCGGCCTCCGCGCGCAAGAGCGCCGTGAGGCCACATCTGATTCTACGTCATGGCCGGGCTTGTCCCGGCCATCCACGTCGGCGTGCGTGGCAAGGCGTGGATGCCCGGGACATGACGAGAAACTCATTGTCAGATCATTTGCCGCATAAGCCAACGATCATCATCTCAGCGTGTCCGACATTCACGGTCGATAGCTGGCCGCCGGATGCGGCGAGGCGAGGCGGGCGCGGCCGGGGCCGAACATCTTTTCGCGCAGCGTGCCCGGCTGGTAGGCCTGCTTGTAGCGGCCGCGCTTCGTCAGTTCCGGCACCAGCATGTCGGCGACATCGGCAAAGCTCTCCGGCGAGAGCGCAAAGGCGAGGTTCAGGCCGTCGACACCGGTCTGCTCGACCCATTGCTCGATGGCGTCGGCGACCTTCGCAGGCCCGCCGACGAAGACCGGGCCGATGCCGCCGATGCCGACATGCTCGGCCACCTCGCGGACGGTCCAGACCCGGTCCGGGTCGGCGCGTGTGACGTTGTCCATCGCGCTACGGCCGGCGTCGTTGAGGACGTGTCGGACCTGCTGGTCGAGCTCGTAGGTCGAGAAGTCGACGCCGGTCCAGCCCGACATCAGGGTCAGCGAGGCCTCGTGATCGATATAGCGGCGATAATCGGCGAACTTCGCTTCGGCTTCCGCGTCGGTCTCGCCGAGCACGACGGTGGCGATGCTGAAAATCACGATGTCGTTGCCCGCGCGGCCGGCCTCGACCGCCGCCTGGCGGATCGCGGCGACGCGCGGTGCGATGATCTTGGCCGAGGGGCCGGACATGAACACGCATTCGGCATGGCGGCCGGCGAACACGCGGCCGCGCGGCGAGGTGCCGGCCTGGTACAGCACCGGCGTCCGCTGCGGCGACGGCTCGCACAGATGGATGGCGTCGAGCTGATAGGTCTCGCCCTGGTGGCTGACGCGGTGGACTTTTGCGGGATCGGTGAAGATTCCGCTGGCGCGGTCGCGCTTGACGGCATCGTCCTCCCAGCTGCCCTCCCACAGCTTGTAGACCACCTCCATATATTCGTCGGCGACGTCGTAGCGGTCGTCATGCGCGGTCTGACGCACCTTGCCCATGCCGCGCGCAGCACTGTCGAGATAGCCGGTGACAATGTTCCAGCCGATGCGGCCCTGAGTCAGATGATCGAGCGTCGACATACGGCGCGCGAACGGGTAGGGCGGCTCATAGGACAAAGTGCAGGTGACGCCGAAGCCGAGATGCCCAGTCACCGCGGCCATCGCCGAGACCAGCATCATCGGATCGTTGACCGCCACCTGGATGGCGTGGCGCAAGGCTGCGTCCGGGGTGCCGCCATAGACGTCGTAGACGCCGAGCACGTCGGCGAGAAACAGCCCGTCGAAGCGGCCGCGCTCCAGGGTCTTGGCGAGGTCGATCCAATAGGGCAGGCGGTTATAGTCAGAGGAGCGGTCACGCGGATGCCGCCACAGGCCGGGCGACTGGTGCCCGACGCAGTTCATCGCAAACGCATTCAACCGGATGTCCGCAGCCATGATGGTCCCTCGATCGTGTCGTGAAGACAGATGGCACGCTTGTGCTGGCGTTTTCAATCGCGCGCATGCGCAGGGCCGCTTGCGAGCCGCGCGCAGGCTTGGCTATGGTCCAGATGCGATCAAGCGTGCCGCGACGCAACGACGGCACGCGACGGGCCATTCGCCCGTACAGTCGGGAGGACGAGATTGATGCAGATCCGGATGATGGCGCTGGCTGCGGTTGCGTTGGGTTCGTCGGCCCTGGCATCGGCCCATGCCGAGGATTTCAAGGCGAGCTGCGCCGCGCTGGGGCAAGGCTTCTCGGGCAGCGGCCGCGTCGTCACGGCGGAGTTCGTCGCCGCTGGCGGTGTGCAGCTGGCGCCGCCGGCGTCCGCGGGCGTCACCAGTCCCGCGCCGGATCACTGCCTTATCCGCGGCAAGATCAATGAGCGCACCGGCATCGACGGCAAGCCCTACGCGATCGGCTACGAACTGCGATTGCCCGCGACGTGGAATGGCAAATTCGTCTTCCAGGGCGGTGGCGGCGTCGATGGCGTGTTGCGGCCCGCACTCGGCCTCGTCACCGGTGCGACGCCGCCGAACGGGCTGTCCAACGGCTATGCCGTAGCTTCCACCGATTCCGGACATTTGGAGGAGCCGGGGCCGCTTGGGCCGTATCTGTTCGGGCTCGATCCGCAGGCGCGGCGCGACAAGGGTTACAGCTCGATTCCGCCGGTGGCCGAAGCCGCCAAGGCCGCGACCGAGAAGCTCTACGGCACCGCGCCGCGTCGCTCCTATTTCGCGGGATGTTCCAATGGCGGTCGCCAGGCGATGGCGGTGACGCAGCGCTTTCCGAAACTATTCGACGGCGTGATCGCCGGGGCCCCGGCCTATCGCGTGCCGCTCGCCGGCATCGACGTGATCGTCCAGGAGCAGGCGCTGCTGGCAATCGCGCCGCCCGGCCCGGACGGCAAGGCCGATGTCGGCAGTGCGCTGACCGACGAGGATCTGCAGCTGGCGGCCGATGGCGTGATCGCGGCGTGCGACGGTGCCGACGGCGCCAAGGATGGCATGGTGCAGGACGTCATGGCGTGCCGCTTCGATCCGGCCGTGCTCGCCTGCAAGGAGGGCGACAGCGCGCAATGCCTGTCCGCGCCGAAGCTGAAGGCCATCAAGTTGATGTTCGATGGCAGCCGCAATGCGATGGGCGGGTTGATCTATGCACGCTGGCCCTATGATCCCGGCCTCGCCGCGCCGGGCTGGCGCGCCTGGAAGCTCGGCACGCCCAAATCCAGCCCGCCGAATGCGCGCAATCTGACGCTGATCGCCGGCGGAGTGCCCTATGATTTCATGAGCCCGCCGGAGACGCCGGAGGATCTCGTCGCCTGGGTGCTCAATTTCGATCTCGACCGCGATACGCGGAAGGTGATGAAGGGCGCCGGCGGCTTCGACGCCGGCATGGAATATGAGGCGGCGATTTCGACCGATCTCGACGCCTTCAAATCCAAGGGCGGCAAGATGCTGTTCTATCATGGCACAGCCGATCCGATATTCTCGGCGTTCGACACGATCGACTATGTCGGCCAGCTCAGGACAAAATATGCCGACGCCGACGGCTTCGCGCGGCTGTTCCTGGTTCCCGGCATGAACCATTGCGGCGGCGGACCTGCGACCGATCAGTTCGACCTGCTGACGGCGCTCGACCGATGGGTGGAGGGCACAGCCGCAGCGCCGGACGCGATCCGCGCCACCGCACGGCGTGCACCCGACGTGCCGTGGCCGGGCCGCACGCGCGATCTCTGCGCGTTCCCGAAGGTGCTGGCCTACAAAGGCAGCGGCAGCCTGGAGGATGCGGCCAATTTCGAATGCCGCTGACCAGATCGTGCGTGCTGCCTGAGCCGCGTGCACGATCGCTTGATGGGCCGTTGACGCGGCGTGCCGGAGCCCCGATCTACCGGCCAGCGCCGGCCTCCCTCCGCAACGTTGCGGCGTCCCATCAGCCCTCACGCCGTTCCTCATGGTTGCCGTCAAGACGCGAGCCTTCACCATTTTGTGCGAGTTCGAGCATGCTCAGACGGAGCTGATCGGGAAGTGCGTAGCGTTGAGCGATGGCAAGGCGGGAACCGTGGAGCAGGTCTATCTCGACGAACTGCACGGTCTGCGCATCACCATCAGCGGCCATGACGGCCGCTGGCCGGTGTCGACCATCAAGTTTGCCGAGCGCTGAGCGGCTGCGCCGGTCCGTTGGGCGACGGCTTGCTGTCGACGCATCTCGGCCGTCACAACGGCCCGGTTCCCATCCAGCTGCAGGCCGACCAGGGCGTCATTGTCGCGCTTGCATGACGTGCCTCAACGCCGCTTGCGCTGCTGCTTCAGCCGCGAGAAGCCCTGGATCAGCCGCCGCAGCTCGGGATGGTGGACGCGGCGCGCGGCTTCCGAAGCCGGCAGCCAAACCAGCTTGCGCTGGCCGCGCTCGGGAAAGCGTCCGTGCTGCTTCGTCACCTGCAGTGGATAGAGCCTGACCTCGCACGCGATCTTGCGCTTGCCCTTGCGCTTATTGTGTCTGAAGCGACCGAGCGCCTGGCGGCCAATCTTGCCGCGCAGCCCGGCCTCCTCATAGGCCTCGATCGCGGCCACCCGGTGCGCGCGTTTGCGCAGCATCGGTGATCCCTTCGGCACCGACCATCGTCGCTTCCGGCGCGTGGTGATCAGCAGGATGCTCAGCTCTGCAGCCTCGATACGAAAGGGCAGGGCGGCGAATTGCTTGTGCTTCATGGGACCCCCTCTTGCTGCGGCTTGAACCGGGCGGCTGGCGATTGGTTCCTTCGCCTCCGGCGCGCGCCGCTCGTCCGCATCATTCGATACGAAGCCATCGGTCCACCGGCGCTAATGTGGGCCGCAAAGCCCGCCGGAGGCCCGCTGCATCCCCATCGTTTCGAAGCACGCCGTGGATTTCGGATTCACTTATGTAGCTGCAGGCGCTGGTTGATCATCTAGGGTTGTATTTGCGTCAGAATCGAAGCCGGGTCATCATAGCATGGAAGTCGAAGTTCCGAAAAAACGAAGACGGCGCGTCAAGCAGACGATGTCGCTGGGGGAGCGACTGTTGCAGACGGCGCGGGAGGCGCGTGACCTGGCCAAGCGCCTGCCGCCAGGAATCGAGCAGGCCCGGCAGCTGCGACGGGCGCGCGAAGCGGAAGCCATTGCCGAGCTCGATCGCTTCCTGACCGCTCCGGCGCGCAGCAATCCGCCGCGGTCGCGCTGAACCTGCCGCGCGTGCAGCGGGGCGAGGACAGCGTCGCCAGGTAAGAGTGTCGCACCTGCATAGATTTGCTGCATGCGGGCCTGAATTGGTGCAGACATCGCTGCAATAACGCGCTTGACAGGATTTGCGTTCTAAGGGACCGTACTGTCTACGCGTTGGGCACAGCGGCCCGTAGACGCAACACGATCAAACCATTTCCAACGCCGCGCTGATTGAAGCGTGTTTGGTTGGTGGCGAGGGCGCCCTCGGCTTCACGGCCGGCGGGCGCTTTTTTTGTTTTGGGATACGGGATGACACGGACGACGTATCGCATCGGGGTGATGTTCTCGACGACGGGATCGTACAGCGTCGTCGCGCGCTCGATGCTGAACGGGGCGCAGCTCGCGCTCGCCGAGATCAACGCCGGCAACGGCCCGATCGCGCTCGAGCCCGTCGTGGTCAATCCAGCCGGTGATCTCGCGCAATATCGCGCGCTGGCGCGCGATCTGCTCGGCTCGGGCATCCGCCAGGTGGTCGGCTGCTACACCTCGTCGAGCCGCAAGGAGGTGATTCCCTGCTTCGAGAAGTTCGACGGGCTGCTCTGGTACCCGTCGCATTACGAAGGCTTCGAGAGCTCCGACAATGTCATCTATACCGGCGCGGCGCCGAACCAGCACGTGCTGCCGCTGGTCGATTTTCTCGCCTCGCGCGTCGGCAAGCGCGCCTTCTGCGTCGGCTCCAACTACATCTGGGCCTGGGAGAACAACCGCATCTTCCGCGAGGCGCTCAGCGCCCGCGGCGGCAGCGTGCTGGCCGAGCGCTATCTCTCGGTCGGCGACACCGAGTTCGACCAGGTGATCGCGGCCATTCTCGAACAGCGTCCGGATTTCGTCTTCAACAATCTGATCGGCACCAGCGCCTATGCGTTCTTCCGCGCCTTCCGCGCGGCCTGTCGTGCCGCCGGAATCGACCAGGCGAACGACATCCCGGTCGCGAGCTGCACGCTGTCCGAGCCGGAGTTGCAGGAGATCGGGACCGAGGCGGTCGACGGCCACCTGTCCTCCAGCGTGTACTTCTCCTCGCTGAACTCTCCGGAGAATGCGGCCTTCCTGCGGGCCTATACGCACGCCTTTCCCGATGGTCCGGTGGTCTCGGCCGATGCCGAGGCGTCCTATATCGCGGTCAAGCTGCTGGCCGCGGCGCTCGCTCAGGCGGGCACCGACGAGTCGCGCTTCGTGCGCTGCGCTGTCGCCAATCAGCGTCTGCCGGCCCCGCAGGGCGAGGTGCGGATCGATCCGCAGACCTATCACGCCTGGCTGACGCCGCGGATCGGCCGGTCCTCTCGCGACGGTCAGTTCGAGCTGCTGCTGGAAGCGCGGCAGCCGATCGCGCCCGATCCCTATCTCGTGCAGTCGTCGCCGCGCTTCGCGACATCCATGCGTCCTCCGCTGCTCCGAATGGTGAAGTCATGACCTTCCGACTGCTGCAGAACTTCAAGGGCGGCCGCGCGCTCGTCATCACCCGGCGGGCTGGCTGGGAGACGACGCTGGAGACGACCCTCGCCAAGCTCGGCGTCGCCTGCGAATATCCCGAGATCGTCGACGGCCGCGCCCAGATCGACGTCAGCGCGCTGCTGCCGGAGCGCGACATTCTGTTCATCGACGGCGATCTCGAAGGCGCGGTCGCCATCGAGGTCAACCCGGCGTCGAAATTGCCGCCCGTCCCGGTGATCGGACTGGTCGGCGTGGAGGCGCCGAGCCGGCTCAAGGCGCTGGTCAATCTCGGCGCCACCTCGTTCCTGCGCAAGCCCGTGCATGGCGGCGCCGTCTACACCGCGCTGTTCCTCGGCATCAACCAGTTCCTGCTGCGCACCGACATGTACGAGAAGCTGCAGGACCTCGAGAGCCGCCGGCGCGGCCGAAGGGCCGTGATCCGTGCCGTCGTGACTTTGATGCAGGAGACCGGTCTCAACGACGACGACGCCTATTCCGCGCTCCGCCGCGACAGCATGCGGGCGCGGCAAAGTCTGGAGCTCTATTGCGAGGAGTTCCTGAAGAGACGGGCGAGGCCGCCCGATACGCCGGAACGCCCGAGCAGCATCACGCTGCAAGGCGTCAACAAGCAAGCGATGTAGGAGCATCACATGACCAGATCTGGATTGCGGGGGCTGCGCGCCGCGGCCCTCACGGGGACGCTTGTCTTCGCGTCAGGCGCTTATGCTGCGGAAAACCCGATCAAGCTCGGCGTGCTGGAGGACCAGTCCGGCGACTTCGCCGCCGCCACCATCGGCAAGGTGCACGCCATCCAGCTGGCGGCCGAGGAGATCAACAAGTCGGGCGGCATCATGGGCCGTCCCTTGGAACTCGTGACCTACGACACCCAGTCGGACAACACGCGCTACCAGGAGTTCATGCGCCGCGTGCTGCAGCGGGACAAGGTCGATGTCGTGTTCGCCGGCTTCTCCTCGGCCTCGCGTGAGGCCTACCGGCCGATCGTCGACCAGTTCAACGGCTTCGCCTTCTACAACAACCAGTATGAGGGCGGCGTCTGCGACGGCCACATGGTCGTGACCGGCGCCGTGCCCGAGCAGCAGTTCTCGACGCTCATTCCCTACATGATGCAGACCTACGGCAAGAAGGTCTACACGCTCGCCGCCGACTACAATTTCGGCCAGATCTCGGCCGAGTGGGTGCGCAAGATCGTCAAGGAGAATGGCGGCGAGATGGCCGGCGAGGAGTTCATCCCGCTCGGCGTGTCGCAGTTCTCGCAAAGCATCCAGAACATCCAGAAGGCCAAGCCCGACTTCGTCGTGACCCTGCTGGTCGGCACCGCGCAGGCCTCCTATTACGAGCAGGCGGCCTCCGCCAACGTCAACCTGCCGATGGCCTCGTCGGTCAATGTCGGCCAGGGCTATGAGCACAAGCGCTTCAAGCCGCCGAGCCTCAAGGACATGTACGTCACCACCAACTACATCGAGGAGATCGACAGTCCGAAGAGCAAGGAGTTCTACGCCAAGTTCAAGGCCAAGTTCCCCAGCGAGCCCTACGTGAACCAGGAGGCTGAGAACTCCTATCTCGCGGTCTATCTCTACAAACAGATGGTGGAGCGGGCGAAATCGACCAATCGCGACGAGATCCGCAAGGTGATCGCGATGGGCGACGTGTGCATGGACGCGCCGGAAGGCAAGGTCTGCATCGACCCGAAGAGCCAGCACATGTCGCACACCATCTACCTCGCCAAGGTCGGCGCCGACCACTCGATCTCCTTTCCGAAGATCTGGGAGGACATCAAGCCGTATTGGCTGGGCGAGGCCGGCTGTGACCTGACCAAGAAGGATCCGATGGCGCAATACACGCCGTCGAATCCGCCGCCGAAACCCTGACCGGCGGCCGCGGTCGCTCCGGCGTCCCCTCACGCCGGAGCGGCTCGCTCTCCGATCGTCACGCTCATCTTTCCGCTCCCACATTGATCGAAGACATGGACATCGCAACCCTGGCTTTTTCTGCGCTCTACCAGTTCGGCGACGCATTCGCGTTCCTGGTCCTGTCGGCCTGCGGGCTCGCGGTCATCTTCGGCATGATGGGCGTGATCAATCTCGCCCATGGCGAGTTCATCATGTGCGGCGCCTATGTCACGGCCGCGACCGTGCACGCCGGCCTGCCGCTGCCGCTCGGCATTCTCTGCGGCGCCTTGGCTTCGGCATTCGTCGGCGTGCTGGTCGAGCTGCTCGTCATCCGGCATCTCTATGAGCGACCGCTCGACACCATCGTCGCCACCTGGGGCCTCAGCCTGATCGCGACGCAGGGCACCTTGATCATGGTCGGATCGACCATGGCCGGCGTCGGCACGCCGTTCGGCAGTTTCCAGGTCGGCGCCTATTCCTATTCGATCTACCGCATCGTGCTGTTCGTCGCGGCGTTGGCGGTGCTCGGCGCGCTCTATGCGCTGTTCAACTGGACGCGGTTCGGCGTGCTCGCGCGCGCCACCATCCAGGTGCCGCATATGGCGGCGGCGCTCGGCGTCGATACCCGGCTGATCTACAGCTTGACCTTCGCCTGCGGAGCAGGCCTCGCCGGCCTCGCCGGCGGGCTCTACGCGCCGACCATGACCCTGGTGCCGACCATGGGCGCGACCTTCATCATGGAGGCGTTCGTCACCGTGGTGATCGGCGGCGCCGACGTCTTCCTCGGCACCGCGCCGGCCGGGGGCATCCTCGCGATCGTGAAATCCGGCATGACCTCCTGGCAGGGCCAGCTGTTCGGCCAGATCGGGCTTTTGATCGCCGTCATCATCGTCGTCCGGGTGCTGCCGAAGGGCATCTCCGGCTTCGTGCTGCGCGAACGGACCTGAGGACTGGCCCGATGACCGGATTTCTCGGACTGTTTCGCCGTCTTGAAGGCCCGCAGACGCTCGGCCGCGGTCCCGCCTTCTGGGCGCTGTTCGCGCTCGTGCTCGCCGGCGCGCTGGCTTATCCATTGTTCAGCGACGGCTATACCGTCGGCAACACCGTCTACTTCTTCGTCTGGGTGTTCATCGCGCTCAGCCTCAGCCTGATCTGGGGCTATGGCGGCGCGCTGTCGTTCGGCCAGACCGCGTTCTTCGGCATCGCCGGCTACGGCTATGGCATCCTCACCATCAATTTCGGCGCGTCCTACGGCTTCACCTGGATCGCGCTGCTGCTCGCCGTCGGCATGGCCGCGCTGGTGGCGGCGCTGCTCGGCTATTTCATGTTCTTCGGCCGCATCGGCGGCGTCTTCCTCGGTATCGTCACGCTCGCCGTGACGCTGATGCTCGAACGCTTCATGGCCCAGACCGCCGGCCCGGAATGGCGCATCGGTGCAGCCAGGCTCAACGGCTTCAATGGCATGAGTGCGATGCCGCCGCTGACCATTCCCTGGTTCGGCGGGCCGATCGTGTTGTTCGCCGATGTCGGGCTCTATTATGTCGTGCTCGCCATGCTGGTGCTGGTCTATCTCGGCCTGCGCATCCTGATGAACTCCGCGTTCGGCAACGTCATCGTCGCCATCCGGGAAAATCCCGAGCGTGCGGAGATGCTGGGCTACGACATCAGAAAATATCAGCTGATCACCTTCGTCATTGGGGCTGCGCTCGCCGGCCTCTCCGGCGTGCTCTACACGGTGTGGGGGCAGTATATCACGCCCTCCAGCATGGGCATGACGGCGGCCTCGCTGCCGCTGATCTGGGTCGCCGTCGGCGGCCGCAGCGATCTCACCGCGACCATCATCGGCACGCTGGTGGTGCTCTCCGGCTTCCAGGCGCTGACCATCTATGGCAGCCAATATGCGCTCGTATTCATGGGCGTGCTGCTGGTGCTGACGGTGCTGATCGCGCCCAACGGCCTCGTGCTCGGCTTCATTACCTGGGCCACGAAGCGGGTCGTGCGGCGCAAGCAGGAGACCGCGTGATGCCGTTGCTGCAATTGCGCGACCTCAACAAGCATTTCGGCGGCCTGCACGTGACCAATTCGGTCAACCTCGTGCTGGAGCAGGGCGAGATCCACTGCCTGATCGGACCGAACGGCGCCGGCAAGAGCACGCTGTTCCGGCTGATCCTCGGCGAGCACCATCCCGGCAGCGGCCAGATCTGGTTCGCCGACGAGGACATCACCGCGTTGAAATCCTTTGCCCGCATCCGCCGCGGCCTCTCGGTCAAGTTCCAGGTGCCCGGCGTGTTCAAGGGGCTGTCGGTGCGGCAGAATCTGGAGATCGCGTTGCAGAGCCGGCTGCATGGTGCTGCGCTCGACAAGGAGATTGATCGTCTGCTTGCCTTTCTCAATCTCGAAGCCGAGCAGGCGCAACTCGCCGGCAATCTCAGCCACGGCCAGAAGCAGTGGCTGGAGATCGGCATGGCGATTTCGTTGAAGCCGCGGCTGCTGCTGCTCGACGAACCGACCGCCGGGATGTCGCCGGAGGAGACGCATATGACCGGCGAGATGGTGCGGCGGCTGAACGCGGCCGGCATGACCGTGCTGGCGATCGAGCACGACATGGCGTTCGTGCGCCAGGTCGCGCAGCGCGTCACCGTGCTGCATCTCGGCCAGGTGTTCGCGCAGGGCTCGATCGACGAGATCGTGGCCGACGAGCGCGTCGCGGCGATCTATCTGGGGCAGGCGTATGCGTAAGGAAGTCATCCTCACCACTTTGGGTCTGCGCGCCGGCTATGGCGGCAAGCCGGTGCTGCAGGGCCTCGAGATCGAGGTCCGCGAGAGCGAGATCGTCGCCGTGATCGGCCGCAACGGCGTCGGCAAATCGACCCTGATGAAGAGCCTGATCGGGCTGGTGCCGGCCATGAGCGGCTCGATCGTCTATCGCGGCGAGGCCGTCGAGCAATTGCCGGCGCACAAGCGCGCGCGGCTCGGCATGGGCTATGTGCCGCAGGGCCGCGACGTGTTTCCGCGGCTGACGGTCGGCGAGAACATTGCGGTGGGGGCTGCGATCAAGGGCGGCGGCATTCCGGAGGAGGGGCGCCGGCGTGTGGTGGACGCGTTCCCGATCCTGCAGGAGCGCTGGAGCCAGCGCGCTGGCACGATGTCCGGCGGCCAGCAGCAGCAGCTCGCGATCGGTCGCGTCCTGATCGCCGATCCGCATCTGATCCTGCTCGACGAGCCCTCCGAGGGCATCCAGCCCAACATCGTCCAGGACATCGCCCGCAACATGGTCGAGCTCAACCGCAGGACCGGCGTCACCATCATCCTGGTCGAGCAGAACCTCGACATGATCCGCGCCATGGCGCAGCGCGCTTACGTCATGGACAAGGGCCGCATCACCGCAAGCCTCGCGCGCGAGGCGCTCGACGATGCCGCCGAGATGCGCCGCCACCTCGCGGTCTGAAGCAAAGAAACGCTGATAACGAGCATAAGGAGAACGAGCATGGCCTGGCAGTCGGAGTCGATCATGGCCCGCAAGGGCGTGGCGAGGGGCGCGCGCGGCGCCCATCACGTCATCACCGAGACGGATCAGGGCAAGTATCACTACGTCTACGGCCCCTATGTCGCGCCGGTGCTGACCGTCGATCCCGGCGCCGTCGTCTCCGCCGAGACCCATGACGCGTTCGAGGGCGCGATCAAGCACGAGACCGACAGCCCGTCGAAGATCCTGAACTTCCCCTTCCTCAATCCGCAGAACGGACCGATCTACGTCAACGGCGCCGAGAAGGGCGATACGCTCGCGGTCTATATCGAGAGCATCGTGCCGCGCGGGCCGCAGCCGCGCGGCACCACCGTGGTGATGCCGGATTTCGGCGGGCTGGTCTCGACCGGCAACACCGCGCTGCTCAATCCGGCGTTGCCGGAGCGGGTGAAGAAACTCGAAATCACGGCCGAAAACGGCACCAAATGGAACGACAAGATCACGCTGCCCTATGAGCCGTTCATCGGCACCATCGGCACCTCGCCGGAGATCGAGGCGATCTCCTCGCTGGTCCCGGACTATTATGGCGGCAACATGGATCTGCCGGATGTCGGCGTTGGCGCGATCATCTATCTGCCGGTCAATACCAAGGGCGCGCTGCTGTATCTCGGCGACTGCCATGCGGCGCAGGGCGACGGCGAATTGTGCGGCGTCGCGATCGAGCATCCGACCGTCACGACGGTGCAGGTCGATCTGATCAAGGGCCGGCACATCGCTTGGCCGCGATTAGAGACCAAGGACTTCATCATGACGATCGGCTCGGCGCGGCCGATGGAGGACGCGGCGCGCATCGCCTATCGCGAGCTGTGCCGCTGGATGGCGGCCGATTACGGCTTTGAGGAGATCGACGCCTACATGCTGCTGACCCAGGCCGGGCGCGTCCGGCTCGGCAACATGGTCGACCCGAAATACACGCTCGGCGCCTCCATCAAGAAATCGTTCCTGGTCTGAGGTCACAAGCGATGTCGTTGCAATACAAGGTCGCCACCGTCCAGTTCGAGCCGACATTGGGCGAGAAGGAGCGCAATGTCGAAAGTCTGCTCGCGCTGTGCGAGCAGGCCGCATCGTCCGGCGCCAAGCTGATCGTGACGCCGGAAATGGGCACGACCGGCTATTGCTGGTACGACCGCGCCGAGGTGGCGCCGTTCGTCGAGAAGGTGCCGGGCGCGACCACGCACCGCTTCGCAGCGCTCGCCAAGCGACACGGCTGCTATGTCGTGCTCGGCATGCCCGAGGTCGATGACGACGACATCTACTACAACAGCGCGGTGCTGATCGGCCCGGACGGCGTGATCGGCCGGCACCGCAAGACCCATCCCTATATCTCCGAGCCGAAATGGGCGGCGTCCGGCGACCTGCACAATCAGGTGTTCGAGACGCCGATCGGCCGCATTGCGCTCCTGATCTGCATGGACATCCATTTCGTCGAGACCGCGCGGCTGATGGCGCTCGGCGGCGCCGATATCATCTGCCACATCTCGAACTGGCTGGCCGAGCGCACGCCGGCGCCATACTGGATCAGCCGCGCCTTCGAGAATTCCTGCTACGTGATCGAGAGCAATCGCTGGGGGCTGGAGCGCACCGTGCAGTTCTCCGGCGGCAGCTGCGTCATCGCGCCCGACGGCACGCTGGCCGCGGTGATCGACAAGGGCGACGGCGTTGCCTTCGCAGAGATCGATCTCGCTGCAGCCAGGGCGCGGCGCGTGCTCGGCGAGCCGGTGTTCGCGCAGCGCCGGCCGGAACTGTATCCGGAGTTGCTCACCAACACCTACAGCTGGAACCCGCGCGATTTCTTCGGCCTGTACGGTCATCAGCCGTGGCCGGTGGGCAAACGCTCGCGCATCAGCGTCGCGCAATTCGCGCCGACGTCGGACGTCCCCGCCAATCTGGCGCGCATCGCTGACGTCGCCGCCGCCGCCAAGGCCGATGGCGCCGAACTGGTGGTGTTTCCGGAGCTTGCGGCAACAGGGTTGACCGATCCGGCTGCCGCGGCGGAGCCGATCCCGGGCCGCATCACGGCCCAGCTCGCCGAGATCGCGGCGGGGCAGGGGCTCACACTCGTCTGCGGACTTGCGGAACGAGACGGGAACACCATCTATAACTCAGCCGTCCTGGTCACGCCCGACGGTAAAATCAGTAACTATCGCAAGACGCATCTCACGACCGCCGAGCGCAGCTGGGCCAGTGCGGGAGATGCGTGGGTCGTCGTCGATACGCCGATGGGGCGGATCGGTGTGTTGATCGGCCACGACGCCGCCTTTCCGGAAGCGGGCCGGGTGCTCGCGTTGCGCGGTTGCGACCTGATCGTCTGTCCTGCAGCGCTGAAGGGGACGTTCAGTGCGGCGCATGCGGGAACGGAAGTCGCGCAGCTGCCGCCGATCCCGACCGGAGCCGATCCGTACCATTGGCATCACTTCCGCGTTCGCGGTGGCGAGAACAACGCCTACTTCGCATTCGCGAATGTGTGCGATGCGGCGAATGATTATCCCGGGCTGAGCGGCGTGTTCGGTCCGGATACGTTCGCGTTCCCGCGTCGCGAGGCGATCATCGAGGGCGGGGAGGGGATTGCGACGGCGGAGATCGACACCAGCAATCTCGACAGCGTCTATCCGACCAACGTCGTTCGGCGGAAGGATCTCGTCTGCATGCGCATGCCGCACTCCTATCGTGCGCTGGTGCAACCAAGCGCGAGCAATTTCTGACGCTGCGCGCGCGTTCCGTCTCAAAATGGAACGAGAACGCCGTGTGAGGGGGCCCAGAGCGGGGTGTGACCACGCTGTCCACATTTCTTCACAGCCGTCGCAAAAAGTTCTTGCACGGGATGCGGCATCGCACTATCTCACCACCACGCCAGCCGGACATCACTGATGACTGAGGCCCCCGACTTTCGGGACTGATGTTGTTTTCGTCTGATTGGCTCCTGAGTTTTTCTTCAAAAAAAGCTCTTGACGGTCTCTGAAAATCAGCTATGTGAAGCGCCCCGGCAACGGGGACTTCGACGGCGAAAGAGACCAGAGAAGTTGATGTACTAAGTAGTTCGAGGTGAACTAATTAGTACGGGCTGTTTGACAAGTGAAGATGAAGAAAGAGAAACGTGGACGGCGGAGTCCTTGCGGGTCTCGGGTGGGAGCTTCGGCTTTCATTTGAGATCGGACGAGAAGACTTCGGCGGACAATGTTTCAAAGGTAACACCATGGTTTTCGCGCTGTGAAGCGTGGAGATCGATTGGTGGGACCTCGTCAAACGTTGTGATCAGCCGGTTCAAAGCTTCAAGTTCAACTTGAGAGTTTGATCCTGGCTCAGAGCGAACGCTGGCGGCAGGCTTAACACATGCAAGTCGAGCGGGCGTAGCAATACGTCAGCGGCAGACGGGTGAGTAACGCGTGGGAACGTACCTTTTGGTTCGGAACAACACAGGGAAACTTGTGCTAATACCGGATAAGCCCTTACGGGGAAAGATTTATCGCCGAAAGATCGGCCCGCGTCTGATTAGCTAGTTGGTAGGGTAATGGCCTACCAAGGCGACGATCAGTAGCTGGTCTGAGAGGATGATCAGCCACATTGGGACTGAGACACGGCCCAAACTCCTACGGGAGGCAGCAGTGGGGAATATTGGACAATGGGGGCAACCCTGATCCAGCCATGCCGCGTGAGTGATGAAGGCCCTAGGGTTGTAAAGCTCTTTTGTGCGGGAAGATAATGACGGTACCGCAAGAATAAGCCCCGGCTAACTTCGTGCCAGCAGCCGCGGTAATACGAAGGGGGCTAGCGTTGCTCGGAATCACTGGGCGTAAAGGGTGCGTAGGCGGGTCTTTAAGTCAGGGGTGAAATCCTGGAGCTCAACTCCAGAACTGCCTTTGATACTGAAGATCTTGAGTTCGGGAGAGGTGAGTGGAACTGCGAGTGTAGAGGTGAAATTCGTAGATATTCGCAAGAACACCAGTGGCGAAGGCGGCTCACTGGCCCGATACTGACGCTGAGGCACGAAAGCGTGGGGAGCAAACAGGATTAGATACCCTGGTAGTCCACGCCGTAAACGATGAATGCCAGCCGTTGGTGGGTTTACTCACCAGTGGCGCAGCTAACGCTTTAAGCATTCCGCCTGGGGAGTACGGTCGCAAGATTAAAACTCAAAGGAATTGACGGGGGCCCGCACAAGCGGTGGAGCATGTGGTTTAATTCGACGCAACGCGCAGAACCTTACCAGCCCTTGACATGTTTGGGACCGGTCGCAGAGACGTGACCTTCTCTTCGGAGCCCGAAACACAGGTGCTGCATGGCTGTCGTCAGCTCGTGTCGTGAGATGTTGGGTTAAGTCCCGCAACGAGCGCAACCCCCGTCCTTAGTTGCTACCATTTAGTTGAGCACTCTAAGGAGACTGCCGGTGATAAGCCGCGAGGAAGGTGGGGATGACGTCAAGTCCTCATGGCCCTTACGGGCTGGGCTACACACGTGCTACAATGGCGGTGACAGTGGGAAGCTAAGGGGTGACCCTTCGCAAATCTCAAAAAGCCGTCTCAGTTCGGATTGGGCTCTGCAACTCGAGCCCATGAAGTTGGAATCGCTAGTAATCGTGGATCAGCACGCCACGGTGAATACGTTCCCGGGCCTTGTACACACCGCCCGTCACACCATGGGAGTTGGCTTTACCTGAAGGCGGTGCGCTAACCAGCAATGGAGGCAGCCGACCACGGTAGGGTCAGCGACTGGGGTGAAGTCGTAACAAGGTAGCCGTAGGGGAACCTGCGGCTGGATCACCTCCTTTCTAAGGATGGCTCTTCAGCAAGGTCGGATCTTCGGATCTGTCGCTTCTATCGAGCTGTTTTAGAAACATCAGGGACCGACACGATCGCCAGATCGGGTTGAGTTCCATTGGCGGGATTTCGCCGTCTTCGTTTCTCTTTCTTCGCGGACGAACACGCTGCCTGGGGCTGCGCGTTTGCTGCTTGGCCTTCGTTGGTTTTACCTTCGCGGGCAGGGCGGTGACGAGCTTCGAGCGTTAGGGCTTGTAGCTCAGTTGGTTAGAGCGCGCGCTTGATAAGCGTGAGGTCGGAAGTTCAAGTCTTCCCAGGCCCACCACGCTTCGCCTTCGGCACCGCGTGGCACGGCCATGCTCCGAACAGGCGAGGCTTTGAGCATTCGTCTTCCGGTTTTGGGGCCTTAGCTCAGCTGGGAGAGCGCGTGCTTTGCAAGCATGAGGTCGTCGGTTCGATCCCGACAGGCTCCACCACGCTTCGGCCTTCGGGCTGCGCGTGGCGCGGCCAAGGTTGGGATGACGCTGGATCAATGACGCAGGAGCCGAAGGGCGTAGCGTGTTGCCTGGCGTAGCCACTTGGCGAAGCCGGGCTGCAGCCTGCGTGTTCAAATTCGTCCGCGAGACAACATTTCGCATCTTCTGGTCCTCACCGGGACTACAGGAGACTGCGTGTTATCTGACATCGTGAAGAGGAGATCGATCCGAGTTGGGTCGTGCAATGAAATGCCACCGCGCAAGCGGTCCGCGTTTCGACTTTGCACCGACGCCTTCACTATCTCCGGGTCATTTCGGCGCAGGCTGGAAGCTGTGAAGCATCCGGTCTGTTGTAAATGACTCTGTTCGCTGCGCTTGACCGCACGGCGATCGGTTCGATCTTAAGAAGCAAGCTGGTCTTTCTAATCAGTGTCCTGCGGCTTCCTGACGCTTGTCCTACGGGGCAGGTGAGGAGCTGACAACATTCTGCCGAGTGTGTGGACATTGATAATGAGAGCAATCAAGTGCCTTAAGGGTGTTCGGTGGATGCCTTGGCGCTGAGAGGCGATGAAGGACGTGCTACGCTGCGATAAGCCGTGGGGAGCTGCGAAGAAGCTTTGATCCGCGGATTTCCGAATGGGGAAACCCACCTTCGATAGCCGGAACTCCAAGACCTTGGTTTTGGGGTTCGATTGGGAGACCGAGAGGCTTCAAGATCATGACGATGCAAGTCGTCGAGGTTTTGGATTTCCGGTTATCAAGAGAAGGTATGAGACTTCTGAATCCATAGGAGGTTTCAAGCGAACCCAGGGAACTGAAACATCTAAGTACCTGGAGGAAAGGACATCAACCGAGACTCCGCTAGTAGTGGCGAGCGAACGCGGACCAGGCCAGTCATGAATGTAAGCCAACCAGAACCTGTCAGGAAAGCAGGGCCTCAGAGGGTGATAGCCCCGTATGGGTAATGCGAACATTCATGCTCGAGTAAGGCGGGACACGTGCAATCCTGTCTGAACATGGGGGGACCACCCTCCAAGCCTAAGTACTCCTCAGCGACCGATAGTGAACCAGTACCGTGAGGGAAAGGTGAAAAGCACCCCGACGAGGGGAGTGAAATAGACCTGAAACCGGACACCTACAAACAGACGGAGCCCAAGATGCGTTCTGGGTGACGTCGTACCTTTTGTATTATGGGCCAGCGACTTAATTTAACGAGCAAGCTTAAGCCGATAGGCGTAGGCGTAGCGAAAGCGAGTCTGAATAGGGCGTCAAGTTCGTTGTATTAGACCCGAAACCTAGTGATCTAGCCATGAGCAGGTTGAAGGTGAGGTAACACTCACTGGAGGACCGAACGGGTGCCTGTTGAAAAAGGCTCCGATGACTTGTGGTTAGGGGTGAAAGGCCAATCAAACTGGGAAATAGCTGGTTCTCCGCGAAAGATATTTAGGTATCGCCTCGGACGAATACCTCAGGGGGTAGAGCACTGGATGGGCTAGGGGGACTTACCGTCTTACCAAACCCAACCAAACTCCGAATACCTGAGAGTACTATCCGGGAGTC
>NZ_JBSRYH010000001.1:5967500-7515000 GCF_054056435.1 Bradyrhizobium sp. USDA 4369 | reverse complement strand
GCCCAGATGTCGAGATCGCGGGAGATGAACTCCGACCCCTGATCGACGCGAATAGTCTTGGGGTAGCCGACGGCCTTGCAGACGCGTTCCAAAGTCAGCACGACATCCTCGCCTCGATAGCTGAAGCGCGGATCGACGGCTGGTGAGAAGCGACTGAAGGTATCGACGATCGTAAGAACCCGGATCTTGCGGCCGGTAGCGAGCTGATCGTGAACGAAATCCATCGCCCAAGTCTCATTGATCTGAGATGCGTCGGTACGATCCTCGCGCAGCTTGGCCTTGACGCGACGTCTCGGCGTTTTATTGCGCAATTGCAGGCCTAATTCCCTGTAGAGACGATAGACGCGCTTAACGTTGACGGCCCAACCGTCACGTTGCAGCAGGACATGGACCCGGCGATATCCGTATCTCACCCGCGTCTGGCAGACGTCCTTGATCCGATTTTTAAGGGCGGCCTGGTCGCCGCGCTTCGACTTGTAGACGTACAGTGCGCGATCGATCCGAAGCGTCGAACAGGCCCGCCTGATCGAGACCTTCCAGTCGCTCCGCACCTTGTCGACAAGCTCCCGCTTGCGGCCAGGCTTCAGAGCTTTTTTGAGAGCACATCCTGCAGCATGGCCTTGTCGAGCGACAAGTCCGCAACGATCCGCTTGAGCTTGGCGTTCTCCTCCTCGAGTTGGCGCAGCCGCTTCATCTCCGATGGCATCAGACCGGCATACTTCTTCTTCCAATTGAAATACGTCGCCTGGCTGATCCCGGCCTTGCGGCAAACCTCCGCAACCGCCGTACCGTCCTCAGCCTGCTTCAGAACAAATGCGATCTGAGCCTCCGAAAACTTCGATGCCTTCATGGAACTCTCCTCTGTCCCGGGTGGGATCATAAGTGGAAAATTCCAGTTCAAACTGGCCTAATTTGGCGGGGGCACGTCAGTCGGGCTTGACGCGATGAGGTCGTCACGCGCGTCGCTCTCGCCGCGCCGCTCTTGGTCGGTCGATCATCGTCCGTCGATCATTGCTCGTTCCACAAGATGCCGACATCGCCCTTCTTGCGGTAGGTGCTGAGGTCGACGGTCTCCATTTCGGGATCGTCGCCTTCGGAGCCGTGCAGCGCGTAGCCGTAGCCGCGCGGCAGGGCAGGCGATGCGAGCAGCCATTCGTATGCACTCGTGAACATGCCCTGTCCGAGATCCGGCACCTGAAACACACCGGTGATGCCGGTCCGCTCGAGATGCCGGCGAACCATCGCGTCGAACTTGCGCGCGAACGGGCGCGGATCATCACGCGGTTCGAGCCGGACAAGCTCCCACGTGTCGTATTTCGAATCGCATTCAAGATGCGCCACGGCATGGCGGAAGCAGTCCGGAAGGTTCAAGGGAATCACCGCCTCGCGCCCGCGTTGCCCGAGCTCGACCAGATTGGCGAGCGGCAGCTGCTTTCCGGTCTCCGGGTCGTAATGCACCTGGGAGCTGAGGCCGAGGCAGAGGCTTTCCAGCGAGAAGCCGCGCGATCGGAAATGCTGCAACAGCTCGTTGGACACCGACAGATTTGCGTTGCCCGCAACAGCGCAGGAGTTCGGAAAGGCGCGCATCCGCAGCTCGCGGGTTGCGATGCCCTGGCGCGCCAGATCGCCAGAGGTCATGTCGATGAGCGCGAGCTTCGGGTCATCGGCCCGGGCGAGGCCGCAGGCGAGCAGGAGCAGTGGGAGCGCCGCGGCCAGGCGGCGCAGGACGACAATTCGCAAATTCATCGCGATCGCTCCTTCATGGCTGCTGCAAGTGATTCGGGACGGCGTTGACCGACCTCATCGTGGCTTCGATCTCGGCCATCAGCGGATGGCCATGGCCGCGTCGGCGCAGCACGGCGAAATCGTCGCGCATCTGCCGTCGCAGGCCGCCGGCATCACCCGGTGCTGCATCAAGCTCCCGGTAGATCGTCCGTGCCGCATCCGGCTGGCCGGACAGCATCAACGCGTGGGCATAGTTCAGGCTGACCCAGTCGCGTTGCGGCGACAGCTCGACGGCGCGTTGTCCGACCCAGAGCGCGCGGACGAAGCGTCCGTCATTGACCGCCGTCCAGCACACCGTTCCCAGTGCACGCCGCATGCGCGAGAGCTTGTCCTTGGTCGCATCGGCATTGATGCTGGCCGCGAGCAGATATTGCTCGGCCATTTCACGCGCCTCCGCGACCCGGTCGATGTGCAGCATCAGCTCGCTCGAGCGCCGATAGGCTTCCGTCAGCTCGCCCAGCCAGCCCGGATCCTCCTGCGAGGTCGCGAGCCGCTCGCGAAGCTGCAGCGCCTGCCAGAACCGGTCGATGGCGCGATCCGATTCGCCCATCCGTCCCAGCAGTTTGCCCATCATCTCGCGCATCGCCGCGGCATCGCGTTGCCAGCTCGGCTCGGCGCCTGCGGTGGCCATGGCCCGGTCGAGCAGAGCGACGCCGCGTTGGAACACGGCCAGTGCCTCGTCGTGCCGTCCCAGCAGATCGAGCGCCTGGGCCCGGCGGTCGAGGCTGGACGCGACGTCGCGTTGCCGGTCCGGGGCCGTCTGCTCGATCGCGCCGAGATCGCCATAGGTCTGCAGATCCTTGTCGGCCCAGCCCAGCGCTTCGCCGGGATTGCCGAGCTGCAGCAGCGCATCGGCGATGCGCTGATAGGTCGCTGACACGAGTTGCCGTAGCTCGCTCCGCGCCGGTTGCGAGTCGGCGAGCGCTTCGATGTGCGACAGCGCTTCGCGATAGAGCGGGAGCGCCGCGTCAGCGCGTCTGCTCGTCAGCTGAACATCTCCGAGCCGATTCAGCGCCGCGGCCAATGGCTCGCGCGCGGGCGCCGACCGATCGGCCAGCCCGCGCCACAGCGTCAAGGACGCGCGAAAATGACGCTCTTTGTCGCTGGGATCCGAGAGCTCCCCGATCCGCTGGTGCAGCATCGCCGCGCCTGTCTGCCACGCGGCGCCATCAGCGGCCGTGGTCATGTTCGCTTCGGCCATGCTGAGACAATCGCCGAGCAGCTTTAGCGCCGCATCACCCTCGCCAACCTTGAGTGCGGTCGCGGCGAGCGCGTCATAGGCCGGCAGATTGGCGAGCGTGCAGGGCTGGATCTGCGGCGCGGCCGCCGAGGTCTCGCGCGTTTTCCGGATGCGCAGCGCCAGCGCCTGGACACTTCGATTGGCCGTGCTCTGGACCTGATCTAGCGCGCGCTCGGCGCGGCGCTGCTCGGCTTCGGCGATGTCGCGAGCCTGAATGGCCTGCCAGGCCTGCCAGCTCGCGACAGCGGCCGTCACGAACAGGACGAGCGCGGCCGTCAGGAACACGCGCTGCCGTCGCGTCTCCTGCCGCGTGTAGTTGAAGCTGCGCACCAGCTCAGCGACGATGTGATCGCTCGGCTCGCCGTCCGCATCCTGCAGTGTTTCCGGCAGTCGCAGCCAGTCGCGCTCACGCACCATCGCAGCCAGCGGTGCGTCCGCGGGCGCAGCCGCCAGCGCGCCGTTGAGATCGAGGATCACCGGGCCGACATCGCTCGCCAGCGCCACCGCAACCTCACGCCTGACCCATTCCGACCTGAAGGCGCCGGGACGCCCGATCACGACGATCTTGCGGCTCTTGAGCACTTGCCGCCGGGTCTCGCGTCTGAGATCGGCGCCGGCCACATATTCGGTCTGGTCGAGAAAGACGCGGAAGCCGCCATGTTCGAGCCGCTCCTTCAGCCGCTGCGGCAGATGCATTCCGTCGGACCGGCTGTATGACAGGAAGAAGTCGTAGCCGAAGACACGATCGACCAGCCGCGTGATCACGCGCTCCGGCCGCATCTGCTCATCATGGGGCGGGGATACGGTCATCGTGATCGCAACCTCGAAGCGAGCGCAACCAGATGATCACGTGATCCCGGTCCGGACAAGTCACCTTCGCGGGGTGATCTGCATCGGGGTACCGCCCTGCATGCCCGGGAGCCGGCGCCGTGATATGCTTGGGGATCTCGGCCAGCACGCAGATGCGGCGAGGCAGAACGCCGCTGTGGTGACAGGCGCGGCGGAATATCCGGAGGACAGAGGAGAGCCCATGCCGCACGATCTGAAGAGCATCGCCAGCTTCCATGCCCACATCTATTACGATCAGGAGACCCGCGCGGAAGCCGAGCAGCTGCGCAGCTGGATCGGCGAACGCTTCGCCGTCACGCTCGGCCGCTGGCACGACGCGCTGGTCGGCCCTCACGAGCGCGCGATGTATCAGGTCGCCTTCGCCGTCGAGCTGTTTGCAACCCTGGTGCCCTGGCTGATGCTCAACCATGGACGCCTGAGCGTGCTGGTGCACCCGAACACGACGCAGCCGCTTGCCGATCACACCGCGCATGCGCTGTGGATCGGTGCGCAGCTCGGCATTCGCGGGGAGAAACTGCCGGAGACGAGCGAGGCCGAGCTGCCGCTCGCGCCAAATACGACGCCGACCTTGCCGGCCTGACGGCTCGGCGCGGCGCTGCTGCGCGGAGCGAACTACAAGGCTCCGTCGCGATCGAACGCCGTCAGAATGATCTCTGCACTGTCGATGTCGAAATTGCCGGGGCCGAGCAGGCGCGGCGCCAGCGCGCGTCGGCCGGGCAGGGCATGACCGCCGCCTTCGACGCGATAGAGCGATACGCCGCCGGTCACCTTGCAGTTTTGCCAGCTGATCTGCGTGACCGATGTGCCGTTCGCATCATCGCGATGCGGCAGCGGGACCAAGCGCTGGGCGTCGCAGCCGTCGCGCCTAGCGAAGAACGCCGCCGTCTTCTCCGCGCTCCACACCAGGCCGCGGCCGCCGCGCAGGCCGACCTCGCCGCCGCGATAGGGCACCATCGGATCCGCCGTGCCGTTGATCATCACCACAGGCATCGGCCTGGCGGTGCAGGGTTCGACGCCGGCCGGCATGTTGGCGATGATCGTGCCGATGCCGGCGAACAGCTCCGGCGCCTTGCAGGCCAGCGCAAAGCTCATCATGCCGCCATTGGAGATCCCGGCGAGATACACGCGGTGGGGATCGGCGACGCCGTCCGCCGCGAGACGGCGGACCAGCGCGCGGATGAAGCCGATATCGTCGGGCCCATTGGGCCCATCAATGCGGCCGTCATTCCACTGCCGATCCAAGCCATCGGGAAACACGGCGGTAAAATTCCGGCGCGCGGCGGCTTCGGCAAAGCCGGCCGTGCGCGCGGTTCCGGCCCCGGAGCCGAGCGCGCCATGCAGCACGATCACGGTGGGGCGCGGCCCGCTGCCGGCCGGTATCACCAGCGCATGACGCGGGCCATCTGCGGTGTCGATGACCATGTCGCGGTCGACGGCAAGGGCCGGGGCCGACGCCAGCATGGCGATGACAGCGAACATCAACAGGCCGCGCAGTCTCATCGGCATGTCTCCTGCGGAACGATTGTCACCGGCGTGACGCGACGGCGGGCACACCACGCCAGAATGGGGCGATCAGTCCACCCAGCCGTCGTCTCCGAGCTCAGGTCGCGGCCAGCTCAGCGGCTGACGGTACGGCTGTAGCTGTAGGAATGGCCGCGCGGGCCGGTGCCCTGGCCCTGCCGCGTACAGTTGCCAGCGCTGCAGCTGGCCGAGCCTGAGCGCGACCAGCTGTTGCCGGCCGGGCCGGTGCCGCCGCCCTGCCAGGCGCAGGTGCCGCCGGAGCAGCTGCCGGAACCGCCGAAGCTGGTGGTGCCCCGCGGGCCGGTGACCGCGCCGCTGCGTGTCCAGGCGCTGGCATCGCTGGCGGTTGCTGCCGCACCGGCGGCGATGAACAACAAGGTCGCGATCAATCTCTTCACGTCACTCTCCCGAGGTCGATGCTGCAGGCATTCGTGTCCTGCGCAACAGAAAGTGCCGCGCGAATGTCGTGGCGTGATGCACGGCTGATGTCATCGCGTAACGGAATGTAACAGCAGGCGCCGGCTTATTGCCAAACGGCGAATTTTGCGCATCCATCAGCAGGATGAGCATCCCCTCGGCCACGCTTCTGATGGTGGAGGACGATCCGGAGATCAGCCGGCTCGTGCGCGATTTCATGCGCCGGGAAGGCTTCGAGATCGAGGTCGCCGAGAATGCCGCGGCCATGGACGCCGTGCTGCGACGGCTGCGGCCCGATCTGATCATTCTCGATCTGATGCTGCCGGGCGAGGACGGGCTGTCGATCTGCCGCCGCCTGCGCCAGAGCGACGACATTCCGATCCTGATGCTGTCGGCGAAAAGCGACGAGATCGATCGGGTGGTCGGGCTGGAGCTCGGCGCCGATGACTACATGGTGAAACCGTTCGGACCGCGCGAGCTGCTCGCCCGCGTCCGCGCGCTGCTGCGGCGGGCACAGGCAAGCCCGCGCCGCGAGGCGAGCCGGCGCTTCGCCTTCGACCGGTTCGTGCTCGACGTCGATGCGCGCAGCATCGAAACCGTGAGCGGCGACGATGCGCAGGTCCAGCTGACCTCCGCGGAGTTCGACCTGCTCGCCTGCTTCGTGCAGCGGCCCCGCCGCGTGCTCAGCCGCGACCAGATCCTTGATTTCACCCGCGGTCGCTCCGCCGAGCCGTTCGACCGCACCGTGGACATGTTGATCTCGCGGTTGCGGCGCAAGCTCGACGCGGCAAGCCCCGGGACCAGCCTGATCACCACGGTGCGCAATGGCGGCTATCTGTTCACGGCCGTCGTGAGGCCCGTTGCCGGATGATGCGCCTGTCGCTCGCCATGCGCATCGGCTTGATCGTGATCATCGGTCTCCTGGTGATATGGATCGGCACGCTGGCACGGTTCTACCGCAGCCGGACGGCAGACCTCGAAGGCGCAGCGCCGCCGCCGGCGCGGCTGGCCGCGCTCGTCGAGCTGATGGAGAGCACGCCGCCCCGCGAGCGCGGGCGGATCATCGCGGCCACATCGTCCGACCGCTTTGAGGTCCGGCTCATCGATGAAGCGGCAGCGGCGCGGCTGCCACAGGCCGATCCGGGACAGCTCGCGCTCAAACCAGGGTTGCGCCAAGCCTACGGCGATGCGCTCGGGGCGCGGCGATGGGCGATCGCGCCGGTGGCGGAACCGGACGGTCGCTGGTGGCCGCGACTGGCGCGCGCGCCACACAATGCGATGGAATTTCGCATCGCCCTGAATGACGGTGAGGTTCTGCAGGTCGACTCCCGCGCCTCGCTGGTGTTGACGCAGCAGGGTTTGCCGATCGGCTTCGGCGCCGGCCTGTTCGGCACCGTGGTGGCGCTGTTGGCGCTCGTGATCATGCAGCGCGAGACGCGCCCGCTGGTGCGCCTCGCCGCCGCGGTCGACCGGGTCGATCCGGCCGGAGCACGGGTGCCATTGCCCGACATCCGTCGCAACGCGCCGGAGGTGCGGGCCGTCGTGACGGCGTTCGGCCGGCTGCAGGACAGGCTCGCCGAGCTGATCCAGGCGCGCATGGCGCTGGTCGGCGGCATCGCGCATGACGTCCGCACCTTTGCGACCCGGTTGCGGCTGCGTGTCGACCAGATTCCGGACGACGCCGAGCGGCAGCGCGCCGTGGTCGATATCTCCGACATGATCCGGCTGCTCGATGATGCGCTGGTGGCGAGCCGCGCCGGTGCCGGCGAACTGCCACAGGAGCTCATCGCCTTCGACGAGGTGGTGCGGGCCGAAATCGATGATCGCCGCAACCAGCATGCGCCGGTGCGGCTCGATCGGGCTGGGGAGGCCGGCGAGCTCTTGATGCTCGGCGACCGTCTGGCGCTGCGCCGGATCATCGCCAATCTCATCGACAATGCCCTGAAATATGGACGGGTCGCCGACGTGGAGCTGCGGACCGAAGCAGCGCACGCCGTTCTGATCGTCGACGACGAGGGCCCCGGCATTCCCGCCGACAAGCGCAATGCCATGCTGGAGCCGTTCACGCGCATGGACATGTCGCGCAATCGCAGCACGGGCGGCGCAGGGCTGGGGCTCGCGGTGGTGCGAACCCTGGTGGAGGCTCATGGCGGCAGCATCGAGATCACCGATGCGCCGCGCGGCGCGCGCATCATCGTCCGGCTGCCATTGTTTCAGGACAGCGCCGGTGGCGAGTCTCACGCATGACCCATGGTCCTGATGCGCAGCATTTTTACAGACGGCTGGCCGTCAATTGCTGACGATAGCGTTCGGCATCCCAGTTCAGCAGCGCCTGCTCGTGTTTGGCCGAGAGATAAACGATATCGGCGTCGAGCGGCAGGCGGCTGGTGACGAGGGCGAGGCAACTCAGCATGGCCTCGGCGCCCGGGCTGGCATCGCGACGAATGATCGCGCCGAGTCCCGGCGCGAGCGCGGCGACGGGTGCCGGCAGGCGGTTGGTCTCCGCGCGCGCGAGCAGGGCAGCGAGACCGTCGCTACCATCTACCGTCGGCAGCCCCGGGCCAAGAAACACCACATGATCCGGATAGAGCGAGCCGCCGCTGGCAACCGCCCGATTGAACGGATCGGTCGCGATGCGATGGCAGCCCGCATCCTGCGGCAGGCGATAATCCGTGCCGGCACAGAGCCGGCGCAGCGCGGCTTCGTCTGGGGCGGGCGCCGCGCGGACAGGAAGCGCCAGCCGCGCTTCGACGTCACGCGCCAGCGCCAAGGCGTCGTCGCAGCTTTCGGCGCCGACCACCAGGCCATGATTGCCGAGGATGAGAACGTCAATACGGTCCTGCGTCACGATTTCGCCGACGGCGCGCGCCAGCGGCAGGCCCGGATGATGATAGTCGAGATGTCGCCAAGCCAGCCCCGCGAGCCGCGCGGCGAAAGTGTCGCTTGCGTCGCGCCGCACCGCCCAGGCGATCGTGTTGACGGAATGCACGTGCAGCACCACCCGGTGCGGCATCAGCGCGTGCAGCGACGTCTCGATCGAGGCGCGCAAGTCGCCGGGCGCAGCCAGCGGAATACGCTCATCGTCACGCGCGAGCGCTTCAAGTGCGGCCGGCAGCAGCACCGGCACGAAAATGTCCTTCTCGGCGGCATCGGACAGCCATGTCCCCGACGCCTTCACCCATAGCAAATCGCCGTCCTTGAGTGAGGAATTGCCGCCGGCGCCTTGCACCATCGACATGTCGCGGCCGACGCGTGCCGACATCTCGCGTAACGCCATCAAATCACCGGGCTCGCGCATCGATCGGTCTCCTCTCACCAAACAAGACGCTGCATGGTCCAGGTCGGCATGCGCTGCGGCGCGCCGGCCAGCCGGCGGGTCGCGGCGGCGAGATCCGGCGCGCCGGCCAGCGTGGTGCGATGCACGCCGTCGCTGAGCAGCAATGTCTGCAGGCCTTGGGCGCGACCGCCGGCGACATCGTGGTCGAGCGAGTCACCGATCATCAGCACGCGATGCGGATCCGGTTCGCCGAGTTGCGCCAGCGCCGCCGCAAAGATCGGTCCATGCGGCTTGCCGACGAACGACACCCTGCCGCCGAGCCATTCATAGGCGCGCGCGAGCGTGCCGGGGGCGGGCACCAGGCCGGTCGCGCCAAACATCATCAGGTCAGGATTGGCGCAGATCATCGGCACACGCCGCGCCGCTGCATGCGTGAATTGGTCGCGCCACAGGTCTGGCTCCGTGACCTCGTCGTCGAGGCCGCCGAGCAGGATGAAGTCGGCCTCGCGCAGGTCGCTGACGATCACGAGATCCAGCCCTTCGGTCAGCGAACGGTCGCCGCCGCGGGTGATCAGGAAACAGGCGCGACCGCAATCGGTGAATGGCGCGCGGTTCCGCTCGCGCAAGCCGTTCCAGGTCACCTCGCCCGAGGTGAGAATGCCGTCATAGGCGGAGCGCGGCACGCCGAGCCTGGCGAGCCGCTCGGCATTCTGGCTGGCGCGCTTGCCGGAGTTCGACAGCACGAGAACGTGTTTGCCGGCCTGCCTCAGCCGGGCAAGGCAATCGAGTGCGACCGGAAACACCGTCCTGCCGTCATGCAGCGTGCCCCATTGGTCGAGCAGGACGTGATCGAACCGGTCGGCGATGGCGGACAGGCCGCTGATCTCGCAGGCCGCCATCATCGCGGTGGCCCCTGCAGTGCCAGCAGCGCCGTGCCGTAGCTCGCTTCGGTGTGCGTGGCGATGCTCACGGGCACGCCGATGATGCGCTCGCGGATCGTCGCCCAGGCCGCATTCCTGGCGCCGCCGCCGATGCTGATCACGCGCCGCAGCGTTGGTGCGCCGAGCGCTTCGAGGCGACGATAGGCCAGCGCTTCGACCCCTGCGATGCCTTCGAGCAGCGCCTGGAAGAAGCGATGGTCCTCCGCCGGCCGCGGCGCGATCCGTGGTGCCAGCGCGGGATCGGCGATCGGGAAGCGCTCGCCTGGCTTGGGCAGGGGATAATAGTCGAGCCCGGTCGGATCGTCCGGGCGCAGCAGCGGCGTCATGCGGTCCATGTCCTCGGTGGAGAAATGCGCCAGCAGCGCGGCGCCGCCGGAATTCGACGCGCCGCCGGCGAGCCATTTGTCGCCGAGCCGGTGCGAGTAGACGCCCTGAGCGGCGGCGAAGATCGGCTGTGTCGCCACCAGCTTGACGACGAGCGTGGTGCCTAACGAGGTCACGGCGTCGCCTGGCGTCTCGGCGCCCGTGGCCATGAACGCGGCAACGCCGTCGGTGGTGCCGGCGACGATCCGTGCTGACGCGGACAGGCCGAGCCGGCGCGCGACCGCCGGATCGATCTCGGCATAGGGCGTGCCCGGCACCAGAATGGTCGGCAGCAGGTCGGGCGGAATGCCGAGCTGATCGAGCCATTGCGGCCAACAGCGCTGGACCGGATCGTAGCCGAGCTTGAGTGCGTTGTTCTCGTCGCTGACGCCGTGGCGGCCGGCCAATCTCCCCGCGATCCAATCGGCCTGGTGCACGGCGTGGCGCGCGCCGCTGGTCGAGACGAGCAGATGCAGGAGCTTGGCGAGCGCGCTGCTCGCGCCGTGCGCGCCGCTCTCGGGCGGTGCGACCGCGGCGATGCGTTTGGCTTCGCTGGTCGCGCGCGCATCATTGTACATCAATCCGGGTGAGCGGGGGCGTCCGTCCGCATCGATCAGCAGCAGCGTGCCGGAGGTGCCGTCGATCGCGATGCGCGCGACCGCGCCGAGATCGATGATCTCGCCGAGCTTGCTGATCGCGGCGGTCGCAGCCTGCCACCACAGCTCAGGGTCCTGATCCAGCGCATTGCCGCATTGCCGGGGCGCGGCGAGCGCCATCGCTGCCGCGCCCTGGATGTCGCCGCGCGCATCGACAGCGCAGGCGCGCACGCCGCTGGTGCCCACATCGATGCCGACAAATAGCTCCGTCATGCGACCTCATCACGGTTTGCGCGATTGCGTTTTTCGTTGGCCGGCGCGTCGGCTCCCGTTGCGCTGCAGCACGTTTGGGGGATTGACGGCCGGATCGACGTCTGCAATTTTTTGCAAGACGTGAAGAAATTTGCAAGCAGGCATTCCGGCGTGACGACAGCTTCCGATAGAGCTCCCATGGTGGATGGCGAGGCTTCGCTCGCCACCCGCGCGGCGTGGCTCTATTTCGCCGCCGGGCTGACGCAGTCCGAAGTCGCCGATCGTCTCAACATCCAGAGCACCAAGGCGCATCGCCTGATTGCGCGGGCCAGCCGCGAAGGCATGATCCGCGTCTTCGTCGAGGGGCCGGTCGCCGAATGCGTGGCGCTCGAAAACGCGCTCGCTGAACGTTATGGGCTGGCCTTTTGCCGCGTTGCGCCTGATCTCGGCGAGGGCGATCTGCCGTTGAAGGCGCTTGCCTTGGAGGGCGCGAGCTTCCTGCGCCAGGTGCTGGAGCGCGGCGACGACAAGATCATCGGCGTCGGTCACGGCCGAACCCTTGCCGCCGTGGTGGCGCAACTGCCGCAGACGCCGGCCCGCGACGTTCAGTTCGTGTCGCTGCTGGGCGGCCTGACGCGAAAATTCGCCGCCAATCCGTTCGATGTCATCCATCGTCTCGCCGAGCGCACCGGGGCCGAGGCCTATCTATTGCCGGTGCCGGTGTTCGCCAATTCGGTGGCGGACCGTGCCGTGCTGATGCAGCAGTTCGGCATCGCCGACGTGTTCGCGCTGGCGCGGCGCGCGTCATTGCTGTTCGTCGGCATCGGCCAGATTCACGCCGACGGCTTCCTGGTGTCGAGCGGCATGATCAAGCCCGACGAGGTCGTCGAGCTGAAGCGCGCCGGCGCCTGCGCCGATCTGCTCGGGCATTTCTTCAACGCCGAGGGCGAACTGCTCGATCTCGACCTGTCGGCGCGCGCCACCTCGATGGCGGCGGAAGATCTCAGGAAACACCGCATCGTCGCCATCGGCGGCGGCGAGGCGAAGATCACAGCCCTGCGCGCCGTGCTGCGTAGCGGCTTTCTGAACGGTCTGATCATCGACGAGACGACCGCTCAGGCACTCGCTACCGACAAGCCGGAGAAAACATCCGGCCAATCCAAGAAGAAGAGTCGGAAGGGTAGGTAACGCTAACAACCAAACGATGGGAGGGTATCATGTACGATCGCGAGAAGAACCTGTTTGCATCCTATGCCGGCAAGCGCATCAGCCGGCGTGACCTGCTCGACGGCGCCGCCAAGCTCGGCATCGCCGGCGCCGCAGCCAATGCTGCCTTTGCCTCCGCGATGTCGAAGGCCCTGGCGGCGGACTTCAATTGGAAGGCCCAGAGCGGCAAGACCGTCAAGCTGCTCCTGAACAAGCATCCTTATGTCGATGCGATGATCGGTGACATCGAGGCGTTCAAGAGCCTCACCGGCATGAACATCACCTACGACATCTTCCCGGAGGATGTCTATTTCGACAAGGTCACGGCGGCGCTGTCGTCGAAGTCCGATCAGTACGACGCCTTCATGACCGGCGCCTACATGACCTGGACCTATGGTCCGGCCGGCTGGATCGAGGATCTCAACACCTACATCAAGGATCCCGCCAAGACCAATCCGGCGTTCGCCTGGGACGACGTGCTGCCCGGCCTGCGCTCATCGACCGCGTGGGACGGTGTCGCCGGCTCCGAGCTCGGCTCGGGCAAGGCCAAGCAATGGTGCATTCCCTGGGGCTACGAGCTCAACAACGTCACCTATAACCGCAATATCTTCAGCAAGGTTGGCGTCAAGCCGCCGGGCAATCTCGATGAGATGCTCGAGGTCGCTGCCAAGATCACCAAGGATGCCGGTGGGCCCTATGGCGTCGGCGTGCGCGGCTCGCGCTCCTGGGCCACCATCCATCCGGGCTTCCTGTCCGCCTATGCCAATTTCGGGCAGAAGGACTTCGTGATGGAGGGCGGCAAGCTCAAGGCCGCGATGAACACCAAGGCTTCGAAGGAGTTCCACGACAAGTGGGTCAAGATGATCCAGGGGTCGGGCCCGAAGAACTGGTCGACCTACACCTGGTATCAGGTCGGCACCGATCTCGGCGCCGGCGCCTCCGGCATGATCTTCGATGCCGACATTCTCGGCTACTTCATGAATGGCGGCGAGAACAAGGAGCGCGGCAATCTCGGCTATGCGCCGTTCGCGGCCAATCCAGCCGCCAAGGCGCCGACGCCCAACGTCTGGATCTGGTCGCTGGCGATGTCGAGCTTTTCCAAGCAGAAGGACGCGGCCTGGCTGTTCATGCAGTGGGCGGCCTCGACCGAGCACGGCCTGTTCGGCGCCCGCAAGATGGACTTCGTCAATCCGGTCCGCACCTCGGTGTGGAAGGACAGCGAATTCCGCGACCGCATCGCCAAATCCTATCCGGGCTATCTCGAGCAGCATGACCTCTCCGCGCCGGGGGCCAAGATCTACTTCACGGCGCAGCCGCTGTTCTTCGATCTCACTACGGAGTGGGCGGCCTCGCTGCAGAAGATGGTGGCCAAGGAGGTCAGTGTCGATGAAGGTCTCGACAAGCTCGCCGAGAGCATCAACCGCCAGCTGAAGCAGGCCGGCCTCGGCTGAGGCCGCTGCTGTTCCTTCCATGACCACCTGCTGGTCCGGGCGCTCCCCACAGGTGCCCGGACCGGCCCATCTTCCTGCGACGATGTGATCACACCTGTCATGAGCATGGCCGAACTTGTGCAGACCGATGCGGTGCCACGCCGCCCGAAACGACGGCGCGGGCGCCTGCTGCCCTATCTCTTGAGCCTGCCGGCGCTGCTGGTTTGCATCGCCATTCTGGTGCCGTTCGTGACCGCCGCGGTCTATTCGCTGCAGCGCTACCGGCTCAATCTGCCGTATCTGCGCGGCTTCATCGGCGTCGACAATTACATCGACTTCCTGTCCGATCCGGCGTTCTGGAATACGCTGCGCATCTCGCTGGTCTATACCGCCGTGACGGTTGTCGCCGAGTTGCTGCTCGGCCTCGGCATCGCGCTGCTGCTGCGCCGTCCGACGCGCTTCCACAATGCGGTCTCGATCATGCTGCTGCTGCCGCTGATGACGGCGCCGGCCATCGCCGCCTTGATGTGGAAGCTGATGACCAATCCGAGCTTCGGCATCCTGTCCTATCTAGTCGGCCTGCTCGGCGTGCATGATTTCAAATGGGCGTCCGACCCGTCGACCGCGCTGTTCACGGTCGTTCTCGTCGATGTCTGGGTCTACACGCCGTTCATCATGATCCTGCTGCTGGCCGGCCTGCGCTCGCTGCCGCGGCAGCCGTTCGAAGCGGCGGCGCTGGACGGCGTGCCGGCGAGCTTCGTGTTCTTCCGCATCACGCTGCCGATGCTGGCGCCCTATATCATCACCGCCTCGCTGTTTCGGTTGCTCGACTCGATCCAGCAATTCGACATCGTCTATGCGATGACGCAAGGCGGCCCCGGCGACCGGCTGATGGTGTTCCAGGTCCAGGCCTATCTCGAATTCTTCCAATACACCAATGTCGGTCGCTCGGCGGCGCTGCTGATGATCCTGTGGCTGATCACCAACATCCTGTCGAACATCTTCATCAAGAACTGGCTGCGGCTGCGGGCGCGCGCCCATGGCCACGCGTGAGGGAGAGACGTCGTGGATCACTCCAGTCTGGCTGGTCGTATCTTCCGTGGCATTGCGCTCGCGCTGGTGCTTCTGTTCTTCATGTTTCCGATTGTCTGGATCCTGCTGATGTCGTTCCAGAGCAATGAGCAGATCCTGCGCATTCCGCCGCGCATCCTGTTCGAGCCGACGCTCGCTAATTACGAGGCGCTGATCTCCGGCCAGCTGCGCACGGCCGCCGGCAATCTGCAGATCTCGTTCATGCGCAACCTGATGAACAGCTTCCTGTTATCGAGCGCATCGGTGATCCTGGCGCTGCTGCTCGGCGTGCCCGCCGCCTACGCGTTCGCGCGCTTCAAGTTCCGGCTCGGCGAGACCATCGCCTTCACGCTGCTGTCGTTCCGCTTCGCGCCGCCGCTCCTGGTGCTGTTGCCGCTGTCGCTCTACTACCAGCAGCTCGGCCTCAACGACACTTATTTCGGCATCGTCTGGGTCTACCAGCTGATCGCGCTGCCGCTGATCCTGTGGATCGTGCGCGGCTATTTCGAGGACATCAGTCCGGATATCGAGCACGCCTACCGGCTGGCCGGGCATTCCTGGCGCGAGGCCTTCACCCGCATCGCGGTCCCCCTGGCGGGGCCGGGGATCGCCGCGGCGGGACTGCTGTCCTTCATCTTCTGCTGGAACAATTTCGTGTTCGCGCTGATCCTGGCGTCGGCCGACAAGCAGCCGGTGACGGTCGGCGCGCTCGCTTTCGTCACGGCCTCCGGCATTCAGTACGGCCAGATTGCCGCCGCGATCGTGCTCTCGGTCACGCCGACCCTGCTGCTCGCGCTCTACGCGCAGCGCTATCTGGTCGAAGGTCTCTCACTCGGTGCGGTCAAGGGTTGAGGTCATCATGGCGCGTCTCGAACTCAAAGCCGTCGACAAGTCCTTCGGCGCCGTCAGCTGCGCCAAGGGCGTGTCGCTGACCGTCGAGCCCGGCGAGATCGTCGCGGTGTTCGGCCCCTCCGGCAGCGGCAAGACCGTGCTGCTGCGCATGATCGCGGGAATGTTCGAGCCTGATGACGGCGACATCCTGGTGGGCGGCCGCTCCATCGTCGATGCACCGCCCGAGCAGCGTGGCATCGGCATGGCGTTCCAGAACTTCGCGCTGTTTCCGCATATGAGTGCACGCGACAACATCGCCAGCGGCTTGCGCGCGACCGGCACGTCCGACATCGCCGCCAAGGTGACGGCGATGAGCCGGCTGTTGAAGATCGAGCACGTGCTCGGCCACCGGCCGCGCGAACTGTCCAACGGCCAGAAGCAGCGCACTGCGCTGGCCCGCGCGTTGATCGGCAATCCCGAGGTGCTGCTGCTCGATGATCCCCTGCGCAATGTCGACGCCAAGCTGCGCTACGAGATGCGACTGGAGCTGCCGAGCCTGCTGCGCCGCAGCTCAGCGGCGGCGCTCTATGTGACGCAGGATTACCGTGAGGCAATGGCGATCGCCGATCGCATCGCGGTGCTGATCAACGGCCGGCTGGTGCAGGTGGCGCGGCCGGAGGAGATCTATGCCCGACCCGCGTCGGTCGCGGTGGCGCGGTTGTTTGGCGATCCCAGCATCAATCTGTCCGAGGTGTCGCCGGTGACTGATCAGGGGCGGCTGACGGCCGCCATCGCCGGAACCGAGATCATGCTCGATGGCGACGAGCGGGAGACCTCCGCGCGGCAACGGTGCTGGCTCGGTGTCCGTCCTGACGATGTCGTGGTGACACGTCAGAATAGCGGTGGCGCGATCCCGGCGCGTGTGGTCGCGATCACGCCGATGCATGAGCGCGCGGTGCTGTTGCTGCGCTTTGCCGACGGCTCCGAATGGCTGGCGGCGATGGCGCCCGAGGCGCTGGAGGCGGCGGCCGACGAGGAGGTGTTCGTGCGGTTCGCACCCGAGGCGGCGCTGTTGTTCGATCATGCCAGCGGAGAGCGCATCGGCTTGCCGCCGCGGCGGCAGGCAGCCTGAGGATCAGTCATGGGAATGCTCGAGATCCGCAACGTCGACAAGGTCTATCATACCCGGGGCAAGCCGCCGGTCCATGCGGTGCGCGCACTCGACATGGATATCAGGTCGGGCGAGATCGTCGCGCTGCTGGGCTCGTCGGGCTGCGGCAAGACCTCGACCTTGCGCATGATCGCCGGTTTCGAAAGCGTGAGCTCCGGATCGATTGCGTTGGCGCAGCGGCCGATCCACGAGCTGCCGCCGGCGAAACGCCGGGTGGCGATGGCGTTCGAAGGCTATTCGCTGTATCCGCCGCTGACGGTGCGCGAGAACATCGGCTTCGCGCTCAAGGCGCAGCAATTGTCGCGCACCGAGATCGCGCAACGCGTCGACAGCATCGCGCGACTGGTCGAGATCGAGGGCATCCTGGACAGCCATCCGCGGGCGCTCTCGGGCGGCCAGCAGCAGCGCGTGTCGCTGGCACGCGCGCTCGTGCGCGACGCCGATCTCTATCTGCTCGACGAGCCGATGGGGCAATTGGAGCCGCAGCTGCGCGCGGTGCTGCGCGGCCGCATCAAGGGGCTGCTCGCCGAGCGCGGCATGACCGCCATCTTCGTTACCCATGACCAGACCGAGGCCAGCGCGCTGGCCGATCGCATCGCGGTCATGGAGGACGGCGTGCTGCAGCAATTCGCCAACGAGCGCGAGCTGAAGAACCGCCCGGCCAATCTGTTCGTCGCGAGCTTCATCGGCGAGCCGCCGATGAATCTGCTGGAGACGACGGTGAGGCGCGCCGAGGGCGGCTTCCGTCTGACGGCCGGCTCCGGCATGGCCTTCGATATTCCGGGCCAGACGCTGGCACCTGCCGCGCAGCAGGCGCTGGCACAGAGTGATCGCATCAAGGTCGGCATTCGCCCGCAGCGGATCGCGATCGGCAGCGGCGAGGCGCGCTTACGCGTCGTGTCCAATCAATGGCTGGGCGACCAGTCGCATGTCGCCGGTGAGTGCGCCGGCCATCTGCTGGTGGCGGTTACGTCGAGCAGGGTCGCGGCCCGGCCGGGCGACGTCGTGCCCTGCGCTCTGGAGGCCAAGAACCTGCACCTGTTCGGGACCGATGGTCTCTGCATCCGCCATGCGGAGGCGCGCTGATCATGGCGTCGGCTACGACCCGCGACGTGATCATCGGCATCGACGCCGGGACCTCGGTGGTCAAGGCGGTCGCCTTCACGCGCGATGGGCGTCAGATCGGCGACTTCGCCATTCCCAACAATTACACGACGGCGCCGGGCGGCCGGGTCGAGCAGGATATGCAGCGGACCTGGACCGATACGGTGGCGGCCCTGCGTGGCCTCGCCCGGGCGGTCCCGGACCTCGCCCGGCGTGTCTCCGCGATCGCCGTGACGGGGCAGGGCGATGGCACCTGGCTGATCGATGCCGATGGCCAGCCCGTGGCGCCCGCGCTGCTGTGGCTGGATTCGCGGGCCGCAGCTTTCGTCGAATCCTTCCGCGCCAGTGAGCGCAACGCCGCGCTCTATCTCCGCACTGGATCCGGGCTCAATGCGTGTCAGCAGGGTCCGCAGCTCGCCTGGCTGCAGGCGCATGATGCGCAGATGCTGGCGCGCGCCAGCACGGTGTTCCACTGCAAGGACTGGCTCTACTTCAAGCTCACGGGACAACGCGCCACCGATCCCTCGGAAGCGGCGTTCTCCTGCGGCGACTTCCGCACGCGCTGCTTCGACGACGAAGCTGCAAGCCTCATCGGCATCTCCGAGTCCGCGCGGCTGTTTCCGGCCGTGGTCGATGGTGTGGCGGTGACGCACCCATTGGCGGCCGCGGCAGCGGCGGAGGCGGAGCTGCCGGAAGGCGTGCCGGTGGCGCTCGGTTATGTCGACGTCATCTGCAACGCGCTCGGCGGCGGCCTCTATGACCCCAGCCCCGATGTCGGCTGCACCATCATCGGCTCGACCGGCATGCATATGCGGCTGGTGAACGGCGCCGATGCGGTCAGGCTGAATCCGGAGGCGACCGGCTATACGATGCCATTCCCGGTGCCGGGCCATTATGCGCAGATGCAGTCGACCATGGCCGCGACCTTGAACATCGACTGGCTGCTCGATGTCGCCCGCGGCGTGCTCGCCATGGAGGGCATCGCGCGCTCGCGCAACGATCTGATCCGGCGGCTCGACGAGCGCGTGCTCGACGCGAGGGCCGGCGAGCTGCTCTATCATCCCTACATTTCCGATGCCGGCGAGCGCGGACCATTCGTGTTGCACGAGGCTGCCGCGCAGCTGATCGGGCTGCGGACCCGACACGGTTATTGGGATCTGATGCGCGCCGTGATGGAGGGATTGGCCTTCGCCGCCCGCGACTGCTACGCGGCGATGGGATCGTTGCCGGCGGAGATCCGCCTGACCGGCGGGGCCGCCCGAAGCCGGGCGCTCGGCGCCATCCTTGGTGCTGCGCTCGGCAGCACGGTTCGGGTCTGCCGTCGCGAGGAGGCGGGAGCGTCGGGCGCGGCGATGATCGCAGCCGTGGCCACCAACATTTACAGCACCATGATGGACTGCGCGGAGGACTGGGTGAGACCGTATTTGGATGTGGCGCAGGCGCCGGACGCTGCGCTCGCGGCGCGTTACGAGCAGATGTTCCCGACCTATGTCGAGGCCCGCCTGGCGGCACGCCCGGTCTGGAAGCAGCTCGCCGCACAGCGCGCAGGTGTAAATCATGTCTAGCGCCGCGTCGCCTTGTATCGCCATCATCGGCGATCGCTTCATGCTGCCCTCGGTGTTTGCCGAGCGCATCACCGCTCTGTGCGGTGGCGTCGACATCCGCATGCTTGAGCAGCCCTGGCCGGACGAGCCGATGGAGCACGGCTATGCCGGCTCCAAGCTCGACGGCCTGAAGGAGTTCATGGGCGATCCGGACGAACTTGCCGATTTCATCGGCACGGCACCGCTGCTGGTCACGCATCTGGCGCCGATTTCGCGCGCGATGCTGCAGCGGCTGCCGAGCCTGAAGTTCGTTGCGGTGTCGCGCGGCGGTCCGGTCAATGTCGACATGCAGGCGGCGCGCGATCACGGCGTGCTCGTCGTCAACACGCCCGGCCGCAATGCCAGCGCGGTCGCCGAATTCACCATCGGTGCGATGCTCGCCGAGACCCGGCTGATCCGCAGCGGCCATGAATCGATGCGCGGCGGCGAGTGGCGCGGCGATCTCTACCGCGCCGACCGCACCGGACGCGAGCTCGGTGAGATGACCGTGGGCATCGTCGGCTATGGCGCGATCGGTACCCGCGTGGTGAAGCTGTTGAAGCCGTTCGGCTGCAAGATCCTGGTGACGGATCCCTACGTCCAGCTCAGCGCGCAGGACCGCAATGATGGCGTCGAGCATGTGGCGCTCGCCGATCTGCTGGCGCGCGCCGATGTCATCAGCCTGCATGCCCGCGTCACCGCCGAGACCACCGGCTTCATCGATCGCGAGGCGATGGCGCGGATCAAGCCGGGCGCGATCCTGATCAACACGGCCCGCGGCCCGCTGGTCGACTATCAGGCGCTCTACGAGGCGCTCAGCTCGCAGCGGCTCGCCGGCGCCATGCTCGACACCTTCGCGGTCGAGCCGGTGCCGCCGGACTGGCCGCTGTTGCAGTTGCCGAACGTCACGCTGACGCCGCACATCGCCGGCGCCTCCGTGCGCACCGTCACCTTTGCCGCCGACCAGGCGGCCGAAGAGGTTCGCCGCTATCTCGCCGGCGAGCCACCGCTCAATCCCTGCTGACGACGAAAGGCTTTCGACATGAACCGCGAGGAACGACAGATCCGCGAGAACATCATCGCCAAGTGCCGATGGATGAACGCGTCGGGTCTGAACCAGGGCACGTCGGGCAACATCTCGGCCCGCTACAAGGACAGGATGCTGATCACGCCGTCAGCGACGCCCTATGATTCGATGAAGCCCGAGATGATCGCCTCGATGCCGCTCGAAGGCGAGTACGGGTCCTGGGACGGGCCGCTGAAGCCCTCGACCGAATGGCGCTTCCATCTGGACATCATGCGCGGCCGTCCCGATGTCGGCAGCGTCGTGCACACCCATTCGACCTATGCCACCGTGCTCGCCATCGCCCGCAAATCGATCCCGGCCTGCCACTACATGATGGCGGCCTTCGGCGGCACCGATATCCGCTGCGCCGGCTATGCCCGCTTCGGAACGGCTGAATTGTCCGAACTCGCGCTCGCCGCGCTGGAAGGACGCAATGGCTGCCTGCTCGCCAATCATGGCATGATCGCGGTCGGTGCCAATCTCGACAAGGCGATGTGGCTCGCGGTCGAGCTCGAGACCATCGCCAAGCAGTATTATCTCTCGCTCGCGCTCGGCCAGCCGCACATCCTGGGCGAGGCGGAGATCGCCGAGACGGCGCGCGGATTCTCGACCTACGGCCTGCAGGAGCTCAAGGCGAAGCCGACGAAGCCCGCGAAGGCGGCAACCAAGACGCGCGCGGCCGCCGAGCGCCGCAAGCCCGAGAAGAAGCGCAGCAGCAAGCGATGAATGCGACGGTTTCACGCATCGGCCGGGATCATGGCGACGTCGATGTCGCCGTGATCGGCGGCGGCATCAATGGCGCGGGAATCGCGCGCGATGCCGCCGGCCGCGGCCTCAAAGTGCTGTTGTGCGAGAAGGACGATTTCGCCGAGGGCACCTCCTCGCGTTCAGGCAAGCTGATCCATGGCGGACTGCGCTATCTCGAATATTACGAGTTCCGCCTGGTGCGCGAGGCGCTGATCGAGCGCGAAGTGCTGCTCGCCTCGGCGCCGCACATCATTTGGCCGATGCGCTTCGTGCTGCCGCATTCGCCGGAGCAGCGGCCCGCCTGGCTGGTGCGCACCGGCCTGTTCCTCTACGATCATCTCGGCGGCCGCAAACAGCTGCCGCCGAGCCGCGCGGTCGATCTCGCGCATGAGCCGGAGGGGGCGCCGCTGCGGGAGGAGTTCCGGCGCGGCTTCGAATATTCGGATTGCTGGGTCGACGATGCCAGGCTGGTGATCCTCAATCTCGTCGATGCCGCGCGCAAGGGCGCGACCATCCTGCCGCGGACCCGCGCCGTCAGCGCAAGGCGGGAGAACGGCGCCTGGCATCTGGAGATGCGAGCGGCCAGCGGTGAGTTGCAGGTCGTGCGCGCGCGGGCCCTGGTGAACGCCGCCGGACCCTGGGTGCAGGACGTCGTGCAAGGCGTCGCCGGACTCAATTCCGCGCATCATGTGCGGCTGGTCAAAGGCAGCCACCTCGTGGTGCCGAAATTCTGGAGCGGATCGCAGGCCTATCTGTTGCAGAACACCGACCGCCGCGTAATCTTCGTCAATCCCTATGAGAGCGACCTCGCGTTGATCGGTACCACCGACATCGTGCACAATGGTCGCGCCGAGGACGTCGCGGTCGATGACGGCGAGGTCGATTATCTCCTGGCCGTGCTCGACCGCTATTTCCGCGCCGCGCCGGGCAAGGGCGACATCGTTCATGCATTCTCCGGCGTGCGGCCGCTCTATGACGACAATGCCGACAACCCGTCCGCGGTGACGCGCGACTACGTGTTCGAGGTGCATGGGGCGGCCGATCAGCCGCCGCTGCTGTCGATCTTCGGCGGCAAGATCACGACCTTCCGCCGCCTCGCGGAGCAGGCGCTGGAGCGGCTCGCGCCGTGGTTTCCGCAGCTGGCGCCGGCGTGGACGGCGGGCGCCTGTCTTCCCGGCGGCGACCTCGGTGGGACGTTCGAGCAGTTCCTGATCGATCTCGCGCGCGACTATCAGGGACTCCCGCGCGAGCTGGTGGCGCATTATGCGCGGCTCTATGGCAGCAGCGCGCGGGATCTGCTCGGCGCCGCCCGCAGCCCGAACGATCTCGGCCGTCATTTCGGCGGCACCTTCTATGAACGCGAGCTCGCGTATCTGCGCGAACGAGAGTGGGCCGTGACCGCGGCCGATGTGCTGGACCGGCGCACCAAGCACGGGCTGCATCTGACCCGCAGCGAACGCGAGGCGTTCGAGCTTCAGTTCTGAGGCGGTGCGAGCGCCGGTGCGATCCCGGGCCGGCGACCGGCCCAATGCGACGGCATTCACCGGGGCGATGTGCTGCTATTTTTACCTGGAGGGCCGTCATACCAGCCGCTACGCTTCAAGCGGCGGCAGATTGCTCTTGCGGTGCATCCGAGACTGCCCGGGAGAACCGTGCAGAGCGGGCTGTCGACAATCGGCCCCGACGATTGACAGTCAATTATTACACCTCTAAAAATATGCAAATTCATATAATGTGAGATGCCGGAATGGAGACGCATCCGCTGACGCTCAAGGTGCTGTCGATCGCTGCGGAGACACCGCACGTTCGGAGCCTTGTGTTCGGCGTGGAAGGCGATGCCGTCCCGGAATGGCAGGCCGGGGCACATATTCGCGTCGCCCTCCCGAACGGTGGAGACCGGCCGTATTCTCTGCTGGCCCTGCCGGACTTGCCGGCTGGCGCGCTGGCGCTCGGCGTGTTGCGCGAGGCCGCGTCGACCGGCGGCTCGCAATACATGCACGCGCTGAGAGCGGGCGATGTCGTGAAGGCGTCCGCGCCGGTCAACAACTTCGCCTTGCATGCCGACGCCGCGCCGGCGCTGCTGTTCGCCGGCGGCATCGGCGTCACTCCCATTCTCTCGATGGCTGCCGAGTTGAGCGCGCAAGGACGTCCGTTTCGGCTGCATTATGCGGGACGGGCGCCGGGAGGGCTCGCCTTCCTGTCACAGTTGCAGGCGATCTGTGGTCGCAGCCTTTCGATCCATTATGACAGCGACGAGACGCGGCTGGACATCGAGGCCGCCCTTGCCGCGGCAGCGCCCGGGTCTCACGTCTATGTCTGCGGCCCGGCAGGCATGATCGAGGCCGTGAAGGCCGCGGCGCTGACGAAGGGCGTCTCGCAGGATCGCATTCATTTCGAGCTGTTTCGGGCCGAGGCGCCCGGTTCACCCGACCGGCCGTTCGAGGTCGAGCTGAGATCGACCGGGCAGGTGGTCACGGTCGCGGCAGACCAGACGATCATTCAAGCGTTGGAGGCGGCCGGGCTCGATGTCCTCTATGATTGTCAGCGCGGCGATTGCGGCATCTGCCAGTGCGGCGTGATCGCGGGCGTTCCTGATCATCGCGACGTCATCCTTAGCGATGAGGAGAAGCGCTCCAACAGGCTGATCCAGATTTGTGTGTCGCGTGCGAAATCAGACCGGCTGGTGTTGGATCTTTGAACAGAGTCGAGGCTCGCCATGGGAAGATACGGGAATGATGCCGGCGCCATCATGGCGCTGGTCCGCAAGGCCGAGGTTCATCGCGACGTCTATGTCGATGCCGAGATCTTCGATCTTGAGATGGAGCACCTGTTTCCGAACAGCTGGATCTATATCGGGCATGCGAGCCAGCTTGCGAAGCCCGGAGATTTCATCACCGCCAATGTCGGCCGCCAGCCGCTGATGGCCAGCCGCCATAGCGATGGCGCCGTCCACGTCTTCTACAATCGGTGTCCGCACAAGGGCGTCAAGATCGCCTCGGAGCCGTGTGGCAACACTGGAAAATTCTTCCGCTGCCCTTATCACGCCTGGTCGTTCAAGACCGACGGCTCGCTGCTCGCCATCCCCTTGAAGAAGGGATATGAGGGCACCGGCTTCCCCGATACGCAAGCCAATGAAGGATTGGCGAAGGTCAAGAACGTCGTGGTCTATCGCGACTTCATCTTTGTCCGTCTGAGTGCTGAAGGCATGTCCTTCGAGGACTATTTCGGCGAAAGCCTCTCGACCATCGACAACATGGTCGATCGCTCTCCGGAAGGAAAGCTCGCCGTCGTGGCCGCGTCGATCCGCTACATGCACAACTGCAATTGGAAGATGCTGGTCGAGAACCAGACCGATACGTGCCATCCGATGGTTGCGCATGAGAGCTCGGCCGGCACCGCGGTGAAGGTCTGGAAGCGCGAGCAGCGCGACTCGACCGAGACGCCGATGGCGGTGCAGCTCTACGCCCCGTTCATGAGTCCTTACGAGTTCTACGAGCAGAGCGGCATCAGGATCTGGCCGAACGGCCACGGCCATACCGGCGTCGCGAATTCCATCCACTCGAACTACTCGGATGTCGAGGGGTATGTCGAGCAGATGGTCGCCACCCATGGCGAGAAGCGCGCGCATGAGATCCTGGGCGAAGTCCGGCACAACACGATCTACTTCCCGAACATCATGGTGAAAGGCGCGGTGCAGATCCTGCGCAATTTCATCCCGATCGCGGTCGACAAGACCCTGGTCGAGAGCTGGGTGTACCGGCTCGTCGGCGCTCCCGACAAGCTCTATGAACGCGCGCTGATGTACAACCGCTTCATCAATGCACCGACCTCGATCGTCGGTCATGACGATCTCGAAATGTATGAGCGGGCTCAGGAAGGCCTGAAATCGAACGGCAACCAGTGGGTCAATCTGCAGCGGCTGCACGAGTCCGACGAAGCGGATGACGTCACCGCCGTCATCAATGGCACCTCGGAGCGCCAGATGCGCAACCAGTTTCATGCCTGGGCCAAGTTCATGACCATGAACATGGACAAGCGCGTCGAGGCCGCCGAATGATCACCGACAAGAGCATCACCGATTTCATCTATCGCGAGGCCGAGCTTCTCGACACGATGCAGTGGGACGCGTGGCTCGCTCTGTTCCACGACAGCGGGCGCTATTGGATGCCGCTGGAATGGCAGCAGCAGGATCCCGTGCTGCAGCCGTCCTTGATGTATGAGGATCTGCTGCTGCTGAAGGTGCGTGTGGAGCGATTGGCGGGCGAGCGAACCTTCAGCCAGAAGCCGAAGAGCCGCTGCCATCATCTGCTGCAGGCGCCGACGATCACAGCCTGCGATCCGGCCAATGGAGTGTTCAAGGCGCGGACCTCCTTCATCTACACCGAGACCCGTGGGGATGTGCTGGAACGCTATTCGGGGTGGGCGTCGCACGACCTGATCGAGAGCGATGGTCACCTGAAAATCAAGCTGAAGCGGATCGATCTCGTCAATTTCGACGCCCCGTTTGGCAACATTCAGCTCTTCATGTGAGGGCCCCTTGACGACTTCTTCTTCCGTCTACGCCCGCTTTCGCGACACCGCGCTACGGTTCGGTCCATCGGCATTTCTCAACGTGCTGACGGAGACCGCCACGAATTACGGCATCGCGGCCGGTGAGATCAGCTATGCCACCATGCTCGCGCGGGTGGACGCGTGGCGGGCTGCGTTCGCAGAACAGGGCTATGGCGAGGGCCATCGGGTCGGGCTGCTGCTTCAGAACAGACCGGTGTTCGTCGAGTTGTGGTTCGCGCTCAACGCGCTCGGGGTATCGGTCGTCCCGATCAACCCGGACCTGCGGCTCAGCGAGCTCGAATACATCATCGCGCATTCAGAGATGAATGCGGCCTTCGTCCTTGCCGAACGGCGCGAGGAGGTGGAAGCGGCTGCGCGCAATGCCGGCCGTCCAATCCCGGTGGTGACGGTTGATGACGACATTCCCGCGCCCTTTGGCGGCCCGCGTCCGTCCCGGGCGGGCGTCGCATCCTCCGAATGCGCCTTGCTGTATACGTCGGGGACGACAGGTCAGCCGAAGGGCTGCGTGCTCAGCAATACCTACTACCTCTACAGCGGAGACTGGTATCGGGACGTCGGCGGGTTGATTGACCTCAGGGCTGGCGGAGAGCGCATGATCACGCCGTTGCCGCTGTTTCACATGAACGCCATGGCGGTATCGCTGATGGCGATGCTGTCGGTCGGCGGCTGTCTGACGATGCTGGATCGCTTTCATCCGCGCTCCTGGTGGGACTCGGTCAAGGAAAGCCGCGCGACCTGCCTGCATTATCTGGGCGTCATGCCGTCGATGTTGATGAGCGCGCCGGCATCGGCGGAGGATCGGGCGCATTCAGTGCGCTTCGGCTTCGGGGCCGGCGTGGACAAGCTCCTGCATGCGCCGTTCGAGGCGCGTTTCGGCTTCCCGCTGCTGGAAGCCTGGGCGATGACCGAGACGGGAAGCGGCGGCGTCATCGCCGCCAATGTCGAGCCGCGCAAGGTCGGCACCAGCTGCTTCGGGCGGCCGTCCGCCGACGTCGAGATCCGCATCGTCGACGACAGTGGCAATGAGGCGCCGGCGGGATCGCCGGGCGAATTGCTGGTGCGGCGGGCGGGCCCGGATCCGCGCTACGGATTCTTCCGGGAGTATCTGAAGAATCCGGAAGCCACTGCGGAAGCGTGGCAGGGCGGATGGTTTCATACCGGCGATATCGTCTCCCGCGATGACGACGGCGATCTGCATTTCGTCGATCGCAAGAAGAACGTCATTCGCCGGTCGGGCGAGAATATTGCCGCGGTCGAGGTCGAGTCGGTCCTCAATCGCCATCCTGCGGTCCGGCAGGCTGCGGTGGCAGCGACACCTGATAAAGTCCGTGGCGACGAGGTCGCGGCGGTCATCATTGCGGAGCAGGGCGGTGCGGACCGCAAACTGGCCGAGGAGATCGTCCGCTGGAGTCTCGAGCAGATGGCCTATTACAAGGCTCCGGGCTGGATCTGCTTCGTGGACCGTTTGCCGCTGACGGCAACCGAGAAGATCCAGCGCGGCGGACTGAAGGATCACGTCGCCAGACTGATGCAGGATGGCGCGTTCTTCGATGTGCGTGATCTCAAGCGGCGGCAGGTGTGATGACCATGCAGCAGACCTCCGGTCAAATCCGGACCACGCTCATCACCGGTGGAAATTCCGGGATCGGCGAGGAATTGGCAAAAAGGCTCGTCGCGAGGGGGCAGCGCGTGGTCTCGGTCGGCCTGGACAAGCCGGACTGGACGCATGACTTGCTGGCGGCCTATCGCGCCGACCTGACCAGCATCGACGCCACGCGCGCGATCGCGCAGGAGATCTGCCAGGCCCATGCCATTGATTGTCTCGTGCACAATGCCGGCGTGATCCTCCCCAATCTGCTGCCCGATACCAGGCCGGAAGATATTCTGACGCTTGCGCAGTTGCATCTGGGGGCGCCGATGCTTCTGACACAGGCTGCGTTGGACGGAATGCGCGCGCGTCGGTTCGGGCGAATCGTCTTCGTGAGCTCGCGGGCTGCGATGGGGGCGGTGACGCGCTCGGCCTATTCCGCGACCAAGGCCGGTGTCCATGGGATGGCGCGGACCTGGGCGCTCGAACTTGCGTCCGGGGGCATTACGGTGAACGTCGTCGCCCCAGGCCCGATCCTGACGGAGAATTTCTGGGGCGTCATTCCCAAGGGATCGGAGCAGCAGGAGCGGATGGCGCGCAACATCCCCGTAGGGCGGCTCGGCGCGCGCGAGGATGTCGCCCACGCCATCGAATTCTTCCTCGACGAGCGTTCCGACTTCGTCACCGGCCAAGTGCTTTATGTCTGCGGCGGCGCCAGCCTGGTCGGCCTCGGTCCTTGACCGCTGCAGGTCAGATGTCGTTCTGCCGGATGTTGGCAACCATCTTGGCGAGAACGCGCGCGCAGATCTCGATCTCGTCGGGGTCGATGCCCGCGGTCAGTCGATCATAGTTGCGCTCCATGATCGGCCAGACCTTTCGCAGCAAGGCTTCGCCGTCCGGAGTGAGGCCCACGACCCGTCGGCGCTGGTCTTCCTCGGCAATCTCCCGCTTCACCAGGCCTGACGTCACCATGGATTCGACCATACGGCTTGCGGTCGACTGCTCGGTCACGGCGAGAACGGCGACCTCGTTGACGGTGAGGGTCTTGTAGATGAACAGCACCGACAAGGTTCGGAATACAACGTTGTTGATGCCGTGCTCGCTGAGATCACGGTTCTGATCGAGGTTCCAGCGATTGGCGAGACGGTTGAGGAGATAGGGAATGTAGCTCTGCAGCTGGTCTCGCGTCCGGGGTGGTCCCGATTTCCAGCGATTCCTGGAGTCCTTGGCCATTAGGTCCTGCGATTCTGATTTTTCTGCTCGGAGCGGACTTTGGAGGAGATCGACCGCATGATCGAAAGCGCGGCCTCCAGTTCGTGAGCCGGGACATTCTCCAGGCGCTGTCGGAGATGCTCATTGTGCACGCCGGCCGCCTTCCTGAACACCGCTTCGCCCTTGGGCGTCAAGCGAACAATGAACGAACGCCGGTCCTCGCTCGACATCTCCCTGCTGATGAGTTCGTCGGCCGCGAGACGTTGCACCAGCCCCGACACATTGCCGCCCGACACTTTCAGGTTCTGCGACAACCGCCCGAGCGTCAGACCGTCAGGATAGCGGGCGAGCTGAGCGAGCGCATCGAACTTCGCCAGCGACAAGCCCTGTTCCGCGATCATCGCCGCATTCAGGGCGGCAAACAGCTCGCCGTGGAGAGACAGAAGTTGCAGCCAGAACCGGGTCTCGGTCTGGCCGGGGGCGGGCGTGGTGGCCTTCTCGCGTGCTGCAGGCATGGCGTCCCATTGAGTAGGGTCTGTGAACGGCAAGACGCGCGGCCGGCGCGATCAGGCGAAAGACTTGATGGTCTGGATCACACCATCGAGCTCGGTACCCGCGCTGTCCTTCAGCGCGGCTTCGCGCAGCCGCCGTGCCCAGTCGGCGGCATCCTCGCGCCGCTCGATCAGCTTGATCGCTGCGAGCGTGCGGTCGAACTTCGAAAGACCTCTTCCGTGCGTATCGGAATATCCCTTCACCAGACGGCGGCATTGCAGGATCTCGACGCCCAGCTGGTAATTGCTCTGGATGGCCGCGGTGGCTGCCGCGAGCCATTCGTCCCGGTGCGCCGTCTCGACAGCGTGACGCAGGGTGGCGCGGCGCAGGCCGCGAAGTCCGCCGACGGCATAGAGGGCAAGAAACCAGGGGAGGGAATAGGTCCGGACCCGGCGCCCTTTGCTGATTCGGCGGTCGAGCCAGCCGACGAGACGAGGCTGGCCGCCGAGCCAGCGGCCGAGGCGCGCCGGCAGCATGCCGATCACCTCCTCCATGCGGGGATGCATGAATTCGGTCGTCTGCAGCACGGAATCCTGCGACAATTCGAGTTCATTCGCGATCCGTGCGCGGCGTCCCGCCCGTGTCTTCAGATCGGCGACCCGGATGACGTCATCATAGGCCATGGCGTTGGCGAGGTATTTCGCCGCGGCCTCGGTGAAGGCGAACGCCTTGTCGCCGCCACCGCATTGGCGGTCGGCCGCCAGCAGCCTGTCGAGCAGATCGAGATATTCGCTGCCGTAAGCGAGATCCTGGAAGTCGATGACCTTCTTCAGTCCGGCCAGCGCAATGGCCTGCACCGGGGCCGGGAATTGCTGCTTGAGGCGCGTGACAAGGGCGGCGAGATCCGGCTCCATCGGAGCGGGAGCCGGGCGGGTGGCCTCCGCCGGTTTTGGTGCCGCGGCCGCGAAGGACCCCGTCTGAACCTGGGCGAGGGCGGCATCGAAGGTCCGCAGGCTGGCATTCGCGCCCTTGCCGCCGGCGCGGATCACCGTGCGAAAGCTCTCCACATTGAATGGCAGAACGCCGGCCGCCGCGAGTGCGCCGAACATCGCCGCCGAAATGACGCTGCCATGGGCGATCGCCAGCGCATTCATGTCGAAGACGATCTCGGTCTTGGCCGCGACGCCGATCGCGCCCGTCACCGCGCCCTGGTCGGCGATGCCATTCCCCGGCGCGATCTTCTCGGCGATCGCGAATGAGCGGTGATCCGACGCGATCAGCGTGGTCCGGTCCGGGGTCACCAGGCCGCGCAGGATCGAGCGGCCGGCCTCCATGAATTCAGCCGCCATGACCACGTCGACGTCGCCGGGGGTCGGCGTGAGCGCGAGCACAGGCTTGCGGCCATCGAGCGGCGGCATCGCTTCGATGTAATAGATGGTCGCGCCGGTGCGTTGGGCGACGCCGGGAACCGATGTCGATTGCGCGACCCAGCCCTCGTCCTCGGCGAGCTGAACGATCCAGTCGGTGAGCACGCCGCCGCCCTGCCCACCCATCGCGACGATGGCAATCGAGATCGGCCGTTCGGTGGCATCGCCAGCCGCGGGAAGCGCCAGGCGGGTGGATTCGTCTCTCATGCCAGCGCCTCGAGCACGGGGCGCTTGCGGTCTCGCCGCTGCTGCAGCCAGCCGATCACGGCCATGCTCAGCTTGGATTTGAATCTGTCCCAGCGCGACGGATTATGGATGACATCGGCGCGGTAAAAGGACGGGCAGAGCACGGCCGCCTCCGCGACCTCGCCGCAATTGCCGCAGCCGACGCAGGAATTGTCGATGGCGGCGACGGGATCATCCCGCAGCGGATCGTCGAGCTGCTTCACGGACAGCGACGGACAGCCGGAGAGCCGGATACAGGCATGATCGCCGGTGCAGACGTCTTCATCGACGCCGAACCGCTCCTTCACGGTGCGCACACCGTCCTTGATGGCCTTGTTGATCTGCGGCCGCACGCGACGCTGCTTGTTCAGCATGCATTCGGAGGACGCCACGATGACCTTCGGGCCTTCCGCCAGCGTGGTCAGCGCCTCCTTGAGGGTGTCGCGCATCCGGCCGACGTCATAGGTGCGGTCGATCTGCCGGACCCATTGGCCGCCAATGCCCTTGACAGCTTGCACGATCGAATTGTTGGTCTTGCGCCGCGTATTGATCGCGCGCGACGACAGGATGTCCTGGCCGCCGGTGGCTGACGTGTAGTAGTTGTCGACGATGACGAACACGCCGTCATGCTTGTTGAACACGGCATTGCCGATGCCGCTGGTCAGTCCATTGTGCCAGAAGCCGCCATCGCCCATCACCGCGATCGCGCGCTTGTCGGCCTTCACGTTGAAGGCCGAGGTCGAGGCCGGGCCAAGGCCGAAGCCCATGGTCGTCGCGCCGATGTTGAAGGGCGGAAGAATCGAAAACAGATGGCAGCCGATATCGGCCGAGACATGGTGCTGGCCGAGCTCCTCCTCGACGAGCTTCATGGCAGCGAAGATCGGCCGCTCCGGACAGCCGGTGCAAAGGCCGGGGGGACGGGCCGGCACGACCTGTTTCAGCCTCTCCACGGCTGGATGGTTGAGCACGGGCGTGGCATCGGGAGCGGGCGGCCGATTGCCGAGCAGCCTTGGCTCGCACCTCTCCAGAAAGTCGCGGACGCCGCCAAGCAGGACCTGCGCAGTATAGTCGCCCCCCATGGGCAAGACGTCCTTGCCGTGAATGCGCGCCTGAATGTCTTTGCGCCGGAGCACGGTGTTGATGGCTTGTTCGAGATATTCCGGCTGACCTTCCTCGACGATCAGCACGGCCTCCTTGTCCAGGCAGAACTCCGCGACCTCGCTGTCGATCACGGGATAGGTGACGTTCATGACGTAGAGCGGAACCTGGGTGTTGCCGTAAGCGTCGGAGAGGCCGAGATATTGCAGCGCGCGAATGACGTTGTTGTACATCCCGCCCTGCATAATGATGCCGACCTTGCCCTGCTTCGGCCCGAACTGTTCGTTCAACCTGTTCTCGTGAACGAACCGGATCGCCGCCGGCATCCGGGTCTTGATTTTCTCCTGCTCCTGCTCGTAGGCCGCTGGCGGCAGCACGATGCGGTTGACGTCGCGCTTGGGATTGTTCAGGGCGTCTCTGATGGTGTGGCGCGGCTTGATATTGTCCTTGCAGACGAAGCTTCCATGCATGTGGCAGGCGCGAACACGAACCTCGAGCATGACAGGCGTGTTCGAATATTCCGAGAGCTCGAAGCCCTTCTCGATCAGATTGACGATGCATTCATGATCGGGGCGTGGGTCGAGCAGCCACATCTGCGACTTCATCGCGAAGGCATGCGTGCGCTCCTGCATGATCGAGGAGCCTTCGCCGTAATCCTCGCCGACGATGATCATCGTGCCGCCGGTGACGCCGCCTGACGCGAGGTTGGCAAGCGCATCGGAGGCGACATTGGTCCCCACGGTCGATTTCCACGCCACCGCGCCGCGCAGAGGATACATCACCGACGCCGACAGCATCGCCGCTGCAGCCGCTTCGTTCGCTGAGCTCTGGAAGACGACGCCAAGCTCATCGAGCACGTCCTTGGCGTCGGCGAGCACGTCCATCAGATGCGAGATCGGCGATCCCTGGTAGCCGCCGACATAGGCTACTCCCGACTGCAGGAGCGCTTTGGTGATTGCGAGGATGCCTTCGCCGCGAAAGGTGTCGCCGTGCCCAAGCCGGAGATCCTCGATCTCGCGCGCAAAAGAACGTTCCGCCATTGCACCCTCCAGAAATATGCGATATCATAATTTTATATGTGAAATAAGTCAACGCGGTTAAGCGTTGCCGATCCTTCCGGAGCATCGCTCCGGGACGTTACCACAGGCCGGTGACAGCGGTCCGGATGCTGAAACACTCTTGTTTCAGGGCTGCCGCGGTCCAGGCCTCATCCCGCCTGTCTCGACGCAAGCGCGACCGCTGCCAAGGCCGCATTGGTGACGAGGCCGCCGCCAGCAGATGCCGTGACGCACACGCCGTCACGCACACATGGAGGGAAGAATGCGCGAGAACGTCATCGGTCGGGCCAATGTCGAGGATACGCCCGAGCTGCAGGCCTACTACAAGGATCTGGAGAAATACGAGGCGGGTGCGCTCTGGACGGTCGCCAACAAGATCGAGCCGTGGCAGCCGCAATCGGCGTCCGTTCCCGTGCTCTGGCGTTACCAGGATCTGCGCGAGCATGTGCTCCGGTCGGTGGAACTGGTCTCCCCGGAGAAGGCGGGACGCCGCGTGATCTATCTCAACAATCCGGGCCGCCGTGACGTGTCGGCCGCGGTCGGCTGGCTGTATTCCGGCCTGCAGGTGATGCATCCCGGGGAAGTCGCGTCCGCGCATGCGCACTCCGCCTCAGCCTTGCGCTTCATCATGGAGGGGACGGGCGCCTACACCATTGTCGACGGTCACAAGATGACGCTCGGGGCGCGCGACTTCGTGCTCACCCCGAACGGGACCTGGCACGAGCATGGGGTCGAGGCCGGCGGCTCCGTCTGCATATGGCAGGACGGTCTCGACATTCCGCTGGTCAACGCGCTGGAGGCCAACTTCTTCGCGGTGCATCCAAAGATCCAGCAGGAGGAGTCCGGCTATCCCGTGGACGACATGACCAAGACCTGGGGCAATCCTGGTCTTCGTCCGGCGGATACGCGTTGGTCGAAGGGCTATTCGCCGATGTTCAAATATGAATGGGAGCCGACTTACGACTCCTTGCAGAAGTATGCCGCCGCGACCGACGGGTCGCCCTATGACGGAATTCTGATGAACTACGTCAATCCGATCTCCGGCGGGCACGTGATGCAGACGATCGGCGCCAGCATGCAACTGCTCCGGCCCGGTGAAAAGACCAAGTCGCATCGGCACACCGGCAGCTTCATCTACCAGGTCGCCAAGGGGCGGGGGTATTCGATCGTCGCCGGCAAACGGCTGGATTGGCAGGAGCGCGATATCTTCTGTATCCCGTCCTGGGCCTGGCACGAGCATGGCAATGCGTCGGACAGTGACGATGCCTGCCTGTTCAGCTTCAACGACCTCCCGGTCATCGAGGGGCTTGGGTTCTATCGGGAAGAGGCCTACGGCGACAATTCAGGCCATCAGCCCGCAGCGGCCTGAGCCTTTAACAGTTCCACCAGAAAAGCCGGATCGTCACGTCATGCGCCTTGTTACTTACACCTTGGGCTCCAGCGGCGCCCGCCTGGGTGCCCTCGTCAATGGATTGATCGTCGATGTCGAGCGCCTGGGTGCCTCGCGCCATCTCTCCTGGCCGAACGACATGCTGTCGTTCATCGACAATAGCGTCACGCTTCTTCCCGCGCTCGGGCAATGCCTGGACAGCGCAAGCGGATCTCTGCCGAGCGGTTCTGCCGTTCCGGTCGAGGACGTGAAATTGCTGGCTCCCATTCCCCGTCCGCGAAAGAACATTTTCGGCATCGGCCTCAACTACCGCGCCCATGTTGCGGAATCCGCCAAGAGCCTGGACACGGACAAGGATCTGCCGAAGCATCCGGTGGTCTTCTCCAAGCCGCCGACGGCGGTGATCGGGCCGGGGGCGGCCATCCAGCACAATGCGAGGATGACGCAGCAGCTCGACTGGGAGGTGGAGCTCGCGGTGATCATCGGCAAGACCGCAACGCGCATTGCGGTCGCAAATGCGATGAAGCATGTCTTCGGCTATTCGGTGATGATCGACATCTCCGCGCGCGACAATCGTCGCGCCGGCCAGTGGATCTTCTCCAAGGGCATGGATACCTATGCGCCGTTCGGCCCGTGCATCGTGACGGCCGACGAGATACCCGATCCGCACGACCTGCGTCTCTGGCTCACCAAGAACGGACAAACGAAGCAGGAGTCGAATACCAAGTACATGATCTTCGACATTCCAACTCTGATCGCGGACATTTCTTCGGGCATGACGCTGGAGCCCGGCGACATCATCGCGACCGGAACGCCCGACGGCGTCGGCGCCGGAATGACACCGCAGGAATGGTTGTGGCCGGGCGACGTGGTCGAGGCCGGCATTGACGGTATCGGCGTCATCAGGCACCCGGTGGTGGCGATCTGATGAGCCGGTTCTCATTCGAGCGCGAGCTGAGATTCGGCGACTGCGATCCTTCAGGGATTGCCTACTTCCCGTCCTATCTCGACATGCTCAATGGAGTTGTCGAGGAGTTCTGGGCGAAGATCGGTTTCCCCTGGCAGGAGTTGATCACGGTCCGCAAGATCGGGACACCCACGGTGCATCTCGACTGCGATTTCTCGTTCCCGTCGCTGTTCGGCGACCGGCTGACCTTCGAGCTCCAAGTCAAGCGCGTCGGCCGGGCATCGCTTCAACTGGGCCACGTCATATCGGGATCGGATGGCACCCGATGGACCGCAAATCAGATCCTGGCTGCGACATCCTTGGTTGATCGCCGTGCCATTCCATGGCCGGACGATGTTCGTGCGGCGCTCGTGAAAGGCCTGGAGATCTCGGCCGACGGAGCGCGATCCATCGCATGATCTCTTTCTTCATGACCTTCGCTGACACGGCGGGCGAGCGGCGCATCAGTGCCGAGGATCTTGCGGCCGCCATCGAAGCGGTCGCGTCGCTCCCGGATATGAGGGAAGGGCTGCTGTTTACGCCACTCGAGCAGTCCGTCGACCATCCCTATCGCGCCGACGGTGCCGGGCCGGCATTTGCACTGCAATTGCGGTTTCCGGACCTGCCGACCTGTGAGGCTGCCCTGAACAGGGGCGGCATTCTCGCTGGCCTGGCAACGGGCAGGGGGCTGTCGAGCCTCGCTGGATTGGACGTCGCGCATCAGGTGATGGTGACGCGGCGTTTCCCTGTCGATGTTGGCACGCATTCGGACGGCACGGTGAGACCGTGCAGCTATCTCGTTCATTATCCGGGGCCAGCCGAGGACATGAACGCCTGGAATCGGCACTATATCGAGCATCATCCCGCGATCATGCGGACGTTTCCGGATGTCCGCCAGATCGAGATCTATACGCGGGTCGATTGGATCGACCGGCTGCCCTCACGACGCGTCGAGCACATGCAGCGCAACAAGCTGGTGTTCGACAGTCCGGAAGCGCTGTCGCGGGCGCTGAGCTCCGATGTGATCAAGCGGATGCGGGACGACTTTCTCCGCTTCCCGCCATTTGCGGGCGGCAACAAGCATTTTCCGATGCTGACCACGACGGTCCGTCCCGGCACGGCACATCCATAGCGTGGCGTAACGTTGCTGCCCGCTTGGACCAGTTGTCCGCGCGCGGCGGACAGCCCGTCACAGCATCGCGTCAATGGCCGCCGAGATAGGCTGTGATCAGCCGGGGATCGTGGATCAGGTCCTTGGCCGGGCCCGACTGGACGATTTCGCCGGTCTCGAGCACATAGCCGTAATCGGCCGTCTCGAGTGCGGCGCGGGCGTTCTGCTCGACCAGCAGGATGGACACGCCGAGATCGCGCAAGGACGCGATGGTGCGGAAGATTTCGCGCACGATCAGCGGAGCAAGGCCAAGGCTGGGCTCGTCCAGCATGAGCAGCTTCGGCTTGGCCATCAATGCGCGCCCCAGCGCCAGCATCTGGCGTTCTCCGCCGGAGAGTGTTCCGGCAGTCTGGCGTTGCCGCTCGCGAAGCCGCGGGAACCGATCATACACCTCGTCGAGCGCCTGGCGGACACAAGAGCGATCGCGCAGGCTGTAGGAGCCGAGCAGGAGATTGTCGGCGACCGTCATGTCGGAGAACAGCTCGCGCTTTTCCGGAACGAGACACAGCCGCCGCTCGACGCGGTTTTCGACCGACATCCTGCCGATCTCGCTGCCCTGAAAACTGATGCGGCCGCGCGACGCGAGCAGCCCGATTGCCGCCATCAGCAGCGTGGTCTTGCCGGCCCCGTTCGGGCCGATCACCGTGACAATCTGTCCTTCTTCGACCGATAGCGACACGTTGCGGACCGCTTCGACATGGTCGTAACAGACGGTCACATCCGTCATGGCGAACATCGGGCTCACGCGACGCCTCCGAGATAGGCCTCTTGAACCCGTTCGTCGTTCCGGATCGCAGCGGGGTCGCCTTCACAGAGCTTGGATCCGAAATCGAGCACCACGATCCGGTCGACCAGGGACATCACGAACTCCATGTCGTGCTCGACGATGAGGATGGTCAGGTGGTCATTCCGCAGCGACCTGAGCAACTCGGCCAGCCGCAGCTTCTCCTGGCGGCGGAGTCCTGCAGCCGGTTCGTCGAGCACCAGCAGCGCCGGGTCCGCCGCGAGGGCCCGCGCGATCTCCAGGATGCGTTGATTGCCGAGCGGCAGGTTGCCGGCGATGTCGAACGGCTTGTCGCCGAGCCCGACGCGCTCCAGCTGTCGCAGCGCTTCGAACTGCGCACTGGCTTCCTCGCGTCGGTTGAGCCGCAAGGCGCTCGCGAACAGGCCGGTGCGGGTCCGAGCATAGGTGCCGAGCATCACGTTTTCGAGCAGGCTCATCCGCGGCCTGAGCTTGACGTGCTGAAACGTTCTGGCGATGCCCGCCTTGGCGATGCGCGATTGCGCCTCACGGGTGATCGAGCGTCCGGCAAAGACGATGTCGCCCTTGTTGACGCGCAGCGCGCCCGTGAGGCAGTTGAACATGGTGCTCTTGCCGGCGCCGTTCGGCCCGATCACGGCCAGGATCTCCCCGGAGCGCACGTCGAAGCTCACATTGTTGACGGCGACAAGGCCGCCGAAACGCCGCTCGGCGCTGTCCACTTTGAGCAGCAGCTCTCCAGGCGCAGGCTGTGCACGGCGCGGCAGGGCAGGCGCGGGTTGCGGCCGGTCGCGACGCAGCTTCGGCAGATAGCGCCCGATGAATGGCACGATTCCCTGTCGGGCCCATTGCAGGAACAGGATGAACAGCGCGGAGAAGGCGACGATCTCAAGCTGGCCAGATGCCCCCTTGGCGATCAATGGCAGATAGTCCTGGACGCTGTTCTTGAGCAGCGTCACGATCGCGGCGCCGACGACACCACCGAGCAGGCTTCCTGCGCCGCCGACCATCGACATCATGAGGTATTCGATGCCCATGCCGGCATCGAACGGACCCGGGCTGATGAAACGGCTCATATGGGCGTAGAGCCAGCCCGACAGCGCCGCCAGAAACGCTGCAATGACGAAGATCAGCAGCTTGATCCGAAACGCGCTGATGCCCAGGCTCTCGACCAGCGTATTGCCGCCCCGCAGCGCGCGCATCGCGCGGCCGAGGCGCGAGTCCAGCAGATTGTATCCGATCCAGAGAACGGCTGCGACGATGCTCCAGATCAGGAAATAGACCTGCGCGCTGGAGACCAGGGCATAGGATCCGAAGCTGATCGGCGGAATCGATGCGATGCCGTTGAAGCGCCCGAGCCCTTCCACATTGCCGAACAGGAAGCCGATCGCGAGCCCCCATGCCACGGTGCTGAGCGAGAGGAAATGACCCTGCAGCCGCAGGGTGGCGAGCCCGAGAAGGGTCGCGATGCTGCAGGTCAGCGTCAAGGCCAGCAGGAGGCCGACCCAGGGGGATTGACCGTTGAGGGCCGACACCCAGGCGGTTGCATAGGCCGCGATCCCCACGAAAGCCGCCTGTCCGAACGAGACGATGCCGCCGACGCCGGTGAGAAGCGCGAGGCCGATTGCGACCAGCGAATAGACGCCGATATAGTTCATCAGCGTGATCGTGAACGGGGGCAGGAGGAAGGGCGCGACGGCAAGGCACAGCACCGCCACCAATGCTGCAAGCTGGACGTGAAGACGGGTCATTCCTCGATCTCCTCCTCGGAATGCAGGGAGGATAGGGACCGCCAGATCAGAATCGGGATCAGGAGCGAGAACACGATGACATCTTTCAGCGCGCTGCTCTCGAAGGATGCGAAGCTTTCGAGAATGCCGACGCCCACGGCGCCGATCGCAGCGCCAGGATAGCTGGTCAGGCCGCCCACGATCGCGCCGACGAAAGCCTTGAGGCCAATCAGGAAGCCGGAATCGTAGAACACGGTGTTCACCGGCGCGATCAGGATGCCCGACACGCCGGCCATCAGCGATCCGAGAAGGTAGGCGATGGTACCGGCGCGTGCGGGCCGGATTCCCATCAGGCGCGAGCCGGTCCGGTTCACGGCGGTGGCGCGAAGCGATTTGCCGACCAATGTGAAGTCGAAGAACAGATAAAGCAGGCCGCTGAAGACGAGCGCGGCGATCACGATCAGCATGGTCTGACCGGAGATGAGAATGCCCGCGATCTCAGTGGACAGCGAGGTCAGCGGTTCGGTGCGCACGCCCTCAGGTCCGAAAAACAGCAGGCCAAGACCAACCAGCGCGAAATGCAATGCGACCGAGACCGTCAGCAACAGCAGCACCGTCCCGTCGGCGATCGGACGAAACACGATCCGGTCGAGAAGGGGAGAGATCGGGGTGATCAGCATCAGCGCGAGCACGAGCCGGACCGCCAGCGGCGGATCCATGCGCGTCACGATCCAGGCTGCGCCGACGATCGCGCATGGCAAAGCGAGATAAAGCAGCAGCGCGCGCGGTACCAGCCGCGGCTCGTTCGTGCGCAGCAGCGAAATGATTTCTACGATGGTTGCGAGGCAGGCCAGCACCAGAACGAGCGTTCCGGTGCCGGGAAACCGCTTCGCATCGAGAGCAGCCAGCGTCAGCGCGGTGAACGCGGCAATATCGCCGAACGGAATGAAGATCACGCGGGTGACCGTGAAGATCAGCACGGTTCCGATCGCCACCAGCGCATAGACCGCGCCGGTGGCGATGCCGTCGATCGCAAGAATGGCGGCGATATCGCTCGTCATGACCGCGCGCTTCCCCGTTCCGAGTGGTGGCCAGACTTTGAATTATGGCGCATACTTCCACGCGCCATCGGTCAGGCGAACGATGACGAGAGATCGTTCGTCCACGCCCGTGACCGCTCCCGGCTTGAAATTGTAGATGGCGTGGACGCCGGGCAGTTCCCGGGTGCTGAGAATTGCGTCGCGCAGGGCGCCGCGGAATGCGCCGGTGCCGGGCTTTGTGGTTTTGAGCGCCTGTTCGGCGGCGTTGGCGAAGATGAGCCAGGCGTCGAACGAATAGGCGGAGAAGCCGTCCGTCGTCGGAATATTATGGGTCTTCTGGTAGACCGCGCGGAAATCCAGCGCGAGCTTCTTGGCGAAATGATCGTCCGGGAGCTGCTCGGCCACGATCACCGGGCCGGCCGACACCTGGATCCCCTCGGCGGCCTTGCCGCCGACATGGACAAAATCCGGATTGACCAGGGCGACCGTGCCATACGTCTTGCCCTTGAAGCCTCGCTCGGCCAAGCTGAGGAGAGGCAGCGCACCCTGCGTGCCCGAGCCGCCGTCGAGGACGGCATCCGGCCGGGCCGCGAGCACCTTCAGCGTTTGCGCCGTCACCGACGTGTCCGTCCGAGCATAACGCTCGTTGGTCTGCACCTTGATGTCGTCGGTGGCTTCGGCCGCCTTCGCTCCGTTGTAGACGAGATCGCCCCAGGCGTCGGAGAAGCCGATATAGCCGATGTTCTTCATGCCGTCGCGCTTCATGCGGTCTGCAACGATCTTGACCAGCAAGGAGGCGGGTTGCGGGACCGAGACGACCCATTGCTCCGGCGACTCTGGCAGCTTGCCGATCGGCGATACTGCGATCATCGGCACCTTCAATTCGCTGGCGACGGCGGCCATCGCGATGGTCGAGGGAGCCGTGGCCGTGCCAATCAGGAGGTCGACCTTCTCTTCCTCCACGAGCTTGCGCGCATTGCGGGTTGCGGCGGACGGGTCGGATCCATCGTCCAGCTGGATCAGGCGAATGGTCTCACCATTGATGACCTTCTTGTATTCATACGCCGCCGCGATACCGCGGCCATACGGAATGCCGATCGAGGCGCCGGGGCCGCTCAGCGATGTCACGAAACCAATGGTGATGTCGGCCTGAGCAGCTGTTGCCGCAAAGACGCTGGCGACAAGCGCGAGTATGCTCACAGTCCTTCGCATTTGCGTTCTCCTCCTGGGTTGACCGGTTGGGAAAGCTTGCTCCCCATCGGGAGCTGACACAATGATAGGAGACAATGCTGCAGCGCCGCAGGCCGGGCGCGCCGATGAAGGGCTGCTTGGCGGGCGTCAGCGGTCATGGCATCGGCCGCTGTCGAAGCCGCGTTGCCATGCGAGAGACTCAGGAGATTGTTCGGGCATCGTCTGAAGAGCGCTGCAGCCGCGACGCGAGAGCGACGATGCTGCCGGCTGCTCTGTGGCTGTCCAGGCGATCGAGAGTCTCAAAATCGGTGCCCTGCAACATCGGTGTCTGGGTCCAGCGGCTGCGCCGATGGATTAGTTAAAGCCTAAAGTATTTTCTGCGAAGCCGTCAACACGCGCCGGCGTTTCGTAAGAAAAAAATGTGATTGCATACATTTTCGTCAGGTTGCGCCGATTGCCGCGCCATGGGTTGCCGAGCAATGTGCAGCCTGACCGGTCGTCGTCCAGCGGCCCGCGTATCCCCGCTGAGCGCATTGACGCACCAATTAGTTTATGATTGAAATTTCTGCGGCGGCAGTCGAGGATGGATCTTCCGACGTCCGGGGAGAAGGGCGATGCGCATCTTCTGGCAGAGCTTCGTTGATGCGAGCGTGAATGCGCCCTACATGGCGCGGCTGTCGGAGTACCTCAACACGATCGCGGCGCCCGGTACGAGCGTTCACGTCGAGGGGATCTCGCCGCCTGATCGCGAGTTCGGTCGCCTCGCGGAATTGCGCTGCGCGGTTCAGGCCATCGATAACGGCATCGCGGCCGAACAGCGCGGGTTCGATGCTTTCGTCATGGGACACTTTCAGGATCCCGGGCTTTATGAGCTTCGCTCCGCGCTCGACATCCCGGTGATCGGGACAGGGGAGGCGACCCTGCTTGCCGCCTCGCAGCTCGGCAGGCGGCTTGGCCTGGTGACGCTCGATCCCGTCTTCGAGGTCTGGCATTATGAGCAGGCCGAGCGTTACGGTCTCGGTGGTCGCATCGTCCACGTCGTCGGACTTGGTTGCAAGCCAGAGGATTTCGCAGCCGCGTTTGCCGGCGACCAGGAGGCGCAGGCGCGGATGATCGGTGACTTCGTGGCGTGTGCGCGTCCGCTGCTAGAGCGCGGCGCTGATGTGGTGATTCCCGCCGGCGTGCTGCCGGGGTTGTTGATCGGGCGTGAGCGCGGTTTGAAGATCGATCACGCGCCGGTGGTCAATTGTGCGGCGGTTGCCTTGAAGAATGCCGAGATGTGGGTGCAGCTCAGGCGACTCAACGGGACCGAGCCGAGTCGCGGCCCCAGCTTCAGCCGGGCTAGTGCGCTCGCTCGCGAGGATTTTCGCGCGCTGCTCGTTCGCAACAAGCAATCGTACCGGGAGCCGAGTCCGGTGGTGGAGACCAAGAATGGTGCAGCCTGAGAAGATCCTCTACGAGGCCGAGGTCACGGCGACGGGCGGTCGCGACGGGAAGGCGGCGAGCGCGGACGGCTTGCTGTCGGTGTCGCTGTCCTTGCCGAAAGCGTTGGGCGGGCCCGGTGGCGAGGGAACCAATCCGGAGCAGCTCTTTGCTGCCGGCTATGCGGCGTGTTTTCTCGGCGCGGTCAAACTCGTGGCCCGTACCAGGAAGATTATGCCGTCCGCCGAGCCGTCGGTCACGGCGAAGGTGGGGATGGGCCCGATCCCCGTTGGCTATGCGCTTGCGGTCGAGCTCAAGGTCAGCCTGCCGGGCGTCGAGCGGTCTCTGGCCGAGGAGATCGTTGCTGGCGCGCATGAGCGCTGCCCCTATTCGAACGCGACGCGTGGCAATATCGACGTGAAGCTGACGGTGGTCTGAAGCGCGAATCCGGGCGGATGACAGTGGAGAAGTCGCAGCGCGCATCCTACGACGGGGTCGTGGTGGCCGTTCCGGTCACGATCCCTTACGTGCGCTATTCGATCGAAAGCGCGCAATGGTGGATCGGCCGCGCCTTGAGCGCGCTCGTTGCGCAAGCCGGGATCAAGAGTTCCGATATCGACGGCTTGTGCGTCTCCAGCTTCACGATGGGGAATGACAGCGGCGTCGGTCTGACGCAACATTTCGGTCTATGCGTGCGGTGGCTTGATACGATCCCGCTCGGCGGCGCCAGCGCGATCGCCGCGGTGAGGAAGGCGGCGCGGGCGGTCCAGGCACGTGACGCCGATATCGTGGCTTGCGTGGCCGGTGATACCAATCATGTCGATTCATTCCGGCAGACGCTCGAGAATTTCTCCCGTTTCAATCAGGACGCCGTTTATCCCTACGGAGCAGGCGGAGCGAATGCGAGCTTTGCGTTGATTGCGCGCAATTACATGCGCACCTACGGTGTGACGCGCGAGGATGTCGGCAGGATCGCCGTCGCGCAGCGCGCCAACGCGCTCCGGAATCCGGACGCCCTGATGAAGACGCCGCTTTCGATCGAGCAATATCTCGCCGCCCGCCCGATTTCGGATCCGATTCACCTGTTCGATTGCGTCATGCCGTGCGCCGGAGCCGAGGCGTTCCTCGTGATGCGGGACGACACGGCGGCATCGCTCGGATTGCCGGCCGCACGCGTGCTTTCGACGATCGAGCGGCACAACGCATTTGCGGATGATCCCATGCAGCTGCGAGGCGGCTGGGCCAAAGATATCGGAGAACTCTACGCCATGGCCGGGGTCACGCCCGACGATCTCGATGTCGTTCAGACCTATGACGACTACCCGGTCATCACCATGATGCAGTTCGAGGATCTCGGCTTTTGCAGGAAGGGAGAAGGGGCGGCCTTCGTGCGCGAGCACGATCTCACCATCGATGGCGACTTCCCGCACAATACGTCGGGCGGCCAGCTCTCGGTCGGGCAAGCCGGTGCGGCCGGCGCCTATCTCGGATTCGTCGAAGGACTTCGGCAGGTGCTGGGAACGGCAGGGCCCACTCAGGTGAAAGCGGCGCGGCTCGCTCTGGCGTCTGGCTTCGGAATGATCAACTATGATCGCGGTCTCGCCTCGGGGGCCGTGATCCTGGCGGGACCTGCGCGATGATCAACCCGATCGATCCTCCCCGGCGCAAGAACCCGTTGCTGCGGACGCGGCTGCCGGCGTCGCCGCCGCGGGCGCGCAGCCGAAAGTCGCATGGCTTCACGCGAGCGGCCGCCGAAGGCCGCTTCATGCTGCAACGATGCGCCGCCTGCAACACCTTTGCCTATCCGGCGCGCGACGCCTGTCCGTCGTGCCTGTCGGCGGATCTGCCTTTCGTCGATGCGCCCCGGTGCGGCATCTTGCTGGCGGAGACGACGGCGCGCGTTCCGAGCGACGTCTATTTTCGTGAGCGGGCGCCCTGGCGGATCGGTCTGGTCAAGATGGACTGCGGACCGACGATCGTCGCGCATCTGCACGCCGATTGTTGCGAAGGGGCGCCCGTTCGCATGTCGTTTCAGCTCGACAAGAGCGGTCAGGCCGTCGCCTTCGCCCGGCCCGAGGAGGAGACTCCCAACATGGACGATGACCGGCAGTGGCGGGAAATGACGGCTGATCCCAAATTCCGGCGCGTGCTCGTCACCAACGGTCGCACTGCCATCGGACTGGAGACGGTCAATGCGCTCAAGGCCGCCGGCGCGAAGACGGTGTTTGTCGGCGTTGCCGAGCCGTGGCGTCCGTTTGCTGGCGAGCCACTCCTCCGCAAGCTGGATGGGATCGAGATCGTCGCGCTGGACGCCTCCGATGAGAAGTCGGTGGCCGATCTCGCCGCTGATATCGGCGGTAAGGTCGACATCCTCATCAACACGACCGAATATATCAGGCCCGGTGGCGTGCTCGACCGCAAGGGCACCGCGATTGCCCGCGAGGAGGTCGACCAAGCCTATCTCGGCTTCATGAATTTGGCGCAGGGGTTCGGGCCGGCGATGCGGATGCGGGGCGCGGATGGCGTCAACAGCAGCGCTGCCTGGGTCAACGTCCTGTCGGTCTATGCCTTGGCCAACTGGCCTGCTTTCGGCGCCTATTCGGCCTCACAAGCCGCCTGCCTTTCGCTCTCTCATTGCCTGCGCGCGGAGTTGCGGCCCGGTGGCGTCAAGCTGACGAACCTGTTCACCGGACCTGTCGATACCGAGTGGTTCCAGATGGTGCCGCCACCGAAGGTCGCTCCCCGCGCCATTGCCCAGGTGATCGTGTCTGCGCTCAAGAGCGGACTCGAGGACGTCTATGTCGGAGACGTTGCAGAAGAAATCCGCCAGCGACTTGCCGCCAATCCGAAGGCGCTCGAGCGCGAGCTCGACCGATGATCTCGCAATCTGAACCAAGCCGGGAACCATGACCATGCACAGCTCGAACCTTCTGGAGCTAGCAGGCGCGATCTCTTCCGGCGCAGTCCGCGTCGTCGATTTGACATTCACGCTCAGTCCGGATTTTCCGGTCATCGTGCTGCCTCCGGAATTCAGCCCGGCGGCGCCGGTTCGGATCCAGGAGCTGTCGCGCTACGATGCCCGCGGCCCGGCCTGGTACTGGAACAACGTGTCGTTCTGCGAGCACACCGGAACTCATTTCGACGCGCCGATCCATTGGTTCACCGGCAAGGATCTGCCGAACAATGCGGTCGATACAATGCCTCCGAAGGACATGCTGGCTCCGGCCTGCGTCATCGACTGCTCGGTTCAAGCAAAGCAGGATCCTGATTTCCTCCTGACCATCCCCGTGGTCGAGGCCTGGGAAGCCCAGCATGGGCGGATTGCCGAGCGCAACTGGGTTCTGCTGCGGACGGACTGGTCGAAGAAGGGCTGGCGTGACTACGCAAATCTGCGCGATGACGGCGCACATACGCCGGGCCCGAACCCGGAAGTGATGAAGTGGCTGGTCGAGGAGCGCGGCATCATCGGCTTCGGCACCGAAACCATCGGCACGGACGCCGGCCAGGCTGGCCATTTCGATCCGCCATATCCAGCACATCATTTCCTGCATGGGGCCGGCCGCTATGGCCTGCAGTGTCTCTGCAATCTCGACCTGCTTCCTGCCAAGGGAGCCGTCATCATCGCGTCTCCGCTGAAGATTCAGAACGGATCAGGCAGTCCGTTGCGCGTGATCGCGCTAGTGTCGTCGAGCTGAAGCCGGCTGCGAATACTTGATGTGATCACAATATTGCAAACCGCCGGAACAGGTGCCGCATGCTAATCAAGAGCTGGTTGACTTCTTTTGCCTTGCTGCTCGGCCTTTCACAGGTCGCGCAGGCGGACATCCTTGTCGGCTTCGTCACCGGCCTCAGCGGGCCGGTGTCATCGATCGGGATACCGAACGCCAAGGGGATCGCGGCCGGCCAGGCCTATGTCGGAGAGATCGGTGGTGAGAAGGTCCGCGTCATTCAGCTCGACGATGGCTCCGACCCGACGTCCTCGACGCGCAATACCCGCAAGCTTGCCGAGCAGGAAAAGGTCGACATCCTGATCGGGACCTCAGGAGCTCCGCAGACGCTGGCGATGGCGACGGCCGCGATCGAGATGAAGGTGCCCATGATCGCGGTGTCGCCGATCGCGCCGGTGCCGCCCGGCGATGGCGGGCCGTGGGTCGTTCAGACGCCGCAGCCGACGCCATTGCTGGTGCAAGGCATCGTTGATCATATGAAGTCGCGCGGGCTGAAGAGCGTCGCTTTCATCGGTTTCTCCGACGCGTTCGGCGACCTCATGTACGATTCATTGTCCGTCAGCGCGAAGGCGGCCGATATCAAGGTCGTGGCCAATGAGCGCTACGCGCGCTCGGATTCGTCCGTCACAGCGCAGTTGTTGCGCGCGCTCGCCGCACGGCCGGATGCCATCATGCTGGGCGGGACGGGGACCCCTGGTGCGTTGCCGGTGATTGGCTTGTCCGAGCGCGGCTACAAGGGGCCGCTCTACGGCAATCACGGACTGATCAGCGCTGATTTTCTGCGGCTGGCGGGCAAGGCGGCGAACGGCATCATCTGTCCGACCGGACCGGTCACCGCTGCCGAGCAGCTTGCGGCAGACAATCCCATTCGAGAGGTCGCCTTGGCCTTCCGCGCGGCCTTCGCGAAGGCCAATGGCGAAGCGCCGACTGATTCATTCTCATCCTATTCGTTCGACGGCTGGCTGGTGTTCGCCGACGCGGCGAAGCGTGCGTTGGCGACGGGGGCCAAGCCCGGATCTCCGGAATTCCGCTCCGCGCTCCGTCAGGCGCTGTTCACCACCAAGGATGTCGTCGGGACCCAGGGCGTCTACACCTTCACGCCGGCCGATCGGCATGGTGTCGATGAGCGCGCGCGCATCATGGTTCAAATCGAAGACGGTCACTACAAATTGCTGCCATGATGGTCGGCGCTTGAGCGGAGTGGTAGGTGCGGACAGACGCATGTGATCCCGTCGAGGACAGCGGCGCCTTGCCGAGCTGGGCGCGCGCGGTCGCGCGATTCTCGTCGTCCGAAAGGGTGCTTCCGGCGATTCTGCAACGGCAGGCGGAACATCATGGCGAACGGGTATTATTCGTGTCCGGGGAGGTAAGCTGGACCTATGCGGACACGGTCGAGATTGCCGCCGCATCCGCACAGACGCTGATCGAGGCCGGACTCAAGCCGGGCGATCGCGTCGCTTTGATGTGCTCGAACCGGCCGGAGTTTCTTCGGGTCTATCTCGGCTGCGCCTGGCTTGGCGCGATCGTCGTGCCGATCAATACGGCGCTGCGAGGTCTTCAACTGCATCACGTGTTTCGCAACTCGCGCCCCACGCTCTTGGTCGTCGAAGCTCCGTATCTCGCGGCGATCGAGACGATCGAGCCTGATGTTCAACTGCCGCCGTCGATCTGGACGATCGGATCTGCCGTGGAGACCGGGCTGTCAGCGATCCCGCTGCCGCCGCTCGGCGCCGGTGCATGCGCCGGCGCGGTACGCCCGGCCGACACGGTCGCCATCCTCTACACCTCCGGCACGACCGGGCCTTCGAAGGGAGTTTGCTGCCCGCAGGCCCAAATGTTCTGGTGGGGCATCTATTCGGCGCGGGCGCTCGGCATCCGCGAGGGCGACGTGCTGTTCACGACGCTGCCGCTCTTTCACACCAACGCGTTGAACGCGTTTTATCAGGCGATGCTGAACGGATGTACCTACGTCCTGGAGCCGAAATTCTCCGCCTCAGGTTATTGGGCGGCGGCGCGACGACACCAGGCAACCGTGGGCTATCTGCTCGGCGCCATGGCCTCGATGCTGCTGGCGCAGCCGAAGCGGGAGGAGGAGGCCACGCACGGCCTGCGCGTCGCGCTTGGCGGCGGTGTGCCGGCGCAGGTGCATCAATCCTTCCTCGAGCGGTTCGGCGTTCCCTTGCTCGACGGGTACGGGTCTACGGAAACGAACTTCGTATTTGCGGGAACGATTCCAGCCGATCGTCCGGGGACGATGGGCTATCTTGCGGATGGGATCGAAGCCCGGATCGTCGATGAGGACGATACGGAACTGCCTGACGGCGAGGCTGGCGAACTCGTTCTGCGCGCCAATGAGCCATTCGCTTTTGCCAGCGGATATTACGGCATGGCCGAGAAGACCGTCGAAGCATGGCGGAACCTGTGGTTTCATTCCGGCGACCGCGTTGTCCGTGAGCCGAGCGGACATTTTCGCTTCATCGATCGGATGAAGGACTCGATCCGCCGGCGCGGGGAGAACGTATCGTCCTGGGAAGTCGAGCAGGCGATTCAGGTACATCCTGCCGTGGCGGCCTGCGCCGTCTATCCGTTGCCATCGGAGCTGGGGGAGGATGAGGTCGCCGTCGCCGTTCTGCTCGAGCCCGGGCAGACCTTGGAGCCTGTCGACGTCGTCAGGCATTGCGAGGTGATGATCGCCTATTTCGCGGTGCCGCGCTATGTGCGCATTGTTGCGCAGATGCCGCTGACGGAGAACGGCAAAATCAAGAAGGGCGTGTTGCGCGAGGCCGGTGTGACCGCCGATACGTGGGATCGCGACGCGGCGGGGATTCGGGTTCGGCGCCCGTGATTGTCTTGCCTGCTGCTGCTCGATAGTCGTCCTGCATTTTTCGCAAACGAGCTCAGCCGAGCCAACTGATCGCGTGGCGACCTATCGTTTTCGTGTCGTTTGCTTGACGGCTCCCTTCAAATCATCAAGCTCCAAGGTCAGCCCATCGAGCCGTTCTGGCGGAAATTGCGCCAGCAGCTCGGCGAGCCACGCACCGTGCCGCTTTGCCATGCGCCTGAATGCTTTGCGGCCCTCGACCGTCATGCAGATGATCTGGACGCGCCGGTCCAGGTTCGAAGGCGTCCGGGTGATGTAGCCATCCTCGACCAGACGGTCGACGATCGGGGTGAGATTGCCGGCAGAGACCATCAAGCGCTTGGGCAACTCGCCCAGGACGAGTCCGCTGGGTTCGCGATCGAGCTGAGCCAGCACGTCGAAGCGCGGCATGGTGAAATCGAATTCCTCGCGAAACCGACGCCTCAACTCTCCCTCGATCAGCGTCGTGCAGGCGAGAAGCCGCAGCCATAGCCGTGTCTGTGCCCTGTGCTCAGCCTCCTGATCGGTGCCGGTCCTGGACGAAACGGGCGTGGCCTCCTTGAGCGCCAAATCGACTTTCCTCTCGGCCCGTTTCACGTCGTGACAGCCCCCGCTCGTGTCCATCTGAATTACTTCGTACCAAAAGTAAATTCAAGGCTCAGCCAATTGGGGGCAGCGCGGAAGCAATGGCGTTGACCTGTGCGGCTGATTTCGAAAGACCAGAAGTTGGGGCAGCCTCTCGCGCATATGCCAGCATCGGGATCGAGCACGAGCTTGGCATCCGGTGCCAGCTGCGACAGCACGTAGCAGCGGTATGTCGGCGGCATGACGTCGGGAGCGCGCTCGCCACCGCCATTGACTGGCGCAGCAGCGCCCATTCAGGACATGTCGTCTGCCGTCTCGTGAGGCTCGCCCTCGATCAAGCGTAGGCTTCGACGCAGGCTCTGTGGTGGCTGGCCGAAAAAGCGCAGAAAGGCGCGGCGCATCCGGTCGCGATCGGCGAAACCGGTGTCGCGTGCCACGACGTCAAGGGAATGCCGTCCTTCTTCCAGCATCGCCTTGGCAGCTTCGAGCCTGAGACGCTCGACCGCCTTGGCCGGTGACTGTCCCGTCTCTTCGCGGAAGATGCGGCTGAACTGGCGCGGGCTCAGGCTTGCGGCCTCAGCCAGCTCCTCGACATTCAAGGCGTTGCGCAGATTTTCCTTCGCGTAAGTGAGTGCGCGCCGCACGCGGTCGGAGCGCGGCTCCAGGTCCAGCAGCGCCGAAAATTGCGACTGGCCGCCCGGCCGGCGGTGATAGACCACGAGGCGCCGCGCGACGGTGCGCGACAAGTCGGCGCCGTGATCCTCCTCGATCAGCGCAAGCGCCAGGTCGATCGCCGCGGTCATGCCGGCCGACGTCCAGACATTGCCATCGGAGACAAAGATGCGATCGTCATCGACCCTGACGGCGGGATAGCGCTGCTGAAGGTCGCTGGCATGTGCCCAATGCGTCGTCGCGCTGCGGCCATCGAGCAGCCCGGCTTCGGCGAGCAGGAAGGCTCCGGTGCAGACGCCTGCGACGCGGCGGCACTTCTGGCCAGCCTCGGCGATATAGGCGCGCAACCCCGGGCTCGAGGGCCGCGGCCGCAATTCACCCACCACCATCAGCGTGTCGGGAAAGTCTCCCAACGGTTCAGTGTCGATCCGCACGCCCAAGGTCGACCGGATCGGGCCGCCCTTCTCGGACATGACACTGACGCGATAGATCTTCTCGCCGCTCTGGATGTTGGCGAATTCGAACGCACTCGAGGCGGCCATCGCCATGATCTGAAAGCCATCTTCCATGATGAAGCCGATGTGACGCATGATGATACCGCCGCCGTGTCCTGATTTGCCGGTTATATGACATTTGAGACGGGGAAATCCAGGGCTAGATATCTCGCATCACCGTTCCAGCCGCTTCGGCAGGACGCTAGCGAGGGAAGTCGGCCATGACCAGTCAAGCCAAAGGTACCGTCCTGATCACCGGAGCATCGTCCGGGATCGGCGCGATCTACGCCCAGCGGTTCGCCGCGCGCGGCCACGACCTGATCCTGGTCGCCCGCAACCAGGATCGGCTCGGCGCGCTCGCCGACAAGCTGATCAGCCAGCACGGCGTGAAGGTGCGGACGCTCGTCGCCGATCTGACCGATCGCGCCGGCCTGAGCCAGGTCGAGAACGTCCTGAAGACCGACGCCTCCATCACGCATCTCATCAACAATGCCGGGTTCGGCAGTGCGGCGCCGCTTGCCAGCGCCTCGGTGGACGAGATGGAGAAGATGGTCGCCATCAACGTCACCGCGCCGCTGCGGCTCACCTACGCGGCGGTCCCGCAATTCGTGGCGCGCAAGCAGGGCACCATCGTCAACATCGCCTCGATCGTTGCGATCGGTCCTGAGATTCTGAATGGCGTTTATGGCGGCACCAAATCCTTTGTGCTGGCCTTCAGCCAGTCGCTGCGCAAGGAACTCGCCGGCACCGGCGTGCACGTGCAGGTGGTGCTGCCCGGCGCCACGGGCACCGAGTTCTGGGACATCGCAGGTCTGCCGGCCAGCAATCTGCCGAAGGAATGGGTGATGTCGGCGGCCGATCTGGTCGATGCGGCGCTGCGCGGCCTGGATCGCGGTGAGTTCGCCACGGTGCCTTCGCTCGCGGATGGCGCCGAGTTCGAGGCCTGGGAGGCCGCGCGGCAGACCATGCTGCCGCATCTGTCGAGCGCCGTGGTTGCGGAGCGCTATCGCGGCTGATGCGATCTATCCGGTGCGGCGGTTTTCGCCGCGCCGTTCGGACCGAAGCTCCCGCAGCCGTTCAATCTGCGGGAGTTTGGGTGGCTGCTCGATTTGGACAAATCAAACTCGTCATTAGCCAACCGGCGGCGCTGTCAACGTAGCAGCCGCTCACAGCCCGAAATCCAGTTGGGGCTCTGCGGCGTCCTGATGCTGCAGGGATGAGAGTGAGACGCCCAATAGCCGCACCGGCTTCGGCAGCGGCATTTCGGCCTGAAGCAGCCCAATGGTCAACCGCTCCAGATCGGCGTGACCAGCCACCGGCGACAGCAGCGACCGGCTGCGGGTGATGATCTCGAAGTCGGAGAATTTCACCTTGAGCGTCACGGTCCGCCCGCTTTTGCCGGTGCTTTCGCAATGGCGCCAGACCTTGTTGATCAGCGGGCGCAACTCCGCGACCATGGGCTCCGGTTCCGTCAGGTCCACGACGAACGTGGTTTCCGCACCGACCGATTTCCGGATGCGGTCGGCCCGGACCGGACGCTCGTCTATTCCCCGCGAGATCCAATAATAATACGCGCCGGACTTGCCGAAGTGCTGCTGCAGGAAAGCGAGCGACTGGCGGCGGATGTCGAGTCCGGTCCGGATTCCGAGCGCGTTGAATTTCGCCGCTGTGGCCGGGCCGATGCCGTGGAATTTCCCGACTGGCAAGGTCTCCACGAAAGCAGGGCCCATCTCCGGAGAGATGACGTATTGACCGTTGGGCTTGCGGTGATCCGAGGCGAGCTTCGCCAGGAATTTGTTGTAGGAAATGCCGGCCGAGGCATTGAGACCCGTCTCGCTCTTGATCTTCTCGCGGATCTGTAAGGCGATGTCTCGCGCCAGCGGGATGCCTTGCAGGTTCTGGGTGACGTCGAGATAGGCTTCGTCAAGCGACAGCGGCTCGATGAGCGGCGTGTGCTCGGCGAAAATCGCGCGAACCTGCAGGCTGATGGCCTTGTAGACCTCGAAGCGGGGCTTCACAAAAATGAGGTCCGGACATTGGCGCTTCGCGGTTACCGACGGCATCGCCGAGCGAACGCCGAACCTCCGGGCTTCGTAGCTTGCGGCAGCCACCACGCCACGCTCGCGTGAACCGCCGACCGCCACCGGCTTGCCGCGAAGCTCCGGATTGTCCCGCTGCTCGACGGACGCATAGAACGCATCCATGTCGATATGGATGATCTTGCGGATCACCGATGGCTGGGCATCCTGGTCAGGATCGGACGTTGGCATGCCGCATTGTACGAAATCCCGGGATGCGAGTCTGCTGGGCTCCAGCCTGCACCTTGCGACGACGCCTCGTGGGATCAGGCCGTCCCAAATGAGCAGAAGGGAGACGGGGTACTCCTGCGGGCTTCTCAGCGCTCTCGATGCAGCTCGGATGTGATCCAGTCGGCGAAGGCGCGTACGGCACTCCGTTGGTAGCCGCTGCGCGGCACGACCAGACGATGCCCCACGTAACGGATGTCGGTCGCGCGGCCAGCTAGCGGCGCGACGAGCCGTCCCGATGCCAGCTCGCGCTCGGCCAGCAAGGTGGATTCTAGCGCGACGCCGAGACCTTCGGCGGCGGTCGCAAGCGCGAGGAAACTGCGGTCGAAGCGCATGCCATGCAGGGCGGGGGACTCGAGACCATTGGCCGCGAACCATTGATGCCATTGAACCTGCTTCATGTCGGAGCGGATCAGCGTCCGTTCCAGCAGATCGGCGGGCTGCTTGATCGTTGCTGCCAGCGCCGGCGCACAAAGCGGCGTGACCGTCTCCTCCGCCAGCGGAACGATCTCGACGCCTTCGGCATGCGGCTGGCCATACACGATGTCGATGTCGAAATCGTCGGTCTTGAACCGGGCATAGTCGGTATTGGCGGCCAGCCGCACCTCGAGCTTGGGGTGGGCGGCGAGAAACCGCGCCAGACGCGGCGTCAGCCATTGCGCCGCGAAGCTCGGCGCCGAATGGACGCGGACCAATTGCGGACCACGCGCGGCGACCTCTTCGAGGCCGCGGCGCAACTGATCGAACGCGGCGCCGGCGTGGCGCATCAGGTTCTCGCCGGCCGGCGTCAGCCGCACCGCGCGGGCCGTGCGCTCGAACAGGACCGTGCGCAAGGTCGCCTCCAGCTTGCGGATGGCGTGGCTGACCGCACTCGGGGTCAGGTGAAGCTCATTCGCTGCATCGCGAAAAGAACCCGTCCGCGCAGCGGCCTCAAATGCCTTGATTGACGAGATCGGGACGTTGGACAGCATCCCACAAGTGAACCAGATTCATCTATCCGTGACAACTGCGCGTTTGTCGCCGCCGCTCCGGCCAGCCATGGTCAAGCCCAACACAACGACACTTTGGGAGGACCAGGGATGCTGCTCAGCGGCAAGACGGCGATCATCTCGGGCGCAGCGTCCAGGCGCGGCATCGGGCTCGCGACCGCGCGGAGGTTCGCTGCCGAAGGGGCGCGCGTCGCCATCCTCGACATCGACGCCGCGGCGGCGGCCGATGCGGCCGCGACGCTCGGCGATGCGCATCTCGGACTCGGCTGTAATGTCGCCGACAAGAGCTCCTGCAATGACGCCGTCGCGCAAGTCATCGCCAAGTTCGGCGTCATCGACATTCTCATCAACAATGCCGGCATCACCCAGCCGGTCAAGCTGCTCGACATCACGCCGGACGACTGGGAGCGCATCCAGGACGTCAACCTCAAGGGCGTGCTGTTCCTGTCGCAGGCGGTGATCCCGCATATGCGCAGCCGCAAGCAGGGTTCGATCGCCTGCATGTCGTCGGTCTCGGCGCAGCGCGGCGGCGGCATTTTCGGCGGCCCGCATTACTCCGCGGCGAAGGCCGGCGTGCTCGGCCTCGCCAAGGCCATGGCGCGCGAATTCGGCACCGACGGCATTCGCGTCAACTGCGTGACGCCGGGCCTGATCGGCACCGACATCACGGCCGGCAAGCTGACCGACGAGATGAAGGCCAAGATTCTCGAGGGCATTCCGCTGAACCGCCTCGGCACCGCCGACGATGTCGCCGGCATCTACACCTTCCTGGCGTCTGACCTGTCCGCCTACGTCACCGGCGCGGTCATCGACGTCAATGGCGGCATGCTGATTCACTAGCAAGGTCTGAGACAATGGATACCGCAACTCATCGGCTCGTCAACGCGCCGACCTTGGCGCAGCGCGCCCACAACATCCGCCGCCATGCGCTGCGCATGGGCGAGGTGCAGGGGCAGGGTTATATCGCGCAGGCGCTCGACATCTCCGACGTGCTGGCAACGGCCTATTTCCACGCAATGCGCTATCGGCCCGAAGATCCCAATTGGGAGGAGCGGGACCGCTTCCTGCTGTCCAACGGCCATTACGCGATCGCGCTCTACGCCGCGCTGATCGAGGCCGGCATCGTTCCCGAGGCCGAGCTTGAAACCTATGGCAGCGACGACAGCCGGCTGCCGATGTCCGGCATGGCGTCCTACACGCCCGGCATGGAGATGTCAGGCGGCTCGCTGGGGCTGGGGCTCAGCATCGCCGTCGGCATCGGGCTCGGCTTGAAGCGCAAAAACTCGACCTCACGCGTCTACACCCTGTTTTCCGACGGTGAGCTCGACGAGGGCTCGGTGTGGGAGGCGATCTCGTCCGCCAGCCACTACAAGCTCGACAACCTGATTGCGATCGTCGACGTCAACAATCAGCAGGCCGACGGGCCCTCGACGCAGGTCATGGGTTTCGAGCCGCTCGTCGATCGGCTGCAGGCATTCGGCTGGTTCGTGCAGCGCGTCAACGGCAATGACCTCGATGCTGTGGTCGCCGCTTTCGACGCCGCCAAGACCCACGAGGTGCCGAGGCCGCGCATGATCGTGGCCGACACGCTGATGGGCAAGGGCGTGCCGTTCCTGGAACAGCGCGAGAAGAACCACTTCATTCGCGTCGAGCCGCATGAGTGGCAGCTCGCGATTGCCGCGCTCGACGCCGGGAGGCCGTGATGAAATCGACAAGGCCCGCACCAGATCTGAGCAAGCCGCGTCTGACGACATCGGCGATGATCGCCTCGATTGCCTCCGAGGGCCAGCGCACCAGGCCGGCGCCGTTCGGCCACGCGCTGGTCGAGCTGGCGCGCCGCCGGCCCGATGTGCTCGGCATGACCGCGGACCTTGGCAAGTACACTGACCTGCACATCTTTGCGAAGGAATTCCCCGAGCGCTATCATCAGATGGGCATGGCCGAGCAGCTCCTGTTCGGTGCCGCGTCCGGCTTGGCCGCCGAAGGGTTCATGCCGTTTGCAACCACCTACGCCGTATTCGCCTCGCGCCGCGCCTACGATTTCATCCATCAGACGATCGCCGAGGAAGATCGCAATGTGAAGATCGTCTGCGCGCTGCCCGGCCTGACCTCCGGCTACGGCCCGAGCCACCAGGCGGCCGAGGATCTCGCGCTGATGCGGGCGATGCCGAACATGACCGTGATCGATCCCTGCGACGCGCATGAGATCGAGCAGGTCGTGCCGGCCATGGCGGCGCATCAGGGCCCGGTCTATATGCGGCTGCTGCGCGGCCAGGTGCCGCTCATTCTCGACGAATACGACTACACATTCGAGCTCGGCAAGGCCAAGCTGCTGCGCGACGGCCGCGACGTGCTGATGATCTCCTCCGGCCTGATGACCATGCGCGCGCTCGAGGCGACCAAGGCGCTGTCCGATGATCGCGTCGACGTCGCCGTGCTGCACGTGCCGACCATCAAGCCGCTCGATGTGGAGACCATCCAGCGCGAGGCCGGCCGGACGGGCCGCCTGGTGGTGGTCGCCGAAAATCACACCGTGATCGGCGGCCTCGGCGAGGCCGTCGCCGGCCTGCTGATGCGGGCGGGCGTGCATGTGCCGTTCCGGCAGATCGGCCTGCCGGACGCGTTTCTCGACGCAGGCGCGCTGCCGACGCTGCACGACCGCTACGGCATCTCGCTCTCGGAGGTCGCAAGGCAGGTGAAGGCCTGGCTCAAATAGCGGGCCATCCGCTCTCATTGATCCACCGGCGCGCTGCAGCGCCGGATCATAACAAACAATGTCATATCGGAGGGACGGCAATGCGCAAGGGGACGACGCGTCGGAAACTGATCACGGCAGCTGCTGCTCTGCCTTTCACATTCGCGATATCGCGCTACGCGAACGCGGCCGAGTTCACGATGAAACTCGCGACCGGGCAGGATCCGTCGCATCCGGTCAACAAGCGGGCGCGAGAGGCCGCCGACCGCATCAAGGAAGCCAGCGGCGGCCGCCTGGAGATCAATCTCTATCCGGCCAATCAACTCGGTTCGGATACGGACCTGATCTCGCAGGTCCGGGTCGGCGCGGTCGATGCGATCAATATCGCGAGCTCCGTGCTCGCCACGCGCGTGCCGCTCGCCGGCATCGTCAACACCGGCTTCGCCTTCTCCTCTTACGATCAGGTGTGGAAGGCGATGGACGGCAGCCTCGGAGATCACATCCGCAAGGACATCGAGAAGACCGGCGCGATCGCGCTCTCCAAGCCCTGGGACAATGGCTTCCGCCAGGTCACGTCCTCGACCCGTGAGATCAAGACGCCGGACGATCTCAAGAGCTTCAAGATCCGCGTGCCGGCTGCACCGATCCTCACAAGCCTGTTCCAGGCGCTCGGCGCAGGTCCGACGCCGATCAATTTCAACGAGGTCTACACTTCGCTGCAGACCAAGGTGGTCGAGGGGCAGGAGAATCCGCTGCCGATCATCGCCACCGCCAAGCTCTACGAGGTCCAGAAATACTGCTCGCTCACCAGCCACGTCTGGGACGCCTATTGGATTCTCTGCAACCGCACTGCGTTCGCGCGGCTGCCCGCCGATCTGCAGGCGATCGTCGCCCGCGAGTTCAACGCATCGGCCGACGACGAGCGCGCCGATATTGCCGCGTTGAGCCAGAGCCTGCGTGCCGATCTGGCGGCGAAGGGCTTCACCTTCGTCGATGTCGACAAGACCGCGTTCCGTGCCGCGCTTGGCAAGAGCAGCTTCTACAAGGATTGGCGCGGCAAGTTCGGCGAGGAGGCCTGGACGATCCTGCAGTCGAATGTGGGAGAGCTCGGATGAACAGCGTCGACGTGTCTCTGGCTGCCTCCACCAAGCACGGCGTCGTCGATGGTCTCGAACGGGCGCTGACGAAGCTGATCGAGATTCCAGCGATCATCGCCCTGGTCGCGGAAGTCGGAATTCTGTTCACCGGCGTGACGTCGCGCTTCGTCTTCAACCGGCCGCTGACCTGGGCCGATGAGCTCGCGTCGATCACCTTTCTCTGGCTCGCTATGTTCGGCGCAGTGCTCGCGCTCAGCCGCGGTGAGCACATGCGGATGACGGCCCTGGTCGACCGCGTCAGCCCGCGCCTGCGCGCGGTGCTGGAATGTCTCGCTTTGATGGCGCCGGCATTGTTCCTGGGGATCCTGCTGCATCCAGCCATCGACTACGCCAACGGTCAGTCCTTCGTCGAGACGCCAGCGCTCGGCCTGTCCGACAGCCTGCGGGCCGGCGCCGTGCCGGTTGGTATCGGCCTGATGCTCGCGACCGCGCTGCTGCGCATGACCCGCCACGCCTCGCGCGATCTCGCGATCGCGCTGGTGCTGCTGGCCACAGTCGCGCTTGTACTGTGGGGCGCAGCACCGGCGCTGAAGGCTCTCGGCAATTGGAACCTGATCGTCTTCTTCGCTCTCCTGCTTGGCGCTGCCGTGCTCGCCGGCGTGCCGATCGCGTTCTGCTTCGGGCTCGCCACCGTTGCCTATCTGCTGACGGTCACGACCGCGCCGCTCGAGGTCGTCACCAGCCGCATCGACGAAGGCGTCTCCTCGCTGGTGCTGCTCGCGATCCCGCTGTTCATCCTGCTCGGCCACCTGATCGTGATGACCCGGATGGCCGAGGCGATGGTCGGCTTCCTCGTGTCGCTGGTCGGGCATGTCCGCGGCGGGCTGTCCTATGTGCTGCTCGGCGCCATCCTGCTCGTCTCCGGCATCTCCGGTGCCAAGACGGCCGACATGGCCGCGGTTGCGCCGGTGCTGTTTCCCGACATGAAGCGGCGCGGCATCCATGATGGCGAGCTGGTGTCGCTGCTCGCCGCCTCCGGCGCGATGGCCGAGACCATCCCGCCGTCGATCGTGCTGATCATCATCGGCTCGGTGGCCGGCGTCTCGATCTCGGCGCTGTTCACCGGTGGCATCCTGCCTGGTCTTGTGTTGGCGGCGGCCTTGGCAATCGTTGCCAAGCGGCGCATGGTCGAGCCGGAGAGCGTCATTCGTCCGCGGCCGTCCTGGGGGATGATCCGCTCGGCGCTCATCACCGCGATCCCCGCTCTGCTGCTGCCGGTGCTGATCCGGACCGCCGTGACGGAAGGCGTGGCGACCGCGACCGAGGTATCGACCATCGGCATCGCCTACGCCATCATCGTCGGGCTGCTCGTCTATCGCCGCTTCGACTGGCGCAAGCTCTACCCGGCGCTGGTCCACACCGCGGCCTTGTCGGGCGCGATCCTCTTCATCATCGGCGCGGCCACCGCCATGGCCTGGGCGCTGACGCAATCGAACTTCTCGCATGCGCTGGCGGCGATGATGACATCCGTTCCTGGCGGCAAATACGGCTTCCTCCTGATCTCCATCGCCGTGTTCGTCCTGCTCGGCAGCATTCTCGAAGGTCTCCCCGCGATGGTGCTGTTCGGGCCGCTGCTGTTCCCGGCCGCCAAGCTGCTCGGCGTGCATGAGGTGCACTACGCGATGGTGATCATCCTTGCGATGGGCATCGGACTGTTCGCGCCGCCCTTTGGTCTCGGATACTACGCGGCGTGCTCGATCGGCCAGATCGATCCCAATGCCGGACTGACGCGCATCTGGCCCTATCTCGGCGCGCTCGTGCTGGGCCTACTGCTGGTCGCCTTCATCCCCTGGCTGTCGATCGGATTCCTCTGAAGTATCGTGGCGCAGCGGGTGAAAGCTCTTGGTGCCACGCATGTCCTGCGCGGGGCCAATCAGCGGATCCGTCGCGGCGGATCCTCATCCGCCGGGCCTGCGCTCGGCCGGGCCTCGCATGATAGCCGCGGACGATCTAGGAAGCCCGCTTCGATGCGGTCAGATCCAATAGGGTGAGCGCGGAATGAACTCCTTCGCGACCATGATCGCGCTGTCCTCGCATAGCTCGAGCGCGAGCTTCTGCGCCAGCATGACGTCTCCGGCTGGCAGGTCGCCGACCGGCACGAAACAGAGGCCCCGGCGTGCGCGTCCCTTGTCGTCGAGCAGGCAGACATTCATCGCCGAACCCGTGTAGATCCGATAGCGGCTGCCGCTCTGGGAGCCAATGACGTCGAAGTATCCGCGGGCGGTGAACTGCTTCCACTGCAGTGGCGTCAGCCATTGCTGCAACAGGCGCCGCGAGCGGCCGTCGGGCGTGCGGTGGGCCTGGTGGTGGCAGAACAGGTTTTGCACCGCGAGCCGGCGCAGCAGGGCGCGCTGCTTTGATCGAATGGTCGCGAACATGATCGGTACTGCTAACCGCCGACGAGCCGCGGGAAGAACACGCTTTCTTCCACGCCCGGGTCGAACGAACGGATGATCTCCAATCGTCCAGATGCGATGCGCGCCGTGGCGGTGAAGCCGCGGTCGGTCAGATGCCGGAAAAGCCGCTCAGCTTCCGCGACCTGCGCCGCATTTGCCGGGTCGAACGGGTAGCGGCTGTCACCTGTTCGATCCATCACGATCTGGACTGCCATGGGGTGAGTCTCCCTCAGGGATGATGAGACGTCGCTTCGTCTAGGACCGCAACCGGCGGCGGACGGAAGGGTTCCTGTCGGAGATCGCTATGGATCGGCACAAGAGAGTCCGACCCATGATCGGGCATCGCTCAGTGCGGCGCACGCGCGTCATCGTCCTGTGCAAATTAGTCGCAATCCGAGCTGGCGGACGTGGCGAGCGAAATTTGCTTTGGCATGTCTGGTCCTGAAACAAACGATGCGCTGGTTCACGATCTTTGAAGTTCCATTTCATTGACCGGACGGCGTGCGGCGCGGATATTCAGCGCCGTCATCGCTCAACCCTGGATCACCGAAATGAGAACCAGAACCGCAGCCCGTTGCCTGGTGCGCAAGCGCCTTGCCGGACGCTGCTTCTCTGCGGCGACCGGGGCCTGTTGCTGATCGCTGCAGCCGAACGCAACGCCTTCAATATATCAGCAGATCAGACAGGAGCGCCGCAGGCAGGCGGCGAACGATCAATCATGTCCAAAGCCTATATCATCGAGGTCCATAACCGCACCGCAGGCATCGTCACGGCTGACGAGCGCGGCTTCAGCTTTTTCTCGTCCGAGCGCGCTTTCGACAGCCTCGACGGGCAACATTTCGCCTCGGCGCGCGATGCCGAGCGCGCAGCCCGCGCGCTCCTGACCGTCCGTGGCGGCCGCGTGCGCAGGGCGGCTTTCTGATTTCATCACGCATTTCGAGGAAGACATGTCATGAGTTTCTACCGGGACTTCAACGACAAGCTGGCCATCCAGGCCTGGAACAGCGCAAGGCGCGAGCCTTACCGCACGATCGAGGTGCGGCAGCTCAGTCCGACTGTCGGCGCGGAGATCGGCGGCGTCGATCTCTCGAAGGATCTGCCGGACGAGCAATTCGCGGAGATCCAGCGCGCGCTCGATGAGAATCTCGCGATCGTGTTCCGCGATCAGGATATTTCGAAGGATGACCACAAGCGCTTCGCGCGTCGCTTCGGCAAATCGTTGCACCGGCACGAACTGGCCGCCACGCGCTTTCGCCATGATGGCCCGTTCGATCCGGAATTCCTGTCGTGGAAGACGGATGCGAATTCGCGCTTCACCGCCGGTGACGGCTGGCACCCGGACGTGTCCTGCGATCCGAGCCCGATTCGTGTTTCGCTGCTGCGCGTGACCAAGACACCGCCGCTCGGCGGCGATACGGCGTTCGCCAATATGTATCTGGCTTATGAATTTCTGTCGGATCCGATCAAGCAGCTGCTTGAGGGCCTGACCGCCATTCATGACGGCTCATTGGCGTGGACCGCAGGCTATGGCGCCAAGCCCGATCCCGGCAAGACCTATCCGCAGTCCGAGCATCCGGTGGTGGTGAGCCATCCGCGCACGGGTCGCAAGTTCCTCTATGTCAATGCGTCCTTCACCTCCCACATCGTGCAATTGACACGGCGGGAGAGCGACGCGCTGCTGCAGCTGCTGTTCCGTCATATCGAGGGCCAGCTGGCGCTGCAGACACGTGTGCCGTGGCGCCCCAACTCGCTTCTGGTCTGGGACAATTGGGCAAGCCAGCACCACGCCGTCTGGGATTACTATCCGGAAGAGCGGTGGGGTGAGCGTGTGTCGGTGGTGACCGGCGAAATCCCGCGGGCGCGACTCGGTCTGAGCGAGGCGGCCGAGTAGGGCGCGCGGCGCAGAGGAGAAATCAGTCGACAGCGGCGCGCTGCGCGACGTGTCATGCTACCGGCCGTGTGGCCGGTAGCAGGTTCGTTGCTATTTTTGCCGGCGGGTTGCCGGGGCGGACGGCACGAACCAACATGCATGCATCAGCATGAAGTTGCCTGGAGACAGCCATGAGCCTGGTCGAGAGAAAGATCGAATCGCTGCCCCTCGTTCTCGCCGAGCTCAATTATCTTGCGCCGACCTCGGCCAAGCCGCGCACCTACGCCTTTGATCCGCCGCCGGGCGAGGCGAAATCGACCGCCGTGCCGGAGCCGCGCCAGGTCGCCGTGTTCAATGGTCGTCCCATTGCGCAGTCGTTCTCGCTCGACCGTGAGGGTTTCGCCCTGGTCCGTCACCCGACCTTCGTGCGCGACTTCACCAATGAGAAGGAGATCCGCAACGTCTATTATCCGGCCGTCGAGGCGTTCATTCGTGCGACGTTGCGGGCTGACCGTGTCGTGATCTTCGATCACACCATTCGCAAGCGCGTCCCTGGCGCGCCCGATGTCCGCAACAGCGGGCCGCGCCAGCCGGCGACGCGTGTGCATGTGGATCAGACCGAGAGATCAGGCGCCGATCGGGTCCGTGAACATCTCGGCACCGAGGCGGAGGAGCTGCTGCGCGGCCGGGTGCAGGTCGTCAACCTTTGGCGGCCGATCATCGGCCCGTTGCGCGACACGCCGCTGGCGATGTGCGATGGCACGACCGTCGCGCGCGATGATCTGGTCGCCTCCGACCTGATCTATCCCAATCGCAACGGCGAGACCTATTCGGTTACCTATAATTCGTCGCATCGCTGGTTCTATTTCCCGGAGATGATGCCCGACGAAGCGCTGCTGCTGAAATGCTATGATTCGGCAACCGACGGGCGCACGCGCTTCGCGCCGCACACCGCTTTTGTCGACCCGACGACGCCGGCTGACGCGCCGCCGCGCGAGAGCATCGAAGTGCGGACTCTCGTGTTCCACCGAGAATGAACACGCGGCGAGAAGGATGGCATTTCACCGCCGTCATCCTCCCGAGAAGCTTCATCCAAATTGGGCGCTTTTTCTGAAATTGCCTTGAGCCGGATCGCAGGCGATGTTGACGCCAACGCGTGCGCTGCAACACGCCAAGCCAAGGTCAGCCCAAGGTCACTCCATGAATGCTCATCCATCCATTGCCGAGCCGATCCGGCCGGCAGAGCCTGCCGTGCCCGAAGGTCTCGTCGCCGAGCCGATGGTCCGCTTCGAGCGATTGTCCAAGACCTATCGCGCCTATCGCGACAAGCCAGCCGTCGAGGCGCTCAAAGAGGTCGATTTTGCGATCGCCCGCGGCGCGATCACCGGCGTGATCGGACGCTCCGGTGCCGGCAAGTCGAGCCTGGTCAGGCTGATCAACGGGCTGGAGAAGCCGACCACGGGCCGCGTCGTCGTCGATGGCCGCGACATCTCGGCGCTGCGCGGTCAGCCATTGCGGCTTGCGCAGCGCTCGATCGGCATGATCTTCCAGCACTTCAACCTGCTGTCCTCGCGGACGGCGGCCGACAACATCGCGCTGCCGCTGGAGGTCGCCGGCTGGTCGAAGGCGGACATCAGGACGCGCGTCGCCGAACTGCTGGAGCTCGTCGACATCGCCGACAAGCACGATCGCTACCCGTCGGAACTGTCCGGCGGCCAGAAGCAGCGCGTCGGCATCGCGCGTGCGCTGGCAACGCGGCCGAACGTCTTGTTGTCGGATGAAGCGACGTCGGCGCTGGACCCGCAGACCACGCGGGCGATCCTCGATCTGCTCGCGAACATCAACCGCGAGCTCGGCGTGACCATCATCCTCATCACCCACGAGATGTCGGTTGTCCGCCAGCTCGCGAAGGAAGTCGTGGTGATCGACGACGGCCGCGTGGTCGAGCGCGGCCATGTCGCCGACATCTTCACCCATCCGAGGCATCCGACCACGCAGACGTTCCTCGCGGAAGTGCTCGGCGACGCCGTGCCGGTGTCGCTGGCCAGCCGCCTCGTGCAGCAGCCGGCGCCGCTCGGACAGGCGGTCATCCGCGTTCAGGTGCGCGGCTCCCACGCGGGCGATACCCTGGTGGCGCGTCTGGCGCGCGAGCTGTCGGTCGACGTTGCGCTGTTGGCGGCGCGCATCGACGAGATCGGCGGCCAGCATGTCGGCTCGCTGATCCTGGGCGTTCCCGGCGGCGAAGCGGCGGCACGGCAGACCCTGGCCTATCTCTCACAGCACCAGTTCGCAGCGGAGCGCCTCGGCTATGTCTCCTGAGCTCATCAATCTGATTATCCAGGCCACTGGCGAAAGCCTGTTCATGGTCTCGACCGCGGCGCTGGTCGCGACCTCGCTCGGGCTGCCGCTCGGCATCTTCCTGGCGACGAGTCGCAAGGGGGAGCTGTTCGCAGCGCCTTCGGTCAATGCGATCCTTGGCGTCGTCGTGAATGCCACTCGCTCGACGCCTTTCATCATCCTCGTCGTCGCCATCATTCCGTTCACGCGTCTGGTTGCCGGCACGTCGATCGGATCGGGCGCGGCGATCGTGCCGCTGACCGTGGCCGCCACGCCGTTCATCGCGCGGCTGGTCGAGGCGGCCATTCGCGAGGTCGATGGCGGTCTGATCGAGACCGCATCCTCGTTCGGCGCGACGCCGCTGCAGATCGTGTTCAAGGTCCTCATTCCGGAAGCTCTGCCCGGCCTCGTCCTGGCTCTGACGCTCGCGATCGTCAGCCTGCTCGGCTATTCGGCGATGGTGGGGGCGGTGGGCGGCGGCGGCCTCGGCGATCTCGGCATTCGTTATGGGTATCAGCGCTTCATGCCGGAGATGATGCTGGCCGTGGTCGTCGTCCTGATCGCGCTGGTGCAGACCGTGCAGACCGTCGGCGATCATCTGGCGCGCCGGCTGAATCGGCGGCTGCGGCATCGCTGAGCCGTGGCGCCCCGTCCAGGCGCGGCGGAGATGGTTTGGACCGAGCCTGACGGAGGAGGGCTTGCCGGTATTGCCGGCGAGCCCCGATCTTTGAAAAGATTGTCTCGCAAGGTTCGTTCTACCATGACGGCAGTGGGCTCGTCGCCCGGCATGGCGCGAGGGCTCGATGCAAGAGGTGAAACGACATGAATGAGTTCGTCGAACGACCCCGGAAATTTGCGCTCGTCGAGCGTCAGCCAGCAGCGACCTTCGCGGAGGAGCGGCTGCATCGCAAGCAGCGGCTGGCGGCGACGTTCCGCTTGTTCGCCCGCTACGGCTTCGACCAGGGTTTGGCCGGCCACGTCACCGTGCGCGACCCGGAATTCCCCGACCGGTTCTGGATCAATCCGTTGTCGGCGCATTTCAGCCAGATCAAGGTGTCCGATCTGCAGCTCGTCGATCACGACGGTAATATCCTGATCGGCGACAAGCCGATCAACCAGGCCGGCTTCGTTATCCATTCCGCGATTCATGCGGCCCATCCGCAGGTGATTGCCGCTGCGCATACGCATTCGACCTACGGGAAGGCGTTCTCGGCGCTCGGCCGGCTGCTCGATCCCTTGACCCAGGATTCCTGCGCCTTCTACGACGATCACGTGCTGTTTGATCCGTTCACCGGCGTCGTGCTCGATGCCGATGAGGGGAAGAAGATCGCAGCTGCGCTCGGCAGCAGGAAGGCTGCGATCCTGCAGAACCACGGCCTGCTGACGGTCGGCCCGACCATCGAAGCCGCGGCGTGGTGGTATATCGCGATGGACAATGCTGCGCGGACTCAGCTGCTGGCCGAGGCGGCCGGCCCGACCAAGCCAATCCCGCACGAGATTGCGAAACATACTGCGGGGCAGGTCGGCACTCACAAGGGCGGCTATTTCAGCTTCCAACCGCTGTGGGACTGGATCACGGCGCAGGAGCCGGACCTGTTCAACTGATCGAATTGCGCAGCCCGCATGCGCACAACGGCATGCGGGCTGATCGCGCGGAACATGATCTCCGGCGCGGGACGAGAACAAACCGGTCATGAAAGCCAGCGGCGGGAGAATATCCGGATCCGGTGGCGCGGATCCATAGCGTCTTCGTTGCTTTGTTCGCGGCTGCAATTGAACGCAAATGACAGCGGCGCTAGTGAGCGGCGGAACTTGTTTGTTTCGTTGGAGACTTGAATGCGCTTTCCTGTCGTTGCCCTGGCTGCCCTCGTGTCGCTGCTCACGCCCGTGCGGGCCGAGACCATTCGTGTCGGCGTCACCGCCGGGCCGCATGCCGAGATCCTCGACGTGGTGAAGAAGGTCGGCGCCGAGCGCGGACTCGACATCAAGGTCGTCGAATTTACCGACTACGTGATTCCCAACCAGGCGTTGGCGCTGAAGGACCTCGAGGCCAACTCGTTCCAGCACGAGCCCTATCTGAAGAACCAGATCGCCAAGACCGGCTGGAAGATCGTCAAGGTCGCGACCACCATCGCATCGCCCCAGGGCGTGTATTCGCAGAAGTACAAGAGCTTGGGCGAGCTGCCCGAGGGCGCCCGCGTCGCGATCGCCAACGATCCCTCGAATGGCGCGCGCGGGCTGATGATCCTGGCGTTGCACGGCGTGATCAAGCTGAAGGACCCCAACAACGTCGCAGCCACCGTGGCCGATATCACCGAGAATCCGAAGAAGCTCAAATTCGTCGAGCTCGATGCGGCGCAGCTGCCACGCGCGCTCGCCGACGTCGATCTCGTCTCGATCAACAACAATTACGCGGTCCAGGCAGGGCTCAACCCAGCCAAGGACGCGATCGCGCGCGAGAACGCCGAAGGGCCGTGGGTCAACATCCTCGCGGTCCGCGAGGAAGACAAGGACAAGCCCTGGGTCAAGCAGCTGATCGAGGCCTATCAGTCTGAGCCGGTCAAGGCATTCCTGGAGACCCGCTTCAAGGGGACCTATATCGCGACCTGGTGATCGGGCGCGGCGGCGAGTGCCGGCGCATCGCGCGGCGGCACCTCGATCGGCTGCGCTTGCACCAATCGATTGGCAAGCGCAGCGCACTGACTGCGGATGTCTGGGATGGCGATGATCTCCCAGAAGGCGGCGCGGGTCAGCGGGCCGATTGCGAACAGGCGTTGTGAGGGCGTGCCATCGGCGCCGACGACGGCGCAATCCGCCGTGACCTCGATGCCGATCCGGAGTGGATCACACCGCGCGAGCCCTTGATCGAACAGGCTGCGCACCGCCGGATTGGCGGTGGCGCGGGGATCCCTCACGATGCCCGTGCAGTCGATCACGGCGCCGACCTCCAGGGTCTCGATCTCGCTGCGGCCGCGGCGGCGATAATGCGCCCGTCCAGCGACGCTGCCGCCGTCGATCTTGACGAGCTTGGCTGCGGCGACGCTTAGCTGCCCATCGGCGATCGCGCTTGCGATACGCGCTTCGACCTCCGGCGCCATCCGGTGCCGATGAACGTCCCACCACGCCCGCGCGTGCTCCAGAAAGCCGCGCTTCGACGGCTGCGGCAGTTCGTGCCACAGCCGGTGACTGAACGGCCTGATCGCATCGATGACGCCGCGCCAGCCGCCGCCGTCAGCGACGTGGGCGGCAATGCGCTGGCGAAACCAGCGCAGCAGCGTGCTGCCGGGAGCGCCGAACGGAATCTCGTCCTCGCTGATCTTGCAGGGCGCGATACGCCGATGGCCCTTGGCCATGAGCCCGCGGCGCGACATCGCCACGATCGGGCCGCGATGGCCGGCGCGCAGCAGCGACAGCACGTAGTCCGCCATGGTCAGGCCGGTGCCCAGAATCAGCACCGTCGCACCCTGGCCGAAGCCCGGAACGGAAGGGGAGATCCATGGATCGGCGTGCCAGGCCGAGCGCGGGACGGCGGCATCGTGGCCGGTCGCGAGCACGGCGACGTCGCCGAGTTGACGCGTGCCGTCGGCGAGGCTGACGGTGACGCCGCTGGCGCCCTCGCTGACCGCGACACATTCGCCGCGAATGATGGTCAGACGGCGCACGCCATCCTCCTCGGCCAGGAACGGGGCGATGAGGCTCGCGATGTAATCGCCATAGAGCCGGCGTGGCACAAAGCAGAACGGGTCGGGACAGAACCGCTGTCCGTGCTCGTGAGTCGACAGCCAGCGCCAGAAATGGTCGGGATCCTCAGGCAGCGCGCTCATATTGGCAGCACGCACATTCAGCAGATGATCGGCATTGCCGGTGTGATAGGCGAGCCCGCGGCCGACCTCCGACCGCTTCTCGATCAGGGTGACGCGGATATCGGAACAGACTTGCTGCAGCAGTTGATAGGCCAGCAGAACGCCGGATGCGCCGCCACCGACGATGATCACGTGTCGTTCCGAAAAACGGCTCATGCAAAGATGCCTTTTCTCTCGTGTGCCGACGATACGTAGCGTTCATAATCTAACACGCAAAACACGGGCCGGATTCGGAAAGACGAATATTCTATCAGTCGCCCTGTTCCTGCCGGCATTGTTCCAGGAAAATCCAGATTGTTGTCGAGACTGTGCCGCGGCAGGCGGTGGTGCGATAGAATTGTTATACAGCCGAGCTCGCGCCATTGGCGGTTTCGGATGCTTGAGCCGCTCAACTGAAATTTTCTCGATCGGCGATTGCCGCGAGAATGGAGGCGCCGAAAATCGCGCAACTCTGAAATTGCCAGGGACGCTGCGCTGAATGACGATGCGCCGGCGTGCGTCGTTCGCGCACGGCTTCGGAGCTGGAACATGGTTGTGCGGCCCACGGGGATACAACGGACAGGAACCACGGGCTTGCCGAAGAGCAATCCGGTGGCGTGGTGACCGTCTCCGCGCCAGATCCATTGTCGCTCGCGGCCGACGTGCTCGTCATCGGCGGCGGCATGGCCGGCGCCTGGGCCGCGGTGTCTGCTGCGCGCTCGGGCGCTCGCGTGATCCTGGTCGACAAGGGTTATTGCGGCACCAGCGGCGTCACGGCGGCAGCCGGGCCCGGTCATTGGTGGGTCCCGCCGGGCGCGCGCGAGCAGGCTGTCAGCCAGCGCGTCGCTGCGGGACTCGGTCTCGGCGAAGCCGCCTGGATGCATGCCATCATCGAGGAGACCTGGCGCTCTCTGCCGACCCTGTCGGGCCACTATGCGTTCGGCATCGACGACGAAGGCCGCGCGAACCATCGCGCGGTGCGTGGTCCCGAATATATGCGCGCGCTGCGCGCCTTCGCCCAAGAGCATGGTGTCACCATTCTCGACCATTCGCCGGTTCTGGAATTGCTGGCGCGCAGCGACGGCTCGGTTGGTGGCGCCCGCGGCCAGCGCCGGCAGGATGGCGATCGTCCGTATCAGGTCGCAGCGGGGGCGACCGTGCTCGCGGCCGGCGGCACCAGCTTTCTGTCGCATCTGTTGGGATCACGGACAAACACCGGCGACGGCTATCTGCTGGCGGCAGAAGCCGGTGCCGAGCTTTCCGGCATGGAGTTCACCGCGGCCTACACGATCGCGCCGGCGCATTCGACGATGACGCGCAGCATGGCCTATTCCTTCGCGACCTACTACGATGGCGACGGGCGCGAGCTCGATCTGCCGTTCGGGCCCCAGCAGACGATCGGGCTCGCGAAGGCGCTGCTCGCCGGTCCGGTGTTTTGCTCGCTGCACCGTCTGCCCGACGACATCAAGGCGCGCCTGCATACGATCTCGCCGAACGTGCCATTGGTGTTCGACCGCTGGGGCATCGACCCTTATCGCGATCGCTTCGAGGTCACGCTGCACAATGACGGCACGATCCGCGGCCTCGGCGGCGTCAAGGTCGACGCCGTCGATGGCCGCACCGCGGTACCAGGGCTGTTCGTTGCCGGCGACAATGCGTCGCGTGAAAGAGTCGCCGGTGCAATCTCCGGCGGCGGCAATGTCAATTCGGCCTGGGCGCTGAGTTCTGGCATCCGGGCCGGGCAGGCTGCTGCGCGGCTGGCGCGTGAGATCGGACCGCCCGCGGCCGCGTTGAGGCCGCTCGGACAAGCCGGTCTGCTGCCACGCGGTCGTACCAGGGCCGTCGATCTCGATGCAATCAGGGCCGGGGTGCGCGCCGAGATGCACCCGTTCGAGAAGACGCTGTTTCGGCAGGAGGCGACGCTGGCCGCCTCGCAGCGCGCGCTCGACGGACTCTGGCGCGAGATCGTCGATCATGCAGCCGGCGAAACCTTGCGGTCACGCGAAACAGCGGCGCTGGTCGCGAGCGCGCGCTGGGCGGTCGCCACGGCACGCCGCCGCACCGAGAGCAGGGGCCTGCATCGCAGGGTGGATCATCCAGGGCTCGATCCGCAGCTTGCGGTGCGGCTGTTGAGCCGCGGCTTCGATCGGATTGAGGTCACTACTGATACGGCGCGGGAGCCGCAGTTCTCGGCGCGCGAGCTGGAAGCCGCATCATGATCGAGCTCATTGTTGCCGATCGCTGTACCGATTGTGGCGCCTGCGTCGAGGTGTGCCCGACCAATGTGCTGGAACGGGCGCCATCCGGGCCGCCGCAGCTGGCCCGGGTGGAAGATTGCCAGACCTGCTTCATGTGCGAGCTCTATTGCCGCGCCGACGCGATCTACGTCGCGCCCGATTGCGACCGCCGCGTGGCGATCACGCAGGAGGCGGCGGTTGGCTCGGGCCGTCTCGGCCAATACCGCAAGCATTCCGGCTGGGATGAATGGGCCGGTCAATTTCCGAACGAGCAATGGCTGATGGAGACCGTGTTTCGCCGCGCCGGCGAAGCGGCCGCGGACGCAGCCGGCGCAGACGATAAGAGGACAGCATGACGATGATCACGCATCGCCCGGGAGCACTGGTCGATCTCGACGGTTTCCGCGGCCCGGCCGATTGGCCCGAGAGCCCGCTGTCGCGCGCGCTGACGCAGCCGCTGCTGCTTGGCCTGTTCCTGCCGATCCAGGCGGGCGGCTGGAGCGCCTCGACCCTGCCGCGCACCACATCGTGGCATTTCGACTACAACCGCGATCTGGTGCTGACGGCGGAAAATCTTGGCTTCGATCTGGTGTTCGCGTTGTCACAATGGTTGCCGAAGGGCGGCTATGGCGGTGTGTTCACCGGCGAGGCGCTCGATTCCTTCATCACGACCTCGGCGCTGACCAGCCTGACCCGGCGCATCATCCTGATCTCGACGATTCATGTGCTTTACGGTCCGTGGCATCCGCTGCATCTCGCCAAATACGGCGCCACGCTCGACCACATCTCCAATGGCCGCTGGGGCATCAACGTCGTGACCGGCCACCGCGCCGCCGAGCATGAGGCGTTCGGCTGGAGCCGGATCGATCATGATCGCCGCTACGAACTCGCCGCCGAGTTTCTCGAAGTTCTGCAGCGGCTGTGGAGCGACACCGAGAACTACTCGTTCTCGGGCCAGTCGTCGTGGAAGCTCAACAACGCCTTTGTGACGCCGAAGCCGCGCTTCGGCCGGCCGGTGCTCGTCAACGCCACCGGCTCCGACGCCGGCATCGGCTTCGCCGCGCGCTATTCGGATATCGTGTTCATCACCAGCCCGGCGGGCTCCAGTTTCGAGGATGCCATTCCGGCGCTGCCGGCGCACACCGCCAGGGTCAAGCAGGCCGCGCGCGACGTCGGCCGCGAGGTCCGGACGCTGCTCAACCCGATGGTGATCTGCCGCGAGACCGAGCGCGAGACCTGGGCCTATCATGACGCGATCGTGGCCCATGCCGACCCGGTCGGCGATTTTCACAAGCTCGACAGCGACGCGCATGCCTGGCGCGGCCGCGTCGGCGTCGACGCGCCGAAGCGCCGGGCGATCGGCGGCAATATCGAGGTGATCGGCACGCCGGAGCAGGTGGTCGAGCAGTTTGTGCAGCTCAAGAAGGCCGGCGTCGACGGCCTGCAGCTGTCGTTCTACGACTTCAAGCCGGACCTCGACTTCTTCGGCCGCCGCGTGCTGCCGCTGATGGAGCAGGCGGGATTGCGTAAACCCGTGATTGAGCCGGTCGCTGCGGCCCAGGCCGCGGAGTAGTGGGGTGCTGCGATAGCGCACGCATGATCAACAGGGGATTGCCGTCGTCCGCGTGGTCGGCTTTGCTGCGCATCGACGCGCAGGCTGGACAAGATATTGACCGGTGCGAAACGCGCTCGGCATCACGTGAGGGACTGGAATGACGATCATCGAGACGAGGACATCGCGCGCGGCCGAGGACAGCCTCGCGGCGGCGCTGCACAAGCGTTATGGCGCGCATATTCCAAAGGTCGCCTCCGGTGCCGACGACATTCTCGGCCATCTGCTGGCGCACCGCTCGATCCGCAGCTATCGGCCGGATCCGGTGCCGCCGCACACCGTCGAGACCTTGGTGGCCGCGGCGCAGTCGGCCGCATCGTCCTCGAATCTGCAGACCTGGAGCGTCGTGGCCGTGGAGGATCAGGGGCGCAAGCAGCGCCTGTCGGAGTTCGCCGGCGGCCAGAAACATATCCGCGAGGCGCCGCTGTTCCTGGTCTGGCTCGCCGATCTGTCGCGGGCGGAGCGCCTGGCCAAACGCGAAGGACGCCCCGACGAGGGCATCCATTTCCTGGAGACGCTGTTCGTCGCGATCATCGACGCGGCCCTCGCAGCCCAGAATGCCGTGGTGGCGCTCGAGGCGCTCGGCCTTGGCTCGGTCTATATCGGCGCGATCCGCAACCGCCCGCAGGCGGTGGCCGAGGAACTCGGCCTGCCGCCGAACGTGCTCGCCGTGTTCGGCCTGTGCGTTGGCTATGCCGATCTCAAGGCCGGCGAGGACGTCAAGCCGCGGCTGCGCCAGAACGTGGTCCTGCATCGCGAACGTTATGCGCCTGCGGGCGAGGTCGAGGGCATCGCCGCCTATGACGAGACGTTGCGCGATTTCCAGACCAGCCAGGGTATCGCCGCTATCGGCTGGCAGGAGGCCGTGCTCAGCCGGCTCGGCTCAGCGAAGGCGCTCAACGGCCGCGACAGGCTGACGGAGGCGCTGCGCGCGCTCGGCTTCGGGTTGAAGTAGCGGAAGAGCGCTACGGCCTCGGTGGATTATCAGGAGAACGCATGCCAAGTACCAGGATTTCCACCGGTCTGTGGGCTCGCGGTCGCGAGAGTGAGGTAATAGATGCTGTTCAATCAGCGCTGTTCGCTGCACTCAAAATTCCTGACTATGATCGCGATGTGGTGCTGGATCTATACGATCCGGTGAGCCAGATCGTGCCGACAGGACGCTCCGATCGGTATACGCGGGTGGAAGTTACGCTCTTCACCGGTCGGTCATTGCATGCGAAACGGGGGCTATACCATGCGGTGGTCACCAACCTATCGGCTCTTGGCGTGCCCGCGACCGAGATCAAGACAATTCTGATCGAAGTTCCGGCGGAAAACTGGGGTTTGCGCGGCGGTGTGCCCGCATCCGAACTCGATCTGGGATTCAAGGTCGATGTCTAATATTGAGCTCCTGGTGAGGATAGGCCTTACGATGGTGTCTCGCGGAGATCGTCTGTTCCCCATTTGTAAAGAATGATGCGCGGCGGCCGATGATGATCACGAGCCGCCGGCACCGGTTACTTCATGTAGTCGGGCAGCGTGAAGCCGTCATAGAAGCGGTCGGCGAGGATGGCGGCCTTGAAGCCCGGTGACTTGTAGGCGGCGACGATGTCCTTGGCCCATGCGGTCTCGGCATTGTCGCGCTTGACTGCGACGACGTTGATGTAGGGCGCCGTCATCTTCTCCAGCGCGAAGGCGTTCGTCAGCTTCAGGCCGCTGAAGATCGCGAAATTGCCCTGGATCGCGGCGAAATCGACATCGTCGAGCGCCCGCGGCGCCTGTGCGGCCTCGAGCGGGATGATCTTGATGCCGCCGGGATTCTTGACGACATCGAGCTCGCTGACGTCGATCGGCTTGGAATCGCGGATCTCGACCAGGCCGAGATCGCGCAGGATCCACAGCGCCCGCTGCAGATTGACCGGATCGTTCGGCACCGCGACCTTGGCGCCGGCGCCGATTTTGGTGCCGAGCGGGTGCTTCTTGGAATAGATCCCCATCGGCGGCGTCGGCACGTGGACGATGCCGACCAGGTCGGTCTTCTGCCGCTCATTGTACGAGTTCAGGAACACCGTGTGCTGCATGACGTTCGCATCGATCTCGCTCTTGAACACGGCGTTGTTGGCTTCGAGGCCGGTCGAGAACTCGACATAGCGGATCTGATAGCCCTTCTTCGCCAGCTCGGGCGCGACGCCGATCTTGAACTCGTCGATATAGGGGCCGGGGACGAAGCCGACCTTCAGGTCCTTCTTCTCGGCCGATTGCGCCAGCGCGCAGTCACCGGCGGCGATCGAGAGGACGGAGGCAGCCAGCAGGCCGAGGAAACGCAAGCTCTTCAAGTATCGCAATCTCGTCAAATCATGCATGGGACTTCCAGATCTTGAACAAACGAAAGGCGGCACTGACGCCCTGCAAGGCGTCCGCGCCGCCCGGGTGACGGATCTCAGGCGATCGCCTGGACCGGATGGCTGTAGAGGCTGGCCGGCCGCTCCAGGCCGTAATGCTCGCGCAGGGTCTTGCCTGTGTACTCCTCGCGGAACAGGCCGCGCTTGCGCAGGATCGGCACGACGTGCTCGGCGAACAGGTCGAAGCCGCCGGGCAGCCAGGGCGGCATCACGTTGAAGCCGTCGGCGGCACCGTTCTCGAACCAGGTCTGGATGTTGTCGGCAATCTTCTCCGGCGGGCCGGCGATCACCCAATGGCCGCGGGCGCCGGCGAGACGCTGGATGAGCTGCCGGATCGTCGGCTTCTCGCGATCGACGATGTCGACCACGAGCTTGAAGCGGCTGGCGGCGCCACGCGCGCCGTCGGTTTCGATGAGATGGCGTGGGAACGGACCGTCGAGATCGAAGCCCGAGAGATTGAGCCCCAGCATCTGGCGCAGCTGCACCAGCGAGTACTCCGGCTGGATCAGGTCGTTGAACTCCTCCTGCAGCCGATCGGCCTCGGCCTGGGTCGAGCCGATGAACGGGCTGATGCCGGGCAGGATCTTGACGTGATCGGGATTGCGGTCGAGCGCCCGCGCCTGGCGCTTGATATCGGCGTAGAACTCCTGGGCGCTGGCCAGCGTCTGGTGCGCGGTGAAGATCGCCTCCGCGAAGCGGGCCGCAAAGGCGCGGCCGTCCTCGGACGATCCGGCCTGGACATAGACCGGCCGGCCCTGCGGCGAGCGCGGCACGTTGAGCGGCCCGCGCACGCGAAAATACTTGCCGACGTGGTTGAGCGGATGGACCTTGTCGGTGTCGGCAAAGATGCCGGCTGCCGGATCATTGACGACGGCGTCGTCCTCCCAGCTGTCCCACAGCGCGGTGACGACGTCGAGGAACTCCTTGGCGCGCTCGTAGCGCTCGTGATGATCAGGATGCTCGGGCAGGCCGAAATTCTGCGCCGCCTGCGGCGCGCTGGTGGTGACGATGTTCCAGCCGGCGCGGCCGCCGCTGAGATGATCGAGCGAGGCGAACAGCCGCGCCAGATTGTAGGGCTCGTGATAGGTGGTCGAGGCCGTCCCGATCAGGCCGATGCGGCTGGTGGCTGCGGCGATCGCCGAGAGCCAGGTGATCGGCTCGAAGCGGAAGCGCTGCGCATAGCGGACATTGTCGGCCAATGCCGGACCGTCGGCGAAGAAGATGGCGTCGAATTTATAGTGCTCGGCCGTGCGCGACAGCTGCTGGTAGTAGCTGATATCGAGCGCTCGGCTCGCCGCCGAGCCCTTATAGCGCCACGCCGCCTCGTGATGGCCGCCGGGATAGATGAAGAGGTTGAGGTTCAGTTGGCGACGCTGGCTCATGGGGCGCTCTCGTCTTGGCTCGCTGATGTCTTGTGTGGAGCGGTGATCGACTGACTGATGCTGGCTAATGCGGATCGCGGGCGAATGCGCCGCTCAGCTCGTGAGCCCATTGCAGGCGCCGGACGATGGGGCCGGCAAGCCGGCTGATGCCGGCGCGAGGGGCGAGACCTCGTTCGTCGTCCTCCAGGCGAAACTTGCCGGCATGGTCTTGGGGGCCACGAAGCGGCTCATCGGGACTGGAAAGCCCCGGCGTATCCTGCTGGAGGCTGATCGCGGCGAGAGGGTCAAACATCGTGCAATCCGTTGAAACGCGGCTGCCATCGCAACGACGGACGCCGGCTATGCTGGACGAAAATCTAGCGGCTCTGTCCCGATGCTGTCGATGAAATGGATTTGCATTGTTGACCACGGCGCGAGCATGATCACGTCGTCCTCATCAGGAACCAAGGAGCGACGTTTCGCTGCCCCATGCGCGGCGAACCATCAATCGATCCATGGCCAAGGCGGTAGCAACCGTCGCCGCCAGGGCAAGCGAGTCGATCAGGACTTCTGCAGCGCAGGCCCACCGACCTTGTTGCGCAGGGAGGCCTGGGTGACGACGCTGTTCGCAGGCACGTCATGAGTCAGCCAGACATTGCCGCCGATCGTCGATCCCCGTCCGATCGTGAGGCGGCCCAGGATCGTGGCGCCGGCATAGATGACGACATCGTCCTCGACGATCGGATGGCGGGCATCGCCCTTGATCAGCGTCCCGTCCTCCTCGGTGGGGAAATGGCGCGCGCCGAGCGTGACGGCCTGATAGATCCGGACGTGGTCGCCGATGATGGCGGTCTCGCCGATCACCACGCCGGTGCCGTGATCGATGAAGAAGCCGGAGCCGATCTGTGCGCCCGGATGAATGTCGATGCCGGTGCGTGCATGCGCGATCTCGGCGATCAGCCGGGAAACGAGACGGGTGCCGAGGCCATAGAGAAGATGGGCAAGCCGGTGATGGATGATCGCGGTCATGCCGGGATAGCCGATCAGGATCTCCGGGAAACTCTTGGCGGCGGGGTCGCCGACGAAGGCGGCGCGCAGGTCGCTGATCAGGATACCACGCAGAGCCGGCAACTCGGCTGCGAAGCGGCGGGTCAACTCCACGGCGTCGGGGTGCCGGAAGCCCGGGATCAGCTCATCGCCGACGAACAAGGCGGCGCGGTGGATCTGGTCGGACAGCAGGTCGAGCGCAACGCTGAGGCGATGGCCGACGAAGTAGTCGATGTTCTCGCCATCGAGATCATATTGGCCATAGTGGCGTGGGAACAGGGCCTCGGTCAACGCGGAGACGACCTGCGCCAGCTTCTCGCGCGATGGCGGCCGGTGGATGACGCCATCCTTGCGGATGCTGTGCGTCTCCTCCCGCGACACGCGCAGCTCCGTAACCAGCCGATCGAGGCCCCAGCGTTCGCCTGCAGAGGTGGAGTTGTCCGGACCTGATCCCGTGGTGGGGCGAGAGCTCATGCCGTTGTCTCCATGCGCATGCGCGTCATCACCGGACATGGGTCAAGGGCACGCTGACCTCGGCGAGCAGGTCGAGATCCGCATTGCGGTCGACCTCGACATACTGGTCGTTCCAATACAGCAGACTCGACAATTTGGGCGCAAGCTCGACGCTGTCGGGGCGGCCGACGATGATCGCATGCGCATAGCGCTCGATGATCTCGTCGACCTCGCACGCGATCGCGGCCTGGGCGTGCTGCAGCAGCGGGACGCCGGCCGGGCCGCGCGACCAGTCGATGCCCTCGAACTTCTGCTGTCCCGACAGATGCGGCGTGCTGAAGCGGTCAGCGAGTGCGAGCTGGTCCGAGCTGAGGATGTTGATGCCGAACCAGCCGTCGCGAGCGATCAGCGGGAACGCTGACGACCGATTGCCGAGACTGATCATGAGCCGCGGCGGCTCTGATGACAGCGAGATCAGCGAGGCGATTGTTACCCCGGTGATCTCCTCGCCGCGGCCCGCGGTGACGACGCTGACGCCGGCCGCGACACGGCGCAAGGCCGAGTGGAAGTGTTGCGGATCGAACGCGGTCTCAGATACGAGATGAAGGTCACGCTTGCTCATCCGTCGCCTCCTTCGGGCACGCGCCGTATTGGTCGTGTCCCTCGTCGCGGCAGCGCCGTCGGTCAGAAGAAGCCCTTGGCCGGAAGCGGTGTGCCGTTGATCAGATATTGCCCGATCGCCCGTTCCTTGTAGGTGACAGGATTGTGCGATGACAGCGTCCGCGCGTTGCGCCAGTGCCGATCGAAATTGGTGGCCTTCTTGGTCGATGAGGCGCCGCCGACATCGAAGATCAGGCCGCCATTGCGGATGGCGGCATCGTCGGCGATGATCTTGGCCTGTGCCGAGAGCAGGGCGGCGCGGTGCGCGAGCTCCTCGGCATCGGCTCGCCCGGCATCGAATGCGTCGGTCGCCGCATCGAGTGCTTCGGCCGCGACGAGGACGACCGTTTCGGCGGCATGCGCTGCGCTCGCGATCTTGCCGATCGTCTGCTGGAGCAGCGGGTCGTCGGTCGGCTTCTCGTGCGGAGCATAATAAAATGTGCGCTTGCGCGAGCGGACCAGCGCGATCGCGTCACGCAGGGCGGCGCGGCTGATGCCGGCAACGGCAGCGGTCAGAAACAGCTGCGCGAACGTATTAGAGTAGGGCACGCCGTAGCCGATGTCCGGGGCGTCGAACACGATCTCCTGCCGCTTGACCCTGACGTTGCGGAAATGGGTGGTGCCGGTCGCCGTCAGGCGCTGCCCCATGCCGTCCCAATCGTCGATCAGCTCGATGCCGTCGCGATCGAGCGGGATGATGGTGGCGCCCGGACGACCATCCGGATCGGCAGCGCGCGCCAGCACGAGATCGGAATAGAGCGTCCCGGTGCTGTAATATTTGGTGCCGTTGAGGAGGTAATCGTCGCCATCCGGCGTGAAGGTCGTGTTTGGCGTGATGTTGCCGACCTGCGGACTGTCCAGTTCGGTCGTGGCAAGTCCGATGATCGCGCCGCCGGCGACCGCCTTCTGCCATTCGCGTGCCTGATCATCGCGTGGATTGCGCACCAGCCGCTCGACCACACTGAAGTGGTTGCGCAGGATGTGCGCCACATTGGCATCCGCTTCGGCGAGCCGGATCACGATCGCGAACAGATCGCGGATCGAGCTGCCCCCACCACCCGCCGCGACGGGTAGCCGCAGCGCGCCGAGGCGGGCCTGCTTGATCAGCGCAATCTGCTGGTGCGGCAGGATGCGCTCACGCTCGCGTTCCGGCTCGCCGTCGGCGATCGCGGCCAGCAGCGCATCGAGCGCGCCCGGTGCGGGAGGAAGCGTGGTCTCGGCGGTGAGCGTCTTGGTCGAAAGCGGCTTGTTCATGATGGTCTCGATGATGCCAGGAGAGGCGGAACGGCTTCAGCGCTGCGGCGCCGGATCCTCGATCCGGGCGAGATGGTCGGCGACCTTGACCGGCTCGGGCAGCACCTTGCGCTCGGCCAGCCAGTCCGCCGCCTTTTGCAGGTCGGCGACGAACTGCTTGTCGTTGACGGAGAAATAGCGGTACTGCCGGTTCATCGCGATGAACTGATCGCGCACCTGGTCGCTGTATTTGCCCGCCTTCTGCGCGATATATTCCGCGTCCTTGCTGTTTTCCGAGATCCATTTGCCTTCGGCGCGGAAGGCGTCGTTAACCGCGCGGACCAGCGCCGGATTTTCGGAGGCGAACTTCCGGGTGGTCAAATACGAGGTGTAGTCGATCTGGAATTCGAGGTCGCGGCCTTCCAGGAAGATGTCGTGGGCCTTGTAGTCGAGACGGGCGATGTCGACGCCTGGGCTCCACATCGACCAGGCGTCGACCTTGCCGGAGGCCAGCGCCGGCGCCGCGTCCGGCGGATTGAGATAGACGAACTTGACCTTGGAGCGATCGACCTTGTGCTTCTCGAGCGCGGCGACGAGCAGGAATTCGCCAAGGCCCGAGCGATTGACGGCGACCGATTTGCCGACCAGGTCCTCGACCTTGTTGATGCCGGAATCGTCGCGCGCGATGATCGCCGTGGTGCGTGGCACGTAGACGATGAATTGCGTGAACACCAGCGGGGAGCCCGCGATGATCGCCGCCAGCGCCGGAGTCGTGGAGCCGCCGAACGAGAAATCGGCGGTCCCGCCGGTGACGGCCTGCAAGGTCGGCGCGTGGTTCGGGAACGGCCCGAGCCATTCGACCTTGATGCCGTCCCTGGCAAGCAGCTTCTCGAACTCGCCGCGCTCCTTGGCAATCAGGTTGAGACCCGACAATCCCCAGGTGAGGCGCACCGTGTCGGTGACGCGCCCTGGCGCCGACCAGGCATCGTCGGTCAAGGTCAGTCCGGCGAGCGCACCGATCCCGAAGGCGGCGGTGCCGAGGAACTGGCGGCGGGAGAAGTCATCCGAAGACATGATCGATCCTTCCAAGAATCAGGCGGGAGCGTGTGCGGCGAGCACACCGAGTTCAGCCAGCAGGTCGCCGCGTGCGACCGTGCCATCGCGATGAGCGCGGTGCGCGAAGGCGATCCGCCCGTCCCGCATCACCAGGATGCGGTCGGCGAGCGCAATCGCCTCATCGACGTCATGCGTCACCAGCAGGACGCCGGGCCGGTGCGTGGCGATGAGCTCGCGCACCAGCGCGTGCATGCGAATGCGGGTCAGCGCATCCAGCGCGGCGAAGGGTTCATCGAGCAGCAACAGCTCCGGCTGCTGCACCAGCGCGCGGGCAAGGGCGACGCGCTGCGCCTGGCCGCCGGAAAGATTGCGCGGCCAGTCGTCGAGCCGGTCGCCCAATCCGACCTCCGCCAGCGCGGCGGCCGCGCGCGCACGTGCGTCTGGACCGTCGAGACCGAGCGCGACGTTGCGCCAGAGACTGTCCCAGGGCAGCAGGCGGTGCTCCTGGAATACCACGGCCGGTCGCTTGGGAGCGATGATCCGGCCGCCCTGGATCGGGTCGAGACCGGCCAGCGCGCGCAGCAGTGTTGTCTTGCCGCAGCCGCTCTCGCCCAGCAGCGCCACGAACTCGCCGCGTTCGATACGAAGGTCGAGGCCTTGGATCACGGTCCGGTCGCCATAGGCGCGGCGGAGGCCGTTGACGATCACGGCTGGTTCGGTCGGACGCTGCGCCGCTGCAGCCTGATGGACGCTCATCGACCGGCTCCGTAGTTCGGATGCCAGGCGAGCAGCCGTCGCTCCAGCCATCGCGCGATCAGGTCGGCCAGGACGCCGATCAGCGCGTAGATGACGATCGTCAGCACGATCACATCGGTGCGCAGGAATTCGCGGGCGTCCATCGCGAGGAAGCCGAGGCCCGATTGCGCGCCGATGGTCTCGGCGACGACCAGCGCGAGCCAGGCGGTCGCCAGAGCATAGCGCACACCTGTGAGGATCGAGGGCAGGGCGCCGGGAAAAATGATGCGCCGGATCAGTGCGAGCGGCGAAAGGCCCTGCACGCGCGCGAGTTCGATCAGCTTCGGATCGACCTGCCGGATGCCGAGTGTCGTGTTGATGTAGATCGGAAAGGTGACGCCGAGCGCAACGAGGAAGACCTTTTCGGCCTCGCCGACGCCGAGCCACACGATCACCAGCGGCAGCACCGCCAGAAAGGGGATCGCGCGGATCATCTGAACGCTGCGATCGATGAGGGCTTCTGCGAGGCGGGAGAAGCCCACGAGCAGGCCGAGAACGAAGCCGACGGCGCCGCCGATCGCAAAGCCGGCAGCCGCCCGCAACAGGCTGACGCCGAGATCATTGAGCAAGGTCCCCTGCGTCGTCAGCTTGTAGGCCGTGCGCAGGATCTTGCTCGGAGCCGGCAGCACCTGCGGCGACAGGTACCCGCCTTGGGCCAGCGCTTCCCAGATCACGACCAGAAGCGCCGGCGCCAGCCAGGACAATGCCTGCAGCGCAGCCGGGCCGATCGAATGACGCCGATCCGCGCCGGTGAGATGTCCGTCGGTGGCCGCCTGGGTCAGTTCGATCGGTCCTGCAGTCTGGTCGATATTGCTCAAGGTCGTGCAGTCCTCGCGATGTCATGTGCGTCGGCGTCATGTGCGTCGGCACGCGTGGCCTTTGACGCGCCGGGCTCTTCAAACCAGCCGGCGCCGCCGCTTCATGCCGCCAAACTTTCCCACGAAACATCGCGGACCGGAATAGAGCGGTATTCCAATTGTCGTCGCGGTTGGAGGTTTTCGATTTCCGTCGTGAGCCAAAAGCGGCAAGAACTTCTTTTCTGATTTTGTTAGTAGGAGAGCTGGAGATCGTGCCTCGCCGCGGGGGAGCGATCCGGACGCATTCGCGAGGTTCGACCATGGTTCATCCGCTTCGTTTCGGCATCTGGGCGTCGGTGCATGGCCCGCGCGCGGCCCATCAGGATCCGGAGGAGCCCTATGATGCGTCGTGGGAGCGCAACCGCGATCTCGTGTTGAAGGCCGAACAGCTTGGCTACGATGCCACCCTGGTGGCCCAGCACACGATCAATCCGCACAAGGAGGATCTCGATCAGCTGGAGGCCTGGAGCGCGGCTGCGGCGCTCGCCGCGCTCACCAGCCGCATCGAGATCATCACCGCCATCAAGCCATATCTCTTCCATCCCGTGGTGCTCGCCAAGATGGCGCTCGGCATCGAGAACATCAGCCGCGGGCGCTTCGCGATCAATCTCGTCAATGCCTGGAACCGGCCGGAGCTGGCGCGCGCCGGCATCGGCTTTGCCGAGCACGACGAGCGTTACGCTTATGGCCGCGAATGGATCAGCGTGGTGTCGCGGTTGCTGCAGGGCGAGCGCCTGACCTACAAAGGCAAATATTTCGACGTGCAAGACTACGCGCTGCGGCCGAAGGATCTCTATCGTGCGCGGCCGCGCATCTATGTCGGCGGCGAATCGGAGCCGGCGCGGGCGCTTGTGGCAGATCATGGCGATGTCTGGTTCATCAATGGCCAGCCGCTCGCCGATGTTGCCGCCCTGATCGACGACGTCGCCTGCCGGTCGAGAGGCGCGGCCGCGCCGCTTCGCTTCGGCTTGGCGGCGTTCGTGATCGCGCGGTCGACCGCGGCGGACGCCGATGCGGCGCATGAACGTCTGCTGCGGCTGGCGGAGAAGGATGCGCCGATGAAGGCGATCCAGAAGCAGAACACCGACCCCAAGGTCGTGATGATGCAGACCATGCAGAAGAGCGCGCGGGTGGGCAGCAATGGCGGCACGGCCGCCGGGCTTGTCGGCAGCTATGACGAGGTGGCCGATCGCATCATCGATTTCCATGCCGCCGGCATCGAACTGTTCATGCTGCAATTTCAGCCCTTCGAGGCCGAGATGAAACGCTTTGCAGCGGAGGTGATTCCGCGCGTGCGGCGTCGGCAGCAGGACCGGGGACGTGCGGAACGCGATTCCAGCCGCAGGGTGGGATAATCCGGCTTCGGAGAGTTGACGACGAACTGATTGCTTTTCCGAAGGTCGTCCCGCGTGGAGATATTCGCTCGCAGCCGCGCCACATTCGAAATTCCATTTCATTGACGATGTGCACACGCGAAAGCATCATCGTTTCATCATTGGGGCGCTGACGACAGCGCATGTTCAACGACACATCGACGCATTCCGCGAGGGAGTGCAGGCGCGGCGTGCCTGCGCGTCGGCGGAGCTTTGTCGGCAGGAGAGGGCGATGGACGACGTGAAGACGGCTGCACTCAACAGGCGCAGGCTGCTGCAGGCGGGGGCGGGTGCCGCCTTGGTGGCGCCGTTCGGCGGGCTTGCGCAGGCTTTGTCGCTGCGAGCCGCCCCCGAGATCGGCCTCTCGCAGTTTCCGATCTGCAGGACGGCGGCGGAAGGTGCGGCCCTCACCGGCGCGCCGCGCAAGCTGAAGCTGTCCTGGAATGCCGGCGCGGTCTGCCTGACGCCGGTCCCGGTCGCGATCGATCAAGGCTTCTTCAAGAAGCAGAATCTCGACGTCGAACTGATCAACTACAGTGGTTCGACCGACCAGCTGCTGGAAGCCATCGCGACTGGCAAGAGCGATGCCGGCCTCGGCATGGCGCTGCGCTGGCTGAAGCCGCTGGAGCAGGGGTTTGATGTCAAGATCGCTGCCGGCACGCATGGTGGCTGCATGCGCGTGATGGTGCGCGCCGACTCTGGGATCACCAAGCTCGCAGACCTCAAGGGCAAGGCGGTCGCGGTCGGCGATCTCGGTGGTCCCGACAAGAACTTCTTCTCGATCCAGTTGGCGCGGCTCGGCATCGATCCGGTGAAGGACGTCGACTGGCGAGTCTATCCGGGGGCAGTGGTCAACGTTGCGGCCGACAAGGGCGAGACTCAGGCGTTCCTGGCCTCCGATCCGCTCGCTTATCTCTGGCTCAAGGATCCGGCCTACAAGGAGGTCGCCTCCAATCTCGATGGCGAGTATCAGAACCGCGTCTGCTGCATCCTCGGGCTGCGCGGCAGCCTTGTGCGCGACGAGCCCGCCGTGGGGCTCGCCATCACGCAGGCGCTGCTCGATGCCGCGATGTTCACGGCGCAGAATCCGACCGAGGCGGCGAAGTCGTACCAGCCCTACGCGCCGAAGCAGGCGACGCTGGCCGATCTCGAAGGCATGGTGCGCTACCACACCCATCATCACCACCGGCATGGTCCGGCGCTGAAGCAGGAGCTGAAGGCCTACGCCGACGACCTCAAGGTCGTCTCCGTGTTCAAGCCGAGCACTGACACCAACAAATTTGCTGAGCGAATCTATGTCGACATTTTCTCTGTCTGACACCGCCGCTGGCGGACTCGAACGCGGCACCGGTCTGGTTGACAGGCTGCGTGAACTCGCGCCGGGCGTTGCTGCAGCACTGGCCTGGGCGCTGTTTGGCGCGTCCTGCCTGGTGCGGGAAGATGTCGGCGATTGGTTACGTACGAGGGATCTCGCCGTCGCGGCCTTCGTGATCGCGGCGCTGGTGCTGGTCGCCGGTCTCACCGCGTCGCGGCTCGGCCGCGCCGGCGTGGCCTTGCGCAAGCGCAGCCCCTGGGTGATCACGCTCGGCGTCTTCCTGTCGGTGTGGGAACTCGCGACAGCCAAATTCGCCTGGCTGCCGCTGCCATTCTTTCCTCCGCCGCAGGCCATCATCGAGGTCTACACCGACGATCTCCCGAAGCTGCTCGACAGCGCATGGGCGTCGGTCAAGCTGCAGCTCGGCGGCTATGTCATCGGCGCCGCCATCGGCTTCATCACCGGCGTCTCGATCGGCTGGTCGACCAGGATCGGCTACTGGGTGCATCCGGTGTTGCGCTTCATCGGTCCGTTGCCCGCCACGGCGTGGCTACCGATCGCGTTCTTCACCTTTCCGACCAGCTGGAGCGCATCGACCTTCCTGATCGCGCTGGCCACGGGTTTCCCGGTGACGGTGCTCACTTGGTCCGGGGTCGCCTCCGTGCCGACCGCTTATTATGACGTCGCGCGCACGCTGGGCGCCAAGCCCTGGTTCCTGGTGCTGAAGGTCGCAATTCCCGCGGCGCTGCCTCATGTGTTCGTCGGCCTGTTCATGGGGCTCGGCGCCTCCTTCGCCGTGCTGGTCGTTGCCGAGATGATCGGCGTGAAGGCCGGGCTCGGCTGGTATCTGCAATGGGCGCAGGGCTGGGCCGCCTATGCCAACATGTATGCGGCGCTGCTGGTGATGTCGCTGCTCTGCTCGGGCGCGATCACGCTGCTGTTCAAGACCCGTGACCGCGTGCTGGTCTGGCAGAAAGGTGTCGTCAAATGGTAGCCGTCGCTGAAGCGACACGAGCGCAGTTTCCTGGTGCCGCGATCGACATTGCGCATGTCGATCACGCCTTCGACATCGACGGCGCGGAGCTCAAGGTGCTCGACGACGTCAGCCTGGTCGTCGAGCCCGGCGAGTTCGTGGCGCTGCTCGGGCCGTCGGGCTGCGGCAAGTCGACCTTGCTGCGCCTGATCGCCGGCCTCGACAAGCCGCGCAGCGGCGCGCTGCGCGAGGACGATGTCAGCATCAAGGGCCCGCATCCCTCGCGTGTCGTCGTGTTCCAGGATCCGACCTTGTTTCCCTGGCGCACGGTCTGGGACAACGTCGCGCTCGGCCTGGAGGCGCAGGGCATCCTGACGAAGCAGCGGCATCGCGTCGATGCTGCGCTCGATCTCGTCGGCCTGTCCGATTTCCGCAACGCCTACCCGCATCAACTGTCCGGCGGCATGGCGCAGCGCGTCGCGCTGGCGCGGGCGCTCGTCAACGATCCCAAGGTACTGGTGCTCGACGAGCCGCTCGGCAAGCTGGATTCGCTGACGCGCATCGCGATGCAGGCGGAGCTCGTGACGCTGTGGCAGCGCAAGGGATTCACGACGCTGCTAGTCACCCACGATGTCGAGGAGGCGCTCGTGCTCGCCAACCGCGTCGTCGTGCTCAGCGACCGCCCGGCGCGGATCAAGGCCGACATCGTCGTGGACAGGCCCTATCCGCGGCATCGCGGCGATCCGCATCTCGCCGATCTGCGCCGTCAGATCCTCGGTCTCCTCGGATTGGAGGCGACATGGTAGCCGCTGTGGAAAGCATCCTGCCGCGCCAGACCGCGGCGGCAAATGAGGACGAGGTGATCACACGTGCGCTCCGGCTGGTGCCGGCGTTTGCCGAACGCGCGCCGGTGCATGATCGGGACCGCAGCTTCCCATTCCAGAACTTCCAGGATCTGTTCGAGGCGGGTCTGCTGTCACTGACGGTGCCGACCGCACTCGGTGGACACGGGGCCGGGGCAGGTCTCACGGCGCGTGTGCTCGGGATCATCGCCGAAGCCGATCCGTCGACCGCGCTGGTGCTGGCCATGCACTACATCCAGCATTTCGTCATGGCGCGGCATCAGGAATATCCGACGCGGCTCGCGCGCAAGCTGGCGCGCGACTCGGTCGAGCGCGGCGCCCTCATCAACACGTTCCGCGTCGAGCCGGCGCTGGGCTCGCCGTCGCGTGGCGGCCTGCCCGAGACGATTGCGCGTCGGACTGAGACCAGCTGGCGGCTGAGTGGGCACAAGATCTATTCGACCGGCGCGCCGATCCTGTCCTGGTACTCGGTGTGGGCCAAGACGGATGAGGCCGAGCCGCGGCTCGGCCTGTTCCTCGTGCAGGCGGGACTGCCCGGCATCAGCATCGTGGAGACCTGGGACCATCTCGGCCTGCGCGCCAGCGGCAGCCATGATGTCGTGTTCGACGACGTCGTTGTTCCGCTCGACCACGAGATCGAGCTGCGCAAGCCGGAGGACTGGCGCGTGCAGAACCCGACCCAGGCGCTGGTGCATGCGGCCTTTGTCGGCGCGATCTATGACGGCGTCGCCCGCGCAGCCCGCAACTGGATCGTCGATTTTCTCAAGACACGGACGCCGTCGAGCCTCGGCGCGCCGCTGGCGACCTTGGCGCGGGCACAGGAGGTGCTCGGCGCGATCGAGGCGCGGCTGCAGGTGAATGCGCGGCTGATTCATAGCGTTGCGCGCGATTTCGACGAAGGCCGCGTGATCAGCCCCTTAGAAGGTAATGTGATCAAGCTCACCGTGACCAATAACGCGGTCGCCGCGGTCGAGGATGCGCTGTCGCTGTCGAGCAACCACGGGCTCAGCCGCGCCAATCCGCTCGAGCGGCACTACCGCGATGTGCTGTGCGGCCGCGTGCATACCCCGCAGGACGATGCGACGCGGATGGCTGCTGGCCGTCTGGCGCTTGGACTCTGAAATTTCAGGAGAAGGGACCCATGTCCGACATCGAATTCATCGGCTTCATTTCCAACAACAACTCGTCCGAGACGATCGTGCGGCAGGGCCCGGTGCTCGATCCCGTGCACATCGAGACGGTCGCGAAAGCGCATGAGAATGCCGGCTTCGACCGCGCGCTGCTGGCGTTCCACTCGACCTCGCCGGACAGCCTGCAGGTGGCGCAGCATGTGCTGGGCGTGACGTCCAGGCTCAATGTGCTGATTGCGCAGCGGCCGGGCTTCACTGCGCCGACCTTGCTGGCGCGGCAGTTTGCGGTGCTCGATCAATTCTCCAGGGGACGCGTGGCGCTGCACGTGATCACCGGCGGCAATGCCGCCGAGCTGCGCCAGGACGGCAATACGCTGGACGACAAGAGCGAGCGTTACGCCAGGACCAGCGAGTTCCTCGACATCGTCCGGTCGCAATGGACCAGCGAGAAGCCGTTCAGCTATGCCGGCAAGTACTATCAGGTCGAGAACGCGTTTGCGCAGGTCAAGCCGTATCGCAAGGAGGGCATCCGGATCTATTTCGGCGGCGCCTCGGATGCCGCGATCGACGTCGCCGGCCGCCATGCCGACACCTATGCGCTGTGGGGCGAGTCCTACGCCCAGGTGCGCGAGCAGGTCGCCCGCGTCAGCGCCGCGGCCGCCAAGCACGGCCGGCCGGCGCCGCGCTTCTCGCTGTCGGTGCGGCCGATCCTCGCCGAGACCGAGGAGAGGGCCTGGGCCAAGGCGCAGGCCGTTCTCGAGCGCGCCACCGCGTTGCAGGACCAGACCGGCTATCGCAAGCCGGCCGACGGCCATGCCACCGATGGCGCGAAGCGCCTGCTCGCGATCGCCGAGCAGGGCAAGCGCGTTGACAAGCGGCTGTGGACCGAGATTGCCAAGCTCACCGGCGCCAACAGCAACACCACGGCCCTGGTCGGCACGCCGGAGCAGGTCGCCGAGGTGTTCGGCGATTATTACGACCTTGGCATCAGCCACTTCCTGATCCGCGGCTTCGATCCGCTGATCGATGCCATCGAATATGGCCGCGAGCTGATCCCCGCGACGCGGCAATTGATCGCCGCCCGGCAGCGCGCCAAGGGAGTGGCGGCGGAATGAAGCGTGTTCTCGTTATTGCAGGCATCTTGCTCGCATTCACCGCATCGGCGCTCGCGCAAGTCAGCTTGCGTGTCGGCGACCAGAAGGGCAATTCGCGCGCCGTGATGGAGGGCGGGCGTGCTCAAGGACGTGCCTTATACGATCGAGTGGAAGGAGTTCGTCGCGGCGGCGCCGCTCCTGGAGGCGCTCAGCGCCGGCGCGATCGAGACCGGGCTGGTCGGCGACGCGCCGTTCACCTTCGCTGCGGCATCGGGCGTGCCGGTCAAGGCCATCGCGGCGATCCGGCAGACCCAAGAGGGGCTCGCAATCTTGGTGCCGGAGACCTCGCGCATCAGGAGCTTCGACGATCTCAAGGGCAAGACGATCGCGACCGGCCGCGGCTCGATCGGTCATCAGCTTGTGCTCGCCGCGCTGGGGTCGCGCGGCTGGACCACCAACGATATCCAGCTCGTGTTCCTTCCGCCGTCGGACGCCAAGGTCGCCTATACGCAAGGCTCGGTGGATGCTTGGTCGACATGGGAGCCGTATGTGAGCCAGGAGGAGGTGCTGTTCAAGTCACGCCGCATCATCACCGGCGAAGGATTGACGCCCGGCCTGAGCTTCCAGGTGGCAACGCCAGCGGCGATCAAGGACAAGCGCGCCGCACTTGAGGATTTCGTGCAGCGCCTCACCGCCGCGCGCGCCTGGTCGCTCGGCAATGTCGAGAGCTATGCCGAGACCTGGGGCCGGCTGATGAACATTCCGCCGGCGGTGCCGCTCAATTGGCTCAAGCGCGCCAAGGTACGGATCGCGCCGATCGACGACAGCGTGCTCAGCGACGAACAGCGGACGATCGACCTCTACACGCGCAGCGGCCTCATCAAGGAGCGGCTCGACGCCGCTGCCATTCTCGATCGTTCGTTCGCCGCAGCAATCGCGAAGGGGGCGGGGCTCTGACGCCGGTCCGTTCTCGACGCTCCCTGGTCTGATCTCGTTCCAGCTCCTTTTACCGCAGTAAGTCCCGGTGTCATGGTCCGGTTCCAGCCGCAGGGAACGCCCCGGAGGCCCGCTTTTTTGCGCTTGCAGGCCCTGGGCGTTCCCATTACCTGCCGTGCTGCGGTCGCGGTCTGACGCCGGGTGAAACTCCGGCGTGGTCCGCGGCTGTTCGGATCAAGAGTTCGGATCGGCTCCCAGGTGCCTGAACAGACTTCAAAATACGGCTCAGCCGGAATCGGACGCTTCTCCGTGGCGCCTATGATGGATTGGACAGAGAGCATTTTGAAATCAGATAGTTAGGTCAAGGGCGTGTGCAAATCCTGTGCACGCATGTTCTACTATTCTTTCGTTTTCGTTCTCACGAAATTGCCGCCGGCGCTCGCCAGAGACTGTCAGTCCTGCATTGAAGCTTTGTCGGAATGCTGCTCTTGGCCGTCTGGTGTCGCGGAAATGCCGAGTGGCCGGCGATGTGAGCGAACGCCTTGTTCGTCTACACATCCGTTTGCGACGGCGAGGAATCGCCGGAGGGATGGTTGTGCATGAGCGTAGCGCCGCAGCTAAATGATTGATGGATCGTAAATTTTTGGAAGTCTGCGATCAAATGGGGGCGGAGAGTGGGGACGGTAGTGCGCGACAAATCGTGATCATCACGCCTGATCAGGCCCCATCACCGGTGGCAGTGCGCCAGGACGACAAGCCACCATGTTTCGCTTGTCCCACGCATCGAGTTCACCAATCGGATATAGGACCGCCTTCCCAATTTTGACGAAGGTCGGCCCAACGCGCATCGCTCGCCAATTCCGGAGAGTCCCGACGCTCACTGCGCCACGGTAGCGATCCGAGACTTCCTCTGGCGTCAGGTACTTCCGATCGTCCATTGCTGCACTCCCGATCACGCGACCATGACTGCAGTAATTCACGGTCCTGACCGGTCTTGGAAGCCAGACGCATAGTCCATAGGGAAATAGAAAGCGAACGGCGATACAAAGGCCTCTCATCAACGTCAACCCACCGTAGCGATGCCCGATGTGCTTAAGAGACGACATCTCTTTCGACGAGTCTAATCGACAGCTTTAGGCCGATATTCGTCGTCAGCCCGCGCCGACAGCAGGTCATGATCGAACGATACCACGCGGAACACGATAATGCCTATTCCTCCTCGTCAGCTGAAAACTCCCCGGTTGTTGTTTCGGGCCTCAAGCGCTGCTGAGGCTGATCGAGCCTATGAAATTCAGAAGGATTGGGAGGTAACGCGCATGCTTTCGTTGGCGAGATATCCGCCCGACCGACAGGAAGTAGAACAATGGTTCGCAGATCACCAACGGCAATGGGAAGTGGGCCAAGCATATCGATTTGCGGTCGTTTTAGACGGCAGGATGCTTGGGCTTGTAGATATCGATGGAGTCTCCGCGCGTGAGGCCACACTGGGCTATTGGCTTGATCGTGCCGTGTGGGGACACGGCTATGCCTTTGAGGCTGCGCGCGCCGCGGTGGAATTTGCTTTTGAAGAGCTCGGCCTTCTCAAATTGAAGGCCGGGCACGCGCAAGACAATACGGCCTCTGGATGCATACTTAACAAGCTCGGGTTCAATCGCCTGGAGCCCATAAAGCTCTATTCGCGGTCACGTGGCGAGTATATTTCCCAATGTTGCTATCAAAAGATGTCTGATCGGATCGACGTCTGAGTTGGGTCAAAGGCGGCCTTCCCTCGGGTCCGGCGACTTGCTTTCGGTCGAACATCAGCAGCGGGCAACCCCGGTGCCGGCCAGAACGGTTAGGATGGGCCAGAAGCGGACTTCGCTGGGCCAGCTGGCGGCGCCTTAGACGGATCAGATGCGGACGACACTTTAGCTTCGCGAGAACGTGGGGAATTCAGGTGCAGTGAAGTGTTCCGTTAACCGCACCTAGGCGTTGCAGTATGTCTGCGTCACACTATTATTGCCGGCATGATGCCGAGCTACATATTCGTTCCCGGTCCGCCAGTGCGCGCAGCCAGTTGGCAGCCGACGGCTGAGCTGCTGCGACAAGCGGGATGTTCCGTACAGGTGCCGGACGTCCTGGCTCACTGCGCGGCTCCGCCGCGCTGGCGCGCCTGGACGGAGCACCTGCTTGCCTGCATCGATGCCCAGAGTGGTGCGATCGTGGTGGCGCACAGCTCCGCATGCGCGCTGGCAGCGGAGCTGACCAGCAAGATGGCCGTGGGCGGTTTGATCCTCGTCGATGGCGACATCCCGCCCACGCATGGATCTGTTCGGCCGGTCAGGCCCGCTTTGCTCAAGTTCATCGCAGCTCTGGCCGACGAACGCGGAACGCTGCCGGTCTGGTCGCGATGGTTCGAGGACGACCCCGCTCGCGCGCGCCTTGTCGGCATCGACATCTTCCAGCGCAATGGTGCGGCATTCAGCCGTTTCGAGCAGGGGCTGCCACGTCTCCGGCTTGACTGGTTCGACGACGCCCTCGAACTCGAGGGCTGGGATCATGTGCCTGCCGCCTACATTCAGGCATCGCCGATCTATGATCACGCAACGGCGGAAGCCGATCGACGAGGATGGCCGTTTGCAAGGCTCCATGGTAGCCACCTGGATCCGGTTCTACGGCCGGATGTGATGGCGAACGCCATCATGAAAATGACCGGCCGTCTGGAGCAGCGTGCCGCGTCAGGCGAGCGCGGCGGCTCCGTCACCCATATGCAATTGATCCGCATGCCTCCGCTGGAAAACAGACGCCGTGACGCGAAGGAGGAAGCTGGCACGAACTTTCAGTCCGAACTCGGAGAGCGGGTAACAGAGCTGGCGCGCGGCAGGGGCCTTGAGGCCCGAAGCGCTGCAGGACCGCTGATATCGTGGCCCTCGATCATCCCAATGCACTGTGTGACGCTGACGTTCGGAGACTACGAGATCGCGATTTTCGCAGATCGAGTCGATCTGCTCGGCAGTGGGCTGTTCAAGCGTTTTGAGATCGACGATTTCAATGATCCTGATCGGCTGCGAGAGGCCGTCCTGAGCCTCCTTGGTGCCTTGCTGGACATGGACCGCGCCACTCTAGAAGTTAGCATCAAGACTGTTGTCGAGCAGCGGCTCGGTCTGTCGATCAGGATACGAAATGAGAATCCTTTGCCGGGAGTGTTCGCAATCGAAAGCCTCTGCGGCAGCTTCCCGGATGAGATCGATTGGCAGACCATTGCGAGCGAACTCGCGCGCCAAACCGGACACGCCGTTCTTTTCGTCGGTTATCGCTCGGCACGTCGCCCTGATCATCCGGAGGCCTTCATGGCGTTCCACGTTCCACATCTTACAGACGGATATCTGGAGGACGCCCGAAACAGGATCGAGCCCGTTGGCCCGGATGGAATGGCTTTCAAGCGGAACTGACTTGCAGGCAGGATGGGCACCGCCTCACTTCCGTGGGCCATGAGCGGACAGGTTCGGAGCAGGCCGAAAGGTCTGAGATGGGCAAATTACGGTCATTGGAGCGCCGACTGACGGTTCTCGTTCGTCGGTCCGCATGCTAAAAAGTGGAAGCGTGCGCTCGCCCGTAAGAAGGCCGATAATAGTTGAAAAACCCCTCCGCTACCCGTAACGGACCGCAGCAAAGGCAAACCAAAGAGTGGCTGTGGTGGTAGTAAAGCGGAGGCAGGGGAGCGCACGCACCTGCCGCTGGTAAGCAAGACCAATGTCCGCATCGGTCAAAAGCGGCCCAGCCCTTCGGGCGCCCACGCCCGCTTGCACCTCGACATTAGACATCGGGGACGCTGAGTCGGTGGGGGCCGAGATGGGCCAGAAGGGGACATTCCGCTAACCGGCCGGCCGTCTTCGTTTGCCGTCACTTCTGGCGGTTGAGGTGGCGACGGTCGCGATAGCTCCAGGTCTGCGCATCTGCCTCACCTTGACGTTTACAAGGCCTACACTCCTCGGACGCCAAGCCTCTTTGCAACAGATCGGTTCTATGCCCCCTCTAACAAGTCGCGCAATTTTGCCTTCAATCCGCTACCCCCTGGCCCATCGCCGATCTTTTCGAGCGCGAACCGTGCGAACCCTTGCGCCTCCGCGTTCTTGCCTGCAGCTTTTCTCATATGTCCGAGTGCCCAGGCCATCAGAACGCCTGTGTTGCCGAACCCCTTGAAGTCGCAGGTTTGCTCCGCAAAGGCTTCCGGCGTCACTGTGTTCAGTGGCGACGTGGGCTGCGCCATGAAATCTAGTTGAGCTCTGCCGACCTGCTCATACATTGCGCATGCGTCGCGTGCTGCGGCGTCGATACTCAACTGGTTTGGCTCGTAGTCCCACCATTGATCACCCGGCTGCCTCGCAAGTCTCCTACGAAACAGGCAGTCCATTTCGCGCATGCGCTTAGGCTCAGGTGCTTCTCCCGAGAGGAGCGGTATGGACATCGGCTGAATGCCCATATTGACGGCGAACTTTCCGCCATACCGGCTCCCCTGAACTTCAACTACCTGACATTGGCCGCCAACCAGCCGCCAGTAGCGTTGGCTTGTGCCAGAGAACCCGTCCCGCCTGAGTGTTGGCGCGAACTGGCTCCGAATGGCTTTTGGCAGGGACGCTTTGAGATTGCTCACGAGCCAATCAAACGTTCGGTCGCAATCCCAGCTGCGCCGATGACTGGCATCTTTGGCTGCTGCGCGCACGCTTCAAGCCGCCAGCCAGCGGCCGCACCACCAGTAAGTTCACGCCGCCGCATATGACCTCCAATCGAAGCGAGCTTAGTGGTCCGCAGGATACAGCATTGGCGGGGATCGGTCAGCGGCTGCAAGAAAATTGCTTTGCAACCCGCCGAGACGAGAGGACCGCTTAGGGTCAAGGACTGAAAGTCTCATGTCGAGTAAGTCTCTTCTGTACAACCTCGAATAGCCGACATGGCACGGCCGTGACGGCTTTCTCTGCCGAGCCACCGGCTCTCCGTCCGAAATGGGTTGGCGCCATGGTCGGTGTATCCCAGATAATTGCCGACTTGCCGCAGTGCCGCAAGTCGGCAGCCATGGGCCAATTGCGGAAGTTCCTATTCGTGCATGCGGCCATTAGAGGAACAAGTATAGGATCGTTACTCGTGCATCGCTCAGGCGCTCATCGGCCTCAAATTCCAGGTCCACGACCCAATGGACGTAGCCAATGACGCTTTGAGCCTCCAACTGACAGTCCACCCATTCCTTGCTCGTCCGACTATCGTTCGGACTGCTCGCCAAGTGTTGACGCATCCAAGCGTCAGTAACAGACTGACAGCCAAGTCCTTCTTTGCTCAGCACAGCGATGGCTGCCTCTTTATTCGCTCCCGGTGGCATCATCTGCAAAAGCGCTTCGCGCGCCGGCCTGGAATCTCCACCGCCCGTCTTTTGCGCGGCGGCGCGCATTGCGCGCAACAAGGGCCGTTCTTGGTAGAAACTGTCAACTTGAGCAGTCTTGTACCAGACCCACGCGAATAATACGGCAGGAACGGTAGCCACCGACAGGCAAACGACAATCGATATTTTGACGAATTTCCGCATAGGATAACCCAATTCCCGACCGCGAAGACTAGCGGGCAACTGATTAACAGTCTTGCCAGTGGAGCCTGCGCAAATTCCGCTTTGGGTCAACAGCGGAAGTGACCATCGTGGAAATTGCGCTCTCTTCAGGCGCTAGATCCATCCAATCACAAGCGGCGAAAGCGCAGCTACTGCTGGAAGTTCCGCTTTAGTCGCGCATCCCGAACGGCATTGATGCGCTCGCGAATGCTTTGAGAGAACTCGCCGGCGTTGCGCAAGCCGACCTGGCGTATGAATTCCTCCAACAATGCGTCCGGCACGCGATCAAGATGTTGGGCGAAGAAAGCGCGTTCCTTGTCGTTCGGAGGAAAATACACGCGTTTAAATGCGATCGCGCGTCGGGCAAAAGCCTCGCTCGTGTCGTCCCAAAGGGATTCGAAGCGGCGCCGTTGCTCGTCGCGATATCCGTCATTACGGAATCCGAACGGGTCATTCATCGCGAGCCGTAAGGCCATTTCATATTGCCAGGGTTTCAGATCACGTCTGTTGGCAAAAATCGCCTCGGCTTGCGGCATGTAAGCCGTCAGCTGTTCGCGGCGCATTTGAATCTGCAATCTGGCCTGACTGTAGTCACCGCCGCCGGCGGTCGAGTCGCTGATCCGTACGATCACATCTTCGATGAATTTGCGCTTGTTGTTGCTGTCAAGACCTGACCAGAATCTATAAAGCTGCTGCTCGTATGGTGAATTGATGAACTGAGAAGCCACCCCAATCAGGACGTCATCCATGTAGCCCTTGCTTTCAGCCTGAAACGCGATATCGAGCGCAGCGAGACTATTGTTCGTTTGTGCCAGCTGCTTCGCGCGTTGGGAGAGCTCGGCGTCACTCACCTGGGCGAGTCTAGGCGGTGCCGCCCAGTCAATTCCGTAGATCGCGGCGGCTAAGTCCTGAGGTTTAAAAGCAGGCCCGCCGATTTCCACCAGTTGATGTGGCCCGACCTCGGCATATCGCCACAGAGGCGTTGCTGGGAAATTGCTTTTGAATAGCGGTAAATAACTCAGCACGGATTGTTGCCCGTAGCGCCATGTCGCCGCGAGGCGCTCTTTGCCATCCTGGCGGACGTTGATGGTTCCCACATTGCAGCAGCCGTGGCTAACGGATGTTGGCTTCATCAACTGCATACGGACGACAACGCCGTCGGGAATGGAATCAAGCGTCGTCCTCTTCAGGCACTGATCGGTTCGTCCGGACTGCTGCAATGGGGCGGACCGCCGCAACTCGTCGGCGTCGCAATCTTTGGCCTCTGAAAGTTGTGTCGACCGAATCGCAACCACGTGGCCCTGTTGATCGATCTGCACATGGACATATCGGTCGATGATCCGCTCGGCGAGCAGCGCGGTGCTTCCGCAGCACGGCTCTCCTCCTTCTGGGTAATCCAAAACCAGGGTAAGGGTTCGAAGGGTACGCAACTCTACCGGGATTGGGCGGTCGGAAAGCGATGGGTCTGTACTGTTGCCAAGCTCATAGCGATTCCACACCGACACACAGCACCATGCCGCAAAGAACACAAATGGAGCGGCGGTCAGCCCCGGAAGTCTCCGATATCCACCGATGATTACGATCCCGACAACGGCCGAGAACCAGATCAGAGGCAGCAATCCAGGGTAGAGAGCCTGAACCCAGATGAAAATAAAACCGATTCCCTCGCCTAATACAGAAGTAAGACTCGCCAAAAACGCATAGATGCCCGCAAGCACGGCGAGACCGAGAACAAGAGCTGAGATGTGACGGATCATGCTGGTTCTTGCTGGGACCGGCCGCAAACTCCCACAGGTTAGGACGAAAACTTTTGTTAATAGTAATCTTTAGTTGTTAAAATTTTACGGATCTGTCTTCCCGAACGAGAGCTTTCCAGGAAAAATGTTGTGCCGGACTCTCAATGCGCCGATCGCGCCGGCGAAGGCATTTCCCGTCGAGTTTTAGGGCTGTTAAGGGTCAAAAGCGGATATCCCCTGGTCCGGCTGCAAGCGCCCACTTTGGTTAAACGCGTCGCCTCGATTCGGCTTGGGCAGCTTCTGTTCTCCATCGGAGAGCTGACCTGCTGTGCTGCTTCGGCAAGGGGCTAAGCTAGCTGAGACCCGGTTGTCCGCTTCGCCGGTCACGCTGAAGGCGCGCGCCTTAGCTCGGCGCCGGTCGCCCTGCGGCGGCCTTTCGTGTGCTCACGGCTAGGTATGTCCTAAATCTGCGATCCAGTTCGCTACGCTGCGATTAGTGCCATTCGGGACATTGATCTCTCAAGCCTTTCCTATTCTAGCAACACTGTCTGCGTAGCAGCAGTGCCATACTGCGAGGAGTGAGCACAAGAACTTACGACCGCCGATTCTACGCCGCGGAGAGGCGCTTTTATCTTGCCGTCGAGCCCGCCCTACGTTCGCTCCTCTCCAATCACAGGCTGAACTGCGCTCAGACACCGCGCGGTAGCTACACGAGTGGTGAGTATCAGGCAGCATCTTTGCTGCAGCTCCGGGCGAACCATTGGCATCCGGGCGCAGGGTCTTAGCGACCTATCGAGAGAAACCAGATTGATCGAACTGCATTGGCGATGCTGTTCGTCCGCAGATCCGAGATGAAAAGTCGGACGGCCCGCCAGCATCAATTCAACACGGAACGGTCCAGCATCGAGGAAAACTGGTGTCATAGCTGCACGCAAATCGCCGATACGGATGGCTCAGATCGAGTGTCGATCGGCGGCAGATCGGCAGCAACGGCGCGCATCGTGGCCGTTAAGGGGAGGGCCATAGCGTGCGGCGTCGCGCAATTCGGTCGTTCCGCTCTGGCTCGGGACATGCCATCTTTGCGGGACACATGCGCAGGGCAGGGCTCGCGAGGCTTGATCCGCTTTCGCCAGCGGCCGGCAGAATCGCCCGCCATCCGGCACTACTACGCGCAGGGCCTCTCCGTATTCTCGCCACGGGGCGAGCAGGAGGGATGACCGATCCCGGTCTGGGCTGGCAGCTCCCCGTTTCGCCATTGAGGTCAGCGTCATCGTTTTGAAGCAGCCGGCCTTTCGCGCGCCTCCTATCTCGCGGGGCCGAGACACAAGGAGCAGCATCTGATCATGACCGAGTCCGTTCCGCCCCATCCATTTGATGACATGGAGGCGCTGGCCTGGCTGCGCTCCCAGCCCGAGGGACACGTGACGGTCAGCGCCGCTGAGCTCGGACGCCAATGGGGCTGGAATAGGATGCGGACCAGTCGTCGCCTGAAAGCCTGGGAGCGCGCGGGCCTGATCAACCGTAACGCTGAAGCGATCATTGTAACGAGGACCGTAACACCGACCGTTACAGATGGTACCGCCAACGTTACGGACGCGGCCGGCGTCACAGGGATGTCCGTAACGGAGAAAGCCCATCGTTCCCCGACCCGCGTCAAGCTCGCTGCTTTGATTGTGGCTCTGGCGCTGGCTTGTGTATCGGCTGCCTTTTCCATCGACGGCCTGACCGTAATCTTCGCCGGAGCCTTCTGGCCTGTCATCATCATGGGCGCTGTGCTGGAGGCCGGAAAGCTCGTGGCGACGGCCTGGCTGACGGAGAATTGGACCTCTGCGCCGTCCCTCCTGAGGTTCGTCCTTGTCCTGATGGTTGGCGTGTTGATGGGCCTGAACGCCGTTGGCGTATTCGGCTTTCTCACCCGCGCTCACCTCGACCATATAGCATCCATAGATCTCACGCTTGCCGACAGAACCGCAGACGTTGAGGCCCGCCTCGGGATGCAGAGCCGAGTGGTCACCGACATTGACCGGCGTATTGCCCAAATCGACGCGGCCATCGACGAGGCGACGCGCCTTGGCAGACCGGTCGGAGCGATGACGATTGCTGACCAGAGGCGTCGCGAACGTGCCGACATCGCGGCGGAACGCCAGCGTGAGTCCCAGGCTCTAGCCAATCTACAGATCGAAAAAGCCAAGATTGACGCGCAACGCAGGCGTGCCGAGGCGGAGGTCGGACCGATACGATATCTCGCCGAGCTGATTGGTATACCCGCCACGGACTTTGAGCGTGCGGTCCGGCTGCTCACCCTGGCGCTCGTTACCGTCCTTGATCCGATGGCAGTGGCGCTGCTGCTCGCTGCCGGCGTTCACACCAGGCGTGCGGGTTCATTCTGATGGGCGCTGGACCGCGCCAGAGTTTGTTTCGTGGTCAGTGGCGTGCGGAGGCCGTCGCGCACAGGTACAGTCGCAGTGCCTGCTCGCGAGAAGCTGCGGTTCGCATTCAGCCTGGCGCCCTGGGTGCGATCACGCTGGTCGGTACGGCCCACGCAACCGTGCGATAGCGCTGGCAGGTCCGAATTGAAAGCTGACCGCCTGATGGAGCGGTCTACTCGGCAAAGATGCTGTCGAGCAAATTCGCGAGCCGAACGCCCGCCTTCTGAAGCTGCTCCCTCACGCTCGGTTCGTTCGCGGCGAGATATTCGGTGCTGATGGTCACGCTGTCCGCGGGCTGGTCGCAGGAGGAGCCGTGCATCACGCAATAGCCCGTCTTCGCGGCTTCCGCGATTGCAAACGACTCGTTAGCCCAGTCACTCGGGTCCGACGAAGTCCACCTGGTCTTCATCCCAGGAGTGATGGCCTCAATGAGGTCGGAAGCCGCCTCATCGACATCGGGCCCGACCGCGTGTGTAACGAGGCAGCTGTCCCAGGTGCCGTGCAGATTGCCCGAGCACTCGCCGTTCACCCTGATATCGTTTCCTCCGCGGTCGTCCTCAAAGGACACATGGAGAGGCTGATGGATGTCGCCAACCCAGTGTCCAAGCGACTTGAGCGCGATAAGCCTGTCGGCCCGCTTGGCGTGCTTCGAGTTCACGATCTTCGAGTCATTGCGGATGGCCGTGAGAACACATTCTGGAGCGTTCGGGCAGTTGTCCCCTGTTACCCCCTGCGCGTCGCGGGGCAGATTGATGAAGTGCTCCGATCGGCGGATGCGCGGATGGTCGGGAAACACGCAGGAGTCGGCGAAGGTGTCGAACCTTTGGTCCGCCTGGATCAGCTTCCGTATGGCTGCGCGCGTATCCGGCTGGGCAAGCCGGTAGGCAATCTCGCAAACAATCCTGTGGCCTTCGTCGCCCCATGCCGAGGCGCTGGTGCAGAAAGCGAGGAGGAGAACAGCGGTTAATGAAAAACGCCGCATGCCAATACCTCACGCCAAGACAATATGGCTGGAGCTTATCACCCAAGGTTGCCGGAGAGAAGGACCTCACCGGCCTGCCTGGAGCGCCTTCAGGGTGGATATGACACTTCCGCGAGCAACGTAAAGTTGAACGCCGGTTCAGAGTGTGCATCAATAGGATTGGGAAGGAGACTTGGGAGGGGAAGCCCTTTGTTGCGGGCGGACTCTCATCGTCCGCCCGGTCATATTTCATTCAGCGATTTCCGGGGCATTTATGAGAGAGAACAGGACGAGGAACGGCTTGAAGGTCAACGCCGTTTCGGGAACTTACGTCGTCGTGCTGGGCTTCAATCTGCCCAGGCAGTCATGCAACGGACTGCGGGGGTTTGCGATTCACAGGGTGGATCACACGGCCGGGGAAACCGGATTCATGACCGGCATGAAGGCGTTCGCCGAGACCGACCCTGGCTTCCCGGCTCCGGCACACTACTCGACGCGGCAGCATCCCATTCAGAGCTTTCAATGGGCTGACTACACGGCGGAGCCCGGCCACGACTATACCTACACAGTGTCGGCACTGAATGGAGACCCAAAGGATCTTGAGGTGTTCCGGGAGGTCAGCGTCGACATCTCCACCGAAAGCCCGGAGGGGGGCGACGAGGACGTTTACTTCAACCGGGGCGTTGCCGGCTCCCAGGCCTATGTCGCCCGATTCGGCGACAAAAGTCCCAAGAACGTGCCCAATGGGCAGGCCTGGATCTGGCTATCCCGCGGGCTGTATGAGGCGATTGAGGCATTCGTCAACTCCTGCAAGAAGGGCGACGGGCTGCGCATCGCGGCCTACGAATTCCATTATCCCGATTTCCTCAAGCTGTTGAAAGTGCGGATTCCGATCGATGTCGCCCAGGATTCCGAGATGATCTCGCCCACCATTCCGATTTGAAGTCGCCCACCCGTTCCGAGATGATGTCGCCCACGATTCCGGGATGATGTCGCCCGGGTATCGCAAGAGCGAACCCGGGGTGACGAGACCTCTTCTGGCTCCCATAGGGTCAACCTTTCGGCTTTGCGAAGGGGGACCCTGGATGCCGACGGAGAGGCTTGCGATGCGCCGTGTGCGCGATGTGATCAGGATGAAGGCGGCTGGGCTGCCGAGCCGCGAGATTGCTCGGCGGATGGGCGCGGCGCCCTCGACAGTGCGGCTGACCATCCGGCGGTTCGAGGCCGCAGGCCTGAGCTGGCCGTTGCCCGACGAACTCACGGACGCGGCCCTGGAGGCCCGCCTGTTCGCCAAGACCGGCAACGGTAACCGGCAGGGTCATCGCCGCATCGCCGAGCCCGATTGGGCGGCGGTGCACCGCGAGCTCAAGCGCAAGCACGTGACGCTGTCGATCCTGTGGGAGGAGTACATCGGCGCCGAGCCCGGCGGATACCGGTACTCGCGCTTCTGCGAGCTTTACCGCGCCTGGGAGGGACGCCTGTCGGTGACGATGCGCCAGGCGCACGCGGCCGGTGACAAGCTGTTCGTCGACTACGCGGGCGACGGCGTGCCGGTGGTGGTCGACCGCCTCACCGGCGAGCGGAGGACGGCGCAGATCTTCGTCGCCGTGCTCGGCGCCTCGAGCTTCACCTACGCGCAGGCGACGTGGACGCAGGGGCTCGCCGACTGGATCAGCGCCCATGTTGGCGCCTTCGCGGCGATCGGCGGCGTCCCGGCGCTCCTGGTGCCTGACAACACCAAAGTCGCAGTCATCAAGGCGAGCCTCTACGACCCGCAGATCAATCGCACCTATGCGGAGATGGCCGCGCATTACGGCACGGCCGTCTTGCCGGCGCGACCTCGCAAGCCGCGCGACAAGGCCAAGGTCGAGCAGGCCGTCCTCATCATCGAGCGCTGGCTGCTCGGTCGCCTGCGCCACCGCGTCTTCTACAGCCTCGCCGAGGTCAACGCAGCGATCGGCGAGTTGCTCACCAGGCTCAACGAGGAGCGGCCGATCCGGCGGCTCGGCGTGACGCGCCGCCGGCTGCTCGAGGAGATCGACCGGCCGGCGCTCAAGCCGTTGCCGGCGAGCCCCTACGTGCTCGCCGAGTGGCGGATCCGCCGCGTCAGCCTCGACTACCACGTCGAGGTGGAGAAGCATTATTACAGCGTTCCGCATCGCTTCGCGCGTGCCGAGGTCGAGGTGCGGTTCACCGCCCGCACCGTCGAGATCTTCCACAAGGGCGAGCGGATTGCCGCGCATCAGCGCATGAGTGGCAATCACAAGCACACCACCGTGCCGGAGCACATGGCCTCCAGCCATCGGCGCTACGCCGGCTGGACTATCGGGCGTATCCGTCAGGACGCCGCCGCGATCGGGCCGGCAACCAGCGCATTGTGCGACCTCATTCTCGACGAGCGCTCGCACCCCGAACAAGGCTTCCGCGCCTGCCTCGGCATCCTCAGGCTCGCCGCCTCCTATGGGCGCGAACGGCTGGACGCGGCGGCTGCGCGGGCGATCGACATCGGCGCGCGCACCTATGGCTCGGTCAAGTCGATCCTCGCCAACAATCTCGATCGGCGTCCCGCTCACCAGCGCTCCGCGGACGATGCGCCGATCCTGCATGCCAACATCCGCGGACCGCGCTACTACAATTAGGAGACCGTCCCTTGCTCACCCATCCGACCCTCGACCGCCTCAACGCCCTCGGCCTCCACGGCATGGCCAAGGCCTTCGCCGACATCGAAGCCGCCGGTGAGGCTGGCAGCCTCGGTCACGCCGAATGGCTTGCTCTGCTGCTCGAACGTGAAGCCTCGCTGCGGCACGACAAACGGCTCGCCACTCGCCTGCGCTACGCCAAGCTGCGCCAGCAGGCATGCGTCGAGGACATCGACTACCGCACCCCGCGCGGTCTCGACCGCCCGCTGTTCGCCAAGCTTGTCGAGGGCCGTTGGATCGACGACCACGTCAATCTCCTGATCTGCGGCCCGGCAGGCGTCGGCAAGAGTTGGCTCGCCTCGGCGCTCGGCCACAAGGCCTGTCGCGACAATCGCTCCGTGCTCTATCAACGCGTCCCGCGCCTGTTCGACGATCTGGCGCTCGCCCGCGGCGACGGTCGTCACCCACGCCTGTTGCGCGGCCTTGGCCGTGTCGATCTGCTGATCCTCGATGATTGGGGGCTCGAGCCGCTCGATGCCGGCGCCCGTCACGACCTCCTGGAAATCCTCGAAGATCGCTACGGTCATCGCTCCACCATCGTCACCAGCCAGCTCCCCGTGGACCAGTGGCATCTGCTCATTGGAGATCCCACCTATGCCGACGCCGTGCTCGATCGCCTCGTCCACAATGCCCATCGGCTCGACCTCACCGGTGAGAGCCTGCGCCGAACTCGGCAATCCGCCCGAAAGACCTGAGCGCCGTGGACATGCCGCTGCGCTTGGACAACGCAATCGCGTTGTCCACATGCCCACAGCAACCGCAGAAGAAGAAAAAAGGTTGAAGTCGCGATTCCAGATTGACCGCGCGGCTTGACCGATGCCAGAGAACCAGCCGGCCAGAACGCCTCGCCGCTGGGCGAGATCAAATCGGAAAGGTGGGCGACATCGTCTCGGAATCCACGGGCGACTTCATATCGGTACGCCTGGGCGACTTCGTCGGAATCCGCAGTTGAAAGTTGCAAAGAAGCGCGGGGTCGACGTCAAGGTGGTTTACGACAAGCGGGGAGCAAAACCCGGTAGGAAGAACCAACAAGCGATCAAGACGGCAGGAATCGGCGCGTTCTGCATCCCTCGCACCGAGGGCAAGTCATACATCTCGCATAACAAGTTCATGGTGCGGCTGCACAACAAGAAGCCGGTCTCCGTGTGGACCGGGCGGCGCCAATTTCTCGGACGGCGGCATCTTCGGCCATTCGAACGTAGGCCATCTGGTCGAGGACAAGGATGTCGCGGCCAAATTCCTGGAGTATTGGGAGTTGCTGGCGACGGACCCGGAAACGCCGGCCGAGCGGAACGAGGTCGAGTTGATGACCCCGCTTCCCAAGGGGAATCTGCCCAAGGGCGTGATGCCTGTGTTCAGCCCCCGAAACGACCTGTCGGCGCTTCAGTGGTACGCCACACTGGCAAAAAGCGCAAAGGAAGGGCTCATGATGACCTTTGCTTTCGGCATGAACAAGATCTGGAAGGAGGTGTACCGCGAGAACAATGCCCAGTTCAGGCTCGCGCTGCTGGAGAAGGCCACGCGGCCCATGAAGGATGGCCCCGAGAAAACCAAGGAGATGAAGGACATCCAGGCGCTGAGGGCGATGCCGGAGAACACGTTTGCCATCGGCGATTTCATCCGCTCCAACAAATACGATGGCTGGGTGAAGGAGCGGCTGACCGGCCTCAACACCAACGTTCGCTACGTTCACAACAAGTTCATGCTCGTCGATCCTTTGACCGACGACCCCATCGTGGTCGCGGGTTCGGCCAACTTCAGCGACGCCTCCACGACGGACAACGACGAGAACATGCTGGTGATCCGGGGTAATACGCGCGTGGCCGACATCTATCTCGGTGAGTTCATGAGGCTGTACACCCACCACGCATTCCGGGAGTCGCTCAAGTGGCGCAAGACGCCGCCGAAACCGCTTGAGACCGGTGACTGGTGGCGCGACTACTTTGGCAACACCGAACGTTCCATCCGTCGAAGGTTCTTCGCTCGGACGTCGGACTAGCCAACACTCAGCGCCGGTAAATAGAACTACGAACCGGGCAATGCGAGGATGCTGACCGGGAAAGGCAACGAAAAGCAGAAAGTAAGGTTCAGGGAAGAGAAGGAAGGGTTTTTCACACCCTATCCACCTTTGGTGCTGACGCTTCCCGGGCCGCGCGCGGCTATCTCATTGGGGTGAAATAAAAAGGTCTCATCGATCAATGTTTACACAAGCGGGCGCGAATGAGTACGACGGTCTTGCCCAACGACCGACAGATGAAGGCTTGCCAATAACTTACCGGGCGTTTGGGCGCGTATACGAATGAAAACTCTGGACTAGCCTCGTTCCATGAGTGGTGCTTCGGTCTAGTGTCTCCCAAAGCCGTGCGTTCTCGAGATCTGAAGTTGACTTTCGCAGATCGCTTTCCGAGGTGCGCAGAGCGATTGGGAAATGCGCGGTGGCTCGTAGCCGCCAATCCCGTTGTGCGGTCCAGCGGCCGCTGCAGATGGAGAAGGTAACCTTCAATTTGCCTTTCCCAGCTTTCGGTCAATCCCGCTCATGCTCACGGCAGCGGAGCTTCATCCTCACGCCAGACATGCCGGCCGGTCGGTTCAACGTGCGGAAGACTTAGCCGAGGCGAGAGTCGAGTTTAGCGGCGGTTTGGTGCTGGTTTGGCCTAGCTGCTGCCAAAGCTGCCGGCGCTGAAAGTCGAGCGACCGCAAGCCGGCTTGATCACGCCCTCAATGGACCCCATGTGAGTGCGGCCGCTGGTCGCGTGGATGTGATCCCGACCCCTGTCGAGATCAAAACCAACGCCTTGGCCTCGGCTTGCCAATGGCTGGTAAGTTCGCTCAGCTTGGCATCGCGCTTGGGGCGGCGCGTGCGCAAGATCGCGAGCTCCATGCCTTTGGCGTGCTGTAGCCTTGGACGTTAGCGAGCGCTCAGACGAAATCTCACGAGCCTCCGCGAAGACGTCGCTACCAATCTATGATCGTCATACGTCAGCGCCCACGCGCGAAGCCGGGGGTGAAGGCCTTCCTCGCCCTCGATCGGCCGCGTGAGGAAGGCCTTCACCTTGTCGTCGATCTCGGCACACAGCCGCGACACCTGGCTCTTGGAGATGCCGCTGATGCCCATGGCCTGCACCAGATCGTCGACCGAACGGGTGGAGACGCCCTGCACATAAGCCTCCTGCACCACCGCCGTGAGCGCCTTCTCCGCCATCCGCCGTGGTTCGAGGGAGCCCGGGAAATAGGAGCCCTTGCGCAGCTTGGGAATGCGCAGTTCGACAGTGCCGGCGCGGGTCTCCCAGGTCGGGTCACGGTAGCCGTTGCGCTGGACTTGGCGCTCCTGGCTCTTCTCTCCATAAGCTGCGCCCGTCAGCCCCTCGACCTACAGCTCCATCAGCCGGTGGGCGGCAAAGCCGATCATCTCGCGCAAAAGATCCGCATCTGTAGCGCGACGATCAGGATGAGAACTGGGCGTCAATCTGGATGAGAAGATTGGGGCCGGGATCCTGGGATCATTGTCGCGGACGTCCGGCTTGGCAAGTGCTGATTGACGCTGGGCGACAATCAGCGGTGCGGCAGCGTCAATCAGCGGAGCTTTGAACCTCCTTCGGCGTAGCATGGACTGGTGGCCGGCTGGCGCCGCGCTTGCGGCCGAGGGCGGCCTTGCGGCGGTAGCTCTCGACGTTCATCTCGATGATCGTGGCGTGGTGGACGAGGCGGTCGACGGCGGCGAGCGTCATGGCCTGATCGGGGAAGATGCGGCCCCACTCGCCGAACGGCTGGTTGGCGGTGATCAGGAGCGAGCGCCGCTCGTAGCGGGTGGCTATCAGCTCGAACAGCACGCTGGTCTCGGCCTGATCCTTGGAGACGTAGGTGATGTCGTCGAGGATCAGCAGGTCATAGCGATCAAGCTTGGCGATCGCGGATTCCAGAGCCAGTTCACGCCGCGCCACCTGCAGCTGCTGCACGAGGTCCGTCGTGCGCGTGAACAGGACGCGCCAGCCGTTCTCGACGAGGGCAAGCCCGATCGCCGCGCTGAGATGGCTCTTGCCGCCGCCGGGCGGACCGAACAGCAACAGATTGGCCCCGGTCTCGAGCCAGACGTCACCTGCGGCGAGTGCCATCACCTGCGCCTTGGACAGCGTCGGCACGCTCTCGAAGTCGAATGTCGCGAGCGTCTTGCCCGCAGGCAGGCGTGCCTCCGTCATGTGCCGCTCGATGCGGCGACGGCCACGATCGGCCACCTCGTGTTCGGCGAGCGTGGCGAGGAAGCGCGCCGCGGGCCAGCCTTCCTTGTCAGATTGCGCGGCGAGCTTTGGCCAGATCGCCTTGACGCTCGGCAAGCGCAACTCTGTGAGAAGGAGTTCGACACGCGCGGCATCGATGGATGTGGTCGTGCTGGTCATGCTGCATCTCCCGTATTCGAGGTTGCCGGCACGAAGCCGATGGACGCCAGTTCGTCGTAGGCGGCGAGCGGTGCGAGCTCGACGGCGACGTGCGGGATCGCGGCCTGCTCCGGGCGAAAGCGGATGCGCAACGCGGCAAGGTCAGGCAGCCGTCCCGCATCGAGATCTCTGGCGACGATCTCGGCAAGCTCTGCCTCGCAGGCCCGCTCGTGAGCGAGGGCGAGAAGCTCGACCGTCACCTTGCAGGCATGACGATCGTCATATCGTTCCTGCAGAGTCTCGAACGCGCGTCGATAGGCGGCCCGTGGGAACAGCTGATCGCGATAGACGAGATTGGCGAGCGCCATCGGCTTGCGCCGCAGGGCGTGGATGACGTGCCGATAGTCGACGACATGTCCGCCCTTTTTGTCCGACACCGGACGACCACGACGCAGCGTCGCGACCTGCGTGGTGCCTATGAAGCATTCGAGGCGATCATCGTAGATGCGCACGCGCAGACGATGACCGATCAGCTTCGACGGCACCGTGTAGAACACGCGGCGCAGGATGAAGCCGCCCGACGAGGTCACGTGGATCACCTTCTCCTCGAAGTCACTGCTGCGACCTCTCGGCAGTGGCGCCAGCGTCTCCTTCTCGATTGCGATCCGCTTGACGAGATGGGCGTTGCGCCGGCCGACGACCATGTCGACGAAGGCGCGATAGGCATCGAGGTCGGCGAAGTCGCGCGTCCCCCGCAAAAGCAGCGCGTCCTCCAGCGTCTTCTTGAGATGGCCATGTGGGCTCTCGATCGAACCGTTCTCATGCGCGATGCCGGCATTGTTGCGGGTCGCCACCATGCCGTAATGCCGCATCAGTTCGTCGTAGCGTTGCGTGATGTCCTCGCGCGCATCGATCGTGAGGTTGCGGAACGCTGCCGACAGGCTGTCGCTGCGATGCTCTCTGGGGACGCCGCCGAGCGCCCACAGCGCATTCTGCAGGCCTTCGGCCAATGCGACGAAGCTCTCGCCACCGAGCACGACATGGGCGTGCGCGAAGCCGGAGAACGCCAACCGGAAGTGATAGAGCCGGTGGTCGAGCGCCACGCCCGCGATGGTGATACCCAGCACGCCGGCATCGGTGAAGTCCGACAGGCCGAGCCGCCCGGGCTCATGCTCCTGGCGGAAGATGACGTCCTGCTCGGGCCCATTGAAGGCGCGCCAGGCCGTGATGCGCCGCTCCAGCGTGCGGCGGATGTTGGGATTGAGATCGGGATGGCGCCGGCGCAGCTCCTCCAGCACACCGACCGCCCGGATACCCGGTGCGGCCTTCAGGATCGGCTCGATCTCGGCGTCCCAATAGGGCGCCAGCGGATCAGGCCGCCGCCGGCCACGCGGCTCCTGCTTCTGCGACGGCAGCCGCGGATCGGCCTCGATCCGGTAGGCACTCGCCGTCGAAAACCCGGCTTTGGCCGCCGCGGCCTCGGCCGATAACGTCAATCGGTAACTCATGTATAGCCTCATCTGGTGGTCGGTGATGTGGAGGCCAGGCAAGCCGTCGATCCTCTCTTGTCGAGACGAATCAACAGCTTGCGCTAACCACACCCGGCCGCCAGACGGCCTGAAAGGGACGCGCCGCCGGCGGGAGCGGTCCTCCGGTCGGGCTACGCCCTCCCTTCGTCCCGCTCCCGCCGGCACTCTCTCATCCTGATTGTCGCTGGGTTCTCACCTTGATTGTCGTCGCGCACGCATCGGGGCTTTTCTCTACGAGGGCGCGCAGGTTCATCATGTCATCGGTCATCGGTGGTTCCTCGAATGAGGTTGGTGTCGCAATCCAAACTTACCGACGAATCATCGGTGACCACCCGCAAAGCCGATCGCTCGCTACGGCGCTATTGCGGAGCGCGCTTCGCGAGCGGCTTTGCTAACCAGCTACACCACCTCCCCGGACACGACCGGCACGATCCATTTAGCCTCACCTGCGCTGAATTCTCGCTTGCGGGATCACCGCGTTCACTCTCATTCAACGCGAGCCGTTCTCGTCTGGGACCCCGCAACGAGCTGGATGAACGACAGAACAAAGCGGGATGAAAACGACCCTCATATTGAAAAATCAACAGCTTAGAAGATGCGCTCCGTGTTTGGAACGTGGGAAGAGCCCGGTTTGGACGCCAGCACGAGCGAACGTTGCTAAATTGCAAATAAACCGACCTTCAGAGTGCCCGCCTGGGCCATTTCGTCCATACGTTCGCGCCTCCCAGGCCAAGCATCTGATATTCGGCTGGCCCGCTGAAGCCGATACAACCTACCAACCTTGGTAGTTCCTCCAAGTTGCAATTGGTGGTAAAAAGGTATTGACATATCGCTTGTAATGCTGGTGCAGAAATGACGCGATGGACTCGGGGATGGTCTCCAAAAGGTTTGTGCAGAGCGTCGAACACTCGTGCCAACCGACTACAATTGGCATCGCTACTCTCCCGGAAAGCTGACCCGCCGCGAAGTGCTGAACTGAGCCGGCCGTCTGAGCTCGCCTTCAAGGCTGTTTAAGCCGGCATCTATCTTCTTTCCCACGCAACCGAAATCCCTCCGACTCGCTGGAATCCCCCGAGGGCTCGATCCTTCGACGCAGGCTTAGAGTCGCTTTTCGGCACCATCCGAGACACCGAGATAACTGCACGGATCGACTTCGAGCAATTGCCGCGAAAACAAAGCGAAAGAGGTAGGCTCCTATGGCATACAGCGTACTCGCGGAGGGCGTGTTTGGTGATTTTCACCCTGAGGTCTCCGTTCTGTCGTTGACAATGCGCCCAGCACGCCAGCTTCACGGGTTATCGTCCGATTTAGGTAGTGCTGGAGGCCCTCAAGCTGGGGGCGCGCGTGCTGGCGCAGAAACAGCTGCCATGATCCTCCGCGAACAACTGGCCGCCGACCAGAAGGAGCTCTTGGACCGCTTTGCGAGGAATGAAGTGACCGTCTTAATTGTTAACGGAATGATAGAGGTGTCTGATGACGTTATCCCTCCAGCGTTGCCTTCTAAAGAAGTTTTGAAAGACGACCTCAGGTGCCTCACCATTGCGTCTCGAAGTCAAATACTACTCGCGCTTGCAGCGAATAGGACGTTTGCTTACGATTTGGACTATAATGAAGTAGTTAGATTAGTAGCTAATTTCAAAGGTGGCGGAAAGAACAAACTCGAAAATGAACCTCCACCGGACCAAGTCGAACTTTCGTCACATTCTGGGCTGGCCCTCGGCGCGCACACTGAGCCTCCCTACTACTGCTCGTTCAAACCAAGCGACGGACATTCACCGCCGCCATCGACCCTGATTTTGTCTGCGAGATGGAACCCGTCACGTGAACCAACTATCGTCATTCCCTTAACCGCTGTGCTCAAGGCTATCGGCCCAAATGCCTGCGAAGAACTCACTCGAAAGACCTTCAACTTTTCGAGACCAGACTCTTATGTCGCCGGGGAAGAGGACGGAAGAGCCGTGTCGATATTGGATTATGATGAGACAGGGGACTTCGCAGTTCGGTTCAACGCATACAGATTCACGACACCAGCCGATGCGACACCGCAAGCTCGTGAAGCGTTGGCTTTGTTGAAACGCGAGGTCGGCCGTGCAGCGCAGGTCAAGGTGCCGCTAGATTCGACCGTCGCAATCTTGATCAACAACACCAAAGCGTTGCACTGTCGCGATATCATTCAGGACAATCGGCGATTGTTGGTCCGTCTCTTTGGCTACAGTCGGTCTACTTCTGCTATTGAGCTTTCATCGGACCCGCTGCTTGTAAAGGGGTGACGTCAACATGATCTGCAACTTGGATCACCTCTCGATCATTGCTCCTACCCTCGCGGAAGGAGTGAAGCACGTGAGAGAGAGCCTGGACGTGGATATACCCTTCGGTCGGAAACACGATTACATGGGTACCCACAACCATCTACTCTCGCTGGGCGGAGGCATATATCTCGAGGTTATAGCCGTCGATCCGCATGCCAGTGCCCCCGTGCTTCCGCGATGGTTTGGCCTCGACGATTCAGGCTCTGTGCGTGAAGCCTGGGATCGGGGACAGCGACTTCGGGGTTGGGTAGCGAATACGCGCAACATCGACCAACATCTCGAAAAATACGGATCGCTGCTGGGAGAAAAGCGCTGCCTTTTCGCAGGCGGATCCGAATTCTTCTTTTCGGTTCCTTGTGATGGCTCGCTTCCCATGGGAGGTGCGGCGCCTTCGCTCATTGATAGGCGCGGGCGCGAGCCCTCAATTCCGCCCACCGCGCAGCTGGGCTGCAAGCTAATATCGGTCCGATTAGAACATCCTCAGGTAGAAGTTCTCGGATCCCTTTTTGCCGATCTGGGCGTGAACGACGCGGTAGATCTCGCGCCTGCCGAGTGCTTCAGAATGGCTTTGGTCGTGGACACCCCATCCGGAAGGAGAAGCCTTTGCTAAGCACACAAGCACACGACCTCGCTTCGTCTGGTCCGTATTCGAGAGCGACGGCTCAAGGGGGCATTGTACTCAGTAAGCACGAGCAGACGATTGAGGAGATACTCGAAAACCTGGACGAGGCGGGGTCATTGGAGATTCGCGAATATCAGCGCAAGCTGAAGGAGGTCACCATTGCTGACGGCCTGCAACTCGATACCGACCATCCCTACCCAGTGAGCCTACGCCCCACGGTCATAGACCTAGCGTGGGCCGACGGGCTTAAAGTCGCCGGCGAAAGACTTGTGACGCTCTTCGATCAGGTCCTGGAGTTGTATCGCCACGATCCTGAGATCCGCCTCTTGTATAGCGCCTATGAGGGAGTGCGCGATTTCATTCTTCGGGCTCCTCATTTCAGGCCTCTTACCCGAATCTGTCGGTTCGACGGGTTGGTATCTCAAGACGGCAGATATTTGGTGCTAGAGACAAACACCGATTGTCCCGCGCATCTCTTTGCGGCCGGGCAGGCGACACGAATTTGGCGCTCTCTGCCGAACCCGATTGTCAGTCGGCTAGATCCTCCCCTTACCCACGCGCCACAACCGATTCTCGATCAACCTGACTTCTTCATCACGGAACTGCTGAGTGTCTGCAATAACGTATTGGGACGCGATCCCGTGGAAGTGCGTGTTGTCAACTACAGGGGGAGGTTCACTGCCGAGGCGGATCGTGTTGTCAAAGGGTTCCTCGCTCTCGGGATCAATTGCGAATTCGTGGATCTCCGCGAGCTTAAGCGGGCCGGGGGGAGGGTGACGCACCGCGGTGCTCAGCTTGACCTTGTCTACAACAAGTGGGACTTGCGCGATCTAGTGAATTGCCCTGAGGCTGAACCATTTCTTGAAGCAGTTGCGCGAGCAGAGGTGCTCAACGTAAATCCTCTGGTGTGTCAGTGGCTTTACGCGGACAAGCTGATGTTGGCATTGCTCAGTGACCCGAAGTACAACCACAACTTTTCTTCGGCAGATCGTGCGTTGATTCAATCACACATTCCGTGGACGAGAGCGTTGCTCTCAGAAATGTCCACCAGCAAAGAAGGCGAGCGCATCGACTTAGTGCAGTATGTAAAAGCCCGTCGAACAAACCTAATTTTGAAACCAACCAACGCGACATGGGGGGATGGTGTGTTGATCGGAGATTTGGTGGACGATGCCAGCTGGCGCACGTCTGTCGAAAACTCAATCGGAAAAGGATTTGTCGTACAGGAGTACGTCAAAGGACATATAGTCATGTGCCCAGATCCCGTTACAGGGAAGATCGAATCAAGGATCGCAGATCTCAACACCTTCATCTTTGGGGGGAAGGTAGTTGGCTTCCTGTCTAGGGCCAACAGAAGTCCGATCATGAGTATGTATAAGGGCGGTGTCATGCTGCCGGTGGCAATTGCTGAGCCGTTACAGGCAAAAATCTGAGACCTTTGGATACGGACTGGCACGCATGACCTCAGAAGCGCAGGTGAACAACGATGCCGAAGGCTTACTTCGCTTATGGGCACATGTTCTTACGATCTCCCTGTTGGTAGGCGTCTTTGCGATTGCTGTCGGCGGCACGCCCGTTTTGTTGAGCGTGTCGATGGCTAGGAGCGGATGGTCAGATGCCGCTATCGGACTATCTGCTGCCAGCAGTCCCCTGGGAATCGTTGTCGCATCTCTTTTTGCGCCCACTATTGCCGAGCGTGCGGGTGCAGTCTTAATAGCCGTATCCAGCTGCGTTCTTGGATTGCTAGCATCTGTCCTAATGGCAACGAGCAGCGATTTTGTTGTCTGGACGTGCGCAAGAGTGCTTTGGGGCTTTTCTGTTGGAACGTTCTATATCTTAAATAAGGTCTGGCTAAGTCAGATTGTTCACATGATCATCAGGGGCCGTGTATTCGGTATTTACAATTCACTGCTTTCGGCAGGCTTTTCCATTGGCCCATTGGTTGTTTCGCTCGTTGATTTTAATGTTCGGACTGGACTCTCGATCTTTGGTTTTACGTTCCTTTTTTGCGCGTTGGGAGTTCTGATGTCTCGCAGGTGGCTTCCTAAGTTCGAGCCCGGCGCAACGGCATCATCCGCTTTGAGCATACTGCCTATTTTGCCGGTTGCGCTCCTCTGCGGCGGTGTCTTCGGAGCGTTCGATCACATGACGTTATCCTTTCTTCCCACGCTGGGGCCCACCTACGGGCAAAGCTTGGCGGCGATGAGTGTAGGGTTGAGTGTTCTCAATGCAGGAAATATTTTGCTACAAACCCCAATCGGCTGGGCCTCGGACTACTTTGGGCGGCGAGCCATTCTAGTTGTTTGTGCATTGTCCGCAGCGGCTGGAGCGGTACTACTTCCACTGTTTATTACCAGCACGTTTCTTTACGTCTTTCTCTTCTTCTGGGGTTCCTTGGCTTACGGCGTCGTGACGATTTCGCTGGCAGCAATTGGAGACCGATTCGCGGGCTCTGATTTGCTGCGGGCTAATGCTTTAATGACCATGACGGTCGGCGTAGGTGGCGTAATTGGTCCATCGCTCGCCGGTGTTCTGGTATCCTTTGCGAGCCTCAATGGCCTATCGGGTCTGATTGCCGCAATGTATTCCGCGCTCGCTATATTAGCGCTGAGATTTAACATCATGAATGCGCGAAGGTGAGAGTGATGGCTTAGTTCAGCTGAAAGAGCAACCATGTGGTTCAACAGGCAGGTAAAAATGAATCTGAGTCCCGGAAGCGTTGATCTCTTTCAGCTTCGAAAAATCTACGAGGGCAACGTCACTATTTCCTTAGACAAGGCTTCGCGCCTCGAAATGGAGAAGTCGTTGGCCGCAATTCAGCACGTCATCGATTCTAAGCGGGTGGCTTACGGCGTCAACACGGGCTTTGGCAGAATGGCTCAGACGGCTATTTCTCCTGACAAGCTAGCGGAGCTTCAGTTGAAGCTCATACTTTCCCACAGCGTGGGTGTAGGCGGCCTTATCTCCCCAGGGGTGGTGCGGCTGGCAATGGCGATGAAGGTCATCAGCTTGGCCCGTGGCTGCTCGGGCGTGCGGCCAGCGTTGGCCGAGGCTTTGATCGCGTTGTTCAATGCCGGCTTGCTTCCAGAGATACCAGCCAAAGGCTCGGTGGGCGCCTCGGGCGATTTGGCGCCGCTATCGCACATGGCGTGCGTACTCATAGGCGAGGGTACAGTTAAGTCCCACGACGGCGAAGTGATGACTGGACGCGAAGCCTTGCAGCGCGTCGGATTGGATCCCTTTGTTCTCGGTCCGAAGGAGGGGCTAGCGCTTATCAATGGAACTCAGGTTTCTACTGCATTTGCCCTTGCGGGACTGTTCGGGGCGGAGAACCTTTTCTGTTCGGCGCTGGTCTCTGCCGCAATGACCCTGGAAGCAGTGAATGGAGCAGAGGATCCATTCGATCCAAGAATCCACGAGGTTCGCGGGCAAATCGGCCAGGTCGCGGTTGCCGATGCAACGCGAGCGATTTTGAACGGTCGAAGCAATTCGGGAGATCCGATACCTGGACAGCGTGTGCAGGACCCTTACTCGATTCGATGTGTGCCGCAGGTTATGGGAGCATGTCTGGACAATCTTGTGCACAGTGCGGGTGTTCTTTGTATCGAGGCTAATGCGGCCTCTGATAATCCCTTGGTTTTCAGGAATGGTGACATTGTTTCCGGTGGGAACTTTCATGCGGAGCCTGTTGCATTCGCGGCCGACATCATTGCATTGGCGATCAGTGAAATTGGTGCAATATCAGAGCGCCGACTAGCGCTGATGCTGGACAGCAGCCTCTCAGGTCTTCCGCCATTTCTGATCGCAAATGGCGGGCTGAACTCTGGATTCATGATCGCTCAAGTGACCGCTGCTGCTCTTGCTTCGGAAAACAAGTCGTTGGCGCATCCAGCAAGTGTGGATAGCTTGCCGACGTCGGCGAATCAGGAAGATCATGTTTCGATGGCGACCTTTGCTGGGCGCCGTTTACAGGAAATGGTGAATAATACGGCGGTGATCATTGGTATCGAAGCGTTTGCTGCGTGCCAAGGTATCGAGTTGCGGCGTGGTGCGCTGCACAGTGCGGGTAGCCAGCTCAAACTGTCACCGTTTTTGCAGAGCGAGTTTCGGGACATCCGCTCAAGAGTAAAGTTTCTCCCGGAGGACCGCTATCTAGCTGATGACATTCGCTCAATGCAGGAATGGGCTCATCAGGGTGCCAAGCCAGGTTGGCCGAATGCCGTAATCTCTATCTTTCCGAGCTTGTCCGGCAATAGGACGGATCATGTGGAGGGGCTTGCGCTCAACGACGAAGAGTGGGCTGGGAGCGCTGCGTCGCTATCAGACAGCCCGCATCTCATCCCCGGAGGGGCTGCCAACCCGGCCTAGCAGTGGGGGAGCGGGCGGACCCGGAAATTTGCCATTTGCCATCAAGGCGCTCGAACAGCCATTGAAGGGCATAAGCAATTGATCCTGTTCTTCGCTTTCGCGCTCGTGGTGCCACGGACGATGGGAAGTCGCTGTCCAGGCCCGGATTTTGGACTCGGTTTGGATCAGAGATAGGCGACAGAGGGAATCGCCTTAGGCAGCTTTTCTTTCCCTCCGGATGACGATGAAGAGTACGCATCCGGTGAGGACCGCAGGCGGAGTAGCCCGCGTGGATGGACGATTGATCGGAGCGATCAGGCAGCGGCGGGGATGGCGGTGTGCTTCCAGCTCCAGGGCAGCAGGTCTGCGATCCTGCTGGCCGGATGATCGGGCAGCCTGGCGAGGACGTCGGCAAGCCACGCCTGCGGGTCGACGTTGTTGAGCTTGGCGGTCTGGATCAGGGTGTAGATGGCGGCGGCCCGGCGGCCGCCATCGTCGGAGCCGGCAAAGGTCCAGTTCTTGCGGCCGACGGCCACGGCGCGCAACTCGCGTTCGGCCGCGTTGTTGGTCATGCACAGCCGGCCATCGTCGATGAAGCGCGTGAACACCTCCCGGCGCTTAAGGCTGTAGTCGATCGCCTTGGCGGTCTCGCTCTTGTCGGAGAGCTTGGCGCGGCGCTCGGTAAGCATCCGGCGTAGGGTACGCATCCGGTGAAGACCGCAGGCGGAGTAGCCCGCGCGGATGGACGATTGATCGGAGCGATCAGGCAGCGGCAGGGATGGCGGTGTGCTTCCAGCTCCAGGGCAGCAGGTCTGCGATCCTGCTGGCCGGATGATCGGGCAACCTGGCGAGGACGTCGGCAAGCCACGCCTGCGGGTCGAGGTTGTTGAGCTTGGCGGTCTGGATCAGGGTGTAGATGGCGGCAGCACGGCGGCCGCCATCGTCGGAGCCGGCGAAGGTCCAGTTCTTGCGGCCCGACGGCCACGGCGCGCAGCTCGCGTTCGGCCGCGTTGTTGGTCATGCACAGCCGGCCATCGTCGATGAAGCGCGTGAACACCTCCCAGCGCTTGAGGCTGTAGTCGATCGCCTTGGCGGTCTCGCTCTTGCCGGAGAGCTTGGTGCGGCGCTCGTGCAGGAAGGCATGAAGCTCATCGACCAGCGGGCGGCTGCGCGCATGGCGCGCGGCTTTGCGCTCTTGGGCCGGCAGACCGTTGATCTCGCGCTCGATCGCAAACAGAGCGTCGATCTTCGCGATCGCTTCGATCGCGATCGGCGCCTTCTTCAGCCGTGCGATCTCGAAGAACTTGCGCCGTGCATGCGCCCAGCAGCCGACCTCGATGATCGGGCCCGGCTTCCGCGATGGATCGTAGAGCCTGTTGAAGCCGGCATAGGCATCCGCCTGCATCGGTCCAGCATAGGTCGCAAGATGCGCCTCTGGATGGGTGCCGGAGCGGTCGGGCGAGTAGAAGAACAAGGCGGCCGGCGGCGCGTGCCCGGCGAAGGGCCGATCGTCGCGCACATAGGTCCAGACGCGCCCCGTGCGCGTCTCGCCCTTGGCCAGAACCGGCACCGTGGTGTCGTCGGCATGGATGCGCTCGGCAGCGAGGACATGCGCCTTGATCGCATCGACCAGCGGCATCAATGTCGCCGCCGCCGCGCCGACCCAGTCGGCCAGCGTGGAGACGTCCAGCATCACACCTTCGTGCGCATACGTCGTGCTCTGCCGGTTGAGGGGCAGGTGCAAGCCGTATTTGGCGAATAGGATGTGCGCGAGCAGACGCGGTCCAGCGCGCCCGCGCGAGATCGGATGGAACGGCGCCGGCGGCTGGCTGATCGCCTCGCAGGCGCGGCAGGAGAACTTCTCACGCACATGCTGGATCACCTTCCACTGCCGCGGCACGAGCTCCAGCGTCTCGGTCACGTCCTCGCCGATCTTGCGCAACCTGTCCCCGCCACAGCATGGACAATTGGCCGGCGCGGGATGAACGACGCGCTCCCGCGGCAGGTCTTCGGGCAGCGGCCGCCGCGCCGGACGCCGCCGCTCGAATGGCTGCACGTCTATCTTCGCGGCCTTAGCGCGTTCGCCTGCCAGCTGCGCATCGGCTTCGGCCTCCGATGCATCCTCCTCGAGGTCGGCGAGTTCCAGCTCGAGCTGATCGAGCACCGAGGCGCGCTCGGAGGATTGGCCGTGCTGTTCGTGCTTGAGCTTGGCGATCGTGAACTTCATCTGCTCGATCAGCAGCGTGCGGGCGCGGACCTCGGCTTCGAGATTGCGTGCCTTGGCTTCCGCCGCAAGCTTGGCCGCCTGGCCGGCGAGCACCAGCGCCTTCAGCGTCGCGACATCATCAGGGAGCGAATCGGCTGTGATCATCACAGAAGATGGAATCACAGCTCCGCCCGGCACGCATCAGTGCCGTGACGTTCGAGCCCTCAACCAACAGCTTCCGGGCGCCACGTCCGCTGCGGATGCCGCCAGTCGATGCCTTCGAGCAGATAGCCGAGCTGGGCCGGCGTGATCGTCACCGCTCCGTCAACAGCCTGTGGCCAGATGAAGCGGCCGCGCTCCAGCCGCTTGGCGAACAGGCACATGCCCTGGCCGTCGTGCCACAGCACCTTGATCAGCCCGCCGCTGCGGCCGCGGAACACGAACAGATGGCCGCCATGCGGATCGCGCTTCAAGGTCTCCTGGACCAGCAGCCCCAGGCCGTCGAAGCCCTTGCGCATGTCGGTATGGCCGGTCGCCAGCCAGACCTGTGTGCCGGAAGGGATCGGGATCGTCATCGCGAGCCCGCCCGGAGCGCCGTGATCACCGCCGTCACCGTCGCGGCATCCGCCGCGCCGCTGATCCGGATCTTGGTCTCAGTCCCGATCTCGACTTCGATCAGCCCCTGAGGCGGAGCTGCCGCTGCGTGAAGATCGGGATCGGCTGCAATCGTCACAGCGGCGAAGCCGGGCACGGCAGTCTCCTCGCCGCACAGCTGCTGGCGCCAGCGGAACACCTGGCTGGAATGCACACCAAACGCGCGCGCCACGCCCAGGATCGTCGCACCCGGCTGCAACGCTGCAGCGACGATGCGCTCCTTGTCAGCCCGCGACCAATGCCGCCGTCGCCGCTCCGACGTGATCACTTCAACTTCCGCTTTGGCCATAGGACTAGCTCCAGGACTAGTCCTATGGCTTCGCGAAGCCTCACTGCCGACGCAAGGTGGCCGTCACCGGGGGCTTACGGCGTAGGCCGCAGGCTGGTTGGATTACTCGGATTGCTGGCGCCTGAGCAGTTCGGGCCGCTCCTTGTGCATCCGGACCAACCCGATCAGAGTTTCGACGCCTTGGTCCGTGAAGGCCTGGACGCCATCTTCTCCGATGCCATAGACCCAGATCGCGCCGTCCTCGATCTCCATCTCGTTGGCGACGTCGCTCAGCCAGCCTGACCTTGCCCCCAAGTTTTATCCAGGTCTTGACCTGCCACCGAAGTTTCATCCAGCAGCTTTTAGAGTCCGAGTGGGTTGTGAAGTGCTCCCCGAAACTAGGCCAACTGAGGCTGGAATTTTCCGGGGTTAGGCTCATGCCGGCGGGGGCGCCGATGAGCCATTCAACAGCGAAATCGGCGCCTTGTTGCCGATCGCGCTATGTGGCCGGACCTCATTGTAGTCTCTACGCCAATCCTCCATTTTCTGCCGGGCATCGTCAAGGCTCAGGAACCAGTGCGTGTTCAGGCACTCGTTTCGGAACTTGCCATTGAAGGATTCGATGAAGCTGTTGTCGGTCGGCTTGCCTGGCCTGGAGAAGTCGAGAATGACATTCTTCTGGTAAGCCCAGATGTCGAGATCGCGGGAGATGAACTCCGACCCCTGATCGACGCGAATAGTCTTGGGGTAGCCGACGGCCTTGCAGACGCGTTCCAAAGTCAGCACGACATCCTCGCCTCGATAGCTGAAGCGCGGATCGACGGCTGGTGAGAAGCGACTGAAGGTATCGACGATCGTAAGAACCCGGATCTTGCGGCCGGTAGCGAGCTGATCGTGAACGAAATCCATCGCCCAAGTCTCATTGATCTGAGATGCGTCGGTACGATCCTCGCGCAGCTTGGCCTTGACGCGACGTCTCGGCGTTTTATTGCGCAATTGCAGGCCTAATTCCCTGTAGAGACGATAGACGCGCTTAACGTTGACGGCCCAACCGTCACGTTGCAGCAGGACATGGACCCGGCGATATCCGTATCTCACCCGCGTCTGGCAGACGTCCTTGATCCGATTTTTAAGGGCGGCCTGGTCGCCGCGCTTCGACTTGTAGACGTACAGTGCGCGATCGATCCGAAGCGTCGAACAGGCCCGCCTGATCGAGACCTTCCAGTCGCTCCGCACCTTGTCGACAAGCTCCCGCTTGCGGCCAGGCTTCAGAGCTTTTTTGAGAGCACATCCTGCAGCATGGCCTTGTCGAGCGACAAGTCCGCAACGATCCGCTTGAGCTTGGCGTTCTCCTCCTCGAGTTGGCGCAGCCGCTTCATCTCCGATGGCATCAGACCGGCATACTTCTTCTTCCAATTGAAATACGTCGCCTGGCTGATCCCGGCCTTGCGGCAAACCTCCGCAACCGCCGTACCGTCCTCAGCCTGCTTCAGAACAAATGCGATCTGAGCCTCCGAAAACTTCGATGCCTTCATGGAACTCTCCTCTGTCCCGGGTGGGATCATAAGTGGAAAATTCCAGTTCAAACTGGCCTAATTTGGCGGGGGCACGTCACGGCCCCCCGCCAGCTGTTGCTTTGAACTTCTGCTCATGATTTCTTCTGTTCAAGGCGGCTATCCGTTATCAGGCAGAAATTCGACTTATCGCGTTGTTCAGATTTCCGGGACCGGCCCCCTCATGTTGGTTCGTAGGCGCCGTTCCGGCAAAAATTCACCGTCTCCAGGCCAAGGATGAGCGGGCGAGGCGACGACATGGGGCCCTCGCTCGATTCGGACAAGCGGGGAAAGCCATGCCGGTTCAATAGCGCTTAGAGCTGTCTTTTGTCCGAATGCGCCTTGAAAATACTCATCCGGCGAAACCCTTCCAAGCTGAATACGAGGGTTCGATTCTTTCCAACTCCAGTTGAGCTCTTCACTTCTCCAATGGTCTCGGTGCCTGTCAAGCAACCCGCACCGAACGGATGGAGTGGAGTGTTTCTGGCTTTAGGTGCGTGTAGCGGCGCAGCATTTTCCAATCCTTGTGCCCGGTGACAAGTGCGACCTGTTCGATGGAAAATCCAGCTTCGAAAAGGCGACTCGTGCCTTCGTGACGCAAATCGTGAAAATGAAGGTCATGGATTTTCAATTGCCGACACTGGCGACGAAATGCTGTTCCAACGGATCGTCCGTTGTAAGGAAAAATCCGACCTTCGCGAATATTCGAGAACCGACCTTGCTCCTCAATGATCTTGCATGCGTCATAGCCTGTTACATCCAGCAAGGGAATTCGCTGATCGTTGCCCTTCTTCTTTCGGGGATCTTTCCGATTGCGAATGAGGAGCATTCGGCTGCCGGCGTCGAAGTCGCGCCATTCGACTCTTGCAATTTCGTCTTGCCGCATAGCCGTTGCGACCGCAAATCGGATCACACGACCAACTGGGATCTGTTGCCGATCGTTTGACTCCAACGCTGAGATAATACGATCGAGTTCGTCTTGCGTGGGACGGCGATTGCGCTCATTGCCTTTTCCGACGAGCCCGAGACGTCCTAGAGCGATCCGGGCGAGATCGATTGGTTCAGTTGACGCAACAATGCCGTGTACCGCGGCGGCGTGAGACAGAATCGTCTTTATATATCCAAGGTCGATCCCGACCGTCACGGGGCCTGCTCCCTCAAGCGCGCGCTCTTTTCCGAATTTGATAAGCCGCTCTCGATCAAGCTCTGGAAGACGAAGATGGCCAAGTCTTTCGTCCAAGAAGATGAGGCTGGCATTTTTGGAACGACCGATGTGCTTCCCGACCTCTTCCAAGTCTTGACGATGAAGCGTGATGAGATCGCCGAAGAGCTGGACATCGCGGGATTTGTGCGTCGTTGTCGGTTCTTGGCGATCAATCCGCCGCTCGATATCGATGGCCCATTCTTCGGCGTCCTTTCGGCGGAGAAATGTCTCGTTGACATATTTCCCCTTTCGTCGGACTTGGGCTCTCCAAGAGCCGGATTTCAGTCTGGTGATAGTTGCCACGCGTGTGCGCTCCGTGTGCACTGAGGCGTCGAAAAGCCGGAAAAAACGTCGCATCATGGCGTAGAATAGAGTGCACACGACGCGACCTAACGAATTGAATTTACTAAAAAAATGCAGACAAATCAACGACATAGATTTGCCGTGGCGCCTATGATGGATTGGACCGACCGGCACTGCCGGGTGTTCCACCGTCTGCTGTCGCAGCGGGCGCTGCTTTATACCGAGATGGTCACCACCGGCGCCGTCATTCATGGCGATCGGAAGCGGCTGCTCGGCTTCGATGCGAGCGAGCATCCGGTGGCGCTGCAGCTCGGCGGCTCCGATCCGGCCGATCTCGCGACCTCGGCGCGGATCGGCGAAGACTTCGGCTATGATGAAATCAATCTCAATGTCGGCTGTCCTTCCGACCGGGTCAAGGATGGCCGCTTCGGCGCCTGCCTGATGGCGGAGCCTGAGCTCGTCGCCGCCTGCGTCGCAGCGATGAAGCGCGTCGTGCGCATTCCCGTCACGGTGAAGTGCCGCATCGGGATCGATGACCAGGATCCGGAGCTCGCGCTCGATGCGCTGGCGGATGCGGTGGTCGACGCAGGCGCCGACGCGCTGATCGTGCATGCGCGCAAGGCCTGGCTGAACGGCCTGTCGCCCAAGGAGAACCGCGACATCCCGCCGCTCGACTACGGCCGGGTCTACCGGCTGAAGGCGAGGCTGCCGAACGTGCCGGTCATCATCAATGGCGGCATCGCCAGCATCGCGGCGGCGCAAGCGCATCTCGCTCATGTCGATGGCGTGATGCTCGGGCGCGCCGCCTATCAGGAACCGTGGCAGTTGCTCGACGTCGATCCCATGCTGTTCGGCGCCGCCGCGCCGCATCGGAGCATGAAAGACGCGTTGGCGGCGCTCGAGCCCTATATCGAACGCCAGATCGCGCAGGGCTCGCGGCTGCATGCCATCACGCGGCATCTGGTCGGCGCCTATCACGCGGTCCCGGGCGCGCGCGCCTTCCGCCGTCATCTCGCCGAGCGCGGCGTCAAGCCCGACGCCGGCATCGAGGTGCTGCGCGAGGCGGTGGCGATGGTCGAGGAGCGCGCGCCGGCTGCGGCATTCGCCTGACTCATCCGCTGGTCGGCAACAGCTCCGCCACGGCCTGCCGCGCGATCGCGTTTTCGTCCGGCAGCCCGATCGAGATGCGCAGCCAATTGTCGAATTGCGGCTGCGCGCGGCCGATGATGATGCCGCGGGCGGCGAGCGCCGCCGCAGCCTCGGCATGTGGCCGGCCACAATCGAAGAACACGAAATTGGCCTGGGAGGCGCTGAAGCGGCGCCCGCGAGCGCGCAGCAGCGCATGCCAGGCCTCGCGCTCGGCCGCGACCTCGGCGCGCACCGAAGCGACGTAATCGTGATCACCGAGGCTCGCGGTGGCAGCGACCAGGCTCAGCCGGCTCAGTCCGAAAAATGCGCCGATGCCCATCTGCTTCAGCGCAGCCGCCAGCGGCTTCGGAGCCAGCGTGTAGCCGATCGCGAGACTCGCCAGTCCGAAGATCTTGGAGAATGTCCGGAACACGGCGACATTGCCGCCCTCGCGCACCAGCGGCGCAACGCTGCGGGCGGCGAAATCCGGCATGAATTCGAGATAGGCTTCGTCGACGATCACGAGCGTGCGTGCGGACACGTCGCGCACCGCCGCGATGAAAGCGGCGGTGTCACTGACCGTGCCCGACGGGTTGTGCGGATTGACGAGATAGACCGCGCGCGTGCTACCGTCGACCGCCGCCGCGATGGCCGGCAGGTCGTTCTCCAGCCCGGCGTTCAGCGGCACGCCGACCACGCGGCCGCCAGCCGGTGCCACTGCGTCGACCAGCGCCGTGTAGCCCGGTTCGGAGTAGACGAACGTGCCGCCGTGTCCGCCGCGTGCGGACAGATACAGTCCGAGCACGTTGAGGTTCTCGCCGAGCACGATCTGCTCCGGCGCGATGTTTTCGCGCGTGGCAATGGCGGCTGTGAGATCGTCCACTTCCCGGCCGGTGTAGCGGGCGAGGCCGGCGAGATCGGCCTTGATGGCGTCGATGGCCGCAGGCGATGGCCCGAGCGGATTTTCGTTGAGGGCCAGTCGGATCGATGGTGGGGGCAGGGCATCGGCCATGGCCGGAATCTAGGCCGAGACCTGCCGCCGGCGCAAGGGAACGGACCGCCCGCCGCGACGGCCTCAGCTGCGCTCGGGATAGCCGTGCAGCATCAGCCGGTCGGAGCGCACCTCCCAGCGTTCGAGCCGGTCGAGGAAGCTCATGCCGAGCAGATTCGTTTTCATCTGGCCCTGCGGCACCACCAGCGCCGGCACGGAGCGCTCCACCAGCCGGCCGATCGCCAGCCGATCGAGCGTCAGCCGCGCCGCCTTGGTGTGGCCGCCGGCGGTCTCGACATCGACATCGTAGTTGAGCAGCTCGAGCGGCAGGCCTGCCGCCTTGGCGGTCTCATAGGTCAGCACCACCGATGTCGCCCCGGTGTCGACCACCATCGGCGCGGCGACGCCGTTGATCTTGGCGCGCAGCGCGAATTCGCCGCCGCGGGTGCGCTCGATTTCGACCGCGTTGGTCGGTGCGCTTGCCTTGGCTCTGAAGGCGCGGCTGCGCAGCATCTCCGAAACGGTGTCGCTCGCCAGCGCAGCCTGTTCGGGATCCTTGTAGACGATCACGGCGCTTGCGGTGGTCACCATGGTGACCAGGACGAGCACGACCTTGTTCATGCCACGCCTCCCGTCGATAACCCGTCGCTCAGTCGCGGCGGCGTCCCATCGCGGCCAAGCCGGCGTCGTGCATCCGCGCGGCGAGCCCGTCCATCACCGCCAGCCGCTCGTCGGCTGACATGCGCCCCCAGCGGGCGATCTCCGGCAAGGTGCGGCCGCAGCCGAAGCAGAGCTTGGTCTTGGGATCGATCATGCAGACAGCGATGCATGGTGTATCTTGGCTCATCATGCGAATGTGAAAGCTTCCGGCACTGTTTTGCAAGTGCAATCATCTCACAGGCCCGTTCCGGCATTCATGATCGGTTTGCGAAGCAGCCGGCGTTTCTCCTGGGCAGGAGGGGCGACCGGCTCGGGCTGCAGCGGCGGCGCCTCGTCCGACAACGGGGCGAGCGCCGACATCACTCGCTCGGGCGGGAACGTGACGATCACCTCGGTGCCGATGCGGACCTTCGACTTCAACGTGAAGGTGCCGCCATGCATCTCGATGAGGTTCTTGGCGATGGGGAGGCCGAGGCCTGCGCCCTGTTCGGCCGATTTGATCGAGTTCGAGCCCTGGCCGAACGAGGCGAGCACGATCGGGATCTCGTTTTCGGGGATGCCGGAGCCGGTGTCCTTGACGCTGAGATATTGGCCGCCCGAGGCGGTCCAGCCCGCCTTCAGCCAGATGTCGCCCCCCTGCGGCGTGAACTTGATGGCGTTGGAGAGCAGGTTGAGCACGACCTGGCGGATCGCCCGCTCGTCGGCCCACAAGCGCGGCATGTTCTGCTCGAACACTTCATGGATGGTCAGGCCGCGGCTGGACGCCCGCAGCTTCAACAGATGATGGCAGTCGGCCACCACATGCACCAATGCCACGGCTTCCTCATTGAGCTCGTAGCGGCCGGCCTCGATGCGCGAGAGGTCGAGGATCTCGTTGATCAGGTTCAGCAGGTGGACGCCGGAATTGTGGATGTCGGCGGAGTATTCCTTGTACACCGGCACTGCATGCGCGCCGAAGATCTCGCTCTTCATGACCTCGGAGAAGCCGAGAATGGCGTTCAGCGGCGTGCGCAGCTCATGGCTCATCTGGGCGAGAAAGCGCGACTTCGCCACGTTGGCGGCTTCGGCGCGATAGCGCGCCTCGTCGGAGATCGCCTTGGCCTGTTCGAGCTCGCCAATCAGAGCATCCTTCTCGGCGCGTGCCTCGAGGGTCGCGAGCGTGGTCGAATGCAGTTGATGGGCGAGCAGAACGAAATAGCCTTCGGCCGCGACCGCGAACGCGGCGAGCAGGTAATTGTCGAACGTCCCCGACAGCGCCAGGCTGAGCGTGATCGCGACCGTCACCGGCGCGGTGACGGCGACGGCGGCGACGGGCAGATTGGCGGCGAGCATGCTGGAGACGGCGATCACCAGCAGCATCAGGAACATCATCAGCGTGCCCGACACCTCCGCGAGCGCGGGATGGATCAGGATCGCCATCCAGCAGACGCCGTAGAGCAGGTCGAGCAGCACGAAGCGCGTGCGCCAGCGCCGGGTCGCCGCCATCGACGGCTGGTCGGCCAGGAAATTCGAGCAGTTGCGCACGATCGCGGCATGGATGCAGAGCACGCCGCAGGTCCAGGCGCCGGCCGCCAGCGCATGCAGCCAGACGCTGAGCATCAGCCCGGTCGCCACGACCAGCAGCATCACGATGTAGGATGCGGAGATGCGGGTCTGCGCATATTGGCGCAGCAATTCGCGATCGAAGGCCGGCCGCGTTCCCGATGTCGATGTCAACCGATCGCGCGCCTCGCGCACCCGCTGCTGCGCGGCCCGACGCTGGCTTGCCGGTGCAAGCGCCGGCGTATCGGCCGGAAGCTCGACGACTTCGGGCTTTTCAGCGGGTCTACTCATCAACAACACGAATCCTGCCCGTGGCCATACGGGCTGCTTTCTGCATCTTCTATAACTGGCTCTAAATCCTTAAGACGGATTATAGACAACGAAAAATTTGCGTTAACACTGCGTTAAGAGGCCGGCTTCCGCCGCGGGCCGATGCCGAGAAAACGCAGCCTCCGCCAGCCGATCACGATGCCGGTGATGCTGAAGGCGAAGCCGCAGACGCAGAGGCCGACGATGACAAACGTGCGCAGCGTCGGGTGGGCCAGCAGGCTGGGGAAGTCCAGCGTGTGCAGCGCCTGATAGAGCCAGCGATAGGCACGCCGGGAGGAGTCGAGCTTCTCGAGCAGGGCGCCCGAGGCGGCATCGACATGATGCCAGGCGTCGCCGCAGACGATGCGATAAACGGGGGCTCCCGGTACATCGGAGGCGAAAGGATAATCGTCGCCCGCTTCGACCTCGGTCGCGCGCCCGCAACGGCCGCCGAGGTGATCCGCCGTGGCATTGATATCGGCGGGCTGCAGGAAGCGGCCGACCGGTCGCCAGGTCGCGCCGTCGCGCACCGAGATCTGCTGCTGGCCGAGGGCCCGCCGTGCGCGCTGATGCAGGCGGCCGCCGAACGCGAACCATTCGATCTCGCGGACGTCGCCAGACAGGCCCGTCGGAGGGATGGTGGTCAGAGCCGTCCAGTCGAGGGCGCCGGTGAGGACGGCGTCTTCCGACGCCGTGAGCTGTCCGGTCGCGAACAATCGGCCATGATCCATCGACAGCCAGCCGCTGACGATCCAGGTCAGGACGAACTGCATGCAGATCAGGCCGGCCCAGTGATGCCACAGGTGCCAGCTGCGGTAGCGCGACGACAATCGCGCTTTGCGCAGCCGCAGCCGGAGCGGACCAAGCAGGGCGCCGGTGACGGCGGCAAGTACCGCCGCGAGGGCCAGTGACCAGACCGTCACGTTCCAGGCCGCCCAGTCCCTGCGCAGCACGGTCGGATAGATCCAGTGGACCACGCTGCCGGCATAGTTCCAGGCACGTTCGAAGCGCGTCGTGTCGAGCACGACCTCCCCGGTGCGGGAGGAGACATAGAGCTCGGTGCCGTCGGCATCGTTCAGCGCGATGCGATGCAGCGGGCGGTGCGCATCGAACCGGTTCGGCACCGTCCATTGATCATAATCGCCGAGCTCCGCCATCGCGGCGCCCGCGGCGTCGAGCCCGCGCCGCTGTGCGGCGGCGCGCGCGATCGCCAAAGCGAGGCCGGGATCGGTGACGTCGGCTGCAGCAAGGCTGTCGGCATGGATCGCCACATGGCGGCCCGGCGTGGCGATGACGTAGACCGCGCCATCGACGCGCTGCATCAGCCGTATGCGGCGGGCAGGTGGGCTGCCAGGCATGGCGAGCGCCTCCGCCGGGGCGTGCAGCGGCGCAGCGAGATCGAGCGGCGCAAGTCCTGCGAACCGCTCGCCCTCCGTCTGCGCCGGGAACGGCACGAAATGCATCACGATGCCGGTCGCGAACCACAGCACGAACAGCGGACTGAGCAGGATGCTGAGCCAGCGATGCGTGAGGATCAGCGCCCGGATCATGCGGCCCTAGAACTTGAACGAGGCTTCGACCTCGTAGGTGCGGGGTGCGCCGAGGAAGATCTGGTCGGGGTAGAATGGATCACTCCAGGCCGCATAGCGCTTGTCAGTGACGTTGCGGACGCGGAAGGCGAGGCGCGTGCTGGTCGCGGTGGCGAACAGCGGCACCTTCGGCAGGTCGATGAAGGCGAACAAGTCGGCGGTGGTGTAGGCGAGCAGCTTCACCGTGTTGGCATCGGTGCTCGAGCGGTCGCCGACATGGCGCACGGAGAAACCGAGTTCGACCGGCCACCAGCCCGGATTGAGGAAGCGGTAGGAGCCGCCGCCATTGACGATCACGGCCGGAATGTTCGGCGGGGTGTTGCCGGAGAACGAGCCGCCATTGGCGAGATCATAGTCGGCGTAGCGCGCGCGCACATAGGCGACGTTGCCCCACAGCCTGGTCTCCGGTGTCGGCCGCACGGCGGCGGCCAGCTCGATGCCCTGGGACTTCACCTTGCCGGCGAGGTTGAGCTGCTGGCCGGCCTGGGCGCTGTAGACGTTGTTGCGCTCGATGTCGAACGCCGAGAAGGTCCACTCCGCGCGGCCGTTCCAGGCGAGCTGCTTGACGCCGGTCTCGTAGCTGCGGGAATCCGACAAGGTCAGCTTCTGCGTCGGACTCAGCAGAAAGATGCTGTCGGCCGAGAGGTCGCTCGCAGTTGCATATTGGCTGTAGAAGGTCGTCCCCGGCAGCGCCTCCCACGTATAGCCGATGCGGCCGGTGACCGGCTGCCAGCTCTTGGAATAGGGGAAGCCGGGCCGCTCGGCGCCGTTCCGGATCCAGTTGCGGTCGAGCGTGAACGGATTGTAGCGCAGGCCGCCGACCAGCGCGAACGTGTCCGTCAGCTTCAGCCGGTCCTCGAGATTGAGCGCGACGCTGTCGATGGTGGCGGTCTGCAATTGTGTCGTCAGCAGGCCATAGGTGCCGCGATCGAAGCCGACCAGCGGGACCGACTCGCCGGGAAAGTTGGCCGCGCCGGGCCGCGTGAAGTCGGTGTGCGAGCTCTCGACCGCGGTGACCAGGCGGTTGGCGAAACCGAAGATGTTGCCGTTCCAGGTGACATCGGTGACGTTGCCGACGATATTGTGGTTGTGGTGGACGAAGAACCGCTCGCGGTCGACCAGGTTGGTCCCGGCGTTGAACGCCGACACCTCATTGTTGTACCAGTCGCGGCTGGCATTGTAATTGTAGATCTGGCTGCGCAGCTTGACGGCGTTGTTCAAGTCCCATTCGAAGCCGCTGCGGACCCACGACTCCTTGATGGTCTTGTGGCCGTCGATCACATTGTAGTTGGTCGACAGCGTGCGGCCATCGATCGTGACGGCGCCGAGATTGGTGCCGTTGTAGTCGGACACTTTGGTGCCGGAGACGATGCCGCTGGTCGCGTTCGCGCCACTGAAGGCCACCGGCACCAGCGGCGTGCCCTCATAAGGCTTGGCCTTGTAGTCCTTGAACTCGGCGGCAAAGAAGGTCCTGAAGCTGTCGGACAGGCGATAGTTCAACTGGCCGGAGACGTGGACGTTCTTGAACTCGGTGTCGTCGATGAAGCCGATCTCTTTGGTCCGGCTGATGTCGAAGCGATAGTCGAGTCCCTGGATCGTTGTGCTGCCGCCCGAGCCGAAGCCGCTGCGGAACGTGCCGCGCTGGTCGAAGCCGACGAAGGCCTCGCTCTCGACCGGGCCGGTGTGCGGCGCCTTGGTTACGAAGTTGATGGTGCCGCCGACCGCGCCCTGGCCAGATATCAGCGAGGAGGGGCCCTTGAGAAACTCGACGCGATCGAGATTGAAGGTCTCCATCGTCAGCGCGGTGAAGCCGGTCGGCCCGATGTTGATGCCGTTGTAGAGCACGTTGATCTGGTTGCCCTGGAAGCCGCGCATCGCGAAGCCGACATCGTTCGGCGCATCGCCCGCGCTGACGCCGGTGGCGCCCCTCACCGCATCGACAGTCGTGTGATAGCCCTGCTCGCGCAGCGTCTCGGCGCCGATCACCTCAACGGTTGCCGGGACTTCGCGCGCCGTCAGGCCGAGCCGGCTGCCGCTGGCCGGCGTCGCGTTGCCATTGAGTGGGGTGGGCGGCGGTGGTGCCGGAGGGGGCGGATGATGAGGCTGCTGCCGGGGAGGACGCCGGCGGACGTCGCGGCGCAGAACGCGCGGTCTGCGCGGTGGTCGGCCGCGCGGAGGGGGCGCGACCGTCGATCGGTCGCGGGCGTGGTGCATCGACCGTGACGCCGGGCAGAACGGTTTCCGCCGCCGGCTTTCCCGACGAATGGGAGGCCTGCTGCGCATGCGCCATGGGCGCGGCCGCCCCGCCTGCTGCTGCAACCAGCCCCGCCAGCGATATCGAACCCCAGACGTCCCGCGCGCTCATTCCAATCCCCACCGCGGGTCGGCTGTGCCGGCGTCCCGCGTCCCCAAGCCATGCGTTCATGATGACGGAGACGAGTTAGCCGAAAACCGGACAAATGTAATGTTATAACATTACATTTCCTTCTTTCCGACGCAGTCTGTCTCGTTTCGGCAACAGTTGCGAACGACTGGCGATTGCAATCGGTAACAGCGAGTCGCGATGCGCACAATGGCGATGCGACCATCGCGCGTGGCTCGGCGCACTGGGGGAGCGAGCGAGGAGGAGCGAGGGAGAGAGAGGAGGCCCGCCATCGGGCGAGGCGAGCGCTCTGCCGCGCACGCAAGGCGGCGGCAGAGCCGGATCGACATTCGTCTTTTTACTTCTCCAGCCGGGCCAGCAGGCTGGACGTATCCCAACGCTTGCCGCCGAGCTTCTCGACCTCGGAGTAGAACTGGTCAACGAGCGCGGTCACCGGCAGATGGGCGCCGTTGCGGCGCGCTTCGTTGAGGCAGATCGACAGGTCCTTGCGCATCCATTCCACTGCAAAACCAAAATCATATTTGCCGTCGTTCATGGTCTTGTAGCGGTTCTCCATCTGCCAGGACTGTGCAGCGCCCTTGGAGATGGTCTCGATCACGGCTGCGACGTCGAGGCCCGACTTCTTCGCGAAATGGATGCCTTCGGACAGGCCCTGCACGAGGCCGGCGATGCAGATCTGGTTGACCATCTTGGTCAGCTGGCCGCTGCCGGCCGGTCCGAGCAGCTTGCACATCCTCGCATAGGCCGCGATGACCGGCTCCGCGCCGGCATAGGCGTCTGCGGTGCCGCCGCACATCACGGTGAGAACGCCGTTCTCGGCACCGGCCTGGCCGCCGGACACCGGCGCGTCGATGAATTTGAAGCCGGCCTTGGTGGCTGCAGCGTCCAGCTCACGCGCCACTTCAGCAGAGGCGGTGGTGTGGTCGACGAAGGTCGCGCCCTTGGTCATGCCGGCGAAGGCGCCGTCGGCGCCGATCGTCACCGAGCGCAGGTCGTGGTCATTGCCGACGCAGCACATCACGAAGTCCTGGCCCTCGGCGGCCTGCTTGGGCGTTGCGGCGGTCTTGCCGCCGAACTTGTCGGCCCATTCCTTCGCCTTGGCCGCGGTGCGGTTATAGACCGTGACCTCGTGACCACCCTTCTTCACGAGATGTCCTGCCATGGGGAAACCCATGACGCCGAGACCGATGAAAGCGACTTTAGCCATATGAGCTACCTTGACCTTGGGTTCTGCCGACAGCCTTGAGAGGGCCGGGCTGTTCTTGGAAGGAACACATCAGCCCCCCGCGCGGCTCGCGGCGGCGTGCTGGACGCCGCACCATAACGGCTTGCGAGGCGGGGGCAACGGCTTCGTGACGGATGCGAAAGCGGGACTGTGTGCTAAACAGGCCTGATCATGACGGCTTGCAAAGCCGTCATCCGGCTACGAAATCCGAATAACCAACGAACCAGCCAGGGAGTGTCCCGCATGGGCGTCAGCGTCGGCGTGCTCGATCATTTCAACATCCGGACCCGCAACCTTGCCGAGACGGTCCGCTTCTATGAGGACGTGCTCGGGCTCGAAAACGGCGCCCGGCCGAACTTCGCGTTTCCGGGCGCCTGGATGTACAGCGAGGGCCGGGCGGTGGTGCATCTGGTCGATATCTCGTCGACGTCAGAGGCACAAAAGCCGGACTCCGGGGTCGTCCATCACGTCGCCTTCGTCAGCCGTGGCTTCGCCGCCATGAAGGCGCGGCTCGCGGCCAAGGGCATGCCGTTCGAAGCCCGGCAGGTTCCGGGTGGTGAGCTGTGGCAGATCTTCGTGCGCGATCCGAACGGCGTGATGATCGAGCTCAATTACGAGGCAGCCAGGGAGCAGGCCGGGGATGCGCCGGTGGAGACCGCATCCGACATCGGAACCATGGTGGCGTTTTGAGCCGACCGGCATTATGAAGCAGCCCAACAGGAGGCCGGGCGGATGCTGTCGGCAACGACGGAAGATCATGTCCGGCCAAGACGATAGGGCGCGACGATGTGGCGCGTTCTGAACTTCTTCAGGAGACGCGCCGTGAGCGTGACGCAGCAGCAGGTTCTCGAGGCACTCAAGCGGGTCCGCTCGCCACGCGGCGTGGCGCTGACCGACGCCGGGGTGCTGTCGCCGATCACGGCCAATGACGGCAAGGTGTTCTTCTCGATCAATGTCGAGGCCAGCGAGGCGCGCGGCTGGGAGGATACCCGCGCCCAGGCCGAGGCGGCCGTGCGCGCCATTCCCGGCGTGACCATGGCCATGATCGCATTGACCGCCGAGCGCAAGCCGGGGGCTGCCCCCCCACCGCCACGGACCTCCGGCGTGCAGCCCGTCTCGGCGCATCGTCCCCACCAGCACCAGCATCCGGCGGACTCGCCGATGTCGCGGCAGGCTGCGATTCCCGGCATCGGCGCGGTGATCGCGGTGGCCTCCGGCAAGGGCGGCGTCGGCAAGTCGACCACCGCAATCAACCTTGCGCTCGGCCTGCGCGATCTCGGGCTCAAGGTCGGGCTGCTCGATGCCGACATCTACGGACCGTCGGTGCCCAAGCTGACCGGCCTGCACGAGAAGCCGCAGCTCACGCCCGACAAGAAGATGATCCCGCTGTCGCGCTTCGGCCTTGCGATCATGTCGATCGGCTTCCTGGTCGAGGAGGACAGCCCGATGATCTGGCGCGGCCCGATGGTGATGTCGGCGATCAACCAGATGCTGCGCGAGGTCGCCTGGGGGACGCTCGACGTTCTGGTGGTTGACATGCCGCCGGGCACCGGCGATGCGCAGCTCACCTTGGCGCAGAACGTGCCGTTGAAGGGCGCGGTGATCGTGTCGACGCCGCAGGATCTGTCGCTGATCGACGCCCGCCGGGGCTTGGCGATGTTCCGCAAAGTCAACGTGCCCGTGCTCGGCATCATCGAGAACATGAGCTACTTCCAGTGCCCGCAATGCGGCACGCGCTCGGACATTTTCGGCCATGGCGGCGCCCGCCACGAGGCCGAGCGGCTCGGCGTGCCCTTCCTCGGCGAGATCCCACTGCACATGGACATCCGCTCGACCTCCGACGCCGGCACTCCGGTGGTCGAGAGCGACCCCAGTGGGCCGCATGCGGCGATCTACCGGACCATTGCTGCGTCGGTTCGGGATCAGCTCAAGGGCGCCATTGCTGCGGCGTGATGCGCCGCAGCAATTTGCGTGCGACTATTGGACGGCCTGTCATTCCAACGTCGCGTTTTCGCTGACCCGGTTCCGTGCTAAAGCCCCGGCCGGATCGTACTCGACTCGATGCGGCCAATCGCATCGGCGGACAAATAGTTCTCACGGGAAACGCCCCCAACAAGGAGATGCCTTAATATGAAGCGTCGTGATTTTCTGAAGGTTTCGGCCGCTGGTGCCGCGGCGACGGGCGCCATTGCCTCGCCGGCGATTGCGCAGTCCTCGCCCGAGATCAAGTGGCGGTTGACCTCCAGCTTCCCGAAGTCGCTCGACACGATCTATGGCGGCGCGACCGAGCTGGCGAAATACGTCGCCGAGATGACCGACAACAAGTTCCAGATCCAGGTGTTCGCCGCCGGCGAAATCGTCCCCGGCCTGCAGGCGCTGGACGCGACCGCCAATGGCACCGTCGAGATGTGCCACACCGTGTCGTATTATTATGTCGGCAAGGATCCGACCTTCGCGATCTTCGCTTCGGTGCCGTTCGGCCTCAATGCCCGACAGCAGAACTCCTGGCTGTATCAGGGCGGCGGCAATGAGCTCGCCAACGAGTTCTACAAGAAGTTCGGCGTGATCGGCTTCCCCTGCGGCAACACGGGCACCCAGATGGGCGGCTGGTTCCGCAAGGAGATCAAGACGGTCGCCGACCTCTCGGGCCTCAAATTCCGCATCGGCGGCATCGCCGGCCAGGTTCTGCAGAAGCTCGGCGTCGTGCCGCAGCAGCTCGCGGGCGGCGACATCTACCCGGCGTTGGAGAAGGGCACCATCGACGCCGCCGAGTGGGTCGGCCCCTATGACGACGAGAAGCTCGGCTTCCAGAAGGTGGCCAAGTACTACTACTATCCGGGCTTCTGGGAGGGTGGTCCGACCGTCCACGCCTACACCAACCTCGAGAAGTGGAATTCGCTGCCGAAGAACTACCAAGCAATTCTGACCAACGCGACGATGGCGGCGAACACCTGGATGGCGGCGCGCTACGACATGCAGAACCCCTCGGCGCTGAAGCGCCTGGTCGCCGGCGGCACCCAGCTGCGCCCGTTCACCAACGAGGTGCTGGAAGCCTGCCTCAAGGCCACCAACGAGCTGTGGGGCGAGATCTCGGCGAAGAATCCCGACTTCAAGAAGTCGATCGACGCCATGCAGGCCTATCGCTCGGATGAGTATCTGTGGTGGCAGGTCGCTGAATACACCTATGACAGCTTCATGATCCGCTCGCGTACCCGCGGCTGATCTCAAGCTTTCGATCGGCGGACAAACTGAGCCCGGCCTCGCGAGAGGCCGGGCTTTTTGCGTTGCGTTGCGACAACGTTTCGCAATGGCACTCCGTCGCAGTTTGATCCAGACTGGTTGTGAAGGCCTCGTAAGAAGGCCGCCCAACACCGGACACATAATCATCTCGAGGGAGGGAAAGACTATGAAGCGGAGAGATTTCATCAAGGTCACGGGGCTTGGCGCAGCCGGCGCCGCCACGATCGCGTCGCCTGCGATCGCGCAATCGACGCCCGAGATCAAATGGCGCATGACCACCAGCTGGCCGAAATCGCTCGACACCCTGCACGGTGGCGCCGAGATGATGGCCAAGATGGTCGGCGAGGCCACCGACAACAAATTCCAGATCCAGACCTTTGCCGCCGGCGAAATCGTGCCCGGCCTGCAGGTGCTCGACGCCGTGCAGAACGGCACTGTCGAGATGGGCCACACGGCGTCGTACTACTACTTCGGGAAGGACCCGACCTTCACTTTCGGCTCCTCGGTGCCGTTCGGCCCGAATATGCGCATCAATCAGGCCTGGTACCTGATGGGCGGGGGCAAGGAGATCCTCAACGAGTTCTACAAGAGCTACAATGTCACCTCGCTGCTTGCCGGTAACACTGGCTGCCAGATGGGCGGCTGGTTCCGCAAGGAGATCAACTCGGTCGACGATCTCAACGGGCTGAAATTCCGCATCGGCGGCTTCGCCGGCCGGGTCATGCAGAAGCTCGGCTGCGTGCCGCAGCAGCTCGCCGGCGGCGACATCTATCCGGCGCTGGAGAAGGGCACGATCGATGCCGCTGAATGGGTCGGTCCCTATGACGACGAGAAGCTCGGCCTGTTCAAGGTCGCGCCGCATTACTACTTCCCCGGCTGGTGGGAGGGCGGGCCGATGCTGCTCGCGATGATCAACCTCGAGAAGTGGAATGCGCTGCCCAAGCATTATCAGAAGCTCCTCGAGCAGGCCGGCCACTTCGCCAACAACTGGATGATGGCGAAGTACGACTCCGCCAATCCGCTGGCGCTGCGCAAGCTGATCGCCGGCGGCGCCAAGCTGCATCCGTTCCCGGCGCCGGTGATGGAAGCCTCGTTCAAGGCCGCCAAGGAGCTGCATGCCGAGGTCGCAGCCAGCAATCCCAACTTCAAGAAGGCGCTGGAGTCGCTGACCGCCTATTCGGGCGCCGGCTATTCCTGGTTCCAGGTCGCCGAGGTTGGCTACGACAACTTCATGGCCCGGCGCTCGCAGAGCTGAGCGGCGGCCGTTCTCACCTCCGTCATTGTGAGCGTCGTGAGGGCGGTGGCCACGCTCTCTCCGCGACATTGCGAGCGCAGCGAAGCAATCCAGGGCTGCGCGCGTCACCCTGGATTGCTTCCGCCTTCGCCCGATGGGCTTCGGCGGACGCGTCGGCGCAAGGGCGCCTCGCAATGACGGGCTGATAGAGGCGGGCTCAAACAAAAACCCCGGAAGCGTGGCTTCCGGGGGGTCTTCGTTCGGCCAGGCCGCTGGCTATTGCTTCGGCGCACCGAAATCGAGCGGCGGCAGGTCGATCTGCGGCACCTCGATCTTGACCTTGTCGAGATCGACCTGGACCGGCTTGTCCAGCAGGCCGGTGACGGTGATCGGGAAGGCGATCACGAGCAGCACCATGATCGCCTGCAGGCCGATCCAGGGCATCGCGCCCCAATAGATGTCCGAGCTCTTCACTTCCTTCGGCGCGACGCCGCGCAGGTAGAACAGCGCGAAGCCGAACGGCGGATGCAGGAACGAGGTCTGCATGTTCACGCACAGCATCACGCCGAACCAGATCAGCGCGGCCTCGGGGCCCACCACGGGTGCCAGGATCTTCTGCGCGATCGGCGCGATCATCGGCAGGATGATGAAGGCGATCTCGAAGAAGTCGAGGAAGAAGGCCAGGAAGAAGATGAAGACGTTGATGAAGATCAGGAAGCCCCAGACGCCGCCGGGCAGGGACGTCAGCAGGTGCTCCAGCCACTCGCCGCCGGACACGCCCTGGAACACCACCGAAAAGCAGGTCGAGCCGATCAGGATGAACGTGACCATGCAGGTGATGCGCATGGTGGTCTCGTAGCCCTGCTTGATCAGGTCGCGCAGGTCCGGGATAGCCACCGCACGGATGCCGAGCCAGGCCACCGCGAGATAGGTGATCGCGAACGACAGCTTGAACACCAAGTTCTCGGTGAACAGCATCGCCACGATGGTGCCGATGCCTGCCGCCACCACGCCGACGATCAGGATACTGCGATCCTTCCTGGTGAACTCCTTGTGGTGGATCACCGCCAGAACGATGGCGCCGACCGCGCCCATGGCACCGGCCTCCGTCGGGGTGGCCAGGCCCATCATCATGGTGCCGAGCACGACGAAGATCAGCACCGCCGAGGGAATGATGCCCATCAGGCACTTCTTCCACAGCGCCCAGCCGGTCAGCGTGCGCGCCTCCTTTGGCACCGGCGGCACATGGCTCGGCTTGATCAGGCCGAGCACGAAGGTGTAGCCGGCGAACAGGATGACCTGGAAGATCGACGGGCCCCAGGCGCCGAGATACATGTCACCGACCGACTTGCCGAGCTGGTCGGCGAGCACGATCAGCACCAGCGACGGCGGCACCAGCTGAGTGATGGTGCCGGATGCCGCCAGCACGCCGGTGATGTAGCGCATGTTGTAGCCATAGCGCATCATGACCGGCATCGAGATCATCGCCATCGCGATCACCTGCGCCGCCACCGTGCCGGTGATGGCGCCGAGGATGAAGCCGACGATGATGACCGAATAGCCGAGGCCGCCGCGGATCGGCCCGAACAGCTGGCCCATCGAATCCAGCATGTCCTCGGCGAGCCCGCATCTTTCCAGGATTGCGCCCATGAAGGTGAAGAAGGGGATCGCGAGCAGCAGGTCGTTGGCGAGCACGCTGCCGAAGATGCGCCCTGGGATCGCCTGCAGGAAGTTCAGGTCGAAGAAGCCCAGATGGATGGCGAGAAAGCCGAACGACAGGCCGACGGCGGCGAGCGTGAACGCCACCGGGAAGCCGATCAGCATCGCCAGGACCAGGCCGCCGAACATCAGCGGCGGCATCATCTCCAGCGTAATCATTGCGTCGGCCTCTCGTATTTCGCGTCGATCGTCACGTAGCCCTGCAGCGCCGCCGCACGCTTGATCACCTCGGAGAGGCCCTGCAGGGCCAGCATCACGAAGCCCGCGGGGATGGCGAACTTGACCGGCCAGCGCAGCAGGCCGCCGGCATTGGCTGACATCTCGTTGACCGAATAGGACTGCATGAAGAACGGCCAGGACAGATAGGCCAGCAGCAGGCAGGTGGGGATCAGGAAGAAAAGGGTGCCGATCAGATCGAGCCAGAGCTGGCCGCGCTCGGACAGATACAGATAGAGCAGCTCGACCCGGACGTGCTCGTTGCGCCGGAACGTATAGGAGGCGCCGAACATCACCAGCAATGCGAACATGTACCACTGCAGCTCCAGCCACCCGTTCGACGAATAGCTGAAGGCGTAGCGGATCATGGCGTTGATCGCGCTGACCAGGCAGGCCAGCAGCACCAGCAGATTGCAGACGTAACCGATCTTTTCGTTGAGCTGATCGATGGCATTACTGATTGCCAACAAGGGGCGCATCATGGTCTCCGCTGCGGGCGCTGGTCAGAACAGCGCGCCTGAGCTCACGGGAGGCATGGTTTCGCGATCACGCTGAGCGTGCGGGTCTTGTCGACGACGCGCTTGGAGCGAATGCAACGAAACGTCCTCCCCCTCGATGCTTCCGGCTCTTGTTCGGCGCTTGTGTGAGGGCGAACGCCCGTCGGCCGCGCGGGCTCGAAAGCGAGGGCACCATTTCAGCGTGTCATCCTGCCGTCAATCGGAAAATGGACACATTGACGCCCCGGGCAACAGTCTGGCGCTGTTCGGTAAACTCGGATCCGACAGCTCACGGCGAACGCGCAGTCTTTGTTGCCGAAGGATCAGGCAGTCTGCCGGCGGCGGTTCGCAGCCGCCACAACGGCGGATCAGAACGGGCTGGTGCCAATTCGGTTCGCGACGCGATCGCGGCCGCAGCAGCAGGCGCGGAGACGTGGCTTCCATGGCCATGGATGGATCGTCGTTCAGCAGAGAACGTACAGCTCGACCACGCCGGAGCGTTCCAAACAGCGATCCCCAACCTGTCTCGGGATCGTCCATGGGAATGTTGGCGCGGGGCCACAAGCTGGATAGAACGTCATCATGAACGTCTGACCCAGGGATCAACCGGATGAGCAAGCCGAGCAAGACCGAGGCCGAACTGATCGCGATGGCGGTGGCCGAGCTGAAGGTTCATACGGATTACGCTGAGGGCCTTCGCATTTCCGTCGTTCGGGACGGACATTCCTGGGAGTTTCGCGCCAGCGCAGATCAGGAAACGATCAGCAAGCCCGGCTACCCCGAATGCGTCGCCATGCTGGTCCAGATTGGCGATCATTTGTCGAAGCAGTACGCGCTTCAGGAGTGACGCGTTTCGCGCGGGACGCGGTCCGAATGTGAGCGTCGGATCAGGGGCGTTCGTTTGGCGGTCGGCAAGCCTTCGCGGCATTGCGGCCGAACGGCAACTGGCATGCGGTGCCGCGCTTCACTCAGAGCACGACAACGCCGGAGTGCTTGGCCTTGTTTTCGGGCTCGATGTGAATGGTGATCGAGCTATGCTCGTCGTCCTCGCGCAAGGCCTCTTCGATCCGGTCGCAGATGGCGTGGGCCTGGTTGACCGACATCTCGCCGGGAACGACGAGGTGGAACTCGATGAAGGTCATCTTGCCGGCGTGCCGTGTGCGGACGTCGTGCGCTTCGAGCGCGCCGTCGGCCTGGCCGCTGATGATCTGGCGGATACGGGCGAGCGTGGCGTCGGGCACCGCTTCATCCATCAGGCCGCTGGTCGATTCCTTCAGCACCTGCCATCCCGACCAAAGGATGTTGACGGCGACCAGCAGAGCCAAGGCCGGGTCGAGCACCGGCAGCTGCAGCACCACCGCGAGGCCGAGGCCGAGCACGACGCCGCCCGAGGAGACCACGTCGGTGAGCAGATGCCGCCCATCCGCCACCAGGGCTGGCGACCGTAGCCGCTTACCGCGCGTGATCAGCAGCCAGCACCAGATGCCGTTGATCACGCTTGCGAGCCCATTCACGGCGAGACCCTCGATGGGAGCCGAGAACGGTCGCGGCGCGAACAGATTGCCGTAGGCCTCGTGGACGATCAGCAGCGCGGCGACCACGATCATGACGCCTTCGATTACCGCGCTGAAATACTCGACTTTGTGGTGGCCGAACGGATGGTTGGCGTCAGCCGGCTTGGCGGCGATGCGCACCGCGAGCAGCGCCACGCCGGCCGTGACCACGTTGACGATGCTCTCGAGCGCGTCGGAATAGAGCGCCACCGATCCCGTGATCCAATAGGCGGCATATTTCAGGGCAAGGACGATGATCCCGACCACGAGGCTGCCGACGGCGAGCTTGAGCGATTGCGAATGCATGATGTCCTGATCCCGACCGAAGCTGGGTACTCAAGGGCGCAATGGAACGCAATGTCCGTTGCTGCGACTGAGTTTCGGGAGAGCTTGTTGCTGCATGCAACTGGCGGAGCAATGTCACATGATCCTGCTGACCTCCAGCAAACAGAAAGGTCGCGCCCTGGGATGAGCACGACCTCCTGACGTCGCCAGAGCCTGTCGAGGGATGGCCGACTACTTCTCTTTGATGACCGTGGTGGTGCTGGTGGAACTGCCGACCGTGCCTTCGTCCTCGCAGACCTTGGTCTGCTTGATACGGTCCTCGGCTTCGACGCGGCTCGTGAACGCCATGGGTCCGATCTGGGTCACGACCTCCCGGTTGGCGGGACGCGTGGTGGTGATGGTGCACCGGTGGCTCGGTCCCTGCACGACATAGTATTCGTCAGCGAATGACGGGGCCATGGATCCGATGATCACCGCGCCAGCAAGAAGAAGGGGTGCTTTCATTGTCGCCTCTCTTTCCAGCTACTGCCAATGCAGGACGGATGCGCCCGACAGCCTTGCTGTTCGTCGCTCAATCCTCTCCGCGCCTGTGCAACCGCGCGCAAGGCAGCAGTTCCGGCGACATGAGCCCGGCAGCTGGCGGACGCCCCTTGATCGGCGGCGTGGACGAAGCGGCTGCAGCAGCCGCTGTCTCGCCACGGTCTGACGTGTCGGGTCGATCCCAGCCCGAGCGGCTGGGTCGCGCACGGGCGGCCGAGCCATAAGAGACCGGATGACCAGAACGAGCCACTCGGCGCCGCGCGCCTGTGCGGGCCGACAAAAATGTGTCGGTCGGTATCCAAATATTGCCAACTATTGCCGGATATGATTGGCTGGCGGTAGTTTTCAACCTTTGCGTTTGTCCATGAAGTATCGACAACTTGGCTCTTTGACCGTCTCCGAAATCGGTCTCGGCTGCTCCGGATTTTGGGGGCATCGGCAATTCGACGACCGGCAGGCCATCCGGATCGTGCATGAAGCTTTCGATCTCGGAATCAATCTGTTCGATACTGGACACAACTACTGCAACTACAATGCCGAGCCTCGGCTGGGCCGCGCGCTGGCAGACATATTGAAGCGCTCCGATCGATCGAAGATCGTTGTCTCGACCAAGGCCGGCACATTGCGTCCGCGGCCTTTGCTGTCGCTCCGCGAGGTCAAGACGCAGGATCACAGCCCCGATTATATCGAGCGCGCCTGTGCGCAGGCGATCAAGAATTTGAACGTCGGCTTCATCGATATTTTCTATCTGCATAATTTCTCACCGGCCTCGATCACCGATGAGCTGTTGACGAAGCTCGCTGCGATGCGCCGCAATGGCATGTTCAGGCTGCTTGGCATCAACACGCATTCAGAGGCGCATATGCAATATGTCGCGCAGCTGCAGGGCGTGTTCGACGTGGCGCTGATCGATCTGAACGTCGCGCAACTGGACCGGCTGCCGGTGGTCGAGCAGTTGCACAAAGCGGGCATTGCCGTCGTGGCGGGCACGGTCCTGGCGCAAGGGCACCTGATCCGGGGCAAGATCGGTCACATCCGCAGCGCGGCCGATCTGTGGTATCTGGCCCGTGCGCTGCTGAAGCCGGACGCCCGCCGCCTGGCCTTGGCCGCGCGTGATGTCCGGCCTGCGCTCGCAGCGGTCGAAGGACTCTCGGCTGCCCAGGCCGCAATGTCCTATATTCTCGGGCTTCCGCAGGTGTCGGCCTGCATTTTCGGAACCACGAACCTGAAGAACCTGCGAGAGATCGCTGCCGCTCCGGAAAAGCGCCTGTCGGCGGCACATGCCGCCTCGATCTATTCGGCGTTCCGTCAGCAGCGCACCTTCGCCAGCGCCTGATCAAGATCGATGTGGTGTGGCCGTCGCTGCGCCAGGCGTCATCGCGCGGGTCGCGTCGCGATCCAGATGACATGGCGGGCGCCACCGCCGCGACCGGTGGCGCGGATCTTGATCTCCTCGGTGTCGAAGCCGGCCTTGCGCAGGCGCGGGGCGAAGCGATCGTCCGGGTGCGACGACCACACTGCCAGCACTCCGCCGGGGCGCAACGCGGTGAACGCGGTCCGCAGGCCGGACGAGTCATAAAGCGCGTCGTTGGATTGCCGGGTCAGGCCCTGCGGACCGTTGTCGACGTCGAGCAGGATGGCATCATAAGCGCCGCGTCCGCCCGCGATCAGTCGCACCACGTCGGCCTCGCGGATGTCGACGCGCGGATCAAGCAGGCTCTCGCCCGACAATTCGGCCATCGGGCCGCGTGCCCAGGCGATCACCGCGGGCACCAGTTCTGCCACGGTGACCCGGGCCTGCGGCCCCAGCACCTTCAAGGCCGCTCGCAACGTGAAGCCCATGCCGAGGCCGCCGATCAAAAGATGCGGGGCAGGGCTGCCCTTGATGCGGGCGCAGCTCAGGGTCGCCAGCGCCTCTTCCGAGCCGTACAGCCGGCTGCTCATCAGCTCGTTCTGGCCGAGCTTGATGGTGAACTCCTTGCCGCGCTGCATCAGCCGCAGCGGCTCGCCGCCGCCCGGCACGTCTGCGGTGTCGATCAGCTTCCAGGGGATCACGGGTGGTTCACCCGCCCGTCACGCTCATATGCCGGCTGACGCTCGGGCGGTTGTGGCGGCGGTCGATGATGAAGTCGTGGCCTTTCGGCTTCAGGCCGATGGCGCGGTCGATCGCGGCACTGAGCTCCTCGTCGCTGGCGGAGGCCCGCAGCGGCTTGCGCAGATCCGAGGCGTCCTCATGGCCGAGGCAGGTGTGCAATGTGCCGGTGCAGGTGACGCGTACGCGGTTGCAGCTCTCGCAGAAATTATGCGTCATCGGGGTGATGAAGCCGATCGTGCCGCCGGTCTCGGCGACGCGCACATAGCGGGCCGGGCCGCCGGTGGTCTCGTCGAGATCGGTCATCGTGTATTTCTGCGCGAGACGGCCGCGCAGCAGCGACAGCGGCAGATATTGGTCGATACGGCCTTCGCCGATCTCGCCCATCGGCATCACTTCGATGAGCGTCAGCGCCATGCCCTTGCCATGCGCCCAGTCGATCAGGCTAGGGATCTCGTCCTCGTTCATGTTCTTCAGCGCGACCGCATTGATCTTCACCGCAAGGCCGGCGGCGCGCGCGGCCTCGACGCCGGCGAGCACGCGGTCGAGATCGCCCCAGCGGGTGATGGTGCGGAACTTCTCAGGATCGAGCGTGTCGAGCGAGACGTTGATGCGGCGAACGCCGCAATCGGCGAGCTCGGCGGCATGTTTCGCGAGCTGGGTCGCGTTGGTCGTCATCGTCAGCTCGTTAAGCGCGCCGCTCTTCAGATGCCGCGACAGCGAGCGCACCAGGCTCATGACGTTGCGCCGGACCAGCGGCTCGCCGCCCGTGAGGCGCAGCTTCTTCACGCCTTTGTGGATGAAGGCGGAGCACAGCCGGTCGAGCTCCTCCAAGGTCAGGAGGTCGGCCTTCGGCAGGAACGTCATGTCCTCCGCCATGCAATAGAAGCATCTGAGGTCGCAGCGGTCGGTGACCGAAACGCGCAGATAGCTGATCCGGCGTCCGAAGGGGTCGGTCATCGGGCGCGTCAGGGCGGTGTTACTCAACGTCGTCTCAGCGGTCATGGAAAGCCTTGGCAGGTGGCGCCGATGCCACGAGGCGGCCGCGTGGGCGACCGAACATCAATTACCAGGCAATCTAATCATGATCAGCGCGGCTCACAATCGTCGAGATGCGCGCCTTCAATGCTGCGATGCAGCGCTGCAGCAGCAGCGACATCGCAGTCGAGCTGCTATTGGCGTGCCGCGGTCGGCGCCGGGAATGCGGAACCGGTGGCCGCCGGAGCAGGGGCTGCTGCGGCTGGCGCAGCCGCGGATTTCTGCGGCTTCGGCTTCTTCGGCCGCATATGCTTGACGGCCTTGGGCGCGGGCGCGGCCGGCTGCAACTCGGCCACGACAGGGCTCGGATCCATCACGACAGGCGGTGAACTGTTGAAATCGCCGCTGTTGCGGATGACCTGCACGGGGATCGTCGCCGGCTGATATTTGTCCATGGTGAAGGTGACGGTGAAGCCCGCATCCGGCGCCGGCACCGAGACGGTGCAGGGCGTCTTGCAGCCCGGTCCGAGCGAGGTCTTAGCCTCGGCCCCTTGCGGCACGGAATCGAGCTGCACCGGCACCTCCGGCGCCGCCATCTTGAAACTGTCCATGGAGAAGGACGAGCAGCCGGCCAACCCAGCTCCCGCGATCGCAATTGCGATGACACGCCACATCATGATGTCCGCCCCACAACCCTGCGGCCATCCGCCGCAATCCCAGGGCGACCATAGGAGCGTCAGAACAGCGGCGCAACTGCGGTCAACCTTATTCTCAACAGAAGGTTAAACCTGGAACCGCCGCGAATTCCGGAGGCTGGCCAGCGTCTTACGTGTGGTGCTGCGGGAGATTCGCAATTATGGAGAGCAGCCGGGCTGGGTGCGAGGCTGCGCACTTTTCAACGAGTCGAGGTGCAACCGCTCTACCAAAAGCCAGGCTGCGTGGCCCGTCAGCCGACTTTGAGCGACGGCCCGAGCGCGGCAATTGCGGCCGGCAGCTCGCGCATATGGTCGATCAGGTGGTCAGGATTCAGCTCCGCGATCGGCACATCCGTATAGCCGAAAGTGCAGCCGATCACGGGGACGCCGGCACGGCGCGCCGCGCCGACATCGGTTCCGGCATCGCCGACCATGATCGCGGCGCCGATCTCGCCGCCGGCGCGGGCAATGGTCTGGCGCAGGATCGCCGGGTCCGGCTTGGCCACCCCGAACGTGTCCGCGCCGCAGATCGCCGCAAAGCGCGCGGAGAGGCCAAGCTGGTCGAGCAACCGCTTGGACAGCCATTCCAGCTTGTTGGTGCACACCGCGAACTGGCAGCCGCGGCCGGCGAGCTCGTCCAGCGCGGCCTCAAGCCCGTCGAAGGGGCGCGATTCGACCGCGATGTTCTCGGCGTAGAAATCGATGAAGTCGACGGTCAGGCGCTCGATATCCTCGGTGCTGGCGAAGCGGCCCTCGGCCTCGAGGCCGCGCTCGAGCAGCTTGCGCGCGCCATGCCCGATCATCTTGCGCGCCGAGGCCAGCGGCACGGGCCGCAGACCTTCGCGCTGCAGGATGTGGTTGAGCGCGTTGATGAGGTCCGGCGCCGTGTCGACCAGGGTGCCGTCGAGATCGAAAACGATGGTGCTCGAGATGCGCATGGGTATCCGCTACCGGCAGGCTCGCGCCCTTGCAAGGGCTCGCGACGGCTTTTTGTCCGATTTCGTGGCCGCGGAGAGCTAGGCCCCGCGGCAAAACATCGCTAGATATGCGCCGGTTTTCGGCTCCGGCTTGCGCGGAGCCTCAGGGGTTGCGAAGGGCGGGTTCCTTGGTCGACATGGATGCATTGAAGCGGCAGGCGGCGGCGCACGCGCTGCGCGAGGTCGAAAGCGGCATGAAGCTCGGGCTCGGCACCGGCTCGACCGCCAAGCATTTCGTCGACCTGCTTGGTGAGCAGGTCCGCGCCGGCCTCAAGGTCGTGGGCGTGCCGACCTCGGAGGCGACGCGGGCACAGGCGGAGGCCTGCGGCGTGCCGCTGACCACGCTCGACGAGATCGACCATCTTGACCTGACTGTGGATGGCGCTGACGAGATCAATCCGGCGCTCGATCTGATCAAGGGCGGGGGAGGGGCGCTGCTGCGCGAGAAGATCGTCGCCAGCGCTTCCGATCGCATGATCGTGATCGCCGATGAGAGCAAATGGGTGGCCCGGCTCGGCCGCTTCCCGCTGCCGATCGAGGTGATCCCGTTCGGGCTGGCCGCGACCCGGCATGCCATCGCTGCCGCCTTCGCGAAGGCGGGCGTGTCCGGACAGATGGACCTGCGCAAGTCGGCAGATGGCCACGTTTTCGTCACCGATGGCGGCCACTGGATTGTCGACGTCCGCCTTGGGGAGATCGAGGATCCCCCGCGCCTGGCGGGTCTTTTGAGCGCAATTCCGGGCGTGGTCGAGCACGGGCTGTTCATCGGCCTCGGCAGCACGGCGATCCTGGCGGGCGCACAGGGAATTCGCGTTATCCAGCGGCCTTGAGCGCAGCACGAAACTGCGCCCAGCGCCGCAATCTCACAGGAGACTTGGAATGAAGAGCGTGTTCAGAATCTTGCCGGCCGCCGGCGTTGTGCTGGCCCTGGCCTCGGCGAGCCCCGCTGCCGCGCAGGCGCAAGCGCAGCCGCCGGCCTTGAAGCCGGCCTCGCCCGCCTGCATGGCCGGTGCGCGCGAGATTCTGGGAATGAAGAACGCGGCTGCGATGTACGCCAATGCCGTCCCCGGCATCGTGCAGCAGACCAAGCAGGCGCTGCTCCAGTCCAACCTCAACTACCAGAAGGATCTCGACGAGGTCGCCGTGGTGGTCGCCCAGACCTATGCCGGCAAGGAGAAGGAGATCGGCGAGAAGATGGCGCAGATCTACTGCAACGAGTTCTCCGATCAGGAGATCGCCAACCTCGTGACCTTCTACAAGTCGGCGATCGGCCAGAAGCTGCTTGCGGCCGAGCCGAAGGCGATCCAGATGAGCATGGGCGCAATGAATCAGTGGGCGGCGGAGTTCTCCGACACCGTTGCCGCGCAGTTCCGCGCCGAGATGCGCAAGCGCGGCAAGCAACTCTGATCAGGTTGTCAAAAGGATAGGTCGAGGACGAAATGGCTGAATTCGACGTCGACCTGTTCGTGATCGGTGGTGGGTCGGGTGGCGTGCGCGCCGCCCGCATCGCCGCCGGCTATGGCGCCCGCGTGATGGTCGCCGAGGAATACCGCATGGGCGGCACCTGCGTGATCCGCGGCTGCGTGCCCAAGAAGCTGTTCGTGATCGGCTCGCATGTCCGCCAGGAGATCGCCGATGCCGCCGGCTTCGGCTGGACCATCCCGACCGCGACCTTCGACTGGAAGACGCTGATCGCCAACAAGGACAAGGAGATCGCGCGGCTCGAGGCGGCCTACACCGCCAATGTCGAGAAGTCCGGCGCCAAGATCGTCAAGACCCGCGCCGTGCTGGAGGACGCCCACACCGTGCGGCTCGCCACCGGCGAGACGATCCGCGCCAAATACATCCTGATCGCGACCGGCGGCGCGCCCAATCACGGCACGCCGATTCCGGGCATCGAGCACGTCATCTCCTCCAACGAGGCGTTTCACCTGGAGGAGCTGCCGCGCCGGATCGTGATCCAGGGCGGCGGCTATATCGCGCTCGAATTCGCCTGCATCTTCGCCAATTTCGGCTCCGACGTCACCGTCGTCTATCGCGGTGACAACATCCTGCGCGGCTTCGACGAGGACGTCCGCAAGCATGTCCGGTCCGAGATGGAGAAGGAAGGCATCACCATCCTGACCGGCTGCACGGTGGCGAGCGTCGACAAGCACGGCAAGGACTACACCACGCATCTGTCCAACGGCTCCAGCATCGCCTCCGACAAGGTGATGTTCGCGATCGGCCGTCACCCGGCGGTCGCCAATCTCGGCCTGGAAAAGGCCGGCGTCGCCATCAATCCGCGCAACGGCGGCATTGCGGTGGACGCGTTCTCGCAGAGCTCGGTGCCGAGCATCTATGCGATCGGCGACGTCACCCATCGCTTCAATCTGACGCCGGTGGCGATCCGCGAGGGCCACGCGTTCGCCGACACTGTGTTCGGCGGCAAGACCGTGCGCGTCGATCACGCCGACATCCCGACCGCGGTGTTCAGCCAGCCCGAGGTGGGCACGGTCGGCCTTACCGAAACCCAGGCGCGCGAACTCTACGACCGCGTCGACATCTACAAGACCAGCTTCCGCCCGATCAAGGCGACGATGTCCGGCCGCGACACCCGCGTGCTGATGAAGCTCGTCGTCGACGGCGCGACCGACCGCGTGCTCGGCTGCCACATCGTCGGCGACATGGCTGCGGAGATCACCCAGGCGGTGGCTATCGCCATCAAGATGAAGGCGACCAAGGCGGATTTCGACGCTACCGTCGCGCTGCATCCCTCCGCCGCCGAGGAACTGGTGACGATGCGCACGGTGACCGAGCGGCATGTGAGGCAGGCGGCGGAGTAGGGACCGCAGCGGCCTCGCCTTGCACGATCGAGGCGGCGATGTCCGGATGCGTCGACATTGTACCCGGAACCGGCGCCGCCTGCGCAGGCTGAGGCGTTGCTTCTCCTTCGTGAACTGCATTCAGAAAACCATGCTCCGCCTCCCATCTTATCGGGCGGCAGCGGGCGTCCTACACTGGCGGCACGTTCGATGACGAGTCATGTCATCACGAGCACGATCAGCAGGACGAGAGACGGCATGGACATTAAGCGCAGCGGTTCTCGGCCTTCCGGCATCGGAACGCCCGACCATTTCACCGGAGGGGTCCGCGTCGATCCGCTGTTCGAGGTGGCGGAGCCGGCGCAAGCGCGCGGCGGGCTCGTCACCTTCGAGCCGGGGGCGCGCACGGCCTGGCACAGCCATCCGCTGGGGCAGGTCCTGATCGTCACCTCCGGCCTCGGCTGGGTGCAGCGCGACGGCGGCGCGATCGAGGAGATCCGTCCCGGCGACGTCGTGAGGTTCGATCCCGGCGAGCGGCACTGGCATGGCGCGACCGCCACGACCGCGATGTCTCACATCGCGATCACGGAGTCGCTGAACGGCAAGACGGCCGACTGGTTCGAGCATGTGAGCGAGGCACAATATCGCGCGCGTCTCTGACGTTCGGCTCAGGCGCGCCCGTCCGGTCAGGGCTGAGTCTTTGCCGGCCTCGCCGACAGATAGGGTCGCACGAACAGATAGAGCCCCGTCGCCAGCAGCATGATCAGCGGGACCAGCGCCAGCAGGCCGACCCAGAAGGCCGGTTGCGTTTGCATCATCGCCGCGATGTTGATGATGACCGCGACCGTGAAGGCGATCGACACCCAGCGATGTACCTGCCGGATCGTGTTGCTCCAGTTCATCTGTTCCTCCCGGTGATGACGTTGCTTTTGGCCGGCGCGGCTCAGCCGAGCCGTGCCAGACTCTGCTCCAGGCCGTCGAAGAATTTCGGCCAGCCGTAGCGCGCGCCCTGATAGGCGCGGGTCTGGTCGGCGGCGAAGCCGGTCTGCTCCATGCGCAGATGCGTGCCTGTCGCGGTCGGCGTCAGCGTCCAGGTCACGACGCTGTCGAGGCCGAGCGCAGCCCAGCTGTAGGACAGGGTCCGGTGCGGCTCGATGGTCAGGACCTGGCAGTCGACGACGCCCCAATCGGCGTCGAGCTTGAAGCGACGATCGAGTTCGGCCGCGAAGTCGTTCTTCATCAGCCATTCGGCGATCAGATGCGGCTGCGTCAGCGCGCGCCAGAGCTTTTCCGGCGGATGCGCGAACTCGCGCTCGACGACGACGGTGCGGGTTTCAGGCGCAGCAGAGGTCATTGATCCATCCTGTTGAGCAGATTGTCGAGATCGTCGAAGCGGCTCTCCCAGAACGCGGCCATGCGGCTGGTCCAGTCGAGCAGCGGCGCCAGCGCCTTGGGCTGCGCACGATAATGCGTCAGGCGGCCTTCGTGGCGCTCGCGCACCAGGCCGGCCTGCTTGAGTACTCCGAGATGTTTCGAGACCGCCGGCTGCGACACGCCGGCCTTGGCGGTCAGCGCGCCGACCGTCTGCTCGCCGTTGCGGCACAGGCCTTCGAAGATCGCACGCCGGGTCGGATCGGCGAGCGTTCGGAACAAGAGGTCGGGCGAGCGGGGCATCTCATCCATAACTCGTTGGTTATGGATTTATCTATAACCAGTTGGTTATCGATCGGTCAAGCGCTGGCTTCATGCTTGGAAGGTCGATCGGGTGATCCGGACGGCAAGCCGCCCGGATCACCGCTGCGTCACGATGCGATCAGGGCGTCAGCGTCCACAGCTGCGACCCGGCCGCTGCAGCAGTGGCGGTCAGCAGCTGGTTGCCGACCGAGGTGCCGTTCTGGCTGACGACCTCGACCGGATAGCTGCGCAGCGCGATCGTGCCGGCCGCGGCGTCATAGCGGAAGCGCTGGTTGTTGTTGCCGGTGCAGGTCCAGATGATCAGCTGCGCGCCGTCGCCATAGGTGCCGTTGTTGTCGAGGCAGTAATGCGGGTCCTGCATGCTGCGGATCATGCCGCTGGCATCGTCGTAGCTCCAGGTCTGGTTGGCAGCGCCGGTGCAGTACCATTGGATCACGGCGGTGCCGTCGGCCATGGTGCCGCCATTGACGTCCATGCACAGCGCCGAGCTGCGGTTGACGATGCGGACCGGCTGGCGGGACGGCGCCGCGGCGCTGGAGACCGGCGCGTAGACGACGCCGAGCTTGTCGATCCCGTCGCCGGACCGGCCATGGAAGCCGGTGATCTGCCAGCCGCTCGGCGCGGTGATGCTGGTGCAGGTCGTGGTGGTCGTGCCGCCCGCCAGCGTGCGGCCCGTACTGGTGGTGAACGCAATCCGGAAGATGCGCGTATGGCCCTGGTACTGATCGCTGCACAGATCGACCGAGGCGAGATATTCGCCGCTGCCGAGCGTCAGGCTCTGCGCCGTGCCGCCGGTGCCGCCATGGCGGTAGACATAGCCGTTGGAGAGCGTGAGCTCGACCTGGTCGACGCGGCTGCCGGTGCGGATCGAGATGCTGCTGACGACGGGATTGGCCGGCAGCGCCGATGCATCATTGTAGCTCGTGCCGTGCGGGCCGCCGAACTGATCGCTCAGCCTGCGGTTTGCGGCCGTCGAGAAGCTCCACTTCACCTCGATCGGGTGATGGTCGGAGAGTTGCGCGCCGCTCGAATCGAGCGCGTCCTGCCGGTCGACATAGGACGTGGCCTGCAGGTTGAGGATGCCGTTGTTGCGCCACAGCACCTTGTCGACGATCTCGCAGTCCGGGCGAGCGGTCTGCGAGCTGCCGCAGACCAGCGCATCGCCGATCGGCGGCACGCTGCCGCTGCGCACCGTCTCGATCCAGGCGTCGCTGAAGCCGTGGTGCAGGAACTCCCACATGTTCTGGCCGGCCCGCGTGTAGCGGGTATTGGTGTCGCCCATCACCATGACGGCGTTGCCGGCGGAGTTCGCCTCGATATAGCTCAGGATCTGCGCGACATCCGCCTCGCTATAGGCGAGGTCGGTCGACGACGTGCCGGATTGGGCATGCAGATTGTAGAAATCGAGATAGACGCCCTCGGCGAGGCGGGTGCGGACCAGGGAAAATCCCTTCGGCGTCAGCGCGTCGGAATCGGCCCGCTTGGTCCAGGTGACGCGATCGAGATCGTCGAAGGCGTAGGTGCTCAGCGTGTTGAGGCCGTCGCCGATGCCGGCGGTGCCGGAGGTCGGCGTGCGATACGGATGGTTGTCGCAGGTGTCGTAGAGCGCGGCGTGCCAGAGGAAGTCCTCCTGCACGTTGACGATGCCGAAGTTGCGCAGGTAGCAGCTGATCACGCGGGAATGCGCGTCGCTGCCGCCATTATAGGCGGTCGGCGTCTCGGCGACATTGTAGGTCAGGGTGTTGAATGTGCCGCTGGCCGCATGCAGCGGGCTGCAGAGCATGGCGGCCCAGCCCACGGCGATGGCGCCCGCGACGTGGCGAAGTGTCATTGGTCGATCCCCCTCGATCATGTTTGTGAGAGGCGGCGCGATAGCATCTGCTGCGTATCGGGCTGATGACAGATCGATGGATGTTCTGCTGGCACAGTGTTCAGCGGAACAATTACAACCGGAAGTTAATGCCGTCCGGCGTCAGCGCCGGTTCAGGTCATTTGCCTCCTGGCCGTCGCCTGCATCGACGGGCCCGCGTCGGCGACCGCTCCGACACACGCCGTGGGGATGCGAGGCTCTTGGCCATACTCCTATCGGGGGACGCTGAGGGGACGCTGTGATGCTAGCAACCATCAAATCAGTTGCTGGAGATCACGGATATGCAGGCCCGTCAGGTTCCGCCGCAGCAGAGACTCTCGGTCACGCCACGCGCGGCGCTGGCGGTGGGCATCGTGGTCCTGTTCCTGCTGCTGCACGTTGTTGCCGGCTTCATCGTGCGGGCCTCTGCCGCGCTGGATAGTCCTTCTTCTGTTTCGGTGCGTCAGACCTACGATTGAACCCAGTTCATTTTCATTCCTCAGCCGGAGATATTTCATGCCCGGGCTCGATTCATTCCTGCTGCTCAGCGTCGCCGTTTTCTTTGGTGCTTTCGTTTCCGGACTGGCAGGATTTGCTTTTTCGGCGGTTGCCGCCGCCATCCTGCTGCATGTGCTGCAGCCGTTGGAGGCTGTCCCCTTGATGATGGCCTGCAGCATCGGCGTGCAGGCGACGAATTTGTGGGCGCTGCGCAACAGCATCCGCTGGAAGGAGAGCGCGGTGCTGGTCCTGGGCGGCATCCTCGGCGTGCCCCTGGCGCTTTGGCTGCTGCACAATGCCGATGCCCGCGCCTTTCAGCGCGGATTCGGCCTGATGATTGCGGCCTATTCCGGCTACATGCTGTTCAAGCCCGGCCTCGGCCGCCTGCAGGAGATGAGCCGAAGCCGCACGGCGATGGTCGGATTCGGCGGCGGTGTGATCGGCGGCCTCACGGCGATGCCCGGTGCGCTGCCGACGATCTGGTGCGAGATGCACGGTCTGGCTAAAACCGATCAGCGCGGCCTGGTGCAGCCCTTCATCGCCGTGATGCAGGTGTCCTCGCTGGCGATGATGCTGGCGCGCCACGAGCTGTCGTCCAAGGTGCTCGTCGATCTGGCCATGAGCCTTCCGGCGCTGCTTGCCGGCACGGCCCTCGGCATCCTCGCCTTTCGCAGGATCAAGGACGCGGTGTTCAGGAAGATCATCCTGGGCATCCTGCTGCTCTCGGGTCTGCTGCTGGTCTTCTGAACGGTCATGCCCTTCTGGGCGTGATGCCTGCGCATGCGGCGAACAGGACAGCTGCGTCAGCGGCTCACTCCACCCAGCCGGTCGCGATGGCGTTCGCCCAGTCGTGCATGCCCCTGCTGCGCGCCAACGCCGCCATCGGCGCTGGATCATAGGGCACGTAGTGCAGCGTGACCGACCACTTGCGTAGCCCGCGCTCCAGAATCGCGTAGCAGGCATCGGGAGTGCCGGTCTCCACCCGATAGGTGCTCGGCGCACGGCCGCGATAGCCGGGCAGTCCGACGCTGCCGGGATTGACGATGAGCCGACCATCACGCAGTCGAACGACGCGCGGAACATGGCTGTGTCCACACAGGATCAGCGAGGCATCGATTCCGTCAGCCCGCGCCGCGATGCGAGCAAGACTGTTCGGGCGCACCGTGCCGTCCGCCATCACCTCCTCGAGCCAGAATGCGGCATCATCGTCCGGCGCCCCATGGCAAAGAAAGACGTCGTCGCGATAGATCAGCGTCGCTGGCTGGGCCGCGAGCCAGTCGATATGCGCCTGTTCGAGCGCTCGGACATCGCGACGCGACGAGTCTCCCGCGCGATGCAGGTCGATCATGTGCCGGTCCTGGTCGCCGCGGATCGACGCGAAGCCGCAGGCCATCAGCATCTCGGCGGTGCGGACAGGTTCGAGCGGGCCGCTCAGATGATCACCGAGATTGACCACGTCATCAATGCCGCGCGAGGCGATGTCGGCCAACACGGCCGCGAGCGCGTCTGAATTGCCATGAATGTCGGCGATGGCCGCAAAACGCATGAGAGCCTCCGTTCGGGGAACGGCGGGCAGGGCGTGGCCATGCGATGAACCGTTCGCTTTAGCTGCATTTGGAAACGCGCCCGCAAGCTGATGGTCAAATCGGCGCTTGGTCGTCACGCTAGCATGCCGCCGTTGTTGCGGACAATGCGTAAGGCCAGGAATCAGAGTGGAGTGATACGGCGGCCTTTGAAGAGGCGCTGGCGTAGCTTCGTCTTCGTCCAGACGAAGGGGGCAGCTCTGTCGTTGTCGGCTTTGACACAAGAATCGACATGCTGTTCGATCTGCTTGAGACTGATGAATGGGGCGCGACCCAATGACTGCCCCGGAGAATTGAAAACCACATCTCGAACGGGTTGAGTTAATCGGGCACCAGACGGTGGTCGGGAAGACAGCGGAGGCATGCTGAATGCGGGACGACAGATTTCCGACGATTGAACCGTACGACAGCGGCATGCTCGACGTGGGTGACGGTCATCAGGTGTATTGGGAGTGCTGCGGGAACCCCGCTGGCAAACCCGCGCTCTATCTGCACGGCGGCCCCGGTTCAGGCTTCACGCCGGGCCAGCGACGCTTGTTCGATCCAGATGCCTATCGGGTCGTACTCTTCGACCAGCGCGGCTCCGGACGCAGCAGGCCGCTCGCCAGCGCGCTGGATGCCGACCTGAGCGCCAACACCACCGCCCATCTCATTGCCGACATCGAAGCATTGCGCCAGCTACACGGGGTCGAGCGCTGGACCGTCCTGGGCATGTCCTGGGGAACCACCCTTGGCTTGGCCTACGCCCAGGCACACGCGCGGCGGGTCGATGCATTGGTTTTGGCACTCGTGACCACCACATCTCCTCGCGAAGTCGAATGGGTCACCCACGACGTCGGCCGCATCTTCCCTCGCGAGTGGAACCGGTTTGCCACAGCCGTGCCCGACACTTTGCGGCACCTACCTTTGGCCGATGCGTATGCCACGCTATTGTTTGACGCCGATCCCGCCGTCTGCGACCACGCGGCGCGGGAGTGGTGCGCCTGGGAAGATGCGCATGTCTCCCTTACCCCCGGGCATCTCCCGAATCCGCGCTACGAAGATCCGGAATTTCGCCTCCGGTTCGCGCGCCTGGTTACGCACTACTGGCGGCACGCCGCCTTCCTTGGGGAAGACCAACTCCTCCGTGATGCCGCGCTACTGAACGGCATTCCCGGTGTCCTAGTCCACGGCCGGTATGACGTCAGCAGTCCGCTGAATACTGCATGGAAACTGTCGCAAAGCTGGACCACCAGTGAGCTTCAGGTCCTGGACGATGCCGGCCATGGCGGCGGCAACACATTGATGACTGCCGTCGTTGGTGCGCTAAATCGGTTCGCTGCACTGTAATTATCCGCGGCCTCCCCGCGGCTTACTACCTAAGCCAACTGAATACCTGGCGGGCGTGGCCTCGATCTCGTCGGCTTTGGACCGCGGTTGGCATCGCTGCAAGATTTTGCTTTACGATTTTCAGAAATCGTGCTCTACTGCGCGCATCCCGCCTCACTCGGAAGGGGCGTTGCGCGCGATCGTCACGACGCGGGGCGGGGAGCGATGGCCGTGGTCTTGCCGCAGCGTGTCCTCGGGATGCGTGGACGAACGGCGAGGCTGCGGACGTGAAGTCGCAGCGTGCCGACACCCCGATGCTGGTGTCCAGCGCAATGCGCTTGAAGCGCATTGTCGCCATGGTGGCCAACACGCCGGCGCACCAGGCAGACTGCGTATAAGCGTGAAGACCGTCGCGCAGGGAATGCCGGTTGATCGGCTTTGCCTGTGGTACCTGCCGCCTGCACTTTTTTTCCGCAGGCGGGCCATGGGTGGGGCCTTCACCCGGCATTCCCTGCGCCCTCCGACCTGTCGAGAGGGTGAGCCGTTCGGTTGAACCTCGGGCATCCGTGCCGCGGGACCGAGACCGTGTGTCAACTGATCCCGTGCTCCCACGTCATCGTCGGCTGTCGTCCCGGACAAGCCGCGATGGCGCGAAGCGGCGGCGGGGGCCGACCCGGGACCCATGCGCCCAGGGCGCGGTTGGTTTGCGCAAGTTGATTCACGTGGCGTCACGACGACAGCCGGTGGTGATGGGTCGCGGCGTCGGCCGGGATGACAGCGGTCATTGTCGAGCCACGGTCGCGCTCGCAAGGACGGAGCAGGGCGTGGGCCCGCCGCGAGCCGGAATCCCTTCGCGGCTGCAACGGCTTGGCGGGATGACTTAAATTCCGGATGGCAGTTCGCAGACAGGCTGTGTATAACGCGCGCGCCGCGGCGGGGGAACAAGCGCGCGGTGTTTCGCGAAGGGAGTAGAAGCCATGACCGAGCGCTGGAGCCCGGAGAGCTGGCGTTCCAAGCCGGTGCAGCAGGTGCCTGAATATCCCGACCCGAAGGCGCTGGCCGAGGTCGAGGCGCAGCTCGCGACCTTTCCGCCGCTGGTGTTCGCCGGCGAGGCCCGCAACCTGAAGAAATCGCTGGCGCGGGTGGCGGCCGGCGAGGCCTTCCTGCTGCAGGGCGGCGACTGCGCCGAGAGCTTTGCCGAGCATGGCGCCAACAATATCCGCGACTTCTTCCGCGTGCTGCTGCAGATGGCGGTCGTCATGACCTATGCCGGCGCGGTGCCGGTGGTGAAGGTCGGGCGCATCGCCGGCCAGTTCGCCAAGCCGCGCTCGTCGCCGACCGAGAAGATCAACGGCGTCGAGCTGCCGAGCTATCGCGGCGACATCGTCAACGACACCGCCTTCACGCCCGAAGCACGCATCCCCAATCCGCAGCGCCAGCTCGACGCCTACCGGCAGTCGGCGGCGACCTTGAACCTGTTGCGCGCGTTTGCCACCGGCGGCTTCGCCAATCTCGGCAGCGTGCATCAATGGATGCTCGGCTTCGTCAAGGACTCACCGCAGTCGCGGCGCTACAAGGAACTGGCCGACCGCATCTCCGAAGCGCTCAATTTCATGCGCGCCTGCGGCCTCGATCTCGAAAGCCATCCCGAGCTGCGCGCCACCGATTTCTACACCAGCCACGAGGCGCTGCTGCTCGGCTATGAGCAGGCTTTCACCCGCGTCGACTCGACGACGGGCGATTGGTACGCGACCTCGGGCCATTTCATCTGGATCGGCGACCGCACCCGGCAGCTCGACCATGGCCATGTCGAATATTTCCGCGGCATCAAGAATCCGATCGGCCTGAAATGCGGCCCGTCGCTGAAGCCGGATGAGCTGTTGAAGCTGATCGACATCCTCAACCCCGACAACGAGCCGGGCCGGCTGACCCTGATCAGCCGCTTCGGCGCCGACAAGGTTGCCGATCATCTGCCCCATCTGATCCGCGCGGTGCAGCGGGAAGGGCGCAAGGTGGTGTGGTCGTGCGATCCGATGCACGGCAACACCATCACCTCGACCTCGGGCTACAAGACCCGGCCGTTCGACCGCATCATTGCGGAAGTGCGCGCCTTCTTTGCCGTGCATGCCGCCGAGGGCACCCATGCCGGCGGCATCCATCTGGAGATGACCGGCAAGGACGTCACCGAATGCATCGGTGGCGCGCGGGCGATCACCGATGAGGATCTCAACGATCGCTATCACACGGTGTGTGATCCCCGGCTCAATGCCGAGCAGTCGATCGACATGGCGTTCCTGATCGCCGAGCTGCTGAAGCAGCAGCGCGGTGGCAAGTCCGCCCCGATGCCGGCCGTCGCGGGCTTCTGATGCTGCGTCTGTGGCGCGCGACGGTCAACTCGCGCAATGGCCTGGCCTTCGCGCTCCGCTCCGAGCAGGCGGTGCGTGAGGAGGTGGTCGCCTTCCTGCTGTCGCTGCCGCTCGCTTATGTGATCGGCGCGACGCCGATGCGCAGCGTTGAGCTGGTCTGCGCCGTCGTGCTGGTGCTGGTGGTCGAGCTGCTCAACACCGCGATCGAGAAGCTCGCCGATCGCCTGACCACCGAGCACGATCTGCAGATCGGCCGGGTCAAGGATCTCGGCTCGGCCGCGGTCGGCGTGGCGCTCCTGATGTCCGGCAGCTTCTGGCTGTTCGCGATCGCCGAGCGGCTCGGGCTGTTGTGAACGGGTTGAGCGATGGCCGCTGACGTCTTCAGGATCACGCTGGCCCAGCTCAATCCCACGGTCGGCGATGTCGCGGGCAACGCCGCGAAGGCGCGCGAGGCGCGCGCCAAGGCGGCGGCCGATGGTGCCGATCTGGTGGTGCTGCCGGAATTGTTCATGGCCGGCTATCCGCCGCCCGATCTGGTCCGCGACCCCGCGTTCCTGTCCGCTTGCCGCGCCGCGATCGAGACGCTGGCGGGCGAGACCACCGATGGCGGGCCGGCGTTGCTGATCGGCACGCCCTGGGGCGAGAACGGCTGGCTCTACAATACCTGCGCGCTGCTCGATGCCGGCCGCATTGCCGCGCTGCGCTTCAAGGCCAACCTGCCCGATGGTGATCAGAGGCGCCTGTTCGCCCGCGGTCCGGCAGCCGGCCCCGTCAGCGTGCGCGGGGTTCGCATCGGCGTTGCGATTGGCGAGGACATCCGGGTCGAAGCACCGTCGGACGACGAGAGCGTGGTCGAGACCTTGGCGGAAACCGGAGCCGAGATCATCGTGGTCCCGAGCGGCTCGGCCTATGCCCGCGGTGGCGGCGATCGGCGCCTCTCGGCTGCTGTGGTGGCTGTCACCGGGAGCGACCTGCCGCTCGTCTGGCTCAACCAGGTGGGCGGCCAGGATGGAGTGGTGTTCGACGGCGCCTCGTTCGCGCTCAATGCCGATCTGTCGGTGGCCACCCAGCTGACCGGCTTCGCGGCGGAGGTCGTGACCTTGACCTGGAGCAGGGGCGCCGACGGCTGGCACGGCCGCGGACCGGTGGCGAACGCGATCGACGGTGACGAGGCCGATTACACCGCGTGCGTGCTCGGCCTGCGCGACCACGCTCTCAAGTACGGCTTCTCCGGCGTGCTGCTCGATCTGTCCGGCGGCATCTCGACGGCGTTATCAGCCGAGATCGCGGTCGATGCGCTCGGGCCGTACAAGGTCCGCGGCGTGGTCATGCCTGGGCGCGATACCGCGCCGGAGGCGAACGATGACGCCAAGGCGCTCGCCGCGAGGCTAGGCATCACCCTCGACATATGTCCGATCGAGGCTGCGGTGGAAGGCTTCGAAAAGATCCTGCCTCGGCCGTTTGCGACCGGCGTTCAGGACGATCTGCTGGCGCATATCCGCGGCACCGTGCTGCGGGCGCTGGCGCGCACATCCGGCCTGCTGGTCGTTGCCGCCAGCAACAAGTCGGATCTGCCAGGGGCACGACCACGCAACGCTGACGACGTGAGCTGCGGCTTTGCTCCGCTCGCCGACTTCAGCACGATGCAAGTGATTCGCCTCGCCGCCTTGCGGGGGCGCTGGACGCCTGGCGATGCGCGGGGACGAGCGGTCGGGGCGACAGTGCCCGATGCGTGCGAAGGATGATGCCGATGGCCCGGCGATCCTGCTCAGCGCGCCGGGATGAAGGTCGGTCCGACCGTGCGGATCTGCTTGTCGCCGCCGGCGCCGGTCGTGGTATCGGCGGTCGCGGCCGGCGGCGCCGCATCGGCGGGCGCTGCGCCCTTCTTGGCAGCCGTCGCCGGCGGCTTGCCGGTCTGGCGCTGCTGCATCCGCTTGGCGCTCTCTTCCGTGACGATGATGTCGCCCTGCTCGGCTGCGCTGGCCCTGTCGTCGATCGATTTCAGCGCATCGGCCCAGGTCTGGCCCGGGGCCTTGCACGAGCAGGACGGGTTGAACTCGGTGCGATATTTGAACGCATTCGGCAGCGCGCTGTAGGGCTGACCGTTGACCGACACCGCCTGGTTCATGTCCTCGCCCGGATTGCGATAGGTGAACAGCGTCGCCTCGGCGGCCGGGCATTGCGCCTTGCAGGCGCGCTCGTCATCGGCGAAGCGGCCGGGAACCGTGGCGAACGAGATCGGGAAATAGGCGCCGTCGCAGCTGCGCACGCAGACGGTGCGGTACGTGCCCTGGGGCGCGGCGAGATCCGCGCTCGGCGGTGGCAGCGACGCGGCCGGGTTGGTGTCGGGGCCGCCGCCGAACAGGCTCGTCAGGAAATTGCCGCCACCACCGCCGCCCCGGTTGGCATTGGCATATTGCTGATATTGCGGGCCGCAATTGTTCTGACCGAGCGCCGCGAGCACCGAGCGCCTCTGATTGTCCCGCTCGCCGCCGAAGCCGCCGCCGCGCAGCCGCTCCAGGCTGCCGGTGATCTGGTCGAGATTGGCGCGCATCTGCTGGATCTGGTTGTTCACGGGGGCGCATTCGGCCGAGCGGCCGTTGAACAGCGAAAAGAAGCCGGAGCTGTCGCAGCCCATGCGCTTGGCCTGCATGCTGACGCGATCGAGCTCGCTTTGCTGCTTGGCCGCGGCATCCTGATAGCGCCGGATCTGGTCCTCACGCGCGGGATCGCCACCACCGCCGCGGTCGATCGAGGCGAGCTGCGCCTCGAGACGCGGGCAGATCGGATTGACCCCGGCCTGCGGCGTCGGCGGGCCCGGCGGCATCTGCGCATAGGAGTCGGAACTGGATTGGGCGAGCGCGTGCGAGCCGGTCAGGATCAGTCCGAGCAATGCGGTACGGGCCAACAGGCGCGGAGACAGGGAAGCGATCAAGATGCGGTATTCCGGTCCATGGATGCAGCCGCGGGACTAGCACAGAATTCGGAAAAATCGCGGCAGCGGCGAGCTTCCAATAGCCGCTTTGTTCGGCAGCGTCACGTCGTTTCCAGGGCGCCCGGAAGGCGGGAACCGCCGGTGCCGGACGGCTCAGCGCTGGCAGGTGATCGCGACAAAATCGCTGCAGCTGCCGTGCGTGCAGCTTGCGCCAGCCTTCGAGACCGATCCGGTGATCTCATCGGGATCGACCCGGCGGTAGGAGGAGGCCTGAGCAAAATCCCGTGATTGGCAGTAGGAGCGCGCGGCCGAGGCGCCGCATTTGTCGCCCCTGGCCAGGCACTGGTCGACGCCATAGCCATCGGATTCGTTGGCGATGATGAAGATGCGGCTCTCCGCCGAAGCGGTCGTTGCGGCGGCGAGAAGGACGAAGCAGGCGAGCAGCGCCGAGGAGAATCGCATGGTGCACCGGACGATGAGGGATACAACTCATGGTTAGGCCAAAAAGGTTAATAATGATTAACCTCGCGGCAGGGCGGGTGCATTTGGGCGGCGAAAACGGCCGTTTTGCGACCCTTGACGGCAACACCAGCCTGGATCATGGTGAAATCCATGAACGGTTTCCTCGCCATCTGCTGCATTTGCCGCGAGATTACGCGCTAGCGATTCGCTGGCTGAGGCCGTCTTTTCTCAACCGAGATGATCAGGACGCCCGGCCGGCAGGTCGGAGCGTGATTTTGCCGTGGCCGCCCGCGCGCGGGCCGTCATCTGGCGGAGGACAGCCGTTACGTCTCGCCCGGCGAGGCGGAACGCACAGGCATTCGGGGACGGACCATGAATTTGCGTTTGTACGACACCGCGACGCGGGAGAAGCGCCCCTTCGTGCCGCTCGATCGGAACAATGTCCGCATGTATGTCTGCGGACCGACCGTCTATGACTTCGCCCATATCGGCAATGCGCGCCCGGTCATCGTCTTCGACGTGCTGTTCCGGCTGTTGCGCCATCTCTATGGCGCCGAGCACGTCACCTATGTCCGCAACATCACGGATGTCGACGACAAGATCAACGCGCGCGCGGCGCGCGATTTTCCCGGGCTGCCGCTGAACGAGGCCATCCGCAATGTGACGGAGCTGACCGAGCGACAGTTCCACGAGGATGTCGACGCGCTCGGGTGCCTCAGGCCGACGATCGAGCCGCGCGCGACGGAGCATATCGCCGAGATGCGCGACATCATCGAGAGGCTGGTGGCCGGCGGCTTCGCCTATGTCGCAGAGGACCACGTGCTGTTCTCTCCGGCCGCCATGAATGCCGCCAACAAGGTGCTGCCGCGCTATGGTGCGCTCGCCAATCGCTCGCTCGATGAGATGGTCGCCGGCGCCCGCGTCGACGTCGCGCCCTACAAGAAGGATGCGACCGACTTCGTGCTGTGGAAGCCGTCGAAACCCGGCGAGCCGTCCTGGCCGTCGCCGGCCGGCATCGCGGCCGAGGGCCGTCCCGGCTGGCACATCGAGTGCTCCGCAATGTCCTGGAAGCACCTCGGCGAGACCTTCGACATCCATGGTGGCGGCATCGATCTCGTATTTCCGCATCATGAGAATGAGGTGGCGCAGAGCTGCTGCGCCTTCCACACCGCGCGCATGGCCAATGTGTGGATGCACAACGGCTTCCTTCAGGTCGAGGGCGAGAAAATGTCGAAGAGCCTCGGCAACTTCGTCACCATTCGGGAGGTCCTGGCGGATTGGCCGGGCGAGGTCGTGCGTCTGAACATGCTCAAGACGCATTATCGCTCGCCGATCGATTGGACCTTGAGGGGGCTCGAGGAGAGCGCGAAGGCGATTGATGATTGGTACCGCACGGCGGGCGATCTGCGCGAAGGCAGGCCAGATGACGCCGTCATCGAAGCGCTGCGTGACGATATCAACACGCCGTTGATGGTCGCCGCGCTTCATGGCCTGCGCAATGAGGCAGCTTCCGGCGGTGTCGAAGATGTGGCGCGCTTCGTCGGATCGCTGCGATTGTTGGGCTTCCTGGCCGAAGATGCCGCGCAATGGCGCGCGCGCAAGCAGCAGGCCAGCGGCGTCGATGCGGCGAAGGTCGAGGGCCTGATCGCCGAGCGCACCGCGGCGCGAGCGCGCAAGGATTTCAAGGAATCCGACCGTCTCCGCGACGAGCTCGCGGCCATGGGAGTGGTGCTGAAGGACGGCAAGGGCGCCGACGGCAAGCCGGTCACGACCTGGGAGATGGCGCGATGACGAAGCCCGACACGCCGTTTCCGCGGCACTGGCTGTATTATATCGGACTGAAACTGGTGCTGATCGCAGGCGCGGTGGCGCTGGTCACGAAGCTCTACGGCATGTGGTGAGGACATGGGACAGGCATTTCCAAAGGCCGCGTTGCGGCCATTCCTCCCCGCAGATGCGCCGCTGCTGGCCGCGATCTTCGTTGCCAGCATCCACGAGCTGACGTCAGACGATTACAGCGAGGAGCAGCAGGAGGCCTGGGCGTCCGCCGCCGATGATGAAGCCAGCTTCGGCAAGAAGCTGGCCTCCGAGCTCACCTTGATCGCGACGCTGCAGGGGGCGCCGGTCGGCTTCGCCTCTTTGAAAGGCAACGACCAGATCGACATGCTCTATGTGCATCCGAGCGCCGCCGGGCAGGGCGTCGGCGCGACGCTGTGCGACGCGCTGGAGAAGCTTGCGGGCGCGCGTGGCACGACAGGCCTGCGGGTCGACGCCAGCGACAGCGCGGTGGATTTCTTCCGCAAGCGCGGCTACGTCGCCCAGCAGCGCAACAGCGTCTCCATCAATGGCGAGTGGCTCGCGAACACCACGATGAAAAAGACGCTCGGCGCAGGAGCCCAGGCATGAGCAGCACGGGCACAGGCCGGGAACGGCTGTATCTGTTCGATACGACGCTGCGCGACGGCGCGCAGACCAACGGCGTCGATTTCACCCTCGCCGACAAACGCGTCATCGCGCGCATGCTCGACGAACTCGGCATCGATTATGTCGAGGGCGGCTATCCCGGCGCCAATCCGCTCGACACCGAGTTCTTCGCCGAGAAGCCGAAGCTTGGCCAGGCCCGCTTCACCGCGTTCGGCATGACGCGGCGCGCCGGTCGCTCGGTGTCGAATGATCCCGGCGTGGCGGCGCTGCTGGAGGCCAAGGCGGATGCGATCTGCTTCGTCGCCAAATCGTCGGCCTATCAGGTGCGGGTCGCGCTCGAGACGACGAACGAGGAGAATCTGGCCTCGATCCGCGACAGCGTGACGGCAGCCAGGGCAGCGGGGCGCGAGGTCATGCTCGATTGCGAGCATTTCTTCGACGGCTACAAGGAGAATGCCGAGTTCGCTCTCGCCTGCGCCAGGACCGCTTATGAGGCCGGGGCGCGCTGGGTCGTGCTGTGCGACACCAATGGCGGCACCATGCCGCACGAGATCGAGACGATCGTCGGTGTGGTCGCGAAGCACGTGCCCGGCGATCATCTCGGCATCCATGCCCATAACGACACCGAGCAGGCAGTGGCGAATTCGCTCGCGGCGGTGCGGGCCGGGGTACGTCAGATCCAGGGCACCTTGAACGGCCTCGGCGAGCGCTGTGGCAACGCCAATCTGTGCTCGCTGATCCCGACATTGAAGCTGAAGGAAGAGTTTTCCAGCCGGTTCGAGATCGGCGTCTCCGACCAGCAACTCGGCTCGCTGGTGAAGGTGTCCCGCACGCTCGACGACATGCTCAACCGGGCGCCGAACCGGCATGCGCCCTATGTCGGCGAGAGCGCCTTCGTCACCAAGACTGGCATCCACGCATCGGCCGTGCTCAAGGACCCGCAGACCTATGAGCACGTCGCGCCCGAGAGCGTCGGCAATCATCGCAAGGTGCTGGTCTCCGACCAGGCTGGCCGCTCCAACGTGATCGCCGCGCTGGAGCGCGGCGGCATCCCGTTCAGCAAGAGCGATCCGAAGCTGACGCGCCTTGTCGAGAAGCTGAAGGAGCGCGAGGCCGCCGGCTACGCCTATGAATCCGCCAATGCCTCGTTCGAACTCCTGGCCCGGCGTACCCTCGGCTCGGTGCCGGAATTCTTCCGTGTCGAGCAGTTCGACGTCAATGTCGAGCAGCGCTACAACGCCGTCGGCGAGCGCATCACCGTGGCGCTCGCGGTCGTCAAGGTCGACGTCGCCGGTGAGCGGCTGATCTCGGCGGCCGAAGGCAACGGCCCCGTCAACGCGCTCGACGTCGCGCTGCGCAAGGACCTCGGCAAGTATCAGAGCTATATCGACGGCCTCAAGCTGATCGACTACCGCGTGCGTATCCTCAATGGCGGCACCGAGGCGGTCACGCGTGTGCTGATCGAGAGCGAGGACGAAACCGGCGAGCGCTGGACCACGGTCGGTGTCTCGCCCAACATCATCGCCGCCTCGTTCCAGGCGCTGATGGATTCGGTATTCTACAAGCTTGTGAAGTCAGGTGCGGCGGGCTGACATAGGTGGCCGTCATTGCGAGCGAAGCAATCCAGGGCCGATTGCGCGACTCTGGATTGCTTCGTCGCTGCGGTCCTCGCAATGACGTGGAGAGGTCAGGAGCAAACGCATGATCGACCAATGTCCGTCGGCGCCAGCGATCTCGCTCGCAGCGCGCGCTCCTATCAGCGAGCGTTGGCGCTGCCCGGTTGGCGGCGGATGTCGACGGCCTTCATACCGCGGCGCTGCAGGCGGGCGGGGTGTTGGATGGTCCGCCCGGGCTGCGGCCGCATGACCGCGTGCGCTATTACGCGGCCTTCGTGCTTGATCCCGACGGCAACCGGATCGAAGCGGTGACATGTCCGACTGAGTAGTGATGTCAGAGCCGCTTGGCGATCTCCGGCGCCATTTCCGTCTCTTCCTTGGCGACGCGGGCGGCGGCTTCGCGCAAGCGGGGGAGGATGTCCTCGACGCGCTCGGCCTTGAGCAGTTCGATCTGGAAGCCGGGGCGGATGAACTCGGTCTCGCGCATGTGGGCGAGCAGCGCGAACAGCGGTTCCCAGAAGCCGTCGATATTGGCCATCAGCACCGGCTTCGCATGGCGTCCCAGCTGCTTCCAGGTCAACTGCTCTACCAGCTCTTCCAGCGTGCCGATGCCGCCGGGCAGGGCGACGAACGCATCGGAGTGCTCGAACATCAGCCGTTTGCGCTCATGCATGTCGGGCGTGATGATGAGATCCTTCAGCGGCATCATCACTTCCTTCTTGACCAGGAAGTCCGGAATGATGCCGGTGACCTCGCCACCATGATCCAGCACGGCCTTGGCGACGGCGCCCATCATGCCGACGGAGCCACCACCATAGACGAGCCTCACGCCGCTCTCGGCAAACGCCTTGCCGAGCGCCTTGGCTGATTCGATAAAGCTGGGATTCGTCCCCGGGCCGGAGCCGCAATAGACGCAGACGGTGCGGATTTCAGTCATTGGAGGGATGTGACACTGCAGTTGAAAGGCGTCAAGACGAAGGCGGATGGGCTGGATCCGCGGGCTTTTACGGAGAGTCCCGCACGATCTGGATAAATCTGTCGCAATCGAAGATGCAAATACTGCGCCGCGGCAACGGTTTCGGTCGCCACGCACGTGCATATGGCGCTGGGACACTCTATATGACGCAAACCCGCTCCGGCATCACAACATGCCGCGCCCCCTGCTGTTCCAGATTGCTTGATGCCGCCTGATTCCGCCTCCGATCCAGCCGCCAACCAGCCGCAAGCGTCCCTCGAGCAGGGGACGCTGGCCGGCACCTTGCGGCGCCTCTGGCCCTTCATCTGGCCGAGCGATCGGGCCGATCTCAAAATGCGCGTCTTGTGGTCGGTCGTGCTGCTGCTCGCAGCCAAGGTCGCGACGCTTGTTCTGCCCTTCACCTTCAAATGGACCACCGATGCGCTGACCGGCGCCAACACCGCGCCAATTCAACCGGATAACTGGGCCTTCTGGCTGGTTGCCTCGCCCATCGTGATGACCGCGAGCTACGGCGCGATACGCGTGCTGATGGCGGTGTTGACGCAATGGCGCGACGGCATCTTCGCCCGCGTCGCCATGCATGCGGTGCGCAAGCTCGCGACCATCACTTTCGTCCACATGCACGAATTGTCGCTGCGCTTCCACCTGGAGCGCAAGACCGGCGGTCTGACCCGCGTGCTCGAGCGCGGCCGCAACGCGATCGAGACGATCGTGCGGATGGTGATCCTGCAGCTGATCCCGACGATCGTCGAGGTCTCGCTGCTGACCGCGGTTCTGTTGTGGCAATTCGACTGGCGTTACGTACTGGTCACGCTGGCCATGGTCGCGGCCTATCTGTACTACACCTACATCGCGACCGAATGGCGCATCGAGATCCGACGTCGCATGAACGACTCGGATACCGAGGCCAATACCAAAGCGATCGATTCGCTTCTGAACTATGAGACGGTGAAATATTTCGGCGCCGAGGCACGCGAGGCCCAGCGCTATGACCGCTCGATGGAGCGCTATGAGCGCGCCAGCGTCAAAACCTATACGTCGCTCGCGGTGCTCAACGCAGGCCAGGCGGTGATCTTCACCATCGGGCTGACCGCGTCGATGCTGATGTGTGCCCATGGCGTGCGCCAGGGCCATAACACCGTCGGCGACTTCGTCATGATCAACAGCATGATGATCCAGCTGTACCAGCCGCTGAACTTCATGGGCATGGTGTACCGCGAGATCAAGCAGGCGATCATCGACATCGAGAAGATGTTCGGCGTGCTCACCCGCGATGCAGAGGTGAAGGATGCGCCGGGGGCGAAGCCGCTGGTGGTGACAAACGGCCAGCTCCGCTTCGAGGATGTCCGCTTCGCCTATGAGCCGGACCGGCCGATCCTGCAGGGGCTCAGCTTCGAGGTGCCCGCCGGCAAGACGGTTGCGATCGTGGGGCCATCGGGCGCTGGCAAGTCGACCATCTCGCGGCTGCTGTTCCGGCTGTACGACGTGTCCAGCGGCCGCATCCTGATCGATGGGCAGGACATCCGCGACGTCACCCAGGTGTCGCTGCGCGCGCAGATCGGCATGGTGCCGCAGGATACCGTGCTGTTCAACGACACCATCCGCTACAATATCCGCTATGGGCGGTGGGATGCCGATGATGCCGCGGTCGAGGAGGCCGCGCGGCTGGCCCAGATCGACGGCCTGATCCGGATGGCACCCAAGGGGTACGAGACGCAGGTGGGCGAGCGCGGCCTGAAGCTCTCCGGCGGCGAAAAGCAGCGCGTCGCGATCGCCCGAACGATCCTCAAAGGTCCGCCCATCCTGGTCCTGGACGAGGCCACTTCGGCTCTGGATAGCCATACCGAGCACGAGATTCAGGAGGCGCTCGACCGGGTGTCGCGCAACCGGACGTCGGTGGTGATCGCGCACCGGCTCTCGACGATCGTGGCCGCCGACGAGATCATCGTGCTGGACCAAGGCCGCATCGCGGAGCGGGGCACCCATGCCGAGTTGCTCGCAAAGGGCGGTCTCTATGCCAGCATGTGGAACCGCCAGCGCGAGGCCGAGGCGGCGCGCGAGAAGCTGGCTCAGATCGGCGACGACATTTCGGCGCCGAACCGCAATCCACCCGGTCGAAGCGGGCCCGAGGTGACCAGGCCCGATCTGGACGGTCCAGTGGCGACGGCTGCCGAATGAGCCCGCGAACCGCCGCGATCACCGGTTAAGGATTCATTTTGACCTTCGCCGCCCGGCGACCTAGTCAGGGCGGCGCTCAGCTCTGATGTCGGAGCGGCACCATCTCAACGAAGCAGGCCATGTCGATCAGCAATTCCATTCGTGCTCAGATTCCCCCGATTCACCCCGAAGGCTATCCCTTCATCGGAGGATTTGCCCTCGTCAGCCTGATCCTGTTCTGGATCTTCACCCCGCTCGGCTGGATCGGAACGCTGCTCACCGTCTGGTGCGCGCTGTTCTTCCGCGATCCGATCCGCGTCACCCCGCAGCGGGAGGGGCTGGTGGTGGCACCGGCCGACGGGCGGATCTCGATGATTACGCGGGCGCTGCCGCCGGCCGAGCTCGGCCTGGGCGACCGTCCACTGCTGCGCGTGTCGATCTTCATGAGTGTCTTCAATGTTCACGTGAACCGCAGCCCGGTGGCCGGCCGGATCGAGAAGATCTCCTACCGCCCCGGCGCGTTCATCAATGCGGAGCTGGACAAAGCGAGCGAGGATAATGAGCGCAATTCGCTCGCAATCTCGACGCCCCACGGCAAGATCGGCGTGGTCCAGATCGCCGGTCTCGTGGCGCGTCGGATCGTGTCGTTCGTGCGCGAAGGCCAGACGGTCGGCGCCGGCGAGCGCTTCGGCCTGATCCGGTTCGGATCGCGGCTCGACGTCTATCTGCCTGATGGCACGGAAGTTTTGGTTTCGGAGGGGCAGACCGCCATTGCCGGCGAAACCATCCTGGCCGATTTCGATGTGGCCACGCCTGGACTGACGTTCCGGAGCCAGTGAACCGCGGCCAATCCAGTATGACTCATTAAGGGAACCTTGGGTCGCGCTCCGGCACAAGGTTCAGACCAGCCACTCTGCGGTGTGATCATGAGCTTCGATCCGAACTCCCCCGAACTGCGGCGTCGCCGTTTCCGTCCGATTCCGGTGCGGCTGCTCGTGCCGAACATGATCACCCTGCTGGCGATCTGCGCCGGCCTGACGGCGATCCGGCTGTCCACCGAAGGCCGGATGGAGCTCGCCGTCGGCGCCATCGTCTTTGCCGCCTTCCTGGACGGCATCGACGGCCGCATCGCCCGGATGATCAAAGGGCAGTCGAAATTCGGGGCGGAGCTCGACAGCCTCGCCGATTTCGTCAATTTCGGCGTGGCGCCCGGCCTGATCCTTTATTTCTGGCAGCTTCATGAGCTGCGCGACGGCGGCTGGATTGCCGCCATGATGTACGCGATCAGCGGCGGACTGCGGCTGGCGCGCTTCAATGCCAGCATTGACGATCCCAACAAGCCGCCGTTCGCGGCGAATTTCTTCACCGGTGTCCCGGCTCCCCTCGGGGCGATCACGGTGCTGTTGCCTGTCTATCTGGCCTTCCTCGATGTACCGAAGCCGCCGGCGCTGGTGACCGCGTTCTACACGCTGCTGATCGCTTTCCTCATGGTGTCGCGGCTTCCGGTGTTCTCCGGCAAGACCGCAAGAATGCGCGTCGCGCCTGAGCTCGTGCTGCCCGTATTTGCGGCGGTGGTGTTCTTCGTCGCGCTGCTCGTGGTCTATCCCTGGCATATCCTCTCGGCCGGCTCGATCCTCTATATGCTGAGCCTGCCGTTCGGCTGGCGGCTGTACCGCCAGCAGGCGGCGCGGCATGCGGCTGCGCTCGGCACCGCGGCCACGGCGTCGCAAGCGTCGGCGCCGTCCGCCGCTTCATTCCCCCAGACGAGCGTGCCTGCGGCCGAGCGGGAGCAGCGGCCGCCTGAACGTCTGCACTGAGCGCAATGCCCCAGATCCGGGCCGGAGCTTTGCCGGCCTGGGTCGCCTCGTCTATACCGGATGGCCAAGGACGCTCGTGAATGCCGTCCGCATCATCCGGAGACAACGCCTGTGACAAGTCCCGCCGCCGCGCCCCTCGCTCCCTCCGTCCTCGAGGCGCTTGCGCGCTATGACACGCCGACCATCTGCAATGCGATGGAGATCGTGGCGCCCGAGCGCCGCCTGATCGGCTACACCACCAAACAGCTGGTCTGTCCGTTTCCCGACCTGCCTCCCATGGTCGGATATGCGCGTACGGTGACCATTCGCTCGGTGGTGAAGTCCGCGCTTCCGGCCGAGGAGCAGGCGAGGCGGCGCATTGCCTATTACGAGTATGTCGGCACCGGTCACGGTCCGCGGATTGCCGTGATCCAGGACATCGACGGGCCGGACATCGGCTATGGCGCCTTCTGGGGTGAGGTGCAGAGCAACGTCCATAAGGCGCTGGGCTGTCTCGGGGTGATCACCGATGGCTCCATTCGCGACATCCCGCAGTGGGCGCCGGGCTTTCAGGCGCTGGCGGGGTCGATCGGGCCGTCGCATGCCTGGGTGCATGCCGAGAGCTTCGGCGGCGAGGTTCGTGTCGCCGGCATGACGGTGCACTCCGATGATCTGATCCATGCCGATCGCCACGGCGCCATCGTGATCCCCCACGACATCGCTGCCAGCCTGCCCGATGCGGCCGAGCTCTGCGCCCGCCGCGAAACCCCGATCCTGGAGATCGCACGGTCGGCTGATTTCTCGCTCGACAAGCTCAAAGAGGCGCTGAAGCGATCCGCCGAGATCCACTGAGCATGGTTTGCGCCAACGGCCCAGACCGAGCCGCCCCCTTCGAGGGGCGGCTCGCACGGTCTGTCGTCCGCGATGCGGCGCCGGACCCTCGGCGGGTCTCCGGATGACTACGGGGATGAGTGCCGCGCCCCTGAAACCGCACCAATTCAGGTGACTAATTACCTCGAACCACGAGCGGCATGGCGAGGATTAACGCGCCGTCGCGCGTTGGGAAGATTTTATCCATCAAGCTTTACCTGATGGCGAGCCTGCACCGCTATTGCATGTCTTCGAGGACGAGAAGACATGCTCAGGGTGATATCCAAATCCATGCGGCTGTTCGGCCGGCTCGACCGGGCCGTCGATGCGCTGGTCCGGCTGATCGGGCATTTCGGCAGCGCCGTGATCGGCCTGTCGGCGATTGCGCTGGTGTGGATCGGAATTGTCTACACGATTACCGAGGAGCGCGCCCGCACCGAGCAGTCGGCGCTGAAGAACGGCGCCAACCTCGCCCGCGCCTTCGAAGAGCAGATCATCCGCTCGATCCGCGCGGCGGATCAGACGCTGCTCTATGTCCGCGACTCCTATGCCAAGGACCCGCAGAATTTCGACATGTCGCTTTGGGCCAGGAACAGCCAGTTCCTGTCCGACTTCTCGTTCCAGGTCGTCGTGATCGGCAAGGACGGCGTCATGCTGTCCAGCAATATCGACCCGAAAATGCGCGGCCTCGACCTGCACGACCGCGAGCATTTCCGTGTCCACGCCGACGGCACGGCTGATTTTCTCTTCATCAGCAAGCCGATCTTTGGCCGCGTCTCGAACAAATGGTCGATCCAGCTGACGCGCCGGATCATCCTGCAGGACGGCTCTTTCGGCGGTGTCGTGGTCGTCTCGCTCGATCCTGAATATCTCTCCAGCTTCTACAATTCGGTGGACATCGGCAAGAATGGCACCGTGACCCTGGTGGGCACCGACGGCATTGTTCGCGCGCGGGCTTCGGCTGGTCCGGCTGGAGTCGGCTCCTCGTTGGCCAGCAGCCCCATCATGGCGAACATCGAGCGCACGGCCAGCGGATCCTACATCATCAAGAGCCAGATCGACGGCATCTCTCGGATCTATTCGTTCCGGCGGGTCAAGGATCAGCCGCTGGTGGTCATTGTCGGGCAGGCGACCGACGAGGTCTTCAGCGCCATCAGGATCGACCGCGGCCTTCTGGTCGGCACGCTGCTGACGGTCATCATCGGCATCATCACCATTCTGATCGCGCGCTATCAGGCTGGCCTTGCCGCGTCACGTGACGCGGCCGAGGCCGGGACGCGGGCGCGATCCGAATTTCTGGCCATGATGAGCCACGAGATCCGGACCCCCATGAACGGCGTCATCGGGCTTGCCGACCTGCTGCTGTCGGCCGATCTTGCGCCGGAGCAGCGCAAGATCGCGACCACATTGCGGGAATCGGCCGACTATCTGCTGCAGCTTCTCAACGACGTGCTCGATTTCTCGAAACTCGATGCCGATCGCCTGGAAATCGAGCATATCGAGTTCGACCTGCACCGATCGGTCACGGCGACGGCCGAACTGCTGGTCTCGCGCGCCAGAGAGAAGGGCCTGCAACTGACGACATCGATCGCGCCGGACGTGCCGAATTACGTGGTGGGCGATCCCGCGCGGCTTCGGCAGGTGCTGTTCAATCTCGTCGGCAATGCGCTCAAATTCACGGAAGCGGGCAGCGTCCACATCGATGTGCGGGCCGAGAACCTGGCGGGACCGAACCTGACGCTGGTATTTTCGGTCGCCGATACTGGCGTCGGCATTCCCGCGGAGGCTGTCGGCCGTTTGTTCAGACAGTTCTCCCAGGTCGACAACTCCATCTCGCGTCGCTTTGGTGGCACCGGTCTCGGGCTTGCGATCTGTAAACGTCTCGTCACCTGCATGGGCGGCGACATCAAGGTGCAGAGCAAGATCGGCGAAGGCAGCACCTTCACTTTCTCCATCGAGGTCCAGCCGCAACCGCAGCCGGATGTCGAGCAGCTCAGTGTGCCCGAAGCGCCTATCGCGCCGGTCGGCGAGAGGGTTTCCGAGGAGCGGCCGGTCAATTTCGAGCCGCTCAAGGTTCTCGTCGCCGAGGACAATCTCACCAATCAGTTCGTGATCAAGAAGCTCCTCGACAAACTTGGTCACGGCTATGACATCGTCGATAACGGGACCCAGGCCATCGCTGCCGTGCAGAAACATGCCTACGATCTCGTGCTCATGGACATGATGATGCCCGAGATGGATGGGCTGACGGCGACCCGGATGATCCGAGCGCTGCCGTCGCCCGCGCGGGACATCTACATCATCGCTCTGACGGCCAACGCCACGAGCCAGGATCATCTGGCGTGCACGGATGCCGGCATGAACGACTTCGTGACCAAGCCGGTCACACGCGATCGACTGAATGCTGCTCTGCTTCGGGCGACAGCTGCCAAACACAAGGAAAGGCTTGTGGCATGACCGACTTGGTGCAATTCGATGAATCCGTCTACCAGATCCTGGTGTCCGAGCTCGGCGAGGAAGACGCGCTGGAGGTGCTGCGCACGTTCCTGGACGATACGTCCGGGAAGTTCGGCACTCTTGCGAGCAAGTTCGAGGATCGCCTGGAGCTGAAGCGCGAGGCGCATTCCATCAAGAGCTCGTCGGCGACGTTCGGCTTCTCGGCGCTGTCGAGGCTGTCACGCGAGCTCGAGCTCGGCTCGGCGACGATGGAGCCGGCGCAAATGCTGGAGATGGTCCACAAGATGCAGCAGTCGTTCGAGCAGGCGGTTCGGTTCGCCGAGGCGAACCTGCTCAAGCGTGGCGTCGCGGCCGCCTGAGAAGGGACCGTGGTCCATTTCGACAGGATGCCGGCGACGTTCTTTACCCGGTGTTATGCCTACCAATTTCAGTAACTCGTCCTTAATGGCGGCCGCGTAGGGTTCGAAACACGTGGATCAGAAGAGCCGCGTCGGTCCGGCGGGGTCGGTGGTGCGCGTAGGCGGTGGAGTTGACTCATGGATATTATGACGACTGCGGGGCTCGTAGCTGGCGTGATCGTCATCGCGACGATGATGCTGCTGGGCGGCGATCTCGAAATGTTCGTCAGCGAGCACGCCGCGATCATCATTTTCGGTGGTTCGATCTCCGCGACCATGATCCGCTTCCCGCTTGGAGTCATGCTGCACGGCATTCCGCTCGGCATGAAGTTCGCCTTCACCATGAGCCGCCTGTCGGCCCGCGAGCTGGTCGACGAGCTCGCCCGCATCGCCGAGATCGCCCGCAAGCAGGGGCCGGTCGGCCTGGAGAAGGTCGAAACCGACGAGCCCTTTCTGGCCAAGGGCATCCGCTATGTGGCTGACGGCTACGACCTCGAATTCATCCGTGACAATCTCGAGCGCGACCGCGACAACTTCCTGATGCACCTCGACGAGGGCAGCAAGATCTACCGCGCCATCGGCGACTGCGCGCCAGCGTTCGGCATGGTCGGAACGCTGATCGGCATGGTGCAGATGTTCGCCAACATGACCGACCCGTCGAAGCTCGGTCCGTTCATGGCCACCGCGCTGCTGGCGACGCTCTATGGCGCGCTGGTGTCGAACCTGATCTGTCTGCCGATCGCCGACAAGCTGCATGGCAAGCTGCTCGATGAGGAGACCAATCGCACGCTGATCATCGACGGCATCCTGATGATCCGCGACTCCAAGAGCCCGGCTCTCGTGCGCGAGATGCTGCTGGCCTATCTGCCGGAGAAGCATCGCCACGCCGAAGGTGAGCCTGTGCCTGCCTGATCGGCAGCGGCAGGCGATCCGGGGATGGGGTGAGCGATGGCCAAGAAGAAGCGGGGCGATGCGCATGGCGGCGGTCACGGCTGGTTCGTGACCTTCGCCGACCTGATGGGGCTGCTGGTCAGCTTCTTCGTGATGCTGGTCGCCTTCTCGACCATGGACAACAACAAGCTGAAGGTCGTCGCTGGCTCGATGCGCGACGCGTTCGGCGTGCAGTCCGAGTCACGCTATTCGGGCATCGTCGAATCCGACGGCCTGCCGACCCGGCCGAAGCTCAAGAACGCAGCCCATGTCTCGCCGGAGGAGACGTCCCGCGAGCCGAGCCCTGAGCAGGAGGAGCGCCAGCACACCAACGGCGCCAAGCTCAAGACCGACCGGCAGTTCGCCCTTGCCTCCGCATCGCTGCGTCAGGCCTTGCAGGACATGCCGGAGATGACCGAGATCTCCAAGCACATCATGTTCGAGGAGACCAAGCAGGGGCTCAATCTGGAGATCGTCGACCAGGACGGGCGTTCCATGTTCGCCGATGGCTCGAAAGTGCCCTATGATCGCACCCGCCGCCTGATCGAGAAGCTGGCTGCGCCGCTCAAGGCGACGCCGCTGCGGGTGCAGATCACCGGGCATACCGCGGCCGGCTTCGTTCCGGCGCGCAGCGACTACGGCGCGTTCGACCTGTCGGCAGACCGCGCCAACGCCGTGCGTCAGATCCTGGAGCGGGAAGGTCTGCCGCCGAGCCACATCTTCGCGGTTTCCGGCAAGGCGGATACCCAGCCGCTGTTCCCGGACGATCCTTCGCTCGCCGCCAATCGCCGCGTGACCATCACCTTGATGCGGGAGGATCCGCCATTGCCCCCCGATCTGAAGCCCTAGGGCGGCTTCTCGGCCAGGAGCGGGCGTCGCTCGTCATTTCCCGCCTCCAAGCGCCATCACATCTTGATTCGCGGGCATGCCAAGCTGACATGGCGTTGGAACGACCGCCGCTGCAATTTGCCGCGACGCGGGATGAGAGATCTGTGAGCGCCGTGCTTGTTTGGTCATAGCCGAGGAATCAAGCTCTGCTACGGTGGCGACTTGATCGGCGGCGGGTCTGCGTCCAAACGCCCCGGACCAAACAGGGAAGATGCGTTCCGAGCGACATGACGGCCAGCGCAACATCGACCGAAGGACAGGAAGCGGCGAGCACATCGGGGTTCTGGGGGCTGACGCTCGGCAGCATCGGCGTCGTGTTCGGCGACATCGGCACCTCGCCCCTCTACGCGTTCCGCGAAGCCGCGCATGGCGCCGCTCACGGGGAGCCGGTGTCGCGGATGATCGTGCTCGGCGTGCTCTCGCTGATCCTGTGGTCGCTGTTCATCGTGGTGACGGCCAAATACGTGCTGCTGCTGCTGCGAGCCGACAACAACGGCGAGGGGGGGACGCTGTCGCTGATGGCGCTCGGCCAGCGCGCCCTTGGCCGGCGCAGCATGTTCCTGATGTCGCTCGGCGTCATCGGCGCGTCGATGTTCATCGGCGATTCGATGATCACGCCGGCGATCTCGGTGCTGTCGGCGGTCGAAGGCCTCAAGCTCGCAGCGCCGGCGCTCGAGCATTATGTCGTGCCGCTCACCGTGTTCATCCTGGTGGTGTTGTTCGCGGTCCAGAGCAAGGGCACGGCTCGGGTGGCGTCCGCCTTCGGTCCGGTGATGGTGCTGTGGTTCGCCAGCCTGGCTGTGATGGGTATCGTTCATATCAGTGACGATCCCTCTGTTCTGGCCGCGATCAATCCCTATTACGCGGTCCAATTCCTGCTCACGCACGGGACGATCGGACTGGTCACGCTGGGCGCGGTGTTTCTCGCGGTCACCGGCGGCGAAGCGCTGTATGCCGATCTCGGTCATTTCGGCCGCAAGCCGATCCAGTCGGCATGGCTGTTCTTCGTGCTTCCGTCACTGCTGATCAATTATTTCGGGCAGGGTGCGCTGGTCCTGTCCGATCCCGCAGCCATCGAGAACTCGTTCTACCGCATGGTGCCGGAACTGTTGCTGCTGCCGCTCATCGTGCTGGCGACAGCCGCCACGGTGATCGCGAGCCAGGCCGTGATCACCGGGGCGTATTCGCTGGTCAGCCAGGCCGTGCAGCTTGGTCTGCTGCCGCGGTTCGAGGTGCGTTACACGTCGGAGAGCCATGCCGGGCAGATCTATCTGCCGCGGGTCAACCGCCTGCTCCTGATCGGCGTGATGCTGCTGGTCCTGCTGTTCCGCACCTCCAGCAATCTCGCCTCGGCCTATGGCATCGCCGTGTCCACCACCATGGTCGCCGATGGCATCATGGGCTTCGTGGTGATCTGGAAGCTCTGGAACCTGCGCGCCGCCGTCGCCGCGGCCATCATCGTTCCCTTCGTCATTGTCGACCTGTCCTTCTTCAGTGCCAACCTGCTCAAGCTGTTCGAAGGAGCCTGGGTGCCGCTGCTGTTCGGCGCGGCCATGGCGGTCACGATCTGGACATGGCGGCGCGGCTCGGCGATTCTCGTGCTGAAGACGCGGAAGATCGAGGTCCCGCTGGATGACCTGATCGGAAGCCTGGAAAAACGGCCGCCGCATATCGTGAAAGGGACGGCGGTGTTTCTCACCAGCGATCCGACCTCGGTGCCGACGGCGCTCCTGCACAATCTCAAGCACAACAAGGTGCTGCACGAGCATAACGTGATCCTGACCATCGAGACGGCGCAGACGCCCCGGGTCGATCTGGCGGAGCGTGTGCGCATGGAGAAGATCAGCGAAAAATTCTCCAAGGTGCGGCTGCGCTTCGGCTTCATGGAATCGCCAAATGTGCCGCGGGCGCTCGCGGTGGCCCGCAAGCTCGGCTGGCAGTTCGACATCATGTCGACGTCGTTCTTCGTCTCTCGCCGCTCTTTGAAGCCGTCATCCCAATCGGGCATGCCCAGCTGGCAGGACCATCTCTTCATCGCGCTCAGCCGGTCGGCCAACGACGCCACCGACTACTTCCAAATCCCGACTGGACGGGTCGTCGAGGTCGGGACGCAGGTGACGATCTGACCGGCCCGATTGCCCGGAGGGTTGATCCATGTTATTTTGCATGGAACATATGCAATCTCCCCGGCTCATCCTTGGAGCGCTGCAGCTATAAGCCGCGCGCTCTGCGATTGTGCAGTGAAGCATTAACGAGTCCTCGAGGGGGCTACCCCATGACAGTTGACGCCGCAGCCACGCCCGCGGAAGCGCCGGCGACAAACGGGCATGGCGACGCCCATTCGACGGCCAGCTTTACCGCCTTGACATTGGGGAGCATCGGCGTCGTCTACGGCGACATCGGCACAAGTCCGCTGTACGCGCTGCGCGAGGCCGTCACTGCTGCCAGCAGCAGCGGCGAGGCGGCGCCCCATGCGGTCATGGGGGTGATCTCGCTCATCCTGTGGGCCCTGATCGTCGTCGTCACCCTCAAATATGTCGTCATCCTGCTGCGGGCCGACAATCACGGCGAGGGCGGAACGCTGGCGCTGATGGCGCTGGCGCAGCGCGGCGTCACCCGCGGCGCCAGCGTCATCGTCCTGCTCGGCATCATCTCCGGCGCGCTGTTCTATGGCGACGCGGTGATCACGCCGGCCCTGTCGGTCCTCTCGGCGATCGAAGGCACCAAGCTGGTCACAGCCGCGTTCGATCCTTACGTCGTCCCGCTGACCGTCATCATTCTGGCAGCGCTGTTCGCCGTCCAGGCGCGCGGCACGGCCAAGGTCGCAGCCTTTTTCGGCCCGATCATGCTGATCTGGTTCCTGGTCATCGGCATCGCGGCGTTCCCGCCGATCCTTCGCCATCCAGAGGTGCTGTGGGCGATCAACCCGGTGAATGCCGTGTCCTTCATGCTGCACCACGGTATCGTGGGCTTCATCACGCTCGGCGCCGTGTTCCTCGCCGTCACCGGCGCCGAGGCGCTGTATGCGGATCTCGGCCATTTCGGCAAGCGGCCGATCCAGACGGCCTGGCTGTTTGTCGTGCTGCCGTCGCTGGCGCTGAACTATCTGGGGCAGGGGGCGCTGATCATCGCCGACGCCAAGGCGCTCGAGAACCCGTTTTTTCTGATGTTCCCGGAATGGGCGCTGATCCCGATGGTCGCACTCGCCACCGTGGCGACGGTTATCGCAAGCCAGGCTGTCATCACCGGCGCCTATTCGCTGACCCGGCAGGCGATCCAGCTCGGTCTGCTGCCGCGCTTTGAGATCCGTCACACCTCCGAGGCGCATTCGGGCCAGATCTATATTCCCCGGATCAACAAGCTGCTGCTGGCTTCGGTGGTGCTCCTGGTCCTGCTGTTCAAATCGTCCAGCGCGCTGGCCTCAGCCTATGGCATCTCGGTCACCGGCACGATGGTCGTCACGGCGATGATGGGCTTTGTCGTGATCTGGAAGGTCTGGCGGTGGTCGCCGGTCGCGGCGGGAGCGCTGATCGCGCCGTTCCTGTTCCTGGACCTGACATTCCTGTCGGCGAACCTGCTGAAGGTGCTCGAAGGCGGCTGGGTGCCGCTGGCGCTGGGCGGCTTCGTGATGACGCTGATGTATACGTGGCGACGCGGCAGCCGGCTGCTGTTTGAGAAATCGCGCAAGCTCGAATTCCCGCTCGCGGACCTCGTGGCGATGCTGGAGAAGCGTCCGCCGCAGCGCGTGCCCGGCACGGCCGTGTTCCTGACCAGCGATCCCTTGAGCGCGCCGACTGCGCTGATGCACAGCCTCAAGCACTACAAGGTGCTGCACGAGAAGAACGTGATCCTGACCATCGAGACCGCGCCGACGCCGCGCATCGATCCTGCGGAGCGGGTGCGGCTGGAGCAGATCAGCCCGACCTTCTCCAAGGTCACCTTGCGCTTCGGCTTCATGGAATCGCCGAACGTGCCGCGGGCGCTCGCCATCGCGCGCAAGCTCGGCTGGCAGTTCGACATCATGTCGACCTCGTTCTTCCTGTCGCGGCGCGCGCTCAAGCCGGCGGCGCATTCCGGCATGCCGCGCTGGCAGGATCATCTGTTCATCACCATGAGCCGGTCGGCCAACGACGCTACGGATTATTTTCAGATCCCGAGCGGGCGAGTGGTCGAGGTCGGCACCCAGGTCACTATCTGAGACACGCGCGGTCCGCTGCCGAACCGCTTGATTTTCGGTGCGTCTGGGGTGAGTTTGGCGCCCGGTTGGGGGCCCTGACTGGCTCCGCTAAGGCTTGGAGGATAGGCGTGGCTGTTGTGCATGATTTGACGCCGCAGGACGTGGCCCAGGGGATTGCCGAGGGGCGAATTCTCCTGGTCGACGTCCGCGAGCCGAACGAGGTTGCTGCGGAAGCCTATCCCGACGGCATCGTTGTTCCCCTGTCGGGCTTCGACCCGAAGCTGATCCCGGATCCCCAGGGCAAGGACGTCGTGTTCGCCTGCCGCTCCGGCAAGCGCTCGGTGACCGCCTCGCTGGCCGCGCAGGCGGCTGGTCTGCCCTATGACAAGCATCTCCAGGGCGGAATGCTCGGCTGGAAGGCGGCCGGCCTGCCGATCAAGACCGGCGGCTGACACGCCATCATGATCTCGCAGAACAAGGTCTTCGCCGATCTGCCCGTCACCATTTTCGAGCAGATGTCGCAGCTCGCGCGCGACAACAACGCCATCAATCTCGGCCAGGGCTTTCCCGACGATCCCGGCCCGGAGGACATCCGCCGCGCCGCAGCCGACGCCGTCCTCAACGGCTACAACCAGTACCCGTCGATGATGGGGCTGCCCGAGCTGCGCCAGGCGATCGCGGCCCATTACAAGCATTGGCACAAGCTCGACCTCGATCCGATGAGCGAGGTCATGGTCACGTCCGGCGGCACCGAGGCGCTGACCTCGGCGATCCTGTCGGTGGTCGAGCCGGGCGACGAGGTGATCTGCTTTCAGCCGGTCTATGATTCCTACCTTCCGATCATCCGCCAGGCCGGCGGCATTCCGCGGCTGGTGCGGCTCGAGCCGCCGCATTGGCGGCTGTCCGAGGACATGCTGCGGCAGGCCTTCTCGCCGAAGACCAAGGCCGTGCTGTTCAACAACCCGCTGAACCCGGCCGCCGTGGTCTATCCGCGCGAGGACCTGGAGCTCTTGGCGCGATTCTGCCAGGAGTTTGACGCGGTCGCGATCTGCGACGAGGTCTGGGAGCACGTGGTCTTCGACGGGCGCGCGCACATCCCGCTCATCACCGTTCCCGGCATGCGCGACCGCACCATCAAGGTGGGCTCTGCGGGGAAGATCTTCTCGCTGACGGGCTGGAAGATCGGCTTCGTCTGCGCCGCGCCGCAGTTGCTGCGCGTCGCCGCCAAGGTGCATCAGTTCCTCACCTTCACGACGGCGCCGAACCTGCAGATGGCGGTGGCCTACGGGCTCGGGAAGTCCGACGACTATTTCCTCGACATGCGCGCGGAGCTCGCGCGCAGCCGTGACCGGCTCACGGCCGGGCTGGAACGGCTCGGTTTTCCCGTGCTCAAGGCGCAGGGGACCTATTTCCTCACGGTCGACCTGTCGCCGCTCGGCCTCAACGAGACCGACGAGCAGTTCTGCCGCCGCATCGTCCATGACTACAAGGTGGCGGCGATCCCGGTGTCGGCGTTCTACGAGAAGGATCCCGTGACCTCGGTCGTCAGGTTCTGCTTTGCCAAAAAGGATGCGACGCTCGATACGGCGCTGGAGCGCCTGTCCGACGCCATTCACCGACGGTAGCTGGAGCATGATCCGGGAAAGTGGGCACCGGTTTCCGCAAAGATCATGCTCAAACAAGAGATAAGCTCATGACGCGCGGCTGCATTCGTTCGGCTCTGGCGCTGGCCGTTGTGACGCTGACGCTCTCGGCGTCGGCCGGCCTTGCCGAAGAGCGCGTCGTCAACTTCTACAACTGGTCGAACTATATGGCGCCCGGCGTCCTTGACGATTTCACCAAGGAGACCGGCATCAAGGTCGTCTACGACACGTTCGACGCCAACGAGACGTTGGAAACGCGGCTACTCGCCGGCAAGTCCGGCTACGACGTCGTGGTGCCGACCGCGTACTTCCTGCAGCGCCAGATCAAGGCCAAGATCTTCCAGCCGCTCGACAAGACCAAGCTGCCCAATCTCGCCAATGCGTGGCCGGTCGTGACCGAGCGTCTCGCCACCTACGATCCCGGCAATCAATTCGCCGCCAACTACATGTGGGGCACGACCGGCATCGGCTACAACGTCAAGACGATCGAGAAGATCTTAGGGTCTGGTGCGCGGATCGACAGCTGGGACATGGTGTTCAAGCCGGAGAACCTTGCCAAGTTCAAGGATTGCGGCGTCCACATGCTGGACTCCGCCGACGACATCTTCCCGGCGGCGCTGAACTATCTCGGCCTCGATCCGAACTCGACCAAGCAGGCCGACCTGGAAAAGGCGGCCGACGTGGTCGGCAAGGTCGCGCCCTCCGTGCGCAAGTTTCATTCGTCGGAATATTTGAGCGCGCTCGCCACCGGCGAGATCTGCCTCGTCGTCGGCTGGTCCGGCGACATCATGCAGGCGCGGAGCCGCGCCGAGGAGGCCAAGAACGGCATCGAGATCGGCTACGCCATTCCGAAGGAGGGCGCGCAGATGTTCTTCGACAATCTGGCAATTCCCGCCGACGCGCAGCACGTCACGGAAGCGTATCAACTGATCAACTACCTCTACCGGCCAGATGTCGCCGCCAAGAACTCCGACTTCCTGTCTTACGCCAATGGCAATCTGGCCAGCCAGAAGCTGATCGACCCGAAGATTCTCGGCGACAAGAACATCTATCCGGACGACGCGACCCTGAAGAAACTGTTCGTCATCACCGCCCGCGAGCCGGCCACGCAGCGGATCATCAACCGTCTCTGGACGAAGGTGAAGACGGGGCGGTGAAGCCTTCGGCTGGCGTCATTCCGGGCGCCAGCGAAGCAATCCAGGGCCGAGAAAAAAGGTCTGGATTGCTTCGTCGCGTTGCAGCTCGCAATGATGGCGCAGGATTACGCCATCCGATGCATCGCGCAGAGCTTGTTGCCGTCGAGGTCGCGCAGATAAGCGAGATACAGCTTGCCCGCGGAGCCCTGGCGAATGCCGGGCGGATCTTCGCAGGTCGTGCCGCCGGCCTCGAGGCCCGCTGCATGCCAAGCGTCGGCCTGCTCGGGCGAGCTGCAGGAAAAGCCGATCGTGCCGCCATTGGCGGGCGTGGCCGGCTGGCCGTTGATCGGCTTGGACACCGAGAAGACGCCTGTCGGCGTGAAATAGAAGATGCGATGGCCGTCGACCTTGGCCGGCCTCACGCCCAGCGTGCCCAGCAGCTTGTCGTAGAAGGCCTTGGCCTTGTCCAGGTCGTTGGTGCCGATCATCACGTGCGAAAACATTCGTGCTTATCCTCCCCTTGAGCTTCCGAACCATTGTCGGATCGGGCGGCAAGGTAGCGGGCGTCGGCGGACGAGGTAAGAGTTTTCTTCAAATCGGCAAGCCCGTGGTCAATGCCTGCTGCGAGCCTGCTTCCTTGCGGTGGAATTTTCTTCGCGTGGCTAGATTAGCGCCAGCGCCGGTGTAGCCAAAGCCATTGCTCCGGATATTCGCGGATCCAGCTCTCGACGACGTTGGTGACCGCCTGCGTCGTGCCCTGGATGTCGATCTGGCCATCGGCCGTTCGCACCGGCTTCACTTCCTCCGACAATTCGGCGCGGAAGCGGTTGCCGGGTAGGCGGATGATGCGGACGCCGTGCACGGGGCATTCGACCTGGCGCAGCAGCCGCGCCAGCATCGGATTGGCGCGGGTCTTGCGGCCGAAGAACGTCACCTCGACGCCGCCGGTCAGGTACTGATCGACCAGCATCGCGACGTGCTGGCCGTTCCGGAGCGCCTCGCCGAGCCGCAGCGGAGCGTCGCGACCGGCGGGGATGAGCGTGCCCATCTTGACCTGCCGCATCTCCTGGATGATGCGGTCGGCCGCGGCGATGTTGGGCCGGCGATACAGGATCGCGGTATCGAGCTTGTGGGCGACGGCTGCGAGCGCAGGCATCTCCCAATTGGCGAGGTGGCTTGCGAAGATCAGCGCTGGCTTGCCGTCGAGCCGCAGCTGGTGGAACAACTCGTGAGTGCGCGGCGACAGCTCGATCCGGCTGCGTTCGGGATGCTCTTCGTCGAAGTCCCAGATCTTGTCGAGATGTGCGAACTCGGCGCCGATGCGGCCGAGATTGTCCCAGACGCCGGCGATGATGGTCTCGATCTCCTGAGGCGATTTCTCCGGAAAGGCCGCGGTGAGATTGTCGCGCGCGATGCGCTGCTCGCGCAGCCGCGGACCGATCGTCTGCGCGATGCGTGCAAACAGATCGGCTGTCTTCTGCGGATCGAAATAGCGCGTTGTCCTCAGCATGCCGACCGTCAGCGCGCCGACGACGGAAGCCCCGAGCGACTTCACGGCCTGGCGAATCGCGAGCTTGGTCCGGAGGGGCAGGAGACTCATCGATGCCAGCGGCCGATCAGGCCGGTTCGCGGGTCAGGATCAGCGAGGCGTTCTGGCCGCCAAACCCGAACGAGTTCGACATCACGGTGGTGACGCGCGCATCGCGTGCCTTGTTGCCGACCACGTCGAACAGGATCGCGGGATCCGGAACATCGTAATTGATGGTCGGCGGAATCCGCTGATGCTCCAGGGTGAGCAGCGAGAAGATCGCTTCCACCGCGCCGGCTGCGGAGATCGTGTGCCCGACCATCGACTTGTTGGACGAGACCGGAATCTTGCCGGTGTGCTCGCCGAACACGGCCGAGACCCCGACATATTCCATCTTGTCGTTCTCGGGCGTGGCGGTGCCGTGGGCGTTGATGTGGTCGATCTGCTCCGGCGCCATGCCGGCATCGGCCAGCGCCTTGCGGATGCAGCCGATGATCGGCTTGCCGTCCGGCGAGGAGCGGGTGCGATGGAAGGAATCGGTCAGCTCGCCGCAACCGGCAACGACGCCGAGGATCTTGGCGCCGCGCGCCACTGCCGCATCGTAGCTCTCCAGTACCAGCGCGCCGGCGCCCTCGGCCATCACGAAACCGTCGCGGTTCTTGGAGAACGGCTTGGAGGCAGCCTGTGGCGGATCGTTCTGCGTCGACAGCGCCGACAGCAGCGAGAAGCGCACCAGCCCCTCCGGATTGACCGAGCCCTCGGTGGCCGCGCACAGCGCAACATCGGTCTCGCCGCGCCGGATGGCTTCGACACCGAGCTGGATCGCGGTCGCGCCGGAGGCGCAGGCGGTCGACAGCGAGATCGGCGACCCCTTGGTGCCGAACGTATCCGACAGCGAATCCGCGACCGAGCCGAACAGGAAGCGGTGGTGATAATTCACGAACTTGCCGCCGCCGCAGACCCTCAGCAGGTCGTCATAGGTGAATTGCGTGCCGCCGACCTCGTGCGCGAGCTCCAGCCGCTGCGGCCACTCGATCTCGACCGGCGCAACCGCGAGAAACAGCGGGCCCGGGAAGTCACCCTTGGTGCCGATCCCGGATTGCGCGATCGCTTCTTCGACCGCCATGTGGCCGAGCCGTTCGGAGAGCCCTGTCGAGGTGAACGGGGCAACCGGGACGAAATCGACGGTGCCGGCCATCGTGGTCTTCAGGCCGTCGATCGGAAAGCGCGTGATGGTGCGGATGCCGGATTCGCCGGCGACCAGCTTGCTCCAGTTCTCCGCTTTGCCGGCACCCAGCGAGGTGACGATGCCCATCCCGGTCACGACCACGATGGGGCGTCCAAACTTGTCGCGTACACTCATATTGTCCCCCGTCGCGTATCCGTCGGCCGCGCCGCGCTCACTTGACTGCTTCGACCAAGGCCATGCCTTCGCCGCGGTAATGGCCGGCGCCGACCACGACGATCTGGGCCGGAGCCTGCTTCATCTCGATCTCGACGCCGGAGGAATCGCCCGGCGCAAACAACGCGCCACGCGATATCGACAGCGCCGCAAGCGCAAGGCCGAGGGCGAAATGGGCTTCCATCGTATGGCCGAAGCGGGTTCCGCTCGATCGCACGGCGAAGGCCTTGTGTTGACCGAGGAAGGCGCGCTCTTCCGAGGTCACGGGCTCGGCGCCTGTCGCGCCGGTGATGATGGCGCCGGGGGCTTCGTGGACGTCCAGCGCGGACCACAGCCGCTCCAGCGTGCCAGTCACGGCGCCGGCTTCCTTGCGGCGGGCGCGATCGGCGACCACCTTGCTGAGCCGCGCCAGCGGCTTGGCACCGCGGGCCTCGGCATGGCGCCTGGATTCCAGCACCAGGAATGCACCGGCCGATCCGAGCGCAAAGCCGGGATGCTCCTTGCGGTCCCAGACCGGCGCGAACTTGTTCTTCAGATTGTAGTCGCCGAACTCGTACAGAACGAGCAGGTCCTTGCGCTCGCCATTATGTGAGCCGCCGACCAGCGCGATGTCGCTCTGGCCGCCGGCAATGCGCGCCAGCGCGATCTTGAACGCGTCGACGCCCGCGACCTCTTCGCCCATGAAGGTGCGCGAGGTGCCGCACACCCCATGCGAGATTGCGATGTTGCCGGCGAGCAGGTTGGAGAGCTGCGCCAGGAACAGGGTGGGGCGCAAATCGCTCATCAGCCGGTCGTTGAGAAAGCCCGGCGTGCAATTGCCCTGCGCTTCGGCGTTGAGGATGTTGGTGTCGACCGAGATGTCGCGCTCGCCGCCACCGGCGGCAACGATCATGTCCATCCGGGACAGGATCTCCTTGTTGCCTTTGAGGCCGGCGGAATCCAGCGCCAGCCCGGCGGCATAGGTGCCGATGCGCTGCCACGCCTCCATCTGGCGCTGTTCCTTCTTGGGGATCTGCGCTTCCAGATTCACCTTGGCCCAGGGATGCACGATGTAGGGCGCGAAGCCCTGCTCGTCGACATTGATCTGGCCGGAGTTGAGCGCGTCCCAGTTCGCATCGAGGCCCTCGCCGAGCGAGGTCGCAAGCCCGATACCGGTGATCCAGACTTCGACGGGCTCGGCGGTCACGGCTGTCTCATTCATCGCTGCAGGACCTGTTGCGGAAAGCCGACGCGCTGGGCGACGGCGTCCATGTGTCCGCGCAATTCCGGGTTGGGGAAGGGGACATGGCTAAACGTGATTGTCGCGTTGGAGCGAAGCTTGCCGTCGACCTTCACGCGGGCTTCGGTGATGGCATAGCCGGAGCCCTCATGCAGCACATTGGCCTCGACGGTCAGCACCTCGCCCGGCGAGACGAAGCCCCGCATCTTGGCCTCCTTGACGGCAGCCAGGAACGGCATTCGCTCGAACTTCATAAGTGCGAGCAGCAGCCATCCCGATGTCTGCGCCATGGATTCGATCAACAGAACGCCGGGCATGATGGGGTAGCCCGGAAAATGTCCTTCGAAGATCGTGCTCTCGGTGGGAACCTGGGCTTCGACGGTGATGGTCTTCTCGTCCAGTCGGAGGTCGAGAATGCGGTCGATCAGCTGGAAGTACTCGATCTGCATGGCGGGCGCTCACGCGCCCTTGGCGGCGACCAGCTCGTCGATGCGGGCGCACAGGTTCTTCAGCACGAAATACTGTTCGGTACTGGCTTTGCCGTCGTTCACTTCCTGCGTCCACTTCTCGAGCGGCAGCTTGATCCCGAAGGCCTTGTCGATCGCGAACGCGATGTCGAGGAAATCGAGGCTGTCGATGCCCAGATCGTCGATGGCGTGGCTATCCGGCGTGATCGTGTCGCGCGGGATGTCGCAGGTTTCAGCGATGATCGTGGCGACCTGATCGAATGTTGAGGACATCACTAAGCCTTTGATATTTTTGAGCTAATCCGGAGAAGAGCAACGAGAGGACACCGCCCCCGGGGCGTCTGATGCGAGCCCTTTTACCCCCGTCGCCCAGGAGTCGTGTGCCCGTATATCGGAGCGAGGCGGTGAGTTCAATGGAGCCGGGCCGCTCGGTTGTGGCGGGATTGTGATGCCCTGTCTGGCCGCGGCACCGCCGCCTGGATCAGCGGCTCACGGGGTGTAGGTCTCCGTGATGATGCGAGCGCAGTCGCGCCGTCCTGTCAGCAGGCAGTCCTGGGTCTTGCGCAGATCCGCAATGCTCATGGCCAGCCAGATGCCGATCGCGGTCAGCGCGATGGTAAAGGCGATCGCAGCGATATTGGCCAGGATGCGGTGACGGAAATCGTCGGGCTGCTCGCGCGGCTGCTCATAGCGGGAGAGATCGAGCTGGACCGGCTCGCGCCGATGCAGCGGAACCGGCGGTCCGCCGCCCTCGACCACGCGCCGCGCCGGGCCGCCGCGTGGCCGGAATGGCACCACGCGATGCTCTTCCTCCGCTGCGATGGGGCGCTGGGTCTTCATGCCTCGACTCCGATGTGCTTTCTTAGCATGCAGGCCCAGCCTCTCACAAAGAAACTTTGCCGGGGTTGAGCTGCATCAGACGGGCCTATCGCCCCGGGGATGTGTCGTGTCCGCCCGGTTTGGTGTAACGGTGGAACCCACGCGCCGACGGTGCCGATCCGGCCGGAGTGTCCGCGAAATCCATTGGAGCTCACGCATGGCCAATACCCGCGAGCCGCTGCTGCATCCCGTGCCGATCCTGTCGTTGCGCCCGACGCAGATGACGGTCGGCATGCGCGAGGTGAAGGATAAGCGGGAGCGCTGGCGCGAGCACAAGTCCCAGAAGAAGCAGGCCGAGCTGCTCGGCAAGCACATGATCCCCGTCGTGCTCGGTCCGGACAAGCGGCACTATGTCGTCGACCATCATCATCTGGCGCGCGCGCTGCACGACGAGGGCGTGACGGATGTCCTCGTCAGCGTGATCGGCGATCTGTCGATGGTCGATCGCGACGGCTTCTGGAACGTGATGGACAACAAGCGCTGGGTGTATCCTTACGACGCCAAGGGCGAGCGGCGGCATTTCAAGGATCTGCCGAAGACGGTGGCGGATCTGAAGGACGATCCGTTCCGCAGCCTCGCAGGCGAGCTGCGCCGCGCCGGTGGCTTTGCCAAGGACACGACACCGTTCAGCGAGTTTCTGTGGGCGGACTTCCTGCGCCGCAGGGTCAAGCGCAAGACGGTGGAGAGCCATTTCGCGGCGGCCATGGAGCATGCGCTGGCGCTCGCCAAGAGCCATGATGCCGTCTATCTGCCCGGCTGGTGCGGCCCGGCATCGGACGACTGATCGGCTTGATTGTCGGCCTACTTCGCCTTCGGCAACCGGCCCATCAGATAGAACTCGTGATTGGGACGCATGCCCGTGACATTGGCCATCCGGTTCGACAACGCGAAGAAGGCGACGATCGCCGTGATGTCCCAGATATCGTCGTCGGTGAAGCCGTGGCTCGCCAGGGTCTTGAAATCGGCGTCGCCCACAGCCTGGGCCTCAAGCGCGACCTTCATCGCGAAATCGAGCATCGCGCGCTGCCGCGGCGTGATGTCGGCCTTGCGGTAGTTGATCGCGATCTGATCGGCGATCAGGGGATTCTTGGCGCGGATGCGCAGGATCGCGCCGTGGGCGATGACGCAATATTGGCACTGATTGGCGCTCGAGGTGGCCACCACGATCATTTCGCGCTCGGCCTTGGTCAGGCCGCCGTCCTTCTCCATCAGAGCGTCGTGATAGGCGAAGAAGGCGCGGAACTCGTCCGGCCGGTGCGCGAGCGTCAGGAAGACGTTCGGCACGAAGCCGCTCTTCTCCTGCACCGCCAGCAGGCGGGTGCGGATGTCGTCGGGCAGCGCATCGATCGCGGGGACGGGGAAGCGGCTGATGGCGGGCTGCGTCATGGCAACGGGTCCAGATTGGCGTTCGGGCGGCGAACCATAATCCATGACGGCGCAGGCGCAATGGGCCGCCGCCTCAGTTCATCACCTCGACCGTCGCCGAGCGTCCCGCCACCCGATCGAAGCAGGCGCGATCTGGACGGTGTCGACGCGGACGCGGCCGTCGCGGGCCCAACGCGCCTTGATCTCGTCGTCCCACAGGAACGGGCCGACCGCGACGATGCGTGCCAGTGCGGCTGGACAATCGCGGACACCTCTCACGAGAGGCCCGGCAGGGTTCCGGGCAGGCGGCCGCAGCTTATCGCAGCGGCTTCTTCAGCAGGGAGAAGCGGTCGGGGTCGAGCCCCATGGACGGCTGCAGCATCGGGGCATCGAGCGAGGTGGCGAGACCGCCGCGATCGCCGCTGCTGATCGTTCCGCCGTCGCCGGCCGCATCACGGCTCGACGTGGCGCCGCGCCAACGTTCCAGCACGGCCGCGACGAAATGCATGTCATGGCCGGCATTGACGGAGCGCACGGTGGCGATCGTCGCCTCGCTGCGCGGCAATTGATGCGGCGGCACTTCCTTGAAGCGCAGTCGCGTCGGCAGGGCCACGCCTTCGCCGAACGCCAGCACCTCGCGGGTGCCGAGCGAGGGCACGAAGGACAGCAGATTGGCGGCGGCATCCGACACCGCGGAGCGCAGCAGCGACTGGTCGCGCTCGTTGGCGAGGCGCATCGTGAACAGCGTGTTGCACTGGGAGATGATGGTCGCGTCGAGTTCGGCCGGGCGCTGGGTGATCAGGCCGAGATAGACGCCGTATTTGCGGCCTTCCTTGGCGATGCGCGAGATCGCCTTGCGAGTCGGGCCGAACCCGATCGAGCGGTCGGCGGAGGCATAGCGATGCGCCTCCTCGCAGACGAACAGCAGCGGCGAGACGCCGTCGCTCCAAAGGCCGAAATCGAACGCCATGCGGCACACCACCGAGACGACGGAATCGACCACCTCGGCCGGGAAGCCGGCGAGCTGCATCACCGTCATCGGCCGGCCGTTCGCCGGCAGACGGAACAGATGGCTGATGACCTCGGCCATGGTGTCGCCGCCGACATTGGCGTTGTCGAACATGAAGGCGTAGCGCGGGTCGTTGCGCACGGTCTCGATGCGCGAGATCAGCTTATGATAGATGATGCGCGAGGAGCGGTTCTCCAGCTTGCCCATGCGCTCGTCGATCAGGCTGATCAGGTCGACGAGGCGATAGGGGACCGGCGTATCGACGGTGTAGCCGACGGTCTTGGGATCGATCCGCTTCAACCCGATGCGGTCCGTATTCTGGTACTGGGTGTAGATGCCCTTCGCCAGCGGGATCACCTCGGCGAGGATATCGAGCTCCTCCGGCACCCCAGGGCGGCCGCCGAACAGGACGTCGACGATCTCCTCAAAATTGAACAGCCAGAACGGCAGTTTCAGATTGCGCGGGTTCAGCACCAGCGCACGTTCGCCGAAGCAGCGGCCATATTCGTTATGGACGTCGAGCAGGAAGATGCGCAGGTTCGGCCGGGCTTTGAGGATCTCGTTGAGCAACAGCGACACGCCGGTCGATTTGCCGACGCCGGTCGATCCGAGCACGGCGAAATGCTTCGACAGCATTTCCTCGACATTGACGCAGGCGCGCACGCTGGTGTCCTGCTGCAGGGCGCCGATGTCGATATGGTCGCCCGCCGTCGGCGTGTAGATCGTGCGCAGCTCCTGGCTGGTGATCATGTCGACGGCGTCCCCGATGGTCGGATAATGGGTGACGCCGCGCTGGAATTTCGGCCGCTCGGCGGGGCCGAGGATCTCGCCGAGCAGGTCCACCGAGGCGGTCGCGACGTAGTCGTGGGCCTGCGACAGGTCTTCACTGGTGACCTCGGTGATGATCGCGATGATCGTGGCGCTCGGGCAGCGGATGCTGATGAAGCGGCCGACTGTCGCGCGGATCTCGGAAACGGTCATCTGCTGGGTCGACAGAATGCCGACGCGGGCCTGGGAGCCTCGCACCGAGATTACGCGTCCGAAGGATGTCACGGTCATGAAACCTGTGGTGATTGGTTGAGCCGACACCTTCACCGCTGGAACTGGAAAATCTGTTAAGCGATCCACAATTCGCGCGCCATTCGGCCATGATCGGGGCGCCGGAAGGGCCGCCGCAGGGCTGCCAGACAGCTCCATTTTCGTTACTTAACGTCTTGGCGCGCAAAGCTTTCTTCTGCCTGCTTTAAAGCAGGATGTGAGCTGCGCCGGTTTACGATGCATTCACCATCTTGCCCGCTCTTGACGGGCGCGGACCGCTTGGAACCGGTGCGCCGATGGCGGCCTGTGTCATGCCAAGAGATCCGTCCAGCGCCCCTCCACCCCCTGCCGTTTGAAGATTGTCGAGACATCCGAGAGCGGGCCCATTTGATCGTGATCAATCTAAACCGCTGAGAGCTTCGGTATATGTTTCCCGTCAAGCGCGAGGGAGCGGATGCCGGCCGATCTCGTCAAGCGCGACGGTCGCGCCCGTGCCGCTAACGACATGATCCTCGCGTGAAGCAGGAGGATGAAGTCATGGCTGAACCCACCAAACTGCCCGTCAACACTGACAAAGCAACTGCGCCGTCCGTGCAGGGATGGCGGCCTTTTGAGAGCCTGCGCCGCGAGATCGATCGCGTGTTTGAGGATTTCCACGGCGGGATCTGGCGCACGCCGTCATTGTTCGATCAACTGCCGGGTCTCCCCCGAACGCGGTCGTTTGCGGTCGCGCCCGCCGTTGACGTGGCCGAGCACGACAATGCCTATGAGGTCTCGGCGGAACTGCCGGGGCTTGACGAGAAGAATGTCGAAGTGAAGGTCGCCAACGGCGTGCTGTCGATCAGGGGCGAGAAGCAGGAGGACAAGGAAGAGAAGAAGAAGGACTATTACGTCCGCGAGCGCAGCTTCGGTTCATTCGAGCGCTCCTTCCAGATCCCGGACGGCGTGGACACCGACAAGATCGAGGCGGTGTTCAGGCAGGGCGTGCTCAAGGTCACGCTGCCCAAAAAGCCGGAGGTGCAGAAGGCCGCCAAGACCATCGACATCAAGGCGGCGTGAGCGCCGCTGTCCCATGCTTTTGTCCCATGATCTTGGGACAGCAGCTGGCTCCGAATGCCGGAAGGGCCGCTGTCGCGGCCCTTTTTTTCGCGAGGCGGCCCGGCTAGTCTGTCGGCCAAGCAGACGGTCCGCCATGCCGGATCGTGAATGATGGGAAGGGAGACGAGACAATGGGCAAGCTCGCACTGGCGGCGAAGATCACACATGTGCCGTCGATGTATCTCAGCGAGCTGGATGGTCCGGCCAAGGGCAAGCGCCAGTCGGCGATCGATGGCCATATCGAGATCGGCCGGCGCTGCCGCGAGGCGGGCGTCGACACGATCGTCGTGTTCGACACCCACTGGCTGGTCAATGCGGGCTACCACATCAACTGCGCGCCGCATTTCCAGGGGCTCTACACCTCCAATGAGCTGCCGCACTTCATCGCCAACATGACCTATGAGTATGACGGCAACCCGGAGCTTGGCCGCATCCTGGCCGAGGGCGCCAACGCCCATGGCGTCGCCACCATGGCCCATGCGGCCACGTCGCTCGCGCTCGAATACGGCACCCTGGTGCCGATGCGCTACATGAATGCCGATCGCCATTTCAAGGTGGTGTCGGTGTCGGCGCTGTGCACCTCGCATTACCTCGCCGACAGCGCCAAGCTCGGCTGGGCGTTCCGCCGTGCGGTCGAGGATCATTACGACGGCACGGTGGCTTTCTTCGCCTCCGGCTCCCTGAGCCACCGCTTCGCGCAGAACGGCACCGCCGACGAGTATCGCGACAAGATGTTCAGCCCGTTCCTCGAGCGTCTCGACCACGAGGTGATCCAGATGTGGGAGCAGGGCGAATGGCCCGACTTCTGCGACATGCTGCCGGAATATGCCAGCAAGGGTCATGGCGAGGGCTTCATGCACGACACCGCGATGCTGCTCGGGGCGCTCGGCTGGAACCACTACGACCGCGGCGTCGAGGTGGTCACGCCGTTCTTCCCCTCGTCGGGGACCGGTCAGATCAACGCGGTGTTTCCGGTGTCGCCGATGCCGCAGGCGCTCGCGGACATCGGCCGGCCGCGCGCCGCGGCGCTTGCGGGAGGGCGGCTGTAGGACGAGCGGGAGAGCCTACCAGGCTCCCGCTTTGTGCAGCATTGCCACGATGTCCTCTGGGTAGACTTGGTCGGTGGTCGCTGCCAGCTCCGCGGGGCGCCACCAGCGCTGGGCGGCGATGGCGGCGCGCTCCAGGGCGGTCCAATGCGCCGACGAAATCTCGGCGCTGCCGATCCTGATCAGGAAATAGCGCTCGTCCGAGCTGACTTGTTCGCCGTCCACCATCGTGAACGTGACCGATCGCCGCGCGATCTGCCGGCCTGGGTCGGCGATGCGGATCCCGGTTTCTTCGAACATCTCTCGGCAGGCGGCAGCCTCGTAGCTCTCACCGGGATCGAGCCCGCCGCCCGGCGTCGCCCAGAACATCTCTCCCTGCAGCGCGCCGGCGAGGTGCACGAATTTGAACAGCAAAAGCCGGTCGAGCGCGTCGAGCAGCAGCAGGCGGGAGGAGGGGCGTTCACGCATCAGACGAGGCTTTCGGTCGGCATCGCAAGATATGCATCCAACTATCGCGCGCGCCGCCACAGGCCTGGCGTCGCGCCCGTGGCGCGCTTGAACATGCGGGTGAAGTGGCTCTGGTCGGCAAAGCCGCAGCGGGCGGCGACCGCCGCGAGCGGGAGATCGGACCCGGCGAGCAGCTGCTTGGCGGCTTCGATCCGCCGCGCCTGCAGCCAGCCATGCGGCGTCACGCCGAGCGAGGCCTTGAAGGCGCGGCCGAAATACGACGCCGACAGGCCGCATTCCGCGGCGATCACCGCCAGCGGGACGTGTCCGGAGACATCGGCTGCGAGGATCTCGCAAGCCCGCCGTTGCTGCCAGGGCGCGAGCCCTCCTGGGCAAAGGGTTCGACGGCGCAGCCCGCCATAGCGTTCCGCGACGTGCAGCGCGACGGTGGTGATAAGCTGATCGGCAAACAGCGGACTTGGCGTGATCCGGTCCGACAACACGTCGAGCACGGCGGGGGCGAGGCTGGCCAGCCGCGCATCCCGGGTCTGCCACGGCTCATCAACCGCAAGGGCGGAGATGCGGGACGCATCGAGATCGTCTGCGAGCGCAGCGAGGAAAGCCCGGGGTAGCGTCATGTTGAAACTGTCGAACGGCGCGACGATCAGCGAGGAATGCTCGGCATTCGTGTCGACGATATGCAGGCTGCCGCGTGGCGAGGCCGCGGCGAGTGTCGGGCGGCCGTCGATCCAATGCTGGTGAGCTGGATGGTCGCGCAGCTGGAACACGAGATAGAACCCATCCTGCCGCGGGATGCTGATCGGCAGCGGCGCCGTCATGCGCTGGGCACCGACGCGGACCAGCCTGGCCTCCGCGCCATGCAGCCTGCCGACCAGCGGCCTTGAGCTGCGGGCGCCAAACGAGGCGAAGGGCCCGGACGCAGCTGCATCCGTGATCGGGCGGGAGCTCGGGGTTGAATCGGACTGTCGCATCGGCGTGTGGCTGTGTCCGGCGTCGCTTGGGCCGGCGCGCTTTGCTCCTAAGCCTGGTTCGCGGAAAATGATAGGCGCCGCGACGCTGACGGCGGGATTGGGCACGCGTGAGAATGGCGCGGGGTTGCTCCTCGTCAGGGCGTCGCGCGTGGTCCGTCACGCGCAACGCCCTGACCTCAACGCGCGATGGGGGGCCCCGTGACCACGGAGCCGTAGCGCGCGGCAAGTGCGGGAAGCTCCTGCGGCGTCACCTTCCCGACCTGGGCGAGCAGTTCATCGATGCCGCCAGGCGTGAAGACCGCGATGTAGCGCGCCGGCTGGCTGCCGAAATTCCGCCAGGCGTGCTCGGCTCCGCCGGGGATCACCACGATGCTGCCGGGCCCGGCCTCGAGGCGGGCTCCATTCACCACGAAGGTGAGAACGCCCTCATGCACGCAAATGACCTCGTCCTCGTGGTGGCTGTGCAAGGGCGGTCCCGCCAAGGGTTGTGAGATCGATTCCACGATCGTGTAGCGGCCGCCGACATCCGTGCCGCGAACGCGAATGCGCATGGCTTCGCCGGGCACGGCATCGAACCAGGCTCCATCGTCTTGGCTCAGGATCCAGGCGCCCGCGCTCGTGCTGGCCGTGCCTGTGCCCTGGGTCGTCGTCGTTTGATCCGGTCTCATGAACTCTCCTTGTCGTCGATCGCGTCGCATTCGCGACGCGCCGGCGATATGGGAGGAGAGGCCGACGCAGGATTGATCTTTTCTGCGCCGTTTTGAACGATCCGGCGGGCAAGGCTGGCAAGCGCTCCAAAACGACGGATGGCGATGTCAGACGGCGAAGCTGTCTTTGAGGTTCTCCAGCGCCTTTACAGTGACGGTCGAATTGATCTGGCCCGACGTCTCGCGGAACGCGCGCAGCGTAGCGATCCACTGCTCGGCGGCTGCCGGAAATGACGGGCTCGCGAGATCGGTGCCGAGAAGCTTTTCGGCCGAGGCCATCAATTGCGAACGGGCGTCGAACCATTTGTCCTGAAGTTGCTTGGCGAGCTTCAAATGTTCGCTGTCGGCGCCGAAATACTGGCGAATGGCCGCGACCTGGTCGAGCTTCAGCGCACGCGCCTCCTCCTCGATCAAGAGCAGCTCGCGCACCAGCTGTCGCACCTTGTACTGGGTCTTGGCCGCCTCATGTTCGAGGATGAAGGAGTCCACCGAGAGCGCGCTGTCGGGCTCCACGAAGATGAAGCGGTATTTGGCCGCGACGTTGATGAAGCCGAGAATGCAGGAGGTGGCGTTGTCGCCGAGCATTCGCGCCGACAGCCGCTTGATGAAGTAGACGTGCACCAGCTTCTGGCCGTTATAGTAGTCGAGTTGCCGGGTGACGATGACCCGGAAGATCTGGTCGTCCACGGACTTCAGGATCTGGTCGCTGTCGGTGGGCGTCTCCGAGGAAATCGCGCTGATCACCGCCTGTTCGATCGCCACGAGGATGGAGGACGCGCCGAGCGTATCGCGGACCCGCATCTTCCTGCGAAACTCGCCCCATTTGAGCGTGTCGCGCGGCTCGGCGATGCCGAAGATCTCCAGCGCGCGCGAATGCGGGGTGAGGGTGGTGTCGTCCGGAATGGTGCTGATCGGTTGATCGCTGGGCGGCTTCGGCAGCAGGAACTCGATGAGCCGCTGTTCGACCGAGTGACGCGTGATCCGCATGCTCATGCTGTCGAACAGCTTGCCCTTCAAGGTCGGGATGATCTCGGTCGCGATCTGGCGTTTGCGCTTGGTGCGCAGCCGGTCCAAGGTGTCGCGGTCCTCGTTCAGCGGCGGCGGCAGGCGGGTCTCGGCACGCGCGGCGATGTCGAGCATTACGCGCGCCAGCGGATCGGGATCGTCGATCGATTGCGTGGATTTCTGCACATAGTCGGCGCGTGCTCCCGACAGATCGTCGGTATCGACTTCCATGTTGATGCCGAGAATGCCGTCGCCCGTCGGGGGCGTCTCGCCGCAAAACAGATAGATGATGCGACGCGAGGTCTCGCCATCGCCCTGCTTCTTTTCTTCTTCCATCAAGGCTTCAAAAAAGCCTAGCTCCCAGCCGGTGTAGCCATGGCTCTTCTTGAGCTGGCCGGTATAGAGCACCACCAGGAAATCGGATTTGCGCAGGCCCGTGCGCAGGTCCTGGCGGATTTCGTCGCTGGCTTCGATCGATTTGGAGTCGAGGAAGATCTTGACCCGATCGAAGATCGTCTCGCTCAGCGCCTGCAGGCTCTGATACACGGCCTGAGCGACGTCGTGATCTTCCGAGGCATAGGAAATGAAAACGCCGGCCGGGCGATAGGGACCAAGATCGTTGACGGGCCTTGCCGCGGCGGCCATTGCAGCTGGAGCTAACGCCATGACGCTCTCCAAACTTGGCAAAGGATCTAAGTATCAGCGGTGATCTTGAGTGCGTTTGCCCTCGATTGCAACTGTTAGGGGAGGTGTCCTGATACGCTTTGCCGCGACCCGCCCATGCCGGGGGAACCTGGCGGCGCGCCGGTTGAACTTCAAGGCGGCGCCCACGACTCATGCTGACACGGCAAGGAGGTGGAGCGGGTGATGCCGATGCGAGTTCTGCTGCTGATCATGATCATCTTGGCCTCAGGCGCTGCGTCCGCCCAAGCTCCCGACCGGAATGCCTGCAACGTCGAGGTCGTGGTCATCGATCCCGATCCCCGTGGCGCGAACGTGCGAGCGGAGCCTGGCGGCAGCATCGTCGCGACGCTGAAGAACCCGACCAGCGACGGCTGGATCCTCGTCCATCTCGCCGCCCAGCAGGGTGACTGGTTCGAGATCGACCGCGCGGTCCTGGTGGAGGCCGACCAGGACAAGCCGAGAGTGATCTTCCACGGCAGGGGCTTCATGCACCGGAGCGTCGTCGGCGCCGGCGGCCTGCAGAATGGCACGGTGATCTATCGCGATCATGCCGCATCGAGCGCGAAGCTCGATCCGCATGCCGATGGTGATCAGACGATCGAACTGCTCGGCTGCTTCGGGGAGTTCGCCAAGGTCCGCGCCAGGAAAGGCATTGGCTGGACCCGGCAGCTCTGCACCAACATGGTCACGACCTGCTCGTGAACCGGCGCTTGCCGGTTGCCGCCGCGTTGGCCAAGACCCTTGTCAGGCGGCACAACGCTGTTGCTGCAGGCGCTCCAACTCGCGCCGGCACTCGGCCGCGAACTGCCGCAGGCGCTCGATCGTGAGCATGTCGGTGATGCTCCGCTCAAGCCGCTCGGCCCGCGCAATCTGGTCCTCGAGATCCTGCTGCCTGCTCATGTCCCGTCTCCTCGTACGAACAAGTTGATGCAAATTGCATCGTTCCGGGGAGGGCAGGATCGCGGTGAATGGGAGGTAAATTCCGGGTGCGGCCTGGGCGCGGAGGCTGCCAGTCTCACCTCTGCTCGATCTCGGCCACGGCACCGCGGGTGCGCGTCGCCGGCGCGGCTGGACCAGGATTTTGAACGGTTGGAGGTTTCTGAAAGGTCATGACGTCGACGGCTGACAAAACAGGCCGCGCTGGCTGGCAGCCCGCCGTCAAGGTTACGATCGATCCCTGCCGGCAAGCCCGCTGATCGTCATCCTTGTTGACCGCCGTCCAGATCAGTCCAGCGACACCCAAACAGAGCAGGGGCAATCCAGCTAATAAAATCACCCAACGCACGATCGGCAATCCTTACTCCCTCAGCACTCCTGTCTGGGTGGCATGGTGCGCTGATCGCTGCCAGCAACTTCCGCTGGCGTCCTTAACTGAAGGGAACGATGTGGCGACATGGCCACGTTCTTATAACTTCTGGTAGTATCGCTTTTCGGCTTCAGTCATATCGGTTGAATCGGGCGCAGGCTGGGCGGATTTGGGACGGCGATAGTCGTTCACCCGGCGTGGCTTGCGCGCACAGACTGTCCAGCCCGCGAACGCAATACGCGTGTAAGACGTATCTGTCGGAAATTTACGCCACACGTGTGTTGGCTGTCTGCAACTATGCCGTGTGTGGATCCGCGTGTCGCGATGCTCCGCAGACGCCTTTTGCCGCCAGCGGCTGCAGACGCTAGCGCGTCTGCGCCTTTGAACAATGGTCGTGCCAGAACGTCCGATAGGCCTTCTCGACATGCGCGGTGTAGAGCGTGCTGTTGCCGGCGGCCGAATTCAAAACAATGCCGGGCAGCGCGGCGCGGAGCGCCGCAAGCTCGTCAGGACGGGAGCAGAAGTCCAGCGCGGTTGCGAGATAGCCTTCATCATCGTCGGCGACCCATTCGTCGAGGCCGATCGCCTTGAGGATCGCGCCGCCGGCGCGTGCGGCAGGGCCGCTGCCGAGCTTGGTGACCACCGGTACGCCCATCTGCAGCGGCTCCCAGGTCGAGATGCCGCCATTCACCGGGAAGGGATCGAGTGCGATGTCGATCTCGCCGAACATCGCAAGATGTTCCTGGCGCCCCGTCTTCCCGATGCAGCGGATGCGCTCCGCGGCAATGCCGTGGGCGACGAAGCGCGCGATCAATCCGTCGCGGAGCAAGGGATCGCCCATCGAATGGTTCTTGACGACGATGACCGACCCTGGCGCTGCAGCCAACAGCCTTGACCACAGATGGATCGTCGGCTCGGAAAACTTGTCGACGCGATTGAGGGAGCCGAAGGTGACGTGGCCGTTGCGCAGCATGGGCAGCGGCGAGGGCGGAATTGGCGGCGGCGGTTCGATCGTGATGAGCGACGGCAGGTCGTGGATCTTCTCAGCAAACAGATGCCGGACCGCGGCCGGGATCACCACCGGATCGGCCAGCAGATAGTCCATGACGGGCAGGCCCGTTCCGGTGACGCTGCCGATGGCGGAGACCTGGATCGGGGCTGGCTTGCGCGCAAACAAAGTGAGCCGGTGGCCGGCGGAATGTCCGGAGAGATCGACGAGGATGTCGACCTTGTCGGCCTGGATCTGCGCGGCGAGCTGGTCGTCCGTCAACTGCCAGGCGTCGACCCAGCGATCGACCAGCGAGCGGCACAACTCCGTCTTGGCGTCCTGCACCGGCGAGCAGGAATACGCGACGATTTCGAATTGCGCGTGATCATGGTGGCGCAGGATGGGCAGGAAGCCGAGCGCCGCCGAATGATCGCGGAAATCCGACGACACATAGCCCACGACCAGTCGCCGGTCGGGATCGAGATCCCGCTCGCCGAGCGGAAGACGAGGCAATCGCGCGCCGATCGCCTCCCACCAATAGGTCCGCTCCGCCTGGAGACGTTCGACCGCGACGTCGGGCAGGAAGTCCAGCGCGAAGATCTTTTTGGTGATCGCGTCCTCATGGTTCGGGTTGATCGCCAGCGCGCGATCGTAATCCGCGATCGCCGTGGCAATGTCGCCCTGCATCGCAGAGCAGACCCCGAGCAGGGTCCAGGCGGTCTCCGACTTCGTGTTCCGTTCCAGCAGCTTGTTGATGAACGAGGTCGCCAGCGGGATGTTGCCTCTGACGAGAGACACCGTGGCCTTGCCGCGCAGCGCGTCTTCCAGCAGCGGATCGACGACGAGTGCCGCGTCAAAATCGGCTTCCGCCTGGTCGAATTTGCCCTGCTCCTGAAACGCCCGCCCGCGCTGGGCGATGATGGGAGCCGCATTCGGACTGATGGCCAGCGCGGCGTTCAGCGCCGCCAGCGCAGCATCGAAATTCCGCAGGTTCATGCTGACCAAGCCCTTGCCAAACAGGGCTGTCAGCAACCGCGGCTGCAGCGCGAGTGCGCGATCGAAGCTCTGGCCGGCCTCTTCGTTCCGACCCGAGAGCAGCAGCGCCATGCCGCGATTGGCATGCGCGTCGGCATAATTGGGTTTCGACGCGATGGCCCGGTCATGCGCGGCTATCGCCTCGGCGAAGCGCGAGAGGCTCATCAGCGTATTGCCGAGATTGGTGAGCGCCGTCGGGAAGTTCGGCTTGAGCGCGATGGCGCGCTCGTACCGGGCACGGGCCTCCTCGTAGCGGCCGAGCCGGAACAGCGCCAGGGCGAGATCCGACTGGGCTTCGGCCGACCGCGGATCGCTCTCGATTGCGCGCGTCAGGACGAGCACCGCCTCGTCGAAACGGCCGCTGTCGCGTTCGGACACGCCGAGCAGATGCAGGGCGCCGAAATGAGCCGGCAGATCCTGCAGGATCTGCTGGCACAGCGCCCGGGCCTCCGCCGGCCGACCCTGGCCATAGGCGCTGACCGCCGCCTGCAGCAGCCCTTCCGCCTGCTTCTTGGCTCGCTTTTGCAGCCTTGCGTTCTGAAACGCGCGAGAACCGACGCTGTTTTGCAATTGCGATCCTCCGCAGAAGCGCTCCACCACCTGCAATGGTTGGACGTAGCCCCGCTGATTCGCAATCAGTGGGGCTACGCTCTTGGCAATCCTGGCATCCGCGCTGGACGCTTCTACGCCTGCGCAAGCCTTGCGCCGGAGACGGATGGTCGCGGAGCTGCAATCACGGCGTGGTCCGCCATGCCGGCATCTCCGGAGCCCAAGCGTCGACGATGTCGGGCGACCAATCGGTCGGCGCGGGAGCGCGGAGATCCGTGGCGCGGCCCACCTCGTGCGGGGGACGGGTCATCACCCGCGGGCAACAGCTGCGTTTGGATCAGGCGCGTCTACGAATTGTGGATGCTGGCTGGGGAACCTGGATTCGAACCAAGACAAACAGAGTCAGAGTCTGTTGTGCTACCGTTACACCATTCCCCAACGGAATATCCAGGAGTTTCAAGCAGTTGCTGAACTGTCTGGCACCGTTCTGCGAGCCGGCCGGCGAAGCTTCGCTGCGGCGGCGACGCGTCCTTCTACCCGCATGTCTCAGGCTTTGGCAAGCCGCTGGATGACGGATTTCCAACGCGTTTGACGGTGCGCGGGCCGGTGCCTCCGCGGGAACGGGCCAGGATGGCATCTGCGGCGGCCACCTGTGCCGTGGAGACGTCGGGCGCGCCGCGTGAAACCGATCGCTTATCGAGCGCTTGCGGTCCCGCGCGGCTTGCGCGAGCGGCGCCGGGGCGCGGCGGCGCCCAGCAAAAGGAGCAGGCAGGTGCCGAGCCGCTCCGCGATCTCGTCATCATCGATCGACAGCGGACCCGGGTCGTTGAGGATGGCATTCACTAAGGTGCCGAGCACGACCTGAATGCCGAAGGCGACGGTCCGCCGCTCCTGGGCCGTCGCCGCGCGCCGGCCCGGGGCGCGCGCGCCATGCAGCAAGGGCAGCAGCACCAAGGCGGCCCGCTTCGACAGCGCCCGCGCCAGCTCCTTGAAGCCGGACCAGTTGTTGGCGCCGCTCTCGCTGCGCATCAGGGCGGCCCGCAGCACGCCCTTGTGCCGGCGCATCCACACCACGATGCCGCGGACCAGGATCAGGCATTGGTCCTCCGCTCCGCCGGGCACGGGGGCGGCCGGCGGCAGCTTCAGCAACTGCTCCCGTCCGTCGCGCAGGGTGAGCGCGAGCAGGGCGTTGAAATAGGCCTCCTTGCTGTCGAACCGGCTGTAGAAGGCGCCGACTGTGGCGCCGATGTCAGTGCAGAGCTCGCTGATCGACAGCTCTGCCAGGGTTCGGCTGCACAACAGCTCCGCGCCGGCCGCGAGCAGGGCCTGCGTCGTCTCGCGGCTACGCTGCTGCCGCGACGGCGTGACGCCGGGCAGCTCGATCTGGGCGGTGCGGCGGGGCATGCCCCTCTCTCCATCTGGAATAAAAATGATAATCATGGTTATCATCCGAGGCAAGCGCGTCCGTGCTGCTCGGTGCGGGCGTTGCCGACCGATGAAAACCTGAAACACAGCCCGCGACGTGCTGCGGCCGGATGCGGGCGAGGGAGGACGTGGCATGAGTGAGGCCGCATTTGCCGGCGCCATCGGCAGAACCGTCGCGAGCTCCAAACCCTGGTGGCCCGCGCCGCCGCAGCCCCCGGCGGGCGCGCCGAACATCCTGGTGGTGCTGTTCGACGACGTCGGCTTCTCCGATTTCGGCTGCTACGGCTCGCCGATCCGCACCCCTGCGATCGACGCGCTGGCCGCGCAGGGGCTGCGCTATTCCGGCTTCCACACCACGGCGATGTGCTCGACGACGCGCGCGGCGCTCCTGACCGGCCGCAATCATCATTCGGTCGGCGTCGGCTGCCTTGCCAATTTCGACTCTGGGTATCCCGGCTATCGCGGCAAGATCGCGCGCGAGGCGGGGACCATCGCCGAGATGCTGCGTGCGCACGCCTATCGCAACTACATGGTCGGCAAGTGGCATGTGACGCCGTTGACCGAGAGCGGCGCGACCGGGCCGTTCGACGGCTGGCCGCTCGGCCGGGGCTTCGACCGCTTCTACGGCTTTCTCGATGCCGAGACCGATCAATATGCGCCGGAGCTCGTGCTCGACAACACGCATATCTCGCCGCCCGGCAGCTTGGCCGACGGCTATCATCTGACCGCCGACCTCATCGACCAGGCCATTCGCTTCATTGCCGACCACACCGCCGAATCGGCCTGACCTGCCGTGGCTGACCTGGCTCGCGCTCGGCGCCTGCCACGCGCCGCACCAGGCACCGCGCGACATCATCGAGAGCTACGATGCCGTTTTCGCGCATGGCTGGGACGCCGAGCGCGCGCAGCGCCTGGCGCGGCAGAAGGCGATGGGGCTGGTGCCGGAGACGACGGACCTGCCGCCGCGCAATGACGGTGTGAAGGCTTGGGAGGCGCATTCGGACGAGGAGCGGCGCGTGTTCACCCGGCTGCAATCGGCCTTTGCCGGCATGCTCGATCATGCCGACCTGCATCTGGCGCGGTTGCTGGCGTTCCTCGACAGGACCGGCCAGCGCGACAACACGCTGGTGATCGTGATGTCCGACAATGGCGCCAGCCAGGAGGGCGGGCCGCTCGGCTTCGTCAACGCGATGGGGCCGTTCAACTTCAAGCCGGAGCCGATCGCCGAGAAACTCGCCCGTATCGACGACATCGGCGGCCCCGACACCCATTCGAATTTCCCGCATGGCTGGGCGATGGCGTCCAACACGCCGCTTCGGCGCTACAAGCAGAACACCCATGGCGGCGGCATCCGCGATCCCTTCATCCTGTCATGGCCACAACGCATCGCAGCGCGCGGCGAGTTGCGCCACCAATTCGTCCATGCCTGCGACCTGGTGCCGACCTTGCTCGACCTGATCGGCATCGCGGCGCCGGCCAAGATCGCGGGCGTGCCGCAGATGCCGCTCGAAGGCGTCAGCTTCGCGGCTTCGATCGCGGACGCGACGGCGCCATCGAAGCCGGTGCCGCAATATTTCGAGATGTTCGGCCATCGCGGCCTCTGGCATGACGGCTGGAAGGCGGTCGCCTTTCACCCCACGGGCACGCCGTTCGACAGCGACAAATGGGAGCTGTTTCACCTCGCCGAGGATTTCTCCGAGACGCATGATCTCGCCGCCGCCGAGCCGGAGCGGCTCGCGGCGCTGGTCAGACTGTGGTGGGAGCAGGCGGAGGCGCATCAGGTGCTGCCGCTCGATGACCGCTTCGGCCCGCGTTTCGCCGAGAACGCCGCACGCTTCCACGGCGCGCGCACGCACTTCGTGTTCCACGCCGGCATGGGCCATGTGCCGACCGACGTCGCGCCCGACGTGCGCAGCCGCGACTATCTGATCGAGGCCCATGTCGAGATCGGGCCGGAGGGCGCCGAGGGCGTCCTGATCGCGCATGGCGACGCCACATCGGGCTACAGCCTCTACGTCAAGGACGGCCATCTCGTGCACGATCTCAACATCGGCGGCCGCCACGAGATCATCAGGTCGACTCACGCGGTGCCGGCGGGAGCGCATCGCCTCGGCCTGCGGGTCGAGCGTCTCAGGCGCCAGACCGAGCCGGCCAAGGGCGCGCGCACCGGCTTCAGCCAATACACGTTGCTGATCGATGGCGAAGAGGTCGGGGCGCTGACGACGCAACTCGCCTTTCACACGCTGATCTCGTGGTCGGGGCTCGACATCGGCCATGACCGCGGCAGCCCTGTGTCAGACTACACGGCACCGTTCGCGTTCTCCGGGCGGCTGTCGCATGTGTCGGTCACGATGCAGAACGATCAGAGCCTGGATGGTGACGGCGTGGGGCGGGCCGAGATGGCGCGGCAATAGGCCCTGACCGAAGCGGCGGATTATTCCGCCGCTTCCTTGACCGGGCCGGCCGCCGCGGCATCCGGCTCGTGGTCGATATGCGTGCGGCCCCAGCGGGCGAAGGCGTTGTTGACCTTGTCGAGATACAGATAGACGACCGGCGTCGTGAACAGGGTCAGCATCTGGCTGACGATCAGGCCGCCGACCATCGCATAGCCGAGCGGCTGCCGGATCTCCGAGCCGGTGCCGTTACCGAGCATCAGGGGCACGCCGCCGAGCAGCGCGGCCATCGTCGTCATCATGATCGGACGGAAGCGGAGCAGGGCGGCCTGGCGGATCGACTGCTCTGGCGGCAGATGCTGGTCGCGCTCGGCGGCGATCGCGAAGTCGACCATCATGATGCCGTTCTTCTTCACGATGCCGATCAGCAGAATGACGCCGATCAGGGCGATCAGGCTGAAATCGTAGCCGAACGCCATCAGGATCGCGAGCGCGCCGACGCCGGCCGAGGGCAGGGTCGACAGGATCGTGATCGGATGGATGTAGCTCTCGTAGAGGATGCCGAGGATCAGATAGACGACGACGAGCGCCGCGAGGATCAGAAGCGGCACGGTCGACAGCGACTGCTGGAAGGCCTGCGCGGTGCCCTGGAAGCTCGAGTTCAACGTCGAGGGCGCGCCGAGCTCGACCATCGCGCGCTGCACCGCGTCGGTCGCCTGGCCAAGCGCCACGCCCTGGGCGAGATTGAAGCTGATCGTGATCGACGGGAACTGGCCCTGATGGCTGATCGACAGCGGCCTGACCGGCGCGGTGGTCCAGCTGGCGAAGGTCGAGAGCGGCACCTGGTCGCCGGTGGTCGGCGATTTCACATACAGCTTGTTCAGCGTATCGAGATTGCCCTGCAGCTCCGGCAGGATCTCCAGGATCACGCGGTAGGAGTTGAGCTGGGTGAAGTACTGCGCCACCTGACGCTGCCCAAACGCATCATAGAGCGTATCGTCGATCAGCTGCGGCGTGATGCCGTAGCGCGAGGCGGTGTCGCGGTTGATCGCGAGCTGCACGGTGGTGCCGTCGGCCTGCTGGTCGGTGGCGACGTCGCGCAGTTGCGGCAGCGAGCGCATCTTCTCCAGGATTTTCGGCGCCCATTCGTTGAGCTCAGCGAGGTTCGGGTCCTGCAAGGTGAACTCGAATTGGGTACGGGACGGCCGGCCGCCGAGCCGGATGTCCTGTGCCGCCTGCATATAGAGCCGCGCGCCCTCGACCTTCTCGAGCTGCGGCCGGAGGCGGGCGATGATCTGCTGGGCCGTCGCGTCGCGCTCCTCGCGCGGCTTCAGGGTGATGAACATGTTGCCATTGTTGCCGGCGCGGCCGGAACCGCCGATGTTCATCGCGAGGCTGGCGACGTCATGATCGGCCATCACGATCTTGGCGAGCGCCTCCTGGCGCGACTGCATCGCCTTGAACGAGATGTCCTGCGAGGCTTCCGAGGTGGCGGTGATCAGGCCGACGTCCTGCTGCGGGAAGAAGCCCTTCGGGATCAGGATGAACAGATACACCGAGAGCCCGAGCGTGGCGAAGAACACCATCAAGGTCGCAAAGCGCCAGCGCAGCGCCAGGTCGAGGCCCTTCTCATAGGCGCGCAGCATCGCGTCGAACGCGGCCTCGCTCCATTGATAGAACTTGCCGTGCTGCGTGGCGTGCTCGTTGCGCAGGAAGCGCGAGGCCATCATCGGCGTGAGCGTCAGCGATACGAACATCGAGACGAAGATGGTCATGGCCAGCACGACCGCGAATTCGCGGAACAGGCGGCCGATGATGCCGCCCATCAGCAGCAGCGGGATCAGCACCGCGACCAGCGAGATCGAGATCGAGACGATGGTGAAGCCGATCTCCTTGGCGCCCTTGTAGGCGGCGGCCATCGGCGTCTCGCCCTCCTCGACATAGCGCGAGATGTTCTCGAGCATGACGATGGCGTCGTCGACCACGAAGCCCACCGCAATGGTCAGCGCCATCAGCGACAGGTTATCGAGGGTATAGCCGACCCCCCACATCATGGCGCAGGCGCCGAGCAGCGCCAGCGGCACCGTGATGGTCGGGATCACGGTGGCCCAGAAGCTGCGCAGGAAGATGAAGATCACCATCACGACCAGGAAGATGGTCAGGATCAGGGTGAACTGGACGTCCTCGACTGCTGCGCGGATCGTGGTGGTGCGGTCGGAGATGACGTCGATCTTGATCGCCGGCGGGATCGCCGCGACCAGCCGCGGCAGCAGCCCCTTGATGCGGTCGACGGTCTCGATGACGTTGGCACCGGGCTGCTTGAAGATCACCAGGAACACGCCGCGCTGGCCGTTGGCCCAGGCCGCCTGCTTGGCGTCCTCGGCCGCGGACACTGCCTGTCCGATGTCGCGGATCCGCAGCGGGCCGCCATTGCGGTAGGCGATGATGACGTCGTTCCAGTCCTTCGAGTCGGTCAACTGGTCGTTGGCGTAGATGGTGTAGGCGCGCCGCTCCCCGTCGATATTGCCCTTGGGGGCGTCCACCGTGGTGATCGCGATCTGGCTGCGCACGTCCTCGAGCGACAGGCCCTTGGCGACCAGCTTGGCCGGGTCGATCTGGATGCGGATCGACGGCTTCTGCTGACCGCCGATGATGACCTGGGCGACACCCGAGATCTGGCTGATCTGCTGGGCGAGGCCGGCGTCGACCGCATCGCTGACGGTGGTCAGCGGCAGCGTCTCCGAGGTCGCCGACAAGAGCAGGATCGGGGAGTCCGCCGGATTGACCTTGCGATAGGTCGGTGGCGACGGCAGGTTCTTCGGCAACTGGCCTGAGGCGGCGTTGATCGCGCCCTGGACGTCGTTGGCGGCGCCGTCGATGTTGCGGTTGAGGTCGAACTGGATCGTGATCGCAGCGGTGCCCAGGTAGCTGGTCGAGGTCATCTGGGCGATGCCGGGGATCTGCGCGAACTGCCGCTCCAGCGGCTGGGCGACCGAGGTCGCCATGGTCTCGGGGCTGCCGCCCGGCAAATTGGCGGTGACCTGGATGGTCGGGAAGTCAACCTGCGGCAGCGGCGCGACCGGCAGCAGCGGATAGGCGACGAGTCCAATGAACAGGATGCCCGCCATCAGCAGCGAGGTGCCGATGGGGTATTTGATGAAGGGTGCCGAAATGCCGCCGCCGTTCATTCCTGCCGGACCTTAGCTGGTGCCTGCTCCGAGCTGGCCACCGCAGTGGTCACGACCGAGCCTGGCTGCACTTTGAACTGACCGCCGGTGATCACCTGCTGGCCGGGGTTCAGCCCCTCCTCGATGACCGTGCGACCATCGATCGACGCGCCGACCTTCACCTTGCGCAGCTCGGCCTTGTTGTCCGGGCTCACCGTGTACGAATACAGCCCGCTAGTGGAATGCTGGACCGCGTCATCGGGGACCACCGTCGCATCCTTGAGCGTCCGCACCAGCAGTCGCGTGGACACTGATTGACCCGGCCACAGCGCGTGGTCCTTGTTGTCGAACACCGCTTTGAGCCGGATCGTTCCACTTGACGTGTCGACCTGGTTGTTCACGACCATCAGCTTGCCCTCGGCGAGCTGCTTCTTGCCGTCGGTGGTGAACGCGATCACCTTCAAGGGCGCGATCTTCTGCGCCTCGTTGATGTAGGGCAGCTCCCCTTCGGGCGCGGTAAAGATCACTGCAATCGGCTCGATCTGCGCGATCGAGACGATGCCGGTTTGGCTCGAGGCGTTGACGATGTTGCCGATATCGACCTGGCGCAGGCCGGCGACGCCGGAGATAGGCGCCTTGACCTGGGTGTAGCTGAGCTGGGTCTGGGCATTGGCGATCGCAGCTTCGTCAGCCGAGATCTGGGCGGTGAGCTGCGCCACGGTGGCGCGCTGGGTATCGGTCTGCTGCCGCGTCGCGAACTCGCCGAGCTTGGTGTAGCGCTGCAGATCGAGATTGGCGTTGTTGAGATTGGCCTCGTCCTGGGCCCGCTTGGCCTTGGCCTGGTCCAATGCAGCCTGGAACGGCCGCGGATCGATCTCGACCAGCAAGTCGCCTTCCTTGACGAGCTGGCCCTCGGTGAACCCGATCTTGTCGATCTGGCCGTCGACGCGGGTGCGGACCTGGACGGTATTGAAACCCTGCACGGTGCCGAGGCCGGTCAGGAACACTGGAAAATCGATCTTCTCGACCGGCGCGGTCGATACCCGAACGGCCGGCGGTCGCGCCGATTTCTGCGCCGATGTCTTCTTCGCCGACTCGGCATCCTGATAGCGTTGCCAGCCATAATAGCCGGCGCCGCCGACGGCCGCGACCAGCAGGATCCAGACGATGGTTCGTGATGTCTTCATGCTGGCCCGTATGCTGAGATGAACATGATAACCGGTCTTTAAAACCAATCCCAGCGGCCCAGATATAGTATGCACGCACTTAATGTGTAAACACACGAGGGCGTGGAGAAACCTAAACAATTCGCAAGCTTTCGAGGGACCCCGAGGACCGCACGGCCATGCCGCTCGACGAAAGACGTCAGCTCGTTACGCAGCTCGTCGAAAGCTCGCGCATTCTGCGCAACTATATTGATCATCGTGCCAAGCAGCGCGGCACGACGCGCGCACAATGGGTGGTGCTGTTCCGGCTGCGCGCGCAAGAGGGGCTGTCTCAGGTCGATCTTGCGGATGTGCTGGAGCTGCAGCCGATTTCGCTGGTGCGCCTGTTGGACCGTCTGGTCGAGCAGGGGCTTCTGGAACGGCGGCACGATCCCAAGGATCGGCGTGCGAATCGCGTCTATCTGACCGCCGCCGGCCGCAAGCTCGTCGACGATCTCGACGGTTTGCGCGATTCCATTGCGGCTGACGTGCTGCACGGCATCCCCGACGAGGCCGTCGCGACCAGCCTCGCCACGTTGCGAGAGCTCAAGGAGCGGATCAAATTGCTCTCGGACATCGGCGCGGGAGCCGCCGCCAAATAGCTGAGCTGCGCCGGCCGTCCCGATCTTGAGTTGCCGCGTGCCGCAACAACATCCTGTGTGCGAAGCGCGCTTTGGCCTGCGATGAGGCGCCGGCATCCGACCGGCCTCGCGCTCCTCCGCTCGGGCCAAACTGGCTGCGACGATGCGATCGCTGATCCCCGACGGATGCCCGGCGTCGTAGATCCGCACCCGGCCGCCCGTCTCGTGCGGTGTCTGCCGTCGCCCTTGCGCGCCTCCGACCTATTATCGCCGTCTTGTCCCGCCCGATGGGAGCTGATTAGAAGCGGAACACTCCGGCGGCCGTCGCGGCGCCGTCGGGACAGATTTCAACCAGAGCAGGGCTTGCGTCGTCCGGACATCCGACGATGCACCATGCAACGACAACCGGATGTGGAGCTGACGATGGAAGAGTTGAACGGGAAGATGCTCGCGTGCCAGATCCTGGTCACGGGGCTGATCGCGCGGGTTGCCAACGAGCAGCGCGATCCCCTGCGTTTTCTCACCGATTTTCGCGACGAGATCAGGGCCGTCGTCAAGGGCGTGCGGATCGCGGGCATCGATGATTCCGAGCGCGTGCGCGAGATCGCGGTGCAGACCGTCGACGAGCTGTTCTCGCTGATGAAGCCGCCGAGCAGCGACGAATCGGCGGGACCTGCGACCTGATGCGCGGACATGCAGGATCAGAGATCTCCTGACAGCGCGAGTCTCCTTGCGCTGTTTTAGAACGATTTCAAGTTCCGTCCTGTTGTTAGTTTGGCTTTTTAGAATTGTTTTGATCTGGAACTATTCAAGGCCAGATTAGGGCTCCTCAAATTGACCCTCTGAAACGCGCCCGATACCAACGACACATTGTCGCAACGCGAATGATCCGCGTTCGCGATGTGAATGAAGAAATTTGGGGCGCGTGAAAACAATATGGGACAGGTGAGAGCACCGCGTTCGCTGCGGGCGGGCGCAGCGATGAAGTTCATTGACGGACGGGGAGAGGGGCCGTTCATCACCAGAGTATCGGCCGTTGCTGGGTTGATGGCGGTGGCGTCGGTGTCGTCGGCCGAGGCGCAGCCCGCATCCGATCTGCCGCCAGTCAACGTCGATGCGCCGATCGCGCGCGCCAAGCCGACCGCCTCCAAGCCGACCGCCGAGCAGGTTCGCGCGCGCAATGCCCTGCGCCGCGCGGCGCGTCAGCAGGGCGCGCAGCAGGCGGCCGTGGCGTTCCCGAACGCCGGCGGGCTCGCCGCGCCCGATGCCAACCCCTATGCGGACGCGGCTGAGCCCTACAAGGTCAACCGCGTCCAGGCGTCGGGCAAGTTTCCCGAACCGCTCCTCAACACGCCGAAGACCATCACGGTGATGAGCAAGGAAGTGCTGCAGGACAAGCACGTCACCGCGCTGAAGGAGATCGGCCGCTCCACCGCCGGCGTCACGCTGGGCTCGGGCGAGGGCGGCAACGCGTTCGGCGACCGCTTCTTCATCCGCGGCTTCGATGCCCGCAACGACGTCTTCATCGACGGCATCCGCGATCCCGCGGTGTCGATTCGCGAGAACTTCTTCACCGAGCAGATCGAGATCCTGCGCGGCCCGGCCTCGTCATACGCGGGGCGCGGCACAGCCGGCGGCGCGATCAACATCGTCACCAAGCAGGCCGGCGACACCAACTTCAAGCGGATGGACACCGAGTTCGGCACCGACCAGCAGAAGCGCGTGACGCTCGACGTCAACCAGACGATCTCGCCGACCTTCTCGGTACGCACCGGCGGCCTGTTCCAGGACTCCAACGTCGCGGGCCGCAACTACGTCACCGACGATCGCTGGGGCGCCTTCCTCTCGACCAAATGGACCCCGATCGACGATCTCAAGATCACGACGAACTACGTCCACACCGATCTTTCCGGCTATCCCGATTTCGGCGTGCCCTATTACAAGCAGGGCAATGTGCCGGTGACCTCGGCCGGCATTCCGCGCGGCACCTGGTACGGCTTCCTCAACCGCGACTTCCAGACGGCACGGCAGGATTTCGGCACCGGCACAGTTGAATACAAGGTCAACGACGCCATCACCCTGAGCAGCAAGATCCGTGGCGAGCACTCGCTGCTCAACTATATCGGCACGCTGCCACAGAACCCGAACACGACCAGCGCGAATCCGTTGCTCTGGACGACCACGGCGAGCGCGCAGAGTCGCTATCAGACCGTCGACGTCTGGGCCAACCAGAACGACGCGACGTTCAAGCTCGATACCGGCGGTATCAAGCACACCGCGGTGCTCGGCACCGAGTTCTCCAACGAGAATATCTCGATCGATCGCTATACCGGCCTGTCGTCCGAATTGTTCGGTGGCGGCTCGACCAGCACGGGCGCAGTCACCGGCGTCAACGTCTACTCGCCGCAATACACGAACATCCCGTTCAGCATCACGCCTTCGCTGGTCGGCAATCCCACCCGCTACGGGGTCAACACCAACAGTGTCTATGTGATGGACACGGCGAACTGGCGGGACACGCTCATCCTGAACGGCGGCGTGCGCTATGACGGCTACAATATGAGCTCGTCGACCAATTCGCCAAAATACCTCAAGATGAATGCTGACCTGGTCAACTACAATGTCGGCCTGGTGTATAAGCCGATGCCGATCGGTAGCCTCTATGCGGCCTATGCGACCTCGGCCAATCCGTTCGGCTCCGAGCTCGACGCCACCGGCACCGATTATGGCGGTGTGCCGGCCAATACCGCGATCCTGCTCGGGCCGGAGCGCAACAAGGCGGCCGAGCTCGGCACCAAATGGGAGCTCGTCGATCGTCATCTGCTGGTCTCGGCGGCGCTGTTCCAGACCACCAAGGACAATGCCCGCGAGACCGTCAACGGCCTGCTCACCTCGGGCGCGGCCTACCGTATCCAGGGCATCGACATCGAGGCGGAAGGCAAGCTTACCGATCGCTGGAGCATCTTCGGCGGCCTGGTGCTGATGCAGTCGAAGGTCACGCAGAGCGGCGTCGCCTCGAATATCGGCCTGCAACTCGCCAACATCGCGCACCAGTCCTTCAGCATGCTATCGAAATACAAGCTCGACAGCGGCTGGGAGATCGGCGGCCAGGCGGTCTACCGCTCCAAGGTCTATGGCGGCACCTTCGCGGCCAACACTGGCAACGAGCTGCCGAGCTACTGGCGCTTCGACGCCTTCGTCGAGAAGCAGATCGACAAGAACTGGACGATGAAGCTCTACGCGCAGAACCTGACCAACAAGCTGTATTACGACACGCTGTATCGGAGCGCGGTGCCGTTCGTCGCCGTCGCGCCGGGCCGCGCCTTCTACATCATCACGACTGCGAAGTTCTGATCATGTTGATCTGCATCCCCGACGTTCTGTCCAAGGACGAGGTCGCCGAGTTCCGCCGCATCATGGATGCGGCGGAGTGGGAGGACGGCCGGTCGACGGCCGGGGCGCAATCGGCCATGGTCAAGCGCAACGAGCAGTTGCCGCCCGACGGCGAGGCGGCGCGGATGCTGGGCCAGCGCATCATCACGGCGCTGACCAGGAATCCGCGCTTCCTCTCGGCGGCGGTCCCGCTGCAGATCTTTCCGCCCTTGTTCAATCGCTATACGGCCTCGCGTGGCGACCATTTCGGCATCCATGTCGACAATGCCGTGCGCGGCGATCCGTTGACGGGGCTGCGCATCCGCACCGACCTGTCAATGACCTTGTTCCTGGCCGAGCCCGACACCTATGACGGTGGCGAACTCGTGATCGAGGACACTTACGGCTCGCACGAAGTCAAGTTGCCGGCCGGGCACGCGGTGCTGTATCCGTCATCGAGCCTTCACATGGTCACGCCGGTGACGCGCGGCGCCCGGGTCGCCTCTTTTTTCTGGATGCAGAGCATGATACGGGATGCCCACGTCCGGAGCATGATCTTCGATCTGGACACGGCGATCCAGAGTTTGACGGAACGCCTCGGGAGGGACGATCCCGATGCGGTCAAGCTCACCGGCATCTACCACAATCTGATCCGGCAATGGGCCGAGGTTTAGCGGGCCGAGATATCAAGATATGATGACATCGTTCCTCGTTAGGTTTGCAATCGTCCTGTCATTTCTGACTGTGTCAGCCGTGGCGCCCGCGGGCGCCCAGCAGGTCACCCAGGCCCCGGCGGCATCGACCGATGTGTCTGTCCAGGCGCCGGCCGCGCCACAGCCGGCCGCGTTGCAGGCGGCCACGGCGCCGTCCGCCACGCCGGCGACCGGCGAGGGCGCGCGGGGTGGTAAGGCGGTTGCCACCGGTCTCGACGAGTTGTCGCCCTGGGGCATGTTCCTCAAGGCCGACATTGTCGTCAAAGCGGTCATGATCGCGCTGGCGCTGGCGTCGGTCGCGAGCTGGACCATCCTGATCGCGAAAAGCATCGAATTCTCCGTCCTGCGCCGCAAGCTCGGCGGCGCCCTGCGCAAGCTCACGGCGGCGAAGTCGCTGGCCGAGGCGCAGCTTGCGCTTGGCAATGGCAGGAACGTCGCCGCGGTGCTGCTTCAGGCGGCGCTGACCGAGGCGCGGCTGTCGGCCGGGCTCGGCAGCGACGAGGGCATCAAGGAGCGGGCGGCCTCCAGCTTCGCCGAGATCGTCCGCGCCGAGGGGCGGCGTGTGCGCACCGGCATGGGGCTGCTCGCGACCGTCGGTGCGATCTCGCCCTTCGTCGGTCTGTTCGGCACCGTCTGGGGCATCATGAACAGTTTCATCGGCATTTCCAAATCGCAGACCACCAACCTCGCGGTGGTCGCGCCGGGCATTGCCGAGGCGCTGCTGGCGACCGCGATCGGCCTTGCCGCCGCGATTCCCGCCGTCATCATCTACAATCACTTTTCGCGCGTCACGAAGGGCTATCTCGAGCTGGTCAGTCGTGCTTCGGGTGCTGCCGGGCGGCTTTTGTCCCGCGATCTCGATCGCGACTCCCGCGATCTCGATCGCAGCCACATCAGCGTCCACGCGCGCGCGGCGGAGTAGCAGGCGATGGCCGTCTCGCTCTCCGAAGGCGATCTCGACGACGATTTCGACGAGACCCACGACATCAACGTGACGCCGTTCATCGATGTCATCCTGGTGCTGCTCATCATCTTCATGGTGGCGGCGCCGCTGTCGACCGTCGACCTGCCGATCGACCTGCCGTCGTCGAGCGCACAGCCGCAGAAGAAGCCGGACAAACCGACTTATGTGTCGATCAAGCCGGATCTCGGCCTTGCGATCGGAGAAAATCTCGTCAAGCGGGTCGATCTCGTGCGTGAGCTCGATGCCATGCCGGACGCGAGCAAGGACCGTGCGATCTTCCTGCGCGCCGACAAGCAGGTGCCCTATGGCGAGCTGATGGGGGTGCTGGAGCTGCTGCGGGCCGGCGGCTACACCAAGATCAAGCTGGTGGCCTTGGAAGCGCCACCGGCCGCGGCGGGCCTGCCGCCCGCGACCCAGCCCTGACGGCGGCGTTTGCGATGAGCGACCTCGACACTGGACATTCCAACTCGCACCGAATGTGGATGCTGGCGGCTGTTGCCGCCGTGGCGCTGCATCTGGGGGGCGCCGCGCTGGCGCTGACCAGTTTCAAGGACGACGAGGATGTGGGCGGCCTCGGCGCGGCGGGCGCGGAGGTCATCGACATCGACATCGGCTCGCCGAAGGTCGAAAATGACGAGGTGCCGGTCGGACAGGATGCGCCGGAACAGGCGGCTGCTCCTCAACTCCAGGAGCAAAAGTCCGAGGTCGAGCAGACCGACCTGCAGAAGGCTGTGCCGACCACGACCGAAGAAGCCGATCGCCAGGTCACCACCTCCGATGTGAAGAAGCCGACCGAGGAGCAGAAGGTCGCGACGATCCAGACGGAAGCGTCGGAGGCGCAGGAAGCCTCGCAGGAGAGCGCGCGCAGGGCCCTGGACGACAAGGCGCCGGAAGCCGAGAAGACGAAGGCCCCCAATGTCGGGATCGGCAAGGATCGCGACAGGCTCACGGCCAATTGGGGCCGCAAGATCAGCGCCTATTTCGAGCTGCACAAGAAGTATCCGGCCGGGAAAAAGAGCGCGGCGCAGCTCAAGCTCTCGGTCTTGCTCAATCGGCAGGGTCACGTCGTGACCGTCGATGTAAAGGAATCGTCCGGGGATCCCGAGTTCGATCAGGCGGCCATCGCGATGGTTCGTCGCTCCGACCCCCTGCCGCGTCCGCCGGCCTCACTGACCGACGACGAGTTTCCGTTCACTTTGCCGGTGAAATTCAACCCGCCGAAATGAGCTGGCCGGCTTGAATGAGCTGGTCGGCTTGGCCGGCTGCTACGGCCAGTACAGTTTGATCCCGACAAACAGGACGCAAAGCGCGACGAAGATCAGCGCCACCGGCATCTTTCGCGGCGTGGACCGACCGGTCTGCGTCGCCTTTGGCTTGGGCGGGAGCCTGCGGAACGCGGTCACGTTGTCGGTGACGGGCTCGGCCTTGACCGGTTTCACCTCCGGCGGCGCGCCGCCGCCGCCCATCTCGGCATAATAGGCCTTGTACATCTCGCGGATGGTGGCCTCGGTCGCCTCGTGCTCCGACATCTCGTTGAGGCGAGTCTTGTAGCTCGCCAGGAATTCCTGCGCAGCCGGCGGCAGGCCGGAGGCGCCGTTCAGCTTTGCGATCATCTTCCAGGTCGCGAAATCGGCGCGGGCGCGCGTGTCGGCACGGCGCGCAATCATCATGTCAGCGGCTTTGACCAAGATTGCCTCGGAGCTCGTTTACCATCCCTGATGCGGAGACTTATGCATTACCCGTCAATAACAGAAGCAGCTGCTTGAGAGAATCGGTCGTGGCGCGGAGCAGCCCTGACACAAGATCAAGATTAAGACCGAACTGGGAGCCCGCGAGCGGCAGCAGGATCAGGAAACCGATCAGAATCAGCATGCCATACGGCTCCAGACGGGCAAACGGCCGCGCCAGCACCGCTGGCAGCAGGCCGACCGCCACCCGACCGCCATCGAGCGGCGGTATCGGGAGCATATTGAACACGGCAAGCAGAATGTTGAATGAAAAGGCATTGAGCAGATTATGGGCAACCCATTGCGCGCCGGCCGCCGGGACCAGCGGCAGCAGGTGGAATGCCAGCGCCGCGGCCAGCGCCAGCGCGATATTGGTCGCCGGACCGGCCAGTGCGACCATGACCATGCCGGCGCGCAGCGGCTGCAGGTGGCGGAAATTGACCGGCACCGGCTTGGCGTAGCCAAACAGGAAGGGCGAGCCGGAAAGCAGCAGCATCCCCGGCAGCAGAATCGTCCCGAACGGATCGATGTGCTTTAGCGGGTTGAAGCTGACGCGACCTTGTCGCAACGCGGTTTCGTCGCCGAAGCGCCATGCCACGAAGGCGTGGGCGGCCTCATGAAAGGTGATGGCGACGATGATCGGCAGGATCCAGACGGAGACGCCGTAGAGGGAGATGTTCAACGAGAGGGTTCCGGAGCGGATTTCCCCTTAGATAGGGATTGCGGTTCCCCGATGCTACGCAGGATTTTCCGGAAATTGCGGCAGGCCGTCATTGAGCGAGACCCAGCCGATCTTGGCCGATACCCAGATGTGCTCCGTGGGCGTGAAGACATTGGGATCGTCGAAGCAGGCCAGCGCGACCCCGACCACCGGGCGGGTGTTGCGCCAGGAGAACAGCCGGGTGCCGCAACGCGGGCAGAACATCCGGTCGAGCGCGTCAGAGGACGGGAAGCGCGCGGCCTCACCCTGGATCGTCAGCGCATCATGGGCAAACAGCGCGCGGGCGAAGAAGGGCGACCCCATCGCCTTCTGGCAGTTGCGGCAGTGGCAGACGCGCACATTGATCGGCTCGCCCTCGCAGGCAAAGCGCACCGCGCCGCAGAGGCAGCCGCCGTGATGGATCATCGTGAGAGCATCCTCTTACACCAATCCCCTGGACGGCCGCGCCGGCCGCAGCACGGCTGCGGCGAGTGAGCCTTCGGATCATGATCTTCGGAAGGCCTCTTCCTGGGGTTCCGGATCATGCCCGTAGCTCTAGTAAGTCGCCCGCCCGCCGGAAATGTCGAACACGGCGCCGGTCGAGAACGAGCACTCGTCCGAGGCGAGCCATGCCACCAGCGCGGCGAGCTCTTCGACCAGGACGAACCGGCCCTTCGGAATCTTCGACAGCATGAAATTGATATGCGCTTCCGTCATCTGGTCGAAGATCGCCGTCTTCGCCGCGGCCGGCGTCACCGCGTTCACCGTGATGTTCTGCTGCGCCAGCTCCTTGCCGAGCGACTTGGTCAGCGCGATCAGGCCCGCTTTCGAGGCCGAATAATGCGCGGCGTTCGGGTTGCCTTCCTTGCCGGCGATCGAGGCGATGTTGACGATGCGGCCATAGCCCTGCTTCAGCATGACCGGCACGATCGCCTTGGCGCAGATGAAGGGGCCGTCGAGATTGATGCGCAGCACTTTGCGCCATTCGTCGAGGTCGGTCTCCCACACCGTCTTGTTGACCCCGGCGATGCCGGCATTGTTGACCAGGATGTCGATGGTGCCGAACGCGGCCAGCGTGGCGTCGCGGGCCTTCTCCACCGCTGCTGGATCAGTGACGTCGACCTGCTGTGCCAGCACCTCGGGGCCGATCTCCTTAGCTGTCTTCTCCGCCAGCGCGATATCATGGTCCCAGATCGCGACCTTGGCGCCGGACGCCTTGAAGCGCTCGGTGATCGCGCGACCGAATCCTTGCGCGCCACCGGTGACGACGGCGCTGCGATGGGCGAGATCGATGTGGTTCATGGTCAAGACTCCCCGTTTCCGCCCCTCATGCTGAGGAGCGCGCAAGCCGCGTCTCGAACCATGAGGCCACCGCCGGGGCCTCATCCTTCGAGACGTCGCTTGCGCGGCTCCTCAGGAAGAGGGGATGGTCATAATGTCCAGCCGCCGTCGATCGTATGCGCCACGCCGGTCGTGAACGCGCTCTCGTCGCTGGCGAGATATACAGCGAGATGCGCGATCTCCTCGGCGGTGCCGAGCCGGCCCATCGGCTGGCGCGAGATGAACATCTCGAGCCCGTTCGGCCCGGCCGACGCGGCGCGACCGAGCATCGACGGCGTTTCGATCGTGCCCGGGCAGATGCAGTTGCAGCGGATCTTCTTGGCCACGAAATCGGCCGCGACCGAGCGCGTCAATGCCGCAACGGCGGCCTTGGTCGCGCCATAGACGTAGCGGTTCGGCGCCGCCTTGAACACGCCGGCGGCGGAGGCGATGTTGACGATGGCGCCGCCGCCCTGATCGAGCATCTTCGGCAGGAAGGCGCGAATGGTGCGATGCATCGACTTGACGTTCAGGTCGAAGGAGAAGTCCCAGTCGTCGTCGGAGCAGTCGAGGATGGTGCCGTTGTGCACGAAGCCGGCGGCATTGAGCAGGATCTCGATCTTGCCGACCCGATCGGCCATCGCATTGACCGCCGCCGTGCTGCGGACGTCGAGCGTCGCCACCTCGGCGATGCCCTCGCTCTTCAGCGTCGCAAGACCGTTCTCGTCGATGTCGGTGGCGAACACGGTCGCGCCTTGCCGCGCGAACGCTATCGCACAGGCTCGGCCGATGCCGGCAGCAGCGGCGGTGACGAAGGCGCGTTTGCCCTTGAGGCGGTCGGACATGGGTTCTCCCTGAGATGGCTTGGTGTCTCGGCGTCATTGCGAGGAGCGAAGCGACGAAGCAATCCAGAGTCTTTCACGCAGCCCTGGATTGTGTCGCTCCGCTCGCAATGACGGTGGTTCGTTCAATGATTATGCCGTGCCACGCCGACAGTGCCAGCGATATTCTGATACCGCGTGGCGAGCTCCATGCAGGCACCGGTGGCCTGCTGGCCCACGGTGTTGCGATAGAGCTCCTGCCACGGCGTCTGATTGGCGGGATACGGGAAGCCGCCCTTGGCCTTCAACTCGGCGTGGCGCTTCGCAACCTCCTCATCGGAGATCAGGATGTTGGCCGAGCCCTTGTTGAGGTCGATGCGCACCTTGTCGCCGGTCCTGAGGATCGCGAGCCCGCCATCGGCGGCCGCTTCCGGCGAGGCGTTGAGGATCGAGGGCGAGCCCGAGGTGCCGGACTGCCGGCCGTCGCCGATGCAGGGCAGGGACAGGATGCCGCGTTTGATCAGCGCGGCCGGCGGCTGCATGTTCACGACCTCGGCGCCACCGGGATAGCCGATCGGGCCGGCGCCGCGGATGAACAGCACGCAGTGCTCATCGATGGCGAGCGCGGGATCGTCGATGCGGTCGTGGTAGTCCTCCGGCCCCTCGAACACGATGGCGCGGCCCTCGAAGGCATTCGGGTCCTTCGGATTGCTGAGATAGCGGTCGCGGAATTCCTTGGAGATCACGCTGGTCTTCATGATCGCGGAATCGAACAGATTGCCGCGCAGCACCAGGAAGCCGGCGTCCTTCACCAGCGGTTTGTCGTAGGACCAGATCACGTCATTGTCCGGCTTCGGCGCTGCGCGGCAATTGTCGCCCATGCTGCGGCCGTTGACGGTGATGACGTCCTCATGGATGCGCTTGTGCCGCATCAACTCGCCGATCACGGCCGGCACGCCGCCGGCGCGGTGGAATTCCTCGCCGAGATAGAAGCCGGCCGGCTGCATGTTGACCAAGAGCGGCACGTCGTGGCCGACCTTCTGCCAGTCGTCGATGGACAGCTCGACGCCGACATGGCGCGCCAGCGCGTTGATGTGGATCGGCGCATTGGTCGAGCCGCCGATCGCGGAGTTCGCCACGATGCAGTTCTCGAACGCCTTGCGGGTGAGGATGTCCGACGGCTTCAGGTCTTCCCAGACCATGTCGACGATGCGCTTGCCCGTCTCATAGGCGATCTGGCCGCGCTCGCGATACGGCGCCGGGATCGCGGCGCAGCCTGGCAGGGACATGCCGAGCGCCTCGGCGAGCGCGTTCATGGTCGAGGCGGTGCCCATGGTGTTGCAGTGGCCGACCGACGGCGCCGACGACGCTACGATCTGCATGAACTCCTCGTAGTCGATCTCGCCGGCGGCGAGCCGCTCGCGCGATTTCCAGACCACGGTGCCGGAGCCGGTGCGCTGGCCCTCGTGCCAGCCATTCAGCATCGGCCCGCCCGACAGCACGATCGCGGGAATGTTCACGGTGGCCGCCGCCATCAGGCAGGCGGGCGTCGTCTTGTCACAGCCGGTGGTCAGCACCACGCCATCGAGCGGATAGCCGAACAGGATTTCCACAAGCCCGAGATAAGCGAGGTTGCGGTCGAGTGCCGCAGTCGGCCGCTTGCCGGTCTCCTGGATCGGGTGTGTCGGAAACTCCATCGCGATGCCGCCGGCTTCGCGGATGCCTTCGCGCACGCGATGCGCCAGCTCGATGTGGTGGCGGTTGCAGGGCGACAGGTCGTTGCCCGTTTGTGCAATGCCAATGATCGGCTTGCCTGATTGCAGTTCGGCGCGGGTCAGGCCGAAATTGAGATAGCGCTCGAGATACAGCGCCGTCATGCCCGGATTGTGTGGGTCGTTGAACCAGGCCTGCGAGCGCAGCTTGCGGTCCTTGTCAGCGCCGTTGCCGGCATGTCCGTTGGATTTTGTCATTCGCTCCTCCCGCAGTGCAACCGTGCCGGCGCCGGCCGTTGTTATGCGCGCCCCGTCCGCATGAATGTGCGTCAGCGCGCGCCTCAGTCAGTTGCGATCGGCCGGTGTCGAGATCGCCTACGTCTTTCGTTCAAGTCATTGTCGCTCGTCGTGGTTCTAGTTCAGCCTTTTTGGTTGCGCTACCATTTTGTTCCTGAGGCGCGATCTGCCGCCGGTGCGATGGCCTGGCGCTGCTGCGAGCTCTGCCGCTCCATGACCTCGAAGCCGAGATCGACAACGCGCTCGGCGACGGGGCGGCCCTCGATCTCGTCCATGATCATGGTCGCGGCCCGTAGGCCCATCTCGTAGCGATTGGTCCTCACGCTGGTCAGCGACGGAACCGCCGAGGCCATGAACTCCATGTCGTTGAAGCCGACGATCGCGATCTGCTCGGGTACCGCGATGTGCCGGCGCTGGCATTCGAACAGGACGCCGAGCGCAAGGTCGTCATTGGCGCAGAACACGGCGTCGACATCCGGTGCCCTCAACATGAGATCCGAGAACAGGTTGCCGCCCATGGTCGTTGAGGTCGGCACCGCCGTTGTGACGATCAGTCGCGGATCGAACAGGCCGGCGCTCTTCATCGCGTTCTGATAGCCCTGCAGGCGGCGCTGCACCCTTGGGTCCATGCGTGCCCCGAGAAAGCCGATGCGGCGGCAGCCCTGGGCGAGAAGGTGGGAAATCGCAGCGAAACAGGCGTCCACGTGGGAGAAACCGATCATCATGTCGATCGGATCGGGGCCGAGCTCCATGATCTGCACCACCGGGCAGTCGGCCGCCTGCACGATGGCCCGGCCTTCTGCGGTCTGGTCGACGCCGGTCACGATCATCCCGGCCGGCTTCTGCATCAGGAACAGCCGCAGCAGCCGCTCCTCCTGCAGCACGCTGTAGCGGGTGTTGGCCAGCTGGATGCTGTAGCGACTGCCTTCGAAGGCGTCATAGATGCCGCGCAGCACGTCGGAGAACACGTTGTTGGTGAGAGACGGTATCAGCACGCCGATCACTTCGGTGCGCTGCGACGCGAGGGCGCGCGCGGCAAGGTTGGGAACGTAGCCGAGATCCTTGGCGGCGCTCTCGATGCGTAACCGGCGTCCGGGCGAGACGGTGTCGGGATTACGGAAGAAGCGCGACACCGTGATCGGGCTGACGCCCGCCAGTGCCGCAACCTCGGTCAGCCGGACTTTGCCCGGCTTGATATGTTTCCGTCCCATCCGTCGCTCATAGCATAGGCGGTCTGGTACACAAGCGATATTGACAGCGCTATCACGTGGTTGCTAAGCGAAGCATTGCGAAAGAGAATTAAACTGCCGACAATGCGTACTGAGCTGTTGTGCCGTCACGCAGCCTGAACGATCAAAAGACTACATAACGATAAGCGGCCAGATCAATCGGCCGCAAGCAACGGTCAGAATGCCGCCGATCTGCAGCCAATGCAGTCGGTCTATGAGGAGGAAATTGATGTCGTCGGTGCAAATTCGCGACGTGCGCAAATCATTCGGCGGATTCGAGGTCCTGCACGGCGTGACGATTCCGATCGAGGATGGCGAGTTCGTCGTGCTGGTCGGCCCGTCCGGCTGCGGCAAGTCGACGCTGCTGCGCATGCTCGCAGGGCTCGAGAACATCACCTCCGGAACGATCTCGATCGGCGAACGCGTCGTCAACAATGTGCAGCCGAAAGAGCGCGACATCGCGATGGTGTTCCAGAACTACGCGCTGTATCCGCACATGACCGTCGCCGACAATATGGGCTTCTCGCTGAAGCTGCGCGGCGCGCGGCCCGAGGACATCAAGAAGGGCGTGGCGCGCGCCGCCGAGATCCTGGCCCTGACGCCGCTGCTCGACCGCTATCCACGCCAGCTCTCCGGCGGCCAGCGCCAGCGTGTCGCCATGGGCCGCGCCATCGTGCGCGATCCCCAGGTGTTCCTGTTCGACGAGCCGCTGTCGAACCTCGACGCCAAGCTGCGCGTCGCGATGCGCACCGAGATCAAGGAGTTGCATCAGCGGCTCAAGACCACCACCGTCTACGTCACCCACGACCAGATCGAGGCGATGACCATGGCCGACAAGATCGTGGTGATGCATGACGGCATCGTCGAGCAGATGGGCTCGCCGCTCGATCTCTACGACAAGCCGGACAACCAGTTCGTCGCCGGCTTCATCGGCTCGCCGGCGATGAACTTCCTCAACGGCCACCTGAAGTCCAACGGCACCGTCTATGTCGAGACCGACAATGGCGCCAAGCTGCCGCTGCTGACCGCGCCGGCCGCGTCGAACGGCCGTCCGGTCGTCTATGGCGTCAGGCCCGAGCATCTCGAACTCGCCGATGACGGCATCGAGGCCGAGGTCGTCGTCGTCGAGCCGACGGGATCGGAGACCCAGATCGTCGCCCGCATCGGTACCCAGGACATCATCGCGGTGTTCCGCGACCGCCACGAGGTCGTGCCGGGTGCGAAGATCCATTTGCGTCCGCGTGCGTCCGCGGCGCATCTGTTCGACAAGGATACCGGCCGGAGACTCTGATCCGGCCGCGCGAGGCCGAACCAACGAACGAATAAAAAGAACAAGAAACTGCCAACAAACAAAACAAGCAAAATATTCAACGGGAGAAAACTTCAGATGACTTATTTCCCTACGGATCGACGGTCTCTGCTCAAGGGTGGCGCGACCTTGCTGGCGGCCGCGGCGACGATGTCGGCCGAGGATCTGCTCGGCTACGCCAAGGCCTGGGCGCAGACCTCGCCCTGGAAGCCGGAGCCGGGCGCCAAGGTCAACATGATGCGCTGGAAGCGCTTCGTCGAGGCCGAGGACGTGGCCTTCATGAAGATCGTCGACGCCTTCCAGAAGGCCAACAACGTCACCATCAACATCTCCAACGAATCCTATGACGATGTCCAGCCCAAGGCCTCGGTCGCGGCCAATACAGGGCAGGGGCTCGACATGGTGTGGGGCCTCTACACGCTGCCCTTCCTGTTCTCCAATAAATGCGTCGACATGACCGACGTCGCCGACTACCTCGGCAAGAAGTGCGGCGGCTGGACCGACTCCGGCAAGGCCTATGGCATGCTCGACGGCAAGTGGATCGGCATCCCGGTGGCGGCCACCGGCGGCCTGATCAACTATCGCATCTCGGCGGCCGAGAAGGCCGGCTTCAAGCAGTTCCCGAAGGACCTTGCCGGCATGGCCGAGTTCTTCAAGGCCATGAACAAGAACGGCACGCCGGGCGGCATGGCGCTGGGCCATGCCTCGGGCGACGCCAATGGCTGGGTGCACTGGGCGCTGTGGGCGCATGGTGGCAATCTGATCGACAAGGACAACAAGGTCGTCATCAACTCGCCGGAGACTGCCAAGGCGCTCGAATACGTCAAGGGCCTGTACGACAATTTCGTGCCGGGCACCGCGTCCTGGAACGACTCGTCCAACAACAAGGCGTTCCTGGCCGGCCAACTCTACGCGACCGTCAACGGCATCTCGATCTACGTGACCGCCAAGAAGGAGGCGCCGCAGATCGCCGAGGACATGAACCACGCGCATCTGCCGCCCGGGTTGGATGGAAAGACTCGTGAAATGCATCTCGGCTTCCCGATCCTGGTGTTCAACTTCTCCAAATACCCGCAGACCTGCAAGGCGTTCACCGCCTTCATGCTGGAGCCGGAGCAGTTCAACCCGTGGATCGAGGCGGCGCAGGGCTATCTGTCGCACTTCCTCAAAGGTTACGACGCCAACCCGATCTGGACGGCCGATCCGAAGAACACGCCGTATCGCGACGTCGCGGCGACTGCGACCACGCCGGCCGGTCTCGGCAAGCTCGGCGAGGCGGCTGCGGCTGCAATTGCTGACTTCGTCCTGGTCGACATGTTCGCGAACTACTGCACCGGCCGCGAGGACGTGAAGACGGCGATGGCCAGCGCCGAGCGCTCGGCCAAGCGCATCTTCCGCTGAGGCTCGGTTGTTCACGCGTAGGGTGGGCAAGGGCGCGTAACGCGCCATGCCCATCGTCATTGCGAGCGAAGCGACATGTCCGCCATTGCCCGAAGGGCGACGGCGGAAGCAATCCAGGGCCGCGCATAAGACTCTGGATTGCTTCGTCGCGGAGCCTGTCCTCGGGCTCGCCGGAGGCGAGACCCGGGGGCTCCTCGCAATGACGGAGTCACCCGATCCGTCCCGAACACTGGTGAGCGCGCGTCGCTCACCCCACGGTTCGAAGGGAGCTGCTGGATAAATGAGTACCATTCAGACCTCGATGCCTCCGGGCGCGGCCATCGGCGAGCCCTCGGCGTGGGTGCGGATCAAGACCAACCGCAACGTCATCGCGCTCTGGTTCATGCTGCCGGCGGCGGCGTTCCTGATCCTGTTCCTGGCCTATCCGCTGGGGCTCGGCGTCTGGATGAGCTTCACCGATGAGAAGATCGGCCGCAGCGGCGTCTTCGTCGGCATCGAGAACTACGAATGGCTGTGGGACGATTCGATCTTCTGGCTGTCGGTGTTCAACACGCTACTCTACACGATCGTCGCCTCAGCCATCAAATTCGCCATCGGGCTATACTTGGCGCTGCTGTTGAACCGGCACATGCCGTTCAAGGCGATGATCCGCGCCGTCGTGCTGATCCCCTTTATCGTGCCGACCGTGCTGTCGGCGATCGCGTTCTGGTGGATCTATGACGCGCAGTTCTCGATCATCTCCTGGTCGCTGATCAAACTCGGTATCATCACCCAGAACATCAACTTCCTCGGCGACACCTCCTGGGCGCGTGCCTCCGTCATCATCGCCAACATCTGGCGCGGCGTGCCGTTCGTCGCCATCACTTTGCTGGCCGGCCTGCAGACCGTGTCGCCCTCGCTCTATGAGGCCGCGACGCTCGACGGCGCCACCTCCTGGCAGCGTTTCCGCTACATCACCTATCCGCTGCTGACGCCGATCATCGCCGTCGTCATGACCTTCTCGGTGCTGTTCACCTTCACCGACTTCCAGCTGATCTGGGCGCTGACCCGTGGCGGTCCGGTCAATGCCACCCACCTGATGGCGACGCTCAGCTACCAGCGTGGCATCATCTCGGGTCGGCTCGGCGAGGGCGCGGCGATCGCCACCGCCATGATCCCGTTCCTGATGGCGGCGATCGCCATCTCCTGGTTCGGCATGCAACGGCGCAAATGGCAGCAAGGATCCGACCAATGACCGACACCGCGCTGCAAGCCAAGGCGCCCACAACGGCGGGCTCCGACGAGTCGGAGGGCATGAGCTATCTGGAGTCGCTGCCGCGGCGGCTGGTCACGCTCTATCTGCCGCTGTTCATCATCCTCGTGGTGCTGCTGTTCCCGTTCTACTGGATGGGGCTGACGTCGATCAAACCCGACGAGCAGCTGATCGACATGGAGACGTACAATCCGTTCTGGGTGGCGCATCCGACCTTCAAGCACATCTCCAAGCTGCTGTTCGAGACGCAATATCCGCGCTGGCTGTGGAACACGATGTATGTCGCGGTCGGCGCCACCACGCTATCGATCTTCGCCTCGGTGCTCGCCGCCTATGCCATCGTGCGTCTGCGCTTCAAGGGCGCCGACACTGTCGGCGTGCTGATCTTCTTCGCCTATCTGGTGCCGCCGTCGATCCTGTTCATCCCGCTGGCCTCGGTGATCCAGGCCTATGGCCTGTTCGACTCGCCGCTGTCGCTGATTCTGGTCTATCCGACGCTTCTGATCCCGTTCTCGACCTGGCTCCTGATGGGCTACTTCAAGACGATCCCGTTCGAGCTCGAGGAATGTGCCCTGATCGACGGCGCCAGCCGCTGGCAGATCCTGGTCAAGATCGTGGTGCCGCTCGCGGTCCCCGGCCTGATCTCGGCCTTCATCTTTTCGTTCACCCTGTGCTGGAACGAGTTCATCTACGCGCTGACCTTCCTGCAATCGACCCCGAACAAGACCGTGCCGGTCGCGATCGTCAACGAGTTCGTCGACGGCGACATTTACAAATGGGGATCGCTGATGGCCGGCGCCCTCGTCGGCTCGCTGCCGCTCGTGATCCTTTACGCCTTCTTCGTCGAGCATTATGTGTCGGCCATGACCGGCGCGGTGAAGGAGTAGGGCGGCTTTGCCCGTGAGCCGGGTCAAGGTGTCGCTGACTGCTCACGCGGATCTCAACTCTCGTCATTGCGAGGAGCGAAGCGACGAAGCAATCCAGAGCCATTCCGACGACTCTGGATTGCTTCGTTTCGCTCGCAATGACGGACGTTGAGATCGCGCCCAATCGTTACATTTGAAGGAGCATTCCCTTGCATATTCTCGTTCTCGGCGCCGCCGGCATGGTCGGGCGCAAGCTGGTGGAGCGGCTGGTCCGCGACGGTCGTCTGGGCGAGGCCGCCATCACCCGCATGACCCTGCAGGACATTGTCGCGCCGGCGAAGCCGGATACCAGCATCAAGGTCGAGACCATCGCCGGCGATTTCGCCGTCCCAGGCTTTGCCGAGAAGCTGGTCGCTGATCGTCCCGACGTGATCTTCCATCTCGCCGCGATCGTCTCCGGCGAGGCCGAGCTCGATTTCGACAAGGGCTACCGCATCAATCTCGACGGCACGCGGATGCTGTTCGACGCGGTCAGGTTGATCGGCGACGGCTACAAGCCGCGGCTGGTCTTCACCTCGTCGATCGCGGTGTTCGGCGCGCCGTTTCCCGAGGCGATCGGCGACGAGTTCGTCAATGCGCCGCTGCTCAGCTACGGCACCCAGAAGGCGATCGGCGAGCTGCTGCTGGCCGATTACAGCCGCCGCGGCTTCTTCGACGGCGTCGGCATCCGGCTGCCGACGATCTGCATCCGTCCCGGCGCGCCCAATAAGGCGGCTTCCGGCTTCTTCTCCAACATCCTGCGCGAGCCGCTGGCCGGCAAGGAGGCCGTGCTGCCGGTGTCGGAGGATGTCCGCCACTGGCACGCCACTCCGCGCTCGGCGGTCGGCTTCCTCTTGCATGCCGCGACCATGGACACCGCGAAGATCGGTCCGCGCCGCAACCTCACCATGCCCGGTCTGTCGGCGACCGTCGGCGAGCAGATCGCAGCGCTCCGGCGCGTCGCCGGCGACAACGTCGCCGATCGCATCAAGCGGGTTCCCGATCCCTTCATCGTCGGCATCGTCGCCGGCTGGCCGCGGAATTTCGAGGCCAAGCGGGCCCGCGAGCTCGGCTTCACCACCGAGGAAAAGAGCTTCGACGACATCATCCGGATTCACATCGCGGATGAACTTGGTGGTAAGTTCGTGCCCTGAGCACGAACCCAGGCCCTGGACCCGGATGGCACGCATCGCCATCTGGGCGAAAACATATTCGGGAGAGAGATCATGACCGCCAGCATCGTCGGATGGGCGCATACGCCGTTCGGAAAGTTCGACGCCGAGACCGTCGAGAGCCTCGTCGTCAAGGTCGCCAATGAGGCGATCGCCGACGCCGGCATTTCGGCCGGGGACGTCGATGAGATCGTGCTCGGCCATTTCAACGCCGGCTTCTCGCCCCAGGACTTCACGGCCTCCTTGGTGCTGCAGGCCGATCCAGCGCTGCGCTTCAAGCCGGCCACCCGGGTCGAGAACGCCTGCGCCACCGGCTCTGCCGCCGTGCACCAGGGCATCCGCGCCATCGCGGCTGGAGCCGCCAAGATCGTGCTCGTCGTCGGCGTCGAGCAGATGACGCGCACGCCGGGACCGGAGATCGGCAAGAACCTGCTCAAGGCCTCGTATTTGCCGGAGGATGGCGACACCGTCGGCGGCTTCGCGGGCGTGTTCGGCAAGATCGCGCAGGGCTATTTCCAGAAATACGGCGACCAGTCCGACGCGCTGGCGCTGATCGCCGCCAAGAACCACAAGAACGGCGTCGCCAATCCCTATGCGCAGATGCGCAAGGATTTCGGCTTCGAGTTCTGTCGCTCCGAGAGCGAGAAGAACCCTTACGTCGCCGGCCCCCTGAAGCGCACCGACTGCTCGCTTGTGTCGGACGGCGCCGCCGCTTTGGTGCTGACCGACAGCGAGACCGCCAAGTCGTTCGCCAAGGCGGTCAATGTCCGCGCCACGGCCCATGCGCAGGACTTCCTGCCGATGTCAAAGCGCGACATCCTCGCCTTCGAGGGCTGCACCGTCGCCTGGCAGCGCGCGCTGGAGAAGGCCGGCGTGACCCTGTCCGATCTCTCTTTCGTCGAGACCCATGACTGCTTCACGGTCGCCGAGCTGATCGAGTACGAGGCGATGGGCCTGACCCCGAAGGGGCAGGGCGCCCGGGCCATCAAGGAAGGCTGGACGCTCAAGGACGGCAAGCTGCCGGTCAACCCGTCCGGCGGCCTGAAAGCCAAGGGTCATCCCATCGGCGCCACCGGCGTCTCCATGCACGTGATGACCGCCATGCAGCTCACCGGCTCCGCGCCGGAAGGCATGCAGCTCCCCAACGCCAAGCTCGGCGGCATCTTCAACATGGGCGGCGCCGCGGTCGCCAACTACGTCTCGATCCTGGAGCCGGCGAAGTAGGCAAACTCTATCGTTCGTCATTGCGAGCGGAGCGAAGCAATCCAGGGCCACGCCCACGACTCTGGATTGCTTCGTCGCGGAGCCTGCCCTCGGGCTCGCCGGAGGCGAGACCCCGGGGGCTCCTCGCAATGACGGTGGCCTGAGAGAGCCCGCCGCTGAGGGGCTTTTTCATTGGACGCACGCCATGATCCTCGCAACCGATCGCCTGGCCCTGCGCGAATGGCGCGATGACGATCGTGCGCCGTTCGCGGCGATGTCGGCCGATCCGGAGGTGATGAAGTTCCTCCGCGCGCTGCCGACGCGCGAGGCGTGTGAGCAATGGATCGACTTCCAGATCGCGCATCAGGCCGAGCACGGCTTCTGCTTCTGGGTTGTCGAGTCCCGGGCCACCGGTGCATTCCTCGGCGCGACAGGATTGTTCAGGGTGTTCTTCGACGCGCCGTTCACGCCGGCGGTCGAGATCGGCTGGCGGCTCGCGCGCGCCGCCTGGGGGCAGGGGATCGCCACGGAAGCGGCGCGTGCCGCGCTGGACTTCGGCTTCGACAAGCTGAATCTCGACGAGATCATCGCCTATGCCGCTCCGGCCAACGCGGCCTCGCAGCACGTCATGCGCAAGCTCGGCATGGTCAGGGACGAAGCCTCGGATTTCGACCATCCCCGTGTTGACGCCGACAGCCCGCTGCGCCGGCAGGCCATGTACCGGATCACGCGCTACGCGTGGACGAGCAGCGCGGCGCCGTAGGGTGGGCAAAGCGGCCGCCGAAGGCGGCGGCGTGGCCGCCGTCGGGCGGCACGTTGCGCGGCGGGATGGTGGACATGGCGAGCTTGCACGAGGAGATGGCGCGGCAGCGCCTTTGCCCACCCTACGGTTCAACGCGCCGCGGTGCGTCGCCCGGATGAGCGATAGCGATATCCGGGGTCGCCGCCTCAGCTCGTGTGAACCCGGATATCGCTGCGCTCATCCGGGCTACGGCGGGTTGCGGGTCGTCAGCTCCGCCACACCTTCTCTTCGCTGAACCCGAGCTCGGCGAAATCCTTCGTCCGCAACGCCGCATCGTCCGCTGGGAAGAACTCGTCCAGCTGCGGCGGCTTGACTGATGTGGCTGACAGCATCGCATGGGCCTGGCCGCGGTGGTGGATGTCGTGCTGGAACAGATGCAGCAGCAAGCGGTCGCAGCGCTCGTTCTGCACCCGCGTCTCGCGGTTGATGCGCACGGTGTCGTCGAGCCGCGCCGGCGTCAGCGCCTCGCAGAAGCCGATCAGCCGGCGGTCCATCGCGCTCTGCGCCTTGACGAGGTCGGAGAGGCGCGGGAACGGCACCTGGTTCTGCCACGCCATCGGGCCGAGCCAGCCGCCCTCCAGCGCATCAATGTAGAACAGGTCGATGATGTAGATGTGGTTCAGCGTCTTCTGCAGGCTCGGGAAAAAGCCCGTGCGGTCGGCGGCGAACTCATCGGCGCTGAGCTGGCCGCAGGCGGTCAGCAGGCGGTGGTTGGCCCAGGCATTGTTGTAGGCGAAGGCGCGAAAGGTCTGGACGAGGTCGGCGGGCATCGTATCGAGCGTCCTCATGCTGGCTCCGCCGATCATAGGGACCTGGGTGCGGCCTTGACCATGGCTTTCGCACGGGCCTCTGCAGCGTCCCCACAAAATGTCCCCGCGGAACTCTGCCTCACTTGGTCGCGGTGCATCGGCGCGCCTCCTGTGCAAGAAGTTCGGATGCCGCACGACACACCTCTCATCGCGACCATCGTCGCCGGCCTCGGCCTCGCCTTCGTCTTCGGAGCGCTCGCGCAGCGGTTCCGTTTTCCGCCGCTGGTCGGCTATCTCCTGGCCGGCGTCGCCGTCGGCCCGTTCACGCCCGGCTTCGTCGCCGACCAGGCGCTGGCGACCGAGCTCGCAGAGCTCGGCATCATCCTCCTGATGTTCGGCGTCGGCCTGCATTTCTCGCTGAAGGACCTGATGTCGGTGCGCGCCATCGCCGTGCCCGGCGCGATCGTGCAGATCACGGTGGCGACCCTGATGGGCATGGCTTTGAGCTGGGCGATGGGCTGGTCGCTCGGCGGCGGCCTCGTCTTCGGCCTCGCGCTGTCGGTCGCCAGCACCGTGGTGCTGCTGCGCGCGCTGCAGGAGCGCCGGCTGATGGACACCGAGCGCGGCCGCATCGCGGTCGGCTGGCTCATCGTCGAGGACCTCGCGATGGTGCTGGCGCTGGTGCTGATCCCGGCCTTCGCCAGCCTGCAGAACGGCGACGGCGCGGCGGTCGCCGCCGATCCGCTGGCGGCGCGCTTCGGCCTCGGGCTGACCGGCGTGCTGCTGCTGACCTTCGTCAAGATCGGCGTGTTCATGGCCGTGATGCTGCTGGTCGGCCGCCGGCTGATCCCATGGATCCTGCACTACATTGCCCACACCGGCTCGCGCGAGCTGTTTCGGCTGGCCGTGCTCGCGATCGCGCTCGGCGTCGCCTTCGGCTCGACCAAGCTGTTCGGCGTGTCGCTGGCGCTCGGCGCCTTCTTCGCCGGCACGATGCTCGGCGAGTCGCCTCTGAGCCAGCGCGCCGCGCAGGAATCGCTGCCGCTGCGCGATGCCTTCGCGGTGCTGTTCTTCGTGTCCGCCGGCATGCTGTTCGATCCCGCCAGCATCATCCGCGAGCCCTGGCCGCTGCTCGCGACCTTGTTCATCATCCTGTTCGGCAAGTCGTTCGCGGCGTTCCTGATCGTGATCGCGTTCCGCCATCCGGCCTCGACCGCGCTGACGATCTCCGCGAGCCTCGCCCAGATCGGCGAGTTCTCCTTCATCCTGGCCGAGATCGGCGGCGCCACGAACCTGCTGCCGAAAGCCGGCCGCGACCTGATCCTGGCCGGCGCCATCATCTCGATCATGCTCAATCCGCTGATGTTCGCCGCGCTCGACTGGCTGATGCCGCGGCTGGAGCGCCGCCGCGCCGATCCGTCCACGCCTGCCGCGGCGCCGCCGGCCGAGATCCCGGTGACTGCGCTCACCGAGCACACGATCATCGTCGGCTATGGCCGCGTCGGCCGGCTCGTCGGCGAGGCTCTGCAGCAACGCGGCCACGCTTTGCTGGCCGTGGAGACGTCGGACGATATCCTCAAGCCGTTGAAGAACGGAGGCGTCGAGACCATCACCGGCAACGCCGCGGCCAGCCACGTGCTGCGTGCAACCAATCCAGCGGGCGCGCATGCGCTCGTCATCGCCATCCCCGAGGCGTTCGAGGCCGGGCAGATCGTCGAGCAGGCGCGCGCCGCCAACCCCGCGCTGCACATCGTGGCGCGGGCGCATTCCGACGCCGAGGTCGAGCATCTGAAGTCGCTGGGCGCCGATGTCGTCATCATGGGCGAGCGCGAGATCGCGCGCGGCATGATCGAGGAGCTGGACACCAGGCCGCCCGACGCCGCGCCCGCGCTGGCGCCGCAAGGGGATGCCGAGCGGGTGAAGGTGTGAGGTCGTAGAAGTCGAAGCCCGGATGAGCGGACGCCTGCGCCCGAAGGGCGGAGGAGGGAGCGACATCCGGGCTACAAGAGGAGCTACCTCGCGCTCACTCCGGCATCATCTCGCCCGAGCCGCCGAACTCGGCCGGAAAGTCCTTCAGCTTCGGCAGGCCGTCCTTGATCGGCAGCACGCTCTCCGCATAGTTGACATGAACTCCCGGCGCGAACTTCAAGGTCGGGATGGTCGCGGCATAGACGTCGATCATGCCGAGCGGCGGGTGGTCGGTCATCAGATGTCCGCCACACTTGGTGCAGTATTTGCGGTGGCTCATGTCGGTCTTGTGATAGGTGCCGATGGCCTCCGCGCCCTTGGTCACGCGGACATTCGCCGGCTTCCACAAGGTGAAGGCATTGACCGGACCCGCCGACCACGAGCGGCAGGACGCGCAATGGCAATAGCCCATCGCCTCCGGCTCGCCATCGGCCTCGAGCTCGACCGCGCCGCAGAAGCATTTGCCCTGATAGAGCGTCATGACAGCGTTCTCCCTGTGTGTTGTTTTTGGATCTTGGGCGGACATGCTGACACAGCTCGGCGGCGAAAGGGAATCGGAGAATGCGCGTCGTTGCATGGAACATCTGGTGCAACGCAGCGGTACGCGTCGCTCCGTCATCCGCAAGGCGGAATGTAGCGCACCGCCGGCGCCAGCACACGACAGGCTATTGGGTTACTCCGTCATGCGCGGGCTTGTCCCGCCTGCGCGGCAGAAGCCGCTTCGGCGCGGCGAAGGCCCGTGCATCCACGTCCATCCTCCTCGGGGGATCAACGTGGATGGCCGGGACAAGCCCGGCCATGACGAGGGGGAGGTGGATGTGACGACGTTGGACAGCCGCATGTGCTTCGTCACGCATGGCCCCATACGCGCACGCCGCTTGCCCAGGAACCCCTGGTGCCGTTAGCTCAGGCCACAACAACGAACGAGGGAGACGGCGCCGCGATGGGACCGCTTGCGGGCATCAAGGTCATCGATATGACCACCGTGCTGATGGGGCCGTATGCCGCCCAGACGCTTGGCGATTACGGCGCGGACGTCATCAAGGTGGAATCGCCCGAGGGCGACGTCACCCGCAAGATTGGCCCGTGGCACCATCCCGGCATGGGACCGGTGTTCCTCAACACCAACCGCAGCAAGCGCGTGATCTGCCTCGACCTGAAGAAGCCGGCCGGCCGAGAGGCCGTGCTACGCATGGTCAAGGACGCCGACGTGCTACTTTACAACATCCGTCCCCAGGCGATGGCGCGGTTGAACCTCGGCTACGACGTGGTGTCTGCGCTCAATCCGCGGCTGGTCTATGCTGGCGTGTTCGGCTTCGGCCAGGACGGACCCTATGCGGCAAAACCGGCCTATGACGATCTGATCCAGGGCGGGGCGGCGCTGTCGCACCTGATGGCGGCGGCCGGCGACGGCACGCCGCGTTACGTGCCGAATGCGCTGGTCGACCGCATCGTCGGCCTCACCGCCGTCGGCGCCATTTGTGCCAGCCTCGTGCATCGCGACCGCACCGGCCGCGGCCAGCGCCTGGACGTGCCGATGTTCGAGACCATGTCGGCCTTCATCATGGGCGATCACATGGGCGGGCTGACCTACGCCCCGCCGCTCGACCGCGGCGGCTATGCCAGGCATCTGTCGCCGGACCGTCGTCCGTACAAGACCGCCGACGGCTACATCTGCGTGATCGTCTACAACGACAAGCAATGGGAGGCGTTCTTCACAGCGTCAGGCCGCACCGATCTTCGTGCCGACGACCGCTTCAACAGCTTTGCCCGCCGCGCCGCCAATATCGATCTCGTCTATGCCGAGCTCGCACGCATCTTCGAGACGCGCAGCACCGCCGAGTGGACTGATCTGCTGGATGCGGCCGACATCCCGGTCATGCCGATGCACGACCTCGAGAGCCTGCTGCACGATCCGCACCTCGTCGCGACCGATTTCTTTCCCGTGGTCCAGCATCCGACCGAAGGTCCGATCCGCAGCACGCGCGTGTCCGCGACCTGGTCCGAGACCAAGGCCGAGCCGCAGCGGCTGGCGGCGCGGCCGAACGAGCATGGCGAGGAGATCCTGCGCGAGCTCGGCTTCTCGGCCGACGAGATCGCCGCGATGATCCGCGACGGCGCGACCACGCCTTCGCCAGCCAGGGAGTGATCCGATGGATTTCGCGCTCTCCGCCAACCAGGACTCGATCCGCGATGCAGTGGCCAGGATCTGCGCCCGGTTCGACGACGCCTATTGGCTGAAGAAGGACAAGGAGGGCGGCTTTCCCGCCGACTTCCACAAGGCGCTGGCGGACGCCGGCTGGCTCGGCATCTGCATTCCGGAAGCGTATGGCGGCTCCGGTCTCGGCATTCTCGATGCCGCGATCATGATGCGTACGATCGCGGAGTCCGGCGCCGGCATGAGCGGCGCCTCGGCGATCCACATGAACGTGTTCGGGCTCAATCCGGTCGTCGTGTTCGGCACCAAGGAGCAGTGCGCGCGGATGCTGCCGGGCATCGTCGATGGCCGCGAGAAGGCGTGCTTCGCGGTGACCGAGCCGAACACCGGGCTGAACACGACGCAGCTCAAGACGCGTGCGGTGCGCAAGGGCGACCGCTACATCGTCAACGGCCAGAAGGTGTGGATCTCGACCGCGCAGGTCGCCGAGAGGATCCTGCTGCTCGCACGCACAACGCCGCTCGAGGAGGTGAAGCGCCCGACCCATGGGCTCAGCCTGTTCTACACGGACTTCGACCGTAGCCGCATCAAGGTGCACGAGATCGAGAAGATGGGCCGCAAGCCGGTCGACTCCAACGAGCTGTTCTTCGAGGATTTCGAGATTCCGGTCGAGGATCGCCTGGGCGAGGAGGGGCGGGGCTTCGACTACATCCTGCACGGCATGAATCCCGAGCGTATCCTCATTGCTGCAGAGGCCGTCGGGCTCGGCCATCTCGCGCTGTCGCGCGCCGCGGCCTATGCGCGCACCCGCAACGTGTTCAATCGTCCGATCGGTCAGAACCAGGGCATCCAGCATCCCCTCGCGAAGAACTGGATGGAGCTGGAAGCGGCGTGGCTGATGGTGCTGCAGGCCGGCTGGCAATACGACCAGGGCATGGCCTGCGGCCCGGCCGCCAATGCCGCGAAATATCTCGCCGCCGAAGCCGGCTTCCACGCCTGCGAGCAGGCTGTCATGACCCATGGCGGCTTTGGCTATGCGCGCGAATATCACGTCGAGCGATACCTGCGCGAATCCCTGATCCCCCGCATCGCCCCGATCAGCCCGCAACTGATCCTGAGCTTCATCGCCGAGAAGGTCCTCGGCATGCCCAAGTCGTATTGAGATGCTCCTGACCATGATATGCACGCGCTCTTTCCCCGTGTCATTCCGGGGCGTCCGAAGGACGAGCCCGGAATCCATACCCCCAGGAAGATGTCGCGAGGCGGGGTGCCAACCGCGTGTGTGCCTCACACCGCATCCTGTAGTGATGGATTCCGGGCTCATCGCTGCGCGATGCCCCGGAATGACTGCGGTGGGTGGGGTGAGATGACCTACATCACCGGCACCGGCCTCACCGCGTTCGGCAGGCACGACGGGCGCTCGTCGCTCGATTTGATGAGCATGGGAGCACAGCTCGCGCTCGACGATGCCGGGCTCACGCGGCGCGACATTGACGGCATTCTGTGCGGATACTCCACCGTGTCGCCGCACATCATGCTCGCGACCGTGTTCGCGGAGCATTTCGGCATCACGCCATCCTATGCCCACGCCGTGCAGGTCGGCGGCGCCACCGGTCTCGCAATGGTGATGCTGGCGCATCATCTGGTCGAGGCCGGCGTGGTCAGGCATATGCTGGTCGTTGCCGGCGAGAATCGCCTGACCGGGCAGAGCCGCGATGCCTCGATCCAGGCGCTGGCCCAGGTCGGGCATCCCGCCTACGAGCTGCCGCTGGGACCGACCATCCCCGCATATTACGGCCTCGTCGCGTCGCGTTACATGCATGAACATGGCGTCACAGAGCAGGACCTTGCCGAATTCGCGGTGCTGATGCGCACGCATGCGCTCGACCATCCCGGCGCGCAGTTCCATGATCCGATCACGGTGGCCGACGTCATGGCATCCAAGCCGGTGGCGCGGCCCCTGAAGCTGCTCGACTGCTGCCCGGTGTCCGACGGTGGCGCGGCCATCATCGTCAGCCGCGAACCGACCGGAGCCGCAGCGGTGCGCGTGCGCGGCTGTGCCCAGGCGCACACGCATCAACACGTCACGGCGGCGCCGGCGCTGAGCGACCTCGGGGCCGAGATCGCGATCAAGAGGGCCAAAGCCGCAGCCGGGGGTCGAGATCGCCGATGTCGATTACGCGGCGGTCTATGACAGTTTCACGATCACGCTCTGCATGCTGCTCGAGGATCTCGGTCTGGCCGGCCGCGGCGAGGCGGCTGCGCGTGTCAGGGCCGGCCATTTTGGCCGTGCGGGCGCGGTGCCGCTCAACTCCCATGGCGGGCTGTTGAGCTATGGCCATTGCGGCGTCGGCGGGGCGATGGCGCATCTCAACGAGGCGCATCTGCAGATGACGGGACGGGCCGGTCACCGGCAGGTGCGCGAGGCGTCGTTGTCCCTGCTGCATGGCGATGGCGGCGTGCTGTCGTCGCATGTCAGCATGTTCTGGGAGCGGGTGCGATGAGCGAGGCGACGGACTGGACCCGCGGTGTGGCCGTGATTCGCTACCAGCGCTGCAATTCGTGCTCTCACCAGCAGTACTTCCGGCGCGGCTTCTGTTCGGCGTGCGGCTCGGCGGCCCTCACCGACCACCAGGCGAGCGGTATGGGCACCGTCTACGCGACATCATTGGTCTGCCGGGCTGCAACGCCGGAGACGCGCGCCCATGTGCCTTACAACATCGTGCACGTGGATATGCGCGAGGGCTTTCGGATGATGGCCCATGGCGACCATGATCTTGCGATCGGCGACGCGGTCGAAGTCCGCTTCGTCGCCTTCGCAGGCCGCACCGTGCCATATTTCGGCAAAACTGAATGAGGTTGTGCGGCCGATGCACATCCGGACGGGCCGACCGCGGGCGGCCGAGGCGGGAACGATACGCAATACAGTTATTTCGTCCCGACCCGGATCGCCGCGCGATTGACGCAAAACGCTTACGCTACGCCTACCAACTCAAACGCAACTCAACTCGGTCGTTCGCGTGAGCAATCAAGCCCACATTCCTATCGACGGGCGATGAAGCAGCTGCGACGCAGAACCTCCAGACAGCCCTTCATCGCCCGTAGAACAGGACGCTGGCGATGACGATCATCGAGGTCACCGCCAGCATGTGTGCAAGTGCTTCCGATGTCGCCCTCTTTGTGGCTTCCTTCATGCCGTTTCCTCCCTGGACACTGGACACGACTCTCCGTTGCGCAAATACACACGCGACGGTCGGCTGGAATTTACTCGGAACACCCCACGTCGACGTCCGCTTCGCGAGTCCCCACTCGGCGTTGATCGACACTAGGGAACATCGTCGGCCAATGCGGCGCGAATTGGGCTCGCTTATGGTTGTCCTGCGACCGAGTCCCGGTAACGTTTGGGCGAGGCCGTACAAATACGAGTCATGAAAATCGGCCTTCAGCGACCATCCGGCGGCGGGAGCCGCCATGCCAGGTCCAGGCGAAGCCTGCAGTCTCGTGACGTTTCGATGACGGACCTAGTCGGCCGCGAGCAGATTGAGGCGCGCATTGGCCACCGTCAGACGGTCCGCCAGCAGCTGTGCGAGATTGCGCATGATGCAGGCGCCCGCATGCGGGTGAGAGCTGCGGAAGCGCTCGAAATCCGGAAGCGTGATCTCGAAGGCGCTGGCCGAGAAGTCGGCGACGACATCGGCGGAGCGCACCGGTTCCAGCAGCGCCATCTCGCCGAAACATTGCCCGGCCGTCAGCGTCGCCAGCCGGATGCCATCGGGCAAAGTGACATGGACGACGCCCGAGCGCAGGAAGAACAGCGATGCCGCCGCGTCCCCGGCGCTGAGGATCCGTTCGCCCTGTCGATATTGCCTGATGGTCGCCAGCGCGGCGAGCTCATCGCGCTCGCCCTCCGTGAGGCCGGCGAGCAGCGGCTGCTCGGCAAGCTCCGTGGTTTCGAGGAAGTCGATCGCGCCGCCATGACGATAGACGATCTGATCCTCGGCCCATTCGATCGCCGTATCGAGCAGATAGAAATCGCGCACGTTCCGGATGTCGCCGGTGCGCGCCGTGATCTCCTGCCATTCCGGCGAACTGCGCCGAATCCCGGACAGCACCACCGTGACGTGGAAGTCTGCCAGCTCGTGAAACAGCTCGGCCAGCAGGCGCAGGCCCGCTTGTGTCATCGCGTTGACGCGGTGGAGATCGAAGATGACGAATTGCGGCCGGGCGCGCCCCGCAAGCTGACGCGAGACATAGTCCACGTTGGAGAACGACAGCGTGCCGACCAGCTCGAGGACGCGCACGGCATCGGGATGAGCGGCGAGGATCTTCCGCTCCTGCGACCGACGGCTGCGCCGCGACGGGTTGGCGCCGATGTCGTAGTCGGCGATAATCGAGGCGCGCGCATCGTCCGAGCGGTTCAGCATGTGCAGCCCATAATGCGCCGACAGCGCTTCGCAGACCTTGATGCCACGCACGCTGTTGCCGTGGCTGTCGAGCCGGGGCGAGTAGCTGCCGAGCCCGAGCCGCGCCGGCAGGCTCGCCAGGATGCCGCCGCCGACGCCGCTCTTGGCTGGAATGCCGACCCGGTAGATCCATTCGCCGGCGAAATCATACATGCCCGAAGACGTCATCACGGACAGCGTCCGCGACACCGCGTAGGGGGTCACGACCTGCTCGCCAGTGACCGGATTGACGCCGCGATTGGCCAGCGTCGCCGCCATGACCGCGCAGTCACGCGCAGTCACGAGCACGGCGCATTGGCGAAAATAAACCGCCAGCACATCCTCGACCGGTTCCTTGATCACATGGGATGTCCGCAGGAGATAGGCGATGGCACGGTTGCGGTCCCCGGTCGCGGCCTCCGATGCGAACACCGCATCGTCGACGTCGAGCCTGCGGCCGGCGAAGCGGCCCAGCGCGTCGCGGATGGTGTCGAAGGCATCGGCGCCCCTGGCCTGTCTGATGAGGCCGCTACAGGCGATCGCACCGGCATTGACCATCGCATTGAACGGATGGTTGTCGGCATTGAGCCGGATCGAGTTGAAGGGGTCTCCCGACGGCTCGACGCCGATGACCTGTTCGACCGCGTCGGAGCCGAGCGTGTCCAGCGCGAGCGCGAAGACGAACGGCTTCGACATCGACTGGATCGTAAACGGCACGCGGCTGTCGCCGACCTCGTAGACGTGGCCGTCGAGTGCCGCGAGGCTGATGCCGAAATGGGCCGGGTCTGCCTTGCCGAGCTCCGGAATGTAGTTCGCGACCCTGCCGTCCTGGTCGGGCCCAAAATCGGCGTGGCAGGCGGTGAGAAAACGCTGCAGCGGCGGCATCGCCGCGGACACCCAATGCTGCGGATTGCGGATGGGCCGCTTGTGGTCGGAGGTCATGGCAAGCTCGGCGGGGGACTCGATCGCGCGCCGGTTATGTCGCAGCTGCATTGCAGCAGCCAGCCCACACTTGGTGCAGGTCTGGTCAAATGTTGCTGCTGCTCATGGATTGAGCGGTCGCGGGCGCGCAGTTGGTGTCGGGGGGCTGCCGGGATGCGGGCGCGATTGGCGGCTGTGGCGACGTCGGTGCGGTGCGACAGCACCGTCACCAAAATGAATGCCTGCCATGCCATTGCGAATTGTGCTGACAGGTCGCGTCTTGTGCCAACACGCTGAATAACGGTGGGTTTTAGAAACGCTCTGCTGTTGTGAGGGAAAAACGGCTGGGCTAGCTTGTTCTGCAAGCGGAATTTAATTCCGCACCATGGAATTGAGTGGAACGCGCATGGGACGACGGTCTGAGCGATTGAGCAGGGTGGGGATGCTGCCTGGAGATCTCGCCGGTGACGGTGAGGTGATTCAGGTGGTTTCGCGGGCGTTCGACGTGCTTCGTTGCTTCGAGGGGCACGAGGCGCGGCTGGGCAATCTGGAGATCTCGAACCGCTGTGGTCTGCCACGGTCGACGGTGTCGCGGTTGACGCACACCCTGACCCGGATGGGCCAGCTGGTGTATCTGCCGCGCGATCAGAAGTATCGGATCGGCCCGAGCGCAGTGGCGATGAGCACGTCGATGACGCGGGGCTTGCAACTGCGCAACCTGATCCGCCAGCGCCTGCAGGACGTCGCGGAGCAGTTGCCGGGGACGGTCGGTTTCGTCATTCCCGATCGCTTCCCCACCTCGTCTATCTGGAGTTCGGCCGTGCTGCGAATGCGCTCGGGCTGCACGAGACCACTGGCAGCCGGATCTCGATGGCGTCGACCGCGGCTGGCCACGCTTATGTCGCCGCGCTCGAGCCCGAGGTCGGCGATGCCCTGCTGACCGAGATGGAACGCGAGCTGCCGGATGCGGCGGAGTTGCTGCGGCCGCGGCTGGAGCACAACAGGCAGTTCCTCAAGGAGCATGGCTATGTGGTGGCCTGCGGCCTGTGGAGCCCGCATATCAACGGTGTTGCGCTGCCGCTGTGGTCGCCGCAGTACCAGACCTATGTTGTGCTCACGATCGGGCTGCTGTCCGCGATGTATGACGAGCAACGCCTGCATGACGAGGTGGCGCAGCCGATGCTCGAACTCGGCCGGAGCGTCGCTGCGCTGCTGCAGGGGGCCGAGGCCGACGTCTTCAACAGCCGGATGGAAAGAAAGCCGCTGCCTGTGACCACGAAGACCAACCACAAGAACAAGACCATCACTGGGGCAGGGGGAACGAATGAGTTGGCAGCCGGAGCTCGAGGAACTGGCCCGGCGCGAAGCCTTCGCGCGGGAGATGGGCGGGCCTGACAAGGTCAAGCGTCAGCACGACCAGGGCCGCCTGACTGTCCGAGAGCGCATCGACGGTGTCGTCGATGCCGGCAGCTTCCACGAGATCGGCGCCGTCGCCGGTCTCGGCGAATATGACGAGCAGGGCGAGCTGAAACATGTGACGCCGGCCAATTGCGTGTTCGGACGCGCCCGCATCGACGGCCGCACCGTCGTCGTGGTCGGCGACGATTTCACCGTGCGCGGCGGTTCGGCCGATGCGTCGATCGCCGCCAAGCCGCTGATGGCGGAGGAGATGGCGCACGATTTCCGTCTGCCCATCATCCGCATCATCGAGGGCTCCGGCGGCGGCGGCTCGGTCAAGACGATCGAGACCAAGGGCGCGGCCAATCTGCCCGGCGGCATCGGCGGCAATCGCTGGTATCGCTACACGACCGAGAACATGTCGCTGGTGCCGGTGGTCGCGCTCGGCCTCGGTTCGGTCGCAGGCCTCGGCGCTGCACGGCTTGCCGCCAGCCACTATTCGGTGATGACCAAGCAATCGGCGATGTTCGTCGCCGGTCCCCCGGTGGTGAAGCGGCTCGGCCAGGACCTCGGCAAGATGGAGCTCGGCGGCGCCGACATCCAGACCCGCGCCGGCGGCGTCGATCATGCGGTAGACACCGAGGCGGAAGCCTTCGCCTGCGCGCGCCGCTTCCTGTCGTATCTGCCGTCGTCGGTCTACGAACTGCCGCCGACCTTGCCCTGCACCGACGATCCGCAGCGCACCGACGAGCAGTTGATCAGCGCCGTGCCGCGGGATCGCCGTCGCGTCTACAAGATGCGGCCGATCATCGAGTCCGTGGTCGACAGCGGCTCGTTCTTCGAGGTGGCGCAGAACTACGGCCGCCCGATCATCATCGGGCTCGCGCGCCTTGAAGGCCGCGCGGTGATGGTGCTCGCGAGCGATCCCTATCACTATGGCGGCTCATGGACGGCGGATGCCTGCCAGAAGGTGATCCGCTGGGTCGACTTTGCCGAGACCTTCCATCTGCCGATCGTCTATCTGATGGATTGCCCGGGCTTCATGGTCGGTCTCGAGGCCGAGAAGGCGGCGACGATTCGCCATGGCGTGCGCGCGATGGCGGCGGTCAACCAGTCGACGGTACCGTGGTGCACGGTGATCGTGCGCAACTCGTTTGGTGTTGCGGGCGTCGTGCATCAGCCGGCTGACCGGTTCTCGATCCGATACGCCTGGCCATCGGCCTATTGGGGCTCGCTGCCGCTCGAAGGCGGCATCGAGGCCGCCTATCGTGCCGAGATCGATGCCGCGCCGGATCCGAAGGCCAGGCTCAAGGAGATCGAGGAGCGGCTCAACAAGCTGCGCTCGCCCTTCCGCTCGGCCGAGAAGTTCTGGGTTGAGGAGATCATCGACCCGCGCAAGACGCGCGCGCTGCTGTGCGAGTTCGCGCGCCTCGCCGAGCCCCTGCGCACGCCGGGGCCGCCGACCGCGATGACGACGCGGCCGTGAGAGGGGGTGAATGGCGAATGGGGAGCAGCGAATAGGGAAAAGTGGTGGCCGAATCGAGGTCGGCGGATCCATCTCCTACTCGCTACTCGCTACTCGCCCGTTTCACGCGGGCTTCGGTTGTTGCGCGATCGCCAGCGCGAGCAGCGCCGCCAGGACGCAGAGCGCGCCTGCGGTGAAGAAGGCCGGCAGATAGCTCTGCAGCAGGGTGCGTGACAGGCCGGCGCCGAACGCGGCGGTCCCCGCGCCGAGCTGATGTCCAGTGAACACCCAGCCGAACACCAGGTTGGCCCGCTCCGCGCCGAAGCGCTGCGCCGTCAGCCGCACTGTCGGCGGCACGGTGGCAATCCAGTCGAGGCCGTAGAACATCGCGAACAGCGACAGGCCATAGAACGAGAAATCCGTGAACGGCAGGAAGAGGAGCGAAAGCCCACGCAGGCCGTAGTACCAGAACAGCAGCCAGCGATTGTCGTAGCGGTCCGACAGCCAGCCCGACACGATCGTGCCGAAGAAGTCGAAGATCCCCATCGCGGCGAGCAGGCTCGCAGCCTGCACCTGCGGGATGCCGAAGTCGAGGCACATCGGGATCAGATGCACCTGGATGAGGCCGTTGGTCGAGGCGCCGCAGATGAAGAAGGTCGCGAACAGCATCCAGAACACCGGCACACGCGCTGCATCGCGCAGGGTGCCGAGCGCGACGGCAAGAATCGGCGTGGTGACCGGCGCGGGCGCGGTGATCGGCTCGCTGCCCTTGTCGCCGAACGGGCGCAGGCCGAGATCGCTCGGCCGGTCGCGCATCAGGAGCAGCACGGCGGTCGCCGAGACGCCCAGCGCGGCGCAGACCAGCGCGAGCGCCACGCGCCAGCCGAGCCGCTCGGTGAGGCTGGCGAGCAGCGGCAGGAACACCAGCTGTCCGGTGGCCACGCTCGCGGTGAGGATGCCGACCACGAGGCCGCGACGCGCCACGAACCACCGCGTGGCGATGGTCGCGCCGAGCACCATCGCCGTCATGCCGGTGCCGATGCCGATCACGACGCCCCACAGCAGCACGAGGTGCCAGATCTGCGTCATCGCCAGCGACGCCAGCAGCGCCGACACCACGATCAACTGGGCCAGCAAGGTGATGTTGCGCAGCCCGTAGCGGTTGAGCAGGGCTGCGGTGAACGGTGCCATCAGCCCGAACAGCACGAAGCGGATGGACAGCGCAGAGGAGATCTCGGCGGTGCTCCAGCCGAATTCCTGCTGCAGCGGCACGATGAACACGCCGGGCGCGCCGACCGTGCCCGCCGTGACCAGAGCCGTGAAGAAGGTCACGGCGACCATGACCCATCCGTAGTGGATGTTGCGCCGTTCAAGGGCTGCTGCAAGCTGGTTCGATATCATGCGGGGCCTCGCCAGTGTATGTCACCCCGCCATTTCTGGCAGGCGGCGCGGGTGACATAAACGACGAAGTTCCCTCATTTCACGACATCACGGGCGCTCCACCGCGATTGCGGTCGCCTCACCGCCGCCGATGCACAGCGCGGCCACGCCGCGCTTGAGGCCGCGGGCCTGCATCGCATGCAGCAGCGTCACGATCAGACGCGCGCCGGTCGCGCCGATCGGATGGCCGAGCGCGCAGGCGCCGCCATTGACGTTCAGACGGTCGCGGGGGATGCCGAGATCGCGCTGCGCTGCCATCGCGACGACGGCAAAGGCCTCATTGATCTCGAACAGATCGACGTCCTCGGCGCGCCAGCCGACCTTGTCGAGCAGCTTCCGGATCGCGGGGATCGGCGCCGTCGTGAACCATTGCGGCTCCTGGCTGTGCGTCGCATGACCCTTGATCTCGGCGATGACAGGCAGTCCATCGCGCTCGGCACGTGATCGCCTCGCCAGCACGAGCGCCGCGGCGCCGTCGGCATTGGCGGAGGAGGCCGCTGGGGTGATCGTTCCATCCTTACGGAACGCCGGCTTCAGCGTCGGGATTTTCGCCGGATCGACCTTGAGCGGGTGTTCGTCATTGGCGATCAGGCGAGGGCCGGCTTTCTCCGTCAGGGTGATCGGTGCGATCTCGGCCTTGAAGGCGCCGCTCTCGACGGCCTGGCGCGCCCGCGTCAGGGTCTCGATCGCATAGGCGTCCTGATCGGCGCGGCTGAACTGGTAGGCTTCTGCCGTCGCCTCACCGAAATCGCCCATCGAGCGCCCGGACTCGTAGGCGTCCTCGAGTCCGTCCAGCATCATGTGGTCGAGGATGCGATCGTGCCCAGCGCGATAGCCGCTGCGGGCCTTCGTCAGCAGATAGGGAGCGTTGCTCATGCTCTCCATGCCTCCGGATACCACGATCTCGGCGGAGCCGGCCGTGATGATGTCGTGCGCCAGCATGGTCGCCTTCATGCCGGAGCCGCAGACCTTGTTGATCGTCGTGGCGCCCGTCGCATCCGGCAGGCCGGCGCCGCGCGCCGCCTGTCGCGCCGGAGCCTGGCCCTGGCCGGCCGGCAGGACGTTGCCCATGAAGACCTCGTGGACCGCGTCGGGCGCAACGGTCGCGCGTTCGAGCGCGGCTCGGATCACATGCGCGCCGAGCTTGTGCGCGCTCAGCGGCGACAATTCACCGATGAAGCGGCCGAGCGGGGTGCGAGCGGCAGACAGGATCACGACGGGATCGGACGAGGCCATGACAGGTTCCCTGGATTGAATATGATGATCATAATATAATAGTGCATCCCAAAAGCAAATCCCGGCCAGCTCGGCTCAACGGTGTCGTGATGACGGAGCGAGATGGTCGCGGATCGCGGCGCGGAACCTGGACAAACTTGCTATCGCTTGCGGTCGATGAAGCCTTGCATCAGCCGCTTCGGCTCGTCGGTGAGGAACGCGCGTCCGAAGGCGCCGACCGACAGCTCGATCGCTTCCTTCAACGGCAGATCCTCCCATTGCCGCAGCAGGGCCTTCTGCGCCCGGAGCGCGTGCGGGCCGCAGGCGAGCAGCGACGCCACGGCCTTTTCTACCGCCGCATCCAATTTTCCTGCCAGCGCCACGGCATCGACGAGACCCCAGGCGAGCGCGGTCGGCGCATCGACCGTTTCGGCCGTCAGCAGCAGCCAGCGGGTGCGGCCCCAGCCAATCAGCCGCGGCAGCAGCGCGGCATGAATCACCGAGGGAATGCCGACGCGTACTTCTGGCATGCCGAATTTTGCATCATGTGCTGCAACGCGGAGATCGCAGGCGGCAGCCACCTCCAGCCCGCCGCCCAGGCACCAGCCGGGTATCCGTGCGATCACGGGGGCCGGAAATGTTCTCACCGCATCGCAAAGTTCGGCGAGGCGCGTGATGAAAGCTTCCGCGGAGGCCTGGTCGAGCGTCGCCATCTCCTTGATGTCGGCGCCCCCGATCATGCTCTTCTCGCTTGCTCCGGCGAGGATGAGGACGCGAATGCTCTCGTCGGCAGCGAGCGACTGCAGACCTTCTTTGATGCCAACGATTGCACCTGAGCCGAGAATGTTGAGCGTCCCGGCGTTGCAGATCGTCAGCCGGGCGACGCCACGGCTGTCGCGGCTGACGCCACAGTATAGATTGAGCATGTCCATGGCAGGCCTCGTCAGGTTGTCGCGTGCATGAGTTGCGCCGAACCTGAATGGTCTCAAAGCTTAGATCAACTCGAATTCATCAAATAGCTGCGGCGATCCGGGCGCGGAGCTGCTATTGTATGACCGCAGACATTCAATGGGACGGCTATGCGGTACTCTCCGGAACATAAGGCGGAAACCCACGCGCGAATCGTACGCAAGGCGTCGGTGCGGCTGCGCGAGAAGGGGGCTCATGGGGTCGGCGTCGCCGACCTGATGAAGGAAGCGGGGCTGACACATGGCGGATTCTACGCGCATTTCGAATCGCGCGATGCGCTTGTCGTCGAAGCGTTTGGTTATGCCATCGACCGCTCGGTGGCGCGTTGGCGCAAGCTGCTGGACGAACTGCCGCCGCAAAAGCGGGTCGCTGCGATCGTCGACGGTTACCTTTCGCGGCAGCATCGCGATGACCTCGGCCACGGCTGCGCGGTTCCCGCGCTTGGCGCCGAGATCGCGCGCGAGAGCGCCAAGACCCGCAAGGCGTTTGCGGCGAAGCAGGAGGATCTGATCCAGCTGTTCGCCGAATACATCGTTGATGTGCCGCCCAAGATCGCCCGAAAGCGGGCGTCGGCGATGCTCGCGACCCTGATGGGGACGTTGGTCATGGCACGGGTGACCGGCAGTGGGGATGCGTCCGACGAGATTCTCGGCGCAGGCCGCGAGGCGGCTCTTGCCATCGCCACAGGACTCGGTCCGGCGGGCAAGACGTCGGCACGCCCGGCGGCGAAGCCGCGCGTGAGCAAGGCGTCCACCGCCAAAGGCTGACCCTTGGGTCCGCGGGCCTCACCGCAAGGTCGTCGGGACCGATAAGGGGAGCGGGTTTGACCGCGACGGAGGGGCGGCAATTTCGCAGCGCCGATCAGCGCTTAGACCCTTCCCAAACGCCGCAAAGACTGCAAGATGCCGGCCAAATCGGCACTGCTTACCCCTGCGGAGGATACCCCATGCGTTCGATCGGTCATTTCATTGGCGGCAAAGAGGTCAAGGGCACGTCTGGTCGGACTGCCGATGTCTTTGAGCCGATGACCGGCGACGTTCAGGCCAAGGTCGCGCTGGCGTCGCGGGCCGAATTGCGGGCGGCTGTGGAAAATGCCAAGGCGGCCCAGCCGGCCTGGGCCGCGACCAATCCGCAGCGCCGGGCGCGGGTGATGATGAAGTTTCTGGAACTCGCCCAGCGCGACTACGACCAGCTCGCCGAGCTGCTCGCCCGCGAGCACGGCAAGACCGTTCCGGATGCCAAGGGCGACATCCAGCGCGGCCTCGAAGTGGTCGAGTTCGCCTGCGGCATCCCGCATTTGATGAAGGGCGAGTACACCGAAGGCGCCGGCCCCGGTATCGACATCTATTCGATGCGCCAGCCGCTCGGTGTCGTTGCCGGCATCACGCCGTTCAATTTCCCGGCGATGATTCCGATGTGGAAATTCGCTCCCGCCATCGCCTGCGGTAACGCCTTCATCCTCAAGCCGTCGGAGCGCGATCCGGGCGTGCCGATGAAGCTCGCCGAGCTGATGATCGAGGCGGGCCTGCCGGCCGGCATCCTCAACGTCGTCAACGGCGACAAGGAGGCAGTCGACGCCATCCTGGAGGATCCGGACATCATGGCGGTGGGCTTCGTCGGTTCGTCGCCGATCGCGCAGTACATCTATGAGCGCGCGGCCGCCCACGGCAAGCGCTGCCAGTGCTTCGGCGGCGCCAAGAACCACGCCATCGTGATGCCCGACGCCGACCTCGACCAAGCCGTCGATGCGCTGATCGGCGCCGGCTACGGCTCGGCCGGCGAGCGCTGCATGGCGGTGTCGGTGGCGGTGCCCGTCGGCAAGACCACCGCCGACCGGCTGATGGAGAAGCTGATCCCGCGCGTCGAGTCCCTGAAGATCGGCACCTCGATCGATCCGTCGGCCGATTACGGCCCGCTGGTCACCCGCGAGGCGGTCGAGCGCGTGAAGAACTACGTCGACATCGGCGTCAAGGAAGGCGCGACGCTGGCCGTCGACGGCCGCGGCTTCAAGATGCAGGGCTACGAGAACGGCTTCTACATGGGCGGCTGCCTGTTCGACAACGTCACCAAGGACATGCGGATCTACAAGGAAGAGATCTTCGGTCCCGTTCTGTCGGTCGTCCGCGCCAAGGACTATGCCGAGGCGCTGGCGCTGCCGTCGGAGCATGATTACGGCAACGGCGTTGCCATCTTCACCCGCGATGGCGACGCGGCGCGCGACTTCGCCGCCAAGGTCAATGTCGGCATGGTCGGGATCAACGTGCCGATCCCGGTTCCGATCGCCTACTACACGTTCGGCGGCTGGAAGAAGTCCGGCTTCGGCGATCTCAACCAGCACGGCCCGGATTCGATCCGCTTCTACACCAAGACCAAGACGGTGACCTCGCGCTGGCCGTCCGGCGTCAAGGAAGGCGCGGAGTTCTCGATCCCGCTGATGAAGTGATGCCAAGTGGGAGCCCGTGAGGGCTCCCACTTCGTCGTTGTCGGCCGTCATTGCGAGGAGCGAAGCGACGAAGCAATCCAGGTTGCCTCCGCGGAAAGACTCTGGATTGCTTCGCTTCGCTCGCAATGACGGAGTGTGAAGAAGCGCCACGGCCAAGACAACAAACCAGGGAAACGCGGAGAACGGATGCATTTCGCTCTCGACGAGGATCAGATCGCGGTGCGCGACATGGCGCGTGCCTTCGCGGCCGAGAAGATCGCCCCGTATGCACTGCGCTGGGACGAGGAGAAGCACTTTCCCGTTGACGTGATGCGCGAGGCGGCCGTGCTCGGCATGGGCGGCATCTACATCCGCGACGATGTCGGCGGCTCCGGCCTGACCCGTCTCGACGCGGCGCTGATCTTCGAGGCCCTGGCGACCGGCTGCCCGACGGTCTCGGCCTTCATCTCGATCCACAACATGGCGTCGTGGATGATCGACACCTTCGGCACGGAGGCGCAGCGCCAGGCCTATCTGCCGAAGCTTTGCGCCATGGATCTGATCGCGAGCTATTGCCTGACCGAGCCGGGCGCCGGCTCGGACGCCGCCGCGCTGCGCACCCGCGCGGTGCGCGACGGCGACGACTACGTCCTCAACGGCCAGAAGCAGTTCATCTCCGGCGCCGGCGCGACCGACATTCTCGTCGCGATGGTGCGCACCGGCGCGGATGGTCCCGGTGGCATCTCGACCCTGGTGATCGATGCGAAGACCCCGGGCGTGTCGTTCGGCGCCAATGAGCGCAAGATGGGCTGGAACGCGCAGCCGACCCGCGCCGTGATCTTCGAGAATGCGCGCGTGCCCGTCGCTAACCGGCTCGGCGAGGAAGGCATCGGCTTCAAGATCGCGATGGCCGGCCTCGACGGCGGTCGGCTCAACATCGCGGCGTGCTCGCTCGGCGGCGCGCAGAGCGCGCTCGACAAGACCCTCGCTTACACGAAAGAGCGCAAGGCATTCGGCAAGCGGCTCGACGAATTCCAGGCGCTGCAGTTTCGCATCGCCGACATGGCAATCGAGTTGGAAGCGGCTCGCACCTTCGTCTGGCGTGCCGCCGCCGCGCTCGACCGCAAGGATGCCGATGCCACCATGCTGTGCGCGATGGCCAAGCGCTTCGGCACCGATGTCGGCTTCGAGGTCGCCAACCAGGCGCTGCAGCTGCATGGCGGCTACGGCTATCTGAGCGAATACGGCATTGAGAAGATCGTGCGCGATCTGCGCGTGCACCAGATCCTCGAAGGGACCAACGAGATCATGCGCCTGATCGTATCCCGCAAGCTGATCGAGGGCGCGCGATGAGCGAGGTGGTCGAAGGCGATCTGATCGTCCGCCGTGAGGGCTCGGCCGGCATCATCCGGCTCAATCGTCCCAGGGCGATCAATGCGATGACCTTGGAGATGTCGATGGGCATCGACGCCGCGCTGGATCGGTTCGAGGCTGATCCGGCGGTGGCCGTGGTGGTGCTCGAAGGCGCCGGCGAGCGTGGGCTCTGCGCCGGCGGCGACATCCGCGGGCTCTATGAGAGCTCGAAGGTGAATGGTGACCTGGGCAAGGTGTTCTGGCGCCAGGAATACATCATGAACGCGCGCATCGCGGCGTTCGGCAAGCCCTATATCGCTTATATGGACGGGCTGGTGATGGGCGGCGGCGTCGGATTGTCGGCGCATGGCCGGCATCGTATCGTGACCGAGAAGACCAAGCTCGCGATGCCCGAAGTCGGGCTCGGCTTCTTCCCAGATGTCGGCGGCACCTGGCTGTTGTCGCGCGCCCCCGGCGAGCTCGGCGCCTATTTCGGCCTGACCGGACAGACGATGAATGGGTCGGACGCGATTCATGCCCGCTTTGCCGATGCGGTGGTGCCGACCGAGAGATGGCCGGCGCTGCGCGAGGTTCTGACAAAGGTCCGGCCGGGGGTGTTGTCCCTCGAGATTGACCAACTCATTGCGGGTTTTGCCACCGGCGAGACCGCCGGGCCGGTGGCCGCGCAGCAGGCTGATATCGATGCATGGTTCGCCCACGATAGCATGCATGACATCTTCACGTCGCTGCAAGCCGATGGTTCGGAGCTGGCGCTGGCCACCCTGAAGACGCTGAAGGAGAAGTCGCCGCGCGGCATGGTGGTGACGTTGAAGCTGCTGCGGCTGGCGCGCAAGGCGACATCGCTGCAGGAATGCCTGGTGTGTGAGTATCGTGCGGCGCTCGAAGTGTTCCGCAGCGACGATTTCCGCGAAGGCGTCCGCGCCGCGATCATCGACAAGGACCGCAATCCCAGCTGGTCGCCGCCGAATGTCGATCAGGTCACGCCGGAGATGCTGGAACGCTACCTTGCCGAGATCGGCGCCGACGAGCTGACATTTCCGCAAACGAGATAACAAGCAGGTCGAGGGGAGACAACGAACCATGGCAACGATCGCATTCATCGGCCTCGGCAACATGGGTGGTCCGATGGCCGCCAACCTCGTCAAGGCCGGCCACAAGGTGGTCGCGTTTGATCTGGTCGAGGCGTCCAGGGCGCAGGCCAAGACCGATGGCGCCGAGATCGCCGACAGCGCTTTGGTTGCGGTGAAGGGGGCAGACGCCGTGGTCACCATGCTGCCGGCTGGCAAGCATGTGCTGGCGGTCTGGAACGAGGTGGTGCCGGCCATGGCCAAGGGGGCGCTGATCATCGATTCCTCGACCATCGATGTCGAGAGCGCGCGCGCCGCGCATGCGCTCGCCGCCAAGCATGGCATCGCTGCCATCGACGCGCCGGTGTCCGGCGGCACCGGCGGCGCCAAGGCCGCGACGCTCACCTTCATGTGTGGCGGCGAGGAGGGAGCTTTCGCCGCGGCCAAGCCGATCCTGGAGAAGATGGGCAAGAAGATTGTCCATTGTGGCGGTGCCGGCGCGGGGCAGGCGGCCAAGATCTGCAACAACATGATCCTCGGCATCTCGATGATCGCGGTCAGCGAGGCCTTTGCGCTCGGCGAAAAGCTCGGCCTGTCGCATCAGGCGCTGTTCGACGTCGCCTCGACCTCGTCGGGCCAGTGCTGGTCGTTGACATCCTATTGTCCGGTGCCCGGTCCGGTGCCGGCCTCGCCCGCCAACAACGACTACAAGCCGGGCTTTGCGACCGCGCTGATGCTGAAGGATCTCACGCTGTCGCAGGACGCCGCCAAGGCGGCGGGTGCGGTGACGCCGCTCGGCCAGCATGCGCAGGACATCTACAAGACGTTCGAGGCCGCCGGCCATGGTGGCGTCGATTTCTCCGGGATCATTCAGCACGTCCGCAAGCTCGCCGGGACCCCCTGATGACGACATTCAAGGACGCACGCGCGTTTCTGCTGGCACATCGCACCGATTATGATGCGGCCGTGAAGGGCTTTCGCTGGCCCGATCCGGTCCCGTTCAACTGGGCGCTCGACTGGTTCGATGCCGAGCTCGCATCCGATCCGGAAAGCCGCGAGCGGACCGCGCTGTGGATCTTCGATGCGGCGCAGGACCGCCAGACCAAGCTGTCCTTTGCCGCGCTGTCGCGCCGCTCCAGCCAGGTCGCCAACTTCCTGCGGGCGCAGGGCCTGCAGCGCGGTGATCATCTGCTGCTGCTGCTCGGCAATGTCGTGCCGCTGTGGGAGACGATGCTCGCAGCGATGAAGCTCGGCGTCGTCGTGATCCCCGCGACGACGCTTCTGACCACCGACGAGCTGCGCGACCGGCTGGAGCGCGGCCGCGCCAAGGCCGTCGTCGCCGCGCAGGATCAGGTCGCGAAGTTCGCCGATCTCGGTGCCGGAGATCTGGTCCGAATCGTGGTCGGCGCGCCGACCACGCCGGCGGGCTGGCTGCCGTTCGAGCAGGCCGCTGCGGCGGACGAGACGTTCACGCCGGATGGGCCGACGCAGCCGGACGATCCGATGCTGCTATATTTCACCTCGGGCACCACGGCCAAGCCGAAGCTGGTGCGGCACAGCCACCGTAGCTATCCGGTCGGCCATCTTTCGACGATGTACTGGCTCGGCCTGCAGCCGGGCGACGTCCATCTCAACATCTCGTCGCCGGGCTGGGCCAAGCACGCCTGGAGCTGCTTCTTCTCGCCGTGGAATGCCGGCGCGACCGTGTTCGTGGTCAACCAGCCGCGCTTTGACGCCAAGGGGCTGCTCGCGATCATTCGCCGCTGTGGCGTGACGACGCTGTGCGCGCCGCCCACGGTGTGGCGGCTGTTCATCCAGGAGCATCTCGCCGATTTCAAGGTGAGCCTGCGCGAGGCCTGCGGCGCCGGCGAGCCGCTCAATCCGGAAGTGATCGACCAGGTCCGTGCGGCCTGGGGGCTCACCATCCGCGACGGCTACGGCCAGACCGAGACCGCCGCGATCGTCGGCAACTCGCCGGGCCAGACGCTGAAGATCGGTTCGATGGGCCGGCCGCTGCCGGGCTACCGCGTCGAGGTCGCGGATATCGACGGCAATCCGGCGAGCGAGGGCGAGATCACCTTGGCGCTCACGGGAGAGCGACCGGCCGGGCTGATGCAGGGCTATCAGGGCGATGACGGCAAACTGTCGGGGGCCGACGGCGCGCGCTATCGCACCGGCGACGTCGTGTTCCGGGACGAGGAGGGCTATCTCACCTTCGTCGGCCGCTCCGACGACGTGTTCAAATCATCGGACTATCGGATCTCGCCGTTCGAGCTGGAGAGCGTGCTGCTGGAGCATGAGGCGGTTGCCGAGGCCGCCGTGGTGCCGTCACCGGATCCGATCCGGCTTGCGGTCCCCAAGGCCTATGTGCTGCTGACAGCGGACGCCGAGCGCTCGCGCGAAACGGCGCTGTCGATCTTCGCGCATCTGCAATCGCGACTGGCGCCGTTCAAGCGCATCCGCCGGCTCGAGCTGGTCAGCGAATTGCCGAAGACGATCTCGGGCAAGATCCGCCGCGTTCAATTGCGCCGGCTTGAGCACGAGGACAACCGCACGGATCATCTGCGCGGCACGGAGTTCAAGGAAGAGGATTTCCCGGAGTTGAAGTCTCGGCAAGCCGGCCACGAGGGGTAGGGGACTATTTAGTAAGGCTACAATGACGCCGTGAGTTGGGTTACTCGTCATGCCCGGGCTTGTCCCGCCTGCGCGGCCGAAGCCGCTTCGGCGCGGCGAAGGCCCGGGCATCCACGTCTTGCTGAGCATGCCGGACGACGTGGATGGCCGGGACAAGCCCGGCCATGACGGCGGCAAAGCCGGTGCGTCGCACGACTTCCGGAGCAAGGCGTAGACAAGGCAGGATTAGCAAGGAATGAACAATCAAATCTGGAAGAAGCCGCCGATTTCGTTGGAAGCCTATCAGGCCATGGTGGGGCAGGAGATCGGCGTGTCGTCATGGCACGTGCTCGATCAGAAGCGCATCGACACCTATGCCGACGTGATCGAGGATCATCAGTTCATCCATGTCGATCCCGAGCAGGCCAAGGCGACGCCGTTCGGCACCACCATCGCGCACGGTTTCCTGACGATGTCACTGCTCTCGGTGATGTCCTACGAGGTCATGCCGGCCATCGAGGGCACGGCGATGGGCGTCAATTACGGTTTCGACAAGCTGCGCTTCATCTCGCCGGTGAAATCCGGCAAGCGCGTGCGCGGCCGCTTCGTGCTGGCGGAAGCGACTCTGCGCAAGCCCAAGGAGTTGCAGTCGCGCACCAATGTCACCGTCGAGATCGAGGGCGAGGAGAAACCCGCCCTGGTCGCCGACTGGATCGGACTCATCTATCTCAGCTAACCATCTCTCGTCATCCTCCTCCCGTCATCGCCGGGCTTGACCCGGCGATCCATCAAGACCGAGCATCTTGGGAAGTTGATGGATGCCCGGGTCGAGCCCGGGCATGACGAGCTAACTGACAGGACACAACATCATGGCAATCAGGTTTGACGGACGCGTCGCCATCGTCACCGGCGCAGGCAATGGTCTCGGGCGCGCGCATGCGCTGGGGCTGGCGAGCCGCGGCGCAAAGGTCGTGGTCAATGATTTCGGAGGCGCGCGTGACGGCACCGGCGGCTCGTTGACCGCGGCGGAGACGGTCGTCGAGGAGATCCGCAAGGCCGGCGGCACCGCGATAGCCGACGGCGCCGACGTCTCGAATTTCGAGCAGGTCACCGCGATGGTCGAACGCGCCACCAAGGAATGGGGCAGCGTCGACATCATGTGCGCCAATGCCGGCATCCTCAGAGACAAATCGTTCGGCAAGATGGAGGTCGCCGATTTCGCCAAGGTGCTGGACGTGCATCTCGTCGGTACCTTCTATTGCTGCAAGGCGGTGTGGAACGGCATGCGCGAGCGCAACTACGGCCGCATCGTCATGACGACGTCGTCGTCCGGCCTGTTCGGTAATTTCGGCCAGGCTAATTACGGCGCCGCGAAGTCGGGCATGGTCGGGTTGATGAACGTCCTGGCGGAGGAGGGCCGCAAGACCAACATCCGCGTCAACATCATCTCGCCGACGGCCGCCACGCGCATGACCGAGGAACTGCTGCCGCCGCAGGCGCTGCAGCTGATGAAGCCGGAGGCGATCACGCCCGCAGTGGAATATCTGCTCAGCGAGGATGCCCCGACCCGCACCATCATGGGCGCCGGTGCGGGCTCCTTTGCGGTGATCAAGATCCTGGAGACCGAGGGCATCAACCTGCCGCCGGAGGAGTGGACGCCGGACGCGATCGCCGCGCACTTTGCCGAGATCAGCGACATGTCGAAGGCGCGCGCCCTGCAGGGCGCATTCGAGCAGACGCAGAAATATGTCGGCCAGGCCGCAGCGCGGCTCGGGATCAAGCTGTAAGGCGATATGTCCGCCCAACCCTCCACCGTCATGGCCGGGCTTGCCCCGGCCATCCACGTCTTTGGCACCGCATGCGCGGTGAGGCGTGGATGCCCGGGCCTTCGCCGCGCCGAAGCGGCTTCGGCCGCGCAGGCGGGACAATCCCGGGCATGACGACCTGTTGTATGGCGGCCTGCTCGGCCTAGATTGGCGCCATGTCACCTTCAAACCAAGTCGCCATCATCGGCGCCGGCCCCGCAGGGCTGATGGCGGCCGAGGTGCTGGCCAAGGGCGGCGCGGCCGTCACCGTCTACGACGCGATGCCATCGGTCGCGCGCAAGTTTCTGATGGCCGGCCGCGGCGGGCTCAATCTCACCCACAGCGAGGAGCTGCCCGCATTCCTGTCGCGCTACCGCGACGCCTCGTCCTGGCTGGAGCCGGCGATCCGCGCCTTCCCCCCGCAGCGGCTGCGCGCGTGGTGCGAGGCGCTGGGCGAGCCGACGTTCGTCGGGTCCTCGGGCCGGGTGTTTCCGGTTGCGATGAAGGCCTCGCCGCTGCTGCGGGCCTGGCTCCGCCGTCTCGCCGGGCAAGGCGTGCGCTTCGAACTGCGCCATCGCTGGACCGGATGGGACGATGGTCGCCTGTGCTTAGCGACGCCCGATGGACCACGCGCGGTCGCGGCCGACGCCACCGTGCTCGCGCTCGGTGGCGCCAGTTGGCCGCGGCTCGGCTCCGACGGCGGCTGGGTATCGATCCTCGCCGCCCAGGGCGTCACCATCGCGCCGCTGCGGCCAGCCAATTGCGGCTTCAGCGTCGCGTGGTCCGACATCTTTCGCGACCGGTTCGAGGGCCAGCCGTTGAAGGGCATTGCGTTGTCGTTCGGCGAACGCATTGTGCGCGGGGAGGCGGTGGTGACGCGCGACGGCATCGAAGGCGGCGCCGTCTATGCGCTCTCGGCTGAGATGCGCGAGTCGCTCGCGCGGACGGGCGAGGCGATCCTGCACATCGCGCTGCGGCCTGATCTCGCGACCGCGGACCTGATCAGCCGCATGTCGGCGCCGCGCGGCAAGCAGTCATTCTCGAACCTGCTGCGCAAGGCGCTGCACCTGTCGCCGGTCGCGATCGGCCTGCTGCAGGAGACCGCGAAGGCGCAAGGTCTCGCGCTGGCGTCGCTGCCGCCGGACCGGATCGCGGCCCTGATCAACAGAGTGCCGATCCGTCTGACCGGCACCACCGGACTCGCACGCGCGATCTCCAGCGCTGGCGGTATCGCGCGCAGCGAGGTCGATGCCGACTTCATGCTCAGGCGGCGGCCGGGTGTGTTTGTCGCCGGCGAAATGCTGGATTGGGAGGCGCCGACCGGCGGATATCTCCTGCAGGCTTCGTTCGCGACAGGTGCAGCAGCCGCAAAGGGGGTGCTGACATGGCTGCACGGAGCCGGTCATACTGACTGATCGGGCCACCGTCGCGGAGCACGCATCTCCAGAAAAAGACCGGTGCTTGGCCCTAATCCAAGCATAATCGAAGCCTACTTGCTGACCGTTACAACTTGTCATGCGCGGGAGGCGCACCGAGGGAGACGCGCGTGCAGTCAGAGCTACCGGACATGAGTGATCTGGAACGGGACGTCATGAAGCTCGTCTGGCTCAGACAGCCCGTCACGGCTGAGATGGTCCGCGAGCTCCTCGATCGTGACCTGAAGGATTCGACCGTCCGGACCTTGCTGCGGCGTCTCGAAGAGAAGGGATATGTGTCCCACAGGATCGAAGGCCGGACTTATTTGTACAGCGCGAGTCGTCCGCCTGAGGCCGTCGCGGCGAACGCCGTCAACAAGATCGTCAATTGGTTCTGTCGCGGCTCCGTCGAGGAGCTCCTGGTCGGCATGATCGACGAGAAGCTCATCGATAAGCGCCAGTTGAAGGCGTTCGCTGACAGGATTGCGAGGAGCAAGTCGGGAGAGCGTTGATGGACTTGCTGCTGGAGGCCGCACTGCGATCGTTTGGCCTCGGGGCGGCAGTCTGGATCGGTCTGCGGCTGGTCAGAGTCGTCAATCCGCGAATCGAGTTGCGGGTGTGGGTCTGCGTGATGCTGGCCTCGACCGCGATGCCTGCGCTGGTCGGGTCGAGTCTGGTCACCCTCACGCTGCACGAAGATCCTCCCGCGGCAGCGATCCCGCTTCCAGGCGCGCCGGACGAGCCGCCGATGGCTCGTGGCGCGCGATCGGGTCCGGACGGCGCCGCGCGCGTTGCCCCGGCTGTCGATCAAGGCTCTTCGGCTCACGAAGTCGGCGGGGCCGAGGCCAACAGCCATGCGGTTGCCGCGACGTCCTCGTCGTCTGCCGCGCCCGGCGCCGGTACGCGACTCCCGGATTGGCGTCCGAACTGGCGCGGACTGGTGTTCTACCTCTATGTCACGGTGACCGCCGTGCTGCTGTTGCGGATCAGTCTGGGCATTCTGTTCGCGGTCAGGCTGTGGCGTTCGGCGGAGGTCGTTCACGAGCCGCTTGCTGGTGGCGACGTGCGTGTCAGCCCCGCCGTCAGATCGCCGGTGACGTTTGCCGGCAGCGTCCTGCTGCCTTTGGAATACCGCGACTGGGAGCCCGTCAAACTAATTGCGGTGCTCGGGCACGAACATTCCCATGTCCGTCATCTGGATTTTTACACGCTGCTGTTCGCGACCTTGCACCGCGCAGTGTTCTGGATCAATCCGCTCGCCTGGTATCTCTGCTACAGGGTCGCAGCTTTGGCAGAGATGCGAAGCGACGACGAGGCGATCGAAGGCATCGGCGATCGCCTGGCCTATGCGGAAGTGCTGCTCGGGGTGGCCAGCAACCCGGCGCCGCCACCTCGTGGCATGGTCGCCCTGATGCATGCGATCGTTGCCCAACGGATCGAGCGGATCCTGGACTCCGACTGCGTTTCGGAACGGCCCGCATTGCGCAAACGCATCGCCACCTATGGCGCCTGCTGCACCCTCATTCTGCTGAGTGCAGGCAGGATCGGCTACGGCTATCTGCCGCTGGACGTCAGCTGGGATGAGTTCACGGCGCGCAGGACCTCGGGGGCCGTGCGGGCCGTGATGGTTCCCCCCGAGCAGCTCGACAGCTATGTCGGCTACTATCAGGCCGATCCGGCGGTCCTGCCCGACTTGGTGTTGACCGTGACGCGCGACAAGCAGCATCTGTTCGTGCAGCGTACCGGCCAGAACAAGATCGAAGTGTTGCCGGAGAGCGAGCGCGATTTCTTCTACACTGATCGAAGCTTCGAACTATCCTTCATCGGCAGGGCCGGGGCGCGCGCCATTGCCATGGTGCTGCATCAGAACGGCACGCACATCCGTGCGTCGCGGGTCTCGGCCGACGTCGCACGCCGTGCCGCCGACCTGCTCGAGCAGCGTCTCGTCGAACAGGCGCGCACGCACAGCGCAGCCAGGATTGACCCGGCCGCCTTCGACCGCTTGGTCGGACATTATCGTGAGAATCCGCGGCTCCACCTCGAAATCAGCCGAGAGGGCGATCGGCTGTTCGGCCGGTACAGTGGCAGCCGCAGAATGGAGCTATTTGCCGAAGACGATCTGCACTTCTTCTTCAAGGATATTGATGCACAAATCTCCTTCGTCGCCGATGCGGATGGACACGTCGATGCGCTGACCAGTCACCAGGACGGCCGCCTATGGCCTGCCCAGCGGATAGCCGCACCGGACCGAACCGTGGCCCAGAGCGAGGACGCTACCGCGTCGCGGAATCCGGGTATCGCTCCCGAGAAGGCCGTCATCCTCCGTGAGCCGCGATCGGCCGAGACGATCGCAGGGTTCTACCAAGTCGATTCGTTCAAGATCCTGGTCATTTCCGCAGAGAACGGCAGGAGTTTCGCTCAGCTCGGCTATCAGCCGAAGGTCGAGATCGAAGCAGCCCGCGACGGCTCATATGGCGATGTCGGCATGTCGCTCAGGCTTCGCTTCACGTTGGATGATGCGGGCCAAGTCTCGGGCGCGATGCTCATTCGCAAGGGCAAGACGACGCGGCTGCCGCGCATCAGTGGATTGCCGCAGTTTGCACCGCAGGCCTCTCGGCTCGATGCGCGGCTGTTCGATGCCGAATACGCCGGAAACTATCAGGCGGGATTCGATACTTTGATCCGAATTACCAGAGAGGGAGACCGCCTCCGCGTCGAGAAGCCTGGTCTGGTGACCGGAGATGAGATCGAACCTGTAGCCGATCGGGTGTTCCTGTGCCGAGCGACCGGCAAGCATTTTCTGTTCATTCGGGATCCCTCGGCAAGCGCGCTGAACCTCGTGATCTTCGAGCCGGGTGTCGGTGCGACGCTGGCCACGCGGATCGATGGCGCAACGGCGCGAGAGCTCGAAGTGGAGCATATTCGTCGGACCGCGATGAGGATCGACCGCGTTCTGGCTCAAAGGGCGGCGGCTGGTAGTGAGGAGATTCTGCGCGATACGATCGCGCAGTTGCAGCGCGGCGAGGTCGACTCGACGCAGCTGAAACAGAGATTTCCGCAGGAGCTTCGGGTCAGGCTGCTCAAGGCCAAGCGTGAGCTGCAGGCACTCGGCGCGCTTCAGCAGCTTCGGTTTGCCGGAGTCGCGGCGGACGGGCTGGACGTCTTCGATGCCCAGTTTGCGTGGGGGAGTGCTCGATTCAGAGTGCTCTTGGACGGCGATCGGACCGTGAAGCGGCTGGCCTTTCGCTGGTACGGAGACGACACGCCGGGAGCCTATGTGCCCTGCGGAGCCGAAATCCCCGCCGGCGAGCCCGCCGGAGCGCTGTCGATCGACGTGACCCTGATCAATCACAGCGAAGGACCCGTCAACGCCTACCTGGTCGGGCCGGATGGCGAGCGCAGATTTCAAAGCAGTTTCGAACCGGACACGCGCGGCGAGGTCGCAACGAAACTCGATCGGTCGATCGTCATCACCGACAAGGCCGGCGATTGCATCGGAATCGTTCTTCCTGGCAAGGCGACCCGTGTCACCGAGGTGCGGGGAAGCGAGAGTGGCGCTGTGCTGGGCGCGCCCGTGGTCCATGAGACGCCGGATCCGCAGAGCCAGACGCGGCTGCTGGACTACATGGCCGCAATGCGTGACGGTCGGATCGACGAGAAGATGCTGACCCGGTCGATGGCGCGCAATGGACGCGAGAGGCTCGCCGTTTGGCAGCGCATGTTGACCGATCTCGGCCGGTTCGAGTCGCTTCGCTTTATCGGCGGCGATAGCGCCGTCGGCGATCGGTTCCGCGCGCGCTTCAGCAACGGCGAGCTCGATTGGCGGATCGTCACCGCCGCAGACGGACGCATTTCCGGCCTCGCTGTCGGCGCTGACTAGATCCGGAAAACCGGAAACCGAGATTTCCGAAACGATCATGCCCGAACAAGGGCTGGGATCCAGCAGCTTGTGGCTGCTTCTGGCGCCTGAGCCTCGCGGAACAAGGAGCCATGCCGATCGGTCTGATCAGATTGCGCCTGCTCGCATTCATCGGACTGTTTGTTGAGCGAACAAATGTGGCGTCCGTAGACCAATAACGGCGCCGGCATCGCCACGATCAACTAATTAGTCGTGTCCTAAACGACCATACATCGTCGAATTGCCGTCAATATCGCGACGCATTGCAAGTGTTACATTTTGTAGCGAATAAGGCGTCAACAATCGACCGTCTCGTGGAGAACGTAAAGATGAAGAACCTCAGGATCGTCAGGACAGCTGCGGCTGTGCTGATCGGCATTGGTGTGTCGTCCAATCCAGTATTCGCTGGCAACAATGCGGCTCTAGCGAATCCGCGTGCCAATTTGAAGGCTGCGGCCGCCGTCGATCAGAAGGCCAACAACGCGGTGGCGGCGGCCCAGGCCGCCGGCAAGAAGGCGATGGATACACTCAAGGCCGCCGACAAGACGGCGGCCGTCGCTGCAAAGACCGTGACTCAGGCTGCCACCAAGGCGGCCACCGCTGCAGACAAGCAGACCGCGGCCGCTGCGAAGGCCGCCACCAAGGCGGCGACGGCTGCAGACAAGCAGACGGCGGCCGTCGCGAAGGCCGCCGACAAGGCGGCAGCGGCCAATGCCAACGCCGCCAAGGCCGCAGAGCAGAAGGCGAACGCAGCGAAGGCTGCGGACAAGGCGGCTGCGAAGGCTGCGAAGGAGGCGGCTGAGCAAAAGGCCAAGGCGGCGAAGGCTGCAGAGGCAAAGGCTGCCAAGGCTGCGAAGGAAGCGGCCGAGCAGAAGGCCAAGGCGGCGAAGGCCGCAGAGGCGAAGGCTGCCAAGGCTGCGAAGGAAGCAGCCGAGCAGAAGGCCAAGGCGGCGAAGGCTGCAGAGGCGAAGGCCGCCAAGGCTGCGAAGGAAGCTGCCGAGCAGAAGGCCAAGGCGGCGAAGGCTGCAGAGGCGAAGGCCGCCAAGGCTGCGAAGGAAGCAGCCGAGCAGAAGGCCAAAGCGGCGAAAGCTGCTGAGAAGAAGGCTGCCAAGGCAGCGAAGGAGGCAGCCGAAAAGAAAGCCAAGGCCGCGAAGGCTGCGGAAAAGAAGGCTGCCAAGGCAGCGAAGGAGGCAGCTGAGCAGAAGGCCAAGGCCGCGAAACAGGCCGCGGCGAAGGCGGCCCAGGCCGCTGCCGGGAAGGTGGCGGCACAGGCCAACAATGCGGCCAATAAGGCAGCGGCCAAGACGGCACAAGCTGCTGCCAAAACCGCACAAGCTGCAAAGTAAGCCGGGCCATGTCGACCGTGTAAGCGGCCGCCCTCGGGAGAGAACGACCGTCCGTCAGCGTCGCTCGCCGACGGTCCATCTCGAGGGCGGCAGATCGCCGACGTCGCCTCGGACGTCGACGATAGCCGTTGCGCCTTGATGAGCAGATGCGCCGAACGCATCGGCCCGATGCGTTGCCCGAGTTTGTTGTGAGACATGCGAAAGCGTCAGCTTTGGTTCGGGCGAAGGGGATCACGCGGCGATTGCTTGGCGCGGCTTGCCGCATCGTATTGCATTGTCTGCTGCTTACCATCACGCTTTCGGTCGACCGTGCTGCAGCCGCCGTCAGGGCTGAAACATTGCTGTTGCGGCCGGTCGCCGACGCAGACCCCTTGTTGTTGCGGCGGTTCAAATCGATCGATCCGCGGGAGAGCCTGGCGCGAGCCGTTCGCTTCGCCCCGGCCGCGGCGAAGCCGCTGCCCTTGCCGGGCGTGATGCTCGAAGGCACAGGATGCCTTGCCTTGATGCGGGTGCCCCCCAATGATGCCGCCCGGATCTGGCGCGCGTTGGTCCGTTGTCACATCAAGAGCCGGTCCGTTGCACCCAAGCGGCCGGTCGCGCCGGTCGTGCCGAAGCTGGAGGAGGTCGCGGAGGCTCCCAAGCCGGAGGAGAAGGCCGAGGATGAAGATCCCTTCGAACCGAAGGGAATCAAGGTCGGGGGCTTTGTGATCAAGCCGGCACTGGAGCTGACCGTCGGGGTCGACTCCAATCCGCTGCGGATGCCGCGGGGCGGCAGGCCGGCGCAGACGCGCTCTGTCGTCCACGAGCTCGAAATACGTTCGCAATTCGAGCGGCACGAGCTCAATGCGGATCTGAGCGTCGGTTACAGCCAGACGCAAGGCGTGCCCGTGCTCAACGCTCCGGCGGTCGATGCGAAGATCGATGGCCGCTACGACATCACGGATGATCGGTCGATCAATGGCGAGGTCCGGTATGCGCTCGATCCCGTCGACCGGGTGCTCGAAGCCCCCAGAGGCACCTTCGTCTCCAAATCCGGAGCGACATTGGGCGTCAGCCAGAAGCTCGACGACGTCAGCGTCTCGGTGAAGGGGCTGGTCGATCGGAGCACCTTCAGCGGCGCGCGCCCTGGCGATGACGCGCCGATCCCGAACAAGGACCGCAATTTCACCCAGCCTGCCGTGCAGACGCGCGTGTCTTACGCATTGTCGCCGCAGATCAGTCCGTTCGTCGACGTGACGCTGGACCGCAGGGTGCACGACATCCCGGTGGATTTCGGCGGCGTTAGGCGCGATTCCAACGGCACCGTGGTCAGCGCCGGACTGAGCCTGGCCTTTGCTGGACGATTGGCCGGCGAGATTGCGGTCGGATATTTGACGCGGCGTTTTGCCGATCCGATGCTGCCGGGGATCTCCGGCATGATCGTGAACGGGGCGCTCGTCTATCGGCCATTCGACAGGACGTCATTCGTCCTGGTCGGAACGTCCGACACTCTCGAGAGCGTCATACCGGGCGTGAGCGGGATCTTCCGGCGTGACCTGATCTTGCAGGCGCGGCAGGAATTCGATCCCCGTCTCAGTGCCACGTTGTCGTTCGGCTTTGGTCAGGACCGGTTCGCGGGCATCGTCCGGACCGACGATCGATACTCCGTTGCGCTTGGCGCCGTCTACAAGCTGTCGCGTGAAGTGCAGCTGAAGGCCGACGTCCGGCAGGATTGGCTGAGATCGACGATACCCACCGTCAACTCGATGGCGACGACGGCGACGGTGGGAATCCGATTCCAATACTGACAGACCTGTGAGTCTAGCGCAGCTTGCCCCTGGCTGCGACCGGCAGCGTTCCAAGGATCTCGTCGCCGCGGACCATCACGACCTCGTCCATCATGTTGACGACGACGCAGACATGGTTGGGGACGATGCGGACGACGTCGCCGACATTGGGCCGGGTGTTGCTGCGCGACAGATCAAGGAAGCCGTGCTCCTCGGCGAAGCGCGCGATCTTGGCCTCCGGATGCTCCAGGATCAGGCCGTGGCCGTCGAGCCCGCCGGTGTCCGTGGTCAGCGTCTTCGAGCCGGCATCGAGAATGCCGCGCTCGGGCGCGGCGCGGCTGACGACGGTGGAGTAGATGTGCAGCGCGCAATCGTCCCAGGTGGCGACGCCGGCGGCGACCTGCATGCGATCGTTGTAGATGTAGGTGCCCGGACGATGCTCGGTGGCGCCCGTGAGCTTGCCGAGATTCTTCAGGTTGGGCGAGCCGCCGGTCGAGACGATGGCCGCGTCCAGCCCTTCGGCGCGCACGCCGGCGAGCGCCTCGTCATAGAAGCGCTGCGCCTCGTCCCAGCCGGTCTCGGTCGGATATAGCATGAAGCCGGCAAAGCGCAGGCCCTCTGACGCCTCGATCTGGCGCGCGAGCTGGATCGCCTCGGCCGGCGTTTCAACACCAGCGCGTTTGCGCCCGGTGTCGCATTCGACCACGACGGAGAGCGTGCGGCCGGATTGCTTCGCCGCCTCCGGCAGGCCGGCGATGACGACCGGATTGTCGGCGGCGACCGTCATGTCGGCCTTGGCCTGCAGCGCGGCGAGCCGCGCCATCTTCTCCTCGCCAATCAGATTGTAGCTGATCAGGATATTGGCGATGCCGGCCTCCGCCATGATCTCGGCCTCGCCGATCTTCTGGCAGGTGATGCCGTGCGCGCCTGCCTCGATCTGCAGCTTCGCCAGCACGGGGCTCTTATGGGTCTTGATGTGGGGACGATTGGCGACGCCGGCCGCCGCGCACTGCGCCTGGATGCGCGCGATGTTGCGCTCGACCCTGTCCATGTCGATGACGGCGCACGGGGTGCCGTATTCCCTTGCGATCTTGGCGGCGAGCGGGGTGGTCATCTCATTCACTCCATGTTGCCGTCATTGCGAGGAGCGAAGCGACGAAGCAATCCAGAGTCCCATCCACAGCTCTGGATTGCTTCGCTTCGCTCGCAATGACGAAGAGAACGTAGGGTGGGCAAAGCGAAGCGTGCCCACCGTCTTCTGTTGCGCAAGACTGTGGTGGGCACGGCGCTGGCGCGCCTTGGCCCACCCTATGGCGCCGTCACCCGCCCTCGATCTCCTCGCGCAGCATTTCGAGCTCCAGCCAGCGGTCCTCGGCGGCGGTGACCTCGGCCTGTGCAGTGGCGAGGGCCAGCGACGCGGCGTCGAATGTCTTGCGGTCCTTCGTATACAGCGCGGGGTCGTCGAGCAGCTTCTGCTGCTTGGCGATCTCTGCTTGCAGCTTCGCAATGGTCTTCGGCAAGGTCTCCAGCGCGTGCTTCTCGTTGAAGGAGAGTTTGCGCTTCGGCGTGCTCGAAGCCGTCGCGGCAGGCTTGGCCGCCTTCTTCTCGTCGGCCGCAGCTGCGGCTGCCGCGGCGTGCTCGCGCTTCAGATCGGCGCCGCGCTGCACCAGCATGTCGCTGTAGCCGCCGGCGTATTCCTGCCATTTGCCGTTGCCCTCGGGCACGATCACTGAGGTGACGACGCGGTCGAGGAAGTCGCGGTCGTGGCTGATCAGGATGACCGTGCCCTCATAGTCGCCGAGCATGTCCTCGAGCACATCCAGCGTATCGAGATCGAGATCGTTGGTCGGCTCGTCCAGCACCAACAGGTTCGACGGCTTGGCCAGCGCGCGCGCCAGCATCAGCCGGCCGCGCTCGCCGCCGGAGAGCACCTCGAGCGGCGTGCGCATCTGCTCGCGCGAGAACAGGAAGTCCTCCATGTAGCCGACGACGTGTTTCGGTTTGCCCGCCACCATGACGTGGTCACCGCGGCCGCCGGTCAGCGCCTCCGCCAGCGTCGTTCGTGGATCGAGGCTTTCGCGATGCTGGTCGAGCGTCGCCATCTCCAGGTTGACGCCGAGCCGGACGCTGCCGCTGTCGGGCGCGCTGCCGCCGGTGAGCAGGTTGACCAGCGTGGTCTTACCGGCGCCGTTGGGGCCGACGATGCCGATGCGGTCGCCGCGCTGGATGCGGATGGAGAAATTGTCGACGATCTTGCGATCACCATAACTCTTCGACGCGCCCTTGGCCTCGATGACGAGCTTGCCGGACTTGTCGGCCTCGGCGGCGGCGAGATTGGCGCTCCCCACGGCTCCGCGATAGTCGCGGCGCTGCTGGCGCAGCGCATGCAGATTGGCGAGCCGCTTGACGTTGCGCTTGCGCCGGCCGGACACGCCGTAGCGCAGCCAGTGCTCCTCGTTGACGATCTTGCGGTCGAGCTTGTGCTGCTCGCGCTCCTCTTCGGCCAGCACCTCGTCGCGCCACGCTTCGAAGCCGGCGAAGCCGCGGTCGATCTGCTTGATCTGGCCGCGATCGAGCCACGCGGTTGAGCGCGACAGATTGGTCAGGAAGCGGCGGTCGTGGCTGATCAGCACCAGCGCGGAGCGCCGGCCGTCGAGCTCGTTCTCCAACCATTCGATCGTGGTGAGGTCGAGATGGTTGGTCGGCTCGTCCAGCAGCAGGATGTCCGGGTTCGGCGCGAGCACCCGCGCCAGCGCCGCGCGGCGCGCCTCGCCGCCCGAGACATGCGCCGGGTCTTCCTCGCCGGTCAGCCCGAGTTGCTCGACCAGGTAGCGGGCCTGGTAATGATCGTCGCCGGGCCCGAGCCCGGCCTCGACGTAAGACAGCGTGGTGGGATGGCCAGAGAAATCCGGCTCCTGCGGCAGATAGCGCACCGTAGCGCCCGGCTGCACGAAGCGCGTGCCGCTGTCGCAATCGACCAGGCCGGCGGCGATCTTCAGCAAAGTGGATTTGCCGGAGCCGTTGCGGCCGATCAGGCAGACGCGCTCGCCGGGCGAGACCGACAGCTCGACGCCCTGCAGCAGCGCCGTGCCGCCGAAGGTCAGGCGGATGTCTTTCAATTGGATCAGGGGGGGCGCCATGCTCTAGCTCTGTTGCTGCGGGACCCGCGCCGCGCGCTGGCGCTGCAGGCGGCGGATCGTCGTATCGAGGGTGGAGAGAAAGGTGGAGCGGTCGCGTGGGGTGAACGAGCGCGGCCCGCCGGTGACCTCGCCTGATGAGCGCAGATCGGTCATCAGGTTGCGCACCGCCAAGGTCATGCCGATCGACTCCTCCGTGAACGGCTTGCCGTTCGGCGCGATCACGGCGCTGCCGACCTTGACGCAGCGGCTCGCGAGCGGAATGTCCGCGGTGATGACGATGTCGTCGGCGCCGGTGCGCTCGGCGATCCAATCGTCGGCCGCGTCCATGCCGCTGCCGGCCGCCACGCGGCTGATCAGGGGATCGTCCGGCACGCGGATGAAGCCGCCGGCGACGACGATCACCGGCAGGCCGTGCCGGAGCGCGACGCGGTAGATCTCGTCCTTCACCGGGCAGGCGTCGGCGTCGACATAGATGCGGATCGGGGCGGCTTCGGTGGTCATCGGGCCTTTCATCGGGATGGCCGGTTGGTACTCCATCGCGCCAGGAATTGCGAGCCAAACGCTGCGCTTGCCAGGACCTTTCCGGCCGCTACCATCGCCGAAAAGGCTCAAAGGGAGGCAAGCATGACAGGCGGACTCGCGGCGTACGCGGTCGAGGCGTTCAACACGGCCAAGCAATCCGAGAACAAGATGCATGATGATGCCGTGGCGCGCCGTTTCGGCTTCGCCGGCGGCCTCGTGCCCGGCGTCGAGGTGCTGGCCTATATGCTGCATCAGCCGGTGGCCCGCTGGGGCCGGACATTCCTGGAGCGCGGGCTGATTGAGGTGCGCTTCATCAAGCCGGTCTATGATGGCGAGATCGCCGAGGTCAGGGCAGAGGAGGTGGGCGATGGCATGGGGCTCGAGGTGAAAAGCCACGGCCAGCTGTGCGCCACCGGTTCCGCGTCATTGCCGGCGGCAGCGCCGGATGTCGTGCTGGCCGAATACCGCGATGTTCCGCCGGCTGCCATGCGGCCTCCCGTCAGCGCGGAGTCCTTCGCTGTCGGCAGCTGGCTCGGCACCGCGCCACGCGCCTGGCCAGGGCAGGCGGCGAAGCTGTATCTCGATGAGATCCGCGAGCGCGACCCGCTCTATGCGAACGACCGGCTCGGCCATCCCGGCATGCTGCAGCGGGTGATGAACCGGCTGCTGGTGGACAATGTCGTGCTCGGTCCCTGGATCCACGTCGGCAGCCGGATGCAGCTGCTGTCGGTGATCGCCGAGACCGACGAGATCACAGCACGGGGACGGGTGGTCGCCAACTACGAGAAGAAGGGCCACCGCTTCGTCGAGATCGACGCGCTGGTGGTGGCGAACGGCACGCGTCCGCTGGCGCATTGCCACCATGTCGCGATCTACCAGCCGCGCGCGCAGGCGGCGGCGTAACGGCTCGACCCGGAAAGAGGCAGGCGGCCTTCCCCGACACAACCGTCATGCCCGCGCAGGCGGGCATCCCGTACGCCGCGGCGTCTCGGCTCAATCACGACCGTCTCGGAGTACTGGATCGTCCGCTTTCGCTTTCGCGGACGATGACAGCGGAGTGTGGGGCGCGCTGCTTGCCCCATACTCCGTCATTGCGAGCGCAGCGAAGCAATCCAGGGTGGCGGGCGGGACTCTGGATTGCGTCGCTGCGCTCGCAATGACGCCGTGTTTCGACAATCACTCGTCGTGGCCGGGCTTGTCCTGCCTGTGCGGACGATAACGGTTGAGCGTGCCGCGCGGCCATATCGGGCGACATGAGAGGCACGCTGCCTCCGAACAATCACTCGTCATGCCCGGGCTTGTCCCGGGCATCCATGTCGATCGTCGTCGGGACTCGTGGATGGCCGGGGCGAGCCCGGCCATGACGGAGGAAAGAGCGAGGAATCGCCTCCGCGTTCGCGCTGAAGGACGGCGTGCTCACGCCGCCGACTTCGCCTTGCTCTCCTGGATCGCGCGCCAGATCTTCTCGGTCGTCAGCGGCATGTCCAGATGCTTCACGCCGTAGTCGGACAGCGCGTCGATCACGGCGTTGATGACGCTCGCCATCGAGCCGGCGCAGCCGGCTTCGCCGCAGCCCTTGGTGCCGAGCGGGTTGGACTTCGCCGGTACTGGGTGATTGTCGACCGTCATCATCGGCACGTCGGAGGCGCGCGGCAGCGCGTAGTCCATCAGCGATCCCGTGATGGGCTGGCCGCTCTCGTCGTAGCGCAGATGCTCCATCATCGCCTGGCCGATGCCTTGCGCGACGCCGCCATGCAGCTGGCCCGCGACGATCATCGGATTGATGACGGTGCCGAAATCGTTGATCGCGGTATAGGCGACGATCTGGGCGACGCCGGTGTCCGGCTCGATCTCGACCTCGCAGACATGGCAGCCGTTCGGGAAGGTCGACTCTGTCGCGGTCGAATTGTGGTCGACGTCGAGCGAGGCCGGCAGGCCCTCGGGCATCTTGCCCTCGCGCATACGGCGCGCCAGCTCCATGATGTCGATGGTGCGGTCGGTGCCGGCGATGGTGAACTGGCCGCCCGCGAACTCGATGTCGGCCTCCGAGGCCTCCAGCAGATGCGCCGCCGCCTGCTTGCCCTTGGCGATGACGAGCTGCGACGACTCCACGATGGCCTGGCCGGTCGCGGTGATCGAGCGCGAACCGCCGGTGCCGTTGCCGAACCGCACGAGGTCGGAGTCGCTCTGCTCCAGCCGGATCTTCTCGAACGGCACGCCGAGCTGCGCCGACAGTACCTGCGCGAACGGCGTGGCATGGCCCTGGCCGTAATCGAGCGTGCCAGTGGTGAGCGTGACGCCGCCATCGGCATCGAAGGTGATCTTGCCGAGTTCGCCCGACGGCGGCGCGGTAACCTCCAGATAGGAGCCGACGGCGATGCCGCGCAGCTTGCCATTCTTGCGGCTCTCGCGCTTGCGCTTGGCGAAGCCGGCATAGTCCGAGACAGCGAGCGCCTTCTCGAACACCGCGGCGAAATCACCCGAGTCATAGGTGACACCGGAGGCCGCCGGGAACGGCATCTGGCTCGGCTTGATGAAGTTGCGCTTCCGGATGGTGAGGCGGTCGATGCCCATCTCACGCGCGGAGGTGTCGATCAGCCGCTCCATGAAGTAGTTCGCCTCGGGCCGGCCGGCACCGCGATAGGCGCCCATCAGGGTGACGTTGGTCAGCACGGTCTTGATGTCGACGCCGAGCAGCGGCGTCTTGTAGACGCTGGCGAGGTTCTTGCCGGTGTTGAGCGACAGCGGCAGCGGCGCCACGCCCATGATGTAGGCGCCGAGATTGCCATAGCCCGACAGCCGCACGGCAAGGAACTTGCCGTCGGCGTCCAGCGCCAGCTCGCCATGGATGATCTGGTCGCGGCCCTGGCTGTCCGACAGGAAGGCGGTGGTGCGCTCGTCGCGCCACTTTACCGGACGCCCGAGCTCTCTGGCCGCGTGCAGGATGCAGACATATTCGGGATAGGAGACGTTCTTCATCCCGAAGGAGCCGCCGACATTGGTGGTGAGGATGCGGACCTTGTCCGGCGCGACGTTGAGGATTTTGGCCAAGGTCGCCTTGTTGCCGGACACGCCCTGGGTCGGCACCTGCAAGGTGAAGCGCTCGGTCTTGCCATCGAACGCGGCGAGCGCCACGCGCGGCTCCATCGACACCACGGCGACGCGGGTGTTGACGATGTCGAGCCTGGTCACATGCGCGGCCTTGGCGAACGCCTCGTCGATCTTGGCGGTGTCGCCATAATGGTAATCGAGCGCGACGTTATTGGGGATGTGATCGTAGAGCTGCGGCGCGCCGGGCTTGGTCGCCTCCTCGGCGTTGGTGACCGCGGGCAGGGGCTCGATGTCGAGTTCGACCGCCTCGGCCGCGTCGCGGGCCTGGGCCGCGGTCTCTGCCACCACGAAGGCGATGGGATCACCGACGAAGCGCACCTTGTCGGTGGCAAGCGCCGGCCGATTGGTCTGCAGCAGCGGCGAGCCGTCCCGGCTCTTCAGCGGCAGGCCGCAGGTGAACGGGCCATAGGCGGCCGCGGCGAGATCAGCACCGGTCCACACCCCGAGCACGCCCGGCATGGCCTTGGCGGCCGTGGTGTCGATGCCCTTGATGATCCCATGGGCATGGCTGGAGCGGACGATCCAGGCATAGGCTTGGCCCGGCAGGTTGAAATCATCGGTATATTTGCCGTGACCGCGGACCAGCGTGTCGTCCTCCTTGCGCCGGACCGGCTGCCCGACGCCGAATTTCTGCAGCGCGATCGCGTTTTCGAGGGAAGCCGGCGAGGTGTGATCTTGCATGGATGAACGATCCGGGAGGCTGGATGAGGCGCAAAAGCGGGCTGTTCCCAGATAGTGCAGCCCCCGCGGCCGGACAACGGTTGATTAGGAATGGTGCATCACGCCTGACGGAGGGGCTGTTGCGCCGGGGCTATCCACTGATAATGTCTCACGAAAGAGAACTTCCATCTGGGCCGGTTCGGCCAGCGGAAAGACATTTGAATGATCAATGACACGCGGCTGCGGGAGGGTCCCACGCCGCGCGGGAACCTGGAGCCCGGCTTGCATCCGGGTCTGGACGTCGCGTCACAGCCCTGCGCCAGCAATGGCGGCAGCGTGTATGCGGCCCTGGACCTTGGAACCAACAATTGCCGGCTCCTGATCGCCTGTCCCTCGGGCGACAGTTTTCGCGTGGTCGACTCCTTCTCGCGCATCGTCCGGCTGGGCGAGGGCATCTCGACCACCGGCTGCATCAGCGACGCGGCGATGGATCGGGCGATCGCCGCCCTCAGCATCTGCCGGGACAAGATCCAATCCAAAAAGGCCAGGCGCCTGCGCCTGATCGCGACGGAGGCCTGCCGCGCGGCGGCCAATGCGGAGGGGTTCCGCAGCCGGGTGGCGGCAGAAACCGGCATCGAGCTCGAGGTGATCGATCGCGAGACCGAGGCGGCGCTGGCCGTGAAGGGCTGCGCGCCGCTGCTGGATCCGTCCGGGCGCGGGGCGATCCTGTTCGATATCGGCGGCGGATCCAGCGAGTTGGTCCGGATCGAGCGTGATCCTTCCGACCGCAATGCCGAGCCGCGCATCAAGGCGTGGATGTCGATCCCGCTCGGCGTCGTCACGCTGGCCGAGCGTTTCGGCGGGCGCGACGTGACGCCTGAGATCTACGCCGCCATGGTCGAGGACGTGGCCGGACATGTCGGCCCGTTCGCGGCGGACAACGGCGGAGATCTCGCCGGCATGCACCTGCTCGGCACCTCCGGCACGGTGACGACGCTGGCGGGCATTCATCTCAACCTCGCACGCTACGACCGTCGCCGGGTCGACGGCATCTGGATCAATGACGCCGACATCACCGCGACCATCGCCAAGCTGCTGGCGATGAGCTACCAGGAGCGCGCCGAGAACAACTGCATCAGCATCGACCGGGCCGATCTCGTGCTGGCCGGCTGCGCCATTCTCGATGCCATCCGGCAATCGTTCCCGCTGCCGCGGCTGCGCGTCGCCGATCGGGGCCTGCGCGAAGGCATGCTGGTGGAGATGATGCGCGAGGACGGTGCGCTCCGAACGGCGTAGATTGTTCACCCTCCCCTGGAGGGGGAGGGTCGGCTCACATTTGAGCAACGCGAAAATGTGAGACGGGGTGGGGTGAGCCACACGGGCGGTGCCGCTGTGGCTCACCCCACCCCGATCGCTCGCTTCGCTCACGATCGACCCTCCCCCTCCAGGGGAGGGTGGATGCCCAATCTGCTGTCGTCGCCTCGTGGATCGTTCGGTCCTGTCGACGCAGCGGAGGTCACGACACAGAGACCCACATGGCAAAAGACACCACTGGCCGCATGCATGTGCAGGTCAAGACCGGAGGCAAGCGCAAGCTGTCCTCGAAGCTCTGGCTGGAGCGTCAGCTCAACGATCCCTATGTCGCGCAGGCCAAGCGCGACGGCTATCGCTCGCGCGCGACCTACAAGCTGATCGAGATCGACGACAAATATCACCTGCTCAAGCCCGGCATGACCGTGGTCGATCTCGGCGCGGCGCCCGGCGGCTGGAGCCAGATTGCGGCGCGCCGGGTCGGCGCCGAAGCGGGCAAGGGCAAGGTCATTGCGATCGACCTCCTGGAGATGGGCGAGGTCCCCGGCGTCACCTTCACGCAGATGGACTTTCATGCCCAGGATGCGCCGGAGAAGCTGCGGGCGATGCTCGGCGGCCGCGCCGACGTGGTGATGTCGGACATGGCCGCCAACACCACCGGCCATCGCAAGACCGACCAGCTGCGTATCGTCGGCCTGGTGGAACTCGCCGCGCATTTTGCCGGCGAGGTGCTCAAGCCCGGCGGCAGCTTCCTCGCCAAGACCTTTCAGAGCGGCGCCGATGCCGAGCTGCTGGCGCAGCTGAAGCGCGATTACGCCACCGTCCGCCACGTCAAGCCGGCCGCCAGCCGGCAGGATTCCTCGGAACGCTACGTGCTGGCGATGGGCTTTCGCGGCGGAGAGCAGGCCGAGCTGTTGTAATGGCGTCATTGCGACCGTTGCGCGCTGACGATACAGAGCAGATGCAATCAAGGTCTCGGGAATCGGCTTGCGCCGACGAGACGCAAATTCCGGAGGTCCTGCATGCGTGTCCTGAGCTGGAGCGCCCTCGCGCTCGGTTTGATGGTCGGGGTCGTCGTGTCGGGCCCGGCTCGCGCCCAAGCCTACGATCCGCGCTATCCCGTGTGCATGAAGGTCTATGAAGGCGGCCGGTGGGGTGGCGAGTGGATCGACTGCAGCTACACGTCACTGCCGCAATGCCGCGCAACGGCGTCGGGCCGGGCGGCGATGTGCGACCTCAATCCGTTCTTCGCACCACCGCCGCCTCCGCCGCGTCGCGCGCATCGGCGGCATCACTGAAACATTTCATGACGGAACGGCCATTGCCGTGCCGCGCGTTCAAGCTCAAGATCCGAAACATCCAGTCCAGCGGGCCGCCTTGATGCCGCATCGTTTCATCGTTTCGATCGTGACGCTCCTGCTGCTGTTGCCCGCGATCGCGCTCGCCGCGCCGGCGCATAAGCGGAAGGCGCAGCGCTGGCAGGGCTACGGCTTCCTGCCCGGCTACAAGCAGCCTCCCAATAACAGCCTGCCGCTCTATGCGGACAAGGAGGCGATGCGCAACGGGCCGCGCGGCAACCGCCGTCACTGGTACATCGACGGCACGCCGAAATACCTGCTCTACAACGGCGAGTGGCACTATTTCGGCCAGCCCGGCTTTTACCGCGGCCATTACAATGGCGGCAGCTTCGGGCCATGCTGGACCCGCACGCCAGTGGGCATGGTCTGGACCTGCGGCTAAGCCCCGAGCCGCCATCGGCGCCTGCCATGCTGGCAGGGAGGGTGCGCCATCCTGTCGCAGGGTGGCGCCTTGAATGCCCCCGCTTTGGCTGTAAGCTATTGCATTATCTTGAGAATTCGAAGGCGACGATGGAGCGCGGCGATCGCCGCAGGCTGGCCAACCTGGCCGTATCGCTGCTTTCGAAACGCAATATCAAGAAACGAGAGCCGCGTGGCCGGCCGTGGAGGGGTCCTTGAAGTCGTTTTGTGCGCGCCTGTGCGGCGCAGCTGTCGCGTTGATCGTCCTGGCCGGCGCCCCGGCCTCTGCCCAGCAGCTTGAACTGAAGGTGATGGCGCCTGCGGCGCCCGGCGGCGGCTGGGACCAGACCGCGCGGGCGATGCAGCAGGCCTTCGTCGCATCCGGCGTGGCGCGCAGCGTCCAGGTCACCAACGTGGCCGGCGCGGGCGGGACCGTCGGCATCGCGCAGTTCGTCAACGGTGCCAAGGGCGACGGCAACCAGCTGATGGTCAACGGCTTCGTCATGGTCGGCGCGCTCGCGATGAACAAGTCGCCGGTGACGCTCGAGCAGGTGACACCGATCGCGCGCCTGACCGAGGAGATTCAGGTCATCGTCGTGCCGGCGAATTCGCCGATCAAGACCGCGCAGGATCTCGCGGCGGCGCTGAAGGCCGACATCGCCAAGGTGACCTTTGCCGGCGGCTCGGCGGGCGGCGTCGATCACGTGATGGCCGCGCTGTTCGCCGGCACCGTCGGCGCCGACGCCAAGAAGGTCAACTACATCCCGTTCTCGGGGGGCGGCGAGTCACTGGCCGCGATCCTCGGCGGCAAGGTCACGGCCGGCATCTCCGGCCTGTCCGAATATGACGGGCAGATCAAGAGCGGCAAGCTGCGCGCGATCGGCGTCTCCTCGGAAAACCGTATCCCCGGCGTCGACATTCCGACCTTCAAGGAGCAGGGCATCGATCTCGTGCTCGCCAATTGGCGTTCGGTCGTCGCACCGCCCGCCATCACGCCGGAGCAGAAGAAGACGCTGGCCGACGCGGTCGAGAAGATGGTGAAGTCGGATGCCTGGAAGGACATCCTGAAGCAGAAGGGCTGGGATGATGCCTATCTGCCCGGCGATGCCTTCGCCGAGTTCCTGAAAAAGGAAAACATCCGCGTCACCGACGTGCTGAAGTCGGTCGGCCTCGTCAAGTCATGACGACGGAGAGCGCCGGCACGCAGCCATCCTCGCGAGGCATCGACAAGACCGGCATCGTCATCGCAGGCTTGCTGGCCGCCGTCGCATTGGTGCTCGTCTACGACGCCAACCAGATCCCGGCGACCACCATGTACGGCATGGGCCCGCAGGTCATGCCGGTCGTGATCGCGATCGGGCTCGGCATCCTGGCGCTGGCCAATCTGGTCGACGCTGTCCGAGGCAACCTGCCGCCGCGCGAGAGCGCCGATCCGGTCGCGGTGCTGCTGATCCTGGCGGGCCTTGCGCTGTTGATCGCCGTCATCGGCTTCGGCGGCGGCTTCATCCTGGCGACGACCGCGCTGTTCGTGACGACCTCGGCCGCGTTCGGCCGCCGCGCCTTCGTCACCGATCTCGTCATCGGCGCCGTGCTGACGACCCTGATCTATCTCGCCTTCGACCGTCTGCTCACCCTGAGCCTTCCCGCCGGTCCGCTCGAAAGACTGCTCTGATGGACACTTTCGCCGCGCTCGCACATGGGATGGCGATCGCCGTCCAGCCCATGAACCTGCTCTATGCGCTGATCGGCGTGTTCCTGGGCACGGCGGTCGGCGTCCTGCCGGGCATCGGGCCGGCGCTCACCGTCGCGCTGCTCCTGCCGGTGACCTACAAGCTCGATCCCGGCGGCTCGCTGATCATGTTCGCCGGCATCTATTACGGCGGCATGTATGGCGGATCGACCACCGCGATCCTGATCAACACGCCCGGCGAGAGCGCCTCGATGGCGACCGCGCTGGAGGGCAACAAGATGGCCAAGGCCGGCCGCGGCGGCCCGGCGCTGGCGACCTCGGCGATCGGCTCCTTTGTCGCCGGCACCATCGCCAGCATCGGGCTGGCGTTCCTGTCGCCTTATCTCGTCGATATCGCCGTGCGCTTCGGTCCGGAGGATTACTTCGCGCTGATGTGCGTCGCCTTCGTCACGGTGTCCGCGACCTTCGGCGACTCACCGATCCGCGGGCTCACCAGCCTGTTCATCGGGCTGACGCTGGGCCTGGTCGGGATCGACAAGCTCACCGGCCAGGCGCGGCTCGCCTTCGGCGTGCCCGAGCTGCTCGACGGCGTCGAGGTGACGACCTTGGCGGTCGGCCTGTTCGCGGTCGGCGAGGCGCTCTACGTCGCCTCGCGGCGGCATCACAGCGAGGAGAAGATCGAGGCCGTGAAGGGCTCGCTGTGGATGACGCGCGAGGACTGGAAGCGCTCGTGGAAGCCGTGGCTGCGCGGCACCGCGTTCGGCTTTCCGATCGGCGCGCTGCCGGCCGGCGGCGCGGAGATTCCGACCTTCCTGTCCTATTCGACCGAGAAGCGGCTGACCAAATATCCGGAGCAGTTCGGCAAGGGGGCGATCGAAGGCGTCGCCGGTCCGGAGGCCGCGAACAATGCCTCGGCCGCCGGCACGCTGGTGCCGCTCTTGACCCTAGGTCTGCCGACCTCGGCGACCGCCGCGATGATGCTCGCCGGCTTCCAGCAATATGGCCTCAATCCAGGACCGCTGCTGTTCGCCGAGCGGCCTGATCTGGTGTGGGGCCTGATCGCGAGCCTGTTCATCGCCAACACGATGCTGCTGGTGCTCAACCTGCCGCTGGTGGGGCTCTGGGTAAGGCTGCTGAAGATTCCGACGCCGTGGCTCTATGCCGGCATCCTCGTGTTCGCGACCATGGGCACGATCGCGGCGAAACCATCGGTGGTCGAGCTGTCGATGCTCGCCGGCTTCGGCGTGCTCGGCTTCCTGATGCGGCGGTTCGACTTTCCGATCGCGCCTGTTGTCGTCGGCCTGATCCTCGGGCCGATCGCGGAGAGCCAGTTGCGCCGCGCGCTCGCGATCAGCCTCGGCGATCCCATGACCTTGCTGCAATCGCCGATCTCGGCGACGCTGCTCGTGGTCGCGCTGATTGCGCTGATCGCGCCGTTCATCTTGAAGGGACTCGGCCGCTTCAAGGCGAATGAGGACTGAGTGTGGCTTGCGAGTGGGAAACGTCGGCGCAATGAGGCTCCTCCCCATGGTGATGCTGATGATGGCGGTGTTGGGCGGCGTGCCGCCTGCGCAGGCCGAGGTCTCGTTCTGTCCCGGTCTGATGAAGGCGGTCGGGGCGAAGCTTGCCGGGCGCGAGGCGGCGTTCATCCGCAGCTACGAGCCTGCGGCCGATGAGGAGGGGCTGCCGCTCGGGCTGTCAACGACCGCGTTCGTGTACGACAATGCGTTGGCGGCGATCGCACTGGTCGCCTGTGGTCATGTGACCGAGGCGCGGGCCATCGGCAACGCGCTGGTCCATGCCGCCTCCCACGATCGCACCTTCGACGATGGCCGGCTGCGCAATGCCTATCGCGCCGGCGCCGTCGGTCCGGGCGCGGCCCTGTTGCCGGGATGGTGGGACAATCGGAAAAACATCTGGGGCGAGGATGCCGCGCAGGACGGCACATCGACCGGTAACGTCGCCTGGGCGGCGCTCGCGCTCCTGACCCTGCATCGAGAAACCGGCGAGGCGGACTACCTGTCAAGCGCGCGGCGATTGATGGACTGGATCATTGCCAACGCAAGCAACGGGACGGATGGATTCAGCGGCGGCTTCCACGGCTACGATCCGCAGCAGGTGCGCTTGACCTGGATGTCGACCGAGCACAATGCCGACGTCCATGTCTGGGTCGAGGGCACGGCGCAGGCAGCGCTGGCCTATCGCATGACCGGCAATTCCTCCGCGAGCGAGCGGCTGTTGGCCGGCTTGCGGGCCGACCGCACCCCGACGGGACTGCTGAACGCGACGCGCAGCGCGCGCCTGACCACCGGCCTGTCGATCGATCCGAGCGGCGCCACCACCATTCCGGACTTCTTCTACTACAAGCGGCCGCATCTCGGCGCGACCGCCTGGGCCGTGCTGGCCGAGACCGGCTGGAATCCCTTCACCGGCGCGAGGGTGCCCTGACGTTTCCGGCGCCCCCTCATGACGCCGCAGTGCTGTCGACCGATCTCGGGTTCGGCTCGAGCTCCTGGTGATGACGCTGCGGCTCGATCCCTCGCGGGCGCGCGACCGCATTCTGTTCGAGGCCACCGCCGCGTTGTTGCTGCTCGTCTACACGCCGTGGCTGTCGTCCCTCGCCGGGGACGAGATGCAGGTTGGCGACGATCCAGAAGCCGAAGACAGCGAGATGCAGATCGACGAAGATCATTGATCCAGTGAAGCGTGTGATCGCGTCGGCGACCTTCTGCTGCGTCGTTGCTGTCGTCTCCTCGCGCTTCCGGCGGTCGACCAGCGCCTGACTGTTGCGTTCTCGGGGCAGGACGCGGTGCAAGCTCTTCGGTCATGCGATCAGAACGAAACCTCGCGGCCACGCGTTCCATCGTTCGGTCGCCAGCCCGTGCCGCTTCGCCGATGTGGCCTCCAGGCCACGCTCGCCCAATCTTGGGCGGTCTCCATCATTTGGCGGAGGCGTCTGGCTTTCGCAATTTGGCAAGCAGCAACCTCGCTGTTTTTCGGATTGCAGATAGGAATGGCCATGAGCACCGCGCTTCGTCGTAACGTGTCGATCCTCAGCCTCGTGCTTGCCTCCGCAAGCGCCTCGGCTGCGGAGGTCGAGGATATGAATGCCCGGCTGACGAGGCTGGAGCGGGAGAATGCAGCGATGCGGATGGAGAACGCCGCGCTGCGCCAAAACAAGCGGCTGCGTGACGAAAACGGCAGGCTGCGTTCGGCGCAGGGCGCTGAAGCCGTACGATCCGCCACGTCCGGCGGCTTCGGCCGGCCTGCCGCCGATCGCAGCGCGGCGTCCACTTCGCCGCGGCTGGGACTGGACGACAGAGATCCCTATCGCAGCTTTGCGTCGGCAGATGGTTCCAGCGCGTACAAGGCACCGGCGCGTCCAGCCGGGGGCGTGCTGAAGATCTGGGGTGAGGGCGGCGCCATATGGAGCGGTGGCGATCGGTTCTTCCAGGATGCGGGCACGCCGCTCGCTGTATTTCCCAACACGACCGTGTCCCCACCGCTCGATCTGACGCCCAAGGTCGGCTGGGACGTCGCCACCGGCTTTGACTATCTGATCGCCGGCTCACCATGGCACGTCAGCGGCCAGCTCCGCTATGCTCAGAGCGGCCAGGCCAGCGCACAAATCCTGTCGTCCGGACGGCTGGATCTTGGACGGGGCCGCGTCATCACGGCATCTGATACGTTCGGGGCGACCTATCAGGAATCGCGGTGGCTGGCTGATATCGCCATCGGGCGCGACGTGTTCGGAACCGGACCGGGGGCGCTGCAGGTCAAGGGCGGACTGCGGCTGCTCGACTTCGAAACCCGTGCGACCAGCTCCGATCTGCTGCGACAGAATGCGAGCATCGTCGATGTCGGCAACCTGGTCTTCACCAACGTCGATGCTACCCAGGCGAACGACGGCGAGAATCGCAACAGCTTTTTTGGCGCCGGCCCGCGTGTCGGCCTGGAAGGCTCGATTCCGTTCGCCGGCCGCTGGTCGCTGGACTATCTCAGCGACGTGGCCGTGCTGTTCGGCGTTCAGCGCAACGTCATCAACAGCAGGTCCCAGTCATCCGCCAGCGTGCCGGGACTGGCGCAACCAGGCACCAGCTTCACCGTCTCCACGGAGCGCAACACCGCGCTGTTCAATGCCGATTTGCAGTTCGGCCTGTCGTATTGGATCACCGAGAATGTCAAGCTCGGCGGAAGCTACCGCGTCGATGCTTTGATCAACACGCAGGATACGGCATTCACGCCGAACCGCTTCACGCACGGCCCGCGGCTGACAGTGACGGGACAGTTCCATGCGCGATGAGTTCAGTGCGCGGGTGGCCTATTGTATGCCAAGGATACAGTTCGGATCCTGAAAGGCCGCCTTGCATGTGAGGTGTTCTGCTCTCGCGGGTTGCGCGGAGTTTTGCAGACAAGAGGAGGATTGGAAGCGGCGGCAGGTGTACGAGGTGGATCGCTGTCATGAAATCGTAGTCTACGCGTGCCGCGAGCAAGTGAGACTGATCCTAACAACTAATGAGTGTGATATCGGATTTCGCTGTCAGACATGTTCGTTAAAGTGTCGCAGCCTCTTGCTGATCGACCGCGTGTTCTTACGTGCTGATCACTGTCCAGCAGGAGAACGACAGACGTGTCTACCATCGTTAAGTCCACCGTATCCGCTCTTCTCGTTTTGGTGTCCGCGAGCGCCGTCCAGGCCAAGAGCATGGAATGTCCTACGACATCCGAAGCTCAAATCGAAGGCTTGTTCACAAGCTTCAACGATGCCTGGGCGACCAAGGATCCGGAAAAGGTGACTGCACTTTTCACCAGGAAGCCGGTACTGCTCGCGACCGTGTCGAACACGCCGCGCACCACACCGGAGGAGGTTAAGGACTACTTCGTCAAATTCCTCAAGAGCAGCCCGGTCGGTCGCATCGATACATCGACGATCGAGCTGGACTGCAACACGGCGACGCGTCTCGGCACCTGGACGGTGACGTTGACCGATCCTGCAACGGGCGCCAAGTCTGACGTCAAGGCACGCTACTCGTTCATCTATCGCTACGAGGACGGCGCCTGGAAGATCGACCATCTGCACTCATCGATGATGCCGGAGAAGTAGTCGGCCTCTCCTCGGCTGGACCCGCTCCATGCGGAGCGGGTCCAGCATCGTCGCCCGGATGCGCGCAACGATAGCGAGATCCCATCGATGCTCGTCGATGTCCGGGCGTCGCTTCCGCCCGGGCCCGATGACGGAGCCGCGATCAACTAACCCAGCCGCTGATCGCGCGCGTCATGCGTAGTTTCGCTGGCCGATTTGGTCGCTGCCTTCTCCACGCCTCTCTCGGCGCCCTTGCGGCTGGCGATGGCCGCGACCTTGCGGCCTGAGATCTCGCTACCCGCATCATCCGGCATTTGCCAGAAGAAGAACGACGACAGCGCCGAGGTGATGGCGACGACGATGAAGGCCGGCGCGAAAGAGGTGTCGGTCAGCTGGCTCGCACCATGCGCCCACATCGTGGTCTCCACGGAGAACGCGCCGACGGCGACGCCGGCAGAGATCGCGAGCTGCTGGTTGACGCTGGTGAGCGTGGTGGCGCGGCTCATCTGCGCGGTCTCGACCTCGGCATAGGCCACGGTATTGATCGCGGTGAATTGCAGCGAGCGGAAGAAGCCGCCGACAAACAGGATGATGACGATCAGGAGCAGCGGCGTCGCCGGCGTGAACAGCGCGCAGGCGGCCAGGAAGACCGAACTGACGACCGCGTTGACGGTCATCAGGTGGCGGAAGCCGAAGGCGCGGATGAGGCGCGCGGCCAAGGCCTTCATGCCCATCGCGCCGGCGGAAGACCCGAAAGTGACGAGGCCGGACTGGAACGGCGACAGGCCGAAGCCGAGCTGCATCAGCAGCGGCAGCAGGAAGGGCAGGGCGCCGATGCCCAGCCGGAACATGAATCCGCCGACGATCGAGGCCCGCAAGGTCGGCAGCCGCAGCAGCGAGAAGTCGAGCACTGGCGAATTGGTCCGCCAGGAGTGGCGGACGTAGAGCGTCATCGAGATCGCGCCGATCGCGACCAGGCTCGCCACCACCGACCACGGCAGCAAATTGAGCCCCGCGACCGAGAGTCCGAAGGCGAGACCGGCGAGGCCAATGCCCGCGAGCACCATGCCATAGAGGTCGAACGGCTCGGGATTGTCGGCCTTGATCGGATCGATGAAGCGCAGCGCCATGATGATGCCGACGATGCCGATCGGAATGTTGATCAGGAAGATCCAGTGCCAGGAGAAATAGGTGGTGATGAAGCCGCCGACCGGCGGCCCGATGACCGGACCGATCAGTGCGGGGATGGTGACCCAGGCCATGGCGCCGACTAGCGCGCTCTTGTCGACCGAGCGCAGCAGCACGAGCCGGCCGACCGGCGTCATCATCGCGCCGCCCATGCCCTGCAGGATGCGCGCGAACACGAAGTTCTCGACCGAGTTCGCCAGCGCGCAGCCGATCGAGCCGATCATGAACACCGCGACCGCGCTGGAGAACACCCGACGCGCGCCAAAACGGTCGGCGGTCCAGCCGCTCGCGGGGATGAATACCGCCAGCGACAAGAGATAGGAGGTGATGGCGAGCTTCAGGGTCAGCGGACTGGTGCCGATGTCCCTGGCGATCGCCGGCAGCGAGGTCGCGATGACCGTGGAGTCCATGTTCTCCATGAACAGGGCGGTGGCGACGATCAGCGGAATGATGCGTTGCTTGTTCATCTGCGGCGCGAAGGGAGGGCTGGGCAAGGCGGGCGCTGCGGCTTTAACACCCTGCGACGAACGAGGCCATTGCACCGGCCGCATGGCCCACTAGATGCAGCGCGACGCTGTCGCGTCCCCGTTCTTGGAGATGTGCCGATGATCTACCTGCTCGCTGCCCTGGTGCCGCCGCTAGGCTTGTTGTTCAACGGGCAGCCGTTCGCGGCCGTGTTCAATCTGGCGCTGTGCGTGGTGTGTCTGGTCCTTGGCCTGTTCTTCCACGTGCTGCTGCTGGTGCCCTCGGCGCACGCCTTGATCGCCGTGCACATGCGGCGCGAGGACCGGCGCCACCGCGAGGTGGTCGACGCGATCCGGCGTTACGGGCCGCCGCCGGGCGCGTGGCGCTGAGGTCCACGGCGGCGCTACCGAAGCGGAACTTCCGCTCCGGAATCGCGCCCCGCGCGATCTTTTATTGCTTGGGATGCGAAAATTAAGGCTCTCCGCCGCCATCCCGCGTAATCGCCGGATGGTGACGGATCGGCCCTTTGATTCGTCACAGGCCCATGCTATCGACCCGCGTCAACCCCACCGATGGGCATCGATTCGACGGCGAGGCATGGTCTCGACGGCGCCGCCGCTCATCCGCATCAGCATCGCGGCCGTTTTGCCGCAGACAAGGAGTTGACGATGGCGACCGTGCAGACACTTCGCGAAGCCTTTACCTTCGACGACGTGCTCTTGAAGCCGGGCCTCTCCGATGTGCTTCCCTCAGAGGTCGACATCCGCTCGCGCGTGACGCGCGAAATCCCGCTCAACATTCCGATCATGGCCTCCGCCATGGATACCGTCACCGAGGCGCGCATGGCGATCGCGATGGCGCAGGCCGGCGGTATCGGCGTCATCCACCGCAATTTCGATCCCGAGGGCCAGGCCGCGCAGGTCCGCCAGGTCAAGAAGTTCGAATCCGGCATGGTGGTGAACCCGCTGACCATCGCGCCCGACGCGACGCTCGCCGACGCGCTGGCGCTGATGAAGGATTACGGCTTCTCCGGCATTCCCGTCGTGACCGGCGGCGGCAAAGGCATTCCGGGCAAGCTGGTCGGCATCCTCACCAACCGTGACGTGCGCTTCGCCACCGATCCGCGGCAGAAGATCTCCGAGCTGATGACGCATGAGAACCTCGTCACCGTGCGCGAGGGCGTCGGCCAGGACGAGGCCAAGAAGATCCTGCACAAGCACCGCATCGAGAAGCTGCTCGTCGTCGACGATCAGTATCGCTGCGTCGGCCTGATTACCGTCAAGGACATGGAGAAGGCGGTCGCGCATCCCTTGGCCTGCAAGGACTCGCAGGGCCGGCTGCGCGTCGCGGCGGCGACGACCGTGGGCGAGGGCGGCTTCGAGCGCACCGAGAAGCTGATCGAGGCCGGCGTCGACCTCGTCGTGGTCGACACCGCGCATGGCCATTCCTCGCGTGTGCTGGAAGCCGTCAACCGCATCAAGCGCATCTCCAATGCCGTGCAGGTGATCGCCGGCAACATCGCCACCCGCGACGGCGCGCAGGCGCTGATCGATGCCGGTGCTGACGCGGTCAAGGTCGGCATCGGCCCGGGCTCGATCTGCACCACGCGCATCGTTGCCGGCGTCGGCGTGCCGCAGCTCACCGCGATCATGGACGCGGTCGAGGCAGCCAAGAAGGCCGACGTGCCTGTCATCGCCGACGGCGGCATCAAGTTCTCCGGCGACCTCGCCAAGGCGCTGGCCGCTGGTGCCGACGTCGCCATGGTCGGCTCGCTGCTCGCCGGCACCGACGAGACGCCGGGCGAAGTGTTCCTGTGGCAGGGCCGCTCCTACAAGGCCTATCGCGGCATGGGCTCGGTCGGCGCGATGGCCCGCGGCTCGGCCGACCGCTACTTCCAGCAGGACATCAAGGATACGCTCAAGCTCGTGCCCGAGGGCATCGAGGGTCAGGTGCCGTACAAGGGCCCGGTCGGCAATGTCATGCACCAGCTCGCCGGCGGTCTCCGTGCGGCCATGGGCTATGTCGGCGCCAAGGATCTCGGCGAATTCCACGGCAAGGCCGAATTCGTCCGCATCACCGGTGCCGGCTTGCGCGAAAGCCACGTCCACGACGTGACGATCACCCGCGAGAGCCCGAACTATCCGGGCGGGGCGTAAGAACTAAGGGAGTCCCGCTCTCTCCGTCATTGCGAGCGAAGCGAAGCAATCCAGGGGCGGCGCGCGCAGCCCTGGATTGCTTCGTCGCTTCGCTCCTCGCAATGACGGTGCTCCTGGGAGCATAAAGGCGTCACAACCAACAAAAGAGGAAACATTCCATGTCCCAAGCCAAGCGCATCGTGCTCGCGGCCCGTCCTGTCGGCGAGCCCAAGCCCAGCGATTTCCGCCTCGAGGAGCACGCCATTCCGACACCCGGTGCCGGCGAGGTGCTGCTGCGCACGATCTGGCTGTCGCTCGATCCCTATATGCGCGGGCGCATGAGCGACGGCCCGTCTTATGCCCAGCCGGTGCCGATCGGCGGCGTGATGGAGGCGGGCACCGTGTGCGAGGTGGTGGCCTCCCACAATCCGGGCTTTGCGGTGGGCGACATCGTGCTGGCGTATGCTGGCTGGCAGACGCATGCGATCTCCGACGGCAAGGGCCTTACCAAGGTCGATCCCAAGCTGGCGCCGATCTCGACCGCAGTCGGCGTGCTCGGCATGCCCGGCATGACCGCCTATACCGGCCTGCTCGACATCGGCCAGCCCAAGCCGGGTGAGACGGTGGTGGTCGCCGCGGCCTCCGGCGCGGTCGGCTCGGCCGTCGGCCAGATCGCCAGGATCAAGGGCGCCCGCGCCATCGGCATCGCCGGCGGCAAGGACAAATGCGACTACGTCCGATCCGAGTTCGGCTTCGACGACTGCCTCGACCATCGCGATCCTGACCTCGCCGCCAAGCTCAAGGAAGCCTGCCCCAAGGGCATCGACGTCTATTTCGAGAATGTCGGCGGCCCGGTGTTCGAGGCGGTGTTCCCGCTGTTCAACGCCTTCGCCCGCATGCCGGTCTGCGGCCTGATCGCCCATTACAACGACACCCAGTCGGTCGCGCCGAAATGGGCCGGTGCGTTGATGCGCAACGTCCTGACCAAGCGGCTCACCATCCGCGGCTTCATCGTCTCGGATTTCGCCAGCCGGCATGGCGACTTCCTGAAGGACATGTCGGCCTGGGTCCGCGACGGCAAGGTCAAGTACAAGGAGCACGTCACCGAGGGCCTGGAGAACGCGCCCACGGCGTTCATGGGCCTCTTGAAGGGCGCCAATTTCGGCAAGCAGCTGGTGCGGGTCGGACCGGACAAGGCCTGAGCCGAAGCGGCTGGCCACAGCTGATATGAAAGTTCAGCGGAGCCGTAAAATCACGGGAACCAGGAGCGCTTATCGGGAGTCCTGAGGGAACCGGTTCAATTCGCGCGGCCCGGCACCACGCCGGGCCGTCGACCTTTCAAGGGGGATTTTGATGTCGCTGACCATGGTTCTGCTGCCCGTCTTCGTCGAGGTCGGGCTGACTTTCGCGCTCTTGTTCTGGACCAAGGGCCGCGCCAAGACGGCTGATGCCGCTGAGGAATTCGGCCTGCCGACGCTGTTTTATGTGCTGATCGCGCTGGCGCTGCCGCTGCGCCATGCCGATCTGGCGATCGTGCTGCTGTCGTGGGTGTTCGTGGTCACCCGCTTCGTCAATGCCGGGCTCGTCCGTGGCGCGGACGGCCGCCAGCGCTCGCTCGCCTGGACCGCCTCGGCGCTGGTGCTGCTGGCCATGTGGTTGTATTTCGCGCTGAAGATGCTGCTTCTTCTCTAGCTTGGATTGTTCTCAATGACCCCCGCCGCCCGGCTGTCCGCCGCCATCGACATCATCGAGACCATCGAGGCCGACAGGGCACCGGCGGCCAAGGCCCTGAAGGACTGGGGCACCAGCCACCGCTTCGCCGGCTCCGGCGACCGCGCCGCCATCGCCGGCCTGGTCTGGGATGTGCTGCGCCGCCGCTCCTCCAGCGCCTGGGTGATGGAGGACGACAGCGCCCGCGCCCGCGTGCTCGGCATGCTCAAGCTCGAGCGTGGCCTGGATGTCCCGACCATCGGCGCAATGTGCGACGGCAGCCGCTTCGCGCCGGCGTCGCTCACCGACCAGGAGGAGCGGGCGCTGGCCTCGCGCACCACCGAGGGCGCGCCGCCGCCGGTCGCGGGCGACTATCCCGACTGGCTCGACCCTTATCTCGCCGCCGTGTTCGGCAATGACCGCGTCGCCGAGGCCATGGCGATGGCCAGCCGTGCGCCGCTCGACCTGCGCGTCAACACGCTGAAAGCCAAGCGCGAGAAGGTACAGGCCTCGCTGAAGCATCTCGGCGCGGTGCCGACGCCGTGGTCGCCGATCGGCCTGCGCATCACGCTCGGCGCCGACGCGCGCAATCCCGGCATCCATGCCGAGGAGGATTTCATCAAGGGCGCCATCGAGGTCCAGGACGAGGGCTCGCAGCTCGCGGCGCTGTTCACCGCCGCCAAGCCCGGCGAGCAGGTGATCGATCTCTGCGCCGGCGCCGGCGGCAAGACGCTCGCTCTGGCGGCGATGATGGGCGGCAAGGGCCGGCTGATCGCCACCGACGACGACAAGCGCCAGCTCGCGCCGATCCATGAGCGGCTGTCGCGCGCCGGCGTTCACAATGCCGATGTCCGCAGCCCGAAGGGCGACGCCGATCCGCTCGCCGACATCAGGGCTTCGGCCGATGTTGTCGTCATCGACGCCCCCTGCACGGGTACCGGCACCTGGCGCCGCAACCCCGACGCCAAATGGCGCATGCGCCCCGGCGCGCTCGAGATCCGGCTGAAGGACCAGGCCGAAGTGCTTGATCGCGCAGCAGGTCTGGTCAAGCCCGGCGGCCGCATCGCCTACATCACCTGCTCGGTGCTGCCTCCGGAAAACGGCGACCAGGTCCGCAGCTTCGTCGTCCGCCACCCGGAGTTTTCCATCCAGCCCCCCGACCAGACCGCCAGTGTCCTCTGGGACAAGGCCGAGGCCTTCGCCGAGGCCGCGCTGAAGTCAGACGAAGGCTGGCTGATGACCCCCCGCCGCACGGGGACGGACGGCTTCTTCGTCTCGGTGCTGAAGAAGCAGGCGTAAACCCCAGCGATGACTGCCGCGGCCCACCCACCGCTGTCGTTCCGGGCAAGGCCCTCGCGCGCAGCGCGTGGGGCGCCGACCCGGGACCCATACTCCGCGGCCGTCGTGAGGCGCGAGATGGAGCGGCCAGCGTGCCCGAGCCGCGCGTCCTGTGGCTATGGATCCCGGCTCGGCGCGTGCCGGCGCAATGCTTGCGCATTGCCCCAGCCCGCTTGGCTGGGACGACAGCGGTGGGGGCGACGCAGCGGTGAATCGCCCGCTTGCGAGGGTTGCGAGTCCCCCCGCCGCGGCGTAATTCCTTGCCATGACAGCCCAAGACAACTCCCCGCCCAACACCCCCGACAGCGCCGCCGCCGACACCTCGGTGGCCGCGCTCCATGACAAGATCCTGATCGTCGATTTCGGCAGCCAGGTCACGCAGCTGATTGCGCGCCGGGTGCGCGAGGACGGCGTGTATTGCGAGATCGTGCCGTTCCAGAAGGCGGAGGCCGCCTTCCGGCAGATGAACCCCAAGGCCGTCATCCTCTCCGGCGGCCCTGAATCCGTCCACGAGGCAGGCTCGCCGCGGGCCCCGCAGCTGATCTTCGATAGCGGCGTCCCGGTGATGGGCATCTGCTACGGCCAGATGACGATGGCCGCCCAGCTCGGCGGCACCGTCGAGGGCGGCCACCACCGCGAGTTCGGCCGCGCCGATGTCGAGGTCAAGACATCGAGCCTGCTGTTCGATGGCGTCTGGCAGCCGGGCGAGCGGCACCAGGTGTGGATGAGCCATGGCGACCGCATCACCCAGATGCCGCCGGGCTTCTCCGTCGCCGGTGTCTCGCCGAACGCGCCCTTCGCCGTGATCCAGGACGAGCGGCGCAAGTATTACGGCCTGATGTTCCACCCCGAGGTGGTGCACACGCCCGACGGCGCCAAGCTGATCCGCAACTTCGTCCGCAACATCGCCGGCCTCGGCGGCGACTGGACCATGCACGCCTTCCGCGCGGAGGAGATCAAGAAGATCCGCGCCCAGGTGGGCAAGGGCAAGGTGATCTGCGGCCTCTCCGGCGGCGTCGATTCCGCCGTTGCCGCGGTGCTGATCCACGAGGCGATCGGCGACCAGCTCACTTGCGTGTTCGTCGACCACGGCCTGCTCAGGCTCAATGAGGCCGAAACCGTCGTCGACCTGTTCCGGCACCACTACAACATCCCCCTGGTGCATGTGGACGCCTCAAAACTCTTCCTTGGCGAACTCGCAGGCGTCACCGACCCCGAAGCGAAGCGCAAGACCATCGGACGACTCTTCATCGACGTGTTCGAGGCGGAGGCGAAGAAGATCGGTGGCGCCGATTTCCTGGCGCAGGGCACGCTCTACCCCGACGTGATCGAGAGCGTCTCCTTCACCGGCGGCCCCTCGGTGACGATCAAGTCGCACCACAATGTCGGCGGCCTGCCGGCGCGCATGAACATGAAGCTGGTCGAGCCGCTGCGCGAGCTGTTCAAGGACGAGGTCCGCGTGCTTGGCCGCGAGCTCGGCCTTCCCGATGTGTTTCGTCGGCCGCCACCCGTTCCCGGGCCCCGGCCTTGCCATCCGGTGCCCCGGCGAGATCACCACCGACAAGCTCGACATCCTGCGGAAAGCGGACGCCATCTACATCGACGAGATCCGCAAAGCCGGCCTCTACGACACCATCTGGCAGGCCTTCGCCGTGCTGCTCCCGGTCAAGACCGTCGGCGTCATGGGCGACGGCCGCACCTACGACTACGTCGTGGGCCTGCGCGCCGTCACCTCCACCGACGGCATGACCGCCGACTTCTATCCGTTCGACATGAAGTTCCTCGGCAACACCGCCACGCGCATCATTAACGAGGTGAAGGGCGTGAATCGGGTGGTGTACGACGTGACATCAAAGCCGCCGGGGACGATTGAGTGGGAATAATTCGCGCCTATCCGAAGCTCGCCGGATCTGTCCAAATCTACGCTCTAACCATCTGAAATCAAAAATAGATTTTGCCGATACCTATCGCGGACTATCGGTGGACGATGGTCGCGCGTGCCGGACTGTTTGACGGCATCGGCTTCCATATTCCCACCCCCGTTTTGATCGATACCGTCAGCTCGAAATGAGCCCTGACGGTATTTTTTGGTCCAACCAATTGAAAGAGCGTCGCTTTCCTTCAGATCCGCGGCCGAAATCGGCATGACGGTATCGAACCCAGAAGGCCGACAAATGCTGACCGATGCCGCGCTTAAGCATCTGAGACCAAAGGAAAAATCCTACAAGGTGACCGACCGGGACGGCATGTACGTCCTCGTCAGCACGAAGGGCTCGATCTCGTTCCGGCTCGACTATCGGATGAACGGACGCAGGGAGACCATCACCTTCGGCAAATACGGTCCGGCCGACCTGTCGCTTGCGCGAGCAAGAGAGCTCTGCATCGACGCCAGGCGCGCCATCAAGGAAGGGCGTTCGCCAGCCATTGAGAAGCAGCGCGCAAAACGACGCCTGATGGAGGCCAAGGCATTCGGCGAGTTCGGTGAGAAGTGGCTCACGGGCGCTCCCATGGCTGACAGCACGCGGGCAATGCGCCGTTCAATTTTCGAGCGCGAACTGCTGCCGCCTTGGCGCAGGCGCTTGTTGTCCGAAATCACGCCGGACGATTTGCGGAAGCATTGTGCGGCAATCGTCGATCGGGGAGCGCCGGCAACCGCGCTCCACGTGCGCGATATCGTCAAGCAGATCTATGGCTTTGCGATTCTGCACGGGGAGAAGGTCGCCAATCCAGCTGACGACGTCGGTCCATCCTCCATCGCGCAGTTCGTGCCCCGCGATCGCTCGCTGTCGCCCACAGAAATCCGCATCATGCTCAAGCAGCTGGAACACGTTCCGACGCTGCCAACCATCCGGCTGGGCGTAAGGCTCTATCTTCTCTCCATGGTGCGGAAAAGCGAATTACAGGATGCGACCTGGGATGAGGTCGACTTCGAGAATGCCGTCTGGACCATCCCGAAGGAGCGGATGAAGCGGTCGAAGGCGCACAATGTGTACCTGTCGCGCCAGATGCTCGATATCTTCATCGCGCTGAAAACCTGCGCCGGCAACTCCAGATAGGTACTTCCATCCCGATATGATGCCGACAGCCCGATGTCGCGCGCGACCTTCAATCGTGTCACCACCGCGGTCGTCGAGCGCGTTCGGAACGAGGGGCTGCCGCTCGAACATTTCACGGTCCACGACCTCAGGCGGACAGCGTCGACGCTGCTCAACGAGCTCGGGTTCAACAGCGATTGGATCGAGAAGTGCCTGGCGCACGAGGATGGTAGCTCGTCGCGCGGGGTCTACAACAAGGCGGAGTACGAGCTGCAGCGCCGGCACATGATGCAGGAGTGGTCGAACATCATCGACGCGTGGGTCGGAGGTCAAAAATACGCGCCAACCCTCATTCCGCCTTCGATGCCGATCTTCGAGCCCGACCCGGCCCTTTGACCGGGCGGCTTTGTTGCAGTTTCACGTCTGGATGTGGAGCACGGGTGAGGGGAGTGCTCCGGCGCAGCGAAAGCCAGGCCTCCACCTCACTCAGGTCCCACACAACGCAGCGAGGAGAGAGCGCGAAGCCCGGTGCACGAACTTTGCCAGGTCGCGCCGTGCGAAGGTCGATTGCTGCTGCGCGATCGCGTCCAGCCCAAGGGAGGGATCGGCGATGATCCGCTCGCCATTGCCGCGCGCAATCTCGCGGTGCATCGCGGCACGGTCGGCCTCACCGCCTTCGCCTGCGAAGCCCCGAACCTCAATCCGTTTGGCCGGCGCACCGATATGGCTTTGCGGCTCCAGCGCGATGCCCTGAGCTTCGAGACTGCGATGGTCGATATGCGCGTCGATGTCGAGCTCGGCCAATCGCTCATTAGCAAGCTCAGCCCAACGTTCACGCCAGCGTCCGACCATCTCGGTGCGGTTCCAATCTCGCACCTTCCGGCCAAACCCGGTCTCGTCCACCGCGCGCATGGTCAGCATGACATGGGCATGGGGTTTGGGCATGCCGTCCTCGGCCATGTCCCAATGCACATTGAGGTCGGCGATCATGCCCAGACCCACGAACTCGCCCCGAACGAAATCCCGGGCCAGCTCGATCCCCTGCGTCTCGCTCAGCTCGCGCGGAAGGGCGAATTCGACCTCGCGGGCCAGCTGGGCATCTTTTCGGCCTTCGACCGCTTCGACGTCGTTCCAGAGCCGTCCCCGGTTGCCCCATGCTTGCGGCGCGTTCTCTGGCAGCATCACCTCGGAATGGACGACGCCGCGTTTGGCGCAAAAGTCCTGATCGCGGCCCAAGCGCTCGTCGCGCAGCCGCGAGGCCGAGCGATAGGCGGCTGACGCCACCGCACTGCTTCCGGCCTTCCGGCCAATGACCTTGTGTAGCGCGACGATCAGGATGAGAACTGGGCGTCAATCTGGATGAGAAGATTGGGGCCGGGATCCTGGGATCATTGTCGCGGACGTCCGGCTTGGCAAGTGCTGATTGACGCTGGGCGACAATCAGCGGTGCGGCAGCGTCAATCAGCGGAGCTTTGAACCTCCTTCGGCGTAGCATGGACTGGTGGCCGGCTGGCGCCGCGCTTGCGGCCGAGGGCGGCCTTGCGGCGGTAGCTCTCGACGTTCATCTCGATGATCGTGGCGTGGTGGACGAGGCGGTCGACGGCGGCGAGCGTCATGGCCTGATCGGGGAAGATGCGGCCCCACTCGCCGAACGGCTGGTTGGCGGTGATCAGGAGCGAGCGCCGCTCGTAGCGGGTGGCTATCAGCTCGAACAGCACGCTGGTCTCGGCCTGATCCTTGGAGACGTAGGTGATGTCGTCGAGGATCAGCAGGTCATAGCGATCAAGCTTGGCGATCGCGGATTCCAGAGCCAGTTCACGCCGCGCCACCTGCAGCTGCTGCACGAGGTCCGTCGTGCGCGTGAACAGGACGCGCCAGCCGTTCTCGACGAGGGCAAGCCCGATCGCCGCGCTGAGATGGCTCTTGCCGCCGCCGGGCGGACCGAACAGCAACAGATTGGCCCCGGTCTCGAGCCAGACGTCACCTGCGGCGAGTGCCATCACCTGCGCCTTGGACAGCGTCGGCACGCTCTCGAAGTCGAATGTCGCGAGCGTCTTGCCCGCAGGCAGGCGTGCCTCCGTCATGTGCCGCTCGATGCGGCGACGGCCACGATCGGCCACCTCGTGTTCGGCGAGCGTGGCGAGGAAGCGCGCCGCGGGCCAGCCTTCCTTGTCAGATTGCGCGGCGAGCTTTGGCCAGATCGCCTTGACGCTCGGCAAGCGCAACTCTGTGAGAAGGAGTTCGACACGCGCGGCATCGATGGATGTGGTCGTGCTGGTCATGCTGCATCTCCCGTATTCGAGGTTGCCGGCACGAAGCCGATGGACGCCAGTTCGTCGTAGGCGGCGAGCGGTGCGAGCTCGACGGCGACGTGCGGGATCGCGGCCTGCTCCGGGCGAAAGCGGATGCGCAACGCGGCAAGGTCAGGCAGCCGTCCCGCATCGAGATCTCTGGCGACGACTCTCGGCAAGCTCTGCCTCGCAGGCCCGCTCGTGAGCGAGGGCGAGAAGCTCGACCGTCACCTTGCAGGCATGACGATCGTCATATCGTTCCTGCAGAGTCTCGAACGCGCGTCGATAGGCGGCCCGTGGGAACAGCTGATCGCGATAGACGAGATTGGCGAGCGCCATCGGCTTGCGCCGCAGGGCGTGGATGACGTGCCGATAGTCGACGACATGTCCGCCCTTTTTGTCCGACACCGGACGACCACGACGCAGCGTCGCGACCTGCGTGGTGCCTATGAAGCATTCGAGGCGATCATCGTAGATGCGCACGCGCAGACGATGACCGATCAGCTTCGACGGCACCGTGTAGAACACGCGGCGCAGGATGAAGCCGCCCGACGAGGTCACGTGGATCACCTTCTCCTCGAAGTCACTGCTGCGACCTCTCGGCAGTGGCGCCAGCGTCTCCTTCTCGATTGCGATCCGCTTGACGAGATGGGCGTTGCGCCGGCCGACGACCATGTCGACGAAGGCGCGATAGGCATCGAGGTCGGCGAAGTCGCGCGTCCCCCGCAAAAGCAGCGCGTCCTCCAGCGTCTTCTTGAGATGGCCATGTGGGCTCTCGATCGAACCGTTCTCATGCGCGATGCCGGCATTGTTGCGGGTCGCCACCATGCCGTAATGCCGCATCAGTTCGTCGTAGCGTTGCGTGATGTCCTCGCGCGCATCGATCGTGAGGTTGCGGAACGCTGCCGACAGGCTGTCGCTGCGATGCTCTCTGGGGACGCCGCCGAGCGCCCACAGCGCATTCTGCAGGCCTTCGGCCAATGCGACGAAGCTCTCGCCACCGAGCACGACATGGGCGTGCGCGAAGCCGGAGAACGCCAACCGGAAGTGATAGAGCCGGTGGTCGAGCGCCACGCCCGCGATGGTGATACCCAGCACGCCGGCATCGGTGAAGTCCGACAGGCCGAGCCGCCCGGGCTCATGCTCCTGGCGGAAGATGACGTCCTGCTCGGGCCCATTGAAGGCGCGCCAGGCCGTGATGCGCCGCTCCAGCGTGCGGCGGATGTTGGGATTGAGATCGGGATGGCGCCGGCGCAGCTCCTCCAGCACACCGACCGCCCGGATACCCGGTGCGGCCTTCAGGATCGGCTCGATCTCGGCGTCCCAATAGGGCGCCAGCGGATCAGGCCGCCGCCGGCCACGCGGCTCCTGCTTCTGCGACGGCAGCCGCGGATCGGCCTCGATCCGGTAGGCACTCGCCGTCGAAAACCCGGCTTTGGCCGCCGCGGCCTCGGCCGATAACGTCAATCGGTAACTCATGTATAGCCTCATCTGGTGGTCGGTGATGTGGAGGCCAGGCAAGCCGTCGATCCTCTCTTGTCGAGACGAATCAACAGCTTGCGCTAACCACACCCGGCCGCCAGACGGCCTGAAAGGGACGCGCCGCCGGCGGGAGCGGTCCTCCGGTCGGGCTACGCCCTCCCTTCGTCCCGCTCCCGCCGGCACTCTCTCATCCTGATTGTCGCTGGGTTCTCACCTTGATTGTCGTCGCGCAGACCTTGACGTGAAGATGATAGATCGCCATCGCGATCAGATCACTGGCACAGCGAAGCGCACGTCGGAACGACGTATAAGCGCGCCCTCCCTCGGAAAAATCTCGGGAGGGACTATCTCGTCCCAAGCCGTCCCAATGACCTTGCAGCATTGCGCCCGTCGCGACGCTATCAATTCTCCATCGAGATTCATGGAGACCACGATGCGCAAACCGCGAGACTCTGATGCTGACTTGAAGGCGCTCGAAGACAAGGCGTGCGGACTCAAAATCCGCAAGGTTCGCCAGCTCGGCGAATTGGTTATCGCCACCGGGGCTGACACGCTGACCGCTGAGGAACTGGCGGGCGCGTTGATTGTGTTGGCAGAGACAAAAGAGGCCGGAAAGAGGGAGGCATGGGCCAAGCGTGGGGGCGCGTTTTTTCACAGCCGATCGCGTCGAAATACACCAACAGCTGACCGCGACTTGGACCGCGTTCCGGCGCCACCGAACGGTGCGCAACCGGTATCACGCCGCAAGGGCACGACATGACATGCGGACGTGGCAGGTCGAACGCCGCAAGCGTACGCGGCACCTGATCGAACTTGGCGACCCCCTCATCAAGGCTCGCGTCGTGGAGTTGACCGGCGACGACCGTGCCATGATTTGCTGCGCGCTACTTCGGATGGCTGCCAAAATCGAAGGTGACCAGAGCGAACATGCTCGTAAGCTTTGGGCCGAAAAAGGAATGCTGAATGCATCTCGAATGCCTTCTACAGCAAGACCCGAGGAAACCTGCGGCTGATGGTTTCGACTTCGAGAAGTGATCGGAGAAAAAGTCGAGGACCTGGTGATCGTTCTCATGAACCGCGCCTGCGGCGCCTGAAGGATCGAGGCCCTGCGCCGCACGGGTAAGCAGATTGCCGTCGAGGTCAAGGCGTCGCCAGCCACGGTCAGGCGTGTTCTGCGACGGCTGGGGTTGAACCGGATGGGTGATCCTGAGCCTGCTGAACCGGAGCGCCGCTATGAGCGTGACACCCCAGGCAAGAATCTTCACATCAACATCATAAGCTCGAGCGTGTCGGCCGCCGCATCACTGGTGATCGGACTGGTTGGAACAAGAGCCGCGGCGCAAGCTGGGATTTTGTCCACGTCTGCATCGACGATACATTCTGTGTCGCCTTGTCCAAGGTCAAGCCCGATGAAACGGCAGATAGCGCCGTTCCGTTTCTCAAGGCCGCTGTAACCTATTACAGGAGCCTGGGTGTCTCCGTCACACGCGTCATGACCGACAATGGGAGCTTCTACCAGGCGTGCGCCTTCCGCGACGCTTTTCGGGACCTCCGCATCAAAGCATTACACAATCTATATTGTGCGAACACTGCTGCTCAATATCTCAAAATTGGAAACTAGACGCTCCCTCTCCGATCGCGAGGGCCTGCCGGTGAAGGCGGTGATCAGCGGCCACGCCACGCACAGCCAGGAACCACAAGGGTTCACGACGGCGCCGATCCCGCTATCAGAAAACTGCTAGACAGAGATCGATGCTAGGCAGTTCGAGGCTCTTCAGCCCGACCATGATCTCGCTCGCGAACAGTCGCGATCAGATCGTTTCCATGAAATCGACGAGGGCGCCTTCGTGTATCTCCCTCTCGCCGGCGACCAGGCCCGCGTCGGTGGGCGGCGCGAGATACTCGTCGACCGGTCGTGTATCTGGGACGCAGGCGGTCCAGGCAGCGACACCTTCGAGCTCGCGGGGCGAGGGGGCCGCTGCGGCACGCGCACGAATGCGACCACCGCCGCTGGCTCGTCCGCCCCCGCCGAATAATTCAAGCACTTAGCTGCAGTCGTGACGCGGTGGCGTGGCCTCATTTAAAGGTCATTTTACAGTTCTGTTCTGGCTTCAAGCTTCAGGACCGCAGCTCGGCGGGCTGAATATCGCGACCCAAGCAATGCGAGTCGCGAGTGGCCTCGTCGTCCTTTAAGGAGTGGCCGGTCACGGCAGCTACCTGCGGCACGGTCGCGCCCGCGATAGGCCCGCCGCACCACGGCCGTGCCGCGCAGGTCGTGAAAGGTAAGGCCGCTGGTGGCGGCGCGGTCGCTGGCTCTCCTCCAGGGGCGCGCGAAAGCCGTCGAACGCCTAGGGACGACCGATCGTGTTCGTCAGGATTGCCGCGCCGACGGCTACAAGGGCCAGTCGAAGCGGAGGTCCCGCGCGGCTTCGCAGAACGCAGCCGCCTGCAGAACACGCCAATCATCATGACGACGGCCGATGAGCTGAATGCCTATCGGCAGCCGCTCCTTGTTGAAGCCGCCGCAAACAACTGCGGCGGGCTGTCCTGTCTGATTGAACATCGAGGTAAATGTGATCAGGGCATAAGGGTTTTCTGGATCCGGAGAAATGTCGTTCGCGGCGAAGGACACCACAGGCACCGCGGGCATGATGACGATGTCGTAGGGGGCGGTACGCGCGACGACAGTTGCCTTGGCCCGATCGATCTCGTCGCTTGCGGCCAAAAATGCCTCGGCAGACAGCGAGCGCGTTTGCGCGATTGTCTGCTGTATCGCCGGATGAAGCTGAGAGCGCTCCTCGTCCGACAGGTGCGCGGCCTCATGTCCGGCGCGACTTCCGAATATCTTGACAAAGGCGTCGGTGGGATCGAGGTCGACCAGCGGGCCAACGGTCGCGATTTCTGCACCGGCTTCTGCAAGGAATGATGCCGCGCGCAGACAAGCCTGTGCAATCGCGGGTTCAGCTCGTTTTCCAAATCCCATATCGTCGACGACGCCGACCCGCCATCCCTTCAGATTCGGTATCGACAGATCATCGTAGGTCACCGCATCGGGGGGCAGGGATCCGAAATCACGTGCATCAGGCCCGGTCAGAACTCTGAACAGAAGAGCGACATCCTCGATGCTGCGCGCAATCGGTCCAGCGCTCCGCATGGTGCTCGGCGGCAGATGAGGGATGCGTCCTTGTGTCGGCTTCAGCGTCGCGAGCCCGCAGAGCGCCGCCGGCATGCGAACGGATCCGGCGAGATCCGTACCCACGGTCAGTGGCCCGAGCCGTGCGGCAACGGCTGCCGCACTGCCGCTCGAGGAGCCTCCTGTATTCATCGCGATGTTCCACGGATTGTGTGTCGTGCCATAGGCGCTGCTTACGCCCGCGCCGAGCAGCCCGAAATCCGGCATTGTCGTCTTGCCGAACAGGATCGCGCCGCTCTCAGCGAGACGCGCCGCCGGAGGTGCGTTGACCTGCGAGGGACCGCGTTGGCGAAATGGGGCGGCGCCGCGGTACATCGGCATTCCCGCCACGGCAATGCTGTCCTTGATCGAAACGGGCACTCCGTCGAGAGCGCCCAAGGGAGCGCTGCGATGCCAGCGATCTTCGGACGCGCGCGCTGCCTGCAGGGCCGCATCCGAGGCGGTGAAGAAGAATGCGTTGAGTGTCGGGTTCAGATGCTCGGTACGCGCCAGGATCGCGCGCGTCACTTCAACAGGCGAGAACGCTCGGCTGCGATAGCCGGCAACCAGCTTTGTCGCTGACATGTCGCACAGATCAGATGAACCGGAAGCATGAGGAGTAACGGTGGGTGTCATCGGTGAGGCGCCTGATGTATTTGGATTTGAGGTTATTTGTGTAATCTAGACGAGGCCGGAAAGACTTCGCAATCGCGAAGTCGCTGGGTGTATGAGGAAAAACGCGGCTGCGACGCCGAAACTTTGCGCTTGTCAATTTAAGGATTTGTGCCAATTTGTGCAAAATTAGACCTCACTGGGGCGGTCATTCGATGCAGCTTTTCAACGATTCTCAAATGCGTGCGGAGGCTGCTGCTGACGTGATCGGGGGCCGGATTGGTACGCCGTTAACGCTGTCTCGCCTGTTGCCGAGCATTGCGGTGCCGCTTCATTTGGCCTTGGATGCCGCCCCCTACCTCGTCAGCAAAGCCTCCGGCGAGCCGGTTGGCTTTCTCAAGGTCTACGAACTCGAGACGGCGCCTTTTGTGGATTGGGCATCTGTGGTCGCGGGTAGCCGTAGGATGGCTGAGCTCCAGCTCGGGCCGGCGCTGCTCGATTGCAGCGAAGAGCAGGGAGCGTTGCTCTATGAGTGGCTGTCTCCTGCCGAGTGGAGAATGGCTCGCCGTGAGAATTGCGATCGTGAGTCGACTCTCGTGGCCATTTTAGCGGCGAAGCGAACGCTGCATCGCAGTGAGCCTGTGCCTGTCACGCGAAGCCCCTTCGATGTGATCCGGCACTATCTCGAAATGATGCGGTCAATCAATTCGCCCGGAGGAGGTGTGTTGAATGATGATCGGGCCGTGCGCGAACTGGGTCCTTGGATCGAGCGGATTGCTGCCGGTTTAGCTGGCGCGGGCTGCGATCCCGGGCCGATTCACGGCGAAGGGGCTCTGAGCAACGTGATGTTGAATGATGGGGGCGGTGTGCGGCTGGTCGACTGCGATCGAGTCGTAAATGCCGACCCGCATTACGATCTCGCTTCCCTGTGCCTCGAGCTTTGCAGTTTTGACACGGAAGTGGAGCACGTCGTCGCGCTCTATGAGGGTAAGGCCAATTTGCAATCAAGTGCGCGGGTCCGCCTGTATATGGTGGTTGACGATTTCCTGTGGGGCTGCTGGTCGCTGATCAAGCACTGCACCTCTCCCCGTTCGAGCTCGGTCGAATTCTACAAATATGCGCAGAACCGCTTCTTGCGCTGTCGGTATTGGCTATCCCGCTGGGATACCGCGGCCTTGTTGCGTCAGATGTGAGGGCGTCACCATGAGCGGTCGTCTTGAACAGTCCCCGGAGGAGATCGAGCTGGAGCGTAGGCTTCAGCAGGTCCCGTCATGGGCTGGCCGAAAAATGAACATCTCTCGTATTCACGCCGGCATCACCAATCTCAATTGGATTGTGTCGCTCGACGGTGAGAGTGTTCGGTATTTTGCCAAGGTGCCGGGTGCGAACACCGAGCTCTTTATCGATCGCTCATTGGCTCAGGAGGCAGCCGAGAAGGCCGCCGGAGCGGGCTGTGCGCCCGGTGTCGTGTTCGTCGCGGCCGATAGCGGTGTGGAGGTGCACGAGTTTCTGGAGGGGTATCGTAGCTGCAGCGTCGCCGATCTTCTTGATCCAGAGGTACGCCGCAATGTTGCGGCAGCGTATCGATCGATCCATGCCACACAGAGCCTGTCGCGTACGAAGACGGGATTTGAGCAGCTTCGCGAGCGTCTGTCTCAAGTACGTCAGCATGACGGGCGGCTTCCGCGCGATCTCGATTACCTGCTGTGGCAATGCGATCGCGCCGAGCGAGCCATCTCCGCTGCGGGAATGGACCTGTGCATGTGTTTCAACGACGCGTATGTGACGAACTATATGGTCGACGCTGGGCGCCGTGTCAAAATCATTGATTGGGAATATGCCTCGAACAATGATCCATATTGGGATCTCTCTCTGTTCGCAGGGGAGACCTTTCTCGATGAATCGGCTCTGAGGGAGCTCATCGAGCATCACGACGGCGCCTATAGCAGGCAGGCGGAGGCGCGCATCGTCCTGTATGGCGGTGTCGGAATGCTGACGTGGTCGTTCTGGGCTGCGCTGCAATCCAGGATCTCAAGCCTGCCATTCGACTTCGCCAAATATGCGGAACTCCTCGCTCTTCGGGCGCGCGCCGCAATGCTGTCGCCGCGTTGGGAAGAGGCGCTGCTTGCGCTGTAAATATCGTGCTTGTTGTCCAGTCGTGTCGTGCCGCTCAAAGGAGGAATAAAGAGAATGTTGTTGGATCGACGCTCGCTTCTCAAGTCGGCGGCCGTGATGTCGCTTGCCGGACCGGCAGTCATCAGGCCGGCGTTCGCAGACGCCGGGGGAACCGTTCGATGGCTGACGGCCGAACCGACGACGGGAAACTGGGATCCCTCCGCGAACACCACGCTGGCGAACGTGCAAGTCGAAAACCTTGCGTTTGAGCCGTTGCTGGCGTTTCCAATGATCCCTGGGCCGGACGTTCTGAAGCCTCGTCCTGTGCTGGCGGAGAAGTTTACGATTGTTGATCCGCAGACGGTCGACATCGAGATTCGAAAGGGCGTTCGCTTCCATGACGGAAGCGAGTTGACCGCCGAAGATGTCAAAGCCTCACTCGACTATTACAGCCGGCCAAAGATCGCGCGTGCCTTTTATGGTGGACCCTTGCGTGTCACGATCAAAGGGCCAACCTCGCTCACGGTCAATACCGCCGATGCTGCCGTAACGTCGCATAAGTTCATGTTCCTTCAGTTCTTCGCGCCCATTCTTAGCGCGAAGGACATCGCGAATCCCAATGTGCTGCAGACCAATCTCAACGGCACCGGGCCGTTCCGTTACCTCGGAACGCAGAATGGTGCACACAGGTTCGAAGTCTTTGCCGGCTATTGGGGGTCTATCAAGCCGAAGATGGCCCAGTTGGTTGTGCGTCACGTGCCCGACAGCAATGCTCGCGTCCTCGCGCTGCTTTCGGGGGAGGCCGAGCTGATCGAGCGGCTGGAACCCGAGCAATACGAGAGTCTCAAGCAGAAGCCCCGCATTGCGACGAGCAAAGTGGCGTCGCTCGAAAACAAGTACCTCCACTTCCGGAACAACAAGAAGCCATTCGACGATTGGCGTGTTCGGCGCGCCGCCGCGGCAGCCATCGACAGGGATGCGATCCTGAGCATCGTCGGAGATGCCGGCTACGCGGCGGATTGCTTGTTGCCGCCGATGAAGCTCGGCTATGTGCCGCAACCCGACTATGGAAAATTCGACCCCGCATTGTGCCAAAAGTTGCTCGCGGAAGCCGGATACCCAAAGGGCGCCGGCATGCCCGAACTGGAATACATTACGTCATCGGGCTTCTATCCGAAGAGCAAGGAATATTGCGAGGCCGTCGCCGCCATGCTGCAGGCCCAAGGCTTCCCGGTGAAATTGACAGTCATGGAAGTCGCGGCCTGGAACGACCGTTACTACAATCCGAGTGCGGGTCACATGATTGACGGAGGCTGGTCACCGGCCACGCCCGAGCCGGATGTCCAACTGGTCTTGCAGTATTTTTCCAAGGTGGGCCTCATCACCGCGGCCAACGATCCCGAGATCGATCCGGTCTTGATCAAGGAGATGGCGGCTCCAACCATTGAAGAGCGCAAGAAGATCCTCCAAACCGAGACGCTCCCTGTCATTGCGAACAAGTTGCCGAACCTGGTGCTGTTCAACTCGAACATGCTTCACGCCCACTCAGACAGGCTGAAGGGAGCGATCATGAGTCCGGCGGCCTTGATCGATTTCACTCAGGCCGAAATGAGCTGACGCAGTCCAGAAGGCAGCTTGAACTTATGGCCTCCCTCCTTTCGTTTCTCGTGCGACGGATTGCGCAGGGGATCGTCATCGTGATCCTTGCGTCGTTCGTCGTATTCGGCCTGCTGCGGATAGGACCGGGAAGCCCTGCGCGCCTGCTGGCTGGCGGTCTGTCCGACCAGGCATCCGTCGACGCGCTGGCATCGTCGATGGGCTTGGCAGATCCCATTCCGGTCCAGTATGTCCGCTATATCAGGGATATCTTCCTACACGGTGACTTCGGGCGTTCCTACGTTCGCCCGAAATCAGGCGGCGCGGTCGGCGGAGGACACGCAGGCGACCCGACCAAGCGCGACCGCGCCGCTGTGCTGCAACTGATCGCCGACCGTCTTCCGCTCAGCTTGCAGCTTGCCGGCGTAGGATTGGGATTTGCCTTGATGTTATCGGTTCCCATCGGTCTTTTCGCCGGCTTGAATGCGACGCGCTGGCCCGAATCGGCGGCGCTGGTCGTGTCCTCGCTTCTGGTTTCGATGCCAAACTTCTGGTTCGCGGGTCTTCTTGTTCTGGCCGTCTCCATCCAGCTGCAATGGCTGCCGCCAGTGGGATACGCCGGGTTCTCCTACGTCATTCTTCCTGCGGTGGTCCTCGCGGTCGAAATTGCGCCGATCCTCGTTCGCGCCCTCTCGATGTCCATGGCAGCCACGCTGCAGAGGAGCTATGTGAAGATCGGTCCAGTGCGTGGCCTTACGCGGTGGCAGGTGGTGATCGGCCATGCGTTGCGGGGCGCTGCCGTGCCCTTGCTCAACACTTTCGGTGTGCTCCTCACCGGTCTGCTCGGCAGTCTGCTGGTGGTCGAGTTCATCTTCGACTATCCCGGCCTTGGCGCGATCACGGTCGAAGCGGTCATGCAGCGCGACTTTCCACTGATCCAGGGCATAGCCGTCGTCACCAGTGCGTTCTTCGTGATCGTCAACATCCTGGTCGACCTGCTTGCCGGGATGATCGATCCACGTTTGGACTATTGAGCACGCCGATGACCATTGTTCCCTCGCTACCTACACCGCAGGCCTCGGCGTCCTCGGAAGTGCTTCCTCTGCTCTCGCGGGAGCTCTCCGTCGGTCGACAGGTGTGGCTGATCACGCGCAAGTCCTACTGGTTTCGAATCGGCCTGGCGATCTTCGTCGCGCTTCTTCTGTTCGCGGCCGGCTACATCGTGCTGTTTCGCGTCGACCCCACGGCGATGCACTTCCCGAGCAAGCTGCTCCCTCCGGCCTTCATGGATAAGGGGCGCCTGGAATTCCCGCTGGGCACCGATCAACTCGGGCGCGATATGTTGTCGAGGAGCCTGATCGGTCTTCAGGTGTCGTTTGGCGTCGGTCTGGCGGCGACCCTGCTTGCATTCTGCGTCGGTTCTGCGGTGGGACTCTATGCAGGATTCCGCGGCGGCATCGTCGACCAGGTCTTGATGAGGCTCGTGGATGTGCAGCTTTCCATTCCGCCGATCATCCTCGCGATCACCATTCTTGGGCTGACGCGTCCCTCCATTCCTCTCGTCGTCGGCGTTCTGGCTCTGGCTGGCTGGCCGAACTATGCGCGACTGACTCGTGCTGGCGCTCTCGGCGAGCGCGACCAGGAATACGTTCGTGCCGCGCGCGTGGTGGGTGCCTCCGATTTGCGTATCCTCCTGTTGATGGTGGCGCCGATGACGCTGCCGCCGCTGGCATTCGCCGCCATCCTCGATCTGGCGCGGATGATGATCTTCGAGGCGACGCTGGATTTTCTGGGCATCGGCCTGCAGCCGCCGCTTCCGACGCTCGGCGTGATCATCGCCGATGGTCGCAAGTACCTGATCAATGCCTGGTGGGTGGCCGCTCTGCCCGGCCTGTTTCTGATGATCCTGCTTCTCGCGGTCAATATGATGGGGGTAGGCCTGGAGCGGGCGCGCAACACTGTCCTAGGGGGATGTTGATGAGCCCTCCGACGCTCTTGGATGTGGTCGACCTTGGGGTCACCTTGGCGAGCGCCCGCGGATCCGTTCCGATCCTGCAGGGCATAACCTTCGGCGTCAGCGCCAAGGAAGTTGTTGCCGTCGTCGGGCGTAGCGGCTCTGGCAAGAGTGTGCTGGCGCGAGCGCTCACCGGTTGGGTTGAACGTCCATTGTCGGTGCGGACGGGCTCCGTGCACTTCAAGAGACAGAATGTGCTGCAATCGTCTCCCGCGACCTTACGTCAGATTCGCGGGCGCGGCATCGGGTATGTCGGCGCCGATCCCGGCAACTTCTTCGATCCGACGATTCCCGTGGGCCACCAGATCGTAGAGAAGCTCCGTACCTGCCGACCAGACATCGGACGACGCGAAGCGTTTGACCGAGTCCTCGAACTCTTCACGTTGGTGAGGATCCCGGAGCCGCGTTACAGGATGGGCGAACTTCCATCCAAATATTCGGGTGGCATGATCCAGCGCGCGGCAATCGTCGATGCGATTGTAGGCGACGCCGAACTGATTATCGCCGACAATGTCACTCAACCGCTGGACGTCACCGTCGCGGCCCAGATCATCCGTCTGTTTTCCGATCTGCGGCAGCGATTGGATACGTCATTTGTTTTCGTCGCGTCCTCGCTGGCGATTGTAAAGGAGTTCGCGGATAGGCTTTTGGTTCTTGACCACGGACAGATCGTGGAGCGGTCGGATCCATATCGTCTGATCGAGAGTCCTGGTACGCCCTATTCGCGCGAGTTGGTGGATCAGAGTCCGAAAATCTGGGCAATCAACGAAAAGCCAACTCCGGGCATCGCCATGGATTCTTCGCGGCCGGCGGTTCTGTCCGTGAACAAGATTGCGCGGAGCTATCGCGCGCGTCGAAAGGGAACGTTGTTCGGCAAGCTCGCGATCCAGGCCGTGCGGGGCGTGAGCCTCGATGTCTTCCCAGGCGAAAGCATTGCCATCGTGGGGGAATCGGGCTGCGGCAAGTCGACGCTTATGCGCTTGCTGACCTGGCTGGAGGCCCCGGATGCAGGAGAGATTCGTGTTCTAGGCAGAGACGTCGCCCGGATGTCGTCGCGTCAACGTTTCGACCTGCGATCGCGTCTGCAACTTGTGCTGCAAGATCCCTACGGATCGATCCCGGCGCATTGGACCATCGGGCGGATCATCTCCGAACCATTGCGCCTGCATAGGCGGTCGGACGCCAAGACCCGAAGGGCTGAGGTCCAGAAGGTGATGGGCGAAGTCGGGCTTGATGCCGCATTGTTCGACAAGCTTCCGGTCGGCCTCTCCGCTGGGCAGCGCCAACGCATCAATGTGGCCAGGGCCTTGGTTCTTGAACCCAGTATTCTGCTGCTTGACGAAACGCTATCGGCGCTTGATCCGACCGAGCAGGGGCCGCTCCTCGAACTGTTTGAGCGGCTCCAGCGAAACCATTCGATCACATGCATTTTCATCAGCCATGACCTTGCCATGGTGCGCCGGGTGGCGTCCCGCGTTGCCGTGATGTATCTCGGTCGCATCGTCGAGGTCGGCAGCAATGAGCAGGTCTTCAGGTCGCCAAGACATCCCTACACGCGAGCGTTGCTGTCGGCCGCGCCGACCATTGAGCAGTCTCCGTTCGCCACGGCCGAGTATCTCGTTGACGGGGAGCCTCCATCCCCGATCCACTTGCCGCCAGGCTGCGCGTTCGCAAACCGCTGTCCCATCCGACAACCAATCTGCCTTGAGCAGGACGTCGCGCTACAGTCCTCGCCCGAAACGGGGGGCGTGGCGTGCCATTTCCCTATGACCGACACCGTCAGGTCGGCTCCGTCTTACGCGTGAGAAGCTAATGTGGGCTAAGGACAGGCATCACCTGATCATTTCGAAGCTTGCGGCCAACGAGCATATCGGCATCGATGCGTTGGTGGAGGAGCTACAGGTCTCGCGCGAGACCATCCGACGCGACATCATTACGCTCGAGGCCGAAGGCAAGCTTCGTCGCTTGCATGGGGGGGTGGCCCGCGTCGACGCTTCAGCCGAGCCTCCATTCGAAGCCCGGCTCAAGGTCAACGCCGCGGCGAAACGCAAGATCGGGCTGGCGGCGGCGCGGCTCGTTGAGCCAGGCATGCTGGTCGCGATCGATGCGGGTACGACGACGCTTGCTTTCGCTGACGCGATCGTGGGCATTCCAGATGTCTCGGTCGTGACCAACTCCTTCGACATCGCCCGTACGATTGTGACCGCCAGGCCTCACGCCGATGTCGTGCTGCTCGGCGGGCGCATAGGCAACCATGTTCCTGGTACCTTCGGCGAACTGACAGTTGCCGAGATACGACGGTTCTCGCCAGATATGGGAGTATTCTCGCCGGTCGCCCTGAGTGCCCAGCAGGGAGCGACCGATTTTCACCTGGTCGAAGCCGAATTCGCCAACGCCATGATCGCGTGCTCGAAACGCACTGTCGTCCTAGCAGATCACACCAAGCTCGATGAAGTGAGTCGCGTGCGAATCTGCGACTGCAATCAGATCGATGTCCTCGTCACGGATAAGGGCGCTTCGCAGAAGGCGTTGAAGGGCCTCTTATCTGCAGGCTTGGGCGAAGCGATCACGGACTGACCAAGATGGGACTCTCATGCAGTATACCGACTCGCCAGACTTGCCGAAACAGGAAGCCCTGTTGGCGTTTGCCTGCGCCATGGCCGATGCCGCAGGCGTGATCGCGCGTCGCTATTTTCGAAGCGTGCTCTCGTTTGAAAACAAGGCCGATGGCTCCCCCGTCACCCGCGCCGACCGCGACATCGAAGCGCTGTTGCGGGACATGATTCGCCAACGTTTTCCCGGCGACGGCGTGCTCGGCGAAGAACAAGATCCCGAGGCGTTGGATAGCGACCGGGTGTGGGTCATCGATCCGATCGACGGCACCAAGAGTTTCATGTCGGGGATGCCGACGTTCGGCACGTTGCTGGCCCTGGTCGAGCAGGGTAAGCCCCGCCTGGGGGTTATCGACATGCCCGCCCTTGGCGAGCGCTGGATCGGAACTGACGGGCGGGCGACGACGGTCAATGGCGCTGAATGCAGCACGCGGGATTGTATCAGTCTCGCCGATGCCGTGGTCTACACCACCTCTCCTGATATATTCAGCGCCGAGGAGGCCGAGCGCTTTGACCAGGTCAGCCGAGCCGCGGCCATGCGTCGGTTCGGGGGCGATTGCTACGCCTACGCGTTGCTCGCTTCGGGGCATGTCGATGCGGTGATCGAATCGTCGCTGAAGCCGTTCGACTATCTCGCTTTGGTTCCGGTGATTGAGGGCGCGGGCGGGATGATCACGGATTGGGACGGCCGAGCGCTCGGAATATCGAGCGGTGCGCGGGTGGTTGCCGCTGCGACAGCGCAATTGCATGCCGAGTTGCTGGAAGGGCTTAGGATCTGACCTGCGATGTATCGTCACGTCGTCGGTGGGGAGTCGTTCACTTTCCCGGATTTGCGCGATCTACTTGCCAAGGCATCACCATTTCGCTCGGGCGATGCGCTGTACGCATCCGGTGAAGGCCGCAGGTTGGTCAGGGCTGGGCGGTCTGATGGGGTGATCAAAGTTGACGTGCCCCCGCCAAATTAGGCCAGTTTGAACTGGAATTTTCCACTTATGATCCCACCCGGGACAGAGGAGAGTTCCATGAAGGCATCGAAGTTTTCGGAGGCTCAGATCGCATTTGTTCTGAAGCAGGCTGAGGACGGTACGGCGGTTGCGGAGGTTTGCCGCAAGGCCGGGATCAGCCAGGCGACGTATTTCAATTGGAAGAAGAAGTATGCCGGTCTGATGCCATCGGAGATGAAGCGGCTGCGCCAGCTCGAGGAGGAGAACGCCAAGCTCAAGCGGATCGTTGCGGACTTGTCGCTCGACAAGGCCATGCTGCAGGATGTGCTCTCAAAAAAGCTCTGAAGCCTGGCCGCAAGCGGGAGCTTGTCGACAAGGTGCGGAGCGACTGGAAGGTCTCGATCAGGCGGGCCTGTTCGACGCTTCGGATCGATCGCGCACTGTACGTCTACAAGTCGAAGCGCGGCGACCAGGCCGCCCTTAAAAATCGGATCAAGGACGTCTGCCAGACGCGGGTGAGATACGGATATCGCCGGGTCCATGTCCTGCTGCAACGTGACGGTTGGGCCGTCAACGTTAAGCGCGTCTATCGTCTCTACAGGGAATTAGGCCTGCAATTGCGCAATAAAACGCCGAGACGTCGCGTCAAGGCCAAGCTGCGCGAGGATCGTACCGACGCATCTCAGATCAATGAGACTTGGGCGATGGATTTCGTTCACGATCAGCTCGCTACCGGCCGCAAGATCCGGGTTCTTACGATCGTCGATACCTTCAGTCGCTTCTCACCAGCCGTCGATCCGCGCTTCAGCTATCGAGGCGAGGATGTCGTGCTGACTTTGGAACGCGTCTGCAAGGCCGTCGGCTACCCCAAGACTATTCGCGTCGATCAGGGGTCGGAGTTCATCTCCCGCGATCTCGACATCTGGGCTTACCAGAAGAATGTCATTCTCGACTTCTCCGGGCCAGGCAAGCCGACCGACAACAGCTTCATCGAATCCTTCAATGGCAAGTTCCGAAACGAGTGCCTGAACACGCACTGGTTCCTGAGCCTTGACGATGCCCGGCAGAAAATGGAGGATTGGCGTAGAGACTACAATGAGGTCCGGCCACATAGCGCGATCGGCAACAAGGCGCCGATTTCGCTGTTGAATGGCTCATCGGCGCCCCCGCCGGCATGAGCCTAACCCCGGAAAATTCCAGCCTCAGTTGGCCTAGTTTCGGGGAGCACTTCAAAGTCCAACCGGACTCTAAATGCTATTGGATGAAACTTCGGTGGCAGGTCAGAGGCCCGTTGCGGGCCCTGGAATGCGGCCCAAAGGGACGGCTGGTCCCGATTGATGCTGAAATCAGTGCAAAAAATTTGGCGGAAATTCTTGTTGAAAATCATCGCTGTATGATTTTGACGGTCTGCAGGTCGGTCTTCAGTGCTGAAATCAAGAAAAAACCAGCTAGATCAATTGTCTAGTTGAGCCGAAAATAATTGAGTGGGAGTGAGGAATAGTACGCGCGGCGGCTTCCGGATACTCGGGGCGAGGCGTTTTGATGCGAGTGTCGACGATAGATGTCGATGAGGGTGGGTCCCGAGCTCCGGGTCGGTTTTTGCGGCTGCAAAGCGGCTCCTGCGCGGGAAAACGCGGGGCGGGCGGCGGGGTCGATCACCTATCCCATCGCCTTGAGCCGATCTATCAACCAGCGACTGGCCTGCCCGGGCGGAGAGTCGGCGCGGTAGACGGCGGACAGTGGGATCGTCGTAGCCCCTTCCGCGTCCTCCAGCACCAAAGGGACGAGCGCGCCGCTGGCGAAATCGGCTTCGACCATGTGTCGAGGCATGCCGCCCCAGCCGAGCCCTGAGCGCAGGAAGGCGTGCTTGGCGCCGATGTCGGACAGCCGCCAGGTCTTTGGCGAGAACACGCGCAGGTCGCGCCCCTCGGTGATCGAGGAACGGTCCGTCAGGACGAGTTGCACGTGCTTCTCGGCTTCTGCGCGCGGGATCGGCGCAGGCGCGCGCGAAAGCGGATGCCGGGGCGACGCGACCATCAGATATTCGATGGCGAGCAGGCGCTCGCCGACGAGGTTCGGGTCGTTCATGGCGAGCGGACCGCGAATGCCGAAATGGCAGCGTCGGTCCAACACGGGCTCGATCACGGCGCCGAGGCCCTCCACCGCGATCCGCAGCGGCGTGTTTGCGAACGTGTGTTGAAAATCTTCGACGGCGGCGGTGAGCACGGCGGTCGGAAACAGGACGTTCACTGCGATGGACAACTCCGCCTCCAACCCGCCGGCGAGGCCCTTGGCGCGCGCCTTGAAAACATCCATGCCCCCCGCGACAGCCCGCGCGTCCGCGAGCAGAGCCTGACCTTGCGGCGTCAGCTTCGGGTATCGCCCCGAACGGTCGAACAGGCGGACCCCGATCTGCCCCTCCAGATTGGCGAGCGTCTGGCTCACCACCGACTGGGCGCGTTTGAGCCGCCGGCCGGCGGCGGAAAAGCTGCCGGCTTCGGCAGCGGCGATGAAGGTTCGCAACTGGTCGAGTGAAACGCCGTCGAGCATCTATCGGTTCCAGAGATACATAGTATCCAGACATATAGGCTTTTAAGAGTGGAGGGGAAGCCGCATCTTTGTCACGAGGCCGCGCCCTGACGGCGGCCCTTACAGGAGCTGCCCATGAACATTCTTCACATCGATTCCAGCATCCTTGGCGACGGATCGGTCAGCCGCACGCTGAGCCGGGAGATTGTCGAAACGCTGTCGCAGGACACCCCTGGCGCCCTCGTCACGCGGCGCGACCTCGCTGTAGAACCGCTCGACCACCTCACCGGCGCGCATGTGGCGGCGATGCGCGGCGCGCCCGCAAGCGCCGGGATCGAGGCGGATATCCGCGCCGGCGAGCGCGCGCTCGAGGAGTTTCTCGCCGCCGACATCGTCGTGATCGGCGCGCCCATGTATAATTTCAGTGTTCCCTCCCAGTTGAAAGCTTGGATCGATCGGCTCGCGGTGGTGGGCAAGACGTTCCGCTACGGGGAAAACGGTCCTGTCGGACTCGCCGGGGACAAGCGCGTCGTTGTCGCCTCGTCGCGCGGCGGCTTTTTCGGCGTCGACACGCCCTTCGCCGTCTTCGATCATGCAGGAAAACTATTTGCGCACACTATTTGGCTTTCTCGGCGTGACCCGGCTCGAATTCGTGCGTGCGGAAGGCGTCGCGGCTGGGCCGGAGGCGCGCGCCCGGGCGCTCGATGACGCCAGACGGCAAACCCGGGGCCTCGCGGCCTGAACTACAGCCATAATGAAATCGATCATGTCCGATCTTGCGTCTGCGGCCTCCGTGCCTTCCGCTTCCCGCGCCCGGCGCTTGAGTCTCGGTCTGTGGGTAGCCCAATGCGTTCTCGCCGCCCTGTTTGGCTTGGCCGGGGCGATGAAGACCACGATGGCGCCTGCGAGCCTTGCCGGCATGGGCCTCGCCTTTGCGCTCGACATTCCTCACGGCCTGCTGCTGTTCATCGGCTTCAGCGAACTTGCGGGGGCGCTCGGCTTAATCCTGCCGGCGGCGACCCGCATCCTGCCGTTCCTCACGCCGCTGGCGGCGCTCGGCTTCGCGCTGATCCAGGTGCTGGCGATCGGCTTTCATTTCATGCGCGGCGAACTTGGCGAAGTGCTGCCTCTCAACCTTGCGCTACTCGCGCTGTCGGCTTTCGTCGCCTGGGGCCGAACATTCAAGGCGCCGATCCTGGCCCGATGAACGGGCTTTCGAGGTCGGCGACCTCGCCGCCTTCACCTTCTTTTTCCTCAGAGATGCCGCCATGTCCTTGATCTTCTCTCCCTTGCTCACCCCGCAAACGCGTGGCCCCGGACGCCCTCTCTCGGTTCAGAGCTTCGACCTCCACGGCGCGGGCTTTCAGCGTTCGCCCATCGTCATGTTCGACGACTTCCGCGTGAATGGTCATCCCTTTGCGCCGCATCCGCACGCCGGCTTTTCGGCCGTGACCTACGTGTTCGATGATTCGCCCGGCCGCCTGCGCAGCCGCGATTCGCTCGGGGGCGATTACGTGGTTGGGCGTGGCGGTATCGTGTGGACGCAGGCGGCCCACGGCGTCATGCACGAGGAATTGCCCGCCGATCGGGGCGCTGAACTACACGGGCTGCAATTCTTCGTCAATCTGACCGGCGCCAACAAGGCGATCGCGCCGCAGGTGTTCGCCCTCGACGGCAACGAGGCGCCGGTCTGGACGGGCGGGGGCGGCGACCGTGTGAAGGTTGTCGTCGGCGATTACCGCGGCGTCGTCTCGCCTTTGCATCCGGCTGAGCCGTTCCAACTGCTCGACGTTCAGCTTTCGAGCCGGGTTGAGTTGACGTCGGCGCAGACCTGGTTCGGCGTGATCTATGCGCGTTACGACGCGGTTGAGATCGTCCACTCGGGCGGCGCCTTCCTGTTACCCGCCGGCAGTGCAATCGCGGTGGAGGGAGTCGGCGACTTCGTCCTCAACACCATCGGTAGATCCCGGCCGCTCTATCTCGCCGGCCCAGCGGTCAACGAGGCCGTGCTGCAGCACGGACCTTTCATCATGCGCGATCCGGCTGAGATCGAAGCGGCGATGAAGCGTCATGAACGCGGCGAAATGGGCTCGCTCGCGCCATATCGCGCCTGATCCAGACGCAAACAAGGAAAGACCAACTTATGACATTGAAGACGAACATCGTGGTTGTCGGCGGTTCCGGCTATGCGGGATCGGCCATCGTGCGGGAGGCGCGCCAAGCGCGGCCATGCCGTAACCTCGCTCAGCCGTTCGATCCCCGAGGCGAAGATCGACGGGGTGACCTATGTGGCCGCCGACGCTCTCAAGGGCCCGTTGCCGCTCGGCGAGGCGCAGGTGGTGGTGGGCGCGCTGTCGCCGCGCGGCGATCAGGTCGGAGCGCTCGCCAAGGCCTATGAAACACTGGCGGCGCAGGCGCGCGACATCGGTGCGCGCCTCGTTCTGGTCGGCGGCTTCTCCTGCCTGCGCCGCGAGGCAGGGGCCCCGCGCATGATCGAGGGCGAGACGTTCCCGCCGGACGTGCCGCAGGAGGTTGTGATCGAGGCGCGCGAGAACATGGGCGTGCTCAATCGTCTCATCGTCGACAAGACCGGCCTCGACTGGCTATTCGTCTCGCCGGGGATGGAGTTCTCCGCCTGGATGCCCGGCGAGGATCTCGGGCGCTATCGCGTGGGCGGCGAGGTCGCGTTGTTCGACGAAACCGGCAGGTCCGCGATCAGCGGCCCCGATTACGCCCGCGCGGTGCTGGACGAGATCGAGACGCCCAAATATCGCCGCGCACATATCGGCGTCGCTTACTGACGACGCGGCGTCAGGCTGCGGCCCGCCGCGACCACAGGAGGCCGGTCGAAATCCACGGCACGAAGGTGATCAGAAAACGAGGCCGACCAACCGCAGGGTCTCGGTGAGAGGGGTTTCGTGACAGGGTTCGACGGGTTTCGGTACGGATTTCGGTGACAGTGTTGGACTGCACCCCTCAAGTGAGACACGATAATCTCGGTGACAGTGCGGTTGCCACGACGTGTTATCGTGCGTTGTTTTGCGCTAACACGGCTTCGAACTCAAGAGGCGATCGATAGCCGAGTGCCGAGTGCAGGCGTTCTTTGTTGTAGACGTCCGCGATGAAGCTATCGATCCGGCGGCGCGCGTCTCTGATGTCGGAGAATGTCTTGCCGTTGACCTCTTCGGCCTTGAGCGTCTTCATGAAGCTTTCAGCTTTGGCGTTGTCGAACGGGTTGCCCGGCCTGCTCATGCTGATCGTGATGTCACGATCCGCCAAGATCTGGCGATAGGCAATCGAGGCGTATTGCACGCCGCGATCGGAGTGGTGGATCAGGCTGCCGCGCTGCGGCTTGCGGGCCTCGATTGCCCTGTCCAAAGCCGCAATCGCGAGTGAGGCATCGAGCTTGTTGTCGAAGGCCCAGCCGACTGCCTTGCGCGAGAAAGCGTCGAGGATGACGGCGAGGTAGGCGAAGGTCGTGGCGAGATGGACATAGGTGATGTCCGCCACCCAGATCTGGTCAGGAGCGGACGGCACCAGGCCGCGTACGAGATTGGGGACGACGACAATGTCCCTTGGCCGCTCTGCCGGCGGCTTCAGGAATGGCGCCTTGCGCTGTGCGAGAAGATTGTCCTCGCGCATCAGCCTGAGCACCTTCTTTGCATTGACGACCATGCCTTTGCGTCGGACCGTGGCCGTCACGCGCCGATAGCCGTAGAATGGATGCTTGAGGCAAATGCGCTGGATCTGGTCGCGCAGCTCGCAATCGGCCGTCTCGCGACTGCGTTTGTTGAGATGCCGGTAGTAGGTCGCGCGTGGCAGGCCGGCCAGACTGCAGAGCCGTTGCACGTCGGCGTGGGACTCCGTTGCTTCCGATGTCATGGCTTGGATGACTTCGATGATGCGGGTGCGGGTTTGCCTTGCGCTGCCGGCCGCTCCAATGCGCGCAAGGCTTGCCGAAAAAAATCGAGATCCATCTGCTGACGGCCGACAAGCCGTTCGAGCTCGGCGATACGAGCATTTACGCGCGTCAGCGCAGACCTCTTATCGTCATAGGTTGCTGTAGCTTTGAGCTTCCGGGGGCCGGACTTCGGCCCCGGTCTGCGGTTCAATCCGTCGGGCCCTTGGGCCCTCCAGGCCTTGATCCAGTCGTGCAGGATCTTGCGCGATATCCCAAGCTCGCGGGCCACAGGCAGAACGCCTTCGCCTCGCTCGACACGCTTGATTGCCTTCAGCTTGTAAGCCGTCGGAAACCGACGGTTCTTCCCTCTTGCTGCCACAGGTCATCCTCGGAATGCCTGTCACCGAGATTATCGTGTCTCACTTGAGGGGTGCAGTCCAGTGTATCAAACTCTTTGGCTCCCGTGGCTGCGCCGATTGAGCAGGTCTGATCGCGACGCAGCGCAGGCGGCTCGGACGGCTTGCAGCGGCGCGTCATCTTATGTGACGACTGTAGTCGCATTTCGGAAGAGCACCACAATGCGCGAGATTCAGCTTTGTGACGCGAAGGCCAACCTCTCCGCCGTAGTCGATCATCAGTTGCTGGAGGGGAAGCCGTCGGTCATCACGCGCCACGGCAAGCGCGAAGCGGTCGTCGCGATCGTTCCATCCGGACCCGGCATGCCGTGGCCTACGGCCAAACAGGCCGGCACCCGCAAGGGGAGAGGGCGCATTCACACCCACCGCGCCAGGAACGCGAGAGCAAAGTGCGTATGGGCGTGTAGTTTGAAGAGGCTCATATTCCTGTGGTAATATGACAAAGCCCAACACGGATCGATCGCGACAGGCACGCTTCAGCCACTGCCCGACGGGCCATCCGCGCATGCCCCACATGCGTCAGCTGCCCGTCGTGCCAGTTTGTCGCAAACTCATCCCTTGCACCGTCGGGCAAATCACCTCCACATTTTTGCGTATCCCGGCTCGCTGAAGAGGGACGTTTCGCGATCGTCACGAGCGTCGAGCCGGAGATGCGATGGGCGCGTTGCTCTGCAGCCGGGTGTCACAGCCCGCGCCGACGAACGGAGCGAGGCGACGGCGAAATGGTGTGGTCCTGGCGTCGCGGTGCTGACGCCAAGCCAGCGGTGATGATGATCCGCTGGTGACGGGGGCAAGACAGCCGATCCCCGGGGAGAGCGCCTATAACCCGCAAAACCGTCGCGCAGGGAAGGCCGGATATTGGGCTGAACCTGTGGTTCTGCCGCGTGCTTATTTTGCTGCACGCGGACCGCGGGTATCAGTCGATACCCGGCCTTCCCTGCGCCTCTTCGTCAAGGGAGAGGTTCTCGGGACAACAACTCGGGCGGAGTCCGCCGCGAGACAACTCAGCCATGCCGCTGTTTGAAACGTATAATAGACGTCGTGCGATGTCGCGCACCAAATCGGTCGGGGCAAGGTGATCTGCGGCTTGTCACCAACGCATCTGCTGCGTTTGCCGCTCTGCTCCAAAGTTATCTGCAGCGGCGGTGAAGCATGCCCGAGTCCGGCCCGTTGATGATCGCAGGCCAATTCGTTCATTAGGGAGCACAAATTGCTGCTTAGTCCATGCTTCAAGTCGAGATGCCGAGAGCATGGCTGTTTCGCACAAACAAGACCGGGCGGGTCTATTTTGAGCGGTTCTAGAGCTCGACGTAGAAGATCTCTATGTCACCGCGTCGCGCGTTGACCTTGCATCGGATGGCTGCGCAAATGAGATCAAACGGCATCGTGCATACGGCTCGTATTGGCGATCGCATCGCACACGTCGAAACAGGGTCAGTCGTCGATCTCATCGGGGTAGGATGGTGAATTCGGACAGCGCTTTCAAAAGTGAGGCCGGCAGCCTTGCGACTTTCGACATAAGCGGTCGATTGCTCATCTGGGGGTTCCGCGTCGTCGCTCATTCGCGACGTCTAGGACAAGCGAGCACGCGCGATCTGCGTCAGGTCTATGAGCAGTTCAAGGTAGCAGACGCCGTGCATTCGCTTGAGGCGATGCTCGAAGTGTTCGCGCGCACGGCCCAGGCTCCGGTTGAGCTTCACGCCTCCGGCTGCCGGTGTGTGTCGCTGAGCGAATGCCGGTTGCTGCAGGCCGTGGCCGCTGTCCAATACGGCTGCTTTGACATCGCTCGGAGGCGTTTCGAGCAGTGGCTTCCGCCGTCTGCTGCGGGTTGGATCATGGGGCCGACCTACGGGTTTGGACGGATTTTCGCCAATGCCGGGTTGATGCTTCCTATTCAGGATGCGGACGAAACCGAACTACAAGCCACGATGGCCATGCGAAGTTGGCAAGTCGGATCACTTACTTTGCAATAGGACCACTCATGACGGCCTTTCAACGACCACTGGATCTGCTTGGCGCCACACACGTCGATGATTGTGCCGCCACATGCGGGTTTGCGATATACGAAAGATGGAAGCGCTCAGGCGATCGCGGCCGTGACGGCTGGGAGGCGGTCGTCCTGTCTGTGTTGCGGTCGATTGCGGCGGGCTATGCGACCGGCCATGTTGATTGCTGGGACGCGGCTTTTGATGTCGCCGAGCAGGAGCTGGGCGGTGAGCGCGCGCCGCTCGTGGTCGCTCATGTGGCGGCGCTGGTCAGACGGATCCGAAGGCATCGTGATCTCGTCTGTCTGCCCTCATCGTGCAATCGCCTCTCGGCTGACGAGAGAGCCATTTTGACGGTGATCGCTGGCGCACAGGACGATGCCCAGCTGGAACAAGCCGGCACTAACCTTGGCTTGGATTGGCGAGGGATGTCGGCGGTGGCGATGGCGATCCGATCGGCCGCGAATGCCGATCCGGTCGTTACGTCGTCGACCGGCGAGTGATCTCCACGCTGCGTCTGCACGGTGCGCCCCAGGTGGTTCTTTCAAGGCGGTTCGTTCAAGGTGGTTCGTTCAAGACAATAGCCAATGCAACAGTGGTGCGGCGGGGCGCCCAGGACTGTCGGCGGTCAGCGGCGCTGGTCAGCTGCGTTGCCGGGAGAAATGTCGTTTGTGGGACGCGGTTCCGTCCTGAGCCGAATACGACGCCGCTCTTTAGCCCGGGAGCATGTGCCGCATCGAGATTGGCATAATCGTCCTTTCCGAGATGGAACGTGACGCGACCGAGAGCCTTGTTCTTCCGAGATTGGGAGGTTGGCATGCGAAAGTCATCTGTCACGATCATCATCGTCAGCCTTCTGGCGGCCGCTTCGGTGCACGCCTCTCGGGCCGAAGGTGGCGGTGGGGCGGCGGGGGCCGGCGCAGGTTCGGGATCGGCTGCGGCTAGAACAGGGGCCGGTCAAAGCGTTGGTGGCGGCCCTCCCGCCGGCCAGATAGGCGGAGGTCCGCCTGCTCCGAACAATGCTTCGGGTGCCAACGCCGCGCCCAAACGGGTCAGCCCTGATCATCCAGCCGCTGGCCTGGATAATGCGCCGACCGTTGGCGGTGTGATCGGCGGAACCACCGGCGTGCCGCCCAAGGGCAGCGAACTAGGTGGGACGGCTCCATCCAACTCGGGTCAGAGTGGCGCCTCGAACGTGACGTCGGCTCAAGATGCGTCGGCGGCAGCGACAAAGTCGGGCGAGGCTCAGCCGGAGATCGTGGACAGGCCTGTGAAGCCGCGGCCCTGCAGCGTTTCAGCCCGCGAGACCGATGGTACGACAACCTGCATTGGCGTTCAGCAGCCTCGTTAGCAGCTCGGAGGCCAGTGCCCTTCCGCTCCGCAGCTGAAACTTGATCACCGGCCGTCGTGCCGAGCCGCTTCCGCCGCCTGCAGCTTGTCGAAGATCGTCCCATTCATCAGCAGCAGGATTTCGCTGGCCGGCATCGGCTTCTGGCATTCGGACAGCGGATTGAACCAGAAGTTCGCGTCGGGCAGCATCGTGAACAGATCGCGGGCCGTGGCGCCCAGGCAGGCCTCCGGCGCCTTCACATAGTCGGAGATGCGCTTCCTGGAGGTGAACGCCGGCAGCCAGGTCAGGCCCTGGAATTCGACGCTCGCGACGTTGATGCGTTCCTGGCGCGCCAGCGAGCGGCGCTGCCCGGGCGCGATCGGGGCCTCCGGGGTCAGGACATAGATCTCGGCCGCGAGCAGCGTGCGGTAGAACCGCGGGATGATCGCGGGATCGCGTCCGGCCGCCTGCATCAGCGCTTCGAGACTGTTCTCCGGTTCGAACATCGTGGCCTCCCTTGGATTGATCGAGCCTTTGTCATGCGCGCGTCAGCCCGGCTTGCCGCGCAGCGCGCGATAGACCGTGTTGCGCGAGATGCCGAGCCGCCGCGCCGTCTTGCTGATATTGTTGCCGGTATCCGCGAAGGTGGTAAGCACGAGGGCGCGCTGGATCTCGTGCAGGTCGCCTGGGCCGCTTTCGTCCATTTTGAGTTTGGGCGCCTTGAGCTCAGGGCCGCCAAGCCCGATGGCGGCGTCGACGGTGGCGGCGTCGATCACCGGGCCGGTCTCGCTGAGCGAGAGCCGCGCCAGAACGTTGCGGAGCTCGCGGATGTTGCCGTCCCAGCTCCGCTGTGCAAGCCGCTGAATGGCAGCCTCGGACAATGCGATCGACGGATCGATCTTCACCATTAGATGGCGGGCGATGTCGGCGAAGTCGGTTCGCTCGCGCAGCGGCAGCAGCGTCACTTCGAGCGTGTTGAGGCGAAATAGCAAGTCGGATCGGAAGCGACCCTTGGCGATCGCGTCGTCAAGATTGGCGTTGGTGGCCGAGACCAGGAGCACGTCGACCTCGCGCTTGCTGCCGCCGACCGGCCGCACCGTCCAGTCGTCGAGGAAGCGCAGCAGCACCGCCTGCAACGTCACCGGCATGTCGCCGATCTCGTCGAGGAACAGCGTGCCGCCATCGGCCTCCTTGAACAGGCCGGCCGAGCCGCCTTTCCTGGCGCCGGTGAACGCGCCTTCGGTGTAGCCGAACAGCTCGGCCTCGATCAGGCTGTCAGGAAGGGCGGCGCAATTGACAGCAACGAAAGATCCGCTGCGCCGGCTTGCCGCATGGGCGTGCCGCGCCATCTGCTCCTTGCCGGTGCCGGTCTCGCCACGAATGAGGATCGGCATTTTTCGCGCGGCAGCGACCGCAACGCGCTGCACGATTGCCGCGATCCTCGGATCCGCGGAGACGAACGGCGCGGCAGGGGTCTTCGGCGCCGGCCGTGGCGCCAGCACGCGATGCGTCATCGGGAACTGGCGGCTGTTCTCGATCGTCGCGACGAACTGGCTCCCGACATCGTCCTCGAGCCGCTGCCGCTCCTTGCGCCGGCCCTCGTCGACGAAGTCACTGAACCGGCCGCGGAAGACATCGCCAAACAGGCGGCCGGCGGAGGCCGGCAGCCCGTGCAGCAGCACGCGCGCGGCGCGGTTGGCGGCGAGAATCCGGCCGTCATTGTCGACGGCCAGCAGGCCGGCGCTCAGCGTGTGCAGATATTCGCCGCGGTTGTGGAAGGCGATCAGTATGTTGCCGCGATGCTGCTCGCGGAACAGCCCGTTCTCGATCTGGGTCGCGGCCATCGCCACCAGCGCCTGCGTATGCGCCTGGCGCGACATGCAGTCGGAGGATGCGTCGAGGATGCCGGCGACCTCGCCATCGGGTGCGAAGATCGGCGCCGCCACGCAGGTCAGATTGTTGTAGCGGGCGAAGAAGTGCTCGCGGCCGTGCACGACGATCGGCCGCTTCAGATAGGCGGCCGTGCCGAGCCCGTTGGTGCCGCAGATGCTCTCTGTCCAGATCGAGCCCGCGTGGATGCAGGCGGCATCCGAGGCATCGCTGAAGCTGGAATCCGAGATGCTGTCGAGCAGCAGCCCTTCGGCGGTGGCAAACGCGATCATGAAATTGGAGCCGGCGATCTGCTGATGCAGCGTGTGCATCTCGGCCAAAGCGAGGCCGCGCACCAGCGAGCAGCGCTGCTGCTCCTGCCGCAGCACGGCGGCATCGACGAATTCGGGCGAGGGCGGACGCAGCGCATCGAGACCCAACGTGATGCAGCGCATCCAGCTGTCGTAGATGTCGGCCGACATCAGACCGGCTGGCGGATGGTCCTGATCGTCGAGCTTCAACCACGCGCCATCGAGGCGCCGGCTGGCAGGCAGCATCGTCCATCCTCCCGCTCCGCGGCTTTGCCTTATTCGGGCAGCCGCGGCTGTTTGATTGTTCGTGATCTGGTGCTGCTTCGATCAGCATAGAGCAATCGCGCAAAAAGCAAAAATGCGCCGCTGCCGTCGCAAGCCGTTCTTGCATCGCGAAAACTGTTCCGTCCCGGAACAGTTGTGCAATCAGCATTGATCCGCGGCGGACCGAAGACCGGCGCAGGCGCAGCTGAGAAGATCCGGATTATCAGCCTGTTAGCTCGCTGGCATAGCTCTTGCTCAACTCTCGTCAACGACGGCTGCGACACGTTGACGTCGAAACGAAAAATATCCGGGGGGAGTTCATGAAGGCCGCGGTTCTCCATGCATTCGATGAAAAGCTGACGGCGAAGGAGTTCGTCAGATACGAAGAGGTCGCCGACCCGAAGATCTCGCGTCCGATGGACGTGATCGTGCGCATCGGTGGCGCCGGGGTCTGCCGCACCGATCTTCACATCGTCGAGGGCATCTGGCGCAGCAAGGTCGATGTCAAGCTTCCCTACATCATGGGTCATGAGAACGCAGGCTGGGTCGAAGCTGTTGGCCCCGGCGTCGAAGGCGTCAAGGTCGGCGACAGCGTGATCTGTCACCCGCTGGTGACCAGTGGCCATTGTTTGGCGTGCCGGCGCGGCAACGACATGCACGCGCTCGACAGCTCCTTTCCTGGCATCAACGCCAACGGTGGCTACGCGCAATATCTGCTGACGGGGCAGCGCTCGCTGATCAAGCTGCCAAAGTCGCTGGCGCCGAAGGACGTCGCGCCCTACACGGATGCCGGCTTGACGGCCTATCGCGCGGCCAAGAAGGCGTCGCGTCATCTGCTGCCGGGCGAATACGCCGTGGTGATCGGGGCCGGCGGCCTCGGCCATATCGGCATCCAGGTTCTCGCGGCGCTGTGTGCGGCGGAGATCATCGTCGTCGACCGCTCCGACAAATCGCTGGAGCTCGCCAAGACCTGCGGGGCGCACCACCTGGTGAAGGCCGATGGCGGCGAGGTCGAGGCGGGTGCTGGCGCTGACCGGCGGCCGGGGCGCGGAGGCCGTTATCGACTTCGTCGGCGAGGGCGATGCCATTGCCAAGGGTCTCGCGATGACCGCCAATGCCGGCTCCTATTACATCGTGGGCTATGGCGGCAAGATTGATCTGCCGACCATCGACATGATCACGACCGAAAAGAGCATCGTCGGCAATCTGGTCGGCACCTATGCCGAGCTGGTCGAGCTGATGGCGCTGGCCGATCGCGGCCTCGTCAACCTGCATACCAAGGAATACCGGCTCAGCGAGGCGAATGATGCGCTGCATGATCTGCATCACGGGCGCATCCACGGACGCGCCGTGCTGATCCCGTAAGGCGGGCGCGGCCAGATGCGCGGTGTCCATCCCAATCGTCGAACGAGAGTGATGCTCGTGACCAAGTCCAGCGAAGGCGGGCCACAGATCACGGCCGAGGAAGCGGACCGGCTGCAGCAGGCCCGCGACCGCATGATCTCCAGGCACAAGCTGATCGAGGGCATCATCCGCAACAATGAGATGCAGCTCCGGAACGAAAGCGCACGCGGCGGCGCCGAAATCGAGCTGGAATGCGCGCGGCGGGACGTCGCGCACCCGGACGGCGGCTTGGCTGCGCAGGCCGAGCTCGACAGGGTGACGGAGCGCCTCAGCCAGCTTCGCGACGAGCACGCCCGCCTCGTCGCCGAGCGCGAATGGCTCAATCACGCGCTGTTGGAATTCGACAGCACACCGACCGACGACGACCACAGACGCACGGGACATGCATGATGAACAAGGTCGACACGAGCAGGCTCAATATCAGGACGTCCGGCGCGCCGGTCTCGGCCGTGCCGCCAGTTCGCAGCCCGACACAGCCGCCGCCAGCGGAGCCGACCGAGGAGGACCGCTCGAAGGACGCGTTCTTCGCGACGGTCGGCGAGGTCGCCGAGGCGATGATCGCGCGGCACGGCAGAGAGTTTGCCATCGGCACGCTGGTGCTGGCGGCGAAGTTCGTCGCGGAAGGCCGGCCACTGGTCAGCCGCGGCGCGGAAGCGGGCGGGGCGGCGGACGCCGCCAAGCCGGCCTGAAATGCCAATTCATTACGGGAGTCAAAGTCAATTTTCGGACCTCAAAGTTGATGGGCAGACGTGAATTTGCAGTAGACGTCGCGGGAGCCGCCGTGTGCCGGAAGCTCCTTCGACCGAACGATCAAGGCCTGACGACAACAAGCTGATGCAACGTTCAAAGGAGAAGGAAATGTCTGCAAGTCTGACGCTCAATAAGATTACGGCCCAGAAGGGCATTACGATTGCCGAGGCAGCCAGTCGCGTCGCGGATCTCGGCTGGACGCCGAGCTACGTCCAGGAAGCGATGACGTTCCCCACCGACTACAAGATTTCGAAGACTCCCCGCGATCCGATGAAGCAGGTCCTGCGCTCGTATTTCCCGATGCAGGAGGAGAAGGACAACCGGGTCTACGGCGCGCTCGACGCGGCGCTGCGTGGCGACATGTTCCGCAATGTCGAGCCGCGCTGGGTCGAGTGGATGAAGCTGTTCCTGGCCATCATCCCGTTCCCGGAGATCTCGGCGGCCCGCTCGATGGCGATGGTCGGTCGGCTCGCGCCGGGTGAGGAGCTGCGTACCGGCTTCACGATGCAGATGGTCGACGAGTTCCGGCACTCGACGATCCAGATGAACCTCAAGAAGTGGTACATGGAGAACTACATCGATCCGGCAGGGTTCGACATCACCGAGGCCGCGTTCGGCAAGTGCTATGCCACCACGATCGGGCGGCAATTCGCCGAGGGCTTCCTGACCGGCGACGCGATCACCGCGGCCAATGTCTACCTGACGGTGGTGGCCGAGACCGCCTTCACCAACACCCTGTTCGTGGCGATGCCATCGGAGGCGGCCCGCAACGGCGACTATGCGCTGCCGACCGTGTTCCTGTCGGTGCAGTCGGACGAATCGCGCCACATCGGCAACGGGCATTCGATGCTGATGGCCATGATCAACGATCCGTCCAACCACCAGCTGCTCGAGCGCGACCTGAAATACGCGTTCTGGCAGAACCATGCCATCGTCGACGCCGCGATCGGTACCTTCATCGAATACGGCACCACCAACCGCGATAAGAACAAGGAGTCCTATGCGGAGCTCTGGCACCGCTGGATCTACGAAGATTATTATCGCACCTATATGCTGCCGCTGGAGAAATACGGCATCAAGATCCACCACGACGACGTTGCCGCCGCCTGGGACCGGATCGTCAAGAAGAACTATGTCCACAAGACCGCGCAGTTCTTTGCGGTCGGCTGGTCGGCGAATTTCTGGCGCATCGAGGCCCAGACCGAGAAGGATTTCGAGTGGTTCGAGCACAAATATCCGGGCTGGTACGCTGAGTTCGGCGACTTCTGGAAGTGGTATGCGAAGCTGAGCGTGCCGGGCGAGACCAACATCCTGTTCAACAGCGACGTTGGCTACGTCTACCCGCACCGCTGCTGGAGCTGCATGGTGCCTTGCCTGATCCGCGAGGACTTCGTCTGTGATGAGGTCGACGGCAAGATCTACACCTATTGTTCGGAAGGCTGCCGCTGGACCCACAAGGTGGCATTCGCTGCCGAGTATGAAGGCCGCGCCACGCCGGCAATGGGCCGCTTCAGCGGTCGCCGTGAGTGGGAAGACTGCTACCACGGCTGGGACATTGCCGACGCGATCAAGGATCTCGGCTTCGTTCGTCCGGACGGCAAGACCCTGACGGCCCAGCCGCATCTGCGGTTCGACGCCAAGGACATGTGGACGCTCGATCACGTGCGCGGCCACCAGCTTGGCAGTCCGCTGCGCGGCTTCCGCGCGCTCTCGCCGATCGAGCGCGAGATCGCGGTCGCCGACTATCGCAAGGGCTTCACCATCAATCCTTGTCATTGACGATGCGAGCGCAGGGGGCCGGCTCGCCGGCTCCCTGCGATCATCTGCTTCAGGTGCCGGGGAGGGTGTCGATGTCGGTTGGTACGAAGGCTGTCGTGACGGACGTGCAGGTTCACAAGGTGCGGTTCGAGCCTGTGGGGATCGAGATGGAGGTCGAGGAGGGCGAGACCGTGCTCGATGCGGCGTTCCGCCAGGGTATCTCGCTGATGCATGGCTGCAAGGAAGGCCAGTGCGGCAGCTGCAAGTCGAAGCTCGTCGATGGCGACATCGAGCTCCTGAAATATTCGACCTTCGCGCTGCCGGATTACGAGAGCGAGAACGGCCACGTGCTGCTGTGCCGGACTCACGCCTATAGCGACGTCAGCTTCGAACTGCTGAACTATGACGAGGACATGCTGCGGCGGTCGATCGCGGTCAAGACGTTTCGCGGCCGGGTCGTGGCGATCACGGCACTGACGGCTGACATCCGCCTGCTGGAGATCGAGATCGACAAGCCGATGAAGTTCTGGGCCGGCCAGTATGTCGACCTGACGATCGATGACGGCCGCATCACCCGCGCCTTCTCGATGGCCAACGCGCCAGGCGAGGGCACGAGGCTCAGCTTCATCATCAAGAAATACTCGAACGGAGCGTTTTCCTCCCAGCTCGACGGCGGACTTGGCGTCGGCGACTCCGTCACGGCGAAGGGCCCGTATGGCACCTGCTTCCGGCGCGAGGAACGGCCTGGCCCGATGCTGCTGATCGGCGGCGGCTCGGGGATGTCGCCGCTGTGGTCGATCCTTGCCGACCATATCGCGAGCGGCGAACAGCGACCGATCCGCTTCTTCTACGGCGCCAGGACCCGCGCCGATCTGTTCTATCTCGACGAACTGGCGGCGATCGGCCGGCAGCTCAACGATTTCAAATTCGTCCCCGCGCTGTCGCACGCCCCGCCCGAGGATCATTGGGACGGCGAGACCGGCTTCGTGCACGAGATCGTGGCGCGTCACCTGAAGCAGGAGAACCTGGCTGGGGCGATCGACGCCTATGCCTGCGGCCCGACGCCGATGATCGATGCAGTGCTACCGGTCCTGCAGGTCAACGGCGTCGAGCCGGACCACATCTATTTCGACAAGTTTACGCCGGCGGTGCGATGACGGCGTTCGGATATCGTCGCAACACAACAGCAAAAAAGGGAGGTCGTCATGAGTGCACAAACAAGCGGAGCCATTGCGGAGCCGGGCGTCGTCAAATCCGGCGCGGCGGGGTCGGCGGTGTTTCCAGGCTCCGACAGCCGCAAGTATAACTATTTCGAGCCGAAGGGCCGCAAGGCGACCCACTACGAGGACATGACGGTCGACGTCCAGCCCGATCCGGAGCGCTATCTGCTGCAGGACTGGATCATCTCGTTCCCCGATGGCACGCCGACCTACAGCAAGGACTGGACAGCGGCGAAGAGCTCAAACTGGCACAAATTCCGCGCCGTCGACCAGGAATGGGAGCGGACGCATTATCAGCGGCAGTCGACGATCTGCGGCATGGTGCAGAACACCATCGAGAATGGCCGCAAGTCCGGCGCGCCGGCGCGCTTCGATCCCGCCTGGGTGAAGATCCTGCAGAACCACCTCGGCGCCTACAAGCATGCCGAATTCGGGCTGGGCACGTCGACCATGCAGGCGCAGCGCTATGGCTACACCCAGATGGTCAATAATGCGATCCTGACCAACTCCTCCTACAAGCTGCGCTTCGCCCAGGACATCACGCTGTATCTCAGCGAGATCGCGCTCGACCTGCCCGGCTTCGACGTCAATGCCGGCAAGCAGCACTGGCTGGAGGATCCGATCTGGCAGGGGGTGCGCAAGTCGATCGAGTCGGTGATGGGATCGAACGACTATCTCGAACAGTATTTCGCCACCAACGCGGTGTTCGAGCCGCTGGTCGGCGAGCTGTTCCGGTCCGGCTTCCTGATGCAGGCCGCTTCGGCCCAGAACGACTTCATCACGCCGGCGGTGGTGTCGGCGGCGGAGGCCGATTACGAGCGCAATCTCGCCAACACGGTCGAGCTGTTCCACATCCTCGGCACCGATGTCCAGCATGCGGCGCACAACATCGCGCTGTTCAACAAATGGCTGGCCAAGCACGCCGAGCTCGCGCTCGACGCCGCCAACCGGCTGCAGCCGATCTGGTCGCAGCCGCGGGTCAAGGTCGTGACCTTCAGCGATGCGCTCGCTCAGGCCAAGAACCGGATCAGAGGCATTGCCGCCGAGCTTGGACTGACGGTTCCGGCCAGCCTGTCCTAGCCGAAGCCAATGCCGTTCACTCAATCCGTCAGGAGAGCCACCATGATGCAGGAAGCCGACAACATCTTCAAATCGATGAAGGACATCAAGTTCGAGGACACGGTGTCCCACCAATGCGGGGTCACGATGAATGACAGCGTCGAGGCGCGCGCCATCGCCGACGTGATGAGCCGCCACGACCACATCACCGTGACCTACATGCCGGCGATGATCCGGATCGACGGCATCGGAAAGATGGAGTTCAAGATGGACGAGATCTCCGAGGAGCTCGGCCGCGAGATGACGCCGCATCTGTTCGAGATCGCTACCTCGACTCATTACGGCCGGATGGTGATGATCGACGACAATACCGTGATGCTGTTCGGCGACATGAACGAGATGATGAAATACATCGTCTGAGCCGCAATGAGGAATGCCCGGCCGGCTTTGCGCCGGCCGGGCCAACATGGCGCCGCCATCAACGGCAGGCCGCATCACAATCAATCTGGGAGCGGGAGAAACACGATGTACAGGACGGCCAACGGCGAAGAGATATTCGTGATCGACGGGCATACCCATTTCTGGGACGGCAGCCCGGCCAACCAGAAGAACATTCACGGCAAGCAGTTCATCGAGTGCTTCTATGCCTACCACTCCAATCTCAGCCCGCCGTCGGAGAAGTGGGAGAAGGAGAAGTTCGAGAAGTACGACGCCAAGACGATGTTCGACGATCTGTTCGTGTCGGGCTATGACGACATGGCGATTCTGCAACCCACCTACCTGACTGACTTCTACAAGAACGGTTTCAACACCACCGAGCGCAACGCGGCGATGAAGAAGAGCCATCCGGATCGCTTCATCCTCAACGGCGCGTTCGATCCGCGCGACGGCAGCAAGGGGCTGGAGGACCTGCACGCGCTGGCGGAGAAGTACAAGCTGCAGGGCGTGAAGCTGTACACGGCGGAATGGCGCGGCGAGTCCAAGGGCTACAAGCTCTCGGACAAGGACTCCTACAAATATATCGAGGCGGCGCAGAAGCTCGGCATCAAGAACATCCATGTCCACAAGGGGCCGACCATCATCCCCTTGAACCGTGATGCGTTCGACGTCGCCGACATCGACGACGTCGCCACCTCGTTCCAGGATCTGAACTTCATCGTCGAACATTGCGGATTGCCGCGGCTGGACGATTTCTGCTGGATCGCGACCCAGGAGACCAATGTCTATGCGGGGATCGCCGTGGCGCTGCCGTTCATCCATTCGCGGCCCGGCTATTTCGCCCATGTGATGTCGGAGCTGTTGTTCTGGCTCGGGCCGGACAAGATCCTCTATGGCAGCGACTACGGCATCTGGACGCCGAAATGGCTGATCGACAAGTTCATGGCGTTCGAGATTCCGGAGGACCTGACCAAGGAAACCGGCTCGGTTCTGACCCTGGAGAACAAGACCAAGATTCTCGGCCTCAACGCCGCGCGGCTCTACGACATCGATGTCGAAGCCCAGAAGAAGAAGATCCGGGCTGGCGGCGGCTACGCCCATCTGTCCGAACCCGTGCCGGCGTGAACGCCATGAGCGGGCATGTCGCAAGGAGCCTGCCGGAACCGGACCGGCAGGCTGAGCACTGGCAGGCTGGGAACAGCCAGGTCGAGACCAGGCAGGCCGAACTGTGGGGCGCTCTACAGAGCGTCATGGATCCGGAGCTCGATGAATCCGTGGTCGATCTCGATTTCGTCACCTCGGCGGTTGTTGACGCGGCCAACCATGTTCACATCGAATTCCGGCTGCCGACTTATTGGTGTGCCGCCAACTTCTCGTTTCTGATGGCGGATGACATGCGCCGCGCCGTGGCGGCGCTTGACTGGGTCACCGGCGTCAGCGTGGTGCTCGGCGAGCACATGTATGCCGATCAGATCAATGCCGGGCTGGCGCAGGGCCTGTCGTTCCAGGAGACGTTCGGCGTCGAGGCCGATGGCGACCTGGACGATCTGCGGCGGACGTTCCTCGTCAAGGCGTTCCAACGCCGTCAGGTCGCGCTGCTCAATCATCTCACCGGGACAGGACATTCGCCGGAGACGCTCACGGCGCTGTCCCTGGTCGAACTGCGCGACCTTCCCGTCGACGACGAGGGGGACCGGCTGCGGCGGCGTTATCTCGAGCGGCACGGCGTCGTGGCGGCCGCGGACGACAATATGGCGGCCTTCGTCGACGCCGCTGGATTGCCGCTGAGCGCCGAGCGCTTTGCTGCCTACGTCTCGGGACTGCGGCGTGTCGGCGTCAATGCCGAGTTCAACAGCGCACTGTGCCGCGGCCTGCTGTCGGTGCGGTTCGATCTGGAGACGCCCTTCGTTCCAAAAGCACGCGCCTCGGCCTGACCGGCCGGGAGATAACAAAGAGTCGCGCCGGCGAAGACGGCGAGCGATCAGGCCAATGGGAGGTTGAGAACATGCCGAAGATCATGCTGCATGACGAGGCGGCGCGGGCCGCATTGGGGCGGGGCGTTGCCAAGCTCGCCAAGGCGGTGCGCGGCACCCTGGGTCCGAAGGGAATGAACGCGATCATGGACCGTCCGATCGGAACGCCGATCGTGTCGCGCGACGGCGTCAGCATCGCCAGCGAGATCGAGCTGGAATGTCCGTTCGAGAACATGGGCGCGCAGGTGCTGCGCGAGGTGTCGAAGCAGACCAACGACACGGCCGGCGACGGCACCACCACGGCCACCGTGCTGGCCGACGTGCTGGTGCAGGATGGACTGAAATGCCTCGCCGCCGGCGCCAATCCGGTGGAATTGGTGGAAGGTCTCGAGCTCGCGGTCGCCGAGACGATCAAGAACCTGAAGCGCTCGGCGATTGCCCTGCAGGGCTCGGCGGGCCTGCGGGCGGTCGCGAGCATCGCGGCCAATGATGGCGCGCTCGGCGACATGGTCGCGGAAGCGTTCGAGCGGGCGGGCACGCACGGCATCGTCGCCGTCGAATATGGCAGCACGGTCCAGACGACGCTCGAAGTCGTCGAAGGCATGGCGTTCGAGCGCGGCTATCTCTCGCATCACATGGTGACGGATGTGGAGCGCATGCAGGTCGTGCTCGACAACCCGTTCATCCTGATGACCGACCACAAGATCCAGAGCGGCGAGCAACTCGCCGGCGTGATCTCGCTGGTGGAGAAGAGCGGCCGGCCCCTGCTGATCATCGCCGAGGAGGTCGCGCCGGTCGTGATCATGCAGCTCCTGGCGCGCCGGGAGAAGACCAACTTCAAGGTCGCCGCGATCCACCCGCCGGAGTTCGGCCATTGGCGCAAGGCCATGCTGGAGGATATCGCGATCACGACAGGCGGCCGCGTGATCTCGGTCGATCTCGGCGGCCGGCTGGAAAAGGCCGAACTGCAGGATCTCGGCGCCGCCCGCCAGGTGCGGATCTCCGCCTCCAAGACCCTTATCACCGCGGGTGCCGGCGATCCGGACAGGATTGCCGCGCGCCGCGCGCAGGTGATGCGGCAATATGAGGCGGCGCCTGAGAATATCGAGCGCGACAAGTTCCAGGAGCGTATTGCCAAGCTCTCGGGCGGCACGGCGATGATCCTGGCCGGCGGAGCGACGCCCGTCGAGCAGAAGCGTCGCACGCAATTGATCGAGGATGCGATCAATGCGACGCGGGCGGCGATCGAGGAGGGCATCGTGCCGGGCGGCGGCTTCGCGCTGCTGAAGGCGGCACCGAAGCTCGACGACCTGATCAAGGGGCTGGATGGCAGCGTGCGGCAGGGAGCTGAGCTTCTGCAGCGCGCGCTGAGCCGCCCGCTGTTTCACATCGCGGCCAATGCCGGCCTCGACGCCGAGGCCGAGGTCAAGAAGGTCGCCAAGGGCGCCAACGGCCACGGCCTCGACGCCCGCAACGGCGCCTCGGTCGATCTCGTCAAGGCCGGCATCGTCGATCCCGTCAAGGTCTGCTACAGCGCGGTGCGCAATGCCGCCTCCGTCGCTGGGCTGATCCTGACGACGCAGACCTTGATCGCGAAGAAGCCGGACGATTACGACCCGACCGCCGGTCCGGCCCTGGGCGGGGGCGCCGAGTTGCTGTGAGCCCGCGCGGCTTGCGCCAGTGAGAAGCCGGGCATGGGCCCGGCTCTCATTGTCCGCCGATCGTGTGAAGCGCAGCGCCGCGGACTACGGCCGCGGCTGCCCGAGCGCGCGATAGATCGTATTCCTGGACACGCCGAGACGGCGCGCGGTCTCGCTCACATTGCCATTGGTTTCCGCGTAGACCATCAGGATACGGGCGCGCTGGACGTCGTGCAGCGATCCAGTGTCCGGTGGCGGCCGCGCGATCACTTGATCGATCACTTGGCCGATCATGGCATCCACGCAGGCTTCGTCGACCGGCCCGTTGGAGACGCCGAGCGTGAGCCGCGCCAGCATGTTGCCGAGCTCGCGGATGTTGCCGTGCCAATGGTTCGGTGCCAGCCGCGCCAGCGCCTCCGCCGTGATCTCGCAGCCCGGATCGATCTTGTGCAGCAGCTGCCGCGCAATGGCGTCGAAATCGCAGCGCTCGCGCAGCCGCGGCAGCCGCACCTCGAGCGTGTTGAGGCGATACAGGAGGTCGGACCGGAAGCGTCCCTCGGAGATTGCCTTGTCGAGCGCGGCGTTGGTCGCCGACACCAGGAAGACGTCGACCTTGAACGCGCTGCCGCCGACCGGCCGCACCGTCCAATCGTCGAGCAGGCGCAGCAGCACGCCCTGCAGCGCTACCGGCATGTCGCCGATCTCGTCGAGAAACAGCGTGCCGCCATCGGCCTCCTTGACCAGACCCATGGCGCCGCCGGACCGAGCCCCCGTGAACGCGCCATCGGCATAGCCGAACAGTTCGGCCTCGATCAGGCTGTCGGGGAGTGCGGCGCAATTGACCGCGACGAAGGCGCCGGAACGGCCGCTGGCAGCGTGGGCATGGCGCGCCAGCTGCTCCTTGCCGGTCCCGGTCTCACCGCGGATCAGGATCGGCATCTTGCGCGCCGCCGCGCTCTCGACGCGCCGCACGATCGCGAGCACGTTCGGGTCTTCGGCAACGAAACGGGGATTCTTGTTCCCGGCTGACTTCGCCGGCGGCTGAGAGGTCTGCGCGTGCTGCGACTGCGCGGCCGGAAGCGCGGCGTCGCGTCCGCGCATGGCCACCGCATTGCGCTCTCCGGGGGCGCGGCGCCGGGCATGCATCACGACGATCGCGCCGACACCCGTGCTGCCGCTCTTGACCAGTTCGAAGCTCGCATGCGGCAGGATCTCCCTGAGCTTGGCCGGCCAGTCCTCGAACGCGACCGTTTTCAGGAACCGCGTCGGTGCGTCGCCATCCGTGTTGAGGCCGTTGTCCTTCATGGCGCGCAGCCCGCGCTCGGTCGCATGCAGGATGGCGCCGCGGCGGTCGAGCAGGATGCATTCCTCGGTCGCCCAGGACGCGCGCTTGGCGATGAAGTCGCACAGCAACTGCTCCTTGTCCTGCCGCGCGAGCTGCGCCAGCACGCTCTCGACGTGATGGCCGACCGCCACCGCCAGCGCCAGGCTCTGCGGATTGAACGTGCTGGCGGGGCCGGAGATGTCGACGACGCCGAGCAGCTCGCCATCGCTGGGATCGTGAACCGGGACGGCGGCGCAGGTCCAGCGTTGGACCTCGGTGCAGAAATGCTCGGCGCCGTGAATCTGCACCGGGCACGAGTCGGCCAGCGCCGCTCCGATTGCGTTGGTGCCGATGTCGGCCTCGCTCCAGCGTCCGCCATGCTCGAGATGCACTGCGCGGCCGGCGTCGATGACCCTGGCGTCGCCCTGGGTGTCGATGATCAGGCCGGTGGGATCGGTGAGGATCATGATCGATCCGGCGTCGCTCAGGAACGTCCTGGAGTTCTGCAGCGCGCAACGCGCGGCCTGGCGAAGCGCGGCATGCTTGGCGCGCTGGCGAAACAATTCGGCCTCGGCGACGAGCGGCGCCTTCGCGCGATCGACCGTGATGCTGTGCTGCCGCGACCGCTGCCACGAAGCGGCCACGGTCGATCTCACGTCACCCGACAAGGTGCCGCGCTCGACGAATTTCTGCCATGCGGCCCGTACGTCCCGTTGGTCCATTCCGGTTCCTCCAACGTGTCGATGCCCGCTGCCCACTGCCTACGTCGCCTCGCGATCAAACGCCTGCTGCGGATGTCAGGGCGTGGCCAACTGGCCACTCATCAGCCGCAATTGTCGAATCGTTCGAGCCGTTCGAACCTGATACCTCCAAAATGTCGGAAAATATGTGCGCGTGCGACGACGAGGGCGACGAACTCAGCCCGTCAACCACCTTGCTCGCGTTTCACGTCCCCGACGTTCCAGCGCTTCGTCGACGCTGGTAACGCCCGACCTTATACGCCTTGGTAGAATGCGCAAAGCCGAACTCATCGCGTTGCTGATCAATCATGCGACAATTTGAACGCGCATCGCATCTGCTCTGTCCAGCAATGTTGACATGCACCGCATCCGAATGGCTGCAACACACGACATCGCCGCAACCATCAATGCGCCTCGCGCATCGGTGTGCGATGCGGGACAGGATCCATCATCTCGCGTCCCCGACGTGCTAGCCGGCTACGACGTTGCATCGCGGTTCACGCTCGAGAGGGCGGCCGCGCTTGACGTGCGGGCCGAGGCGTCACAGACGTGGCCGCGGACTCACGACGCTCGCGCGGGCCGATGCTTTCCTTCAGTAGTGCAAATTGCTGCTTCAGCCGCGGAACGGCGAAGTCGGTGAAGGCGCGGACCTTGGGGACCGACAACCGGCCCTGCGGAGCGATCACATGCGCGGGCATCTCCGGATCCTCGTCGCCGGCGAGCACGATCTCGAGCTCACCGCGCGCGACCTGCTCAGCCACCTGATATGAGTACATCCGCGCCACGCCACGGCCGGCCACGGCGGAGGCCACGGCCGCATAGGTGCTGTTGACGACCAGCCGCGGCGTGAACTGCACAGTCCGCGGTGCTGACGATCCAGCCGCCGGCGCGAACGTCCAGGAATTCGGCAGATGCGCCATGGCCACGATCTGGTGCTTGGCGAGATCACCTGGCTCGGCGATGCGTGGATGCTGCTTCAAATAGCGCGGAGAGGCGACCACGACCCGGCGCACATCGCCGAGGCGGATCGCGACCATCGCCGAATCCGCCAGCGGACCGATGCGCAGCGCGACATCGAAGCCTTCCTCGATCAGGTTGACCGCACGATCGAACAGCAGGAGCTTGGCGGACACGGTCGGGTAGGCGTCGAGAAACGCATCGAGGATGGGGCGCAGCACCATCTCGCCCGACACCACCGGCGCCGTGATGGCGATGACGCCGCGCGGCGCCGCTTTCGGGCCGGCCGCGATCATGTCTGCCTCTTCGAGCTCGGCGAGCACGCGGCGGCAGATCGCGGCATAGCGCTCGCCTTCCTCGCTCGGCCTGATCGACCGCGTCGTCCGGTGCAGCAGTTCGGCGCCGACCTGGTTCTCCAGGAAGGTGATGGCGCGGCTGACCGCCGCCGGCGAGCGGCCGAGCTTGCGGCCCGCGCCGGCGAGGCTGCCCTCGTCGACAGCCAGGACGAACACCTTCATCGCATCGAGACGATCCATGCGCTTCCGCGGCCCCAGTGATTGTCGGCGGAAAACTAGGCGCTTGCGCCGAGCGCGACAACCGCAGCCAGGGCCGATCGGCCATTCGTTCACGCCGCGAAACAGTGTCTGCCGGCCGGCGCGTCTTCGCGGGCGGGCGAGGGCGGCGTAGCTGACAACGCAAGCCGGCCGCAGCCAGCGGCGCAGGCCAACAACAGGAGCCCGTCATGGGAATCGAGCAGAAAGTCGCCATCATCACCGGCGCATCGCAGGGCATCGGTGCTGCCCTGGTTCAAGGTTATCGCGATCGCAACTACCGCGTCGTCGCCACGGCGCGATCCATCAAGCCGTCCGGCGACGACGACATCCTCGCGGTTCCCGGCGACATCGCCGACTGGGCCACGGCCGAGCGCGTGGTCGGGCAAGCGGTGGCCCGCTTCGGGCGCGTCGATACGCTGGTCAACAATGCCGGCATCTTCGTCGCCAAGCCGTTCACCAAGTACACGGCCGAGGACTACGCCGCAGTGATGGGCATCAACGTCGCGGGGTTCTTCCGGTTGACGCAGCTCGCCATTGCCGAGATGGAAAAGCACGGCTCGGGCCACGTCGGCCAGATCACGACGACCCTGGTCGAACAGGCCAATTCGAACGTGCCATCGGTGCTGGCGTCGCTGAGCAAGGGCGGACTGAGCGCTGCGACGAAATCGCTTGCGATCGAATATGCCAAGCGCGGCATCCGCGTGAATGCGGTGTCGCCGGGGATCATCAAGTCGCCGATGCATCCGGTCGAGACCCACGCGCAGCTCGGCGCGCTGCACCCTGTCGGCCACATGGGCGAGATGTCCGACATCGTCGACGCCGTGCTCTATCTCGAGGGCGCCTCCTTCGTCACCGGCGAGATCCTGCATGTCGACGGCGGCCAGAGCGCCGGTCATTGAGGAGGGCACACCACCATGCCGATCGTCACCATCCAAGTGACCCGCGAGGGGACCGTGCCGGGAGCGGCCTCACTGACGGCCGATGAGAAAGCCGCGCTGATCAAGGGCTCGAGCCAGCTGCTGCGCGACGTCCTCGGCAAGCCGCTCGAGTCGACCTTCGTCGTCATCGAGGAAGTCGACACCGACAATTGGGGCTGGGGCGGCCTGCCCGTCCTGGAGTTCCGGCGCCGCCGCGCCGCTCAAGCCGAGTGATCCGCGCGGCTGCACAGGAGGATGATATGCGCGAGCTACACGCAAGTCACACACAGCAGATCCGGCCGCCGCAGCGGCCGGAGTCATCTGCGCCAACAACGTCGCAACCGATCGATCGACTGCAGACCTGGCGATATGCCGCCGCGGGTCTCGCTGCATCCCTGGTAGGGCTGGGTCTTGCCCGCTTTTCCTACACCCCGCTGATCCCGGCTTTGATCGCGGCAAAATGGTTCAGTGCCTCTGACGTCGTCTATCTCAGCGCGGCGAATCTGGCCGGCTATCTCGCGGGCGCGCTCGGGGCGCGCGTGGTAGCGCGCCGCATCGGCGCCGTTCGCACGCTCCAGGCGATGATGCTGCTCGCCACGCTCTCGTTCTTTGCGAGCGCGGCGCCGGCCTCCTTCATCTGGTTCTTCGCCTGGCGTTTCCTGGCCGGCGTCTGCGGCGGAATCATCATGGTGCTGGCGGCTTCCGTCGTCCTGCCGCACACGTCGCCGGCCCGGCGCGGGATCGTCGGCGGCGTGATCTTCGCCGGCGTCGGGCTTGGCGTCGCCGCTTCGGGCACGCTGGTGCCGCTGCTGCTGCACCAGGGCCTGCAGCAGAGCTGGTATGGTCTCGGCGTCCTCTCGGCGGTGCTGACCTTGGCGAGCTGGTGGAGCTGGCCTGCCGAGACTGTGGCAGCTGCTGCGCCCGCGCCGCATCACGCCAGGCGCCGCCGGCTTCCGGCCGCCGCCCGTGCGCTGCTGGTTCAATACGGCCTCAATGCCGTGGCCCTGGTGCCGCACATGGTCTTCGTCGTCGATTTCGTGGCGCGCGGACTAGGCCAGGGCATCGCCGCAGGCTCGCATTACTGGGTTCTCTATGGCCTCGGCGCGATCGTCGGTCCGCTGCTGACCGGCCATCTCGGTGACAGGTCCGGCTTCGGTCCGGCGCTGCGCGCGGCCTTCCTGGTCGAAGCCGCCGCGGTGCTGCTGCCGATTGTCAGCACGGCGCCGGTGTCGTTGATCGTGTCGAGCGTGGTGATCGGCGCCTTCACGCCCGGCATCGTGCCGCTGGCGCTCGGCCGCATCCATGAGCTCGTTCCCCGCGGCGCCGAGCAGCAACGCGCGACCTGGAGCCACGCCACCACCAGCTTCGCTCTGTTCCAGGCGGCCGCCGCCTACGCCTTCTCCTGGCTCTACGCCCGTACCGGCGGCGATGATCTGGTCCTGTTCGGCCTCGGCGGCGCCGCCGTGGCGCTGGCGCTGGCCATTGATCTCGCGCTTGGGCTCACGCGCAGCCGAGCATCATCCTGAGAGCGAATCCGCCACGCGTCGCCCGTCCATCGGCGAGACTTGTACGGACTTGGGCAGGGAGGGCCAATGTCGTCGTCAACGTAGTGATTGTTCTGCGGCGAAATGTCTTGCGGTCGCATGGAGACGAGCGCGCGATGATCTGGCTGAATCGCGGTCTCCGGATGGTGGCCACAGCGCCTCGGCTGGACAGACAAGCGGCCCAGCGGTGGTCACGAATGCTTGACCCGGATCAATGACTGCGCCAGGACGCGAAATATGATATTCAAAGGTTCGTTGCGGCCCGAAAGGTAAAAGCGTCTCCATGCGGCTTGTCCGTACCATGCTGGCATTCGTGATCGCCATCTCGCTGGCGACGGTGCCGCTTGGCGCGTCGGCCGCCGCGCATGCAATGCCGTCGGGTGGCATGAAGGCGAACATGACGATGGCCGGCCCCGGCGACATGTCGATGGATGAGTGCTGTCCGGACGACATGGACGGAAAGACCTCCCACGCCGACGGCCACAAGTGTGGAATGGGCGTCTGCTGTATCGGCGGCGCGGTCGCTTTTGGCGACGTTCGACCGATCGCGTTTGGCCCATCTGCCGTCGCGGCGAGCAAGATCGCCATTCCTTCGGACCAGGTCGCCGATTTGCGCGGGACCAGTCCTCCGTTCCGACCTCCACGAATCTGATTTCGCAGACTCCGTCGAGCAGCACGCTTGCTCGCGAAGAAGCGGACGTGTGCGCCTGCAGCGCCACGGTCGAGATCAATTCATGAGGGCAGAACAATGCTTTCCAAGCTCACGACCGCGGCTTTGGCCGCCACCCTTTCGCTTGCCGCTTCGGCCGCCATGGCCGGCGCCGGCGACTTCGCCTTCGAGCCTGTCAATTCGGAGATGAAGAAAGGCGACGACGTCACGCTCGCCGTTCGTTTGTTGAACAGACAGACCGGCAAGCCGGTGCCGGATGCGGTCATCTTCAAGACCCGCGTCGACATGGCGCCCGACGGCATGGCCGACATGGAGTCGCCCGTTTCTCCGCTGCCCTCGAAAGAGCCGGGCGTCTACGCCTTCAAGACCGACCTGCCGATGGCCGGCCGCTATCAGGTGACGCTGTCGGCGAAGGTGCAGGGCGAGCCGGAGACGGTCACCGGCAAGGTCATCGTCAAGGCGACCAAGTGAGCGCTGGGGCGCCGCTCGGCGGCGCCCCGGCATCCCCAATTCACGATCACATGGACGCGCTTGATCGCGCGCGGAACACGCCATGAAGACGCTGCGTCTCCTGACGACGGCCCTGGCGCTGGGCGGGGCCTTGGCTCTGGTCGGCTCCTGGTCTCTGAACGGCGGGCCCTGGCCTGCACACGCCGACCTAACTTCTCCAGCGGCTGCCGCAGAGGGAAGTCCACTTTACTATCGGGATCCCGGTGGAGCTCCGGCCTGGTCGGCGGTGCCGAAGAAGGATGCGCAAGGGCGCGATTACTTGCCGGTCTACGATGACGAGTCCGCGGCCGAGCCGCCGAAGTCGAAGTTGCAGCAGCAGGCGAATGCCTCGCGAAAGATCCTGTACTACCGCAATCCCATGGGACTGCCGGACACCTCGGCGGTGCCGAAAAAGGATCCCATGGGGATGGACTACGTCCCCGTTTACGACGGCGATGACACCGACGACGGCACGGTGAAGCTTTCGCCGGGCAAGATCCAGCGCACCGGCGTGAAATCCGAGCCCGCCGAACGGCGTAGCATCAGCGTGGTGGTGAAGGCGCCGGGCACGATCCAGCTCGACGAGCGGCGGATCTCGGTGATCGCGATGCGCTCGGAGAGCTTCGTTCAGAAGGTTGCGGATGTCACGACCGGCACGCGCGTGAAGGCCGGTCAGCCGCTGATGGAGATCTACAGTTCGGCAATTGCGGCCGCCGCGGCGGAATACCTCGCCACGATCAATTCGAAAATCGTGGGAGGCGTGGAGTCCTACGGCCGCGGTTCGCGCCAGCGCTTGACCAATCTGGACGTTCCGGAGCCCGTGATCACCGCCATGGAGAAGTCCCATGTCGCGCCCGTGACCGTGCAATGGACGGCGCCGCGCGACGGAATCGTGCTCGAACGCAACGCGATCGAGGGCATGCGTGCCAACCCTGGCGACGTGCTGTTCCGGATCGCGGACATCTCGCTGGTCTGGGCGCTGGTCGATGTCGCCGAGCGCGACCTCGGCACCGTCGCGGTTGGACAACCCGTCTTGATCCGGGCACGCAGCTTCGCAGGCCGGACCTTCTCCGGAAAGATCGCCGTGATCTATCCGCAGGTGAACCGGGACACGCGCACCGCTCGCGTTCGGATCGAGCTTTCCAATCCGGACGTGGCCTTGCTGCCGGACATGTATGTCGATGCCGAAATCAATACCGCCGATGCATCTCCGGTCGTTACGGTGCCGGATAGTGCGGTGCTCGACACCGGTGCTCGGCAGGCCGTTCTCGTCGACAAAGGCGAAGGCAAGTTCGAGCCGCGGGACGTGAAGCTTGGACGCCGGGGCGGCGGCTACATCGAAATTCGTGACGGTCTCAAGGAAGGTGAGACGGTCGTCACCTCCGCGAACTTCCTGATCGATGCAGAAAGCAACCTCAAAGCCGCCCTGAAGGGCTTCGCCGACGCGAACCAATCATCGGATGCCGCGGGTGGACATGCCCATGGAGAGCACAAATGATCGCCCGCATCATCTCGTGGTCGGCGCGCAACCTGCTGCTCGTCCTGTTCGGCACCGGCTTCGCGGCGGCCGCTGGACTCTACGCACTGGTCCATCTTCCGCTCGACGCCATCCCGGATCTCTCCGATACGCAAGTGATCGTCTATACCGAGTACCCCGGCCAGGCACCGCAGGTGATCGAGGATCAGGTCACCTATCCCCTGACCACCGCCATGCTGACGGTGCCGAGGTCGAAGGTGGTGCGCGGATTCTCGTTCTTCGGCGTGTCCTTCGTCTATGTAATCTTCGAGGACGGCACCGACATCTACTGGGCGCGTTCGCGCGTCATGGAGTTCCTGAACAGCGCCAGCTCGCGCTTGCCTGCCGGCGTCACACCGACGATCGGTCCCGACGCCACCGGTGTCGGCTGGGTCTACCAGTACGCTGTGATGTCCAAGGAGCTGAACCTGGCCGACACGCGCACGATCCAGGACTGGAATCTGAAATTCGCGCTGGCCAAGGCGGGCGGCGTCGCCGAGGTCGCCAGCATCGGCGGCTTCGTCAAGCAGTACAACGTGATCCTCGATCCGCAGCGGATGCGCGACCGCGGTATCAGCATGCAGAAGATCCGGGACGCGATCCGCGCTTCGAACGCCGACGTCGGCGGTCGGACCGTGGAACTCTCCGAGTTCGAATACGTCATCCGCGGCAAGGGCTACCTCAAGAGCATCAACGATCTCGGCAACGTCGTCCTGAAGACCTCCGGCGGTACGCCTGTGCTGTTGCGCGACGTTGCCAGCGTGGAGCTCGGGCCCGACGAACGGCGCGGCATCGCCGAGCTGAACGGTGAGGGGGAGGTCGCCAGCGGCATCGTGCTGCAGCGTTTCGGCGTCAACGCGCTCGACGTCATCGAGAACGTCAAGGCGCGGTTCAAGGAGATCGCCAGCAGCTTGCCGAGTTCGGTGGAGGTCGTGCCGGTCTACGACCGCTCCAACCTGATCTACGCCGCGATCGACACCTTGAAGCACACCCTGCTCGAGGAAAGCCTCGTCGTGGCGGTGGTCTGCGTGGTCTTTCTACTGCACATCCGCAGCGCGCTCGTCGCCATCCTGATGCTGCCGGTCGGCGTGCTGATGGCGTTCGGCGCGATGAAGCTGCTGGGCCTCGGCTCCAACATCATGAGCCTCGGCGGCATCGCGATCGCGATCGGCGCCATGGTGGATGCGGCCATCGTCATGATCGAGAACGCCCACAAGCATCTGGAGCGGGCCAAGCCCGGTCAGTCGCGCGTCCAGGTGCTGATCGATGCGGCCTCGGAGGTCGGGCCGGCGCTGTTCTTCAGTCTGCTCATCATCACCGTATCGTTTATGCCGATCTTCACGCTGGAGTCGCAGGAGGGGCGTCTGTTCAGCCCGCTCGCGTTCACCAAGACGTTCTCGATGGCTGCAGCCGCTTGGTTGTCGGTGACCCTTGTGCCCGCGCTGATGATCATCTTCGTTCGTGGCAGGATCGTTCCAGAGCACCGCAACCCCATCAACCGCTTCCTGATCTGGATCTATCGGCCGGTCATCAAGGGTGTGCTACGGGCGAAGACGCTGGTCATCCTGGCCTCGCTGGCCGTGCTGGCCATCTCAATCTGGCCGGCCCGCCAGCTCGGGACCGAGTTCATGCCATCGCTGAACGAGGGCACGCTGCTGTATATGCCGACGACGTTGCCGGGCATCTCGGTCACGAAGGCGGCCGAACTGATGCAGACGCAGGACCGGATCATCAAGTCGTTCCCGGAGGTCGCCTCGGTCTATGGCAAGGCGGGACGAGCAGCGACCGCGACCGATCCGGCTCCGACTGAGATGTTCGAAACCGTGGTCAATTTGAAGCCGAAGGAGCAGTGGCGCTCCGGCCTGACCGTCGACGGGTTGATCGCGGAGATGGACAAGGCATTGCAGTTTCCGGGTGTGTCGAACGCCTGGACCATGCCGATCAAGGCGCGCATCGACATGCTCTCGACCGGCATCCGGACGCCGATCGGCGTGAAGGTGATGGGCACGGACCTGGTCGAGATCGACAGGCTGGCCAGACAGATCGAGCGTGTCATCAAGACGGTCCCCGGGACGTCGTCCGCCTACGCCGAGCGCGGCATCGGCGGCTACTATCTGGAGATCTCGCCCGACCGCGAGGCGCTCGCCCGCTACGGCATCCTGATTCAGGACGTTCAGGACACGATCGCTGCCGCGTTGGGAGGCCAGACGGTGACCACGACGGTCGAAGGCCGGCAGCGGTTCACAGTCAACATGCGCTACCCTCGCGATCTCCGTGACAATCCCAAGGCTATCGCCAGCGACATTCTGGTGCCGATGCCCGCAGGCGGCGCCGTGCCGCTGGGAGAGGTGGCGCCGGTCGAGCCGGCGCGCGGACCGACTTCCATCCGCACCGAGAACGGGCAGCTTGCCACCTACATCTACGTCGACATCAGGGACCGGGACATCGGGAGCTACGTCGCCGCAGCGCAGCGCGCCGTGACGGAAAGCATCCAGTTTCCGGCCGGATATTACGTGGTCTGGAGCGGTCAGTACGAATATCTGCAGCGCGCCGCGGCCCGCCTGAAGATCGTCGTGCCCGTGACGCTGACAATCATCTTCCTGCTCCTGTACCTCAATTTCAGGGCTCTGACGGAGACGATGATCGTCATGCTCTCGTTGCCGTTCGCGCTGGTGGGCGGCATCTGGATGATGTGGTGGCTCGGCTTCAACCTTTCGGTTGCCGTCGCTGTCGGATTCATCGCGCTCGCAGGCGTCGCCGCCGAGACCGGCGTGGTGATGCTGATCTATCTTGATCACGCGCTGGCCGAGGTCAGGGCGTCGCGAGCCGCCGAGAGCCGCGCGCTCACCCGGCAGGATCTCCATGCGGCGATCATGGTGGGTGCTGTCGAGCGCGTGCGTCCCAAGATGATGACGGTGGTCGCCATCATGGCAGGCCTGCTGCCGATCCTGTGGAGCACCGGCACGGGCTCCGAGATCATGCAGCGCATCGCGGTGCCGATGATCGGCGGCATGATCTCGTCGACGCTGCTGACGTTGATCGTCATCCCGGCGATCTTCGGCCTGGTGAAGGGCAGGGGCCTTCCGCCTGGTCGCGCAGGCGACGTCGCCCTCGATGGACGTCCTGGCCAAAACGCGAGACCGGCGCACGTTCCGCAAGCGGCCGAGTAGGCAAAGCGCCTGCTCGCCTGATGTCCGGTTTACCGGCCTCGTTCACTGAAGAGCGCATGGTCTCCGAGGTCGCTGATGAGCCATGGGTCGGGGCCAGCCGAGCTAGCTCTGCTTCTTTGTGAGAGGCTTCGGCGACTGTTCGGCCATTGCATCGACCTCGAGGACAGCCGGGAGCTCCTCCGTGCGTTCCTTGAGATCGGCCGCACGCTGGATCAAGCCGGACGCCACGGCCGGATCTGTTGTCGTCTTTGCCATCCTCAGGAGCGTCGCTGCGGCTTCTCGGGCGAAATAGTTGAAACGCGGCACGAGGTCGTCACCCCATCTGAGTTGCGATGGAATGAGTCACGAGCCGGGAATCCGTTCCGATCTTTTGTCAAAAAACCGCTGCAAGCAATTGGTTCCAAAACTGAAAAGACCTGAGTCCGGGGCTGATACCGAGCTGAGGCCTCTGCGGCGACGGGAGCGCAGGCGTTGAAGGGAACGGCGCCGACCCAATTGCTGAGCTGGACGTCAGCATCGGCCGCGGACATCACGAAACAAACTCATGCAGGCCGATCCAGCCGGTGTAGAGCCCGACCAGGGCGATCAAGGCTGCCGAGACGTAGGGCGCGCGATGTGCGAAGCGGCTGAAGCCGCTCCAATGGCGTTCGACGTGCCGAATACCGAGAGCGGCAACGACGCCGGCCGATACCATGGTGATGGCGAGGCCGAGGCCAAAGCAGAGAACCAGCACGAAGCCGAGGCTGAACTGCTTCAACTGAATGCAGAGCAGAAGAACTGTAATGGCCGCCGGGCACGGGATCAGGCCGCCAGTGAGACCAAACAGGACGATCTGCGGTGTGGTGACGGTGCGTCCGACGAAGCGCCTTTGGATGTCGGCGGCATGAGCGCGAGCGTGCGCGTCATCCTGTTCCCCGAGGTCCATGTGGTCGCGATCGGGCTCCTCGAAACGAATTTCGGCGACATCGCCCGCGAACGCGATGCGCACCTCGAAGGCGTGCGGTTCCGGAATCTCCTCGGTGCTCTCCAAATATCCGTCGCGGTCGACGAACGCGAAGCTCTGTTCGCTGCCATCGGCACGGACTGTCGTTACCCCGATGTCCGAGGCGGAGGGGAGGCCACCTGCGTCGCTGGAAATCCGCCAGCGCGGCGGAACGCCGGTCTCGAACACCGCGATCGAAAGCGTCCTGCCCGCGAGCGAGACGACCTGCGGTTCGTCGTGGTGATGATCGTGGCCGTGCTCCTCGGTCGTCCCGCGCCAGGTGCGCCAGACCATCCACGCGGCGACCCCGAGGATGATGAGTGCAGACGCGATCTGGAGGTAGGCTTCGCTGCGCTCTCCGGAGAGATCGTGGCCGAAATAGAGGCCGAGAAGGGCGACCGCCCATACCACCGCCGTGTGCGAGATCGTCGCCGACAGTCCAAGAAGAACGGCCTGGAAGACCGTGCCACGGATCGCAACGATGAAAGCGGCCATCATGGTCTTGGAATGGCCGGGCTCGAGACCATGCAGCGCGCCGAGAAGGATCGCGCTCGGAACGAAGAGCCATGCGTGAGCACTGCTCTGCTGCAGCAGTTGCGACAGATCGGTCATGAATTCACTTCAAATAGGTTCTGACGACATCGATCAGGTCGGCCGCACCCTTGGCCTTTTCCGGATCCTTTTCGCGGTCCGGATCCACGACGTGATGGCGAATGTGGTCCTCGATCAATTCGGTGGTGAGCCCGCCGACGGCGCCCCGGACCGATGCGACCAGCATCAGGACGTCCGTGCAGCCGAGCTCGGCCTCCAATGCACGCTCGACCGCGTCCAGTTGCCCCTTGATGCGCTTCACCCGCGCCAGGAGCTTCGACTTGTGCTTGATGGCATGCGACATCCCCATAAGATAGGGGGGTACCCTATATTGGTCAAGGTGAGCGCGATGGCGCGTGTCTCAGGCGCGCAGGCCGGCCAAGCGAGACAGTTCCGCTCCCATTGACGCCGGCCTGCGCCTTGGCGGCGAGATGGACGGTTCCCGAGTGGTGAAGTCTTCGTGATCCTTCAGCGTGACGTCTGAAGCGCGAGCGGGTTGACAGCTCCGGCTTCAGGAGTCTTATTTGTGGTCCGGGGATGTGCGATCTCCCCGCGAGGCGACATGCCCAAGTATCGCGTCCTGGATCACCAAGGACGCCGCATGTCATCATTATCCAGTTCGAATTTAACCGACAAATCGTCACGACTGATAGGTGCGTCGGCCGCGCCGACGCTTGTCGACGATGACTTCAAGATGGCGGTGGGGGCTTATGCGGTACTCACCTGCGTCGCCCGCCAGGCCGCCGAATGCCATCGTTGGGTGGCTCCCCGGCAGATGCTCGAAGGTCTCGGCAGGGCGGAAGCGACTTCCGGCCGCTTCATCTGCTCCCGGCGGTCATCGTCGCCGGTGTGATCCTGAATCTGTCGATCTGGTTCTCGCTGCACACGAGACCTCATCAAGAAGCGGCATGACGACTGACTTCACCTGGGGCAGGACAACCAGGAGAACGATGATGCGGATATCGAATATCTCTCAAGTCGCAGCCTTGCTGGCGCTCATGGCGGGGCTGTCACCTGCCCATGCGCTGACCCAGGAAGAACTCGTCGCAAATATTCAGGCAGCCGGCTATTCGCAAGTCAGGGACATCAAGTCCACCGCGGAAGGCACCACCGCGAAGGCGATGAAGAGCGGCAAGGAAGTGCGGCTCGTCGTCGATAGCAGCGGCCGGATCAAAGAACAGCAGGACTGAGGAAGGAGCAGCGCGATGAGAAAAGCAATCCTGGCCCTGATCGGCATCGGCGCCTGCGTTCTGTCGCCGGCTTCGGAATGGCTCGCCCCAGCGGCTCATGCGCAAGACATCGACTGGCAAAAGGTCGACGAGACGCTCGGCCGTAACCCCGCCATCTCTGACGATGTTCACCGCTACAGCTTTCCGCGCACGGATCTCGCGGTGACGTTGGACGGAGTGGCGATCAAGCCGGCACTGGCGCTCGGCGGCTGGATCGCATTCAAGCCCGCGCATGGCGGTGCCATGGTCATGGGAGACCTTGTGCTCCTCGAGACCGAGATCAATCCCATCATGGCCAGAATGGTCGCGAGCGGTCTCGAGATCACCGCCGTGCATAATCACTTGCTGCGGGCGAACCCTGCGACCTTCTACATGCACGTCGCCGGTCATGGAGAACCTGTCAGACTGGCCTTGGCCATCCACGACGCGCTGGCCGAAAGCAAGACGCCATTGATGGTCCCGGCACCGACGGGGCCGTCGCCTGCAGTGGACCTCGATGCGGCGAAGCTCGACCAGATCATCGGCGTCAAAGGGCAGGCCAACGGAGGGGTCTACCAGTACAGCGTGAAGCGACGTGATGCGATCACGTAAGATGGCACTCCGCTGACGCCAGTCGGCGCGATGGGCGTCGCGATTGGAATCAATTTCCAGCCGACCGGAGCAGGCAAGGCGGCAATTACCGGAGACTTCGTTCTGACTGGCGACGAGGTCAACCCCGTGATCGTGGCGTTGCGGGCTCACGGCATCGAGGTGACCGCCTTGCACAGTCACATGCTCGACGAACAGCCGCGGCTCTTCTTCATGCACTTCTGGGCGAACGACGGTGCCGTCAAGCTCGCGGAAGGCCTCCGCGCGGCCCTCGACAGGACTGCCAGCACGAAGAGCTAGCCAAAAACGGCCGGCCTGCCCGCTGCAGCCTAAGTCGCGTGGTGCTCTCCGCACTGCGCGGGCCGGTTTGTGAGCCTCCCGTGCTTACACTGTAGCGGGCGCAGAGCAGGAGACATCGAAATCAGCAAGCCTTCTTCACCCCACAAGATCGACGATGAGAAGCAGGAGGCTTGAGGCGAGGCCGAAGAAGGGCACCCACATCGGGCAAATGAACGCCCCAGACGGCGGCGGCTCTTGTCTGCTTTTGATTCGGATCAGCGCGATATTCACGATTGCGAAAACAACAAGGGTAAAGCGTGCCGTGAGGTCTGCAAGGCCACCAAGCGGAACGGCCAGTGAGAGTACGAGGATCGCTCCGATGCCGAACGCCGTCGCGAGAAGCGGCGTCTGCGTGACCGAATTCAACCGCGCAAGAACCTTTGGCAAACTGCCTTGATCCGCGAGACCATAGATCACGCGACCGATCATGATCATGTGCACAATGATGCCGTTGAGCGTGGCCACAATGGCGATTGCGCTCATGGTGACGAGCGGCAGGCCTGTCAGTCGCTCGAAGACCAGCGCAAGCGGTGCCGATGAGCGCGCGAGTTCCTGCGGAGGTACCGCCGTCACGGCGATCCACACAACCAGCGCGTAGATCAGCGCGGTCAAACCGAGGGTCAGGAACAGCGCACGGGGGAGGGTACGACTCGGCTCCTTCATTTCCTCCGCAATGTTGACCACGTGCTCGAAGCCGATGAAGGAAAAGACTGCGATGAGGGCCGTTCCGCCCAATCCAACCCAGGCCCCCGTATCACGCGCCGGCGGCCACATTTCCGGCAGGCGGGTGACAACATCCGTCCCGTGACCGAGGCCACTGCCAATGATCAGCACGAGACCGCCCACCTCGACAACCGTCATGATCCCGGCGAAGGTGACGGATTGGGCCGTGGCGAGGCACGCCACGACGCCCATCGCAAGAACGACTCCCGAAATGATCCACGGAGCCGAAATCGGAAGAAACACGGCAACATAGCCCGAGCTACCAACACTGATGGTCGCGGCGGAGATTGTTGCCGTCGCGACCACCAGAAGCCCGACCCCGAGGCTGAGCCATTCGCGACCAAAAGCGGCCTGCACATAGGCGGCCTCGCTGGCGCTGACCGGCATGCGCGTTCCCAGTTCGGCAAATGATGCTGCACTGAACGCCATCACAAGGGCTGCACCGATGAAGGCAAGTGGCGCATGCATACCACTGCGTGCCGCGGCGATCCCGACCAGGACGTAGATGCCTGCGCCGATGGTGACGCCAAGGCCATAAAGCACCGCATGGGTCAGCGACAGTGACCGCAACAGGCGCTGCGACTCGGCCGGCGAGCCAGTAGCCTCGATAGACATTCGACGTTCTCCTCGCTTGGAATGACACGTGCAGCCCGCATGTGTTCAGGGCAAAACGGTCTCAACTGCAAGTCGATCGAGGAAGGCTTGCGTCGAGTGATCTTGCTCTCAGCCGATGGCTGGGCCGTAAAATGCACCAGCCACTGCCGCGAAAGCAACCAGGATCAAGCCCGAGACGACGTGAACAAAAATGAAGACGTCCGTGAGAATGTTGTCTACGAACGGATAGAGACGAGATCTGGCAGTGAGGCGAACCGCGAGGACAGCCCCGATGCGGCAAGCTGGCCAGGGCACTGCATAACGAGCGAGCGGAGCAGTGCCGAAACGTAAGCACTTGCCAATATCATCATAGGTGCGGTCGCATGTTGAGCCAGCGCAAGAACCGCGGCAGCTTGAATGGTAACGGATCGCCTGAGTTGGCTAAAGCGATCTCAAACCGGATCGAGCATGACAGACGGCGCCTGCGGCCATTTGATCGAATTGCGTGTCCATAGGGTCGCGCAGCTGTTTCACACACTGGATCCATTCCCGTTCCGGGAGCGCGATCTCGACAAGGAAGCAGAAGAGTTCATCGTCGGTTGGGCCCGCGAATTACCCGGGGATCGATCGATAAAAATTGTAGTTCATGCTCCTGAGTCCGAGATCCAGACAAGCGCGGCGTCGGAGCTCAGCGAGGCGTTCAATCGCTATTTTTCCGAACACGCCTTGACCGTTCAGCGCGAGATCAAGGAACTGTTCCGGGTCGGTCGGCGGTCTCTGGCGATCGGAATCACGATTCTGATCATCTGTCTCGTCTCGGCGCATTTCGCCGGCAAGGATCTGATTGATAGCGCCGTTCAGGCGCTTGGTCGAGGAGAGTTTCCTGATCCTCGGGTGGGTAGCGAATTGGCGGCCTCTTGAGATATTCCTGTATGATTGGCTACCGCTCGCCCGTAGACGCGATTTGTACCGCCGCCTGTCGTCCGCAACGGTTGAGTTGAAAGCATACGATAGTCAACAGTCACCCGAGAGCGCGGTGGCGACAGCGACTTGACGCCGTTCCCGGCGGGTGTGGAACATACAGCAAGCGACGCTCCCCGTTGAAGGTAACGTCCCGCACACCGCGCTGTCCCGGTGATGCGCGCCGTTGGCATGCTCGACTGCGATGGCGGGAGCGCAGGATTTCCTTCAACGCGATGTCACGGCTTCGATTGATGCCGGAGCTGCGAAGTCCGAGTGGAGCGCGAAGCAGCGCAGGCTTGCAAGGACTTGATCCAAGTCAACGAGGTATGACCGCGCCCGAACTACATTGTGTCGAGAGGATATCGAGATGCAGCTCTTCAATTCGACGCGGAAGTATGGAGCGATTCCTCAGACTCTGCATTGGCTCACGGTTCTTCTCGTGGCCGTTGCCTGGGTCATTGGCGTGTTTGGTGATGTGCTGCCCAAGGGCGCGCCGCGGGAGTCCGGCCTGTTCGTCCACGTGACAGCCGGGATCGCGGTCCTCGCGCTTCTGGTGGTGCGCCTGGCTTGGCGGCTGGCCGATCCATCTCCACCGCCCGAGGCGAGCGAATTCGCGTCATGGATGGGAAAGTGGCAGGATCCGGCCGCGCGTTTCGCGCACCACGTCCTTTATGCGCTGCTTTTTGCCGTGCCTGTCGTTGGCATTGTGTTGCAGTTTGCGCGCGGTGATGCCTTGCCGCTGCTTGGCATCGCCGAGATCGCCTCGCCTTGGGCCAGGGATCGCGCGTTTGCTCACAACGTCAAGGAAGTGCATGAAATTCTCGCCCATGCCCTGGTCATCGTGGCCGCAATGCATGCGGCTGCAGCGCTGATCCATCACTGGATCTTCCGCGATCGGACGCTCCTTCGCATGCTGCCTCATTCGGACACTTGACTGGAGGAGCGACGCGCCTGCGGGGGATGACGAGTCGCGCCGGACAGTTCAGCCGGCGTGACCTAAAGGCCGCGATCTGACCGATCGCTCCGCTCGTGGTCCGGATTGACAATCCCCAGGCAAACCCGATCGGGAGACTCGCCAATGCTGGAGTATCGCGTCAGCGCCAGACGGATCGATGCGCATGAAAGCGTCGCAGACTGCAAGGATGCGACCGTGGTGCTCGATACGGATGTCATGGGACGGCGGGATGCATTCAACCCTGCGGAGCTTCTGCTTGCTGCGGTGGCTGCCTGCATGATCAAGGGAATCGAACGTGTCACGCCGATACTCAAGTTCCATATGCGCAGCGTCGAAGTGCGGCTGATCGGCGTTCGGCAGGACAGCCCGCCGATGATGGCGTCGATTGACTATGAGCTGATCATCGACACCGACGAAGATGACCGCCGGCTCGAATTACTCCATCAGAATGTCCGGAAGTATGGGACGATATCCAATACCGTGGCGGCCGCGACGAAGTTGCAGGGCGTGATCAGGAGAAAGGGATGAGCCGCCTTCACCTCCACCCGGAAAGCCACTTGGTAGCACGGATCGGATGGCTCAGGGCGGCCGTTCTGGGCGCCAATGACGGCATCATTTCGACCGCAAGCTTGATCGTCGGTGTTGCCGCGGCAGCAGCGACACGAAACGACGTTCTGATCGCGGGCGTCGCGGGGCTAGTCGCTGGAGCGATGTCGATGGCCGCCGGAGAATATGTCTCGGTCAGTTCGCAGTCGGACACGGAGCAGGCCGATCTTGCACGAGAGCGCAAGGAACTCAGCGACAACCCGGCATTTGAGCGCGATGAGCTTGCCGACATCTACGTCAGGCGGGGCGTCGGGCAATCCCTTGCGCGGGAGGTGACCGAGCAGTTGATGGCGAAAGACGCACTGACAGCTCATGCGCGCGATGAATTTGGAATATCCGAGATCACCGCAGCGCGGCCGATCCAGGCTGCCCTGACCTCGGCCATGATGTTTTCGGTGGGGGCCGCCATGCCCTTGCTGATGGTCATCCTGTCGCCCGTCAACGCGCTGGTCCCGATCGTGTCCGCGGCGTCTCTCGCCTTCCTCGCGGTGCTGGGTGCGATCGGCGCAAAGGCGGGTGGGGCGAACATTCCGCGCGCCACTGTTCGCGTGACGTTCTGGGGGGCTTTCGCTCTCGGTCTCACCGCAGGCATCGGAAAGCTGTTTGGGGCCGTCGTTTGAAATCGAGCGACTCTAAATAGCCTTCGAGAGCGAACTTGCTTCCGGCATCGTGCGCCGGATACGAAGCCGGCAAGAACCGAAGCGCGCTGCTCAGGTCGATGATGCGCCCTTGTCCACGCGCCCGCATCGAGGGCAGCGGGCAGGCGTGCTCGCCGAGCGAATTTGCCCGACTATATCACCTCCAAGCATGGCGTCATCGGGCTGACAAAGTCGGTCGCCTTCGATTATGGCTCCCTGAACGCGCGCTGTAGTGCCGTCGGTCCGAGCTTCGTCAAGACGCCGATGACCCTGGCCGGCACCCCGGATCCTGCGATCTGGGACCGTTTTGCGCAGGGGCATCCGATGCGCCGCCTAAAGCGGGATGAGAATAGCCTGAATCGATTTGGGATTCCCAAATCAGCGTGTTTCTGATTCACCGTGTTGGCTGGGAAGGAGGCCAGCACGGATGGGCGCACCATATTCTCTGGACCTTCGAAAGCGGGTTGTCGCCGCGATCAAGGGCGGGATGTCTCGCAATAAGGCGGCCAAGCAGTTTGGGGTCGCGATCAGCACAGCGATCAATTGGGCCAGGCTTGAGAAGGAGACAGGCAGCATCGAACCTGGCCAGATGGGCGGCCATAAGCCCAAGGCGATCTCGGGTGAGCATGCCACGTGGCTGCAACAGCGAATCAGAGCGAGCGACTTCACCTTAAGAGGGCTGGTGGCCGAGCTCGCCGAACGCGGGTTGAAAGTCGACTACCGTTCGGTCTGGGAATTCGTTCATGCCGAGAAGCTCAGCTTCAAAAAAAAGCGTGGAGGCTGGCGAACGCGATCGTCCTGACGTGGCGCGGCGACGAGAGCAATGGAGGAAATATCAAGATCGCATCGACGCCACGCGCCTTGTCTTTATCGACGAAACCTGGACCAGGACAGACATGGCGCCGTTGCGAGGATGGAGCCCGCGTGGCAGCAGGCTGACCGCCAAAGTCCCTCACGGACGGTGGAAAACAATGACCTTTCTGGCGGCACTGCGCCACGACCGCATTGATGCACCATGGTTCATTGAAGGGCCGATCAACGGCGAAAGCTTTCGCACCTATGTAGAGCACGTTCTTTTGCCGACCCTTCATCCGGGCGATATCGTGATCTTGGACAACCTCGGCAGCCACAAAAGCAAAGCCGTCCGCCAATTGATCCGCTCGGTAGGAGCCAGGATCTTCTTCTTGCCCAAATACTCGCCCGACCTGAACCCAATCGAACAGGTCTTTGCCAAGCTCAAGCACCTTCTACGCAAAGCCGCGGCGCGAACCGTCGACACGGTTTGCGCCGCAATTGCTGTTGCCCTCGACGCCTTCTCCGCAGAAGAGTGTGCCAACTACCTCAAAAACTCAGGATATCGAACTTAATCTCATCTCGCTTTAGTCATGACCGTCGAAGTCGCTGAGATGAAGGACGACGTGCTGGTCTGCATTCGCCTGCAGATACGGGGCTGTTCGGATTGTTCGGGATGCCCGGTTACGAGGCCATGTTACGAGGCCATCGAACCGCGGCGCGTGATCAGGCCTCCTGCCTCTTTCGCGCCAGCGCGCGCGGCGCGATGCCGTAGCGGCGACGGAACAGGCGGCTGAAATGCGAGGGGTCGTCGAAGCCCCAGCGCAGGGCAATGCTGGTGATGCTTTCGGTGCGGCGCGCGGCTTCCAGATCGCTGCGACAACGGTCGAGGCGACGCTGGCGGATCCATTCCGAGGGCGTGGTGCCGTGCTCAGCGAACAGCAATTGCACGGAGCGGACGGAAAGGCCGACGCTGGCGGCGACCGCGGCACTGTCGAGGTCGGGATCGTGCAGTTGGGCGTCGATATTGCGCATGATCCGCGCCAGCTGGGTCGAGGAGCGGCGCGGCGCGGCGTCGCGGCGCGCCAGGCGTGCAGCCCTGGCGACGATCTCGAGCCCGGTCTCGACGGCGGCATGCGCCTCGCTGTCGTCCAGCCCGGCCAGGGAGCCCGCGAGGCCCTGGAAGTAGCCGGAGACGGCGGCGCCGAAGCCGCGCCGGCCGGACAGATGCAGGCGGCTGCGCCCGATCAGGTCGGGGTGGGCAGCCCGGATCGCTGCTTCGGGGCAGGCAATCAGCATTTTGCGCAGCGGGCTCAGCGTGGTGAACGCGAGCGTGTCGCGCGTGGTCCAGACGATCACGTCGCCGCGCTCGAACAACGCGCTACCAGTAGCGTCTTCGCCGCGCTCCTGGCCGTCGATCACTGTCATGACCACCACCAGACCAGCGTCAGACGCACGGCGGATTCCGGCGCAGCCCTGTGCGACTTGCGTCTCGATCACCAGGGCATCACCGAGCGGCCTCATCTGCTGATGGTGTGATGCGTCAGTCTCGATACTCCAGCCGAGCATGGGGTCGACCGGTCGGGTCGGGGAGGGGGAAAGCCCATGCACGCTCGGCATCTGAAACGCTCTCCCTTGACCGCCGTGAGGCTCTCGCGTCCGGCGCTGCGTTATTGCGCGGTTGCGCTGTCGTCCGGATCCGCTTTCGCCCCCGTCCGAGACCTCGATGCCGCTGTTGTCGTAGAGCCTAGGCCAAGACCGCTTTGCAGACAAGGCGGGTAGGGCGACAACACAGGGAGGTTGCGATGGCTGGTTCGAATCTGCGGGCGGGGTTTGAGAAGGTGGCCTTCACGGCAGACGACGGGACCGTGCTGCGCGGCTGGCATGTGCCGCCGCAGGGCGATACGCCGACGGCGCCGATCGTGGTGCTGCATCATGGCTTCAGCGCGCTCAAGGACAGTTATCTCGACAAATACGCGGCCGCCTTCAGCGCGGCCGGCCTTGGCGCCCTGGTCTATGATCCGCGCAATTTCGGCGAGAGCGAAGGCCGTGTCCGGCAGGAGATCGACCCGATGCAGCAGCTCGCCGATTATCGCGATGCCATTACCTTCGCGACGACCCTGCCGCGCGTCGATTCGACCAGGGTCGGCGCCTGGGGGTCGAGCTATGGCGGCGGTGTCGCCATTCAAGCGGCTGCGATCGATCAACGCATCCGCTGCGTGGCGGTGCAGGTCTCGTTCATCAGCGGTGGCGCGATCTGGAGCCACATCCCCGCAGAGGCCAAGGCGCAGCTGTCGCAGCTGTTCGCTGGCGAGCGGCTGGCCCGTGCCGCCGGCGAGCCGCCGATGACCATGCCGGTGGTGGCGCAGGATCCGGCGACGACGCCGTGCATTCTCGCGACACCCGACGCGTATGATTGGTGCATGGAGGCGGCGAAAATCTCGCCGTTGTGGCGCAACGAGGTAACCGTGCGCAGCCTGGAGCTGACCTTCAGCTTCGAGCCGGCTGCTTATCTGCATCGTATCGCGCCGCGTCCGCTGATGTTCATCGCGGCGGAGGGCGACACGCTGATGCCGATCGAGGCGGCGCGCGCGGCCTTCGCTCAGGCGGGCGAGCCGAAGCAGTTCGTCAGCCTGCCTTGCGGTCACTTCGCGCCTTATGTCGAATGTTTCGAGCCGTCATCGGCGGCAGCGCGCGACTGGTTCGTCACGCATTTGCTGGAGATGCGTCGGCCTTGAGTGCGCGAGGTGCGAGCGCGGGCCTTGACCCTGCTCGCCGCCCTTGCTCCGCGCGAGCTTCGAAGGGGCATCGTTGCCCGGTGTCAGTAACGTGACGCGCCCTGTCGTGAGCTGCTGAAGCGAGGAGTCAAACTCCGATCACTTGACCAGGGTGGACCGACGCCGCTTCGGCTGATGAGCATCATCGGCAGTGCGCGGTCACTGCACTCAACTTCCCGCTGATCGACAGTCGTTGTTTCACGGCTGCAAACCACCTCTTGGTTTGTCCGGTCATTGGCGGTACGCTTGTCGTCGGAAAGGGAATAGCGCCCAAAGCAATCATCATGGAGAACAGTTGGTCTGATGGATGAGGACAACCCGAGCGACGAGATCGCCCGGATTGAGGCGCGGATCGAGGAGCTCGCCGTCACGGCCGAACGGTGTCGGAAGATCATCCTGGCCTCGAAGGTCGTGATCTGTGTCGGCGGAGGATTGCTGCTCGGCGCGATGCTGGGTCTGCTGGGGTCCAATGCGGTCGTCGCCCTCGGGGCGATTGCTGCTGTGCTGGGCGGCATCGTTTCGCTCGGATCGAATGTCAGCACATTGCGACAGACCATGGCGGCGATCGCCGCCGCTGAGAGGTTTCGCGCGGAGCTGATCGGCAGGATCGACCTTCGTCTGGTTGGTGACGCGCGATGACGCGGATGGCAGCTTCGGCGGCTCGCGCCATAGAGTGTTGCTCTTCGAGCGATCCGTTTGCGGGGAAGCCCGCGACAGTGCGCGAAACTGACTGCACCGGATCAACACATATCATCCGTCTTGCGTTCGGCGCGTCGACCGGGGCGAGCGCCAGCTGAGGCCCAGCGGGCTTCAGGGAAACGCCCCTGACCGGTCCCGCATGCCGTGCGCTCGTTGCGGGCGACGGGACTGGTCACGAGGACAGGGGGGCGCTGGGCCTGGGCGCCGGACGAGCGCCGCGAAACCGCCCCCGGTTCGGCGCCGAGGTTTCAATCAGACGTGCCCTCAGCGGCAATTCCAGGTGGTCCCTTGTGCGCAGACCGCATTCGGGCTTTCGCCGCCATACACCTGATAAGGGTATTCGCCTTTGCGATAATAGCCATAGGCGTAGGGTTTCGGGCCGTAATAGGCCGGGCCGCCATAGGCCGGACCACCATAGTAATCATAGGCGTCGCGGCTCGCGGCGATCGCAAGACCGGTGCCGATGGCACCCGCCGCAAGGGCCGCGCCGGCCGCAGCGCCGCCGTGCCAGCGCCGATTCCGAGCATCGGCACTGGTCGGCGTCAGGGCGCCGATCGCGAGTGCGGTCAATGAAGCGATGATGGCCGTGCGGCCGAGCAGTGATTGTTTGGTCGACATGTCATGCCTCCAGTGAAGTGCGCCGTGATCGGCGGATGTCTCCCGCGTCGGGCCCTGGCGAGAACTGTTGACGAATGCCAGAGCCGAACAATGCCGGCAGACGGATGATCAATTGCGGTTCTGGACCTGAGCTCGCTTGCGGAGCCGGCGGCGGTCCCAAAGCGAAGGTCAGGTCCACCGCATGAGAACCGCTGCTCCCCTCTGGAGTTCCAGCCCGGCCGGATCTTTGATGCGATCGGACCTGTGCCGCTGCGCCCTTGCTCTGCCGACCCAGGCGCTCGGCGCGGCGGACAACTCATCACTGTGACAGTACATTCCAAGAACTGAGGACGTTTGAAGGGATGTCGATGAGACCGGCCGCGATGCTCCGCTCAACGCGTGCCATCTGGAGCCGCACGACGGGCAATGTCGGCGTTGCTCGCATGTGCCAGTCGCCCGTCGTGCCAGTTTGTCGCGGACGGATCGCTTGCCTCGTCGGGCAAATCACCTCCACCTTTCCGCGCATCCCGGCTCGCTGAAGAGGGACGTTTCGCGATCGTCACGAGCGTCGAGCCGGAAGATGCGACGGGCGTGTTGCTCTGCAGCCTGGTGTCACAGCCGGGACGACGAACGGAGCGATGCGACGGTGAAATGGTGTGGTCCTGGCATCGCGGTGCTGATGCCAAGCTGGCGGTGATGATGATCCGCTCGTGACGGGGGCAAGACAGCCGATCCCCGGGGAGAGCGCCTATAACCCGTTCAAACCGTCGCGCAGGGAAGGCCGGATATTGGGCTGAACCTGTGGTTCTGCCGCGTGCTTATTTGCTGCACGCGGACCGCGGGTGTCAGTCGATACCCGGCCTTCCCTGCGCCTCTTCTTCACGGGAAGAGGTCGACCGATCGCAAAAACTCGGGCACAGGCCGCCGCGAGGTGACGTCGTCGCGCCTGCTGTTTGAAACGTGGAGAAGGTGCCCGTGGCGATATCGCGCGCCGGCGTAGCGCCCACGTCTCATATCCTGTAAGCGGCGTAACGTGTCACAGGCCGCAGACGGATCGCGTTCATCTGAGAGCCGCTTGTGTAGCGGTCGAAGATCTCGTTCAAGCGGCGAGCTGCGATGTGCAAATCTGATCGTCGGCAAGTGGTCGGCTGCAGCTGCCTCACTACTTCAGAAACCCCCTGAACCTGCGCAGCGAGAAGGTGAAGAGGACCGTGCCGATCACGAACAAGGACGCGAACTGCTTCCAGACGACGTCGAAGCCGGCTCCGCGGAACAGGATCGACTGCGCCATCATGACGAAATGCGTATTCGGCGCGGCCAGCATGATGTCCCGGATCAGCTCGGGCATACTCTCCCGCGGGGTCATGGTTCCGGAGAGCAGCTGGAGCGGCAGCAGCACGAGCATCAGCAGCAGACCAAATTGCGGCATCGTGCCGGCCTGGGTGGCAAGGAAGATGCCGAGGCTGGTCGTGGCGAACAGGTAGAGGGCCGTTCCGGCCAGGAACAACAGCCACGAGCCTTCAATCGGAACGGCGAGCAGCCCGTGGATGACGACGCCCAGCGCGAAGGTTGACGCCGCCAGCACCACGAGCCCCATCGACCAGATCTTGGCGAGCATGATCTCGGACGGCGTCACCGGCATCACGAGCAGGTGCTCGATCGTACCGTGCTCGCGCTCCCGAATCAGCGCAGCTCCGGTCAGCACGATCGAGAGCATCGTGATATTCGACATCAGGTTGTTGATGGCGCCAAACCAGGCCTGCTTGAGCTCCTGGTTGAAGCGCGCCCGCAGGTCCAGATCCGCCTGCGGGGCGGCGGAGCTGCGATATCGCTTGAGGAACTCGCTGACCTCACTTGTGAGGATCGACTGGATGTAGCCCGCGCCGGTAAATGCCTGTGAGACGCGCGTCGCATCAATGTTGAGCTGAAGCGCGGGAGATTTCCTCGCCAGCAGGTCGCGCTGGAAGTTTGGCGGAATGTCGAGAGCGAAGGTGTCGATGCCATTGTCCATCCGGCGATCCATCTCCGGCTGGCTGATCAGCCGGGGCAGGGAAAAATAGGGCGGATTGAATGCCGTGATGATGCGGGACGAGGCCGGCGACCGATCCTCGTCGACGATGGCGATAGTCGCCATGTTCAGGTTTTCCGGCATCGACTTGGAGCCGGTGTAGATGGCGGCCGAGAACGCGTAGATGATGAGCACGAGCATCATCGGGTCGCGGAGCAGGCTGCGCAGCTCCTTGATGCCAAGCTGGACGATGTTGACGAACTGCATGATCAATCTGCCTGCTTCTTGAGGAGCGCGGCGCCGGCTCCGATCAGCACGGGAATGGCCGCGGCCAGCGGCAACAGCTGCGTCCACAGCTCGCGAAGATCGAGCGCCTTGGAGAAGGTGCCACGCGCAATGGTCACGAAATAGGTGGTCGGGTAGACCCGGCCGATGACTGCTCCCACGCCCTGCAGCGACGAGACCGGATCGATCAGGCCGGAGTATTGGACGGCGGGGATCATCGTGAGCAGCGTCGTAGCGAACATCGCCGCGATCTGGCTGCTGGTGAAACTCGAGATCAGCAGCCCGATCCCGGTCGTGGCGGTGACATAGAGCAGGGCGGCGAGCATGAAGGTCGGGAAGCTTCCCGTGAACGGGACGCGGAACACGAGGACTGCAAACAGGACGAGCAGCACCGCGTTGGACAGCGCGAGTGCGACGTAGGGAAGCTGCTTGCCGATCAGGAACTCGAGCCTGGTGACCGGTGTGACGTAGAAGTTGATGATCGAGCCGAGCTCCTTTTCCCGGACGACGCTGAGGGCCGCCAGCATCGAGGGGATCATCAGCAGCAGGAGCGGAATGACGGCCGGCGCCATGGCGACGAGGCTCGCCACGGCCGGGTTGTAGCGGTAGCGCATCTCGAGCTGGAAATCACTCGCGGCGGCGCGCTTCCCCAGGAGCTGGGTCGCCTTCTTCGACAGCCAGTCGGCATGGATGCCTTGCACGTAGCCGCGCACCGTCTCGGCGCGGCTCGGCATCGCTCCGTCGATCCACGCGCCGATCTGCACGTTCCGTCCGTGCTCGAGATCGCGGCCGAACCCCGGCGGGATCTCCAGCGCCAGACTGAGTTCGCCGTCGCGCATGCGCCGGTCCAGATCGGTATAGTCCGCGATCGGCGGCCTCTCGACGAAATAGCGGGATCCCGCGATCTGCAGCGCGTAGTCGCGGCTGATGGTCGTATTGTCGCGATCGAGCACGGCAAAGGACAGGTTGTCGACGTCGAGGTTGAGGCCGTAGGCCATCACCAGCATCAAGACCACGCTGCCGATCGTGGCGAGGGCGGCCCGGATCGGATCGCGCCGCAGCTCCAGCGCCTCCCGCTGGCTGTAAGCGAGCAGGCGCCTCGCATCGAACAGGCGCCGTCGCCCGGCATTGTGTTCCGCGGCGACGTCGTCTCCGTCCCGAGCCGTCGGGGCAGGCGTGGGCACCGGATCCGTTGCGTGCGTCGCCTCCTCCAGATACGCGATGAACGCCTGCTCCAGCGTCGACGCCGCGCGCTGCGCGACGATGGCCGCCGGCGTGTCGCTGACGAGCACGCGTCCCGCATGCATCAGCGAGATGCGGTCACAGCGCTCCGCCTCGTTCATGAAGTGCGTCGAGACGAAGATGGTGACGTTGTCCCGGCGCGACAGATCGGCCAGGATCCGCCAGAACGCATCGCGGGCCACCGGGTCCACGCCCGACGTGGGCTCGTCGAGGATCAGCATCTCGGGCAGATGGATCATCGCCACCGCCAGGGACAGCCGCTGACGGATGCCGAGCGGCAGAGCCTCGGGCAGTGCGTCCATGACGCCGGCAAGCTCGAAGCGCTGCGCCATGTCTTCGATCCGCGCCGGTGTCTCTGCCGGAGCCAGGCCGAACAGACGCGCGTGCAGCTCGAGGTTTTGCTGCACGGTCAATTCGGTGTAGAGCGAGAACGCCTGCGACATGTAGCCGACGCGGCGGCGGACGGCCATGTCGTTCGGGTCGACGTCGTGCCCGAATAGTCGCGCCTCTCCCGAGCTGGCCGGCAGCAGCCCGGTCAGCATCTTCATCGTCGTGGTCTTGCCGCAGCCGTTCGAGCCGAGAAAGCCGAAGATCTCGCCACGCCCGATGCGGAAGCTGACATCGTCGACCGCCGTGAAATCGCCGAACCTCATCGTCAGGTGGTCGGCCTCGATCGCGACGTCCTCGTCGGCTGCAGCGGCACGCGGCGGAATGACCACGGGCGCGTGGCCTTGGCGCTTTTCATGGGGCAGGAGCGCAATGAAGGCGTCGTCGAGCGTCGCCGTTCCGGTCTGCTGCAGCAGTTCGCGCGGTGTCGCGGCCGTCAGCACCCGTCCGGCATCCATCGCCACCAGCCAGTCGAATCTGGCCGCTTCCTCCATATAGGCGGTGGAGACGATGACGCTCATGCCGGCCGAGTCGGCCCGGATGTTGTCGATCAACTGCCAGAACTGGCGGCGCGACAAGGGATCGACGCCTGTAGTTGGCTCGTCGAGAATCAGAAGGTCCGGGTCATGAATCAGCGCGCAGCACAGCCCCAGCTTCTGCTTCATGCCGCCCGACAGCTTGCCGGCCGGCCGCTCGGCAAAGGCCGCCAGGCCGGTGCGCTTCAGCAGGTCGCCAATGCGGCGCTCGCGCTCGCGCCTGTCATGCCCGAACAGGCGTCCGAAGAAGTCGACATTCTCGAACACCGACAGCGTCGGATAGAGGTTCTTGCCCAGCCCCTGCGGCATATAAGCGATCTTCGGGCAGACCCGCGCGCGATGTGCGGCATCCGCCATGTCGCCGCCGAGCACCTCGACCCGGCCTTCCTGGATGACCCGCGCGCCGGCGATCAGCGACAACAGGCTGGACTTGCCGACGCCGTCAGGCCCCAGCAGGCCGACCATGCAGCCCGACGGCAGATCGAGCGTGATGGCGTCGAGCGCTCGCGTCTTGCCGAAGCGCAGGCCGAGTTCTTCCAGACGGACGATGTGGCGTTGCGGCTGGTGATCAGCGCTCACCGGCTCTCCGCTCATTGCACCAGACCTCGCTGCAGCGTCGCCGGCCAGTCCGCATTCTGATCGAGCTGGACATAGGCCATGCCCGGCAGCCCGGTCTTGACGTTGCGGATGTTCTTCCTGAGCAGCTCCGGCGATATCCGGGCCTTGATCCGGAACATCAGCTTCTGCCGTTCCTCCTCGGTCTCCACTGTCTTCGGCGTGAACTGCGCGACATCGGCGACGAACGTCACCTTCGCCGGCACGATGTATTGCGGCGCCGCGTCGAGCACGAGGCGGACATCGCTGCCCATGGCGACCCGCCCGGCCTCTGCCGTCGGCAGGAAGAACGTCATGTAGACGTCGCCGAGATCGACGAGGTTGAGGATGCGCCCGCCCGCCGCCAACACCTCGCCGAGCTGGGCGACGCGATATTGCACACGACCGTCGCGGGGTGACCTCAAGGTGCTGTCATTGATATCGGCAGAGATCGTCTCGATGGCCGCCCGCGCTGCGTCGACTGCGGCCTCGGCATCCACCACCTGGGCTTTGGCCGCACTCAGCGCTGCCTCGGTCGCGGCCGCATGGGCCTTGGCCGCACTTACCGCTGCCTTGGCCGCGAGTGAATTGGCGCGATCGTCGTCGAGCACCTGCTGCGAGACCGCGGCGGTGGTGATCAACTGCTCGGAGCGTGCACGCTTCTTCTCGGCCTGCTCGAATTTCGCGTCCTGCTGGGCAACCGTGGCATCCGCCGCGACGCCTTCCGCCTCCCTCTGGCGGATCAGGCTCTTCGCCGTCTCGACTCCGATCACGGCGCGCCGCAACTCGGCCTCTGCTTGACGACGCCGCGCTTCCAGCTGCTCCGTGTCCATTCGCACCAGGACCTGACCGGCGGAGACGAAATCGCCCTCGTTGACCAGAATCTCCTTGATCCGGCCGGCGATCTTGGTCGACACGTCGATCTCGGTCGCCTCGATCCGCCCGTTGCCGCCGGCGAGCCCTGGCGGGAGCCCCGGATGGCTGAGCTTCTGCCACGCATAGTACCCGCCGCCCGCACCCAGCAACAGGAGCAGCAACAGGACCTTCCGCCATGACGTCCGCGGCGGCGGCCGTTTGGTCGGCTTGACCGAAAGCGGGGCCGCGTCGGGCGGCGACATGGCTGGTTGCTGCGAACTCTTGGACGGGGTCTCCACGGCTCCAGCCATCGGTCAGTCCTCCATGATCTGCGTGACGCGACGCGCCATGCGCCGATGCGCGCCGAAGCTCCGCGTTCGACCCGCGCATGTGGTGGGAACTGCACCAGCCAATGCCGGACGTGCTCGCTTGACCATGGAGATGATTTCCTCTGCAGGTTCGAAAGGCTGGCTAAGTCTAGGCCATCACGGGCCGCCCGGCTTGATGCAAGTCAACACGCGTTGACCTTCTGGGCATGTTAGGATGATCGTGGCCGGACCGACCGGCATGCCGTTCCGCTCCTGTCCAATCGGAACGGCGACACCCGATAGCGAGCCCTCATGACCGCCACCGCAACATCGCGCCCGAAGACCAGCTCTCGCGAGCGGATCCTGAAGGCCGCCGTCAAACGCTTCTCGCAGAACTCTTACGAGCGGACGAGCCTGCGGGACATTGCAGGGGACGTTGGCATCGACGTCTCCTATGTGCATCGCTGCTTCGGATCCAAGGAGAAGCTGTTTACGGAAGCCATCCGAGACGCTGCGGACATGACGGATCTGATCGCGGGAACGCCGGAGGAGATCGCCGCCTCGATGGCGCAGCGCGCGGTGTCAAGTCGCGTACCAAAGGGGCAGGCGCTCGGGATCTTCATTCATTCGATTTCGAGCCCGGAAGCGCTGCCGATCTTGCGGCAGTTCGTCCTGGAGACGGCGATCGAGCCTCTGTCCGGCCGGATCGGGGATGCGAGCGCCCGCCGTGCGACGCTCGCGATGGCGCTGCTGACCGGGGTCACCCTGTTCAGGAACGTCATTCGCGTCAAACCTTTCGTGGAGTCCGACGAGGACGAGCTGCGGGCCCTCATCGCCGGCGTGCTCGGCGCAATCCTGGAGCATCAGGGCGAGGGCGGCACGGCATGACGACGCGGTCCCGCCACGCTGAGTTCACCACCGGGAGAGTGAGGGCCGGAAAAGTCGAATGAGCTGCTCCGCAGCGGGAGGTTCGCGTGAGCAGGTCCAACTCAGCCGACGTTGAAGCGCTGGGGCCGGTCACGGGCGCTTTCTGCGAGACAACGGCCGGGCGGATCCTGATGATGAACGATCCGACGCTGCGTTCCACTCGCGCATCCAGCGCACGAGAAATTCGCCGAAGGCCTCAGCTGCTGGAGGCAGCGACCGGCGCGTCGGTCGATACAGACAGATATCACGAACCGTTTCCGGCTTCGTGATGCGGCGCATGGTGAGCCCGAGTGGCCGCGCGACGACGCCGACGTAGGCAGGGGGCTGGCGTTGCGGCGAGTCCCTGCGCGGCAATGCCGAGCGCGGTCGTGATGTTGTCCACGATCTCAGTCGGCGCAACCGGCTTGATCTCCGGGGAGGCGCGGCCCATCTGGGCGACGCTGACTTCATGGTCCCGGCTCGCCGCGACCAGCGCAACATCCCTCAGATGATCGTTGAACGATGTCACCAAGGTCACCACCTTCGTCACCGACATCAGAAACGGTCCAGAAGCAGCAAGGTGCCGGAGCGAGGTCTTCGCGGGGATGACTCCGCCGGCGGGGACATTCGTCGTCGTCAGCCAGCTGGCCTGGGATGATGATCGAGGTCGACGTGATAGCTGCGACCGCGAAATAGTCCGTCTTGCGAGCAACACGCCGGAGATCTGCGACCCGGATGACGCTCTGGTCGTGTGCGCGGTCAGGCCGGGACGATACCCGGCTGGCTGCGTGCCAGAAGAAACACCTGCCGGCGTCGTCGCGGTGAGCGTGCGAAAATGACGCGCTCACCGTTCTTCGATCCGGACCGTTCGTCAGCGCTGCCCGTCGTGGACGCTGATGTCCGACGCTGCCAGGCCGCCGATCCGTGCATGCGGCCGCCCGCCGGTGGCCATCACAAGGCCGACGGCGATCTCGTCGCGCCGTGGCGCATCCCACAGGGTCATCTCCGCCGTGCCGAAATGGCTGCGGACATAGGCCGCATGGATATGGCCGAGCGGCACCATGAGGCGAGTGCCCGGGCCGCCGATCGTCTTGGCCGCGGGCACGATGGCCTTGGGCTGTCCCAGCACCTCGCGCATGCCCTGGCCGCCGGCTTCGTGCCAGACAGCGCCGTGTTCGAGCTCGCCGTCCTCGCCGACGATGATGCCCTTGCCATAGGCTTCGATCTGGGCCGCTCCGCCCAGTTGCGCAATCAGGCGCGTGGCCAGCTCGCGTCCAAGCTCACGCAACGCGACTTGAAACGGCATCAGGTCCGGCTCGTAGCGGCCCGCGAAAGGGTTGCGGATCACGGCCATCGATGTTCCGACCAGAAGCGGCGTCTGCAGCCGGGGTCCGCGCTCGTGCCAGACGGTCTCTACGCCGAGCGCCGTCTTCCGGACATCATATGACGACATCCGCCTACGCCTCATCCACAACGGGGTTGCGCAGCACGCCGATGTTCTCGATCTCGACCTCGACGACATCCCCCGGTTTGAGGAAGATCGGTGGCTTGCGGGTGAAACCGACGCCGGCCGGCGTGCCGGTCGCGATCACATCGCCCGGGACGAGGTCGAAAATGGTCGAGCAATATTCGATCAGCCTGGGAATCGAAAAGATCAGCATCGAGGTGTTCGACGACTGCATGACCGCGCCGTTGACGCGCGTCTCGAGCTTCAGATTGGTGGGGTCGCCGATGTCGTCCGGGGTGATGAGCCAGGGACCGAATGGTCCGGTGCCGACGAAGTTCTTGCCGGACGCGATCTGCTGCGCGTGGCGCTGCCAGTCGCGAACGCTGACGTCGTTGTAGATAGAATAGCCCGCGACGTGATCCCAGGACTCAGCCTGGCTGATGTGGCGGCCGCCCTTGCCGATGACGACGGCGAGTTCGCCTTCCCAGTCGAAATTGTCGGAGACTTTCGGCCGGATCACCGGGGCGTCATGAGCAACCTGGGAGCGCCAGATCCGCAGGAAGATGGGCGGAAACTCGGTGATCTCGCGCTTCATTCCGAACGCCACCGCCTCGTTGTGGTGGTCGAGATAATTGCGGACGGCGCAGACGATCTTTTCCGGGCGAGGGATCACCGGCAGATATTTGATGTCGCTGAGCAGCAGTTCCGGCTTGTGCTGAGCGACGATGGCGTCGCGGCGTTCGTAATCACTGCTGCCGAGGAAATCCGCGAGCGTCGGATACTGCGTGAGGATCCGGCCGAGGTCGACGACGCCGCTTCCGACGACGGCCCCCCAGCTTTCCCGATTTCCGTTCAAGAACGACAGCAGCTTCATGATTTCCGTTCCGAGAGTTCACGATTTCGATATTATATATTATTTTCGAAAATAAATCGATGCGCAAGTCCGCTGCCTGTGAAAAGTGGCTTCGAACTATTCGGCGAGAAGATGTCCCGCGTATTTGGCGACGTTGTCCGCGGTGGTCCGGATGTGCGTCTCGATCAGCTGCACGGCGAGATCGGCATTGCGGGACATGGCGGCCTGCATGATCGCCTGATGTTCGCCCGCCTTGTCGCGCGGGCGCGGCCGGAAACTGGCTGACAGGTGGCGATAACGCTCGGCGCGATCGAACAGCTCGGCGCGAATCCCGAGCAGGGTGGCGGAGCCGCAGGCAGCGACCAGCGCCTCATGGAACTGGCGATGAGCGACCTTCCATTCTGGATCGCGCAGCGGGTGCTCGGGGTCGCGCTGCTCGATGCGCTTCAGCCTGTGCAGTGTCGAGATCACCGCGATTTCCCAATCATCGTCGCCCCTCTGAATGGAGCGCCGGATCAATTCCACCTCGATCAGAACCCTGGCGTCGGTGATTTCGACCAGATCCTGACGGCTGACGGGCGCGACGCGAAATCCGCGTTGCTCCTGTGCATCGACCAACCCTTCCGCGGCGATTGCGGTCAGCGCCTCGCGCAACGTGGTGAAGCTCGCGCCGAACCGTTCGCGCAAGACGTCGAACCGGAGCGGTTCGCCGGGTGCAAGGCTGCACGTGATAATTTCCTCCCGCAGCCGATGGGCGATGTCGGCGGCAATCGTCTTGCCGAATTCCTTGCGGGAGCGAATGGCGTGGTCGGGCATGGCTCTGCCAGTGAACAGATGCCGCAAAATGCCCTGCGAACGCCCGTCTTGCAATAATTTTCGTAATCGATATGATTTTCGAAAATTAAGGAATTGGGAGGCATGGGCGGACCCATGAAGGCGGTTCTTGTGCGTCAACCAGGGGGGCCAGAAGCACTGGAGCTGGTCGAGGTTCCAATACCCGTGCCTGGTCCTGGTCAGGTACAAATCCGGGCCGAGGCGTTCGGCGTGGGGCAGCCCGACGTGCTGATCCGCCGCGGCGCCTACAAATGGATGCCGCCGCTGCCGGCCAATCCCGGCAATGACATGACCGGTTGCATCTCTGCGCTCGGGCCCGGCGTCGACGATGTGGCAGTCGGACAAAAAGTGCTGTTGAGCGCGCGAGACCTCGCCCAGCGCGGTGGCTGCTACGCCGAATATGTCGTCGCGCCATCCGACGCGGTCCACGCGCTGCCTGAAAACGTCGATCTGCACGAGGCCGTTTGTCTTTCGAACTATCAGGTGGCCTACGCACTCCTTCACGAGTGTGGTCATCCGCGCGCGCCTGCAAGCGTTCTGGTGATCGGCGCCGCTGGTGGCGTCGGCACCGCACTGGTGCAACTCGCCAAGCTTGCGCAGATGACCGTGGTCGGCACGGTCTCGACGGAAGAGAAGGCGGCGTTCGCGAAGCGCAATGGCGCTGATCACGTGATCTTCTACCGTCACGAAGACGTGGTGGCCCGGACCCGCGCGCTGACGAAGGGCGAGGGCGTTGGCCTGGTGCTCGATCATGTCTGCGGACCGGAGTTCACCGGATATCTCGGCGCGCTCGGCAAATGGGGAACGGTTCTCTCCTACAACGCCTTTGCCGGCCTTCCGGAAGACAATCTGATGGCTGCGATGCGCAATCACCTTGAGATCTGCCCGGCCATCCGCTGCTTCTCGTTCCACATCTACGACCATGATCGAGATGGACGGCGCGCGCTGATGCGTCACGTGATCGATGCGCTCAGCCGTAATGCGATCAGACCTGCAATATCTGCGCGGTTGAAGCTCGAAGAGGTGAGGGAGGCTCATGCGCTGCTCGAACAAGGGTCCGCTTTGGGCAAGATCATCATGACGCCATAGAGCGAGCCGGATCGACGAGAAGATCGCCGCCTCGATGCGGCCAAGAATCAAAACTGAGGGAGGGCGCACGCATGCGCGGCATAACGTGGTGGATGGCGGCGATTCTGTTCGCCGCAAGCGGATTGGTGGCGGGCCATGACGCATTGGCGGACAACTTCCCCGCGCGGCCGATTCGCCTGCTGCACGGATTTGCGGCGGGTGGCGCGGCCGATACCCTGTCGCGCATCATCGCAGACGGGCTTTCGAAGCGACTTGGACAGCCCGTCATCGTCGAGGCCAAGCCGGGCGCTGGTGGTAACATCGCCGCCGATGCCGTCGCCAAATCGGCGCCCGACGGCTATACGATTGCGCTTGTGACGGGCGCTCATGCGATCTCGGCTGCGACTTATAAGAGCCTGAGCTATCACCCGGTCGAGAGCTTCGAGATGGTCTCGACGCTCGTCTACTACGCGCTCGTCGTTGCGGTGCGCAGTGACTATTCCCGCCAAATCGCTGGGTGAACTGATCATCATGGCCCGAGACAAGCCGGGCGCTCTCAGCTTCGGTTCGGTCGGTTTCGGAAGCACGCACCACCTCGCCGGCGAATTGTTGAATGCGATGGCCGGGATCGACATCGTTCACGTGCCGTATCGCGGAGATTCGCAAGCCGTGACGGCTCTGCTGGGCGGCGAGATACCGGTCATCATTGGCACTCCCGTCCTGCTGGCGCAGCAGATCCAGAGCGGAGCGATGCGCGGGCTCGCGGTGACGTCGCCGTCGCGGATCTCGTTGTTGCCGGATATCCCTACGGCCGACGAGTCTGGGGTCAAGGGCTATGACGTCCGTACCTGGGCCGGACTGCTGACTCCGAAAGGTACGCCGCAGGTCATCATCAGCGCGCTGAACGCGGCGACGCTGGATGCGCTCAAGGATCCGGAGGTCAAGCGGCGGCTGGAAGCTGCAGTCGGCGGCGATGTGAGTGGTAGTTCGCCGGAGGAAATGAGGACGTTGATCGAGAAGGAAATCGTGAAGTGGAAGGCGGTCGTGGAGCGGGCCAAGCTGCCGCGGATCTGACGTTCAAGGCCATTCCGCAAGTCCTGATGGAATCGAGATCATGAATTCGAAGGTGAACATGCTTCATTCGCGTCCGAATCTGAGCCACGTCGGAATCTATGTGTGGGACATTAAGGTGATCGAGGAGTTTTATTGCAGGACGCTCGATCTGGTTGTGACTGACCGCGGCGTCGGCAGGCGCTTCCAGAACCAGCTTGTCTTCATGAGCTCGCAGCCAAACATGCATCACCAGTTGGCGCTTGCCTCAGGCCGCGAGCCGAGTTCGCGAAGCACGGTGATGCAGTTGTCCTTCAAGGTCACCGAGCTGGATCAGCTCCGTATCGCCCGCGCCAGGGCACTGGCCAACGGCGCCACCGACATGTTTGGCCTCAATCACGGGAATGCGTGGTCGATCTACTTCAATGACCCTGAGGGAAATCTGGTCGAAGTGTATGTCGATACGCCGTTCTATGTGCCGCAGCCGCATGGCGATCCGCTTGAGCTTGAGAAGTCGGATGAGCAGATCCTGCGCGAAACGGAAGAGGCCTGCCGAAAGGATCCCGGCTTCATGCTCGTCTCCGAGTGGGAGCAACTCATGGCGCAGCGTCTGGAGGCGGACGGCGCGCATTAGAGCGTGATGCGGTTCCACGGAATCGCATCACGCGCTCATCCCTTTGTTTGAGCATGATCTCTCGGAATACCGGTTTCCGCTTTCCGGATCATGCTCTAGGCGAGGCGATCGATCGCGGCGCCTGAACGACGTCACGAGACGCTTCGTTCGAGGATGCTCAGGGGAAGATGAGTCAGCAGATAGTCGATGAGGCTGCGAACCGAGGGAAGCATGCCCCGGGGCGGCGGATAGACCAGATGAATGATGTGGTCCGACGCGTACCAGCCCGGAAGGACCTGTTCCAGCGTGCCGTTCTGCAGAGCCCCGACCGCAATTGGCTCAGGCAAAAGCGCGATCCCGATTCCATGGGTTGCGGCCTGGAATTGAACGCGCAGATCACTGGAGATGAGCTTGGGGCGCAGCTGAAGACGGGTCAGCTGCTGCTCGCTGCCGGTCAGCAACCAGCGGGCAGCGCCTTCATGCACGTCCGTTGCATTGCTCAGGATGTTGACGTTCGACAGCTCATCCGGCTGTCGAGGTCGGCCGTGGCGATTCAGGAAGTCCGGGCTCGCGACCAGGATTCGTCGCGCACGCCCCACCTCGCGGGCGACGAGACCTGATGAATCCTCGATGTCGGGGCGTGCACGAAGGGCAAGGTCGAACCGTTCGTCGGCCGGGTTGGCCATGCGGTCCGAGGCTTCGATGAAGACGGTAACCTTGGGATGCGCCGCCATATATCCCGGGAGTATCGGGGCGAGATAGCTCTGCGCCAGCACCACGGGGCAGAGCACCCTGACGCTTCCTGCCGGTTCCTTCTTCAGCTGTTGCACGCTGTCATAGGCGGCCTTGGCGCTCTCCACGATCAGTTGCGAGCGCTCGTAAAACGCCTGACCTGCTTCGGTCAGCGCGATCCGCCGCGTCGATCGCTGCAGCAGGCGAACGCCAAGTCTGGTCTCCAGATTGGAGACGTGCCGGCTCAGCCGAGTCTTTTCGATACCGATCGCTCGCGCGGCGGCCGAAAATCCATCGTGCTCGACAACAGAGGTAAAATAGTAAATATCGTTCAAATCTTCCATCTCAATTATCAATATATATGCACCAGAGTGTCCGAAATTTGAGGATTATCCAAAGATTGGTGCATTGGTAAATAGTGTTCCAATCGTCACGGAGCATCAACGGCGAATCCGGCGGAAAACGTCGGTGAAGCAAGTGGATATCGAAGGCGGTGACGAGGCTCGGATCAACATTCGTGGATTCGATCGCTTCTGGACGCGTGGCTCCTCATCGATGTTGGGGCGCCCGAACCATCCCAGCTGATGGAGTCAGCCGTGAATGCCCCTGTCGGTTTCGTCGGATCGGCCGCTTCTCACGGAGGTGCGGAGCGACATGATCGAAAAGCGCGTCGGGCTCTGCGTCGTCTCGCGATCCCGACGACGACTTTGATCGTGGTCGCCGTTCTCATTGCGATGGCCATCCTCCGCTGGGATTCGTGGGAGAGCCGGGCCCTGATCCAGCAGACGGACGATGCTTACATCCGGGCCGAGATGACCCGGCTGTCGAGCCGCGTTTCCGGAACGGTCAGCAAGGTTGCGGTGACCGACTATCAGCGTGTCCATTCCGGCGATCTGCTCATTGAAATCGATGCTGCCGACTACGAGGTACAGGTGGCGCAGGCAGAGGCCGGCGTCGCGTCGGCGAAGGCTGTCCGTGACAATCTGGATAACCAGATCGCGCTGCAGAAGGCCATGATCGTGCAGGCCGAAGCTCAACAGGCATCGGCCGTAGCGCAGGAAGATCAGGCGCGTTCGGAACGCGGGCGGCAGGAGGAGCTGAGCACGCAGGGATTCAGTCCGCGGCAGAAGATCGAACAGGTTGTCGCCAGCCACATCAAGGCGCAGAACGACGTCCAGGCGGCGCGTGCAGCCGTCGAAGCCCAGCGTCGCCAGCTCGATGTCCTCGCAGGAACACAAGTTCAGCGCACGGCCGAGCTGCGGTCGGCCGAAGCCGCGCTCGCCGCGGCCCGATTGAAGCTCGGCTATACCAGAGTTGTTGCGCCATTCGATGGCATTGTCGGCGAAAGGCAGAGTCAGGAAGGCGACTACGTCAATGCGGGGAGCAGTCTCATCACGGTGGTCCCCCTTCCCAAGGTCTATATCACCGCAAACTACAAGGAATCGCAGCTGGCCGAAGTCAGCGAAGGCGATATCGTCGACGTGACGGTCGACACGTTTCCGGGGCAGACGCTCCACGGCCGCGTCGAGCGGATCTCACCGGCCAGCGGATCGCAGTTCGCTCTCCTGCCACCTGACAATGCGACCGGAAATTTCACCAAGGTCGTCCAGCGCATCCCGGTCCGCATCGCGCTCGACCGTGATCAGCCGCTGCTGGAGCGCCTGAGACCCGGAATGTCGGTGGTCACGCGAATTCGGACGCGATCCTCGTCGCCATCGGGCGAGCGACAATGAGCGGGGCAACCGTCGTCCGCGCCGGCCCGGTTTCGACCGGCCGACGGTCGCATCATCCTTTGCTGGCCGTTGGTGCGGTCATCTTGGGACCGTTCATCGCCAGCTTTCAGAGCCGCCTGCTCGGCATCGGGCTACCCGACATCAAGGGCGCGATGGGTCTCGGCTTCGACGAGGGCGCCTGGCTCAGCGCCGCCGCCGCTGCGCCGCAGATCCTGATCGCACCAGCTGTCGCCTGGCTCGCAACGGTCTTTGGGGTGCGTCGCCTGTTCGTGGGGCCGGCGTTGGCCTATGCGTACATCTCTTTGCTGATCCCGTTGGTCCACGATTATCGTCTGCAGTTGGCTCTCCATGTGCTGCACGGACTGTTGCTCGGCGTGTTCGTGCCTGCCACTATGATGGTCATTCTGCGAAACCTGCCGACGAAATGGTGGATCCCGGCGATGGCGGTCTATGCGTTCCGCCTGTCGTTTACGTCCAACGCAGGCGTCTCGCTGCTCGCGTTCTATGTTCAGACTGCCGGATGGCAATGGGTCTACTGGCAGGATGTGGCGGTCGCGCCGCTGATGGCCTTGTTGGCCTATTTCGGGGCTCCGAAGGAGCCGATCAACCGCGAGGTCCTGCTTCGTGCCGATTGGGGCGGCATGCTGCTGTTCGGTGCCGGTCTCATGTGTCTCTTTTTGGGGCTCGACCACGGCAACCGCCTGGACTGGACCTCTTCGGGAACGGTCATCGCGCTGCTTGCGGGTGCAGGCGTGTTGTTGATCTCGTTCCTCGTCCATGAGGCGATCGTTGCCGATCCATGGGCGAGTGCAGGGGTCATCCTGTCCCGCAACACGGGTCTGATGCTGTTGACGGCCCTGATGTTCCTGCTGACGAGCGTCTCCAATACGTCGCTGTTGCCGAATTTTCTGATCGCGATACGACAATTGCGGCCCGAGCAGATGGGGCCGCTGTTACTTGACTACGTCGCGCTTCCGCTTTTCGTCGTCACGCCCCTCACCGTCCTGCTTCTGCGGCGGGTCGATGCGCGTCTGGTGCTCACGGTTGGCATGGCGGCGCTGGGCATCGCCAGCTACCTCGGTACGCGGCTGACCGCCGATTGGAGCCTGGACGACTTCATCCCCATGGCGCTGCTTCAGTCGCTGGGGCTCGGAGCGACGTTTCTTGCGATCATCGTCTATGCGTTCGCCAATGCTGATTTCCGCCGAGCCACATCGTTCTCTGCCTATATTCAGGTGTTGCGGCTGGTCGGACCAGAGGTTGGCGCAGCCCTGATGACCACGGTCCTTCGGCAGCGGGAGCAGACCTATTCCTACCTGCTGGGTCTTCACGTTGCGTCCGGAGACCAGCGCGTGGCTCAGACTGTGGGGCGCCTGACTGGCGCCTATATGAGCCACGGCCCTGCCTCGGCGAACGCGCGCTCGCTGAGTTCCCTGTCGTCGATGGTCAGTCGACAGGCCAACGTCCTCGCCTATATCGACGGCTTCTGGCTGACGTTCGCGGCCGCCGTCATCGGACTCTGCGCTGTCATCTTCATGACAGCTGCACCGCCGGGGCCGCTCACGCCGAGAGGCGGTGCGCCATGAGGGATTGCCTCACCGCGCGAGAGAGGATGATTGCTTCCAGACCGAGACATTATTCCAGGCCGCGACATGAAACGCGACGCGCGGCAGGTGAAGACTACCGGGTCTGAAGTTCACGCTTGCTGCCGAGCTGAGTTGGGGCAGCGATCGAATGCCGGGACACGAAATCGAGCAAGGCGGTTCGCGCCGCACCATCCGGCGCGAGCAACTGCCCATGCGTGCCGAACAGCGTCACGGCGACTTCGATCTCTCCCTGCCAGTTCGTGATCGCGGACGAAATCGCATTCAAACCGGGAATGAAGCGGCCGTCGACCTGCGCAATACGCTCGCGCCGAATTGCCTTCGTCAATGCCTCGACGCTTGCCATGTCCGGCGTGAGATCCGGCCAGCTGACTCCGGCTGCCACGGCCCGGTCGAGTTCGAGCGCCAGTCGGACGGCGAGCTGCTGATGCGGCAGATAAGAGAGAAAGGCGCGACCGGTCGCCGAATCCAGCAGCGGGAACGTGCTGCCGAGCCCGATCGACGTCGTCGTCAGGTTGGGACCTCTCTCCAGCGCGACGACCGTCGGGCCGCTGTCGCTCCAGACGGCGAGCAGCGCGGCCTGGCCAGTCGCCCTGGCGAGTTCCTCGAGCTCCTGCGTCGCCCGGACGACGAAATTGTTGCGGCCAATGGCGGCAACGCCGAGCATTGCTGCCTCGCGCCCCAAATCATAGCGCCCGGAGCGCTCCCTCTGCACGGCGAGTCCGGCATGGATGAAGCTCGCCAAATAGCGATGCACCTTGCTCGGAGGCATGCCTGCTTCGCGGGCGATATCCGACAGGGCTGCCGGCCCGTCGAAGGAGCGCAGGACACGAAGCACCACGAGCGCAGCGTCGAGCGCCTGGATGCCGCCTGGCGCTGTGCCGCTGCCGTCGTCGTCAGTGTCCTTTGCCCTTGTGCGTTTCATGTCAGCAGTTCCCTGAACTCCTGCGGCACGCTTGCGCCGCGGAGTTCGCCCTTGTCCGAGACGGAGGCCCAGGCGCGCTGTTCGAAGCCGCTGGCCACCGGCACCGTCCTTACCGAGAGCTTGTAGTCGATTCGAAAACGCCGCTCCTGCCACTCGGTCACTTCGGCGCGGACGATCATTTCATCGTCATAGCGCGCAGGAGCTAAGAAGTGAGCGCCGACATTGACGAGTGGCGTGACGCTCCCGAAGCGGCGGCGCAGCTCGCGCTGGCTCAATCCGAGCTCGCGCAGCCAGCGCTGATAAGTGCAGTCCAGCCAATAGAAGTAGTTGGGATAAAAGACGATTCCCGCTTCGTCGCAATCGCCCCATTCGATCGTGAAGGCTGTCTCGAACATCCGAAATCCTTGCTGAGTGGCGTTGGGGCTAAGCCTAACCGCCTCGCCCGTATTGCGTATAACGCAATTGCTTTGCGTCAGTGAAATTTTATCTTGCGTAATATGGAAATGATTGCATAATAAGGAAAGAAGCGGGTCAACGATAAGGAAGAGGAACGTCATGCGGTTCAATCGCATCGCGGTGCTGGGGGGAGGCCCTGCCGGCCTGTATTTCGGGTCGCTTTGGAAGCGCCGGCATCCGGACGATCAGGTCGATCTGTTCGAGCGCAATCCCGAAGGCGCCACCTGGGGATTTGGCGTGGTGTTCTCCGACAGGGCGCTCGACTTCCTTCGCGCTGACGATCCCGAAATGGTCGATGCCGTCACCGCTCGCATGGAGACATGGCGCGACATCACGTTCGTTCACCGCGGAGAGCGCGTCGTGCTCGATGGCGTCGGCTTTTCTGCAGTCGGCCGGCTCGATTTCATCACGCAATTGACCGAGCGGGCGCGATCCGCAGGTGTCAACCTGCGGTTCGGCACCGTCGTGCGTTCGGTCGATGAGCTCGCGCAGTATGATCTGATCGTCGCTGCCGACGGGGTGAACTCGCTGGTCCGACGGACCTATGAAGGCGACTTCAGAACCTCGCTGTCATACGATGATAACAAGTTCGCCTGGTATGGCACGACGAAGCGCTTCGAGACGCTGACCCAGACCTTTGTCGAAACGGAGCTCGGCAGCTTCAACGCTCACCACTACCGGTACTCGCCGACGATGAGCACGTTCATCGTCGAGTGCGACCGCGCAACCTGGCTGCGGGCCGGTTTTGCGGACAAGACGGAAGAGGAGAGCAGGGCGCTTTGCGAGAAGGTGTTCGCGGACACCCTCGAGGGGCATCCGCTCGTCGCCAACAAATCGATCTGGCGAAACTTTCCCTGGTTGTGGAACGATCGCTGGTCTCATCGTAACATGGTGCTCGTCGGCGATGCGCTGCATACCGCGCATTTCTCGATCGGCTCGGGAACGCGCCTGGCGCTCGAGGACGTCATTGCCCTCGTTCACGCGCTCGATAGCGAGCCGCAGGACCTGCGCCGGGCGCTGGAAGCCTATGAGGCGGCACGTCGTCCGGTGGTGGAGACCCTGGTCCGCGCCGCGAAGACGAGCGCATCCTGGTATGAGCGCTTTCCGGAGCACATGAAGCTCGCACCGCTGGATTTCAGCTACAGCTACATCACGAGGTCCGGCCGGATCGACGATCGTCAACTTCGCGAGATGTCGCCGCGCTTCATGGAGCGCTACGATGCGCATTCGTCGCAATGCTCGATCGCGCGGCAATGAGGAGTGCTCCCATGACCGATCGGCCATCTTCGACGATCGTGGACCACGTCCCCAACGATACCGACGGGGCGCGCGAGATCGGTTTCGACGTCCCGCAGCGCTACAATGCCAGCGAAATCCTGTTCGGGAATCTCCAGGCGGGACGCGCCGACAAGATCGCCATCCATGCCGCGGCCGGCGATGTCAGCTATGGCGAACTCTGCGCGCGGGCGGCGAGAGCCGGACACGCGCTCACGTCTCTGGGTCTCGCTGCAGGCCAGCGTGTGCTGCTGCTCCTGAACGACACTGCAACCTATCCGGCGGTCCTGTTCGGAGCGATCCGCGCCGGGTATGTTCCGATGCTGATCAACACGATGTCGCCCAAGGAGCTGATCGGATTCTACCTGACGGATTCCGAGGCGATCGTCGCGATCGTCGATGCCGAATACGCGCATCTGTTCGACGAAGAGACGATTTCGGACACGTCGTTGCGTACGCTGATCATCGTCGACGGCGAAGCGTTGTCCGCGCCCGTCTCCGTCGACGTGAGGAATGGCGACCAATGGTTCGCACAGTTTCCTGCGGAGCTCGATCCGGCGCCGACCACGCGCGACGACATGGCGTTCTGGATGTACAGCTCCGGAAGCACTGGCCGGCCAAAGGGGATCGTGCATCTGCAGCACGACATGGCCTACACCGCCGAGAGCTTCGGTCGCCACATTCTGGCGATCAAGGAGACCGATATCTGCTTTTCCGTACCGAAGATATTCTTCGCCTATGGCTTCGGCAACTCGATCACCTTCCCGTTCTCGGTCGGCGCCAGCACCGTCCTTCTCGCCAGCCGTCCCGAGCCCAACGCGGTGATCGAAGCGATCGAGAGGTTCAAGCCGACGCTCTTCTTCGGTCTGCCAACTCTCTACAATGCGCTGCTGCACCATCCGCGAATCGAGCGGGCCGATCTGTCGAGCGTTCGCCTCTGCCTGTCGGCCGCGGAGGTGCTGTCACAGGACATCTTCAACGCGTGGAAGCGTCGCTTCGGGCATGAGATCCTGGAAGGGCTGGGATCGACCGAGGCTCTGCACATCTATCTTTCGAACACGCCCCACCAGAAGAAGGTCGGAACGGCCGGTAGACGCGTGCCGGGTTACGAGATCCGGCTGACGACTCCGGAAGGTGAGCCCGTCCCGCGCGGCCAGGCCGGCGTGATGTGGGTGCGTGGTCACTCCAACGCGCCTTGCTACTGGAACCGGCCGGACAAGACCGAGCAGACCATGCGAGTCGGCGGCTGGATCTGGACTGGCGACCGGCTGGTCGAGGATGACGACGGGTTCTTCACCTTCGTGGGCCGTGTCGACGATCTCATCAAGGTCAGCGGCCAGTGGATCTATCCGATCGAAATCGAGCTGTGCCTGGCGGAGCATCCGGCCGTGCGCGAGTGCGCAGTGCTCGGGATGGAGCTTCCGGACCGCCGCATGACGACAAAGGCATTCGTCATTCTGCGCGACGAGTGTTCTGCGAGCGAGGCACTGACGCGCGAGCTTCAGGATCACGTCAAGTCGAAATTGCTGCCCTACAAATATCCGCGCTTGATCGAGTACTGGCCGGATCTGCCGAAGACCGGGACCGGCAAGATCGATCGGCAGAAGCTGCGTAGCGCCGCGTCCGCGGCCAGAACGACAGATTGACCGCTCAACGGCCTGGAAGCGCGCGCTTGCCGTTGGACCGAGGTTTCGCGAACAGACAACGGCCGGCGCCGATCACGTCCAGACCGACGATATCCCCAACATCCAAGAGATGACACGATGTCTCACGAGAGAATCATCGCCCCGACAGCCGACACACCTGAACGGCGGGCATTCTACGACAAGATCGACAAGAAAAATCTCTCGGCTCTCTGGTTGTCGTTGGCCGACCTCGTGACGCCGGAGCCGAGGAGCGCTTGTCTTCCGGCGTCCTGGCGGTTTGACGAGATCCGCACGCACATGATCGAGGCCGGAGATCTCATCACCACCAAGGAGGCCGAGCGAAGAGTTCTCGTTCTCGAGAATCCCGGACTGCGTGGGCAGTCCAAAATCACGACCGATCTCTATGCCGGCGTGCAACTGGTCATGCCGGGCGAAGTCGCTCCGGCGCACCGGCACACCCAGTCGGCGCTACGCTTCATCCTCGAGGGCGAGGGGGCCTACACGGCCGTGAACGGCGAGCGCACCATCATGCATGAGGGCGATTTCATCATCACGCCGCCGTGGGCCTGGCACGATCACGGCAACCCGGGCACTGACCCGATCTTCTGGCTGGATGGTCTGGATATTCCGGTGGTGCAGATGCTGGATGCGTCGTTCGCCGAGCATCTCGACGTCGACGAGCAGCCGATCACGCGACCGATCGGCGACAGTGACGCCCGCTACGGTCACAACCTCTTGCCCGTGGACCACAAGGGCGGTGGAGGCGCCTCGCCGGTGTTCAACTATCCCTATGCGCGCACGCGCGAAGCGCTCGACCGCCTGCAGCGGGCCGCCGCCTGGGATGCGTGCCACGGTCTGAAGATGCGATACACCAACCCGATCACCGGCAATCATGCCATGGCCACCATGGCGACCTTCATCCAGCTTCTGCCGAAGGGCTTTGCGACCGCGGCCTACCGCTCGACCGACGCGACGGTGTTCGTGCCGATCGAGGGGAGGGGACGCAGCATCATATCCGCCCGGTCCGGCGACGAGATGGTGGTCGACTGGAGCAGGCGGGACATCTTCGTCGTGCCCTCATGGCATCGCGTGCGTCACGAGGCCATCGATGGCGATGCCGTGATCTTCTCTTATTCCGATCGACCCATTCAGGAAGCGCTTCATCTGTTCCGGGAGGACCGTGGCAATGCGTGACGATACGACCCACAGCGAATTCGTTCTGCCGCCTCCGCCGCAGGCGTCCGTCGCCGTCAACGGCTCGTCGGCGCGCTTTCCTGTGCGGCGGATCATCTGTGTCGGCCGAAATTATGCGGCCCATGCCCGTGAAATGGGACGCGACCCCGATCGCGAGCCGCCGTTCTTCTTCATGAAGCCCGCCGATGCCGTCGTCGATGACGGCACCGCCGTTCCCTATCCGCCGCTGACCAACAATTTTCATTATGAGATCGAGCTGATCGTCGCCATCGGCCGATCCGGCGCGGATATCCCCTTGGACCGTGCGCTGGATCACGTCTGGGGCTACGGTGTAGGGATCGACCTGACGCGCCGCGATCTGCAGCTTCAGGCGCGCGAGCAAGGCCGTCCCTGGGACTGGGGCAAGGGGTTTGACTTCTCCGCGCCCATTGCGCCGTTGCGCCCGGTGTCCGAGGTCGGACATCCGAAAGCGGGACGAATCTGGCTGGCGGTCGACGGCGTGACCAAGCAGGACTCCGATATCTCGAAGCTGATCTGGCCGGTTCAGGATATCATCTCGATCTGTTCGCAGTCCATGTCTCTTCAAGCCGGTGACATCATCATGACGGGGACGCCGGAAGGCGTTGGTCCGGTGCAGCGCGGGCAAACCATGACTGGCGGAATCGTTGGCCTGGGAGAGATCCGCATACCGGTGAGCTAGTCGCTGATGTTGCGAGCGGGCGGGCTGCCGCTGGGGTGGCATTGACGTCATCGGTTGGTCGTTGTGCACCCATTCATCGCTCGTGATCGAGTGAAGCCATGCGACGTCATCCTTGGCGCCTATCGGATCACATCAGCTGCGCCGTCAGCGCGTCGGCGCCCCGGCGAATTCCGGCTCGTGCCGCCTCCAAGGGACCGATGGTCGCCAGGACATCGATAGCGAGCGGATACTGCTTGCTGACGAAGGAGCGCAAGAGCTTGCGCGACGCTCCGTCATAGATCTCGACGACATAGGTGACGGACCCCGAGAATGCCGCCTGCTTGTCTCCGACGGTCGCGATCGTGTTGAGAACTGCGCCTGCAGGAACGATCTTCGTCGCCGTCGAAATGACCTGCTTTGTGGTCTCGACGCCGGTCAGCGTCAAATGGATGCGCAAGACACCGGAGGCGGGCGCCGTCGCGGACGCAAATCGCTTGCCGAGTGCCGTCGAGAACTGGTTCTGCATGTAGGTCGCAAGCGCGTGCTTGTCGCCGTCGGAGAGATCTCCAAACTGGCTGTCGGCCCCTGCATAGATCGTGACGGGATCGAGAACGAAGCCGGAGTAATTGGTCCAGTTCGTTCCCGGCATCGCATAGGAGAAGGGAACGTGGTCGCTGTCGGCCGATGTGTTCGGGACCATGGCCGATGTTGCGGCAAGGCCCTGATATTTCACTGGGGCGGTGCTGGCGCAGCCCGCCAGCAGCGCTGCGCTCAGCAATGTCAGGGCGGAGGACGTCCTCGAAACGCACATGATCGAACTCACTTTGCAGGGTCTCGGATTGTCGATCGATTGCTGTGGCTCGGGCTGGTTGACTCGTTGCCGTGGTCGGGACGATCGCCTTGGATCGTCCGATTGCTATCGAGATCCGGAATTGGCAGCAGGGAGAGGCTGCAGCCTCTCCCTATGGAGGACGTCCGGCGGCGTTCGCTACGGACCGTAGTAGTAGCCGTAGGGCGCGTAGACGACCGGCGGGGGGACGTAAACGACGCGCGGCGGCGGAGGCGCGACATAGGCCACCGGCCGCGAGGCGGCCGCGGCACCGATGGCAGCTCCGACGGCGAGACCTGCAACAGCGCCGGCCGCGACATTGCCGCGGGCACAGCATGGACCGCGCCCCCAATAACCGGACCCGCGCCAGGTGCTGCCTGCGACCGTGCCGCCGCGAGGCCCTGTGGCGACAAATTGGCCGGCCTGGGCTGAAGGGCCGCTCGTGATGACCGCGGGCAGGGCGAGGGCAGAGACCAGCACCAATTTTCGTAACATGTGCGCTTCTCCTCTATGGTGAGCACGGCACTGATACGGTGCACGGTCGTCTGCGCGACATGTCTGTTGATATTTTCTTGGTGTCGCTCGTGATGGGCCGAGAGCAGTCCAGCCGAGACGCAGGCTGCTGCGCCGTGTCTGAGATCGGGTCAGGGGGCGGATCTCATTCCCGGGTCGGCGGCCAGCCCTCTCCGTCTGCTCTCGGGAGATAGTCTGGCCAGTGCATCCGTCAGTGGTCCATCGAAGGCTTCGTAGAAGGCGTCGGTGGCCGCACGCCAATTCTTGAACTCCTGCTGCACGGCGGCCGGGTCGAAAGGCTCGGCAGCGATGCGCGTAACGAGTTGTTGCCGCGCCTTGGCAAGACCTTTCAGCCCTTCCGCGTAGCTGGGCGCCGCATCCAGGACGGACTTCCGGAACACCGCAGCATCCTGAGGCGGCAGCGTGGCGGTGGCATTGGCGAGCACCCGTGCGACGGGATCGTTTAAGACGGCGGTCCCGCGCAACCCGGAGAGGGCGTGCCCGGCGAGAATCGCGATCAGGAAGATGTTGAGAACAATCGAGGCCGGCAGCGCTATGCGGCGCCAGTTGCGGCGAAGCGTGTCAGTCTGAGACATCTCGTCCGTCATTCTGAGAAGATGTGAATGGGCGCCATCTCGAGTGAGGACAGCAGATCGGCCGGTGGAGGCGCCGCGAGGAAGTGCGACCCGATCAGGACGCCGGCAGCGACGACGATCGTACTGCTGGTCGCGAACCTCAACCACCCGCGGTCCGCTCCGATGGCGTCGCAATTCTCCAGCACATTCCAGCCGAGCGCAAACACCGCAGATCTGCTCCAGGGCAAGGGTGCGATACGGGCGGCAACACCCGATCTCAACCGCGCCAAGGCCGCGGCGTGCTCCCCGGGCGACCAGAGGACCATGTCCTCGCGGCGCCGTGCCGCTTCCATTGCGACATCGAGCTCCCGCTCCCGATCCAACACAGCGCGTGCCGCGGCGGATGCATCGCGCAGCGCCATTGCTTTCGACCTCAGCTCCGCGGGCCAGCGATCGAGATCTGCTCCGTAGCTTTCCGCGAGTGAGGTAAACTCGTCGAGCGACCACATTCTAATCACCCTTTCCAACGTATCCGGTGTGAAGCCTGTCACGCAGCGCGGTTCGCGCGCGGGCCAGCAATCGCTCCACAGCTTTGGCCGACAGCCCGAGGATGCGCGCCGCTTCCGCACCCGACAGCCCTTCATCATAGACCAGCGTCACGGCAGCCCGCTGGTTCTCCGGCAGTGCCCGCAGCGCCGCAGCGAGAGCTGCGTCGCGCTCGCTCGCAGCCATGGCCTCGTCCACCGGCGCGCCGGGGTCGATCGCATCGAAGTCCTCTGGCATCGTCTCTGGCCATACCCGCCGGCGCTGATCGATGCACAGGTTGACGACGATCCTATAGAGCCAGGTTCGGAACTGAGCTCGGCTCGGATCGAAGCGGCGCGCCTGCTTCCAGGCCCGAACCATCGCCTCCTGCGCGGCATCTTCGGCGTCTCGCCGGTCCGAAATCAGGCGAGCAGCGACATTCAGCGCGAATTGGCCGTGGCGCAGGACGATTTCGTCGAACGCTCGTCTGTCGCCTTCAGCCGACCAGCACAGGAGCTCGTCATCTGCCGCGTTGCCATAAGCGCGGAGCTTAGCCACGCCGAGGCTCCCGGTCTGGATCGCCGGTAACCGGCACTCCCCCCAACTGACCTCCAGCCATGATACCGCTACGCATCCTGCTCGCATGGGTGTCGTCCTCGTCATCAGCGGCCGACGTGACTGATACGGAGGACGCGGACCTTTCCCCCGGATCTGTGGACAGATTCGTCGGTGACTGCGCAGACGCGACTGCTGGTCCACCGCTTGCGGAGCCGCGTCAGGTCCAACGGATCACGCCGAGAACAATTTTCAGCCGCATTGCGTCGCATCGCATCGTGGGATCCGTACAACAAGGACAATTGAACTGAGCAGCGCGAGAGGGGACATGCAATTCGTCTGTACTCCGGAACATCATTTCGCCATCGTTCGAGCGGCCGACTTGCCGTGCGATGGCGGTGACATCGGTGTTTTGTCCGACGGAAGTGTTCAGGCAGCCGACCGCTGCCCTGCTTTCAGGCTGCTGCGTCATCACATCAAGAATGCGCTGCAACGGATCATCTCGCAATGTGAGACGAGCGCCTTGCGCAGCACACCATCAGGCGCTGCGCTTGCCGATGATATCCTTCGCCGCATACTGCTTTCGGCGGAGATCTCCGACGCTCTTTTTGGATTCACGGCGCCTCCTGCCGGCTTCGAACGGCGTTTCAGCTCCCTGGTCAGGGCTACGATCGCTCTGCTGAGCGACTGCGATCAGGCAATCCAGGCCAGGGTACAGGTTGCAGGACATTGTCCGGCGCCGATCGTTCCCGTGGTGCTTCAGGTCGGGCATGAACTGGTGGGCAACGCGGTCAGACATGGAATGCACATGCGTGCGACTGGGACGATCCTCGTTTCGCTGCGCGTCTCGTCCACGGGACATGTTCGCCTGACAGTCAGTGATGATGGCTGGGGACCTGGCGGCGCGGGTCAAGGCGAGGGCGGGGCAATCATCAAGGAGCTCATCGCGCCGTATCGGGGCTCGGCGAATTTGACGCGACGTGATGGGCTGACGGTCGCGGACATATCGATACCAGCCAAAGGTGTGTGACGTGGCCCGACGGCAACGATCCTGATGGAACAGACAGGGTCTGAACAGGTGAGCGGCGCGTATCTCGGCGGCGTGCTCGGTGCGATTCTGGATCGAGGGGCCAAGCATGGCACGACATGATGACGCGGAGTGTGGTCTGATGGTTGCCCGTCACCAGGGGTAATCCGTCGGATTGGAGGAGCCACGTCTGTGGCGTGCCTCGCTCGCTGCCGCTGGGACAAAAAATCTGTATTCGCAGGCGGCCGACGATCGTCCGCCCCCCCTAGATTTTCAGTCTCACCGCGATCGATTTGGCCGCCGGTGTCTTCGACTGCTGATCGTGATGCGATAGCGGCATGAGCGGATTCATCTCCGGATAGTACGAGCCGACGCACCCGGCAGGCAGGCTGAACGGCGTCACCTTCAACGGTCCCGCCTCGCGGTGGATGCCATCCTGCGCGTCGCTGATCAGCGAGACCATCTGTCCCTCCCGCAGTCCGGCCTTGGCGATGTCGTCGGGATTCATCAGCAGCACCTGACGGGTGCCCTCGATACCGCGCAGGCGGTCGCTGAATCCGTAGATCGTCGTGTTGAACTGGTCGTTGCTGCGCATCGTCAGCAGCCGGTAGCGTCCGGGTGCGTCGTCGAAGCCAGCGGCGTCCAGGGTGTCGGGGACGGTGAACTCGGCCTTGCCGCTGTTGGTCTTCCAGATTCGCTCGCGTGCGGAATTGCCGCGATAGAATCCGCCCGGCGTGAACATCCGTTCGTTGAAATCGTGGAATTCGTCCGGGTAGGTCTGCGCGATCAGATGCCTGATCAGGGCGTAGTTGCCGACCCATTCGCGCCACTTCGGCCTGGGATGGGGCGGCACGGTTGCCTCGGCCAGACTGGCGACGATATCGACCTCCGATTTGAGATGCTCGCTTGCCGGCTTCCGCAACCCGATCGAGCCCTGGATGCAGCTGAACGTGTCCTCCATCGACACGGCTTGAGGCCCGCTGGCCTGCATGTCCTGTTCGGTGCGGCCGCGACAGGGCAGCAGATAGGCGGTCCTGCCGTTCACCAGATGACTGCGGTTGAGCTTGGTCGCGATCTGGACCGTCAGGTCCATCCTGCGCCATGCACGTTCCATCGCCTCACGCTCCGGTATCGCCCGGACGAAGTTTCCGCCAAGGCCGAAAAAGGCTTTGACCTTCCCCGAGAGAATGCCTTCGCAGGCTTCGACCGTGTTCATCCCCTTGTCGCGGGGCGGATCGAATCCGAACTGTTCGGCGATCTTGTCGAGCGGCACCAGCTCCGGCTTTTCGGAGATGCCGACGGTGCGCTGTCCCTGCACGCTCGAATGCCCGCGGACCGGAGATATTCCGGTCCCGTCGCGGCCGATATTGCCCCTCAGCAGCAGCATGTTGACGAACATGGCGATATTCTCGAAGCCGTGAACATGCTGGGTCAGGCCCATCCCGTAGACGCCGATCACGCGGTCAGCCTTGACGTAGATCTCTGCAGCCCGCTCGATCGCGCCCTGGCTCAAGCCGGACTTCGCTTCGATCTCGGAGCATGAAGTCCCGCGCACCTTGGCCTCGAAGTCTTCGAACCCCTGGGTGTGTTGTTCAATGAAGGGGACGTCGAGAACCCGTTGTCCCTCGGCCTTGGCCGCGTCGTCAGCTGCGAACACATGCTTGCAGATGCCCAGCATGACAGCGATATCGCCGCCGAGCCGGACCTCGTGATATTGCGTGCTGATCGGCGTCTCGCTGCCGGTCAGCATCTCCGCCGGGTTCTGCGGGTTGGTGAACGCAATCAGGCCCTTCTCGCGCACCGGATTGAACGTGACGATCGGCACCCCGCGCTTCGCGGCATCCTGCAGCGGATGCAGGAAGCGAGGGCTGTTGAAGCCGGTATTCTGGCCGAAGAAGAACATGGCGTCGCAATTCTTCAGGTCGTCGAACACGACCGTCCCGACGCCGGCGCCGATGACCTTCTTCAGGGCCACTGAGGTGGTCTCGTGGCACATGTTCGAGCTGTCGGGCAGATTGTTGTTGCCGTAGGCGCGTGCGAACAGCGCGTAGAGGTAGGACGTTTCCAGGCTTGCCCGACCGGACGAATAGAAGATGACGGACTTCGGATCGAGCCGACGGAGCTCTGCGCCGATCGCGTCGAAAGCCTCCTCCCACCGGAGCGTGGTGAGCTCCCACAGCGTGGCCTTGGCTCCGTTTTCGCAAAACTCGAAGGTGTGGTAGTCCGCGGGCTTCGCCCAGGAGCAGGACACGCACATGAACCCCTTGGGCCTGTTCTGCCGCGCCAGGGTCTCAAGCGCCGCCGGCGTGGTCCACTCCTTGCCGAAGATCCGTGCGATGCCGCGCAGCGATCCCCAGCCGCCGCTGGGCCCTTCGTAATGGACTGTTTGCTCGTGTTCCTGAAGGCTCTTATGATCGGCGTGGGACATCTTCAACTCAGTACGGCACGAGCCCCGCACGCAGCCAACGCATATGCGATGCCGCAGTTCCTGAGCTCAGTTGGAGGACGATCGCGATCGCAGCTTGCAGGAAGGGTGGGGCCGTTGCCGAGTGGCTCAGCCTACCGTGCCGCGGGGGACTAGATCTTCCGATCTGCCGCGTATCCTTGCAGCGCGCGGGCCGCGGCTATCAGAGGACGGCCGCTTTTGCCGGCGCCTGTTCTTTGAACCGCGGCGGACTGTCGGCTGGTGCAGGGCGCAACCGCCAATTTGCCGTCGATCAATGGCTGATCCGGAGCAGGTTCCGCACGGCCGGCCGCCATTCGCCGGTCATGGTGTATTCGAGTCCGAGGCGTGCACCGCAGGTGATCGCGAGCATGGTCAGCGGCGCCGACAGCGCGAGCGTCGAGAACGCCGAGAGGCCTTGGCCGATGGTGCAGCCCATCGACATGATGCCGCCGGTGCCCATCAGCAGCGCGCCGACCATGTGACGTTTCAGTTCGCGCGCGTCGTCGCAGGCCTCCCAGCGAAACACGCGCGAGAACATCGCCGCGACGAAGGAGCCCAGGATCACGCCCGCCACCGAGCCGATCGCGAAATCGGCACGGCTGCCGGACAGCGTCGCGATATAGAGCACGGTGTTGCCGAGCGGGGCGACGAATGTCAGCGAGGCCAAGCGCGCCGGATCGAAATCGTCGTTGCCGAGCCAGCCGGTGGCGAACCAGCCGAACGCGACCGCGCCGCCGACGGCGAGGCCCGAGAGCAGCAGCCGTGGCGATCTGACGAGTCGTCCGTCGGCCAGCGCCCAGGCGGCCAGCGCGACGGCCGCGATGGAGACGACGGCCGGCCGCGCATATGATCCAAGCACCGCCGACAGCAGAACGTCGATGCCCTGGCTCATCGTCTCCGGCAGGCGCAGCGACAGCGGCTCGATGAGTCCAACGCGCAGGAATCCGGTGAGCCCGCGCATTGCAGCCAGGGCCGAGACGCCGAGCACCAGGAACACGACGATGGCGCGCAGATCGCCGCCGCCGATGCGGACCAGCGTGCCGAAGCCGCAGGTGCCGACCAGCGCCATGCCGATCCCGAACACAAAGCCGCCCAGGATGGCGCCGCCGAGCGGAATGGATGAGGTCAGATAGATGGAGCGCGAGAGATCGATGAGGCCGAAGCTCGCGAGCAATTGGGTGGCCACCAGCGCCACTGCCGCAGCCAGGGCGAAGGATTTGAGGCGCCGCGTATCCGCACCGAAAAACGCGTCCTCCAGCATCGCAAGCGTACAGAACCGGCCGGCGCGCCCGGCAACGCCGAGAACGCCGCCTGCCAGTACACCGCACATGAACGTCAATGCTGACGGACTGAGCATTGCCCCCGATGTCCTTGTTTTCGTCCCGGCATTGTGCGCCAGGATCGGCGGCGAAGCCAGACCTCCTGCCGCGCCCGCTGCTTGCGGCTCGCGCCTGCCTGCGGCGGGAGCCGGATGGTCAGCGAGGGCGATTGCGATGCGACGAATGTCAGCGGCGGCGCTTGCGGACCGGCTCACAGAAGACGTCGTAGATTGCCGTCAGGATCTTGCGGACGTCCTCGCTGGCGAGGCTGTAGTAGATCGTCTTGCCCTCGCGCCGCGTCGTCACCAGCCGGTCGAGCCGGAGACGGGCGAGCTGCTGGGAGACGGTCGACTGCCGCTCGCCCAGGAACTGTTCGAGCTCGGTGACGGATTTTTCGCCTTCGGAGAGGATGCAGAGCAGCAGAAGCCTGGACTCGTGGGACAGCGCCTTCAGCATCTCGCTGGCCTCTCGCGCCTTCTCGATCATCTGCTCGAGCTCGGCGGAGGTTTCGATGTCCTTCAACTTCGGCAGCGGCATGAATTCTGGATCCTCGATTGTCCGTCAGGAGCGGGCCGGCGTCCCGCTTGTAACATTCATTATACGGCCGAGCAGCCCAAAGAAAAACGCATCACCGGGATAGCCGCGGATCCGTCCGATTTCGCGGCCCTGATCGACCACCACGAAGGTCGGGGTGAACGCGCCCGGATCGATGCCGGCGAGATCCGCCGGCATCGGCTGGCTGAGGTCGACCCGCCGCAGCGGCAATGCGCGCCCTTCATCCGTCTTGGCATAGATCGGTACGATCTCGGCATTGAACCGGGCGCACCAGCCGCAGCCCGCGCGTTCGAACATCACGAGCTCGGAGGCGGCGGCCGGCAACGAGAGACAGAGGCCCGCCGCCACCGCCGATGCGAGCTTTGCGATTTTGAGCGTCATGCCGCAATCCTCTTGCTGGACTTGCGGTCCAATCTATCATTGAATTCGAATATGTACTAGTGCTCCGTTTCCGAAGCTCGCGTCGTCAAGGCGGGCGGCATGGGGCAGGGGTGTCCAGCCCGGGAGGATTGATGGATCTCGACGTCACGCTGGGCGCCGCGCTGGCCGCGGGGCTGCTGTCCTTCCTGTCGCCGTGCATCCTGCCGCTGGTGCCGCCGTTCCTGTGCTACATGGCCGGGGTGTCGGCGGCCGAGACCGTCACCGAGGCCGCACCGGTGCCGCGGCGGCGCACGGTCTTGACGGCGCTCTGCTTCGTCGTCGGCTTTTCGTTTGTCTTCGTCGGTCTCGGCGCCACCGCCTCGGTGTTCGGCCGATTCATCGCCGGCCATCTCAGCCAACTCGGCATCGTCGCCGGCCTCGTCATCATCACGATGGGCCTGCATTTCCTCGGGCTGCTCAGGATTCCGCTGCTGTACCGCAGCGCGACCATCGATGTCGGCCGCAAGCCGGCCGGACTGCTCGGCGCTTTCGTGATGGGGCTGGCCTTCGCCTTCGGCTGGACGCCATGCGCGGGGCCGATTCTGGCCGCCGTGCTGATGATGGCCGGCGCGGAGGCGACGGTCGGGAAGGGCATTCTGCTGCTCGCGGCCTATTCGCTCGGCACCGGCATCCCGTTCCTGATCGCCGCCGCCTTCATGAGCCAGTTCATGACCCTGCTGAAGGGCATCAAGCCGCATCTGCCGCTGGTCGAGAAGACCATGGGCGGCTTTCTGGTGCTGACCGGCACGGCCTTTCTTACCGGCGTGGTCCCGCGGATGTCGGAATGGATCTTCGAGCGCTTTCCCTCGCTGGCCACGATCGGCTGATCAGCCGAAGCGGAAGTCCAGCAGATTGACGAAAGATTGCAGCTCGATCTCATAGCGATGCACAAGACCGGCATCGCCCGCGCGCGCGGCGCCGCCGATCTCGCCCGCGCTTGCTGTGGCGCCGTCGATCAGGCGGCGGAATTCGGCTTGGCTCGCAACGTCCGGCGGCGCCAGGACGTTGCAGCGCTGCAGACGCTCGCGTAGCGCGGTGCCGGCCTGCTCGACCTCGCCGGGATCTCCCTTGTCCGCCGTGAACCGTATCGCGGCATTGCGCAACTCGTTCATGGCAGGCGACAGGTCGAACACGCAATCGCTGAGCTCGACGACGCCGGCCTCGCGTCTGAAGGCGTGAAGCGACTGGCGCAATGCGGCAATGGCCGCCGCAGCGCGGGCTCCGTCACCAGCGGCCAGCTCTTCGTCCGCCAGCTTCAGGCGATCGTGTCCAGTGGCGATCAGAGCGGCGAAGGATTGGGCCGAAGAGGGCGCATTGGAGCGCTCGGCGAGCCGGCTGAGCCTGGCCCAGGCGGTCCTGGCGTCGTCGAGCTCGAGCTGCGCCAAGCCCACATTGCCGGTGCGCCCATAGCTCGCGGCTGTGCGCAGGCTGGCCATCGCAGCGTGCATGAAGGCCGCAATATCCGCGTTCTCTTCGGTGTGCCCGCGGACGCCATGCGTGAGGCATGACAGCACGAGCGACAGCAGGATGGCGCGGCGCAGCATCGAATGTCCTTTTTCACATTCTGTTATTCGAATATTATGTATCGAGATTCCGTGGACTTGGCAAAGCGCGCGAGCAGGCTGATGACGACGAACCGGACGATGACGCGCCGCGATCTGGTTGCGCTGCTGCCCGCAGCGGCCGCGTTCGGCGCCATGCAATCGTCGGCGCGGGCCGACGCGGTGCTCGGCGACGACGGGCTCTATCACCAATCCTGGTTCCTCAACAGCTTCCTGGATCTGCGCGAGGACCTCGAGAGCGCCGCCTCCGAGGGCAAGCGGCTTGCGGTGATGTGGGAGCTGCGCGGTTGCCCCTATTGCCGCGAGACCCATCTGGTGAACTTTGCCGATCAAGGGATCACGGACTACATCCGCGCCAATTTCGAAGTCCTGCAGCTCAACCTGCTCGGCGCGCGCAAGGTGATCGATTTCGACGGCAAGGAACTGACCGAGAAGGAGCTTGCCGAGCGCTACGCGATCCGATTCACGCCGACGTTCCAGTTCTTTCCGCCGTCGGTCGACGGCGTTGCAGCCAAGGAGCCGCTTGCCCGCGAGGTGGCGCGCGCGCCGGGCTATCTCAAGCCGGCGCATTTCCTCGCAATGTTCCGCTTCGTGCGCGACAAGGCCTATGAGCGTGGCACGTTCCGGGACTATCTCGCGTCGACCAAGGGATGAGTGCGCTGCCGCATCGAATTCGGTTGACACCAGTCACATTATCAAATCATTATTTGTGAATATGACGGACCGTAAGTCCGTTGCATCAGCAGGCGAGGGGAAGCCTCGTCGGTCAGGGTGGAAACATGCGCCGTTTGATTCCGGCCGCCTTGCTCTCCGTGTTGCTGTCGGCAACCGCGCGAGGTGACGAGCCGATCAGGCTCGACATCGTCGACTATGCGATTCCAAAATCCCTGACGGGCGCGCCCGGCAATGCCGAGGCCGGCAAGAAGGTGTTTTTGACGCGGACGCTGGGCAACTGCCTTGCCTGTCATCAGGTCTCGGCGCTGAAGTCGGAAGAGTTTCACGGCGAGTTCGGTCCGTCGCTGGATGGCGTCGCGACCCGCTACAACACGGCGCAGCTGCGCCTGATCGTTGCCGATCCCAAGCGCATCTTCACCGATACGGTGATGCCCGCCTTCTACAAGAACGACGGACTCAATCGGGTCAGGCCGGAGTTCGTCGGCAAGCCCGTTCTCACCGCCGCGCAGGTCGAGGACGTCGTCGCCTTTCTCGAAACCTTGAAATAACCGCCTCTGGAGGATGATGCATGGGCGCAATCAACAGACGACAGGCGTTCCTTCTCGGCGGCGGTTTCGTCGCTTTGACGGTGCTGCCGATGGCCGCCAACGCCGAGCCGGGCAACGACGCGGCCGACTTGATCAAGAAGTTCACCGGCGGCAAGGAAGCCGCCAAGGGCAAGATCACGCTCGATCTGCCTGAGATCGCCGAGAACGGCAACACCGTGCCGCTCGCGCTCACGGTCGACAGCCCGATGACGTCGGACAACTACGTCAAGGAAGTGCTGTTTGTCGCCGACGGCAATCCGAACGCCGGCGTCGCGACGCTGATGTTCACGCCGATGTCCGGCAAGGCCGAGGCGTCGATCAGGATCCGTCTGGCGCAGACCCAGAACGTGATCGCGGTCGCGAAGATGAGCGACGGCTCGCTGTTCACGGAGCGCAAGACGGTCAAGGTCACCATCGGCGGCTGCGGCGGCTGAGGCAGGAGAGAGAACATGGCAGACAAGCCGCGGATCAAGCTTCCGAAGGAAGCCAAGAAGGGCGAGATCATCCAGATCAAGACGCTGGTCTCGCATCTGATGGAATCGGGCCAGCGCAAGGATGCGCAGGGCAAGCCGATCCCACGCAAGATCATCAACAAGTTCACCTGCGAGTTCAACGGCAAGCCGGTGTTCTCCTGCGCGCTTGAGCCGGCGATCTCGGCGAACCCATACATACAGTTCGACGCCAGGATCGATGAGGAGGGCACCTTCAAGTTCGCCTGGACCGATGACGACGGCTCGGTCGTGACGGCCGAGGAAAAGATCGCGTTGAAGGCTTGATCGCAGCGTGTGATCGCTACGGAGAGTGACGGATGTCCATTCGCTACGGTTCTCTCGCTGTCCTGGCCACGGCCGCGCTGACCTTCTCGGCCATCGCGGTGTTCGGCCAGGAGGCGGAACGGAAGGGCATTCCGGCGCCTCCCGGTCACGTCTTCAAGACCATCATTTCGGGCTATCAGTTCCGCACGAAGGAAACCCGCGCGCTGCAGGACGACGACCTGGAGAATCCGGGGTTTTCTCGCCGTGGAGCGGGCGGCCGATGTCTGGAAGACGGTTGACGGCGGCGAAGGCAAGTCGTGCATGAGCTGCCACGGCGAGGCGGAAACGGCCATGAAGGGCGTCGGCGCGGCCATGCCGAAATGGAGCGACAAGCTCAACAAGCCCGTCAATCTCGAGCAACAGATCAACATCTGCCGCACCGAGCATATGAAGGCGGAGCCCTGGGCGTTCAAGTCCAAGGAGCTGACGGACATGACGACCTTCGTGCGCTTCCAGTCGCGCGGCCTGCCGGTGTCGGTGAAGACCGATGGCCCGATGTCGCCGTGGTTCGAGAAGGGCAAGGAGATCTATTACACGCGCGTCGGCCAGCTCGATCTCGCCTGCGCCTCCTGCCATGAGAAGAACAACGGCAAGTTCATGCGCGCGGACTTTCTCAGCCAGGGCCAGACCAACGGTTTTCCGACCTACCGGCTGCGCGATCAGCGCCTGATCCCGCTGCACGAACGCTTCGAGGGCTGCATGTTCGACGTGCGCGGCGTGCCCTACAAGCCGCTATCGGATGAGTTCCTCGCGCTCGAGCTCTACGTCGCCTGGCGCGGCATCGGTCTGCCCGTCGAGACACCGTCGGTCCGCAACTAGTCGCGGACACAAGGAAGACACATCATGATATCGCGTCGCGAATTCGTTCAGGTCGCATTGGCGGCGGCTGCCTTGACGGGCGGCACGTCCCGCGCCTTGGCCCAGCAGAAGCTGACCGAGAAGGAGCTGCTGGCGTTCGATCCGGTCGGCAACGTCACCTTGGTGCACGTCACCGACATCCACGGCCAGCTGATGCCGCTGTATTTCCGCGAGCCGTCGACCAATCTCGGCGTCGGCGACGCCAAGGGCCAGCCGCCGCATGTCACCGGCAAGGATTTCCTCACTCGCTTCGGCATCGCGCCGGGATCGTCGTCGGCCTATGCGCTGACCTCGGAGGATTTCGAGGCGCTGGCCAAGACCTATGGGCGGATCGGCGGGCTCGACCGCGCGGCCACCGTCATCAAGGCGATCCGCGCCGAGCGCGGCGACAAGGTCGTGCTGCTCGATGGCGGCGACACGTGGCAGGGATCATGGTCGTCGTTGAAGACCCGCGGCCAGGACATGATCGACTGCATGTCGCTGCTGAAGCCCGATGCGATGACCGGGCATTGGGAATTCACCTACGGCACCGAGCGCGTCAGGCAGGCGGTGGATGCGCTCGGCTTCCCGTTCCTCGGCCTCAACATCCGTGACACCGAGTGGAACGAGCCGGCGTTCGAGGCCTCGACAATGATCGAGCGCGGCGGCGTCAAGATCGCGGTGCTCGGCCAGGCCTTCCCGTATACGCCGGTTGCCAATCCGCGCTGGATGATTCCGAACTGGTCGTTCGGCGTGCGCGAGGAGGATGTCCAGACTCAGGTCGACAAGGCGCGCAGGGACGGCGCTGGCCTCGTGGTACTGCTGTCTCACAACGGCTTCGACGTCGACCGCAAGCTGGCGAGCCGCGTCAAGGGTCTCGACGTCATTCTCACGGGCCACACCCATGATGCGCTGCCCGAAGCGATCAAGGTCGGTAAGACGCTGCTGATCGCATCGGGATCCTCCGGCAAGTTCGTGTCGCGGCTCGATCTCGACGTCAAGGATGGCTCCGTCAAGGCCTATCGCTACAAACTGATCCCGCTGTTCTCCGACGTGATCACGCCGGATGCCGCGATGACCGCCAAGATCGCCGAGGTCCGCAGGCCGTTTGCCGCGGAGCTCGCCCGGCCGTTGGGCCGCACCGAGACGCTGCTGTATCGCCGCGGCAATTTCAACGGCACGTTCGACGATCTGATCTGCCAGGCGCTGCTGCAGGAGCGCGATGCTGAGATTGCGCTGTCGCCGGGCTTCCGCTGGGGCACCAGCGTCATGCCGGGCCAGGACATCACCTTCGAGGACGTCACCAACGCCACCGCGATTACCTATCCCGCGGTCTATCGTATGGGCATGACCGGCACGCGCCTCAAGGAGATCATCGAGGACGTCGCCGACAATTTGTTCAATGTCGATCCGTACTACCAGCAGGGCGGCGACATGGTCCGCATCGGCGGCATGTCCTATGCGATCGACGTCAACAAGCCGCAAGGGCAGCGCATCTCCGACATGCGCCTGATCAAGACCGGCGCCGCGATCGATCCGTCGCGTGAGTACCAGGTCGCCGGCTGGGCGAGCGTCAACGAGGGTACGCAGGGGCCGCCGATCTGGGAGGTCGTGTCGAGCTATCTGCAGCGCCAGAAAACCGTGCGTCTCGAGCCCAACCGGGCCGTCAAAGTCTCCGGAGTGTGACGACGATGTCCAAGGACAAATCACTTCCCTCAGTCCCGCGCGCGTCGCGCCGCGGCTTCCTGACCGCCGCCGGTGGCCTCGCGGCCACCGCGCTGGCTTCGCCGGCCCGAGCCGGCGCCGGCAATCCCGCCAACCAGCCGCCGAACGTGCCGGAATGGACGCGCACCCTCGGCGAGGGCGTGGCCGTGCGCCCCTACGGCAAGCCTTCCAAGTTCGAGAAGGACGTCATCCGGCGCGACGTCGAATGGCTGACGGCCTCGCGGGAATCCTCGGTCAGCTTTACGCCGCTGCATGAGCTCGAAGGCATCATCACGCCGAACGGGTTGTGCTTCGAGCGTCATCACGGCGGCGTGGCCGATATCGATCCGGCCGATCATCGGCTGATGATCCATGGCCTGGTCGAGCGGCCGCTGCTGCTTTCGCTCGACGAACTCAAGCGCTTTCCGCGCGCCAACCGCATCCATTTCATGGAATGTGCCGCCAATTCCGGCATGGAGTGGCGCGGCGCCCAGCTCAATGGCTGCCAGTTCACGCATGGCATGATCCACTGCGTGCAGTACACCGGCGTCTCGCTGCGCACGCTGCTGGAAGAGGCCGGCGTCAAGACCAATGGCAAATGGCTGCTGGTGGAGGGCGCCGATTCCGCCGCGATGGATCGCAGCCTGCCGATCGAGAAGGCGCTCGACGACTGCATCATCGCCTACAAAATGAATGGCGAGGCGCTGTATCCCGAGCAGGGCTATCCGATGCGCCTCGTCGTGCCCGGCTGGCAGGGCAATCTCTGGGTCAAGTGGCTTCGTCGCATCGAGGTCGGCGACCAGCCCTGGCACACCCGCGAGGAGACGTCGAAGTACACGGATCTGCTGCCGAATGGCAAGGCGCGGCGCTTCACCTGGGCCATGGATGCGAAGTCGGTGATCACGAGCCCGAGCCCGCAGGCGCCGATCAAGCATGGCAAGGGGTTCACGATCGTGTCGGGATTGGCATGGTCGGGCAGCGGCAAGGTCAAGCGCGTCGACGTGTCGCTCGATGGTGGCCGCAACTGGTGGCCGGCGCGGCTTGACGGCCCGGTGCTCGATAAGGCGCTGACCCGCTTCTACTACGAGTTCGACTGGAACGGGGAGCCGCTGCTGCTGCAGTCGCGGGTGCAGGACGAGACCGGCTATGTGCAGCCGTCCAAGGCCGAGCTGCGCAAGGTGCGCGGCTACAACTCCATCTATCACAACAATGGCATCCAGACCTGGCACGTGCAGGCAAATGGTGAGGTCGAGAATGTCGAGGTCGCCTAAGCTGATCATTGCCGCCGCGGCGCTGGCAACGCTTGCTGGCTCGGTGGCGTTCGCCGGCGGCCCGGGCGAGAAGACCGAGGCCAAAACCGAGGCCAAGCCGCCGCAGCGCTTCAACATTGGCCGCGCGCCGAGCGCCGAGGAGATCCGCGGCTGGGACATCGACGTGCGTCCGGACGGGCAGGGCCTGCCGGTCGGCAAGGGCACCGTCGCCCAGGGCGAGAAGCTGTTCATGGACAATTGCGCCAGCTGTCATGGCGAGTTCGGCGAAGGCGCCGGTCGCTGGCCGGTGCTCGCCGGCGGCAAGGGCTCGCTGACATCAGACAATCCGGTCAAGACGGTCGGCTCCTACTGGCCCTACGCCTCGACGCTGTTCGACTACGTCCGCCACGCGATGCCGTTCGGCAGCCCGCAGTCGCTGAAGGTCGACGAGTACTACGCGCTGGTCGCCTATGTGCTCTATCTGAACGACGTGATCACCGATCAGAACTTCGAGCTGAGCAACAGCAATCTCGCCACGATCAAGATGCCGAACGAGGGCGGGTTCATCATGGACGACCGGAGTACGAGCGAGAAGGCGTTCTGGCAGAAGGATCCGTGCATGAAGAACTGCATCGCGCCGGTCAAGATCACCGGACGCGCGACCGCTGTCGACGTCACGCCGGAAGACAAGGACGGCAAGCCGCGAGGCGTCGAGTGAGGATTGCCGGATGCAGCCGCCGCCAGATGCTGTTGGCGGCCGCATCCGTCGCCCTGGCCGGAAGCGGGGCAGCGTCCATCGCCACTGCAGCCGAGCCGCACAGGCTCGCGCTGCAGATCAGCGACGAGGATCCGGCCAAGATGCGCGCGGTGCTCGACGTCGCCGCGAATGTCTCTCGCCACTATTCGGGCGAGGGCGCGGAAGTCGAGATCGTGATCGTCGCTTTCAATGGCGGCCTCGACATGCTGCTGGCCGACCGCTCGCCGGTGAAGGAGCGGGTGCTCGGCTTCGCCAAGTCGATGCCCAATGTGAGCTTCGTCGCCTGCGGCAATACCTTGGAGACGCTTGCGAGCAAGGAAGGGCGGCAGCCGCCACTGCTCGACGGCGTCACGGTGGTCAAGACCGGGGTCGCGACCCTGCTGGAGCTGTCGGAGAAGAACTGGACGATCGTGCGTCCGTGAAGGAATTTGCGATGCGGTTGTGGCTCGCTCTTGTTGTCTCGTTCATTGCGTCGTCGGTCGCATTCGCGGCCGAGGAGCCGCGCGAGGTCACGATCGGCGGGCGTACGGCGCTCGGCACGCTCCGGCTGCCGGCGCGGTCGGGGCCCGATGTGCCGCTGGTGCTGATGACGCACGGCACGCTCGCGCACAAGGACATGGAGACCATCCAGGGCCTGTCCAAGGCGTTGGCCGAGCGGGGCATCGCCTCGCTCGCGCACAATCTCGTGCTCGGTCTCGATCGCCGCACCGGCATGTACGATTGCGCCAAGCCCCATGACTATGTGCCTGACGATGCGATCGTGGAGATCGCGGCCTGGCTGAGCGAAGCGCGCAAGACGTCGTCGCGCATCTTCGTGCTCGGGCATTCGCGCGGCGCCAATCAGGTCGCCCGCTATCTGGTCGCCGATCCCAACAAAGCCGCGATCGAGGGTGTGATTCTGCTGGCGCCGGCGACGGCGGGCATCGAGACCGGCTTGAGGACCGCCTACGCGGAGACCTATGGTCAACCGCTGGCGCCGCTGCTCGACAAGGCTGAGGCTGCGATCGCCGCCGGGCGCGCCGGTGACTGGATGTCGGTGCCGGGCTTCATCTATTGCCGCGATGCCAAGGTGACGGCGCGCGCGTTCGCCGCATTCTATCGCGCCGACCGGCGCCAGGATACCGCGGCGCTGATCGCCGATCTGAGCCTGCCGGTTCTGGTGCTTGCGGCAGCGCAAGACAAGACGGTGCCGGACGTGGCAGCGTCCTTCGCGCCGCTGGCGTCAAGCGCCGGCAGCCGTGTCCGGCTGGAGACGATCGACGACGCAGATCACTTCTTTCGCGATCTCGCCGCCGAGGATGCCGCTGATCGCATCGCAGGATTCATTGCAGCCGCGCGTTAGGAGTCACCATGAAACGTCGATCTTTGATGCAAGCCGGTCTTGCCAGTCTGTTCGGAATCTTCGGCGTCGGCAGCGCACGCGCGGCGACGGAGTCTCCGCGCCAGCGCGTCGCCTATCATCTTTCCGATCAGGACCGCGCCCTGTTCGTTCTCGGAAACCTCCAGAACCACCTCGACGGCACCGGAGGACCTGGACGGGCCGACATTCGCCTGGTCATCCACGGTCCGGGCTTACGGGCCTTTCATGCGATTTCGGCCGACCAGACCATCTCGGCTCTGGCCGAGCGCCTCATGAAGGCAGGCGGTTGGCTTCGACGCCTGTGCCAACACCATGAAGGCGCAGGGCGTAAAGCTCGACGATCTCCTGCCGGGCTTCGCCGTGGCGGAGAAGGGCGGCGTGGTGCGCCTTACCGAGTTGCAGCAGAGCGGATATGCCTATCTGCGCCCGTGACGACCGCATACGTCCTTGCCAACGCCGACCGTCGCGTTGTGCGGCAGACTTGAACGACGAGAGCGCCCGTGCTCACCGCATTGATCGATCGTCTGGGTGAGGAGCCGGTGCTGCTGCTGTGCGGGCTCGCGGTCGGCGGTGCCTTCGGCTTCTTCGCCCAGCGCAGCCGCTTCTGTCTGCGGGCCGCGACGATCGAGTTCGCGCGCGGACAGGGCGGGCCGCGCCTCGCCGTCTGGCTCCTGACCTTTGCCTCGGCGCTGCTCGGCACCCAGGCGCTGGTGGCGATGGGCCAGCTCGACGTTTCGGAAGCGCGCCAGCTGGCGCAGCAGGGCAGCATCTCCGGCGCGATGATCGGCGGCCTCATGTTCGGCTGCGGCATGATCCTGGCGCGCGGCTGCGCCAGCCGGCTGCTGGTGCTTTCGGCTAATGGCAATCTGCGCGCGCTGCTGTCCGGACTGATCTTCGCGGTGACCGCGCAATCCGCCTATCACGGCCTGCTCGCGCCGCTGCGCGAGTGGCTCACCAATCTCTGGCTCGTCGACGGCGGACCGTCGCGCGACATCATGAGCGTATTCGGCGGCGGCACGCCGGAGAAGCTCGGCTTCGGCATGCTATGGTTCCTGGCCGGGCTCGCCGCGGTGTCGAAATTCCAGGTCGGAGGCCGGATCCTCCGTTCGGCGGTGGCTGCCGGGGCAGCGGTCGCAGCCGGCTGGTTCCTGACCTATCAGCTCGGCCAGGCCTCGTTTGCGCCGGTGCCGCTGAAGAGCCTGACGTTCAGCGGGCCTTCGGCGGAGCTCTTGATGCAGGTGCTCTCCAACACGCAACTCAAGCCAGGCTTCGATCTTGGCATCATTCCGGGCGTCTTCATCGGCTCGTTCGTCGCGGCCGTGCTGGCGCGCGAGCTGAATCTGGAAGGCTTTTCGGACGGGCGCGGCATGCGTCGCTATCTGATCGGCGCCGTCCTGATGGGCTTCGGCGCAATGCTCGCCGGCGGCTGCGCCGTCGGCGCCGGTGTGACCGGGGCGTCGGTGTTCGCGCTGACAGCATGGATTGTGCTCGGCGGCATGTGGCTCGGCGCAGCCGCCACCGATTTCGTCGTGGACCGTTGGCTGTTCGCCGCCAAGCCGATGCACGACGCTGCACTGCCGAGCGCCACGATACCCTCATAATTAATATTCACAAGTACGAATGTACGTATATAATCGTCGTTGTCAGCGCGGCTGCGCCGCGCGCGAGCAGGAGGATTGGCGTCATGACGATGATGACCGAAATCGTGGTCGGAGATGTACGGAAGGCGAGACGGATCGACTGGTCGCCCTATCTGGTCGGTGCCGGCATCGGCATTCTCAGCTGGGTGGCCTTTGCCGGGTTCGGCGATCCGCTTGGCGTCACCACCGCGTTTTCGCGCGTCGCTTCGCTGTTCGCGGTCCCGGTGATCGGATCCGACGCCGTCGCCGCCAACAGCTACTGGAAGTCGATGCCGCTGAAATGGGACTATGGCGTCTGGTTCCTGGTCGGCATTCCGCTCGGCGCGTTCCTGTCGGCGATCATCTCGGGCACCTGGCGTCTCGAACTGGTGCCGGAGGTCTGGAAGGAGCGCTTCGGCCCTTCCGTGTTCAAGCGCTTCGTCGCCGCGTTTCTCGGCGGCATCGTCATCATGTACGGCGCGCGTCTCGCAGGCGGCTGCACCAGCGGACACGGCATCTCCGGCGGGCTGCAGCTCGCGCTGTCCAGCTGGCTGTTCCTCGCGGTGATGTTCGCGACCGGCCTGTTGGTGTCGCGCCTGATGTTCCGCAAAGCCTGAGAGGAGAAGGTCATGACTTCAGTGATGAGCATTGCCGGCCCGCTCCTGATGGGCGCCGTGTTCGGCTTTCTGCTGCAGCAGGGCAAGGTGACGAGCTGCAACGTCATCGAGAACCAGTTCCGGCTGCGTGACTTCACCGTCTTGAAGGTGATGGGGACCGCGATCGTGGTCGGCGGCATCGGCGTGCTGCTGCTGGTCGATACCGGCAACACTAAATACTACGTCAAGGACGCCAACATGCTGGCCGTCGCGCTCGGTGCAGGGCTATTCGGCATCGGCATGGTCGTCTACGGCTACTGCCCGGGCACCGCGCTCGGCGCCATCGCCAGCGGCAGCGTCCACGCGGCCGTCGGGGCCTTCGGCATGATCGTCGGCGCCATCCTCTATGCGTTGAGCTTCGACTGGGTGAAGGCCCACATTCTCAACGTCTGGGCGCTCGGCAAGGTACGTCTGCCGGACATCACCGGCGTACCCGATGTTATCTGGTTCGCCGCTTTGGCGATCGGCGCGGGTGCTTTCTTCCTCTGGGTCGAATCGTCCGAGGCCAAGGCGCGGCGCGCGCTGGCCGGCTGACCGGCGCGGACGATGCATCATCAACAGTAAGAGGCGTCTCCAATGCTAGCAGGATTGTTCAACAGGCTGACGGGATCGGTCAGCGTGCCAGCCATCGCGCATGACGAGCTGGTCCGGGCGCATCAACAGCGCAGCTGCGTGATCGTCGATGTGCGCGAGGCGCACGAGTTCAACGGCGGCCATATTCCGGGCGCCGTCAATCACCCTCTGTCGCGCTTCGATCCCGGCGGTCTCATCCACGACAAGCCGGTGGTTCTGATCTGCCAGGCCGGCGGCCGCTCGGCGAAGGCGCTTCGGCAGGCGCTAGCGGCGGGACGACAGAACGTCCGTCACTACGCCGGAGGCATGAGCGGCTGGTGCGCACACGGCGGTCCGGTGGCCTGAGCCGCCGGTCCGCGCCCGGCGCGAAGAGTCGCGTCCGCGCACGATACCGGCGACGTTACCGCCTGCTATTTGGTCGCCGCGGCGCGGGCATCCGCAATGGCCTGCTTGAAGGCCTGGGCGTTCGGCGCCCCGGGGACGCGGAAATGGCCGATGATGAAGGCCGGCGTGCCCTGAAAGCCGAGGCCGGTGGCCTGCTCGTGGTTGCGCGCAAGCACCGCATCAATCTCGGTCCGCTTGGCTGCGAGATCGGCCTTGGCGCGAGCGAGGTCGATCCCGGCGGCCGAAAGCGCCACATCGACCTTGGCCTCGGACAGCTTCTCCTTGAGCGAGATCAGCGCCTGATGCGCCTCGGCGAACTTGTCCTGATATCTGGCGGCCAAGGTGAGGCGGGCCGCGTAGATCGAGACGCCGCCGAAGATCGGCCAGTCCTTGAAGACCAGCCGGACGTGACCGTCGTCGCGCACCACCTTGGCGAGGTCGGGGCTGATCTTGCGACAATACGGACATTGGTAGTCGAAATACTCGACGATCGTGATGTCGCCATCGGCATTGCCAATGGCGGGAATCGCGGGATCATGCAGGATGCGCGCTTCGCTGAGGATGTCGGTGTCGCCGTCTTCGGCGCGGGCCTGCAGCGGAAGCATTGCAGCTGTCAGCAGCAGCAACATCGCAAAGGATGAGCCAAGGCTTGTTCTGGTCATGTCTTGTTGTTCTCCGGGTGAGGTGGGTTGGATGCGGTGTGGATCGCGTCGAGCACGATCTGGGGAGTCAGCAGCTCGGGAAGCACGATGCCGGCTGGCGCGCCTGGGCCGAACACGACGTTGAACGGCAGGCCGTAGCGGCCGAAGGACCTGAGATAGGCCGCGATCGTATCGCTGGGCGAGGTCCAGTCCGCGCGGATGGCGACCACGCCGGAGGCGAGGCGGCGGCGCACGGCTACGCTGTCGAGCACGAGCTTCTCATTGACCTTGCAGGTGACGCACCAGCTCGCGCCGATGTCGACGAATACGGTGTGCCCGGCGCGGACCTGCGCTGCGATCTCGGCCGGCACCAGCGGCTGCCAGGCAATCCTGGTCGATGGTGTCGTCGCTGCCGGCTGCGGCACATGGGTGGCGGCCGTCAGCGCCAGCGCGATCGTGATGGCGAGGCCGGCTCCGGCCATCGCCCGCCGGAGCGGAAAGCGGCGCGCGGTCATGATCAGGATGGCAACGAGCAGCGCGGCGGCGAGCATGATGGCGGGCATCGGCCCGCTGATATCCGAGAGCACGGTCAGCAGCCATGCCACGGTCGCGGCCATCGCAATCGCTGCGACGGTGCGCAGCTTCAGCATCCAACGCCCCGGCCGCGGGACGAGCGTGGCAAAGCGGGGTGCTGCGGCGAGGCAGAGATAGGGCGCCGCCATCCCGACGCCGAGCCCGGTGAACACGAGCAGGATCTGAGGCGCAGCCTGCGACAACGCGAACGCTATGGCCGTACCGACGAACGGAGCCGAGCACGGCGTCGCCAGCAGCGTCATGACGAAGCCGTTCACGAGATGGCTCGCGAGCGTCCGATCGCCGGTGGCCGCTCCGAGCCAGCTTGCGATCCGCCAGGGCAGGTTGATCTCGAACAGGCCGAGCAGATTGGCGCCGAAGGCGGCGAGCACGATGATCATCGCGACGAGAAAGACAGGCTGCTGGAACTGCAGGCCCCAGCCGACTTGCGCGCCCGCTGCCTTCATGGCCGAGAGGACGACGGCGAGGGTCACGAACGATGCGATGATGCCGGCCGCCGTCGCCAGGAATGCCGATCGCGGCGAAGCCGACCGATCCGGCGCATGATCGACCAGCGACACCAGCTTCAGGGACAGCACCGGAAACACGCACGGCATGAAGTTGAGGATGAAGCCGCCGAGCAGGGCGATGCCGAGAATGCTCCAGATCGATGCGGCCGGGTGGGGCGTTGCCGTCGCCTGATCGGCCGCGGGTGCAGTTCCGGCTACGCTCATGGGGAGCGTCGCTTCAATGGATCGGTCGCCGTCGACCAGCGTGACCCGAAGCCGGTCGATCAGTCCGGCCTGATCGAGACCCAGCACCGGCACGGTGAGACGCACGCCGCCGTCGGACCTGCGGGTTACCCGCACGCGGCCTCCGGAGATTGCGTCATGGCCATCTATGAAGACGTCCGGTGCGGCTAGCGGCGGTGAGGCCTGCACGTCGAGCAGCAGTTGCGGCTTGGCTTGGCGATCCAGCCGCAGTTCCGTGATGGATAGGCTTGGCGCTGTCGCGCGCGGGACGAGATGCCGCCATGCGTCGATCTGTGCCTGATCGTTCGGCTGGCGTGTCGATGCGGGGATGTCGGCCGCGAGCTGCACCTCCTGCTGGGTACAGATGACCGAGCACACAAATAAAACGGCCTTGAGCGCAAGATGCGCGGGAGCCGTCTTGTCCTGCAGCCGGACCCGCAAGGGGAACAGCACATGTTCGTCATAACCGAACGTGTCGATGTCCTGCTCGGTGAAGCGGCGCGGCGCCGGCCATTCGATGGTGACGTCCGCGACGTTGCGGGAGCCGGACCAGTCGAAGTCAGGCGGTGCACCGGCATCGCCGGCCGATCGCCAGTACGTATGCCAGCCGGTTCCAAGCCTGACGTCCAGACCCGCCCAGGCCTCGGTCGAACCGCCACCGGTTCGCGCGACCTCGCCGATTAGCAGGCGTGTGTCGACCTCCGCCTTGTGCGGCGGGCCGGCGGCTGCGGCCATCATTGGTATCAGATGCAACACTCCGAGCAGAAGGGCACCGAGACCGAGACGACGAATGGACATGAAGAACTCCCTCGCGTTGATCGCGCACGGCCTGGCAAGCCCGCGCTGCGCCGCATCCGGCGTTGGGCGAGCCAGCTCACAGGTTCCGGAGATGATCCGGTCGACATGCGATCGATATATTCGTCCGCCGATGTCGCAGCGTTACGTTGCGCGCGACAAGGAGCGAGCTGGCAGCCAGCGAGCGGTCAGCCTAGGACAGCCGACAGGGAGGGCGGTAGGGTGAGGACGCGTGACACTGCGTCGACAGCGCAACATCGTGCGGCCGCCATGTCAGTGTCCTAGCGGCCGCGATCGGCTGCGCGGTCAGGTGTTCGCCCGGCGGAATCGCCGTGACACCGGCTCCGGCGAACGGGCAGGTGTTGATGGCGCCTGGAAGCACGGCCTTCGTGCAGGGCTTCGGCATGTCCGCTTGTGTGTCAGACCAATGCCTTGCGGCGTCAGCGCGACCAGCCGTTGCGGCTGCAGCCGGCTCGAATGCGCCCAGAAGAGGAGCCAGACCCATGACGATCGCAATCAGCGCCGCGGCCAGGCGGCGCATCATCGCATGCAGCATGAGAACGGGGCGTCGCATCGGGACCATCTGCTCCGATCGGAACTGGTCGCGCAAACCGGCCGTGTCTGGCAACTGACATCTTCGTGACGCGGCAGGGCGGCAGCGCATGGTGGCTCGACTCCTCATTCGTTGTCAGAGCACGTTGATCGGCACCTTCAGGAAGACCTTTCCGCTCGTGTCCGCAGGCGGGAAATGGCCGGCGCGGATGTTGACCTGCAGCGAGGGAATGATCAGGCGGGGGCATGCCCAGCGTCCTGTCGCGGGCTTCGCGGAGCGCGACGAACGCGCCCTCGGTCATGCCGTCCCGCACATGGATGTTGTGCACCCGTTCCTCGCTCACGGTCGTCTCCCAGCGCACGGTCCGGCCGTTCGGTCCGTAGTCGTGACACATGAACAGCCGGGTCTCGCGCGGCAGGGTTTCAAGGATGGTCCGGATCGAGCGAAACAGCGTGCGCGCATTGCCGCCCGGGAAGTCCGCGCGTGCGGTGCCGCCATCGGGCATGAACAGGGTATCACCAACGAAGCCTGCATCCCCCATGACATGGGTGGTGCAGGCGGGCGTGTGCCCCGGCGTGTGCATGACGAACGCCGTCATCTGGCCGATCGTGTAGGTCTCGCCATCCTTGAACAGCCTATCGAACTGACTGCCGTCGCGGCGAAACTCGGTGCCTTCGTTGAACACCTTGCCGAAGGTCTCCTGGACAGTCAGGATATGCTCGCCGATGCCGATCCTGCCGCCGATCCTGCCCTGGATGTAGGGCGCGGCGGACAAGTGATCGGCGTGGGCGTGCGTCTCGATCAGCCATTCCGGCTGCAGACCGTTCAGCGTCACATAGTCGATCAGCATGTCGGCCGACCGCGTGCCGATGCGGCCCGCCGCGTAATCGATGTCAAGGACGGGGTCGACGATCGCGCAGGCGGCGGACGACGGATCCTTGACGACGTAGCTGATGGTGCTGGTTTCCGGATCGAAGAAGCCCGCCACCTTGGGCTGCACGCGCAGATCGATGGGATAGGACATGGCTGCTGCTCCAGGAGGAAGCGCGTCGGGCGGCGCCGTCGCCCGATATCGTTGTCGTCCGGTCGAGCTAAGACGCCGCGCCGGGCTTGGTTCCGCAGGTGTTGATGCCGAGCATCGCGTAGGGCGGGCACCAGCCGATCAGCGCCGTGCCGAGCGGGATCAGGCCGAGCAGGCCCCACAGCGTTTGCGGGCCGATGATGGTCAGGCTCAGGATCGCCAGTCCCACGACGATCCGGATCAGACGATCGATCTTGCCAATGTTCTGTGTCATCTCGCGCTCCCCTTTGGCTTGTGCCGGAAAATCCATAGAACGCTGCGTTGGGGCGGTCTGTAACTAAGTCACCGAGCGGGCGGCCTTCTAGCCATGTCGGGCAAGCTGCGCGAGGGCCGATCCGTCGATGATCTCGACCGTGCCGCGATTCACTCGCAGCCAGCCCCGCCGTGCGAATTCGCTGAGTTGCCGGCTGATGACCTCGCGCGCACTGCCGAGTTCGTTGGCGAGATCCTGGTGCGTTGCCGCGATGTGCTGCCTCGATCCGGCAAGTTCGAGAAGCTTCTGGGCCAGCCGCGCGTCGATCCGCTGGAACGCGACCTCTTCGATGAGGCGGAAGAGGTTGGTGACGCGGCGGCTGAACGCGGTGAAGACGAACTGGCGGAATTCGCGCGAGCTGGCGATCAGCCGGTCGAACAGCGCGCGGGGCATTGCGACCGCACGGATCCGCGTCTCCGCGATTCCCTCGGCCTGATAGTCTTCGTAACCCAGCAGGCACGCGGTGGTCAGCGCGCAGCTCTCGCCAGCCTGGACGCGATAGAGCACGATCTCGCGGCCGGATTCCGAGGTCTGTTGCACGCGAATGGTGCCATCCAGCAGCAGCAGGAAGGAGTCCGGCGCCTGACCGGGTCCGAAGATGCGGCTGCCCTCGGGCAGCTCAACGATCAGGCTGGTGTCGCGCAGCTGAACGAAGAGCTCCTTCGGCAGCTGTCGGAGCAGCGGAAACGCGTGGGTCCAATCCTGTGTGCTATCAATTTGCATCGTCGGATACGGCCATCATCGGTGCGTTGCCTAAAGCGCGATGAGATCAGGATGAATCGTCATCGCGCTTTAGGTTGTTGTTTGCGCATGATCTTTCCGGAAAACCGCTGCGCACTTTTCCGGATCATGCTTTAACGGAGAAATGACCAACAACTCCCTGGTGAGCTCCCGAAACCTTCCCCGTGAAGATCGATATCGCGAGCGCCGTCCTCGCCGGTTGAGCTATGTCAATGGATGGTCGGCTGAAACGGCGAGGGTAAGCGCAGGTCAGGCACCAGCCGGGCCGGGTCGATGATGCCGAGCTTCGCCAGCACAAGGCGGTGCTTTCGCCCGCAACTTGCTCGACGCCACTACGCTGCCTGCTCGGCCTCCGCCGGACTTTCGTCGACGCGCTTCCTGTTGATGAGATTCAGCAGCCGCGCTGCCGCCCGAGCATCGCATAGAGCGCGATGATGATCGTCGAGCGCAATGCCGTAGATCGCACACAATTTTCCCAGCCCGTAGGATTTATGCCCGGGATAGCGCCGCCGCATTCCGACGCAGGTGCACAATTTCGGGAAACGGAAGCGCCGTTCGAGCCGTTCATACTCGTACGATAAAAACCCGTAATCGAAGTTTACATTGTGGGCGACGAAGATTCCGTCGCCCATGAACGCCATGAAACTGTCGGCGATGTCGTGGAACAAGGGGGCATCCCGGACCATCTGGTTGGTGATGCCGGTCAGCTCGACGATCTTCGCCGGGATCGGCCGCTGTGGATTGATCAGCGAGTGCCACTCCTCGACGATTTGATGGTTGCGGACCTTCACCGCCCCGATTTCGGTGATCCGATCACCAGACGACCAGGAGCCTGTGGTCTCGATGTCCACGACCACGTAGTCCTGCTCCGGGTCGAACCGGTAATCCACACGACCGATCTCAGCACGGATGCCGGCGTGTTCCAGCTGGCGTAGCCGGATCAATTGATTGCGGCGGATGGCGTCGCCTTCGGCCTTGACCTCGACGAAAGACACTTTGCCGTCGCGCACATGCATCAGGTCGGGGAAGCCGTCCCGCATGCCGCGGAAATCCTCGCACATCGCCCGCACAATGGCTGCCAGGCCGTCCGCATTGGCGCATGCGAGCAGGGCACGCAACGCACCCATCTGTACGTGGTCCCAGGCAAAGAGTCCGTTCGGTCGTCCCCATTTGGAAGCGATGGTGCGCAGAACAATCGGAAGCGCATCTCCAGCTCTGACCTGCGCGAGCTTGCTGTCGATCTGCGGGGCGAACCGGCGATGGAAGGTCCGGTCGCGCAGGCAATGCGGGATCCAATCGAAACCACTGCTGAGCTGGCCGGACTCGAAGAGCTCATCCCAGAACAACAATCCGAACAGCGTGAGCCAGAGCGTATTCTCCGCAAAATAGACTTCGCCGCCCTGACGTCTCAGCACGCCGGCGACGCCTGCTTCCGGATGACCGCGATGTGTGTCGTCGACGACTATTTGGCGCCCCGAGCGCAGCAACTCGGTACACAGGCCTGTCCGCCGCCCGCCGAACTTCCGAGCGTAGAAGTCCGTTGCGAAGAGATGCTCGTCGTCAGTTTCGGGATCGTCGATCATGTCCCGCAGCAGAGCTTCAGCGGCGTCCTTGTCGCCTTTGGCGTACAGCAACCGGACAAGGCGCTCGCGGCAGTCGGCCGACCGGCCGAAACGATAAAGCCGTTCGGCGAGACCTGTATCGCCGTGCTTCTCGAAAAACTGTCCGACCTGACACGCGGCGCGGGCCGCAAGGTCGGCGGCGTAATCGGTTGTCCGCGGCGGACCGTCCAGGATCTCCGCGACCGCCCGTTGGTCGATGTCGGCGGATTGCAGCTCGATGCGGTCCAGCACCTGGCTGTAATGAAAGCACGCACGTGCTTCGTCGGCGTCGGCGAAGCGAGAGCTGAACGACGTCTCCTTGTTGGTGCGGAGGACGCCGAGATCGCGCAGCGCGAAGTTCTTGAGACTATCGGCGGTCTTGCCGAAATAGAGATACAGCAGAAATTCGATCGACCGTGTGTTGTCGAGCGCTATGAAGCTTCCGGCGCCGCAATACTTCGCGGCAAGATCGAAGGGGATTGCTGCGACGAAGAAGTCGGCCAGCGCCGTTTTCGACCAGGACGTGCGGACCTCGCGGCCAAATCCGGCCGCACGGGCACCGTCGAGGAGCGCCGTCTTGGGCAGGCTGAGCACGAAGGCTGAGTAATCTTCGGCGCGAAGATCGCGCGCCTGGCCACAGCCGATCAAGTCCTGAGCCGCGGACTCGAGATCGGTGATCTCCTTGTACTTGAACAGCGCGCGATTGAAGATCGTCCCGCGCCTGTTGACCATCCTGATCAAGAGACACTGCGCGTCCTTGGAGAGGCCGCGAAAGCGCTGCGTGAACGCATGATCTTCATCGGTGAGGATCTCGCCATACGTCGTCTCGACGAACTGGAGCATTTCGACGAAATGGTCGAGATAATAATAGACCGGCAGCGTGATGGGTTTCATGTGAGGTGCGCCGGGCTCCTAATCATCCTGGTCAACGAACCTGCTTTCCGCGAGCAGTCCAAGGGATTCATTGTTCCTTTTTTGTTCTGAAAGCGCCCTTTGTCAAGGTGGAGCATTGACGGGAAGCTGCTCACCGTCGAGTTCGTACGCTTGGAGATCGTCACGGGGAGCCGTTCCGTCGTCGCGTCTGAACCGCGTCGCGGCCGGCCGTCGTCTGCTTCGTGTCAGGTGCGGACCTCGAGCAACAACCGCGGACATTGCCGATGTGCTATCGGCCTAGACTGTCGAGGCTCGCCGCCAATTCCAAATTTCGAAAAGGCTTGGTCAGCCTCGGGAGATCAGGCGCTATGCCGACCGCCTCTGCATATCCCGACACGATCAGCACCTTCACGTTGGGACGTTCGGCCTGGATGCGCCGGGCCAGTTCTGTGCCGGACATTCCAGGCATCAGGTGATCCGTCACGACGAGATCGGGGAACAGCCCGCCGTTGAGCAGCCGGAGCGCCTCTTCGGCCGAGCCCGCTTCGACAACCTCATGCCCGAGTTCGATCAGCATCTCGGCGGTACTGAGCCGAACGAGGTCTTCGTCGTCGACGAGCAGCACGGTCCCGCGGCGGGCCGCAAGCGCCGGCGCTCGTTCGAGGGCAAGCAGCGTGCCCGTCTGCGCGTCTCCCTGCGGCAACCAGAGTTCGACGTTGGTGCCCACTCCCGGAGTGCTGTGGATGGTGAGGGCGCCACCCAACTGAGTGGCGAGGCCGTGCACCATGGACAGGCCCAACCCCGTTCCCTTGCCGATGCCCTTCGTCGAGAAAAAGGGTTCAATCGCGCGGGACAGTGTCACCTCGTCCATCCCGGTCCCACTATCCGCGACTGAGAGATGGAGATAGGGGCCGGGTTTGAGGTTGGAGCGGTGTTGCCGGCCGATCGTTGCAGCCCGGACGGATATGCGTAGCGTCCCGCCGTCCGGCATCGCATCGCGGGCATTCACTGCAAGGTTCAACACCGCCATCTCGAGTTGATTGGGATCGGCCTTGGCCGGCGGCAGGTCACGTGCGGCATCGACGACGACCTTGATCTGTGGTCCCGTCGTGCTCGCCACCAGCTCGCCCATGCCGGCAACGAGCATGCCGAGGTCGACCGCGACGGGCTGGAGCGGCTGTCGGCGGGCGAAGGCGAGCAAGCGCTGCACGAGCGTTTTTGCTCGATCTGCCGATTGCGCCGCGCCGGCGATGAGCCGTTGCTCCCGCTCGCTGCCCACACCCCTGCGCTGAAGCATATCGAGCGCTCCGACGATGGGGGTGAGCAGGTTGTTGAAGTCATGCGCGACGCCGCCGGTGAGCTGTCCCATCGCCTCCATTTTTCGGCTCTGACGCAGCGCCTCATCCTGCTCGCGTTCCCGGCTGACGTCGCGACCGACGGCATAGAAGCGGTCGCCTTCCGGCACCGCGGCCCAGGCGACCCAGATCGTGTTGCTGCCCGCGGTGATCAGGCGGTTTTCAAACCGCTGCAGCGGATCGCGCGTCTGCAGCGCCGCGATCACCTGACCCGCAGCAGCGAGGTCATCAGGATGGATGACCGCTGCGAGCGGCTTGGCCAGAAGCTCCGCGCGTGAATAGCCCAGCAGTCTCTCCCAGGCGGGATTGATGGTCTTGAGGAAGCCGTCGAAGCCAACGACAGCGAAGAGGTCGTTGCTGAGGTCGTAGATCCGGTTCCGCTCCCGTTCGCTTGCCTCGACCGCGGTCTGCAGATCGCCGGCCAGCTCACGCAGTCCTTCCTCGCGTCGACGCTCGCCCGTGACGTCGACATTCACCCCCACGATGCGGGCAGGCCTGCCTTGGTCATCGAGCACGGCCGTCGCGCGCGAACGCACCCACCGCTGCTCGCCAGTCTGCTGGTGCGTGATTCTGAAGTCGATGCTGAACGCCTCGCCATTTGCCGCCGCTTCTCTCGCCGTCCTGTCGGCCAGGTCACGGTCATCCGGATGGAGAATACCGAGCCACGCGTCATAGGGCATTCCCGCATGCTTGGCTGGATCGAGCCCCAGAATGTCGTACATTTCCGGCGACCAGCTGATCGCGCCTGTGACGAGGTCCCAATCCCACACGCCGATTCCGGCTGCCTGCTGTGCAAGCTTCAGCCGCGCTTCGCTGGCTCGGAGCGCCGCCTCGGCGCGAACGCGTTCGGTGACATCATAGCCCTCGACGAAAACGCCGGTGGCGGCGCCATCGGTATCTCGAACCGGCTGGTAGACGAAGTCGACCAGACGCTCACGGATGGGGCCGCCGGGTGCCACCTGCATGGCGTAGGGAGCGCTCGAGAAAATGAGCGCTTCTCCGGTGCCGAACGCCTTGTTCAAGTGCTCGACGTACCCCTGGGCAGCGGCGTCGGGCAGGGCCTCGGACACGGGTTTACCAACCACGTTACGGTGGCCGATCAGTTGCTGAAAGGCGGGGTTGGTGAGCGTGAAGCGGTGCTCGGGCCCGCTCAACATGGCCATGAAGCCCGGCGCCTGCTCGAACATGCGCTGCAGCCGCTCGCGCTCCTCCAGGGAATGGCGTTCAGCGACCACCTTTGCCGTCGTCTCGCTACAGGCACAGAACATTCCGGCGACCTGGCCCGCTTCGTCCCGCACCGGCGAGTAGCTGAAGGTGAACCAGGTCTGCTCCTCAAACCCTTTGCGGTTCATGAGGAGCGGCAGGTCCTCGCGATAGGTCGCCTCGCCGGCCATCGCCGCCTCGATGAGCGGGGCGATATCGGGCCAAATCTCGGCCCAGATTTCGGAAAAGCGCTCACCAAGCGCCTTCGGATGCTTGCCGCCGAGGATTTCGGCGTAGGAGTCGTTGTAGAGGAACCCCAGCTCGGTTCCCCATGCAACGAACATCGGAAACTTGGAACCAAGCAGCAGGCCGACCACCGAGCGCAGGCTCTGAGGCCATCCGTCCGGCGGTCCCAGCGGCGAAGCCGACCAGTCGTGCGCGAGCATGAGCCGGCCCATCTGACCGCCGCCAGACAGGAAGTCGTATTGGGACGTCCGGTCTGCTCTATAGGCCACGCGAAATCTCTTTGCTCGAACATAGCTGTCGGGTGAGCCGCAAACCGAAGCCTTTGCCACGGCTCGTCTCAATGTCCGACGAGTGCGGTGGCTTGAAAATTGGCATGATCCAGACTCATGTCATTCATCTCGCCGGAGTGCAAATGACCAGAATGTGCATCGCGGGCGAGCGGCTGGTATGTGGCCCTCCCATGCGCCTCAAGGACTTCAAGCCAGGACGTCAATTTGGTCCGAAGCGGGGGAACTCAGCTTCCCGAGAGTCAGCTCAACCGCTGCGCAAGCCATCGCATTGCAGATTGTCCGAACACGGCTCCCAGCGTGGCGAACACCAAGGCCGTGCCCACGTTCCACATCAGGATCATCGCCGATGCATCGATCGTATGGAACAGCGACAGCGCCGCGGCTGTGAGCGCTCCGACCGCGAGGCTGCCGGTGACTGCCACCGCAGTGGGGCGTAGCACCGCGGCATAACGCAGCATGACGCCAAGAAGCAGCGAAAGCGGCAAGCCCGTCAGGGCCAATGTCGAGAAGCAGCGGACAGCTTCGCCCGGACTGACGCCCTCCGGTCCGATCACGACCCAATGGGTCAAGCATTGATAGCCGATATTCGAGAGCCAGATGCAAACAGTTGGAACCGGCAGCAGCAGCCAGAGCCTCGAACGGTCCGGCAGGCTGATATGAAAGGCGGCGACCGCCGCGAGGACGCCCGTCGCGAGCGCCGCAGCCATGCTGGTCGCAAAGGCTGGGTCCTGCAGCCGCTCGGCAAGATCGGGACGAATGCCGCGGTTGACGGCGAGCAGGACCAACAGCACGGCGGCGGAGGACAGCCAGCCAAGCGCGCGCAAGAGCGGTGGCTGCAGCCGTTTCACCGGCTTCATGTCCGACGCGAGCGAGGCGATGAGGTCTAGCGTATCCATCATGGTAGGTCCCGGTCGGAAAACAACTTCTGCAAATTCTTCAGCGCCCGGTGGATGTTCACCTTGAGCGCGTTGACCGACATGCCGCTGACCTTCGAGGCGTCGTTCAAGGACATTTCCTGCAGCTTGACGAGGCGCAAGGCCTGCTGCTGAGCAGGCGGAAGGCTGTCGACCGCAGCTCGAAGAATATGACCGTCATGTCCGGTGTCGGGCTGCGGTTCGACGACGGATTCGTGTTCGCGCTCGAGGACCACTTCCCGTCGGCGTGTGTGGCCCTGGCGCCGCAGACGGTCGATCAGCCGGCGTCGGGCGATGGTGACAAGCCACGGCGCGAACGGACGTGCAGGATCGTAGGTGTGCCTGATGGTGTGTATCGTCAGCAGAATGTCCTGCACTGCGTCTTCGATGTCGACGCCCTGGCGATTCCACCTGGCGGCCAGCGAGCGGAGGTAGGGCGAGATGTCGGTGAGTAGCCTGTGATAAGCGTCGCGATCGCCGTCTTGCGCGCGCGCCATCAGGATCGACCAGTCGAGCTCGCGCGGCCGCAACCTGTCCTGCTTATCGGAGCTTTTGCCGTCGACAACCGTGAGCGTCACCTTCCGCGCAATAGGATCCCTAGCCGTCAAGGTGCAACTCCAGCCAGGCGATCTGCTGCATCAATGAGATGGCCATCGCCGACGTCACTTCCAGGCGACGATCCTCCAGCACGCTGACGCTGGGATCCAGCGGCCGCCAGTTGGCAATGATCCGGTCGCGCTCCCTCAGCAGGTCCTCGATCTGCGGTCTGAATAGCACGATCATGGCGTTCAGCCACCGGTTAAGCGGCCTCGATGGCTGATCCCTGGTCATGATGAAGCGGTCGAGCATGGCGATCACGTCGGCGGCGGGATACCAGCTTTCGTCCGTCACCCACCGGTTGGTCGTAAACAGGCGTTCCGGCATCCCGTCCGGCGTCATCGAGATGGCGATCAGATGGATCGGTCCGCCTGCCTCGGGAATCTTGCGGCGGAGATGATCGGGCAGTCCGGCGACATCCATGAAAGCGTGGAAATGTGCGTAGTCCGCCCGCTCGCGGTCATCAGGTGAATGAGCATGCAGATAGTACCTGGCATGCGTCACGGGATCGCAGGCATCGTCGGCCGGATAGTGCTCCCACTCCGTGAAATCATCGCCGTGTCGCAGGACGTCGAGCACCAGATTGCTGCCGGCTGCATGCAGTTCGCTGATGCAGGCGACGACCTCGTTCGCGGCAGTCGCCATGCGCCGCAGTTGGTCGCGAGGCGGTGCGTTGCCCGATCGCGCTGGTCCCGATGGTTGTGGTTCAATACGCAGCGGCTTGGTCGCGGTCGCCGTCATGGAATGCCCCTCATCATGGGATTGGGCGGAGGCGGCGCGTCTCGCCGTCTCCTCCCAGTTCGTGCTTGTGACGAATTCGCTGCTATTTCTTCGCTGCGCACGGGTTTTTCACGCCCGACTTCGCCGCACAGGGATTGGCTTTCTTGTTCTTGGGCGCGCAAGGATTGGCCATCGAGCCGGACTTGGGCGCGCAGGGATTGCCGGCCTGGGCCTTGGCCGGCACCGGCGCAGCTGCGATGATGCCGCCGACGGCGGCAATGGCACCGAGAGCTTGGAGAGATTTGCGTAGTGTCGTCATCTTGAGTCTCCTTCGCGTGAACAATGACGCGTCAAAGCCGCGTCGTAACGGCAGCCAGCCAGTCCGGCATGGCGCGCGTCAGGGATGCTTCGACGGTCGTGTCGAAGCCCATAAGGATGAAAAAGCCGGTCAGAGCGATGGGTGCGCCCCCGGCATGGCCGGTGTCGACTCTGCCGCGCTGCGCCTGACGGTCGCTGCGTTGCGGCTGAAGCCGGCAGGGCTGCGAACAAGGTCGATGGCATGTGTTTCTCCGTGCGAGCGCGGGCTGCAGGGCGGGGTCACCCTCGCAAGGCGGTTCGGCGCGAAGCAGGAAAAGGTTACGCCTGCCGGAACAGGATTTCTTGCCCGATCGGCTGATTACGAACGTACCGGCTCACGTCGCTGATCGTGCGGCGGCAGCCGGCGCGCCGCGCATCGTGGCTCCAACAACCAAGCACACGGCAAACGGCCCTGTCGGCGGTCGTCGTGAGTTCACGCCTTCTGCTGTGACGTCGCCAACCCGCGCAGGATTTGCGCGATGACGGCAAGGACATTGTCCGTCGGCTCGCCCTCGGCGACATCTATGGCGGCGCGCTCGAACATGGCTGAGAGCAGCGAGGTGAGCGCCTCGATCGGCAGGCGGGGCAGGGTGCCCTCGGCGATCGCCTCTTCGAGGCCGGTCTTCAGGCTGGCGTCCCCGTTGCGGCCTTCGATCTCGCGGATCGTGTCGCGGCCCAGCACGGCTGGGCCTTCGATCAGGAGCAGCCGCGTGCGTCCCTGGGCCTGCATTGCCAGCACATACGCTTTGGCGCCAGCGAGCAGCCGCGCGCGCGCGGACAAGCCCGGCGTGTCGGCTGCTGCAATCGCCGCGGCGACGGCTTCCGATTCAGCTTCGACCACGGCGCGGAAGATCGCCTGCTTGTCCGCAAAGTGGTGGTACAGCGCGCCGCGCGTGACGCCGGCTGCCTCGACGATGGACGGCGTGCTGGTCGCGGCATAGCCGTGGGTCACGAACAGCCGGCGCGCCGTGGCGACCAGCCGCGCCCGCATCTCAGCCGTCCGCTCGGGATTGCTGCGCCGGGCCGATTTCTCTTGCATGCAGTCTGCCTGTTTGTTAAATAAGAAACAGGCAGAATGTATGTTTATTTGAGGGAGAAGGGAAGCATGAAGATGACCAGCTATTACCCCGTCCTCATGGCCGACGACGTCGCCACCACTGCGGCGTTCTATGTCCGGCACTTGGCGTTCCAACCGCTGTTCGAGGCCGATTGGTACGTCCACCTGCAATCCACGCGCGATCCCGCGGTCAATCTCGCGATTCTGAGGGGGGATCACGAGACGATTCCCGCCGCAGGTCGCGGACGGGCCTCGGGCCTGCTGCTGAATTTCGAAGTCGACGACGTCGACACGATGCATGCCGAGGCGGTCGCGGCGGGATTGCCGATCCTGCTGCCGCTGCGCGATGAGCAGTTCGGTCAGAGGCATTTCATCATGCAGGATCCCAACGGCGTGCTGATCGATGTCATCAAGCCGATTCCGCCGAGCGCTGCGTTTGCTGCTCAATATTCGCGCGACGCGCTGCCGCAGTGACGAATGACGGTTGCGGTCGGCCACATCGGTTGAGACGTTCGCAGCAACCAATCGAACGCCTGCGTGCTCAAACTCGGGTCTGTTCCCGCAGCATCAGCTGAGCTGCAATGACAGCTATCATGTCTTCGGGAAGCGCCTGAACGATTAGCTGATCGTTGGGCAGGCGCGCGTTCGGGCCCCAGGAAGGAATCACGGCAGAGCGGGGACCCGCGATGAGGCGATGGAGCATGCCGCCGCTCCTTGCCGGGGAGAGGGGCCTCCGCTGCCGCAAGTCGCTGGATGCCGGGCGGGACTCATGCTCCATTCCTCATGATCTTCTCGAGGTGGAAGAAGTCCGCATCTTCCGCCATGCCCTCGGGCGGCGCCCCGAGCGGGTCGCGGTGATAGGCATTGTAGTAGGCCACGATCTTGAACCCGCATTTGTTGACGTAGAAGTGCAGGTTGCGCTTTTCCAGATAGGGCGTGTGGGTTTCCCAGATCCGGGTGGCCGGATAATGCGCCTCGATGGCTCGCCAGGCCGCGTGGCCGAGGCCGCGCCCCTGGTGCCTGGGCGCGATGTAGAACAGATCGAGCGCATTGCGCTGCGAGACGGGATTGATCGACAAGACGGCGCCGCCGATGGCTTCCCCGTTCAGCAGAACACGATGGGTCGCGCTTTCCGAGGCATTGACCGAGTCCTGAATGTCCGCATCGGAGGGAATGAGCAGGTCGAGGCTCGCACCAGAGGCGTCGAGGATCGCGAAGGAGAATGCCTCCTGCAGATCCTGCGCAAATGCGAGCATATCCGTCTGTCCGGCCGGCGCGAGTGTTACGCCGCACGCTCCCATATTCCTTGGCAATGCTCGCCCCTTGGCCCAATGACCCCAAATGCGGCGATATGGACAACGCCAAGCTTACCGTCGTGTGACCCCCTCGGGGCCGACGGTCGATCACCGATGGCCGGAGATCGGATGCTGGCGCGCCCGACCCTGGCCATGGCAGCGGGCGCGAGACGAGGAACGAGCTCAGCGCGTCAGAGAGCTCTCACCCCGTCGTCGCCAGCCGCAGCGCCAGCGCGCAGGCGCGATCATATTCGTCCAGGTTGATCCACTCGTCGATCGTGTGCGGCTCGTTCTGGCCGGTGCCGAAAGTGACGGTGGGGATGCCGTGGCGGACCATCCAATTGGCGTCGAGGCCGCCATTGCCGGCGCGCAAGGTAGGCGTGGCGCCGATGTCGGTGACGGCGGTGGTGGCGCGCTTGACGACGGGCAGGGTCTCCTTGATCCGGAACGGCGGAAACTCCGTCACCGCCTTGAACTTGACGCGGCCGGACTTGCCGTCGCTGTTGGTGACCTGCTTGGCGGCCTTCTCGAACGCGGCCTTGTAGGCGTTGCTGATCTCGCGAACGAATTTGGCGTCATGGCTGCGGCATTCGCCGCGCACATGGACGTAGTCGGTGACGACATTGGTGGCGTCGCCCGCGGGGCGGCCGTCGCCGCCGGTGACCGGGCCGACATTGCTGGTGCCCTGCTTGGCGTCCTTGCCCTTGCCCTTCACCACCTTGCCGAACCAGCCGCCGGCTCTGACGTCGGCGAGCGCGAGCGCCAGGATCATGGTGGCGCTGATGCCCCGCTCTGGCGCGACGCCGGCATGCGAGGCGCGGCCGAAGATCTCCGCCTCCCAATGGTCGGCGCCCACAGCGGCAATGGTGATGCTGGAGGCGGAGCTGCCGTCGAAATTGAAGGCCATTGCCGGCGCGCCGAGCGCGTCGAGGTCGACGTGGCGCGCGCCGTGCAGGCCGCTCTCCTCGCGTACGCAGAACAGCAGCGTGATCGGCGGATGATCGAGCTTTTGACGGATCAGCTCGGCCGCGAGCGACACCAGGATGCCGCAGCCGCAGCGGTTGTCGCCGCCGAGCGCGGTCTTCGCTTGGTTGACGATCTTCCGGCCGGAGATCTTCGGCTGCGCCCCGGCGCAGAGCGGCACCGTGTCCATGTGGGTCATGAACATCAGGCGCGGCTGATCGCGCATCGTGCCGCGGCCGGGCAGCTCCACGATGAGATTGCCGGTCTCGGTCGGCAGCGCAATGCGCGTATTGGCATCGTCGAAGCGCATCGCCTTGGCCGGCACGCCGGCCTGCTTCAGCGCCGCCATGATTTCGCGCCCGATCGCCTTCTCCTGTCCGGTCACCCCCGGCACGGCGAGAAAACGCATGAGGCGATCGGTGGCGGCGGCGGTGTCGACGGACATGGCGAATCCCTGGTGAGTGCGATGCAGCAGCATCGCGTTCCGTGCGTCGATGTGCAAGGCGAGCCCGTGCAGGACGGCAATGTGCCTCGATCCGGACCCCGGCGTCATCTGCGGGGACCATGTCCAGCCGATACCATGTCCAAGTCGAGCACAACCGCAGCACCCGTCGCGCGCGACACCGCGAGACGGTCTGTCGACCGCAAAAGGCCGCTCTGCTGGCCGCGTGTTCGCGGCGCGTCTCAGCTCGCCTTCGGCGCGGCGGTGGCGGCCTGGTCCTTCATCGATGCAGCCTCGGTCTTGCCGCGTTTCAGCATCTTGTGCCAGAGGTCGCGATAGCGATCGGCGTTGAAGGTGAGGAGCGTGCCGTTGTCCTCGAAATGCGCCTCGAACACCTTGCCGAGCGCGTAGGTGTAGGCGCCGAGCACGGTCGGCATGGCGATGACGCCGCAGGCAGTGCCGATGAAGGGTACGAACTTGACGAGCGTCAGCGACAGCGCCCCGCCGGCGAACGTGCCGCCGGAGCTCGCCATCAGGCTGCCGACGACCGATTTGCCGAGGTTTTCGCTGTACGGCACGCCGTACAATTTGGTCAGCCGCGCCAGCAGCGCGAGCTGATTGGCCAGCGCCGCGCCAAGATCGATGCCCGGCGCGGGAATGAGGCCCGCCGCCATCGAGATCAGCACGTGGTCGCGGATGATCTCGTGCGCCCGGACCTGGCGCGCCTCCGGCGACAGAGCGGGATCGGCGATCGCGCTTTTGCCGTCGTCATTCTTCGGTTGGTCAAGCATGGCCGGCTCCTCCAGAGACATCGCTCAGCAAGCGATCGAGATAACGTTGGGACGAATTGAGACGATACAGCGCGCCGCGCGCGATCAATGCCGTCGTGTCCGGCTGCGCATCGACGATGGGAGCAATCACGTGATCGAACCACGCATTGCCGTGCTCGGCGTCGATCTGATAATGCACGTGGTAATAGTCGAGGCCCGACGGATCGAGCCCGAGCCGCTCCCAGGCCTCGACCACATGGCCGAAGCGGAACGGCACCACATATTCTGTGACGCCGTAATAGCCGATCGCCTTATGGAAGTGGCAGCGCTGCAGCACCATGGTCATCGACAGGTTGCCGCAGGCGATCGACTCGGTGCGCAACTGCGCGCGCACCGCCGAAGGCGTGATGCCGAGCACGTCGAGCACCCGCTGGAACAGCTTGGTATGGATGCGCGGGATCTCGCCATTGCCCATCTCGTCCCAGTAGTTCTTGGCGATTTCCATCTTGGCGACGTCGGGCGTGCCGAGCTGCAGCAGCGCCATCGCGTCGTCGAAGCGGGGATCCAGCGTGGTTTCCTGGATCGAGTAATATTCAAGGTCGCGCTTGGTCGCGCGGCGCATGAAGTCTGTATAGAACGGATGCGCCGTCGCCGGATGCTGCTCGACCAGCTCGCGCAGCCAGCGCGCCAGCGCCACGCCGCTGCGCGGAGCGTTCGCCACCAGCCCGTGATCGATGGCGCGCTCCTCGAAGCCGAGCAGATAGCTCTCGATCAGCTCGGCGATGTCGTCGGCCTCCGCGCTCGGGCGCCGCTCATCGCCGCTCGGCAGCCGCAGCCGCTCAGCATAGATCTGCGCCAGCAATCGATGCGCCGCGCGCAGCGCCTCGGCGTCGTCCTCGCGAAAGCCGCGACGACAGACCGCGTCGATGGTGTCGAGCCGGTGGGCGCGGTCCGCGAGCCGGCTGTAGATCGTGCCGGTCGCCGGCGTGGCGGGAAAACCGCCACCGCGCTCGATCAGATCGATGAGAGCGAGGACCTGGTTCTGGTCCTGGGCGCGCTGATCGGCGCGCGCCGCAGCGGGCGTTGCAAGCGAAAGCTGGTTCATGGCGCTGATCCCATGATGGACGAATCCTCTATGTTTGATGGTTCACGACAGGTCTGCGAAAGGATCGCGGCGATCTCGGCCACGGCAGCGCCGCTCATCAGCCCGTCATGCGTGCCGGCGACCGGCCGCACGACGAGCCGGCTGGCCACGCCTCCCCAGAAATTGTCGGGCGCCGCCTGAGTGGCTTGCAGCATTTCGAGAAAGCCGGAGGGATACGCCGCGACGCACGGCTCCGGCGGCGGCTCGGCTTCGTTGGCCTTCAGCAGCAGCACCGGGCCGTCATATCGCTGGGGGCGGAAGTCGGCGAGCATGGCGTTCTCCATGCGGATCACGCGTGCCATGCGGTCGCGCAGCTCGTCCGGCATGTCGCGACGAAACGGCACGTCGAGAAAGGCCGCACGCGCGGCTGCGTCGAACGCGGCCACGAAGGCTTGGCGTCCGTCATGCGGGCCGAAGGAGTCGAGCAGGATCAATTGCTCGACGCGCTCGCCGGCGGCGGCGAGCTGACAGCTGATCTCATAGGCGACGCTGCCGCCGAACGACCAGCCGCCGAGCAGATAAGGTCCCGTCGGCTGCACGGTCCTGATCGCCGCGAGATAGCGCCGCGCCAGCGAGGGAATATCGGTGACGGGCCGACCGTCGCCATACAGGTTCCAGGACTCGACCGCGCAGATCGCAAGATCATCCTGCAGCAGCGGCGCCAGCGCCGAATAGGCCTCGGCACCGGCATGGCCGGGATGAACGAGAAACAGGATGCGGCGGCCGCGCTTGAGCATCACCGTGGGCTCGAAATCGGCGCCGGCGCCGTCCGTGCGCAGCGCCGCGGCCTGCGCGGCGATGGTGCGGGTGCTGAATATCCAGGCGACGGGGAAGCTGCGACGGAACGTCGTGTTGATGCGCGTAGCAAGGCGGACGGCGAGCAGGGAGTGACCGCCGACGGCGAAGAAGTCGTCCTCGACACCGAATTGGTCGATGCCGATGACCTGGGCCCAGAGATCATGCAACCGGCGCTCGGTCGCGTCGCGTGGCAGCAGCGCATCGCTGTCGAGCGGGCCGATCTCGAGGTCGCGCGCGACCAACGATTTGCGGTCGACCTTGCCGTTGATGGTCAGCGGCAGCGCCGCGAGCTTCACGAACAGCGACGGCACCATGTAGGCCGGCAATTGCCCGGCCAAGTGGTTGCGTAATGCCTGCGGGCTCAGCGCGGTCCCGGCGTCGTCGGCCCCGACGTAGAAGGCGACGAGCTGGCGGCTGCCGCCGATGTCGCGCACCACGGCCACACAGTCGCGGATGCCGGCGAGGCGGCCGAGCGCGGTCTCGATCTCGCCCGGCTCGATGCGGTAGCCATGGATCGACAGCTGATTGTCGTCGCGGCCGAGCACCTCGACGCTGCCGTCGGCGCGCTGACGGGCGAGGTCGCCGGTGTAGTAGGCTCTCACCTCCTGCGCGATCAGCGGCAGCGTGACGAAGCGCTCAGCGGTGAGATCAGGACGGCCATGATAGCCGCGCGCGACGGCGTCGCCATAGACATAGAGCGACCCCGCGATGCCATGCGGCAGCGGCCGCTGGCGGCGGTCGAGGATGCAGATGCCGACGTTCTGCACGGGATGGCCGACCGGCACGTTGGCGCCATAGGCCTCGGTGTTCACGACGTCCTGCCACAGCACCGAGGTCGCCTCGGTCGACCCATAGCGGTTGAACAGCCGGACCGCAGGCATGGTCGCACGGAAGCGCCGGGCGAGCTCGACCGGCAGGATCTCGCCGGAGCAGATGCAGTAGCGCAGATGCGGCAACCTCGCGGCGATGTCAGGCACGTTGTCGAGCAGCGACGCCAGCAGCGACGGCACCGGCTCGAGCCGGCTCACGCGATGGCGGGCGAGCTCGTCGACCATGCGCTCGGGATCGCGGACCACGTCGTCGGAGAACACGACGAAGGGAATGCCGCGCGCCAGCCGGCTGAAGATTTCCCAGACCGCGTCAACGAAATTGATCGAGCTGATCTGCGAGCCGACCTCGTCGTCGGCGAGCGGCAAGGACCGCCACAGCCAGTGAAAGCGGTTGAGCACCGTCGATTGCTGAACCATCACGCCCTTCGGCCGCCCCGTCGAGCCCGACGTATAGGCGATGTAGAGCAGAGGATCGGCGACGGGCTCGCGCGTGGGATCGCAGGCCGGCTCGCTGTCGAGCATGGGATCGTCGAGCGCGATCACCTCGCCCGTGAACTGCGGAAACTTGTTGGCCAGGGCCGCCGTGGTGACCAGCACCGGTGCCTGCGAATCCGCGAGCATGAATTGCAGCCGGTCATCGGGCACGTCGGGTTCGAGCGGCACATAGGCGCCCCCGGCCTTGAGGATGCCCATCAGGCCGACGATCAACGGGATCGAGCGTTCGATGCTGATGCCGACCGCGGTCTCCGCGCGCACGCCGAGCTTGCGGAGACGATGCGCGAGCCGGTTGGCCTGGAGGTTGAGTTCGCCGAACGCGATGGCGCTGTCGCCGTGCAGCACGGCCGCGCGCCGCGGCTGCCGGCGCGCGACGGCCTCGAACATATCCGCAAGCGAGATGTCGCGCGGATAGGGCTCCGCCGTCACAGCTGCCGCAAGGGCCGCGCGCCGTTCCGCTTCGGTCAGCATGGCGGCATCTGCGAGCGGCCGCTCGGGATTGGCTGCCAGCCATCGCAGCGTCTCGGAGAGATGGCCGAGCAGCCGCGCGATCACCGCCTCGTCGAAACAGGCTGCGTCGTAGGAGGCTTGGACCAGAAGCTCGGCGGCGGGCACAACCACGAGCGTCAGCGGGAAGCTGGTCTTGATGTCGCCGCGCATGTCGAGATAGCCGCCGGCCGGCGCGGTGCCGATGCCGTCGTCGGGATAGTTTTCGAACACCAGCAATTGCTGGAACAACGGCGTGCCGTTCGGCACCGCGCTCTGCGCCTGGATCTCGGTCAGCGACAGATAGCCATGCTGGATCACGCTGCGCGTGGCGGCCTGGACCGCATGCAGGTTCTCGAGCACGCTGCGGTCGGCATCGAGCGACAGCCGCAGCGGGACGGTGTTGATGAACAGGCCGATCATGCGCTCGACCTGCGGCAGCTCGCCTGGTCGCCCAGCGACGGCGATGCCGAGCATGACCTCGTCCTGGCCGCTGTAGCGGCACAACACGGCGGCCAGAGCGAGCTCGACCAGCGTGTTGAGCGTGACCTTGTGCTGCCGTGCGAATGTTGCAAGCGCCGCGCTGTCGGCGCGGTCGAGCAGCAGCCGGCGCCGCTCCATGCGTTCGATCGGGCGTCGCATGTCGAGCGGCCGGTGATTGATCGCGAGCGGAGTCGGCGCCTCGATGCCGGCGAGATGCGCGCGCCAGAACGCCTGCGCCAGGTTGCGGTCCCGCCGGGCGAGCCAGGCGATGTGGCGCTCGAATGGCGGCGGCGCGGGCGGCAGCTCGATCGCCTCGCCACAGGCCTGGCGATAGCGCAACGCGACCTCCTGCAGGATCAGCGGCAGGCACCAGCCGTCCATCAGCAAATGATGTGTCGTCCAGACCATCGCCCAGCCATCGTCCCGCAGCCGCATCAGCCGCAACCGTGTCAGGCCGGGTCGGTCGAGCCTGAAGCCGCGGCGGCGGTCCTCGGCCAGATAGGCGTCGAGCTGATCGTCAGGGCCGCCGCGCCAGTCCGCTTCCTCCCAATCGAGCGTGATGTCTGCATAGATCGCCTGCAGCGGCCGCGTCACGCCTTCCCAGATGAAGGCGGCGCGCAGGATGCCATGCCGATCGATGATCCCTTGCCAGGCGCGGCGCAGCGCAGCGGTGTCGAGTTGGCCCTGATGGCGCCACGACAATTGCACGCAATACTGATCGGAGTCCGGTGCGTAGAGTGCGTGGAACAACAAGCCTTCCTGCAACGGCGAGAGGCCGTAGACGGCCTCGACCCGGCCGGCGCGCGCGAGCGCGTCGAGCGTGGCCTGGCTCACATCCGGCGCGAGCGGGCAATCGCTCGGCGTCAGGCCGCCAGCGCCGCTCACACAATGTGTGACGACGTCGCCGAGGGCGGTCGCGAATGCATCCGCAAGACGCTGAGCGCGGCTGCCTGTACAGCACCTGCGGCTGTATTCGACGGTCACTTTGAGCGCACCATCGGACACATAGGCACTGATCTCGATCGGATGGATCAGCCTGTTGCGCGGCGAGACCGCGGTGCCCGCGGGCTCCTCCGACAGGGTGATGTGGCGCCCGCTCAGCGCATCGAAGCGGCCGAGATAGTTGAATCCGATGCGCGCCTTGGCGCCGGTCGCGAGCGCCGCATGACGGGGATCATCGGACAGAAAGCGCAGCGCGCCATAGCCGACGCCCTTGTCGGGAACGGCGCGCAAGGTCTCCTTGATCGTCTTGATGGCCGCGTCGATGTCGCTGCCGGCCGGCAGGGTGAGATGGACGGGGAACATCGAGGTGAACCAGCCGACCGTGCGCGACACGTCGCGTGCGCTCACGCACTCCTCGCGCCCGTGACCTTCGAGATCGACGATCACATCGGCGAGTCCGGTGGAGCTGCGCACTGCCAGCGCCAGTGCGGTCAGCAGCAGATCGTTGATCTGGGTGCGATAGGCCGGGCCGGCCCGGGTCAGCAGCCGTCCCGTGGTGTCGGTGTCGAGCGTGAAGCTGATGCGGTCAGCGTCTTCGCCACAGCCTGGATCGGCCTCGCTGCTGTCGAGCGGCAGCGCTGAGGCGTTGGCGCCGACGGCAAGCCAGTAATCCCATTGCGCGACCGCAGCGGTGCGGGCGTAACGGGCCAGCGCGTTGCGCCAGGATGTAAAGGGCACGGCAGGTCTGGCCGGCGTTCCGCCGGCCAACAGGCATTCAAGGTCTTCGAGCAGGATGCGCCAGGATACGCCGTCGATGATGAGATGGTGGACGGCGAGCAGCAGCCGCGGGCGCCGGTCGGAATGGCCGGTGAACAGCGTCGCGCGCGCCAGCGGCCCGTGGCTGATGTCGAGCCGCGCCTGAACGCGATCGGCTTCCGCACGTAGCGCCGCTGCCGGGTCGGCGCAACCGGCGAGGTCGAACGCCTCGACCGGCCACGCTGCAGGGCCGATCGTCTCGCGCCAACCCTCGTCGGCATGGCTAACGAAGCGGCTCGCGAACGCCGAGTGCAGTTCGCCAAGCCTGGACAGCGCGTGAGCGATGCGCGCGATTGTGACGCTGGCATCGATATGGAACAGGAACGCCTGGTTCCAATGGTTGAGGTCGGAATGCCCGATCGCGAAGAACCATTGCTGGATCGGCGCCAGCGGTGCGCGGCTGGCACCGGCGTCGGCGTCATCAATGACAACCAGGGCCTCGGGCGCCTCGCGCCGCAGGCTGGCGGCGAGCGCGCGGATGGTCGGGGCGGCAAACAGCTGACTGGCGCTCAGTTCCAATCCCATCTGGCGCGCCCGGGCGATCACCTGGATGGTGAGAATGGAGTCGCCGCCGAGCGCGAAGAAATCCTCGTCGATGCCGATCTGGTCGAGCTTCAGCACGGCGCGCCACACCGCGGCGAGGGCGGTCTCGGTGTCGTCGCGCGGTGCGCTGAGTTCGCGCTCGTCAGGCGTAGCGCTCGCGGGCAGCGGAAGCGCCTTGCGGTCGATCTTGCCGTTCGGCGACAGCTGGAGCCGGTCGAGCCGCATCAGAACCGCAGGCACCATATAGGGCGGCAGCAGGGCAGCGAGCCGCACCCGCACCGTCTGCTCGTCGGGCTGTCCGGACGGGGCCGCGTAATAGCCGACGAGCCGCCTTGCCGCGCCGCTGTCGACGACGATGACCGCGCTCTGTGTCACGCCGGGGCAGGCGGCGATGACTGCCTCGATTTCGCTGGGTTCGACCCGATAGCCGCGGATCTTGATCTGGGTGTCGATGCGGCCGAGGCATTCAAGCTGGCGGTCCGGCAGCATCCGGCCGAGATCGCCGGTGCGATAGATCCTGGCGTTGCGACCGGCCAGCCGGTCGGGGAGCGACTGGAACGGATTGTCCATGAACCGCTCGGCGGTGAGCTCCGGGCGGTTGAGATAGCCGGCCGAGACGCCGTCGCCGCCGATATAGATCTCGCCGATGGCGCCGAGCGGCACCGGCCGCAGCCGCTTGTCCAGCAGATAGGCGGTCTGGTTCTGGAAGGGCACGCCGATCGGTGCGTTGCCGCTGCGCCCGGTGTCGCGCTCGACATAATAGGCGATCGAGCCGATCGTGGTCTCGGTGGTGCCATAGCCGTTCACGACGGCAGCTCCGGGCACGGCCTGCTTGATGCGCCACATCGCCTGTTCGAGCGGCGGCTCCACGCCGACCATCAGCCGCTTGAGGGCATAGTTCGCCCCGTCCGCTGCGACCAGCGAGGCGACGGCGCTCAGCAGATGCGGCGGCAGATAGCAGTTCTGGATCCGCTGGTCGCGCAGATAGCGCGCGAAGCGATCAGCATCGAGAATGGTGTCCTTGTCGAGCAGATGGACAGCGGCGCCGAACAACAGGTTAGAGAATATCTCATAGACGGACACGTCGAAGCTGAGGCTGCTGGTCAGCGTTCCCGCATCGCCTGGCGCGATCGCGCGCTTGTTCTGCCATTCGTGGCAGAAGTTGATGACGGCGCGGTGCACGCAGGCGACACCCTTGGGACGCCCGGTCGAGCCCGAGGTGTAGATCACGTAAGCTGCGTCAGCAGGTGCCGTTGCGGCGGCTGGCGGACGATCATCGCCGCTCCCGTCGGTCGGTTCGACGATCAGCAGCTGGCGCTGCGGCGACTGCAGCACGGCGACGTCGCGGGCCGCCTTGGGGCTCGCCAGCACGAGCTCGGCGCCGCTGTCCTCGATCATGAATCTCAGCCGCTCGGCCGGATAATCCGGGTCGAGCGGCACCCAGGCGCCGCCGGCCTTGAGGATTGCGAGAATGGCGATCACCATCTCGATGGTGCGACCACAGCACAGCGCGATCGGGCAGCCGGGCGTGATCCCGCCGGATGGGGCGAGGCTCGCGGCGATGCAATGGGCCAAACGGTTGGCGGCGCGATCGAGCGTGCTGAAGTCGATGTGGCGATGGCCTTCGACCACTGCGGCCGCCGACGGGTGGCGGCGCGCGATCTCGGCAAACAATCCATGCAAGGTGGCATCGCGCGGGTAGGGGACCCAGCGGTCGTTCCAGGCCATGAGCAAATCGTGGCGCTCGGCCGCGGAGAGGAAGTCGAGCTCGCCGAGCGGCCGTGCCGTATGTTGCGTCAGCCAGGCGATGGTGCGGTCGAGATGCGCGCACAATTGCTCGACTGCAGCGGCCGTAAAACTGTCGGCGTCGTACAGCAGGCGGAGCTCGATCGCGGTGCCTGGGAGCACGGCCAAAGTGAGCGGGTAATTAGTCTTCTCATCGATGCGCAGCTCGGTCACTTCGGCTGGAAGACCACCGGGATAGCTTTCGAACACCAGCAGCGACTGGAACAAGGCGCCGCCCGCTTCGAGCTCGCTCCAGCCTTGAATCGTGGCGAGTCCGACCGTCGCATGCGCCTCGGCACCGCGGGTCGCGGCCTGTACCGCGTGCAGATGATCGAGGACGCTGCGCTCCTGGTCGAGCGAAAGCCGCAGCGGCACGGTATTGATGAACAGGCCGATCATCCGTTCGACCTGCGGCAGTTCGGGCGGGCGGCCCGATACGGCAATGCCGAACACGACATCGTCATGCCCGCTATAGCGCGACAGCAGGGCAGCCCAGGCCAATTCTATCAGCGTGTTGAGCGTGATCCGGTGTTGGCGCGCGAACGCGGCCAGCGCCGCGCTGCGCGTCTTGTCGAGCACCACGGACCGGCGCTCCAGCCGTTCGATCGGACGACGGATGTCGAGCGGCCGGTGGTTGATCGCCAGCGGCGTCGGCGCCTCGATGCCGGCGAGATGCGCGCGCCAGAACGCCTGTGCACGGTCGCGGTCCTGCCGCGCCAGCCAAGCGATATGCCGCTCGAACGGCGGCGGCGCCGGCGGCAGCGCGATAGCCTCGCCGCAGGCCTGGCGGTAGCGCAGCGCCACCTCCTGCAGGATCAGCGGCAGGCACCAACCGTCCATCAGCAGATGATGCGTCGTCCAAACGATGGCCCAGCTGTCGTCAGTCAGCTGCATCAGCCGCAGCCGCATCAGCCCGGGCCGACCGAGCGCGAACCCGCGGCTTCGATCTTCGGACAAGAACGTGTCCAGCCTGACGCCATCGTTGCCGCGCCAATCGGCTTCGTCCCAATCGAGCGGGGCAGCTGCGTAGACCACCTGCAACGGCCGACTCACGCCCTCCCACAGGAAGGCGGTGCGCAGAATGCCGTGCCGCGCGACGATGCCTTCCCAGGCGAGGCGCAGCGCCGCGGGATCCAGCCGTCCTTGATGGCGCCACGACAGTTGCACGCAGTATTGATCGGAGCCTGGCGCATAGAGTGCGTGGAACAGCAGCCCCTCCTGCAGCGGCGACAGGCCGTAGACGCCTTCGACCCGCCCGACGCTCCACAAGGTGTCGAGCACGTCAGGTGGAATGTCGATCGGGGCATCCGTCTGCTCGGGCTCAGCGGCTGGCACGACAATTGCCGCCGGCGTGCGCGAGACCGCCTCGGCTAGCCGGGCGATGGTGGGATTGTCAAACATCGCCTGTGCCGTCAGGGCGATGCCGACGGTGCGCGCGGCGGCGCACACCTGGATGGTCATGATGGAGTCGCCGCCGAGCGCGAAGAACTCGTCATCGATGCTGATGCGTTCGAGCCGCAGCACGCTGCACCAGATGCTCGCCAGCGTCGTCTCGATCGGTGTACGCGGCGTCCGGCCCTCCGGCATCACCTCTGCCTGCGGGCGCGGCAGCGCGCGCGGATCGAACTTTCCATTGAGGCCGACCGGCAGCACGTCGAGACGCATCAGCAGTGACGGCACCATGTAAGCGGGCAGCCTTGCGCGCAGATGATGTCGCAGGGCCGGTTCGTCGAACTCCGGGGCCGCGGCGTAGTAGCCGACCAAGCGCGACGAGCGGCCGTCCTGATCAACCAGGACGTGGGCGGAAGCGACACCTTCGTGCTGCTCCATCACGCGCGCGATCTCACCGGGCTCGATCCGCAGACCGTTGAGCTTGATCTGCCCATCGACGCGGCCGAGCCATTCAAGGCGACCATCGTTACGCCAGCGCCCGATGTCGCCGCTGCGATACAGCCGGCCTGGGCCCGTCGGATCGTTGATGAACTGGCGCGCCGTCAGGTCCGAGCGCCCGAGATAGCCACGCGCCACGCCAGCGCCGCCGATGCAGATCTCGCCGGGCACGCCGACCGGGCAAAGCCGCTCGTCGCCGTCCAGGATCCTGATCTGCACATTCGCGATCGGCCGGCCGATCACATGGGGGGTGATCGGCTCGCAGATCGCGTCGGTGGTCGCGAGCACCGCGGTCTCGCTCGGTCCATACGCATTGATGACGCGACACCGTCCGGACCAATAGGCCAGCACGTCCCGCGGACAGACCTCGCCGCCGATTACCAATGTCCGGGGCGCAGCGTCCTGCCGCCTTGGAAGCTGCTGGGCAATGGTGGCCGGCAACTCGACGAGATCGATGGCGTAATCGCGGATCATGGCCGCGATCGCCTCGGGCTCGGCCATCAGCCATTGTGGCACGAGGTGCAGCGTGGCACCGGCAGCAAGCGCGGTGGCGATGGCGCCGATCGAGACGTCGAAGCTCATGGCGACGTAAAGCAGGACCCGGGCGCCCGGCTCGAGATCGAAGAGATCGCGCTGCGCGCGCGCCAGATTCGACAGCGAGCCGTGCTCGATCAATGCGCCCTTCGGGCGCCCGGTCGTACCGGACGTGTAGATGACATAAGCCAGATCGTGCCCGCGCGGCGGTCTGGCCGCCGCATCGGCGTGCGCGTCCTCATGCTGCATGTCCACCGGCAACTGAGGCACCGGCATGCCGTCGAAGAGGCCGGATGTCTGATCCGTGACGATGATCAAGCGCGGCGCGGCGTCCTCCACCATGAAGCGCAGGCGCTCGGACGGAAGATCGGGCGCGAGCGGCAGATAGGCAGCCCCGGCCTTGAGCACCGCGAGGAAGGCAACGATCAGGTCGCCGCTCTTCGGAACCGCGACCCCGATCACGCCATCGGCGAGGGCGAGGCCAGATGCGGTCATGCCCGCCCTGATGTGAGCGGCCAACGCGTCGGATTGGCGGTCGAGCGCGGCATAGGTCAGGGCCTGATCGCCCGCAATCGCCAGGAGTTCGCCATGCGCAGCCACAGTCTGCGCGAACAGATCCACCAGCGTGCTCTCATCCGAAGCCGCGGTCTCCGATGCGCCGAAGGCGATCAGCGCTGCGCGCTCGCATGGCGGCAGGATGTCGAGCGTCTCGATCGGTACCGCGCAATCCCGCGTGGCAGTCTCTGCCAGATGCAGGAATTCCGCGGTCAGGCGCTCGATTGTCGACGGGTCGAACAGATCGGTGCTGTATTCGATCTCGGCGACCATGCCCTCGGCCGTCTCGGAGAGCGTGAGCGTGAGATCGAATTTGGCCGTGCCGGTGTCGATGAAGGCGGTCTCGCAGGTCAGGCCGGGCAGGCGCAGATTGGCGAGGCCGTCGGCGAATGTCTGGTAGACGAAGGCGACCTGGAAGATCGGGTTTCGGCTGGGATCGCGCGCTGCGGCCATGCGATTGATGATCAGGTCGAATGGCGCCTCCTGATGTGCATCGGCGTCGAGCAATTCCGACGCGACCCGTGCCATCAGGGCTGCAAAGCTGGGATTGCCGGTGAGGTCGACACGCAGCGGCAATGTGTTGGCGACATAGCCGATCAGATCGGCGACCGCAGGATCGCGGCGATTGGCAAACGGCATGCCGACGACGATGTCGTCCTGGCCACCGAGGCGCGACAGCAGCAGCGCGAAGATCGCAAGCCAGCCGGCACAGGGGGTGACCGATCGGTCGAGCGCGGCGTCGCGGAGCGCATCGGTGAGCGCCGGCGGTAAGGCTAAGCGGTAAGTCTGGCCATGGCCACTCAGTCGCTGCGGTCGCGGGCGATCGGCAGGCAGGTCGAACGGAGCGAATCCATCGAGCCGCCGCTGCCAATAGTCCAGCGCAGCCTCGATTACGGCCGGGAGCGCGCGGCGCTGCCACAGCGCGAACTCGGCAAATTGCAGCGGCGGGTCAGCGACATCGGACGGCCGGCCCTGCCGCGCGCCATCATACAAGGCGGTGAGGTCGCGCTGCATCACGACGAGCGACCACCCGTCATTGATGATGTGGTGCTGATTGATCAGCAGCACGTGATGGTCGCGCGACAGGGCGAATAGATTGACGCGCCAACATGGGCCGGCCGAGAGGTCGAACGGCCGCCGCGCCTCGGCATCGAGCCGCTGCGGCAACGCGCTCGCACTGATCGGCTCGACATGGAGCTCGACTGGAGCCGGCGCAACGATGCGCTGAGCCGATCCGCCGTCATGCTCGATGAAGGTGGTGCGTAGGATCGCGTGGCGTGCCGCCAGCATCGTCAGCGCCTGGCTGAGCGCGCCGATGTCGAGCGGACCTCGAATATGCGTCGCGAGCGGGACGTTGTAGGCGACACTGTGGCCGTGCTGCAGCCGGTCGATGAACCACATCCGCTGCTGGTTGAAGGACAGCGGCCACATCCGGTCGGCCAGATGCAGCATGATCGACTCGCGCTGCGAGCCGATCTCGCCGCGCAGCGTGTCGGGCAGCGGCCGGTTCGCCAGATTGATCAGGCTGAGCTGTTCGCCGCTGCGGCGAAGCAGGAAGCCTTCTTTTGCCAGCCGGTCGACGAGCTCCGACGGATCGGATTCGATCAGGGACATTACAGCCGCTCCATCACGATCTGACGGCCGGCCGGGCGTGCCGCATCCGATTTGATGTGCTGCGCGAGATCGCACAACACCGCGTTCTCATAGACAGCGCGGAAGGTGAGGCCGACGCGCAGGCTTTGCTCGACGCGGAGCATCATCTCGCCGGCCATCAGCGAATTGCCGCCGAGCCGGAAGAAGTGATCGGTGCGCCCGATCTGCGGCCGTTTCAGCACCACGCTCCAGATCTGGGCCAGCTCGCGCTCCACCGGATCGGCGATCGACACACTGGCCGCAGCAGGGGCAAGGACAACGTCAGGCAATTGCTTGCGATCGAGCTTGCCGTTGGCAGAGAGCGGCAGCGCGTCCAGGACGGTGATGTGGTCGGGAACCATGTAGTCCGGCAGCCGCTGCCTGAGCATCGCGTGAATGCGAGCCAGGTCCGGACGGCCGTTCCGTCCGACGAGATAGGCGACGGTGAGCTCACGGCCATCGGTCGCGCGCCGCGCGACGACGGCTTGCGCGACGTCGGATTGCTCCAGTAGCACCGCTTCGATTTCGCCAAGCTCGACGCGGAAGCCGCGGATCTTGACCTGGAAATCACGCCGGCCGAGGAACTCGATGGCGCCGTCAGGCAGGCGGCGGGCGACGTCGCCGGTGCGGTAGAGCCGCGCCATGTGCGGGGCGCCATCAGCAAAGGGATTGCCGACGAACCGCTCGCGGGTCAGATCCGGCTGATTGACGTAGCCGCGGGCGACGCCGATGCCCGCGATGCAGAGCTCGCCCGGCACGCCGAGCGGCATCGGGCGCAGCCGTCTGTCGAGAATGTGGAGCTCGGTGTTGTCGATCGGCCATCCGAGCGGCGCCACGGCGTGGCGCTCGGCATCGCCGATATCACAGCACCACGCGCTGACATCGATCGATGCTTCGGTCGGGCCGTAAAGATTGTGCAACTCCGCATGCGCCAGCCGCGCGCGGCACTGCGCAGCGACCGCGGTCGGCAGCGCCTCGCCGCTGCAATAGATGCGCTTCAGCGACACCAGGCCGGCGAGATCAGCGTTGCCCAGGAACACCGATAGCATCGCGGGTACGAAGTGAATATCAGTAATGCCGCGATCACGGATCAGCTCGGCGATGGCGCGCGGGTCCTTGTGTGCGTCCGGCGGCGCGACCACGAGCTCCGCGCCGGAAATCAGCGGCAGGAGAAACTCCCATACCGAGACATCGAACGTGTAGGGCGTCTTTTGCAGGATGCGGTCCGTCGGCTGCAGTCCGTAGTGCGCCTGCATCCAGACGATCCGGTTGGCGGCACCGCCATGCGTGAGCATGGCGCCCTTCGGCCGCCCGGTCGATCCCGAGGTGAAGATGATGTAAGCGAGATTCTCGGAGGTCACAAAGGGGCAGTCGGCCTCGGGGCCCGCCGTCGCACCGAGTGGATCAACCGTCAGCCGGTCGATGCCGGCGGACAGGTGGTCCTCGAGCCCGGGCCCGACCAGCACAAGCGCAGGTGCGGCATCTTCGATCATCTGCGCGACGCGCGGATGTGGGTCGCGTGGATCGAGCGGCAGATAGGCCGCGCCAGCTTCCAGGGTCGCGAGCAGCGCGACGACCATGGCGATACCGCGCTCGAACATCAGCGCGACCGTCACGTGATCGCCATGCGCCTGCGTCCGCGCGCGAATCTGTCGTGCCAGAACGCGCACGCGCGCATGCAGCGTGGTGTAGTCGAGGCTGATCGCATTGAACGACACGGCCGGCCGTTCGCCATAGGTCAGAGCGGCGGTGCGCAACAGAGCGTTGAGCGTGAGATCACGGGCCGCTGCGACATCGGGGCCCTTGCTGCTCGCGCGGAGGGCCGCGTGCGCTTCGGCCGAGAGCAAAGGCAGGTCGCCGAGCTGAATGTCGGGATCGGCGCAGCCGGCGTTCCAGACCGTCGCGATCGAATCCGCAAGCGCGGCCACGAATGCAGGCTCCAGGCTGGCGGCGCTCCATTCGAGCGCGGCGGCCTGGACGGCATTCGTCAGGCCCGGCGCGAGCGTCACGCGCAGCCGCAACGGCGCCGCCGGAGCGGACCCGTCGCCGGTCAGGATCGCGACCGGCACCTGCTCGCTCCAATCCGTTCGGCCGAGACGCTGCGGCAGATCGGCCGCCATCGGCTCCGACAAAGCGAGTGATAGAAGGACCTCGCTGTCGGCGCAGAGCTCGGCAAAGCGGCGATCGGCTGGAGCAGCAAGTGTCAACGGCACCAAGCGCGCCGCGAAGGGATCGAGTCGGATCGGCAGTCCGAGCGCGAGGCTGACGGTCGTGGCGTCGAGTGCCCGCGCCGCGGTCGCGACGACGGCTGCCATGAGTGAGGAGAGAGCAGGGGGCTTGGAACGATCGTCGCCGATGTTGGGGGTACCGACCGCAGTCTGTCGGATGCTGGAGTCCGCCGTGTCGTTTGTCGGCTGGATGTTGCGCGTGAGGGCCGCGAGGAAATCCAGGCGCGCCGGCTCGATCGCCGCGATGGCGTTGGTCCATTGCGCCTCCGCCGCCTGCCTGCGCCGCAGGACCGTGGCATCGGGCGGAGCGCCATCGACCGTCCGGCCGACAGCAAACAATGCCGCGATCTCTGTCCGATCGAGCGTGCGGCCATCTGCGTCGCGCAGACCGTCGAGCCGGACGCTTCCGTTCCGGGCGGCGATCAGGACACCGTCCATGCTGACTGCGAGCACACGGCCCGGAGCGGCGTCTGACGGTTCGGCGATGTCGATCTGTCCAACGGTAAGGCCAACGCCTTCTGCGACCAGCCGCAGCGCGCAGCGTGTGCGGCGGGAGCCGAAATCGATAGCCCGGGGCAGCGCGCGGAGCGTCGCGGCGTCGATGTCGAAATGCAGGCGATGCACGGCTCGCAGCGCCGCTGCATCGACCGGAGACGTCACTGGTGGCGGGGTGTCGGCGAGCTCTTCCTCGCGCGCCAGCATGGTAACGAGCTCGGTCAAGCCGTCGAGCGCCGCGCGGTGGGCGCGCTCGACGACGGCGCCCGCGGTGTCGCGCGCCGAGAGCGGCACGGATGCGGTCCATAGCACTCGCTGGCCGTCCATCCAGGCGATCTCGAAGGACGAGCGCTGTGACGCAATCGCAGCTACGAGCAATGCCGGGCCATCGCCGTCGCGCTGCAGCGGCCGCAACACCAGTGTGGCCGGTGCCAGATCCGGAACGCCATCGACCAGACCATCGGCATGGACGGCGAGATCGCAGCCGCCGAGTTCGGAGGGCCGCGATGGCGCGGACATGATCCGCGCGGTGCGCGCGAAAGCGAGACAACGCGGATTGTTGGTGATCAGAGCCGTGACAGCGTGCCCGCTCTCGTGCAGATGACGGGCGATCTCCAGCGTCAGATCGTCATTGCCATGAACAACGCAATCGAGGCTCCGCATGGTGGTTTCGTCCGTCTCCTATCAGCCGTTCTGCGCCAGACTTCAGCGAGCAAGCGTGGCCTTGCCGCGATCTCAACTGTCAACCAGACGCCGGTCCGCGAACGCCTTGCGGATCTCGGGGTCGTCGAGCACGCCGCATTCGGCCAGGAAGTTCACGACCTTGTCGACGATCGGGTTGACGCTGCGGTAAGTGGCGAGATCCTGGTCGAGATGGGTGGCGGCGATGACGGTCTCAATCTGGCGCGCGTCGAGCCCGATGTCGGCGAGAATGTCGATGTCGAACTGCTTCTGTAGAGAGAGTGTGAGATAGTCGCCGAGAAAGTCGGGCAGAACGGCACCGATGGCACGGCGCTGCGCAAGCGTCAGGACGCTCCAGAGATGTCGGAGGACATCGGCGAAGATCAGGCAGTGGCGGACCTCGTCGATCATGTGATCGCCGTTCACGGCATGGAAGGTCTCATTGAGGCCGTCCTCGCGATGCACGTCGATCAGATCCTTGGTGACGGAGTTCTCCGCAATGCAGACGGCGATGGTCTTGAGCGCGATGTGCAGATCAGCCGGCAGCTTGGGAAGGGCGTTTCGGATCGCCTGTTCGACCGTGAGGGTCGTCGGCAATGACAGCGGCGCGACACCGGTCAGCCGCTGCACCTGCTCCATGAAGTCGATCGCGACATGGGCATGGAAGGCCTCGTCGATGACGACGGTGAGCACGTCGGCACGCAGCTGCGCCGGAAACGGCCATGGCAGCTGATCATTGGCAATCGCGAGCGAGACCTCGCTGACGACCCGGGTCTCGACGAATGCGATATCATTCAGGAATTTGTAAAGTGATTGCAGCAGAACGCGCTGCCGAGCGGCGGTGCCGAGAGCCGTGACCAGCGGATGCAGCGCAATGGGCTGACGAGCCACGGGGTAGAAGTGCTCATCGGGACTGACGTTGCGGAGCACGCGCCGTGGCCGCGACCGGATCGACGACGATTTCTCCCAATGCGCCTGTCGGCGCGACAGCGACGCCGTCGTGTCCACATTGATGCCCATCCGCGGTCCCCCAGCCGTCGAAGTGTTTCAGTTGTTGATTGTCGTGCACGTCGCCGCCAGGCACCGCTCCGCTCGACAGAGCTCAAGATGCGCGCCGGGGTGCGTTCGGCCGAACCGGCCATCGTGATGCGAAGCGAGCGTATGGATCATGCATCGCCAACGCTCCGCCAAGTTTGCGTGTCTCCGCACAAATTGCTGGCACGCTCACGACTCCCTTTTGATCAAGACGCAATAGACGGCCGTACGTCGGCACATCAGTCCGACTCGTGCGGTACCACGGAAGAACGAGCGCAACAGAACGGGCGGTGCAAATGGTGAGCGTTACACAACAAACGGAACGCGACTTGAGCAGAGAGCTGATCTACTCGCAAAGGACGAGTATCAGGATAGCTGCAAGAAGAGATATAGGTGTCGATGGTTGACGTCAACTGGAAGCTCTTACGCCAAGGCCTCTGTTGACGGCATCTCGATTGATAGCTGCGCGCTCGTATTGCCGGATGAACTCATTTTAAAAAGATCGTGGATAATGCACAGGCTGGCGATCTCGACGAGCAGCGGTTCGAGCCGCAAGCGGTCCTCTGGAGGGAGTGACGTCAAACGGTCGATCAGCTTGCGCACCTTTCTCGGCTCAAAGAATGGGAGTGCGGCCAGAGCCGGCCCATGCAGCACATCGCGGATCATGGCACCGAACGGGTGGTTGGCGTCGGTGGCGGTCGGCGGCGCCATGAAGGGATGCTTCTGCCGGTCGACCACGTCTGCCGGCAGCAGGTTGCGCATCGCTTGCCGCAAAGCAAATTTTTCCACGCCGTTGCGAATCTTCAAGTGGCTGGGCAACCGCCATGCCAGCTCAACGACCTGGTGATCGAGAAACGGCAGGCGGCCCTCGATGGAATGGGCCATCTCCATTCGGTCGCCGAGCGTGACCAGGACATAATTGGGCAGGGTCGTCTTGAGCATCAGGGCGATCCCGAGATCGACCGTATCGAGAGCTGGAACGGTCCCCGGCTCGATGTAGTTCAAAAAGGCCGCCAACGGCCGGTCGGTCGACCAGGCGGCACGCAGATCATCACGGAGCAGGTCTGCGACGCCCAGCAGGTGGGCCATCTGGTGCCGCAGCCAGGTCGGCACCGTACCAAATCTCGCCGCGACCAGCGGGAGCTGTTCGGTCGCCGCGTGCTGCGGCGTCACCGCATAGGTCGCGCGGTCACGTGTTGCGATCATCGCCTGCATGGCCGCGCTGCCGCCGAGCGCATCGACACGCGAAGGTGCATAGCCGGCGAAGATCTCATCGGCCCCTTCACCGGTCAGGACGACTTTATAGCCGGCATCACGAACGGCCTTGCTGAGGATGAATTTGGCCGTGCCGTGTGGGTTGAAACACGCGGCCTCGCTGTGCCAGAGCGAGTCTGCGAAATGGTCCGCCAGTGCCGTCCCGTTGACGGCTACGCGATGGAAGCGGGCACCCAATTGCGTCGCAAAGCTCTCTGCGCGATGGCTCTCGTCGTAGGCCGCGTCTTCATAGGCGATGGTGAATGCGTCCGGTGCCCGGTTCGTCGTGCCGGTTGCCAGCGCGAGCACGGACATCGAATCGATGCCGCCGCTGAGATAGGCCGCGACCGGTACGTCGGCGCGCATCCGCCATCGCGTCGCCCGCGACATTTGGGCGCGGATCTGATCGAGCGCGCCATGCTCGTCCTCGATCGGTGACAGCGCCGACGCGAAGGGAGCGTTCCAATAGCGTTGAATGGTAATGCCGTGCCGCGTAGCAGTGAGATAACAACCTGGCGGGACCTGACGGATGCCGGAAAACAGCGTCCCGTCCTGCAGGACATGCGCGGCATCGAGGTAGCCTTCGACGTCCCATTGCGCCGGCACGCCCATGGCCAGCAGTGCCTTGATCTCCGACGCGAGCAGAATGCGTCCGGATTGGACGGCGTAGAACAGGGGTTTGATGCCGAATCTGTCCCGTGCGGCGATCAGGCGGCTGGCGTCGGCGTCCCAGAGAATGAAGGCGAACTCGCCGTTGAGATCGGCGAAGCAGCGCGTGCCGGACTCCTCATATAGCCACAGGGCGATCTCGCTGTCGGAGCGGGTCCTGAATCGTGCGCCGCGGGCGGTCAAATCGTCGCGGATGCGTTCGTAATCATAGAACTCGCCGTTGACGACGAGTTGAAGCTTGCCGTTGGGATGCGACAGCGGCTGCTCGCCGGTGACAAGATCGATGATACTGAGACGGGTATGGCCGAGCGCCACCTTGCCGTCCTCGGATATCCACAGCCCGTTTCCGTCGGGTCCGCGATGCTGCAGCAAGCCGAGCGCTCGGGCAATGGCCGGGCGGTCGATCGCCGTATCCCAGCACCAGACGCCCGCCAGCCCGCACATCTGAAATCAGCTCGTGCGCTGCGGTCGCGATGGCTCACCAAACACGACCATCAGCAGCAGAATGACGAATGGCGTGAAGATGAGAGATAGAATGAAGATGATCCACGGTCCCGGACGCGTGTAACGCCCCAAAAAGCCGACAAAGAGACAGAGGAGAATATAGAAAGCGACCAGGATCAGCGGCATTTGTCACTCTCACATGAATCAACAAGATTAGTCTGGATGACGATACTCGGTCATGCAAGGCGCTTCATGTGTAGGACCCGTCCGATTGATTGACAACAATTCGGTGGCTACCTACAGTCGCGGTCGGGCAGTGTTCATGCTGAGAGAAGGGCGACGAGATCGGGGGCGGTCAGTCGCGAACTATTCTTCCGGCGTTTCCGTTTAGTCATCATCTTGCGTTCATCTGTCGTCGCTTCGACGACGGCTGATTGTCGTCGTGGCTCCCGATCCGCATGGATGATTGTCCGTGGGTCGGAGGGGCCGGATATTTGGTGCGAGGTCGCGCGTGGCGGGAAAGTCTCTCAAGCTGTACGGGCTGCAGCACCTCGACATTTTACGCCGCTACCGCGACATTTCGGACCGAGCCCTGCACGACATGAGAGTCGTCGGGCAGGTGTTGCCGTTCCGGGTCAACAATTATGTGCTCGATGAGCTGATCGATTGGGCCGAGCCGGATGAGGATCCGTTCTACCGCCTGACGATGCTGGATCGTCATATGCTCGATCCGGTCGACTTCGACGCGTTGGAACGGGCAATGCGCGTCGGAGGTTCGGCACCGGCCGAGGTGACGACGACGATTCACCGGCGCTTCAATCCACATCCCGGGCGGCAGATGACGATGAACATGCCGCAACTCGGCGGTAGCGGGGTGTCGGGGCTGCAGCACAAATATGCCGAGACCTGCCTGGTCTTTCCAGCCAGCGGCCAGACCTGCGCCGCCTATTGCTCATTCTGCTTCCGCTGGCCGCAATTCATCGGCAACCGGGATCTGCGGATGGCGACTGACGAGAGCCAGCGCTTCGTCGCCTATATTAAAGAGCACAAGGAGATCTCCGACGTGCTGCTGACCGGTGGCGACCCGCTGATCATGCGGGCGTCGGTCTTGCGCCGCTATCTCCTGCCGCTGCTCGATTCTGATGTCGCCCATGTCACGACCATCCGCATCGGGACCAAGATGCTGGGCTTCTGGCCCTACCGCTTCACCACCGACGACGACGCCGACGATTTGATCGCGCTTCTCGAAGAGGTGGTCCGCTCCGGTCGTCATCTGGCGATCATGCTGCATATAAGCCATCAGCGTGAGCTCGAGACGGCGGCTGCGCGTCATGCGGTGCAGCGCCTGTTGTCGACCGGCGCGGTGCTGCGCAGCCAATCGCCTGTCGTCCGGGGCGTCAATGACGACGCCCGAATCTGGCATGAGCTCTGGAGCAGCGAGGTCCGGCAGGGCATCGTGCCCTATTATATGTTCGTGCTCCGCGACACCGGGCCGCGCGCGTACTTCGAGGTGCCGCTGGCGCGCGCACTCGAGATCTACCGCGGTGGTATCAGGCAGGTCTCGGGCCTGGCGCGCTCGGCGCGCGGGCCGATCATGTCGACCGACATGGGCAAGGTCGCGGTCGACGGTGTCGCGGATGTGGGTGGCACCCGCAGCTTCGTCCTCAGCTACGTGCAGGCGCGGGTCGCGGATTGGGTCAAGCGGCCGTTCTTTGCGCGTTTCGATGACAGCGCGACCTGGATCGACGGCTTGCAGCCGCTGTCGAGCTCGGACCGCATGTTCCTGGCGCGCCCCGAGCCGGTGTTGGCCCGGGTTCATCATTGACCGTGTGAGACGCGCAGGAGCTGCTCCCGCATGGGGCCGATACCGAGCTACACCGCACTGATCCGCGATAAATCGGACGCCCCGCGTGAAGCGCTGAGTCTCGCGCTGATGACGGCGCTGTCGGGCATCGCCATGGGCGCCTCCATGGCTGTGGTCAATGCGGTGGTCGGAGGTGGGGAGGCCGGCGCGACGCTGCCGAATCTGCTGCTGTTCGCTCTGCTGGCGACAATCTTTCTTTGGGCACGCAATTATGCCCTGTCGCGGACGGCGATCATCGTCCAGGCGATGCTCACGCGCATACGCGAGAACATCGTGCGCAAGCTCCGCGACATCGACCTTCAGGCGCTCGACGCGATGAACCGCGAACGGCTGATCGGGACGCTGTCGCATGATTGCTTCGTGATCTCGGAGGCCAGCGAGTCGATCGTGATCGGGGCGTCATCGGCGGTGATGCTGCTGTTCTCGGCCTTCTATGTCGCGACCCTGTCGATGTTCGCTTTCATCATGCTGTGCGTGCTAGTGTGCGCGGCAATCATCTATTACCGGCGCAGCCAACGCTCGAGCCGGACGGTCCTGGACGCCGCGAGCGAGAGCGAGCGCCGGTTGTTCGACAGCATCCGCCATCTCGTCTACGGCTTCCGCGAGATCAAGATCGCGCCTGAGAAGGGCGACGATCTGCTCGACAATTACATTCTCGGCTATGGCGCACAGGCGCGGGAGCTGCGCATCCAGTCGCAGCGCCAGTTTCTCAAGGGCCTCGCCTCCAGCCAGACCTTCTTCTATATGCTGCTCGCGGCCATCATTTTCATTCTGCCGCAATACCAGGTCGATCGGCTGGTCATCGAGAAGATCACCTATATCATCCTGTTCATTGCCGGACCGATGGAGGTCTTCGTGCGGGCGCTGCCGGAGGCGATCAAGGCCAATGCCGCGGCGGAGCACATCTGGTCGGTCGAGGCGTGGCTGGACAGCGCCGACCGCGATGCGCAGCCGACGTCATTGTTGTCGGATCCGGAGTTCCACTCGATCGGGTTGCGCGAGTTGACGTTCCAGCATGGCGGCGCCGAGGCCGGGCAGGGCTTTCGCGTCGGCCCCATCGACCTGTCGCTACGGCCCGGTGAGATCGTGTTCATCGCCGGCGGCAACGGCAGCGGCAAGTCGACGCTGCTGCTACTGTTGCTCGCCTTGTACCGCCCGCTCGGCGGCCAGCTGGTATGGAACGGCGCCGCGGTCCGCCCGCATAATGCGGCGCGCTATCGTCAACTGTTCTCGGTGGTATTCGCTGATTTTCATTTGTTCGACCGGCTCTACGGCCTGCGTGATACCGCCCCCGGGCGCGTCGACGAACTGCTGCGCCGGTTCGGTCTGGACCGCAAGGTGAAGTTCGTGGACGGCGCGTTCTCGACGCTCGATCTGTCGACCGGCCAGCGCAAGCGGCTGGCGATGATCGGCGCGCTGCTCGAGAACAAGCCGATCATGGTGTTCGACGAATGGGCGGCGGACCAGGATGTCACGTCGCGCGACTATTATTATACGAAGCTGCTGCCGGAGTTGAAGGCGCAGGGCAAGACGATCGTCGCGGTGACGCATGACGATCGCTATTATGGCGTTGCGGACCGGGTGATCTACATGGAGCAGGGCAGCATCCGCTCGCAGGAGGCGCGCGTATGAAACATGTCCCGATGCCGAATCTGCATATGGGCGGCGGCGGACGGCTGCGCGCTCGTCTCAGGACGGCGTTCCTGGTCACGCTCGCGATCGTCAGCTTCCTCGTCATCTATTCCTGGTGGCATATTTTCATTGTCATTCCGCCCGGTTTCGCCGGGGTCAGATATTCGCTGTTCTTCGGCGGCACCAGCGACAACATGGTCTACAATGAGGGCCTGCACCTGCAATGGCCGTGGAATTCGGTGCGGATCTACGACACAAGGCTGATTTCACGCAGCTACAAGGTCGAGGCGCTGAGCCAGGGCGGATTGACGATCTCGGTCGATGTGACCGTGTTCGCGACGCCCGCGCCCGGCAAGCTCGCCGAGCTCAACCGTCAACTGGGGCCAGACTATTTCGAGAAAATCGTCGAGCCGGCGATCAGCGGCGGGGTGCGCGACGTGGTCGGCAAGATCACCGGCGATCAGCTCTATCTGCTCTCCAATCAGGAGCTGGAAAGCCGTGTCCTCAGCGAGGCCATCAGTGAATTTCCGGTTGATCTGGTGCGCCTCGTCAAGGTGATCATCCGGCGCGTGGAGTTACCCCAGCAGATCAACGAGGCGATCGACCATAAGCTCGCCGAGGAGCAGCGGGCCCAGGCCTACATGTATATTCTGCAATCGGTCGAGGGTGAGGCTGCGCGTCGCCGCATCGAGGCGGCCGGTATCCGCGATTTCCAGACCATCGTCGGCTCGAGTCTCACGCCGGCGCTGCTGACGTGGCAGGGCATCGAGGCGACCTTGCAGCTCGCCAAGTCCAACAATGCCAAGGTGGTGGTGATCGGCAACTCATCGAAGGAGCTGCCGCTGATCCTGGGCGCCGACATGTTCAAGACCAACGAGGCGCTCTCGGGTGAGAAGCAGGACGGCACCGGCGCGACAGCGCAGCCGAAGTCGGTCGACGCCGTACAGCCCACCGCGCCGGCGCCGGCCTCGAGCTCCGCATCGCCGTCGCCCTCCACGAGCCCACAGTCGGCCGCAACGCCGACACCTGCGACGCCGCTGCAGCCGGCGTCGCCGCCGCAGAGTGCTGGGCCGGCGCAGGCCCCGCCGCAGACGCTGCTGTACCCGCAAGCGACGGCGCCGTCGCCGCCAACCAGCCGTCAGTTCGGCGTGCCGCGCGCCCAGACGGGACGTGGCCAGCCATCCCCGTGGAGCGCGCCGCCGCGACCGACGGTTTTGCCGTCCGACCCGTTCGGGCTGCCCATCCAGCGCAATCCGCTGGGATCGGAGCCGGGCCGAACCGCGCAATAATGGCTGCGAAGCTCTTGCTGTAGGCTCCATCCCGCAAGTCTGAGGCGGTCAACCCGAGACGCCCAGCGCAAGCTTGAATCAGCCGCATGGGCGTGCTCCAACGCGCAGAGAAGCCCAATGCGCGGCTGACGGCTTGATGTCGTGAAGCCCCATGTGGGCGCTCCGAGCCGGATGTGTTGGAGAGTTCTGTCATGCGAATCGCCGAGCTGTTTCGACGTCCGGTCGTGGTCGTCGCCTCGGAGATCTGTCACGGCGATGAGGAGCTGTTCCCGGAGGAACTGGCCCATGTCAGAGCTGCAGTTGCCAAGCGGCGCGCCGAGTTCGCGACCGCGCGCACGCTGGCGCGCCGGGCGCTCGCCTCGCTCGGCGCGCCCCCGATATCGCTCGTCCCAGGGGCCGACCGGGCGCCGGTCTGGCCCTCCGGCTATACGGGGAGCATCTCGCATTGCGCCGATTATTGCGCCGTGGTCGTCGGGCGCAGCCGCGATGTCAGGGCGCTCGGTCTCGACATCGAGGATGTGCGAGAGCTCGAGCCGTCGATGCATGACCTGGTTTTGACATCGGGGGAGCGGGCGTGGCTTGGCCACCAGCCGCAGGATCGGCAGCCGATCCTGCCGATCCTGTTCTTCAGCGCGAAGGAGGCCTATTACAAATGTCAGTATCCGATCACCCGCGGCTTCCTCGAATTCAGCGATGTGGAGTTGACGATAGACTGGCCGGCCGGAGCCTTCGAGGCGCGGGTTCTCAAGCGCGATTGGCCGGCCGACGTTGCGCGCCTGGCCGGTCGGTTCGTGATCGACGGCGGGCGCATCTGTTGCGGCGTCGAACTGGCGGCGGCACCAAGCCAGGCGTGACCCTGGAGATCACGCTTCATCCCGCGGGCGTGAGGAGGCACTGCTGATCGCTGGCGATGGGCCGCGCCGCGGCGCGTTGGACGAACATTCGCGTCTCAGCGGATCTCGTTGGAATAGTAGTGCTGCGCCGTCGTCGCGCGGTGCTGGCTGAGGATCGCCAGTGCGCCGGTCTGGTCGTAGGCCTCCTCGTCGATGACCAGCACGGCGCTTGGCGCCGCGAGGCTGAGGAGCTTTCGGTCCTCCTTGGTTGCGACCTCGGCCGTCACCTTCTCCCGCACGGCGGCGATGCGGATGCCGTAGGCCTCGAGCAAGTGGCGATAGATCAGGGACGGCACCTTCTTGGTGTCGCGCGGAAACTGCGGCACGCGACTGGCGGCCAGCGAAATGCGCGAATGCAGCACCGGCGCTCCGGCGACGCGCCGGATGCGATGCAGGTGCAGCAGCTTCTCGCCGACGGCCACGGCGAACAGCGCCGCCTCGGTCGGGGCGGCCGGTCGTTGGACGACCGACAGCACCTCGGCCTCGGATTGGAGCAGGCTGCCGTCGGCGCCGAGCAGGCGGAAATATTGGAAGAAGAAGCTCAGCCCATGCTGTGATGCGCGGCCGGTGACGACCGTGCCGGTCTTGCGCCGGCGCATCAGCATGCCGCCGGCGGTGAGATCGGCCAGCGCACGGCGAATGGTGCCGACGGCCACGCCATATTGATCGGCGAGCGCCACCTCGCCGGGCAGCACCGTGCCCGGGGGAAGGTCGCCGATCAGGATCGCCTCGGCGATCTGCCGTTTGACATGCTCGTACAGCGGCACCGGCAGTCCGCCCGGACCCGCCCCCATGCCGTCTGCCGCTTTGCTGGCCACGCCTGCCTGTTTCATGGAATTGACAAGTGCCACGTCGTGTTCTCTATTTCTATATAGAATATAGGATTGGGTTAGCGGCAAATGATTTCTCTGGACATCCCGGATCGGGGCGCGGCCAGCCTGGCTGGCGCCTTCGCGGCGATCGAGCGGCTGTCCGAAACCGCGGTGGATGATTTGCGCAGCATGGTGGCGATCGACACCAGCTTTCCGCCGGGCGCCGGCTATGAGGCCTTTGCCGATCTGATGGAGCAGTTCGCTGCGCCGCTGGCGTTGGATTGCGAGCGCGTGATCGTTCCTGAGGAGCTGTGGCATGCACCCGGTGTGCGCGGACAGCGCACGAACCTGATTGCGCGGCGCCGCTCCGGCAGGCCTGTGCTCGGGCTGTATTTCCACGTTGACACCGTACCGGCGGCGCCCGGTTGGGCCGGTGATCCGCTGCAGCTCGCTCGCGAGGGTGATCGCCTGATCGGCCTGGGCGCTGCGGACATGAAGGGATCGATTGCGGCCGTGCTGCTCGCGTTACGCGCCGCGCAGCAGTCGGGACTCGTGCTCGCTTATGATCCGATGCTGCTGCTGTGCACGGACGAGGAGGCCGGGCTCTATCCGGGCGTCCGCTATCTCGCAGAGCAGGGACGCCTCGAAGGGCATATTCTGAACTTTAACGGCAGCGCCATGCCGCGAATCTGGGCCGGCTGCTTCGGTCTGTTCACGCTGACGGTGCGCGTGCGCGGCAAGGCGGCCCATGCAGGTGAGCAGCGCAGCGCCGGCGCCAATGCGATCGAAGCGGCGCTGCCGATCCTCACTGCGCTCGCTGGCCTGAAGCCCGTGATCGCCCGGCGGACGTCGGCCCTGCCGCCACCGCCGCAGGCAACTGGACCGCTCACCGCGAGCCTCGACATCTCGGCCGTTAATGGCGGGCAGTGTGGCGGACAAATCCCGTCACAGTTCGAGATCCTGTTGTGCCGTCGCTACGCGCCCGAAGAGGACTTTGCCGCTGCGCACAGCGAGATCGAGACCGTGATCAGGCAGGCGGCAAATGGCCTCGATCTCGACATCATCCTCACCGGTCATCTGACGCCGACCGCCGATCCCGGCGGTCCCCACTGGCCGCGCTGGCAGCAGGCGCTTTCGGCCGGGTTCGGTTACGCCGCCGAGGACTTCGCACGCTGGGGCGCCTCCGGCTGTTCCGATTTCGGCTGGGTGCAGCAGGCCACCGGCATGCGCGAGGTGCTGCTCACGGGCCTCGGCAAGCCCGACAGCCGCATTCACGCGCCGGGCGAGTCGACCACGCTGACCGATATCGTCGCATTGGCGAAATCGGTGCTGGCCTATCTTTCAGCCGAGTTCTGTCCCGAACTCTCTCCCGAAACCATGACGCCCTAAGAGGACTCTGCCCTGATGCCGTCCGTCACCCGTCGCCATTTCCTCGCTGGCACCGCGCTCGCGTTGGGCGCCTTGCCGCAAATCTCTCTCGCCGCTGAGGGGCCGAAGCGCGGGGGCGTGTTGCGCATCTCCGTCGACCAGGGCGCCGCGGTCATCCATCCGCTGCTGGCGCGCGTCAATCCGGAATATCTGGTCACCGAACTGCTCTATTCCAACCTGACCCGGCTGAAGCCGGATATGGCTGTCGAGCCGGATCTGGCGCTGTCCTGGCAACATGCGGCGGGGTTGACCGAGTGGACGTTCAAGCTGCGGCCCAATGTCAGCTTTCACGACGGCTCACCGTTGACGGCCGACGATGTCGTCGCGACCTTCAAGGCGATCCTCGATCCGAAGACGGCCTCGCCCGCGCGCACCAATGTGGGTCCCATCAAGGATGTTGCTGCCGTCGACGCCGCCACGGTGAAGTTCACGCTGTCAGGCTCTTTCGCCGACTTCCCGGTCGCGCTCGCCTACACCAATGCGCGCATCGTGCCGGCGAAAGTGATCGCCAGCGACCTTGCCAGCCTCGCGACGAAGGCGAATGGCTCCGGGCCCTTCAGGCTCGTGTCCTACGAGCCGGACCGCAAGATCGTGGTGGAGCGCAACCCGGCCTATTACGATCCGGCTCGCCCCGCGCTCGATCGCATCGAGATTCTGGTCTATCCCGATCGCACGGCCGAAGCGTCGGCCTTGATCTCGGGCGACATCGATCTGATGCTGTCGACCACGCCCGGCGAATATGAGCGGCTCGGCAAGGCCGCCGGTGTCAAGGCGCTGAGGGTTCCCTCGGGGCAGTTCCTCAACGTCAACATGGGCTGCGATCAGAAGCCCTTCAACGACGTTCGCGTGCGCCAGGCGCTGGCGCTGACCATCGATCGCCAAGCCATGGCGGGGTTCGTCGCCGGCGGCTATGGCACGCCCGGCAATGACACGCCGCTCAGCCCGGCCTATCGCTTCTACAAGGATAGCGCGTTGAAGAAGCCGGATATCGCCAGGGCCAAGCAGCTGCTGGCCGCGGCCGGCTATCCGTCGGGCATCGATCTGACCATGGTTGCCTCCGACAAGCCGGACACGCGCACGCAGCTCGGCGTCGCGATCCGCGAGATGGCCGCTCCGGCTGGGTTCCGCATCAACGTGCAAACGATGCCGCATGCGACCTATCTCGATCAGATCTGGAAGAAGGGCAATTTCTACGTCGGCTTCTACAATATGCAGCCGACGGCCGATGCGATCTTCAAGCTGCTCTATACCTCGGATGCCGCCTGGAACGAGACGCGTTGGAACAATGCGCGCTTCGACGAGCTCATCACCGCCGCCCGCAGTGAGACCGATGACGCCAACCGCGCAGCGCTCTATGAGCGGGCGCAGGCGATGATGACCGAGGAGGTGCCGTCGGTCATCCCGGTGTTCTTCGACATTCTCGCGGCACAGCGGGCCTATGTCGAAGGCTATCAGCTGCATCCGCGCGGGTCGGTGTTCCGGTTCGATCTGGTCTCGCTCGGCGCCGGCGCGCCCAAGCGCGCCTGAGGACGAGGTTCACCCGTGTCGTTCGCCTGGCTGCTGCGGCGGCTCTTGCTCATGATCTATACGGTTGGCATCGTTTGCGTGCTGGTGTTCGCCATCACGCAGGCGCTGCCGGCCGATGCCGCGCAGACCTTGCTGGGCGAAAACGCTTCGCCCGAGGCGCTCGCCGCCGTCCGCAGCCGGCTTGGGCTCGATGATCCGGTCTGGCTGCAATTCGTGCATTGGGTCGCGCGCGCGGTCAGCGGCAATTTCGGCGTCTCGATGCGCACCGGCCTGCCGGTGGCGCCGGAGATGCTGACGGCGCTGTCGCGGTCGCTGCTGCTCGCCGCCGGATCGCTTGCGCTGACACTCCTGATCGCGGTGCCCATGGGAATGTTTGCCGCGCTGCGCCAGGGCAGGGTGGCGGACACCGCCACCAGCGTGATCGCCTATCTCTGCGTGTCGCTGCCGGAGTTCGTGACCGCGACCGTGCTGGCGCTGCTGCTGACGGATATCGTGCCGTGGCTGCCAGCGACCGGCTACGTGTCGCCGCTGGAGGATATCGGGCTGGCGCTGCGTCATCTGGCGCTGCCGGTCCTGACCGTGTCGGTGATCCTCGTCGCGCATGTCATGCGCATGATGCGCTCCGAGACGCTCGACGTGCTGCAATCCGACTACGTCCGCGCCGCTCGGCTGAAGGGCCTGCCGGAGCGCACGGTGCTGGTGCGGCACGTCATGCGCAACGCGCTGCTGCCGGTCATCACCATCGTTGCGCTCGATGTCGGCTATCTGCTCGGCGGCATCATCGTCATCGAGGAGATCTTTGCCATTCCCGGCATTGGCCGTGCGCTGATGATCGCGATCACCACCCGCGATCTGCCGTCGATCCAGGCCGGCGCGATGATCATGGCGATGACTTACGCGATCACCAACACGCTTGCCGACGTCGTCTACGCTCTGCTTGACCGGCGGATCCGCTATGACTGAGCTGCTGCATCGGATGATCCGCAAGCCGCAGGGCGTGATCGGGCTGACACTGCTCGTCGTGCTCGCCATCGTCTGTATCCTCGGACCATGGCTTGCGCCCTATGGTCCGGAGAAGATGGACTTCCTCGGCCGCTTCCGGGCTCCGGGATGGCAGAACTGGCTCGGTGCCGACCAGTTCGGCCGCGATGTTCTGAGCCGGTTGCTGTCCGGTGCGCGGGCGACCGTGCCGATGGCGCTTGCGGCCACGCTGGCCGGCAGCGCGATCGGCGCCGTGATCGGGATTGGCTCGGCCTATCTCGGCGGCAAGTCCGACGAGGCGATCATGCGCACCAACGATGCCGTGATGGCGATCCCCGGTCTGCTGATGGCGCTGCTGCTGGTCAGCACGCTCGGCAATGGTGCCGGCGACGCCGTGGTTGCCATTGCGTTGGCCTTTGCGCCGGGCATGGCCCGGGTGACGCGCTCGGTGGCGCTGGCCGTGCGCAATCAGGACTATGTCAAGGCGGCGGTCGCGCGCGGCGAGGCGGCGGCACACGTCATCTTCCGCGAGATGCTGCCCAATGTAATGGGGCCCGTCATCATCGAGGCCACGATCCGGGTGTCGTTCGCGGTCATGCTGTTCGCGACGCTGAGCTTCCTCGGCCTCGGCGCGCAGCCGCCCGCGTCGGAATGGGGACTGATGGTCGCCGATGCACGCCAATACATGCACCGCGCCCCTTGGATCCTGATCGCGCCCTCGGCCGCGATCGCGCTGTCGGCGATTGCGTTCAATCTCGTCGGCGATGCCTTGCGCGATGCGCTCAACCCGCGAGATGATCGATGAGAGCTGCGCTCACGATCGACAATTACGGGCTCGACTATTTGACGGCGTCGGGCGTCGTCCCGGTGCTGCGCGATGTATCGCTCGCCATCGCGCCGGGTGAGGTGCTCGGCCTCGTCGGTGAATCCGGCTCCGGCAAGAGTTCGCTGGCCTGGGCCTTGATGCGCCATCTGCCGGCCAATGCGCGCGAAATCTCCGGCTCGCTGCAGCTCGGCGACATCGACCTGCAATCGCTGACGGCGAAGCAGCTCACGGGGGTGCGCGGCCGCCGGATCGGCATGGTATTCCAGGATCCGTCGACGGCCCTCAACCCGACGCTCACGATCGGTCGCCAGATCACCGAGGCGCTGATGCGCCACCGTGATCTGAACGCCCGGGATGCCAAGGCGCTCGCGATCGAGCTGCTCGGACATGTCGAGCTGCGTGACCCGGCCGCGGTGCTGCGGCGCTATCCGCACGAGATTTCCGGCGGTGAGAAGCAGCGCGTGATCATCGCCACCGCCTTCGGTTGCCGGCCGGACGTCATCCTGTTCGATGAGCCGACCACGGCGCTCGACGTCATCACGGGGGCCCGCATTATCGATCTGTTTGCGCGTCTGCGCGCCGAGACGGGCGTCGCGGCGCTTTATATCTCGCACGATCTGGCGATGATGACCCGTGTCGCCGATCGCGTCGCAGTGATCCGCCACGGCCGCGTCGTCGAGCAGGCCAAGGCGTCGGACATCTTCCGCAAGCCGCAGCACGACTATACCAGATCGCTGATCGCTGCGGTGCCACGTCCGGAGCGGCGGCTGGTGCACGATATCGCCGGTGCCGATGTGCTGCTTCAGGCGCGGGGCATCGAGGTCCAGTACGGCAGGGCCGGGCTGTTTCGCGCCGCGCCGCCACCGGCAACGAAGGCTGTCGATATCGACATCCGCGCCGGAGAGATCTTGGGCTTGGTCGGGGAATCCGGCTCGGGCAAATCCTCGATCGCGCGCGCCCTGACCGGTCTCGCCCGGTTCTCCGGCGCGATCGGTTTCGACGGCGGCACGTTGCACGGCGCAGGCGACATGACCGCCGGCTATCGCCGCGATGTCCAGATCGTGTTCCAGCATCCGGACTCCTCGCTCAATCCGCGCCATCGCATCGGTGAGATCCTGTCGCGTCCGTTGAAGCTGTATGGCGGGGATGTCGCTGCCGTGCCGCAGCTCCTGGAGCAGGTCCGGCTGCCGGCCTCCTACGCCACGCGCTGGCCGCACCAACTGTCCGGCGGCGAGAAGCAGCGCGTTGCGATCGCCCGCGCGTTTGCGGCGCGCCCGCGGCTCGTGATCTGCGACGAGATCACCGCGCCGCTCGACGTCTCCGTGCAAGCGCAGATCATCGATCTGCTGCTGGCGCTGCGCGCCGAGACCGGCGCGGCCTATCTGTTCATCACCCACGATCTCAATCTGATCCGCCAGATTGCGCACCGCATCGTGGTGATGCGTCATGGTCAGCTGGTCGACAGCCGCGCGATCGACGCGTTCGGGACCGATGACGTTCACCCTTACACCCGCGAATTGATGGCAGCGTCGCCGGCGCCTGTCGGCTGACCGCAAGGATTGCAACACATGGATCGCAACGAACTGCTCGCCCGCATCGACGTCCCCGGGGCACTCGCGCTGCTGTCGCGCATGGTACAGCACAAGAGCTATTCGAAAACGGAGGGTGAGAAGCAGCTCGCGACCTTCATGGCGGAGCGGATGCGCGAGATCGGCCTGGACGCCGCTGTGGCTCCGTTCGGCACCGAAGGCCGGGTCAATGCCGTCGGACGCTGGAAGGGCAGCGGGGGTGGGAAGAGCCTGCTGTTCAACGGCCATGTCGATACCAACCCGGTGACCGAAGGCTGGACCGTCGATCCCTGGGAGGGGAAGGTCGACGACAAGTTCATCTACGGCATCGGCGTGTCCAACATGAAGGCCGGCGACGCGGCCTATTTCTGCGCGGTCAAGACGCTGATCGATGCGGGCGTGAAGCTCAGGGGCGATGTCATCCTGACCTATGTGGTCGGCGAGCTGCAGGGCGGCGTCGGCACCTATTCGCTGATCGAGCAGGGGCTGCGCGCCGACTATTTCATCAATTCCGAGCCGACCGACCTCCAGGCGATGACCATGCACGCGGCGGCGTTCATGTTCATCATCGAGCTCGTCGGCAACACGCGGCATTTGTCCAAGCGCGAGCAGGCGGTCGATGCCATCATGGCAGCCTGCGATCTCGTTCCGCGCCTCAATGCCATGACGTTCTCGGGCGCCCGCTCGCCCGCGCATGCGGCGATCAACCGTGTCCATGTCGGCGTCGTTCATGGCGCGCTCGGCCGCGAGTTGCACGAGTGGCGGACGCCGCAGGTGGCGGATTTCGTCCGCATCAAGGGCTCCGGCCGCTATGCGCCCGGCCAGACCGAGCAGGGCGCGCTGGCCGACATGCGGCGCGAGCTCGACGCGCTCGAGGCACGGTTTCCCGGCCTCAAGGCGCAGCTGATGTCGGAGGACCGCGCCGGCGTGCCGACGATGCCGCCCTTCGAGGTGGCGCCGGACAGCCCGATCGTGCGCGCGGTCAACGACGCCTATCGTGCCGTGCGCGGCGCGGCGCAGTCGACCGGGCCGATCGCGCCGAGCTGCTTCTACGGCACCGACGCCGGCCATCTCTATGCTTCCGGCGGGATGCAGGGCATTGTGTGTGGCCCTGGCGGCCGGTACAACACGATGCCGGATGAGCGCGTCGACATTCCCGATTATCTCGACATGATCCGCATCTACATGCTGGCCATTCTCGACATTTGCAGCTGACGGCCGCTCAGGCGGCCGCGGTCTGCTGCTGGAACTGCTCGAACGCTGCGATGGCGTCGGCCGCATACATCAGCGATGGCCCGCCGCCCATGTAGATTGCCATGCCGAGCGTCTCCTCGACCTCCTGGCGGGTTGCGCCGAGACGGACCAGCGCCTCGGCGTGAAAGCCGATGCAGCCGTCGCAGCGGACCGCGACGCCGATCGCGAGCGCAATCAGCTCCTTGGTCTTCTTGTCGAGTGCGCCGTCGGCGCCGGCGGCCCGCGCCAGCGCGGAGAAGCCCTGCATGACCTCAGGAATGTCCTTGCGCAGCGTCTTCAGGTTGCCGGACAGGTCCTTGCAGATCTCGCTGTACAGCTTGGTCATCAATATCTCCTACGACGTCTTCGTGGTGGGTTTGCCGGGCTCGCGCAGCGCGATGTAGATCGCGGGGATCACGAGCACGGTGAGCAGGGTGGATGAGGCCAGGCCGAATAGCAGCGAGATTGCCAAGCCCTGGAAGATCGGATCGAGCAGGATGGTGGCGGCGCCGATCATCGCGGCCAGCGCCGTCAGCAGGATCGGCTTGAAGCGCACCGCGCCGGCCTCCAAGACCACGTCGCGCAGGGTCTTGCCCTCTCCGCCGCTGTGCCGGATGAAGTCGACCAGCAGGATCGAGTTGCGGACGATGATGCCGGCCAGCGCGATGAAGCCGATCATCGAGGTCGCCGTGAACGGCGCGCCCAGCAACCAATGGCCGAGCAGGATGCCGATCAGGGTCAGCGGGATCGGCGTCAGGATGACGAGCGGCAGGCGGAAGCTTTTGAACTGCGCCACCACCAGCACGTAGATGCCGAGGATCGCCGCGCCAAACGCCGCGCCCATGTCGCGGAAGGTCACATAGGTGATCTCCCATTCGCCGTCCCATAGCAGCGTCGGACGGGACTCGTCCTTGGGCTGGCCGTGGAAGCCGATCACCGGTTTCGGTAGCTTGCCCCAGTCATGGGCGTCGATACGGTCGGCGACCGCGAGCATGCCGTAGAGCGGGGCCTCGAAGCGGCCGGCGAGCTCGGCCATCACCATATCGGCGAAGCGGCCGTCGCGGCGGAAGATCATCGGCGAACCGTCTTCCATCGTGGCCTTCACGACCTGGCCGAGCTCGACCACGGTCTTGCTGCCCGGCACCGTGTTGGCCGGCACCGGCGTCGAGGCCAAAGCCTCGCTCCAGCTCTTGTCGCGCTTGGGCAGCCGCACCGCGATCTCGATCGGGTTGCGGTCCTCGCCGCGATGCGAGTAGCCGACCGAGACGCCGCCGAACAAGGTCTGGATGGTGTCGTAGACGTCGCGCTGCTCGACCCCGAAGAATTCCAGACTGTCCTGGTCGATCGACAGCCGCAGCCGCGGTCGCCGCTGGCCGATCGAATCGTCGATGTCGACGATGAAGGGCACGTCGGCGAACACCTTCTTCAGCTCGGTCGTGACGGCGCGCCTTGTCGCGGCATCCGGGCCATAGATTTCTGCGAGCAGCGTCGCCAGCACCGGCGGTCCCGGCGGCACCTCGACCACCTTGATGCTGGTGCCTGACGGCACCGAAACGGCCTTTAGCCGCTGCCGCAGATCGAGCGCGATGTCATGGCTCGCCCGCTTGCGATCGCCGCGCGCCGCGAGATTGACCTGGAGCTCGCCGAGCTCCGGGCGCTCGCGCAAATAATAGTGCCGGACGAGGCCGTTGAAGTTGAACGGCGCGGCCGTGCCGGCGTAGCTCTGCACAGTCGTGATCTCCGGCAGCTGGTGCGCGATATCGGCTGCGGCGAACAGCGTCCGCTCGGTATCCTCCAGGCTCGCGCCCTCGGGCAGATCGACCATCACGGCGATCTCCGACTTGTTGTCGAACGGCAGCAGCTTGACCGTGACGGACTTGGTGGCGAACAAGGTCATCGACAGCAGCGTTGCGATGCCGACGCCGAGCAGAAAGATCCAGGCGGAGCGCTTGCTGGCGACGATCGGGCGCGCGACGCGGCGGTAGATGCGCCCGAGGCGGCCTTCGCCATGCGCATCGTGATGCGCGCCGGCCGTGGCCGTGGTCTGCTTTGGCGCCAGCCGCAGCATCAGCCAGGGGGCCACGACCATCGCGACGAAGAACGAGAACAGCATCGCGGCCGATGCGTTGGCCGGGATCGGCGCCATATAGGGGCCCATCAGTCCCGACACGAACAGCATCGGGAGCAGGGCGGCAACCACGGTGAGGGTGGCGACGACCGTGGGATTGCCGACCTCGGCCACTGCCTCGATGGTGGCCTGCAGGCGCGGCCGGCCGTCAGCCATGCCCCAGTGGCGGGCGATGTTCTCGACCACCACGATGGCGTCGTCGACCAGGATGCCGATCGAGAAGATCAGCGCAAACAGGCTGACGCGGTTGATCGTGTAGCCCATCAGATTGGCGGCAAACATCGTCAGCAGGATCGTGGTCGGAATCACCACGAACGTCACGAGCGCCTCGCGCCAGCCGATCGCTACCGCGATCAGCACGACGATCGAGATCGTGGCGAGGCCGAGATGGAACAAGAGCTCGTTGGCTTTCTCGTTCGCGGTCTCGCCATAGTCGCGGGTCACCGTGACGGCGACGTCGCTTGGAATAAGACTGGTCTTGAGTCCTGCGAGGCGCTGCGCGATGTCGTGCGACACCACGACCGCGTTGGCGCCGGCGCGCTTGGCGAGGGCAAGGCTCACCGCGGGCACGCGGTGCCAGTCGCCTTTGTCATTGCGCGCGTCGTCCCAGACGCGATGCTCGGCGAGATTGGGGCCGATGACGACGGTCGCGACGTCACGCACATAGACGGGGCGGCCATCGCGGGTCGAGATCAGCAGCAGGCCGATATCGGGAATGCCGGTCAGCGTCTGCCCGGCTGTGACGTTGCGCACGATGCCGCCGTCGCGGACGTCGCCGGCCAGGAAGGAGCGGTTGGCATCCTTCACCTTGGCGACGAGCTGCTGCAAGGTCACGCCGAACAGCGACAGCTTCTCAGGGCTGGGCTCGACGCGGATCTGCTGGGCGCCGCCGCCGGAGATATAGGTCAGGCCGATATTGTCGACCTTGGTCAGCTCTGCCCGCAGCTTGTCGGCAAGCTCGTACAGATCCTTGTCGGACCAGCGCTCGGCTGTCTCCGGCTTCGGTGACAAGGTCAGGACGGTGACGGCGACGTCGTTGATGCCGCGGCCGACGATCAGCGGCTCGGGGATGCCGACCGGGATACGATCGAGATTGGCGCGGATCTTCTCGTGGACGCGCAGGATCGCGTCCTCGAACTTGGTGCCGACCAGGAATCGCGCGGTCACCATGACCCGGTCATCCTCGGTCTGGCTGTAGACGTGCTCGACACCGTCGATCGCTTTCACGATGGTCTCGAGCGGCTTGGTCACGAGTTCGACGCCGTCGGGTGCGCGCAGGCCGTCGGCGTTGACGCGGATGTCGACCATGGGAACGCTGATCTGCGGCTCTTCCTCGCGCGGAATGACGACCACAGCGATGAGGCCGACCACGAGCGCGGCGAGCAGGAACAGCGGCGTCAGCGGCGAGGCGATGGTCGCCTGGGTCAGCTTGCCTGAGAGTCCAAGTTTCACGGCTGCACCAATTGGTCGCCGGCGCGCAGGCCGGACAGGATTTCAAGACCATCGGGATAATCGGCGCTCGGCAGCGCTCGGCCGCGCTGCACCGGCACGCTCACCTTCTGCGCTCCCTGCTGCAGCTGGACGTAGTCGATGCCGAAGCGGGTCGTGACGTAGCGGGCGGGGATCACATAGGCGTCGCGCTGGCCGCCGGAGATCCAGACGCGCAGCCGGTCGCCGACGAAGTACTGGCCGAGGCCTTGAACGATCGCGTCGGCGACGACGCGACCTTCCTCGATCTGCGGATAGACGAGGTCGATGACCCCCCATTTGTCGCCGCTTTCGCCGAACTCGGCGCCATCCAGGCGGATCTTGTCGCCGGCTTTCAGGAACAGCGCATGGCGTTCGGGCACGCGCAGCCGCAGCTTGAAGTTCTGCTGCGCCACCGTGACCACGGGATCGCCGGGCAGAACCACAGATCCCACCGTCACCAGCTTCTTCAGCACGCGGCCGTCATCGGGCGCCAGCACCTGGCCTTCGCTCATCTGCTGGTTGACCACCGCGCGCTCGGCGGTTTTGGCCCGCAGTCCGTTCTCGGCGACATTGAGCGCGGTGCGCGTCTCGTCGAGCTTGACACGGGGCAGGGTGCCGCGTTCGACGAGGCCTTCGGTGCGGGTGAAGTCGATCTGCGCCTGGTTGGCCTGCGCCTGCAGCGCCTCGATCTGGGCGTCGAGCGATTTGAGCTGCAGAGCGAGCTTCTCGTCGCCGATCAGCGCGATCGGCTGGCCGCGCTTGACCGGGTCGCCCTCGCGGACGGAGAGCTGCGCGATCGTGCCGCCGATGCGGCCGCGCGCCGGGACCACGCTGATGCTTTCCACCGTCGCGAACACGGCCTTCTCGTCGGCGATCTGGCGCGGGGCCACCGTCAGCGTCTCCTGCGCCGACGCCACCTGCCAGCCCATCTGCCACGCCATCGCTGCGATCAGGCTTAGGAGCGATAATCTGCGCATCGGTTTCATCCTGTCTTTCTTGAGTCAAATCGGGTGGTCAGGCGAAACGGGCGGTCCAGACATCCCACCGGATTACGGGTTCCCGCTTGATGCTGATCAAGCTAGCGGGATGGCACAGTCATAGTGTCGGTGCGGGTTTCGGCGGCGGCACTGCGCAATAAACCTGATAGAGCGTCTTCAGCACCTCGCGGGCCGGCTCGCTGGTGATCGAATAGTAGATCGTCTGCCCATCGCGCCGGGCGGTGACCAGACCGTCCTTGCGCAGCAGCGCAAGGTGCTGGGAAACGGTTGAGTCGCGCAGTCCGAGGAACGCCGCGAGCTCGCCGACCGACCGTTCAGCGTCGACCAGCTGGCAGATGATCAGCAGCCGGTGCCGGTTCGACAGCGCCTTCAACAGGTCGCTGGCCTGGTCGGCCGCCGCTTCCATGATGTCTGCATCAAATTTCATAGTTGCGTATATACAGAGATGCGAATATATAGTCAAGGCCGGCCGGGAGATCGAGGCTGAGCGAAACAAGAACGAAGCAAGGCGATGGAGGACCCAATGGCGGACGTTGTCGTGATCGGAGCGGGGCTGAGTGGCTCGCTGATGGCCTATGAATTGCTGCCCCAGATGCGAAAGGAGGACCGCGTGACCGTCATCTCGCAGGGATCCTCCTATCATTTCGTGCCGTCCAACCCGTGGGTCGCGGTGGGCTGGCGCAAGCGCGACGAGATCGAGATCGATCTCGTCGACGTCATGCAGCGCAAGGGCATCCGCCTGCTGACGCAGGGCGCGAAGCGGGTGCATCCTGACGAGAACCAGGTCGAGCTGACGGACGGCACCATGGTCGCCTACGATTATCTCGTCGTCGCCACCGGCCCCGAGCTCGCCTTCGACGAGATTCCCGGGCTCGGCCCCGATGGCCATACCCAGTCGGTGTGCCATGTCGACCATGCCGCGCATGCCAAGGCCGCATTCGACAAGCTTGCCGAGAACCCCGGCCCGGTCATCGTCGGCGCGGTGCAGGGCGCGTCCTGCTTCGGCCCGGCCTATGAATTCCTCTTCATCCTCGAGACCGAACTGCGCCGCCGCAAACTGCGCGACCAGGTGCCGATGACCTTCGTGACCTCCGAACCCTATATCGGCCATCTCGGTCTCGACGGTGTCGGCGACACGAAGGGGCTGCTGGAAAGCGAGATGCGCGAGAAGCACATCAAGTGGATCACCAGTGCGCGCGTCACCAAGGTTGAGGACGGCCGCATGGTCGTGGAGGAGGTGGCCGACGACGGTTCGGTTCGCAAGACGCATGAGTTGCCCTTTGCCTATTCCATGATGCTGCCGGCATTCCGCGGCGTCGGCGCCGTCAGAGGTATCGAGAAACTGACCAACCCGCGCGGCTTCGTGATCGTCGACAAGCACCAGCGCAATCCGGCCTTTCCCAATGTCTTCGCAATCGGCGTTTGCGTCGCGATCCCGCCGATCGGGCCGACGCCGGTGCCGGTCGGCGTGCCCAAGACCGGCTTCATGATCGAGTCGATGGTCACGGCGACCGCTCTGAACATCGGCGCGCTGCTGCGCGGCGAGGCGCCGAAGGCGCAGCCGACCTGGAATGCGATCTGCCTCGCCGATTTTTTCGGCGATTCCGGCGTCGCCTTCCTGGCGCAGCCGCAAATCCCGCCGCGTAACGTCAACTGGTCGGCGAAGGGAGAGTGGGTGCATTACGCCAAGGTCGCCTTCGAGAAGTATTTCCTTCGCAAGATGAGGCGCGGCACGCCCGAGCCGTTCTATGAGAAGTTTCTGCTCGACCGGCTCAACATCGCCAAGATCAAGGAGGTCAGGACAGGCACATGAGCGAGACCTTTCAACTGGTGTGCGGCCATTGCGGACAGATCAACCGTCTGCCGGCCGGCCGCGCGCCCAGCCAGGGCAAATGCGGCAAGTGCCACGTGCCGCTGTTCTCTGGTCATCCAATCGAGGTCGACCAGCCCGCGTTCGAGCGCCATGTCGCGCATAGCGACCTGCCGTTGCTGGTCGATGTCTGGGCGCCGTGGTGCGGGCCGTGCCGGGCGATGGCGCCGATGTTCGCGCGCGCCGCCGAGGCGCTCGAGCCGCGCGTGCAGCTTCTCAAGCTGAACTCCGACGAGGCGCCCGAGATCTCGGCGAAGCTCGGCATTTCTGGAATTCCCACCCTGCTGCTGCTGCAGAAGGGGCGGGAACTGGCGCGGATCTCGGGTGCGATGGACTCGCAACGAATCGTCGCCTGGACGCTGTCCGGCTTGCGGCAGTGATGCCGCGGCGCCGGCTTGATTACGCTCAAAGGCAACCATGAAGGACCATGCCATGAACATCGACAAAGCAGTTCTCTCCTTTGCAGGGTTCGTCGTCCTGCTCGGCCTTGCGCTCGGCTGGACCGTCAGTCCCTATTGGTACTTGCTGACCGCCTTTGCGGGCGTCAACATGATCCAGGCCTCGGTCACGGGCTTCTGCCCGGCTGCGATCGTGTTCAGGAAGCTGGGCTTGCGAAGCGGCAACGCGTTTTCCTGAGTCGGTCGGACATGCGGGGCGGGATGAAGATGAAGCGAGGATATCATGGCTGACTCGGACGAAACCTACATCGTCGGGCCGCTCTACAAGGCGCGCGACAAGGTCTATCCGGCAGCCGTGCACGGCCGCTTCCGGCGCATCAAATGGACCATCCTCTGCATCACGCTTGGCATCTACTATCTGCTGCCCTTCGTGCGCTGGGACCGCGGTCCCGGGATGCCGAACCAGGCGGTGCTGGTCGACTTCCCGCACCGCCGCTTCTACTTCTTCTTCATCGAGCTGTGGCCGCAGGAGGTCTACTACTTCACCGGCCTGCTGATCATTGCCGCAGTGGCCCTGTTCCTGATGAACGCGGTCGCGGGCCGGCTGTGGTGCGGCTATCTCTGCCCGCAGACGGTCTGGACCGACCTGTTCTACGCCGTCGAGCGCTGGGTCGAGGGCGACCGCCGCGAGCGCATGCTCAGCGACAAGCGCGGCTGGACCTTCACCCATATCCGCCAGGTCGCGCTGAAGCATTTCCTCTGGATCATGATCGGCTGGTGGACCGGCGGCGCCTGGGTGCTGTATTTCGACGATGCGCCGACCCTGGTGAAGGACCTCGCCACCTTCCAGGCGCCGTTCACGGCCTATCTCTGGATCGGTATTCTCACGGCAACCACTTATGTGTTCGCCGGCCACGCCCGCGAGCAGGTCTGCATCTACATGTGCCCGTGGCCGCGCATCCAGGCGGCACTGACCGACGAATGGGCGCTCAACGTCACCTACAAGGGCGACCGCGGCGAGCCGCGCATGTCGGTCAAGAAGGCGGAGGCGGCGCGGCTGCAGGGCGCGCCGGCCGGCGATTGCGTCGACTGCCACCAATGCGTCAATGTCTGCCCGACCGGCGTCGACATTCGCAACGGCATCCAGCTCGGCTGCATCCAGTGCAGCCTGTGCATCGACGCCTGCGATAGCGTGATGACCCAGATCGGCCGTCCCACCGGTCTGATCGGCTACGACACCGACATCAACGTGGCCAGGCGCAAAGAGGGCAAGCCGGAGATCTACCGCATCATCCGGCCGCGCACGATCATCTATGCGAGCTTCATCGCGATCGTCGGCGGCGTCATGCTGTACACGCTGGCGACACGCGGCACGATGGGCATCAATGTGCTGCATGAGCGCAACCCGCTGTTTGTGCAGTTGTCCGATGGCGGCGTGCGCAATGACTACACGGTGCGGCTGCTCAACAAGCGCGGTGCGCGTGACTTCGTGCTCGACGTCGTCGGCCTGCCGAACGCCAAGGTCACCGTGGCCGGTGAGAGCCGCGAAGCCGACGGCCGCATGCTGATCGATGTGGGCCAGGACCAGACCCGCGAGATCCGGGTGTCGATCGAGGCGAAGGGCGCCGATCTTCCGCCGGCGCCGGTCGACATCGAGATCAGGATCACCGATCCCGCGACCGGTACGTCGGTCAGCAAGCACGATCACTTCGTGCCGGCGCCACGCTAAGCCAGCGTCGGCTGGATCTGTTGCGGAACATTCGCACCAGCTTGCCTCTAACTGATGGGGAACAGGGAGGAGCATGTGCTCCTCCCTGTTTTGTCGTCTCCGGTTGTTCCAGATCAATGATGGACAAAGACCCCGGGCAGAGCATTGCCACGTCAAGGGATCGATGTTTCCTACTGACGGAGAATGAGAGATGTTCAAGGTCGCAATTCTGATCTGGGTCATGCTGGGTACGGTGCTGGCGGGTAGCGCGGTCACGGCGTTGTTGACGGTGCAGGGACCGGTCGGAAGTCCGATGAAGGATCTGCCGCTTGCGGCGATTGTCGGCTTCATCGTTGCGATGCCGCTGTCCTATCTCGTCGCGGCGAAGATCAGCCGGAACGGCGGGGGCCGGGTCGCCTGAGGGCGGGAGGCCGGACTGGGGACGTTCACGGAGTCAAATAGCGCATCGTCAAACCGCGCCTCAACGGGGACCGCAGAAGCGAGACGTCGTGACGCGTTCCCGCGGCGCAATGCGTCCGAGTTCTGCCGGTCCGTTCCGCCCCCCTGTCGAAGAAGAGGGCGCGGGGAATGCCGGGCGCTGGCCGCACCCATGGCCCGCCTGCAGAGAAAAAAGCAGGCGGCAGTCACCACAGGTTCAGCCGAGACGTCCCGGCATTCCCCGCGCGATGGTTTTCACGCTTATGTCGCGCTCTCCTCGGTGTCCGGCCTGTGAGCCACCGTCGCCGTCCGGATCATCGTCACCAGACGACTTGACGCCAGCATCGGGGCGTCAGGACCACGCGATTTCACGTCCGCCACCAGCCGTTCGTCCGCGCGCCGTCAGAGCGCGCTGCGGCATGATTGCAGCCACCGCATCCCGCCTCGCGTGTCGTGACGATCGCGATCCGCCCCTCTTGCCGAAGCAGGATACGCAGGAGTAAATCATGAATTCGGAAAAAATGAAATAGCAAAATGGCGCTCGCCGATCGCGATGCACTCTGCGTCACCGCGGTGTGACCCGCCAGGCGGCAGGGTCGGGTCGCCGATGACGTCGAAGGACGCTGTCAGGGCGGCGGCGATGGCCGTTCACGCGCCGCAGGCGGACCCGGAGTCTTGCAGAATGCCGGGGAGCGTCGATCGCGCGCCGTCCAGGAACAGCTGGATCGCGTCGCGAACGGTCTGCTCGAGATCGGACGGAACCGGCGTCTCGTAGATGAACTTCCGGATCGCGAGGTAGAAGATGCGTCCGTGCAGGCCCCAGAACATTTCGGTTTCGCGGCTACCGAGCGGGCAGGTCTCGACATCAGGCAGGTTCATCTCATGTCGGAGCTCAAGCGCCGCCGGCTCGATGATCTCGCGCCGGACGAGGTCGAGGTAGCGCCCAGTGATGCCGAATGATCGCATTCCGGAGAACACGAAGATCCGCACCCAATTATACTCGAACACGCGGGCCACATAGTCGAGATAGAAGCCCGTCAAGCGCGCCTGCAGCGGTTGGCTGCGATCGCGGATCAGGGGACCCCAATCCTGCGACCAGCGGCTGAGATAGACCTCCTGATAGACGCGTTCGATCAGCGCCTCCTTGCTGGGGAAATGCCGGTAGATCACCGAATGCGCGATGCCCATGCGCTTGGCGAGCTCCCGCGTCTGGCCCTCGAAGCCGCGCTCGGCGAAGAAGCGGATCGCCTCATCCACGATCAGCCTCTCACGGTCGGCGGCACGCATGTTGCGGCGCCGCAGTTTCGGATGGCTTGCGCTCTTGCGCTGGCTGCCCGCACGGCTGGGGCCCTGTTTCTTTGCGCTTGCGGTTTTCGGAGCTCTGGCCATGGCCTTCATCATTGTCGCGGCATCTCGGCTTGATAGCCGAAAGCATATTTGTGACCAATCGTTCGTTTCTGGTTGACCGGGTTGGCGGCGGTGTGCCAGTGTTTTGAGACCAGATGGTCACAAATCTGGGAGTCCGGGCTGATGAGCCCTGGAAGCGAGGAAACGGATGAAAGCGAGGGCTTTCAGCTATTTTCGGGCACGCACGGTCGAAGAGGCGCTCGACGCTCATGCGCAAGGCGGCGATGACGCGCGCTATATCGCCGGCGGCCAGAGCCTGGTTCCGGCGCTCGCGCTGCGGCTGCAGGCGCCGCGCCGTCTGGTCGATATCAACCACATCGATGATCTGCGCGGGGTGCGGCGTGAGGGCGAGTGGCTGCGCATCGGCGCGCTGACGCGCCATCGCGAGATGCTGACCGAGCCGCTGATCGCGGAATTTGCGCCGCTGCTGCGGGCTGCGGCGCCCTTCGTTGCCCATCCCGCCATCCGCAATCGGGGCACCCTCGGCGGCAGCATCGCGCTCGCGGATCCGGCATCTGAATTCCCGGCCGTGGTACTCGCGCTGGAGGCCGAGATCGAGGTCGCCGGGCCCGCCGGCCGGCGCCGAGTCAGGGCTGAGGACTTTTTTGTCGATCTGTTCGAGACGGCACTTGCGCCGGGCGAACTGCTCGTTGCGGTTCATGTGCCGCTGTTCAAGCCGGATCAGCGCATCGCATTCGACGAGCTGGCGCGCCGGCGCGGCGATTATGCCCTGGTGGGCTGCGGCCTCTGCGCGACCTGCGAGGACGATCTGATCAAGGACATTCGCATCGCGTTTTTCTCGGTCGGCAATGTCCCGACGTGCGCTCGCCGAGCCGCAGCCGAGGTCGCTGGATCGCGCCTGAGTCCCGACGTGATCGCGGCGGCGCAGGCCGCGCTCGGCGAGGACCTTGCGCCTGATGACGGCGACGATGTTCCGGCTGCGATGCGCCTGCATCTGGCGCGGGTCCTGCTCGGCCGGCTGCTGGGCCAGATCGGAGGGGCCGCGTGAGCTCGATCGTATCCGATATCGACGAGGCTGACGAGACGGTCCGCGTCCGCTTCGTCGTCAACGGCCGCAACACGACTTGCGATGTCGCGCCGCGCGACACGCTGGTCGATTGCCTGCGCCATCAGCTCGAACTCACCGGCACGCATGCCGGCTGCGAGATGGGCGCTTGCGGCGCCTGTCTGGTCCAGCTCGATGGCCGCGCCGTCCATGCCTGCCTGATGTTCGCGGTGCAGGCCGATGGCGCGCGGATCGACACGATCGAGGGGCTGTCCGAGAGCGGTGTGATCGCTGATCTTCAGGCCGAGTTTCACCGGCGCAACGCGCTGCAATGCGGGTTCTGCACGCCGGGCATGCTGATCAATGCCCACGAGCTGCTCTCAAACGTCGCGCAGCCGAGCCGGGAGGCCATTCGTGACGCGCTCTCGGGCAATTTCTGCCGCTGCACCGGATATGAAGCGATCGTCGACGCGATCGCGGCGGTCGCCGAGGCACGTGCGGCGAAGGCTGCACAAGGTGCGGAGGGCGCAGCGTCATGACCGCGCCGCTCACCCCGCTTGATCGTCCGAACTCCTATATCGGCCGTTCGGTGCCTCGGCCGAACGCGAAGCGGCTGCTCGCCGGGCGCGGGCGCTACGTCACCGACATCCGCCTGCCGCGCATGCTGCATGCGGCGTTCCTGCGCAGCCCGCACGCGCATGCGCGGATCATCAGCATCGATGCCGACGCGGCGCGCGCGCTCGCCGGCGTGCATCTGATCGCAACCGGCGCTGACCTCGCCAGGATCTGCACGCCATGGACCGGCACGCTCGATCATTTCAAGGGCATGACCTCCGAGCCGCAGCTGCCGTTGCCGCTCGATCGCGTCGTCTGGGCCGGGCAGGCCGTTGTCGCGGTCGTGGCGGAGAGCAGGGCGCTGGCCGAGGATGCTCTGGAGCTGATCTCGGTCGACTATGAGGAATTGCCCGCTGTCGTCGATCTCGACGAGGCGCGCCAGCCGGGGACGCCAACAGTCAATCCGGCGGGCCAGTCCAATATCTGCTTTCGGGCCCAGCTCGACAGCGGTGGGGTGGACGAGGCCTTTGCGGCTGCGGCCCATGTGATCGAACAGCAGTTCAGCTTTGGGCGGCATACGCCGGTCACCTTGGAGCCGCGGGCCATCGTCGCGGATTACGAGCCTGACAGCGGCATGCTGACGGTGCATCACGCCACCCAGACGCCGTACCAGTTCCAGGATCTCTATTCCCGGCAATACAACATCCCGGAAGCGCGCGTCCGCGTCATCGCGCCGGATATCGGCGGCTCGTTCGGCATGAAGCTGCATGTCTATCACGAGGACATGGCGGTGATCGGGCTGTCCATGATGCTGGGGCGTCCGGTGAAATATGTCGCGGACCGCATCGAATCCTTCGTCTCCGATATTCACGCCCGCGATCACCGCGTGCAGGCGCGCATGGCCATTGACGCCGATGGCAAGATCCTCGCGATGGACGTCCACGACGCCACGGCCATCGGCGCGTTCTCGACCTACCCGCGCACCAGCGTGGTCGAAGGCAACCAGGTCATCCGCCTGATCGGCGCGCCCTATGGTTTCACCTCTTACCGGGCGGCGCTCGAGGTCGTGTTCCAGAACAAGGTGCAGACCAGCCAGTATCGCGCCGTCGGACATCCGATCGCCTGCGCCGTCACCGAGCGCATGGTCGACATCGCCGCCAGCCACGCGGGGCTCGATCCGCTGGCGATGCGCGATCGCAACGTGATTGCCGACGACGCCTATCCGCTGGTGTCGCCGACCGGCTATAAATTCGAGGCCCTGTCGCACCAGGCCTGTCTGCGGCGCCTGCGCGAGATCATGGACTATGATGCGCTCCGGGGCGAGCAGGCCGAACTGCGCCGGCGTGGCGTCCATCGCGGCATCGGCATTGCGACCTTCGTCGAGATCACCAATCCGAGCCCGGCCTTCTATGGCGTCGGCGGCGCGCGCATCTCGTCGCAGGATGGTGCGACGATCAGCCTGACGCCGACCGGCGAGGTGCGCTGTGCGATCTCGGTCACCGAGCAGGGGCAGGGCACCGAGGCGATCATCGGCCAGATCGTCGCCGACCAGCTCGGCCTCGCCCAGGAGCATGTCAAGGTCATCACCGGCGACACCGAAGTGACGCCGCATGGTGGCGCGACCTGGGCCTGCCGCGGCGCCGGCATCGGCGGCGAGACCGCGCTGCAGGCTGCGCGCCGGCTCAAGGCCAACATCCTTGCGATCGCGGCCCTGGTCCTGCAGGAGCAGGCGGCGGCGCTCGACATCGTCGATGGCCAGGTCGTGAGTGCCGCCTCCCGGCAGCCGCGGCTGGACGTGGCGGAGATCGCGCGGATCGCCTATTTCCGCTCGGACACGCTGCCGCCAGGCACGCAGGCGCAGCTGACCGTCAGCCATCACTTCGCGCCGCAGGGCTATCCCTTCGCCTTCACCAACGGCATCCAGGGCTGCTCTCTCGAAGTCGATGTCGACACCGGCTTCGTCAAGCTGCTGAAGCACTATGTCGTCGAGGATTGCGGGCGTATCATCAATCCCATGCTGGTCGACGAGCAGCTGCGTGGCGGCGTGGTCCAGGGTCTTGGCGCCGCGCTGTTCGAGGAATGCCGCTACGGCGAGACCGGCCAGCTGCTCAACGGATCGCTGGCCGATTATCTCGTGCCGATGGCGATGGAGATGCCCGATATTGTCATCGACCATGTCGAGACGCCGACGGCCGATACCATTCTGGGCGCCAAGGGCTGCGGCGAGGCCGGGACGGCGGCGGCGTCGGCCTGCGTGCTCAATGCCGTCAACGACGCGCTGACGCCGTTCGGCGCATCGATCAATACGATACCGATCACGCCGGCCCGCATCTTGAAAGCGCTCAATCGCTACTAGCAAAACACGTCGAGGGAGGACATCATGCCAGGCTACAAGAGGTCAGGACCAGGCGGCATATCGCGGCGCAACGCGCTGCTGGGAGCATCGGCCGGCATTGCCACGCTGGCCATGCCGCGGCTCGGGCGCGCCGCTGACGATACCATCCGCATCGGTTTTCCGACGCCGCTGACCGGCCCGTTCGCGGCCGAGGCGCGCGACCAGGTCAAATGTGCCGAGCTCGCCGTCAAGCTGGTCAACGACAAAGGCGGCATCGGCGGGCGCAAGGTCGAGCTGCTGGTGCGCGACGACAAGCTCAATGCGGGCGAGGCGGCGACGCGCACCCTGGAGCTGATCGAAAAGGACAGGGTGCATGCGGTGGTCGGCGCGCTCTCCAGCGCGGTGCAGCTCGCAGTCAACGAGGTGACCCGCGCGCGCGGCGTCATCTACGTTTCGATCAGCCAGTCCGATACGATCAACGAGGCCAAGGATTTCAGCAAGTACACGTTCCACGAGGCGCTCAATCCGCACATGACGACGGCCGCCGTGGCGCGGCAGACCCTGAAGAAGGGCATGAAGGTCGCCCATCTCGTCGCCGACTATGCCTATGGCCATGAGATGCTGCGCGGCTTCAAGCGGGCGCAGGCGGCGATCGGGGCCGACACCGTCGGCGAGATCCTGCACCCGTTCGGCGCGGCGGACTATTCGACCTTCATGCCGCGGCTGATGTCGCTGCGCCCGGATGTGCTGTGCATCAGTAATTTCGGCCGCGACCAGGCCAATGCGATCAAGCAGGCGGTCGATTTCGGCATCAAGCAGCAGATGAAGATCGTCGTGCCGGTGATCCTGCACAACCAGCGTCTCGCGGTCGGACCCGACGTGTTCGAGGGCGTGGTCGGCGGCGCCAATTATTATTGGGGACTCGAGACCCAGAACAAGACCGCGTCCGAGTTCAACGCGGCGTTCCGCGCCGCCAATGGCGGCGCCATCCCGACCGATTACGGCGCCTATGGCTATTCGGGTGTCGGCTCGCTGCTGATGGCGATGCAGGCGGCCGGCGGTACCGAGACCGACAAGGTCGTCGCGGCGCTGGAGGCGCTGCAATATGACCTGACCAAGGGTCCGCAGCATTACCGCAAATGCGACCACCAATCGGTGCAGTCGGTGCTGGTGCTGGAATCGAAGAAGAAGTCGGCCATGGCCAATGACAGCGATCTGTTCGCGATCGTGGCCAGCGATCCCGGCGCCGACGAGATGCTGCGCAGCTGCAGCGAACTCGGCCACGCGACCTGACCCGGACCGCATGGACCTCTCCCTGATCATCATGCAGCTGTTCTCCGGCATCGCCCTAGGGGCGGTGCTGGTGATCACGGCGCTCGGCCTCACCATCGTGTTCGGCATGCTGGGCGTCGTCAATTTCGCCCATGGCGCGCTGTTCATGATCGGCGCCTATGCCGGGCTGTATCTGGCGTCGCTGACCGGCAGCTTCTGGTGGGGGCTGCTGCTCGCGCCCGTGCTGGTCGGCGCCTTCGGCATGCTGATCGAGCGCGTCCTGGTCCGGCGCCTCTATGGCCGGTCGGTCGATGATCCCCTGCTGCTCACCTTCGGGCTCAGCTACATCCTGGTCGAGGGCGTGCGCATCGTGTTCGGCAGCGACGGCATTCCGTTTCCGACGCCACCGCAGCTGATCGGCGTCGTCGATCTCGGCGTCGGCTTCTTTCCGAAGTACCGGCTGTTCGTGATCGCCTTGGTGGCCGTCGTGCTGCTGGCGCTGTGGCTGATGCTGGAGAAGACCCGGGTTGGCCTCATCGTGCGTGCCGGCGCTCGCGATCCGCAGATCATGCGCGTGCTCGGCGTCGACATCGGCAGGGTCTGGCTCGCGATCTTCGGCCTCGGCGTCGGCCTCGCTGCGTTGGGCGGCGTCCTGGCAGGGCCGATGCGCAGCGTCAATCCGGAAATGGGAACTCTGGTGCTCGCGGAGGCCTTCGTCGTGACGGTGATCGGCGGCCTCGGTTCGATCGTCGGCGCCGTGGTCGCGGGGCTGATGGTCGGCATCTGTATCAGCATGGTGGCGCTATTCGCGCCGGAAATGGCGACCATCGTGATGTTCGCGCTGATGGCGGCGGTGCTGCTGGTGCGGCCGCAAGGCCTGTTCGGCCTCAAGGGGAGAGCATGATGGCGATGCAGTCGAGCGGTGCGGCACCGGCGCTGCCGCAGGCGCAGCGCGCCATGGCGGCGGTGGCCGACCATCGCGTCCTGGTGTCGCTCGTGGCGCTGGCCCTGTTGCCCTGGCTGCTGCCGTCGAAAGCGCTGGCCGTGAACGTGCTGATCTATGGCGTCGTGGTGATGGGGTATAATCTCCTGTTCGGCTATACAGGGCTGCTGTCGTTCGGCCATGCCGCCTTATTCGGAACAGGCGCGTATCTGACCGGCATCGCCATCGGCCGCTTCGGACTGCCCTGGTTCGCCGCGGTGACGCTGGCGATTGCGGCCAGCACCGCGCTCGCCGCCGCCATCGGAACCATCTCGACGCGGACCCGTGGCATCTATTTCTCGATGGTCACGCTGGCGTTGGCGCAACTGGTCTATTACGTCGCCTTGCAGGCGTCGTCATGGACGGGCGGCGAGAACGGGCTGCGCGGCTTCACCGTCGATCACGTCAATCTGCTCGGCCTGCAGATCAACTTTCTCGATCCGGTCAACAAATATTACGTCCTGATGGCCTTCGCGGCGCTGGCGATCTGGGTGCAGTCGCGCATTCTCAATTCGCCGTTCGGCGCGGTGATCGAGGCGATCCGGGAGAACGAGCAGCGCGCACGGGCGTGCGGCTATGACGTCGAGCGCTGCAAGCTGATCGTGTTCATGCTGTCGGGCGCGATCTCCGCTATCGGCGGCTGCATGTCGGCCTTGCACCTGTCGATCGTGCCGCTCGACATCCTGCACTATCAGACATCCGGCATGATCGTGATGATGGTGCTGCTCGGCGGCGCCCGCAGCTTCTTCGGCCCGTTCATCGGCGCCGCGGTTTTCCTGATCCTGGAAGACGTCGTCTCGGTCTGGACGCCGCATTGGCAGATCGTCGTCGGCGCGATCTTTGTCGGCTTCGTTCTGTTCCTGCCGAAGGGCATCTGGGGCACGTTGCTGGACCTGCTGCCGGCGGCGAGGGAGCGGCGATGAGCACTGAGCTGTTGCGTGCCGACGGCATCGGCCGTCGCTTCGGCGGCTTTGTCGCCCTCGAAGGCATTGCCGTCTCTTTCGCGGCGGGCGAGCTGACCTCGATCATCGGCCCGAACGGCGCCGGCAAGAGCACGTTCTTCAACATTCTCTCCGGCACGCTGTCGCCGAGCATGGGCACGCTACGCTTCAAGGGCCAGGAGCTGAACGGCCTGCCGCAGCACCGCTTCGTGCATCGCGGCATCTCGCGCTCCTACCAGATCACCAACATCTTCCCGGACCTGTCGGTGCACGAGAACGTCCGGGTCGCCGCGCAGGCGATGAGCGTCAGCTACGACATCTGGCGCAGGCGCGCCGACCTCGTCGAGCTGAGCGAACGCGCCGATACGGCGCTGACGGCCGTCGGGCTGATCGGCAAGCGCGGCGAGCAGGCCAAATTCCTTGCCCATGGCCAGCAGCGTGCGCTGGAGATCGCGATCGCTCTGGTCTCCGAGCCGGAGCTGTTGCTGCTGGATGAGCCGACCGCCGGCATGGGGCCCGAGGAGACCAAGGACATGGTCGCATTGCTCGAGCGGCTGGCCGAACGGCGCACCGTGCTGCTGGTCGAGCACAAGATGAAGATGGTGCTGGGGCTGAGTCAGCGCGTGCTGGTGCTGCACCATGGCCGGCTGCTCGCCGACGGCCGGCCGGACGACATCAGGAGCAATCCCGACGTGCGCCGGGTCTATCTGGGACAGAGTGAAGGCTATGGCTGAGACCGCATTGCTCGAACTCGACGGCGTCCAGGCCTGGTATGGCGCGAGCCACGTGCTGCACGGCATCTCGCTTCGCGTCAACGCGGGCGAGGTGGTTGCGCTGGTCGGCCGCAACGGCGCCGGCAAGACCACGACCTTGCGCAGCATCATGGGACTGATGCCGCGGGCCGCGGGGCAGGTGCGTTTCGCAGGCCAGGACCTGCTGCCGCTGGCCGCGCATCGGCGCTTCCACCTTGGCCTCGCTTATGTGCCGGAGGAGCGCCGCATCGTGCCGGGATTGTCGGTGCGCGAGAACCTGCGGCTCGGGCTGGTGGCGGCCAAGGCCGACATCGAGGAGCGCGCGGCGTTCGCAGAGATCGCCGAGACCTTTCCGCGGCTGCGCGAGCGGCTCGACCAGGAAGGCGTGACCTTGTCGGGCGGCGAGCAGCAGATGCTGGCGATCGCCCGGGCCTTGATCGCGCGGCCGCGCATGGTGCTGCTCGACGAGCCGTCGGAAGGCATCATGCCGGTGCTGGTCGAAGAGATGGGCGTGCTGTTTCGTCGCCTGCGCGACCAGGGCATGACCTTGCTGCTGGTCGAGCAGAATGTTGAATGGGCGCTGCGGCTCGCCGATCGCGCCGTGATCATCGACCAGGGCGAGGTCGTGCATGAAAGCAGCGCCGCCGCTTTGTTGGCCGACAAGGACATCCAGGATCGCTATTGCGCGGTGTGAGTTTGCGCGGCGCGCCGGCGTCACGAGCCGTCAGGCGCGGGCAGCTGCGGCAGGCGGGCGAGGCTGACGCCGGCGGCGCGATGCTGGAACATCCGCGCGATCAGCTCGGCGGCCTGCTTTGCCGCGTCCTCCGCCGCGAGCCCGCCATGCCGGACATTGGAGATGCAGTTGCGCTCGGAATCGACGCGGCCGCGGCGCGGCATCCATGTGAGATAGAGGCTGAGCGAATCCGCCGCGCTCAGGCCGGGACGCTCGCCGATCAGGATGATCGAAGCCGAGGCGTCGAACAGCTCGCCGACGTGGTCGGCCAGCGCGACACGGCCTTGTGAGGCGACGATGACGGGGGACAGCCGCCGCCCGGTCGCGGCGAGCAGCGGCATCAACGTATCGAGCACCGGCAGAGCATTGACCTGCACGGCGCGGCTGCTCAGGCCATCGGCCACGACCAGCGCGATGTCAGCCGGCGCGCGCGGCTCCGACAGCAACGCTTCCGAATCCGGCGCCAGCAGGCGGCCGGCATCGGGACGCTGCAGGTAGGTGGTGCGGTCGGCGGCGCGGCTGCGCACGACAATCGCCGGCCAGCCGCGCGCGGTGACGGCGGCGGCGCTGCCGGCGGCATCGAACGGCTTCAGCACGGCATCGCGGGCTTCGGCATGCGCGGCCTGGAAGCCGAGATGGGCCGAGGTCGGCAGTCCCGGCCCGCAGCGGCCGAGCGCTATCCGCGCCGCGGTGTAGCGCGACAGCCAGCTCCAATCATCGGATGACGACGTGGCCGGCGCGTGATCGTCGCTTTCGCTCACGCTTCGGCTCCCAGCAGCGGCAGTGACGGCATCAGTCGGGTCGGATCGAATCGCAGCTCGCCTTCGCGATCGCTGATGCCGGTCGCCGCCAGCCAGGCTTCGAACTCCGGCGCGGCGCGTTTGCCCAGCACCTTTCGGACGTAGAGCGCGTCGTGAAACGAGGTGCTCTGATAGTTGAGCATGATATCGTCAGCGCCGGGCACGCCCATGATGTAGGTGCAGCCGGCGACGCCGAGCAGGGTCAGCAGCGCATCCATGTCGTCCTGGTCGGCTTCGGCGTGGTTGGTGTAGCAGACGTCGCAGCCCATCGGCAGGCCGAGCAGCTTGCCGCAGAAATGATCCTCCAGCCCCGCCCGCATGATCTGCTTGCCGTCATAGAGATATTCCGGCCCGATGAAGCCGACCACGGTGTTGACCAGCAGCGGCCGGTAGCGCCGCGCCACCGCGTAGCAGCGCGCCTCCAGGGTCTGCTGATCGACGCCGCAATGTCCTGATGATGACAGCTCGCTGCCTTGTCCGGTCTCGAAATACATCAGGTTGGCGCCGGCAGGACCGCGCCCCAGGCCTTCGGCCGCATCGAGCGCCTCGTCGAGCAGCGACAGGGTGATGCCGAAGCCGCGATTGGCCTCCTCGCTGCCGGCCAGCGACTGGAACACGAGATCGACCGGAGCGCGGCGGTCGATCGCCTTCAGCGCGGTCGTGACATGCGCGAGCACGCAGGACTGGATCGGCGCGTGCGAGGCGAGCCGCAAGGTCTCGATCATGTCGAGCAGCCGGACCATGGTGTCGACATCGTCGCTCGCCGGGTTGATGCCGATGGTGGCGTCGCCGACGCCATACATCAGCCCGTCGAGGATCGAGGCCGCGACGCCCTTGGGATCGTCGAGCGGGTGGTTGGGCTGCAGCCGTGTCGACATCCGGCCGGGCAGGCCGATGGTGCAGCGGAAGCGCGTCACCACCTCGCATTTGGCGGCGACGGTCACGAGATCCTGCAGCCGCATGATCTTGCAGACCGCGGCGACCATTTCCGGCGTCAGGCCCGGCGACACCGCCGAAAGCCTCCGCGCATCGGTCGCGTCTGACAGCAGCCATTCGCGGAACGATCCGACGGTCAGGCTCGCGATGTCGGCGAAGGCGCGGCCGTCATGCTGATCGACGATCAGCCGCGTCACCTCGTCGCTCTCATAGGGGATGACGGCCTCGTCGAGGAAGTGTCGCAGCGGCAGGTCGGCGAGCGCCATGCGCGCGGCGACGCGTTCGGCCGCATCCTGCGCGGCGAGGCCGGCGAGCACGTCGCCCGAGCGCGGCGGCGTCGCCTTGGCCAGCAGCGTCCTGAGATCGTCGAAGCGATAGGTCGTGCCGCCCAGCCGGTGTGAGAAACCCATTGATCCTGCTCCGCTAGCATCTCGCGGTCATTCAGCGCCGCATCATGCACGATATTGCCGATATTTGATGACCTTTTTGCCGAGGCCTCGGGTCGATGCGCAACGGGTTGCGCCCGCTGCGGCGCGCGCTAAGGTCGCGCGCTGCACAGGCTGACCGAGCAAGGGAACTCCGACATGGCGCGTATCCGCTGTATAACCGAGATGGGCATGGGCGTGGACGTCCATGGCCGCGACGCCACCAAGGCTGCGAAGCGCGCGGTGTCGGATGCGATCCGCCATTCCAGCCTCGGCTTCTTCCGCATGGTCGGCAAGACGCCGCAGGACATGCTCGTCGACGTCACGATCGGCGTGCCGAATCCCGAGGCCGTCGACACCGCGGCGGTCGCCAAGGAGCTGCCCTATGGCACGGTGACGGTGACCGCCGTCAAGGGCGGACTGGAGATTCCGGCCGAGGCCGGCAGCGACGCGATCATCATCGCCAATGCCGCGGTGCTGGTCCATCTCGACGACGGCAAGTGAGCGTCGGCTGAGCCGCGTGAGGCTGCGGTCATGATGCGAAGAGTATGCCGTCCCGATCCTCAGTCCCTCTCATCCGGGTGACGTCCGAGGATGGGCGTTCGCGTCCGGTTCAAAGTCCGTTGGCGAGACGAAACCGCCATTGTATGTGGATACGGCTGGGAGGACACCCGAGGCGCCGGCAGGTCCAGCAATGCTGCACACGATGCTGCCTCGGTCGGTAGCGTTTCAGCCTTGATTGATTGACGACGCACATGGTCAGCCGCGCCGAGATCGGACGACAGAACCAATACCTGCTGCGCCAGCAGCACGACTTTCGCCGCGCCGCTGATATCGTCACCGACGCGCTGGTGGCGTTCGAGGAGATCGAGGCCATTGCGGTGATCGGCTCGGTGGCGAAGCCGCTTTGGAAGGAAGTGCCTCGCTTTCGTGAATATCGCCGTGCCGGCATCGAGGTCTGGCACGAATGCAAGGATCTGGATCTTGCGGTGTGGATTGGCTCGCAGCATCGCCTGGGCGAGATGCGCCGTGTCCGCGATGCCGCGCTGTCCGCCGCCTACAATGCCGGGACCGGGCCCGGCACCGTCGGCCACCAAGTCGAGATCTTCCTGATCGAGCCGGGAACCGATCGTTATCTGGGACGGCTCTGCTATTTCAACAACTGTCCAAAACACAAGCGGGACTGTGCCACGCCAGGCTGTGGCAAGATCCCTTTCAACAAGGTCGTCGACGGCTTCGAGCCGTATCCCGACCTGCTGGCGACGGCGAACGACGCGATGTTGTATCGGCGCGGGCAGGGGCGACTGCGTTCGGCCCTGGACCTGCCGGGGCCGAACCGGGGCGAGTGACGCGCAGGCGTGCTGCAACTCACGGCGCGTGATGGTCGGCCACGGCCGCCTCGAGCCGCGGCTTGAGCATGTGGAAGCGCGCTCCACCGGGCGCGCATCCAACTGAGCAAGACGGCCTGTCAAGGCGCGCCAAGCTCGGTTGAGGCGCCCGCTCACAGCCGCGGATCGATCGGCTCGCTCTCCAGTGCCAGCACCGCGAACACGCATTCGTGCACGCGGCGCAGCGGCTCGCGGGCGACGAAGCGGGTCAGCGCCTCGTGGCCGAGTGCGAACTCGCGCAGAGCGAGGTTGCGCTTGCCCTCGAGCTTGCGCTGGCGCAGCCGCGCGATGTGCTCCGGCGCATCATATTCCGGTCCGTAGATGATGCGCAGATATTCGCTGCCGCGCACCTTCAGCGCCGGCTGGATCAGGCCCTTCGGCCCGCGCGCGACGAAGTTCCTGGGCTTCACCACCATGCCTTCGCCGCCGCCGGCTGTGAGCTGCTCCCACCAGGCGATGGCGTCATTCACCGCCGTGTCGTCGGCCAATGCCACCGTGCGCCATCGCGTGTGCGTGATGACGGAATCCGCTGTCGCCAGCCGGTCGGCGATCGTCATGTACCAGACGTGATCCTGGTCGAACCAGACCCGGCCCTCGCTGGCGAGCAGGTGAAATGGCGCGATCTTGAGATCGTCGATGCCGCCGATCGGCCAGACATAAGGAGCCCAGGCCTCGCCATAGCGCCGTGCCCGCGCGGTGCGATTGCGGACGTGATCGCGGAGCGCTGCGACGTCGAGACCGCGCGCAGCGGCGCGCGTCAGGGCATCCTCTGCGGCCGCAAGGCCGGCGACCGACGCCGCCGCGACGGGCGCGTACTGGCTCTCGATCAGGCTGCCGGCCTTGGCCGACCATGGCATGATCTCGGCGTCGAGCAGCAGCCAGTCGGTCTGCAGCTCCTGCCACAGGCCGGCGGTTTCGACCGCGTCACGCAGCCGGGCCAGCAGCGCCTCGGTCATCGCCGCGTCGCTGAAGAACGGTCGGCCGGTGCGGGTCCAGATCGCGCCGCTCTCCTCGCCTGCGATGCCGAAGCGGATCCTGGCGACATCAACGCTCTTGCAGAGCGCGATGACGGCGCGCGAGCCCATGTGCTTCTCTTCGCACACGACCTCGGCGACGTTGCGGGCGCGAAAATGCGCGAACGCCTCCTCCGGCCGCTCCAGCCAGCCTTCGCGCGCGCTCGTCTCCGACGGCGACATGGTCGGCGGCAGATAGACCAGCCATTGCGGCGGCAGCGCGAACCGGCTCGTCACTTCAAGCGCAGCCGAGGCGTTCTCCTCGGCGACGACCAGGCGGCCGCGCAGCGTGGTGTCGATCCAGCGCCGGCCGCTGACGTCCGCGATGTCCAGCAACTGATCTGCCTCGGCCTGCGCGGAGCCGGCAGCCGTCCGCGGCGCAAGCGGCCGGACCGGCTCGCACCAGACGCGCTCGGCCTCGACCTCGACGAGCTCACGCTCGGGCCAGCGCAGCGCCGTCAAGCGGCCGCCGAACACGCAGCCGGTGTCGATGCACAGCGTGTTGTTGACCCATTCGGCATTCAGCATCGGCGTATGGCCATAGACCACCGCCGTCGGGCCGCGATAGGCCGCGGCCCAGTCGGCGCGCACGGGCAGGCCGAATGCGTCGATCTCGCCGGTGGTCTCGCCGTAGAGCGCGAACTCGCGCACCGCGCCGGAGCCGCGGCCGATCATCTCCTCCTTCAACCCGGCATGCGCGACCGCGAGCCGGCCGCCATCGAGCCAGACATGGCTGCGCAAGCCATCGAGAAAGCCGGGCAGGGCGTCGCGAAAGCCGCGATCCTCACCGGCGAGCTGGTCGATCGTGGCCTGCATGCCATGCGCGATCGTGACCTTGCGGCCCGCCAGCCAACGCTGGAACTTGCGGTCGTGATTGCCCTGCACGGCATAGGCCGTGCCGGCCGCGACCATGCTCATGACGATGCGCAGCACGTCCGGCGATTGCGGGCCGCGGTCGACGAGGTCGCCGACGAACACGGCCTTTCGGCCTGCGGGCGGCGTTACCGTGACGGCGCGCCGGCCATCCGCGTCGCGCCATGCGACCCGATAACCGAGCTTTGTGAGCAGCGCCTGCAATTCGCTCGCGCAGCCATGAACGTCGCCGATGATGTCGAACGGGCCGCAATCGTGCCGCTTGTCGGTCCACAGCGGCTGCCGCGCGAGCGTCGCGGCCGCGATATGTTCAACGCTGTCGAGCTTCCAGACCTGGCGAAAGCCCTCGCGCTGCAGGCCGCCGAGGCCGCGGCGGATCTCCTGGACCATGCGCTGCACGACGGGACCGCCGAAACTGCGTTCGGGGCGCGTCCTGTTGCGGGCGATGCAGACGTCGATGCCCGGATCGAACACGATTGCGACCGGCAGCGCGTGCCATTTGCGCGCCAGCTCGACCCAGCCCTTGCGATCGGCGGGACGCACATTGGTGGCGTCGATCACCGCAAGCCGGCGGTGCTTCAAACGCTTGCCCGCGATCTCGCGCACGATATCGAAGGCGTCGGCGGAAACGCCCTGGTCGGTCTCGTCGTCGACCACCAGCGCACGGCAATGGTCCGAGGAGATCACCTCGGTCGGCAGGAAGTGCTTCGCGGCGAAGGTCGACTTGCCGGAGCCGGTCGATCCGATCAGCACGACCAGCGAGAAGTCGGGGATTTCGATGTTCATGGAATTGCTCAGCGGGTGAAGACGGCCATCTGTGTCGGCGCGCCATGCGTGTCGTCGTGACGGCCGATTCCGGAGAAGGCGACCTGATAGTTGAAGCTCGCGCAGATGCGCCCGGCCCATCCGGCGAATTCGGCGCGCGTCCATTCGAAACGGTGGTCGCGATGCCTGAAGCCTCCAGCCGGCAGGCTCGGAAACAGTGCGTTGTAGTCGGCATTCGGCGTCGTCACGACGACGGCGCGCGGCCGCGCCGCGCCGAACACGACGCGTTCGACCACCGGCAGACGGTCGGGATCGAGATGCTCGATGACCTCGACGAGCGCAGCCGCATCCGCCTCCGCCCAGCGCGCATCGCGATAGGTGAGGGAGCCGTGCAGCAGCGTGACGCGGTCCTCGGGCGGTCCGCCGATCACGCCGAGCTTCAGCCGCTTGGCCGCGCGCTCCAGCTCGCGGGCCGCCGGATCGAGCCCGATCAGCCGGGTCACCCAGCGCTCGCGCAGGAGCAATTGCAGCAGCTTGCCTTCACCGCAGCCGAGATCGGCGACGGTGCTGGCGCCGGTTGCGCGCAGCGCCTGGGCGACGGCGGCCAGGCGCAGATCGTTGAGCCGGATCGGCGCCTCCAGCGAGTCCTCCGACGCGCCCTGGGCCTCGGGCTCCAGCGCCTCGTCCTGCGTCTCAGGTGCGAGCCGGGCTAACGCCGCGCGCGCCAGCACGCCGCGATGGCGGAGATAGCGGCGCACGATCAGCTCCCTGGCCGGATGCGCGTCGAGCCAGCCCTCGCCGCGCTTGAGCAGCTTGTCGATCTCCTCGTCGCCGACCCAGTAATGCTTGGCGTCGTCCATGACGGGGATCAGCACGTAAAGATGGTTCAGCAGCGCGGCCAGCCTGGTGGTGCCGCGCAGGGTGAGGTGGACATAGCGGCTGGTCGGGTCGCCCTGCGGTCCCGGGATGGGCGCGAGCGTGACATGCCAGCCCAGCGGCTCGAACAGCTGGCGCAACAAAGTCTCGCCGCCGCGCAGGGGCAGCGGCGTCACCACCGCCTCCAGCGGAATCGCGCTGTCGGCCAGCTCCTGGCGCGCGCTGCTGATGCCGTTCATCGCGGTCCGGAACGCCTTGTTGAGCGCGACCGACAGGAAGGAGGACGCAGCATAGGGGCGATCATTGACATATTGATCGAGCAGCCCATCGCTCTGGCCCTTGCCGCGGACGAGGCCGATCGGATCGACGTCGAGCAGCAGCGCCGCCTCGCAGCGCGCCTCGCTGGCCTCGGGATAGACGATCAGTGCCCTGCCATAGGTCAGCTCAAGCTCGTGCAGCCGGTCCGGATGCTTGTTGAGCAGGAAGCCGAGATCGGTGGCGGGCTGATGGGTGGTGGCGATGGAGAGGAACATGGCGTCAGTTAAACCAATGCTTGTCGTGTGATCCACTGAATGTGGAAGAAGACCCGGGCGCGTCTGTGACGCGTCCGGGCCGGTTGTCGTCAGTGCAGGGTCGCCCCTCGCAGCGTCTCCTCCTGCGCGGCAATCCACGCGATCACCGCCTCGGAGAAGCCGTCGACCCGCGTCCAGGGACCGTAACCGACCCCGTGCTGGTACGACGCCACGTTCACCATGGTCCCGCGCGCCCTGGGCGACGGCACCGGATCGTGGCTCTGCTCGTCGGTGAAGACGATCAGGCGGTCTCCCTTGCGGTCGACCTCCTGGACCGCACGGCCGAGATAGGTCCCGGAATGCGGCTGCGATCCGAGGATCGCATCGCGCAGCGCGAAGCCCCGGCGCGGCGGCACCTTCACGACCTTGTCGCTGAACGTGAAGATCTCCACCTCGTCGCAGACCTCGCGGGCCAGCACCGCCAGCCCGCACGCCGCGTCCGCGCGCGTCATCTCCGACTTCGCGGACAAAGCCGCGAACATCGACCCTGACACGTCGATCAGCAGCCGCGTGCGGCCCGCAAGCCGCGCATGACCCTTGATCGAGCGGAGCATCGCGGCCTCGAGCTCGGGCTCGAAGTCCGGCGCATGCCGGGCCGCCGAGATGAACCGATACGGCAGCACCCGGTCCGTCCGCATCGCCGCGATCACCTCCGCGATCGTCGCGCGCGGCACGCCGGCCTGCTGCATCAGACGCAGGTTGCGCAGCAGCGCCAGCGCTCCGAGCCTGTTCTCACCGAGCAGCCGCTCGAAGCTCGCACGCTTGTCCGCACCGGCCGAGAGCGCGACCTCCCAGGTGTCGGGCGAGGGCAGCTCGCCATCGACGAGCTGCTTCCACACCGCCTCCTGGGCGGCGTCCTTCGGCCTGGCGTGAACCAGGAACAGGACGTCGCGGAGTCGCACCGGCCCCTCGCGGTCATACTTCGCGAGCTGATAGGCGTCGAACTTGCCGAACGCCTTCGCCAGCCCCTTCTTGAACTGCGCCGACACCGGCTGCCGCTTGCGCTGCTGCCGCGGCCCGAGCGAGTCCGCCCAGTAGATCGCCAGCAGCTCGGTCATCTCGTCCGGCCGCTGGATGATGCGCGCCAGCGTCTCGGCCACCAGCGCACGGTGCGACGGCAGCCGCGCCATCTCGCGGGCAACGAGCAGCGGCGCGTGCCGCAGCTTCATCTCCTCGCGCGCACGGACGGCGAGCTGAGCGACCTCGCGCGGCGCGACCAGCGGCACCAGCGCCTTGACGCGGTCGGCGATCGCGACCCCATCCTCGTAGAACTGGTCCTCCCACAACAGGCAGCTCATCAGCGTGCGCTGCAGCGCCTGTGCAGGCGCGAGCTGTCGAGACGGCGCACCCTCATGGGTGAAGGCGCGCAGGAACGTGTTGAGCCTGACCAAGATGGCCTCCTCGGGTTGAGTTGATGATCGATGGAATGGCCGGACGACCGGCCGGCCCGCGTGGTCAGTTTGGAGATCACGCGTTACAGGGACCGCGCGCCGGGAACGGGCGAATGCTGAGCTCCGCTCCATTTGCGTGGAGCGGATAGTGCTCTGCCACTGAGCTACCGGCGCATGGTACGCCGGGTGGGACTCGAACCCACGACCTCTCGATTAACAGTCGAAGTATCAGCACTCTTCACCACGGCGCGTGGCAAGGGGGGGCGGGGAACGGGTGATGCTGTTGCTGCCCCAAGGGGCGCTCGGTTTCAACGAAGTAACAGGCATCTTCACCACCGCCCGATGAGAGGATGACCGCCTCATGCGAAGCGATCGGCAGTTGCGGCGAACCACGAGCCGGGAACAGGCGATGGCTGAGACCCGGTCGCGATGGACCGGACAGCGCTCTGACCTCTGAGCTACCGGAATGACGCCGGACGGGATTCGAACCCGCGACCTCTGGCGTGGAAGGCGAAGTATCAGTCATCTTCACCACCGCCTTGGCCGCCCGGCCGTGGCCGGGCGACGATGGATGGCATGCTGGGGAACGGGCGATCACGGCAATACGACGATCGAAACGCAGGCTTGGCGCCAGGCCTCACCGCAACCCGCGACTCACCCGTCTCGCTTGACGGATTCCACGGTACGATCGATCGAAGGCGGCGCGTGGCCGCATTGGCGCGAAGGATCCGCGATCTTCACCACCAGCAGCTCCCGGCCGCGAACGGCCGGGAATTGAAATCACTTGTCTGCGGCGCCATACGGCGCCGCGTGGTGCGAGCTCTCAAGCAAGCTCGCTCTGTCATCGGTGTCCGGCTCGACGCCTCGTTCCCTCCGACAGGCCCCGCGCGCTTAGGCCGCGCGCATCACCTGCGCGAGCCCCGGGATCCGGGTCTCCCGTTCCGGCAGATCGCCGGCACTTCCGTTGCTGTTCGCCGTGCAGCCGTCTCGCGTGAGGGCAACAAAAAACCCTCCGGAGCGGCTGGCTCGGGAGGGTCCGTGTGATGCGGACTTCAAGGATCCTGCGTCAAGCAAGACCGCTCCCCCGAGCATGGCGTGCGCCATCCACCGGCGCAAAGCCGTTGATGGTGCAAATCTTAAGTTCGTAGCCGAAGGACATCGTCGTGCTCATGTTTGCCGCGGGCGCAATCGCTCGCGAGGCCGCGGGACATACGCGCCTTTGTTGTTGCTGTCAACAGCGATCGAGCTATCCATGAGTTGCTTGTTGCAGATGTTGATCTGCGACAACACGCCGACGCAGATCGCGGATATCGTGATCCCAGGTCACATTGCGGCGAATTCGCGAGCGCGTTCGATGAACCGACGGCAGATCTTGTTAGGAGTGGGCGGCGCCGTTGCGGTCGCGGCCTGCGGCACCGGCGCATGGCGCGCAGCGACGGGAACGATGAGTTCTTATGACGATTATAGCGCGCGGCTGCGCGCGCCGCTATCGTCGGACATTGCTGACGTGATCCGCTATGCGACGCTCGCAGCCAACAGTCACAACACCCAGCCATGGCGCTTTCACGTGTGCCGCGAAGCGATCGAGATCGGGCCCGATCTGTCGCGGCGGACGCCGGCGGTCGATCCCGACGACCACCATTTGTTTGTCAGCCTGGGCTGCGCCGCCGCCAATCTCGCGATCGCCGCCGGTGCCGCTGGATATCAAGGCGAGATTGCGGTCGATGGACAGACAATCCGCTACGATTTCGTCAAGGGCGCGCCGCATGATGATCGGCTGATTGCGGCGATCGTGCGCCGGCAGTCGACGCGCGCAGAGTATGACGGCCGCGCGGTGCCGCCCGGCGATCTCGCATCGCTGCAGAGCGCAGCGGCGGTGCCGGGTGTCGATCTCGCTCTGGTCACCGAGCCCGGCCGCATCGCCGCCATCCGCGATCTCGTCGTGGCCGGCAATGACGCGCAGATGCGCGATGTTGCGTTCATGCGTGAGCTCAAGCGTTGGATCCGCTTCAATCCGCACAGCGCGATGACGACCGGCGACGGTCTGTTCGCTGCGGCGAGCGGCAACCCGTCCTTGCCGACTGCGCTTGGCGGCGTTGCCTTCGACCGCCTGTTCGATGTCGCGGCCGAGAACGACAAATATGCCCGCCAGATCGCGTCCTCTGCGGGCGTTGCCGTGTTCGCGGCGGAGCGGGCCGATCCGTCGCATTGGATCAGGGTGGGGCAGGCCTGTCAGCGCTTCGCTCTCGAAGCGACGCGGCTCGGGCTCAGGCTTGCGTTCATCAACCAGCCGGTCGAGGTGGCGTCGTTGCGGCCCGAGCTGGCGCGCGTGGTCGGAACCACACGGCGGCCGGATCTCGTGCTGCGCTTCGGCTATGGTCCGGCGCTGCCCTTTGCGCCGCGGCGGCCGGTGTCCGACGTGCTGAGTTCATGAGTCGTTCCTGTCAATCTTGACGGATTTGCGACTTGGTGCATTGCTTCGTGACATGTTCGAGAACACCCGATTGGCACGCATGAGCGACGGGCATTATTGCCTGGTGCGCGACCTTGGCCTGGTCAAGGGCGGCAAGGGCATGCGTCATCACGAGGTGGTGGTGGATTTCAGCGCCCGCGGCATCAAGGTGCTGGCGAAGCAGGGCGCCTCGGCGCTGATGCGCCGCGTCGCGGCGAAGCTGGCGCAGCACGAAGCCACCTCGAAACTGCCGGGTCTGCTACGCTTGCGCGAGCCGCAATAGCACTCACCGATTTCGTCGTCCGTTGTTGCCGATCGGCTGCCTCGGAGCGTAGGGGCTGTCCGGATTGACGTCGCGTTCGACATCGGCCACGCAATATTGCGGCCGGCGATGGCTGGGCCCCGAATACCAGCGCCCTTCGCGCAGCTCCACCTCGCTCAGGCCGCTGATGTCGAAGCACTTCCATTGCCCGCCCGGCGGCAGGCCGCGGCTCGCGCCACCGGCGAACTGGAACCCGAGCACGCGCTCGCGCCCGCGGCTATGGCCGAGGATGATCGGGCACAGCGCGCGGGCGAAACCCCGATACATGCACAGGACCTGCTGGCGCGTGCGCATCGCCTGCATGATCAGCTGGTAGGTTGCACTGGACACGCCGAGTCTCCGCACATGACAGCATCATAAGACCGGCGCGCACCGGCGGTTCCGCATCATGCCTTGCAGCGGGGGCATCCGGCCTTAGATTGATGCAACCGACGTCAGCGCGAGCAGAGCCACAATGTCCGATCTTTCCAGCTTCCCGATCACCAGGCGCTGGCCGGCGCAGCATTCTGACCGCATCCAGCTCTATTCACTGCCGACGCCGAATGGCGTGAAGGCCTCGATCATGCTGGAGGAGACGGGGCTGGCTTACGAGCCTCACGCGATCGATTTCGGCAAGGACGACCAGAAGACCCCCGAATTCCTCTCGCTCAATCCGAACGGCAAGATTCCGGCGATCATCGATCCCGATGGCCCCGGTGGCAGGCCGCTCGGCCTGTTCGAGTCCGGCGCAATCCTGCAATACCTGGCCGAGAAGACCGGACAGTTCCTGCCAGCCGATCCGGTGCGACGCTGGCAGACCCTGCAATGGCTGCACTTCCAGATGGGCGGCATCGGGCCGATGTTCGGCCAGCTCGGTTTCTTCCACAAGTTTGCCGGCCGCGAGTACGAGGACAAGCGGCCGCTGCAGCGCTATGTCGCCGAGAGCAAGCGACTGCTCGGCGTGCTCGAGGCCCGGCTCGATGGCCGGCAATGGATCATGGACGCCGACTACACCATCGCCGACATTGCGACGCTCGGCTGGGTGCGCAATCTGATCGGCTTCTATGGCGCGCGCGAGCTGGTGGCGTTCGACGAGCTGACGCACGTGCCGGCTTGGCTGGAGCGCGGCCTGGCACGGCTGGCGGTGCAACGCGGGCTGGAGATCCCGAAGCGGCCGTGATCGTCAGCGAAGCCGATTTCGAACATGGCCTGGACGAGGTGATGTCGGCGCCCGCGGGTCCGGGCGACGGCGTGCTCGGCCCGGACAGCGTGATGTGGCGCGTTCATCGCGAGGCGGCGCTGTTTCTCGGCGCCGGGCGGGCGCTGCTGCTGCAGCTCGCCCATCCCTGGGTGGCGGCCGGGATCGCCGAGCAGTCGAAAGTGTTCGCCGATCCGCTGGGCCGTTTTCACCGCACCTTCAGCATCGTCTACACGATGGTGTTCGGCACGCGCGCGCAGGCGGTCGCGGTGGCGCGCCGGCTGTATCGGCGTCATGCCGCCGTCGACGGCGTGATGCCGGAGACGGTTGGACCGTTCGCGGCGGGGTCGCGCTATCGTGCCAACGATGTCGAGGCGCTGCGCTGGGTCCATGCCACGCTGGTCGAGACCGCGATGATGTCCTACGGCCTGCTGTGTCCGCCGCTCGCGGCGGCCGAGCGCGAGCAATATTGGCGCGAAGCAATGCGCTTCGCGCGCCTGTTCGGCATCCCGCACGAGGTGCTGCCGCGCGACTGGGATGCGTTCAAGTCCTACACGGCCGAGATGATGGCGTCGGAGACGCTCACGGTCAGCACGGCCGCGCGCGACATCGCGCGGCGCATCTTCTCGGGCGAGGCGACCCTGATCGGGCCGCCGCGCTGGTTCACCGCGCTGACCGCGGAGATGCTGCCCGAGCGGCTGCGGCTTGCGTTCGACCTGGCTTATGGAGAGCGCGAACGGCGCAGCGCCGCGCGGGCCCGCGTCTGGCTGCCTCGGGCCTACGGATTGTTGCCGGACCGGTTGCGGACCGTCGGTCCCTATCAGGAAGCGATGGCGCGCATCCGCGGCAATACATGTCCGCCGTTCACGCGGCTGCTCAACCGCGCCTGGATCGGACAGCCGTTGATGCCGGCCGCGGGCGTTGGCGCCGCGACGCCGCAGCGCAAGGCTTCCGGCTGAAGGTCGCCGGCCGCGGCGCCACCTGTGAAGGAGTTCACAGCAGCGCGTTGGCGCTTGCGTTATCCTGTTGGCCGTCAACATCTGACGATCTGGTCTGCTCGCGGAGGACACGATGGACGCGCTCACGCTTCTGATCATCCGCCACGCCGAGAAGCCTGACGGCGATGCGACCGGTCCGGGCCTGACGCACAAGGGCAAGGTGGATTCGAAGTCGCTGGTGATTTTCGGCTGGGAGCGGGCAGGGGCGTGGACGGCGCTGTTCGGCGCCGGGCTTGGCGGTTCGACCTATCCTGCGCCGCAGGCGGTCTATGCGGCCGATCCCGACAGCACCAAGGACGGCTCGGAGCCGAGCCGGCGCCCCTATGAGACGGTGCTGGACCTGGCGGCACGCCTGGGCCTCGACAGGCCGAACACATCGTTTGCGAAGGGGCAGGAAGCCGCGCTGGTCGACGCGCTGCTGCCGCTCGCCGGCACGGTGCTGGTCGCCTGGGAGCACAAGGCGATCATCTCCGACATCCTGCCGCGCCTGCCGGTCAGCAATGCCGACCAGTTGCCGACCCATTGGTCAGGCAAGCGCTTCGACGTCGTGCTGCGCTTCGATCGCGCTGCCGGCGCGACCGAGTTCAAATTCCAGGAATTGTATCCGTGCCTGATGCCGGGGGATTCCACCAAGCCGCTGAAGAATGATCCGAAGGACGAGTGAGACAGATCATCGACTCGTCGCTCGGTCAGATCCAAATGGCATACGTTATTCTGTATCTGGATTCTGCATCTGGTCAGGCGAGAGCGAACGGCTCACGGTCGCGCGAGTCCTCGACCCAGGCGTGAGCGGCGAACCATTCATGGTGGATGCGGCAGTGCGGGCAATAGGTGCGTGAGAAGAACACGGGCATGCGCTGAAAGCGTGCGGCCTCCATCTCCATCCCGGTCTCGATGCTGCGGCCGGTCTGCGTGCAACGTACCATGATCTTGCCCATCGCGGTCTCCTGTTCGCGCGCCAGATACGCCGGGGATGCGAAGAAAATGTAATGCTGAGCCGACAGTTTCGTGGCAAAGGTCCGGGTGAATTCCGACCGCGGAACGAAGCATGTTTTCCGCATCAAAAGCCGGTGAATCGCACTGCAAAATGCCGGGCCAATTGTCGCAACATGAGACATCCATTGCAGTGCGACACGATTGTTTGAGGACGCAAGCCATGAGCATCACGATCTACGGAATCAAGAACTGCGACACGATGAAGAAGGCGCGTGCCTGGCTCGACGATCATGGCGTGGCTTACGACTTCCACGACTACAAGACGGCCGGAATCGACAAGGCGACGTTGAAGACCTGGAGCGACGAGGTCGGCTGGGAGCTGTTGCTCAATCGCGCCGGCACCACGTTCAAGAAATTGCCCGACGCCGACAAGGAGGGAGTCACCGAAGCCAAGGCGATCGCGCTGATGCTGGCGCAGCCATCGATGATCAAGCGGCCGGTGCTCGATCTCGGTGGCCGCCGTATCGTCGGCTTCAAGCCGGAGATCTACGCCAAGGACGTGAAGGGCGCGAAGTAGCAGGCCGGAGCCGGCAACCCGTGAGAGCCCGCGCCGTCGCGATCGCGAATGACCACGCGCGCTGCGGGGCCGGCGCCAAACGCGCTGGCGGCGAAGCGGATGATGGTGGCATAGTATTCTATGTCTGCGGGAAGAACAGAATCGTATCAACGCAAGGTGCACGGATGGTGTTGCGACGCCAATGCCCAGCTTTCCGCCTTGCCTAACTCCCTCGATTGACGGCATATTCCGGCGCGAAGCGGTCGCGGGGGGTGGCAATCAATTGTCCAACCGCCCGGCAGAGCCGCCGTACAGGAAGAAGCGAGGGCTGGGCGCCGACGGCGCCGGCTGGGGGGATTCTGTTTGGCTGACGAGTTCATTCTCGAAACCCACGGATTGACGAAGGAATTCGCGGGGTTCTTTGCCGTTCGCGATGTTTCGCTCAAGATACGCCGGGGCACCATTCACGCGCTGATCGGTCCCAACGGGGCCGGCAAGACCACGTGCTTCAATCTTCTGACCAAGTTCCTTCGCCCGTCAGCGGGCAAGATTCTCTATAAAGGGCAGGACATTACGGCGACGGCGCCGGCCGATGTGGCGCGTCTCGGCCTGGTCCGCTCGTTCCAGATCTCGGCGGTGTTTCCACATTTGACCGCGCTGGAGAATGTCCGCGTCGCTCTGCAACGGCAGCATGGCTCGTCATTTGACTTCTGGCGCTCCAAGAGCGTGCTGAACCGCTTCAATGCCCGGGCGCTGGAGCTGCTCAACGACGTGGGCCTGAGCGAGTTTGCCAATATTCCGGCTGTCGAAATGCCGTATGGACGCAAGCGCGCGTTGGAGATTGCGACCACTCTGGCGCTCGATCCGGAGATGATGCTGCTGGACGAGCCGATGGCCGGCATGGGCCACGAGGACATCGACAAGATCGCGGCGCTGATCAAGCGCATCTCGGCCAAATATACGATCCTGATGGTCGAGCATAATCTGAGCGTCGTCGCCAACCTGTCCGACACCATCACGGTGCTGACCCGCGGTCAGGTGCTGACCGAGGGGCCTTATTCCGAGCTCTCGAAGGACGAGCGCGTCAAGGAAGCCTATCTGGGAGCCGGACATGCCTGAGGTGATGACGGCCAACAAGGTAGGCGCGGCGGCTGCCACCAGCACCATTCTCGACGTGAAGAATCTCGAGAGCTGGTACGGCGAATCCCACATCCTCCACGGCATGAACTTCACGGTGAATGCCGGCGAGGTCGTCACCTTGCTGGGACGCAACGGTGCCGGCAAGACCACGACCCTGAAGTCGATCATGGGGATCATCGGCAAGCGCACCGGCTCGGTGCAATTCAATGGCCAGCAGCTGATCCGCCTGACCTCGGACCGAATCGCGCGGCTCGGCATCGCGCTCTGTCCGGAGGAGCGCGGCATCTTCGCCAGCCTCGACGTCCGTGAGAACCTGCTGCTGCCGCCGGTGGTGCGGCCGGGCGGCCTCACGCTCGACCAGATCTTCGAGCTGTTTCCGAATTTGAAGGAGCGGCTGAAGAGCCAGGGCACCAAGCTGTCCGGCGGCGAGCAGCAGATGCTGGCCATCGCGCGCATCCTGCGCACCGGCGCGAGCTTCCTGATGCTGGATGAGCCGACCGAAGGCCTCGCGCCGGTCATCATCCAGCAGATCGGCCATACCATCGCGCGGCTGAAGAAGGAGGGGTTCACGATCCTCCTCGTCGAGCAGAACTTCCGTTTCGCCTCGACCGTCGCCGACCGCTACTATGTCGTCGAGCACGGCAAGGTCATCGACGGTTTCGCCAATGCCGATCTCGCCGCCAATATGGACAAGCTTCATACTTACCTCGGCGTCTGACCGGCGCGGGGACTGTTTCTTGGAACATTCTGGAAAGTTGGAAATGAAAAATAGAGTCATCGCGTCATTGCTGCTGGGAACGGCGCTCAGTTTCGCGGCGGGCAGCATCGCTTCGGCCGGAGACAAGACCGTCAAGATCGGCGCGCTGTCCGACCAGTCCGGCCTGTATTCGGATCTCGGCGGCCCCGGCTCGACCTTGGCGACGCAGATGGCCATCGAGGATTCCGGGCTCACGGGCAAGGGCTGGAAGATCGACGTGATCTCCGGCGACCATCAGAACAAGCCGGACATCGGCACCTCGATCGCGCGGCAATGGTTCGACGTCGAGAAGGTCGACACCATCGTCGACGTGCCGAATTCGGGCGTGGCGCTGGCGGTCAACAACGTCGTCAAGGAGAAGAACGGCGTCTACATCAATTCGGGGGCCGCCACCTCCGACCTCACCAACGCGCAGTGCTCGCCAAACACGGTGCACTGGACCTATGACACCTACATGCTGGCGCACACCACCGGCCAGGCGCTGGTCAAGGCGGGCGGCACCAGCTGGTTCTTCCTGACCGCCGACTATGCGTTCGGCGCGGCGCTGGAGCGCGACACCACGGCGGTCGTGACCGCCAATGGCGGCAAGGTGATCGGCGGCGTCAAGCATCCGCTGAACACCTCCGACTTCTCGTCCTTCCTGCTGCAGGCGCAGTCCTCGGGCGCCAAGGTCATCGGCCTCGCCAATGCCGGCGGCGACACCACCAACTCGATCAAGCAGGCGGCCGAGTTCGGCATCACCAAGGGCGGCCAGAAGCTCGCCGCGCTGCTGCTGTTCCTGACCGACGTCAAGTCGATCGGGCTCGACATCGCGCAGGGCCTCAACTTCACCGAGACCTTCTACTGGGACATGAACGACCAGACCCGCGCGTTTTCGGAGCGCTTTGCCAAGCGGATGAAGAACGGTGCGCCGCCGACCATGGTGCAGGCCGGCGTCTATGCGGGCCTTCTGCATTACTTCAAGGCGCTGGAGGCGCTCGGCGAGAATCCGCATGACGGCGTCAAGATCGTCGAGAAGATGAAGTCGATCCCGACCGAGGATGCGCTGTTCGGCAAGGGCGAGATCCAGCCCAATGGCCGCACCATCCACACCGCTTATCTGTTCGAGGTCAAGAAGCCGTCCGAATCCAAGGCGCCGTGGGATCTCTACAAGCTGGTCGGCTCGGTGCCGGGCGACCAGGCCTTCACGCCGCTCGACAAGAGCGCGTGCGCCCTGTTGAAGAAGTGAGCCGCTGCGGCCCCGGCGGTCCGCCGCCGGGGCTGCTCGTCCTTTAGGAAACGCCGAGAGAAAACAGAACAAGACGATGCAGGCCCTCTACGCACAGCTCCTGGTCGGACTGATCAACGGCTCGTTCTACGCGCTGCTCAGTCTCGGGCTTGCCGTCATCTTCGGCATGCTCAACATCATCAATTTCGCCCATGGCGCGCTCTACATGATGGGCGCGTTCTGCGCCTATTTCCTGCTGAACCTCGGCGGCATCAACTATTGGTGGGCGCTGCTGCTGGCGCCGATCATCGTCGGCATCTTCGGCATGATCCTGGAGCGCACGCTGCTGCAATGGCTGACCGGGCTCGACCACCTCTACGGCCTGCTGCTGACCTTCGGCATCGCGCTGATCGTGCAGGGCCTGTTCCAGAACTATTTCGGCTCCTCGGGCCTGCCTTACGCAATCCCCGATCAGCTGCGCGGCGGCATGAATCTCGGCTTCATGTTCCTGCCGATCTACCGCGGCTGGGTCGTGGTGTTCTCGCTGATCGTGTGTCTGGCGACCTGGTTCCTGATCGAGCGCACGCGGCTCGGCGCCTATCTGCGCGCGGCCACTGAAAATCCGACCCTGGTGCGCGCCTTCGGCATCAACGTGCCGCGCATGATCACGCTCACTTACGGCCTCGGCGTCGGCCTGGCCGCGCTCGCCGGCGTGCTGTCGGCGCCGATCAACCAGGTTCGGCCGCTGATGGGGGCCGACCTGATCATCGTTGTGTTCGCGGTGGTCGTGATCGGCGGCATGGGCTCGATCATGGGCTCGATCATCACCGGCTTCGCGCTCGGCGTGATCGAGGGACTGACCAAATATTTCTATCCCGAGGCTTCCAACACCGTGGTCTTCGTTCTGATGGTCCTGGTGCTCCTGGTGAAGCCGACGGGTCTGACCGGACGGGCGGCCTGACATGACATCGATCACCGACGAGACCCTGCCGATCACGCCGCGCGCGATGCGCGACGAGATGATCGTGTTCGTCATCATGGCCGCGCTGCTCGCCATCGTGCCGTTCACCGGGCTGTACCCCTTCTTCGTCATGCAGGCGCTGTGTTTCGCGCTGCTGGCCTGCGCCTTCAACCTGCTGATCGGCTATGGCGGGCTGCTGTCGTTCGGCCACGCGATGTTTCTGGGCACCGCGGGCTATTGCAGTGCGCACGCGCTGAAGGTCTGGGGCCTGCCGCCGGAACTCGGCATCCTCACGGGCATCGCCGGCGCGTTCGTGCTCTCGGTCGTCACCGGCTACATCTCGATCCGCCGCCAGGGCATCTACTTCTCGATGATCACCCTGGCGCTATCGCAGCTCTTGTACTTCGTCTATCTGCAGACGCCGTTCACCCATGGCGAGGACGGCATCCAGGGCATCCCGCAGGGCAGGCTGTTCGGCTTCATCGATCTGTCGAAGCCGACCACGCTGTATTACGTTGTGCTGGTCGGCTTCCTCGCCGGCTTCCTGCTGATCTTCCGTACCATCAACTCGCCGTTCGGCGAGGTGCTGAAGGCCATCCGCGAAAACGAGCAGCGGGCGATCTCGCTCGGCTACAAGACCGACCAGTACAAGCTGCTGGCCTATATCCTCTCCGGCACCATCGCCGGCTTTGCCGGCGCCCTGAAGGTGTTCGTAGCCCAGAACGCCTCGCTCACCGACGTGCACTGGTCGATGTCCGGCGAGATCGTGCTGATGACCCTGGTCGGCGGTCTGGGCACCGTGTTCGGTCCGGTCGTCGGTGCCTTCGTGATCATCGCCATGCAGCAATATCTGGCCGGCTTCGGGCAGTGGGTGACCGTGATCCAGGGCGTCATCTTCGTCGCCTGCGTGCTCACCTTCCGCCGCGGCGTGGTCGGGGAAATCGCCCATTTGTTCAAGCGATCCCTCTAAGTCTTTGAATTTATGATGGGATGTCGAAGAGGCAGAAAGCGGTGGATGAACCGGCCACCGCTTCTGCTGTGACGCGATCCGGAGTATGACACTTCTGTGACGGGCCGGCCCCGGCCCGTTTCGGAATCGATGGATCTCGTCCCATGCTGAACTGGTTTCGTGCCGTCCTCCCGCGGGAGGAGCGGTTTTTCGATTTGTTCGCCCGCCACAACAAGGTGGTGATCCAGGGCGCGCATGCGCTGCAGGATATGCTCAAGGGCGGCGACGACATTCTGGTCCATTGCCAGCGGGTCAGCCAGTTCGAGAACGAGGCCGACAACATCACCCGCGAAGTGCTGACCGCCGTCCGCCGTACCTTCATCACGCCGTTCGACCGCGGCGACATCAAGAACCTGATCACCTCGATGGACGATGCCATCGACCAGATGCAGCAGACGTCCAAGGCCGTGGTGCTGTTCGAGGTCAAGGAGTTCGAGCCGACGATGCGTGAGATGGGCACCTTGCTGGTCGACTGCGCCAACCTGATCGGGCGCGCGCTGCCGCTGTTGCAGGCGATCGGCCAGAACGTGCCGATGATCACCGCCATCACCGAGGAGATGACCAAGCTTGAAGGCCGCGTCGATGACCTTCACGACATCGGGTTGAAGGAGCTGTTCCTCAAGCACCGCAACGCCAACACCATGGACTTCATCGTCGGCGCGGAGATCTACGATCATCTGGAGAAGGTCGCCGACCGCTTCGACGACGTCGCCAACGAGATCAATTCGATCATGATCGAACAGGTCTAGGGTAGGGTCGCGCCGTGGACGCTCATCTCGGCCTTCCGATCCTGGTCGGCCTCATCGCCGTCGCACTCGCCTTCGACTTCCTGAACGGCCTGCACGACGCCGCCAACTCGATCGCGACCATCGTCTCGACCCGCGTGCTCCGGCCACAATATGCGGTGTTCTGGGCCGCGTTCTTCAATTTCGTGGCCTTCGGCGTCTTCGGCCTGCACGTCGCCCAGACCATCGGCACCGGCATCATCGATCCCGCCATCGTCGACGCGCAGGTGATCTTTGCCGCGCTGGTCGGGGCTATCGTCTGGAACCTCGTGACCTGGGCCGCCGGCATCCCATCGTCGAGCTCGCATGCGCTGATCGGCGGGTTGGTCGGGGCAGGGGTAGCCAAGGCCGGCATCTCGGCCACGGTCTGGAGCGGGCTGTCGAAGACAGTGCTGGCGATCGTGCTGTCGCCGCTGGTCGGACTGATCCTGGCGATGATCCTGGTCGCGATCGTGTCCTGGGCCTCGGTGCGCTCGACGCCGTTTGCCGTGGACCGCGCCTTTCGCATCCTGCAATTCGCCTCCGCCTCGCTGTACTCGCTCGGCCATGGCGGCAATGACGCGCAGAAGACGATGGGCATCATCGCCGTGCTGCTGTACTCGCAGGGCCATCTCGGCGAGCATTTCACGGTGCCGTTCTGGGTCGTGCTGTCGTGCCAGGCGGCGATGGCGCTGGGCACTTTGATGGGCGGCTGGCGCATCGTCCGCACCATGGGCCTGCGCATCACCAAGCTGAACCCGATGCAGGGCTTCTGCGCCGAGACCGGCGGCGCCATCACGTTGTTCCTGGCGACCTTTCTCGGCGTCCCGGTCTCGACCACCCACACCATCACCGGCGCCATCGTCGGCGTCGGTGCCGCCCGCCGTGCCTCGGCAGTGCGCTGGAACGTGGCCGGATCGATCGTCTACGCCTGGATCTTCACGATTCCGGCCTCCGCCATCGTCTCGGCCGCAGCGTTCTGGCTGGTGTCGGTGCTCCGGCACTGACCCGGATTGGAAGCGCGGGGAGCACTTCGAGCGGCACGGGAGGTCCACCTCTCCCCGGCTGGGAGAGGTCGGATTGCATCGCCGGATGCAATCCGGGTGAGGGGATCAGGTCGCTATCGAGGCGCCCCCACCCGGCACGGCTTAACTCCCCGGTTGGAGTTGCGGTGCAAAACGCCTATATGGAGGGCGCGCGGCGGCCGTGAGCCCGCGCCCTTTCCCGTACATCGCCGCTCTCCGGCCTCAAAACGACGTCCGCCGCCCTCATGTCCGATACCGCCGTCACGACCGAACAGCCCGCCCGCACCGCCTTGTCCGACGAGGTGGCGCGCCGGCGTACCTTCGCCATCATCTCGCATCCGGACGCCGGCAAGACCACGCTGACGGAGAAGCTGCTGCTGTTCGGCGGCGCCATCAATCTCGCCGGCCAGGTCAAGGCCAAGGGCGAGCGCCGCAACACCCGCTCCGACTGGATGAAGATCGAGCGCGAGCGCGGCATCTCCGTCGTCACCTCGGTCATGACGTTCGAGTTCGAGGGCCTGGTCTTCAACCTGCTGGACACTCCGGGCCACGAGGACTTCAGCGAGGACACGTATCGCACGCTGACCGCGGTCGACTCCGCCGTCATGGTGATTGACGCCGCCAAAGGCATCGAGGCGCGCACGCGAAAACTGTTCGAGGTCTGCCGCCTGCGCGACATCCCGATCATCACCTTCATCAACAAGATGGACCGCGAGAGCCGCGACACCTTCGATCTCCTCGACGAGATCGAGAAGACGCTGGCGCTCGATACCACGCCGATGACCTGGCCGGTCGGGCGCGGCCGCGACTTCATCGGCACCTATGACGTCCGCGACGGCGGCGTGCGCCTGCTCGAAGGCGGCGGCGCCAAGACCGGCGCGGCGCAGCAGATCGACATCGCCGAACTCGGCAAGATCAACGCCAATCTCGACATGACCCAGATCACTGACGAGCTCGAGCTCGTCAAGGAAGCCTGCAAGCCGTTTGAGCTGGACGCGTTCCGCGAAGGTCACCTGACGCCGGTCTATTTCGGCAGCGCGCTGCGCAATTTCGGCGTCGGCGATCTCCTCGAAGGCCTCGGGCGCTATGCGCCGTCGCCGCGCGCGCAGGACTCCAACCTGCGCAAGGTCGATGCCGCCGAGCCGCGCATGAGCGCCTTCGTCTTCAAGATCCAGGCGAACATGGACCCGAACCACCGCGACCGCATCGCCTTCGCACGGCTGTGCTCGGGCAAGCTCAACCGCGGCATGAAGGCGAAGCTGGTGCGCACCGGCAAGACCATGCCGCTGTCGAGCCCGCAATTCTTCTTCGCCCAGGACCGCTCGGTGGCGGATGAAGCCTTCGCCGGCGACGTCGTCGGCATTCCCAATCACGGGAGCTTGCGCATCGGCGACACCCTGACCGAGGGCGAGGATCTCACCTTCGTCGGCGTGCCGAGCTTCGCGCCGGAAATCGTCCGCCGCGTCCGCCTCACCGACGCGATGAAGGCCAAGAAGCTGAAGGAAGCGCTGCAGCAGATGTCGGAAGAGGGCGTCGTGCAGGTGTTCCGGCCGCGCGACGGCGCGCCTGCGCTCGTCGGCGTCGTCGGCCCGCTGCAGCTCGACGTGCTCAAGGCGCGGCTCGATGCCGAATATTCGCTGCCCGTCGAGTTCGAGATCTCCGAGTTCTCGCTGGCGCGCTGGATCTCCTGCGATGACAAGAAGAAGCTCGAGGCGTTCATCGCCGTCAACAATTCCGGCGTCGCCGATGATGTCGATGGCGACCCGGTGTTCCTGGCCAAGAACGAGTTCTACCTCGGCTACACCAAGGAGCGCGCCGAAGGCATCGTGTTCTCCAACGTCAAGGACGTGAAGAAGAAAGCGTGAGCCGCGGTCTGCAGTGTCTGGACGGATCGCTACCGATTTCGCCCGAAGACTTTGAGCACCCGCAAAAGCTGCTCATGTCCTTGAGGGCCGACCTTATCCATCAGCCGACGCTCGTGCTCCTGCACCAGATTGTCGGCCTGCTCGAGCAGCGCGAGGCCCGCTCCGGTGAGATGCAGGGCGTGCGTCCGCCGGTCTGACGTCGGCAAGCGTTCGAGCCATCCACGCGACTGCAACTCGTCGAGCGGCGGAATGATCGCCGAACGGCCGATGCCGAGTACTTCCGACACCGCCATTTGCGACAACCCCGGATTATCCCGGATCACGACCAATATGGAATATTGGGATGGGCGAATGTCGAGGGGCGCGAGTGTCGCGTTGAAATCCTCGAACACCCAGAGCTGTGCCTGCCGGATCAGGTAGCCGGCAAGGCCTGTAAGCCCGTCGACGCGGATCCGAGAACGTGCGTCGCCGGGTCCCGGCGTCATAAGTCGTCTGATGGGTCTGGCGGGCGGGTCGCCGGTTTTGGATGCGCGTCTCAAAGGACCTCGAGGCCGATCTGCCAACTATATTTTCAGTTGTAATCTTGAGGGTCGCACATTGCCCGACTGCCGGTTCAATTCAACCCTTTTGCTCAAATTGTTCTTGACCTGAACAAGTCAGTTAATGAACATATATTTCAAACGAGCGACCGATTGACGCGCCGACATCGGCAGGACGATGCCTCTCGCAACTGCGAGGCTTCTCACCCTCCCGCCCAGGCGCGCCCGCAAACGCGATCAACGCGACGGCGCGCGTTTTTTGGGGAGAGGTAAATGCTCAATCTTGTTGGACGGACGCGGTCGAGAACGGCCGCGGGCAAAGCGATCAAGCACCAGCAGAAAATCGGGGGGATGCGCATTTCGGCCCGTTGTCGCCGTAGCGTTGCTGTTTCCATTGCGGCGGCGGGAGTCGTTTGTGGTGCGGCCGGTGCCTCGGCACAGACTTATACGCCGATCGCGCTCACTCCGAGCCCGGACGTTTATGCATATATTCAGCAGAATCCATTCGTTCAGGGGTGGCTTGGCCCCATAGTGGCAGGGCAGTTTACACGCCTGACCGTGTTCGGTGACAGCTACGCCGACTGGGGAAATGAGATGCGGGCCGGGTCGTCTGTTCCTGCGAGCGGCCGCTTCAGCGCAGGGCTGGCGATGGCCGATGTTGTGCAATACCACTACGGTCTGCCCACCTCGGCGGTCGCCAACTACGCCACTGGGGGCGCCATGAGTGGCGGCACTAATGTTGGAAATCTGTTCGGGTCCACCGGCCCGGTGCTGCCGGGAACCGGCACTGAGATCGGAGTATTCCTTGCGGCGGGAGGGCGTTTCGGCCCACGAGACCTCGTCGACATCACCACCGCAGGCGGCAATGACAGCGTACCGATCCTGTTCAATCCGACAATCACCCAAGATCAGATGAACACCGCTGCCCGGCAGACGACAGCCAACATCCTGTCGGACGTTCAGCAGGTGGTCCAGGCCGGCGCACGCAATATTGCGATCTTGTCGGTTGGGGATCTGTCCTATTTGCCTGCCGGCGCCGGCAACGCGAACGTCCACTATTTCCAATCGACGTTGACGCAGATGGAGCAGGCCAGCCTGGCGCCGCTGGCGCGCTCGGGCGTCCGTATCTTCTTCTTCGATCTTGCGACGTTGACGCAGAGAGTCGTCGCAAATCCGTCTTTTTACGGTTTCACCAACGTCACCACAGCCTGTACGGATGTGCCGTCCTGCGTCGGCGGCTCGGTGGCGGCACAGAACCAGTTTCTGTCCTATGACGGCTTGCATTTCACGACCGCCGGTTTCGCATTGATCGGTCGCTACCAGACCAACCAGATCGATGCGCCGTTGACGGTGGCGCCGCAGGGTGACGTTGCGACCTCGATCGCGACCGGTTTCGCCGGCTCGATATTCGGGCATCTCGATGCGTATCGCAACGTCCGTGGTGCGGCTGATGCGATGAACGCGATGGCGGCCGACATGCCGACCAAGGCGGCCCTGGCGGCTCCGGCCGCGGTGCAGAGCCCCTGGTCGGTTTACGGTGACGTCGCCTATTCCGGGGGAAGCCGCGACTCCCAGCAGTTCTTGTCCAGCTACAACTACAATTCGGTCGGGGGATGGATCGGGCTCGACTATCGTCTCTCGCCTGATCTGATGGTCGGCGGGCTGTTCAGCTACGCCCAGCCGAACGTCAATCTCGCTCTGCAGAACGCCCATGAGAAGATCGACGCCTACCAGATCGGCGGCTACGCGGCCTATAACCGCGCCAATTGGTTTGCGGATGCGCTGTTCGCCTACGGCCGCCACGCGATCTCCACGGATCGGCAGGGCGTCATCGATGTCATCCGCGGCTCGACGCATGCGGACACGTTCACGGTCGCCGCGCGCGGTGGTTATCTCTGGGATCTCGGCGCGGTGCGCATGGGGCCGATCGGCGGCCTGTCCTACAGCAATGTGCAGATCGCGGGCTATACTGAAACCGGCGATATGCTGCTCACCAACATGGTCAACCGTCAGCGTCTGGAGAGCCTGACCGGAAGCGCCGGCGTGCAGTTTCGCGCACCGTTCGCCACGGCCGGGGTCTTCTATAATCCATACCTGAACTTGACCGTTGAGCATGATTTCATGGGCTCCGCACGCAGCTTGATCACGACCCAGGTGACGACACCCTTGTTGCCGGTGTTGACCCCGATCGACGGACATAAGGCGACCTATGGGAAGGTGGCGGCCGGCTTGGCCGCGGCGATCACCGATAAGGTCAGCGTCAATCTCGGCGTGGTCAGCACGTTCGCCAGATCCGACCGCAACGACTATGGTGTGAATGGCGGCCTCAAAGTCGCGTTCTAACCTTCGCGCCTGGACGTGTCGGACGAACCGGCCGACCGTCTCAGAGCTCGATGATGCCGCGCCGCGCCGCATGCGCCACGGCATCTGTCCGGCCGGTGGCGTCGAGCTTGTCGAGCAGCGAGCCGACGTGGAACTTGGCGGTGTGCACGGAGATGCCGAGGCTGCGCGCGATCTCCTTGTTGGAGCAGCCCTCGGCCATCAGCGCCAGCACATCGCGCTCGCGCGCGGTGAGTTGAAACCCCTCGATCGCGCGGCTATCGGTCTTGTCATTGTCGAGGCTGCCATCGTCGAGGCTGCGATCGTCGCTTCTGCGCGGCGTGGCGATCGCCACGTCCGCGGTCTCGTCCGGCGCGACCAGTCTCAGGCCGGCGACGCCGCTGAGCAGCGCCGCCAGCCGGTCTGCCAGCGCGGCGTCATCGACGGCGATCGCGATCGTGATCGGCGCGCGCGTCTCTTCGCTCACGCCGGCCTCTCGCCGATGGTCAGGGCGAACTGCACCGGCTCGCCGGCACGTAGCGCCGCGACCTCGACGACGGCGCCCACGCTGTCCGGACCGAGCTCGCGCATCAGCGCGCGCATGCCCCTGAACGGTTCCTTGTTGAGGGCGGTGATGATGTCGCCTTGGCGCAGGCCGGCGGCGGCGGCCGGACCAGTCTTGTCGACGCTCATCACCATTGCGCCTTGTCCGTCATCGAGCCTGACCGGCTGCAGCCCGGCGCCGAGATAGCCGCGGGCGATGCGGCCATGGCTTTCGAGCCTGCCGGCCACCCGCTCGATCGTCGCCGTTGGAATGACGAGCGTGCGCCGCGGACCGCGCACGGCCATGCCGATCGCGCGTCCCGCCGCGTCGAGCACGAGGCCGCCTTCGGAGCTCTGACGCAGCCTTGTGTCGAGCTCGATCCGCGCCGCGATGTCGCCGCCGCGCAGGCTGCGCCAGGGGCCGGCGGATTTCGACACCATCGCAAGCGCCGCCACCGGTGTGCCCTGATCGGCGGCCGTGATGAGCGCCAGCGCGCCGAGCGGCGGCACATCGGCCATCAGCGGCATGGGCGCGACATCCTTGCCGTCGAAGCGGAGCAGGGCGATGTCGGTGGTGTGATCGCGCCCGGCAATGCTGGCGGCGCGCGTCGTGCCGTCGGCGAAGGCGATGAGGATGTCGCCGTCGTCGGCCAGCGCCTCATCGGCCGTGATGATCAGGCCCGGTTTCCAGACGAAGCCCGTCGCGCGCGAGCGGTGCGAGTGGACCGAGACCAGCGAGGGCGCGGCGGCGGCGACGGTGGCGGTCAGCGCCGTCGAGAGCGAGGAGAGGGGGGACAGATCGGACATCGGGAGCTCCATCGGTTGATCCCAATGTGGAGCGTCGATGGCGCTTTCGGAACTCCCCGGATGGGCAGGATGGGGTCGCAGTGGCCCGGATGAGCGCAGCGACATCCGGGTTCTAACAAGCGGCTCGTGAGACCCCGTATGTCGCTGCGCTCATCCGGGCTACATGCTGGCTCAGAGCGTCGTCCGCGCCTTCGGCAGCGGGAAGGCGAGATCGCCGTGCTTCGACGTCTTCAGCCTGAGCCCGACCAGCGCCTCGGCAAAGCGCACCGCGGCGGCGACGCCGTCGATCACGGGAATGCCGAGCTCGCTGGAGAGATCATGCGCGAGATCGGCCATGCCGGCGCAGCCGAGCACGATGGCGCCGATGCCGTCCTCGCGCAGCGCGGCCTGGCATTCGCCAAGCAGCGTGCCGCGCACATTGGCCTCGGGCTTGTCGAGATCGAGCACCGCGACATCGACCGCACGCACCTTCCTGCAATGCTGCTCCATGCCGTAGTTGCGCACCAGATGCTCGGCGATGACCTTGGTGCGCGACAAGGTCGTGACGATGCTGAAATGCGTGGCGACGAAGCTCGCCGCGTGCATCGCCGCCTCCGCGATTCCGAGCACCGGCACGGCCGACAATTCGCGCGCGGCGAGCAGGCCGGGGTCACCGAAGCAGGCGATCACATGGGCGTGGCAGCCGTCCGCATCGCCGGCCTCGACCTCCTTGAGCATGCCGACCGCGGCAATCGCCTCGTCATAATGGCCTTCGATCGAGGCCGCACCGAACCGCGCGGTGCGCCCGACGATACGCGTGTGCGGGCTGGCGCTGGCCTGGGCCGCTTTGGCAATCAGCTCGGTCATCGTGACCGTCATGTTCGGGTTGATGACGTTGATCACGGTTTCGCTGTCGCGGCTCATCGGTGCATCCATCTGAGGTCGTTCGCCGTGTTGTAGCCGAGTTCCCGTGGCAGGGTCGAGAGGGCTTTGGCGCAGCGGGAACCCGCAAACGTGACCCGCATTGGGCTTGCGTTCACCGCGTTCAACGACCAGCTCCGCTTACATCGCTCCTTGAAGTGTCACCATGCTTCGCGTCGTCCTGCTCATCCTGCTGATGCTGGCCGCTCCGGTCACCGCCGACGCGCGCCGGCGCCAGATCAATCCGGTGCCGTTCGCGCACACGCCCTGCAGCGTGTTCGACGAGCAGCCGTGCACGCCGTCCTTCTGCAGCATCTACGGGCCATGGCCCTGCATTCCCGAGATGAACTATCCCTACGGCCAGAACCTGCAGCTGACCATCGAGAGCCGGCCCGCCAAGGACCAGGCCGCCAAATATCAGAAGCCCGATCACGATCTCGACACGATCGGTGATCTGTTCGCCGCGCTCCGATCCTGCTGGACGCCGCCGCCGGAGGACAGTGCCCGTGCGGGCATGCAGATGACGGTGCGGTTCAGCTTCAAGCGGACCGGCGAGATGGTGGCGCCGCCGCGCGTCACTTTCGCGACATCGGGCGCTGCGGCCGACACCCGCGCGACCTATCTGAAGGCGATCAATGCCTCGCTCGACGCCTGCCTGCCGCTGAAGTTCACCTCGGGGCTCGGCGGCGCGCTGGCTGGCCGGCCGATTGCGATCCGCTACGTCGACAACCGCGACCTTAACAAGACATCCGAGCAGCAATAGTGCCGTTCGTCGCCGCGGTCGGTGCCACATTGCGAGGCGGCCCCCGGAAATGATACCCAGGTCCCCACGGGTTGCGTGCACAAAGGGGGACGTCTTGGGACTTCTGGTGATGGTGGTGGGGCTGGTGCTGTTTCTCGGCGCCCATGTGTTCACGACGCGGCGCGAGGCGCGGGCGCAGGTCATCGCCCGGCTGGGCGAGGGCACCTACAAGCTGGCCTACACGGTCGTTGCGCTCGCTGGTCTTGCGCTGATCGTCTGGGGCTTTGCCGAGTACCGCAATGACGGCGGTTGGATCCAGTTGTGGACGCCGCCGAAGGCGCTCAAGCACATCAATCTCGCTTTGATGCTGCCAGCCGTGATCATGATCGTCGCCGCCTATATCCGGGGGCGGATCTATACGGCGCTGAAACATCCGATGCTGGCCGGTGTGAAGCTCTGGGCGTTCGGGCATCTGCTCGCCAATGGCGATCTCGGCGGCATCATCCTGTTCGGCTCCATCCTGGCCTGGGCCGTCTTCGACCGCATCTCGCTGAAGCGCCGTGCCGATGCCGGCGGGCCGCCGATCCCGGTCGGCGGCGTCGGCAACGACGTCATCGCGGTCGTTGTCGGCATCGTCGTCTATCTGGCGCTGGCCTTCGCATTCCATCCGGTCGTGCTCGGCATTCCGGTGATGGGAGGCTGACGATGTCCGTCCAAGCGCCGACCCGTCGCCAGACCGCGCCGGGCCTCCGTGCCCGCAAAGGGGGGGAGCCGATCGTCATGCTCACCTCCTATCACGCCCACACGGCCGCGATGATCGACCGGCATTGTGACGCGATCCTCGTCGGCGACTCTCTCGGCAATGTCATGCATGGGTTCGAGACGACCGTGCCGGTGACGCTGGACATGATGATCCTGCATGGGCGCGCCGTGATGCGCGGCTCGCACCAGGCGCTGGTCGTCGTGGACATGCCGTTCGGCTGCTATGAGGCCAGCAAGGAGGAGGCGTTTCACGCTGCGGCGCGACTGCTGAAAGAGACCGGGTGCGGTGCGGTCAAGCTCGAGGGCGGCGTGCGCATGGCCGAGACCGTGCGGTTTCTCTGCGAGCGCGGAATTCCGGTGATGGGCCATATCGGTCTGACGCCGCAATCGATCAACACGCTCGGCAGTTTCCGCGCCCAGGGTCGTCAGGCCGAAAGCTGGGCCCCGATCGAGAACGACGCGCGTGCGATCGCGGAGGCGGGAGCCTTTGCTGTGGTGATCGAGGCGGTGGCCGAGCCTCTGGCGCGCAAGATCACGCAGGAGGTCGCCATTCCGACGATCGGGATTGGCGCAAGCGCGGCCTGCGACGGCCAGGTGCTGGTGCTCGAAGACATGCTCGGACTGTCACCGAAGGTCCCGAAATTTGTCCGTCGCTACGGCAATCTCGGACAGGCGATCGAGGAGGCCGTGACGGCCTTGGCGGCGGACGTGCGCTCGCGCGGCTTTCCGGCGGCCGAGCACGTCTATGGCATGGAGCGCGAGCCCTAGCGCGGGATGGCAGCGATGTGGGGGCTGACTCCGCGACGCAGTGAGACCGCAGGCGCGTTCGCTCCTCGTGCGCGGCATTCCCGGTATCGGCAATTGGCGCTGGTCGATGCGGGGATTCTGCCACACATTCCGGCGTCGCTCCGTGAGCGGCACCGATCCGAACGGATCGGCAAGCAAGAAGAACAATTCAAGCAAGAAGAACAATGAAGGGAGGCGATGCGATGCAGTGGTCGCAGCATGCCGAGATCAAGCCGATGCGGAGTGAGCAGCGCTTCGGCGACCGTGTGGTGCCGCTGTTCACGGACCGTCCGCCGGCCATCTGGGCCATGGTCGAAGCGGCGGTCGCGCGCAACGGCGATGGCGAGGCGCTGGTCTGCGGCGCCGTGCGGCTGTCATGGCGGCAGGTGGCCGACGCTGCGGCGCGGATCGCGTCGGGTTTGCACGCCAAGGGCCTGCGCCGCGGCGACCGGCTGGCGCTGCTGCTCGGCAACCGCATCGAATTCGTGCTCACGCTGCTGGCCGCGGCCAAGCTCGGCCTCGTGACGGTGCTGCTGTCGACGCGGCAGCAGACGCCGGAGATTACCTATGTGCTGAACGATTGCGGCGCCCGGCTGCTGCTGCACGAGGCTGCGCTCGCAGGCCGGCTGCCGGCCGGCGACGTGACGCCCGAGCTCGTCGGGCGAGTCGCGGTCGATGACGACCCGGCGCGCTCCGGCTTCGCCGCGCTGACCGATCATCCGGTCCATAGCGAGCGGGTCGAGATCGCCGAAGAGGACACTGCGATGATCCTCTACACGTCCGGCACCACGGGGCGGCCCAAGGGCGCGATGCTCGCCCATTGCAACATCGTGCATTCCTCGATGATCTACGAGGCCTGCCTGGGGCTCACGGCCGCCGACCGTTCGATCGCAGCCGTTCCGCTCGGCCATGTCACCGGCGTTGTCGCCAACATCACCAGCATGGTGCGTTGCGCCGGCACCTTGATCATCATGCCGGAGTTCAAAGCCGGCGAATATCTCAAGCTCGCGGCGCGCGAGCGGGTGACCTACACGGTGATGGTCCCCGCGATGTATAATCTGTGCCTGCTGCAGCCCGACTTCGACAGCCATGATCTGTCGTCCTGGCGCATCGGCGGCTTCGGCGGCGCGCCGATGCCGGTCGCCACCATCGAGCGGCTCGCCGCCAAGATCCCCGGGCTCCGGCTGGTCAACGCCTACGGCTCCACCGAGACCACCTCGCCTTCGACCTTGATGCCGCCGGTTCTCACGGCCCGCCACCTCGACAGCGTCGGGCTGCCTTGCCCCGGCGCCAGCATCCTGGTCATGGACGCAGACGGGCGGGAGTTGCCGCGGGGCGAGATCGGCGAGATCTGGATCGGCGGCGGCCAGGTCATCAAGGGCTATTGGAACCGGCCCGACGCCACCGCGGAAAGCTTCACCGCCGGCTACTGGCATTCCGGCGACCTCGGCTCGATCGATGCCGACAATTTCGTCCGGGTGTTCGACCGGCAGAAGGACATGATCAACCGCGGGGGGCTCAAGATCTATTCGGCGGAGGTCGAATCGGTGCTGGCGAGCCACCCGGCGGTGGTCGAAAGCGCCATCATCGCCCGGCCATGTCCGGTGCTCGGTGAACGGGTCCATGCCGTGGTGGTCACCCGCGAGCCCACCAGCAGCGAGACCCTGCGCAGCTGGTGCGCCGAGCGGCTGTCGGACTATAAGGTGCCGGAGACCCTCATCGTGACCCCGGACCCTTTGCCGCGCAACGCGAACGGCAAGGTGATGAAACGGCAGTTGCGCGAGGCCTTGACGGCGTGATAGCCGCGTTCCGACGGCGTGGCAGAACCGGGGAGTAAAGCCTTGATTCGGCTGGACTCGCCTTGTCACCGCCATACCGATGCGGTATCGGCAGCCGCGTGCGAGCGATGTGGAGCTCGTGCGGCACTTCAATACCATCCGCCGCGCGATCGCAGCGGACCTCATGGGAAATGGCTAAGTGTCTGAATTTTATGATGAAGTAGACGAAGAGGTCCGCCGGGAGCAGCTCAAGAGGCTGTGGGACCGCTATTCGATCTTTATCATTGCGATCGCGGTGCTGATCATCGCCGGCGTCGGCGGCTGGCGTGGCTACCAGTATGTCGAGGGCAAGAAGGCCGCCGAGGCGGGATCGGCCTTCAACAAGGCCATCGAGCTGTCCGAGCAGAACAAGCACGAGGAGGCCGAGAAGGCCTTTGCCGAGGTCGCAGCGACCGCGCCCGCGGGCTACCGCATGCTGGCGCGCTTCCACCAGGCTGCCGAGGCGGCGGGGCGCGACAAGGCGGCGGCGGTGAAGCTTTATGACGAGCTGGCGGCCGATCGCAGCATCGGCGCCGAACAGCAGTCGATGGCGCGCCTGCGCGCGGCCGGCCTGCTGGTCGATACGGCTCCGTATCCGGACCTGAAGCAGCGGCTCGAAGGCGAGGCTGCGTCCGGCGCGCCCTTCCGCCACGCTGCACGCGAGCTGCTGGCCCTGTCGGCCTGGAAGGCCAACGACGCCGCCGCGGCTCGCCAATGGCTCGACATGATCGCACTGGATGGTGAGACCCCGCCGGGCCTGCGCTCGCGCGCCGAAGCGCTGCAGGCGCTGCTGCCCGCCGTGGCCAAGAGCTGACAAGAGCTGACACGCGCTGATCTGAAGAGCTGACGGCGAAACTGACATTGATCGGAATCACGACCATGCGCCGCCCCCAACGTCTCATTGCCTTGACTGTCCTCGTCGCGCTCTCGGGCGTGCTCGGAGGCTGCGCGAGCGGGGGCAGTTTCGATCCCTCCGACCTGCTCGACTTCCTGGATACGAAGAAGAAGCTGCCGGGAGATCGCAAGCCGGTGTTCCCGGAGGGCGTGCCAGGTCTTGAGCAGGGCGTGCCGAAAGACCTCTACAAGGGCGCCCAGCAGCAGCAGATGACCGATCCGGGCGCACAGGCGGCGGCTCCGGCGGCCCCGCCGGAAGAGCCCAAGGGTAAGAAGGGCGCCAAGGGTCGGCAGCAGGCTGCGGTGCCCAGCGCTGCGCCCGCGTCCGAGCCGCAGGACGGCGAAGCCGCGGCGGTTGAGGAGGGGGCCGGTGCCGTTCCTCCGGCGCCGAAGCCCAAGAAGATCGCGCGCCGCCGCACCACCGCGCCACCGCCCGACGATACCGCCCCCGCGCAGCAGCCGGCGCGCCAGTCCGGCAGCGCCTTCCCGGCGCCGGTGCCGAGCGGCTCGTTCAACCGTTAAGCCCGTCTCCCGATCGCCCCATCGCCCGTTTCGGTTTTGCGGCCGAATGCGCTAAAGCTGCGCGCTCACGCGCACGGATCATCATGTCCTTCACCATCGCCATCATCGGCCGGCCCAATGTCGGCAAATCGACCCTGTTCAACCGTCTGGTTGGACAGAAGCTGGCGCTCGTCGACGACATGCCCGGCGTCACCCGCGACCGTCGCGAAGGTGAGGCCAAGCTCGGCGATCTCCAGTTCACGATCATCGATACCGCTGGCCTCGACGAGGGGCCGAAGGGATCGCTGACGGCGCGGATGCAGGAGCAGACGGAGACCGCGATCGCACTGGCCGACGCGCTGTTCTTCGTCATCGATGCCCGTGCGGGCCTGACCCCGGCCGACCGCGCCTTTGCCGATTTCGTCCGCCGCGCCGACAAGCCGGTGCTGCTGCTCGCCAACAAGAGCGAGGGCAAGCATGGCGAGCTCGGCGCCATGGAGTCCTATGCGCTCGGCCTCGGCGACCCCATCCAGATCTCGGCCGAGCATGGCGAGGGCATGGGCGAGCTCTACGATGCCCTCAGGGGGCTCGTGCCGGAGACCGAGGACGAGGCGGACGAGCATGAGGAGACCGACGAGGAGCGGGCCGCCCGCCCGATCCGCGTCGCCATCGTCGGCCGTCCCAATGCCGGCAAATCGACGCTGATCAACCACCTGCTCGGCGAGGAGCGGCTGCTGACCAGCCCCGAGGCCGGGACGACCCGCGATTCGATCGCGGTGGAGATCAAATATAAGGGCCGCGGCTTTCGCATCTTCGATACCGCAGGTCTGCGCCGGCGCTCGCGCATCGAGGAGAAGCTCGAGAAGCTGTCGGTGGCCGACGCGCTGCGCGCGGTGCGCTTCGCCGAGGTGGTCGTGCTGATGATGGACGCGCAGAACCGCTTCGAGGAGCAGGACCTGCGCATCGCCGATCTGATCGAGCGCGAGGGCCGGGCGCTGGTCATCGCCGTCAACAAATGGGACCTGATGGACAGCAAGCCCGGCCAGATCTCCGCGCTCCGTCATGATGTCGATCATTGGCTGCCGCAGGTGTCGGGCGTGCCGATCGTCGCGGTGTCGGGCCTGATGGGCGAGGGCATCGACCGGCTGATGCAGGCCATCGTCGAGTCCTATGCAGTCTGGAACCGGCGCGTGCCCACGGCAGCGCTGAATCGCTGGTTCGAGGAGGCGATCGCCAACAATCCGCCGCCGGCGGTGTCGGGCCGCCGTCTGAAGCTGAACTACATCACCCAGACCAAGGCGCGACCGCCGAGCTTCGTGCTGTTCTGCTCGCGCGCCGATGCGATCCCGCAATCCTATCTGCGATATCTCATCAATTCGATGCGCGCGACCTTCGAGCTGCCGGGCACCCCGGTGCGCATCACCCTGCGCGAGAAGGCCAACCCGTTCGCGCACAAGCGCAAGCGGCCGTCCTAGACCGACGGCCGCGTACGCCTCTGCGCCTTGCTCGCCGCGTCTGCCGGGCTGCGTGACCGCGCGCACATCCCTCTCCATCGTCACCGCGCTAATCCGCGCCGGTCTCGCCATGAGGCGAGACATGGTCTGGAAGTCGGTGGGGCCCTGCCTTTCGTCGCATCCGTCCAAGTTCACAGGTCAGAGCCATCCTATGAGGGGGATCGGCGTGGCGGTGGGCGTTCGGCGCGCGACATTGCAGGTTGGAGAGATGCGATGGCGGATGCCGATGACGTGCTCGATCTGGTGGGAGAGATCTACGATGCGGCGCTGGACCCGTTGCGCTGGCCGGAGGTGGTCGGCCGCGCCGGACAATTCGTCGGCGGGCAGGTGGCCTCGATCTTCTCCAAGAGTCCGATCGCGGGCGGCGGCGATGTGCTGTGTCAGTCCGGCATCGATCCGCATTACTGCCAGCTGTATTTCGATAAATATGTGAAGCTCGATCCGGCCACGACCGGGCAGTACTTCGCTGATATAGGTCAGCCGATCGCGGTCTCCGACCTGATGCCGCAGGACGAGCTGCGGCAGACCCGCTTCTATCGGGAATGGGCGGCGCCCCAGGGCATGGTCGATTTCATCTCGGCCGTGATCGACAAATCTGCGACCACGGCAGCGCTGTTCGGCGTATTCCGCTACGAGTCCGATGGGCTGGCTGACAACGTCGCACGCATGCGCATGCAGCAGATCGCGCCGCATATCCGCCGCGCCGTCATGATCGGCCGGCTGATCGATCTGAAATCGGCACAGGCGTCGGCGTTTGCCGAGGCGATGGAACGGATGACCTGTGGCATCGGCCTCGTCGACAGGCTCGGGCGGCTGGTGCACGCCAACGCAGCCGGGCAGCAATTGCTCGATGCCGGCGATCCGCTGTTCGTCCGTGACGGTCGCCTCGCTGCGCGCGATGGCCGGACGGATCACATGCTACAGGATCTCATCGTTCGCAGCGGCGGCGGCGATGCCGCGCTCGGCACCGGCGGCACCGCCATGCTAATGACCTCGCAGAACGGCCTGCACCATGTTGCGCACGTGCTGCCGCTGACATCGCGCGAACGCCAGGCCGTGGGGCGCGCCTATGCGGCGAGCGCTGCGATCTTCATGCGCCGTACAATGATCGAGCCGCCGCAATCTCCCGAGCTGATCGCAACAGCCTATCGGCTCACGCCGACCGAATTGCGGGTGTTGCTCGGCATTGTCGAGATCGGCGGTGTTCCCGAAGTCGCGTGCCTGCTCGGCGTCGCCGAGACTACCATCAAGACTCATCTGCGCCGCGTCTTCCTCAAGACCGGGGCCGTGCGGCAGGCCGATCTGGTCAGACTGGTCGCCGGCTTCGTGTCGCCGCTTGCCTCCTGAGCCCGCCGGATTGCCGGCCTCGACCACGCGTGTATAAGTCGGCGCTCGTCCCGCGCGGTTGCGGGCGATCACCCGATGGCAGGCCATGGTCGACACCGAGCTGGCGAGTTCCGACGGCGTACCGTCGCCGCAGGCACCGCGCCGCGGCGCCGTCGCTTTCATCTTCGTCACCATCCTGCTCGATATGCTCGCGCTCGGGCTGATCATGCCGATCCTTCCCAAGCTGATCGAGAGCTTTGTCGCCAATGACACCGCGCAGGCCGCGCGGATCTTCGGCCTGTTCGGCACGGCGTGGGCGCTGATGCAGTTCGTGTTCTCGCCGGTGCTCGGCAGCCTGTCCGACCGATTTGGCCGACGGCCTGTTATCCTGCTCTCGAACTTCGGCCTTGCCGCGGACTATGTGCTGATGGCGCTGGCGCCGTCGCTGGTGTGGCTGTTCATTGGCCGGCTGATCTCCGGCATCACCTCGGCCAGCATTTCCACGGCCTTTGCTTACATCGCCGACCTCACGCCGCCAGAGCGGCGCGCCGCGATCTTCGGCCGCGTTGGGGCCGCGTTCGGCGCCGGATTCGTGCTCGGCCCGGCGACCGGCGGATTGCTGGGCGATATCGATCCGCGGCTGCCGTTCTGGGCGGCCGCCGGGCTAAGCTTCGCCAATGCGGTCTATGGATTGTTGGTGCTGCCGGAATCGCTGGGGCACGAGCGGCGCAGTCCGTTCCGCTGGCGGACCGCGAACCCGCTCGGCGCCCTGCAATTGCTGCGCTCCGACCGCATGCTGGCCGGGCTGGCCACGGTCAACTTCATCACCCAGCTTGCCCATGTCGTGCTGCCGTCGACCTTCGTGCTCTACGCCACCTACCGCTATGGCTGGGATACGCGCACGGTCGGCCTGACGCTGGCGATCGTCGGCGTGTGCGCCATGGTGGTGCAGGGCGGGGCGGTCGGCTGGATCGTGCGTTCGCTCGGCGAGCGCGGCGCCTTGCTGCTCGGCCTGTGCAGCGGCACGCTGGGCTTTCTGATCTTTGGCCTCGCGCCGACCGGGATGCTGAGCTGGCTCGGCATTCCCGCGATGGCGCTCTGGGGCGTCTCCGGCGCGGCGATCCAGGCGCTGATGACAAGGCTGGTGCCGGCGGACCGGCAGGGCCAGCTGCAGGGCGCGACGTCGAGCGTGCAGAGCATGGCCCAGCTCGCCGGGCCGTTCCTGTTCACGCTGACCTTCGCCTATTTCATCGGAGCCGCCGCGCCAGTACATCTGCCCGGCGCACCGTTCCTGCTGGCATCGATGCTGCTGGTCGTCGCGCTCGTGATCGCGCTGCGGACGATCCGTGCCGCGACAGCCGCAGCCTCATCCTGAGACGTTGCGCGAGACCCGAGACGGCGCTGGCGCCGCCTCGGAGTCCTGATCGGGTTGCTTATTACTTCTTGACCAGCGGGCACTCGCTGGCTTCCAGCGGCTTCGCGGCGTCCTCCGGCGCGATGGTCGCGATCAGCTTGTAATAGTCCCACGGATATTTGGACTCTTCGGGCTTCTTGACCTCGAACAGATAGGCCGGGATCAGGCGGCGGCCGTCGGCGCGCAGCGGTCCCTTGCCGAATAGCGGATCGTCGGTCGGGATCTCCTTCATCTTGGCCACGACCTTGGCACCGTCATGCGGATTGCCGCCGAGCGCGTCCAGCGTCTTCAGGTAATGCAGCGTGCCGGCATAGACACCGGCCACCGTCATCGACGGCATCGTGCCCTTGGGCGACAGCTTCTGGAAGCGCTTGGACCATTCGCGGGTCTTGTCGTTCAGATCCCAGTAGAACGACTCGGTGAAGGTCAGGCCCTGCGCCACCTTGAGTCCGAGCGCATGCACGTCGTTGACGAACAACAGCAGCGCGGCGAGCTTCTGGCCGCCCTGGACGATGCCGAATTCCGATGCCTGCTTGATCGCGTTGGTGGTGTCGCCGCCGGCATTGGCGAGGCCGATGACCTTGGCCTTCGACGATTGCGCCTGCAGCAGGAACGAGGAGAAATCGGCGGTGTTGAGCGGATGCTTGACCGAGCCGAGCACCTTGCCGCCATTGGCGGTGACCACAGCCGAAGTGTCGCGCTCCAGCGCATGGCCGAACGCGTAGTCCGCGGTCAGGAAGAACCAGCTGTCGCCACCGGCCTTGGTCAGCGCCTTGCCGGTGCCGTTCGCCAGCATGTAGGTGTCATAGGTGTAGGAGATGGTGTTGGCGTTGCAGGCCTTGCCGGTGAGGTCCGCGCTCGCACCGCCGGAATTGATCAGGATCGAGTTCTTTTCCTTGACCAGATTGGAGACCGCGAGCGCGACGCCGGAGTTCGGCGTATCCATGATCACGTCGACCTTCTGGGTGTCGATCCATTGCCGGCCGATATTGACGCCGATGTCGGGTTTGTTCTGGTGATCGCCGCTGATGACCTCGATGGTCCAGCCTTTTGCCTTCATGCCGGAATCTTCGACCGCCATGTTGATCGCGGCCACCGAGTTGGGACCGCCGATATCGGCATAGAGGCTCGACATGTCGTTGAGCACGCCAATCTTGACGACCTTGTCGTCGGCGAAGGCGGAGCCGGCAAAGCTGAGCGTGGTGGCGGCAAGCAACGCGGCCATCCGCCGCGCATGAGACGTGGTCATTCAGTCCTCCCTGGTGTCGTGTCGCGGCGGGGGCTTCTTGGGCGCCCTTTGCCGTCTGTTTTCTGGATAGCCGGTCCTGTGAGTTGCGGCAATGCGCCAAAAGGGGGGAGGCCGGCCCAAAGGTTGTGCGACCCGCTTAGCGTTAACGCAGCGCGTCCGAGGTCAGCCTGAACTTCTGAATGCGCTTACCGGTGTCGACCTCGGCGGTATAGACGTTGCCGGACTTGTCGACGGCCATCGCATGCACCCAGTGAAACTGGCCAGCATTGCGGCCATTATGGCCGAAGCTGCCGACCACGCTGCCGTCGTCGCGCCTGATGATCCGGATCTCGTTGTTCTCGCCGTCCGCCGAGAGCAGATAGGTCTGCTTCGGATCGGGCCAGATCGCGATGTCCCACACCGCGCCATTGCCGAGCGTGCTCTTCTCGAAGAACCACTCGGTGACGAAGGTGCCATCCTTCTTGAATACCTGGATGCGGTCGTTGATGCGGTCGCAGACATAGACGAGGCCGTCATCGGCGATCTTCACGCAGTGCACGGGATTGCCGAATTGCTGAGCGACGGGCGCCTTGGGATCATAAGGCGGCTGCCTGGCGTCGTCGGGAACATGGCCATAGGCGCCCCAGTGGCGCTTATAGGCCAGCGTCGTCGCATCGAACACGATGACGCGCCGGTTGCCATAGCCGTCGGCGACATAGATTTCGTTCGCATCCTTGTCGATCGCCGTCTCCGCCGGCTTGCCGAGCTGGGTGGTGTCGTTCGATCCCTTGCTCGGCGCGATCGCCCCGATCTGCGCGACGAACTTTCCGTCGAGCGTGAATTTCAGGATCGCATTGTCGTTGTCGGCATTGCCGCCGATCCACACGAAGCCGCGCTCATCGACCTCGATGCCATGCTCGCGGCCGACCCATTCATAGCCCGGGCCCGGGCCGCCCCAGGCGTGCAACAGATTGCCGTCGATGTCGAATTCCAGCACCGGCGGTGCCGGGATGCAGCATTTCGAGCGCGGCGGATTGAGCGCTGCGCCCTTCTCGTCGTCGGTCAGCGAGCGCGGCCGGTGAATCACCCAGATGTGCCCGTTGGCATCGACCGCGATGCCGCCGACTTGGCCCAGGATCCAGTTGTTCGGCAACTGCTTCGGCCAGGACGGCTCGACGGCGAAGGTCGGGATGTCAGCCGCGCTCACCATGTGCGGGACGAGCAGCGAGGCGGCCGCGATCGCCAATGCCAGGACTGCGCGGGCAACCCGCGTCGCGTGTTCGCGTGGTGCTCACGCCATAACATATCGCGTCATGGCATCCTCCCGATCTGTGCTGCGGTCAGCCGCTTGTTTGAAGGCAGTCAATCGCGCGCAGGACGGGGTGTCAATTACAGGCGGCGCTGATCCTCACGCGCGATGAGCGGCTTCCCCTGCGACCGGTTCGCGAGCAGGCGGCCCAAGGAAGCGTCGCAGCATGATCCGGAGGTGATCGCTGCTTGCTTTGATATCCACGGTGGGATTGCGGATCGGCAGGGCACGGGCGCCGTCGACGATGGCGAACAGGATGTTCGCGGTCGCTTCGGGATCCAGGTCGGCATCGACCTCGCCGCGATGCTGCGCCTGAACAAGAAAATCGACCAGGAGCGCGCGCATCGCGCGGGCATGGGCGCGGACGATGGTCGCGAACTCCGGATTGCGGCAGGCTTCCACCAGGGCTTCGGCGCTGAGCACCTGGGCCTGGGGCTGGTGAAGGCTGGTGTTTTCGAGCTCCTGCACCAGGGCTTCGATCACGTCGGGCGAGGCCAGGACCGCTTGGAGACGCGACGCGGCGTGGGTGAGGTTCAGCTCGACCAGAGCCTGGATGATCGCCTCCTTGCTCGGGAAGTAATGATACAGGTGCCCCGGGCTGATCCTGGCCGCGGCGCAGATGTCGGTTGTGCTGGCACCATGGAAGCCATCCCTGACAAAGCACGACAACGCGGCCTGGAGAATCTCCCCGCGCTTCTGTTCATGCTTGACCGGATCGACCTTTCTCATACCGCCAATTCTCACCGGGCCCAATCTGGCCACAATCGTCCTTCTGACCAACCCCTTGTAATATAAAATAATATTTCCTGCTCCACCGTTTTTGACAATTTGATCTAGTTTGGTTGGACAAGCGCCGAAGCTTGTGGAACTTTAATAGAGTAAGTTATCTATCAATAGGCCGCCCTCATGTCGCGTTTTGCTCCGCTGAAGTGGACGGCGCTTGTCCCTCTGGCTCTGACCACGGCCGGCTGTGCTACGGCGCCGCTGGAGCGGGCCGGCTCGCTGCGCAGCTACGACAGTCTCGCCGATGCCAACGGCCTGGTGACGCGGGCGCAGATCAAGGCCGACAAGAAGGAGCTGCTGGAGGCCAAGACGATCCGATTCGAACCGACGGCGTTCCCGGCGCGCCCGGATGTCGCGCTGAGCGAGGATGAGCGGAAGCTGGTGGCCAACGCGATCAGCCGCGAAATGTGCCTGAGATTGAGCGAGAGGTTCCAGATCGTCCTGCCCGGTGAAGAGGCCGATCTGACCGTCAGGGCCACGGTCACGCATGCCACGGCGACGAATGCGACCGTGTCAGCGGCATCGCAGGCTGCCTCCATCGCCAAGACCGTGGCGTTGCCGGGCGTTCCGGTGCCGGTGCCGCGGCTTCCGGTCGGGCTCGGCACGCTGTCGGTCGAGGCCGAGGCGCGCAACTTCGCCGGGTTCCAGAAGGCGGCCATGGTGTGGGCACGCAGCGCCAATTCGGTGTCCACGGCGCGGATGGCCAAGGACGGGGACGCCTATGACCTCGCGTCTGAATTCGGCGCCGATTTCGCCAGACTGGTATCGACCGGCGAGTCGCCCTTCGGCGGTCTGCCGTCGCTGCCAGCGGCCTCGAGCCTGCCGGCCAAGCTGGGTGGCGCTCCCAAATATGCCGCATGTGAGCAGTACGGACGCTTTCCTGGCCTGAAAGGCTTCGTCGGGGCCGGCCTTGGCCTGCCGCCCGACTGGACCGACAAGGGCGCCGACGAAGCCAGGCCCGGCATGCCGCAGCCTGCGGTCGCCAGCGTGGAGCAGCAAGCGTCGCGATGAAGTCTGCCGCCTCTTTCCGCGCTTTGGCCCCGCGCGTCGCACTCGCTTTCGCGGCGTCGCTGCTGCTGGCGGCGTGTGCCGCCGTGATGCCGCGCAATGCGCTGCCCGAGGCGGCGGCCGTCGCGGCCGAGCCGGTCGGCTTCCGCGACGTGCGCTATTGGGGCGATGAGCCGGCGCCGCGTTTCGCCGAGGCCGCGATGCAGCGCGCGTCGGCCGAGATCGCCACCTCGCGTCCGCTGAATTTCCTGGCGATCTCCGGTGGCGCCGAGAACGGCGCGTTCGGCGCCGGGCTTCTGGTCGGCTGGAGCGAGGCCGGCAACCGGCCGTCGTTCGACATGGTGACTGGCGTGAGCTCGGGCGCGCTGATGGCTCCGTTCGTCTTCCTCGGCCGCGAGCACGACGATCGGCTGCAGGAGGTCTTCACCGCCTATGAGCGCAAGGACATCTTCACGGTCAATGTTCCCGGCCTGCTGCAGGGCTCGGCGCTCGCTGACAACACGCCGCTGTCGCGGCTGATCGAGAAATATGTCGACCGCGACTTCTTGCGCGACATTGCCCGCGAGAGGCGCAAGGGCAGGGTGCTCTTGATCGGCACCACCAATCTCGATGCGCAGCGGCCGGTGCTGTGGGACATGGGCCGCATCGCCGTGGCCGACACGCCGGAGGCCGTCGATCTGTTCCGCAAGGTGCTGCTCGCCTCCGCCACCGTCCCCGGCGCTTTCGCGCCCGTGCGCATCAAGGTGAAGATCGGCGACAAGGACTATGACGAGCTCCATGTCGATGGCGGCGTCACAAGGCAGGTTTTCATCGGCCCCTCGGTGCTGCGTCTGGTCGCCGGCCACGGGCCACGCAGGACCGTGAATGGCGCGCATCTCTATGTCATCCGCAATGCCCGCATCGATCCGCAATGGGAGAGCGTCGGCGCCGACGTGCTGTCGGTCACCCAGCGCTCGCTCTCGACGCTGATCAAGAACCAGGGCATCGGCGATATCTATCGGATCTACTCGGTGGCGAAATTCAACGGCATTGATTTCAATCTCGCGAGCGTGCCCGGAGACTTCCAGGTCAAGGCTGACGGTCCGTTCGATCGCAGCTACATGACGGCGCTGTTCGACCGCGGCCACGATATGGGCCGGCGCGGCTATCCCTGGGTGAAGAGCCTGCCGGGGCTCGAGTCCAACGATCATGGCATCACGGCCCAGCTGCCGGCGCACACCATGGCGGCGGCGCGATGAACCGTCGTCGCATCAACTCTGGGGCGATGGGGACGGCTGCGCGACGCGCCTTGGCCGCAACGGCGCTGTGTGTCGTGTCGCTGGTCGGCGGCTGCACCACGTCTGGCACGACCCCGTCGGCCACCAGCCCGTCCGCCACGGCGACGCAGTTCGGCACCACGTACAACTATCTCCCGGTCAACGACCTGCCCCATGACGACCAGCGCCCGGTGCTGTCGCCGGAGCAGCAGGAGAAGCTGCGCAAGGAGCTCGCGGCGGTGCGCGACCGCCAGGTCCCGGCTGCGGGCAAGGCGCCCGCCGCCAAGCCGGGCGCGACAACTGCTGCCGCGAAATAGCGGCAAACGACGTTCGATGTTTCGCAGCAGGTCTGCGCTGGCGCGTCGACGAGCACGCGCGAGATACGCCAACTGACAGGTTTCGAATGGGAGTAGAACGCGTGACCGACCACACCGAGCCGACGCCATCGAAGCGAACCAATGCCGCCAAGGTGCGCAAGGCTGCGCAACATCCGAAGCGTCCAGGCGCGGCTTGCAAGGCGGAGCCGGGCGCCTTCATTCCCGTCGTCGATCACAACAAATGCGAGGCGAAGGGCGATTGTGTCGAGGTGTGTCCCTACGACGTGTTCGACGTCGGCCCGATCCGCGCTGCGGACTTCCGCACGCTGTCCTTCCTCGGCAGGATGCGCGTCCGCTTTCACGGCATGAAGACGGCATATACGCCGAACAGCCAGCTGTGCCTCGCCTGCGGCCTGTGTGTTGTCGCCTGTCCCGAGCGCGCGATCGATCTCGTCGCGGCCGCGGCAAGCGAGGAACGTCCGCTATCGCGCTGAACGCGGCGGCACGGCGAGGCCGCATGACGTCAACGTGGCCTCGCGACGACCGGCATCGCGAACGCGCCAAGTCCCCGCGTTAGGCCGGTGGCTGGAAGCTCTTCAGCGCGCGGCTCTTGTACTCGTAGAGCTTTCCGGTCTCCGTCCAGGACGGCAGGCACATCGGCACGATGAACTCGGCGACCTGCTCGGGCGTCTCCAGGGTCATCGGGTCTTCGCCGGGAAACACGGTGGCGCGCATCCGCGTGCGGATCGGCCCCGGGCTGAACAGGTTCACGCACAAGGGCGTGCGCTCTGTCTCATGAGCCCAGACCCGCGCCAGCGTTTCCACCGCCGCTTTGGTCACCGCATAGGGGCCCAGATAGGCCTGCGCCTTATGGGCGGCGCCGGAGGTCAGGAACACGGCGCGACCGGCGTCGGAGGCCTTCAGCAGCGGCTCCATGCAGCGGATCAGCTGGACGTTGGCGGTGAGATTGACCGCGAGCACATCGTTCCACGCCTTCAGGTCGATATGGCCGAGCGGCGAGGAGGGGCCGGGCACGGCGGCATTGCCGACGAGGATGTCGAGCCGACCATGGCGCTCGTGCAGCGCGGCGCCGAGCCGCGCGATGCCGTCGGTATCGGCCATGCTCAGCGGCACCAGCGTGGCGCCGTTGCCGGTCTCTTTGCGGATCTCGTCATCGAGTTCCTCGAGCCCGCCTTGCGTGCGTGCAACAGCCACGACATGCGCGCCGGCGCGGGCGAGCGCCCGCGCCGTCGCGTAGCCGATGCCCCGCGAGGCGCCGGTGACGAGGGCAATACGATTGGCGAGGGGTAGGGTCATCATGCAGCGTCCATCGTCGTCCTGGCCTCATGCGCGAAGCATTGTGCGCTGAACCGCGCGAACCGCCAGGACCCATCCTCCAGGCCTTATGATGGAGTTGGACGCCCGTGGCTAGTGTCACCCGATAACCGGGAACCGCTCGTTTTGGTTTCCGGCACCGGCTTCAGGGCCGGCGCGTTGCAGTCACGCGGCGGCACAGCGAGGCGGCGAATCCGGAAGCTCCGGATGAACGCATGGGACATCGGGAGCGTCCGGGTCCGATGCCGCGCATCGTCCCGGATCCCCCTGTGGTGGCGCCGGGCGGGAGCCTCAGCTCGCTTCCGCCAGCAACGACAGCTGATGCTGCGTCGGCTCGACCAGCGATTGGTCGGTCAGATGGGTCGGATAATTGCCGGTGAAGCAGTGGTCGGCATATTTCGGCGCTGCCGGGTCGCGGGCCGGCTCGCCCATGGCGCGGTACATGCCGTCGATCGACAGGAAGGCCAGCGAATCGGCGCCGATCAGCTCGCGCATCTCCTCGAGCGAATGCGTCGCCGCCAGGAGACCACCGCGGTCCGGCAGGTCGATGCCATAATAGTCGGGGTAGAGGATCGGCGGTGACGCCAGGCGGAAATGCACCTCGGTGGCGCCGGCATCGCGCATCATGCGCACGATCTTGCGCGAGGTGGTGCCGCGCACCAGCGAGTCATCGATCAGGATGATGCGCTTGCCTTCGATCGCGGCACGGTTGGCCGAGTGCTTCATGCGGACGCCGGATTCGCGGATCGCCTGCGTCGGCTGGATGAAGGTGCGGCCGACATAGTGATTGCGGATGATGCCGAGCTCGAAGGGCACGCCGGAATGCTGGCTGTAGCCGATCGCCGCCGGCACGCCGGAATCCGGCACCGGAACGACGACATCGACGTCGGGATGGCTCTCGCGCGCGAGCTGCGCGCCGAACGCCTTGCGCACCTCGTAGACCGAGCGGCCGCCGACGATGGAATCGGGGCGGGCGAAATAGATGTATTCGAACACGCAAGGACGCGCCGGCTTGGGCGGGAACGGCTTGTGGCTGTGCGCGCCAGTTTCGTCGAAGATCACGACTTCGCCGGGCTCGATGTCGCGGATGTAGCGCGCGCCGATCATGTCGAGCGCGCAGGTCTCGGACGCCAGGATCGGGCAGCCGTCGAGCTCGCCATAGACCAGCGGGCGGATGCCGAGGGGATCGCGGGCGCCGATCAGCTTCTTGTTGGTCATGCAGACCAGCGAATAGGCGCCTTCGAGCGCGCGCAGCGCCTCGATGAAGCGGTCGATGAAATTGGTGCGCCGGGAGTGCGCGACGAGGTGCAGGATCACCTCGGTGTCGGTGGTCGACTGCATGATCGCGCCGGCGCGCACCAGCTCGCGGCGCAGGGTGAGGCCGTTGGTGAGGTTGCCATTGTGGCCGACGGCGAAGCCGCCGGCGCCGAGCTCGGCAAACAGCGGCTGCACGTTACGCAGGATGGTCGCGCCGGTCGTGGCATAGCGGACATGGCCGATCGCCGCATTGCCGGGCAGCCGTTCGATCACCTCGCGACGGGAGAAGGTGTCGCCGACCAGGCCGAGCCGGCGCTCGCTGTGAAAGCGCGTGCCGTCATAGGACACGATGCCGGCGGCCTCCTGGCCGCGATGCTGGAGCGCATGCAGGCCGAGTGCAGTGATCGCGGCGGCATCGCTGTGCCCATAAATGCCGAACACGCCGCACTCTTCGCGCAGCGTGTCTCCGTCCAGGTCAGGGTCTCTGAGGTCAGCTTGAGGTCCGAAGTCCAGATCCGCGTGGGAGTCCGTTTGGGCTTCGCCGGAAGAATCGTGGTGCAGGTCCATCGCGCCTCTCTTCTGGGCTTGGCTCACTTGGCCGCGGGTTTTTCGATCAGCTTCTTCAAGCTGTCGCGGGCAGGCTTGCTGTACCCATCGCCGCCCACTCCGGGCGACTCGGTGTCAGTCTGGTCGTCGTCCGGCTTGTTCTTCTTGAATTTCTTTAAAATGGTGTTCTCGGGATCATCAGGCAAGAGCGACATCAGCCAATCCCCGGTTCCCTGCAGCACCACCCGCGATTTCGCCGCGGTGACCCAGTCGGGACGCTGCTTGTCCGGCACCAGCCAGCTGAAGAACAGGAAAGCGACCACGACGATCAGGAGGCCACGGCCCAGTCCAAACAGGAAGCCGAGGGTCCGATCGAGCGCGCCGATGCGCGAATCGAGGATCATGTCGGAGATCTTCACCGTGATCACCGAGACGATCAGCAGGGTGCCGACAAAAGTACCGGCGACGACCACCACGCTCGCGACCGTGTCGTTGTTGAAATAGGTCTTGGCGGTCGGCAGCAGCTTGGAGAATGAATAAAGCGTTACCAGAGCCGCCGCGCCCCAGGCCGCGATCGACAGGACCTCGCGCATGAAGCCGCGAACCATCGCGAGCAGCCCCGAAACCAGCATGACGCCGAGCAGGATGAGATCGAGGATCGTTATCGGCATCGGCTGATCAGGTCCGCTTCACAGGTCCAAGGTTCGCTTCGCGTCGACGAGGACCGCCCTCCAGGCGGAGGAGAGCAGGGTTCCCCGGCAAATCCGGATGCCGCACGCTCCCGTGCCGGCCCGGATGCGGCGTTGTATAGCGGCGAGTCATGGGGACGTCACGGTCCGCCTAGCCGTCCTGACGGCGGAATCTCGCTGGTGTGGCATTTTTTTCGGCATGGCTCGGCGCGCGGCGGCCCTGATCCCGCATATCGCCATCATCGCGGGCCACGTCCTGGCGGGCGCGTGGGGTTCCGCGCGCGGCAATGTCGGCCACCAGGCTGGTCAAGCCACCGACGGTATTCAAGGTTAGGCCGGCATCGCCGCCGGCCTCGCCGCGCGCGCGCTCCGGCAGCACGACGCGGCCGAAGCCGAGCTTGGCGGCTTCCTTCAGCCGTGCCGAGGTCTGCGCCACCGGCCGCACCGCGCCGGACAGCGAGATTTCGCCGAAATAGACTGCATCCGGCGGCAGTGGCGCGTTGACCAGCGACGACACCAGCGCCGCGGCGGCGGCGAGATCCGCCGCCGGCTCGTTGATGCGCAGGCCGCCGGCAACATTCAGATACACGTCGTAGCCTGACAGTTTGACGCCGCAATGCGCCTCCAGCACCGCCAGCACCATCGACAGCCGGCTCGGATCCCAGCCGACCACGGCGCGGCGCGGCGTGCCCAGCGAGGTCGGCGCCACCAGCGCCTGGATTTCGACCAGCACCGGCCGCGTGCCCTCGATCCCGGCAAACACGGCGGTGCCGGGGCTGCCGAGATCGCGCTCGGACAGGAACAGCTCGGAGGGATTGGTGACCTCGCGCAGGCCGAGCCCGGTCATCTCGAACACGCCGATCTCGTCGGTCGGGCCGAACCGGTTCTTGACCGCGCGCAGGATGCGGAACTGCTGCGAGCCTTCGCCCTCGAACGACAGCACTGCGTCGACCATGTGCTCGACGACGCGGGGGCCGGCGATCTGGCCGTCCTTGGTGACGTGGCCGACCAGGATGATGGCGGCGCCGGATTTCTTGGCGAAGCGAATCAGCATCTGCGCCGAGGCGCGGACCTGGGTCACCGTGCCCGGCGCCGATTCGACCGTGTCGGTCCACATCGTCTGGATCGAATCGATCACGATCAGCCGGGGCACGCCGCCCTCGGACAGGGTCGAGATGATGTCCTCGACTGAGGTCTCCGATGCAAGCTGCACCGGGGCGTCGGCGAGCCCCAGCCGCTCGGCGCGTAGCCGCACCTGGGCCACCGCCTCCTCGCCGGAGATGTAGACCGCGCGATGGCCGGCGCGCGCCATCATCGCGGTGGCTTGCGTCAGCAGCGTCGATTTGCCGATGCCGGGATCGCCGCCGACCAACAGCACCGAACCGCGGACGAAACCGCCGCCGGTGACGCGGTCGAGCTCGGTCATGCCGGATGACAGCCGCGGCGCGTCGATGCTCTTGCCGGTCAGGGATTCCAGCTGGAAGGTGCGGCCCTTGCGCTTGGAGCGCAGCGACAGCGGCGCCGAGGTCGCGCCGGTGGTGTCCTCTTCCGCCAGCGTGTTCCACTCGCCACAGGCCTCGCATTTGCCCTGCCAGCGCGAATAGGCCGCGCCGCAATTCTGGCAGACGAAGGAGAGGGCATTCTTGGCCATGAGCGGAGAATCGATGCGGTCAGGAGTGGGTGGCGTTCCATAACATACTTAGGCCCGCGGCCAGCATGATGCCATCCATCACCAGGCGGAACACATCCGGCTTCATGTGCAAGACGAAGCGCTTGGCGACGAAGGCGCCGGCCATCAGCGAGCCGCCGGCGATCAGGCCCTTGAGCAGGATGTCCGGCGTCAGCGCGCCGAAGCGCTGGAAGGTGACGGATTTCGACAGATAGAGCCCGAGCGAGCTCGCGGCTTCCGTGGCGAGGAAAGCGCCCTTCGACAGGCCATAGAACAGGAACAAGGGCACGCTGAGCGGCCCGGTCGAGACCACGATGCCGGTCAGAAATCCGATGATCGCCCCGCCCAGCGCAAGATGCCAGAGATTGGCCTTGATCTCATGGCGCGTCAGCCAGTGCCGCACCGGCACCATGGCCATCAGAAACAGCCCGATCGTGATGTCGACAGCCTGCGAGGGCAGGATCAGGAGCGTGCGCGCGCCGAGCGCCGCCGCCGGAATGCCCGTCACTGAATAGGCCGCGCAGGCGCGCCAGTCGACCTCGCGCCACCACGCCAGGATGCGCGACAGGTTCGCCATCACGGCGGCCACCGCCATGATCGGCACGGCCTCCTTCGGTCCGTACTCATAGGCGAGGACCGGCATCAGCATGATCGACGAGCCGGTGCCGACGATGCCCGACAAGGTGCCGGCGATGAGGCCGACGGCGAGGACGAACAGGAAGCCCACGATAATTCTCTTCCTTGAAGGGCGAGATCTCTCCCCACGTCATTGCGAGCGAAGCAATCCAGCGATGCGGGCGAGACCCTGGATTGCTTGGTCGCGAAGCCCGCCTTCGGGCTCGCTGCCGACGAGACCCGGGGGCTCCTCGCAATGACGGAGGAGAGAGCTGCCTCGTGTGGTTAACGGCTGGTTCGACGGGAATCAAAATCGCCGATGATTGTGCGTCTGCATCTTTAAAAGTTGAAGCGTATTCGTCGCATGTCCGCTGGTGAATTCGGGCGCTGACGATGAGCAGAGAAACAATGTCCTTGCAGATGCCGCCGTCCCAGACGGCAACCGCCGAAGCCGAGTGTCCCTGGTTCGCAGCTGCGATGCTGGCCATGGAAGCCGGCGAAGTGATCCGGTTGCGGATGGAGAAGTTCGCGCGCGGCGAGGCCGATGCGTGCGAGGAGGCGGAACTCATGGTCTGCGAAAAGATCGCCGCAACGCTGGAGGCCACGGCGAAGCTGATGGCGGGCGCGAGCCCGGCGGCGATCGTCGATCTCTATCGCGACTACGTCGCGGCGAACGCCAGGCGGCTTTCCGCGTAACGCGAATGCCGTGAGCGAAGGACAGCGCCGGCCCGCGGTCGCTGGCGGCGACTTCCCGGAGGCTGATGTGGCCGACACTGCCCTCCGCGGCGCGCCGCTTACAGCGCCGCGCGAAGACGAAGCCGGCTCGTTCCGAGCCACACCAGCAGAGCAGTGCCGAGCAGGACGAGCGTCGCCGCGACGATGACGGTCAGAAACGCCTGATCGAAGGCGCGATGCGCGTGTGACGTGACGACCGCGGCGATGTCGGTCGGCAGGCGTTCGGCCGCGATCAGCGCCGCATCGATGCTGTCGCGCGCGGCGCTGGGAACGCCCGCGCCGTCGGGCAGCACCATGACGGCCGTATAGACCCCGGACAGAATGCTTCCGAAAATGCTGATGCCGATGGTGCCGCCGAGCTCGAACGACACCTCCTCGATCGAGGCGGCCATGCCTGCGCGGCCTTCGGGCGCGTGAGTCATCACGGCGTTGGAGGCGGCCGCCATGGACGCGCCGAGCCCGAGACCGTTGATCGCGATACAGATCAATTGCAGCGCCAGATCATTATTGTAGCAGAGCAGGTAGCCGGCCGCGCCGATGCTTGAGATCGCGAGCGCGCCGGACATCGTGGTGGCGGCTCCGACGCGACCGAGCATCAGGCTTGCGAGCGGCCCGCCGATGAACGCCCCGAGCGGCGCCGGCAGGATGTACAATGCCGCTTGCAGCGGCGAATAGCCGAGGACGAGCTGCAGGCGCTGGCTGATCGCCAGCTCGGTGCCCGCGATGGCAAGCGATGCCACGATCGCGGTGATCACGCCGAGCGCGAACTCGAGGTTCCGGAACAGGGTGAAGTCGAGCAAGGGATCCTTGAGCCGCAATTGGCGGCGCACGAACACCGTCAACATGATGGCGGTCGCGATCGCCGCCCCGATGAGAATGACAGCGGAAGACTGGCGGCTGCCGAGCTCTTCGACAACATAGGCAAACCCGATCAGCCCGGCCATCACCTGGATTGAACCAGGCAGGTCCCAGTCGCGCTCGGTGCGGGTGGCCGGGGCCGGGATCAGCAGCAGGCCGGCGACCAGCGCCAGGATGACCAGCGGCACGTTGATCAGGAACACCGAGCCCCACCAGAAATATTCCAGCAGAACGCCGCCCACCAGGGGCCCGACCGCCGCGCCGCTGGATGCGACGGCACCCCAGATGGCGATGGCGAGCGCTCGTTCGTGGTCATCGGAGAAGGTGATGCGAATGATGGACAGCGTCGCCGGCATCATCAGTGCCGCGCCGATGGCGAGCAGGACGCGGCCGCCGATCAGGACCATGGCGGTCGGCGAATAGGCGGCAACGAGAGAGGCCAGTCCGAACACGATGAGCCCGGCGACGAATGTCCTCTTGTGCCCGACGCGATCGCCGAGCGAGCCGAAGCCTGGAAGGAGACCGGCGACGACGAGGCCATAGGCCATGACGATCCACAATTTCTCCGACGCTGTTGCGCCGAGCTCATAGGTCAGGCTGGGCAGCGCCGTATAGAGCACCGTCATGTCGATCACGACGAGCGCGAGCGCGCCGGAGACGGTCAGAAGAATGAGCCAGCGGCTGCGTTTCGACGTCCGCGTCATGTGCGTTGCCCCAGGATCGTCTCGGCGTTGATCCCCGAGTAGCATCATTTCGGAAACAGGACAGCCAGGCTTGCCTGAAACTGCCAAGGCGATGCGTGGTCAACCGCCAGATCCAGCAACGACATGGATACGATTCGCGAGCGAATGAGGCGTGTATGGCCACCGGCAAGAACCTTGAGTTGGTCGCGTGCGCGTCGCATGGGCACGATCGTCGTTTCGCTGCGCGACATCGTCGCCGCGTTCGCCGGATCGCTGGTCCTGCTGGCAGCGATCCGGCTGTGGGGCATCGCATGCGAACCGAAGCCGCGCTGACGCCCGGTCGTCAGCGCGACGGCGCCGTGAGCTGCGCCCGCCAGTCGCGCGGGCGCATGCCGAAACGCTGCTTGAAGCGGCGCGTGAAATGCGACAGATCCGAAAATCCCCAGTCGAAGGCGATGCTGCCGATGTCGCGCGCGGCGCAGGCGGGATCGCAAAGGTCGCGCGCGGCGCCATCCAGCCGGCGCTCCATCACCAGCTCGGAGAAGCTGGTGCCGGCGCGGGCCAGCAGCTTGTGCACATAGCGCTCGCTGATGCCCACCATGCGGGCGATGGTCGCGACCGTCAGGCCCGGCTCGCGCAGCCGCTCGTGAATGGCGCGGCGCAGCGCCAGCGTGGTCGCGTCGGCGAACGAGGTGGTGGCATGCGCCTCGCTCCGGAAGCTGCGCGACACGCCGAGTGCGACGAGATCGAGCAGCACGTCGAACAGCGCGGCGGTGTCGTCCGCTGCGAGCCGCAGCGCGTTGGCGTTGAGCGAGCGCGCCGTCTCGACGATCAGCGCGCCGACGCAAGGATCGTCGGACAGCCGCATCGGCGCGATGTCAGGCGCGGTCGGCAGCCGGCTGAACAGCGCTTCGGCGGGAACGCGGAATGAGATGACGCCGAGTGACGGTCCGCGATCATGCTGCAGCGCGAAGGTGCGGTCGCTGTCGAAGATGCCGACCTGGCCCGCCGACAGGCTGACCTCGCAATCGTCCTGCACGATGGTGCAGCGGCCGGCGAGCTTGAGATTGAGATAAAAGCAGCGCTCGGCGGAGGCGGCGATGTCGGCGCGCGAGCGGCGCACCACATGCTCGGGAAAGGTCACGCGGTTGATCGCGCCGGCCGTGTCTGTCCCGTCTCTGCTGATGCCGATGCTTTGGACCTCGGCCGCAAAGCCGACGCCGCGGGTCGGTTCAGGCGTCAGGTTCATGAAGGCCTGGCAGATCGCCTCGCGGTAATAGGAGAATTGCTCGGCCGGCCGTACCGCCGCGGTATTCCAGCTCCGCAGCCGTTGCGGCTCCGCGCCAGGCATCGGTTCACTCCGAGACCATTCGGGTTCAGTTGCAGCCAAGCGCGGCGGCTGCCGCGCGGCCATGTTTGCTTGCACCGCCATCAACAGTGCAAAGGAACCTGATCATGTCAACCTACGTCCTGGTCCACGGCGCCTGGCATACCGGCGCCGAGCTCGAGCCGGTCGCGGCGCATATCCGCTCTGCCGGGCATATCGTGCATCTGCCGACCATCCGCGGCAACCGTCCGGGCGACGCCAAGACCATCGGTCTCGACGAGGCGATCCAATCGATCTGCGACTATTTCACCGAGCAAGACATCACCGATGCCATCTTGATGGGACACTCCTATGGCGGCATGGTCATCACCGGCGTCGCCGATCGCATCCCGACGCGCATCCGCCGCTTGATCTACTGGAATGCGTTCGTGCCGAATGATGGCGAGTGCCTCAACGACATGGTGCCGCCGCAATATGTCGCGCTGTTCGACGCGGTGGCCGCCGCGCGCGGCGACGGCTCGGTGGTGTTGCCATTCCCGATCTGGCGCGAGGCTTTCATCAACGACGCCGATCTTGCCACGGCGACACGCGCCTATGAGGTGCTCAATCCGCATCCGAACAAGACCTTCACTGATGCGATCAGGCTGCGCACCAATCCGGCCGAAATGACCATCGCCAAATCCTACATCAATTGCACCGAGGACACCGCGCTGCCGCACGGTCTGCCGTGGCATCCGCGGCTGTCGAGCAAGCTCGGCCTGTTCCGGCTGGTGCAGGTGCCCGGCAGCCATGAGCTGTGCTTCTCAGATCCGGCGCGGCTGGCGCAGGCGATCATGGATGCGGGGCGCGACTGAGCGGCTATGTCAGCACGATCCAGGCCGGCGCGTGATCGCTCGCGCCGTCCTCGCCGCGGATGGCGCGGTCGATGCCGGCCTTGGTCAGGCGCGGCGCGAGCTGCGGGCTGAGCAGCAGGTGATCGAGCCTGAGCCCCGCATCGCGCGGCCAGCGGTTGCGCTTGTAGTCCCAGAAGGTGAACATCGGCTGGTCCGGATGCAGCGTGCGGATCGCGTCGCACCAGCCCTGATCGAGCAGCGCCTTGAAGGCCGCGCGGCTCTTTGGCTGGATCAGCGCGTCCTTGTCCCATGACCGCGTCGGATAGATATCCAGCGGCGTGGGTGCGACGTTGTAGTCGCCGGCGAGCACGACCGGCAGGTCATCCTTGATGAAATCAGCTGCGTGCCTGTGCAGCCGCTTGAACCACTCGATATAGCGCGCGTCCTTGTCCGCAGGCGCGCCGGGCAGGGCAGTGCGGATCAACACCGGCTCTGCTTTGCGCGCGAGGATCGCAACCCCGTTCCAGGTCTTCTGACCCTGCCACACCGCGCCATAGCCGGCCTTGGCGATGGCGTCAGCCGGGAATTCGGCCTGTGCGCATTTCAGCTCCTGCAGGCAGACGATGTCCGGCCTGGCGCTGCGCAGCCAGGAGAGCAAATTGGGGAGGCGCCGCCTGACATTGTTGATGTTGAAGGTCGCAATCTTCATGATGCCTGCACAAGGAGGGGAGACCGGATGTCCAAGCTCGCAGGCGCCATTTTGTTCATCGGGCTCATCGGCGCCGCCTGCGCCGCGTCCGCCCAGCAGCTGCCGACCGACGAGCAGCGCGCTGCCTGCCAGGCCGATTACATCAGGTTCTGCCTGGACACGCTGCCCGGCAACGGGCGCATCGTCGCCTGTCTCACCCGGCAATATGCCCAGCTCTCCGAGGCCTGCAAGAAGGTGCTCGACGACGCCAAGAAGGAATAGGGGCCTGGGCGCCGGCCTAGGAACGGTCGTGGGCCCGCCTGATTGCCACCTGCGCCCCGCCAAGAAGCGACCATGCTCCTGATCAAGCTGGCCGCTCCACGCGGATATTGGGGGGGCCAATGATCGGACGAGAGGCGGCGCGGGCGCTGGTACGGGTGATCCGATCGCGGTATCGCGATCACCGGACGGAACTCCACGCGCTGCGGCAGCGGATCGGACGCGGCGACATCGTCTGCGACATCGGGGCGAACAAAGGCAGCTTCCTCTATTGGCTGGCGCGCTGGTCGGCGCCCGGGCGCGCGATTGCATTCGAGCCGCAGCCGGATCTCGCCGACGGCCTGTCGCGGCTGTGCGCGAGCTTCGCGCTGAGCAATGTGACCATCGAGCGGCGCGCGGTGTACTCGTCATCGGGGTCGCGAACGCTGTTCATCCCGGACGGGCATCAGCCGGGCGCGTCGCTGCTGCAGCCGGCCGAGGCCTTCCGGCCGATCGAGGTGCAGACGATTTGCCTGGACGACTACGTGTCCGGCGGCGACATGGTCTCCGCGATGAAGATCGACGTCGAGGGGGCGGAGCTCGATGTCCTGCGCGGCGCCGTGACCACCTTGCGGCGCTGCCGGCCGTTGATCGTGCTGGAATGCGACCGCCGCCTCGCCACGCTGGAGCGGATGCGCGAGACCTTCGCGCTGCTGCGCGGCCTCGGCTATTCCGGCAGCTTCGTGCGCCGCGGCCAGCTGCTCCCGTTGGCGAATTTCGATCCCGAGCTCCATCAGCGCACTGATGGCGAATGGTTCTGGAAGAGCAAGGACTACTGCAACAATTTCGTGTTCAGCAACTGAGCCGGACAGCCGGCGGCGCTTGCGCGCGGCCGGCGTTTCATCCGGCCTTGCTGCCGGTGACGATCGCCAGCGCCTCCACCAGGCGGTCGAGATCCGCCTCGGTCGTGTAGAGCGCCGGCGTCACGCGGATGCATTGTCCGTTGGCGACGCCCGCGCGCCGGACGGTGAGCACTTTGCGCTCGTCGCGCAGCCTTGCGACGATGGCCTCGTTGTCCGCCTTGCTGGTCTTGCCGGCCAGCCGGAACGAGGTGATGGCCCCGTAGAGGCCGGGCTCGTCCGGCGTCAGGATCTCCAGTCCTTTGAGCGCGCGGGCGCGGCTGACCCAGCTGTCGCGCAAATAGCGCAGCCGCGCCTGCTTGGCCGCGGCGCCGATCTCCTGGTGCAGGGCGATCGCGGTCGGCACCGTCAGCACGGTGGCGAAATTGACCGTGCCGGTATGCACGCGCGAGCGAATGTCGCTCTCGGGAAAGTCTTCATCGCCCATGTCGCGATCGATGCTGTCGAGCCGGTCCTTGCGGATGTAGAGGAAGCCGATGCCGAGCGGTGCGCCGATCCATTTGTGTAAATTGAAACCGACGAAATCGGCTTCGAGATCGCCGACCTTGATGTCGAGCTGGCCCCAGGAATGCGCGGCGTCGACGATGCTGTCGATCCCGCGCGCCTTGGCCATGCGGACGATCTCGGCCACCGGCATCACCAGCCCGGTGCGGTGGCTGACATGGGTGAGCAGCAGCAGCCGCGTCTTCGGATTGGCGTCGAGCGCGCTGGCATAGGCGTCGAGCACGGCCTGCCGCGTTGCCGGCTCGGGGATGTTGAACTTGACGACCTCGACACCGCGCCGCGCCTTGAGCGCGTTCATGGCATATTGCATCGAGTCGTAGTCGAGATCGGCATAGAGCACGCTGTCGCCCGGCTTCAACCGGTTGTAGCCGCCGATCAGAAGCTGCAGCGCCTCGGTCGCGCCGCGCGTCAGCGCGATCTCCTGCGGCGCCGCGCCGACCGCCTCCGCCACCTTGACCCGCACCGCCTCGAAATCGGCGCCGAAGCGCTGCCGCGCGTAGTAGGAGTTCTCTCGGTTGACCATGTCGGTCTGCCGAATGAACTCGCGCCTGACGGGCTCCGGCATCACGCCCCAATAGCCGTTCTCCAGATTGACCACGTCCGGCGTCACCGCATAGAGCCCGCGCACGGTCGACCAATAGGCCTGGTCGGTGGCGATCGCCGTGGCCGATCCGGCCGGCGGCGTCGGCAGGCCCGACAGCGCTCCCTCGGCGGTCGTCGCGGTCCCGGCCAGCGGCAGCACCGCGGTCGCGGCGAGGCCGGCGAGAATCGAACGGCGGCTCGATGTGATGGTGTCGGTCGGGGTCATGGCAGGTTCTCCCTGGGCGTCGCGAGCACAGAGCAATCCGCGACGAAATAGAGATGACGGCGGGGTGACGGTTCGATGTCCTTCCGCATATGCGAGGATCGCGACAGCGCGATCAAGCCGGCCGGGGAGGCGGCAAGGATCGTCCGGTCCGTGCCCGCTTGCGCCGGCGCCCGGCCTATGTCACTGGCGTAAAGATGTCCTCGCCTCCACTCGCCATCATTCCGCCCGCGCACCCGCTCGTCGGGCGGGTCATTCCGCCCGGCAGCAAGTCGATCACCAATCGCGCCCTGCTGCTCGCAGCGCTCGCGCGCGGCACCAGCCGTCTGACCGGTGCGCTGAAGTCGCGGGATACGACCTTGATGGCGGCTGCGCTGCGGCAGATGGGCGTTGCGGTCGACGAGCCCGACGAGACCAGCTTTGTCGTGACCAGTCCGGGCAGGCTGAGCAGGCCGGATCAGCCGCTGATGCTCGGCAATGCCGGCACCGCGATGCGCTTTCTCACCGCGGCGGCGGCGCTCTGCGACGGCACGGTGATCCTCGACGGCGACGAGGCGATGCGCAAGCGCCCGATCGGACCGCTGCTGACGGCGATGCAATCGCTCGGCATCGCGGCCGCCGCGCCGACCGGCTGCCCGCCGGTCACGGTGCAGGGGCGCGGGCATTTCGGTTCCGGCCGGGTCGAGATCGACGGGGCCTTGTCGAGCCAATATGTCTCGGCGATGCTGATGGCCGCCGCTAATGGCCAGGGCCCGATCGATGTCGTGCTCGCCGGCAAGGATCTCGACGCGCGCGGCTATGTCGACCTCACGGTCGCGGCCATGACGGCGTTCGGAGCCGAGGTCACGCTCGTCGACCGCACCACGTGGCGGATCGCGCCGACCGGCTACACCGCGACCGACTTCGTCATCGAGCCCGATGCCTCCGCCTCGACCTATCTGTGGGCCGCGGAGGCGCTGACCCAGGGCCGCATCGACCTCGGTGTTCCGATCGAGGCCTTCACGCAACCGGATGCGAAGGCGGCTCAACTGATCAGGATGTTCCCGCATCTGCCCGCCGTCATCGACGGATCGCAGATGCAGGACGCCGTCCCGACGCTGGCGGTGCTGGCGGCGTTCAACGCGACACCGGTGCGTTTCACGGGCATCGCCAATCTGCGGGTCAAGGAATGCGACCGAATCCGCGCGCTGGCGACGGAATTGTCGCGCATCCGTCCCGGCCTCGGCCGCGAGGACAGCGACGATCTGATCGTCGCGGCCGATCCCGGCCTCGCCGGACAGACGCTGCCGGCGCGCATCGAGACCTACGAAGACCACCGCATCGCGATGAGCTTCGCGCTCGCCGCCTTGCGGATCGGCGGTATCGTCATTCTCGACCCGGCCTGCGTCGGCAAGACCTATCCCGGCTATTGGGATGCGCTGCGCGCGCTGGGCGTGGAGACGCGGCAGCTGTAAGTGGTGACGCGCGGTCTTGCGCGCGCTTTGAGCCGCGATTTGACGTCGCGTCATGCGGACGAGAGACACCGCGCGGCAAAATCGCGAGTTCGCTGGTCGACCCGAGGTGGTGCTCCCTGCGGGTTTGCTGTTAGCTTCGGTCCACCCGCGTCGCAGAGCCCCGGCATGGCCAAACCGCAGATCCCGCATCCGATCCTCTCGACGGCCCGGCTGCGGCTGCGCCAGTTCCGTGAGGACGACACCGCCGCCATGCACCGCTGCTTCAGCGACAGAGACGCGATGCGGTTCTGGGATCATCAGGTGCATACCAGGCCGAGCGAGAGCGAGCGCGCCGTTCGCCGCTTCATCGATTGCACGCCGTCCTACTACCGGTTCTGGGCGATCGCCGAGGCCGGAACCGACCTCTGCATCGGCATGGTCAACTACCACGACGGTCACATGCGCCAACGGCGCGTCACGATCGGCTACATCGTCGATCCCGCCCGGCAGCGCGACGGCATCGCCACCGAGGCTGTCGCTGCGATGCTCGACTTCTGCTTCGGTGAGCTCGGCCTGCACCGCGTGCAGGCTTTGATCCATCCCGACAACGCCGCGTCGCGCAAACTGGCCGAAAAGCTCGGCTTCCGCTGCGAAGGTCGGCTGCGCGACCACCAGCGCGTCGGCGGCGAATGGCGCGACGACATGCTGTATGCGTTGCTGAAGACGGATGCGCGTGGCAGAGCCGCCCCATGAGACCTCGTCCGGCCGTCGCCACCGTGAGGCGACCACGAAAGCCTTCCTGTTCGATCTCGACGGCACGCTCGCAGCCAGCGAGGTCTTGAAGGCCCGCGCGCTGGCATCTGCTCGCCCTGTCGCGATTGAGCGTGGATGCGACGACGACGCGGGTATTCGAGGACTCGCTGGCAGGGCTGAAGTCGGCGAAAGCGGCCGGCTGCCGCTGCATCGCCGTCCGCCGCAGCTTCAACAGCCGGGACGATTTCTCCGCAGCGGACGGAGAAATACGAAGCTTCGAGGGGCTAGCTCCTGCCAGCCCCTACGCCCCACCGGCCGCGCCTGGGATATCGAGCCTGGCTTGATAGGACTTGAGCAGTAATGATAAGTTGGTACCGCCGCTGCCCGGCATGAAGCAGCGGCAAGGCCAAGTTTCCTTGCGCGCTTCGTTAACGCGCCTCGAACGAGCTTGCCTTAGTTGGCTAGCTGTGGAGCCTCAGGAGGTTGTCCTCGGTTAAACCGAGTCTGCTGATAGGCGGCTGGGAGTTTATGCCGCCGTGAGGCCGGTGCCAATTATACTGGTGCAGCCAGATGGGCAGTTGCGCGGCGCGCTGATCGGAAGTGGGATAGGTGTGTGCATAAGCCCACTCCCGGAGCGCTGTCTGGATAAAGCGTTCAGCCTTGCCATTGGTTCTGGGCGTGTAGGGCTTGGTGCGGATATGCTTGAGACCAATATCGCGGCAGGCCTTATCGAAATCGAAGCCGATATAGCAGCCTCCGTTGTCAGTCATGACGCGGGTGACGGTAACGCCCAAGCTCTTGTAGTGAGCGACAGCGGCCTTGAGAAACGCAACAGCACTCTCGGCGGTCTGATCCGGCTTGAGCTGTGAAAAAGCGACACGGGAGTGGTCATCGATGCAGACATGCATGTACTCCCAGCCAAGACCGCGACAATGACTATAACCGTTCCGATTACCGGTGACGCGATGGCCGCTTTGCGCGAAACGGCCGAGCTTTTTGATATCGATATGGATCATCTCGCCGGGCGCAGCGTGCTCATAGCGACGCACCGGTTCGATCGGCTCCAGATCACGGATTCGGTTCAGCCCCAGCCGTCGCAGAACGCGGCTGACCGTGGCCGGCGACACCTTAACCTCAGCCGCAATCTGCTTGCCGGTGTGGCGCTGACGGCGCAGAGCCTCGATAGCGGTACATGTGGCAGCAGTGGTTTGGCCTGGCGATGAGTGCGGTCTGGAGGAGCGATCGAGCAATCCCTCGACACCTTCCTCGCGGAACCGCCTCACCCATTTGGCTACGGTCTTCGGCGTCGTATTGTACTGGTAAGCAGCTTCAGCATAGCTCAGCCCACCGTCTACGACACTGCGCACCATCGCCTCTCGACCTTTCGGTGTCATAGGCGCATTCTTGTGGACGTCCATCTGGTCTCTCCTTGGAACACTGAAGCTTCGCAACCTCAGCTTCCTCGGTTCAGACCGGATGGACAACCTCCTGGAAGACCACAGCTAGCCACCTACTTGAGAAGTCGCGCGCAGTCTTATAGCGGCTGACTGCGACGTCATCTTCGCAGGGCACTGCGATCGGATCCCGAGCCACCTCAAATTCACGGTCTGCGATGTAACCGACGGTGAAACACTTCTGCTGGTGCTCACCCAGCGCTCTGTTCTTCACCTTGAACGTGAGCGCGATGAAACCAGCTTCAAGAATCCGATTCTTCCATTTCACCGTTCCATAGTCACGCAATTCGCTGGCCACGCTTTCCAGTTCCCAGTCGTTGGCAATCTGCTCCAGGTACCACGTCGCCAATGCCGGCCACCACTGCCTCACATAGGTTCTGTCGGCGCGTTCGCTGTTCTCCGCAAATTCCTTTACGCGATCCGTTATGAGCTCCTGCAGCCCTCGCGCTAACGCGCCGTTCTCCTTCTGCAGTTTGTCTTGCCGGTCGCGCTTTTCCTCGCCGGATTGCCTCAGTCGGAGTTCCGCGCGCAACTGATCATCTTTCCTCCTCTGGTCCAATTGCTGTTCTTCGCGCAGCGATCTGGCTTCGGCTTCAGCGACATTCTTTGTTTCCGCCTCAAGGTCGACGGTAGTGAACCAAATCGGCAGGACATGATAGTTGAGTTTGTCTCGCTGCAAGCCCGTAATCAAATCGCGCAAATCCTTGGAGGAGCTGTAAATCGCTCCGCACTGACCGCGCTTGGTCGACACAAAGGCGGTCTCGATCGAAGTAGAAATGACCTTCGGCGCGGAGCCAAGCTCAATCTGCAGCCGATCAGCGGCGCGAGTGATAAGGCTCTCATGGGCTTTCTGGTGATCGGAGACCGCTTGACACACGACAGAAGTTCCGTTCGCAATCGAGACGAAACCAAAGCCGTCGATGGCTCGTTTTTGTAGATCGTTCTCGAGTTGAAGACTCTTGATGCTGTCCGCGTTCCTCGCGGTCTGCAACTCGCGGTCGCTAAGGCTCCCAAGCAGCGTGAAAAGACCTCTGTCGACAGCCTTCAGAATGGCGCTCGCAACATTGGCCGGAAGTGTCGCAAACAGACCTCTGTTGACGGCAACGAGATCGTAGCGCTCCAGGCGATCTGCCGCGCATGGGGATGCCGATACTTCGAACGTACGGACACCTTTCTCGGAGATTTTGGCTTTGAGCTCGGACATGCCGAAGGCGTCGAGGTTGGCGTCATGCAGAAAGCACAATGTTGCGCTGCCGCGGTCGAATACGAGGTCACCACGGATATTTCTCACCACGTTCGCTTGGCCGCTTTCGTTCACGAGGATCAAGGTCTCATCCAGGGGGCCGTCCACGAGCAGACGGTTACGATCGGTTGCCGCTGGCAGAGAATTCCGACTCTGTATCGGATGTTTGGCTCGATAGTCGTGGTAGTCCTGTTGAAGGCGCAATTGGGCCAATTCTCGCTCGGAGTCGGAGATGGCTTGCTTGAGAGCATTCGTTTCCGGACGGACGAGCACTTCAGACAAGCGAGCTTTCAGTTTGATGAGGGTCTGCACGTTATCGGAGGTAATGTTCCGCTTTGCGTAACTTTCAGAAAAGTCAGAAATTGTTCGCGCGGTGTCAGAGAGTTGATCTAACTCGGCTTTTGCGGATTCCTGGCGCGCTTCTTCCCGAGAGATTCGAAAACGTTTGAACTCCGGAATTTCCTCGAGGCGACGTTGTAAGGCGGAGAGCGCTTCTGACGTCTTGCTTGGATCTTTGGTGCTGAGCGCCGCCTTTAATGCGGCGACAAGCGGTCCCACTTCAAGGGGTACTAGGCTGGCGTTCTTCTGCGCGAACTCAGATAAGTCGCCCAGGGTGTTCTCGGCGTTGACGCGTACAGCGTTTGCAGCTTCTTCCCTCTGCTTCTGCCGGATCTCGTCTGCCTTTTGGTCGAGTGCATCGATGCCCGCTCGGATTTGCCTTGCGCAGCTCTCAGCGCCTTCTTTGGCGGCACGGATGGACTCGGACCGTGCCAGCGCTTTCGCGATGTCCGCGCCTCGTTGCTGAGCTCTTGAAGATGCATTGTCCCGCTCCGAGGAGCGTCGATTGAGGTCCTGCTCGGCGGCAGTCATTGTCGGCCGCAGTCGCTCCAGTTCCTGTTTCATCTCCCGTTGCCGAGCTTTGGTCGGTTCTGCCTTGAGTTCGTGCTCGCGCTCAGTGACCTTTTCAGAGACGGCATTCAGCCGAGCTTGGCTTTCGGCGACAGCATCGCTCAGTTTTTGCACGTCCATCAAGAGCTTCCGGCGCTCGTCAGCTGGCTGTGTGAGAGCCGATTGTTGCTTCTCGGCAGCCTCTATGTCCCGGCTCAATTGGTCGATCTGGGCGAGTTGAGCGTCCAGTTTGGCACGGTACGTCTGAGCACTGGAAGAAATGGCGGCAACAGCTATTTCCATGGCTGTCCCGGACGTAGCAACTGTGCCTGCGGCGATGCGCGCTGCCTGCTCGTTTGTGTCGCCCAAGCACGAAGCTGCGGTTTCCGCCGATGGCGATGCTGTCATCGTCGTCAGCCTTGCAGCCCCATCCTTGGCCACCTGATTTGTGGGATCGATCAGCAGAGCGTATTGATAGTCTTTGAGCGCGTCATCCGTGTTCGAGCCGGATGCTTCGAGAGCTTTGGCGCGAGAGAGGCGAGACCAGATGAAGTTCGTCTTTAGGGCGATGGCCTTATTCAGGGCTGATACAGCGTTTGCCGCGTCATTCAGGCCCAAATAGGCCGCGCCGAGATTGGCGTAGGCGTAGGAGTATTTCGGGTTCAGATCAATGGCAGTCTTGCAGTCCGACAGCGCAGGTTGATATGCCTGCTTCTGATTGTAGGCGGAGCAGCGGCCATCGAAGGCGTCGGCAAGGCGTACCCGGTCGGCACCTTTCGCGTCGATCACCTTTGTACAGCCGGCGAGCCGCGCTGCAGTGTCAGAAGACTGACAATCTTTCCAGGGGTCAGATGGGATCTGCGGCGACGGATTGGCATTCGCCTGTGGACCCACTGTCGTTCGGGTGGCTAGAGTTGATGCATCGATAGCGAAGAAGCGCAGTCGCCCAAGCCCATTGGCGTCATGGCTTTCTGCCCACACAAAGCCGGGACCGCCGGAAACCCGGTATATGGGAAGGTTCTGACGTATGGATTCTTGGTAGTTTCCCGCGAAATCGACGAGTAAGCCTCCAGGGGCTCGACCCGAGGCGATCGTCGCGATGGCATTTGCATCCAGCGGCTCCAGAACAACATCGCCCCAATAGGCGATAACGCCGCTCATTCCGGCTGGACGCTGGGGTCTGGAAATGATGCGAGGTTGCTCGCCGTAGGTCCGCGACAGGCGATCGATGTCTTCGCTTGCTTCTCCCGGGTCAAAGAATGCGGGGTCCAGGGAGCGGTTCAGATAGTAAATGCGCCCTTCGTCGGTGTGCAACAGGCTGTACGAAGAAAGGTACTCTCCTCGTGAGGTGCGCTCAGTTCGCTGTTTTTGACACCATGTAAAGCCTGAAAACTGGGCGCTCGGTCGGCATTGGTACTCTTTATAGTTCGGCGTTTCGAACGAAATGGTGCTGCCCAGCGGGACCTTATCCACTCTATATTTGAAAGGACCGCCGGTGGGCTGAGACAGTGGAGGGGGTGCGGGACTCATCCGGCCAAGCTCCGGCGCCGGTTGGGATCGGGTGTTTGCCTGCCGTAGCTCGCCCTGGGCGCGGCAGCTCGCGATGACGTCGGAGACTCGCGTGTCTGATGGGCCAATACCGTTATTCACGAGAACCTGGACGCTGATGCCGCGCTGACGGAGTGTCTCGTCGACGCAGGTCAATGTGATCGGAGGAAGCTTACGCCATTCAGTTTGGCTCGCTTGGGCCATCGCCGACTGCATGATGGCGCCAAACATGTTCATCAAGTCCCGCGAATTCTGGGCGAACGACGAGCTTGCAATGAATCCACATCCAATGATTGTTAAAATGCGAATGATCGACGCGCTGTGAAACCTGCGCATTGTTGTCACCTAAAGCAAAGCGAAGTTCTGATATGATCGAAAAATGATGGCTGCCCAGTTGGCAGTCAATATCAACGCTCGGCTAATCTAAGCAGTAGGTTAGCATGGGGGCGCTGCACGAGGATGTTGACCTTCCGTTTCGATGGCGAAGTCTGCTCGTGGCGTCAATCCGAGCTTCGTCAATGAGACGGTTCTATGGTTTCTAAGGAGGACGGTCGTTCAACTGGACAACCGTGCCATCCGGGGCTGCTCCGGCGAAGTGGCTGATCATGGTCGCTCGATCAGGCGAAATTCCCCTGCGATCTCAACGCGACTCACCTTGTCCAGTCTTTCCTCCACAAATAATCGGCTTTCGCTTTTCCGAAAATCATGATTGTATAGAACCGTCCCGCCTCGGCACGAGCAACTGTGCTGTTGAGGTAGGCCGGCGATCGGCCGGCCTCAAGGCTGGCGCGAGACGCGCCTCCGCCTTCGGCGGCTGAAGGCCTTGACCCCGTCCGCTCGCCGTCCTGTTGGCTTGGCATGCGCTCGGTCGCGGACCGAGCGCGGCGTGGCGCTCGATCAGCTCACCGCAACGCGTGGCGGCTTGGGATTCCACTTCTCCCCGCGGGCGATCATCGTGTTGAGGATGATGATCAACTTGCGCATGCAGGCGATGAGCGCAACTTTCGGCTCCTTGCCCTTGGCGGTGAGGCGCTCATAGTAGGCCTTGAGCACCGGATTATGCTGGGTTGCTGCGCCGAGGCAGGGAAGAAACAGGCCGTTTCTCACCCAGCGCCGGCCACCCTTGATGTGGCGCTCGCCTCGGCGCTTGCCACTGTCATCGTCGTAAGGAGCGACCCCGATCAGGGCGGCGGCGATCTCGTCGCTCACCTTGCCGAGCTCCGGCGCTCCTGCAATGAGGATCGCGGAGGTCGTTCCGGCAAGCCCTGGAACACTTTCGATGATCTCGGCGCGCTCGGCAAACTCCGGTGTGGCCTTGACCTTGGCCGAGATCGCAGCCTCAAGCTTTGCAATCTGTGCCGCGAGCGTCTTCAACACCTGGGAATGGGCCTTCTGCGCCAATCCCGGCACGACATGTTCGTGCTGGTTCTGTAGACGGGTTTTCAGATCCATCAGGTTCTTGCGTGCTTTCACCAGTCCCGCCAGTTCCTCGCGGGCAGCGTCGTAGGTCTGGCTCGGTGCGTCGTTGAACGTCTCGGCGAACCAGGCGATCATCTCCGCATCGATCGTGTCGTTCTTCGCCAGTCGACCGGCCGATAGGGCAAAGTTGCGAACCCGCTTGGGATCGACGATCCGCACCTCCACGCCTGCCTGGCGCAACACCTTGGCCCATTCGCGCTCATAGCCGCCAGTGGCCTCCATGACGGCCTTGTTCACCTTGTGCTTGCGAAGCAAGGCCAACAGCTGGCGGTGCCCTTGCGGAGTGCTCGGGAACGTCTGCCGTAGTCCGAGACCGCGAATGCAGCCGTCCACCTTGTCCTTGGCCACATCGATGCCGGCGACACCGTTTGCGATCTGTGTCATCATCCACTCCCTTCCTTGCCTTGTATGGGCTCGAGGCCCTTGCAACTGTTCGGGTTGAGGAAGATCACCGGAGCTGTCCCTCGCTCTGAAACAGGCTCTGCCGCGTTTGGGGCGTTACGGGCTCAGATCCTGCGACGGGCGGTTTTGCGAGAACCGCCCGTTCGCACATTCTGACAGACTTTCTGAACACAAGGGGCGTATCGCGATCGTCATGACACGCGGGGTGGGATGCGGTGGGCGCTTGGGATCGCAGCATGGCTTGGCCGTGCGGACGAACGGCTCGGGGCGCACGTCGAAAACGTATGGTCCTGGCATCTCGACGCTGATGCAACGCCGGCGGTGAGGATGATCCGCCGGTCACGGGGGCAAGACAGCCGATCCCCGGGGAGAGTACGCATAAGACGTCGATCCATCGCGCAGGGAATGCCGGTTGACGGCTGGACCTGTGGTGACTGCCGCCTGCTTTTTTGCTGCAGGCGGGCCATGGGTTGCGGCCAGCGCCCGGCATTCCCTGCGCCCTCGTTGTCGAAGAGGGTGAAAATGAGATGCAGGCCTCGGGCGATTCATGCCGCGAGAACGAAGGCGCATGCTTTGTGGGCACCGTCATTGCGAGCGCGGCGCGCAGCGCGCAGCGAAGCAATCCAGAGTCCCGCACACCACTCTCGATTGTTTCGCTGCGCTCGCAATGACGCTGTGAAGGCCGCTCTGGGCCTCTCAGGCAGACAGCGTTGTAGCTGGCGATTAGCCTTCCGCTGCCGCAGCACCGCCCTTGTAGATGCGGTGATAGCGCCGGCCGAGATTGGTCATGACCTCGTAGCCGATGGTGCCGAAATGATGCGCGAGTTCGTCGACGGTGATGCCTTCGCCGAGCAGGGTGGCGAAGTGGCCGCGGCGGGCGGCCTTGGGCGGCAGGTCGGTGACGTCGACCGCGATCAGGTCCATCGAAACACGGCCGGCGACGGGGCAGCGCTGGCCGGCGATGACGACGTCGGCGCCGCGGGTGCCGTCATTGGAGCCGGCGGCGCGGAAATAGCCGTCGGCATAGCCGGCCGAGAGGATCGCGATCTTCGTCGGACGGCGCGCGGTCCAGGTGCCGCCATAGCCGACCGTGTCGCCGCGGGCGAGGTCGCGCAACTGCACGATGCGGGCCTTGATCTCGGCGACCGGCTGCATCGGGTTGTCGGACTCCGGCGTTGGATTGATCCCGTAGAGCGCTGCACCGGGGCGCACCATGTCGAACTGGAAGGCGGCGCCGAGGAAGATGCCGGAGGAGGCGGCCAGCGCCGCCGGCACGCCGGTGAACACGCTGGCGACCTCGCGGAAGGTGGTGAGCTGGCGCGCATTCGACGGGCTGTTGAGCTGCTCGGCCGAAGCGAGATGGCTCATGATCAGGGTGATGCCGTGGTCGCCGCTCTGGATGCGCGGGATCATGCCCTGCGCGTCGGTCGGCGTGAAGCCGAGCCGGTTCATGCCGGTGTCGACATGGATGGCGGCGCCGCCCTTCCAGCCGGTGCGGCGGCAGAACATGTCCCATTCGGCGAGCTCGTTGAGGTCGCCGATCACCGGGCGGCAGTTGATCGCGGCGTAGTCTTCGCCTGTGTTCTGGAAGAAGCCGTCGAGGACGTAGAGCGCTGCGCTGTCGGGCAGGGCGCTGCGTGCGACCTTGGCCTCGCCCAGCGTCGCGACGAAGAAGGTCTTACAGCCGGCCGCGGCGAGCGTGCGCGCCACCTGGGGGATGCCGCAGCCATAGGCGTCGGCCTTGATGACGCCGGCGCATTCGGCCGGCACTGCGGTCTTTTCCAGCTTGCGCCAATTGGCGGCCAGCGCGTCGAGATCGATGGTCAGCACGCCGGTGGCGGCGGCAGGCACCAGATCGTCAACCGCCGCTGCGGGCGACTCGACGGGTTTCGTTTCGGGAACACTCATGTGGCGCTTTTACGCGCCACCGTGCCCCGGTTCAACAGCACACGGTCAATAGTCGTGATGCTGTGGCGGCAGACCGTCATGCGCGAGATCGCCGAAGCGGGTGACGGAGGCGTCGAAGTGCAGCTCGACCGTGCCGGTCGGACCGTGACGCTGCTTGCCGATGATCACTTCGGCCTTGCCGAGCGCGAGATCCATTTCCATCTGCCACTTCTGGTGCTCCTCGGTGCCGGGGCGCGGCTCCTTGGCGGCCAGATAGTACTCGCCGCGGTAGACGAACAGCACCACGTCGGCGTCCTGTTCGATCGAGCCGGATTCACGCAGGTCCGACAGCTGCGGTCGCTTGTCCTCGCGATTCTCGACCTGACGCGACAGCTGCGACAGCGCGATGATGGGAACGCTGAGCTCCTTGGCCAGCGCCTTCAAGCTGGTGGTGATCTCGGTGATTTCCTGCACGCGGTTGTCGTTGCCGCGCTTGCCCGAGCCCGACAGCAGCTGGATGTAGTCGATCACCAGGAGGTCGAGGCCCTTCTGGCGCTTCAGGCGGCGGGCGCGCGCCATCACCTGGGCGATCGAGATGCCGCCGGTTTCGTCGACATAGAACGGCAGCGACTGCAGCTCGATCGAGCACTCGCGCAGCTTCTCGAAATCGGCCTCGGTGATGCCGCCGCGGCGGATATGGCTCGACGGAATGCCGCTGCGCTCGGCGATGATACGGGTGGCGAGCTGCTCGCCGCTCATTTCGCACGAGAAGAACCCGACCACGCCGCCCTGAGCGGCCCGATAGGTGCCGTCGGGCTGCAATTCGGGAACATAGGCCTGGGCGACGTTGTAGGCGATGTTGGTGGCGAGCGAGGTCTTGCCCATGCCGGGGCGGCCGGCGAGGATGATCAAGTCGGAGTGCTGCAGGCCGCCCATCTTGGCGTCGAGATCGCGCAGGCCGGTCGAGATGCCCGACAGCTTGCCGTCGCGCTGGAAGGCCTTCGCGGCCATGTCGAGCGCGGTGGTCAGCGCCTGCGAGAATTTCTGGAAGCCGCCGTCATAACGGCCGGACTCGGCGAGCTCGTACAGCCGGCGCTCGGCGTCCTCGATCTGGTTGCGCGGCGCGAAGTCGACCGGCGCGTCATAGGCGACGTTGACCATGTCCTCGCCGATGCCGATCAGGTCGCGCCGCAACGACAGATCGTAGATCGTGCGGCCATAATCCTGCGCGTTAATGATCGTGGTCGCCTCGGCCGCGAGGCGCGCCAGATACTGGCCCACGGTCATGCCGCCGAGATCGACATCGGCCGGCAGGAACGTCTTCAAGGTGACGGGCGTCGCGATCTTGCCCATCCGGATCAGGCTGGAGGCCGTCTCGAAGATGGTCTGATGCAGCGGCTCGAAGAAATGCTTCGGCTCGAGGAAGTCGGACACGCGGTAAAACGCGTCGTTATTGACCAGAATAGCCCCGAGCAGACCCTGCTCCGCCTCGATATTGTGAGGAGCGGTACGGTAGGCCGGTGTCGCCGCGTCAGCAGGCGCCAGCTTGAAGACGTTCGAATCGGTAAGTGCCATGGCGATGTTTAGCAGCTTTGAAGGGGAGGGGATAAAGCGCCAGTCGCGCGCGAAGCGGAAGCGAAAGCTGGTCTCTATTCACCGTCCGGTAAATTTGGTGGATGAATCCGGACTCGCCAGATGACGTGCTTGACGACTCGCCCCGGTGGCAAGGCCGTCGGTCCCGGAGCGGAACTCCGGTGCATCGACGAGGAGCTGACGTCGGGTCGCAGTCGGGGGCGGGCGAGACGAAGGGGGAGGCCGGTGCGCCTTGGCGCGTGGCGGCTGTCAAAAGATCCGCGCGGGGCGTCAGACCAGCAGCAGATAGAGCAGGGCGATGAGGGAGGCGCCCACGCCGGCGGCAATCAGCGCGTAGTCGGTGCTGAAGTCGGTCTGGGGTTCCAGCATGGCTTGGGTCGGGCTCTTGATCATGCCGGGACATTACGGCCGGGCTTTCCCGGGGTCTGTGAGCCAGTTCACAGAACGAACGATTTGTTCGAAAGTTTGAGATGGATGAGGGGCAATTCGTGCGGAAGATGCAGATTACCGAACTGGCATCTTGAGATTGAAACGGGGGGCGCCTGCGGGGCGAGCGGAGACCGCGCGCAGCGCCTCCGCCCGCCGCCTCGCTGTCGCGGAGCGCAGCGGCGCCCGGCTACTCGCCCGCCATCCGCAGCGTTGGACGCGTGCCGCGCTCCAGCGTCCGCAGCCTTGCCTCCTCGCGCTGGATGTAGTCGCGCGTCATTGGCACGACGCCCTGACGCTTGGTCAGCTGGATCTGGAAGTTCATCATGTTCTGCTTGCGGAATGCCATCTCCGAGGCCGCCAGATAGAACTCCCACATCCGCGCAAAGCGCTCGTCATAGAGCTGCACGGCCTCCTCGCGCCGGGCCAGGAATCGCTCGCGCCAGGCTTTCAGCGTCTCCGCGTAGTGCAGGCGCAGGACCTCGATGTCGCAGACCAGCAGCCCCGCGCGCTCGATCGCCGGCAACACTTCCGACAAAGCGGGGATGTACCCGCCCGGGAAGATGTATTTGGCGATCCATGGATTGGTGGCATCCGGCCCTTCGGAGCGGCCGATCGAGTGCAGCACCATGATGCCCTCGTCATCCAGCAGTTCGGCGCAGCGGCGGAAGAACGTGTCGTAGAAGGCAACCCCGACATGTTCGAACATGCCGACCGACACGATGCGGTCGAACGTGCCGGGGACGTCGCGGTAATCCTGCAGCAGGAAGCGCGCGGATCCCGACAGGTTGCGTTCCGCCGCTCGGGCATTGGCGACCTGCAGCTGCTCGTTCGACAGGGTGACGCCGGTCACGTCGGCTCCGGTCATTTCAGCCAGATAGAGGCCGAGCCCGCCCCAGCCGCAGCCGATGTCCAGGATGCGATCGTTGCGGTCGATCAGCAGCTTGGCGGCGAGATGCCGCTTCTTGGCAAGCTGGGCATCGTCCAGCGTCGCATCCGGCGTTTCGAAATAGGCGCAGGAATATTGCCGGTCGGCGTCGAGGAACAGCGCGTAGAGGCGGCCGTCGAGGTCGTAATGATGCGCCACGTTCTGGCGCGACCGTCCGCGGATGTTGAGTTGGCCCAGGTGCCGGATGAGATAGCGCAGCCACCATTGCGGCTTGGCCCAGTCGGGCACGGCCGCCGGCTGACTCATGACGATCGCCAGGAAGTCCGCGACCGAGCCCTGCTCGATCACGAAGCTGCCGTCCATATAGAGCTCGCCGAGCGCCAGTTCGGGGTTCAGCAGCACCCTGCGCTCGGCGTCATGGGTGAGAAATCGCGCTGCGACGGGAACGCCGGTTCCATCCCCACAGCGGAATGTCGTGCCATCCGCGGTCGCAAAACTGATCGACCCGCGGCAAATGAAACGAGACAAAAGACGACGCAGCAAACGGTCCATCCACACCACCCAACGAGCTTATCCCGTGAGATGCTGACTTTCCCGGCTGTCGCACTCGACGCGTTGAGAACCGATTGGTTCCCATTCATCAGGTCGTTATGTTACGCGGCGGGCATATGAACGCCATTGCGTTTGTGACAAAGCGGTTATTCCGAAATCACATCCCAGGCAGGACAGTTGTGGGGCGGGACATCTGTGCGCTTTCATTCCCTCCGCGATCCGCTAAAACGATGCCGCCCGGCCTGTGGTTGGCGGATTTCCGCCATGGGACGGCCGGTGGGGTCGAGGGATCGCCATCGAGGATCGAGGAGCGGCCGCAAGGCGCGCTGTCACGTTCCCCTGATAGCGAGAGGAACACGGCAGCGGGTGTCGCGCTGGCGACGCCGTGTGGGCGAAACGATAGCTGGAGAATGAGGATGGTGGGCCGAGCGCTCAATCTGGCGACGGTGGTGGCTGCGTTCTGCGTGGTGTTTGCGGGCGGGGCCGGCGCGCAGGAAAATCTCGACGCGGGCAAGAGTCCCGCTCAGATCTTCAACGGAACCTGCGTGGTCTGCCACAAATCGCCGCGCGGTCTGGCCAAGAACACGTCGGCGAGCTCGTTGCCCGGCTTTCTGCGGCAGCATTATACGACCAGCCCTGAGATGGCTGGGGTGCTCGCCAACTACCTGATCGCCAACGGCGCGGCCGATGCGCGCGCCACGGGACATTCGGGCAAGGATGGCAAAGACGGCAAGGAGACGCGGGCCGAGCGCCGCGCCCGGTCCGCGGTGAGCGCCGAGCCGTCCGAGGCGAAGCCTGCCGCTGACGATGCGGGCGGCTCGGCCGAGCCGCGCCGCCGGTCCGGCCATCACAAGCGGTCCGAGCGCCCGGCGCCGGCCGAGGGCAAGCCCGAGGCGGCTCCCGAGGCCGGTGCGGCCCCGGCTGCGGCCGATGGCGACGGCCAGTCTCCGGCCAAGGGCCGGCACGGCAAGCGCAAGAAGCCGGCGACGCAGGATGGGGCGGCGGCTGACGAGACCCGCAGCGAGCCGACTGGCGCCACGCGTCCTGCCGCCGCGCGCGACGACTCTGTCGTGCGCTCCGAACCGCCGCGGGTCGCGCCTGCGACCTCGAGCGAGGCAGCGCCGGCACTGCGCGCCGATCCGGTTCCGCCGGTGACCCCGGCCCCCGCGACGACCCAGGCGGTGCCGACGGCTGCGAGCAGCGCCGACGATACCTCGGCGCCGTCCTCGCCGTCGCGCTAGTTACACAAACGAAAAGCCCGGCTCGATGAGCCGGGCTTTATGGTCTTCCGGGGGGCGCTCGTCGCGCTTACTGCGCGGTCTCGCCAGCGGCGGCCTCGTCCTCCTGAGCCTCCGGATCGAAGAACTCGCCGGCGGCGGCGATGGCCTCGGCGGCGGCGTCGCGATCCTCCTGGCGGGTCGAGATGTCCTCGCCGCGCTTGATGCGCTCGGCCTCGTCGGCGCTGCGGGCCACCGTCACGGTCACCGAGGTCTCGACCTCTGGATGGATCGCGATGGTGATCTTTTGCTGGCCGATCGCCTTGATCGGGGCGTCGAGCCAGACCTGCGGACGGTTGACGGTGATGCCGTCGGCGGCGAGCGCGACGACGATGTCACGCACCGAGACCGAGCCGAACAGCTGGCCGGATTCGGACGCCTGGCGGATGATGACGATGTCGCGGCCGTCGATCTTCTCGGCGACCTTGGCGGCCTCACCCTTGGCCTTGATGTTGTTGGCCTCGAGCTCGGCCTTCATGCCCTCATACTTGGCCTTGTTGTCGGCGGTCGCCCGCAGCGCCTTCTTGCGCTTGAGCAGGAAGTTGCGGGCGAACCCGTCCTTGACCTTCACGATCTCGCCCATCTGGCCGAGCTTGGCGACACGTTCCAGCAGAATGACTTCCATCGATGTTCTCCTTGTGATGTTCGGAAGCGGTTGATGAGAGGTTGAGCTTTTACGGCACCGGCAACGGCGGCGGCTGCCGCGGCCCGAAGCGGTGACGGAGGTCGAAGGCGGCGTCGGCGATCCCCAGCGCGATCATCGCCAGCATCGGCACCGGCCAGATGAAGGTGAGCATCAATGCGTAGGCGAGGCCGAGCCAGAGCGGGCGGGTTCGCAAAGGCAGCGTGAGGGTATGGAGCACCGCTAGGCCAGTGAGGGCGTAGGCGGTCAGCAGCGCAGCGGCGGCGATCCGCGCCAGCAGGCCGACGATCCCGCCGGGGAAGCAGAACGCGATGATGGCGCATAGCGCGGCAAGCGTCATCGGCGGCAGCTTGGTATCCCGCAGGCGGGGCCAGGGGCGCATCAGGCGGCCGGAAATCGCGGCGATCTTCGCTGCAATCACGACGCTGAGCGCGAGGATCGTCGTCATGATCATCGCGGCCAAGGGGGGCGCCACGATCAGGAAGAATTCGACAAGGCGCGGAATGTCGACCGTGTCCGGCGGGACGGCGCTGGTGAACACACGCGAGAGCAGGCGCCTCAGGTCATCGTTGGTGGCCGAGACGTCCGTGCCGAACGCAAACGCAACGATCAGCGTCGCAATGGCCGCGATCCACAGCAGGATGCTGCCGGGGGGGTACCATTCAACGCCATCCTGCGGCTCGGTCATCGGCCGGCCAAGCAGGACGAGATGGCCGAGCCACCAGGCCGGCAGCGCAATCGTGACGGCAAAGGCGAGGCCGCGATCCACGCCGAAAATGGCCAGCACGGCCGCCGTGGCTGCGGCACCGCCGATGGCGGCGCAGAGACGTCCCCACGAGATGCCCACGACGATCAGCGGCACCGGCGCAAACAGCGCGAGCAGGATCGACATCGCCGCGCCCGACATGGGAGAGGCAAACATGAGCGCCGAGGCGGCGCCTGCTGCGAGCGCGATGAGAAGCAGTCCGATCATCAGCTGTCCCGCTCCCTTCGAGCGGTTAGAGGCCAACTCGCCCCAACCATCGGCGACCGGACGACCCGGAAGCCTTATGAGAATTCTCAGTATTCGAGACGAGGAATCGGCGGCGCAAGGCCGCCGATTCCTGACCGCCGTTCAGCGGATGACGTAAGGCAGCAGGCCGAGGAAGCGGGCGCGCTTGATGGCGCGGGCCAGCTCACGCTGCTTCTTGGCGGACACCGCCGTGATGCGGCTCGGCACGATCTTGCCGCGCTCGGAGACGTAGCGCATCAGGAGCTTGGAGTCCTTGTAGTCGATCTTCGGCGCGTTCGGCCCGGAGAACGGGCAGGTCTTGCGGCGGCGGAAGAACGGGCGACGTGCGGGGGCTTCAGCCATTGATCTTACTCCTCGTCCGCAGTTTCTTCGTCACGGGGCCGGCGCGGGCCACGATCGCCACGGTCACCGCGATCGCCACGGAAGCCGCCGCCATCGCGCTCACCGCGGAAGCCGCCGCCGCGGTCGTCGCGCTCACGGTCGCGATCGGCCTTGCGCATCATCGCCGACGGGCCTTCCTCGAGCTCGTCGACGCGGACGCTGAGGTAACGGATGACGTCTTCGCTGATCCGCTCCTGACGCTCGATCTCGGCGATCGCCGCCGACGGCGCGTCGATGTTGAGCAGCACGAAGTGCGCCTTGCGGTTCTTGTTCATGCGGTAGGTGAGGGAGCGAACGCCCCAATTCTCAGTCTTGGTGACCTTGCCGCCGAGACCTTCGACGATACCGGTCATCTGAGTCGTCAGTTCTTCCACCTGCTGGGTGCTCGCGTCCTGACGTGCGAGGAAAACATGCTCGTAAAGCGGCATGGCTGTCCTTTCCAAGTTGGCGCAGATCCCGGCGTCAAGCCCTTCGAGCCCTTGTGGAAAGGACTCGCAGACGTCAGCTCAGAAGGCGGGAACACGGGACGACGGGCCGACTGGCCCTGCCACATCAAAGTCGCCTGGAAATCACTGAGATTAGAAAATCGCTGCGATTAGACAGGGAGATTTTGCTGAGACCGTCCGTTCAGCTCCCGGCTCGGGATCCACGGATGGCGCGCCTTATACCGATTTTCGGCCCCAAGGCAAGGGAAAGTGGTCGAATTGCGCCCGTCACGCGCTTGACATCACGGCCTTGGCCAGTGTCTTTCCGGCCAAAGTTACTCAATTCCAGGGATTTTGGAACGTTCAGGGAGCGGCCATGACGGCAGCATTCACTTTTCCGGGGCAGGGGTCCCAGGCCGTCGGCATGGGCAAGGCGTTGGCAGACGCCTTTCCGGAGGCTCGCGCGGTGTTCGAGGAGGTAGATACCGCCCTTGGCGAGAAGCTGACCGCGATTATCTGGGACGGCCCGGCCGAAACCCTGCAGTTGACGGAAAATGCCCAGCCCGCCTTGATGGCGGTCTCGATGGCGGCCTTGCGGGTGCTCGAGGCCGAGGCCGGGTTCTCGGTCGGCCGTGACGCAGCCTTTGTCGCCGGTCACTCGCTCGGCGAGTATTCGGCGCTGGCGGCCTCCGGCAGTCTTAGCATTGCGGACACCGCGCGCCTGCTGCGGACGCGCGGCTTGGCCATGCAGAAAGCCGTTCCCGTCGGGGTTGGCGCCATGGCCGCGTTGCTCGGCATGGATTACGAGGCCGCGGTCGCGGTGGCCGAGGAGGCTGCTCAAGGCGAGGTCTGCCAAGCGGCCAACGACAATGGCGGCGGCCAAGTGGTCGTTTCCGGCAACAAGGCCGCAGTCGATCGCGCTGTCGAAATTGCGCGCGCCAAAGGCGCGAAGCGCGCGATGCTGCTGCCGGTCTCGGCGCCGTTCCACTGCAAGCTGATGCAGCCGGCGGCCGAAGTCATGGCAGAGGCGCTGTCGAAAGTGACGATCAAGGCGCCGGCGGCGCCGCTGGTGTCGAACGTGCTCGCGGCACCGATCAGCGACCCCGACGAGATTCGCCGTCGGCTGGTCGAGCAGGTCACGGGCACGGTGCGCTGGCGCGAATCGATCGCCTATATGGCAGGTCAAGGCGTGACGCGCTTTTTCGAGATCGGCGCCGGCAAGGTCCTGAGTGGTCTGGTCAAGCGGATCGCGGATGGAGCCGTCGGCGTCGCTGTCGGCGGTCCGGCGGACATTGCGGCCGCCAAGGACGCGCTGGCCGCGGCCAAAACGGCGTAACGGGCTGCGTGTAGCGGCATTGATGGAGAGTTGAATGTTCGATCTGAGTGGCAGGACCGCGCTGGTCACCGGCGCGACCGGCGGTATCGGCAATGCGATCGCCAAGGCTCTGCACGCGCAGGGGGCGACGGTTGCGATTTCCGGCACGCGCCGCGACGTGCTGGAAACGCTGGCGGGTGAGCTGGGCAGCCGTGTGCATGTGCTGCCCTGCAATCTGTCGGATAGTGCCGAGGTCGAGGCGTTGGTGCCGGCCGCGGAGCAGGCCATGGGCCAGGTCGATATTCTCGTGGCCAACGCTGGCATCACGCGTGACAACCTGTTCGTGCAGCTGCGTGACGAAGACTGGGACGAGGTCATCAAGGTCAATCTGACCGCGACCTTCCGTCTGGCGCGTGCCGCGACGAAACTGATGATGCGCAAGCGTTTCGGCCGAATCATCGCGATCACGTCGATCGTCGGCGTGACCGGCAATCCCGGGCAGGGGAATTATACGGCTTCCAAGGCCGGGCTCATCGGCATGATCAAGACGCTCGGTGCGGAATATGCCAAGCGCGGCGTGACCGCGAACTGCATTGCGCCTGGTTTCATCAAGACGCCGATGACCGATGCGCTGAACGACAAGCAGCGCGAGACGATCCTGGCCAAAGTGCCCGCGGCGCGACTCGGCACGCCCGAGGATATTGCTGCAGCTGCGGTGTACCTCGCCTCCAACGAGGCGGCCTACGTCACGGGGCAGACGATCCACGTCAATGGCGGCATGGCCATGATCTAAGCGTCTCCGCGGCTCGGAATGCGGCGAAAAGACGTCGCAATCGATCTCCCGGTCCGAGTCGCCAAGGATTCGCGTGTATGGTAACTGGGCCGCCGATGGGGGCACGAAGAACGCCATTGCAGGATTTCCAAACCCTGTATATTGGCGGGGCGAGCTGCCATCGTTCGCCGGGCCTCCGTCGGCTGGTGCTGCTGATCCGGGGTCCTGTTTGAGCGCTCTGGGTCGGAGGCGTGCCGGACTCGTGGAGTCCTTGAGGATTGGAGTTTGTGAGTGGCCCCGTTTCCGAAGTTTTCGGACCGCAAGTCGTCCGCCAGATTTCGGTAAAGGGGCGCTGCGGGGCAAATCTGGTTTTGCGCGATCGCGAAGGAAGTTTAACGGCCGGGGTGATGCGGATCATCCGGGGGTCGGGTCTTAAAGGAACAAGCACGAGGTTGAACGATGAGTGAGATTGGCGAGCGGGTTAAGAAGATCGTGGTCGAGCACCTTGGTGTCGAGCCCGAGAAAGTGGTCGACAACGCGAGCTTCATTGACGATCTCGGTGCCGACAGCCTCGACACGGTCGAGCTCGTGATGGCCTTCGAGGAAGAGTTCGGTTGCGAGATCCCTGACGACGCCGCGGAGACGATCCTCACCGTGGGCGACGCCACCAAGTTCCTTGAGAAGAACGCCAAGAGCTGATCCTCAGGCGAGCGTTGCGCGAAACCGGCCGGCCCGTCTTGTGCGGCCGACCGGTTTCTTGCTGTTGGCGGCGTCGTAAGGAGTCGTCAGATTGGGCCGGCAGTGCACGATTCGGCGGCACGACCCGGCCAGAACGTGTTGCTCGAAACAACGTGTTGCTCGAAACAATGACCCGAGGTGCGGCGACCGTCGTCCGCCGGTCAACGACCGCCCAAGATCGGGTCTGGAGAAACAAACATGAGGCGGGTTGTCGTCACTGGCCTTGGCATGGTTTCGCCGCTTGGCTGTGGGGTGGAAACGACCTGGCAGCGCATCCTGCAGGGTAAGAGCGGGGCTCGCAAGATCGAGACGTTCGACGTCTCCGATCTGCCGGCCAAGGTGGCTTGCCAGGTGCCGCGTGGTGATGGGACCGACGGCGCGTTCAATGCCGACCAATGGATGGAGCCGAAGGACCAGCGCAAGGTTGACGATTTCATCATCTTCGCCATGGCGGCTGCGCGCCAAGCGCTTGACGATGCCAATTGGCACCCGTCGACGGAAGAGGACCGTTGTGCCACCGGCACCTTGATCGGCTCCGGCATCGGCGGCCTGTCGGGCATCGCCGACACCGCGATTCTCCTGAAGGAGCGCGGTCCGCGGAAGGTGTCGCCCTTCTTCATCCCCGGACGTCTGATCAACCTCGCGTCGGGCTATGTCTCGATCGAGCATGGCCTGAAGGGCCCCAACCATTCGGTGGTCACGGCGTGTTCGACGGGCGCACATGCCATCGGCGACGCCAGCCGTCTGATCGCGCTTGGCGATGCCGACGTCATGGTGGCCGGCGGCACGGAATCGCCGATCTGCCGGATTGGCATGGCCGGATTCTGCGCGGCCCGGGCGCTGTCCACCGGCTTCAATGAGACGCCGGAGAAAGCTTCGCGTCCCTACGACAAGGATCGCGATGGCTTTGTGATGGGCGAGGGCGCCGGCATCGTGGTGCTCGAGGCGTATGAGCATGCGAAGGCGCGCGGCGCCCGGATCTACGCCGAGGTGAGCGGTTACGGACTGTCGGGCGATGCCTATCACATCACCTCGCCATCGCCGGATGGCGACGGCGGTTTCCGTAGCATGAGCGCGGCCATGAAGCGCGCCGGCATCACGGCCGCGGATATCGACTACATCAATGCGCACGGCACCTCGACGCAGATCGGTGATGAGATCGAACTCGGCGCGGTCGAGCGCCTGCTCGGCAACGCAGCATCGAGGATCTCGATGTCCTCGACCAAGTCGTCGATCGGCCATCTGCTCGGCGCTGCCGGCGCTGTCGAAGCGATCTTCTGCATTCTCGCGATTCGGGATAATATCGCGCCGCCGACCATCAATCTGGAGAACCCGTCGGTCGAGACCGCGATCGACCTCGTGCCGCAGACCGCTCGCAAGCGGGAGATCAACGTGGCGCTGTCGAACTCGTTCGGGTTCGGCGGCACCAATGCTTCGGTGATCTTGCGACGCGTGGTGGGTTAGTGTGGAAGGACGGATGACCGCTGCGACTGCTTGTCGTTTCGTCACGCGGATATCCGACCACAGCCACACTAGAACCCAAGAGTTCGCGTGTCCTCGCAGGACGAGCAGGCTCGATGAGGCACGGAACCGGCCGTCCATGGCCATGAGATCCGGCGAGAACACCTTTTCGCCGGATTCGATGATGAAGCGTGAGGGTGGGCGTAGACGTGACGTCGCCGCGTGGGGAGCGCACGGCGGCGACGAGAGCGACAGCACTGAAGGTTGCATCGATGAGTGAACGGCCGCCCATCTCGCCCCGTAGTCCGCGCGCAGCGCTTGAGCCCGAGCGGGTGCCGCCGCCGCCGCGTCGTTCCGATCGGGCTCGCAATCCGTTTGTCGTCGTCGGCAATGCGATCATCACGTTGCTGCTTCTGGCCATGATCGGAGCGGGAGCTGCGTATTACTACGGGCGGCAGATCCTGGAGGCCCCGGGGCCGTTGCAGGACGACAAGATCGTCAACATTCCCCAGCGCGCGGGCAAGCGCGACATCGCGGACGTGCTTGCCCGCGAGGGCGTGATCGACGTCAATCCCTGGATCTTCATCGGTGGCGTGTATGCGTTGAAGGCGAGTTCCGACCTGAAGCCCGGCGAGTATGCGTTCCAGAAGAATGCGTCGCTGCGCGACGTGATCGGCGTGATCGTCGAGGGCAAGGTTGTGCAGCATGGGGTCACGATTCCCGAAGGTCTGACCTCCGAGCAGATCGTGGCCCGCCTCTCGGACAACGAGATATTCACCGGCAGTGTTCGTGAAATTCCGCGCGAGGGAACGCTCCTTCCGGAGACCTACAAATTCCCGCGTGGCACGAGTCGCGAGCAGGTCATTCAGCGCATGCAGCAAGCGCAGAAGCGTGTGCTGGCCGAGATCTGGGAGCGCCGCAGCCCTGATTTGCCCGTGCGGACGCCAGAACAGCTGGTGACGCTCGCCTCGATCGTCGAGAAGGAAACGGGCAAGCCGGACGAGCGCAGCCGGGTCGCCGCAGTTTTCGTCAATCGCTTGAAGCAGAAGATCAAGCTGCAGTCGGATCCCACGATCATCTACGGTCTCGTCGGCGGCAAGGGGACGCTGGGACGTCCGATCAAGCGCAGCGAAATCACACAGCCCTCGCCGTACAACACCTATGTGATCGAGGGGCTGCCCCCGGGGCCGATCTCAAACCCGGGCCGGGCGTCCCTGGAAGCCACGGCCAACCCGGCACGGACACGCGACCTCTATTTCGTGGCCGACGGCACCGGCGGTCACGCCTTCACCGAGACCTACGATCTGCACCAGAAGAACGTCGCCAAGCTGAGGGCGATGGAGCGGCAGACCCAGAACGACACGGTCGAGCCTGAGGAGGCGCCGGCGGCCACCGCAGCGGGCGCCGTTGATCCGGCCGCCGCGGCAGCAGCACCGCGTACGCCGACGGGGGCCAAGAAGCCGCCGGCCAATCGCGCATCGGGCGCTCCGGCGCCTGCTGCTGCGGGCGGAAGGCAGGGCGCGGCGCAATCGAGCCCGCCGGTCGTTCAGCAATAATTGTCCACGCGCCCCGGCCGCGCAGAACCGGGCTTAACATTTGGCCAAAAGGCCGTAAGGTTCGCGCACTTTTGGTGGGGCGAGTCTGTCGCTCGTTTCTGATGTGCCGGAGATATTGACGAAATGGCGCTGTCGAGCATGACCGGCTTTGCCCGTAGCCACGGGGCAAGCGGTCCCTACTCGTTCGAGTGGGAGTTGAAGTCCGTCAACGCCAAGGGACTGGACGTCCGCGTGCGGCTGCCGCAGGGCTGGGACGAGGTCGAGGCTTTCGCGAAGAAGCGCGCAACCGAAGTGCTGTCCCGCGGCACTGTCTATGCGAACCTGACCGTCAAGCGCACCGAGACTGGCGCGACGGTTCGCATCAACGAGGACGTTCTGGCGGCCGTGGTCAAGGTGGCGAGCTCGCTGTCCGGCCGGATCGACGCGGTCGCCCCGAGCATCGACGGGCTGCTGTCCATTAAGGGCGTGATCGAGGTGGCCGAGCCGGAGAGCGACGAGGCCGAGGACAAGGCGGCCAAGGAGGCTGCCATCGCCGCGTTCGAGACGGCTCTGAAACATCTGGTGGAGATGCGCCGCCGCGAGGGAGAATCGCTCGGCCAGATTCTCAATCAGCGTGTCGATGAGATTGAGGCGCTGGCGGGCAGGGCCGAAGCCTCGCCCGGGCGCAAGCCGGAAGCGATCAGGGCGCGGCTCGCGGAGCAGGTTGCGGCCTTGCTCGAAACCTCCGATCGTTTCGATCCCGACCGCCTGGCGCAAGAGGCGCTGCTGATCGCGGCCAAGGCCGATGTGCGCGAGGAGCTCGATCGTATCGCCTCGCATGTCGCGCAGGCCCGCGAGATGCTCGGCAAGGGCGGCCCGGTCGGGCGCCGGCTCGATTTCCTCGCGCAGGAATTCCACCGCGAGGTCAACACCTGCTGCTCGAAGTCGAACGACATCGAGCTGACCAACATAGGACTCGAGCTGAAGACCGTGGTCGAGCAGTTTCGCGAACAGGTTCAGAATCTGGAGTGATCCATGGCGGCTCACGACGGAAGCTTCGACGGGGTGGAACGGCGCGGTCTGATGTTCGTGCTGTCGTCACCCTCGGGGGCGGGCAAGACGACGCTGTCGCGGCTGCTGATCGAGCGCATGCCGGGCCTGCAGATGTCGGTGTCGGCGACGACACGTCCGATGCGCCCTGGTGAGGTCGATGGACGTGACTATCACTTCGTCGACCGTGGGCGCTTCGAGGACATGGTCAAGCGCAACGAGCTGCTCGAATGGGCGACCGTGTTCGACAACCGCTACGGCACGCCGCGCGCGCCGGTCGAGGCGGCTCTTTCGGCCGGGCAGGATGTTCTGTTCGACATCGATTGGCAGGGCACGCAGCAGCTGCGCGAGAAGGCACGACAGGACGTAGTCAGCGTGTTCATCCTGCCGCCATCCGCTGCCGATCTCGAGAAGCGGCTGCATACGCGCGCGCAGGATTCCGACGAGGTCATTCGCGGGCGCATGAGCCGAGCCAGCCACGAGATGAGCCACTGGGCCGAGTACGACTACATCGTCATCAACCGCAATGTCGACGACGCCTTTGCCGAAGTGCAGTCGATCCTGAAGGCCGAGCGGCTCAAGCGCGAGCGCCGGACTGGACTGACGACCTTCGTGCGTGAGCTGCAGCGCCAGCTCGAAGGCTGACGCGCCGGCTCAGGCCCGGCGCCCGAGGCGCGCCAGGATGTCCTGAATGCCGTCGAGCGACTCATCCTGCTGGATGTTGCGCGGCCGCGGCCGCAACGCCTGAGGGCGCGGAATGAAGTCGAGCGGCGGTGTCGCCGCATCCTCGACCGGAGGCGGGACGAACAGCGCACGTTGCTGCGGCTGGCGTCGTGACGGCTCGCGGACGGCAGGGGCCGGCGGCAGCGAAGGTCGCGATTCCAACATGCTCAACAGCTGCGCCGCCGGATCGTCCTGCTCGGCGGCGATCTGCTGCTGCGTCTGCGGTGCAAACGCCTCGTCGCGCGCGTCGGAGCCATCTGCTTCCAGTTCGTCTTGCGCCAGCGCGAAGCGGGACTCCAGCAGGTTGATCAAGGCCGCAGCGGGATCATCGAGGTCAGCGTCGTCGCTGTGAGGCGCCGCGGGCTCCGGCTCGAAGGTCGAGGCGTCCTGCGGCTGCTGGGGGGGCTGCCGCGCCGCATGGGCGCGGAGCGTCTCGATCAGCGCAGCCGCCGGATCCGCGGATGAAGCTGCACTTGCGGCGACCGCGTCGGCGGACATCGCAGGCCTCGGAGGCGCGGTGGCGTGTCCGTTGCGGAGGCGATCGACCAAGGACGGCGCTGGCGGCGCGGCCTGCGATGCGCCGATGTCGGCGGCGGGTGCGGCGTCCGCCATTTCGGGCATGGACGGTTGCGATGCGCGTCGCTTGGCCGCGCGGGACACCAGAAGGGCAGCAATCACCTTGGCCGCATCCACCGGCGCGGCGCCTGGCGTTTGCGACGCGGCATTGCCGGTGCGGGCCTTGCGCAAGGCCGATACGATCTCGGCGACATCCACCGGGGCGGGCGGGGTCGCCGGCGCAGCCGGCGCGCCCATCTGGGACGGTGCCGCAGAAGCGGGGGCCGCGATCTGCGCGTCAGGCGGTTGCGCGCCCGGCCAGGCCGCAGCGGGGCGGGTCTGGGCGGACCAGCCCTGGGGGGCCATCTCGGCCGAAGAAGCGCTGGCATTGGCAGCGGCCGCTTGCGGGGCAGCAAACGCGGGCGCTGTTGCTGGCGGGACCGCAGGGGCGATCTGGGCTGAGGTGATCGGCATGTCGGCCGATGCCATAGATCCCTGCGCCATCGATCCCTGGGTCTGGACGCCTTGTGAGAGGACGGCCTGGGCCATCATTGCGGAGTGGCGCCCCGCGGCACGGGCCGCGAGATCATCGGCGGCCTGCCAGACGGCCTCGGCTGGTTGCAGCTTCGGCAACTCGGCTGCCTGATCCCAATCGTGTCGGCTGGGAACGTCGTTCGAAGGATCCGGATAGGGGGCGGGCGCCGCGGCTCGGGGCCTCGCGCCGGCCTGATCCTGTGTCGCGGCGGACAGCCGGGCGCTGGCGAGGTCGAGCGCCGATGCCGTCTCCTGGGTTCGAAAGCCGTTGCCCGCGGCAGATCCGTTGCGGGCGCTGCGCTGACCGAAGGCCGGCGCTTTTGCTTTTGTCCGCGGCTTCGCGCGCGAGCGCCGCGTCCGTGCCGCCATTTGCCACTCCGCGCCGCGGCGCCGCTTCCGTCCCATCCGGCTGAGACGGTAGAGGGCGCTGGCCAGCAGGCCGGAGATCGCGAGGGCGCCGAACACCACGAGCATCAGCACGTGGATGGGGGCTTCCGGCTTGGCGGACTTCGACGCCGCCGTCATCGGCCCCTCGGCGGGCGGTGCTGCATTGGCGTCCAGTTCAACATTATCGTCCGCGGCGATCGCCGCTGCCGGCTGCGAATCGGATATCGCCGGCTCGGTCTGCGGCGGCGGCGAGGACGGCCATGGCGAGGCGTCGAGACTGCGCGGCAGGTTGGCGTCGGAGGCCGTCAGTGTGGTCGGCGTGATCGCGACATTCTGTGGCTTCGGCGTGCCTCGGATGGCAAGGTCCGTGCGGACACGCGGCTGAGGCGCATCTGCCAGGGCTTCGGCGTTGGCGCGGGGCGCTGGGCCATCGGTTCGTTTTGCGGTCAGTTTGGGCGGCGCAGGCTGGGCAAAGTCCCAGGGAGCCGGCTGCTGCGGCGTCCGCGGTGGGGCCGCAATGTCGCGGGTGTTGCCGTTGGCGTCCTTCAGATACCAGCAGCGCCGATTGGTGCCGCGATCGAAGCGGTAGTACCAGCGTTGTGCGTCGGACTTCTCGCCAGTCGGCTCAGTGAGGCAGTCATCCGCAGCGATGGCTACGCGCGGCGACACGGCAATCACGACGATTCCGGCTGCAATGGCGAATGCAACTCCTGCCGTTCGGCCTGCCATTGGTGACTCCGGATACGCGACGCAACGGCGCGTTCTCGGAAAGAAGTTAGGTCGCAATGAGCCCCAATTCCGGATTAATTCTGACTGGCCGTTTTCACTGTGGACTGAGGCATTTTTTCCACAAGCAGATCGCCATGCGGGCTCCGCTGCTGGATCACATGGGAGCAGGCTGCGTGCTTGGTTGCACCGCACGGCCACCATTTGTGGACAAATGAACCGCGTCGATCGATGCCGCACGCAACCCCACCCAGACACCGTTGAGGCTGCTGCCGGATCAGCGCGCGCGGCTCCGAGCCGCGCGCGCACTGCATCTACAATGCGATGGACGGACCGATCAGTTCGTCAGCACCACGCGTCCGACGACATGGCCGGCGCGCAGTTGATCGATCCATTTCTGGACGTCGGCCATCGGCTCCTCGCGCATCGGCGGCGGCTTGATCTTGCCGGCGCGGGCCAGGGCCATCAGCTCATGACCTTCGGCGAGCGTGCCGACCATGAAGCCCTCGATGGTCATGCGCTTGTACACCCACTGCACCATCGGCAGCGTGAACTGGCCGCCCATCAGGCCGGATACGACGATCTTGCCGCCGCGAGCCACGACCGACACGGCAAACGCCATCGACTTCTCATTGCCGGCGAAGTCGACGACCTCGTCGAAGCCGCCCTCGGTCTCCTTGAGGATGCGCTTGATCACATCCGGCTCGGCCGGATCATAGGCCGTGGCTGCCCCGTTCTTCAGCGCGGTGTCGCGCGCGGCAGCCGAGAGATCGGCGACCGAGATCGGCTGCTTGAACATCGCGTGCGCGAATGACAGACCCATCATGCCGACGCCGCCGAGTCCGATCAGCAGCAGATTGCGCTGCCGCGGCCGGTCGACGAGACGCTTGAGCGCGCCATAGGCCGTGACACCGGAGCACATCAGGGTCGCCGCCTGATTGACCGGCAGCGGATCATATTCGAGCAGGTACTTCGCGTCGGGCACCAGTACGTGGGTGGCGAAGCCACCGTCGATCGAGACGCCGAGAAAACGCTGCTTGGCGCACAAATTCTCGTCGCCATTGGCACAGTCGCGGCACTGGCCGCAGCCGATCCACGGAAACACCGCGCGCCGGGCGCCGATCAGCTCCTTCGGCACGTCGGGTCCGATCTCGTCGACGACGCCGGCGATCTCATGTCCGAGCGTGAAGGGCAGGGTCATGCCGCGGGTCGTGTCGAGGCGCTTGCCGCCGCCGAGGTCGGCATAGCCATCCTGGATGTGCAGGTCGGAATGGCACAGGCCGCAGCGTTCGATACGCACGAGAACCTCCCGGCCCTGCGGCTTCGGTGTCTCGACGATCGTCTCGCACAGCGGTGCATCGAATTTGACGAGCGACTGACGACGCATCAACGCCATGAGAAATCTCCCTGAAATGCTTGTTGTTAGGTCTTGTTATCGTCGCGACTATTGGTCAATTCGCTCGCCATGGCAACAAAGCCCGACACCGGAATGGTCTCGGCGCGGCGCGTCGGATCGACGCCGGCAGCTGCGGCCAGACGCGCGGGATCCGTTGGCAGGGACTTCAGGCTCTGGCGCAGCATCTTGCGGCGCTGGCCGAATGCGGCGGCTGCGACCTGCTCGAGCGCGCGGCGGTCGCACGGCTCCGGGGCTGTGCGCGGCACCAGCCGCACCACCGATGAGGTCACCTTCGGCGGCGGCACGAAGGCCGAGGGCGAGATGTCGAACAGGATCTTGGTCTCGCAGCGCCAATTGGCGAGCACGCCGAGCCGGCCATAGGCCTCCTCGTTCTCGCGCGCGACGATCCGCTCGGCGACCTCGCGCTGGAACATCAGCACCATCATGTCGTACCAGGGCGGCCATGGTTCGGCGGAGAGCCAGCCGATCAGCAGATGCGTCGCGATGTTGTAGGGCAGGTTGGCGACGATCTTGGCCTTGGTGCTGCCGAGATAGGGCCGGACATCGAAGGTGCGGGCATCGGTGCAGACGATCTCGAGCCGTCCCGGATAACGCTCCGCGATCGCCTGCAGCGCCGGGATCGCGCGCTCATCGTGCTCGACGGCGATGACGTGGCGGGCGCCGAGCGCGAGCAGCGCCCGCGTCAGGCCGCCCGGGCCCGGACCGATCTCGACCACGGTGGCGTCCTCCAGCGGACCGGCGGCCCGGGCAATTCGCGCGGTGAGATTGAGATCGAGCAGGAAGTTTTGGCCGAGTGCCTTGCGCGCCGACAGCTGATGCTCGCGAATGACCTCGCGCAGGGGCGGCAGGTCGTCGATCGCGCTCATGCCGCTTGGCTGGCCATGCGCGCGGCAAGCCGGAGGGCGGCGATCAGGCTGGCCGGATTGGCCGTGCCCCTGCCGGCGATGCCGAACGCCGTGCCGTGGTCCGGCGAGGTGCGGATGAAGGGCAGGCCGAGCGTCACATTGACGCCCTCGTCGAAGGCCAGCGTCTTGATCGGGATCAGCGCTTGATCGTGATACATGCAGATGGCGCAATCATAGGTCTTGCGCGCAGCGTCGTGGAACATCGTATCGGCCGGCAGCGGTCCCTGCACGTCGAGGCCGGCATTGCGCAGCGTCGCGATCGCCGGCGCGATGATCGTGTCCTCCTCCGTGCCCATCGTGCCGTCCTCGCCGGCATGGGGATTGAGGCCCGACAGGGCGATGCGCGGCCGCGACAGGCCGAAATAGCGCCGCAGGCTCGCCGCGACGATGCGGGTCGTCGAGGTGATCAGCGGGCTCGTCAGCTGCTCGATCGCCTCGCGCAGCGCCACATGGATCGTCACCGGCACGACGGCGAGCGTCGGCGACCAGAGCATCATGACGGGCTGCGGGACCACCCCGCCATCGGCGGCGAGCTCGGCGAGATACTCGGTGTGCCCCGGATGCGTGAAACCGGCGCGGTAGAGGATGGCCTTGGCGATCGGATTGGTCACGACGGCGCTCGCCCGTCCGGTCTTGACGTCAAGGACGGCCTGGCGGATCGAGCCGATCGCGGCCTCTGCGCTCGTGACGTCGGGACGGCCGGGTTGCGCGGTGACGCGATGCCCCGTGGGTACGACCGGCAGCGCCTTGGAGAATATCTCGACGGCCTGTCCGGGATGCGTCTCCGTCACCGGAACATCGAGGCCCAGCAGCGCCGCCCGCTGGCTGATGAAGCCGGGATCCCCGAGCAGATAGAAAGCCGGAAGTCCAAGCTCGGTGCGACGCAACCACGCCTGCAAGGTGATGTCGGGGCCGATGCCTGCAGGTTCGCCCAATGTGAGCGCGAGGGGATTGCTCATCAGCGATATTCGATCATCGCCGCCTTGCGGACTTCCTGCAGATAGGCCTTGGACGTCGCCTCGTACTTCTTGGTGTACATCTCCTCGCGGATCTGACGCTTTTTCGGCGTGTCGACCGTCGTGGGAGTGCGGGCGCACAGCGCGACCATCTGGATTCCCTGTTTGGTCGCTTCAGGCGGCGTGAGATGTCCAATCGGAGTGTCGTCGAGCAATTTGCGGAGGTTCGGCGGAATGTCGGCGGACGTCTTGACGACGATCTCCTTGATCACGGCATTCGCGGTGGTCTTGAAGACATTGTTGGCGTCGGCGCAGGTCTGCACCCGCGCGCGCAGGGCTTCCGCCTCCTTGTGCCGCGCTTCCATCACCGCCTGGTTCGATGAGTTTGACACGATCAGCACGATCGGCTGCATCTTGTATTCAAAGGCTTGGCCCTGCTGGTCGGAATCGCCGCCGGCCGCAGCAACCGCCGCGGCGACGTCCTTGTCGGACACCAGCAGGCGTTCCTTGTAGCGACCGCGGACCAGGCTGGTCCAGACGATCTCGGCCTTGATGCGCGCCTTGAGGGTTTCGGGGCGCACGCCCTGGCTCTCCAGCGATTTCGTCAGCTGTTCGGCATTGAGCCGCATGCGCGAGCCCATGCCGGCGAACGACTGGTCGACGTCGGAGGCCGTCGGTTCGACGCCGAACTTCTTGCCTTCCTTGATCTTCACCTTGTCGTCGATCAGCTCGTTGATGACCTCCTGCCGGCTCTGCTGCTTTCGCGTGCTGAGGAAGTTGAGCTTCATCCGCTGCTCAATGTCGTAATCGGTAATGGGATCGCCATTCACCATCACGACGATGCTCTGGGCCTGAGCGGGGATCAGCCCGGCACCCGATGCCAGCACGGCAAGACTGCAGATGGCCAGGGCCCGAAGGCGGGAAGAGAACGCGATCGTCATGACCAAGCTTCGCTGTTCGCAATGAGTCCAACCAGAAGCGGCGCGACGGCTCTTTGTCGGGACCTCTCGGACCAGAGGAGCACCGGTCGGAGACCGGCGCGCGCTACTGAAGGCCACCAGCCGCACTTCCCGTCGACGAGGAGTTTGCGAGCGTCCGAAGCCCGATCTGGAGCATATAGGCATGGCTCAGAACGGGTGGGGTGGTACCTGCGGTGTAATTATAGGACGTTACATAGTTGGCGGCCAGCACGAAACAATCGTCCACATAGCCGGCGCCGATCACATACTGGTTGATCTTGTTGGCGGCCAGATCCCAGCGCGCCGCACCGGATACGATCCAGTTGGGCGCCACCTTGACCGAGCCGCTGCCGAGGATGCCCTCACGCCGGGCGAGATAGCCGAGCGCCGGATCCGCGGCGTAATTGCCGTAGGTCAGGGCCACCGACCAGCGATCGAAGTTCGCCTTCGCCTCGGCCTCGAAGCGCTGGATGTTCAGGGTCTGCTGGTCGAACCGGCTGCGCATGCTGAACGTATAGGTCCGGTTCGGCGAGTAATCGACGCGCGCCACGTAATCCGAGACGGTCTTGTCGAGACCGGACCCGATGGCGGTATTGTTGGCGTCCTGCACCGCGAAGGAGTTCAGGCCGAACAGGTGGTAGGACTGGCCGAACAGCACGTTGATCGTGCCGCCGCGGTCGAACTGGGTGGTGGCCTGCACGCCGACATTGGCGCGGCCGCCGCCTTCGACGCGGTCATAGCCGGAGAACTTGTCGACGCTGAACAGGTTGCTGGCGTCGAACACCATGCTCTGGGCGTCCTCGTTCGGCAGCCGGCCGGCATAGGTCTCGTTCGGCCGGATGATCACCTGCGCGATCGGTTCGATCGTGGTGGTTCCCCACGGCTGCACATTGATGAACGGGTAGCGGTATTCCAGGCCGACCGTCGGCATCAGCCGCAGCGCCTGGGTGTCGCCCGTCTGGACGAAGTTGCCGACGCCTGGCTGCGCGGTGACGTTGGCGTTGATCGCGTCCGCGCGCAGAATCGCGAACGGCGTCCAGATCTGGCCGTAGGGGTCAGTGAACGAGCGCCGCCACTCCGCCTGTGCGGTGAGACGGGTATAGGTGCCGGGTGTGGCGCGCAGCAGGCACTGGGTGGGCAGCCGCGCGCGCGGATCGGCCGACGTCGTCGCGCACAGGCCGGCCGTATTGGCCGTGGTGGTGATCGGGTCGAACACCGCCTGTTCACGGCTCAGATTGACGAAATTGGTCTTGTAGCTGAACTCACCGCCGAACACCGGATAGTTCAGCACGTTCGAATAGTCGAGCACCGGATAGACCACCGGCACGGTCTGCTGGTTGCCCGAGAAGCTCAGATAATGGATGGCCCGGACGTCGAAGAAGCTGCGGCTGCCGACGCCGGTCAGATACAGCTGCGAGATCGCCTCCGTCGGCAGGCTCATGAACGAGTTGAACGGGTCGCGGTACTGCGCCAGCCGGTAGTCCGACAGGAACATGTAGTCGGACAGCAGGATGCCATCCCAGCCGAACACCCACTTGTCGTTGATCGCGAACTGGCCCTTGGTGTCGATGCCGCCGCGGAACTGGCGATTGCCCGGCTGGCCGGCGAAGGCGTTGGGGTCGAGCTGGTCGATGCCGTAGAGGCGCACCTGATAGCCGCCATTGCTAAAGCGCTGGCGGAATTCGGTCTGTAGCAGCACGCCCTGCTTGGAGGTGATGCGCGGCGTGAAGGTCGCGTCGTAATCCGGCGCGATCGCCCAGTAATAGGGGATGTCGACGCCGAAGCCGTAGCCGCCGGTCTGGGTGATGCCCGGCATCAGGAAGCCGCTCTTGCGCTTCACCGTCGGGTCGGGCGTCGAGAAGTACGGGATATAGGCGAGCGGAACGCCGAAGAATTCGAGCTGGGCGTTCTCGAAATACAGCATCTTCTCGGTCTGGTCATGGATGATGCGCGCACCCTTGACCTGCCACAGCGGCGGCTTCTTCGGATCGTCCTTGCATGGCGCGCAGGCGGTGTACACGCCGTTCTCGAAGACGGTGTAATTGCCCTTGGAGCGGTCGGCGCGGGTCGCCGCCATCCGCGTCTGGTCCTCGGTCTCGACGCGCAGCGAATCGACGAAGCCGTCGCGGTAATCGTCGGACAGATCGAGGCTGTTGGCGTAGGTGATCTTGCCGTCGGCGTCGGTCATGCGGATGTTGCCTTCCGCATGCAGGCGCTTGGTTTTCTGGTCGTAGATCACCCGGTCGGCCTCGACCGAGGTGCCGTTATAGAACAGCTGGACGTTGCCGACCGCTGACACGCGCGAGTTGTTGTAGTCGTAATCGACCTCGGTCGCCTGAACCAGCATCTGGTTGTCGTTGGCGACGCGCGGCGGTGGCGCCTTTGGCGGGCGCGGATTATAGGTGAAGCTTTGCGCGGCGGCGGGCGCAGGTGCAACCAGACCGATGGCCGCTGTCAGCACGGCACCGAACGCCAGCGCGAACACGCCCCCGAGAACGGCAGACGTGAATTGGCCAGACGTGAAGCTGCGCGGCTTGGAACCGGGAGACCAGAACTTCCGAGACATGGATTCGGCAGACACGATGCCACTCACGCGCGCGAATCGACCGCATGCAATCGCATGCTGCCGGAGCACGGCAAGCGCTGTCTGACGGACGGCAACGAACGACACTAGCCGTCCTCCTGGTAGAGCAAGGCCATAAAGCCGGTCAGGCCACCGACGAACACCGGCAGCCACGCGGCAACGATCGGATCCATCAACGCAGCCTTGCTCAAATCTTCCGTTACTTTCGACAAAACGTAGAGCAGAAAGCCGGCGCCCACGCCACTCAAAACCATTTTTTGTACGCCACCCATTCGGAAGAAGCGGAGCGACACGGACGCGGCCAGCATGACCATCGCAGCCAGCAGGAATGGCTGCGCGATCAGCTTATGATACTGCAATCGGTAGCCCGCGGTCGCGAAGCCTGAGCTCTCTGACGAACGGATGTAGCTCGGCAGTTGCCAAAACGACACAGTTTCGGGGGTCGAGAAGCTGTTGCGGACCTGTGCCGGTGTCAGGCTGGTGGGCAGAATGAAGGTCGGCTCGTCCACCGGCGGCGCATCGAGGGAGAATCGGCGCACCGATTTGAACACCCACTGGCCGTCTTCGAGGGTGGCCTCGCGCGCTTCGATTCGGTCCTTGAAATGTTTCTCCGTATCAAAACGGAACAGCGTCAGGCCGGTCAGCCGAACACCCTGCTGCTCACTGCGCGCGGCGTTGATGATGACCGAGCCGTCCGGGTTGATCTGGTTCAGCCAGAAGCCGGACGCATCCTGCACGCCGCCGCCCGGGGCGGCGCCGAACAGCTCCGCTTCCATGCGCTTCGACAATTCGCGCAGATTGGCGGACATCGGATTGTACAGCGTCGTCGCCATCAGGCCGAGCATGATGGCGCTGGCCAGCGCCGGCGCGATGAACTGCCAGGCCGACACGCCGGCGGCGCGCGCCACCACGAGCTCGAGGCGACGCGACAGGGCGAGGTAGCAGGTCATGGCGCCGATCAGGACGCAGAACGGCATCATCTTCTCGAGCAGTTGCGGCACGCGAAACAGCGAGGTCTCGGCGACCATCAGCGCCGAGGCGGAGGCCAGCCCCGAGGTCTTGCGGACCATCTCGATGTAATCGACCAGGACGAGCAGCACGAAAATGCTCGCGAACACGCCGACCGCCGAGACCAGGAAGCGGCCGGCGAAATAGCGCCCGAGCGTGTTGGTGACCATGTTCATGCGGCGGCCGGCCTTCTGAACAGCCGTGCGATCCGCGCATTCGAGCGGTTGATCACCTCCATCAGCCGCGCCGGCGGCTCGACCACCACGCCGCCGACGATGATCCAGATGCTCAAGCCGAGCACGCCGAACAGCATCAGGTACTGCACCAGGGCGGCAACCGGCGTCTTCACCGTCATGACGGAGCAGGCGAAGCCGGCCATGCGTACGCCGAACACCGCGAGAATCGCACTGCCGAACGAGAAATTGCGGCTCTGACGCGTCGTGCGCGGCGCGCCGAGAAACGCAAAGGTCAAAGCCGCGAAGGCGAAGGGGTAGATCGGTGCAAGGAAGCGGTCATGCAGCTCCTGCCGGAATTGTCCGGGGATCTGCTTGTAGATCGGATCGTCCTCGGCCGGCGCCATCAATTCCCACAGATAGCGCTCGCGGATGCCGAGCGTGACATCGCGGCCCTGATTGGAGAATTTCGACATGTCGAAGGCGTAGCGGGCGAACGCGACCATCGCCGGCTCGCGCTTGCCAAGTTCGAAGCGCTCCAGATTGCCATCCTCCAGCACCAGGAACGACCCGTCGGGGTTCTTCACCACCGTACCCTTCTCGGCGATGATCGTGATTCGCTCCTTCGGATCGCGGCGGTCGTCGATCAGAATGCCCTGCAATTCGCCGCCGGGCTGGCGTTCGCGAATCCGGATGGTGAGGTTCTGGTCGAGCTGGGCGAACCGGCCGGGCTGCAGGATGTTGGCGAGTACGTCGGCGGTGATCTCGGCGTCCCATTGCTTGATCCGCCGCAGCCCGTCGGGCGCAAAGAAAGCGGCAATGAAGGTGACCAGGATCGCGACGACGCAGGTGGCGTAGGCGAAGGGCACGAACAGCCGGATCGGCGACATGCCGGCGGCGTTCATCACGATGATTTCCGAATCGGTCGCGAGCTTGTTGAGGGTGTGAGAGACCGCGATCATCAGCGCAATCGGCGCGATCACGCCGAGCAGCGAGGGAATCACCAGGCCGGTAATGCCGAGAAAGGTCAGGATGGTCTGTCCCTGGCTCGTCATCAGGTCGATGCCGCGCAGCGCCTGGGTGATCCAGATCACCCCGGTGAGACTCACCAGGACCACCGCAAACGACGCGAGCGTCGTGCGAAAGATGTACCTGTCGATGGATCCCATCGTGTGCGCTCGATCCCCAATCAGCAGTCCCGGAACGAGCGCTGCGGCCACCCTTGAAACGGGTCCCCGAGGCTGCTTGCGCCGTCACGTTCCAAGGTCAGTGAACATCCTTACCATCCCTTTGATCCGTCGACAAAATGGCTGTGGCGTGGCGCCGCTAAAATACGGCTAAAATTTCATTATTGTGACCGCCTCGACACGGGAGGCTTGGCAGCTCTGGCCGCGGCAGGCCATACTGTTGCCAAGTTGGGTTCCGAACTGCCGCCATCCTCGTCTGTCCGCTCAGATTTTGGGGCGGTCGCGGCGGCCCTCACGATGAAATTTGGAGGTTTGCTTGATGTCCGACACCGTCAAGGTCGGCTTCGTTCCGCTGTCGACTGCGCCACGCGGTATCCTGGTCGCGTTCTGCGACGAATCCCTGCGGCTTGGTGCCGCGACCGACAAGGCGCTGGGCGGCGCCGCCGAGCTGATCCAGCGCGCGGCCGCTGCGGCGCGCTTCAAGGGCAAGGACGGTGCGGTGCTCGACCTTCTCGCCCCCCAGGGAATCAAGATTCAGCGCTTGCTCGTGATCGGCACGGGCAAGAGCGGGGATCAAAAGGAAAAGGATTTTCTGAAATATGGCGGGACGTTAGCCGGAAAACTGAATGCCGGGACTGAACCTGTGATGGTGATGGCCGAGCTGCCCTCCGGGCCGATGACGCCGGATCAGGCGAGCTCGTTGGCGGCCGGGATCAGGCTGCGGGCCTATCGATTCGACCGCTACAAGACCAAGAAGAAGGACGAGGAGGCGGCCGTCAGCGCCGCGATCTCGCTCGCCGTCGCGGACGTTGCCGCGGCCAAGAAGGCTTTCGCGCCACGGTCGCATGTCACCGACGGCGTGATTCTGGCGCGCGATCTCGTCAACGAGCCGCCGAACGTGCTCTATCCGGAGGAGTTCGCCAAGCGCGCCAGCGCGCTGCGCAAGCTCGGCGTGACCGTCGAGATTCTCGATGTGCCGGCCATGACGAAGCTCGGAATGGGGGCGCTGCTCGGGGTCGGCCAGGGCTCGGCGCGGCCGAGCCGCACCGTCGTCATGCGCTACAATGGCGGCAAGAAGGGTGATCAGCCGGTCGCGTTCATCGGCAAGGGCGTCTGCTTCGACACCGGTGGCATCTCGATCAAGCCGGCCGGCTCGATGGAGGATATGAAGGGCGACATGGGCGGTGCGGCCTGCGTCGTCGGTCTGATGCATGCGCTGGCCGCGCGGAAGGCCAAGGCCAATGTGATCGGCGCGATAGGCCTGGTCGAGAACATGCCGGACGGCAACGCCCAGCGCCCGGGTGACATCGTCACCTCGATGTCCGGGCAGACGATCGAGATCATCAACACCGACGCGGAAGGCCGGCTCGTGCTCGCCGACGTGCTCTGGTACGTCGCGACCAAGTACAAGCCGAAATTCATGATCGATCTCGCCACCTTGACCGGGGCGATCATGGTTGCGCTCGGCACCGAGCATGCGGGCCTGTTCGCCAACAATGACGATCTTGCCGAGAAGCTGTTGAAGGCGGGGCAGGAGACCGGCGAGAAGGTCTGGCGCATGCCGCTCGGCCCCGAATACGACAAGCTGATCGATTCGCAATTCGCCGACATGAAGAACACCGGCGGGCGCCACGGCGGCTCGATCACGGCCGCGCAATTCCTGCAGCGCTTTGTCAATGATACGCCATGGGCGCATCTCGACATCGCCGGCACCGCGATGGGCGCGCCGAAATCGGAGGTCAATCAGAGCTGGGGCTCCGGCTACGGCGTGCGCCTGCTCGACCGGCTGGTGTGGGATTGCTACGAAGCCAGGAGTTGAGGGACGGCTGTTCGGATGACGGAAGTCCTGTTCTATCATTTGCAGAACATGACGCTGGAAGGCGTGTTGCCGCCGCTGCTGGAGAAGTCGCTCGAGCGTGGCTGGCGGGTTGTGGTGCAATCGACCTCAGAAGAGCGTGCAGATGCGCTTGATGCGCATCTGTGGACCTATCGTGACGATTCGTTTCTGCCGCACGCCACATGGCGGGTTGCCGATGTGGCCGACCAGCCGATCGTGTTGGCGGTGGAGGAGAGCAATCCCAACCAGGCGAATGTGCGATTCCTGGTCGACAACGCGCCGCTGCCGTCAGACGCGCACACTTATGAGCGTATGGTCCTCGTCTTCAACGGCGACGATGACGAAGCGCTCGCAGCTGCGAGAGCGGCCTGGACCGATTGCAAAACGCGCGGATTCGAGGTCACCTATTGGCAGGCCGATGAGCGCGGGCGGTGGCAGCGTCGGCAATGATGGCCTGCCGGTCGCGCGCGCTCGCCATGGCGGCGTACCGCGATTAATGATAATCTGCCAATGAACTGGCGGTGCGTTGGCAAAGCCACGAACGTGCCGCAAAGTGATGGTGGGACGATCCGTTCGAACAACGATTGTGCCTCGCGCATCTGAAGTGTTGCATCCCGCCGATGCGGGCAGAACATCGCTTCAAGAGCCAGGGCGCAGCCGGTTACAAGATCTGCTAGTGCTTTTGAATCGAGCATTGGTTGCAATTCAGCAAGGTTCATCGTGCGAGACCACAATCAAAAGCTGACGCGCCTTCTGGCGTTCCTTGTGCTTGCACCGGTCGTGTCCGGATGCTCCGGCTCGGCTGACTTTCTCTCCAAGGATGCCGAATGGTTCAACCGGCCGCAGCGCCTGTTCATCAAGAGCATCTCGATCGACGCGCCGCCGCTGACGCCCGAAAAGCCCGTCACCGCGGAGGATCTCGTCAGCGCCGAGGGCGCCTGTCCCGGCATGGCGTCGGCCGGCGCGAATGCGATGAGCAGCGATGCGGCCGCTGCGCCGCCCGCCGCAGGCGGCACGGTTGCGCTCGGCCATACCGAATGTGACGTGGTGCGCGGCATCGGCGCACCCGACAGTGTCAACATCGGCGGTAATGGCGGTGATCGCGTTGCGACCGTGACCTGGCTGCGCGGTGCGCGCGCAGGCGTCTACACGTTCACCGCGGGCCGTCTGACCTCGATCGAGCGCGCGCCCGATCCGGGCCCGGCGCCGAAGATGGCGAAGCCCGCCAAGGGCAAGAAGAAGGCGACCTGAGCCCGCTGCGCGAGTGGCTTCTGTCACAGCAGAACGGATCGAACCAGGTTCGGTCCCAGTGATTTTGAGGAACTACCGGCCGGACGTTTGTTCGTCAGCCGGTCGCCTCGTCGTACAGCGTGCTCGCTTCCAACCACTGCTCTTCGGCGCGCGCGAGCGCCTCCGCGGCATTCGCCCTTGCCTTGTACAATTGCGCCGCCTGCTTCGGGTCGCGGGTGAAGATGTCTGGCAACGCCAGCGCGCCGTCGATCTTGGCGATGATCTCGGTGATGCGGGCCATCTCGGCTTCGGCGGCCGCGATCTTCTGTTTCAGTCCGCCACGCTTGTTGTCGCCGCGCGGTCGTTCCGCTCGCTCGCTCGTCTGCGGACGTTCGGCATCGCGCGCCGACGCACCGCTCCGCGACGACAGGATCATCCGCCGGTAATCGTCCAGATCGCCGTCATAGGTCTTCACGGTCCTCTCGGCGACGACCCACAGACGATCCGCGCAGGCCTCGATGAGATAGCGATCGTGCGAGACCATGATCACGGCGCCCGGAAACTCGTTGATCGCCTCGGCGAGCGCCGCGCGGCTGTCGATGTCGAGATGGTTGGTCGGCTCGTCCAGGATGATCATGTTGGGACCGTAGAAGGTGGCGAGCCCGAGCAGCAGCCGCGCCTTCTCGCCGCCGGACAGGCTTTTCACCAGCGTGTCGGCCGCCTTGCCGGAAAATCCGATGGCGCCGGCACGGGCCCGCACTTTCGATTCCGGCGCATCGCTCATCAACTGCCGGACGTGAGTGTAGGGTGATCCCTGCTCGTCGAGTTCATCGAGCTGGTGCTGGGCGAAATAGGCGGTCGACAGCTTGTCGGCGCGCGTGACCTTGCCGGAGAACGGTGCCAGCCGGCCGGCGAGCAGCTTGACCAGCGTCGATTTGCCGTTGCCGTTCGCGCCCAGCAGCGCGACGCGATCGTCATTGTCGATGCGCAAGGTCACCCGGTTCAGCACCGGCTGGGCAGGGTCATAGCCGACCGAGGCGTTGTCGACCGCGATGATCGGCGGCGACAGCAATTTCTCCGGTGCGGGAAAGCTGATCTCGTGCACATCCTGGGTCACGAGCGCCGTGATCGGCTTCATCCGTTCCAGCATCTTGACCCGCGACTGCGCCTGCCGCGCCTTCGAGGCCTTGGCCTTGAAGCGGTCGACGAAGGACTGCAGCCGCGCGCGCTCGGCCTCCTGGCGCTTGACCGCCTTGGCGTCGAGCATCTCGCGCGTGGCGCGCTGCTCCTCGAACGAGGAATAGCCGCCGCGGTACAGCGTCAGCTTGCCGCGATCCAGGTGCAGGATCTGATCGACCGACGTCTCCAGCAGATCGCGGTCGTGGCTGATGACGATCACCGTGCGCGGATAATGCGCCAGATGATCCTCGAGCCACAGCGTGCCTTCGAGATCGAGATAGTTGGTGGGCTCGTCGAGCAGCAGCAGGTCGGGGGCGGCGAACAAGGTGGCGGCGAGTGCCACGCGCATACGCCAGCCGCCGGAGAATTCCGCGCAGGCCCGCGCCTGGTCGGCGGCCGAGAAGCCGAGGCCGCTGAGGATGGCGGCGGCCCGCGCCGGCGCCGAATGCGCGTCGATATCGACCAGCCGGGTCTGGATCTCGGCGATGCGATCCGGCTCGACGGCGGTTTCGGCTTCGCGCAGCAGGGCATCGCGCTCGAGATCGGCCCGGAGGACCACCTCGATCAGGCTTTCCGGGCCGCTGGGCGCCTCCTGGGCCAGGCTGCCGATCCGCCATCGCGGCGGGACGGTGATCGCTCCGTTCTCCAGCGACAGTTCGCCGCGGATCGCCTTGAACAGCGTCGACTTGCCGGTGCCGTTGCGGCCCACCAGGCCGACGCGGGCGCCGGGCGGAATCTGCACCGTGCTGTGGTCGATGAGAAGCCGTCCGGCGAGCCGGATGGAGATGTCGTTGATCGAAAGCATGCGCGCCTTGTCACCGCGCGCGCGACCAAACGCAACCGCTTTGTCGCAGGCTCAGCCTGGCGGAATTTTACTCCAAGCGCAGACTCGTCTCGTCGCGCTTGCGCAACTCGTTCATCAGATGAGCGAGCGGGGCCGGGAGGTGGGAGCCGTCCGGCGGCAGGCTGCGTTGCAGCCGTTCGCCCACGGCGTCGCAGATCGATCGGCTCGTCTTGCGATCGAGCGCCTCGCTGGAATCGGCGGTGCGGCCAGTCATGACTGAGTTCCACGAGCATTGTGACGGGTCCTCTATCAAGTCATGGCAGGCCGATTGGTTTCCGCGACAGCCCCGGAATGGCGCGGACTTGGTTGAAATCCAACGAAAAAAGCCCCGGCGTGGGGGGCGCCGGGGCTAGGCGAGCTGTTGCGGCGGGGGGCGGGTGCCGCGACAGGGCTCGTCGGGGAAGGTGGGATCAGATGGTCTCAGTAGCAGCGGTTGATCCAGCGCCAGCGCGGTCCCCACGGGGTCGGAACCACGCGGCGCACATAGCAGCCGCCATAGCCGTAGCTGTACACCGGGCCGCCGACGAAAACGCGCGGCCCATAGAACGGACGGTGCCAGCCGTGATGCCAGCCCCCGTGCCAACCGCCGCCATGCCAGCCGCCGCCGTGCCAATGGGCCGAGGCCGCGGTGGGGGCGAGCGCAGCTGTGCCGAGGGCAACCGCGGCCGCCGCGATGAGCGAGATTTTGCGCAACATGTTCGTCTCCTGGAGTACGGCGCTGGTGGCGCTACATTGTTGGACGCTTTGGGCTGGGAGAAGGCGGTGACCAGAGCCCGGTTCGCCGTCACCCGATGCGACCATCATATGAAGCCGAGGTGAACGCTGGTGGCATGTGCCCTTCAGACAATGTTCAGAATTGTGAAATTGTCGTAACCCGCGGCCTCTCAGAACCGGCGCGGTCGCTTGCCGACAACCGATCGCGTCGATATAAGCCCGCAACCCACCCAAATCCCGCACCTCCAAGGACGACATTATGGCGATTGAGCGCACGTTTTCGATCATCAAGCCCGACGCGACCGAGCGTAACCTGACTGGCGCGATCAACGCGCTGATCGAGAAGGCCGGTCTGCGCATCGTGGCCCAGAAGCGCATCCGCATGACCCGCGAGCAGGCAGAGACCTTCTATGCCGTGCACAAGGCCCGCCCGTTCTTCGGCGAACTGGTCGACTTCATGATCTCCGGCCCGGTCGTGGTCCAGGTTCTGGAAGGCGAGGGCGCCATCCTCAAGTACCGTGATGTGATGGGCGCGACCGATCCGTCCAAGGCCGCCGATGGCACCATCCGCAAGCTGCACGCCAAGTCGATCGGCGAAAACTCGGTGCACGGATCGGACGCCGCGGAAACCGCGGCCATCGAGATCGCGCAGTTCTTCTCCGGCAACGAGATCGTCGGCTGATCCATCAGTGTGCGGCGGAGGGGCATCTCCGCCGCACACCGCGTTCGTCCGCATTCCCGCTGAACGTCTCTGAAAGGCCTGGCCGTGAACTGGCTGTCGCAGCTCGCTGATCCCGCCACTTTCGGCCATTTGCTCGCTCAATTTGAAGCCGACCTGCAGAGCCCCGGCTTCTGGCTCGCATTGGGCAAGATCATCTGGATCAATGTGCTGTTGTCGGGCGACAACGCCCTGGTGATCGCGCTCGCCTGCCGCGGCCTGCACGGCCGGCATCGCGTCTGGGGCATGGTGGCAGGCTCGGGCATCGCGGTGGCGCTGCGCATCGCGTTCACCGGCATCGTCGCCACCTTGATGGCGCTTCCTTATCTGAAGCTGATCGGCGGCTTGGCGCTGCTCGTGATCGCGGCCAAGCTCCTGGTCCCGGAGGACGAGAACGACGAGATCGCCGCGGGAACCACGCTGTGGCACGCGGTGCGGATCGTCGCGCTCGCCGACCTCGTGATGAGCCTCGACAATGTGATCGCGGTCGCCGCGGCCGCCAACGGCCAGGCTTCGCTGCTGATCATCGGTCTCGCCATGAGCATCCCGTTGATCATCGCCGGTGCGGCATTGATCATGCTCGTTCTCGATCGGTTTCCGCTCCTGGTCTGGCTCGGCGCGATGCTGCTTGGCTGGGTGGCCGGCGAGGTGATCGCCACCGATCCGGCGATCGAGCCGCTGCTGCACCATGTCCTGGACGGCACCGTCGTCATCACCATCGAGGCGGCCTCTGGCCTGTTCGCGGGCAAGACCAACGTCTCCGGCCATGTCGACGTCATGGAGACGCTGATGTCGCTGCTCGGCGCAGGGGTGGTGCTGGTAGCCGGGTCGATCTGGCGCGGCCGCGCGCTACAGCGCCAGGCGGCCGGTGAGCTCGAAGCGGTGCCGGCCCGCGGCGTCGATCTGCCATAGTTCGCGACGCGCGCTGTCCATCCTCCAGATCTCGCCGGAGCCCGTCAGGTCCCGGCGTCGAACCGGTCAAGGAACTCGCGGACGGTGTGAACCGAGCCGGTGTCGGCTGGCGCGTAGCCGGGCAGGGCTGCGATCTCACGATGGAAATCGTCGCCCTTCATCACGTCGAGCACGCGCCGCATCGGATCGCTCTCCAGGAACGATTGATGGCAGGCGAAGAAGTAGTCCTCGGTGAGGATGCGGATGAAGTCGAGCCCGAACTGCCGCGCGGCAGCCTCGACGCCGAAGCTGACATTCGGCCATGCCGCTCGCGACATAGGCGGCGACGGCCGCATGGGTGAACTCGATCTGCTGCGCGCCATTGATCTGCTGTTCGTCCAGGCCATGCGCGGCGAGCAACTGATCGAACAGCAGGCGGGTGCCCGAGTCATGATCGCGATTGACGAACCGCGCTTTGCCATCGGCGAGATCGGCCAATGATCGGATGACCAGCGGATTGCCGTGTTTGACCATCAATCCCATCTCACGTGTCACGAAACTGATGACGCAGTCCCGCTCGGGATCGAGCCAGTCTCGGCAGGCCTGGATGCTCTGCGCCCGGAGCTCGCCCCGTGGCAGGTGCAAACCCGAGAGATCGCAGGCGTCCTGCGCGAGCGAGACCAGCGAATGTTGGCTGCTGACATAGCGAAGGTCGATGCCGACACCCGGTGCGCGATCCAGCAACTCACGCAGCTTGGCCACGGCAAAGCCATGACTGGCGTGAACGCGGATCAGCGTCGGATGTGGCTGCAGGAACGGCTTGATCTCGGTGACGAGCTCCTGCGCGAGATTGTCGAGCTGAGGACCAAGCCGCGCATGCATGCGCTCGCCCGCCCACACCAGCTTGTCTCCGAATGCGGTCAGTCGCGATCCCTTGCCGCGCTGGGTTTCCACCAACGGCACGCCGAAGAATGCCGACCATTGCTCGATCAGATTCCAGACATGCCGATAGGAGAGCTGGGCATCGTTGGCTGCGCTCGTGATCTTGCCCGTCCGCCTGATCTCGCTGAGCACGCGGAGCATCACGACGATGCTGTGCGGGTCATCATTCTTGGAGAAGCGCCAGACAGGTTCGATCGCGATCCGCAACATCAGGGCCTGCTCATGAAGACGGCTTCATGTGATCGCCTGCAATAGGCAACCCATATCATATTTACGAACTCATATTTGCTCCTACGTTGGCATACAACAAGCGGAGGAAATATGATGTCCATTGCATATGAGTACGAGCGCAGCTCCGCGCTATCGTCGGATCTGACGAAGCCGCTGCAACTTCTGATCGGCGGACGGCACGCTCCGTCGGTCTCGGGGCGCACCTTCACGACGATCAATCCCGCCACGGAGCGGCCGCTCGCGACCATTGCCGAGGGCAATGCCGAGGATGTCGATCTTGCCGTCGCAGCTGCGCGGCGTGCCTTCGAAGGTCCTTGGCGCACGATGCGTGCGGCCGAGCGCGGCGCGATCCTGCTCAAATGGGCGCAGCTGCTGCGTGATCGTTCCGCGGAGATCGTCGAGCTGGAAAGCCTGGACGCCGGCAAGCCGGTCTCGGCGATCCTGCGCCAGGACCTTCCTGCGGCGATCGACACGCTGACCTACTACGCCGGCTGGGCCGACAAGATCAGCGGCGAGGTTGTCCCCACCCGCGACGATGCCCTGACCTATACGGTGCGGGAGCCGGTCGGCGTGGTCGCCGCGATCGTGCCCTGGAACTTTCCTTTGATGATCGGGATGTGGAAGCTCGCCCCGGCACTGGCCTGTGGCTGCACGGTGGTGATGAAACCGGCCGAACTGACCTCGCTGTCCGCGCTGCGGATCGCGGAGCTGGCACTCGAAGCCGGTCTGCCGCCGGGCGTTCTCAACATCGTGACTGGACCGGGGCGCATCGTCGGCGAGGCGCTGGTCAACCACCCCGATGTCGACAAAGTGACGTTCACCGGGTCGCCCGGCGTCGGCCGCGGCATCATGAAGGCGGCCGCCGGCAACTTCAAACGGGTGTCGCTCGAGCTCGGCGGCAAGTCCGCCAACATCATCTTCGATGATGCGAATATCGAGGCGGCGGCCAAAGCCGCGGCCAGCGGCATCTTCTTCAACGCCGGACAGGTCTGCTCCGCGGGCTCCCGCGTGCTGGTGCAGGAGCGCGCCTATGACGAGGTCGTCGAGCGCCTGACCGCGCGGGCACGGGCGTTGCGGATCGGAGATCCGCTCGATCGCGCGACCTCGCTCGGTCCGGTGATCTCCGAGCGGCAGATGAAGACGATCCTCGACTATGTCGACATCGGCCGACGCGAGGGCGCCACGCTGGTGACCGGTGGCGAGCGCGCCGCGGCACGTGGCTATTTCATCAGCCCGGCAGTGTTTGCCGGCGTCACGCATGAGATGCGGATCTCACAGGAGGAGATTTTCGGTCCCGTGGTCAGCGTGATCAAGTTCAAGGACGAGGCCGATGCGCTGCGCATGGCGAACGGTACCGCCTACAGCCTGGCGGCCGGCGTTTGGAGCCGCGACCTCGGGCGCGTACAGCGCTTCGCCAAGCGGCTGCGCGCCGGCACGGTGTGGATCAACACCTATGGCTACACCGACGTCCGCTTGCCCTGGGGCGGCGACCGCGACTCTGGCCTCGGCCGCGAGCACGGCACGGCGGCATTGGACAATTTCACCGAGCCGAAGGCGGTGTGGATGAACCTCGCCGTGTGAGTCTGCGAGCTCCATCCGCGAGGACGGCCGCGATGTCTTACGCGCGGCCGTCCAGGGGGGCGTCGTTCAGTCGATCTTTGTCGTGTTAGTCCGTGGTTGCGCCCGTCGTGATCATCGAGCCGACGTGCTGGCCGCGCAGCGCCGCCGTGAGCCGTCCCGGCACCAATCCGTTGATGAGTTGGATGCGCGTCAGGTGGCGGGCGTTGGCCATCACCTCGACCAGCGCGCGGTCGAACGGCAGCGTGCCCTCGTGCTTGGCAAGCGCATCGAAGCTGGTGCGGTCCAGCAGTTTCGCCTGGGCTGCATCCGGTCCTTTCGGGTCTGCGGTGTAGACGCCATCCACGTCCTCGACGATGGTCAGGCCGGTTGCGCCGAGCGCGTCAGCGATCAGGAAGGCGCCGGTATCGGCCCGATGCGGCGGGATCCGCGAGGTCGGGAATTCGTGGTGGTGATAGGGCGGAAAGGCGCTGCCGACCACGGCGCGCGCGGCGCTCAGATGGATCGCGAGCTGGTTGGCGATGGTCGGATGTTCGATATAGGAGACACCTTCCGACGCCAGCAGCGCGGCCAGGATGTGACCGTTCTGGCCGGCTTCGCTGGCTGCCAGCGGCGCGAGCGAGCCGACCGGCAGACCGAGATCGAGGCCGACGCCATACAGGTGGCGGGCGCGGATGCCGGCGCCGGTCAGGATCAGCAGGCGGTGCTCGGGCAGTAGCGTCTTGATCTCCTCGACCAGGGGCAGGATCGCCTCTGCGCCGCGGTCCATGATCGCGCGGCCGCCGATCTTGATGACTTGCAGCCACGGCAGCAGCGCGATCGGGCGCTTGCCGGCCACGGGACGGGTGAGCTTGTTGTCGAGCAGGGTCTGGCGCGCGAGCGGCGAGGCGACGTGCTTGATGGTGTTGGCGGTCTCAGCCATGGCGATGGGCCTCTCAGCTCGCAGTGATGATGGTGCCGACATGTTCGCCGGCGAGCGCGCGGGTCAGATTGCCGGGCACGAGGCCGTTGACGACCTGGACCTCGCGGACATGGCGTGAGGCTTCGAGCAGATCGAGCATCGGAAACTCCAGGATGGAGTCGGCGAGGCCCTTGGCCTTCATCTCGGCGACCGAGATATTCGGAATGAAGGTGGCGTTCTTGTCGGTCTTCGGATTGGCGGTGTAGAGGCCGTTTTCGTCCTTTACATAGATCATCGCCTTGCAGCCGAACTGCTCGGCGACCAGGAAGCAGCCGGCGTCGGTGCGGTAGGGCGGGATCACGCCGTCGGCGGCAGGCCGCATCCACAGGCCGTAGGGCGGCATGCCGCTGAAGACGACGGCGTTCACTTCGGCAAGATACAGCGGTACGGCCGACAGGCCGGCGCCGTCGACCGCCGAGATGCCGTGCTTGGCCAGCAATTGTCCGAGCATCGCCGCGTTCTGGTCGGCCACGGAGGCGCCGAGCTGCGACAGCACGCCGGCGGGCAAATTGAGGCCGGCGGCGATCGAATAGAGGTGGCGGGCGCGCGTCCCGGCGCCGGTCCCGATCAGCATCTTGTGCGCCTTGCGGGCGGCCACGATCTCCTCGACCAGCGGATAGACGGCGGCGCGCCCGCGGTCGATCATGCTCTGGCCGCCGACCTTGATCACGGTGGCGTCAGGAAGGATGCGGAAATCAATTGCCGTCTCCGCCGCCGCGATCAATTGGGCGTCGGTCAGCGAGCGCTGCATCAGCAGCGTCTCGAGCTCGGCCGTCGTACTTGCCATCGAAGAGGATCCCTTATGCTTGTCGACATCCGTCAGCGCGCCGGCATGCTACCGCCGCCGCCCGTTGTGGGCTCCTGAACGTTTCCTGGATGGGACGGCCGGGAGCTCATTAAGCCCTGGCCTCGCGTGCTGCCCATGGACGACGCGATCGTTTGTGGCGTCGGCCGCTCGCTTGGCGGCCGACACGCGGCGAAAATGATCGCTCCGGTTCCGGGCGTCAACCGCGATCAAAGCAATTCTTTTGATGTTTCAATAAGCTGTATCGTTATTGATATAGCATTGTTGAGCCCCGGAGCCGACCCCAATCGCGGCTGCTCGCGAATATTGAGCAGGTCGTGAACGGCGCGTGCGAGCGCTTCGCGTCGGTGCCAAGCTATTTCAGCATCTCGCAGATCGTTGGGCGGACATTATCGAACCCTGGGTAACGCCGCGATACGGTTCGCCACCAAGCATTCAACGCACGAGGCGTGCAGGGCAGTCGCACACTCATGCCGTGCGCGAACCGGATCCATTCCACAAATCGGAAGCTTGGGACCGCGATCACCACAGGGATATCTGATGCCAGCGCCTGCTCGATCAGGAAAGTGAGGCCTTTGCCTTCGCTTTCCTGACGGCCGAAGCGGTTGATGATGAGAAGATCGGCGCCGTCGCTGAGGGCGTTCGCGACCTCGGCACCGGCCTGCAGCAGCTGGCCGACATCGAGCCGGCAGCCGCTCGCATGACGTCCAAGTTGCAGCAGCAGGGGACGCTCGACACCGTTGTGCACCAGCATCGCTGCGATGCCGTCAGCGTCGATGGCGTGTCGGACCTGTTGGATCAGGCCGACGGCACGAACGCCGTGGGCCTGCAGGCTCTGCGCGAAATCGCGCAGCACAGCACTCGGATCGTCGCCGCGATCATAGACCACGGCAGCAAGATCGCATTCGGCATCGAACATCGCGCGCTCCGAATGGCAAAGATCGACGAGGCCGCAGCTGTTGTCCCGCGGCCTCGCTGTGGCTCAGGCGGTGACGCCAGGTCCGTTGATGATCTGCAGCTGGGTGAATTCGGCGAGGCCTTCCTCGGCGAATTCGGTGCCGATGCCGGATTGCTTGGCGCCGCCGAACGGGATGTGCGGCGCCATGTCGATATGCTTGTTGATCCAGACCGTGCCGGCCTCGATGCGCGCGGCGATCTCGTGGGCGCGTTTCGGATCGGACGACCAGACTGAGGCGCCGAGGCCGTAGCTGGAAGCATTGGCGCGGCGGATCACGTCATCGGAATCGGAGTATTTGATCACGGGCAGCACCGGTCCGAACTGCTCCTCGTCGACCAGCTTGGAGCCTTCCTCTATGTCGCGGACGATGGTCGGCGCGATGAAATAGCCGGGGCGGTCCATCGCCGCGCCGCCGGCGATCACCTTGCCGTTCTTGTGCGCGTCGTCGAGGAACGCCTTCACCTTCTCGTACTGCATCTTGTTCTGCAGCGGTCCGAGCCTGGTGCCCTGCTTGGAGCCGTCATCGACGACCGTGCTCTTGGCGATCGCAACCAGCTCGTCGCAGATCTCGTCATAGACGCTTTCATGGACATAGAGCCGCTTGATCGCGAGACACACCTGGCCGGAGTTCTGGAAGGCGCCGTCGAAGATGCCGGGCGCGACGGTCTTCGGGTCGACGTCGTCGAGCACGATGCCGGCGTCGTTGCCGCCGAGTTCGAGCGTGATGCGCTTCAAGGTCTGGGCGGCGCTCGCCATCACCTTCTGGCCGGTGGCGGTCGAGCCCGTGAACGAGATCTTTCGGATGTCCGGATGCTTCGTCATGGGGTCGCCAAGGTCGTTCGCGTCGGCGATCACGTTCAGCACGCCGGCGGGGAGCACATCCTTGACCAACTCGGCGAAGCGCAGCGTCGATAGCGGCGTCGTCGGCGCCGGCTTGACCACCAGCGTGTTGCCGGCGAGGAGGGCAGGCGGCAGCTTGAAGCCGAGGATCAGCAGCGGGAAGTTCCAGGGAATGATAGCGCCGACCACGCCGAGAGGACGCCGATAGGCTTCGACCTGCCGGTCGCCCGAACGCTCAAGCACCCGCATCGGCAGATCCAGCGACGCCAGATAGCGGAAGAAGCCCGCCATGCCGAGCACCTCGCCGGTGGCGTCGGCGAGCGGCTTGCCTTGCTCGCTGGTCAAAATCCGGGCGAGATCGTTGGCATGGGCCTCGATGATGTCGGCCATCTTGCCGATCAGCCGGCGGCGTTCCGTGATCGGCGTGGCGGCCCAGGCCGGAAAGGCGGCCTTGGCGGCGGCCACCGCTGCGTCGAGCTGCTCCTTGGACGCCCGCGGACAATCGGTCAGCACCTCCTCGGTCGCGGGATTGATGACCGGCATGGTCGTCTCGCCCGGCACCAACGCCCCGCCGATCAGAAGATGATAGTCATTCATGGCATGCCTCTCCCTGCAATATGTGACGCTTCGGTCACGTTATATGCAACGCTATATCACGCAAAATACAGCAGCGCCATCGTTTGATGGCCGTGGGGCAGGTAGACGCTGCTCCGTTTTCGATATATTCATGCGGGAATAACGATGAAGTGAAGCGGAGCGCGTGATGCAACTGCGGGCGAAGGCGCTGACCTGTTGCGAGGTGGTTGACGACGGCGAGACGATTTCGCTGGGCTTTGAGGATGCCGCCGGCCAGCCGATCGCGCTCAGCCTCTCGGTCAGTCAGGCCGGTGCGCTGATCATGACCCTGCCGGGCCTGCTCGAAATGGCACTGCGCACGCGCTATGGCGATCAGACGCTGCGCTATGCCTATCCGCTGGCATCCTGGACCATCGAGCAATCCACCGACGCCGCCCAGCGCATCATGACGCTCGCCACCGCCGACGGCTTCAGCATCCGCTTCGCGATCCCGACGGCCGAGCAGAACGTGCTCGGCGAGGCGCTGCTGGCGCAGTACCCGACGCTCATGGCTGTCCGGCCCAATTGACGCCGCTGAGCGGCTGACCGCCGCAGGGCCGACTGCCCGAGCTTGCCAGTATTATGATCTTGATCCGCACCTGCTGGTCCGCGGCGATGTGCTCACGGCAGCTGCGGCACGGTGCCGCGCCTGGGGAGCGCTGGGGTGGATGACCGCCCCCGTCCTCCAGAGCATGATCCGGAAAAGCGGAAATCGGTCTTCCGTAAAGATCACGATGCGTTTCCGTGGAGGCGCATCATGATCTGGACTTGAACCGTTTGCGGTCGCCGAGATACCACAACATCGTATGTTATTTGCTGCCCCGGATCGGGCTTTTCGAAGTTGGACTCGTGAATGTTGACCGCCGAGGAGATTGCCTGCGTCAGGTCGTCGTTCGACATGGTGTTTGCCAATGCCACGGACATGACCACGACGTTCTATCAGCGGCTTTTCGAACTGGCGCCGGAATGCCGCCCGATGTTTCCCGACAACATGGACGTGCTGAAGCGGGACTTCATCGCGACGCTGGCGGTGCTTGTCGGCAGCCTTGATCGGATGACTGGATTGCTGTCGAGCACCGACATCCTCGGCCGCAACCATGCGCGCTACGGTGTCAGGCCCGAGCATTACCCGCTGGTCGGCGAGGCGCTGCTGTGGAGCCTCGCCAAGGGTCTCGGACCGCAATGGACGGCAGAGGTGGAGCAGGCCTGGCGCAAGGTCTACGAGGTCATCTCCCAGCGCATGATCGCGATTTCAACCGGTCCCCATCGGCCTTGATCCGATCACGCCAGCGGCACGCGCGCCGGATCCGTGGCATTGCCAGCGGCGTTGCAATGTCCGGCGAAACGCAAGCCGTCAGTTCAGCACCACCGAGCCTGCGCGTCCGAGCAGCCGGGCGAGTTGCTTGAAGCGGCCGCCGACGCGGTCGGCGACGAGATCCACCATCTGGTGCTCGAACACCAGCATCAACTTGCGATCCTGGGTGCGGAAATGGGTTGCCGGCAGCACGCCCGGACGGGCTGCGGAGACCAGATGGGCGACGCGGAAGGCGGTGCCGAGCAGGCGGGCGCGGTCGATCGCGGCGGGGCTCAGCTGTTCCGTCAGCGCCGGTGGCGCGGCTTCGTCGCGCAGGCCCTCGTAGCGGAAGAACACCGAGAGCGCGACGAAGATGCGGCCGTCATGGCTGACCGATCCGAAATTGCCGTTGAGGATGATGCCGTAGGTCTGCTCGCCGCGGTGATCCGGATGCATGCGCCAGCCGATGTCGGACAACAGGCAGGCGGCGTGGCGCAGCCGGCGCTCCTCCTCTGTCTCGCGGAGATGGACCACCCGGAACAGGCGGTCGGTCCAGTCGATTAGCTCGCGGGCATGCTGGGCCGAGCGTGACAGCAGCTCGTTCAGTCCCTGGGCGGCGCAGAGCAGACCGTCCTTGGCGCGCTCGACATCCGGCAGCTTGGAGTAGAGCAGGCCCTCGCGCACCCCGAACGTGGAGAAGACCACCATCTTCGGTTTCGCGACCCGGATGATGTGTTCCAGCACGAGCGCGGCATAAGCGAGCAGCGGCCGGCGCGCTTCGGCGACCACTTCGATGTCGGCCAGCATGTCGGCGGCGACGAGACGGCGCAGCCGCCGGACAAAGGCCAGGGCCTCCACGGCCGGGATCGCGTAGCCATGCATGACCCCGAGCGGATAGCCGCTCTGGAGGATGTGGATCCGGGCCAGCGCGCGCCAGGTGCCCCCGACTGCGTAGAAGGTGCGGTTCTCGCCGGCCAAGAGCTGCGGCAGGTCGGTCAGGGCATCGCTCGCGATCCGCTGCGCCTTCTTCAGCGATTTCTCTGCGAGATCCTGCAGCGCCAGGCTGCCGAGCGGCAGCGTCACGCCGCTGCGCACCTGGTGGCCGCGCACGTCGATCAGCTCCAGCGAGCCGCCGCCGAGATCGCCGACGATGCCGTCAGGCTTGTGGATCCCCGAGATCACGCCGAGCGCGGAGTAACGCGCCTCTTCGGGGCCCGTCAGGATCTGGATCTCCGCGCCGCAGATCTTCTCGGCCTTGGCGATGAAGTCAGGGCCGTTGGAGGCGTCGCGGCAGGCGGCCGTGGCAATCGCGTGGATGCGCCCGACCTTCTGGACCTTGCATAGCGCCCGGAAACGCCGCAGCGCGGTCAGCGCCTTTTCGACGGCATCCGCGGCGAGCAGGCCTGTGGTCTGCACCTCGCGTCCGAGCCCGCACAGCGCCTTCTCGTTGAAGACCGTGACGAGGCTGCGTTCCATCGCCTGGTAGACGACGAGACGGACCGAGTTCGAGCCGATGTCGATGACCCCAACGCTCGCGGCCCTGGCAGCGGGCCGTTTCACCGGGACGTCCTCTGATGACAGGCGCCGTTACGACGGGTTGCGTTCGTTCCGGCGCGTGAGGCGACGCGGCGATGATTCCTTGAGCGACTTTCCACGGCCGGACAGACTCGGATTCGTCATGAAGTAATTGTGCAGGTTGAACGGCTCTTCGCCCTTCGCGGCCTTCATACGCGTTGACGACCCGTCCGGCAACAATTGCCAGCTTTGCTCGGTGTCCTTCAGGTTCGCGACCATGATCTGCTCGAGAACCTGCTGATGCACCGTCGGATTTTGCAGCGGACACAGCACCTCGACGCGACGGTCGAGATTGCGCGGCATCATGTCGGCCGAGGAGATGTACACGGCTGCCTTGGCGCTCGGCAGGCCCTGGCCCATACCAAAGCAGTAGATGCGGCCATGCTCCAGGAAGCGGCCGATCACCGATTTGACCCGGATGTTCTCGGACAGCCCGGGCAGGCCCGGGCGCAGGCAGCAGATTCCGCGCACGATCAGGTCGATCGAGACGCCGGCCTGTGACGCTTCATACAACGCGTCGATGATATCGGGGTCGACCAGCGAGTTCATCTTCATCCAGATCACGGCCGGCTTGCCCTGGCGCGCGAAACTGGTCTCGCCGTGGATGTGCTCGATCATGCGCTTGCGAAGCGTGAGCGGCGACACCGCCATCTTCTCGATGTCGATCGGCTCGGCATAGCCGGTGATATAGTTGAAGACCCGTGTCACGTCGCGGCCGATCACCGGATCCGAGGTGAAGTAGGAGAGGTCGGTGTAGATGCGGGCGGTGACCGGGTGATAGTTGCCGGTCCCGGTATGCACATAGGTCGTCAGGCCGCCGCCCTCGCGGCGCACCACCATCGACAGTTTGGCGTGGGTCTTCAGCTGCAGGAAGCCATACACGACCTGCACGCCCGCGCGCTCGAGGTCGCGCGCCCAGCGGATATTGGCTTCCTCGTCGAAACGGGCCTTCAACTCGACCAGCGCCGTGACCGATTTGCCGGCCTCGGCGGCCTCGGCCAGTGCGCGCACGATCGGCGAATTGTTCGAGGTGCGGTACAGCGTCTGCTTGATTGCGACCACGTCGGGGTCGCGGGCCGCCTGCTGCAGGAACTGCACGACGACGTCGAACGACTCGTAGGGGTGATGGACGATCAGGTCCTTCTGCCGGATCGCGGCAAAGATGTCGCCGCCATGGTCGCGGACGCGCTCGGGATGCCGCGGCACATAGGGCGCGAATTCGAGGTCCGGCCGGTCGACACGCGTCAGCTGCGACAGCTCGTTCATCGCCAGCACGCCGTCGACGACGAACACTTCGTCGTCGGTGGTCGACAGCGCGTCCTGAACGAAGGCGCGCAGCTCTTCAGGCATGTTGGCCTCGATCTCGAGCCGGATCACCGAGCCGCGGCGGCGGCGCTTGAGCGCGGTCTCGAACAGCCGCACCAGGTCCTCGGCCTCTTCCTCGATTTCGATCTCGCTGTCGCGGATGATGCGGAAGGCGCCCTGGCCCTTGACGGTGTAGCCGGGAAACAGCCTGCCGATGAACAGGCTCGTGGCCTGTTCAAGCGTGATCAGGCGGATCACGCCATCCTTGCTGCCGGGGAAGCGGATGAAGCGATCGATCTTGCCGGGCATGCGGATCAGCGCATTCATCGGCCTGCCGTCGGAGGTGCGCATCAGCTGCAGCGCGACGGTGAAGCCGAGGCTCGGAATGAACGGGAACGGATGCGCCGGATCGATCGCGAGCGGCGTCAGCAGCGGGAAGATGCTGGCTAAGAAATGGTCCTCGATCCAGGCGCGCTCGCTCTTGGTGACGTCCTGGCCGTCGACCAGCACGATGCCGAGCTCGGCGAGGAACTTGCGCAGGTCGCGCCAGATCGCCTGCTGGTCGATCGCGAGCTGCGACACGCTTTCGTTGATTACCTTGAGCTGCTCCAGCGGCGTCAGGCCGTCCGGGCTGCGCTCGGCGATGCCCTCGCGCACCTGGGCGCGGATACCGGCAACCCGGACCATGAAGAATTCATCAAGGTTGTTGGCGGAAATCGACAGGAACCGCACCCGCTCCAGCGCCGGATGGCGTGGGTTGACTGATTCTTCCAGGACACGGCGGTTGAAATGCAGCCAGGAGAGTTCGCGATTGATGAAGCGCTCGGGGCTGGAGGCAATCTCGGCCGGAGGTGAGGAAACCTGATCTTTCTCTTGAATTTCAATCGCTTGTTCGGTGTCCATCGGAAAATCGTTCCATCGCCGTCAAGGGCGTCAAATCGGTCCTGCAGAGCGGTGGACCGTAGACTAATGTGAATGACCAGGGGATGACGTTCCCGGCACCATAGAGGTTCCCCGGCGACCGGGCGTCAAGATGGCCCGCGGTCACATACCCTCGGAGGGCCGGAGCAGCTCGGCCGCGAGCGCCCGGGTGACGGGGCGCCCAAGCCGCAGCGACTCATTATCCAGCAGGGCGACCGTATGGCGGGCGGCGGCATAGGAGCGCTCGATCCGGGTGGTGAGATAGCTCACGACGGCTTCGTCGATGGTCAGCTGCCGGTCGGCGGCCAGCTTGACGATCAGGGCCCGAAACAGCTGGTCGTCGGGCGGCAGCAGCGTCACCACCGGACAGGCGCGCAGGCGCGACCGGAGGTCGCTGAGCGCGACCGGCATGGTCGCGGGGGCCTCGCGCGCCGTGATCAGGATGTAGGCCTCGTCCTGCCGTGCCAGATTCAGCAGGTGGAACAGCGCGCGCTCGTCGAAAGCGGTGGGGCTGAGGTCCTCCAGCACCAGCGCGCCGGTGGCTAGCGCCCGTGGAACGGCGGCGATGTCGAGGGCCTGGGCCGAGAGCGAGCGGGCTCCGGACTGTTCGGCCCAGATCGCGGCGAGATGGCTCTTGCCGGACCCGTCCGGTCCGACCAGGAACATGGTGCGTGCCGGCCATTCTGGCCAGGCATCGACCAGCGCCAGTCCTGCCGCGTTGCCGGCGCCTTCGAGGAAGTTGTCCCGCGTCAGACTTTCCGCGTGCGGCAGCGCGAAGGCCAATTGACGAGGGGGAAGATGGCCGGCCAAGTTTGACGTGCTCCGTATCGTGCCTAGGGGGGCGTTGCGGGAGGCCAAAGCCCCACTCATCGCACTTCGATGGTGCTCATGTGGCGCACCCATTCGACCAGGTAAAGCCCGACGGATACGAGGGTAAAGATGGTCACCAGGGTCATCAGCAGAATATCGTAGGGCTTCGGCTCGAAGCCGAAGCTGAGCGACGCCAGCACCAGCGCAGCAAAGGCGACCTGCGCCGCCGTGTTCAGCTTCGACACCATCAGCGGCCGCATCGCGACCGGGCGGTCGAACAGCCAGGACACGATCACCGCCGCGACGATCATGATGTCGCGCGATACCACCAGGATCACGATCCAGCGCGGGATCGCGCCCCAGATGCCGAGCGTCACGAAGATCGAGACCAGAAGCGCCTTGTCGGCGAGTGGGTCGAGCAGGGCGCCGAGCTCGGATCGCAGGTTGAAGCGCCGGGCGAGAAAGCCGTCGACCGCATCGCTCACGCCGGCGACGACGAAGACCATGAATGCGATTTCGGTCTCGCCGGCCGCGATCGCCCAGACGACGATCGGAACCAGCAGGATTCGGCCGAGCGTAATCAGATTGGGGATACTGTGGGGGATGGTCACGCAGCAGGTCCCGACGATAACTCGATCAACATTCAATCCGATTCCGAAGCGGGGCGAACCGGTGCAGTTCCTAGATAGTGTGGGGACGAGCCCCTTGCGAGCCATTGCGCGCGGCCGGATTCCGACGTAACCAGCGGTCAGATTAGGGGTTTTTACCATGACCGAGCGCAAGAACGGGCTCACTTATGCAGATTCGGGCGTCGATATCGATGCCGGCAATCGTCTGGTCGATCTGATCAAGCCGATGGTGCGCGCGACGGCCCGTGCGGGCGCGGATGCCGAGATCGGCGGGTTTGGCGGCCTGTTCGACCTCAAGGCCGCCGGCTTCAAGGACCCGGTCCTGGTGGCCGCCACCGACGGCGTCGGCACCAAGGTCAAGATCGCGATCGAGACCGGTCTGCATTCCGGGATCGGCATCGATCTGGTGGCGATGTCGGTCAACGATCTCGTGGTGCAGGGCGCCGAGCCGCTGTTCTTCCTCGACTACTTCGCCTGCGGCAAGCTCGATCCGGAAGCGACCGCGTCGATCGTGGCCGGCATCGCCGAGGGCTGCCGCGAGTCGGGCTGTGCGCTGATCGGGGGCGAGACGGCGGAAATGCCGGGCCTCTACAAGGATGGCGACTATGATCTCGCAGGGTTCGCGGTCGGCGCGGCCGAGCGTGGCACCCTGCTGCCGTCGGCCGACATCGCCGCGGGCGATTTGGTGCTCGGCCTCGCATCGTCAGGCGTGCACTCCAACGGCTATTCGCTGGTGCGCAAGATCGTCGCGCAATCGGGCCTCGGCTTCGAGGCGCCGGCGCCCTTCGCACCGGTGATGACGCTCGGCGGCGCACTGCTGACGCCGACGCGCCTTTACGTGAAGTCCTGCCTGCGGGCGATCCGTGAGACGGGCGGGGTGAAGGGGCTGGCGCACATCACCGGCGGCGGCTTTACCGACAACATCCCGCGCGTGCTGCCGGAGGATTTGGGCGTGTCGATCGATCTCGCCCGTCTTCCCGTGCTGCCGGTGTTCAAATGGCTGGCGGCGCAGGGCGGCATTGCCGAGCTCGAGCTGCTGCGCACCTTCAACTGCGGTATCGGCATGATCGCGATCGTCAAGGCCGAGGCGGTCGATGCGGTCAAAGCGGTGCTGACCGAGAGCGGGGAGCATGTCGCGCTGCTCGGCGAGGTCGTTCGTGCAGTTGGGGATCAGCGCGTGATCTACAACGGCGCCCTCGATCTGTCGCTGTGAGACGAGCACGCCGATGAAGCGCCGCGTCGCCATCCTGATCTCCGGTCGCGGCTCGAACATGGCCGCGTTGATCCGTGCCGCCGCGGAGCCTGATTTTCCGGCCGAGATCGCGGTCGTGATCTCCAACCGGGTCGATGCGGCCGGTCTGCAGAAGGCGGCTGCGAGCGGCATCGCCGTCGAAATCATTGAGAGCAAGCCGTTCGGCAAGGATCGCGCCGGCTTCGAAGCCAGGCTGCAGCAGGCGCTCGACGCCCGCGGCATTGAGATCATCTGTCTTGCCGGCTTCATGCGGCTGTTCACCGCCGGGTTCGTCCAGCGCTGGTATGGCCGGATGCTCAACATCCATCCCTCGCTGCTGCCGTCCTTCCCCGGCCTCGATCCGCATGGTCAGGCGCTGCGCGCCGGCGTGAAGCTCTCGGGCGCGACGGTGCATTTCGTCATTCCGGAAACGGATGCGGGGCCGATCGTCATGCAGGGCGCGGTTGTCGTCAAGGATGACGACACGCCGGAGACCCTGTCGGAGCGGATTCTCGGCGTCGAGCACCGCATCTATCCCGACGCGCTGCAACTGTTGGCGAAAGGTCTCGTGCGGCTCGAGGGCGATCTGTGCAGGACATCGACCGTGGAGCAGGCGGAGCAATCGCTGATCTGGCCGCAGGTCTCCGCCGCGCGCTGAGCGGGCGGCCGGCGAAAAAAATCCCCGGCAAGGCCGGGGAACATCAAGGCTGACCAAGTCCGATCATCGGTTTAGGCGAGGGGCGCGCGGCGCCTGCAGGTGTGCAGCAAAGCGTGCGCGATGGCCTCCGCCGTGAGCACGCTTACGAGAGCTTGAGGTTCTCGGCCGACGTCTTGCCGCGGCTCTCGACGAGATCATATTCGATCGCCTGGTTCTCGTTGAGCGTCGACAGTCCGGCCCGCTCGACGGCCGAGATGTGAACGAACACATCCTTGTCTCCGCCTGCCGGCTTGATGAACCCATAGCCCTTGGTCGGGTTGAACCATTTCACGCTGCCTTTGTAGCTCGGCATCGGTGTCTCCTTCGTCTACACGAAAAAAAGACGCGGCCACGCTCGCGCGTGCCACGCCACAATACGGGCTTCCCGAAGTCTGCTGAATTTCAGATGTCACGAAACGCACAGTCGAACGGCCAGATCCGATTGCGCTGGGGATTGCAACACGATTTTTAGTCGATATCAAGTTCGTGAGGCCTGCGGGAACGCGTCGCGACGTCGCGTCTTGCCATCTCTCTGGTGGGCATGAAACTGCCGCGGAACCGGCATTTTCGTGCCGGCCGCGGGCCCGACGGGTGTCAGCAGCCGGGAACCCGGGACGCCGAGCCCGCCTACCGAAGGATATCTGCTGCTCTCGCCGGGGCGGGCGGCCATGCGGTTGGTCGGCGTCGTGCCGGCCGATCACGCCCCCCGCATGGGACGCTCATGCCGTCAGTCCGGCGGAACCCGCACGCTTGCACCCCGGCCAACTTCTCGGGCAGCAGCGGGAGGGGGGCGGGTTACCCAGTGGCTTGGGCGGCCCCGGAGTGTGCCGAGATCGAGCCTCGGCTGCAGCGCGGTGTCCTAGATCGGCCTGGGGGCGATGTAGTTGTGGAAGCCCGCGGTCTCTCGCGTATGCTCCATCATCGGAATGAGGTGGAGGGGATGGATGAACTCGTCGCGAAAGCAGGCGTGGATCTTCGGATCAAAGATGCGCTTCAGCCATTCGATGACGATCTTGTGTCGTTCCGACGTACGAAATTCCTTATGATAGGTCAGCCACAGATCCATGTGGTAGTTGATGCCGAGATCGACAGGCACAAGCGGTGCCCCGAGCGCGACCGCCGATGTCGGCAGGAAGCCGATGCCTGCGCCGCGCTCCACCGCGTAGAGAACCGCCACGCTCGAATTGGTGGAAATTCCGACGATGCCATCGAGCGAGTCGAGGCCGAGAATTCGCGCATAGCCGGTCTCGTCCAGCTGCACGCCATGCTGCTTGATGATGCGGTGATTGCGGAGATCGGCAAGCGAGGTCGGCAGGCCATACGCATCACGATACGCTTCGGATACGAAGCCGTGGATGTGAAGCCGGCCGAGCTTGCTGACGATCACGTCGGGATTTGTCGGGCGCGCGAACTGGATCGAGACGTCCGCTTCGAGGCGCGACACGTCGGCCTGCTCCATCGCACAACTGAGTTCGACAGTAATCCGCCGATAGGTCTTCTGGAAATCGATCAGCCTTGGCAGGATCCAGAAATTGCCAGGGCCTTCCGTCACGGCGACGCGGACCGAGCCTTGACTGTCGGTGGCGAGCGAGGCGCGGCGGAAGATGTTGAAGCTCAGGCGCTCCATCTGCTCGACATCGAACAACAGCGACCGTCCTTCATCACTCAGCGACAGGCCCGACTGATCGCGGATGAAGACCTTGAATCCGAGCTCTTCCTCGAGCCGGTCGATCTTGCGCATGAGGGTGGTGCCGGTCAGTCCTAGAACTTCCGCCGCATTTCTGAAGCTCTGATGTCGTGCGCAAAGGAGAAATGCTCTTAAATCTTCCCACGACGCATTAAGGTTTTCGTCAGATTTCCGGCGCTGCGTAGATGCAGCACCCCGATGCAAATGTTGCCGCATACACTCCAGCCCCGAGAAGTATGATGACGTCATCAAAGCCAAGCTGGAAACATAGATGCAGAACCCCCGCTTCGGAAGCACGGAATCCACGCGAAGACACCAGCTTGACATGTTGCCGCGGACGGATCTCGTCGCGGCCCGCCCTGTCACGCCGGATCGGCTCGGCGAGCTCGCGGCGCTGGCAAGGCAGGAAATTCCAGGCGTTCGTGCCTCCGAGCAGGATCTGGCGGAATTCCTGCGGCACGACCCGAACTCGATCTTCGTCCTGTGCCGAGGCCGCAATTTGCTCGGCGGCATCGCCTTTCTCTATTTGAACTGCGCCGGCCTCGATGCGCTCCTCTTGGATGAGTTCAGCTTGTATGATCCGCCGCGCAAATATCTTGCGCGGCTCGATGAGGATGTTGCTGCTATCTATGTCTGGGCGCTTGTTGCGCAAGGACGAGGAGCCGTCGGCCTGGGCAACGTTGCTGATATCCTGCGGGGACCGCGATTCCGCGCTGCTGACTACTATGCGCAGCCGTCGAGCTCGGATGGGCGCGCGTTCCTCGGCGCCCTGGGCTTTACGCCTGTTCCCAGCTTTCAGCCGGATCTCTGGTGGTACCAGCGACCGTGGAATCGATTGCAGCAGGTGATTGCGCCGTCGTTGCAGTCGGTCGAAACATTCTCAGAAAGGGGTGCAGCGGATGCACGATATTAGTTCGAGCAAGCTGGAGCGGAATCCGAAATCGCGCGCCATCTCGGTCCGTATTGCGCGTGATGCAAACGATCTCATGCTGGTGACGGCGATCCGTTCGGCGGTCTATCTGGCCGAGCAGGATTGTCCGATGGAAGAAGAGTTCGATGGCAACGACCTCGTTGCCGCGCATTTCCTCGGCTTCGTCGGCAATGAGCCGGCCGGTTGCGTGCGCGTGCGCTTCTTCGGTGAGTTCGCCAAGGTCGAGCGGCTGGCTGTTCGCCATCAGCACCGGCGGTCGCGCCTGTCGTTCAAGCTGGTGCGGGAAGCGCTGGATTATTGCCGGCGCAAGGGCTTCAAGAAGGCCTATGGCCATGCTCAGGACCGTCTGGTGGACTTCTGGGCGCATTTCGGCGCAAAGCCGCTCGGTCACAACCGCAAGCTCACCTTCTCGGATTTTTCCTACACGGAAATGGTGGTGGATCTCGCGCCCTGCGAGGATGCGATCACGCTCGACAGCGATCCCTATCTGATCATCCGTCCGGAAGGGGATTGGGATCGGCCGGGCGTGCTCGATCTCTCGGCCGGCCGGCCGGCGTCCTCGCCCTTGCGCGATCTTGCCGCCGCGGGGCGATGATGTCGTACCGAGACCCGCTCGGTGAGTCCGCAACGGACCCGCCGGTTCTGGTGTGTGCCGATCTGCAGTGCGAGTATCTCGCTGAAGGGCGCAAGCATCTGATTGCCGACGGCGACCTGATCATGTCGCGCTGTCGGCAGTTGATTGCGTTGTGGCGCGGCAATCTGTGGCCGGTGCTTCACCTCAAGCGGATTGCGCAGGCCGCCTGGTTCAATCCGGCTTCCAATCTGACGAATTGGCTCCCGGAGGTCAGGCCGACGCCTGGCGAACTGACGTTCGAGCATCCGCTGCCATCGGCCTACAGCTCGGCGCGGTTTGCCGAGTACATGTCGAACATGCGCGGCATCCGCTGCGTGCTGCTTGGCTTCTCGCTGGATGAGACGATCCTCTCGACAGTTGTGGAAGGCTTCCATCGCAGCCACCGTTATCAGGTGATCGAGGACGCCGTGGCCTGCCGCTTGGCATGTGACGGCGACGTCGCCGCCTACAAGCTGGTTGTCACCCGGGTGATCAGCAACTTCGCTGGCGTGCTCGACAGCGCCGACCTGACAAGATTCTGCGGCCGTCTCGCGGTGTGATCCCGGGGGCGGGGACGTCACCCGCCGGCCAGCCTTTCAGCCAGTTCGATCACCATGCGGCGGTCTGACGGGGCGGTGAGCTTGTCGAAGGCGACGACGAGCCTGAGGGCTTCCGCAACATGTAAATCCACCGGATTTTCGCTGAGAAGCCGCAGCAACTTCTGTCGCGGCGGCTCGCAATCGTCTTTGCTCACACGGCAGCTCCAGCAACGAGAATCGGACATGACCCGAGAGGAAGAGCTCAAAGAGCTGGCGAGCAGCCTTCGGGCGGCCCTCGACAGGGCACGCCGACTCAACCTGCCGACCAGCGCCTACATCCTGTCGATGGCCCTGGTTGAGGTATCCCAGACAATCGAGGCAGAGTTGAGGGGACGGGCCGACCCCGAATGATTGATTCCAATGCACCGTGGCTGGGTGCATCGTATCCTGCAATAAACTGCATCAACGTCCGGGCAAGCTGCGACGCCGCAGGCTCATGGGATCAGGCGATCGACCCGGATCACGCGGCCCTTGTCGATGGCGAGCGCGAGCTTGCCATGCTTCAGCGCCAACGCGGCCTCGCCGAACAGCTCGCGGCGCCAGCCCTGCAGCGCGGCAACGTCGGCATGATCGTCGGCGGCAATCTGCTCGAGATCGTCGACGGTCGCGATCACCTTGCTCGCCACCGCGTGACGCTCCGAGGTCATTCGCAGCAGCACCTTGAGCAGCTCGACGATCGCGGCGCCGTTGGCGTTGTTGCGCGGCTTCTCCAGCTTCGGCAGCGCCGCGAGATCGCGGGCCAGGCCGCGCTGCACCGCCGCGACGATGTCGGAGCCCCATTTCGAGCGTTCGAATCCCTTGGGCAGCGAGCGCAGATTGCCGAGCTTCTCGATCGAGGTTGGGGCATGCGTGGCGATATCGCCGACCGCATCGTCCTTGAGCACGCGGCTGCGCGGCACGTCGCGGCTCTGCGCCTCCTGTTCGCGCCAGGCTGCGACCTCCATCAGCACGGCAAGCTCCTTCGGCTTGCGCACGCGCGTCTTCAGCCGTTCCCAGGCGCGTTCGGGGTGGAAGTCGTAGGTCCTGGGCGAGGTCAGGATCTCCATCTCCTCGCTGACCCAGTCGCTGCGGCCGCGCTTCTTGAGGTCGGCATCGAGCGCTGCGAACACGTCGCGCAGATGGGTGACGTCGGCCTCGGCGTAGTGCACCTGTTCCTTGGAGAGGGGGCGCCGTGACCAGTCGGTGAAGCGATGGGTCTTGTCGGGTCGGTGGCCGGTGATGCGCTCGACCAGCTGGTCGTAGGCGATGCTGTCGCCATATCCCAGTACCATCGCGGCGACCTGGGTGTCGAAGATCGGATGCGGGACGATGTTGGCGCGGTGCCAGATGATCTCGATGTCCTGCCGGGCGGCGTGGAAGACCTTCAGCACCTTCTCATTGGCCATTAGTTCGAAGAACGACGTCAGATCGATGCCCTCGGCCAGGGCGTCGATCACCAGGGCCTCGTCGGGGCTCGCCATCTGCACGACGCAGAGCAGAGGATAGTAGGTGGTTTCCCGCAGGAACTCGGTATCGACTGTGATGACCGGGTGTTGGGCGAGGCGGGCGCAGGCGGCTGAAAGATCCGCAGTGGTGGTGATCAAGTCCATGAACGATCCATGACGAGGCACTTACGCCGTCGTCCGAAAGCGCTGACAAGTCAAGGGTGTCGGCAAAGGGTACGGGACGAAATTCATCTCCGCTTGTCGGCCCAATCGGGCTGGAAGGCAAGCGCCGCAATATCAGCCGATCGGCCTATGGTTGATGCCGGGCCGGCCCCGGACGCCGTTCAATGGTGGCGGACGCGGCCGGAGGGCCGCCGCCCGGAGGGCACGGCGAGCACGATCAGGCACAGCGCGATCATCGCCAGACCCATGAATTCGAACACCAGCGCGTCCACGTTCGCGACCTCCCCGACCTGTTGGTTCAACTTGTCGGGGCTGCGTTGATCGTTTCTTAAGGACCCGGGCGCCGTCAGGGCGATGGTGGACGCGCGGTTAACAGCGTCTGGTCCGGGTTTACGTCCCGCAGAACGTCTGGAGCACGCGCTCATCGGGTTGTGGCGGCTCGGCGTAGGCCGAGAACGCTGGCTGGTCGTCATACGGCCTGGCCAGCACCGCATGCAGCTCCTCGAACGGCGCGTAGTCGTCGTTCTCGACCGCTGCCGTGATGACCGCCTCGATGCGGTGGTTGCGCGGGATGAAGGCCGGATTGACCTGGCGCATGGCCGCGGCGCGCTCGGCGGCCGGCTGCGGCTCCGCGGCGAGGCGCTGGCGCCAGCGCGGCAGCCATTCGTCGAGCCCGGTCGGATCCTCGAACAGCGCCCGCACCGGGGCGTCATCGCCGCTGCCCGCCGCATCGCTCAGCCTGCGGAAGGTGAGGGTGAAATCGGCCTTCGCCGCTGCCATGGCATCAAACAGCGCCTGCGCCAGCGCCTGGTCGCCGTCGCGCGCGCTGAACAGGCCGAGCTTGCGCCGCAGGCCGGCCTGGTGCGCGTCGGTGAACTGCGCGGCAAAACCGTCGAGCGCGCCCTCGGCTTCCTGGATCGCCTGGTCCTTGTCGTCGCCGAACAGCGGCAGCAGGCATTCGGCCAGCCGCGTCAGGTTCCACAGCGCGATGCGCGGCTGGTTGGCGAAGGCGTAGCGGCCGAACTCGTCGATCGAGGAGAACACCTGCTTCGGATCGTAGCCGTCCATGAACGCGCAGGGGCCGTAATCGATGGTTTCGCCCGACACCGAGGTGTTGTCGGTGTTCATGACGCCATGGATGAAGCCGACCAGCAGCCAGTCGGCGATCAGCTTCGCCTGGCGCGCGATCACGGCATCCAGCAGGGCATGATAGGGCCGCTTGGTGCCGGCGAGGTCGGGATAGTGCCGGCTGATGACGTGGTCGGCGAGCCGGCGCACGGCCTCGACGTCCTGGCGCGCCGCGAAATATTGGAATGTGCCGACCCGGATGTGGCTGGTCGCGACCCGCGTCAGCACCGCGCCGGGCAAGGCGATGCCGCGATAGACTTGCTCGCCGGTCACGACCGCCGCCAGCGAGCGGGTGGTCGGAATCCCCAGCGCCGCCATCGCCTCGCTGACAATGTATTCGCGCAAGACCGGCCCGAGCGCCGCCCGGCCGTCGCCGCGGCGGGAGAACGGGGTCGGGCCGGAGCCCTTGAGCTGGATGTCGCGGCGGACGCCGTTCTTGTCGACGACCTCGCCGAGCAGGACCGCCCGGCCGTCGCCGAGCTGCGGCACGAAATGGCCGAACTGGTGGCCGGCATAGGCCATCGCGATCGGCTCGGCGCCGTCAGGCACGGTCTTGCCGGCCAGGATCTCGGCTCCCTCCGCTGTCTCCAGCTCGGCCGGGTTCAGCCCGAGTTCCGCGGCCAGCGGCCGGTTCAGCTTGATCAGCCGGGGGGCGGCGACAGGAGTCGGCGCCACCCGGGCAAAGAAATTGTCCGGCAGCGCGGCGTAGGAGTTCTGGAAGGGGAAATGCACGGTCATGGCTCCAAGATAGGCGCGGCGGGACGGCTTTTCGAGCCCAAACGGCCGTCAGATGAGCGATCCTGCGTCAGCTCAATCCGGCGGCAATGCCCGGGTTGCACGCCGCGCCGGCGTTTTCCTGGCCCTTGGCCCGAAAAGGGCCGCTTCATTCGGTTGCCGCGCCGGGGCGGCTCGGCTAAACCCAGCGCGCATTCGGAATGCGCCTTTGCGGCAGCACCGATTCCTTCTCCTCACGACGATATTCAGGACGACCATGCATCGCTACCGGACCCATACCTGCGGCGCGCTCCGCGACAGCAACATCGGAGAGACGGTCCGGCTGTCCGGCTGGTGCCATCGCATCCGCGACCATGGTGGCGTGCTGTTCGTCGACCTGCGCGACCATTACGGCATCACCCAATGCGTCGTCGACCCCGATTCCAAGGCGTTTGGCCTCGCCGAGAAGCTGCGCTCGGAATGGGTCGTGCGCATGGAGGGCAAGGTGCGCCGCCGCCCCGAGGGCACTGAAAACGCCGAGCTGCCGACCGGCCAGGTCGAGCTCTATGTCGCCGACATCGAGGTGCTGGGCCCGGCCGCCGAGCTGCCGCTGCCGGTGTTCGGCGAGCAGGAGTATCCTGAGGACATCCGGCTGAAATACCGCTTCCTCGACCTGCGCCGCGAGAAGCTGCACCAGAACATCATGACCCGCGGCGCGATCATCGATTCGATGCGCCGGCGCATGAAGGAGCAGGGCTTCTTCGAATTCCAGACGCCGATCCTGACCGCGTCCTCGCCTGAGGGCGCGCGCGACTTCCTGGTGCCGTCGCGCATCCATCCCGGCAAGTTCTACGCGCTGCCGCAGGCGCCGCAGCAGTACAAGCAGCTCTTGATGATGTCGGGCTTCGACCGCTACTTCCAGATCGCGCCATGCTTCCGCGACGAGGACCCGCGCGCCGACCGTCTGCCCGGCGAGTTCTATCAACTCGACGTCGAGATGAGCTTCGTCGAGCAGGAGGACGTGTTCGCGGCGATGGAGCCGGTCATCACCGGCGTGTTCGAGGATTTCGCCAAGGGCAAGCCTGTGACCAAGGGCTGGCCGCGGATCCCGTTCGCCGAGGCGCTGCGCAAATACGGCACCGACAAGCCGGACCTGCGCAACCCGATCGAGATGCAGGACGTCTCCGAGCACTTCCGCGGCTCCGGCTTCAAGGTGTTCGCGCGCATGCTCGAAGACCCGAAGAACCAGGTCTGGGCGATTCCCGCACCGGGCGGCGGCAGCCGTGCGTTCTGCGACCGTATGAACTCGTGGGCTCAAGGAGAAGGCCAGCCGGGCCTCGGCTACATCATGTGGCGCGACGGCGGCGAGGGCGCAGGTCCTCTCGCCAACAACATCGGCCCGGAGCGCACCGCTGCGATCAGGACGCAGCTCGGCACCAAGGAGGGCGACGCCGCCTTCTTCGTCGCCGGCGATCCCGAGAAGTTCTGGAAGTTCGCAGGCCTCGCCCGCACCAAGGTCGGCGAGGAATTGAACCTGATCGACAAGGACCGCTTTGCGCTGGCCTGGATCGTCGACTTCCCGATGTACGAGTACAATGAGGACGACAAGAAGGTCGACTTCTCGCACAACCCGTTCTCGATGCCGCAGGGCGGCCTCGATGCGTTGCAGACGCAGGACCCGCTGACCATCAAGGCGTTTCAGTATGACATCGCCTGCAACGGCTATGAGATCGCCTCCGGCGGCATCCGCAACCACAAGCCGGAAGCGATGGTGAAGGCGTTCGAGATCGCGGGCTATGGCGAGCAGGAAGTGGTCGACCGCTTCGGCGGCATGTACCGGGCCTTCCAGTACGGCGCGCCGCCGCATGGCGGCATGGCCGCCGGCGTCGACCGCATCGTGATGCTGCTCTGTGGCACCACCAACCTGCGCGAGATCTCGCTGTTCCCGATGAACCAGCAGGCCATGGACCTCCTGATGGGCGCGCCGTCGGAGGCCACCACCAAGCAGCTCCGCGAGCTGCACATCCGGACCAACCTGCCGAACAAATAGGTCGGCAGGGGTCGTAGATCCTATGGGCGGCAGGTAGTCAGGAGCAAGTTGAGCGGGCGACCGCCCACTCGCCCAGAGGATCAACCATGCGCATTGATGATACTGACGCACGCGCCCGCGACGAGTGTGCCGCGGTTCACGTCCAGTGAACCGAAGTGACCGCTGGGCATCATGCTGCCCGGAACGGAGAAGCTGGGCCGCTATCGGATGCCGGGTCGGCGATTGCGAGGTTGATGCCTCGAGCATCGAGGTCAGCCGCCGGGCGCGGCGGGCCAGGACCGACCGGGGCGATCTGGCATTGCTGATGCGTTCGTTGTTGGCCCGTCTGCGCGGCGAGGCCGGCGTCTGCAGTATGGTTCGAGTGCCGAGGCCTGAGACGAGGACCGCAAACGCTGGACGCGGGGGCGCAAGCGGCTCTTGAAGGAACGCGCCGTTCACAGCAGCCGGATCAAGGGCCTGCTGCACGGGCCAGTGCATCCGTGATGCGGATGCCCTTGAAGCCGGGCTTCCTGAAGAGCCGCGACACGATCCTCACCCGCGGCTGCAGTACGGTGACGGGCCGCGACCATCGGTTTTCGAGAGATTGCAGCGAAGCGCCGCGCTTGCCGACGTCACAGGACAGCAGCAGTCCAGTCCGCGCTCAGGGCGATAGCGCCTTCCAATACGAGTCCTGCAGGTGATCCCTGATCTCAGGCGGAATGAACCTGAACAAGGACCCAAATGTACCTGGTCCTGCGGGCGACAGAAGATGCCCAGACATAAGATTCCCCAATCCTCGCTCGATCGTCTTGGCGAGTTGTTGGCTGAACTGAGGATCGTCGGTCCCGATCGGCGTCAGTGGCTGCGCCTCGTCGAATTTCGCTCCCGCGTCACATAGGAGGGCTCGCCCCAAATGGCGAAATCCGGCGAGCGACGGCGGCACTCGCGCGACGAGATCAAGTCCGTAAACCAACCGATAGGTCAACGCCCCAAGACTCGGATCATAGGCCGCGCGAAATTGTTCTCCGCCGACGCGGGGCATGCCGAATGCATATACGGCGGTGGGCGGCGAGTTCTTGGCCAGGGCTGTCGTGGCAGCGAGCGCCGCGAGTGCGGCGCCAAGACTATGACCTGCGATGAAGAACGCTTTCCGCGTCTGCTGGGCCAGCTGGATGGCCGCTTCGATCTCGGACTGCGCGGCTGCCGCGGCCCGCCGGAAGCCCTCGTGGATGTCCGAACCGGCGCGCGGCAAGAGGCTAAGATCCGTGGCGAGATTCTGCCAGATGCCTGGATCAGTTCCGGCAAAGGCCAGGATCACTGCGTCGTCCCGTTCACCGATCAGCCCGCAGGTTTCAAAACTGCCGTTCAGGCTGGACTTGCGCGTGATGAAAGGGACCACGGATCTGAAGCCCCATAACGGGTATACGGCTTGGACGGTCGCGATCCGATGCGTCTCATAGGCAAGCTGGCAATACCACATCAACGCCCGCGCATTGGCGACCTTGAAGCCAGCTGCCGTTGCACCGAAGCCTTCGAATGCCGCAGGATCATATTCGTCCGGGGCGATTTCGACGAGCGTACTCATAGGGCCCACTCCCGAAGGACCGATGCGCAGGGAGGTTGAACTCGTTGTTCGGCACGCCGCGCGCTTGGAAATGATCGAAGAGCTGATCGCTGCAATCGAGCAAAGCCCATTCTCTGAGTAAGGCCAATGCTCGGCAGCGAGTCGATCGCTCGTCAGCCCATTCGCGATCGATGTCGTTGTCCTGTCAGATCAATATCAACAAGGCGCAACAATTACGGCCGTCACGCCTCCGCAGCTGATGACCAAACCATTGCGACCAAATCTATTGGCCCAAGCACTATAGTTCATCGCTCGTCTGGACAGTGCCGCACCAGGCGCGACAGACGTCAACGCTGACGATCACAGCAAACAAAACCGCGCGGAAAACGTATTTGTGAAACACATCACTTGTCAAGGAGCGCGTCCCGTAGAAATATGCTTAGCTAAACTACACAACGGTGGCGCGTGCTCTGGCCTGCAGAGCCTTGTCGACCGGCCTCAGTGTTGGGGGGCTTCATGGCTGGTGAAGACCGACGATCGGTTGATCTCGCGTTTGCCGCTCTGCACCCCGCTATTCGCCAGAGCGTGCAGACGATCCAGCGTCAGCTGAACAGCGAAGGCCATCCGTTTGAGATCTTCGAGGCGTTCCGGTCGCCCCATCGCCAAGCCTATCTCTACGCCCAGGGCCGCACGAGACCCGGCAACATCGTCACCAAAGCCCAGCCTTGGACGTCGTATCATCAGTATGGTCTTGCGGTCGACTTTGTCCTCAAGATCAATGGCCAGTGGGATTGGAGCGACACCGGTCCCAACGCTGCCGCTTGGAAGCGGCTTCATGAGGTCGGCCGCGCGCAGAACATGGAGCCGCTGAGCTGGGAGACGCCGCATCTGCAAATGGCCGGCGTCCGGATCGGTGATCTTCACGCCGGACATTTTCCTCCCGGGGGTGACGCCAGCTGGGCCGAGAATCTTGAGTCAGCCATTGCCGGATGGTCGGGCTCGCCAGTCCCGCCTCCGGCACCGCCGTCGGTCTTGCGCCCTCCTCTCGCGGCGGGGGCCGTTGCGGAGATGATGACAGTGTCCGATATCGATCGCCCAGCCAGCGCTGCGATGACATCCACGGCGCCTGGCCACTTCTCCCGCATCCAACCCTTCATCGAGAAGTGGGAAGGCGGATACACCAACCATCCCGCCGACCGCGGCGGCCCCACCAATATGGGTATCACGCTCGAGACCTTGCGGGCCTGGCGACACAACGATGCTTTGACCGCGGAGGACGTCAAACAGCTCAGCATCGACGAGGCGCGTCGCATCTTCAAGGCGCGCTACTACGATATCGTTCGTGGCGATGATCTGCCGCTGCAGGTTGCTGCGCCCGTGTACAATGCCGCAGTGCTGCATGGGCCGGGGCGCTCCGCCGAATTCCTGCAAAATTCGCTGATACGCTGCGGCGCGCAGGTGGCCGTCGATCGCATCATCGGCCCCGATACGATCCGAGCGGTCGGATCGGTTGACACGCAGCGCCTGTGCAAGGCGTTTCTCGACATCGAAGATGCGTATTTTCGATCGCTGCGTGAATTTCCAGTGTTCGGCACGGGCTGGCTCAACCGCCTCAATGACATGCGACGCTTCGTTGCCTCGCTCTCGGCCGAACCCATCGTCGTCGCAACTGGAGCAACAGCCGTGTCCGTTCAGTCGCAGACCCAGCCGAACCTGACCGAAATCGTCGCGAAAATCGAGGAGCTCCTCGAGCTCTTCGGCCAAAAGCCGAACCTGCCGGGTGCAGGGGTCGGGCCGGCTGCTCAAGCTGACGCGCTGTCTCGCATGAGCCAGGTGGTCGAGGTGCTGCGGCAGCTCGGCATCGTGGTTCCTCCGGTTGCTCCGGGCACCACAGCTCCAGCACCGCTGACACCCGTCAATGCCGCGTTGGGGACGACGCTTGGAAATCTGCTCGACGGGAGGAAGAGCGCGATCGGCATCATCGGCAGCGTGCTGACCGCCCTGCTGGGCGCCGCTGCGCCATCGGCAGGCGGGGCGCCCGGAGCAGCGGGCGGCCTCATGAGCATTCTTTCCACGCTCGGCGTCGCCGTGCCCTACCTCCAGCCCATCATGCTGGGCCTGACTGCATGGGGGGCGCTCGGCAAATTAGATAAATGGCGATTGGGCGTGCAAACAGTGCAAGCCTCAAAGCCCGGCTGACCGAACGACATAGCTCGGTTGTCGCTTCGCTCATCCGGGTTGCGTCGCCAGATGGCGCGGGTTCGGTGCGTCGTCGGTCCGCGCAGGGTGAGCCGGCTCTCAACGCACCCTTCTGCATTCGATCCTCTCGCGTCAGCGTCGGTTAAGGCTGCCAGCGACATCATCTGAACCGCTGGGGCAGCGCCCGGCGCCCTGGATCAGCGCGCCTCGCCATGATCGATCCGCCGGCGGCCTGTTGTGCAATGCAGGAAGGCCTTGATCTCCAGCGTCAATCGACGGCCTCCCTGTCAGTCCCACGGTTCGCGAGGCGCAGCTCGCGAGGCGTCCGGCTGTACTCATTTCAAATGAGAGCAATACCGTTCGGTCAAACGGTGCGGTGTCATGCAACCCGCCATTAATCCAGTGCTCATCTGAATGGTGCGGTGAACATAGCCACCCCATCACAAGAAAACGGATAGCCCTGAATGACCGTTCGCTGGTCTGTGCTCCTGCTCGGAACTTGCTTCCTCCTCCCTGCGGGCCCCGCGCTCGCGGCCGTGTCTCCCGATGTCGTTCGCGATCTCGCCGCGCGGGTCGGCCCTGTCATCGGCCAGGCCGCGACCTGTCCGGCCATTGCCCAGGGACGCGTCCAGACCATCATCGATCAGTTCGGCGAGGTCATCCGTCAGGCCGCGTCGACGACCACCGAGCGCGATCTGCTCATCCGCAGCTTCAACAGCTCCATCGCCGAGGGGCGCGGCCGGATCGCATCCGCGCAGGTGAACTGTCAGATGGCAGAACGCCAATTGTCCGAGCTCGAGCGCTCGCTGAGCCAGCAGTCATCGGCCGCTGCGACGATGTCGCTTACGCTGGCGCCGTCGAGCGCGGCTGCGGCGACGCAACCCACGGCCAACCTTCCGCCGCCCCTTCCGCACGGCGTCAGCGACACCGAGATCCGTTTCGGCACTGTGATTCCCTTCTCGGGCGTGCGCAAGGAGTCCGCGCGTCAGATGAAGCTCGGCATCGAGACCGCGTTCAACCGCGCCAACGACGCCGGCGGGATCAACGGCCGCAAGCTGAGACTGATCGCGGCCGACGACGCCTATGATCCTACCCGCACGCTCGCCGCCATGATGCAGCTCTACGAGAAGGATAAGGTGTTCGGCTTCATCGGCAATATGGGCACCGCCAACAATGCGGTGGCGATCCCCTATGCGCTGGAGCGCCGCGCGCTGTTCTTTGCGCCCTATAGCGGCTCGGCCGTCGTTCGCCGCGATCCGCCCGACCGCTACGTCTTCAACTATCGTGCGAGCTATGCCGAAGAGACCGCCGCGATCGTGCACTATCTGATGAAGGTCAAGCGCATCCAGGCGAAACAGATCGCGGTCTTCGCGCAGAATGATGCCTATGGCGACGATGGCGCCAACGGTGTCGCCAAGGCGTTCCGTGCGCTCGGCATCACCGATCCGATCATCCGCTACGGCTTCCCGCGCGGTACGCTGGAGGTCGACGACGCCGTCGGCAAGCTGAAGGCGCAAACCAAGCCGCCGATCAAGGCCGTGATCATGATCGCGACCGACCGCGCCGCGGCGAAATTCATCGAGAAGACCCACGAGGCGGTTCCGGGGCTGATCTACGCCAACATCTCGGCTGTCGGCTCTTCGTCTCTCGCCGCCGAGCTGAAGCTGCTCGGCACGAAATATACCAAGGGCGTGATCGTCACGCAGGGGGTCCCCTCGGTGGCCGGCTATTCGAGCCTCGTGCTCGACTACAAGAATGCGCTCGACAAGTACTTCCCCGGCGAAGCGCCGGACTACACCTCGCTGGAGGGCTTCATCTCGGCGAGCATCCTGATTCAGGCGCTGAAACAGACGACGCCGCTCGACACCGAGCGGCTGGTCGACACGCTGGAATCGATGAAGAGCATCGATCTCGGCCTCGGCAGCACGCTCTCGTTCGGACGCGCCGAGCACCAGGCCTCGCACAAGATCTGGGGCACCGCGCTCGACGAGACCGGCACCTACCAGGCGATCGAGCTGGAATGAGGCGCGGAGCGCGGCTCCGGCAGGTGCGGTCGGGGCCTCGTTCGCCGCATCCGGCGGCGTCAATGCGGGGCTGCAACATGCCAGCAGCAGGTGGCCGCGTTGCGCGATGCGATAGGTATCGCATCGCCGCAGCACCATCGACTTGAACCGTCGCCGTCACGGTTTGGTCGCCACGCGGCCGATTTTGCCCAGTCGACTTCCCCCGCTGGGGTGCGGGAGGAGGGGACATGCCGCCGAGCCGTCGCGGACGTGCATCGGGCGTTGCGACCGAGGCTGGCGCGCCGCGCTGGCATCTGCGCGATGCATCGGGCCGCGCCGTGCGGATTCGTTGGCTCGCCGTCGCGCTGTCGGCGGCCTTGCTCGCCGGCTGTGCGCGGTCGCCCGACATCGGCGCCGGCCCCGACAAGGGCAGTGCGGCAGAGCATACTGCCCTCACACGGCCTGCGCCGGTCGCGTCGACACCGCCGGCGAACCCTGCCGCGCAGACGGCCGCTCCGCCGTCTGCGCTTACTGCGCCGCGGCGGCCGCGCCATGCGCTGCGCGGTCTCGCCAGCTACTACACCGCGCCGCAGCCGACCGCGAATGGCGAGGTCTTCGACACCACGGCCATGACCGCCGCGCATCGCAGCCTGCCGTTCGGGACGCGCCTGCGCGTGACGCGGCTCGACACCGGTCGCGCGGTGACGGTGCGCATCAATGACCGCGGTCCCTATGTCGACGGCCGCGTGGTCGACCTGTCCTATGCCGCCGCTGCTGCGCTGGACATGGTCGACTCCGGGCTGGCGAACGTCCGGCTCGACGTGGTGCGCTGGCCGAAGCCGCGGGCGCACAAGCCAAGGGTGCAGCAGGCCGCGCCGGCCAATGCAAGGCCGCTGCCGCGCCCGTCGCCGACGCGGCTGAGCCTGCTGCGCTTGCCAGGCGGGCCGGCACAGATCAGCCGCTGATACGGACGGCCAGCCGCAGGGCTTACAGGCCGCGAAGGGCGATGCCGCCTTTGGGCATCGGCCGAGGCGCGGCCATTTCGGCGCGTGCATCGAACTGGGAGGCCGGCATCGGCCGCGCGGGCGCGATGAAACTCTGCCCGGTCTTGGGTCCGCCGCTGTAGCGGATGCCCTGCGCGGACGCGCAGCACGAGGTTACGCCGACCAGGCCAATCGCAGCGATGATGATCTTGAACGTCGACATCGAACTCTCCTGTGTTGGCTGCAGCAGGGAAGCCGCTGCGGCATGGAGAGGACAATGCGGCCGGCCGCGCCAGCGTTGAAATATCGATCCGCTATCATCGCGATACGCCGCGGCCATCGCCGCGGCCGGTTCGATAGATCAAGGGGTCATCACCATCGCATCTCGGTGGTCGATAGTCACTCCTGCGCTGCATATGGCAAGCTCATGCGGCCGAACGGCCGGGCAGCATCCGGGTCAAAACGCCGTCGCGTCGTACCAGGTGATGAAACAGCGCGGCGACGACGTGCAGGGCAACAATCGTCCAGGCAACCCATTTGCCCAGGGCATGGTGGATGGCATCGACCGGCGGCTCGAACCTGTCCCAGGCGAGCCCGAAGCTGCTCTCGATCCAGCCGAACAACGCCGTCTCGCGGAAGTTCGGCACCTTGAACAATCCGAAATTCGTCTCGGCATCAGTGCCGACATAGCCGGTCAGCGGCATGACGATCAGCAAGGCATACAGGCCCCAATGCGCGGCATCAGCGAGCCGGCTTTCGAGCGCAGACTCATGCGGCGGTTCAGGCTGTACATTGGCGAACCGCCACAGCAGCCGGGGCAGAACCAGGAATCCGACGATGATCCCCAGCACCCAGTGGATGTTGAGCACCGGCAGCGCCTCAGGCGCCATGTCATCCATGAACCAGATCACGTAGTAGACGACGACATAGGCGGCGATGAAGGCGACCGCGCTGCTCCAGTGGAAGAACTTGGCCAGGGCGCCAAATTCCAGCTTCGTGTTCGTCCATGGCATGGTGGCGTCCTTCGAAACGAGAACGAGGTTGTGGTCACCGAATGCCGCGAATTCGTCGTCGTGAAATCGCTCCGCGCTTCGGCGTGATGGGAAGGACGGCCGATGCGGGCAGCGCCTTCCGTTCGAAGGCTGCGCAGCTAGCCGAAAAGAGCGCGGGATTCCAGCGAGAGGCGCGCGAACTGGGCCAGCGCCTGATCAATTCGCTTCACCTTGTTGTCATTCGACGCCGTGGCGCATGCTCGGCCGGCCAGAGCCGGCGGACCTCGAACCGCGGAGGCATCAGCTTCCGTTATGTCGCCTGCATCGCGCAGAGCGGTCAGCCCGCGCGCCGCGCAACGAGCAACGCTGCTCCGAGTCCGCACAACACCGCGCCGGAGGCCTGGCGCATCCGGGTGACCAAGCCCGGCCGCTTGATCAGTCCCTGCCGCGCCTTGGCCGCCCACAACGTCACGACGAGGTCGACGCTGGTGTTGAGCGCGACCGAGATCAAGCCGAGCGCGATGAATTGCCCGGCGACATGCCCTGCGGGATCGACGAATTGCGGGATGAAGGCGAGGACGAAGGCCGCCGTCTTCGGATTGAGCGCCTCGACGATGATGCCCTCGCGAAACGCGCGCCGGCTGCCGGTCGTCGTCACCTCGGCCGGCACGGTGGTGCGCGCCTGGCGCCAGGTCTTGATCCCGAGCCAGATCAAATAGAATGCGCCGGCAATCTTCAGCGCCGCAAAGGCTTCGGCGCTCGCCATCACCAGCGCTGACAGGCCGACCGCACCGGCGACCACGTGCACCAGCCCACCGAGCCCAAGCCCGACGCTGGACGCCAGCCCCTCGCTCCGGCCGCCCGCCAATGTCCGCGCGACGATGTAGAAGATGCCCGGCCCCGGCGTCACTGCGACGACGAGGGCGGCAGAAAGGAAGAGAAGGAAGGTGGACAAGTGGGGCATACGGCCTGTCGTTGCGGCGAGATCTTGTCTTGTAGGAGAATCGTGAGCACGATGCAAAATCTGGCATTGCGGCGGTCGCATCTGCGCGGGCGGCGCGGCTCACGGATAGCCAAGGACATCTTTATGGAGGTCCGCCGCCTCATCATGGAATGAGCTGCGCTTATATGCTCGAGATCACTTTGGACGACCCGGCTTCAGCCGCGGCAGAAATGTTGATAGCTGAGCTGTCCGCGACGCTCGCGCGCATCACCGGTGACAGCGGCCGGTCGTCGTTCGATCCGGGTGACGTTCGCGGCCCGAAAGCGTGCTTCGTCGTTGCGCGCGATGGAGAGGGGCAGGCCATCGGTTGCGGCGGGCTGCGGCCGCTGCAGGCGAACATTGCCGAAGTGAAACGGATGTACGCCCGCGCGGGCACGCGCGGCGTCGGCGCAGCGATCCTGGCGCATCTCGAAGCGGCAGCGCTTGGCTTCGGCTACCACACGATCTGGCTGGAGACGCGGCGCGTCAATGCGCGTGCCGTCGCATTCTACGAACGGCACGGCTATCGCCGGATTCCCAATTTCGGCAAATATGCCGGCCGGCCTGAAGCCGTCTGTTTCGAGAAGCGGCTTCCTCGTCCGCGCTAACGGCGCTTCTGTTGCAATCGGATCCGTGTTTGCGTCACGCCTTCGGTGAGCTGCGCCTCGCTCCGACACGCAGCTTGTTGGCGTCAGGCGTTCCGTGTCCGTGCCGGCGCCAGGGCCGTGCCGAAGACGTGGTCCCAGACACCCGTGACGACGCCGAAATTGCCGGGTGGGCCGCGATGGTGTCGGACATGGCGGAGCCGGCAACTGCGCAACCAGGACTGCAGCGGCGACTGTCCGGCCAACGGCCAGTGATGCACGGCATCGTGGACCATCAGATACAAGACGTAACCCACCAGCAGGCCGCTCGTCGTTCCACTTGCCGTCTGCAGATCGGTGAGGCTCGCGACCAGCGCGAAGAATGACAGGAAGATGACGACGCTCACCCAGATCGGCGCGCCAATGAGATCGCTGGGGCGCGCGTGGTGGAGCCCATGGAGCTGCTTGAGGATGGCGACCTCATGATACAGGAAGCGGTGCACCAGATATTCGGCGAGCGTCCACAGCATTGCCCCGCCGAGCGCCGCCAGCAGCCAGCGCAGGTGCAACGTGACCCCATTGCTCGCGAGATCGAACAGCAGAAGCGCGGCGACGACGATCGGGTAGAAGAAAAGCTCGGCGTAGTAACTGATCTTGCTGTGATTCACGTCGTGTCCCGTACGCAGATATCAAGGACGATAGGGGGCGCGCTCCCCCGGACATGGCCGACCAACGCGATCAGCCATCGCCCGAATCGGCGTTCGTGGGAGTGGTCGTCACAGGTATTGGGTAGCGCAGTTTTAAGGCACTTGCGTGAATGCACGAAGGTGGGCCTTGAGCCGGGCTGCATTCTGGCATCCGGAACAGGTGCGACTGGAATCCCCGATATCGTAGCACCTCATCTCTTGGGGGGGATTGCTACTATCGCGCGCGATCAATTCGTTTGCTCGACGGGCAGTCCAGGCATGCCCCTCATGCGCAGATTGCCCGTCGAGCCAGTTTGCCGCAGCTTCAAGGCTTGCACCGTCGGGCAAATCGGGCCGATGTTTTCGGCCATCCCGCCTCGATGAAGAGGGACGGTTCGCGGTCGTCACGAGACGTGAGGTGGGGAGGCGGTGGCTGCACTCTGGCGCAGCGCGCGCAAGCGCGTGGACGAAAGGCAGGTTGCAGGCGGCCAAGTCGTGTGGTCCTGACGCCCCGATGCTGGTGTCAAGTTCGCGCAAATGCCTAGCGGCATCGCGCGGATGATGGGGGCAAACAAGCCGGTCCCCAAGGAGAGCGCGAAGCAGCCGAAAAGCCCACCGCGCAGGGAATGCCGGATGATTTGGCTGAACCTGTGGTACCTGCCGCCTGCATTCTTTGTTCGCAGGCGGGCCATGGGTTGCGGCCAGCGCCCGGCATTCCCTGCGCCTTCTTCGTTCGGAGGAGCGCCGAACCAACCGGACAAACTCGGGCGAATGAGCCGCGGGATTGCGGATGTGTGCTCTCGATTAGTGGGGTGCCTGCCGTGCTCGTTCATAAGCGGCCCATAATCCTCCGCGCGCAACGATGTCGATCGCGGGCACAATCTCGCCGCCGTCATTCCGGGGCGCCCGTAGGGCGAGCCCGGAATCCATACTCACAGACGGTGGTTGGTGAAGGAGGTCGGGCGTGCTCGCAACTCGCTTTCCACGCACAGCCGGGGTTATGGATTCCGGACTCGCGCTGCGCGCGCCCTGGAATGACGGCCGTAAGAGACGGGCTCGCTGCGTCAATCGCCTCAAGGCGCGGTCTGCGCCTCGATCTTGAACTGCGCCAATGCGCTCTGCGGATCGATGGCGATAAGCTGCGCGAGTTGGATGGCAGGCACCTTGGCGCGGGGCGAGAGTTTCAGCGTCAAAGTCTGGCGCGGCTTCTCGACGAACCGGCTCAGCGCATCCACGGCACTCGCTGCATCGATATTGGCGGCGGCCATCTGTGCGCCGATGGCCTTGATGCTGTCGATCAGCGCCCTGCGCGCGGCATCCCGGGGAATGCCATGACCCCTGGCGAAGTTGGCGACGAGCACGTCGACAGCACCGAGGTCGCGCAGGCTGAAGTCGAGCCCTTCGGCCTCGATCTGTGCCGCCGCCGTCGTCGCCTGCTGCAGATCGATCGTGAACACATCGCGAGGCACCTGCGCCAGCGACATGTTGGCCGAGGCCGCGACGAGATTGCTGACCTCGAGCTTGAAGGGCGTCACGGCAAACCGGCCCGTGCTCTCGGTCCAGCCGAGGCCGAGATCGGCGTCGAAGGCGGCCGTGTCGATGCCGGCGACCAACAGCGGCAGCAGCGCCGGGTTGGATGGATCGAGCGGCCCTGCCATCTTGGCGACCAGGCGTGCCCTGGTCGGGATGGGACCGACGAACTGGCCCCAGTCGAGCGTGATATTGTCGATCTGCACCGGCTTGTCGCCGGCCTTGTAGGGGGCCGTGAGCGCCTTCAGCTCGACGCCGTCGAGCAGTTTGAACAGCAACACCGCGTCGGTCGGCCCCGGCTTCGTCCCGGGCGAATATTTGCTGCCGAGGCGCATGAGGCCCGCGATGTCGAAGCCCTTGAGCGCGAAGCGGCCGAGCTTGACCGGCCCGTTGGGCGAGCGACCGTCGAAACCCTCGACCGCGATGTCGCTCTTGCCGTCGCGCAGGTCGAACCGCAGCGCCGCCAGCTTGATCGGCCCTTGCGGCGTCTCGATCGAGAGGCCACGCATTTCCGCGTTCCTGAGCGCCATGCCGTCATAGATCCCGGCGATCTTGTCCATCAGTTCGCGCGTCTGTTCGGGCGTGGGCTGCACGCCCGTCGAAGCGGGCAGGGCGGCAAACAAGGCGGGCAGTTGCAGCCGCGAGGGCCGCACGCTGAACTCGTCGGCGGAGATGCCGTCCATGCGCATGCGAACGCCGGATTCGGAATTGACCTCATAGGCGCCGGTGGTGACCCGGCCATAGACCCTGTAGGTGCGGTCATCCTTTGCCGCGTCGGGATCGAGCGCGGCCACGATTGCATTGGCGTCGACGTCGTGGTGAACGATGTCGGTGATGCGGCCCTGCATCTTGTCGGTCTTGCCCGCGGGCTGCTGCGGACTCATCGTGAATGCGAGCTCGTCGAGCTTGTAGCTCGCGATCCGGCCGGCCTTGATCTGATCGACGCTGAGGCCGGAATAGCTGAATTCCGCCGGGCCGGCGGACGGCCCGCCCTCCATTGTCCCGGTGGTGCGGGGTACCGTGATCGAGGCGGCGCTGATGGCGGCGAATTGCTGGGCCAGCGCCCGGTAGGTCTCAACCAGCGTGGCGCCGGCCGGGATGGCCGCGAACCGAACCGGCCCGGCATAATCCTTCACCACGAGCTGCGGCAGCTTGTAGCTCAGCCGAAGCGGCGACGTGCCGGGGATCTGGGCGGCCATCGCTACATTGCTGATTTCGAGGCTGGCAGCCGCCACGTGCCCCTGGTCAGGCTGGCTCAGCCCGGTCGCCGTGATGGTGCCGAACGTCACGCTGGCCGGCGGTTGCGTGGCCGACTCGATCTTGACATCGGCGATTGTCAGCTTGCGCGACCACAGATCGAAGGCGACCTTGCCGTGGGTCGCAGTGGCGCCGTTCTGCCGGATCTGGGCGAAACTGGCCTCGACCTCGCGCTCGGCGCGGTTCTGGGCGTACCAGGGGACGCCCAAAAAGGCGGCAGTGCCGAGGACAATCGCAACGAGAACTCCAGCCACAATCCGGTTCATGCAATCTGCTCCCGCTCTCGCCCGAATGCCGGGCCGGCGCAACGCTCTGGTCTCATGGTGATGGTGTTGGCGAATGGGATCGGATAGGGATGTGCTTCTGCCAACTTGAGAATTTGCCGCCCCTGGTCTGTTGACGGACATGGTTTCCGATGTTGCATGAAAACCGCTCTGCGTGCATCAACTGCGGTTCCGCCGGCCGGAAAAACCGCGTCCTGAACGCATCTCACGAGACCAACCGGGGTCGGAAACGCTGGAGCACGTATGTCGTCCTATTCTGAAGATCTTCGTTCCGCAGCGCTGGCCTATCATCGGCTGCCACGGCCGGGCAAGCTGGAGATCCAGGCCTCCAAGCCGCTCGCCAACCAGCGCGATCTGGCGCTCGCCTATTCGCCGGGTGTGGCCGCTGCATGCACCGAGATCGCCAACAACCCGGCCGAAGCGGCGTCGCTGACCGCGCGGGCGAATCTCGTGGCCGTGGTCTCCAACGGCACGGCCGTGCTGGGCCTCGGCAATATCGGCCCGCTCGCCTCCAAACCGGTCATGGAGGGCAAGGCGGTCCTGTTCAAGAAATTCGCCGGCATCGACGTGTTCGATATCGAGATCGCGGCCGACACCATCGACCGCGTGGTCGAGACGGTGGCGGCGCTGGAGCCGACCTTCGGCGGCATCAATCTCGAGGACATCAAGGGTCCCGAGTGCTTCGAGATCGAGGCGCGGCTCAAGGAGCGCATGAAGATTCCGGTCTTCCATGACGACCAGCACGGCACCGCGATCATCGTCGGCGCCGCGATCAAGAATGCGCTGTCGCTGGCGGGCAAGCAGCTCTCCGAGGTGAAGATCGTGACGTCCGGCGCCGGCGCCGCCGCGATCGCCTGCCTCAATCTGCTGGTCTCGATGGGCGCGCAGCGCAAGAACATCTGGGTCTGCGACATCGACGGCGTCGTCCATGAGGGCCGCAACACGCTGATGGACCCATGGAAGGCGGTCTATGCGCAGAAGACCGACAAGCGGACCCTGGCCGAGGTGATCGGCGGTGCGGACATTTTCCTGGGGTTGTCCGCGGGCGGCGTGCTGAAGCCGGAGCTGCTCAAGCAGATGGCCGAGAAGCCGCTGATCATGGCGCTCGCCAATCCCAATCCGGAGATCATGCCGGAGGAGGCGCGTGCGGCGCGACCCGACGCGATGATCTGCACCGGACGTTCGGACTTCCCGAACCAGGTCAACAACGTCCTCTGCTTCCCCTTCATCTTCCGCGGCGCGCTCGATGTCGGCGCCACCGCGATCAACGAGGCCATGAAGCAGGCGGCGGTCGACGCGATCGCGCAGCTCGCCCAGGACCCGCCCTCCGATGCAGTGTCACGCGGCTTCGATACCGGTGAGACCCAGGGCTTCGGTCCGGGCTCGCTGATTCCTTCACCATTCGATCCGCGGCTGATCCTGCGCATCGCGCCGGCAGTGGCCAAGGCGGCGATGGAGTCGGGCGTGGCGACGCGGCCGATCAAGAATTTCGACGAATACACCGCGCTGCTGGAGCGCTTCGCGTTCCGCTCCGGCCTGATCATGAAGCCGGTGTTCGCGAAGGCCAAGACGCAGCCGGTGCGCGTCATCTATGCCGAAGGCGAGGACGAGCGCGTGCTGCGTGCGACGCAGGTCGTGCTGGAAGAGAAGCTGGCGCGGCCGATCCTGGTCGGCCGTCCCTCGGTGGTGGAGGCCCGCATCAAGCGCTTCGGCCTGTCGATCAAGGCGGGCCAGGATTTCGACCTCATCAATCCCGAGGATGATCCGCGCTACCGCTCCTATGTGCAGAGCTATATCGAGGTCGCCGGCCGCCGCGGCGTGACGCCGGATGCGGCGCGCACGGTGGTGCGCACCAATGCCACCGTGATCGCGGCGCTCGCGGTCGTCAGGGGCGAGGCGGATGCGATGATCTGCGGCGTCGAGGGACGCTACATGAGCCATCTGCGTCATGTCCGCGAGATCATCGGCTTCATGCCGGGGGTCAGCGACTTTGCCGCGCTCGCGCTCACCATCACCAGCAAGGGCGCCTATTTCATCGGCGACACCCAGGTGCGGCCGAACCCGACCGCCGAGGAGCTCGCCGAGATGGCCTCGTTGGCGGCCAATCACGTCACCCGCTTCAACATCAAGCCGAAGATCGCCTTTGTGTCGCATTCCGATTTCGGCGGCTACGACACCGATTCCTCGCGCAAGATGCGGCAGGCGACGGCGCTGCTGAAGCAGCACCGGCCGGATCTCGAGGCCGATGGCGAGATGCAAGGCGACACGGCGCTGTCGGCGACCGCACGCAAGGCGATCCTGCCGCATTCGGATCTCGAAGGCTCGGCCAATGTGCTGATCATGCCGAATCTCGATGCCGCCAACGTCGCCTATCAGATGATCAAGGTGCTGGCGGACGCGGTGCCGGTGGGGCCGATCCTGATCGGCCCGGCGCGGCCGGCGCATATCCTGACGCCGTCGGTCACCGCGCGCGGCATTCTGAACATGACGGCCGTCGCAGCGGTCGAGGCGCAGGAGCGCGCCGGGAGGGCGCAGCCGACCCTGTTCGCCTGAAGGCTGACATGATCGAAGTGTGGCGGAATTCGTCCGGTTTCGGTCGCATTCCGCCCGCCTTTATTGTTGAAAAGCGTTGGAGACGTCACATATCCGGCCCGGTGGGCCGGCGACACATCGGTTGAAGTTGATCCGTGGTTGAAGTTGATCCGAGAGGGCGAGAATGCCGGGTTTCATTACGTTCGGGCGCGTTCTGTTTGCCGTGATCTTCATCTACACGGGCGCGACCAAGCTGTTCGGCATTCAAGCGACCGCCGATCTCATTGCCGCTAAGGTCACGATTCCTGCCGTGCTCGCGCCCTATGCGGCGCAGCTGGAAGCGGCCGCGAAGATGCCGATGCCGCAGATCCTGGCGATCGCCGCCGGCGCGTTCGAGGTGCTGGCCGGCCTGATGATCGCGCTCAACATCCTCGGCCGGTTGTTCGCGTTGCTGATGATCGTGTTTGTCGGAGCCACGATCTTCTACTTCCACGATTTCTGGAACCAGACCCCGCCGGACAACGCCAAGACCCTGATCGACGCGCTGAAGAACCTCTCGATCATCGGCGCGCTGTTCATCATCTTTGGCTACGGCAAGGGACCGAAGGTGCCCGAGCAGAGCGCCTATGGCGACATCTAGCCGGATCGTGAGCGGGCTTTACGCCGCGCGCTTCCAGGCGGTGACGCTGACCTCGTCGGCAGGATCGAGCATCAGCTGGTTGGCCGGGACAAGGCCGTGTGCGGTCAGCACCTGCTGCGGCGAGCGTCCGGGAGCGACCGAGGTGAAGCAGGGCGCGCCCTCGGGCAACGAGACATGGGGCGCCAACGACAGGAAGAACGTGTCGTAACGGTCCATGAACATGTCGAACACGACCGGACCACCAATGATGGCGACGGTGCCTGAATCGACGCCGGCGGCTTTGCAGGCAGCCTCGAACGAGGCGCCGGCCGGATTCCAAAGCGTCGATAGCGGCTTCTCGGGGTCAGGCGCCAGCCCCGCCACCGTGCGGGTTACGACCAGCCGGCGGCGCTTCGGTGAATTGGGCTGGTCCTCGTAGGAATTGCGCCCATGGACGATCAGATCGGCGCCATCCAGCGCCTGAGAAAAAAACGCAGCGTCGCCGGGAAATTTCAGCGCTGCCGGCATCACATTGTGGGCGTCGGCCAACATTCCGTCGGCCGACACGATCACGTAACCCTCGATTCGAAGCTTGTTCACTGACGAACGTCATCCTGTCTCATTCGGACACTGTCGTCACAACGCTCGACACCGGCCTTTGGCTCACCGTCGGCAGCTTGGCGACCTTGGCGAGCTGCTCGTCATATTGCGGCAGCGACTGCACCGGGGCCTTGGCCCGCATCGCGACGACCTTGTAGCCGCCGGCCTTGAGGCGGCGCAGCAGTTCGGGCAGCGCTTCGGCGGTGTGCTTGTGGAAGTCGTGCATCAGGATGATGCCCTTGCCGAGCTTGTCGAGCTTCTTGAAGGTGACGTCGATCACCGCCTGCGCATTGCGCGCCTTGAAGTCGAAGGAGTCGAGGTCGCAGGAGAAGATGCCGATATTGCGGGTGCCGAGATAGGTCACCATCTCCGGCGGGTGCTGCAGCGCCGGGAAGCGGAAGAACGGAGCAGGCGAGTTGCCGCCAAGCGCCCATTTCACGGCGCTGATGCCGAGTTCGATCTCCTCCTTGCGCTGGTCCTCCGTGAGCTTCTTGTTGGTCAGCGCGGCGTGCGACCAGGTGTGCGTGCCCACGGTGTGGCCGGCGTTGTAGACCTGCTTCAGTATCTCCGGGTAATAGGTCGCGTGCTTGCCGATGATGAAGAAGATGCCCGTCGTGCACTGGTCGGCCAGCGCCTTGAGCACGCCGGGGGTGTTCTCCGGCCAGGGGCCGTCGTCGAAGGTCAGCACGACCTCGTGATCCTTGAGGAAGTCGAGATCCTTGAAGTGCTCGAAGCCGAACCCGGGACCGCCGGTCGTGTCGATCTCGACGGTGCGGCCGACCCCGAGCGCCTCAGGGTTCATGCAGGGCGCCCGTGGCGGTTGGCTCTGTGGGGCCGGCGTTGCGGCCGCTGGCAGCGGAGCCGCAGCCGGGGTGGGGGCCGCCGCCGTGCGCTGGGCCTGCGACCACGCGGCGCCAGACGTCAACAACGATGCCGCCAAAGAACTCGCGAACACCAATCCAGCCGCAATCCGCATCGTGCTTCCTCGGGTTGTTGCAAGGCGAGCGCCGTAATCCAGAGTCGCTCCACCATCCGGCTCGGGATACTAGCCCAGTCACCGGATGGTCGCCAAAAGGAAACGCGGCAAAGTCACGCCGAGATTGCCGATTTCCGCCGCATTGTTGCCGAGTGTTGCTCAGACGTCCGCGAGGTTGCGGGCGATGGCCGTCTTCACCCGGGTATCCGTCGGCTCGACCGAGGAGGCGAACACGTCGGCAATGAAACCGTCGCGGCCGATCAGATATTTGTGAAAGTTCCAGCGCGGGGTGTCCTTCGGCCGCGCCTCGGCCGCCCAGCGGTAGAAGGGATGGGCGTTGGAGCCGGTGACAACCGCCTTCGCGGTCATCGGAAAGGTCACGCCGAATTGCTTGTTGGCGAGCTCGGCGATGTCGCCGGCCACCCCCGGCTCCTGATTGAAGTCGTTCGACGGCACGGCAATGATCGACAATCCGCGCTCGTGGAACTCGCTCCACAGCTGCTGCAGGCCGGTGTATTGCGGGGTATAGCCGCATTGCGAGGCCGTGTTCACGACCAGGACCGGCTTGCCCGTGAACTCGGCCAGGCGAATCGGGTCACCCGACAGCGCCGGGAACGAGAAGCGATAGGCCGTGGTCTTGCTCACCGCATTCTCGGCGCGGGCTGCCGGCGAAATGAACGCTGAGCTGGCCATGGACGCGCCGATGCCGAAGAGAACCGTCCTGCGATCGATCATGAGAACCTCCTGAGCGGAATCAGCCTCGCCGACCGTCGAGCGACATGGCCGCGACGGGACCGTACCATGAACGGTCCCGCGATGGCTTTGGATCAGGTCGCGTCCGGCAAGGGATACCTTGGTGGTACGAGCCGCCTTGGGCGGAAACAAGGACCCATTCGGCCGTCACCGCAGCGAAAGGATGAACTCCGTGCCCTCGCCAGTTTCGCCCTGGTGGAGGCCCTGATCGGAGACGATCAACGAACTTCCGCTCGACAAGGCCTCGCCCAGCCAAGCCAGGACGTCCGCTGGAATCGTGATGCGATCGAGCGCCTCGGTGGCGCTGCTGAGCTGAACGACCGGCTTTGCATCGGCCTGCTCAACAGATTTCCTGCCGCGGCGGACCACACCGTCATTGGCGGCGACGCTCCGCGCCGAACTGGGAAGCGAGACGGCCGTCCAATGCATCGTCGCCGGATCGGCCTTGTCCGCGGTCGCGGTGAACACATGCGTGCCGAGGGGCTTGTCGCCCGGCGCGATGCTGATCGGCGTGTTGAACACAGGCGCGAAGTTCTGCCGAACGTACAGCTTGGAGTCCTTGCGGCTGATGAAGATCGCGATTTGGCTGTTGCGCTTCAATTCGGGTTTCGGGGCGATCGGCTTGTCCGGAGCCGCAAGACGCGACTGATCCTTTTCGAGAGTCTTGGGATCAAGCGTCTTGGGATCAACAGGGCTTTCCGGCGCCGTCGCTGCCGTGCCCGTGCGAATGGCGGGCTGATCCGTGATCTTGGTATCCGCGGGCTTTGCCTCTGTCGGCTTCACATCGGTCGAGCCAGTGGCTTCGAGGGCGGGGGCTTCGAGGACGGGCGATGTCGCCGTCGCCTTCTCCGGTGGAGTGGTATCAGCCGTGCTGCTGGGCGGGCTCGCCGGCGACGGAATGGCATCCGCCGCGGTAGACGTCGCGTCGTCCTTTTGAACGGCCTTGGCACTGGGCTCCACGAGGCTGGACTTCATACCGGCGGCGACGCCCACCACCTCTGCGGCGTCCGGGCGAGCAGCTTCCGGGCTTGGCGACGCATCGGAGGCCGTGGCGGCAAGACCATTCGCATTGCTGGCGTCGGCTGTCCGCAGCGGGCGTGGCAGCGCCGTGGCTTCAGCCGAAAGCGCCGCCTCGGCGTGGCCGATGGTGGCCCGCAGATCCGTGGTCGCAACCGTGATCGGGGCTGCCAAGGCGGCGCCCTTGTCCGACTTGGTCGCTGCCGGAGTGGTGGCGTCGGGCTGGATCGACGCGCTCGGTTGCGGCGCCTTCAGCGCCGCGAGCAGGGGATGGGCGAAGCTGGCCGGGGCGACTTCGCCAGGGGTGACCAGAACGCGCGATCCCATCCGCGTCCACCCATAGATTCGCGTCGCGAAGCTCGCGGGCATGCGGATGCAGCCGTGCGACGCCGGATAGCCAGGCAGCACGCCGGCGTGGAGCGCCACGCCCGACCAGGTGATGCGCTGCATGAACGGCATCGGCGCGCCGCTATAGATGTTCGAGCGATGAAATTTCTGCTTCTGAATGACACTGAACACGCCCATCGGCGTGGAATGCCCCTTCATGCCGGTCGAGACCGGCGCTTCGGCGAACAGGCCGTTCGCGTCGTAGACCTTGAGGCGCTGCTTGTCGATGGACACCGCCACGGTCACGGGACCTTGCGGTTTGGCCGCTTCCTTCTCGAGCTTGACAGTTTTCTGAATCGGGCGCGCCTTCGGCTTGCGCGGCACGACATAGCGCTCGGCCGGATAGAAGGTTTGCTGCGGATCATTCCATTCGGAGTAGGGCGCAGCTCCAGCCTGTGACGTCGCTGCTACGATAAGCGGTACTGAAACGATTGCTGCACAATAAAACCGCCCCCTGGCGGCTGCACGAACGCAGAGCATTCCGGCAAGTCCTCAAGAACCATCTGGCCTTTAGTGTCGCAGACGGAGTCTGCGTTCACCAGCTTGGGGCTTCTGCCCTGCGTGTTTTCGTTCCGATCGTAGCAGAAAAGCCTCACATCCCGTTAAACGAGTATCGGATGTGACGGGATAGGAATGCCTTCCTTGCAGGCATTTGTGTCCCTACATGGGCGGTGTGCCGAGCCATCGGCGGTATAATGGAGACCGACATGTCGTTCAGAGCCACCAGCCAGTTTGACCTGTGGCTGAAAACTTTAGCTTTCCTGCTGCTTATCGGGCTGTTTTCGCCTGTGGTGTCAGCGTACGCCGCCGACGAGCCGGATCTGATCTTCCGTCGGTCGACTGTGTTCAAATTGCTCAGTCCGAATGACAAGCTTGCGACCTATGGCGTTGACGATCCTGAGGTCGAGGGCGTCGCCTGCCATTTCACCGTGCCGCAGAAGGGGGGATATGCCGGCTGGCTCGGTCTTGCGGAGGAGGTGTCGGACATTTCGCTCGCGTGCCGGCAAATCGGGCCGATCCGCTTCAAGCGCAAGCTCGAACAGGCCGACGACATGTTTCGGCAGCGGCGGTCGCTGTTCTTCAAGAAGATGCAGATCGTGCGCGGCTGCGACGCCAAGCGCAACGTTCTCGTCTACATGGTCTATTCGGACAAATTGATCGAAGGCTCGCCGAAAAACTCGACCTCGTCGGTGCCGGTCATGCCCTGGGGCAAAGCGGATGACGGCGATGTCCAGAAATGCGGAGACTTCATTCAATAAGGATGAACGAACGGGAGAGGCGGACTGTCCATGGGCTTGCCGCGCGCTTGCGCGGCTGGCTCGTGGCAGACAGGGAGAACGAATCGGGGGCGCGTTGAGCTGTTGCACTGAGATGATGTGAGGAATGTCTCCTTTTGCTTGAAGGAAATACGTCATTCTTTCGGTGGTTGTGTTTGATGTCGTCCCGGAAGGCGCACGAAACAATTGGCCGCGCGACGAAACCATTTTCCCCTTGCGGCGCAAACGGACTGAAACCTGGCGACCTTATCAAGCACGGTCAGGCGACGAAGCCACTTCGAACTTCCTTCCAGCCATGCCGTGGATGCGATGACGAGACCCCGAGACCAGCGATGGGCGACGCTTCGTCAGAGTCTCGCGACCGTTGCCGTTCTTGTCGGCCTCGTCGCGTCCGCCGCCGATGCTCGGCCGACGGCGCCATTGCCCGATCTGCGCAGCGACTTCGTTCGCCAATGTGCGCCGCACATGGTCGGACGATGGGCGCATCCTGAAGCCGTGTGCTCGTGCCTGCATGACCACGCGGTCGTCATGGTCGAGGATGCCGACCTTCGCGAGGCGCTGCTGCGCGGGATCAGCGAGAACGGTGTACCGACGATCGAGACGCAATGGGTGCCGCCAAGCAAGCTGGCGGAGATCGGCCCAACCTTTTCCAAGATCGCCAAGCCGACATTGCAGTGCATGTTCGCTCCCGCCGATTGATGCGGGGAAGCTGAACCTCGCGCGGCGCTGCTTGGTTCGAGAGCGATTCCGACCAACTCTGTAGCGAGGGCTGCTGCCCCATCCGGACATGCTGCGGAGCGCCGCGGTGTCCGGCTGCATCCGTTGGGGCATTTCGGAGCAGCGCGTCGCTGTTCGTAGCGCTGCCGACAATGCAGCAATTGCCGAGCGCTACGTGGCGGGATCATGGCGGTCGGCCTGGGCGGTATCGGATGCTCACGATGGTCATGGTCACGCAGCGGTGGCGGCCGCTCGATCGTGGGCGACGACGACGCGTTGACCGCGCATCCGGGCGATCACCTCGTCGCGCTCCCCGAAGGCCAACGACTTGCCGAACGACATCACCATGATGCGATCGACATGCGCGAGAAGCTGCGGGCGATGCGTGACGACGATGACGGTCCGGCCGGCGGCCTTTGCCTGGGCCATGGCATGGGCCAGCGCCCGCTCGCCGTCCTCGTCGAGGTTGGAGTTCGGCTCGTCCAGGATCAGCAGGCGTGGATCGCCATACAGGGCGCGGGCCAGACCGACACGCTGGCGCATGCCGCCTGAGAGCGCGACGCCACCCTCGCCGATGGGCGTGTCATAGCCGTTGGGCAGACGCAGGATCACCTCATGCGCGCCAGCAGCCTTGGCCGCCGCGACCACAGCGGCTTCGTCGACCTTGGCCAACCGCGCGATGTTGTCCGCGACCGTGCCCGAGAACAGCTCGATATCCTGCGGCAGATAGCCGATATGCTTGCCGAGCCGATTCTGATCCCACTGGCTGTAGGCTGCGCCATCGATGCGGATCACACCTTCGCGGAGCGGCCAGACGCCGGCCATCGCGCGGGCCATGCTGGACTTGCCGCTGGCGGAGGCGCCGACAATCGCGAGGCTCTCGCCGGCCTTGAGCGAGAAGCTGACCCCCTTGACCGACGGGCGACCTGCCGCCGGCGGCCAGACCACGGCATTTTCGACGTTGATATCACCACGCGGCGCAGGGAGCGCGGTCGGCGCAGCGGTGACGGGGAGCGCCTGGAACAGCTCTTCGAGTCGGCGATAGGCGGAGCGGAAGGCGATGATCCGCTTCCACTGGCCGACGACCTGTTCAACCGGTGCCAGCGCGCGGCCCATGATGATCGATGTCGCCATCATGGCGCCGGGCGAGATCTGCTGCTCGATCGCGAGCCAGGCTCCGATGCAGAGCAGCGACGTCTGCACGGCCATGCGGGCGAATTTGGTGATCGAGTGCATCGCGGCGCCGCGCTCGACCAGCGTGCTGTGGGCATCGACCATGGCCGACTGCCGGCAGCTCCAGCGATCCATGACGATGTCGCCCATGCCGAGGCCACGTACGACCTCGCCATTGCGCAGCGCCGCTGCCACGAAGCGCGAGGCCTCGTTGGCCAGCGCGTTGGTGCGCTCGACGCTGGAGCGCGTGTAGAACTCGGTCAACAGCGCCAGCGAGAACAAGACGACCGCTCCCAACAGCGAGAGAATGCCGAGATAGGCGTGCTGCAGGAAACACAGCGCCACGAACACCGGTGTCCAGGGCAGGTCGCAGGCGATAGCCGCGGTGCCGCTCGAGATGCAGTCGCGGATAGTCTCGGCGTCGCGGATGATCTGCTGTCCGAAGCGATGCCGCGGTGACAGCTCGGCCTTCATCATCGTTTCGAACAGGGGATGGCGCAGGGTGCCTTCGAACTGGACGCCGGCGCGCGCCAGCACCCCGGACCGGGCGAATTCGAGGATGCCGTACAACACCAGGAAGACGCCGACGATCAAGGTCAGCATCACCAGCGTGCCAAGGTTGCGGCTGGTGAGCACGCGGTCATACACCTGCATCGAATAGAGCGGCGAAGCCAGCATGCTCGCATTGATGAAGAGGCTGAGGACGAAGGTCGCGGTGAGCGCGGGAAAGCAGGCGCGCAGTGCGGTTCCGAGCGGGCTGCGGGCGGTGGTCGTCGTCATGACTGGTCCCCTTTGCGATTGGCAGGAGGAGTTTCGTCCAAGCGGAGCTCTGCCCACCGTGATCGACCTCACACAGGCGCGACCCGCGTCCTTCGTTCAAAGCCGAACCGTCACCTTCGGCTTCGCTTTCACCGTGCTGCAGTCTGCCATCGGGCGGCGCGTTCACCGAGGTCTCTGGGTCCGCATGGTCTGCGTCTCACGCGGGCGCCGATGCGCCCGGTCTCAGTCTGTGTCCGGCACCTCATTTCTCCCGGAAGGTCTTGGCGAGGGTGTTGAGCAGGGGGCCGACGAGATATTCGAGCACGGTGCGTTCACCCGTGGAGATGATCACGTCGGCCTGCATGCCCGGCATGATTTTGCTGGCGATCTCCGGCGGAAGGGTCGAATAGTCGATCACGACCCGTGCGGAGTAATAGCTCTGCTTGGTCGCCTCGTCGGATATTGCGTCAGCCGAGACGCTCTGGACCTTGCCGAAGATCGTCGGCGTCGTGCGTGAGGAGAAGTTCGGGAAGCGGACTTCGGCCTTCTGTCCGACCGCGACGCTCTCGATATCGCGCGGCGAGACATGCGCCATCACGTCGACGCCTTCGCCGATCGGCACGATCTCTGCGAGCGTATCGCCCGGCTTCACCACGGCGCCGACCGTGTGAACCTTCATGTTCATGACGATGCCGTCGCGCTCGGCGCGGATGTCGACACGGCGCAGCACGTCCTCTGCAATGACGAGCTTCTCGCGCAGATCCGACAATTTGGCTCGGGTGCCGTCGAGCTGCTGGCCGACCTCTGTCTGGTATTTCTGCAGCGCCTGATCGATCTGCAGGCGCGTTTGCGCCGCCGTTTGCGTCAGTCGTGCCACGTCGGCCTGGGCCTGGCCGAGATCGCCCTCGACGCGGGCGCGGTCGCGCTCCAGCTCCAGGAACTTGTTGCGGGGATAATAGCCCTGCGCGACGGCAGGCCTGACATTGTTCATCTGCGTATCGAAGCTCGCGAGTTGCGCCCCCAGCGCGGCGCGCTGCCTGTCGCGGCCGGCGAGCTCCTGCTGCTGCTGGGCGATCTGCGAGTTCAGGATGTTGATCTGGCTGATCAGGCCATTGCGGCGCTCGATGAACAGCCGCTGCTGATCGGCGATGGCGAGCGCCGCTTCCGGAACGTTTTGCCGATTGAGCAGACTGTCCGGGAAGGTGATCATCCGCGCATTGCCGCGCTCGGCGAGCAGCCGCGCTTCCTCAGCCAGTGCGGCGTCCATCTGCTTGCGCAGGAGATCGGTGTTGGCTTGCGCCTCGGTCGGCTGCAGCCGGAACAGCAGGTCGCCGCGGCGCACCTCGCGGGTTTCTTTGGCCAGGATCTCCCTGACGATGCCACCTTCGCGGTGCTGGACCACCTTGTGATCGCCGGAGACGGACACCGTGCCAGGCGCAATGGCTGCGCGGTCGAGCGGCGCATAGCCCGACCACATGCCGAAACCGCCGAACACGAGCGCGATCGAGATGTAGCCGAGCAGGGCGTAGCGGCTGAAATCGGCGTTGACCGGCTGTGGCCGGCCGGGCAGTTCAAAGCTGTTGTCCTGCACCAGTGACATCGACATGAGTGTCCCCCGTGGTCTTCACCGGAGGGCAGCATGGACGTTCGGTGGTTCGGGAACTGTGCGGCATGTCACACCGCACGGTAGACATCACCAGGTCGGCTCCACCCCGCTACTTCTTCGGTCCGAAGCGGGGAACGCATGTGACGGTCCGGACGATGCCGTTCTCGCTCATGGTGGCTCCGACGACCTGCTTCACCTGGCCGGCAGGGCAGGTGCCATCGTCGACCAGCACGCGCTGGCCCAACCTGAGATCGGTGATGTCCTGCTCGCTCCCGACATATTGTGCGCTCGCCGGTGCGAGCAGAAGAAGCATCAGCCCGAATGCGCCAAGGGACCGCGATGCCGTGAACGAGGGACGGAGAGGACCCATCATTTGCCTTCGATCTTCAGGCCGTTCGGTCCAAGATTGATCTGGACGCCGTTCGGCTGCCTTTTGGCTTGGTAGAAGTTGTAACCGAGCACGATCACCGCCGCGGTGAGAATGCCCAGCAGAAAATACAGGATGTTGCGGTGATCCGACATGGCAAAATTCCAAAGTAAGTCATTGCGGTCGTTCGTATGCGTCAATGTACGAGGAGGCTTGCGATTCTGAAAGCAACGGCATTTCCACTGCAACTCCGCATCGGATTGTGATTTGCTGCTGCGGTCAGTCATCGGAACCTGAACACGCATGCTCACGCCCGACATCACGCAACGAATCGTCGACGCCGTCGACGACGCTTTCGACCGTCAGCTCGCGACCACGAGCGATTTCGTCGCCATTCCTTCGACGCGCGGCGCCGAAGGGCCCTGCCAGGACATGTTCGGTGATCTTCTGCGCATGCGCGGCTACGAGGTCGACGATTGGCACATCGAGCTCGATGCCCTCAAGGACATGCGCGGCTACGGTCCGATCGAGCATGACTTCTCGAAGGCGCGCAGCGTGGTTGGAACGTATCGGCCGGCGACCACGGCGGGCCGCTCGCTCATCCTGCAGGGCCATTGCGACGTGGTGCCGGCGGGGCCGCTCGAGATGTGGGAGACGCCGCCATTCTCACCGGTCATCCGCGACGGGCGGATGTATGGCCGCGGCGCCTGCGACATGAAGTCGGGAACGATCGGTGCGTTGTACGCGCTGGATGCCATCAAGGCTGCTGGTTTCAAGTCGACGGCCCGCATTCACGTCCAGTCCGTCATCGAGGAGGAGAGCACCGGCGTCGGCGCGCTGTCCACTCTGCAGCGCGGCTATCGCGCCGATGCCTGCTTCATTCCCGAGCCGACCAGCGGAAAGATGGTGCGTTCGCAGGTCGGCGTGATCTGGTTCCGTCTGAAGGTGCGCGGCTTTCCCGCCCATGTGTTCGAGGCCGGGATCGGCGCCAATGCGATCCAGGCGAGCTATCATCTGATCCACGCGCTGGAGAAGCTTGAGGCCGACTGGAACGAGCTGGCCAAGAGCGATCGTCATTTCAAGACGCTCAATCATCCCATCAACTTCAATCCCGGGATCATCAGGGGCGGCGATTGGGCGTCGAGCGTGCCGGCGTGGTGCGATGTGGATTGTCGGATCGCGGTCCTCCCGGGCTGGTCGATCAAGGACTGTCAGAACGAGATCCTCGCTTGCGTCGCGGCTGCCTCACGCGATCACCGTTTCCTGTCCAACAACCCGCCGGTCGTGGAATGGTCGGGCTTCCTGTCAGAGGGCTATGAACTCACGGATTCGGCCGAGCCGGAGGCGGCGTTCGGACGGGCCTTCAACGCTGTCTATGGCGGGGAGGTCCAGGATCTCGTCTTCACCGCGCTCACCGACACCCGCTTCTACGGGCTGAACTACAACATCCCGAGTCTCTGTTTCGGCGCCGCTGGCGCTGCGATGCATGGCTTCAACGAATATGTCGATCTTGCCTCGCTGCGCCAGGCCACCAAGACCATGGCATTGTTCGTCGCCGACTGGTGCGGAGTGGAGCCCAACTGAGCTGAGCGGGATCACGACGACGCGCAATGACCTCGCAGGTCATTGCGCGTGAGTCACTGCCAGGCGCATTCACTTGGTGCATTCGTCGGCGGCTCTGACGCTGCCAGACCCGTGGTCCGATCAGGAGGAGAACGGCATGACACCGCTGGACAGGATCAATGCGCTGAAGATGCCGTTCGCGGAACTGAAGGGTGTCACGTTCATCGAAGCCGGCGCGGATCGGGTGGTGGCGACGATGCGGGTCAGGGCCGATCTGTGTACGTTGCATCATACCGTTCACGGCGGCGCCGTCATGGCGCTGGCCGATTCGGTGGGGGCAGCCGCCACTGTCATCAACCTTCCCGACGAGGCCAAAGGCACCACGACGATCGAAAGCAAGACCAATTTCATCGGCGGCGCCAAGGAGGGGACGGTCATCACGGCGATTGCGACCCCGGTGCATCGTGGGCGCCGCACCCAGGTATGGCAAACCCGGATCGAGACCGCCGAAGGCCGGCTGGTGGCGGTCGTCACCCAGACCCAGCTCGTGCTCGAATGATTCGTACACAAACGAGTTGTTAACTCACGCGGTGCACGCATGGCCGCATGTTCCCTCCGTAGAGCACGGGGCTTGCAATGAATGTTGCGATGCACAATATAGCCGCTGTCTAGGGAAGACGCTTGTGCACGAGGGCTTCGAAGAGGAGTCTTGGCAGTGTCACAGTTAGATAGTTTTCGTCCGCGGCCGGGCTTCGGCTATGTGCGGACGCTCAGCCAGCACGAGGAACTGCCGCTGCTGCGCGATCATCTGTTGCGGCTCGATCCTGAGAGCCGGCACGATCGATTCAACGGCTTCCTCGATGACAGTTTCATCGAACGCTATGCGGCCCGCTGTGCGGCTGACGGCACGATCGTTGTCGCCTACATGGAAAACGGCATGGTCCGCGGTGCGGCCGAGTTGCATCCGCCGGAGCAGTCGGAAGACGGGCTCCCGGAGATCGCGTTCAGCGTGGAATCCTGCGTGCGCCGTCGCGGCGTTGGCAGCCTGCTGTTTCAGCGCGTGATCTCGGAGGCGCGCTGGAAGGGCTACCGCCAGCTGCGGGTCACGACCGGAGCGCAAAACCACGCGATGCGGGCTTTGGCGGCCAAGTTCGGCGCCCACCTGGCGTTCCGCCATGGCGAGTCGACGGGCACGATCGATCTGGAGCAGCAGCCGCAGGACGAATTGGCGAAGCTCGTGATCGAGGCGCCGATCGCCGCGGCACGCGCCTTCTTCAACCTCAACCGCGCCTGCTGGAAGCTGGTCACGCGCATGTATGGTGACCAGCGCGCAGCTTGAGCTCACAAGCTCGTCCAACGACAAGAGCGCAGCGGCGTTGGCCGTTGCGCTCTTGTCGTTTGAGAGGGGTCTGTGGCAGCCCGCCTGTCGCGCGCTCGCGCGGGCGACAGAGCAGTCTGATCAGGTGCCGGTGCGCTTGTCGAAGTTGAAACGGCGCACGGTGCGGCGCTCAACCACGACGGCGCGCTGCTGGGTGCCCTGGTCGGCGGTAATCACGCGTGTATTGGTCCGCGCAGCAACCCGACTGGCTTTCTTCACCTCAGGCAGGACCTGCTCGAGCGGGAGTCCCATCAGAGCTGATGCGATCTCGGCCTGGGCCTGGACATCATCCGTGATGCCGGACGCAGCGAAGATCGCCTCCTCCAAGGTCGGAGGATCACGCCTGACGCGACGCGGACCGTACTTGGTGTTCCAATCTTCGCTCATGGGGGCCTCGTGAATCGTCCGGGATACCTAGAAGCAGCTTTGTTGCATTGCAATATGAAATCTGCACGGCAGCCCAGTTATGCGTTCACCATGTCGCGATCGGGCAACGCGGCCTCCGTGATGTGGATATTCTGGGGCCAGCGGCGCAAGGCTGCATGCCCGGCTGGCGTGAGAGCGTAGACCCCGCGCTCGGCGCGGTCGAACCAGCCATAGACGTTACGCTGCAGGATCTTCGGTGCGTCTGGGATGTCGGCACGAAGCTCTCGCACACGCTTCGGGCCGCCCGACAATGCCGAGGCGCAGGCCAGCGCCTGCTGGCGATAGGCGGTCATCACCGGTGCGCGGGTCGAGCCGCCGGCCACCGGATCTCCTTTGCGCCGCTGATGCTCGCTCACCAGACGCGATCTCTTCTTGAGGTTTTTCCGCGGTGCAGTCGTGGGCGGTTGTACCAGCACCTCGACCTGACCGCTGGAGGTCACCGCGAGCATGCCGAAGCCGAGTCGCCGGCAAAGGTTGCGGTAGCGGGTATCGCTTTCGCGGCCTTTGCCACGCGCCGACAGTCTGGCCGCAACCCAGACCTCATCGCAGGCTCCGGCGCGATCGACGGCCTGCAGCAGCAACTCCAGATTAAAAGACTGCTTCAACTCGCAGATCACCACCAGTGGCGGCTCGTCGCCCTTCAGCGCGACCACGTCACAGCCGCCGATCTCCCCTTTGGCTGTAAAGCCGAGGTTTTCGAGGAACCGTTTCACGGGCAGATACAGCGCGGTTTCCAAGGGAGTATCCCTGCGTGCGACTCAAAGCGCGAGTCTAGCGCGATGAGTCACGCGATGTCAGCGCCAAGCCAACGATTGATGGACGGCGCTGCGCCTACATGCGGCCGACCACCGGTATCAGCGCGCCGGTCACGCCGCTCGCGGCGTCGCTTGCAAGAAACAGAATCACTTCCGCGAGTTCCTGCGGCGTCACCCATTTGTCGAAATCGGCCTTCGGCATGCTGGCGCGATTGGCCGGCGTGTCGATGGTCGAGGGCAGCACGGCATTGACGGTGATCTTGCCTTTCCATTCCGCTGCGAGCGCCTCGGTCAGGCGATGCACACCTGATTTGGAGGCGGCGTAGGGGCCCATGCCGGCGCCGGCCTGCAGCGCGCCCATCGCGCCGATATTGACGATGCGGCCGGTGCTGGAACGCACCAGATGCGGGATCGCTGCGCGCGAGGCATGCAGCGCCGTCATCAGATTGCGCGCGTGCATCTTGTCCCAGACCGTATCGTCGCCATCGGCCGCATTCTCGAACGCAAATGCGCCGGCGATGTTGATCAGGGCATCCAGAGTGCCGAAATGGGCCGCGACCGAATCGATGGCGACTTTTGCCTGTTCGGGATCGGACAGATCGACACCTCCGAGCTCGATGCGGTCGTCGCTGGCGGGGATTTCTGCCTGGGCATGATCGATTCCGGCCACGTGCGCGCCCCGCGCCAGAGCGAGATCGGCAACGCTCCGCCCCAGCGCCCCCTGCGCTCCCGTAATGACAATCACTGCTCCGTTCATTCCGTCCCCTGGTCTCCATTCGCCCCGCGCGCCTTGCTTTTATACTATTGCCACGCCGACGAGTTGCAATGGCTGCGCGGCCCGCGGGACGGAATTGCATCTGGGCCTGAGGCATGGGATGACGATGACGATCGGCTGCCAATGAGCGAATGCGTGACCGCCCATTTCATCGGCGCGCTTGTCGACGCCGTGGGCAACGCGGGCCTGATCGATAAAATTTGTCGTACTTTCGTAAGAGGATCGCCAGGGTGAGAGGCTAGCGTCGCCTTATGCCGCCTGAGGGGCGTTGGAGCTTTGTCATGATGAGACATCTGCCGGACCATGGTTTGCCGCTGGTGCAGCTGAAGGAACAGCGGCGGGATCTCGTGGTCGCCTTGCAGAACCGCGCCGGTCCGGTCACCGGCTGGGAATTGATGCAGATTGCAGCGGTGCAGCAGGCGATTTCCGCATTCGAGGAGGTCATTGCCGATCTCGACGCGATGGAAGCCGCCGAGACAGCGGATATCGAGGCCGCCTGACGCCGAGGCTGCCGCGACCGGCGCAGCCCGATCTACGACGATGTCCCCTGGGCCGTCGCCGCAAATCGTCCATACAGACGACAATGCCCAGCTGCGCTTGCGGGCGCAATGCCTCTAACATCAGGCGCATGAATCGAATTGGCGCAAGCATTGCGGTTATCGGCATCATCGCCGCTGCGAGCACGTTCGCGGCTGGAGCTGAGGCACCCTGTGAGCCTGATCAACATCAGAGCTTCATCTGTGGCACAGGCCAGGGTGCGATCCGCGTATTCCCCGAGACCATTGCCCCCTCGGGCAAGCTTGCCTTCGGCTGGCGGACGTCCAAGGGATTGCCGTCCGGAGCGTCCGAGCCGTCCGGCGCCATCGACAACGTCGTGATCAGACTTCCCGATGGTGCAGTGCTGGGGAAGCTCGGCAGCACCTATTGGGCCACCGGCGAAATGCGGGCCAACCGCCATGACCTGATTGCCGCCTGGTCGCCCGACAGCCGCGCCGTGGTGGAGGTCGAGAACAGCCGCTGGGACACTGAATCCTTGCGCTTCCATGGCATCGGCGACAGCGACGTGGTGTCCCTGGACCTGCGCGATCTCGTCGAGCGAGCTGTCAGCCAGGCCGCTGGCGGCGCAGCCAAGGGGCGGGTGTTTCGGGTCCGCGAAGATCTGCCGGTGAAGCTCGATTCCGGTGGGCATCTCTCCTTCGCGGCGATCCTGTTCTTTCCGAAGAGCGAGGAGGCCGCGCTCGGCTTTCGTCTCGAGCTGATGGTGAAGACCGTCAAATCGTCCGCGGCGGCGCGCGTGGTCTCGATCCAGCGCGCGAAACTGCCGAACTGAGCAGCTCAGCGCGCGAGATAGCGATCCTGCAATGCGCTCCGCTCCGCAGCGCCGAGACCGAGCCCGTCTCGCAGATAGTCTTCGACACCGCCATAATCATCGCGAATGGCGTCGAACGCCGCCGTCAGAAATGACGCCTGCACAGTTCGGATGGCTTGGACGATCTCCTCGGGCAGATCCGGCCGAACTGCGCTATCGTGCCGGTAGAACTGGTTCGTGAGCAGGTAATCTTCGAAGATCACCTCCTCGGGGACTTCGAGTGCGTGCAGCAGCAGCGCGCAGGCGAGGCCGGTGCGGTCCTTGCCGGCCGTGCAATGGATCACGAGTGGGGCGCTGTCCTGCAGCAGGTGATCGAACAGCGTCTGAAAGCGCGGCGTGTGATGGCGGATGTAGTTGCGATAGGAGTCCCGCATCAGGCCGAGCGCATCCTCGGCGTTCAGCTGTCCTGCCATCGCCCGAGCCCGTAGTGCGGGGACGACGCTCGGCTCGATCGACAATGAGTGCACGGTGATGTGATCGACCGCGCACGGGCCGGACAAACGCTCGTCGCGACCGCGGAAATCGAAGGCGGTGCGGATGCCGAGCTGACGCAGGACGGCGACATCGGATGCTGTCAGCTGGCCGAGATGGTTCGATCGAAACAGCTGTCGCCAGCGCACATGGCGGCCATTGCTGCTGGGATAACCGCCGAGATCCCTGAAATTGCAGGCCCCTTGCAGGCCGAGATGGCGGCGGTTCGGATCGAGCATGCACCCACAATAGAAGAGGGAGCGCCCTGAGGGAACGCCCTGGCGTGCGTTCGGGCGAAGATCCGCCGCTCACAAGGAGCGGCCATCGCTTCGCGTGGGTGCCATGAAGCAAAAGGGCCGGAACCTCATCGGTCCGACCCTTCAGCAAAGGCGCAATTGCGTCACGGCATCGTCTGACATCAGCGGTCCCACGCCGGTTTGGCTTCCTGGATCGCCTCGTCGTGATACCAGCTGCCGCTGTAGATCGAGGGCTGCAAGGCCGGAGCGACCTGCCGGGCGGATGCGATTGCAGGATGCTGGAGCGCGAGACCTGCCCGTCCTCCGCGTGGGAATTGATAGATCCTTGCGGATCCCTCGTTCACGTTCGTGTCCATTCCTCAGTCTCCTTTCCATCGGACCGCAGCTGATGGTGCGCCCGACTCGTTCTCTTGTGGTTACCGGTCTCGATATCGGCGCTGCCTTGGAGAATGCAATATGATCAAAATGAAATCACATGTTGCGTGTTTCGAAGGCATTTCGGCGTTTGCCCCCTGCGAAGCAACGGGCAGCTGACTAACGCTTGGGCCGGATCAAAGGTTGCGGGATGAAGGCGACTTCTTTTCGAAAATGTCTCGGGCTTGCCGATGCCTTGGTCGCCCCGTTTTTCGCGCCGCCGCAAATGCCAAGGAATCAAGCGGGTTTTTGACGCGCTGCTCTCGTTCCCATGCAGTCCGTGCAATCCCGGCCGCGCCGCTTTGCCGCACCTTTGGAGGGTCAAAGTCGAGGCGCGCGGTGTCCGGATGAGCCCCGGCGCGTGCGACGGGACGCCGCAGGACTTGGCACGTTCCGTGCTTAAGAGTGCGCTGGCCGATCGTGGCCGGGTAAGCGGGGTGCCTTCGATTGCTGGGCTCCCACCTTTCGATAAGACAGAGAGGCTCAATGACGAAATACAAGCTCGAGTATATCTGGCTCGACGGCTACAAGCCGGTGCCGAATTTGCGCGGCAAGACACAGATCAAGGAATTTTCCTCGTTCCCGACCCTGGAACAGCTGCCTCTTTGGGGCTTCGACGGCTCGTCGACGATGCAGGCCGAAGGCCATAGCTCCGACTGCGTGCTGAAGCCGGTCGCCGTGTATCCCGATGCCGCCCGCACCAACGGCGTGCTGGTGATGTGCGAAGTGATGATGCCGGACGGCAAGACCCCGCATCCGTCGAACGCCCGCGCCACTATCCTGGATGATCCGGACGCATGGTTCGGCTTCGAGCAGGAGTACTTCTTCTACAAGGACGGTCGTCCGCTCGGCTTCCCGGAGTATGGCTATCCGGCGCCGCAGGGTCCGTACTACACCGGCGTCGGCTTCAAGAACGTCGGCGACGTCGCCCGCAAGATCGTCGAAGAGCATCTCGACCTCTGCCTCGCGGCCGGCATCAACCACGAAGGCATCAACGCCGAGGTGGCGAAGGGCCAGTGGGAATTCCAGGTGTTCGGCAAGGGCTCGCGCACGGCCGCTGACCAGATGTGGATGGCCCGCTACCTTATGCTGCGTTTGACCGAGAAGTACGGCATCGACATCGAGTTCCACTGCAAGCCGCTCGGCGACACCGATTGGAACGGCTCGGGCATGCACTGCAACTTCTCGACCAAGTACATGCGCGAAGTCGGCGGCAAGGAGTACTTCGAGAAGCTCATGGACGCTTTCAAGGAGGCTCGCGCCGACCACATCGCCGTGTACGGTCCGGACAACCACATGCGTCTGACCGGCAAGCACGAGACGGCGTCGATCGACACCTTCAGCTGGGGTGTGGCCGACCGCGGCGCCTCGATCCGCGTCCCGCATTCCTTCGTGAACAACGGCTACAAGGGCTATCTGGAAGACCGCCGTCCGAACTCCCAGGGCGACCCCTACCAGATCGCGTCTCAGGTCCTGAAGACGATCTCGACGGTTCCGACCGGCGCGAAAGCCGCGGCCTAAGACGCCGAACACAACACCCCGGGGGCAGGGGCTGACATGATGATCCGCCGGAGCAGCCGCTCTGGCGGATCATTCGTTTGTGAAGGCGCTTCGCCGGATACGTGCGTTCGTCGTCCGTCTTGATCAAACGCAAGTCCGGGTCTGGCCGGCAGCGGTATGTCTTTCCTGGATGGCGGAGACGCGGATCTGGGAAGCGGAGTGTCGAATGAATCATCGCAAATGGTTGGCTGGAATTGTGCTGGCCGGCGCAGCCGTCTCGCTGGCCCTCATGCCGGCGGCGTCCGGCGCAGAGCAATATTTGCCGCGGCTTGGCGACATCATGAATCTCGTCCAGGTCAGGCACGCCAAGCTGTGGTTCGCCGGACAGGCCAAGAACTGGGATCTTGCGGGCTACGAGCTGGCGCAGCTCAAGCAGAGTCTCTCTGATGCCGCCGCCTTCTATTCGGGTCTGCCGGTGGACAATGTGACCACCTTGAGCCAGCCGATCCAGTCGATTTCCGATGCGATCACCGCCAAGGACGGCAAGCGCTTCGCCTCGGCGGTGACCGAGCTGACCTCGGGCTGCAATGCGTGCCACGCGTCGATGGATCGCGGCTATGTCGCCATCCGCATCCCCACCGAAAAGCCGTTCGGCAACCAGGATTTCCGGCCGCAGGGCCGCTGACCGGGCCTGCTTGGGGCGCGAGTTGCAGTGCAAAATTGCGCCTTCCACCGGCGGCGCGCATCGACTAAGAGCGGCGGCAACCCGTCCACCGCCTGAGCCCTCATGATCCGCCTCGATAACGTCAGCAAGCAAGTCGGCCACCAGATTCTCTTCATCGAGGCCTCTGCCGCGCTCCAGCGCGGCGAGAAGATCGGGCTGGTGGGCCCGAACGGGGCCGGCAAGACGACGCTCTTCCGGATGATCTCGGGCCGCGAGCAGCCGGACGAAGGCCAGGTCTCGATCGATCGCGGCGTCTCGATCGGCTATTTCAACCAGGATGTCGGCGAGATGTCCGGCCGCAGCGCCGTGGCCGAGGTCATGGACGGGGCCGGGCCGGTATCCTCGGTCGCGGCTGAGCTCAAGGAGCTCGAGGCGGCCATGGCCGATCCGGACCGCGCCGACGAGATGGACGACATCATCGCCCGGTACGGCGAGGTGCTGGCGCGGTTCGAGGAGCTCGACGGCTATGCGCTCGACAGCCGCGCCCGCGAGGCGCTGGCCGGCCTCGGCTTCTCCGAGGAGATGATGGACAAGGATGTCGGCTTGTTGTCCGGCGGCTGGAAGATGCGCGTCGCGCTGGCCCGCATCCTGCTGATGCGTCCCGACGTCATGCTGCTCGACGAACCGTCCAACCATCTCGATCTCGAGAGCCTGATCTGGCTGGAGCACTTCCTGAAGGGTTATGAGGGGGCGCTGCTGATGACCTCGCATGATCGCGAGTTCATCAACCGCATCATCAACAAGGTCATCGAGATCGACGCCGGCCAGCTCACGACCTATTCCGGGGACTACGATTTCTACGAGCAGCAGCGGGCGCTGAGCGAGAAGCAGCAGCAGGCGCAATATGAGCGCCAGCAGGCGATGCTCGCCAAAGAGATCAAGTTCATCGAACGCTTCAAGGCGCGGGCGTCGCATGCGGCGCAGGTGCAGAGCCGGGTCAAGAAGCTCGACAAGATCGAGCGCGTCGAACCGCCGAAGCGCCGCCAGACCGTGGCATTCGACTTCCTGCCGGCGCCGCGCTCGGGCGAGGACGTGGTGGCGCTGAAGAAGGTGTCCAAGAGCTACGGCAGCCGCCGCATCTATGAGGGGCTCGATTTCATGATCCGGCGCAGGGAGCGCTGGTGCGTCATGGGGGTCAACGGCGCCGGCAAATCGACGTTGCTGAAGCTGGTCGCCGGGACCGCCGAGCCCGACGACGGCTCGGTGACGATCGGCGGCAGCGTCAAGATGGGCTATTTCGCGCAGCATGCGATGGATCTGCTCGACGGCGACGAGACCGTGTTCGAATCGCTGGAGCATTCGTTCCCGCAGGCCGGGCAGGGCTCGCTGCGCGCGCTCGCCGGCTGTTTCGGCTTCTCCGGCGACGATGTGGAGAAGCGCTGCCGGGTGTTGTCGGGCGGCGAGAAGGCACGGCTGGTGATGGCCAAGATGCTGTACGATCCGCCGAACTTTCTGGTGCTGGACGAGCCGACCAACCATCTGGACATGGCGACCAAGGAGATGCTGATCGCGGCGCTGTCGAGCTTCGAAGGCACGATGCTGTTCGTCTCGCACGATCGTCATTTCCTCGCCGCGCTGTCCAATCGCGTGCTCGAGCTGACGCCGGACGGCCTGCATCAATATGGTGGCGGCTACACCGAATATGTCGCCCGAAGCGGCCACGAGGCGCCGGGCCTGCGCAGCTGACGGCGTGGTGGCAGCGGCCTGTCATCGCTTCAGCCACTCGACGACGAGCGGAGCGGCGCGCCGGAGCGTGTCGTCCATCGCCGGACCGTTGCCGGCGACCGCCTGACGGCTCGCCGACGGTTCGTCGAAGCCGTGTGTGGCACCGGGATAGATCGTTGTCTCGATCTCTGTGCCGGCCTGCCGTGAGCGCTCGGCCATGGCGCGGCAGAGCGCGGGCGACACCTCCTCGTCATCGGCGGCGAGGAACAGCTGGACGGGTGCATTCGTCCTGAGTGCTGGGCCGAGCATGGAGCTCCCACCGCAGCCTGGATAGAAAATGAGAGCACCGCGAAAGCCGTTCGGCTGCAGACCCTGGCGCATCAGCACGTTCAGAGCCGTGCTGCCGCCATTGGACCAGCCCTGCACGACAATATGGTCTGCTGTGACATCGCTGCGTTGGCGCAGATAGGCGAGGGCCCCTTCGGCGTCGAGCGGGCGCACCGTTCTCTCATTGACGTCCGCACGCTCCTGATCGTCATGCGTGTCGCGGCCGAAGCCATGCGCCTTGCCGCGCGGACCAAAACTGTCGGTCAGCAGCGCGAGGTAGCCGCGCTCGGCCCAATACTGACCCCACATCATGTGCCGCTTCGACAGGGTCCGTGCGTTGCAGGGCGAAGCGGGTGTCGCGCGCGAGACCAGCGTGCAGTCTGCATTGATGTTGGAGGAGTAGGGGCCTCCGCGTCCGTGCAGCATCACCACGGCCGCAAATGGCCCCCGGCCGACCGGCCTGAACAGATATCCGGCGAGTTCGGTTCGCCCGTCAGCGCTCGGAAAGAACACCGTCTCGGGCTGTGCAGCGCTCGCGGGGACCGACCATGACATTGCAAGGACAGCCATGCGGGCCATCCGAACGCTGGTCAGGCGTCTCCTCATCAGCCCTCCACCATCTCCGTGACGCGGCCGGCCAGCGCTTCGGCGTCGAACGGCTTCGTCAGCACCTGCATGCCCGGAGCGAGCTGGCCGCTGCTCAGGATGGTCGGCTCATCGTCCACGACCATGATGTCTGACCTAGGGACGAGGCCGTCGGAACTCCGCGCCGAGCCCCTGCGATCATCGGCCCCGCCGGGTGGCGAGGCCGCCGTGTCATCAGCGAAGCCCAGTTCAGGTGCCGGCCTCGCACTTCTTCATGAAGCTGGTCTTGGCCGCGCCGGCGAGCTTCTTGCCATCGGAGCCGACTGCCTTGGCTGCGCAGCTGTCGGCCATGCACTTCTTCATGAACGAGGTCTTGGCGGCTCCGGCGAGCGGCTTGCCATCCTTGCCCATGGCCTTGGTCTCGCAGCTGTCCTGGGCGAAAGCAGAGCCTGCAGCGAAGGTCGTGAGCGCGGCAATCAGAAAAAACTTCCTCATGAGCGTGTCTCCTTGGGACAAACAATGCGGCGGATGGGAGCCGTAAATCTGGGCGCGATCAAGTTTCGTGTTCGGCTATCACCTGAAATCCAGCTCGCCGGACGCTGAACTCATCAGCATGCTACCGATGACGCCGGTGTGAATCGCTGCGCCGCCAGGACGTCAGACGGTGTCGCGCTGCAAAAAGGCCAGGGTAGCGGGATCACGCACGCCATCGCAGTGGCGGTCGAGTGCGGTGCCGAAATCCGCTAGCGGGCGAATCGCATCGAACAGCGTCATGCAGGAGCGAAACTTGGCGTCGTCAGGCGTGCCGAGAATGTCGCGGAGCGACTTGCCGGGGACGGTGAGCACCAGCCGGGTGCATTCGACGAGACGGCTGCCGAGCAGAGGGTGGGCGAGATAGGCCTCCGCCTCCGCGCGGGACCGAATGGCATAGCGTTGGGCCATGGCGGAGGTCCCCAACCCGTCCACCTGGGGAAAGATGAACCACATCCAGTGGCTTTGCTTGCGACCGGCGGCAAGTTCGGCGGTCACGCGGGAATAAATCGGAGTCTGCGCCTCGACAAATCGGTTGAGATTATGACAATCCACGTTCATGAATGTCTCCATCTAATTGAAAAATATAGAAAATGTTTCCCTCGCCCAGCTTGGGAGAGATGCTTTTCCCGCTTGGATCGGCTGCCATGCCGGATCAATGCGGGCTGGTCTTTGTCTAGATTATGCCGCACTCTTGCCATCCTATGTCATGACGGGTCGAATCGTACCCCTTGGGGTCGGCTACTTCCGCTTGTAGTCCGAAGAGGGCGTATATCGGGGACGTGATGGCTTCCAGTGAAGCGAGCGTAGAGGTGCTGTTGTTGCGTGGCCGCTTCGGGCACTCCGAAGCGATCGCGCTGGTGCTTGCCGCGCTGGCGATCGCCGGCGGTGCGGCCGTTTGGGTCGGCAGCGACAGCAGCGATCCGGCCCCGCTGACGACTGCGGCGCTGCCGGCGCCCGAGCCGCCGTCCACCACCTTCGAGACACGTTTCGCGCCGGTCTCTGCGTCGGCGACCGCCTATTCCGAGAAGGACGCCTTGCGCGCGCTCGACCGCTTCGCTTTGCGCGGAATTGATCGCCAGTTGCTGGATGCGCGGGCGGCGCTGGTGAAAGGCATGGAATCGCGGGACCCGAACGGGCGCGACCTCAATGGCGGCGAATGGCGGCCGAAACTCACGGAAGGCACCGCAGTCGCGCTGCCGGCGCCCGGCGTGCCGCTGCCCCGGCCACGGCCGTCTGCCGCCGACATGCCTGTCAATCTTGCGTCGGCCGCGCCCGCCGAGACCACGGGACGCGTCGATGATCGCTCGATTCTGCAGCGCCTGTCCGACCTGCTGCCGAGCCCGACCAAATACGCCTCGCTCGGGCCTGACAGCGGCGTGGTTCGCTCCGGCATCGATCTTGGCGCGCTCGGCTACGAAAAGACTGCCGTGTACGACATCAAGGCCAAGATGGTCTATCTGCCCTCCGGCATCGGGCTCGAAGCCCATTCCGGCATGGGCAGCCTGCGCGACGACCCTGAGCACGTCAATCAGCGCATGATCGGCGCGACGCCGCCGGCCACTTACGAGCTCAAGCCACGCGAAAAGCCGTTTCACGGCGTGCGTGCCCTGCGCATGAACGTGGTGGAAGGGTCGACTCTCGGCCGAACCGGCCTGCTGACCCACAGCTATATGTTGGGACCGGAGGGCGATTCCAACGGCTGCGTCTCGATCAAGAATTACGATCGCTTCCTGAAGGCGTATGATGAGGGCGAGTTCAACCGACTCGTCGTCGTCGTCGGGCTCGAGGCTGGCACCCCGACGCGAACCGCGCAAAAGACCGAGTGACGCTTGGTTGCTGGGCCTCGGCGCGACTTCGGCGGTGACGCCCGTCGTATCTTCGGGAAGGTCTCCATGAATGATCCCGCAAGCTCGGAAACGCGTCTGCGCACCACCTTCAACATCAGGGTGAACGGGAAGCCGTTCGTGATTTCGACCGTCGGGCAGGCTCACCAGTTTCTCACCAGCCTCAACGCCGTCGAATGGATGGAGTTCAAGTCGCTGCACGACCAGGCCATGGCCTCGCTGCAGGCGGCCGCCGACAATGCGATCATGACGGTGCAGGCCACCAACGCGGTGCGCACGCTGTTCGTCAATGCGAAGCTGCTGTGAGAGCATTGCGCCGTCTCTTGCATTGGTGTCGCCCGCTTGCTCCGCGTCATCGCCGGATCGACCGGCGAGTCCACACATGTCCTCACGCTCTCGCGGCGCTGTCGCGTCCGAGTCATCCATCGGTGAGGCCCTCGAAACAGATGAGGGCGCGGGGAATGCCGGGCTGCTGGCCGCAACCCATGGCCCGCCTGCAGAAGAAAAAGCAGGCGGCAGTTACCACAGGTTCAGCCGGGCAACCGGCATTCCCCGCGCGATGGCCTTAACGGCTGCTTCGCGTTCTCCCCGGTGCGCCGGGCTTTCTGGTCACCGTTTTGCGCATGATGCTCACACATCAGCGCGGCATCAGCGTCGGGATGCCAGGACCACGCGACTTGACCGTACGCGACGACGGCGTTCGTCGGCGCAAGCTGCGCTCCGCTGCCATCGCGTCCACCGCTTCTCCCGCTCGACGTCCGTGACGACCGCGATACGCCCCCTTGCGAGCAGGAGATGGGATCAGGAAAGCAGCAAAGCTCACTTTGGAAAAGCGGAAAATTTTTCGTAGTGCGACTGGACAGGCCAAATCAGCCTGATGTGTCGGAAGAAAATCGTTTTCGCGCGCATGGGCAATCTGGTTGGTTCAACCTCTGAATGTGCTCATATGATGCAACAAAGTCGCCTGATTTGCCCGACGGGCAGTGAAGTCATTCTTCGCGGGCGACTGCTCGCTTGCAGAAACGGCAAATACTCGCGGCCATCCTGCGCACTTATTAGTTCGCTGAACTGAAGATGTTCTGGCTGGCGGAACTGAGGACGATCGAAAGCACAAATTGTCCGCTGCTCGCAAAATTACGGAAGACGGTTTTACCTCCCCTTTCAAAAAGAGACGGTCTTGGACTCGCTGCGTTATCGCTTCTCTGCGACAATTTGCGGGTCGATCGATGGTGATTGACAGAGGGGACGTGCATGATCGGCAATGATCTCTGCAGCTGCCAAGATGCGGCTGCACTCACGGATGGCGGCCACTTCCGTGCCACCTGCACATGGCTCTGTTGATCGGCTGATGCGGCAGTCGCGGTTCTGATAACCGCGACATCGGCAGGCGCTGCCTGCTGATCATTTCGATATCGCAATGCAATCCGCAATGTGCTGCCAGCCGGCGGCGCAAAGGCTCGCTGTCGTCCTGTCGGCGACGGCAGAAGTGTTCACGACCACGAGGACTAGCGAGGATAACAATGACGGCCAAGGATTCGTCCATCAAGTTCGCCTATTGGGTGCCCAACGTCTCGGGCGGATTGGTGATCTCCAACATCGAGCAGCGGACGAGCTGGGACATCGGCTACAACAAGCGGCTGGCACAGATCGCCGAGGAGAGCGGCTTCGACTATGCGCTGAGTCAGATCCGTTTCACGGCTGGCTATGGCGCCGAATATCAACATGAATCGGTGTCGTTCAGCCATGCGCTGCTCGAAGCGACGACGAAGCTGAAGGTGATCGCCGCGATCCTGCCCGGACCGTGGCATCCGGCGGTCGTCGCCAAGCAGATCGCCACCATCAATCATCTCACCCAGGGGCGTGTTGCGGTGAACATTGTCAGCGGCTGGTTCCGCGGCGAGTTCGCGGCGATCGGAGAACCCTGGCTGGATCACGATGAGCGCTATCGCCGCTCGGAGGAGTTCATCCGTGCGCTACGGGGCATCTGGACCGAGGACAACTTCAATCTCCGCGGCGACTTCTATCGTTTCACAAACTACTCGCTGAAGCCGAAGCCGATCGACCCGCAGCCGGAGATCTTCCAGGGCGGCAGCTCGCGTGCTGCCCGCGACATGGCCTCACGCGTCTCGGACTGGTACTTCACCAACGGCAACTCGGTGGAGGGCATCAAGGCCCAGGTCGACGATATCAGGGCCAAGGCGAGGGCCAACAATCACCAGGTCAAGATCGGCGTCAACGCGTTCGCAATCGCGCGCGACACCGAGGCCGAGGCGCAAGCCGTGCTCAAGGAGATCATCGACAACGCCAATCCCGAGGCCGTCCACGCCTTCGCGCATGAGGTGGCCAATGCCGGCAAGGCGTCGCCGGAGCGCGAGGGCAATTGGGCAAAGTCGACCTTCGAGGATCTCGTCCAATACAATGACGGCTTCAAGACAAACCTGATCGGCACGCCCCAGCAGATTGCCGAGCGCATCGTCGCACTGAAGGAGGTCGGCGTCGACCTCGTGCTGCTTGGCTTCCTGCACTTCCAGGAGGAGGTCGCCTATTTCGGCAAGCACGTGATCCCGCTGGTGCGCGAGCTCGAGGCCAAGGCCGGCCTTCGCGTGCAGGCTGCCGAGTAGGCCGGGCCGCGATGCTGTTGACCGCACTCAGTTCGTCGCTCGACCTGCTGTCGCTGGAGACCTGGGCTCCAGGGACGGCGCGTCAGGTGCTCACGGCGGAGCCGAATGACCAGTCGGCCTCCGCCATGGCCGGCGCGCCGCGTCCGGTGCTGCGGCTCAACAATGTCTCGCTGGCATTTGGCGGTCTGACGGCGCTCCGCGATATCGATCTCGATGTCGCGGAGGGCGAGATCCGCGCGGTGATCGGCCCCAACGGGGCCGGCAAGAGCTCGTTGCTCAACGTCGTCAGCGGGCTCTATCGCCCGGACCGAGGTGCGGTGTGGTTCGGTGATCGCGCGTTTCGCCAGGTGCCGACCGCGCAACTGGCAGGCTATGGCGTTGCCCGCACCTTCCAGAACCTCGCTTTGTTCAAGGGGCTGTCCGTCTTCGACAACGTGCTGATGGGGCTCGCGCATCGCGTCCGCGCCGGCTTCATCCGCCAGCTCGTCGGCTCGCCCATGGCGCGACGGATCGAAGCTGAGAACCGGGCAGCCGCTGCCGAGGTCATCGGTTTTCTCCATCTCACGGATATCAGCGACCGCATTGCCGGCACCTTGCCCTACGGCTTGCAGAAGCGGGTCGAGCTGGCGCGCGCGCTGGTGGCACGGCCGAAGCTGCTGCTGCTCGACGAGCCCTTTGCCGGCGTGACCCTGAGCGAGAAGCGGGAGCTGGCCGAGCATGTGCGCAACGCGCGCGACCGTTACGGCGCCACCATCGTGCTGATCGAGCACGACATCGGCATCGTGATGGAGCTGTCCGACCACATCGCGGTGCTGGACTACGGCCGCAAGATCGCCGACGGGCCGCCGGCCGAGATCCGCAGTAACCAGGCGGTCATCGACGCCTATCTCGGCGTTGCCCATGAGGACGAAACGGAGCTCGCGAGCTGATGTTCGACTATCAATTCCTGATCGAGGTGCTGGTCGGCGGGCTGCTCTCCGGGGTCATGTACTCGCTGGTCGCGATCGGCTTCGTGCTGATCTACAAGACCTCCGGCGTGCTCAATTTCGCCCAAGGCGCGATGCTGCTGTTCGCGGCGCTGACCTTCGTCAGTCTGGTCGAGCACGGCACGCCGTTCGCGCTGGCGCTGCTGGCGACGCTCGCCATCATGGTGGCGCTGGGCATCACCATCGAGCGCACCGTGCTGCGGCCGCTGATCAACCAGCCGCCGATCACGCTGTTCATGGCCACCCTCGGCCTCTCCTACGTCATCGAGGGCGCGGCGCAGCTGTTGTGGGGCACGCAGGTGCACGGCCTCGAGATCGGCGTCAGCGACATCCCGTTCGACATCGGCGGCGTCTTCATCAGCCGCTTCGACCTGTTCGCGGCGGCGATGGCCGGCAGTCTGGTGGCGCTGTTCACGCTATTCTTCCGCTACACCCGCACCGGGCTCGCGTTCCGCGCCGTGGCGGATGATCAGTTCGCCGCGCTCGCGGTCGGGCTGCGGCTCCCGCGGGTCTGGGCGGCGGTGTGGACGGCAGCCGGCATCGTTGCTCTGGTGGCGGGCCTGTTGTGGGGCGCGCGGCTCGGCGTGCAGTTCTCGCTGTCGCTGGTGGTGCTGAAGGCGCTGCCGGTGCTGGTGCTCGGCGGCTTCGATTCCATCACCGGCGCGATCGTCGGCGGGCTCCTGATTGGCGCCATCGAGAAACTGGCGGAGGTCTATGTCGGACCGTTCTTCGGCGGCGGCATCGAGGCCTGGGCGGCCTACGTGGTCGCTCTGGCGCTGCTGCTGGTGCGGCCCTCCGGGCTGTTCGGCCAGAAGCTGGTGGAGCGGGTGTAGGTCATGACGACGATCTCCGAAGCCGCTCCCACACCGGCGCGATCCTCGCTGCTCAACGCCAATATGCTCGGCATCGTGCTGCTGCTGGTGCTGGCTTACGGCCTCGTGCCGCTGATCGGCTCCGACTATCTGATGGACGCGGTGCTGACGCCATTCCTGGCGCTGGCGCTGGCCGCAGTCGGGCTCAATGTGCTGACCGGCTATGCCGGTCAGGTGTCGCTGGGCTCGGCGGCGTTCCTCGCGGTCGGCGCTTATGCTGCCTATAATCTCAATCTGAGATTGCCGCAGTTGCCGCTCCTCGCCGACCTGGTGTTGGCTGGCGGCATCGCCGCCGCGGTCGGGATCATCTTCGGCCTGCCGAGCCTGCGGTTGCGCGGCTTCTATCTCGCGGTCTCGACGCTCGCGGCGCAGTTCTTCGTGCAGTGGGCGCTGACCAAGTTCGGCTGGTTCTCCAACGATAATGCGTCGGGGGTGATCGACGCGCCGGTCATCCGCGTCGGCAGCCTGACCTTCACGAGCGCGACCGGACGCTACGTGTTCTCGTTGACGATCGTCGCGATCGCCACCGCGCTGACGGCGCGGCTGCTGTCATCACAGACGGGGCGCAACTTCATTGCGGTGCGCGACCACGAGGTCGCGGCCAAAGTGATCGGCGTGCCCTTGCTGCGCACGAAGTTGCTGGCGTTCGGCGTGTCCTCGTTCCTGATCGGCGTCGCCGGCGTGCTGTGGGCGTTTGCCTATCTGCGCACGGTCGAACCGGCCGGGTTCAATCTCGATCGCTCGTTCCAGATTCTGTTCATCATCATCATCGGAGGGCTGGCCTCGCTGCGCGGCGCCTTCATCGGCGCTGCCTTCATCGTGGTGTTTCCGCTGCTGTTGTCGCGGCTCGGCGCCGCCGTACTCGGCAGCGTGTTCGATTCCGGCGTGCTGGAGATGAGCCAGCGTATCGTCATCGGTGCGCTGATCATCGCCTTCCTGAGCGCTGAGCCGCGCGGCCTGATCGCGCTGGTCGACCGCGCGGCCAGCGCGCTGCGCCGCCTCCGTTCATCCCAGACCTGAAACAGTAACACCAGAAGGAGATCATGATGACGACGTTCCGACATGCGAAGCTGGCCTTGAAGCTATCATTGGCGGCGGCGCTTGCACTCGGGCTTGCAACCAGCCTGCCGGCAAAAGCCGACGAGCAGTTCTTTCCGCTGCAGAGCTATCGGGTCGGTCCCTATGCGGCTGGCGGCACCGGCTTCTTCGGCGGTTTCATCGACTATCTGAATTTGATCAATATTCGTGACGGCGGCGTCAATGGCGTCAAGCTGACCTGGGACGAGGGCGAGACGCAGTACGAGGTCGAGCGCGGCGTCGAAGTCTATGAGCGGCTGAAGGGCCGGCCGGGTGTGGCGGCCTGGAATCCACTCTCCGTCGGCATCGCCTATGCGATGATCGACCGTATCAGCAAGGACAAGGTGCCGCTGATCACCATCAACCACGGCCGCACTGACTCCACGGATGGCCGCGTGTTCCCTTACGTGTTCCCGCTGCTGCTCAATCCCTACAGCGAGACCTCGGGCATCGTGAACTACATCGCGACGCGCGAGGGTGGGTCCGAGAAGCTCAAGGGCAAGAAGATCGTCGTGCTCTATCACGGCTCGCCCTACGGCAAGGAGACGATCCCGATCTACAAGCTGCTCGCGGACAAATATGGCTTCGAGCTCGAGCAGATCGAGGTGCCGCATCCCGGCAATGAGCAGCAGTCGCAGTGGCTGTCGATCCGCCGCGCCAAGGCCGACTACGTCGTGCTGCGCGGCTGGGGCGTGATGAATCCGGTGGCGCTGAAGACAGCGCAGAAGGTCGGCTTCCCCGTCGACCACATCATCGGCAATGTCTGGTCCAACTCCGAGGAGGACGTGATCCCGGCCGGCGACGCCGCCAAGGGCTATGTTGCGATCACCACCCAGGCCTCCGGTGCCGAATATCCGGTGCTGCAGGAGGTGATCAAGACCGTCTACGGCGCCGGCAAGGGCAATCTCGACGACAAGAAGCGGATCGGCAGCGTCTACCACAATCTCGGCATCGTGAACGGCATCCTCAATGTCGAGGCGGTCCGGATCGCGCAGGAGAAGTTCGGCAAACGGACGCTCACGGGCGACGAGGTGCGCTGGGGCTTCGAGCATCTCGCTCTCGATCCCGCCCGCGTCGAGGCGCTCGGCGCCAGGGGGCTGTTCCACTCGATCAACGTCACCTGGGACAATCACGAGGGCAATGGCCGCGTGACCTTCCAGCAATGGGATGGCGCCAAGTGGAAGGTCGTCTCCGACTGGATCTCGCCGGACTGGGCGGCGCTGCGCCCGATCATCGAGAAGTCGTCGACCGCCTATGCCCAGGAGCGCGGCATCAAGATCCGCACCTCCGGGGATGACCCTGTCGGTCAGTAACGTCATCAGGCGCGGGAGCCGGTCTCCCGCGCCCTTCACCCGGGGATTATGAGATCATGAGCGACGTGCTGCTGTCGGTCGAGCATCTGGCCGCGACCTATGACCAGGCGATCCGCGCGGTCAGCGACGTGTCGTTTTCTGTTGCTGCCGGCGAGATCGTCGCGGTGCTCGGCGCCAATGGCGCCGGCAAGTCGACCACGCTGCAGGCGGTGTCGGCGCTGCTGCCGGCGCGGCGCGGTCAGATCACCCGCGGACATATCACTTACGACGGCCGCGACGTGTCCTCGTCGTCGGCCGCGCAGCTGGTGCGCGCCGGGCTCGTGCCGGTGCTCGAAGGCCGGCATTGTTTTGCATCGCTGAGCGTCGAGGAGAACCTGATCACCGGTGCGGTCGGGCGCGATGCCCGGCGTGGCGAGATCAGCGCCGATCTGGAGCGCATCTATGCGCTGTTCCCGCAGCTTACCCGGCATCGCCGGTCGGTGGCCGGGCTGACCTCTGGCGGCGAGCAGCAGATGACCGCGATCGGCCGCGCGCTGATGTCGCGCCCCCGGCTGCTGGTGCTCGACGAGCCCTCGATGGGGCTCGCGCCGCTGGTGGTCGAAGGCATCTTCCGCGCACTCAAGCGGCTGAATGGCGAGGAGGGGCTCTCGATCCTGGTCGCCGAGCAGAATTCGACTGTGGCGCTGCGGTTCGCCGATCGTGCCATCGTCCTGGAGAGCGGCCGAAGCGTGCTCACGGGCGCCGCGCGCGAGCTCCGACAGCGCCCCGACATCAAGCATCTCTATCTCGGCGGCGCGACCGCGCCGACGAATTCCACCCAGGCCGTGGCCTGACTGACACCAACCTGACTGACACTAAGAGGAGACCCGCATGGCAACCAGCACTGCCGCACGCAAGATCGAGGAAGGCCCTTACAGTCAACTTGACGCCATCGTCGCCGACGTCATCAAGGCCAACGCCGATCGCAACGACCGCGAGGGCCGCTTTCCCCGCGAGAACCTGTTGGCCCTTGCCGAGGCCGGCTGGACCGGCGTGCTCAATGATCCGCGCTTCGGCGGGCTCGGGCTCGGCCATGTCGACTTTGCGGAAGCCGCCTACCGCATCGGCCAGGCCGACGCCTCGACCGGCCTCGTCTATGTCATGCATGTCGGGGCCGCCCAGACCATCAATCTGTTCGGCACCGACGATCAGAAGGAGCGCTGGCTGAAGGCCGACAATGGCCGGCTGCTCGGAACGTACTCGACCAGCGAGCGCGCCACCGGCGGGCACTGGTGGTACAATCTGTCCGAGGCCTCGCGCGACGGCGAGGATTACCGGCTCAACGCCGACAAATCGTTCACGACCAGCTCGGGCCAAGCCGACTTCTATGTCGCGCAAACCCGCACCCCCGGCGCCAAGGACCAGGCCGACATCATCTTCTTCATCGTCGATGGCAAGGCCGAGGGTATCCAGTCACGGCCGTGGGAGGCGCTCGGCGTGCGCGCCAACCATTCCGGCGGCATCAGCTACAAGAACGTCCATGTGCCCAAGCGCGACCGGCTCGGCGCGGAGGGGCAGGGCAAGGAGATCATCTATGACGGCGTTTCGCCGGTCTATCTGATCGGCCTCGGCGCGGTCTGGGAGGGGCTCGCGCGCGGCGTGCTCAATGCCGCGGTCGCGCACACGACCGGCTTCGTGCACAAGGACCGCAACAAGAGCCTGTCGGATTACCAGGCGATCCGGCAGGAGCTCGGCGCCGCCAAGGTGCTGGTCGAGAGCCTGCGCCCCTGGCGCATCGAGCTCGCGCACAAGCTCGACGAGCTCTGGCGCGCCGGCCGGCCGCAGAGCGAGATCCTGATCCCGCTGACCGAGTTCAAGGTTCATGCGGCCGAGGTGGCCAACAAGGTGGCGTCGACGGCGCTGACCGTGACCGGCGGCTATGGCTACCATCGCGGGCCGATCGAGCGTGCCTTCCGCGATGCACGCGCCGCGATCGCGATGGGGCCGTCCAACATCATCGCGCGGGACTGGATCGGCAAGGCCCAGGTCGGGCTGCCGCTCGAACTGTTCTATGAGGGCGGCGAGTGACGCTCACGGCTGCTGCGGCGCGGCCGCAGCAGCCCATCATGATGCGGCTCCACGGCACCGCATCATGATCTTATCTTTTGTTCGCGGCTGATGTTTTCAGAAAGCCGCTTCCGAGCCTTTTGAATTGTGCACTAGCTGGCCAGCTCGGCCTCGACCGTGCTGTCCTTGTGCTCGGCGGCCTCGACTGGCGCCGCATTGGCGTCATCGGCGGTTTCGAAATCGTCCTCGGCGATCGCGGGGACTTGATCGACCTCGGCCGTCGCGGTCTCGACCTCCTCGGCGGCGAGCTCGGCGGCCACGATCGCTTCGGCCTCGCTATCGCCAGCCTGCGGCAGTGCGAACACGTTCGGTGCGGGTACCGTCGTCGGCAGCGGCGGCTGGCACTTCGGCTTGTACCAGGATGCGAATTTTTGCGAGATGCTGGCCTCGAACTCGGCGAGCGGCTGGCTGTTGCCGTCCTCGTCGGTGATGACGACCTTCCAGCCTTCGGCCTCCATGACCTGCGCGTTCGCCAGCACGATCAGCGCGCTTTCGCGCTGCTTGCGGATCTTGTGGTGCTCCCGCTCCGCGATCATCGTGTACGCCATGATCCTGCTCCCGCGATGCCGGGACGACGGTCCCGGTGCGCCACTACTACGCCGCGAGAGTGTGGGTGCGGCTGGGCCGGATTGCGTTCGGCTAATGACAATTTGGCGGCGCCGCGTGGGTTCCCAACGCTGAAGGGAGTCGCAGATGCAACAGCCGGCAAAATAGTGGTGCAGGGACTACAGCGCTTATTGAAGGCGCGTCTCGACCTGTCATGATTTGATTCTGCGGCGGCAACTGCTTCGCGGACAAGCGCGGGCAGCGGGTGATCAGGGCAAACAGCGGGCAAATCGGGGACATCGATGCGAGCTCATCGGCTCAGGATGCGAAACTTCAATGTGGCAATGGCAGGGCTCGCGCTGGCGATGATGGCAGCTCCGCGCGCGGGCCATGCCTTTACCGAGGACGATCAGCGGCGGCTGTGCACCGGCGACGTCTTCCGTCTCTGCTCGTCGGAAATTCCTGATCGCGACCGCATCATCGCCTGCATGGTCAAGCAACGCGCCAGCCTCAGCGATGGCTGCCGCAGTGTGTTCGGCCGGCCCACCGAGCGCTCCGCCGCGGCGACGGTGACTCGGTAGGGCCTCGCCGGCTTCTACCTCGGAAGAGACGCGCCGCCGGTCGGCAACGCGACCGACCCGCGGCCGTCTCGGCATCACCGGGTGACCGTTGGCGTGGTAGACTGGCACGGATCATTCGGCCAGGAGGTGACCCGCCATGAGCTTCCGTATCCTCGTCTTCTATGGCTCGTACCGCGCCGACCGGATGGGGATCCGGCTGGCGCAGTTCGTCGTGGATGGCCTGCGTGACAAGGGGCAAGACGTCGAGCTGATCGATGCCAAGGCGGTCGGCCTGCCGATGCTTGACCGCATGTTCAAGGAGTACAAGCCGGGCGACGCGCCGGAGGCCATGGCCGCGCTCGCAGCCAAGATCCGCGCCGCCGACGGCTTCGTGTTCGTGACCGGCGAATATAATTGGGGCATGCAGCCGGGGCTGAAGAACCTGACCGACCATTTTCTCGAGGAGTGGTTCTGGCGGCCCGTCGCAATCGCGAGCTACTCGGCCGGCCGGCTGTCGGGCGCGCGCGCCGCAACCGCCTGGCACGGCACCTTGTCGGAGATGGGCATGGTGGTGGTGTCGAGCACGCTCGCGGTCGGCCCCATCGCGCAGGCGCTGTCGGCGGAGGGCAAGCCGACCGGCGAGGCCGGCCAATCACTGGCGCGGGCGTTTCCGCGCTTTGCCGACGACCTGTTGTGGTGGGTCGAGGCAGGCCGGGAGCAGCGCGCGCGCAAGGCGCCGCCTTATTGAGCCCGTGCTGATCGATCATGTGCCGGAGCGCGCCGCGCTCCGGCTTTTTGTTGCATTTGTTAGCGCGCCGCGCTGCCCGGCGTGTTGGTGACCGACTGCTGCCTGCGCGGTGCGCTTGCCGGCTGCCCTTGGCCCTGACAAGGCAGCTCGTTCCAGGTTCCGTCGGGAGCCTGCTGATAGGCCCGGCATGGGACGGAGGAGGGGGCCTGATCGTCAGGCTTAGGTATTTGGGAATTCTTCGCCAGTGCGGGTGCGGCCGTCGCGACGAGGGCGGCCAGCGAACCGACGAAGATCACGGGGGTGATCCGCATGGGGGTTCTCCTGCTCGAAGCACTGCAGATTCAGAGCCGGATTGTGGAAACATTGAGGCAAATTGCGCTGTCGGTCCCGCCACGCTCAGGATCACCGGCGACGCGGACCTCGCTGTTAACGGTGGTTGTCGAAGCCCGGCCGCCCCGGGGGAGTGTGGCAGGATGTGGGCTGGCGCTGCGCCGCGCCCGGCGTTAAGAGCTGCCCAACGCGCGGAAGCGCCCTCATGGTCGCGATGCGGCGCTCCGATGGAGCGGCGCATGCGGTCATCGGATGACGTGTTGGCCGAACGGCTGATGTCGTCCCAACAGCAGCCGCGTGGGTAATTCCTGGCGGCTTGCTGACCGGCGGGTGGGGAGTGATCGCGCAGGCTGACGACTGTGCGAGTATGACGCGACCTCGATTGCCCTCTCTCATCGCATTGCGTGCCTTCGAGGCGGTGGGCCGCAAAGGCAGCGTGCGCGCCGCCGGTGACGAGCTCGCCGTCAGCCATACCGTCGTCTCGCGCCATCTGCAGAACCTGCAGCGCAGCCTCGGCGTCGCGCTGGTCCGCGCGGAAGGCCGCGGCATTGCCCTGACCAATGCCGGCCGCACGCTGCATGCCGAGGTCAGCCAGGCATTCGACATCATTGCCCGCGCCACCACGCAGGTCCGCCCCGCGTCGCGGCCCACCCTGAACATCTGGTGCATTCCCGGCCTCGCCAACCGCCGGCTGCTGCTCAGGCTGCCCGAGCTCACCGGGCCGCCGCGCAACTGGGACATCAACCTGCAGCCGACCTTGTCGCACCCCGATCTCGAGCGCGGCGAGGCCGATGCCGAGATCGTCTATGCCGACATGCCCGCGGCCAAGAGCGGCATGCTGGCCGAGGAGCTCGTCCGCCCCCGGGTGTTCCCGGTCGCGAGCCCGGCCTTCCTGGCCCGGTTCCCGGCGCTCACCTCGCTCGGCGCACTCGCCAGGGCCTCTCTCATCCACGAAGAGTCCACTGAGCAGTGGGAGCGCTGGTTCAAGCTGGCCGGACTGCACGAGCCCCTCACCTTGCGCGGACAGCGGCTATGGCATGCGCATCTGGCGATCGAGGCGGCGCGCTTCGGCCAGGGCGTTGCCCTCGCCAACGACGTGCTGGTCGCGGATGACGTGCGCAGCGGCGCGCTGGTCGAGGTGCTGCCGTCGGCGGTCCATATGGGCGCCTATCAGCTCATCGCCCTCCGGGAGCGCTGGGACGAACCGGCCATCGTCGCGCTGCGCGCCTGGCTCAAGAAGGTGCTTGCGCAATAGCGATCGCCACTCTGCCGATCGGAGCGGTCACGCGCGTGACAAGAGCAGCGTGTGACAATGAGAATCATTCCCTGCTGAGCCAGTAGTCGTACGGGTGCGGAATTCACGCCGCGGCGACCGCAGGATTCACATCCTATACCAAATCGAAATTGGCCAAGTCTAACTAACTCATCATTGATGATGTTATCAGGCCGGGCCGATGCTGTCGCTGTTCTCGAAGAACTCACAACCGCCGTCTCAGCCCGTGATCGCTCAAGCCTCTGGCCCCGAGACGCCGGAATTGCGCGAGGCTCAACTGATCCGCGTCATCGATACGGATGACCGGCTCGACGGCGTCTCGGCCGACAGCTTCAAGTTCGACGGCGCAGCGTCACCGCTGGCATTCGCTTTCGTCTCGCCGCATCTTGATTTCGCAAGGATCACCTCCGAGCTCCGCAGGCTGGCCGGTGCGACGACCGTCATCGCAGTCTCGACGGCCGGAGAGCTGTGCGCAGCATCGCCCGCGACGCTCTACAAGCCGACCGAAAACCGCTGGTCGTCGGTGGTGGTCCAGGTGTTTCCGGCCGATCTTTTCCGGGCGGTGAGCGTCCACGCGATTCCATTGCAGAATGAGGACACTCGTAAGGGCGCGCCGTCGCTGCCGCATGATGCGCGCATCGAGGCGATCGTTCGTTCGCTGTCGTCGATTCGCACGCCGTTCGGCATCGACGTGCGTGACACGCTCGCCTTCACCCTGGTGGATGGCGTCTCGGCGAGCGAGAATTATGTCATGGAGGCGGTGTACAGGGCCGGCAAGTTCCCGTGCGCCTTTGTCGGCGGCTCCGCCGGCGGCAAGCTCGACTTCAAGAACACCTATCTGTTCGATGGCAGCCGCGCCATCGAGAACCACGCGCTCATGATCTTCATGAAGATGGCTCCCGGCCGCGGCTTCAGCCTGTTCAAGAGCCAGAACTTCAAGAAGACGGGTCAGTCCTTCGTGGTGATGGGCGCCGATCCGCACCGGCGCACCGCCTCCGGCGTGCTCGACGAGCGCACCAACGAGATCAGGCCCTTCGCCAACGCCGTGGCGGACGCGCTGAAGACGACGCCGGCCGGGGTCATGTCGAAGATGCAGCGCTACTCGTTCGGGATCGAGGTGGGCGCCGATCTCTTCGTCCGGTCGGTCGCGGACATCAACGCTGAGACGGGCGTCATTTCCTTCTTCTGCGACGTGAATTCCGGCGATCGCCTCGAGCTTCTGGAGGCGACGGATTTCGTGGAGCAGACGCGGAAGGACCTCCAAGCCTTCCTCCAGGGCAAGCCCCCGGCGATCGGTGCCGTGCTCAACGACTTTATCCTGCGGCGTCTCAATAATGAGGGTGCGCTGCGCAACATGTCCGGCCTATGGCCGATGCCCGCGGCGGGGTTTTCGACCTTCGGCGAGCTGTTCGGCATCAACATCAATCAGACGCTGACCGCCGTGGTGTTCTTCGACACGCGCAGCCAGCAGCTGCGCGATCCCTTCGCGGACATGTTTCCGGTCCACTACGCCAATTTCGCCAGCTACTTCACGCGCAGCCATCTCAACCGCATGATCCTGCTGAACCGGATCAAGGACGGAATCGTCGCTCGCCTGACCGAATATCTCGGCACCAGCGCGATGCTGAGCGAGAAGGTGGAGAACGCGTTGCGGCAGACCGCCGCCGTCAACACAATCGTCAAGGACATCCATTCGGTGATCCTGACCAGCGCTGATTCAGCCATCAAGGCCACGGACACCACTGCGCTTGCCGACGAGTATTCCGGCCTGACCCAGGCGATGAACGGCCTGCGCGACATCCTCAAGATCATCGACACGATTGCCGGGCAGACCAACCTGCTGGCTCTGAACGCCACCATCGAATCCGCCCGCGCCGGCGAGGCCGGACGCGGCTTCTCGGTGGTGGCGAGCGAGGTCAAGAAGCTCGCGCAGGACACCCGTTCCAGCCTGTCGCGGACGCATGCCTCGATCGGCGGGATGGAGAACTCGCTGGCGTCGCTGGGCACGAACATCCAGGAGACCCGCGGACAGCTGGTGCAAGCGGGCGAAGGCTATAGCGGGATCGTCACCCAGATCGAGCAGATGTTCACCAAGCTCGAGACCATCACCGGCGTTCTTGCCGAGCTCGAGGGGTTCGTGCGCAAGAGGAGCGCCGAGCTGGCTGGGGTGATGGGCGAAATCGACAAGTTGAAGCGGATCGGCTGATCGCGCCGGACGCTTGCTGACGACGCGCTCCGCCGAAGACCATTCTCCGAAGAACCTGGTGCCGGCCGCCGGGACGGCGCGCCGAACCGCGGCAGCCGGGCCTCAAGGTGGGGTGTGGCGCATTTTCATGCCTCGCCTTCGGTGCATAAAAGTCACCTGTCGCGCGGAACAAGCTGATTGTTCCCGAACGCCAGCGCCTTAGCGTGTGGCTCAGCTAGTTTTGCAAGGAGCTGAGCCATGGGCGCGAACGAGGAACTGCTGGCACGACGACACCAGGCCGTCGTCAGGGGCGTGAGCTATGCGACGCCACTGTTTGCCGACCGGGCGCTCAACAGCGAGGTCTGGGACGTCGAAGGCAAGCGTTACGTCGATTTCGCCGGTGGCATCGCGGTGCTGAACACTGGCCATTGTCATCCGCATGTGGTGGCGGCCATCCGCGCCCAGCTCGACCGTTTCACCCACACCTGCTTCCAGGTGCTGCAATACGAGCCCTATGTGCGGTTGACGGAGCGGCTCAACGCGATCGCGCCGATCTCTGGCCCGGCCAAGTCGATCCTGCTGACGACCGGCGCGGAGGCGACCGAAAACGCCATCAAGATCGCGCGGGCCGCCACCGGCCGCAGCGGCATCATCGCCTTCACCGGCGCCTTTCACGGCCGCACCGCGCTGGCCAATGCCATGACCGGCAAGGTGATGCCCTACAAGAAGCACTTCGGGCCACCTTTGCCCGGAATCTGGCATGCGCCTTTTCCGGTCGCCGGCAGCGGCGTCTCGGTCGAGGATACGTTGTCTTATATCAACTTCATCTTCAAAGCCGACATCGACGCCTCGCAGGTCGCTGCGATCATCATCGAGCCGGTGCAGGGCGAGGGGGGCTTCCATCAGGCGCCGCCGGAGCTGATGCGCGGCCTGCGCCGGCTTTGTGACACCCATGGCATCGTGCTGATCGCGGACGAGGTGCAGACCGGCTTCGGCCGGACCGGCAAGATGTTCGCGATGGAGCACTATGACGTGCAGCCGGACGTGATCTGCGTGGCCAAGAGCCTCGCCGGCGGCATGCCGCTGTCGGGCGTGATCGGCCGCGCCGCGATCATGGAAGCCGCTGAGCCGGGCGGGCTGGGCGGAACCTATGGCGGCAATCCACTGGCCTGCGCGGCTGCGCTCGCCGTGCTCGACGTCTTCGAGCAGGACAAGCTGTTGGACCGCGCCAACGCGATCGGTGCCAAGCTCCGCGCTGCCATCAGCAAGTTTTCGCGCGCCAATACACTGGTTCCGATTTCCGAGCCGCGCGGTCCTGGCGCGATGATTGCATTCGATATTCTGAAGCAGCGCGGCAGCCACGAGCCGGATGCGGAGATGACCAAGCGCGTGACCCGCGTGGCGCACGAGAATGGCCTGATCCTGTTGTCTTGCGGCGTGACGGCCAGCACGATCCGAATCCTGGTGCCGCTCACCGCGTCGGACGAGATCGTCGACGAAGGGCTCGCGATCCTGGAGAAGTGTCTGGCCGCCTGATCAGCGGCCAGGGTGAGAGATGAGGCTGGAGGTTGGCGTGACTGAGAGTGTGGCGGCAGTGCCGAATGACGTGATGGAGCGGCTTGCCGCCGCGGTCGATGCGAACTTCGCGAAGCAGGTCGCCTTCCTGCAGCAGCTCGTGCAATTTCGCAGCCTGCGCGGCGCGGAAGCGCCGGTGCAGGACTGGCTGGCCGGCGAGTTCGAGACGCGCGGCTACGAGGTCGAACGCTTCAGCCTCGCCGATGTCGACTTGATGCGCCATCCCAAGGCGGCGCCGATGGACAGCATCGTGCTGGATGGATCCAAGCAGGTGGTGGCGACGCTCGACAGCGCGGGCAAGGGGCGCAGCCTGATCCTGCAGGGTCATATCGACGTCGTGCCGGAGGGGCCGACCGATCTCTGGAATGATCCGCCCTATGAGGCGATCGTACGTGACGGCTGGATGATCGGGCGCGGCGCGCAGGACATGAAGGCCGGCGTGTCGGCGATGATCTTCGCCCTCGATGCCATCCAGACAGCCGGCTTCGTGCCGGACGGACGCATTCACCTGGAGACGGTGACCGAGGAGGAGAGCACCGGCAATGGTGCACTGTCGACCTTGATGCGCGGCTACACCGCCGATGCCTGCCTGATCCCGGAGCCGACCGGCCACACGCTGACGCGCGCCCAAGTCGGCGCAATCTGGTTCCGCCTGCGCGTGCGCGGTACACCGGTGCACGTCGCTTATGCGGAGACCGGCACCAATGCGATCCTGTCGGCGATGCATCTGATCCGTGCCTTCCAGGAGCATACCAAGGAGATCAACGCGCGGGCCAAGTCGAATGCCTGGTTCGCCGCGGTGAAGGATCCGATCAAGTTCAATGTCGGCATCATCAAGGGCGGCGATTGGGCGAGCTCGACGCCGGCCTGGTGCGACCTCGATTGCCGGCTCGGCGTGCTGCCCGGTGAGACACCGGCGCAGGCCATGGCGGGAATCGAGCAGTGTCTCGCCGCAGCGCAAGCCGCCGACAGCTTTCTGTCGGAGAATCCGGTCGAGCTGGTGTGGAGCGGCTTCCAGGCCGATCCGGCGGTGTGCGAGCCTGGCAGCGCCGCCGAGGCCGCGCTGGCCGAGGTGCATGCGCGCGTCTTCGAGACGCCGCTGGATGTGCGGCTGTCCACGGCCGTCAACGACACGCGCTATTACGCGGTCGACTACGGCATTCCGGCGCTGTGCTACGGACCTTACGGCATCGGCCCGCATGCGTTCGATGAGCGCGTCGATCTCGACAGCGTGCGCAAGACGACGCTCTCGATTGCGATGTTCGTTGCGCAATGGTGCGGGCTGCGGACCGCGTGACGACCGCATGATCCGCGTTGCACTTCTGAGCCGTCCCGGCCTCATGGATCCGATGAAGCCGCTGCTTGAGCGCGAATTGCCAGGTGTGACCGTCGCGTCGTGGCCCGAGCCGGCGGCGCGCGATGCCGATATCGCGGTATGCTGGAAGCCCGAAGCCGGTGCGCTCGCGGCGATGCCGAAGCTGAAGCTGATCCATGCGATCGCCGCCGGCGTCGACAACATCCTGTCGGACCCGACCTTGCCTGATCTCCCGCTGTGCCGGATCGTCGATCCCGGCATCACGTCGGCGATGACGGAATTCGTGCTGTGGGGAGCGCTCTACTTTCATCGCGACTTCGATCGGATGATCAGCAACGCGCGTGATGGGCTGTGGTGTCGCTACGATCAGCGCGCGGCGCGGAATCGCCGAGTAGGGATTCTCGGACTGGGCGAGCTCGGGACTGCGGCGGCAGTTCGTCTCGTCGAGCTCGGCTTCACCGTCAGCGCCTGGTCGCGCTCTCCGAAGCGGCTGGCGGGTGTTCAGACCTATAGCGGGGCGGGTGCGCTCGACGCATTCCTGAGCGAAACGGAGATCCTGGTCTCGCTGCTGCCGCTGACGCCCTCAACCGTTGGCCTGCTCAACGCGGAACGTCTGAGCCGGCTGCCAAGAGGGGCGGCGCTGATCCTGTGCAGCCGCGGTGAGCATCTGGTGCTGGATGATCTGGTGGGCCTGCTTCGCAATGGGCATCTGCGCGGCGCGGTGCTCGACGTGTTCGAGCAGGAACCGTTGCCGGCCGAGCACCCGCTATGGCGCGAGCCCGGTGTGCTGGTGACGCCGCATATGGCGGCGATCGCCTCCTGGGAGGTGATTGCGCAGCAGGTGGCGGACAATGCCAAGCGGCTGCTGCGCGGCGAGCCGCTCCTGAATGTCGTCGATCGCGTGCGAGGCTACTGAGCTGCGGGCCGCTGAGCAGCCTCCCGTGGCCTGGCCTATTCGAGCGTCTGCACCGGCGGTGCGACTGGGCCGCGCGGGGCCGGGGGCGCGGCCGCAGCAGTCATCGGCTGTGGCGGCGCGTTGCGCGGTGCTGCGAGCGGCGGCTGCTGAGCGTCGGTCATGGCCGCCTGGCTCTCCCTGACCGGACGCCGAACCTGTTGCGCGCGGGCCGCGCGCGACCGGCGGAAGCCCCAGGAGCGCGCGATCGAAGGCCCAGCGGTGTAGCCGACCACGGCGCCGGCGACGGCGCCCACCGGGCCGAAGACCACGGCGCCGGAGAGGGCGCCCAGCGCGGCATCGCCGCCGCGATGCTCGTCCGCCCGCGCCGCTGTCAGGGTGACCGATGTCAGCAAGGTGAGTGCAAGCGCCGTTGTGGCCAACATTCTGGTCATGCGATGTCCCTTCGTCTCAGCGCTGCCGAAATGGCGGACAAATGTGGCGAGAAGAATGCGGCTGGGATCCACGCTGGCGATCGCCGGACATGCGTGTCATCGGCGCATCGCACCCTGCGGCTTCAGCGGCGCAGGATCCGGCCGGATGCACGCCGGCTTTTCGAAAGCATCATCGTCAGGGAAGGGACAAGATCATGGCGCGCAGCTCTGGAACGCATCCTGTTCCAGGTCTATGCCACGCTTCTGGCGCCATGCTTGGCGCGCCATTTCGGCCCGGGGCCGCGCATGTAGTGGCGTTCGGGCCGGTAGGGGTCGCCGATCAGCGCGAGGAGAGTCTTCCAGCGATCGCGCAGTGCAGCCAGACGACGGGGTCCACGGAACAACATCTGAGCCTCGAACTCAATGCATGCGACCAAGAATGGACGAGAACGGGACGGCGAAGATCTCTTCGTCGAGATCGTCTGCGACATGCAGAACCCAGTCCCGCCAGTCCTCCTCGCTCTCGGCTGAAATCAGTGCGTTCATCACGCGGGTCGCGTGATCGCGGGCCTCAGCAAGATCGAGAACCGCGGTTCCGCGCCGATCGATGAGGATCTCATCGTCATTGGAGCAGTGAAAGAAGACCTGCGTCATGTCTGGCTCCTCAGCCACCATCGCCGAATCTTGCTGAGAGTTAGCAGCGGAGAGCTGCACACGGAATTACGATTGAGCACGTAAGGTAAATTACGGGCGCAGTGTTGCCTTTTGGAACCGCTTCTGCGGTGACCAGAGTCACACAAGGCAGCCTCCGAAGGAACCCTAGGCTCGCATTGCGGTTAATGCGGGATTCCAGTGCAACAGGAGCACCGCATGATGTCCGAAACTCAGATTCATGCGATCGCCAGGCAGATGCTCGAGATGCACGGTGCGGCCGCGATTGCGCAGGCCGCGCAAAAGGCGCTGTCCTGCGAAAACGGGGGCTCTCCCGAAGAGGCGCGCGAGTGGCGCCACATCGCCGATGCGATCAGGATGATGCGCGGCCCGCATCAGAGCTGATAAGGCTTTGCTAACCCTGCGGGGGGACCGGATCCGGCCAGCGTGTCCGCTGTCGGCGCTGGTCGAGCGCGCGATGCGAGCCATCTCATCCTGGTTTCCGACCCAATTTCCCCGCATGACTCGGTCAACATGATTCGGCCGTCGATTCGCCGCGGCGGCCGAGGCGTCGGCGCGCTTTTCGCCTCAAGATTGTCCAAGGATTGTCGCCATGGTCTTTTTCAAGCGTGAGCTCAGCCCCGTCGAGATCTTCGAGCGCGCCTTGAGGGACAAACAGGCCGCGCGCCAGAGGCTGACGGAGCGGCTGCGCAGCGCCGAACAGGCGCTGGAAGAAAAGCGCGTGGCCGCCGAGCGGCTCGCAAAGGCCGGCGCGAGCAATGGCCAGCTCGATCGCGCCGAGGCCAAGATGCAGTCGGTCGAACTCAAGGCCAAGACATTGCGGACCGCCGTCGCGGAATGCGACGAGCAGATCATTCTCGCCGAGCGCGGTCTGTCGGAGGCGGTGGCCCAGCGCGACCGCGACCGCGCCGCCAATGAGATCGAGGCGGTGGCCGCCGCAATCGAGCAGGCGGTGCCGCGGTTCGAGATCGGTGCGGCAGCGCTGGTGGATGCCGTCACGCGCGGCCGTGCGGTGTTGAATGAGGCCAGCCGCTTCGCCGCCGATGTCGACGATATCCGTCGCGAGGTGCTCTCGGCCGCCGAGCTGATCTGCTGGGAACTACGCACAGCGGCCTCGCGCACGCGGGCCGGCAACATCAATGTCGCGCTGCTGGCGCCACCGGAGGCCGCGCAGCTGCCGCCGCCGGAGACGGACCGGCAGATGATCTACACACTCAATCCGCTGACATGGCGCGAGGGAGAGGAGGTGAAGCGTGTCGCCGCCTTCACCATGACCGCGCTCCCCAAGGCGCTGTTGCCGTCGGCGCTGGCGCATCAGCATGTCGACTATCTGAATGCGCGTCGGGTGCAGACGCTGATGCATGTCCATGGCAGCGGACAGCAGCAGAGCGAGCCGATGCCGGATGATCCGGCGCTGATTGACCTCGATGCGCTCGGCATGCAGGCCGAGGAGACGCCGCAAGCGGATGTGGCCTGAGTTCGGCAGCTTGCGGCTGGCGTTGGCGGCGGCGCTGCTGCTGATTGGCATCAGCGCGGCGCGCGCCGAAAACCTCGATGCTGGAAAGTCCGCGCCGCGCCTGTTTGCGGACAGTTGCGCCAGCTGCCACCGCTCGGCACTCGGTCTCGCCAAGGGGCGTTTCCGTCTGACGCTCTATCTGTTCCTGCAGAAGCATTACACGACCAGTTCGGACCAGGCGGCGGCGCTGAGTGCCTATCTGCAGTCGGTCGATGAGTCCCCCGGTCACCGGCCCGCGCGCGCCGCCAAGCCTGTCCATCCCGGCCGTCGCGAAGGGCGGGCGCCCCGTCCGCCGTTGCCGGTCCGGGGCCGCTAGCCGCCCGAACGTCCGCAGTTTTCCGGGCAACGCGATCCGGGTATGGCCGACATCTGCAACCTGGGCTATGCTGAACGGGCCAAAACCGGCCAAACGAAACGCAAGCGAATACGGATGATGCTCACGCCTCCCATCCTGGTGCACGGACCGGCCGAGGCGGGGCGGTAGCGATGATGACCTTACCGGAGCTCGCGGCAGCGGCGCTGGAGCAGTTCCTCAGCTCTTACATGCGTCGCCGTTTCGGATCCTCTCAGACCCAGCTGTCCGAATTCCTTCCGGCTGCGGCCCGAATTGCGCTGGAATGCATCGGCAACAGCGATGCGCTCTATCACAATGTCGAGCACACGCTTCTGGTCACGCTGGCGGGACACGAGATCCTGCGCGGCCGCGCGCTGCACAGCCACATGACGGCCGACGACTACGTTCACGTGATCATGGCATGCCTGCTGCACGACATCGGCTATGTGCGTGGCCTGTTTCGCGAGGACGATGCGGACGGGTTTGTGGTCGATCCGGCGGGCCGCAAGATCTGCCTGCCGCGCGGTTCCTCGGATGCCAGCCTGATGGCCTATCATGTCGACCGCTCGAAGCTCTACGTGATCAACCGCATCGAGGGCATGGCGCCACTCGACAAGGATCGCATCGCCCGCGCCATCGAAGGCACGCGCTTTCCGCCGCTCGCCGGCCAGCAATTCGACGAAGAGCAGTCGATCGTCCGTGCCGCCGATCTCATCGGGCAGCTCGGCGATCCCAACTACATCCGCAAGGCCAATGCGCTGTACCACGAGTTCGAGGAGGTCGGCATCAACCGCCAGCTCGGCTACGATTCGCCGGCCGACATCGTCCATCGCTACCCGCAGTTCTATTGGAACAGCGTCGCGCCGCACATCCAGACCGAAATCCGTTATCTCAACATGACGTCCACTGGCCGGCAGTGGATCGCCAATCTCTATGCGAATGTGTTTCGCGCCGAGCGCGACATCTCGCTGTCGGGGCCGCAGACCTGAGCAGGCGTCGCGGCTAGATCACGAAGCGTTTCCACGGAACGCATCATGATCTTTCCTCGTTGTTTGAGCATGATCTTTTCGGAAAACCGGTGTCCACTTTTCCGGATCATGCTCTAGCGCCGGCCGCCGACCTCGTCGATATGGCCGAGCAGATCGGCGGGATCCTCATAGACTCGAATGGCTCCGGACTGGCGCAGCTCTTCAGAGCCATAGCCGCCGCTCAACAGGCCGACGCCGAGCGCGCCGCGGCAGCGCGTCGCGGCCAGCATGTCCCAGATGCTGTCGCCGATGACGATCGTGCGCTCGATCGGCACATCGAGACGGGCAGCCGCGGCGAGGAACAGGTCAGGGTCGGGTTTGGCGTAGCGGACCTCGTCGCGCGTCACCACCGGGCTCGCTTTGGGGTCGACGCCGAGCGCTGCGAGGTTGACGGCGGCGGTTTCCATGCGGCCGCTGGTTGCGATCGCCCAGGGGATGCCCGCATCGGTCAGGAAGCCGAGCAGTTCACGCGCGCCGGGCAGGGGACGCACCTGCCGTCCCAGCGCTTGATAGGCCGCCGCGTGCGCGATCCGGAGACGTTCGATCCGCTCCGGCTCCATCGCAAAGCCGGTCTCGCGCAGCAACTGGTTGGTGAACAGGCCACCGCTCATGCCGATCTTGCGGTGGATGCGCCAGACCGAGAGTTCGATGTTCTCGGCATCGAGCGCGCTCTTCCAGGCCAGTACATGCTGATAGACGCTATCGACGAGCGTGCCGTCGAGGTCGAAGAGAAAGGCGGTTTCAATGTGCATGGGTGGACCTCAGCGCCGGGCTGGTGCAAGCGTCGCGATTGCAAGACCACGCGCGGGCGGCCATTCGGGGTCCTGCCCGGCCTCATTCAGCGTACGCGCCCGGCCCATGGGGCCGGAGACGCGCCGCCTGTCCTCGTCGGCATTGGTCGCCGTCAATCAGCCCTTGGTGCGGATGAAGCCGGCCAGGGTCTTCTTGTGCTCCTCGCACCAATTCGTCATGCCCAGGCGGCGCTGATCCATGTCGATGGCCTGTGTGGCGATGGCCACTTCGGCCATCACGTCGTCATCCTGCTTCTGGCCCATCTTTCCGCCGGTATGCATATAGGCGATGGCGTTGCGGACCTTTTCGGTGGTCCCATCGGGCATGTGCATCTCCTGGGCCTTCTGGACCAGGTCCTGATAGACGACGTCGATGCCCGGGCATTCGATCTTGGTTGCAAACGCTTCCAGCACCATCATGGTATACATTTGGCGCGGCTCGGCGTTGGCTGACGCCGCTCCCATCAACAGCGCCGCAATGGCCAAGGTGTAACGCAGCAAGGTGTAACGCAGACCGTGTCGCATATGCTCGGATCCTCCCGTTTGTTTCCCGGGAGGCTAGCGGCTGGGCGCGGCGGCGGCAATGATGAGCGCAGTGCAGCAATCGCGATTTGATCTCGCGATCCGGCCGCGGCCGGCGCCTCCCCGCTATTTGCCGAGGCGGCGCTCCTGCTCCTTGAGCAGCAATTCCAGCTCGTCGCTCTGTTGCGCCAGGCGCTCCGCGTTGCGCTCCTCGTCCGCGGCTCCTGAGCGCGCTGCCGCCTGCTCGGTGATCTGGCGGATGTTGTCGCGCAGGATCGCGATGCGATCTGCGAGCTCGGACGTGGACAGGATGGTCGGATCGGTTAGGCTCATGAATCCCTCGCCAATGGTGCTTGTGCGTCGTCTGCTGGCTTCGGATCGCACATTCCCGCGCCTCTCAGCGCGGTTCCATAGCTCGGAAAGCGCCAGCGCGACAAGCCTGACGAGATGTCAGCCGGTCATTCCACTTCTAGGACGCGGCCTGATTTCCATTAGCGGACCGGCATCGGCGGACGCACCACCGGCTGATCGGGATCGGTCGTCCCCTGCGGCGGCGGTGCCGATTGCAGGGCCATCGGCGCTGGCGGCGGGGGGACTGCAGCGGTCGCGGGGCGCGGACGGTGCGGGACGGCAGCGGCGCCCGGCGGCGGCGCTACGGCGGCCGTGGCGGGCCGCGGCGCGGGCCGGGGCCGCAGCGTCTGCTCGATGGCGCGCGGATCGAACGCCCGCGCTTCCGCGGTCCGCTCGGTCGGCTTGGCCTCGGCCGCGCGCGCCACGTCCCGCGCCACCTGGTCCTGGCCGGCCTTCAGCTGCGCGATACCGGCTTTGAGCTCGTTGACCTGCTGGCTCAGAGCGGCGATGTCGCGGGCCATCGATTGGAGCATCTGAACCTGCTCCGATGTGACCGTCGCGGCGGCGGCATTCGCCGCCGGCTCCTGCGCCTGCGGCGCAGCAGTAGCCGTCGCCGTCGTGGTCTCGTGCGACAGCGATGCGGCCGCAGGAGCCGATCCGTCCCGGTCCGCATTCGACATCAGCGAGATGCGCGGCATCCAGTGCGCAACCAGCTCCTGGGCCTGATCTCCATAGGTCTGCCACGCGGCCGCGGCCACGGCGCTGCAGACGCCAAACAGCACGACAAGGACGGTGCGCACCAGCCAGGTTCCGACGCTGCTGCGGCCGCCGGACGACGCGGCCTCTGGCGCAGCCGGTCGCGATTCGGGATCGATCTTGGGCGGCGACATCTCTGCGGCTCGCGGCAGCGGCCGGCGGTCCGGCTCTGCGGTGACACGATCTGCGCGCGCTGCCAGTACGATCTCAGGGTCGATCACAGCATGGGGCTGCGCATCGCCGTCTTTCGTGGTCGTCGTTGCAAGCATTGACGCTCCGTCCTCCGTTATCGTCCGCTCTGACGGCGGGGCTCAGCTCCATGCCCTTGGTGAGGCGACGCGCGACCGAGCAGGCCGCATCCAGCATGGAACTTGAAAACCGGTTATCATCGTACTCATGCACCGCGTACTCCTGCATCGTGCGCGCGCACGGCAGTCACGCATCACCCAGAGTAGGACCCGGCACGAGATTCGAGCCAAAAAACTGGGCTCAAGATCTCGGCTGGCACTTGCGCCGCGCGCTTGGAACGCGCCATTGCGTTCCCTCATTCTCGCGGTCGGCGAGTTCCGATATCTTATCGCACGTTCCCAATCTATCCGCCCAAACCAAGGCGAACGCATGACGCTTGCGGGACCCGCGGGACTATCCCTGCGGCCGCAGCTGCAGCTTACTCCCAATAAGCGCTCAATGCTATGCGGATGGTATTTCCGGCCGTTGAAGATCGTTTTGGCCGGCCATTTCTGCCTCCGCTAACTGCATCGGACGTCAACGCTTGAGGATGTCCCGCGCCGGCAGCCGGATCTCGCAACGCAGGCCGCTCGGCTCGAATCGCCTGGTCACGCGGGCCCCGACATCATAGGGCAGCATCTGTTCGAGCAGGACAGTTCCAAAGCCCTGGCGCTGCGCGGCGATGGGGCGGCCCGACATGCCGGTCTCGCTCCAGTCCAGGACGATCCAGCCGCTGTCCTCGCTGCCGTCGAGCCGCCATTCGATGCTGATGAAGCCTCGCGGCATGGTCAGAGCGCCGAATTTCAGCGCGTTGGTCACGAGCTCATGCACGGCGAGGCCGATGCTTTCGGCAGCCTTGGCCCTGATTCGCAAAGGTGGGCCGGCCAGTGAAAACTGTTCGTCCTCACGCGCTGCGCCGGCGCGCAGCTCGTCGGCAATCAGTTGGGCAAGGTCGAAGCCCGCGAATGGATCGCGCGTGATGGCGGCCTGAACGCGGGAAAGCGCCGTGATGCGGCCCTCGAGATGGCTGGCAAAATCCTCGACATTGTCGCTGCTGTCTCCGGTACGCCGGATGATCGATCGGATCACCGCCAGCATGTTGCGAACCCGACGCTGCAACTCCGCCAGCAGCAATTTCTGGTGCTCGGTCCCTGATACGAGCGCGGTGATGTCCTGGGTGATGCCGCCGATTCGCTGCACCCGCCCGGTCTCGTCGATCATCGGAAAGCTGCGGATGCGGAGCCAGCGCAGGCTGCCATCGCTGCGCCTGATGATGCGAAAATCGAAGCTGTCGCGTTCGCCCTGACGGGCGCGGGCGAGGCCCTCCAGGACGCGGGGGCGGTCCTCCGGCAGCATCAGCTCGGTCCACTGCGCGAGATGGTCACCTTGCAGCACGGCCTCGCGCGGAACGCCATAGATTGTCTCGAACGCGGGGCTGAGATATTCCCATTGCATGGTCGCGGCATCGCGGATCCACACCACGTCGGACGATGCCGCGCCGAACTGGCGGAAGCGCGCCTCGCTCTCGCGCAGCGCGGCTTCGGTGCGCTTGCGATCGTCGATATTCATCGCCAACTCGACCAGGGTACCGTCGCCGAGGTCGCGGCCGGCGAACATCATCCAGGTGCGTTCGCCGTTCTTGCGGAAATATTCCTTCTCATAGGGACCGATCCGGCCGGTCCGCTGCAACAGATCAATCTGGGCCGCGGAACTGGCCTGCCACTCCGGAGGTGTCATGCTCTGCCAGGTCAGCTGTCCACCGCGCACCTCCTCGCGCGAATAGCCGGTCATGGTAAGAAAGGCGTCATTGGCGTCGATCAGCCTGCCCTCGGCATGATCGAAGAAGAGCACGCCGACCGAGTCGATCTCCTGCAGCCGCTGCAGCCGGTGCGCGCTGGAGACGATATGCTCCGCCGGCCCGGGATGCCCGGCCATGTCGGGATCGCAGCCCTTCTTCGCGTCCGTGCAGCTCAGCCGCGCCGCCAGATCGGGATCGGATCGCATCAAGCTCAGCACATCCGGGTCCAGCGCGATGTCGGGGTGGGCGACGGCCCAGAAATGCGCCATGCGCAGATAGGCGAGAAAGGCGGCCAGCAGCTCCAGCCTGCGATCGCCCAGCGTCTTTCTGAGCGTGAGCCGCGCCCGCTCGGCCATTTCGGTCTGCAGCAACAGTGCGCCGGCGGCATCGAACAGATCAGCCTCTGCCGCGCTGAAAGGGGCAGGAAGCTCCGTCAGCTCGGACACTGCTCCCATCCGGTCCAGCGCGGCCGCGACGCGACCCGAATCTGCAATCGGACGCATAAGCAACTGGCGGGCGCGATCAACCGTCTCCGGCCGGACCGTGGGATCGCCGCCGGGATGACCCAGCCCGACCAGAAAGCCGAAATGACGGGCCACGCAATAGCGGGCGCAACCGAGGCGCGACAGGTGGACGGCGAGACGTTCCTTGAACAGCGCCGGCAATGGCGCGTCGAGATAGGAGCTTTTCGCGAATTGCCACAGCGTGGGGGCGGTCTCCGGCGCCGATGGCCGGGGACGGAATAGGTTGGGCATCAGGCCAAGGCGCTGGACCACCTCCTGTTCAAACGCGAAGTCGCCGTCACGCTGCTCAACCATTGCCGCTTCCCCGGCCGTGCGCCCGAGCTGGCCAGCATAGCGCAATCCGCGCGCGCGACCACAGACGGTGCCTCAATCATTGGCGTCGAGCTGACGTCCTTCGCGGTCCAAATGCAAGTAATTGGCATTGAACAGGCCGGCGCTCATCAGGCGCTCGAGATCCGGCAACACCAGCATCTTGCCCTTGAGCACGATCAGATTGTTGGCACGCAGCTCCTGGAGCGTTCGATTGACATGGACCTTCGAGAGACCTGTGGCTTCGGCGAGATCGGCCTGGGTCAGGGGGAAATTGCAGCTGTTGTCTTCGGCGAGGCCAGCGAGTCGCAGCCGGAAGAACAGTTCGCACAGCAGATGCGCCATGCGCTCCGACGCGGTCCGCTGTCCGAGGTTCATGGTCCATTCGCGTTGGATCGCCGCGTTGACAAGGGTCTCCCACCAGAAGGCGGTCGCGACGCGCGGATACCCCGTGCTGATCTCGTCGAAGAACTCGCGTGACAGGTCGGCAATCGAGACCTGCGTGATGGTGCCGATCGAATGGTCCATCTCGCGCAGGATGAAGATGTTGAGGTCGCAAATGTCGCCCGGCAGGAAGAATGATACGATCTGGCGGCGACCGTCCTCGAGCTGCTTGTAACGGCAGGCCCAGCCGTTCAGGATCAGGTGAACGTCCTTCGGTTTCTCGCCTTCACGCGCAATGTCGGTACGCGGCGCAAACGTCCTGATGCGCTGCGCGGCCGCGCGATTGAGCATCAGGCGGTCCGCTGCAGAGAGCCGGACGAAATTCTCAAGTTTGCGAACCAAGTGGCTCAATATCGGTTCCCCCGTGTCGCTTATAGGGGTTCCAGGCGGTGCGCATTCAATAACTTATGTTAGTATGGTACCTCATTAGTCGCTGGAGCGCCATGGTTGCGCCGGTTCCCATTCCGACACTTCCGCACCGTCCATCATAATCGGTTCCATCGCCCCGGGGCATCCGCCTTGCTGCGGCGGCACGGAGGGCAAAAGCGGTCTGATCGGCCGATGGGACGACCCATGTCGCAAGCCGAACAACCGTAATCCTACGGGTATTCATGCTGCGCTTGATGCGACGCCTACCGGCAGGGCGGCTGATTAAGCGTGCCTTAGTGTGCCACTGTCTAGGGTGAACGGATCAAGCAATTAGGGATGCATCATGCGGGTCGGTCAGCTGTTCACTGTCTCGATGCTCTCAGTCGCGGGCCTCGCCTGCGTGCTCGGGGGCGAGATCGTCGTGTCTGAGTATCGCGCTTATGCGAGCAAGACCGAGGCGATCAGGTCGGTGGACGCCTTCGGGGCCGTGCTGCTGACCGGGCAGGCGATCGCCGGGTTCCGCACGCCCTATGCCACCACGCTGTTCCAGGAGCCCGTTGCCAATCCGGCGCAGCTGGACGCGATCGCGAAATCCGGGCAGCAGGCCGATGCGGCTTTTGCGAAGGCGCGCAACGCGATCGAGGCGATCTCCGATAGTCAGCCGATCATCGACGGATTGGCAAAGGGGATGGCCAGGCTCAACGACGTCCGCGCCGTCGTCGATCGCGCCGTTCAGGTGCCGTTGAGCTCGCGCGATCAGAACGCGACCCGAGGCGTACTGCCGGGCATCTCCGATAGCCTGAAGATGATGGAGCCGCTCTTGAACCGGCTGGAGAGCCGGGTGGCGGTGGCGGATCCCTCGCTGACGCCGCTGCTCAGCATGGCGCGCACGGCGCAGGATCTGCGGCTCACGGCCGGCGGCCGCGCCGCGATGCTGTCGCCGGTGCTCGGATCGAAGCGACCGCTGACCGCCGCCGAGATCTCTGCCATGGACCGCGCGCAGGGCCGCGTCGAAGCCAACCGCGAACGCATCGAGTCGAGCATCGATCAGGTCGGTAATCCTCCCGCGGTCGTGCAGATCATGGGCGAGGCGGTCGAGGCCTATTTCGGCAAGTCGGCGCCGTTGATCGAGAAGGAGGTCGCGGCCTCGCGCAGCAACGGCAATTATTCCTTGACGCCCGACGAGCTGGGCAATCTGGTGGTTCCTGCGATCCTCAAATTTCTGGCTGTTCGCGACAAGGCGCTGGCCGAGGCACGCGATCGCGCCGAAGCCGAACGCGACGATGCGCGCCTGAAGCTGGTGCTGGCAAGCGGTGCCGTGCTGGCGCTGCTCGGCATGCTCGCCGTCGTCACCTTCATGCTGCGCCGTCGCGTGATCGCGCCGCTCGCGGCATTGACGGGCGTCGTCGGCGATCTCGCCGCCGGCCGGGATGACGTCGTCATTCCCGCCAACGATCGCCAGGATGAGATCGGAACGCTGGCCGGTTCGCTCCAGGTCTTCAAGGACGCGCTGCTGGCGAAGAAGGCCGCCGATCGTGCGGCCGCCGCCGAAGCGGAAGCCAAGATCCAGCGCGGCCAGCGGGTCGACGTCGTCACGCGCGAATTCGAAGCGATCATCAGCGAGATCGTGGAGGTCGTGTCGACGGCGTCGACGGCGCTCGAGAGTTCGGCGGGTACGCTGACCGCGACAGCCGAACAGTCGGAGCGGCTAGCTGTGGAGCCTCAGGAGGTTGTCCTCGGTTAAACCGAGTCTGCTGATAGGCGGCTGGGAGTTTATGCCGCCGTGAGGCCGGTGCCAATTATACTGGTGCAGCCAGATGGGCAGTTGCGCGGCGCGCTGATCGGAAGTGGGATAGGTGTGTGCATAAGCCCACTCCCGGAGCGCTGTCTGGATAAAGCGTTCAGCCTTGCCATTGGTTCTGGGCGTGTAGGGCTTGGTGCGGATATGCTTGAGACCAATATCGCGGCAGGCCTTATCGAAATCGAAGCCGATATAGCAGCCTCCGTTGTCAGTCATGACGCGGGTGACGGTAACGCCCAAGCTCTTGTAGTGAGCGACAGCGGCCTTGAGAAACGCAACAGCACTCTCGGCGGTCTGATCCGGCTTGAGCTGTGAAAAAGCGACACGGGAGTGGTCATCGATGCAGACATGCATGTACTCCCAGCCAAGACCGCGACAATGACTATAACCGTTCCGATTACCGGTGACGCGATGGCCGCTTTGCGCGAAACGGCCGAGCTTTTTGATATCGATATGGATCATCTCGCCGGGCGCAGCGTGCTCATAGCGACGCACCGGTTCGATCGGCTCCAGATCACGGATTCGGTTCAGCCCCAGCCGTCGCAGAACGCGGCTGACCGTGGCCGGCGACACCTTAACCTCAGCCGCAATCTGCTTGCCGGTGTGGCGCTGACGGCGCAAAGCCTCGATAGCGGTACATGTGGCAGCAGTGGTTTGGCCTGGCGATGAGTGCGGTCTGGAGGAGCGATCGAGCAATCCCTCGACACCTTCCTCGCGGAACCGCCTCACCCATTTGGCTACGGTCTTCGGCGTCGTATTGTACTGGTAAGCAGCTTCAGCATAGCTCAGCCCACCGTCTACGACACTGCGCACCATCGCCTCTCGACCTTTCGGTGTCATAGGCGCATTCTTGTGGACGTCCATCTGGTCTCTCCTTGGAACACTGAAGCTTCGCAACCTCAGCTTCCTCGGTTCAGACCGGATGGACAACCTCCTGGAAGACCACAGCTAGCCACCACCGTCGCCGCTGCGTCGGAAGAAGCATCCACCAACGTCGGGTCGGTGGCATCTGCAACGGAGGAGATGTCGTCCTCCGTCACCGAGATCAGCCGGCAGGTGCAGGATTCCGCACGGGTGGCCAACGAGGCGGTGCAGCAGGCGCAGCGCACGAACGACCGGGTCGGCGAACTCGCCAAGGCCGCCAGCCGCATTGGCGATGTCGTGGAGCTGATCAACTCGATTGCGGGCCAGACCAATCTCCTGGCGCTGAACGCCACGATCGAAGCGGCGCGCGCCGGCGAAGCGGGTCGCGGCTTCGCCGTGGTGGCGTCCGAGGTCAAGGCGCTGGCCGAGCAGACGGCAAAGGCCACCGACGAGATCAGCCAGCAGATCAACGGCATTCAGTCGGCGACGCAGGAGTCCGTGAACGCGATCAAAGAAATCGGACAGACCATCGAGAAGATGTCCGAGATCGCCTCGACGATTGCTTCGGCCGTGGAGGAGCAGGGCGCCGCCACGCAGGAAATCTCGCGCAGCATTCAGCAGGCCGCGCATGGCACCCAGCAGGTCTCCGCCAACATCGCGGATGTGCAGCGCGGAGCAAGTGCGACCGGTCAGGCGTCAGCGCAGGTGCTGAACGCCGCCCAGTCGCTCGCCGGTGAAAGCAGCCGTTTGAAGCGCGAGGTGAGCCGATTCCTGGGGTCGGTTCGCGCAGCCTGAGGCACGCCCGGCGCGGCCTCGTCCTCGTCTTGAAGCCCGTTGGCGACGTTCTACGCCATTTCGAGATGGTCACTTGCTGCCGGCCCGGTCCTTGTCGTTCCTCCAATGCCAAGTCGAGCACTTAAGCCGAAAGCTGGGCGCGAGGTTCTGAGGAGGTCCGCCGCGCCAGCCGCGGTGAACGGCCGCGGCGTTGTTGGAGGAGCGCGCGCAGGCGCAACGCGTCTGTCGGCGCCGCGCTCTTCTGATCATTGTCGAAGTAGACGTAGACGTCGATCCCGTGTGCGGACCACCCGCGAATTCGCGCGGCCCAATCTTGGAGCGTTGCCGCGGGATAGTTGTCGCGGTACTGGCCACCTGGTCCATGGCCCCGCACATAGACAAAATCAGCCGTCCGTCGCCACGGCGCCGGCGCGTCGTGATGGTCCGACAGGCACAGGGAGATATTGGCATCTCTCAGCACGCGCATGATTTGCGGCGTGTACCAGCTCGGGTGACGGAATTCGAAGCTGTAGCGGCGATGCTTGGACAGCAGCGCCAGGAAGGAGGTGAGCCTGTCGACGTCCAGTTGAAATCGCGGCGGCAGCTGAAACAGCACGGGATCGGCCTTATCGCCGAGCAACGCCAGCCGGCTTTCCATCAGCTCCAGGCTGTTGATGGAGCGCGCGGACAGGCGCTTCCATTGGGTGATGAACTTGGACGCCTTCCAGGCGAAGACGAAGTCCGGGCCGGTCTGGTCGTGCCAGCTGCGGACAGCGGCTTCCGTCGGTGTTCGATAGAACACACCGTTCAACTCGGTGGCGCCGAACTGGCTGGCGTAATAGAGCAGCTCATGGCGGATCAGCAGACTGGACGGAAAGAAGGCGCCGCGCCAGGAGGCATAGTGCCATCCGGATGTGCCGACAACGATCCGTGCCATCATCACCTCGCCAGCAACGTCATCCCACTCACAAGCTTGGGGCGGGGACGGGGTTCCTGGCTTGAGGACAGAAGACGTGGCCGGCAGTGCGGCCAGGCGAGACGTCCGGGGAACTCTAGCGATCTGCAGGCTGCAGGCGCGGAGCGCTCAACAGCTCGTTGATGTGCGCCGCCGTTTCGGCCTGCAGCGCCTTTTTCAACAGCGAATCCCGCTCCTGTCCGGCCGGAAGCAATTTCGCAGCATCACGCGCCGCGGCTGCGGCCTGCTGCAGGCGCTCGGCGAATGGAATTGTCTGTTTGCGCCGGTTTCTCTTGAGGGGCATGGGCGAACTCCTGTTCCACTGGACAGGAGTCTGTGACGCTGTCCCGTCGATGTCGCTAACACACGTTAGCGTGAAATTCACGATGAGCGGAAGGCGCAGCGAACCCGTCTCGCAGCAGGCGATGGTTAGTTGCTCGACCGTTCCGTATCGTCGCCTGGGACGCATGAGATGCACCTCATGTCCTTGCTTGAGCGCCAGGGTGGCCGCTGCGGCCGCCGACTCGAATGCCGCCTCCCTGGTCGCGAAGTCGCCATGCGTGTTGCCGTCGTGCAGCATGCTCCAATGATCACCGACTGCGACGACGGCGTATTGAGCCAGTCCCATTGTGTCCTCCATCACTGCCTGAACGACGAGAAATCAGCTGCCCGACGCGGTGACGCGCCAGACCCTGTTGCCGACGTCGTCGGCGATGAGCATTGCGCCGGTCTTGTCGACGGCAACGCCCACCGGGCGGCCCCGCGCCTCGTTGCGGTCGTTCAGAAAGCCGGTCACCACGTCCTGCGCTTCGCCACGGGGCTTGCTGCCTGCCTGAGAGCCACCGGCATCGCCGGGCGTTCCGATGGAGCGCACGGATTCGTTCGACCGCCTCGTGCCTGGGCAGGGTCTGCCCATGTTTTCCGATTGCAAACTGGGTTGGTTGCAGCACGATCGAGGGCTGACCGGGATTCATGGGGAATCCCCTGCATGGGCTCGAGACGTGATGGCTGCTTCTCAGCGCCTGTTTTCATTCGTCGGCGGACCGGTCGGACGGTGGTCCGTCCTGGAGATTCGTCCCGTCAAGGGCGCGGCGCTGGCCGTGGTCGAGAAACTGGACATCGTGCAGGGCTCGGTGCCCGCGCCGTCCTGCGGCCAAGGCTGGTCGCTCCGCGGCGTCACCAGCAACGTCAGGTACACGACACGGTCGGAGCAAAGCGCGCTCACCACGGTTCAGGCCGGGCTCGGACGATCAGAGGCGACGCGCGCCGTGCTGATCCCGATTACGAAGACCGCCGCATGGTGGGATCTTCCGCAGGATGAGCGGCGCGCCATTTTTGAGGAGCAGTCGCGTCACACCAGCATCGGCCTGAAATATCTGCCGCCGGTGGCGCGGCGGCTGCATCATTGTCGCGATATCGGTACGGCGGAGCCGTTCGATTTTCTCACCTGGTTCGAGTTCGCTCGGGAGCACGAGGGTGAATTCGATGCTCTCTTGGCCGAGCTGCGCGCCACGCGGGAGTGGGATTTCATTGCCCACGAGGTCGAGGTCAGGCTGGCGCGATGAGGCCCGGGCCTTGGCGCGGATGCCGCACGCCTCGGCATCCGTCAACGGTTCTTGTTGAGTGGACCGGTGCCGCGCGCGCTATCGCTGGCGGTGGCGTTCCCCGGCGCAGTCGGGGCGACGGCGGCCGGCGCGCTCTGCTTCGGTGCCGCGACGCCAGTGGTCTGCTGATCGGTGCCCTGCGCGTCGCGGCGCGGCCACCGAGCTCGCCATCAACGAGGGCCAGCTGCATTCCGTTCCAGCGGTCGGCCGCTGTCAGATGCCGCTGTCAGAGCTCGATGATGATGTAGTCGTTCTCGACCGCGACCGGGTAGCGCTCGGCGACGTAGGGTCCCTTCACGAGGTTCCCGCCGGTCTCGCGCTTGACGTCGTAGTTGCGCAGCCGCGTGGTGCGTGGGTCGCACCAGGACTGGCCGGTGGCGAGCTCGAACTCCCAGCCGTGCCAGGGGCAGCGCAGGAATTCCCCGTTGCGTTCGAGGCGGTAGTCGCCGGGACCTGAGGATTGCGCGATGCCGGTGATGACGCCGGTGCAGATCCGCGCGCCGCCATGCGGGCAGCGGTTCAGCAGCGCATGCAGCCGGCCGTCGACATTGAACAGCGCGATCTCGCGGCCGTCGACGAAGGCGGTCCGGCGCGCGCCCGGCGGCAATTCGTCGGCCGAACAGACGACGTGGCGGCTCATGACAGGCGATACAATGCCATCGCATTGTCCCTGAAGATCTGACGGCGCTGGGCTTCGGTCATTGGGAATTTGAAGGAGAAGCCCGGATTGTCGTAGTCCCAATGCGGATAGTCCGACGAATAAAGCAGGCGGTCCCAGCCGATCCAGTCGATGATCTCCGTGAGATGGCGCGCCTGCTCGGGCTCCTCGATCGGCTGCGTGGTCCACCAGATGTGGCGGCGCAGATAGTCGGAGGGTCGCTGCTTCAGATGCGGCACTTCCTTGCGGAACTTGTCGAAGTGCTTGTCCATGCGCCAGGCCAGCGCCGGGGCCCAGGCGAAGCCGCCTTCGACCAGAACGACCTTCAGGCCGGGGAAACGCTCGAACACGCCGCCGAGGATGAAGCTCGCGGCAAGTGACTCCATGCAGGCGACGAAGACGTAATGCTCCTGCAAGTAATAGGTCGGCCAGCCGGAGCCGGTCGAGGGATGTCCGCCATTATAGCCGACCGGATGCAGGCCGATCGGCAGTCCGGCACGTTCCGCCGCGGCGTAGATCGGCCAATAGCGTGGGTGGCCCAGCGGATCGGACGGCCGCGACGACAGCATGATCTGCACGTAGCGGCGATCGGCGGCGCAGCGTTCGATCTCGGCCACCGCGGCCTCGGGAAATTCCTGCGGCACGACGATGCCGGCGCGCAGCCGCGGCTCCTGCCGCACCCAGCGGTCGATCTGCCAATCATTGGTGGCGCGCGACATGGCGGCCGCGAATTCGGGATTGCGTTCCTCCATGCCGCCCTTGCTGAGCGCCATCAACAGCCCGAACTCGACATTGACGGGATCGAGATGCTGCCTGCGCAGCATGTCCAGGTCCGATCCCGCCGGGCCGCTGGCCGGCAGCGCGTCGGAGCGCATGCCGGCTGCCATCATGCGCGGATACATCAGGGTGCTCGACAGCGCCTGCCGCACATGCACCCCGTAGGTCTGATAGTGTTCGCGCCAGCGCGGCTCGAGATAGGGCAACAACTCGCCCGGTGTGCGATGCGCGGGATGAATGTCGCAGTCGACCACCGCGAGGGTCTGTCGCGCCTGCTGCTCTCGGAACGGAGCGTTCATCGGATCGTCTCCTCGATCGTGGCGGCGGCGCCAAGCGCCTGCGGCGCAAGCCGCGGATAGGCCGCCTGCGCGTTGTCGATCAGCAGCTTGCGCAGGGTGGCGGACGGCAGGCCATCCGGCAGCACGTCGTCGCCCTCGAACTGCCAGTGCGGGTAGTCGGTCGCGAACAGCAGCATGTCGTCGGAGCCGATGCGCGCGATGGTCTGGGCGATGGCGGTGGCGTCGGGTGCATCGAAAGGCTGGGTCGTGAGCCTGATGTGCTCGCGGATGATCTCGGATGGCCAGCGATCGACCCAGGGTGTCTCGGGGCGGGCCCCGCGCCAGGTCTTGTCGGTGCGCCACATCGTCACCGGCAGCCAGCTGACGCCGGATTCGAGGAAGACGAATTTCAGCTTAGGGAATTGTTGGAAAACGCCCTCGGCAATCAGGCTGACGGTCTGGTTCTCGAACGCCTGCGCCTGGGCGACATAGTCCTCGAATTGATAGCAGGGCCAGCCGACGATGGTTGGCGCATAGCGATAGGTACTGCCGGCATGGACGGCGACGACCAGCCCGTGGCGTTCCGCGGCGGCATAGAGCGGGAAGAATTCGCGCCGGCCGAGCGGCCGCTCGCCCATCGCTAGCATCAGGATCTGAACGAAGCGGCTGTTGGATGCGAGGCGCTCGACCTCGGCCACCGCCTGGGAGATGTCCTGGGGATGGATCAGGATCGAGCCGCGCAGCCGCGGCTCGCGGTCGAGCCATTGCACGCGCAGCCAATCATTGACCGCGCGGCACAGCGCGGCGGCCATGTCGTCATGATGCAGCGCGACGCAGCCATGGATGACATTGACGATGGCGTATTGGACGCCGAACGGATCGAGCGCTTGTGCGCGCAGAGTGTCGAGCGGCGTGGCGGCCTGCGTGCTGCGCCAATCGGCGCGCATGCTGATCGGCGCATTGGGCGGATAGCTCATCATCGCAAACGGCATGCGGTCGATGGCGCGATTGACGAGCTGGTCGCGCCAATAGTCGTCGAGGAAGGGCAGCAGCTCGGCGATGGTCGGTGCGGGAACGTGGAGGTCGCAATCGACCGCACCCGCATAAGGCATTCTCATGGTCGGCTCCGTATCTGACGAGAAGGTGTCGGCGCAGCAGCGATCAGGCCGGCGCGGCCTGATCGACCTTGTCCGGTTCAGGAGCTGCGAGGCTGCGGCGACGCTGCGACAGCCCCAGCGAGACGACGCAGCACGCCATGACCAGCGGCGGGAGCGCGGCGAGCACGAACAGGCTCGACGCCGGCAGGTGCCGGGCGATCAGCAGCCCGGCGATCAACGGCCCGCCGATCGAGCCGATCTTGGCCACCGAGAGCGCCCAGCCGACCGCAGTCGCGCGGTTGGCGCTCGGATAGAACTGCCCCACGGCACTGTTCAGACCCTGGTGGCCACCGACCACGAAGAAGCCGACGCACATCATCGCGGTCAGGAAACCCGCGTCGCTGAAGCCGGCAAACCCCAGCGAAGCAACCAGCGGGCAGGCGATCATCGGGACGGCAGCGATCGCAAGCACGCCGAAGCGGTCGAGCGCCCAGCCGGCGAGCAGGGCTCCGACCGAGCCGCCGAGGCTGAACATCGACAGGCCGAACGCGGCCCGCGCCGGCGAATAGCCTGACGCTTCCGCCAGGATCGGCGTCCAGCTGTTGAGGAAGAACATCGTCATCGAGCTGGCGATATAGGCCACCCACAGCAGCGGCGTGATGACCGCGAGCCTGCCGTCGAACAAGGCGGTCAGGCGCGCGAACGGCCCGCTGCCGGCCGGGGTGGGCTCGTCCTCTCGGATTACGAAGCGGCTGGTCGGTTGAGCGTTGAGACCGGGCGCGATGCGGTTGACGATGCGCGCGACCTCCTCGGGCTGCCGGCCCTGCGCGACGAGAAACTTGATGGATTCCGGCAGGCTGAAGAAGCTGACGATTGCGGCGAGCAGCGGCAGCACGCCGCCGATCCAGAACACGATCGGCCAGCCGAGATGCGGCACCAGCCAGGCCGCGATCAGCCCGCCGGCGCTGCCGCCCGCGACATAGCCGAGCATGATGATGGCGACGACGGTGCCGCGATAACGGCTCGGCACATATTCGAGATTGAGCGAGAAGCACAGCGGCGCAAGTCCGCCGATCCCGATGCCGGCGAGGAAGCGGAGCGCGATAAGCATGTTCAGATCACTCGCCCACGCTGTCAGCAGGCTGAAGCCGCCAAAAGTCACGGTGGCCGCGACGATCGAACGACGCCGTCCGATGCGGTCGCCGAGATAGCCGAAGATCAATCCGCCGACGAGAATGCCGAACACGCCAGCGCTGAACACGATGCCGAGCGTGGCCTTGTCGATGCCCCAGCTGCGGATGAGGGACGGGGCTGCGAACGCCATCGCGTGCAGGTCATAGCCGTCGAGACACATCATGATGGTGGATAGGGTCACGACTCTGAGCACCAGGGCGTTGCGGCGCTGGCGCTCGATGACGTCGCTGACGTCAATGGCCGCTGTTGAGCTCATGGTCTCCTTCCCCTTGTCTGCCGTTCGTTGGTGACGGCTTGTGCAAACCGCCCGACGGCGGCCAATCGTTCTGGGCGGAGCGACCGACCCGGACACAACCTTGGAGGCGCGTCCACAGCCGGAGCAGTTTGCAGCTGCAAGCTATTTGCTTCGAAAAGGAGGGAGAATAGGCTATTTTGGCAGAACATTTTTTCCGGATTGGATGAAATGAGCGATAGCCTTTTGAATATGAAGGCCTTTGTGGCGACGGCCCGGAACGGAAATTTCTCCGAAGCGGCCCGCCAGCTGGGGCTGGCGCCATCCGTCGTGACGAAGCGGGTGAGCCACCTCGAATGGTCGCTGAAATGCAAGCTGCTGCGACGAAGCACGCGGCGCCTGCAGCTCACCGAGATCGGTGAGCGCTATCTCGAGACCATGCAGCAGATCGTCCGTGAATATGACGAGATGGCTGCCGGCGTGAAACGATCGCCGCATGAGATCGAGGGCCACATCCGCATCAAGGCACCGGGGTCGCCAATGGCGATCGACCTGCCGCGGCTGCTATCGAGCTTTCAGATCAGATATCCGCGCGTCGTCCTGGAGGCGGTGCTGGTCGACCGCACGGTCAATCCGGTCGAGGAGGGATTCGACATCGTGCTGACGATGATGCCGTCGTCGTTTCATGGCGTCATCGAAGAGCCGCTGCTGGCCTTTCCACGCGTGCTGTGTGCCGCGCCGTCCTATCTCGCGCGGCGTGGCGAGCCGCGCCACATCCGTGATCTCGCCGATCACGATTGTCTGGTGTTTACGCCGATGGGGTCGGTTTGGACCTTCGACGGCAAGAGCGGTCTGACCACCGTCGCGGTACGGCCGCGCCTGTTGACCAACAATAACGGGCTGCTGGTGGAAGCCCTGAGTGCCGGTGGCGGCATTGCGGTGGTCTCGCGCAAGGTGGTGGCCCCAAGGCTGCGAAGCGGGACGCTGATCGAGGTGCTCCCGGAGGCGTTGCTGCCGGACCTCTGGGTCAAGGCCCTGGTGCCGACAGCGCGGGCGAATCTGGCCCGCGTGCAAACCCTGCTGTCGGAGATCCGCGATGCCTTCCGCCTGGTGGGAGAAGGTCAGCCGGCGCATGTTTGACTGGCTCGCGGTCGCAGCGATGCGCCTGGCGGGGGTCTACCCGGTGATGCGATAGCCTGTTAAGCAGCAGGCGAGCGCGGGCGGCGTCGCCCGGACGACATGAGAGAGGCATGAGCAATGATTGAGACAGTCGGCATCATCGGAGCAGGCACCATGGGCAACGGCATCGCGCAGGTCTGCGCGGCCGCGGGCGTACCGATCGTGATGGTGGACATTTCCGAGCAGGCGGTGGCGCGCGGGCTCGCGACAGTCGGCTCGAGCCTCGATCGTCTGGTCAGGAAGGACAAGCTGACCGCGGCAGACAAAGACAAGGCGTTGTCGCTCATCACCGGCACCACGGACAAAGCGAAGCTGGCGAGCTGCGATCTGGTCATCGAGGCTGCAACGGAGAACGAGGAGCTCAAGCTCAAGATCCTCGCGGATCTCTGCGCGGGCCTGAAGCCGGAGGCGGTGGTCGCCACCAACACGTCGTCGATCTCGATCACCAAGCTGGCGACAGCGACGGACCGGCCCGACCGCTTCATCGGCATGCACTTCTTCAACCCGGTGCCGATGATGGCGCTGCTCGAACTGATCCGCGGCTTGCAGACCTCCGATGCCACGCATGCGGCCGCGGCCGATTTCGCCAAACGGATCGGCAAGGTGGCGATCACCGCGAAGAACAGTCCGGGCTTCGCCGTCAACCGCATTCTGTGCCCGATGATCAACGAGGCGATCTTTGCCTATTCTGAGGGGATCGCCACCGCCGCCGACATCGATGAGGGCATGAAGCTCGGCTGCAATCACCCGATCGGCCCGCTTGCGCTGGCGGACCTGATCGGGCTCGACACGATGCTGTCGGTGATGGAAGTGTTCTACAATGGCTTCAACGATCCGAAATATCGCCCGGCGCCGCTGCTGAAGGAAATGGTGGCGGCAGGCCAGCTGGGCCGCAAGACCGGCAAGGGCTTCTACGACTATAGCAAGTAGTTGCGATTGGCCGCAACGGCACATCAGCATTGCGCGCAGCGGGTTGCTCCCGCTGTCGCGCAGAGATGCCGCGGACGTTGGTCCTCAAAACCTATTCTGATCCCAGATCGGTTGATTTGGCAGTTGTTGCAGGAATTGATGCGTCGGCGATGATCAATCTTGCGGCGACATCCGAACCCGGCATCATGCGTCGCACCGATGACAACCGCAACCTTCGCAATGGCGCCGATTGCGGCCGATAAAAGCTACAGTTGATATTGACCAACGGCATCCGTCGAGCCGACGGCCAACGCCGGGTAGGCAAGGGGCCATGCCTCGCTGATGCAGCCCTCTAAGCCGAGTCCCGGCGTGCCGTTCGTGAATTTGCCGCTATGCGACGCTCCGAAACGATGCCGTCGCACTCAGCGGAGTCGGTACTGAGGTGGAGTCATTGGACCTCCCGCCACAATTTTTTGCCGTCAATCTGCAATGAGACCTGTCACTCATGGTTACTGCAGACGAGCACACTACAGACGATCAGCACCCGGATCGTCCTCCCGCTCGCCGACGCTGTCAAGGCGCATCATGACGCAATGATGAACTCGACGTTACAGCGCCCATCGCAGCGCGCAGCAAGCCGTCACTTTTGGCTCACAGCGGTGACAAATCATGCGCGGATAACTACATGGGTGCGGGCCAAGGCGATCGTCGGCAGCCGGGTCGTGAATCGCGGTGGGCAAGCGCGACAAAGTGACTGCCACGAGGATGAACGTTTGCGGCGCGTCAAACAGCCGCGTTCATCCGCGGTTACACTGCGCGCGTGCAAAGTGATCGACGGAACCAAAGGAATTCGTGGCGTCTTGTCTGCCGCGAATATCACAGCAGGAGAACAGCGATGAAGACAGCAACCATCACCCTGGCCACGGCCGCGGTTCTCGCATGGAGTCTGCCTGTCCTTGCTGCGGAGCAGGGCGCTGCCGGCGTGGTGACCGGCATCAACCGTTTGAATGGAACCATTGCCATCAAGCGCGTTCAGAATGGAACCGTGGGCGCGGCTGCCGCGGCGACCGCCGAGGAATTCAAGGTCAAGGACAATGCGATGGTGGAGGACGTTCACGCCGGCGATCGCGTGATATTCTCCACGTCGGACGGCAACACCAAAACGATCATCAAGCTCGATCGCCAGAAATAGCGCCTCCGTGCTGAGCTGAGGACGAGATGCGATCGCGGGATAGCGTGCTGCGATATGGCGCCTGGAGCCTTGGCCTCTGGCTGATCGTCGGTCTCTGCCATGGCGCCAGCGCGGGGACCGACGATCTCTACCGCGCTCAGACGATTGTGACCGGCCAGGGGCTGGACAACCGTGAGGCGGCGTTTGCCGCCTGTTTGGAAGACGTGCTGATCAAGGTGTCGGGCGCTTATCAGCTCAGCGGTGACGCCCGCCTGTCGCCGTTCAAGGCGCGGGCCGGCGACTTCGTCACCGGCTTCGACTATCACGACCAGAAGGCGGGGAAGCCGAAGCACGATGAGCAGGGCACGCGCGACCGTTCCTACGATCTCACGGTCTCGTTCGATCACGCCAAGATCGATGCTCTGCTGGGGACGCTTTCGACCAAGCCATGGCTTGCGGCGCGTCCGGTCGTCGCCACGATCGTCGCGATGAACTACGGCGGCAGGAGCTTTCTTGTCGCCGCGGATGATCGGCGCTCCGATCTGCAGCGTGACGCGCTGCGTGCGGCCGCGGCCAAACGCGGCCTCGACATCGCTCTGCCCACGGCGTCAGAGCTCGCGACGGCCAGTTCTGGCGGTGCCTATCAGGGCGCTCCGACCCTGGCGAGCCTCGGTGCCGTGTTGCCCGGAGTTGAGGTCAGGCTGTTCGGGCAGTTGTCATGGGACGACCGCGAGCTCGGCTGGATCGCGCAGTGGCAGCTCGACGCCGCCGGACAGCGGCATCATTGGCAGCTTCGCGGCGCCACGTTTGACGACGCATTCCGCCGCGGATTCGGCGGGGTCGCGCAGATTCTCTCCGGCAATGGAGCGCCGTGAGATCAGACCTCGGTGACTTTGCTGTTCAGTCATTGTGATCTCCGCATCGGTGATCGGTCCAACAAGTTTCGGAGCGCTCGCTTCGGAAATCGGTTCCGTATCTCCGGATGATGCTGATGGGCCACTGCGGCAGTGGCAGAAGCCGCGAGGACGACTACATGGGGGTCATCCTCCGGATCTCCAGCACAACTCGTCCGTCGTGAAAAAGCTCGTGCTCGTCTTCCTGCTTATCATTATCGCCCCCTTGTCCCTCTCGGCCGCGAACTATCTGCGCGATGATCGCCGCGGCAACTGGCAAAGCGCCGATCGGTCGAGTGCAGGATTGCTCCCCTCTCCAGCCGAACAGGCCGATGCGCTGGTGCGCGTGTTCGCTGCGCGCACAGTGCGGTGGCGCGACATCTTCGCGGTCCATACCTGGATCGTGGTCAAGGAGAAGGGCGCTCCGCGCTATACGCGCTATGACTATACGGCGTGGGGTGAACCGATCCGCGTCGATGGCTCCGCCCCCGACGGGCGCTGGTTCGGAGCTGAGCCGGAAACGGTTCTGGCCGTCGATGGCGACGAAGCCCAGCGCGTGATCCCGAAGATCCGCAATGTCATCGAGACTTATCGCTTCCGTGCCTATGGCGATTACAACGCCTGGCCGGGGCCCAATTCGAACACCTTCGTCCAGGCCGCGCTGAACGCCGTGCCGGAGCTGAACGCGGTGCTGCCGCCGACCGCGATCGGCAGGGACTTTCCTTATGCGGGGTGGTGGGGGCGCACCGCCTCTGGAACCGGTCTGTTCGTATCTTTGGGAGGCTATCTCGGCGTCACCGTGGGGTGGATCGAAGGGATCGAGCTGAACGTCCTCGGTAGCGTTCTCGGCGTGGATGTGCGCCGGCCGGCGCTCAAATTCCCCGGCATGGGCAGGCTCGGCCTGCCCATGGGGTGAGGACGGAGGGCCTCCGGCGACCGGCTGGCATGCCGCTTGCTGCGCCTCGACAGCGCGGCGCCACGATGTCGGGGACCCGCCACAGGAGGCCGGTGATGGAGACGCTGTTCGCAATCTGTGCGACCTATGAGGTGGACGACGGTGGCGCACGGGGCTTCGTTCTCCAGCGCCGGGAGCCGGACGGCACCGCCAAGCCCTGGCCGATCCTGGTCACCCGTAAAGGCAATCATTTCTACGGCTTTGAGAATGCCTGCCCGCACCAGGGCGCCCGTCTCGATAAGCGCGCCGGCGAGTTCATGGACGAGGAAGGCAATTTCCTGGTCTGTGGACAGCACGGCGCCCGCTTCGACCTCGACACCGGAAAGTGCTTCATCGGGCCGTGCCAGGGCTCGGCTCTGGCCGCGATCAAGCTGGTGATCGACGATGGCGATGTCTGCCTGTCCGGCATCGATCTTGACGAGGAGGACGGCCTCGACATCGACGATCCCGAGGATGACGTCCCGGACGTGCAAATCACGTCCGATTGACGCTACAGCGCCCGCTGGGGCCGTCAGCGCTTCTTCCGTTCGGCGCGGCTGAAATTGCTGAGATGTCCCTCGCGAGCCGCTTGCGCGCGCGCTGCCCTGATGAGGCCGGGGCTGCGTGCCGGCGGGGCGGGCAGCGACGGCAGCCTGGTGAGCTTGCGTCCGCCGCAGCCCGGGCACACCGGGCGTTCGGATAGTCCGATCAACAACTCGACGTCTGCAGCGCAACTGGTGCAGTGAAAGCTATAGAACGGCATGACACATCCCCCTGTGTAGCCAGGCGGACCTTGCAGGAAGCGGGCCATCCACAAAGATACCGAAAGCGTCGATCAGGGCGGGATCCGGGCCGGTTTTCACGCAAACGGCTCGTTCTTTGCCCGAGCGCGTTCCAAACATGACGCCGCCTGCGTCGAACATTCGACAGGTGGTGGTCCGAGCGGTCGACCGCGGCGGCTGGTTCCGCGCAGGCTCGGTCGACCGCCCGCCGGCCAGCCGATCAGGCGTGGGTCTTCGGTACGTAATTGCCGGCGACGCACTTGTAACTCTGCAGGCGCCACTCGTGATATGGACCCTTGGACATCCAGTCGGCGATTCCTATCTGTGCACTGACCGCGCACGACGTCATCGTGATGCCGGACATCTCGCTATTCGTGACAACCTTCTCCATGCAGAGTTGGCCGTTGCAGAGCATTGCGACGAGAGTGACGAGCACGTTGATTCTGCCTCCATAGAGTGGGACCCGGTAAGGATCGCGAAAGCAGAGTTCATGCCAAGTTATGATGGTGGGCCGGGTTGCTACGGGACGGATCGTTGCGGATGTTACTTGATCGCTACACAAGCGTGACGAATCCCGAGCGACATCACGTAGGTTTCACAATGCCGTTCGGTATGCTGCTGATGAGTTCGCGATGGGAGCGTCATCGCTGAATGCGCGTCCGGCTGTGGGCGTATCCTCGAATTTTACCGATGCCAAAGAACGGGCAGCGTTTGCGCAGTCGAGTGGCGGCTTCGCCGGGATGCCCCCGTGGGCCGAGATACCGTTATTCCACGGCTTGATCCCAGGGCTTGATTCCAAGCCTCGCAAGTCTTCAACCCGGGGCAGCCGCGCAGCTCAGGCCTCGTTGAGGCCGGCGCCGCGATCGGTCAGGACTTTCTGACCTTTCGCGGTCAGCTCATGGATGTCGCCGTCCTTGGCGACGTAGCCTTCGCGAATCAGGCCGTCGAGTTGGTCCTGGCGGTCAGGCGAGAAGGCGATTGCCCGGCCGATATCTGCGAGTGTCGCGATCTGGTCGTCCGTCAGCATGGCCACCCTCCCGTTGTCGATCCGAACGCGGCGACGTGCCGAATGTTCCGGGAGGGCGGCATGTGAAGGGGGCGGCATGTCATGCCTTGCGCACGAACTCCGACTTCAGATTCATCTGGCCGATGCCGTCGATCTTGCACGCGATGTTGTGGCCGTCGCTCGCCTCCTGCAGGCGGATGTTGCGCACCTTGGTGCCGCCTTTCACCACCGAGGACGAGCCTTTCACCTTGAGGTCCTTGATGACGATGACGCTGTCGCCATCCGCGAGCACATTGCCGTTGGCGTCACGAATGCTCGTCTCATCCGCCGCGGCGACAACCGCATCACCGCTCCATTCGTGACCGCATTCCGGACAGACCCACAGCGCGCCGTCCTGATAGGCGTGTTCGGAGCGGCATTGCGGGCAGATCGTCGCGTCGGTCATGTCATCCTCGGGCGCTGGCAGAAGCGGGGGCAGCGTTAGAGGCTCGGATGGAACCGGGCAAGGAAAATCACGCCCGGCCCGCAGTCCCAGCGCGCGTTGCCGAGGCGCCGCGCGCTGTCGTTGTCGACGGTCTGCTGGTCGCGCCGCGCCCGTCACGCCGCCTTGCGTTCGGGGGCCTTGGCCGGTTCGGTCTCTGCCGCTTCCATGGCCCGCAGATAGGTGTCGAGCAGGGTCTCATGCTCGTCGCGCTCGTCCTGGTCCTGCTTCCGCAGCTTGATGATCTCCTTCAGGATCTTGACGTCGAAGCCCTCGCCCTTGGCCTCGGCGAACACTTCCTTCTTCTGCTCGTTCAGCTCCGCCAACTCGCCATCGAGGTGCTCGATGCGCTCGACGAAGGACCGGATGCGCGCGCCGGGAATGCCGATCTCTGACATGGTGACTCCTACATGAATGGGACCCTGAAAATGCGCGGCAGTTCGTTGCCAATGTGTTAACGCGCGGGGCTTGACCACAGCTGCGCATGTGACGTGCTTAACGCGGAACCGGGCCTGCAGCGATCCCGCCGATGCTGCGCCCCTGCTCAGCTCCGTTGACCTGCTGCAAGCTTCTGAAACAGCTTCTTCATCGCGTTGACCTTGCCGAGATAGTTCGCGACCGAATGGTCGCCGCAGCGCTCGCCATCCTCGGGCTTGAAGCCGCGCCGGACGAAGCCGGCGGCGGGTCCGGCGCCGCAGAGATGGATGACGGCTGCGAGATCCTGTTTCTGCTGGGCGGTGGGCTTGGCGGCGGGCTGCCGCGCGAGCACCGCGGCGACCTGGCGGTCGAGCGAAATCACCGTGAGGGCCACCGCATGCACGGGCCAGGCGCGGAGCCACAGGCTGGGAGATCCGCAGTCGTCTGCCGTGACCTCGTGATCCCGGATGCAGAACCGCGCGGCGTCGGCGAAGGCGCCATCGGTCATCTGGAACAGGCCGACGGCGCTCGAGGCCGGCTGATACAGCGCAAACGGATTCCAGGCGAGCCGCCAGCGCCAATAGGTCCTCGCCACCGGATTGCCGGAGCTTTCGGTCTGTGCCAGCGCAGCGAGCAGCTCCGGTGTGATCGCCCGTGTCGCGCTCTCTCGAAACAGCGTGCCATATTGCCGCCAGGTCTCCTCCGGCTCCTTGTCAAGCGCGTGGCCCGTCACGACGAACAACTCGGTCGGTTTGCGCACGACGTGATAGGCGAGATTGGCGAGCGCGAGGACGCCGAGCGCCAATGCGACCCCGACGGTCAGCTTCAGCCAGCGCGGCGCCGCGCCCGCCGTCCGCAGCAACCACCATGCGCCGCGCTGAGCATATCGCCCCGTATCGCGGCGCAGGGCGCGCCAGCCTTGAGCCAGCCGGCCTTGGGCGCGGCGCGGCTTGCGCGCGGTTTGTGGACGTCGAGCAGGAACGTTCGGCAAGGCGGGACCTCGGTGAGGGGTGTGCCGGTCCATGGTTAAGGAAGAATTTGCGCAAATGGGTCATGCTGCCACTTTCTGCGGTAAGGCGGTGCGCGATGAGGAATTCGGTCAGTACCCTGCTGATGGTGCTGTTGTCGGTGCTGGCGGCGGGCATCCTGGTGTCCACGGCGATCCTGATGAGCGGCGCTGCCGGCCGCTACCGCGAAAGCGTCGCGACGGAGCAGCTCACGGCGGCCGACAAGGCGATCTTCCAGAACGTGCTGGTGATGCGCGCCCGCCGCGGCGACATGCAGAGCGTGCTGCTCAGCGAGGACGATCCGCGCGCCAGGCTCACAGAGTATCAGGGCGTCGAGGCCAAGGGCTATGACGGCATCCTCGCGGCGCTTGCCGGCGTCGACATGCCCGAGCGCGATGAACTCATCAGCCGGCTCAAAGCGAGCTGGGAGGCGACGCAGCCGCAGTTCCGGCTGCTGTTCGACGAGGCCGCCAAGCCGCGCGCCGAACGTGTGCTGAGCCGCACCCAGCCCTGGTATGACGCGATGACCAAGACGCTGGATGCCGCCAACGCGGCCTCGCTCGCCGTCTCCAACCGCGCCTGGATGACCGATCCGGCGATCGCCAAGATGGTCCAGGCGCGCCGCCTGGCCTGGCAGGTGCGCGACCGCTACGGCCTGCAATGCTCGGCGATGCGGCCCAACATCAACAGCTCCAAGCCGCTCGACGACGCCCAGAAGGCCTCGATCGGGCAATGGCGCGGCACCGTCGCGGCCGGCTGGTCGGGTCTCGACGACCTCCTGGCGGGCGCCGGCGGTGCGGAGCTCGCGGCCGTGGTCAAGACCTCGCGCGCCGAGGTCGAGGCGGCGCATCAGCGCATGGACCAGCTCGCCAAGAGCTTTGACGGCAGCGGCAGACCGGCGATGCCGGCGCCGGAGTGGAATGCGTTCTGCCAGGGTCCGTTCCAGGGCATCATCAATATCGGCATGGCCGCGCTCGACGGCTCGATCGCGCGCGCCGGGGCGATCAAGGCGGCGGCGCTGAGCAGCCTGATCGTGCAGTCGATCGCCTTCATCACCGCGCTGCTGGTCGCGGGCGCGGCGCTGCGCGCCGTGCGCGTCCGCCTGGTGCGCCCGGTCGGCGCGCTGATGCAGGCCATCCAGCGCATCGGCCAGCGCGACTACCAGACGCCAGTGCCGCAATTCGCCCATGCCGACGAGTTCGGCGCGATGGCCGCCGCGCTCGAGGGCCTGCGTGAAAGCGCCGGCACCGCCGAGCAGCTGGGCCGCGAGCGCGAGCTCGACCAGGGCAAGCGGCTGGAGCGCTCGCAGGCGATCGACAGCGCCTGCCGGAGCTTCGACGACACGGTGCAGGCGGTCATCGTCAGCATGAGCACCTCCACCGGCCAGCTCGATTCCAGCGCCGGCGACGTGCGCAAGCTGGTCGACGAGTCCGCCGATCAGACCGCCGCCGTCGCCAGCGCCGCGGAGACCGCGACCACCAATCTCGAGACCATCGCCGCCGCCACCGAGGAGCTGACCGCGTCGGTCTCCGAGATCGCGGCGCAGGTGCAGGCGTCGGCCGCCGAGGCGCGCCAGGCGGTGGAGAAGGCGGCGCAGACCAACGCCACCGTGGAAATGCTCGACCGCGCCGCCAACCGCATCGGCGAGGTGGTCAAGATGATCACCGCGATCGCCAGCCAGACCAACCTGCTGGCCTTGAACGCGACCATCGAGGCGGCGCGCGCCGGCGAGGCCGGCCGCGGCTTTGCTGTTGTCGCCGGCGAGGTCAAGAACCTCGCGGCGCAGACCGCGAGCGCAACCGACGACATCACCCGGCAGATCGGCGAGATCCAGGCCGCCACCGGCGAGTCGGTCGAGGCGATCCGCGCCATCAGTCACAACATCTCCGGCATCGACGAGAAGATGGCGGCGATCGCGGCGGCCGTGGAGCAGCAGCGCGCCGCCACCACCGAGATCTCGCGCAATTTCCAGCAGGCCGCGCAAGGCACCCGCGCCGTCACCGACACGATCGGCTCGGTCGCGGCCCTCAACCGCCAGACCGGCAATGCGGGCGCCGCGATGGTGGAGTCGGTGCGCCGGATGGCCGATGACGCCGACCGCTTCCGGGTCGCCGTCGAAGGCTTCCTCGGCACGGTGCGCCGCGCCTGAGGGGAGGCGCCGCGCGCGCCGTCCTCTGACCGGGTCCTGACGTTGACAAACAGCGGCGTGCGCAGATCAGCTCACGCATGCAGACAAAGGGAAGCATTCCCGCGGCGCCGATGCGCCCGAGTCGTGCTCCGGATTGCCCCCTCCTGAGGAGAGGGCGCGGGGAATGCCGGGCGCCGGCCGCGCCCATGGCCCGCCTGCAACAAGATAAGCAGGCGGCAGTCACCACAGGTTCAGCCGAGACATCCCGGCATTCCCCGCGCGATGGTTTTCACGCTTATGGCGCGCTCTCCCCGGTGTCCGGCTTGTAGCCACCGTCGTCAGCGGGATCATCATCCCCCGCGGATTTGGCGCCAGCTTCGGGGCGCCAGGACCACGCGATTTCACGTCCGCAAACGGCTGTTCGTCGGCGAGCACCAGGCCCGCTGCAGCCCATCCACGGCCACCGCATCTCCGGCCCCGCGTCTCGTGACGATCGCGATGCGCCCCTCTCAGCGGGCCGGGATGGCGATAGACAAGCATGAGTTCGGCAAAAGCGAAAGAGGTTTATTTTTCGCCGAAACACTGGACAGGCCAAATCAGCTTGAGGCGACTGCGGAAATCGGCTTTCACGCGCATGGTCTCGCCGGGCGCCGCTGTGCCGATCCACGGCTCCGTGTTTGCGCGGGCGTCGCACGGAACACATGTCCAATCCGCTGGTTGAAGCAGCTCAACCCAGAGCATCAGTCACGGAGCGCGCCACCATGCAGGACATCAGGGAACATATGGAAGTCATCGGCGCCGACGGCGCGCATGTCGGCACCGTCGACGGCGTCGAAGGCCACCGCATCAAGCTGACCAGGAAGGACAGCGGCGAGGGCAGCCACAAGGGGCATCATCACTTCATCGACAAGGGCCTCGTCGCCGAGATCGAGGGCGACAAGGTGCGGCTGTCGGCGATCGGCGCCGTGGCGGTGACGATGGAGGAGGAGACGTAGCGGCGCCGCCCATCCCGCTTCCGCTATTTGTCTCCATCATAGCGAGCGCAGCGAAAGCAACCCAGGATTCAGCCAAGGATTCTGGATGGCATCCGCTGCGCTCGCAATCATCGAGGCCATGAAGAAAGATCTGGCGACGCCCTTTGCGCCGGTACAATAGTCCATTAGGTCTGGACCTCCGCAAGCAGCGCCGTGGCGCAAGGAGGTCGAGATGACCAGGAGACTCGAAGGCAAGGTGGCGCTGGTGACCGGTGCATCCAAGGGGATCGGCGCCGAGATCGCGGCGCGGCTGGCGGCGGAAGGCGCGGCGGTCGCCGTCAATTACAGCGCCAGCAAAGACGGCGCCGACCGCGTCGTCGCTGCGATCGCCGCCAAGGGCGGCAAAGCGGTGGCGGTGCACGGCAACCTGATCGATGCGGCCCAGGTCAGAAGCGCCGTCGCCGAGACCGTGAAGGCGCTGGGGCCGATCGACATCCTCGTCAACAATGCCGGCATCTACGAATTCGCGCCGCTCGATGCGATCACGCCGGAGCACTTCCGCAAGCAGTTCGATCTCAACGTGCTCGGCCTGCTCCTGGTGTCGCAGGAGGCCGCGCGGCATTTCAATCCGGCCGGCGGCAGCATCGTCAACATCTCCTCCGGCGTGTCGACGATCGCGCCGGCGAACACCGCCGTCTACACGGCCACCAAAGCCGCCGTTGATGCGATCTCCTCGGTGCTGTCCAAGGAGCTGGCGCCGCGCAAGATCCGCGTCAACACCGTCAATCCCGGCATGACCCTCACCGACGGCGTGATCGCCGCCGGCTTCCACGAGGGCGATATGCGCAACGAGGTCGAAACCGCCACGCCGCTGGGCCGCATCGGCAAGCCCGAGGAGGTCGCTGCCGCGGTCGCGTTCTTCGCCTCGGATGATGCATCCTTCGTCACCGGCGAGACGCTGCATGTGACGGGGGGACTGCACTGAGCGATCGACGCGTGCGGTGTTCGCGGCGTGATCCTGGATCGCGTCGCGGCGCTCGCGATCACGGCCAGTGGATCATAAGGGAGAGCAGGGGCCGAGCCGGGCCATCGGGCCTGCCGGGATGGCGAGCGGAGCCGCCAAGGGCGTTGCATGTTTCGGCCGGCCACCGCAGACTTCCACCGCGATGAACATCTATCTCGACATCGATGGCGTGCTGCTCGACCGCCACTCGGAGCTGGCGCCGTCAGCGCCGGAGTTTGTGAGGTGCGCTCTGGCCAGGTGCCCGGAGAGCACCTATTGGCTGACCACCCATTGCAAAGGCGACGCCGCCGTTCCCCTGCGGCGGATCGGGCATCTCTTCGACGCGGAGACGCGGGCGATGATGGCGAGGATCAAGCCGACGAACTGGGACCTCGCCAAGACCGAGGCCATCGATGTCGCGACGCCGTTTCTCTGGTTCGACGATGATTGCTTCGATTTCGAGCGCAGGGTGCTGGAGCAGCACGGCGTCCTGGACAATTGGATCAGGGTCGATCTGCGCAGGACGCCAAACCAGCTCGGCCTGTTCGTGCAGAGCTTTCCGCTGCCGATCAACGCGCTGCGAAACGATGAGTAAGATGAGCGGGGATGCCGGATGAGCGATCGTGACATCTGGCAGCCCGCCGCTGGTGATGGCGCCGTATTCCGCAGCCTCTTCGTGCGACGAGCTGGCGAACACGCGCACGATACGCTGCCTCGGAGGCGCCGAGGACTTTGAAATTGGCCCGTGCCTCGGTGAGCGACAGCCCGTATCCCGGATGAGCGCAGCGATATCCGGGGTCTTCCTTGCCGCCGGCGATGAACCCGGATGTCGCTGCGCTCATCCGGGCTACGCCATTACTGAAACGCCTGCATCAACGGCGTCACGTGAGGCGAGCCATGCGGCGCGCGGCCATCTTTAACGAAGCGAAATATTTTAAACGACAACTATAGGTTGATTTTCGGGTCGAGATCGGATCAAATCCGGCTTGCCGAATCCGCGATGCAAGTCCTCACGGACCCGGCAGCGTTTCGCCTCGCGTGACACATGGCGTCTTGCGATAGCTTCAATCCCGAGCGGCTGGATTTTCAGATTACCGAGGAGTTTTTCATGCGCATTGGCTTTGCATTATCGACGATGTCGGTTGTCATGGGATCGGCCGTTCTCGGCTGGGGAGTCACGACGCCACGCCCCGCGCACGCGTTCCTGGAGGACATCTGCATCCCGCGCGTCAAGGACGGGCTACGGAATTGCCTCGCGCCGGCCAGCGCGTGCAAGGATCCGGCGGAGGCGCTCAACCGTGGCTGCCTGCTCGAGGCGGTGCAGTTCGCGCTCATTCCGCCCGGCCGCAGCATGATCCACGCCGACTCGACCTATTTCATCGCCCAGGCGCTCGGCTACCGCGCCGACGTGGCCTATTGGATCGCCGCCTACAACGAGAACTCCGACTATGGGCAATATGCGCCGATCGATCAGTGCGGCGGGCAGGCGACGTCGGCCAATTCCGGCGCCAGCTACATCACCGCGCAGTTCAACGGCTTCAAGCGCACCAACAACACCACCGACGGGCCGCTCTATCACTACCTGCTGAACTTCTCGCCGAACGGGCAGGGCACCGACGTGCACGGCGCCAGCGGCGTGCAGGCGGTCTATCCGTTCCATTATCCGCCGCCCGGCTATCCCATCACCATCGACGACGTCTATCAGGGCACGCTGTACGACCTCCGGCAATGGGCGATGAAGCCCGACGACGGCCCGGGCCTGCTGTGCACCGCCGGCTACACGGTGCCGAACGGCTCCTCGAACTTCAGCGGCCCGAAATGCCTGGCGAACGTGCCGATCAGCGGCAACGTGCCGCTGCTGGAGAACTACGCCATCGGTCCGGCGATCAACGTGACCTCGGGGCCGAAGATTCTCGACAACAGCAACGGCGTGGTCGACTACACCCAGCTGAAGTCCTGGCTCGACGACAAGGGCAAGACCACCGGCGTGCTGTTCGACGACCCCAGGAAGCCGCCGGTGCCGGTGCAGATCGCCCGCATCGGGCTCTATCTGCACAGCCTGCAGGATGCGTCCTCGCACGGCACCTTCTGCGGTGACGACGCGCCGTCGCCGCCGGGCGGCTCGGACGTCGGCAGCTACATGGCCATGAGCGCCAGTAGCATCAAGCTGGTGTTCGGCACCTATTGCGCGACCGGACCGCATCTGGCGAGCCACGTCCAGGAGACCGGCACCGGCGATACCAGCCTGCCGCTGCGCGACTATGTGGCGTTGAACAACACGCTCGATGAGCTGATCCTGTTCGGCAACAACGTCGCCAAGAAGCGCGGCTGGATCGTCAACCCCGACCTGCTGCCGCCCAACGTCGTCGGCGGCAAGAGCGCCGCCGGCGACAGCGCCGCCGACCTGAAATCGCGCCTCGTCGGCCGCATCGTCCAGGGGCAGCAATGGTCCCGCGCCGAGGTCTACAATTCCGGCGTCATCACCTTTCCGTTGCAACGCACCGATGCCCAGGACCGCCTGAACACGATGAACGCCGCGCTGGGCGCGTATTCGAAGCGCTTGTTGAATACCAATCCCAAGCTGACCCCGTTGAAGCCGATGCCGGGCAATTCGTTCGTGCCGGGCGATAAGTCGGTATGCTTCAAGTAGGGAACGAGGGTGTGGAGCGCAGCAACCGTTCAGCTCATCACAGGGATGCGTGAAGATCCGGCAGATGAGCGCGGTGCACATGAATGCGCCCTCGCCCCTTGCGGGAGAGGGCATGTAGGAAAGCGCTGCGAGTTCGGTCGGGTGAGGGGTATGTCTCCGCAAGGGACATTTGCGGAGACATACCCCTCACCCGACGGAGCACGTGGATGGGCCGGAGATGCCCTCTCCCGCAAGCGGCGAGGGCGCTGTATTGCACAGCGCGGCCTGCACGCGACCTCTGTCGATATGAGGGGGGCAAAGCGCCGCCCTCAGGCGACCGATGGCGACATTCTCACTATCCGCGTCGCGGTGGTCTCGATGCGACGCGCCGGCGGAGCCGCCATGCCATTGTTTGGGACGGGGATAACCGCTAAACGCGCTCCATCGCACCAAACTCATCCCGGAGACCGTCATGGCCAACGAAAAAGGCCCGAACATCAAGAAGAAGGCCAAGTGCAAGAACTGCGAAGGCAAGGGCCTGGTCAAGAAGGGTGACAAGGTGCTGAAATGCCAGCGCTGCCACGGAACGGGACTGCGCTAGGCCAAAGCGTCAGCTGGAGTTACAAAGACGAACAGGTCGATCGGTGTTGCTCGGTCCCCTACGAACCCCGCTTAGGCGCAAGCTCCCTCAGCACGTCATTCCGGGGCGCGCGTAGCGCGAGCCCAGAATCTAGAACCACAGGCCGTTATGTCGGGCGAGGGCCGTCGTGACGAACGTCTCGGACCACATGCCTGATTGCGGCTATGGAGTCCGGGCTCGCGCTGCGCGCCCCGGAACGACGAGAGGAGAGAGGCGCTCTCAGCCACACCGAGCGTGCTACGCGACCTCCACCACCAGGGCCGGGTCGAAGTCCGGGTTCTCCCGTCCATAGCCGTGCGGGTTGCACACCACGCGCGTCGCGCCGATGCGATAGTCCGCGGGCGTGTGGATGTGGCCGTGGACCCAGAGTGCCGGCTGGGTGGCCTGGATCAGCGCCGAGAGATCGGAGGCGTAGGCGGCGGTGACGCGGTCGTTTCGATATTTGTCGGCGACCGAGCCCCAGCCGGGGGCGTGGTGGGTGACGACGACGGTGGGTCCGTCGAACGGCGTCTGCAGCACGCCGGTCAGCCAGGTGCGGGATATCAGGTGCAGGCCGAGCGCCTCCTGCGGCCGGAACCGCAGCCAAGGCTGTTTGCGCCAGGTGATGCGGCGGTGGTCGTTCATCCGGTCGCGGCACACCGCCATCGTATGCACCTCGCTGCCGGGACCGAAGATCGCATAGTCGGTCCACAGCGTGCAGCCGACGAAGCGCGCGCCCGAGAGCACGACCGCGTCGTTCTCCAGCAGATGCACGCCGAACCGCGCCGCCTCGGCCCGCGCCAGCTTCAGCTCGTCGGGGAAGGTGCGCTGATAGAATTCATGGTTGCCCATGACCATCGCGACCTGCTCCGGCACGATCTTCCGCAGCCGCGCAAACCCGTTCACCGCTCCCTCGCAGACATCGCCGGCGACGACCACCACATCGACCTCGGGCAGGGCCTCCATCGGCTTGATGTCGGCCATGTCGGCGTGGAGGTCGGAGAAGATGTGGAGGTGCATGAGAGCGGCCAACCGCGTGCTCGCATCCGTAGGGCGCGTTAGCGAAGCGTAACGCGCCGATCCGGTCAAGCGGCGGATTACGATTCGCTAGTCTGCGTAGGCCTCCGCGTCACTAGTGATCGTTTAATATGGCTCGGCTCGGAGAGAATCGGAAGATTGTTTGCAATAAGGCTCATCTATCTCGGGAAGCGGATGTCCGTGAGTGTCCTGCAACAAGTGAATTCCCGTGACTCGGCGCTTCACCAGAGGCGAGGCGCATCGTGTCAGTTCGCGCGTCTTATCCTGCAGCATCAGAATGCGTTGGTCTATCTGAGCATCTAATTGCTGGAGCACGTGCGGCACATTTGCGTGTTTGAAGGCTTGAGACCACCCCCAAATGGTCCGATGCATCAACGAGAGCGCATGGTGATACAGTCTTGTATGCGAGTGGCTGCGCCCACTTGCCGCCGAGGTCATGTTGCGCTCCGCCTCCAGGATGATCTTGTCGAGTTTATCGAAAAGCGCCCTTTTAGCTGATCTGCTCGGCTGCAATGCGTGAGCCGAAATTCGATATCCGAGCACGTCTGTTCCATTGTGAATGTTCCCGCTGTCGACTTTTCCAGCTTTCCGCGCCGCCTCATCGGTGAAATCGTAGACGGACATTCCTAATCGAAGCAAACGGTTTTGGGCAGAGCGGAATGCGGCGGTGACGGCCTTTTCGCTCTTTCCGAGCAGAATGAAATCATCAATGTAACGTACGCAGACAATCCCACGATTATTCATTTCGATGTCGAAGTCATGCAGAATGATATTGCCTGCAAGCGCAGAGAGTGCAGAGCCCTGAGCGACACCGGTGTCATCCGAGGGAAAGAGTACGAAGTGCTTTCGCTCTTGTAGTGCTTCCTTATTCGCAAGGTTAGTCTTCAGTGCTTGGAAAAAAAGATCAGAGAAAAACTCGTCATTTACGGCGGTGCGAACAAAATGGTTCACGTCCGCGAGCGGAATGCGCGTAAAAAAGTCTTTGATATCTGAGCGGACGAACCAGTGATGCCCATCCCTGACCGCAGAGTCGATCAGCGCAAGGCCATAAGGCACTCTGCGCTTGGCTATGCCGCCTACACTCGTAGGAGTCTTCATTACCTTTCGAATTGCATCGACGCCGTGAAAATTGCGTCGCTTTTCATCTGAAATCAGCTCGTAGCCCTGAAGAACTTCCAATATCGCTCGGCGAACGACACGATTCTCGATCGGGGCAACAACTATGGGGCGTCGTCCATTCCCCGATCGCTTTAGCGGGGCGACACCGATTTCGTCCGAAAAACTGAACTTCCCATTTCGCAGTTTCTTCGCGATGCGTTCTATATGATTGAGTGAATTAGCGTCGAATTCTTTTGTTTTTCGAACGGTTTCTTCGCTAAGCGAATTTAGACCTGAGGCTCGAACTATGCTCCATGAGCGTTGAAGAAGAGCTCTTGACCGTACTAGTCGCGAAGGTGCGGCTGTCATTGTCTCTCATTTGGTGTGGGAGCTCATCGGTAAACCCGCTCCCGGCCGAAGGCGTTATCGATCTCCAAGGCTCCGAAGGCGCTGCGAGCGAACTTCGGGTGCTACCTGAACCGCTGAAGCCAAAGCCTCGCGGTCCTCGCCCCCAGCAAGACCGACGCTCACAAGGAGCCCAGCCGCCAGAAGCGGGTAGATCGGTGCCGCAGCCGAAACGGCGGCGGCGAGACGAGCCGCAAACGTTGCCCGTTTTTGCATGTCCGGGTCATTTGTCCCTCCTTACTTGTCGGCTAGCCTTTTTGTGGCTTCCGTCAAGCTCGGCCATCGACCCTCCACGACCAACGAGAAAGAAAAGCTGCTGACCGTCCGATGAGTCCCCTTGATAGTTAGGGCTACGGCCAGTTTCCTTTCAGCCGGGCGCGAAGTTCGATCTCCAAGGCTCCGAAGGCGCTGCGAGCGAACTTCGGGTGCTACCTGAACCGCTGAAGCCAAAGCCTCGCGGTCCTCGCCCCCAGCAAGACCGACGCTCACAAGGAGCCCAGCCGCCAGAAGCGAGCGAATCGAACACATCGATTCTGTCAGAACATAAGAAGAACTTCAATATGCAGTAGGATATATCCACACAAGATCCTCTATATCTAGTGCGGGACTGTAGAGTTCTGATATTCCGAAATTCTTGAGTGATGCCCTGTTTGGGCCGCCAGCAGCGCGCCCAAAAAAGGCGCGGCATCGGATGCCGCGCCTTCCCTTTTGAGGAGGTATCTTCGTCGAAGTTTACGAACACCCCGTCGTGCTGCCGCACGTATCACACTTCATACAAGTCCCGTTCCGCACCAGCGTGAAATTCCCGCACTCCGAGCACATCTCGCCTTCGTAGCCCTTGGCCTTGGCTTCGGCGCGGCGTTCGGCCTTGGAGGCGACTTGGGTGGCGGCGGTGCCGGCCTTGCTCCATTGCAGGGCCTCGAGCTTCTCGGTGGGCGAGAGGTCGTGTTGCGGCTCCTGCTTGTAGGCGACGGCGCCTTCGATCGCGTCGCCGGCGCGGGAGGAGGCGAGGGCGGTGAGATTCACCCCACCCCGATCGCTCGCTGCGCTCCCGATCGACCCTCCTCCTGCAGGGGAGGGGGACGAGGAGCCGCCGCGCATCACGACGAGGTTGTCGGTGCGCGAGCGGGTCAGGCCGCGCGAGACATATTTCGCCGCCTGCTGGCTCGGGCCGTCCTCGGACATCTTGCCTTCCTCGACGCCGCGGCCGAGCGCGTCGAAATTGCTTTCGGACGGGTCGACATGGGCGAGGTCGAAGCGCGACATGTAGCTGACGGCGAGCTCGCGGAACACGTAGTCGAGGATCGACGTCGCGTACTTGATCGAGTCGTTGCCCTGCACCGGACCGGCCGGCTCGAAGCGGGTGAAGGTGAAGGCGTCGACATACTCCTCTAGCGGCACGCCGTATTGGAGACCCAGCGACACCGCGATGGCGAAGTTGTTGATGAAGGAGCGCAGCGCCGCGCCCTCCTTGTGCATGTCGATGAAGATCTCGCCGAGGCGGCCGTCATCATACTCGCCGGTGCGCAAGTACACTTTGTGGCCGCCGACAACCGCCTTCTGGGTGTAGCCCTTGCGGCGATCCGGCATCTTCTCGCGCTCGCGCATCACGACGATGCGCTCGACCAGCTTCTCGACGATCTTCTCCGAGACCTGGGTGGCACGCGCGGCCATCGGCTTCTCGTAGAAGGACTCGACCGCATCGTCCTCGTCCTCATCGTCGGCGATGAGCTGCGAGTTGAGCGGCTGCGACAGCTTCGAGCCGTCGCGGTACAGCGCGTTGGCCTTCAGCGCGAGCTTCCAGGAGAGCAGATACGCCGCCTTGCAGTCCTCGACCGTGGCGTCGTTCGGCATGTTGATGGTCTTGGAGATCGCACCCGAGATGAACGGCTGCGCCGCCGCCATCATGCGGATGTGGCTCTCGACCGAGAGATAGCGCTTGCCGATCTTGCCGCAGGGATTGGCGCAATCGAACACCGAATAATGCTCGGCCTTCAAATGCGGGGCACCCTCGACGGTCATCGCGCCGCAGATATGCACGTTGGCGGCCTCGATCTCGCGCTTGGTGAAGCCAACAGCCGCGAGCAGCTCGAAGGTGGGCGCAGCCAGTGCCTCGGCGGAGACGCCGAGCTGCTTGGTGATGAACTCCTCGCCGAGCGTCCATTTGTTGAACACGAACTTGATGTCGAACGCGGTCGGCAGCGCCTTCTCGACCTTGGCGATCGCCTCGTCGGTAAAACCCTTGGCCTTCAACGTGGTGGCGTTGACGCCGGGGGCGTTCGACAGCGAGCCGTGACCGACGGCATAGGCCTCGATCTCGGCGATCTCGCTCTCGCGATAGCCGAGCACGCGGAGTGCTGCGGGCACCGCGCGGTTGATGATCTTGAAGTAGCCGCCGCCGGCCAGCTTCTTGAACTTCACCAGCGCGAAGTCAGGCTCGATGCCGGTGGTGTCGCAATCCATCACGAGGCCGATGGTGCCGGTGGGAGCGACCACCGTGACCTGGGCGTTGCGATAGCCGTTGGTCTCACCGAGCGCGAGCGCGTCGTCCCAGGCCTGGATGGCGTGGCTGACGAGCGAGACCTGAGGGCAGTGGGCGTGGTCGAGCGGCACCGGGTTGACCGACAGCGCCTCATAGCCGGTCGCTTCGCCCTTGGCGGCGCGGCGATGGTTCTTGATGACGCGCAGCATGTGCGCGGCGTTCTTCTTGTAGCCGGGGAAGGGACCGAGCTCGCCGGCCATCTCGGCCGAGGTCTTGTAGGCGATGCCGGTCATGATCGCCGAGAGCGCGCCGCACAGCGCGCGGCCTTCCTTGGAGTCATAGGACAGGCCCATGGTCATCAAGAGGCCGCCGATATTGGCATAGCCGAGGCCGAGCGTGCGGAACTCGTAGGAGAGTTCGGCGATCGCCTTCGACGGGAACTGCGCCATCAGCACGGAGATTTCGAGCACGACCGTCCAGAGCCGGCAGAGATGCTCATAGGCGCCGACGTCGAAATGCTTCGTCTCGGTGTTGTAGAAGGTCAGCAGATTGGCCGAGGCCAAATTGCACGCCGTGTCGTCCAGGAACATGTATTCCGAGCACGGATTGGACGCGCGGATGTCGCCGGACGCCTTGCAGGTGTGCCAGTCGTTCATCGTGGTGTTGAAGTGCAGGCCCGGATCGGCCGAGGCCCAGGCGGCGTGGCCGATCTTCTCCCAGAGGTCGCGCGCCTTGAGCGTCTTGACGACCTTCTTGTTGGTGCGGCCGATCAGGCTCCAGTCGCCATCGGTCTCGACGGCGCGCAGGAAATCGTCCTTCAGCGACACCGAATTGTTGGAGTTCTGCCCCGAAACGGTGAGATAGGCCTCGGAATCCCAGTCCGTGTCGTAGATCGGGAAGTCGATGTCCTTATAGCCCTGCTTGGCGAACTGGATGACCCGCTTGATGTAGTTGTCGGGCACCAAAGCGCGGCGCGCGAGCTTGATCTCGCGGCGCAGCGCCGGGTTCTTCTCGGGATCGAAGCAGTCGTCGCCGGAGCCCTCGCAATTGACGCAGGCCTTCATCACGGCCTTCAGGTGCTTCTGGTTGATCTTGGAGCCGGTGACGAGAGCGGCGACCTTCTGCTCCTCCTTCACCTTCCAGTCGATATAGGCCTCGATGTCCGGATGGTCGGCGTCGACCACGACCATCTTGGCGGCGCGGCGGGTGGTGCCGCCCGACTTGATGGCGCCCGCGGCGCGGTCGCCGATCTTGAGGAAGCTCATCAGGCCGGACGAGCGGCCGCCGCCCGACAGCTTCTCGCCTTCGCCGCGCAGCCGCGAGAAGTTGGAGCCGGTGCCGGAGCCATATTTGAACAAGCGCGCCTCGCGCACCCACAGGTCCATGATGCCGCCGTCATTGACGAGGTCGTCCTCGACGCCCTGGATGAAGCAGGCATGCGGCTGCGGATGCTCGTAGGACGACTTCGACTTGGTCAGCTTGCCGGTCTTGTAGTCGACGTAATAATGGCCCTGGCCGGGGCCGTCGATGCCATAGGCCCAATGGAGTCCGGTGTTGAACCATTGCGGCGAGTTCGGCGCGACCATCTGCTTGGCGAGCATGAAGCGAAGCTCGTCATAGAACGCGACGGCGTCTTCTTCCGACGAGAAGTAGTTGCCCTTCCAGCCCCAATAGGTCCAGCAGCCGGCGAGACGGTCGAACACCTGCTTGGCAGAGCGCTCGCTGCCATAGCGCTCGCTCTCGGGCAGTGCGGCGAGGGCGTCGGTGTCGGGCACCGAGCGCCACAGCCAGGACGGCACGCTCTCTTCCTCGACCTTCTTCAGGCGCGCGGCGACGCCAGCCTTGCGGAAATATTTCTGCGCCAGCACGTCGGAGGCGACCTGCGACCAGAATTCGGGGATCTCGACATTCTCGAGCCGGAACACCACCGAGCCGTCCGGATTCTTGATCTCGGACGTGGTCAGGCGGAAGTCGATCCCTGCATAGGGTGACTGTCCTTCGGTGGTGTTGCGCCGTTCAATCCGCATCGCGAGCCCCAATTGTTCTTGCCGGACCGCGTTGTTGGCGGCCGGGATCATTGCATCCAAGGGCGGCGGCCGGCGAGTCCCGATTCCGGGACACCCGCCTGCCGCCGCAGTTCAACCGGTCGCCCGGCCCGTCTCTGTTCAGCCTCGAAGACGGAAGGCAGCCGCGCCGTTGTCCGGCGTCTCGCCCCGTCTTCTTCGCCGGCGCGCGCAGCCCGTCCGCTGCCCGCTCCGCCTCACGTCTCAACGCTTCACGTTCTCAACGCCTCACGCTCTCGACGCGCCACGCTCTCAACGCGCCAGGCGCGCCATCCTGCTCCCGTCTCGCTGCAGGGGAGGCCCCACATCTAGTGGGTTCCCCCGGAGGACGCCGTCCGCCTCCGTCCCGGCGTGGGACAGCCGAGGCCGCGCACGCCGGGCCTTGTGGCCGGATGGCGTGGTTGTCCTCGAACCCTTCTGGGAAGCGGCCGGCGAGACTTCAAACGCGATCAAGCGCCGAACCGGGCCGGAAGCTAGGACGACTCCGCTCTGCCCGTCAAGGACTAGTACGAGTTCCTAAACCAAACACTAAATATGGGGGAAAGCGGGGGATAACAGGGCATTTGCCGGTATCGTGATGGCCGTAACTATCGGCGAGTCCTCGCGGATTCGAAACCGAAAAAATTTGCCGGCGATGTCATCCACAGGGCTTCGCCCCGCTGTTCACAGGGCAGGAATTTATTCGTCTGCGAACGATGTGTTCCGGTTGCATCGGCGCGACTCACGGCCGCTGACGGGCTGGTGCGGGGCAGGCATGCCCCACAATCCCTGGTGTGGCCGGGAAAACGCCGGCAAGCTGCGGCTCCTGCACACCGCGCCGGTGATTCCATGACAGACACGCCGAAGGCCAGCGGGCGGATCACGCCCGCCGGGCTGATGTTTCTTGCCGTGACCTCGCTCGGCTGGGGCTTCAACTGGCCCGTCACCAAGCATCTGGTCGGCGTGCTGCCGCCGCTGACGCTGCGCGGCAGCACCGGGGTGGTCGGCGCGGCGCTGCTGGCGCTGCTCGCGATCGTCAGAAGCCAGAGCCTAGCCGTGCAGCGCGAGGTCTGGCCGCGGCTGATCATCGCCGGGCTGCTCAATGTCACGGTGTGGATGGTGCTGATGGGGCTGGCGCTGCTGTGGCTGCCGGCCGGCGAGGCGGCGCTGATCGCCTATACGATGCCGGTCTGGGCGTCGATCCTGGCCTGGCCGATCCTCGGCGAGCGGCCGACCTGGCTGCGCGTGCTCGCGCTGCTGCTGGCCTTCGCCGGGCTCGCCGCGCTGATGGGCGGCAACGGCCTGTCGGCCAGCCGCGACAAGCTGCCGGGCATCCTGATGGTGCTGGGCGGCGCCTTCGGCTTTGCGCTCGGCACGGTGCTGGCGAAGAAGCTGCCGATCCGGCTGCCGCCGCTGTCGGCGGCGGCCTGGCAGATCGGCATCGGCTGCGTGCCGATCGTGCTGGTGGGCGTCGTCATCGAACAGTCCGACTGGACCAGGCTCGATCAGCTCGACTGGGCGCTGATGTTCTACTCGACGGTGATCCAGTTCTGCGTCGCCTATGTCACCTGGTTCGCGGCGCTGGCGCGGCTGCCGGCCTCGGTGGCGGCGATCGGCACCATGGCCGTCCCGGTGATCGGCGTGGTCGCCTCGGCGATCGCGCTCCGCGAGCCGCTGGGGGCCGGGCAGGTGGCCGCGCTGGCGCTTACGCTGGCCGCAGTGGCGCTGGCGACGCGGGGCTGAGCGCCCGCCGCACCATCTGCGCGAGCTCGGCGCGGCGATACGGCTTGGTCAGCAGCAGCGCCTCCGAGAGCAACTGGCCGTGCTCGAGGATCGCATTGTCGGTATAGCCGGACGTATAGAGCACGCGGACCGATGGGCGCTTGGCCTGCACCGCCTCCGCCAATTGCCGGCCGCTCACGCCACCGGGCATGATGACGTCGGTGAACAGTAGCTCGAACGGCTGGTCGCCATCGACGATCGCCAGCGCCTCGCGGCCGCGCGCGGCCGACAGCGTCGTGTAGCCGAGGCCCTGCAGCTGGGCCAGCACGAAGCTGCGCACCAGCGGATCATCCTCGACGACGAGGATCGTCTCATGGCCGGTCGGCAGCTCGGTGTCCGGCTCGGCGGCGATCTGCAGCGCCGCCCGCGCCGGCGGCAGATACAGCCGGATCGTGGTGCCGCGATGCTCCTCGCTGTAGATCTTGACGTGCCCGCCTGATTGCTTGGCGAAGCCGTAGACCATGCTGAGCCCGAGGCCGGAGCCCTTGCCGGCCTCCTTGGTGGTGAAGAACGGCTCGAAAGCGCGGTTCTGCACCTCCTGCGGCATGCCGCTGCCGGTGTCGCTGACGGCGACCATGATGTAGCGGCCCGGCACCACGCCCGGATTCGCGGCGGCATAGGCCGCGTCGAGCGCGGCGCTCTGCGTCTCCAGCAGCAGCTTGCCGCCATCTTGCATCGCGTCGCGGGCATTGATCGCCATGTTCACCAGCGAATTGGCGAGCTGCGCCGAATCGACATGGGCGATCAGTTCCTCCTCGGCGAGAATGGCCTTGACCTCGATCTGCTCGCCCAGGGTCGGCCGCAGCAGCTTGGCGATGTCCTGCACGGTCGCATTGACGTCGATGTCGCGCGGCCGCAGCGGCTGTTTGCGCGCGAAGGCCAGCAGATGGCGGATCAGTTCGGTGCAGCGGTCGGCGGCCCTGCTGATCAACGCCGCCAGCTCGGCCGCCGCCGGGCGATCCTGCACCGTGTCGATCAGCACCTCGATCGACCCGGTGATGATGGTCAGCATGTTGTTGAAGTCGTGCGCGACGCCGCCGGTGAGCTTGCCGATCGCGTCGAGCTTCTGCGCCTGCTGCAGCAGGCGCTCGGTCTCGTGCACTTCGGTGACATCGTGATACACCAGCACGGCACCGCTGATCGTGCCCGCGGAATTGCGCAGCGGCCGCCCGCTCACCATCAGCCGGGCCTGCGCACGACCGTCGGCCGGCTTCACCACCATTTCGCGGCGATCGAAGGACAGGCCGCGCAGGGCGGTCGCGATCGGCAAGTCGTCGGTCGGGATCGGCGTGGTGCCGTCGCTCGCGAAGAACCGGTTCTCGACCACGATTTCGGCGAACGTCTTGCCGGCTCGCGTGGCGAGAAAGTCATCGATGGCCGGGTTCGACAACACGATCGTGCCGTCCGGATCCACCACCAGCACGCCTTCCGCCATGCTGTTGAAGGTGCTCTCCAGAATCGCCGAGGATCGTCTCAGCTCGTCATAGGCGACAGCGAGTTCGGCCACGTTGCTGCAGGGCCTGGGCCTCGAGCGACATTGCTGTGGCCTGCGATCGGCTGAGCGACGAGCGCAGCGTCCGATCCGACACGTAGGCGCGCCGAATGAGGTAGGCCGCGATCAGCAGCAGCACGCCGACCCCTGCCAGGTCGATCATCAGCAGCCACGCGCCGGTGCGCTGCGAGGTTTCCGTGCGCGCCGCGAGCAGCCGCCGCTCCTCTGCATTGAAGGCGTCCAGCGTCGCGGTGATCGTCGCCATCGCCGCGCGTCCGGGCCCCCCTGCGAGCAGGTTGTCGAGCGCTGCCTGATTGTTCGCGGCGCGAAGCTGGATGAGCCTGCTCGACAAATCGAGGCGGCGCTTCACCACCTCGTCGATGGATGTCAATCGGGTGACCTGGGCCGGATTGTCGTTCACCGCGTGCAGCAGATCCGCGAGTGCCGCGGGAACCTGTTGTCGCGCGTCCTGGAACTCGGCCACGAAACGATCGTCAGCAGTGAGCGCGAAGGCACGCGAGGCGCTCTCGACCTGGCGCAGCAACAGCCGCAGATCGGACGATTTTTGCAGCACTTCCATGGTGTGATCGACCAGGGCTGCGTCATCGCGCGACTTCAGGTCGAGGGCCACGGAGGCGGATCCCACCGCAAGCAAGGTTCCCAAACCCAGGCCGATCGCCACGCGCCGGCGTATCATGGCAAGAGCTCTTCAGCGCGCTGCGCGTTGGATCGATCAAGCATTGTTGTGATGGAGCGCTCGCCGCCTCTGCGCAGCTAATAAGGCTATTAGGAGTGACGATTCCTAAGCAATATAGGGCGCTCTGCCAATTCTTCTTTGCGGTTCCATGCCGATTATCCAGAGCCGGCGCCGATCTCAATTCGCAGCGTGCTGGTCGGGCATCAGCCCGCGAGAGCGCCGCCGACGGCGGCGGGCGGTCCGGCATCCGCGCTCGACAGCAGCGCCAGGCGGACCATCTGCGCGAGCTCGGATTTGCGATAGGGCTTGGTGAGGGAAGCAGCGCGTCCTGATCGAGGCCGCCATGCTCGATCATGGCGTTATCCGTGTAGCCGGACGTGTAGAGAACCTTCATGCCGGGCCGTTGCCGCAGCGTCTCCTCGGCTAGTTCCTTGCCGTTGACGCCGCCGGGCATGATGACGTCGGTGAAGAGAAGGTCGAAGGTCTGCCCGGCCTCGATCTTCGCCAGGGCTTCGACTCCGGTCGATGCCGTGATGGTCCGGTAGCCCAGGCTCTGCAGTTGCGCGACCACGAAATCCTGCACCAGCGGATCGTCCTCGACGATGAAAATCGTTTCGGTGCCGCGGGGCGGCGGCGGATCAGGCGCCGCCGGGGCTGCGGGTTGCCCCTTGGGTGCGGGAATATAGAGCCGGATCGTGGTGCCCTTGCCTTCCTCACTGTAGATCTTGATGTGACCGCCGGATTGCTTGACGAAGCCATAGACCATGCTGAGCCCGAGGCCTGAGCCCTTGCCAGGCTCCTTGGTCGTGAAAAACGGCTCGAACGCGCGATCACGGACCTCGGTCGACATGCCGGTGCCGGTATCGCTGACGGCGACCATGACGTAGGTCCCGGGCTCCACGCCGGCATTGGCGGCGGCATAGGCCTCATCAAGCACGACCCGGCGCGATTCCAGCAGCAGCTTGCCGCCATTGGGCATCGCGTCGCGGGCGTTGATGGCCATGTTGACGAGTGAGTTGGCAAGCTGCGCCGAATCGATATGGGCGATCAGCTCTTCCTCGTCGAGGATCGAGTTGATTTCGATCTGCTCACCGAGGGTCGGTCGCAGCAGCTTGGCGATGTCGAGGATCGTGCTGTTCACGTCGCTGTCGCGCGGATGCAGCGGCTGCTTGCGCGCGAAGGCGAGGAGGTGGCGGATCAGCTCTGTGCAGCGGTCTGCGGCCTGGCCGATCAAGGCTGCGGTGGCGGCGGCAGCCGGGCGGTCTTGAACCTCTTCGGCGAGGGTTTCGATGGTGCCGGTGATGATCGTGAGCATGTTGTTGAAATCATGCGCCACGCCGCCCGTGAGCTTGCCGATCGCGTCGAGCTTCTGCGCCTGATACAGCAATCGCTCGGTCTCATGTGCCATCGTGATGTCGTGATAGACCATCGCCGCCCCGGTGATGGCGCCGGCGGCGTCACGCAACGGCCGGCCGCTCACCATCAACCGCAACAACTCGTCGCGCTCTTGCAGATGGACGATCAGCTCCCGACGGTCAAACGCCTCGCCGCGCAGGGCGCGCGGCGTCGGCAGGTCATGACCTGCGATCTGCGTCACGCCGTCGCTTTCATAGACGCGAAGCCGGGCTCGGACTTCGGACAGCTTCCTGCCGGGACGGTAGCCGAGCAGACGCTCGACGGCGGGGTTCGAGAATACGACCGTGTCGGCGGCATCGATCACCAGCACGCCCTCGGCCATGCTGTTGAAGGTGCTTTGCAGGATCTCGGCGGAATGGCGCAGCTTCTCATGCGCCGCCATCAGATCGCGGTGCTGTTCCTCGGCCTTCTCGGCCAGCGAGACGGCTTCGGCCTCGGAACGGAGCAGGGAGGCGCGGAGCGTGCGGTCGTCCTGATAGGTGCGTCGGACGAGGTATCCAGCGATGAGCAGGAGCACCGCAAGCCCGCACAGGTCGATCGCGAGCAGCAGGGAGCCGGTCGCCTTGGACGTCGCCGTCCGCTGCGCCAGCAGCTGTCGCTGTTCGGCAACGAAGCGATCGAGATTGGCCGTGATCGTGGCCATGATGGCGGGGCCTTCGGCGCGACTGCCAAGCGCGTCGAGCCCGGCGCGATCCGACGCCGCGCGCAGACGGATCAATTCGGCGGCGAGATCAACCCTCCGGTCGATCAGCGCGGCCGTCTCGGCAAACAGGTTCTTCGCGGTGGGACTGTCCGCCGCGCTTCGCTGCAGATCGGACAAAGCCGTGGGAATTTGTGCCCTGACGTCGTTGAACTCGGCGTTGAACTGCTCCGCGCCGGTGAGCCCGAAACCGCGTGAGGATGCCTCCACCTCGCGCAGGAGCAACCGCAGATCGGATGCCTTCTGCAGAATGTTGAGCGATGAATCGACCCAGGCTGCGTCATGGCGCGACTTGATGTCGAGCGCCGTCGATGCCGCTCCGATCGCAAGCAGAGTTCCCAGCCCGAGCCCCAATGCGAGGCGATGGCCGATCATCCGGTGCGCCCGCTCAGCGACATATCAACCCGGAGGGTGGTCGAATGCCGCTGGCGCCTCTTCCGGGCAGCAGGGTGGAGTTGATATTCGATGCAGCGATGACGTCTTGGCAAGGTGCGCCTCCTTGATGGAAAGTCCGGGCGCGTTCGACGGCGATAGGCGCAAACGCTGAATCGCCGCGGGTGAGAAGGCGCGGGACGGCAGAAACAGTCTGTGCATCGGCAGCAGAGCGATACCCTTGCGAGCAGCCCGTTCCCTGAGGAAAGAAGAATCAAGGCTGAAATCGATATTGGACCTGTTCGCTGAATTCATCTGCACGCCGGACGGCACAATGTGGAAATTTCGTTCAAAATCAATCTGCGACGTGGCGGCCTGGACACACAACGCGCAACGATGAGGCACGAACAACTATGAGGCACTGCTACACGCGACAAGGCGGCGGGTGATCACCCCGCCGCCTCTTTAGAGCAGTGCCGTCGTTGCCGGACGCTTACGGGCAGGGATGACGCAGGCCGTCATAGCCCAGATAGGTGCCCGACGCAGGATCGTAGGACCGATAGCGCCGCACGCAGTAGCTCGGGTCGACGCCTTCCGTCCCGACGACGGCGACAGGCGCAGAGTCGTCATAATAGGAATAGTCGTTGTAGTAGTCCGATCCGTAATAATACGGGTCGTTGTAGTAGGCATAGGAGCTGCCCAGTGCGCCGCCGATGAAGGCGCCCGTCGCTACGCCCGGCCAGAAGCCGCCGCCGCGATGATGCCAGCCACCGCCATGTCCGCCATGCCAGTTGCCTCCGCCGCCGTGCCAATTGCCGCCGTTCCAGCCGCCACGGCCGCCACCGCCATTGTTGATGGCAACGTTCGCGCCAGCCGCCGGACCACGGCCGGCAAAGACGTTGGCGCCGCCTGCTGCGGCCCGGCCGGCAAAACCGCCGCCGCCCATGCCGCCGGGCCCAGGACCCGCCGAGAAGCCGCGACCGCCACCGCCGATCGCACCCCCTCCACCGCCCATGGCGCCGCGGCCGCCACCGCCGCCGATGGCGCCACCGCCATGGCCACCGCCACCGATGGCTGCGCCGCCACCGCCGGTGTGACCGCCAGGACCAGGGCCTTGCGCAAAGCTCGTGCTTGCTGCCGCAAGCGGCAGGACCAGCGCCACGGCCGCTACGGCGCTCAATGTCTTCAGGTTGGTCATCGATGTCGCTCCATCAGGGGAAAAGGATCTAACCGCAGGCGGGGGATCTCGTTCCCCGTGCCGAACCGGCCGGATCGCCGCGGCCGGCAGCACTGGACCGGCAACACTGGACAAGTGGCGGGCGCGGTGGCATCAGAGCCGGGATCTTCACAACACCGGCCCGCGCGCATGAAACAGTTCTTCCTGAAGCTCTTCACGTGGTGGAACGGCCAGACGTTCGGCACGCAGCTGTGGACCTGGCGGTTCGGCGAACTCGTGGGCCAGGACGGGCAGGGGAACCGCTATTACCGCACGGCCGGCGGCAAGATCGATCCGGTCCTGCATTTCGAGCGCCGCTGGGTGATCTATAACGGCCTCGCGGAAGCCAGCCGTATCCCCCCGGAGTGGCACGCCTGGATGCACCACATGGTCGACGTGCCGCCCTCCGAGGACGGCTACAAGCCGCGCGAGTGGGAGAAGCCGCACCAGCCCAATTTGACTGGGACGCCGCTCGCCTATCGTCCTGCTGGATCGACCCTGGCCAGCGGTCGCCGCCCGAAGGCCACCGGAGACTATCAGCCCTGGACGCCCGGCAGCTGATTCGCCGCAGCCGCTGACCGTGGAATTCGACCCGACCGTCCGGACCTCCGGGCGGTCTTTTCTTGTGGGCAACCTCGGGCGCTCGGCGCTAGCCTGCCGTCCTCGCGAGCCGGCTGGCTGCGCGTTCGGCTGCCTCGACGCGACGCGTCCGGAATGGCTCGATCCGTTCAAGCATCCGTGACAGCACCTCGGGTGGCGCCGTGTCCGGCGAACCAGCCGAGAAGGGCGGCGCGGGATTGTATTCGAGCCGGAGTTGGATGGCTTCCGCCGTTTGCCGGTCGAACAGTTGCGACACGACGGTCAGCGCGAAATCGATGCCGGCGGTGACGCCGCCGCCGGTGATGCGGTTGCGATCGATGCAGACCCGCTCGGTGCTGACAGTGGCGCCGAACAATGCGAGGCACTCGCGCGCGCTCCAATGGGTCGCGGCCCGATAGCCGTCGAGCAGGCCGGCGGCGCCAAGCGCCAGCGAGCCGGTGCACACCGATGTGATGTACCTGGCGCCGGCAGCCTGGCGACGAATAAAGCCGATCACCTCGTCGTCGTTGAGAATGGCGTCCACGCCGAAGCCGCCGGGGATGCAGATGATGTTGCTCTGGGGACAGTCCGCGAAGGTCGTCGTCGGCAGCAGCGTGAGCACGGAATCGGTGGGCACAGGCTCGATCGTCTTCCAGGCCAGATGCAGCGTCGCGCCGGGCACGCTGGAAAACACCTGCACGGGACCGGTGAGATCGAGCTGCGTCACATGGGGAAAGAGGACAAAGGCAATGGAAAGCGGTTCGGCCATGGCTGCGCTCGCTGCGATGAGGGTTGACGGCGATCATCCTGCATGATCCGGTGTCTGGCTCATATGCCTAAGTTCCCTCGTTTCCGGACAAGGCGGCCGTGGAGCTCCCAGATGATCGGCGTCCTGATCTTCCCGAGTTTCCAGCTGCTCGATGCCGCCGGGCCGATCTCGGTGTTCGAGATCGCGGCGCGCTATGCACACGCTGTCCCGGCGCTCCGGGTAATCGCGGCGCAGCCGGGGCCGGTCCGCTCCTCGTCGGGCGCCGAGATGCTGGCGCGCAAGTTCGGCCCGGCGTCGGCGCTCTCGACATTGCTGATTGCCGGCGGCGACGGCGTGGAGGCGGCGAGCCGCAATTCCTGCACGATCAACTTCGTCCGGAAGGTCGCGCAACGCGGCACCCGCATCGCGAGTGTCTGTTCCGGAGCGTTCGTGCTCGCTGAAGCGGGCCTGCTCGACGGCCGGCGCGCCACCACGCATTGGCAGCGAACGCGGCAGTTCCTGCGCAGCTATCCGAATGTGAGGCTGGAGCCGGACAGCATCTATGTTCGCGACGGCCAGGTGTGGAGCTCGGCCGGGATCACGGCCGGCATCGACCTCGCGCTGGCGATGGTGGCCGAGGATCATGGCGAGGAGATCGCCCAGATGACGGCGCGTCAGCTCGTGCTGTATCACCGCCGCAGCGGCGGCCAATCGCAATTCTCCTCGCTGCTCGAACTGAAAGCGCCGAGCGGCCGCTTCGCCGATCTCCTGATCTGGGCGCGCGAGCATCTCGATGCGCCGCTGACCGTCGATGATCTCGCCGAGCGTGCTGGCATGAGCACACGGCATTTCACCCGCGCCTTCGTCGCACAGACCGGCACCACGCCATCCAAGGCGATCGAACGTCTGCGCCTCGAGGTCGCGCGCGATCGCGTTCAGGCCTCGCACCAGCCGATCGAGCTGGTCGCCGAAGCCACCGGCTTTCGCGATCCCGAGCGGATGCGCCGGGCGTTCATTCGCGCGTTCGGCCAGCCGCCGCAGGCGTTGCGGCGGGCGGCGAGGGCGGGATAGTCTCACCCAGTCAAGCGCGGAGATGGCGTGATGGCCGGCAATTCCATGGGGTTTGGAGTCATCTTCCCATCCCCCTATGTGATCGAGCTGTCCAGGCTGCGGCAGCAGCTCGAGCAGGCGCATCTCGCTTGGGCCATCGAATGGAAACGGCAGCAGCAGGCGTTCGTGATCGAGAACATCCGATTCGCGCACGACCCGCGCTGGAACGAGCGCGTCTTCAGCCTGCAGGCGGCGCGCGACGGCAAGACCTGGGTGTGGCGGGCGACCCGCATCATCCTGACCTGCAGCGGATTGTCGGTCTGAACAGTGGCGTCTGCCGAAGGGATTTGCGGCAGGTGTTCAGCTCAGACGGCTCATTCCCGTGCCGGGCTGACGAGGTCCTTATCGCCGTCGACGGTTGACGGCGGCTTGCGCAGCCGTTCGGCGAACGGCCGCAGCAGCTGTGGCGCGAGGTGGATCGGAAACTGACTCATCGCGAAATACAGCCAGGTGGTGCCTGGGATCGCGCCTTCGGTCGCCGCCAGCATCAGCCCCATGTTGCGCAGCGAGACCATCATGCCCAGCGCCATCGCGCGTTCGCGGCCACAGCGGCGGAACAGCAGCATGGTGGTCCCGAGCAGCAGGAAGAACACAGCGAAGGCGAGCGCTGCGAGGCCCAGCATGCGCAACGGAGTTGCGACGAGGTCGGCGAGCACATGTGCCATGATCGCGGACGCGAACACGAACAGGATGCAGATGTTGAACCCGTCGATCGGCGCCCGATGGCGGCGCACCGCCGTCAGGCCGAAGGCCAGGCGGATGAGCGTGGCGACGACGCCGGCGCCGGCGAGAATGCCGGCCAGCTTCAGCCCGAGCGTTGCGGGTGACAGCGCCAGCGTCTGGCCCAGGAAGACATAGGCGAAGAACGGGGCCGTCAGCGGCACGAGCGCGGTCGAGGTCACCAGCGTGATCAGCACCAGCGTCGCGTCCAGCCCCATCAGGGCGGCGAGCGCGGGCGAGGCCATCATTGGCGAGGCGGTCGCCTGCAGCATCAACGCGAGATGCAGGTCAGGGGTGGCGGCCTCGATACCGGTGATGCGCGTGAGCGTGCCGACCAGAAGCGGCACGGCGATCGTGGTCCAGGCGGTCGCGGACAGCACCAGCAGCGGCCGGCGCAGATGCGCGCGCAGCATCGCGACGTCGACGCGCATGAAGGAGATGCAGAGCAGCAGGAAGATTGCTTCGGTGACGTAGGGACGCAGCAGCTCGCCGAGCGGCGGCACCGCGATCGCGGCCAGGAGCACGGCGACGATCGCGCGCGTGCCCTGATTGCCGAGCCAGCTCAGGGCCCGCAGCGGAACAGCGAGTGGCCCGGAATATGGCATCGGATGTCCGAACGATGTGAATCAAAGAACGCGCGAACCATGAAGTGGCCGCGCGCTCCTGCAAAGTCACATCTCTTTACCGATGATGACCGGCGACGGCCCCCTGATCGATCGGGGGCGCCGACCCTGGGCTATTGCGCCGTCGAGCCGCCCAGCACGATCTTCTCATTGAGCTTGAAATCGACGGTCTGCACCGTCTGGTCGATCTCGGTATTGGGCATGCCGAGCTGCTGGGCGATCAGCTTCACCAGCAGGTCGACGCGCTCGATGAACGGCGCGCCCGCGGCCACGGCCCGCGCAGCCGAAGACGGCTTCAGCAGGCTCTCGGCCGCCTTGGCGTACTTCTCGAACGGCACCTGATCGCTCGGATCGGCACCGAGCTTGCGCGCGATCGCGTCGACATGCTCGTAGATCGCTTTCGAGCGGGCGAGATCGCCGTGCACGGCGTCGCGGATCGCCTGCGGCTCGCCGCGCGTGATGCAGCGGTAGTTGCCGGTCAGCAGCATCGACCATTTCGCCAGCGGCACGAACAGCGAGTCGAATACCTTCAGCTTCACCGGCACGTCATGGCCGTCGAGCGTCACGGCGTCGATATCGCGCTCCAGCTCACGCAGCAGCGCGGTGTGCGTCTCGTCCGCGAAGGCGGCGGCCTTGAAATTGGTCGGCAGGCCGACATGCAGCACGTTGGCAGCTTCCTCCGGTGGGCGGAAGGCCTGCGGATCCGGCGAGCACAAGGTCACGAGGCCCGGCGTGAAGCGCTCCCAGACCGCAGCGTTGGTATAGGCCTCGTCGAGATCGCTGTTGGCCAGCGCCGGAATGCGCTTCAGATAGGGCAGCGGCGGCATGTTCATGATCGACAGGCAGGGCAGCTTCGCCTCGGCGATCTTGACCATCAGCATGCGGATCGTGTGGTTGGCGTATTGCGGCTCCTGCATTGCAAGGCCGACGAGGTCGTAGCGCGACAGATCGACTTGATCCGGCGAGGCGGCGTCGAGCTTGCCGGGCAGATCGCGCGAGAAGATCGAGCGGTGCGCCGGTTCGTCGCGCAGCTTGATGCGGACCTCGGTACCCTCGCGATTGATTAGCTCGGCGGTCTTCTTGCGGCAGACCAGCGTGACATTGTGGCCGGCCATCAACAGCTTGGTGCCCAGCAGGGAGCCATAGGAGGCCCCGAGAATCAGAATATTGCGTGCCATACCTTGGTCTCCCCAGAGATCGGTTTTGCGTGCGAGATTTTTTTATTGGTGGTCCAGTCGCACCGAAGTGTCCGTCGGACGCTCCAAGGAGCGGACGGAGGCGGCAAGCCTTGCCTCGGCTGCTGGCATACCAGAGCTTCATCACATGGAATGAGCCGTCTGGCAAGTGCAGCGCACCCGAGGCGGGGCAGTGCCGGCGGTTGTCCGGGCGAGCCGGACAGGCGCGGGCCGGTCGCTTCAGCTCAGAGCCATGTAGCGGCCGGGCTTGTGGTTGATCGCGATGATGATGTTGACGATCACGATCCCCAGGATCGACAGCGCCAGCCTGTTTGCCGGGATGACGAAGAACGCGCCGAGCATGATCAGGATGTCGACCGCGAGCTGGAAATAGCCGGCGCGGATCTTCCAGTGTTCCTGCAGATAGAGCGCCAGGATGTTGATGCCGCCGAGGCCCGTGCGATGACGGAACAGCATGAGAAGCCCGGTCCCGGTGAGGCCTGCCCCGATCACCGTGGCATAGACCGGGTCGATACGGCTGATGTCGATCCAGTCTGCTGTCAGGCGCGAGAACACCGCGACAAGGCCGACCGCGACGAAGGTGCGGATCGTGAACGGCCAGCCCATGCGCTTGATCGCCAGCACATAGAAGGGCAGGTTGAGCAGGAAGAAGCTGATCCCGAACCCATAACCGGTCACGTAGCTCAGCAGCAATGACAGGCCCGCGGTGCTGCCGACCAGCAGCACCGTCTTGCTGTAGATCAGCATGCCCAGCGAGACGAACAGCGTGCCCAGGGTCAGCGCCATCACATCTTCGTAGAGCTTGTGACGCTCCTGCACCACCTCAGCCACGCCGTCGGTCCTCAATCTGCAGCGAGGTCAGAGCGCCTTGAACAGTCCGGCGACGCGTGCCACGTCCGCAAGCTTCAGGCCGGCGATGTTGATCCGGCCGGAGGTCGGCATGTAGACGCCGTGCTTCTCGCGCAGGGCCATGACGTCAGCCGGCGTCACTGGCAGCAGCGAGAACATGCCCTCCTGCCGGCCGATGGCCAGGGAGTTCGACCAGCGGTCGCCCAGCGCCTCGGCGAATGCGCCTCGCAGCGTCGCCAGACGTTGCCGCATGGAGTCGAGCTCGCTGCGCCAGTCGTCGTAGAGGTCCGGCGTGCCCAGGATCGTCTTCACGATGGCCGAGCCGTGGTCCGGCGGCATCGAATAGCTGGTGCGGGCGATGGCGACGAGATTGGAGCGCGCGGTCTCGGCCGCGGCCTGCGCGGCAGCGACGGCGTAGAGCGCGCCGGTGCGCTCACGATAGAGACCGAACGATTTCGAGCAGGACACCGCGATGAGCGCTTCGGGGATGGCTGCGATCATCGCCCGCAGGCCGGCGACGTCGCCGTCGAAGCCGGCGCCAAAACCCTGATAGGCGGAATCGATCAGCGGCACGAGCCCGCGCGCGGCGATCACGGCGGTGATGCGTGCCCAATCCTCGGCGCCGAGCGGGGCCCCCGTCGGATTGTGGCAGGAGGCATGCAGCAGGACCGCATCGCCGGGCTCGGCGCGCTGGAGCGCCTCGATCATGCTGTCGAGCTGCAAGCTCTGCGACGGGACGTCGAAATAGGGATAGGTCTCGATCTTGAGTCCGGCGGCGGCGAAGATGCCGGCATGGTTCGGCCAGCTCGGCAGTCCAAGCCAGATCTTGCCGGTGCCGGCCTGGCGGATCAGATCGGCAGCCAGCCGCAATGCGCCGGAGCCGCCGGGGGTCTGCACGCCAGCAGCATGCACCGCAGAGGCGTTGCCGCCGACCATGGTCCAGAGCAGGTCGAGGTAGGTCTGGTCGCCTTCAGGCGCCACATAGGCCTTGCTGCTCTGGCTTTCCCAGATCAGGCGCTCGGCGGCCTTTACGGCGCGGAAGATCGGCGAATGGCCGGCTTCGTCGCGATAGACGCCGACGCCGAGATCGACCTTGTCGGCCCGCGGATCGGCTTTGAAGATGCCGATCAAAGCGAGCAGGGGATCGTCGGGCTGGCGGCTCAGGCGTTCGAACATCGGGGCAATCCTGTCGGGAGTAGGGCCCACCGGCCAGTCATGGGCCGTCCTCGCGGGCGACGGGACACTATCTTGGTTGCGGCGCAAAAACAGCGGAAATTTCGGCGAGGCTCGGTTTCGTCCGGTGCATGAAGCAGCCCGCGCCCGTCCGGACGCCTCGCGCGCGCGAGGCGTGCCGGTGGAAGCTCGGCCGGAGGCGGCTCAGATGCCGCTGGGCCGATCCAGCTGTTTCAGCCAGGCGCCAATGTCGCGCGCCGCGACATTGGCCTGGTCGAGCAGCTTGCCCATGGTGAAGAAGCCGTGGAATTGGCCGGGATGCGTTCGGTGCGTCACCGGCACGCCGGCCTCGCGCAACCGCCGCGCATAATCATCGCCTTCATCGCGCAGCGGATCGGCGCCGGCGGTCAGCACGTAAGCGGGCGGCAGGCCGGCCAGCGTCTCGGCCTTGGCCGGCGAGGCGCGCCAATCGTGGATGTCGGCGGCGCTGTTGAGATAATGGTCGCGAAACCAGCGGATGACCGAATGGGTCAGCAGCACGCTGGTCTCGGGCTCGCTGTGCGAGGGATGGTTCATCGAGAAGTCGGTGGCCGGGTAGATCAGGACCTGGCCCGACAGCTTCGGCCCGTGGCTATCGCGCGCCGACAGCGCGACCACGGCCGCCAGATTGCCGCCGGCGGAATCGCCGCCGACGCTCAGGCGGGTGTCGTCGATGCCGAGCGAGGCCGCGTGATCGGCGACCCATCGGGTCGCCGCGACGGCGTCGTCGACCGCGGCCGGAAACTTGTGCTCGGGCGCAAGACGGTAATCGATCGAGACCACGATCAGCTCGCCCTCATGGGCCAGCGCGCGGCAGACCACATCGTGCGAATCCAGATTGCCGATCACCCAGCCGCCGCCATGGAAGAACACCAGCGCGGGTGCGAGGCCGCCATTGTGCCGTATCGTCTTCGGCCGATACAGGCGTGCTGGGATCGCGCCATGCGGGGCCGGGATGGAGAGCTCCTGCACGTCGGCGAGCTCCGGCGGCTCCGGATTGCTCACCACGCGGGCGGCCAGATAATAGTCCCGCGCTTCCGCAGGTGTTAGCGTTTCATAGGCCGGGCGGCCGGCCTCCTGAAACGCCTTGTAGACGGCGGCGGCATCGGCATCGAGTGGAACGGGCATGGGCAATTGACCTATCGCGTTAATGTTCAATGACGTCTTGAATGAAGGCTGTTCAGGCTGCGGTGCGGCCGCCATCGACGGTGTAGGCGGCGCCGGAGACGTAGCTCGCATCGTCGGAGGCGAGGAACGCGACGATGGCGGCGACCTCCGAGCCCTGGCCGAGCCGGCGCGCGGGGACGCGGTCGACGATCTTGTCGACCGGGACTGGCCCGCCGCTGCGGCCTTCGATGATTGCGCTCAGCATGCGGCTGTCGATCAGGCCGGGACAGATGCAGTTCACGCGCACATTCGTGCCGGTGCATTCCCACGCCGCGCTCTTGGTCAGGCCGATCACCGCGTGCTTGCTGGCGCTGTAGACGGCAATCTGCGGCGAGCCGATCAGCCCGGCAATCGAGGCGGTGTTAATGATCGAACCGCGGTTCTGCTGCAACATCACCGGCAGGACGTGCTTGAGGCCCAGGAACACGCCGACGACATTGACGTCGAGCACGCGACGAAACGCCTCGAGCGGATAGTCGGTGATCGACTTGATCTCGCCCTCGACGCCGGCATTGTTGAAGAACACGTCGATGGTTCCGAACTGGTCACAGGCCCGCCGCACATAGGCCGCCACCTGCGCTTCGTCGGTCACGTCGGCGGCGATCGCGAGAGCCTCCGCGCTGGCGGGCAGGGCCGCGATGGCCGCCTTCAGATCCTGTTCGCGCCGGTCGATGGCGACGATGCGGGCGCCGCGCGCGGCCAGCAGGCGCATGGTCGCGGCGCCGATGACCCCGGCCGCGCCGGTGACGACGGCCACCCGGCCGTCGAGACGAATCAAATCGGTCATTCATTTCCTTCCTTGCCGGCCGATCGGACGCGGCCTTGCTGCGTGTTGGTTTCACGCTATCTGTTGGTGGTCCGACTATCTCATTGGATGAACCGGATGACCACCTCGCGGTGCGCTGGTAAGTCGCCCTTTCCCCGCCGTATTCGACATGTTAACGGGAGGGCTGATCGAGAGCGGCGGATGGGTCATGACGCGATTTGATTGTCCCGAACCCCGATTCGCCTGATAAAGCCGCGCGAGATGCACCGAACAATCGTCCTGACCGGTATCGCGGCAGTCCTGGCCGCAACGTCCCTCGCGCTGGCCGTGCCCGCACGCGCGCAGATCGGGACTATTTTCTCTGATCCCGTTCCTCGGCCGCCCGGCAACATTCCGCGTCGCGGAGAGCCGATCCCGCCGCCCGAGGAAGAGGAGGAAGTTCCGGAACTGCCGCAGGGCCGCGTTCTGCCGGCACCGACCCGGCCCGCGCCGGGGGCCGGACTGCCGGGCCCGGTGCAGTCGCAGCCGCTGGCGCCGCCTCCGGGGGCGGCCGTGCCCCCGACCAACGCCCCCGTCGCAGTTGCTCCGCCTCCCGGACAGCCCGGCGCGGCGCCGCCGCCTGGCGGCCAGCGGCAGCCGCCGCGCGCGGCGCGCCGCAGAATGCGGCGGTTCCGCCGAATGGCGCCGTGCCGCAGACGCCGGCGACCCTGCAGCCGGGCGACGAGGTCGTGACCGAGCCGCCGGCGCAGAAGATCGTGAACAAGAAAGCGAGCTTCTCGGGCCTGGACAAGATCACCGGCCGCATCATCAATTTCGACGAGGATGTCGGCGAGACGGTGCAGTTCGGCGCGCTGCGGGTGAAGACCGATGCCTGCTACACGCGTCCGGCCACCGAGGCTGCGAATACCGACGCCTTCGTGCAGGTCGATGAGATCACTCTGCAGGGTGAGGTGAAACGCATCTTCTCGGGATGGATGTTCGCCGCGAGCCCCGGCCTGCACGGCGTTGAACATCCCATTTACGACATCTGGCTGGTCGACTGCAAAGAGCCGCAGACGACCGTCGTGAGCGCCGCGCCCGACCAGAAGCCGGCGGCGCAGCAGCCGGCTCAGAAGCGGCCGCCGCAGCAGCGACAAGCTGCTCCGCGGCCGGCGCCGCCGCAGCAGCAATATCAGACGCAGCAGATGCCTCCTCCGCCTCCGTCCCCACTGCCTCAGCCGGGCGGACCGTTCGGCGGTGTGTTCAGATAGCGCCTGTTCAGATCGCGCGTGTTGCGATCGCATGCGTTGAGATGGCGGGGCTCAATGGCGCTCGGCAATGATGGCGAGCGCCTCCGTGCCTGAGATCGGCTGGTCAATGGAGAGCCGCGTGAAATTGGCCGCGGGCCCGGTCAGCGCCTTTTCCAGCAGGCCCGTATAGCGGCGGCGGGGGATCTCCACCGCGCCGAACGTCTTGAGATGCTCGGTGACGTATTGCGTGTCGAGCAGTTCGAATCCGCCTGCGATCAGCCGCGCGACAAGATGCACCAGCGCGACCTTCGAGGCGTCGCGGGTGCGGTGAAACATGCTTTCGCCGAAGAAGGCGCGCCCCAGGCTGACGCCATAGAGCCCGCCCACCAGGTCCCCCTCCTGCCAGCATTCGACGCTGTGGCAATGGCCCAGCGCGTAGAGGCCACTATAGAGTTCGCGGATACGCCGGTTGATCCAGGTGTCCTCGCGCCCGGGCTGCGGCTCGGCGCAGCCATCCATGACGGCCGCGAAGGCCTGGTTGACGGTCACCGTGAAGGCATCCGACCGCACCGTCCGCGCCAGACGTGACGACACCCGAAAGCCGGTCAAGGGAATGACGCCGCGCAGCTCCGGCTCGACCCAGAACAATGACGGGTCGTCGGCGCTTTCGGCCATCGGGAAGATGCCGCAGGCATAGGCACGCAGCAGAACCTCGGGCGTGATCTCGGACGCTGCGGAGTCGCGCGAATTCATGCGGGGAGCTTAGCAGGAAGCCGCCGTCCAGGCGATGGTTCGTTGGTGGCGTCCGCCGGTCGCCGGGAGCTGTCAGCCCACCGCGGCCGCCGCCGGCTTGAGAACATCCTTGGTCAGGCGGAAGCGCACCAGAATCTTGGTGCCGTCATGCCCCGGATCGGGGGCCACCGTCGCATCGAGCTTGGTGGCCATCGCGCTGACGATACGCTGCCCCATGCCGGTCGAACGCGGATCGCTGGTGGCGTTGAGGCCGACGCCATTGTCGGCGATCGAGAGCAGAACGTCGTCGCTCGCAAGCTTCAACTCGACGTGGATCGGGCCGGGCCCGTCGGGATAGGCATATTTGACCGCGTTCATCACCAGTTCGTTGACGACGATGCCGATGGCGACCGCCCGATCCGGGTCGATCTCGACCGGCTCCGCCTTCAACGTCAGGCGTGACATGCGATTGCCCTCGGCCGAGCGGCGGAGGTCGTCGAGCAGGGCGTCGAGATACTGGTTCAGCAGTACGCTCTTGAGATCGTGCGAGGTGTAGAGCCGGCGGTGGACCTGCGCCACCGCGGCGACGCGGCCCATGGCATTGGTGAGCGCGGCCTTCACGTCCTCCTGCGAGCTCGAATTGGCCTGCAGGTGCAACAGCGAGGCGATGATCTGCAGGGAGTTGCCGACGCGGTGGTTGACCTCGCGCAGCAGCACCTCGCGCTCGGCGGCCAATGCCGCGTAGCGGTCGCGCGAGGCGCGCACTTCGGCTTCGGCCTCGTCGCGAGCCTTCTGCAGCCGTGCCTGGCGCAGCGCGCCTTCGGCGGCGACCTGGAGCAGGGGGACGAATTCGCCCTGGACGTCCTTGACCAGGTAATCGGCGGCCCCGGCCTTCAGCGCGGTCACGGCAATCTTGGAATCCTGGGACGCCGTGACGAACACCACGGGCGGTGCTTCAGGCAGCGCCATGATGCGCTCCAGCGTCTCCAGGCCATCGAGGCCCGGCATGTACTGGTCCAGCGCAACGACGTCGATCCCACCGTGCTGGATCCGTTCGAGGCCTGCGGCGCCATCGGGCGCATGCTCGACCGTGAAGCCCAGCCGCTTGAGCCCGCGCTCCACCAGCCGCGCCAGGGTGGCGTCGTCGTCGATATAGAGCAGCGTGGGTGCGGCGGAGCTCATACGGCGGGCGGAACCTGGATGACGGAGAAGAACAGGCCGAGTTGGCGGATGGCGTTGGCGAAACTCTCGTAATTGACTGGCTTGGTGATGTAGACGTTGCAGCCGAGCTCGTAGCAGCGCTTGATCTCCTGCGAGTCGTCGGTGGTGGTGAGGATCACCACGGGGGCACTCTTCAGGAAGCTATTCTGCTTGACCATCCTGAGGATGTCGATGCCGGTCATGTCCGGCAGGTTCAGGTCCAGCAGAATCAGCAGGGCCCGGCCCTTGTGATCGAGCCCGGTACCGTCAGCACCCAGCAGATAATTCACGGCGTCTGTACCGTTGGTGAACGGCATGATCTCGTTGTTGACGCCGGAGCGGCGAATGTTCCGCTCGATCAGCCGGGCGTGTCCTTCGTCGTCCTCGATCATGATGATCGTCACGGGCATGGTCATCGGTCTGAGTTCCGGTTTGAGGCGTTCCATTTGATCGGAAGCGTGATGGTGAAGGTGCTGCCCTGGTCGAGTTCCGAGGCGACCGACATGGTTCCGCCGAGTCGCCGCACCAGCGCGCGCACATGGGCAAGCCCGATTCCCTGACCGGGACGATCCTGCGTCCCGGCGCGGCGGAACAGGTCAAAGATACGTTGGTGATCCCGGGGATCAATCCCCCGGCCGTTGTCGGTAATCTCGAAGATCGCGAAGCCCAGCTTGGTACGGGCGCGGATCGCGATATCCCCTGGCACTCCGGGCTTCAGATATTTGATGGCGTTGTCGATCAGGTTGGAGAAGATCTGCTCCAGCGCCAGGCGGTCGCTTATGATCGCAGGCAGCGGCTCGATACGGATGGTTGCCTGCGCTTCCTCGGCCTGATGGGCGAGCGTGGAGACGATCGCCTCGATCAGCTCGCGCGTCTCGATCCGCACCGGAACGAACTCACGTCGTCCTTCGCGGGTCAAATTGAGGATGGCTGAGATCAGCCGGTCCATCTTCGCAATCGAGGATTTGATGAAGCCCAGCGCCTCCGAGAAATCCTCGGAGAGCTGCTTGTCGGCGCCTTCCAGCTCCGGCTCGGCGCCTTCGGCCGGAGGCGGCGAGTCGGATACCGCGCGTGCCAGCGTCGCGATGCGGCGGAAGATGTCGTTGCGCAGCTCGTCTAGCTCGCTGGTAAAGCCCATGATGTTGACCAGCGGCGAGCGCAGATCGTGGCTGACGATGTAGGCGAAGCGCTGGATCTCCTCGTTGGCTTCGCGCAGATCCGCGGTGCGCTCGTCGACGGTCGCCTCCAGGTTCAGGTTGCTCTCGCGCAGCTGCGCCTCGGCATCATCGCGGGCGCGGGTGGAACGGCGCACCAGCAGCACCGAGATGACCGCAAGCACCACAACGAGGGCTGAACCCGTGATGGTGACGATGGCCGCCAATTGCTGGCTGGCATCGGCATTGGCGGTGCGCAAAGCCAGCAGACGCTCCTCCTCGAGACGCATCGTCTCGGCGGTGTTGCGCATCATGTTGCTGCTGTCGGTCGATCCGGCATCGCGCACCAGCGCGACGGCGCCGGGGAGGTCGCCGGATGTCACCAGCGCCTTTTCGCGATCGAATTGCGCCAGCCGGCCTTCGATCACGCTGCGCAGTCGGGCGAGGTTTTCGACCTGCTTCTGGTTGTCGGCGACGAGCGTGCCCAGCTTGTCGAGCAGCGGCCGGAGCGCCTTCACGGCGGCTTCGTGGTCTTTGAGAAATTCCGGGTTCTGCGTCAGCAGATAGGCGCGCACGCCGCTCTCGGCGCGCCGGACCTCGAGCAACAAGGCGTTGATCTGGTTCTCGGCCTCGACAGTGTGGACCACCCAGGCGCTGTCGCTGCGGGCCTTGTTGACCAGCAGCACCGACGCCGTGCTGACGGCAACCAGCACCACAAATCCCGCCGACAACAGCAGGATCTGTCCCAGCGTGCGCCTTCGTCTCACCTCAGGCGCCACTGCCCACTCGCACGTCGTTGGTAATCACTGCCCCCTGGCGGAAAAGTTCCGACCGAGCAGAACGCAGCTGCAACGGGTTGGTTCCGCCCTGGACGACAGTTTTTCTGGGCGAAGCCGCTCAGTCCGTCTGCTGGCCGGCCAGATACTGTTCGAGCCAGTGGATGTGATAGTCGCCGTCGATGATGGCGGGCTCCCGAACCAGGGCGCGGAACAGCGGCAGGGTCGTCTCGATACCGTCGACCACCATCTCGTCCAGCGCGCGGCGCAGCCGCATCAGGCATTCGACCCGGCTCTTGCCGTGAACGATCAGCTTGCCGACCAGCGAGTCGTAATAAGGCGGGATCACATAGCCCTGGTAGACGGCGGAATCGATGCGGACGCCGAGGCCGCCGGGCGGATGGTATTGCAGGATCTTGCCTGGCGAGGGACGGAAGCTGACCGGGTTCTCGGCGTTGACGCGGCATTCGATCGAATGGCCGTTGATCACGACCTGGTCCTGGGTCATCGGCAGGTCGCCGCCGGCGGCGATGCGGATCTGCTCGAGCACGAGGTCGATCCCGGTGATCATCTCGGTGACGGGATGCTCGACCTGGATGCGGGTATTCATTTCGATGAAATAGAACTCGCCATCCTCGTAGAGGAATTCGATGGTGCCGACGCCGATATATTTCAGCTCCTGCATCGCCTTGGCGACGGTGTTGCCGATCTTGGCGCGGGCGGCCGCGTCGAGCACCGGGGAGGGGCCTTCCTCCCAGACCTTCTGGTGGCGGCGCTGCAGCGAGCAGTCGCGCTCGCCGAGATGGATGGCGCCGCCGCGGCCGTCGCCGAGCACCTGGATCTCGATGTGACGCGGCTTCTGCAGATATTTTTCGAGATAGACCGAGGCGTCGCCGAATGCCGATTTGGCCTCATTGGCCGCGGTGGTCAGCGCCAGCTGCAGGTCGGCCTCGGTATGCGCGACCTTCATGCCGCGGCCGCCACCGCCGGCGGCGGCCTTGACCAGCACCGGGAAGCCGATCTCCTTGGCGATCGCCATCGCGTCCTGGTCGGGCGTCACGGCTCCGTCGGAGCCCGGCACGACGGGAATGCCGAGCCGCTTGGCGGTCTTCTTGGCCTCGATCTTGTCGCCCATCAGGCGGATGTGCTCCGCCTTCGGCCCGATGAAATGCAGGTTGTGATCGGCCAGAATCTCGGCGAAGCGCGCGTTCTCGGACAGGAAGCCGTAGCCGGGGTGGACGGCGTCGGCTCCGGTAATCTCGCAGGCGGCGAGCAAAGCGGGGATATTGAGATAGCTGTCTTTCGACGGCGGCGGACCGATGCAGACGCTCTCGTCGGCGAGACGGACATGCATGGCATCGGCATCCGCGGTGGAATGCACCGCGACGGTGGAGATGCCGAGCTCCTTGCAGGCCCTGAGGATGCGAAGGGCGATTTCGCCGCGATTGGCGATGAGGATCTTGTCGAACATGGTGTCCTACGAAGCGAATGGCGAATAGCGAGTGGCGAGCAGGAAAGCAGCGACCATTCGCTACTCGCCATTCGCCACGCGCGCCTACTCGATGATCACCAGCGGCTCGCCGAACTCGACCGGCTGGCCGTCCTCAACCAGAATCTGCGTCACCGTGCCGGCACGCGGCGACGGGATCTGGTTCATCGTCTTCATGGCTTCGATGATCATCAGCGTCTGACCGACCGAAACCTTGGTGCCGACCTCGACGAACGGCTTGGCGCCGGGTTCCGGAGCCCAATAGGCGGTGCCGACCATCGGCGAGGGCACGACGCCCGGATGCTTGGAGAGATCGGCGCCGACCGAGGCCGCGCTCGCCGCGGCGACCACGGGAATGCCGGCCGCGGCGGACGGGACCGCCGAGGGAACGGCGGCGGCGATGGTGACGTTGCGGGCGACGCGGATGCGCAGGCCCGCCCGCTCCAACTCGATCTCGGTCAGGCTGGTTTCATCCAGCAGCGCAGCAAGCTCGCGGATGAGCTGGCTGTCCTGGGATTGAGCGGAGGTCTTGTCGTCGGGCTGGGGCGCCATGATCGTGATCCAGAAACGTTGTGTGACGTGAGGGCGAGGACGTCAGGCTTGCGCCTTGATGTCGGACTTCGTGTCGGTCGTGGCACCAATCTTTGCAGCGAGGCCGGTGATCGCGAGTCGGTAGCCGTCGATTCCAAAGCCACAAATTGACGCAAACGCGGCCTTGGCCGTGAAAGAATGGTGCCTGAAGCTCTCGCGGGCGTGGATGTTGCTGATATGCACCTCGACCGTCGGGATCTTCACGCCCATGAGCGCGTCGTGCAAAGCGATCGAGGTATGGGAATACGCGCCAGCATTGAGAATGATGCCGGCCACGCCCTTGACGCGGGCCTCATGGATGCAATCCACCAGCACGCCTTCGTGGTTCGACTGCCGGCACTCGGCCACGAGGCCGAACCGCGTCGCCGTCTCGACGCACAGACGCTCGACATCGGCCAGTGTCGCGTGGCCGTAGGTTTCCGGCTCGCGGGTGCCCAGCAGATTGAGGTTGGGTCCATTGAGGACGTAAATCGTCTTTTGCGCGTCGTCGGCCATTCCCATCCCGGCGGTGTGGCGGCGGTGGCCGGCGTTATAGGTAACAAAGCCGCCAAGGGGAAGCCTTTCGGCAGCCGGGCCGCCCTGGATCGGGGCTTGCCCGCCCCGCGAAAAAACGGGGCAAGTCGCGGAAACGGCTCGTTAACCATGGCCAGGCTGGCGCTGCACGTGCCGATTGTGGTTGCGCAGCACAAAGGGGCGGGCATTGCTGCCCGCCCCTTGTCCCGTCACCTGCCTGGTCGGGGATCAGGTGTCGAGAACCGCGACGATCTCGAAGGTATGAGGATCGATGACGACAATCTGCTCACGAACGAGGATGAAGTCATATCCGCGCCATTCCGGATAGACCGTCACCACTTCGGCCGGAAGCGGATGGAAGCGGACGTCACGCGGCACGCGGGTGCCGACCGAGATGTTGAAGTTGACGTTGGTGACCGGCTCGACCCGCTGACTGCGGATCACGCTGGTGATCTTGGTGCGCTGCTCGGTCGAGAGCTTGGCGCCGGCGCCGGCCTGTCCGGTGGTGGTCTGGGAACGGTCACCGCCGGTCTTGGTCTCGGCATTGGTGCTGGTGCCGTTGCGGTTGTCGCGGTTCTCAGCCGCGCTGCTGCCGCTCTTACTGTCGTGGCCCTCGGCCTTCATGTTCTTGGCGCCGCCCTTGTCGGTCTCGGAGCTGCTGCTCTTCGTCGCCGGGCCCTTCATGCCGTCTTCGGCGCGCTGGCCGCGTGTCTCGGTGCCAGACTTCTGCTGCGACTGGCTGGAGCGCATGTCGGATGAACCACCGGTAGAGGGCGAGGCGCTGTCGCGATTCATCGCGCCGCCGGTCGCATTCGTGCCAGTCGAGGCGCCGCCGCTCGCGCCGCCCTGCATCGCAGCGCCGCCGGACTGCCCACCGGCGCCGCCGGCGCCGCCACCTTGCGCGTGAGCGAAACCTGCACCGGCCAGCAGCGCGATCGCAGCAACTGATACCATCAAGCGATTAGTCATTCCGTATCCTCCTCTGTCATTGGCACTGCCCGCGCCGACAACGGCAGGACATAGGAGTCGTTCCGTGCGTCTGTGTTGGTTCCAGAGATTTGTCGCGGCTCGCGACCTTATGAACGGATGCTCAGGCTCATGAACGCAGCACAACGCGCAGCTCTCTTGCATTCACGCGGAGCTCTCTTGCATTCACGAGACGTGTTGCAGGGACTAATCAGCGTGGCGCTCTTTGGCGTAGCGGACGAGCGCCAGGAAGCGGTACAGCCCGTGCACGAACTTGCCATAGGGCAGGGTGATGAACAGCGCGAACACGGCGCCGAGATGCAGCGCCAGGAGCACGCCCATGGCGTTCGTCTCGCGCAGCAGCAGCAGAGCCAGACCCGTCACGCCGGTCAGCAGGAGCATGGCGAGGAACGCCACGTCCATGCCGCGGCTTCCAGGGTCCATCAGCGCAGCGTCACGCTTGCGCTTCGCGGCATAGAGACCGATCGGCCCGATCACAATGCCCAGGCCGCCGAGCGTGCCGAGCACGACCGGCAGATCCCAGAACGGGTAGGGCGCTTCGCGATGCAGGACGTAGTGATAGAGCGTTGCGACGCTAGTCGAGGCGAAGCAGAGCAGGAAGCCGTAGAACGTCAGATGGTGATAGAGGCGCCTGTTGTCGCTGGGCCGCTCGTCCTCATTGTAGCAGCCGACGCCGCCGCCATCGAGATAGCGCAGGTTGGTCGCGTCGCGCACCGCGCGAAGGAACGGCCGCGGCTCGGTGAGGGGCGCGTTCGGCTCGCCGATATCCGTCCAGAAAGCGCGCGCGCCCTTGATGAAGGCGATCATCGCCCACAGGAAGGCCGCGCCGAACACCAGCGCCATCATATTGTGAGGCATGAGCGCGTAGAATGATCCGGCGCCATGCCGGGCTGCAAACAACGCCGTCGAATCGTTGAAGGCGACGAATCCGACAATGAATATGGCGACGCTCAGGACGGCGGCCAGCGCGATCGCGAGGCCGTTCCGTCTGAACATCGGCGCGAGCGCGCGCGGCCAAGCATAGTCGGCATAGCTCTCGCGCCGCGCTTTGGCGAGCACTGCAGGGACTCGTACGTCGAATTCGTGCGGCGGCGAGAACTGGCAGTCGACGTAGCAGGCACCGCAGGAATGGCAGAGATTGGCCAGGTAATTGAGGTCGCCGCTCGTGAAGGCGCGGCGCATTTCCATTGCGGGAAAAACGGCGCACAGACCCTCGCAATAGCGGCAGGAGTTGCAGATCGTCATCAGGCGATCCGCCTCGGTCAATGTCGCGCTACGCTGCATGTCGTGCTGCTCCCCGGCCGGCGATGCGGCCGAACACGCTGCCGATGGTCATGCCGATGCCGGCGGCATAGCCGCGGCCGAGCACGTTGCCGGCCATAATCTCGCCCGCGGCGTACATGTTGTCGGCCGGACCGCCGCCCTTCATCATCATCCTGGCCTCGTGATCGACGCGCACGCCGAGATAGGTGAAGGTGATGCCGGGGCGCACGGGATAGGCGTAATAGGGCCCGGTGTCGATGCGCCGCGCCCAATGCGACTTCGTCGGCGTCAGCCCCTCGGTATGGCAATCATCGAGGATGTCGGGGTTGAACGTGCCGTCGCGCACCGCTGCGTTGAATTGCGCGACGGTGGCTGACAGCCTGTCGGGATCAAGGCCGAGCTTGCCGGCGAGCTCGCCGATGCTCGGCGCCGCGACGGCCGGGTAGAGCGAGGGCATGAACAGGTTCGCGGATTTCGAGTCGAAGATGATATAGGCGATCTGGTCAGGCTGCGCCGCGACCAGCCGCCCCCAGATCGCGTAGCGCTTCGGCCAGACGTCCTCGCCCTCGTCGTAGAAGCGCTCGGCCTTGTTGTTGACGACGATCCCGAACACGACGCAGTCGAGCCGGGTGATGATGCCGCCATCATATTTCGGCGCCCGTGCATCGATCGCCACGGCGTGGCACTGGGTCGGATCGCCGATGCTGTCGACACCGGCGCCGAGCAGCAGGTCCAGCACGGTGCCGCGGTTGTTGGGGGTGCCGCGGATCAGGAAGTTGCGGGCGATCTCGCCCCAGCCTTCGACCAGCTTGTCGATGTTGGACTCGAAGCCGCCGGCCGCCGCCACCAGCGCCTTACCGCGAATCCGAATGCGCTGATCACCGCGCTGGACGATTGCGGCGCGAAAGCGAGTCTGGTCGATGTGGAACGCGACGACCTCGGATTCGTAGTGCACCTCGACGCCCAGCCGTTCGGCAGTGAGATAGAGGGCGTTGAGCATCGCGCGACCACCGCCGAGGAAGAACGAGTTGGTGCGGCCGAGGCTCAGCGTGCCGCCGAGCGAGGGCTGGAAGCGGACGCCCTGCTCGACGATCCAGGTGAGCATCTCCTTGGATTCGCGGATCATCATCCGCGCCAATTGCTCGTTGGTCTGGCCTTCGGTGACGCGCAACAGATCGTCCCAGAACTCGTCTTCGGTGTAGGGGCCGCTCAACGTCGCTGTCGCGGCATCATGGGCGCAGCGCATGTTGCGGGTGTGTCGGGTGTTGCCGCCGCGATAGAATTTGGTCGCAGCCTCGAGCACGATGACGGACGCTCCCGCGCGCCGCGCCGAAATGGCGGCGCAGAGGGCCGCGTTGCCGCCGCCCACGACCACGACGTCGTAGGCCAAAGGATGGTCGGCGATGTCGCCGTCGCCCGTACTCATCCGATTTCTCTCTGTGCAACCAAGTCAACCGGCTCCTCACACAGCGCATCGAGCAATGGCCAGGCGAACCGGCCTCGCCACGCGCCAAGGGCGGCAATCCATTCATCGTATACTATTGTATACAAAAATATGCAACAGCCTTTCGCTTTCGCCGGCGCTGTGAGACAGTGGCCTCCATGTCCTCAGACGCACACGTGCTCACCATCGATCGCGACAATGTTTCGCTCGGAGAGGCGGTATTCCGATCGCTGTGCCGGGCGCTCGAACACGGCGTCTACCGCTCCGGCGACCGTCTCCGCGAGGACGAGGTCGCCCAGAAGCTGAACGTCAGCCGCACGCCGGTGCGCGAAGCGTTCGGCAAGCTCGTCGCCAAGGGGTGGGTGCAGCCGGCCGGCGGCCGCGGCCTGATCGTGCGCAGCCTCGACCAGGGCGAAATTCTCGAGCTCTACGCGATGCGCGAAATATTGGAGGGGGCGGCGGCTCGGCTGGCCGCGCAATATGCCGCGCCGGCCGAGATCGCGGCGCTGCGCGACATTCATGCGCGGTTCGCGCGCGGGGAAGGCGGCGCGCCCGGGCTCGCCCGGCTGAACCGGCTGCTGCACGGCGCCATCCAGCGTGCCGCCCGCAACCGCTATCTCGACGCCGCGCTCGAGGACATGCACGTCGCCACCGCGCTGTTGGGGACGACGACGTTCGCGGCGGAGGGACGGCCGGTCACGGCCGCCGCGGAGCACGGCGAACTGATCGACGCGATCGCAGCGCGCGATTCCGACCGCGCCGAGGCGATCGCGCGTGCCCATATCCGCGAGGCGCTGCGGACGCGGCTGCAAATGACGCTGACGGAAGCGGCCAAGGCCCGGCCCTGAGCGGCTCTCCGCGCAGTGAATCCGCGCAATGAAAAAGGCCGGCTGCTCAGCCGGCCTTTTGGGGAGGATGTCTTCACGCGGCGCGGTGGGCTCAGCAGGTCGCCTTGCCACAGCGCGCGGTGCTGATCTTCTCGCGCAGTCCCTCGACGCCGACCGCGCCGATCACCACCTGCTTGCCGATCACGTAGCTCGGCGTGCCGTTCATGCCCATCTCTTCGGCGAGCTTGAAGTTCTCCTCGATCGTCGCCTTGGCTTCCGGGCTCGCCATGTCCTTTTCGACGCGGGCGATGTCGAGGCCGAGCTCCTTGGCCACCGCGAGCGCGTGGGCCTTGTCGGCCTGGCCGCGGCCGCCCAGCAGCTTCTGGTGGAAGTCGAGATATTTCTGCGGCGCCTGCATGCGCACCGCGACGCCGACTTGCGCGGCCTCGACAGACCCCTGGCTCAGCACCGGGAATTCCTTGAGCACGACCTTCAGCTTCGGGTCGCTCTTCATCAATTCCATCATGTCGTTCATCGCGCGCTTGCAGTAGCCGCAATTGTAATCGAAGAACTCGACGAAGGTGACGTCGCCGTCCTTGTTGCCGAGCACGACGCCGCGCGGCGAGTTGAAGATCGTGTCGGCGTTCTTCGCGATGCCTGCCTCATGCTTGGCAGCTTCCGCGGCGGTCTGGCGCTTCTGCAACTCGGCCATCGCCTCCTCGAGCACCTCGGGATGCGAGATCAGGTAGTTCCTGACGATCGTCTCGATCTCGCCGCGCTGGCTGTCGGAGATGCTTTCTGCCGACGCGACCAGCGGGGCGGCGCAGAACGAGAGCGCGAGCAGCGCCGCGGGAACGAGCGTGCGGAATGACGGCATGAAGGCGGTCCTCTTGGTCAAATGATCGGGTCCTTGTCGATGGCTGTGAGCGGTATCTTGATAAGATGGTCCGATGATAGCAGTAATCTCTTCGTTCTACTGGCCCGAAAGCGGCTTTGCCGTGACGATGTCGTCGGCCTTGACCCAGCCCGGCGAACCCACGGCAAACCGCGTCTTTGCCCGCGACGCGAGTTCGCGCGCCGTCTTGTTGTCGCCTCGCAGGAACGCCGCCTGGGCCGAGGCCAGATCAGCCTCGGCATAGTCGCCCTTGCGGCCATAGGCCATCGCAAGCTGGGAGTAGCCGAGCGGCGCCTCGGATTCACGCGCGACGGCGGCGCGCAGGATCGAAATCGCCTCGTCAGTGTAAGCCTTGTTCTCGGATGCCACCAAGGCTTGGCCAAGTAACATCTCGATGAGCGGGCCGTTATTGGAGAGCTGCACGGCTTTGCGCAACGGCGCGATCGCCTCGGCCGGGCGGCCGCCTTCGAGCAGGGCCTGGCCGCGTACCTCGTAGAAATAGGGATTGTTCGGCTGGGCCTGGATCAAGGCGTCGATCTGGCTCAACGCGCTGCGCAGGTCGCCATGGAGATAGGTCGAGATCGCCCTCGCATAGCGCGCGGGCAGGCTGTTGTCCGACAGCGGATATCGCCGCGCGACGGTGTCCGGCCGCTCCATGAACGCCGAGATCTTGGCGCGGACCATGTCGTGGCGCAGCTGCAGCGCAGGGTCGTCCTTCTTGTCCCAGTAGGGGCTCTGCCGTGCCAGGCCCTCGAGCGCCTCGACACGATCGGCGGGCATCGGATGGGACTGCAGATAAGGGTCGGAGCCGCGGGCCGCGAACAGGCTCTCATTGGTGAAGCGCTTGAAGGTGTCGTACATGCCCTTCGGCGACTGGCCGGTGGCGCTGAGGAACTTCACGCCGGCGCGGTCGGCGTTCTCCTCCTGCTGCCGCTGATAGGACAGCAGCGAGCGGCGGATCACCTCACCCGGGCCCGACAGCGCGGCGGCCCCGGCATTGGCCAGGCCGCTGTTGCCTCCGCCACGGGCGCCGACGGCGAGTGCGCCGGCACCGAGAATCGTGGCGATGATCATCTGGGTCTGGGCCGTCGCGAGCTGCTGGCGCAGCTTGGCGAGATGGCCGCCGGCGAGATGGCCGGTCTCGTGGGCGAGAACGCCGATCAGCTGGTTCGGATTTTCCGACTGCATGATCGCGCCGTAATTGACGAAGATGCGGCGGCCGTCCGCGACGAACGCGTTGAAGGACGCGTCGTTGATGATGACCATCTGGATGTTCTGCTTTTCGAGGCCCGCGGCACGCAGGATCGGCCGGGTATATTCGCGCAGCAGCACCTCGGTCTCGGTGTCGCGCAGGATCGGCGGTCCCTTGCCCTGCTGCGCCGAGGCCGACGCGAACGGCGCGAGCGCGACGGCAATCGCGACGAGCGCGGCGAATCCACCGGACAATCTCTTACGGAGCGCGATACGGAGCGACATCAGGCGATCTTTGCAATTGGCGTGAGGCTCGATAAGGGCTATTGCCCACCAAACTGCGGAATGCGGCTCATCTGCGGCGAGCGATGTCCGCGACGCAGGCTCGGGCCGGCTCAGAGAACGGGTCCGAACAGCCGGGTCAATAGCAGATATCCATGGTGGACGCGACAGTGATACCGACAATGGAACAGCGGATCGCAAGCCTGACGGCACCATCCGCCCGCAGCAACGTTCCTCCGTTCATGGTGATGGACGTCATGGCCGCCGCGGAGCGGATCGAGGCCGGCGGCGGTCACGTCATTCACATGGAGGTCGGCCAACCGGCGGCGCCGGCGCCGCGGACCGCGCTGGCGGCCGCGCATGCCGCGCTCGATCAGGCCCGCATCGATTACACCTCGGCGCTCGGTCTGCCCTCGCTGCGCGGACGCATTGCGCGGCACTATCGCGAGACCTATGGCTGCGACATCGATCCGGGCCGCATCGTGATCACGACGGGGTCTTCGGCCGGCTTCATCCTCGCTTTTCTGGCGATGTTCGAGCCGGGCGATCGCGTGGCCGTCACGGTGCCGGGCTATCCGCCGTATCGTCACATCCTGACCGCGCTCGGCTGTGAGCCGGTGCTGATCGAAACCACCGCCGAGACCCGGCATGCGCTGACCGGCGAGGCGCTGCTGGCGGCCCATCGCAAGACGCCGCTCAAGGGCGTCCTGGTGGCGAGCCCCGCCAACCCGACAGGCACCATGATGTCGCGCGCGGCGTTGGGCGACGTGATTGCGGCTGCGCGCGACGCCGGCATCCGCTTCGTATCCGACGAGATCTATCATGGTCTCGACTACGCTTTTCCTGCCGTGACTGCCGCGCAACTGACCGCGGATGCGCTGATCATCAACTCGTTCTCCAAGTACTTCTGCATGACCGGCTGGAGGGTCGGCTGGATGGTGGTGCCGGATGCGCTCGTCCGTCCGATCGAGCGGCTGCAGCAGAATCTCGCGATCTCGGTCCCGACCCTGTCACAGATCGCAGCTGAAGCGGCGTTCGATGGTCGCGCCGAGATGGACGGCATCAAGCATGGCTACCAGGAGAACCGCCGGATCCTGATCGAGGGCCTCCCCAAGGCGGGGCTGAGCCGTTTTCTGCCCGCCGATGGCGCGTTCTACCTCTATGCCGACGTCTCCGAGTTCACCAAGGACAGCCTGGATTTCGCCAAGCGCATGCTCGAGGAGACCCATGTCGCGGCCACGCCGGGCGTCGATTTTGACCCGATTCACGGCCGCAACTTCGTGCGCTTTTCCTATGCACGTTCGGCTGAGGATATGCGGGAGGCTGTTGCCCGGATCGCACGCTGGCTCGGATAGGGCTGGGCTGAGCCCGGCACGACGGGATATCGGCCGTCGCCACCATTGACTCCCGTGTCACAATTTGCCTGAGGTGGCGGCTCGCGTGGGCTGGGACACAAGGCCCGACGCGGCAAAGGTGGATGAGGTAAGCCCGATGGTGGCAGCAACTGATGCCGGGACGCAGGGTACCCGGCTGCAAGCAGCGAAGAAGCCCTGGTATGGAATCCTTTATATTCAGGTGCTGATCGCCATCGTGATCGGCGTGCTGGTCGGGTGGCTGTTTCCGAACCTGGCCACCAACGACTGGATCAAGGCGCTCGGCGACGGCTTCATCAAGCTGATCAAGATGGTGATCGCGCCGATCATCTTCTGCACCGTCGTGTCCGGCATCGCGCATATCGAAAGCGCCAGCAAGGTCGGCCGGGTCGGCATCAAGGCGCTGATCTATTTCGAGATCGTATCCACCTTCGCGCTACTGATCGGCCTGATCGTGGGCAATCTCGCGCCGATCGGACACGGTCTCGCCGAGAAGCAGGATGCGGCTGCTGTCGCTGGCTATGTCAAACAGGCGCAGGCGCAGAAGTCGGTCGACTTCGTCCTCAACATCATCCCGGACAGCGTGGTCGGCGCGCTCGCGCGTGGCGACATTTTGCAGGTGCTGCTGTTCGCGATCCTGTTCGGCTTCGCACTGATGGCGCTGGGCGAACGGGGCCATCGGCTGCGTGACGTCATCGACGACACCGCCCACGCCGTGTTCGGCGTGATCGCCATCGTCATGAAGGCGGCCCCGGTCGGCGCCTTCGGCGCGATGGCCTATACGATCGGCAAATACGGCCCCTCAGCCCTCGGCGACCTGATCGGCCTGATCGTCGTGTTCTACATCTCGGCTGCCCTGTTCGTGGTCATCGTGCTCGGCCTGATCGCGCGCTTCGTCGGTTTCAGCATCTTCAAGTTCATCTCCTACATCAAGGACGAGCTGCTGATCGTGCTCGGCACCAGCTCCTCGGAGAGCGCGCTGCCGCAGCTGATGGAGAAGCTGGAGCGGCTCGGCTGCTCCAAGCCTGTGGTCGGCCTGGTCGTGCCGACCGGCTACTCGTTCAATCTCGACGGCACCAACATCTACATGACGCTGGCGACGCTCTTCATCGCGCACGCGCTCGGCGTCGAGCTCACATGGGGGCAGCAGATGACCATCCTGCTGGTCGCGATGCTGACGTCGAAGGGCGCCAGCGGCCGTGACCGGCGCGGGCTTCATCACCCTGGCCGCGACCCTGTCGGTGGTAAACCCGGCGCTGGTGCCGGGCATGGCGATCGTGTTCTCGATCGACAAGTTCATGAGCGAGGTGCGCGCGCTGACGAACATCACCGGCAATGGCATTGCCGCCGTGTTCGTGTCGTGGTGGGAGGGCGAGCTCGACCATGACCTTCTGCAGAAGCGGCTCAACCGGGAGATCGATCCGTCCGACGTCGAGACCGCGATCACGACCGGCTGAGGCGCCGCCACCGGCGCCGGCCGCGCTTCATTCGAAGCGTGCCCGCGAAACAGAAACGCCCGGCCAGATGGCCGGGCGTTTGCGTTTGCGGATGATTCTGGTGGCGGGGTTTATTGGCCGCCGCCGAAACGGCGCGACCACCAGCCTGCCTTGCGGGGGGCCGCGGGCGCGGCCTCCGGAGTGGGCTCGGTCGCGCTCGGCTCGGTCGTCACCGGCTCCGGCGCCGCAGCAGCCACGGTGGGGGTGCTCTCGGCAACGTTGACCGAGACAGCCGCGCTGTCCGGTTTGGGCTCGGTGAACAAGCTGACCTTCTCGCGCACGGTCGAGCGACGCGGGGTCTTCTCGGGCTCGGCCTTCGCAGGTTCGGCCGGCTGCGTCTCGGGCTGGATTGCAGCAGGAGCTGCCGGTGCGACGGGCTGTTCGGCCAAGGCGACTTCCGCTGCGGGGGCAGCCTCGACCGGGGCTTCCGGCTCGTCACCGTGGGGGGCGCCGTTGCCGTCGAAATCGGCGACGGCGGCCTCGGCCTCGGACGCGGAGGCCGGTGCAAGATCGTCGCTGATCGATGCGGCCAGACCGTCATCGATGCCGCCGCGCCGACGGCGACCGCCACGGCGGCCGCGCCGCCGTGGGCGCCGCTCACCATTGGCCTGGTCGCTCGGCTGGTCGCCTGACGCGAAGGCCGGCTGCTCGTCGCTGTCCTCGTCCTCTGCCTCGGCGTCCTCGGCCGGCAGTTCGGCCGCGGGTGCCCACCTCGAGGGACTCTGCCGCTGCAGCCCCTTCAGGCGTCGCTTCGCGCGCCTCGTTACCGCCCCGGCCGCGGCGGCGCCGACGCCGCTTGCGGCGAGCGCCGTCACGCTCGGTTTCACTGGCCTCGACGGCCTCCTCAGACAGTCCCTCGGTTTCCTCGGTCTCGACCTCGGATTCTGTTTCGATGTCGAACGGCTCGTCCTCGTCATAGACCTCGTCGGCCACCAAAGGCGGAGCAGACGCCTGCGCGGCCAGCAGCGCCTTGGCGGCCTCGAGCGTATGCACCTGCTCGCCGCGATCGATGATGAAGGATTGCTGTCCGCTGACGTTCGGATCGGCGATCACCGCCAGCGAGACCTTGAAACTGTTCTCGAGGTCGCGCAGATGGCCGCGCTTGTGATTGAGCACGTAGAGCGCCACCTCGGTCCGCGTGCGGACCACGAGGTTGTGAGTCGCGCCCTTCATCAGCGTCTCTTCGAGGCTGCGCAACAGCTGCAGCGCCACCGAGGACACCGAGCGCACATGGCCGGTGCCGCCGCAATGCGCGCAGGGCTCGGTCGAGCTCTCCAGCACGCTGGCGCGGATGCGCTGGCGCGACATCTCCAACAGGCCGAAATGCGAGATGCGGCCGACCTGGATGCGCGCGCGATCCTGCCGCAGACAGTCCGACAGCTTGCGCTCGACGGAGCGGTTGTTGCGCTTCTCGTCCATGTCGATGAAGTCGATGACGATCAGGCCGGCGAGGTCGCGCAGCCGGAGCTGCCGCGCCACTTCCTCGGCCGCTTCCATATTGGTCTTGAGCGCGGTGTCCTCGATGTGATGCTCGCGGGTGGCGCGGCCGGAGTTCACGTCGATCGAGACCAGCGCCTCAGTCTGGTTGATCACGATGTAGCCGCCCGAACGCAGCTGCACGGTCGGCGAGAACATCGCATCGAGCTGACTCTCGACGCCCATCCGCGAAAACAGCGGCTGGCCGTCGCGATACTGCTTCACCGCGCCGGACATTGGTCGGCATCAGCATCTTCATGAAATCGTGCGCCTCGCGGTAGCCGGCTTCGCCGGCGACCAGGATCTCGTCGATCTCCTTGTTGTAGAGGTCGCGCAGCGAGCGCTTGATCAGCGAGCCTTCCTCGTAGACGAGGGTGGGGGCCTGCGACTTCAACGTCATGTCGCGGACCGTTTCCCACAGCCGCAGCAAATATTCGAAGTCGCGCTTGATCTCGGGCTTGGTGCGGTTGGCGCCGGCGGTGCGCAGGATCACACCCATGCCCTCGGGCACGTCGAGGTCCTGCACCACTTCCTTCAGGCGCGAGCGGTCCTGCGCCGAGGTGATCTTGCGGCTGATGCCGCCGCCACGCGCGGTGTTCGGCATCAGCACAGCATAGCGGCCGGCGAGCGACAGATAGGTCGTCAGCGCGGCGCCCTTGTTGCCGCGCTCTTCCTTGACGACCTGCACCAGCATCACCTGGCGGCGCTTGATGACCTCCTGGATCTTGTACTGGCGACGCGGACGGAAGGTGCGCTCGGGCACTTCCTCGAGCACATCGTCGCCGCCGACGGATTCGACGACCTCTTCCTCGATCTCCTCGCCGTCATCGTCATCGTCGTCATGATCCGCGACGGCCGGCTCGACGCCGTTGTCGTCGCCCGGAACGATCGTGACCTCGCCATCATCATCGTGCTCGGCGACGGGCGAGAGATCCGCGGAGTCCTCATGCTCATGCTCGTCATGATCCTCATGATGATCATCGTCGTGATGGTCATCCTCATCGTGATCATGATGATCGTGATCATGATGGTCGTGGTGGTCGTGATCGTGCGCCTCGGCGGCGTCGTCGGCCCCGGACGAGGCAACCTCGCCGCTCGACGCGGCCGCTGCGACCGCAGAAGGGGACACCGGGAGGTCGGTGCCGCCCTGCGCGGGCTCGGAATCCGCAACCGCCGGCGCATCCGGACCGTGATGCGGCTGCGCGTCGTGGGTCCCTTCGTCAGGGCCGGCGTGCGTTGGAGCCTCAAGCGGCGCCTCGGCGAAGCCTGCGGCCTGTGCAGGGGTCTCCGCGCCCGCATCATCGGCGGGGTGGTTGTCCTGCGCGCAGGCGGAGTCCGACGCCTCGAATGCGCCGTGGTCGCCCTCATGCGTCTCGGCGTGAGGCGCCTGGCTGGCGTCGGCGGCCTCGATGATCTCGCTCTGAACGCGCTCGCCGCTGCCGCGGCGCCGCGAGCTGCGGTGCCGGTTGCGCCGGCGATTGGACCGGTTCTCGCTCTCTTCCTCGGCCTCGCGGTGGGCGCGCTCTTCCGCCTCGATCAGCGCCTGACGATCGGCGACCGGAATCTGGTAATAGTCCGGGTGGATTTCGCTGAACGCCAGGAAGCCGTGGCGATTGCCGCCATATTCAACGAAGGCCGCCTGGAGCGACGGCTCTACCCGAGTGACCTTGGCGAGGTAGATGTTGCCGCGGAGTTGCTTGCGCTGGGCAGTTTCAAAATCAAATTCCTCGACGCGGTTGCCGCGGACGACAACGACCCGGGTCTCTTCCGGGTGGGTAGCATCGATCAACATCTTGTTCGGCATATTGGAACTCTTGGAGGCGACGGACGCGATTGGCCGCGAGCGCGTGGCGCGCTGTCGGATGACGCGACGGTCCACCTGATTCGGGGGTGAGGGGAAGGCCTAAACACGTAGGGTTGCGCCGTGCCGGCCGTGGACCCGGCGGTACGATGTGCCGAGCGAGGGTCTGGCCCCGCATCGGCGCGGTTCGTCCGCTGGTCATGGCTGGCAGTTTCGTTTGGCGCATCAAGCGTCGGCCCGTCTGGAACACGTGGGCGGCTGAGGAGGCCACCTTGTCTCTTGCTGAAGACCAGATTGCGCCGGAACGCTCGCCTTGGTCGCATACCGCACCCATCAAGGATGTGGTATCAGGCTATGCCGTGCGTGACTGGTGCCCGGGCGGCCTCAGCTGAGGAGGCGCCCTGAAACCGGCGCCACTCGGCTCGTGACCGGAACTCCATTGCGCCGCGCGGGATCGCGCAGGTTCGATGGAGCGTCGGAAAGGCGCAGGAGTCTCCGAAAAGATCGAATATTCGATCACGAAGATTCCGGCGTTTCACCGGGAGGTTGAACGCGACACAACCGGCAGTAAGTAACAGCCTTCAGCCCTTCGTACATACGAGGATTGGGCTGGCCGTGCAAGGGAAGCGTCGCGGAACCGCAACAATCGGTGGCCTTTAACGAAAATGCCCAAATTTGGCGATTAACCCCGTCGATTGGTTGCGGTAAGAGGGTCCTGCGGAGACACGGATTTGGCAGCTGGCCGGGCAAAACACCTAACTTTGCTGGGATGCGCGTGGCTGTGCGTCACGCAATTGTTATGGACGACCGTGCTTCCGGCGCAGGCTCAGGGTGTGCCGGCGGCGCAGACTCCCGCCGTGAGCGTCACGCCGGGGTTTCCGATTGCGTCTGATGCGCGCCTCGCGGGCGATTCTCGACAGACGCGATTCGTGCTCGACCTCGACAAGGCGGTCCCGTTCCGCGCCTTTCTGCTCAGCGAGCCCTATCGCGTCGTGGTCGACCTGCCGCAGGTCAGCTTCCACCTTCCTGCGGGGGCCGGAACCAGCGGCCGTGGCCTGGTGAAGGCATTCAGGTACGGCATGGTCATGCCCGGCGGCTCCCGGATCGTGTTCGATCTGACGGGGCCGGCGCGAATCGCCAACTCTTCGGTGCTGGATGCCGCCAACGGGCAGCCGCCCCGGCTCGTGCTGGAACTGGAGGAGGTCGACGAAGCGACCTTCGCGCGGGCGATCGGCAACGACAACCGCCCGGCGCTCAAGCCGAGCGTGGCCGATTCGAGCCCTTCGGCGGCGCTGGCGGCGGCGTCTCCCAATCCGTTGGCGGTGCGACCGCCGCCGACGACGCCTGCAGGAGTTCCGGCGGCGCCAAATGCGCCCGCGGACACGCGGCCGGTGGTGGTGATCGATCCGGGGCATGGCGGTATCGACTATGGAACCCAGGGCGGCGAGATCCCGGAAAAGAATCTGGTGCTGGCGTTCGGACAGGCGCTGCGCGATCGGCTCGAGCGCGCGGGCAAGTTCCGCGTCGTCATGACCAGGGATGATGACACCTTCATTCCGCTCGGCGACCGGGTCCGCATCGCCCAGAAGCAGGGCGCGGCCCTGTTCGTGTCGATCCATGCCGACGCGTTGCCGCGCGGCGAGGGCGATGCTCAGGGCGCGACGATCTACACGCTCTCGGACAAGGCCTCCGACGTCGAAGCGGAGCGGCTCGCCGAGGCCGAGAACCGCGCCGACCTGATCGGTGGCGTCAACCTGACCGAGGAGCCGGCCGACGTCGCGGATATTCTGATCGATCTGGCCCGGCGCGAAACCCGCACCTTTTCCAATAGGTTCGCCCGCGTCTTGATGAACGACATGAAGACGGCGGTGCATATGCATAAGCGGCCGTTGAAATCGGCGGGGTTCCGCGTGCTGAAGGCGCCCGACGTGCCCTCGGTGCTGGTCGAACTCGGCTATGTCTCGAACAAGGGCGACATGGGGAACCTGGTGTCGGAAGCTTGGCGGTCGCGCACGGCCGACGCGATGGCCCGCGCGATCGATGTCTTCCTGACCAAACGCGTTGCAAATGCCGGTGCCGAGCGGCCGGAGAAGCCGGCGCCTGCCCGTGCAAAGCCCTAGTTTGGCCACAGCAACATCCGTATAAACCTGCTGCGAGGCACCTGGAATCGGGAGATGATTCCTTATCGGCGGACTTGTGGTAAGCTCGACCGCCGACAGGTTGGACCGTGCGGTTCTCCGGCATGGGTCATGTGGCATCACGGCCCACCGCATGATTTTGGCGGCAGCGTCTTCGGGATGCGCCGCGTCCAAGCCGAGAGATGAACAGAAGTGGGAACGGATATTCGCCGATGCGCTTTGTAGTGCGGTTTTTGGGCTTCCTGTTCGCAGCTGGCACCGTCGTCTTCCTCGTCGGTGTGGCGGCGGCGGCCGGCCTGATCTGGCATTTTTCCAAGGACCTGCCCGACTATTCTCAGCTGCAGGATTACGAGCCGCCGGTCATGACCCGCGTACATGCCGTCGATGGCTCGCTGGTCGGCGAGTACGCCCGGGAGCGCCGGCTCTATCTGCCGATCCAGGCGGTGCCCAAGCTCGTGATCAACGCGTTCCTCGCCGCCGAGGACAAGAACTTCTATGAGCATGGCGGCATCGATTTCACCGGCATGGCCCGCGCCGCTGTGGTCTATGCCCAGAACTTCGGCTCGAATCGCCGTCCGCAGGGCGCCTCGACGATCACCCAGCAGGTCGCCAAGAACTTCCTGCTGACCAACGAGGTCTCGTTCGCGCGCAAGATCAAGGAAGCGCTGCTGGCGATGCGCATCGAGCGCACCTATTCGAAGGACAAGATTCTCGAGCTCTATTTGAACGAGATCTATCTCGGCTCCGGCGCCTATGGCATCGCCGCGGCGTCGCTGGTGTATTTCGACAAGTCGGTCAACGAGCTCACGGTGGCCGAGGCCGCCTATCTGGCGGCACTGCCGAAGATGCCGGGCAGCCTGCATCCGATCCGCAACCGCGACCGTGCCATCGAGCGCCGCAATTATGTGGTCGACCGCCTGCTGGAGAACGGCTGGATCAAGCAGGCTGACGCCGAGAAGGCGCGCAAGGACCCGCTGACGATCGCAAGCCGCAACACGGGCGCGCACATTTTCGCAGGCGAGTATTTCGCTGAGGAAGTCCGCCGCGACATTTTCGAACGTTATGGCGAGAAGAAGCTCTATGAGGGCGGGCTGTCCGTCCGCACGACGCTCGATCCCAAGATCCAGGTCATGGCGCGCAAGGCGATGGTCGCCGGTCTGGTGCGGTATGATCAGGAGCAGGGCTATCGCGGACCGGTCTCGAAGCTCGACATTTCCGGCGATTGGGGCCTGAAGCTCGCCGAGATCAAATCGCTCTCCGACATCTCGCCGTGGCGGATGGCGGTGGTGCTGGAGACCAGCGATCAATCCGCTCGCATCGGCTTCCAGCCACCGCGTGAGCTCGGCGGTGCCGTGAGCAAGGAGCGTCAGACCGGCCTGATCACGCTCGACGGCGTCAGATGGGCGCGCGCAGCGACGGGCAATGGCCGCGGCAAGACGCCGACCTCCGTCGCGCAGGTGCTGCAGCCGGGCGACGTGATCTATGCCGATCCGCTGTTCAAGGAAGGCAATCCGGTTGAAGGCCAGTATCGCCTCGAGCAGCTGCCTGAAGTCTCGGGCGCGATGGTCGCGATGGACCCGAACACCGGGCGCGTGCTCGCGATGGTCGGCGGCTTCTCCTTCGACCAGAGCCAGTTCAACCGGGCGACGCAGGCGTACCGGCAACCCGGCTCGTCATTCAAGCCGATCGTCTATTCGTCGGCGCTCGATAATGGCTACACGCCGTCGACCCAGGTCGTCGATGCGCCGATCGAAATCGATCAGGGGCAGGGCGGTCAGGTCTGGCGTCCCGACAATTTCTCCAACGGCAAATATCTCGGTCCCACGACGCTGCGCAACGCGCTGCGGCTGTCGCTCAATACGGTGACCGTTCGGTTGGCGCAGGATGTCGGCATGCCCTTGATCTCCGAATATGCACGCCGGTTCGGTGTGTATGACGAGCTGCCGAATTACCTCTCTTACGCGCTCGGCGCCGGCGAGACCACGGCCATGCGCATGGTCACGGCCTATTCGATGATCGCCAATGGCGGCCGTCGGGTGAAGCCGACCTTGATCGACCGGATCCAGGACCGCTACGGCCACACCATCTTCAAGCACGACGCCCGCGAGTGCCGCGGCTGCGATGCGCCCGAGGGCTGGAAGAACCAGACCGAACCGCAGCTGGTCGATCGCCGCGAGCAGGTGCTCGATACGATGACCGCCTATCAGATCACCTCGATGCTCGAGGGTGTCGTGCAGGCCGGCACGGCGACCGTGCTCAAGGAGGTCGGCAAGCCGATCGCCGGCAAGACCGGCACCACCAATGAGGCCAAGGACGCCTGGTTCGTCGGCTTCTCGCCGGATCTCGCTGTCGCGATCTATATGGGCTACGACAAGCCGCGGCCGCTCGGTAAGGGCAATGCCGCAACCGGCGGCCATCTGGCTGCGCCGATCGCCAAGGACTTCATGAAGCTCGCTTTGGCCGACAAGCCCGCGACCCCGTTCAAGATCCCCGCGGGAATCAAGCTCGTGCGCGTCGATGCCAAGACCGGGCTGCGCGCAGGTCCTGGCGATACCGGCCGCACCATCATGGAAGCCTTCAAGCCGGGCACCGCGCCGCCGGACAACTACTCGGTCATCGGCGTGGCCGATGCCGATGGCCGGATGATGCCGTCGCAGAGCGGCGGTCAGCCTGATGCCGGCAGCTTCATCATTCGTCCGGGGACCGGCAGCCTCTATTGAGCTGGCGAAATTGAACTGGCGAAACTCGCCACCTTCCGGTGCAGGCGATTGCGCTTTGTGCCGCGCGCCGCTACATCCCTGACGGACATCATGCTGCGGCCCCCTCGGCCGCGGCCGGAAGAGAGCGATATGCGCGCCGAAATCGAAAAAATCGTAGAAGAGATCAAGCAGTCGGTCGGGCTGCTGAGGAGGCATCTTTGACGTCGATGCATCGACGGCAAGGCTGGCCGAGCTGAACAAGCTCGCCGAAGATCCCAACCTCTGGAACGATCCCCAGAAAGCCCAAAGACTGATGCAGGAGCGGACCTCGCTGGAGGATTCGCTGACCGGCATCGGCAAGGTGGAGCGTGAGCTCAGCGACAACATCGAGATGATCGAGCTCGGCGAGGCCGAGAACGATTCCGGCGTTGTCACCGAGGCCGAGAACGCGCTCAAGGCTTTGAAGAAGGACGTCGCGCGCCGCGAGCTCGAGGCGCTGCTGTCCGGCGAGGCCGACAAGTTCGACACCTATCTCGAGGTGCATGCCGGGGCCGGCGGCACCGAGAGCCAGGACTGGGCGCAGATGCTCTTGCGCATGTACACGCGCTGGGCCGAAAAGCACGGCTTCAAGATCGAATATCTGGAAGAGACCCAGGGCGAAGAAGCGGGCATCAAGTCGGCGACCATCCAGATCTCCGGCCACAATGCCTATGGCTGGCTGAAGACCGAGGCGGGCGTGCATCGTCTCGTCCGCATCTCGCCGTTCGATTCGAATGCGCGGCGGCACACCTCGTTCTCATCGGTCGCGATCTTTCCGGTGGTCGACGACAGCATCAAGATCGACATCAAGGAATCCGATGTCCGCACCGACACGATGCGCTCGGGCGGAGCCGGCGGCCAGCACGTCAACAAGACCGAATCGGCGGTGCGACTCACGCACATTCCGACCGGGGTGGCGGTGGTCTGCCAGGCCGGCCGCTCGCAGCACAAGAACCGCGCCCAGGCCTGGGACATGCTGCGCGCGCGTCTCTATGAGATCGAGCTGAAGAAGCGCGAGGAGAAGGCCGCCGCCGATCAGGCCGCCAAGACTGAGATCGGCTGGGGCCACCAGATCCGATCCTATGTGCTGCAGCCGTATCAGATGGTGAAGGATCTGCGCACGGGCGTGCAGACCTCCGACACCGCTGGCGTGCTCGACGGCGATCTCGACGAGTTCATGGCGGCGACCTTGGCACAGCGTGCCTTCGGTACCACGCCAGGGGCTGCGATCGAGGACGTGGACTGACCGGTGACGCGCGTCGCCTTCATCGGCCTCGGCCGCATGGGCCATGGCATGGCCGGGCGTTATCTCGACGCCGGCTATTCCGTTGCGGTCTGGAATCGCAGCAAGGCCAAGGCCGAGGACCTGATCTCGCGCGGTGCGCGCTGGTCGACCTCGCCGGCTGACGCTGCGATCGATGCGGATGCGGTCGTCACGATGGTCGCCGACGACGATGCCTCGCGCGCGGTGTGGCTCGGGCCCGACGGTGCGGCGGCCGCGATGCGGGTCGGCACCATTGCGATCGAATGTTCGACGGTCTCGCGCGATCATGCGCTGCGCCTGTCGCGTGAGCTGAATGCACGGGGCGTGATCTATCTCGATTGCCCGGTGACCGGGCTGCCTGACGCCGCGGCAAACGGCAAGCTCACCTTGCTGGTCGGCGCCGACGCCGCCGACCTCGAGCGCGCGCGACCGTTTCTTGCGCCGATCGGCTCGACCATCCGCCATTTCGGCGCCGTCGGCACCGGAACGGTCTATAAGCTGATCAACAATCTCTTGGGCGCGATGCAGATCGCAGGTCTCGCCGAAGGCCTCGGGATCGCCGAGCAGGCCGGGCTCGATATGAACCTCGTGTTGGAGGCGATCCAGGGCGGCGTCGCGGCGAGCCCGCAAGTTCTGCGTCACGCGCCGCGCATGGTCGCGCGCAATTTCGCCGATGCGAGCTTTACCGCCGCGCTCCGCCACAAGGATGCGGCTTGTGCGCTGCAACTCGCCGAGCAGCTGCTTGCTGAACGTCCGGTGATGGCCCAGGCTGCTGTCGATGCCTATGCGCGCGCGACGGCGGCGATGCCGGATGAAGACGAAGGCCGCATGATCGAGCTGGTATCGCGGCCGAAGGATCCGTCCTAGGCGGGTGTCAGGGCGAACGGAAAGCGGGTGGACCTTGCTCCGCTTCATCTGCAACGTTCACGCGCACATTGAATGCGGTTGCGGTGATGACATCCCCGAACGACAGCATGGACACACGGGATTGGTAGGCTGCTCGGCCTGCTGTCGGTGCTGTGGAGCGGATCTTTCATCTTCAACGGCCTTGCCTTGAAGGAATTGCCGCCGCTGACCCTGGTGCTGCTGCGCATTGTGCTGGCGGCCGGGATCCTGCTGCCGGTGGCGCGACTGCGCGGGCTCGGCTTCCCTAAGGGCATTGCCGGCTGGCGACCGTTCTTTGCGGTGGCGCTGTTCAATAACGTCGTGCCGTTCTGCCTGATCGTGATAGGCCAGACGTTCATCACCTCAGGCTTGGCTGCCATCCTGAATGCGACGACGCCGCTGTTCACGATCGTGGTGATGGCCGCCGCGGCAGAGGAAAGGCTGTCGGCCCGGCGGGCTGCGGGACTGATCCTTGGTCTCGTCGGCGTCGTAATCCTGCGGGGTGGGCCGGGGTTCGATGGCTCGGCTGGCGGCTACGGCATTCTGTTCGGTCTCGGCGCGTCGCTCAGCTACGGCATCGCCGCGCTGCTGGTGCGCCGCCATCTCGCCCATTCGCCGCCGCTTGCGACCGCCACCTTCCAGCTCTCGGCGTCCAGCGTGATGATACTCGCCGTCGCCGCTGTCGTTGACCAGCCATGGCGTCTTCCACTTCCCGGACTGCAGACCTGGCTCGCGGTCATCGGGCTCGCGGCGCTGTCGACGGCGTTCGCCTATATCGTGTTCTTCCAAATCCTGCGTCGCTCCGGCGCAACCAATGTGACGCTGGTGACATTGTTGATCCCGTTGACGACGATCCTGCTCGGGTCGCTGGTGCTTGGCGAAAGCATCTCGTCGCGGGAGATCGGCGGTGCGCTGGTGATCGGGAGTGCGCTGCTGGTGATCGACGGCCGGATCTTCAGCGTCATTCGTCCGTTACTGCGACCGTCCTGCTGACGCGTTCGCGCACGCTCACTTCGTGCCGAACATGCGGTCGCCGGCATCGCCGAGACCGGGCACGATATAGGCATGGTCGTTCAGCTTCTCGTCGATCGCCGCGGTCCAGATCGGAATGTCCGGATGCTCCTTTTCGAACTGCGCGATGCCTTCCGGCGCGGCCAGCAGGCAGACGAAACGGATGTCCCGGGCACCGCGCGCCTTGAGCAGTTCGGCTGCGGCGCAGGCCGAGTTGCCGGTCGCCAGCATCGGGTCCATCAGGATCACGGTGCGGTCGGTCAGGTCCTGCGGCGCCTTGAAGTAGTATTCGACCGCCTGGAGCGTCGTGGGGTCGCGATAGAGCCCGATATGAGCGATGCGCGCCGATGGCATCAGCGCCAGCATGCCGTCCAGGAAGCCGACGCCCGCGCGCAGGATGGGGGCGAGGGTCAGCTTCTTGCCCGCGATCTTCGGCGCTTTCATCGGCGCGATCGGTGTTTCGATGTCGACCAGTTCGAGCGGCAGGTCCCGTGTGACCTCATAGGCCAGCAGCATGCCGATCTCGTTCAACAGCTCACGGAAGCCCTTGGTCGAGCGGTCGCGCTCGCGCATCAGGGATAGCTTGTGCTGGACCAGCGGGTGATCGACGACGTGAACGTTGATGCTTGTCATAGGACCGGTTTAGCGGGATCTCGGCCGCAGTTCCAGTTGGGAGGTGCGTTGGTTCACGGGAGAACCTCGCGGCGGTCGGCCAGCAGCGCCTCGGCCTCCTGACGGCGGTCGGACAACAGGCCGGCGCTGGCGTCCTGGATCAGATTTAGCAGCACCTGCGCGTCGCTGAGCCGCGGCACGGTCACATAGTCCGCGCCGGCATTGTAGAGATCGTTGACGTCGGCCAGCAGGTCCGCGGTCGCGACGATCTTGGCGGTCGCGTTGATGCTGCGGACGTGCCGCACCAGCTTCTCATTGTTGGCGCCCTTGAGCAGCGAGTCCGGGATGCTCAGGATGATCAGCTCGGCCTGGCCGACCCCGGCATGGACCAGCGTGTCGACATTGCTGATATCGCCATAGGTCACCTGGATGCCGCGGTCGGACAACGTCCGAAACACCACGGGATTGAAATCGACGACCCCGATCCGCTGCAGGAGCGCAGGCTCGTTGCGCTCGATCTCGCTGAGCAGTGCGCTGGCGGTTCGGAAAAAGCCAAGGAGCACGATCGGCCGTGCGGCGCCGTGGCCTCCGTCGTGGCCGGGCTCGCCGTCCTTGGTCGCGTCGAGATCCCGCAGGCCGAGCCGCTTCAGGAGCGGAATGCTGCGCCTTACGATCGGATCGGAGCGCACGATCACGAAGGTGGAGAGCACTGCGAGCAGCACGAATGCGAAGGACGCCGCGCTCGACGTGCCGGTCTTGAGATGGCCGGCGGCGGCGCCGGTCTGGATCACGACCAGCGAGAACTCGCTGATCTGGGCGAGGTTGAGCGCCGGCAGAAGGCTCGCACGCAGGCCCTGCCGCATCATGTAGAGAGGCGTGAAGGTGGTGAGCAGCCGGCTCGCCACCGTGAACAGGGCGATGACCAGCGCCAGCCCCACCACCGACATCGTCGGGATCGGGATGGTCATGCCGAGCGCGACAAAGAACAGCGTGATGAAGAAATCGCGCAAGGTCGTCACCTTGGCGGTGACGTCAAGCGCATAGGGGAAGGTCGAGAGCGACACGCCGGCGATAAGGGACCCCATTTCGCGCGAAAGATGCAGCCGCTCTGCAATCTCGCCGATCAGGAAGCACCAAGCCAGCGCGCCCAACAGGATCAGCTCGGGGGTGCGCGCGATGCGATGGAACACCGGTGGCAGCACGTAGCGACTGAGCAACAGCGCGATCGCGACCAGCGCGCCGGCGCGTGCGAAGGACAGCAGGATGACGCCGACATGCAGATCGTCGAGGCTCGGCTGCACCGCCAGGAAAAGGATCGCGAACACATCCTGCAATACGAGCACGCCGAGGGTGATGCGGCCGGGCAGGGTGTCGAGCTCGCGCTTCTCGTACAGCACCTTGACGATGATCACGGTCGAGGACAGCGCGCAGGCGACGCAGAGATAGAGCGCATCGTAGCTCTCGGCGCCCATTCGCATGCCGATGGCGACGAAAAACAGAATACCGAGCGCCGCCCCGCCGAGCAGCTGGACGCCGCCAGCGATCAGAATCACCGGGCCGGCACGGATGATCTTCTTCAGGTCGATCTCGAGTCCGATCATGAACAGCATGAAGATCAGGCCGAGTTCCGAAATGACCGAGATCGAGTCCTGGGATTTGACCCAGCCGGTGCCGAAGGGGCCGATGGCGAAGCCCGCGACCAGATAAGCGAGAATCGAGGGCTGGCGCCAGTAATGCGCCGCCAGTCCAAGCACCCACGCAAACAGGATGCAGAGCGTGATGTCGCCGATCAGTTCATGCATGAAGCAACCCCCGGGCGGCAACTTATGTCGCTGCGCCCGGCAAGGAAACCCGCAATCTGTCACATCGTGTGATCGCGGCTATCGGCTTGCTCGCCGCGGAGTGGTGCCGATGCGCGCAATCTGCTGTTGCAGCAGCACGCCATGATGCAGGGCGGAGTCGGCGGACGCCCAGCACGTAGCTGTCGATTGGCACGATCCGGCCGCAGCCGCCGACGAGCGAGGAGTCGTGGTGATGGTAGCCGCCGGCGGGGGCCAGGAGCCCAGGCCTGCGCGCTCGCATTCTAACGCGGCCACGACGGATCGACGGCTCACGCGCTCGGACGAAAATGATGTCGGCGACAGGCCCTTCCTAAATGGAGGATGCGAGCCGAGTCCGCATAGCCACCGCCGGCGGCGGGTCGGGTTCAGAGTGGCCGGCGGTTGGGGAGAACTGCGGAAGAATTCTGTAACGTCTTGATCGCGGACGGGGGCTGGACGCGCGGGCCGGACTGCTGCCATTGCCTGACGTTGACGAGGATGCCGGCGAGCAAAAGCGGTGCGACGGCGGCGATGGCCATCAAGGACGACAGCGGCTTGGGAGTGATCATCTCCAGAATCATCTCGGAGACCATCCATAACGTCCCGAACACCACCGCGTAATCGAGCGGAGGGATGCGCAGCCAATAGAGAAAGCCTGCGACGATCACGGCCGGGGCGATCGCCGGGCCAATCATGTAGAAGGTCAGCTCCGGTGGCGTCAGGGCGTCGAGAAGCATGGACGCCAGCAGCCAGAGGCTGAAGAACATCACTGAGCCGTCGACATATCGCATGGATCACCTCCGCCGCGACATTTTGGCGCAATGTTTGGCCGGTTTGTGGCTGGTTCGTCAAGTGGGGAGCTTCTCGGACCCTCGTTCGACGGCTGTGGCGGGGCGTCGGATGACGTGGATACCGGCGACGTCTGCCAGGGCCAGCACCGCCTGCTGCAGGTCGAGATGGCCGGCCCGCCAGCGCTGCGCCATCGTCGCCGGACCGCTACCGCGGCGGGACCGGCGCGACGACGTTTAGGAGCAGGTGCTGCGGTTCAAGCGCCGCGTTGCGAGCTGATGAGCTTCGCCCGTCCCGGCGGCTTGGCGGGGCCCCCTATACGCGTCGGCAGTTCGATGCGGGTCTTGCTCGATGGGGCCGATCGCGCGCGGAAGACGCGGCGGTAGCCCGGCGGCGCGACCGGGCCAGGCGCCGGATGGTCTGATCTCAGGGCTCGCTGCAGCCCGCGATCCAGATATGACCGCCGATGGCGACATGCGGGCTGTTCGCGCAGCGCGACGGAAAAGCGACAATGGCGGCGATGTTGCCGAGCAAGAGGGCGGCGAGCATCACCACAGCGGCGCGGCGCAGGGCTGGTGTCGGAGATGGCATGGGGAGGCCTCGGGATCCTTTTCGGGTCGTCGAGGCCGCGGGCGGGGAGTTTGCAAACCGCGCGCGGCCACGCCTGTGAGGACACGCTGGCGGCGGGGCGGTTTTGCGAAGCTTTCATTTCAGGCTGTGAGATGTTGTTGCGTTGTCCTTGACCGGCACGGAGGTCTTAACGCTCCGCCAGCGCCAGCCGGGCGCCGAGCAACGCAAATCCGGCGGCGAAGCTGCGGCGCAGCCAGGCTATGACGCGGGGACGGCTGATCACACGGTCGCGCACCGCCGCGGCGAACAGGCCGTACAGCACGAACACCGCAAAGGTCATCGCCATGAACGTTGCCGACAGCTCGAGCATGGTTCCGAGCGGATGCGCGTCGTCGGCCGCGATGAACTGCGGCAGGAAAGCGAGGAAGAAGATCGACAGTTTCGGATTGAGGATATTGACCAAGAAGCCGGTCAGCACCACGCGGCCGGACGAGCGGGCATCCCCCTGCGCCTCGACCGCGAGCGCGCCACGCTCGCCGAGCGTCTGCCAGGCCATGTAGAGCAGATAAGCGACACCGCAATATTTCAGCGTGGCAAACGCCAGCGCGCTGGTATGCAGCACCGCCGCAAGGCCGACAATGGCAGCGAGCATCGCCGGAATGATTCCGAGCGTGCAGCCGAACGCGGCCGCAATGCTCATGCGCGATCCGCGCGTCAGCGCCACGGCGAGCGTGTAGAGCACGCCGGTGCCGGGCGAGGCCACCACGATCAGCGAGGTGAGGAGAAAGGCTGCGGACATCGACACATTCCTCGCTTCGCTGTGTGCCCAGCATCGCCCATTCTCAATCTGCCGAGAAACCGAACGGGATCGACGAGGTGTGGAAATCGTCGGGCAGGATCTCGCGGCCGATGGGCGGCGCCGAACGCGCCGCGCATTTCGGCCGGTGGCAGACCCGGCAGGCGGTGCCGATCGGGGTCGGTTCGTCGGCGCGCGGGCCGTGGCCGTCGCGGGTGTAGATCAATTGGCCCGCATGCTCGGCCGCGCAGCCCACCGCGATCGCGCGCTCGACGCGGACGGCGCCGTAGGAGCCGCCGCCGGCGGTCACCGTGCGTGCGATCGAGAAGAAGCGACGGCCGTCCGGCAGCTCCAGCCATTGCGTCACGATCTGGCGCGGCGTCTTGAAGATGCCGTGCACGGACCACAGCGGGCAGGCGCCGCCATGACGCGCGAACGGAAAGCCGGCGCCGTCGAGCAGTTTCGACACGTTGCCGGCGGGATCGACGCGGATCAGGAAGAACGGGATCTTTTCAGCGCCCGGCTTCTGCAGGGTCGTGACGCGATGCGCGGTCTGTTCGAAGCTGGTGCCGAACTGCCGCGCCAGCGCCTCCAGATCGTAGGCCCTGGTATCGACGGCTCTGGCGAAGATCGAATAGGGCATGATGATCGCCGCCGCGGCATAGGCCGCGAGCGCGCGGCGCGCCAGCAGCTCCGCGGTCTTGCTGGCGAACTTGCCGTCCTCCAGCGCTGCGCCGATCTCATTGTCGAGCTCGAGATAAGCGAGTTGCCGCGCCAGTTCGAACTTCAGGCTGGCGCTGTCGAGCGAATCCTCGATCAGCAATTGCCGGCGGTGCAGGTCGAGCCGCCTGAGCGAGCCGAGCATCACGTTCGGCGGCATGTAGCGGACCTGTAGATTGTGCCGGGCGCGAAACCGCTCGATGAAGCCCGAGGGGCTGGCCGAGACCTGCGCCGAGCCCGTCGCCGAACCCTGGACCATGGCCTGCGCCAGCCGCTCGGCGGCCTCGTCGAGCTGGGCAAAATTGTTGCGGCGGGCGGCGAGGAAACGGCGCACGTCGGCGACGGGATCGTTGGCGTCGAAGCCATCGGGAAGCGGCGCGCCGCCGGAGGCTGCGGGCGCGCGCTCGGCCAGCGCCAGCTGCTCCTCGCGATAGGCCGTGTAGAGCCGCAGGAAGGCTTCGGTCATGCCGGGATAGCTGACGGCGAGGTCGGAGATCTCCAGCGCGGGAATGTCGATGTCGGAGAACATCGGGTCCTTGAGGACGGATTGCATCCGCGCGGTGTGGTCGGCGCCGCCGTCGCCGGCCAGATCCGCCAGGTCGATCTTGTAGGTCCGGGCCAGCCGCAGCAGCATGTCGGCGGTTACCGGCCTCTGGTTCCGCTCCAGGAGTGCCACGTAAGGTGCTGATATTTCGAGGTCTGCGGCCATGTCGGCCTGGGTCAGGCCGAGCTCGCGGCGGAGCCGGCGCAGGCGCGGGCCCATGAAGATCGAGCGTGCCGTGGTCGTGGTCATGGCCTGTCATTTCGGGTCTGTAAGCTCCTTACAGCTATACACGAGAGATTTGTAAAGTGTGACAAGTTTTCCGCGCGCTGTCTGGTCCGTCCGCGGCGAACGCTTACAACAGGTCCCAGGTTGTCCTTAACCAAGGGATCACGGACATGAACTTCCAACCGCGTGGACTGAACGACCAAGCCCTCCAGGGCCCCGCGTCCTACCAGGCCGAGGTCGAGGCGGCGCGTGCGCTGCTCGAGACCCAGCCGACCTGGAACGGCGTCACCGCCGAGGCTGTGGCGCGCATGCGCCTGCAGAACCGCTTCAAGACCGGTCTCGACGTGGCCCGCTACACCGCGGCCGTGATGCGCGCCGACATGGCCGCGTATGACGAGGACAGCACCAAATACACCCAGTCGCTCGGCTGCTGGCATGGCTTCATCGCGCAGCAGAAGCTGATCTCGATCAAGAAGCATTTCGGCAAGACCGACCGCCGCTACCTCTATCTCTCGGGCTGGATGATCGCGGCGCTGCGCTCGGAGTTCGGCCCGCTGCCGGATCAGTCGATGCACGAGAAGACCTCGGTGCCCGCGCTGATCGAGGAGCTCTACACCTTCCTGCGCCAGGCTGACTCGCGCGAGCTCAATGATCTGTTCCGCACGCTCGACGCGGCCCGCAAGGCCGGCGACAAGGCGAAGGAGACCGAGATCATCGCCAAGATCGACGGCTTCCAGACCCACGTCGTCCCGGTGATTGCCGACATCGACGCCGGCTTCGGCAATGCCGAGGCGACTTATCTGCTCGCCAAGAAGATGATCGAGGCGGGCGCCTGCGCGCTGCAGATCGAGAACCAGGTTTCCGACGAGAAGCAGTGCGGCCATCAGGACGGCAAGGTCACCGTGCCGCATGACGTGTTCCTGGCCAAGATCCGCGCCTGCCGCCACGCCTTCCTGGAGCTCGGCGTCGAGGACGGCATCGTCGTCACCCGCACCGACTCGCTCGGCGCCGGCCTGACGCAGCAGATCGCGTTCTCGAGCCAGCCGGGCGATCTCGGCGACCAGTACAACAGCTTCCTCGATTGCGAGGAAGTGACGCCTGCGACCGCGCGCAGCGGCGACGTCATCATCAACCAGAACGGCAAGATGATGCGTCCGAAGCGGCTGCCGTCGAACCTCTATCAGTTCCGCCCCGGTACCGGCGAGGACCGCTGCGTGCTCGACTGCATCACCTCGCTGCAGAACGGCGCCGACCTGTTGTGGATCGAGACCGAGAAGCCGCATATCGAGCAGATCGCCAAGATGGTCGACCGTATCCGCAAGGTGATCCCGAACGCCAAGCTCGCCTACAACAACTCGCCGTCGTTCAACTGGACCCTCAACTTCCGTTGGCAGGTCTATGACGCGATGAAGGAGGCGGGCCAGGACGTCAGCCGCTACAACCGCGCCGAGCTGATGAAAGCGGAGTATGACGACACCCCGCTGGCCAAGGAAGCCGACGAGCGCATCCGCACCTTCCAGGCGGATTCGGCCAAGCGCGCCGGCATCTTCCATCACCTGATCACTTTGCCGACCTACCACACCGCGGCGCTCTCGACCGACAACCTCGCCCGCGAATATTTCGGCGAGCAGGGCATGCTGGGCTACGTCAAGAACGTCCAGCGCGCCGAGATCCGCCAGGGCATCGCCTGCGTCAAGCACCAGAACATGGCCGGGTCCGACATCGGCGACGACCACAAGGAGTACTTCGCCGGCGAGAAGGCCCTGAAGGCCGGCGGCGCGCACAACACGATGAACCAGTTCGGCTGAGCTCTGCCGGGTGAATTTCTGAACTGATGAAACCCGTCTGGAGCGGCAACGCTCCAGACGGGTTTGGTTTTTGCCCGGGCTAATCGAGCCGAAACTGATGACCCTCGCAATGGGCACACGTTTCATCGCGCGCCAGCCTGCAACCTCCGCACCCCTGCGCGATGCAGTGCCCTCGCCCCTTGTGGGAGAGGGCATCGCCGGCTGATCCGCAGGCTCGGTTGGGTGAGGGGTTGTCTCCGCGAGCGCAACTCGTTGAGACATACCCCTCACCCGACCGAGATCGTTGGGCTGCCGTACATGCCCTCTCCCACAAGGGGCGAGGGCGCAGTTACGGCCATCGCGCCCGCGGCGAGGTCGATTGGTTTCCCGCTTCTCCACAATGTTGCTCTGTATCAACACGCGGACAGCTTGTTCATTGTCTCGTGTGCAGCGGCCGCCCCGCCGCTGAAGGCTCATGGTGAGGAGCGCCGCCCTTGCGGCGCGTCTCGAACCATGAGGCCACAGCACGGGCCTCGCCCTTCGAGACGCCCGCCTGCGGTGGGCTTCTCAGGGTGAGGAGTGAAGGCCGTATGCCCGTTGCCATGAGCGTCACCCCCGCTGCGGCACGCCCTCAGCGCTCGCTCATTGCCAGCCGCGCGCCGAGCAGAGCAAAACCGCCGGCGAAGGCGCGGCGCAGCCAGGTCATGACGCGGGGGCGGCTGACGATCCGGTCGCGCACGGCGGCGGCGAACAGGCCGTAGATCACGAACACCGCAAACGTCATCGCCATGAACACAGCCGACAGCTCCAGCATCAGCGCCAGCGGATGCGCCGCATCGGCGGCGATGAACTGTGGCAGGAAGGCGAGGAAGAAGATCGACAGCTTTGGATTGAGGATGTTGATCAGGAAGCCGGTCAGCACCACGCGCCCCGCCGAGCGCGCCTCGTCCTTTGACGCGATCGAGAGCGCACCGCGTTCTCGAAGTGTCTGCCAGGCCATGTACAGCAGATAAGCGCCGCCGCAATATTTCAGCGCCGCAAACGCCAGCGCGCTGGCGTGCAGCACCGCCGCGAGCCCGACGCTCGCCGCGAGCATCGCCGGGATGATGCCGAGCGTGCAGCCGAACGCAGCCGCCATGCTCATCCGCGATCCCCTCGTCAGCGCCACCGCGAGCGTGTAGAGCACGCCGGTGCCGGGCGAGGCCACCACGATCAGCGAGGTCAGCAGGAAAGCAAAGGACATCGGCGGGCTCCCGGTTTCGCGGCCGTGCAACAAGAGAACGATCGGCGCATCGCAATGTGGGCTCCATCATTCCATGCCCGACCTGAGGAGGATACACTGACGCGTGACACGCTCAGTGACGCCCAGGTGCGCCGCCATTCGACGTCGCCGCGCACGCGCACAAGGCTGGGGGCAAAGGGGCGCGCTCGCGCGTCGTCGCGACGCATGTCGCGCCCGAGCTTTTCGAGATCGTTCGCCCTCCTCGGACAGAGGGCGCGGGGAATGCCGGGTTGCAGGCCGCAACCCATGGCCCGCCTGCAACAAGGAAAGCAGGCGGCAGTCACCACAGGTTCAGCCGGCATCCGGCATTCCCCGCGCGGTGGTCTTAACATTTATACGCGATCTCCCCGGTGTCCGGCTTGATAGCCACCGTCGCCCTCGGGGATCATCATTCCCCGAAAACTTGGCGCCAGCTTCGGGGCGCCAGGACCACGCGATTTCACGTCCGCGACCTGCCGTTCGTCCGCGCACATCAGCGCGCTGCAACAGGCCCGCGGCCACCGCTCCCCGCACCCAACGTCCGTGACGATCGCGAAGCGCCCCTCTCGAGGAGCACGGGATGGGGGTGTCTAGCATGGATTTCGGAAAACGTGAAATCAATTATTCTGCGCAAGGGGGCCGAACAGGTTGATCGTTTTGAGAAGGCAGAGGAAACTAATCTCTGGGTGTATGCCATCCAGCAAGGGCGGGCTGTGTCAACCAAGGATGCGGAACAAAACGAGGGTAGACGGGCAATCGAAGCTTCGAATATCATTCTCGTGTAAGATGAATATGATTCTCGTATAAGATGTAGGCTCAAAGCCATCGCTATCGGAGGAGCGACGTGGGAGAAAATTCATCAAATGGCTTAGTCATCGAACGGGAGCAGAAGCTGCTGAACCTAGTGAATAGCTTGATCGTGTTTTCGCGTGATCGACGTTTTGTGCCGGGCCTCAACATTTTCGAAGCAGCGGGGCTCGACCGACAAGAAATCCGACATTCCAACTTTCTGGCATTCATTCTTAGGCCCTACGAAAGCCATGGGTTGGGCGATTCGTTCCTAAAGTCTCTACTGAGGCGTGCTCTCGAAAATGCGCCGGAACCACCGATTAGACCGCTCAAGCTTGTTCTAGCTGACTTCTCCGATGCGCTCGTAACGCGCGAATGGCGCGGTATCGACGTTCTGATCGAATCGAAAGCTAACCAGCTCGTCTGGGCGATAGAGAACAAAATCGACTCTACAGAATCCGAACATCAGCTACGAATGTATGAAGAGAGTGCCCGTGAATCCTTTTCAAACCACAAGTTTGTTTTCTCGTATCTGACCGTCGATGAGGACCATCCGTCAGAGCAGACGTGGTCGGCAATTGGCTACTCAGGTGTCCTGGAAGCATTGCAAGAGTCAATGACATATCACTCTGCCAATTTGACGAGTGAGGTCAGCACCGTCTTAAATCACTATGTGACCCTCATAAGGAGAAAGATCGTGCCGGATCAAGAGCTGATTGAGCAGTGCAGGGCAATCTACGCTCAACATCGCCAAGCTTTGGATTTGATCATCCGGTTCGGCACGGTAGACCCCTTCGTATCTGCGGCCGACCTATTTTTTAAGGAGCACACAGACCTAGAGCAGGCCACCGTATCTCCCAACAGAGCGGTTTTTACGCCGTCAGTCCTTGCGAATGTCGTGCCAAAGGGTGTTGGAAGCTCCTGGGCTGGATATCAGCGAGCCGTAGCTTTCTGGTTCAATCTATATCGGCCAAAGAATAGCCTTGGCCTAATTATAGAAGTAGCGCCATTCAACAGTGATCGCTACAACCGAGAAGCTCTCGCAAGAGCGCTTCTTAATCACTTCAAGACGAACACCAAGACGATCACGCCAAAATATACCCGGGTTTATAGCGACTACAAGAAGCTGTCGGACGAACAACTAGGTTCGACAGACGAAATTCTGAGGGTCATGAACGATCTTTATCAAGTTGTTTCGAGTCGGTACCTTTCCGCGGTAGCGGACATAGCAAGATGTGCGTTCTCAGGCGTAGGATCATAGCGGACTCGAGTCGCGGCGACTGTGCTGGACTGTTGATGCGACGAAGGAGTCGGCTGACTACCAAGCGCGAAAAGATCTGCTCGGCCCGGATTACGGTGACATTCAATTCCGGGCTGAAAGAGCAGCCAATTTGGTGCACTGTCACCGTAATCCCCGCGGTAGGTAGGGGACGGATCTTTCGAAATTGGCTTGAATGCAGCAGGCCGCCCATCGTCTCGGCGCACTAATAACAGTAAGTATTCTGCGCGCAAGAATTAAAGCGATCAATCTGCTTTTTTCTCTCCGACGCCATATCGTCGAATTCCATTCGGAGACAATCCTGATATTCAACAGATCTTCTTTGATAGCGCTCCACTTCATCCCGACACGTTTGAAAAGTCACTTCATCACGACTGACGGCCATTGCGTCGATACAAGACGGCTTTCGCGGGCGATCGCAATAATACGTCTGGGCGTATGCCTCCGACATCTGGAAGGCAACCGGCACTACAATTGCCGATATCGCTACAGCTGTTGCGCATAATGTCGTGTTCATGTCAGCTCGCTCATCTTCGTCTCGATCAGCCGAGGGATCGGCTCACCTATTGATCGAGTATCGTCACGGCTTCTCCCCCGCGATAAGCGGGATACGGTGACAGCACTGGACTGCACCCCTCAAGTGAGACACGATAATCTCGGTGACAGTGCGGTTGCCACGACGTGTTATCGTGCGTTGTTTTGCGCGAACACGGCTTCGAACTCAAGAGGCGATCGATAGCCGAGTGCCGAGTGCAGGCGTTCTTTGTTGTAGACGTCCGCGATGAAGCTATCGATCCGGCGACGCGCGTCTCTGATGTCGGAGAATGTCTTGCCGTTGACCTCTTCGGCCTTGAGCGTCTTCATGAAGCTTTCAGCTTTGGCGTTGTCGAACGGGTTGCCCGGCCTGCTCATGCTGATCGTGATGTCACGATCCGCCAAGATCTGGCGATAGGCAATCGAGGCGTATTGCACGCCGCGATCGGAGTGGTGGATCAGGCTGCCGCGCTGCGGCTTGCGGGCCTCGATTGCCCTGTCCAAAGCCGCAATCGCGAGTGAGGCATCGAGCGTGTTGTCGAAGGCCCAGCCGACTGCCTTGCGCGAGAAAGCGTCGAGGATGACGGCGAGGTAGGCGAAGGTCGTGGCGAGATGGACATAGGTGATGTCCGCCACCCAGATCTGGTCAGGAGCGGACGGCACCAGGCCGCGTACGAGATTGGGGACGACGACAATGTCCCTTGGCCGCTCTGCCGGCGGCTTCAGGAATGGCGCCTTGCGCTGTGCGAGAAGGTTGTCCTCGCGCATCAGCCTGAGCACCTTCTTTGCATTGACGACCATGCCTTTGCGTCGGATCGTGGCCGTCACGCGCCGATAGCCGTAGAATGGATGCTTGAGGCAAATGCGCTGGATCTGGTCGCGCAGCTCGCAATCGGCCGTCTCGCGACTGCGTTTGTTGAGATGCCGGTAGTAGGTCGCGCGTGGCAGGCCGGCCAGACTGCAGAGCGTTGCACGTCGGCGTGGGACTCCGTTGCTTCCGATGTCATGGCTTGGATGACTTCGATGATGCGGGTGCGGGTTTGCCTTGCGCTGCCGGCCGCTCCAATGCGCGCAAGGCTTGCCGAAAAAATCGAGATCCATCTGCTGACGGCCGACAAGCCGTTCGAGCTCGGCGATACGAGCATTTGCGCGCGTCAGCGCAGACCTCTTATCGTCATAGGTTGCTGTAGCTTTGAGCTTCCGGGGGTCGGGCTTCGGCCCCGGTCTGCGGTTCAATCCGTCGGGCCCTTGGGCCTTCCAGGCCTTGATCCAGTCGTGCAGGATCTTGCGCGATATCCCAAGCTCGCGGGCCACAGGCAGAACGCCTTCGCCTCGCTCGACACGCTTGATTGCCTTCAGCTTGTAAGCCGTCGGAAACCGACGGTTCTTCCCTCTTGCTGCCACAGGTCATCCTCGGAATGCCTGTCACCGAGATTATCGTGTCTCACTTGAGGGGTGCAGTCCAGTCCAGCACTGTCAACGTAATCCTGTCCGTAGTCCGTCATCACAGCCAGCACGGTGCATGATTTTACGGCCTGGCCGTCGATCTCGACGGTGCAGGCACCGCATTGCGAGGTATCGCAGCCAACATGCGTGCCGGTGAGACCGAGATCCTCCCGGATCAGGTGGACGAGCAACCTTCGCGCTTCGGCGGTTACGGTTCTGTGGGCGCCGTTGATTTCGAGCGTCACGGAGTGAAGCTCTCCAGAATCGGACATGACGCCTTCCTCACGAGAACCTAATGTTTCTGATGTCAATGGCGACGGAGGGACCATTCTGGATTGCCGTTCCGTCAGCATTTCGTCGATAGGCGCGGCGCCTAGAGGGAATCTTGATCCCATCGAAGTCTCGATAGTCGGACGTGTAGTGCGCGGTCGGAATTGCGCCGACAACGTTTGCGGAATAGTCGAGCCGCGTGATCAGGCCATTGCCGCCGACATAGAACACCTGCTCCGGGGAATGGGTGGCGACCGACTCTGGAAAAGTGATCTTGAGTCGTCGCCACGTCTCGCGACCTTCAACCCACGGCTCGATCTCTTCGGCCGAGAAACCCGGCAGAGCAAACATGAAGGGCGTGTTGAGGTAGTTCCACATCGCGTAACCACTGAAATAGGCGAGGTGGAGATCGTCCCATGGGGTAGCGGGCGCGTGGCCGGCGAATGAGTCGCGCGGATTGGTCCGCTGTTTCAGGCGTTTGCCGTTGACGTCATCGATCGCGACCAGATCGGGACGATAGAAGCTGCGCAAGCCCTCAGCCGTGAATGGTTCGTAGCTGAGCTGCTGGTCGGCGATATCGACGGTGACGCGAACGTGCTTCAGAGCTTCCGGCCAACCCTTTCGCGCCCAGAGGCCGCCGACAATCGACATGTCCCCTTCAATTCTGCGAAACCGACGCCATTGCGCGGCTCCATGGGCATCGAGAACCAAATCACGAAGATTAGCCATGATCGTCCCTCCGCTGCATTTTTGTAACTCTAATGATTGTAACTCTAATGATAAGAGTGAAAAGAATGCAAACACTTTCCCAAGATGCGGATTCCGATCGATGTCGCCCAGGATTCCGAGATGATCTCGCCCACCATTCCGATTTGAAGTCGCCCACCCGTTCCGAGATGATGTCGCCCACGATTCCGGGATGATGTCGCCCGGGTATCGCAAGAGCGAACCCGGGGTGACGAGACCTCTTCTGGCTCCCATAGGGTCAACCTTTCGGCTTTGCGAAGGGGGACCCTGGATGCCGACGGAGAGGCTTGCGATGCGCCGTGTGCGCGATGTGATCAGGATGAAGGCGGCTGGGCTGCCGAGCCGCGAGATTGCTCGGCGGATGGGCGCGGCGCCCTCGACAGTGCGGCTGACCATCCGGCGGTTCGAGGCCGCAGGCCTGAGCTGGCCGTTGCCCGACGAACTCACGGACGCGGCCCTGGAGGCCCGCCTGTTCGCCAAGACCGGCAACGGTAACCGGCAGGGTCATCGCCGCATCGCCGAGCCCGATTGGGCGGCGGTGCACCGCGAGCTCAAGCGCAAGCACGTGACGCTGTCGATCCTGTGGGAGGAGTACATCGGCGCCGAGCCCGGCGGATACCGGTACTCGCGCTTCTGCGAGCTTTACCGCGCCTGGGAGGGACGCCTGTCGGTGACGATGCGCCAGGCGCACGCGGCCGGTGACAAGCTGTTCGTCGACTACGCGGGCGACGGCGTGCCGGTGGTGGTCGACCGCCTCACCGGCGAGCGGAGGACGGCGCAGATCTTCGTCGCCGTGCTCGGCGCCTCGAGCTTCACCTACGCGCAGGCGACGTGGACGCAGGGGCTCGCCGACTGGATCAGCGCCCATGTTGGCGCCTTCGCGGCGATCGGCGGCGTCCCGGCGCTCCTGGTGCCTGACAACACCAAAGTCGCAGTCATCAAGGCGAGCCTCTACGACCCGCAGATCAATCGCACCTATGCGGAGATGGCCGCGCATTACGGCACGGCCGTCTTGCCGGCGCGACCTCGCAAGCCGCGCGACAAGGCCAAGGTCGAGCAGGCCGTCCTCATCATCGAGCGCTGGCTGCTCGGTCGCCTGCGCCACCGCGTCTTCTACAGCCTCGCCGAGGTCAACGCAGCGATCGGCGAGTTGCTCACCAGGCTCAACGAGGAGCGGCCGATCCGGCGGCTCGGCGTGACGCGCCGCCGGCTGCTCGAGGAGATCGACCGGCCGGCGCTCAAGCCGTTGCCGGCGAGCCCCTACGTGCTCGCCGAGTGGCGGATCCGCCGCGTCAGCCTCGACTACCACGTCGAGGTGGAGAAGCATTATTACAGCGTTCCGCATCGCTTCGCGCGTGCCGAGGTCGAGGTGCGGTTCACCGCCCGCACCGTCGAGATCTTCCACAAGGGCGAGCGGATTGCCGCGCATCAGCGCATGAGTGGCAATCACAAGCACACCACCGTGCCGGAGCACATGGCCTCCAGCCATCGGCGCTACGCCGGCTGGACTATCGGGCGTATCCGTCAGGACGCCGCCGCGATCGGGCCGGCAACCAGCGCATTGTGCGACCTCATTCTCGACGAGCGCTCGCACCCCGAACAAGGCTTCCGCGCCTGCCTCGGCATCCTCAGGCTCGCCGCCTCCTATGGGCGCGAACGGCTGGACGCGGCGGCTGCGCGGGCGATCGACATCGGCGCGCGCACCTATGGCTCGGTCAAGTCGATCCTCGCCAACAATCTCGATCGGCGTCCCGCTCACCAGCGCTCCGCGGACGATGCGCCGATCCTGCATGCCAACATCCGCGGACCGCGCTACTACAATTAGGAGACCGTCCCTTGCTCACCCATCCGACCCTCGACCGCCTCAACGCCCTCGGCCTCCACGGCATGGCCAAGGCCTTCGCCGACATCGAAGCCGCCGGTGAGGCTGGCAGCCTCGGTCACGCCGAATGGCTTGCTCTGCTGCTCGAACGTGAAGCCTCGCTGCGGCACGACAAACGGCTCGCCACTCGCCTGCGCTACGCCAAGCTGCGCCAGCAGGCATGCGTCGAGGACATCGACTACCGCACCCCGCGCGGTCTCGACCGCCCGCTGTTCGCCAAGCTTGTCGAGGGCCGTTGGATCGACGACCACGTCAATCTCCTGATCTGCGGCCCGGCAGGCGTCGGCAAGAGTTGGCTCGCCTCGGCGCTCGGCCACAAGGCCTGTCGCGACAATCGCTCCGTGCTCTATCAACGCGTCCCGCGCCTGTTCGACGATCTGGCGCTCGCCCGCGGCGACGGTCGTCACCCACGCCTGTTGCGCGGCCTTGGCCGTGTCGATCTGCTGATCCTCGATGATTGGGGGCTCGAGCCGCTCGATGCCGGCGCCCGTCACGACCTCCTGGAAATCCTCGAAGATCGCTACGGTCATCGCTCCACCATCGTCACCAGCCAGCTCCCCGTGGACCAGTGGCATCTGCTCATTGGAGATCCCACCTATGCCGACGCCGTGCTCGATCGCCTCGTCCACAATGCCCATCGGCTCGACCTCACCGGTGAGAGCCTGCGCCGAACTCGGCAATCCGCCCGAAAGACCTGAGCGCCGTGGACATGCCGCTGCGCTTGGACAACGCAATCGCGTTGTCCACATGCCCACAGCAACCGCAGAAGAAGAAAAAAGGTTGAAGTCGCGATTCCAGATTGACCGCGCGGCTTGACCGATGCCAGAGAACCAGCCGGCCAGAACGCCTCGCCGCTGGGCGAGATCAAATCGGAAAGGTGGGCGACATCGTCTCGGAATCCACGGGCGACTTCATATCGGTACGCCTGGGCGACTTCGTCGGAATCCGCACCCAAGATTTGCGGAGGCGATCGAAATACTCTAATAATCAGAGTGGTTTGAGAGGCTGGGATCGATGCGGTCGAAGAGCTTTGAGGGAATGACGTGCTCGATCGCCGGAGTGCTCGATGCGATTGGGCGATCGCTGGGCGATCGTGTCCCTGGGCGTGGTGTAGCTTGCCGCGGTTCACCGCGTTCGCCGGCGCGGGCCGGATCGGTCAGCTGGCGATCGCTGCCGTGATCGTGACGGGATGACGGTCCACTGCACAGAACGCGTGAGGGCGGCGGCGTGGAGCGATCTGACCTTGCCCCCAAGTTTTATCCAGGTCTGAGTTCGTTCGGGCGGTTGGATGAAGTGCTCCCCGAAACTAGGCCAACTGAGGCTGGAATTTTCCGGGGTTAGGCTCATGCCGGCGGGGGCGCCGATGAGCCATTCAACAGCGAAATCGGCGCCTTGTTGCCGATCGCGCTATGTGGCCGGACCTCATTGTAGTCTCTACGCCAATCCTCCATTTTCTGCCGGGCATCGTCAAGGCTCAGGAACCAGTGCGTGTTCAGGCACTCGTTTCGGAACTTGCCATTGAAGGATTCGATGAAGCTGTTGTCGGTCGGCTTGCCTGGCCTGGAGAAGTCGAGAATGACATTCTTCTGGTAAGCCCAGATGTCGAGATCGCGGGAGATGAACTCCGACCCCTGATCGACGCGAATAGTCTTGGGGTAGCCGACGGCCTTGCAGACGCGTTCCAAAGTCAGCACGACATCCTCGCCTCGATAGCTGAAGCGCGGATCGACGGCTGGTGAGAAGCGACTGAAGGTATCGACGATCGTAAGAACCCGGATCTTGCGGCCGGTAGCGAGCTGATCGTGAACGAAATCCATCGCCCAAGTCTCATTGATCTGAGATGCGTCGGTACGATCCTCGCGCAGCTTGGCCTTGACGCGACGTCTCGGCGTTTTATTGCGCAATTGCAGGCCTAATTCCCTGTAGAGACGATAGACGCGCTTAACGTTGACGGCCCAACCGTCACGTTGCAGCAGGACATGGACCCGGCGATATCCGTATCTCACCCGCGTCTGGCAGACGTCCTTGATCCGATTTTTAAGGGCGGCCTGGTCGCCGCGCTTCGACTTGTAGACGTACAGTGCGCGATCGATCCGAAGCGTCGAACAGGCCCGCCTGATCGAGACCTTCCAGTCGCTCCGCACCTTGTCGACAAGCTCCCGCTTGCGGCCAGGCTTCAGAGCTTTTTTGAGAGCACATCCTGCAGCATGGCCTTGTCGAGCGACAAGTCCGCAACGATCCGCTTGAGCTTGGCGTTCTCCTCCTCGAGTTGGCGCAGCCGCTTCATCTCCGATGGCATCAGACCGGCATACTTCTTCTTCCAATTGAAATACGTCGCCTGGCTGATCCCGGCCTTGCGGCAAACCTCCGCAACCGCCGTACCGTCCTCAGCCTGCTTCAGAACAAATGCGATCTGAGCCTCCGAAAACTTCGATGCCTTCATGGAACTCTCCTCTGTCCCGGGTGGGATCATAAGTGGAAAATTCCAGTTCAAACTGGCCTAATTTGGCGGGGGCACGTCATGGATGTGCCCATCCGGGCGGTGGTAGCGGCGGGGGCTGGCGCGGAGCTCTCGACATAGCGCAGCGCCAGATCCCGACGCGGATTGCAGGTTGCGGCGAACTCGGACGGCGTTTTCCACCCGAGCTGTGAGTGTGGTCGTTCATCATTGTAGTCGGCCCGCCAGCATCGGAGCGCGACGCGGGCCTGGGCGAGCGAGGTGAACAGCGTCTCATTCAGCAGTTCATCCCGCAGGCGGCCGTTGAAGCTCTCGATGAAGGCATTCTGCATGGGTTTGCCCGGCTCGATGTAGTGCCAGGCGACACGGCTCTGATCGGTCCATGTCAGGATGGCATTGCTCGTGAACTCGCTGCCGTTGTCGCTCACCACCATCCTGGGCTTGCCGCGCTCGGCGACCAGCCGGTCCAGCTCCCGAGCAACCCGGGCGCCCGAGAGTGAGGTGTCGGCCACCAGCGCCAGGCACTCGCGGGTGCAGTTGTCGACCACGGTCAGGATGCGGAAGCGCCGGCCATCGGTCATCTGATCCGACACGAAGTCGAGCGACCAGCGATCATTCGGGAGTAGCGGCACCGTCATTGGCGCTCGTGTGCCGAGGGCCCGCTTGCGGCCACCTCTGCGGCGCACCGTGAGCCGTTCCTCCCGGTACAGACGGAACAGCTTCTTGTGATTGACCAGGTAGCCCTCCCGCTTGCAGGCGACGATAGCCGAAGCGGCGGCGCTCATGGGCGATCGCCCTCATGCGCTGCCGCAGCCCGGCATCATCGGCCCGGCTCGTCTGATATCTGACCGTCATGCGGCAACAGCCGATGGCTTTACACGCCCGCCGTTCGCTCATCCCGTGAACGCGCATGAGATGTGCGACAGCTTTCCGCTTCGCCGCGGGCGTTACCACTTCTTTCCCAGGAGATCCTTCAGCGCCGCATTGTCCAGCATGGCGTCCGCCAGCAACCGCTTCAGCCGCGTGTTCTCGTCCTCCAGCGTCTTCAGCCGCTTGGCCTCCGAGACGTCCATTCCGCCGAACTTGGCCTTCCACTTGTAAATGCTGGCGTCGCTCACGCCATGCTTGCGGCACAGATCGGCGACCGGAACGCCAGCCTCGTGCTCCTTCAAAATCCCGATGATCTGCTCTTCCGTAAAGCGGCTGCGCTTCATGCTCTGGTCCTCGTTGGGGCCAGAACGAACTTCAAACTGGATTAAGCCCGAGGGGCAAGGTCAGAAGTAGTTGCGGTTTCGATAGACTGCAAGAAGGCGCAAGGTCGCGGCTGAGCAACGATAGTAGGTCGTGACGGTAGAATGCGATAGACCGGCTCGACAAGACTGCGATTCGTCTGGAATCTCCTGCTCGGGTACAAACGCTAGCTTTGTCCGTCGTCGTTGCTCGTGCGCTCTTTGGCTGAACCAGGGCGTAGCGGAGCGCCTATGTCGTCGATGCAAGCGAACTCTACCTAGGCATCGCGAGCGCTTTGTGGTGAGCGCGCTGGGGCTCGAACCCAGGACCCCGTGATTAAAAGTCACGTGCTCTACCGGCTGAGCTACGCGCTCGCTTCTAGGGAAGCGGTGTGGCGGTTGGAGCCGTCACTGTCCGGATCGTCGGCAGGGTACCATGAGAACGCGCGGGGCGTCGCCGTGGTTCACTGCGGCGCAAAATCGGGGCGTCGAAACCCCGGCCATGGGCCGCGTTGCTGTCGCACCGGCTGTGTAGGGGGCTCGCCGGCTTCGGTCAATAGGCGCTCGCGCCACCCCACAGCCGGACGGCCGGAATTTGCTCGGCGTTGAAGGCGGTTAGCCAGCCGTCCTCGCATCCTCAGGCGCGCGGTCGAGGCTCACCTCCCGCGGGGCGCCGCGAGCGCGGCCGTCTGCGGGCGCCGCCATCACAGCCGAGGCCTCACCTGTGGCCTGCGCGCTACAGCGCGACCAAAACAGGGGTGGCTGTTACGAAATGGTGTAATCGCCGAATATGCTACCGCCAGTGAGTATGTTTCCAAAGGTTACTGTCCGTTGCTGTGGCCCGTGAACCGGCGCCAATCGCGCCCGGCCGTCGGCAGAGGAAACGACATGAATGTGCCTCATCGCGGATTCTGGCCTGTGCTTGGGGCCCTGCGGTTCCTGCTGGCGATGTGGGTGCTGTTCGATCACACCTACAATTTCGGGCCCGCCGACCGCGCCATTCCCGTCCTGACGCGGAGCGGCCTGATGGCCGTGATGTGTTTCTTCGTCATCTCCGGCTTCAGCATTCATCATTCGATCGCGACGGGGCCAGCCGGCTACTTCCGCCGGCGCCTGCTGCGCATCTTCCCGTTGAATGCGCTGGCGGTCCTGATCGGATGGTTCGGCTGGTCCGTGCTCGGCCTGTCCGGCGGGTATGGCACGCCGGCGGTGCCGCCAAGCGCGTGGCAGTTCATCGGCTGCATCTTCCTGCTCGAGGCGTTCTTTCCGATCATGATCGGGTTTCTTTACCCCGCCTGGTCGCTCTCGATCGAGGCGGTGTACTATCTGCTCGCGCCGCTGTTCCGGAAGATCGAGGGACGCCCGTATATTCCGGCCATCATGATCGTGTCGGGCCTGCTGTTCGTGGCATGGCCGCTGATCCGCGACGAATATGTCGCGGGCCGCAACTCCTACTGGCTGACGGGCATCGTCATGCTCTGGGCCTGGCTGGCGGGCTGGGTCGCCTATACGAACGCCGGCAACCGCCGCTATCTCGTCTGGCTCGGCATCGCCGGTCTGGCCTCGGTCGCGACCCAGGCCAGGTTCTTCGACGTGACCAATGTCAGCTCCGCGGCTGTGAATGGCGTCGCCTGGGTCGGCACCTTGATGCTGGTGTTCTACCGGATCGGCGATGTCCGCGGCCGCGTCGCCGCCGTCTTCGACTATCTCGGCGAAATCAGCTTCCCGCTGTACATCCTGCATTACCCCGTGCTGTTCGTGGTCAGCAGCTCGCTGTTCAAGGCGCATCCGGACCTGAACTACGGCGTCACCCAGGTCGCCATCTCGCTGGCCGCGGCGGCGCTGGCCTACCACCTCGTCGACAGGCCGTTGCGTGTCCCCGGGGCGAGCCTGGCGCAGGCCGCGCGCGCCTGGCGCGGCCTGTTCGCCGGCCGGCCCGTGTCGCCGGCTGTCGGCAATAGAAGCGTCGAGCTGCCCGAGGCCGCGCCGCGGCTCGGCACGACCTCCTGATCTTCGCTCATCCCGACGCAGGTGGCGGCGCGGGAAGGGGATTCAGACCTTCTCCGCCACCTTCGTCGGCGCAGCGCTCAGCGCGGCCGGCTGCATGCCGGGGCCGGCCAGCTCGGGCACCCAGACCGGGCGCAGGCCGATCAGCTCGGCGGTGCGGACGGTGGCGTGGCGCCAGAATTCGAAGGAGTTGATGCGCGACATCTCCAGCACGGCGATCGCCACCGCCGAGAGGAACGGCAGGCTCTCCAGGATCAGGACCGCGGCGAAGATGTAGAGCTCGGTGATCGCCAAATAGTTGGTCATGATCAGGATGGTGGCGCCGATCAGCAGCAGGGCGCCGATCACGGCCTCCCAGAACGCCTGGAACTCGATCGACATCCGGGACAGGCCGCCCTTGGAGGTCCGGGCGAACGCCAAATGCTCGGTGATCAGGCCCTGCGCCACGGCGCGGCTGACCGTCCATTGCACGCTCATGGCCGCGATCATCGCGCCCAGCATCTGCCACGGCTTCACGGCGACGCGCAGCCGGTAGAGGATCAGGAAGTGGGCGAGCGAGACCACGAAGGCGGCGATGATCGGGATGGTCAGGATCTTGTCGGGGATGGCGATGCCGGCAAAGGCTACGATCGGCACCCAGATCAGGTTGAGGATCGCGACCACGACGCCGAGGCTCTCGGCGCCGAGCCAGTTGAGCCAGCCGAGCGAGAATTCGCGCTTCTGGTCCGCCGTGAGCCGGCTGCGGCCCGGCAGGAAGCGGCGCCAATGCTTCTTGACGATCTGGAAGCCGCCATAGGCCCAGCGATGGCGCTGCTTCTTGAACGCCTCATAGGTGTCGGGCAGCAGCCCGGCGCCGTAGCGGGTGGCGGTGTAGTGGGTCTGCCAGCCGAGTTCCTGGATCGCCAGCCCGAGATCGGTGTCCTCGCAGATCGTGTCGCTCGACCAGCCGCCGGCCATGTCCATCGCCGCGCGCCGGATCAGGCACATCGTGCCGTGCACGATGATGGCGTTCTCCTCGTTGCGCTGGACCATGCCGATGTCGAAGAAGCCGGCATATTCGCCGTTCATGATGTAGTGCATCAGCGACAGGTCCTCGTCGCGATGCTCCTGCGGCGCCTGCACCAGGCCGACGGCGGGATCGGCGAAGGCCGGCACGAGGTCGGACAGCCAGTCCGGCGTCACCACATAGTCGGCGTCGATGATGCCGATGATCTCGGCATCGACAGCGGTGCGCTCCATGGCGATGCGCAGCGCGCCGGCCTTGAAGCCCTTGACCTTCTCGGCATTGATGAACTTGAAGCGCTCGCCGAGCATGCGGCAGTGATCCTGGATCGGCTGCCAGAACGCCGGATCGGGCGTGTTGTTGATGATGCAGACGACCTCGTAATTCGGGTAGTCGAGCCGGGCCAGCGCATCGAGCGTCTGCTTCATCATCTCGACCGGCTCGAAATAGGCCGGCACATGGATCGAGACCTTCGGGCAATAGTCCGGCGCGGCGGCGCGGGCGCGCGCGGCCTTGTCGCGGGTGAGCAGGCGGCGCGGCGCCCGGCCGAAGGCGATCGCGGCGATCTCTTCGATGCGGGCCATCGCGATCAGGATCAGCGGAACCAGCAGCGTCAGGCCCAGCGTCAGCGCGAAGGCGGAGCCCCAGACGAAATAATGCACGTTCCAATAGGCGAAGACGTTGGAGACCCAGGCGCCGACGCCATGCGCCGTGATCGCCAGCACCAGCGCCTGCAGCACCGTCGGCTGGCGCAGCCGCACCAGCGGCAGCGACAGGAGCACGCCGACCAGCAGCGCAATGGTCGCAAGCTTCCAATAATCCGGGTTCACGATCGGGCCGGTCCAGGCGAACTTGGCCTCGCGCGCGGCGTTCAGCACGCCCCAATACGGACCGACGCCGCCCTCGAAGAACTTCCAGGGCTGATCGATGCCCTCGACGATGTTGTACTCCATGCCGATGGCCTCGGCGCGGGTGACGAAATTGCGCAGCACCCAGGCCTGCTGGAACGGGCCGGGATCGGCAATGCCGCGATTGTAGCCCTCGCTCGGCCAGCCGAACTCGGCGATGACGATGCGCTTGCCGGGAAACTTTTCGCGCAGCAGCTGGTAGCGGTCGACGGCCTGGTCGACGGCCTGGGTGTGGTTGAAGAACTCCCAATAGGGCAGCACGTGCGCGGCGATGAAGTCGACATTGGAGGCGAGCTGCGGGTAGTCGCGCCACAGGTTCCAGATCTCGCCGGTGGTTACGGGCACGGTGACCGACTTCTTGACCATCTTGATGTAGCCGATCAGCTCGTCCGGCTTGAGCTCGCCGCGGTACAGCGTCTCGTTGCCGACGACGACGCCGATCACGTTGCTGTTGCGGCGGGCGAGCTGGATCGCAGCCGCGATCTCGCGCTTGTTGCGGTCCTCGTTCTTGTCGATCCAGACGCCGAGCGTGACCTTCAGGCCGACTTCGGCTGCGATCGGCGGCACCAGCTCGACGCCGCCGGTCGACGAATACAGCCGGATCGCGCGGGTGATGGTGGCGAGCTTCTTCAGGTCGCTGCGGATGCGCTCGGCATTGGGAATGTTGTCGACGTCAGGATGGTCGGTGCCCTCGAACGGCGCGTAGGACACGCTCGGCAGCATGCCGGTGAAGTCGGGCGCGCTCTGCTTCTGCTGCAACAGGCCCCACAGCGCGGCATGCGCGGCGGCGACGAACAGGATGACGGCTGCGATCACGCGCATCGGTCAGGACACCATGGCGGGCGGGAGAGGAGGGAGCAGCGACAGCGACGGCGCCATCGGCGGCCGGCGTCGCGCCGCGGCACCTCGCGGCGTGCTGCCCAGGCACGACAACGAAGCGCAGCTTCGAGCGGAAAACCGGCCATGGCTCTGAGATGGCACCATGCCGGGGTCACCATTTAGGCCCGTTCATCGCTGAACGAGGGCTGAACCGGCGTGGCGGTCGGACTCACGCCGCTCGCGACACGATAACGCTGCAGCGCCATTAGACAACTGCAGCGATGATGCGGCGTTTGCGTGGCAGACCTGTTGCTGCGCCGCGATGGCGCAGGCGGGTTCGCTTATGGCTTGGCAGGCTGGGGCGAGGGCGAGGCCTGCGGCGTGGCCGGCTGGGCAGCCTGGGGCTGCGACCCTGTCGGGGCCGGCGGCGCGGCCGGCGCCGGGGCAGCCGCGACCTGCGGCTTGGCGTCCGGGTTGATCCAGCAGGTGTGGACGTGGTTGTTCAGCGAATTCGCCACCTTGTCGTCGATCTGGGCGATGAACCGGGTCAGGCAGCGGAACGAGGCCTGGACGTGGCCGCCGGGGCAGCCGAACCGGTCATACAGGTCGAGGTGACGGAAGGCGGTATCGAGGTCGTCGCGGTACATCAGCTGGACGACGCGGCGGCCGAGCCAGACGCATTCGGGGTTGCCGGCGGGCCCGCCGCTGAGCGCCTGCGCGGCCTCGGAAAACTCGTCGGCCTTGCGCTGGTTCTCCTTGGCGTCGGCCGGATTGGCCGCCTGCGGCTTTTGGTCCTGGGGATGGTCGTTGCCGCTCTGGGCGAAGGCGCCGGGCAGGCCGACAAGGACCGAGAGGCCCACGGCCGCAGACAAGCGCAAAACCGAAAACTTGGACTGGAGCACGCGTCGACCCATAAATTCCCCGAATGTTGCCTTCATGCCGTCCCGCGACGGACGCAGTGTTGATGCCGGTCAAATCGGCCCCGATTGCGGCGGGAGAGTGATTCCGAGTATCGCATTGCGTTCCTAAAATCCGGTTGCGGTGCTCGGAGCATCCGGGGAGTCCCAATGACCGGAATCGCGGATTTTGTCCAGCAAGGCCCCAACTTTCTCGCCGCACATCGTAAAGCATCGCCAATGCCACGCCGCCATTGCCGCCGCGCGGGGCCGATGACGCGCGTGCGGCAGAGCCCTTGGCAGATCGCCGCCGACCGGGTAATCGACTGCACCCTGCCTGGAGAACGGAACTGAAATCCCTTCGTACACCGCTGGCGCTTCTGCTCATTTCCTTGGGTGTCATCGCCGCCATGTGGTGGTGGCTCGCCAAGCCCATTGTGCTCGCACGCGCCCCCATCGAGCTCGATTCCAAAGTTCAATGCGTCTCCTACGCGCCGTTCCGCGGCCAGCAGAGCCCGCTGGATCCGACCACGCATATCGAGGCCGACCAGATCGAGCAGGACCTGGTCCAGCTCGCCAAAATCGCGGATTGCGTGCGCACCTATTCGATCGAGAACGGGCTCGACCAGGTGCCGGGGATCGCGGCGCGCGTCGGCATCAAGGTCATCCAGGGCATCTGGCTCGGCTCCAACAAGCTGAAGAACCAGCAGCAGATCGGCATCGCCGTCGACCTGATCAAGCGCTATCCGGGCGTGATCACGTCGGCCGTGGTCGGCAATGAGGTGCTGCTGCGCGGCGAGATGACCACCGCCGATCTCGCCGCGACGATTCGCAGCGTCAAGGCGCAGGTCACGGTGCCCGTCACCTATGCCGATGTGTGGGAATATTGGCTGCGCAACCGCGAACTCTACGACATCGTCGATTTCGTCACGGTGCACATCCTGCCCTATTGGGAGGACATGCCGGTGCGCGCGAAATTCGCCGCCGCCCATGTCGACACGATCCGCCAGCAGGTCGGCGTGGCGTTTCCCGGCAAGGAGATCCTGATCGGCGAGACCGGCTGGCCGAGCGAGGGCCGCATGCGCGAGGGCGCGCTGCCGTCGCGCGCCAACCAGGCCCGCGTGGTGTCGGAGATCCTGACGCTGGCCAAGCGCGAGAATTTCCGCGTCAATCTGATCGAGGCCTATGACCAGCCCTGGAAGCGCAAGCTCGAAGGCACCGTCGGCGGCTATTGGGGCCTGATCAGCGACGACCAGCGCGCGCTGAAATATCCGCCGGGCCAGCCGGTCAGCAACTATCCGCAGTGGAAGCTGCAGATGGCGGCCGGCATGATCCTGTCCGTCGTGGTGTTCCTGTCGGGCTGGCTGACCGTGCGCCGCCGGCCGTGGCCGCCGCACCTCTCGGCCTGGCTCGGGGTCGGAATCTCCGCGACCACGGCGGGCGTGCTGTTCGGCATGGCCGCGGACAAGATGTTCTATGAGAGTCTGGGCGTCGGCGGCTGGCTGCAATGGGGTGCGCTGCTCGCCGCCGGCGTGCTGGCGCCGATCCTGGGGGCCAATGCCGCGATGGCCGGCCGGCCCCTGCCGACCTTCCTCGACCTGCTCGGGCCGAATGACGGCCGCAAGCAGCTCAAGATCACCTATGCCCTCGGCCTGGTGCTGATCGTGACCGTGCTGATCGCGGCCGAGACCGCGCTCGGCTTCGTGTTCGATCCGCGCTACCGCGACTTTCCGTTCGCCAGCCTGACCATGGCGGTGGTGCCGTTCGCGATGCTGCTGGCCAACCGGCCGGCGCAGGGCGGCCGGCCGATCGCGGAGGCGAGCTTCGCCGGCCTGCTCGCGATCTCCTCGGTCTATGTGATCTACAATGAGGGGCGCGACAATTGGCAGGCGCTGTGGACCTGCGCGATGTACCTGACGCTCGCCGTCACGCTGTGGCGGGCGCGGGCCGTGCAAATCCGAGGATGAGCAGGCCGATCGCCAGCCCCGACAGCACGATATTGTAAAGAACGATGCCGAGGCCCGCGGCGATCAGCCCGCCGGTCAGCAGCACGATCGACGGCCGCATCACATGCAGGACCGCGATCACCAGCGCGGTGGCGCCGAACACGGAATTCTTGAACAGCGTCGTCGCCACTGCCCGGCTCTTGCAGGCCAGGGTCTGCAGACCCGCGTCGCAGGCGAGCGCGACGCTCGACAGCTCGATCGCGAGATAGCGCAGATAGAGGGCGTAACCGACGGTGACGAAGCCAACGATCAGGAGCCATTGCACCTGATAGGGCGAGAGGCGGAACGGGGTCTTTTTCATGCGCCGGACTATGCTGCGGAACGGCCGTGCGGACAAGCCGCAAAGCGGGTCCGCTCTGCTTTCACAGGCCGGTCCAAGCGCTTCGCGGAGCAGATGAATTCGATCAGGAGCGGCGGAAGAAGGACGACAGCGCCGAGGGCTGCTCGGGCTTGGGCGGCTCGGGCGGAGGCGCCGGCGCGGCCGCCGCCGGGGGGTGGCGGCGGTTCCTCGCGCTTGCCATGGCGCTGCTGCAGCGCCTGGGGCTGCAGCGTGCGGCGGCGTTGCGCCGGCGGCTTCTGGGCTGCTGGCGCCGGCGCAGCCGACTTCGCGGCGTCGGAGCCGTCCGGCTCATCGCGCAGCGACAGCCGCTGGCCGTCATAGACCGTGGTTTCACAGGTGCGCTGCAGTTCTGTCAGCGTCGCGCAGATCCGGGCGGCCGCGGCCGCATCGCTGAGCGGACCAGCGCCGAGCCGCAGCTGCATGCCGGGGCCTGATTGGCCCTCTTTGAGGATGATAATCGGGCGCAGCGCGGCGAGATCGGCGTTGGTCTTGCTCAGGCCGCGCCACATCGTGCGCAGACCGCCAATCGAATTCGCGCCGCCGAGATCGACCGCGAATTCGGTTTTCTGGACAGCTGTTGCGACGTTGTCCGAACTGTCGGTCGGGCTGGCGGAATCCGCCGGCTCGGCCTTGGCGATCTTCTCAGCGTCAGGTGGCTTGGCTGCGGCCGGCGCGGCCGAACTCGCCGTGGCGGGCGTTGCCGCGGGCGAGGGCGCCGGCGCCGGCGAAGCGGTCGTGCCGGCACGTCCGGCCCCGGCTCCCGGAACCATGGTCGGCGCCGCCATGAAAGGCGACATGTTCGCATAGGCCGGCAGCGGGCTCGGCGATGCCGGACTGGGCGAGGGCGATGGCGGCTGCGACTCCACAGCGGCGACCGCCGGCGGCGGCGCGCTCCGGCTGTTCGGGGCCGGGCTTGCCGCGGCCTGGGGCGGCGTCTGTTTGGCAAGCGCGCCGGTGACGGAGTCCAGGCCCTGCTCGAGCACGGTGACCCGGGCATAGAGCCGGTCGCGGTCGGTGTTGAGCGTCTCGATGGCCGCCGCGAGCTGACGCGCTTCGCCCTGCGTCTCCCTAGCGAGCGACTGGATCAACTGGGTCTGGCGCGACAGATCGGCCGCCGAAACCCGGTCGCGACGCCAGCCCTGCGCGGTCTGACTGGCGAAAATGGCCAGGCCGACGGCTCCCACGGCACCCGCACCCCACCAGCCGAGCCGCCACAGCGTCCGGCGGTCGAACTCGTTCTCGTCCGCGAACAATCCGGACAGCTTTCCGCCGGTTTTCTCAACTCCTCGAACTGCGGCTGAATTGTGGGAGTCCTTAGCCATGAACCTGCCTTAATCGAATCACGGGCGAACATTAACAGGAAAACCACTGCAGGCTTCAGTCGGTGGAGGTTTGCCGCGGGCAGAAAACGCATTATGACAACGCGGTGTGGCCGTGTGCTGATTTGCCTCTCAATTCAAGGTGTTGAATGACCGCTCGATCCAGTCTCACAATCGTGCTTGCCGCGGGTGAGGGCACGCGGATGCGCGCGAGCCTGCCGAAGGTGCTGCACCCGGTCGCCGGCGAATCGATGCTGGCCCACGTGCTGGCGGCGGCGCCGAGTGGAGATGGCGCCCGCCTCGCCGTGGTGCTTGGACCGGAGCACGCCGCGGTCGAGACGGAGGCCAAGCGCCTGCGGCCCGATGTCGACATTTTCATCCAGCGCGAGCGGCGTGGGACCGCGCATGCGGTCTTGGCGGCGCGCGAGGCGATCGCCCGCGGCGCCGACGATCTGCTGATTGCCTTTGGCGATACGCCATTGATTACGGCTGCGACCTTCGCGCGGCTGCGCGCGCAGCTCGCTGAGGGCGCGGCGCTTGCCGTGCTCGGCTTTCGCGCCGCCGATCCGACCGGTTACGGGCGGTTGCTGATGGACGGAAGCAAACTGGTCGCCATCCGCGAGCAGGCCGATGCGACCGAGGCGGAGCGCGCGATCACGCTGTGCAATGCCGGGGTGATGGCGATGGATGGCCGGCATGCGCTGGCCATCCTGGACAAGATCGGCAACGCCAACAGCAAGGGCGAATATTATCTGGTCGACGCTGTGGCGATCGCACGCGCGCAGGGACTGGATGCGGCCGTCATCGAAACCTCGGAGGACGAGGTGCGCGGCATCAACACCAAGGCGCAGCTTGCCGAGGCCGAGGCCGTGATGCAGCACCGTTTGCGGCAGGCGGCGATGGACGCGGGCGTGACCCTGATTGCGCCGGAGACCGTCTATCTCGCGGCCGACACCAAGTTCGGCAAGGACGTGACGATCGAGCCGTTCGTCGTGATCGGTCCTGGCGTCTCCATCGGCGACGGTGCCGTCATCCATTCATTCTCGCACATCGTGCAGTCGACGCTCGGCCGCAACACCCTGCTGGGACCGTTCGCGCGGCTGCGGCCCGGCACATCAATGGGCGACGGCGCCAAGATCGGCAATTTCGTCGAGGCCAAGGCCGCGGTGCTGGAGGCGGGCGTCAAGGTCAACCATTTGTCCTATATCGGCGACGCCCATGTCGGTGCCCATTCCAATATCGGGGCCGGCACCATCACCTGCAATTATGACGGCTTCAACAAGCATAAGACCAGGATCGGCGAGGGCGCCTTCATCGGCACCAACACGTCGCTGGTCGCCCCCATCAACATCGGCGCGCGCGCTTATATCGGCTCGGGCTCGGTGATCACGCGCGACGTGCCCGAGGACGCGCTGGCGCTCGAGCGCAGCCCGCAGACGACCCGCGAGGGAGCCGCCGCGCGCTTCCGCAGCGCCAAGCAACGCCAGAAGAAGTGAACTGGGCCCGGCGGCCTAGCCTTCGTCGTCCTGGAACTCGGCGAACATCGCGCGTGTCAGCCGCCAGCCGCGACGGGTAGCGTGCTTGACCGGTTCGCTGCTGCGATGCTTGACCGGCATCGGCTTGAGCTCGCGGCTCATGGTCGGCGGCGGCCAATGCGCGAGATGGCTGCCCGACTCGGGATGCGACAGGCTCAGCGAGCCGGTGCCTTTGGGATCAGATGGGCGACGCGTGGTGGTCATGTGATCATCTCCGACGCGACATTGTCTGCGCGAAAGCATTGACCGGACGTTAAGCTCGCTTCCATTGGGACCTCCGCGTCTAACCGGAGTTGCACGCCTCTCCGCGCGCTGAAGTCCGCCACTTAACCGTGTCGCAATCCGCAATAATTATTGAATCCTGAAAGCGCACGGATTCCGTTAAGACAACGCCACGCATTTGAATCTGTTTGGACAATTTGGGGAATAGCTCGGCATGTGCGGAATTGTCGGCATTTTGGGACGCGGGCCGGTCGCCGAGCAGTTGGTGGATTCGCTCAAGCGGCTCGAATATCGCGGTTATGACTCTGCCGGCGTCGCCACGCTCGAAGGCGGCGTCCTGGAGCGCCGGCGCGCCGAGGGCAAGCTGAAGAATCTCGAAGCGCGGCTTCAGGCTCAGCCGCTGAAGGGATTCACCGGCATCGGTCATACGCGCTGGGCGACGCATGGCAAGCCGACCGAGAACAATGCGCATCCGCACGCGACGGATCGCGTCGCCGTCGTCCACAATGGCATCATCGAGAACTTCCACGAGCTGCGCGAAGCCCTGCAGAAGAAGGGCACGGTGTTCGCAACCGAGACCGACACCGAGATCGTGGTGCATCTCGTCGATGATCTCTTGAGCCAGGGCATGGCTCCGGTCGACGCCGTGCGCGAGACCCTGGCGAAACTGCGGGGAGCCTTTGCGCTCGGCTTCATCTTCGCGGGCCAGGACGATCTTCTGATCGGCGCGCGCAATGGTCCGCCGCTCGCGGTCGGATATGGCAATGGCGAGATGTATCTGGGGTCGGACGCGATCGCGCTTGGACCGCTCACCGACAACATCAGCTATCTCGAGGATGGCGACTGGGTGGTGCTGACCCACAAGGGCGCCACGGTCTACGATCGCAACAACGCGATCGCCGACCGCGAGATCGTCAAGCATGGTCCATCGACCTCGCTGGTCGACAAGGCCAACTACCGCCACTTCATGGCCAAGGAGATCCACGAGCAGCCGGAGGTCGTCGGCCATACGCTGGCGCGCTATGTCGACATGGGCACCGAGCGCGTGATGCTGCCGGCGCGCCTGCCGTTCGACTTCAAGGACATTCAGCGCATCTCGATCACCGCCTGCGGCACCGCGAGCTATGCCGGTTTCGTCGCCAAATATTGGTTCGAGCGGTTCGCGCGGGTGCCGGTCGAGCTCGACGTCGCCTCCGAGTTCCGCTACCGCGAGGCGCCGCTGCGCAAGGGCGACCTCGCGATCTTCATCTCGCAATCGGGTGAGACGGCCGACACGCTCGCCGCGCTGCGCTACGCCAAGGCGCAGGGTGTTCACACCCTGTCCGTTGTCAACGTGCCGACCTCCACGATTGCGCGCGAGAGCGAGATCGTGATGCCGACCCTGGCGGGCCCCGAGATCGGCGTCGCTTCGACCAAGGCGTTCACCTGCCAGCTGATGGTGCTGGCCGCGCTGGCGATTGCCGCCGGCCGCGGCCGTGGCGAATTGTCCGAGGCCGACGAGACCAAGCTGGTGCACGGCCTCGTCGAGGTGCCGCGCCTGATCGCGGCGGCCCTCACCATCGAGCCGCAGATCGAGAAGCTCGCCCGCGAGATCGCCAAGTCGAAAGACGTGCTCTATCTCGGCCGCGGCACCTCCTATCCGCTGGCGCTGGAAGGCGCGCTGAAGCTGAAGGAGATCTCCTACATCCACGCCGAAGGCTACGCCGCCGGCGAGCTGAAGCATGGTCCGATCGCGCTGATCGACGAGACCATGCCGGTTGTCGTCATTGCGCCTTATGACCGCGTGTTCGAGAAGACGGTATCGAACATGCAGGAGGTCGCGGCGCGCGGCGGCAACATCATCCTGATGACAGATGCCAAGGGGGCCGAAGAGGCCACCGTGGACTCGCTGGTCACGATCATCATGCCCGACATGGCCGCGACCTTCACGCCGATCGTCTACGCCATCCCGGTGCAACTGCTGGCCTATCACACCGCCGTGGTGATGGGGACAGACGTCGACCAGCCGCGCAATCTCGCCAAATCGGTCACGGTGGAGTAGGCGGGGTCACCTCCGCCGCCTTGGATCCTTACCGCGGCTACAAAGGTCTCAGGCTTGAGGCTCTCCCACTCCGCGTCGTCATGGCCGGGCTTGATCCCGGCCATCCACGTCCAGCGGCTTGCCCATCACGATGTGGATGCCCAGGTGTGACGGCTCGCTCATTGGCGGATGTGCCTGCTGCGCAGGCCGCGCGGAGACGACTGTGACCGCCCGCTTGCCATCCGGACTGGGATCAGTCATCAGCATCTGGCGGTGATCCTGGACACGGATCGATTGATCCGCGTCGACAGGGGATCAAGATGGCACTCAACACCTGGCTGCTGTTCCTGGTCACCTCGGTCGGGATCTCCCTCACCCCCGGGCCGAACGGCCTGCTGGCCCTGACCCATGGCGCGCTGCATGGCGGGCGCAAGACGCTGTTCACGATCGCGGGCGGCTTGATCGGCTTCGTCCTGGTCATTGCGCTCTGCATGTTCGGCATCGGCGCGCTGGTGCAGGCGTCGATCACCTGGCTGGTGGTGCTGAAATGGGGCGGCGGGCTCTATCTCGCCTGGCTCGGCATCAGGCTGTGGCGGTCGCCGCCGGTGGCCGTCGATGTCAGCCGCGACCGTGTCACCGTCAGCGGACCAGCGCTGTTCAGGGCTGGTTTCCTCACCGCGGCCACGAACCCCAAATGCCTGCTGTTCTTCAGTGCGCTGTTGCCGCAATTCATCGACCCCGACCGAAGCCTCCTGGTACAGTTCACCGTCGTTGCCGTGACCTATACGGTCACCGAGTTCGTCACCGAGGTCGCCATCGCGAGTTTCGCCGCACGGGTGCGCCCCTGGCTCGCCCGGGTCGGACGGCGCTTCAACCAGGTCTGTGGCGGCATCTTCGTGGCCGTGGGCCTCGCTCTGCCGCTGCGCGCCTAGCGCCGGATCTGCCCGTCGGGTGGATTTATGCGGCGTATCCTGCGGAAAAATAGTGACACGGATCGTCACAATCGTCCGGCGGATGGGTCACACGGCAGCGGCAAAGCGCCCGGCTGTGTCGGAAAGGGGGCCTTGTCCTTCCAAAAATCTGCTAAGACCCTAGCTGAGATTTGATCCGACCCCGGAAGTCCGCATGAGTTCCCGCGACGACCTGCCGCCCCAAAACGACCCCTTGGCCGATGCTCAAGCCGAGACGCCCCATCATGGGTTGATGTTTCGGTTTCGAAACTATTTTCTGACCGGTCTGGTCGTCGCCGGCCCCGTCGCCATCACGCTCTACATCACCTGGTGGTTCGTGACCTGGGTGGACGGTCTGGTGCGGCCGTTCGTGCCGCTGGTCTACCGTCCCGAGACCTATCTGCCATTCGGCGTCCCGGGCTCCGGCCTGATCGTCGCCGTGATCGGTCTCACGCTGCTCGGCTTCCTGACCGCCAACCTGATCGGCCGCACGCTCGTCGATCTCGGCGAGCGGCTGCTCGGCCGCATCCCGGCGGTGCGCGCGATCTATCGCGGCCTCAAGCAAGTGTTCGAGACGCTGTTCTCGGGCAAGGGCTCCAGCCTGCGCCGCGTCGGCCTGGTCGAGTTTCCCTCGCCCGGAATGTGGTCGATCGTGCTGATCTCGCAGCCGCCGTGCGTCGAGGTCGCGAGCCGGCTGCCCGGCGACGAGGAGCAGATCTCGGTGTTTCTGCCGTGTGCGCCGAACCCGACCACGGGCTTCTTTTTCTATCTGCCGAAGAGCAAGATCATCGAGATCGACATGAGCGCCGAGGACGCGGCGACCCTGATCATGTCGGCCGGCGTGGTGCAGCCCGGCTCCGATCAGCAGAAGAAGGTCGCGGCGCTCGCCAATGTGGCGAACGCCGCGCGCATCGCCAATTCCCAGCCGCAGCCAGCGGCGCGCCTGGAGCCGGAGACCGCCAAGGCGGACTAACAAGGCGGACTAACAAGGCCGACTGACGAGGCCGCCCGAGGCGGCCGGCCGTCACGCGTCCTGCGGGACGAAGACACGCAGCCGATGCCCGTCGGGATCGAGCGCCACGAAGGTGGTGCCGAAATCCATCCGCGTCGGTGCCTGCGCAATCTGCAGGCCGCGGGCCTTCCAATCGTCGTGAAGCCTCTGGACCTCACCGGCATCGGCCACCGTGAAGGCCACCTCGCTGCAGCCCGCCGCGCCGGCTGCAGCCGGTTCGACCGTGTGTCGTGACCACAATCCCAGCATGACGCCCTCGCGCAGCGGGAGCATCGCGAAGGTGGGGGCTTGCTCGACGATCGGGCTGCCGAGCAGGCCGGCATAGAAGGTCGCGCTGTTCGGCGGGTTGTCGACATACAGGATGAGAAAGCTGAGATCGGGCATTGTCGGTCTCCAGTGTCAGCGCCGGCGGCGCGTCTGAGCCCGCAAACTACCCGTGCCGCTGCCGGATTCTGTCAGCAGCCTGCATGGCCGCAGGCGGTGGCTTGCCGTGCGCCGGATGGACCGACGTTCATTGGGCGGCACGCTGCGCTGCATGATGATGCGCGAAAGGCACAGAGCATCCTGGTGTTCTCTCTACAACCGCAAGGTGGTGGTCCTGCAACCCGTCGCCATGGAAACATTCAGTCAACAAATGTAAGGCGTTGGGGAGGCGCGTATGAGGCCTGTGAGCAGGACGTCGTTGTTGTGTGCAGTTGCCCTGTCGGGAGCGTGTTTGCAACCATCGGGGCCCGCGTCCGCCCAAACCGCCCTCACGCGCATTCAGGCCTTCGGCGACAGCTACGCCGATACGGGCAATCTCTGGACCTTCACCGGCGGCATCGGCAAGCTGCCGCTCTATCCCACCGGGCGCTTCAGCGGTGGCACCAATTTCGTCGACACGACCTCGGCGCTGCTCGGCATCCCGCAGCTCAATTACGCCATCGGCGGCGCCACCAGCGGCACCACCAACGTGGCCGGCCCCGGCATTCCCGGCTTCTTCCAGGAATGGAGCGGATTGACCGGCTTTTCCGGCCGGATCTCGTCGACCGATCTGGTCGAGATTTCGATCGGCGGCAATGATGCGCGGGCCTATTACCGCGCCGGCGGATCGCTCGCCGGAGCACCGGTCGCCGCCGCGGTCACCGCGCAGCAGGCAATGGCCGGCATCAACGCGCTGGTCGGCAGCGGCGCGCGCAACATCGTGTTCACGGCTGGCGATGTCAGCACGCTGCCGGAGGCGGTCGGCAACGCCAATGCGCCGGCCGGCGCGGCCTACAGCAAGACCTATAACAGCCTGATGCAGGCATCGCTCGCCGGCGTTGCGCGGTCGGGCGTGCGCGTCGAATATGTCGACACCGGGCTGATCGGCACGCTGATCCAGGCCAATCCGCAGCGTTACGGCTTCAGCAATGTCGGCGCCTGTCCGGTGGCCTGCATCGGCAATCCGGCGCTGCAGAACCAATATCTGTTCTATGTCGACGGCGTGCACCTGACCTCGCACGGATTCGAGGTGCTCGGGCAATATATCGTCAACCGCCTCAACGCGCCGCTGACCTTTGCGCCGCAGGGCGAGGTGGCCTCGATCACGGCGATGGGCTTCGCCGCGACCTTGTTCGGCAAGCTCGACCAGTTTCGCGAGACCGCCGGGTTCGCGCCGTCGACGATGAATTCGTTCGCGACCGTCACCAAGGCGCCTTACACCAAGGCGCCGCCGCTCGCGGCCATCAGCCCGTGGTCGTTCTACATGCAGGGCAATGGCGGCATCAGCGACCGGCAGGGCAATGTCGCCGCCAACGGCTTCAATCTCGACAGTGTCGGCGGCACCATCGGCGTCGAGTACCGGCTGTCCGCGAATGCGTTCATCGGCACCGCGTTCGACTATTCCAATCCGAAAGCGCGGCTGTTCGACAATGCCGGCACCACGGACGCCAACTCCTATCAGTTCGGCCTGTACGGCGCCTGGGCCAGCAGCAACCTGTTCGCCGAAGCCCTCACCACCATCGGCCACCAGGATTATCGCAACACCCGGCCGGGCGTCGTCGACACCATCACCTCCAATCCCGGCGGCACCACTTTCGTCGCCGCCGGCAAGGCCGGCTATCTGTTCGATGCCGGCGCCGCCAAGATCGGGCCGATCGGCGGCCTGACCTATGCGCGGGCCCGCGTCGACGGCTTCACCGAGGCCGGTGATCCGGCGCTGACGCTGACCGTCGGCTCGCAGACCGCCGAGACCCTGATCGGCAGCCTCGGCGTGCAGTTGCGGACCCCGTTCCAGATGCAGGGCGCCACGATCCATCCCTATCTGAACCTGACGCTCGACGATGACATCATCGGCAATGGCCGCCTGATCCAGTACAGCGCGACCTCGGCGCCTGTGATCGTCAACAACTGGACGGTCCCGAACGGCACCTCGCACAATGTGTATGGCCGGGTCAGCGCCGGCGTGGTGGCGCCGTTCTGGAGCAATGTGGCGCTGACGGCCAACGTGTCGCGTACCATCGGCCGGAGCGGCGGCGACGACTTCTTCGGCAGCGGCGGGCTGAAGATCTCGTTCTGATGCGGTCGGCGCAGCAGGCGCTGGGGGGCGCGGCTGCTGCGACGGTCGTGGAGGGGCAGTCCGGAAGGGCTGCCCCTCGGTTTTCGCGTGTTCAGTTTTGTCACGAGATGCGCGTAGTCTCCGCGACTGTTCTTGGAATCGGAGACAGTCCTCATGCCCCCCAGCATTGCCGTCATCGCCCCCGGCGCCATGGGCAGCGCCATCGCCGCCCGCCTCGTCGAATATGGCTGCAAGGTTCCGACCCTGCTCGACGGACGTAGCGCGGCAACACAGTCGAGGGCGGCCGCAGCCGGCATGACTGGCGCCAGCGAGTCCGAAATCGTCGATGCGGACATCATCCTGTCGATCGTGCCGCCGGGCGAGGCGGTGGCCCTGGCGGAGCAGCTCGCGACGCTCATCAATCGCAATGCGAAGAAGCCCGTCCTCGTCGATTGCAACGCCGTGAACGTCGAGACCATCCGGACGATCGAGGACATCGTGCTGTCGTCGGGCGCGCGCCTCGTCGACGCCGCCATCATCGGCCTGCCGCCGAAGCCGGGAACGAAAGGACCGGCGTTCTATGTGAGCGGCGACGCCGCTGGCGACATTGCGGTGCTGGGCCAGCTCGGGCTCGACCTGCGGCTGATCGAAGGACCGATCGGCGCGGCCTCGGCACTGAAGATGTCCTATGCCGGTATCAATAAGGGCCTCACGGGGCTCGGCGCGGCCATGGTGCTCGCGGCCACGCGCGCCGGCGCCGCCGACGCGCTGCGCGATGAACTCGCGCTCAGCCTGCCGCAGGTCCAGGCGCGGCTCGCCAACGCGCTGCCGGACATGCTGCCGAAGGCCTATCGCTGGGTCGCCGAGATGCGCGAGATCGCGGGCTTCCTCGGCGAGGATCATCCGGCCGCGCTGATCTATGAAGGGTTTGCGCGGCTATTCGAGCACATCGCCGCGGATGTGCAGGGGCAGGGCACCGAGGCGGCGCAGCTCGTGGCGTTCGCCGAGCGCTGCAAGGCGAAGACATAGGCCCAGCTCTCTCCACGCGTCATTGCGAGCGCAGCGTGAAGCGAAGCAATCCAGGACGGAACGAGGACTCTGGATTGCGTCGCTGCGCTCGCAATGACTGCGAGTGTCTAAATTAGCCCGCCGTCAGCAGCGGGATCGCCTCGTCGCGTTCGTAGAGATACAGCAGGCAGCGCAGCGCGCCGCTGCGCGGGCCCTTGAGCTTGGGATCCTCTTTCAGGATCCGCAGCGCCTCGTCGCGCGCCTGCGTGATCAGCTGGGCGTGCACCTCGGGGCGGGCGATGCGATAGCCGGGCAGTCCGCTCTGGCGGATGCCGAGCACGTCGCCTTCGCCGCGCAGCTTGAGGTCCTCCTCGGCGATGCGGAAGCCGTCGGTGGTCTCGCGGATCACCGCGAGCCGCGCCTTAGACATCTGCCCGAGCGGCTCGTGATAGAGCAGGATGCAGGTCGAGGCCTCCGAGCCGCGGCCGATGCGGCCGCGCAACTGGTGGAGCTGGGCGAGACCGAAGCGCTCGGCATTTTCGATCACCATGATGGTCGCGGCCGGCACGTCGACGCCGACTTCGACGACGGTCGTCGCAACCAGGAGTCGTAACTCATGCGCCGCGAAGCGGCCCATGACCTCGTCTTTCTCGCTGCCCTTCATCTTGCCGTGGACCAGGCCGACCTTGTCGCCGAAGCGCTCGCGCAGGCTCTCGAAGCGGTCGGTCGCATTGGTGAGATGATCGATGCCCTCGGCCTCGGATTCCTCGACCAGCGGGCAGATCCAGTACACCAGCTTGCCGGCCTGCAAAGCGCGGCCGACGGCGTCGATGACCTCGCCGAGCCTGGTGTCGGCCACCGCGCGCGTATCGATCGGCTGGCGGCCGGCCGGCTTCTCGCGCAGCTCGGAAATGTCCATGTCGCCGAAATAAGTGAGCACCAGGGTGCGCGGGATCGGCGTCGCCGACAGCACCAGCACATCGACCGCCTCGCCCTTCGAGGTGAGCGCCAGCCGCTCGCGCACGCCGAAGCGGTGCTGCTCGTCGACAATGGCGAGCGCCAGCGATTTGAAGATCACGTCGTCCTGGATCAGCGCGTGGGTGCCGATCAGGAGGTCGATCTCGCCCGCTTCGAGCCGGCCGAGAATGTCGCGGCGCTCCTTGCCTTTCTCGCGGCCGGTCAGGATGGCGACGTTCATGCCGGCGCGCTCGGCCAGCGGCGCGATGGTCTTGGCGTGCTGGCGCGCCAGGATCTCGGTCGGTGCCATCAACGCCGCCTGCTTGCCGGCCTCGGCCACGGCCGCCGCGGCGAGCAGCGCCACCACCGTCTTGCCCGAGCCGACATCGCCCTGCAGCAGCCTGAGCATGCGGACGGGCTTTTCGAGATCCGCCGCGATGGCGTCGAGCGCCCCAGCCTGCGAGCTGGTCAGCGCATAGGGCAGGGCGTCGATGATCTTGCGGCGCAGATGGCCGTCGCCGGTATGGCGGTTGCCGGCCGGCCGGCGCAGCTGCGCCCGCACCAGCGCCAGCGCCAATTGCCCGGCGAGCAATTCGTCGAAGGCGAGGCGCGACCAGAACGGGTTTTCGGGCAGGATGTCCGTCAGCTCCTGCGGCACATGCACCCGCGTCAGCGCCTCCCTCAGCGAGGGGAAGTTGCAGCGGCTGAGCACCTCCGGGTTGATCCATTCCGGCAGGTCCGGCAGCTTGGTCAGCGCCGCCGCAATCGCCCGCCGCAGCGAGCCGAGCGCGAGCCCTTCGGTGAGCGGATAGACCGGGTCGATCCCGGAGAGCTTGGCAAAGGCCGCTTCGTCCAGGATGGGGTGGGGATGGACGATCTGCGGCACGCCGTCATACATCTGGACGGTGCCGGAGACGTAGCGCTTGGCGCCGACCGGCAGCATCTTCTCGATGTAGTCGCCCTTGGGGCGGAAGAAGGTCAGCACCACGTCGCCGGTCTCGTCGCTGGCGTAAACCAGATAGGGCGCGCGCGCGTTACGTGACGGGCGGTGGCGGTCGACGGTGACTTCGAGCGTCACCACGGTTCCGACCTCGGCGTCGCGCACCTTGGGCCGCGTTGCGGCGGTCGATCACGCTGGCCGGCAGGTGCAGCAGCAGGTCGACCAGGCGCGGCGTCTCGCTGCAGCTGAGCAGATAGCGCAGCAGCTTGTCCTGCTTCGGTCCGACCCCGGACAGGGTGGTGACCGGCGCAAACAGCGGATTGAGGATGGCAGGACGCATAGGGCGAACACTTAAAGCGGTTTGTGGGGCGGAATAGCCGCGAATGCCAAGACATCCACCTCTTTTTGTTGCAGGCGGCCCGGCATGCCGGTTCTGCGGCCCGGGAGGGCTGACACCGGCCCCGCGCACCGCTATATCGAACCGCGCCCGGCACCGTCCGGGCTTTCGGCGTTGTACTGCAGGGATACCGCGATGACTGGGACCACCCGATCGAGCCAAGGCCTAGACGACCGCCGCAAGCGGCTTCTGTTCCGCTGCTGGCATCGCGGCACCCGCGAGATGGACCTGATCCTCGGCCGCTTCGCCGACGCCGAGATCGGGACGCTCTCCGAGGGCGAGCTGGCGGAGCTGGAGCAGCTGCTGGAAGTGCCGGACCCGGATTTCTATGCCGCCGTGACTGGCGCCCGGCCGCTGCCGCCGGAGCAGACGCCGGCGCTGTTCGCGCGCATCAAGGCGTTCCGCGCGGCGGATGCCGATTGATGAAGAGCCCGGTCAAGTCGCCTGCCGAGCATCTCGCGCCGGGCCGCGCGCTGACGCTCGCCAATGTCGCCGAGGGCGCCGAGGGCCTCGTCGTCTCCGACCTCGCGCGCGCGATCGCGGCCAAGCCGAAGCCGCCGGCGGTGAGCCTCGCCGTGGTCTGCCGCGACGGCGCGCGGATGCAGCAGCTGGCGCGGGCGCTCGACTTTTTTGCGCCGGATCTTCCGGTGATGCAGTTCCCGGCCTGGGACTGCCAGCCCTATGACCGCGTCTCGCCGCATGGCGGCATCCTGGCGCAGCGCGTGACGACCTTGGCGCGGCTGTCGCGGCTGGCCGGCAGCGACAAGCCGCTGATCGTGCTGACCACGGTCAATGCCATCGTGCAGCGCGTGCCGTCGCGTGACACCATGGCCGGGCAGGCGCTGTCGGTGGCGCCCGGCCATGTCGTGCCGATGAACTCGGTGGTCGCCTGGCTCGAGCACAATGGCTATGTCAGGTCGTCGACCGTGCGCGAGAGCGGCGAATATGCCGTGCGCGGCGGCATCCTCGATCTGTTCCCGGCCGGCCTCGACCAGCCGGTGCGCTTCGACTTCTTCGGCGACAGCCTGGAATCGATCCGCACCTTCGATGCCGAAACCCAGCGCACCCTGCTCGACATGCGCTCGCTCGACCTCGTGCCGGTCTCGGAATTCCAGCTCGTCACCGACACCATCCGCCGCTTCCGCATGGGCTATGTTGCCGAGTTCGGCGCGCCCGAGCGCGATGATGCGCTGTACGAGGCCGTCAGCGAAGGCCGCCGCTATCCCGGGATGGAGCACTGGCTGCCGCTGTTCCATGACAAGATGGAGACCCTGTTCGACTATCTGCCGAACACGCCGATCGTGATCGAGCCGCAGGGCGAGGATGCCGCGCGCGAGCGCTTCAAGCAGATCATCGATTATTACGACGCGCGCCGCGAGGCGATGGAGCATCCCGGCGGCGGCGCGATCTACAAGCCGCTGACGGTCGATCGGCTGTATCTGACATCGTCCGAATGGGCCGAGCGGCTGGAAGGCGTGCCGCTGGCGCGGATGACGCCGTTCGCCGTGCCGGAAGGCACCGGCGTGGTGGACATCAACGCGCGCCAGGGCCGCAATTTCGCGCCCGAGCGCAACGACGCCGCCGTCAACGTGTTCGAGGCGGTGGTGGCGCATGTCCAGGCGCTGCAATCGGTGCGCAAGAAGGTCGTGATCGCGCTGTGGAGCGAAGGCTCGCGCGACCGCATGGCCAGCATGTTGAAGGACCACAAGCTGATCCATGTCACCAGCGTCAACACCTGGCGCATGGTGCAGGCGACGCCGCGCAACGAGACCATGCTCGCGGTGCTCGGGCTCGAGACCGGCTTCGAGACCGACCAGATCGCGATCATCTCCGAGCAGGACATTCTCGGCGACCGCCTGGTGCGGCCGCGCCGGGCGAGCCGCAAGCTCGACAATTTCATCTCGGAGGTGACGAGCCTCGCCATCGGCGACATCGTCGTCCATGTCGATCACGGCATCGGCCGCTTCGTCGGCCTGCAGACGCTGGAGGTCGCCGGCGCGCCGCATGACTGTCTCGAACTGCGCTATGCCGGCGAGACCAAGCTGTATCTGCCGGTCGAGAACATCGAACTGCTGTCGCGCTACGGCTCCGACCAGACCAGTGTCGAGCTCGACAAGCTCGGCGGCCAGGGCTGGCAGACCCGCAAGGCCAAGCTGAAGAACCGCATCCGCGAGATGGCCGGCGAGCTGATCAAGATTGCCGCCGAGCGCATGCTGCACGAGGCGCCGAAGCTGCCGGTGCAGGCCGGCCTCTATGACGAGTTCTGCGCCCGCTTCCCCTATGACGAGACCGAGGACCAGCTCACCGCGATCCAGGCGACGCTCGCCGATCTCGAAGCCGGACGGCCGATGGACCGGCTGGTCTGCGGCGATGTCGGCTTCGGCAAGACCGAGGTGGCGCTGCGCGCGGCATTTGCGGTCGCGCTCGACGGCAAACAGGTCGCCGTCGTCGTACCCACCACGCTGCTGGCGCGCCAGCACGCCAAGACCTTCACCGAGCGCTTCAAGGGCTTTCCGGTCAATGTCGCGCAGGCGTCGCGGCTGGTCTCGACCAAGGAGCTCAACCAGGTCAAGAAGGGGCTCGCCGACGGCTCGGTCGACATCGTCGTCGGCACCCATGCGCTGCTCGGCAAGTCGGTCAAGTTCCGCGACCTCGGCCTCGTCATCGTCGACGAGGAGCAGCATTTCGGCGTCGGCCACAAGGAGCGGCTGAAGCAACTGCGCGCCCAGGTCCACGTGCTGACCTTGTCGGCGACACCGATCCCGCGCACCTTGCAACTCGCTTTGACCGGCGTGCGCGAGCTGTCGATCATCGCCTCGCCGCCGGTCGATCGTCTCGCCGTGCGCACCTTCGTCGCGCCGCATGACCCCGTGATGATCCGCGAGGCGCTGCTGCGCGAGCGCTATCGCGGCGGCCAGGCGTTCTATGTCGTGCCGCGCATCGACGATCTCGCCGAGGTCAAGGAGTTCCTCGACAAGACCGTGCCGGAGATGAAGGTCGCGGTCGCGCATGGCCAGATGGCGCCGACGGTCATCGAGGACATCATCGGGGCGTTCTACGACGGCAAGTTCGACATCCTGCTGTCGACCACGATCGTCGAATCCGGCCTCGACATTCCCCGCGCCAACACCCTGATCGTGCACCGCGCCGACATGTTCGGCCTTGCGCAGCTCTATCAGCTGCGCGGCCGCGTCGGCCGCTCCAAGCTGCGCGCCTATGCGCTGTTCACGCTGCCGTCGACGCACAAGATCAGCGCCCAGGCCGAAAAACGGCTCGGCGTGCTGCAGTCGTTGGAGACGCTGGGGGCCGGCTTCCAGCTCGCCAGCCACGACCTCGACATCCGCGGCGCCGGCAATCTGCTCGGCGACGAGCAGTCCGGCCACATCAAGGAGGTTGGCTTCGAGCTCTACCAGTCGATGCTGGAGGAGGCGATCGAGAACCTCAAGGCCGGGATCACCGAGCCGACCGTCGACCGCTGGTCGCCGCAGATCACCATCGGCATGCCGGTGCTGATCCCGGAGGACTACGTCTCCGATCTCTCGGTCCGGCTGTCGCTGTACCGGCGGCTCGCCGATCTCGAAACCGACGAGGAGATCGAGAATTTCGCCGCCGAGCTGCGCGACCGTTTCGGCAAGCTGCCGGACGAGACGCGCTATCTGTTCAAGGTCGCTGCGATCAAGAACTACTGCCGCAGGGCCAATGTCGAGAAGGTCGACGCCGGCCCGAAGGGCGCCGTCATCGCCTTCCGCGACAACAGCTTCGCCTATCCCGATCGTCTGGTCGCCTTCATCAAGCGCCACGGCCAGGCCGCCAAGGTGCGCCCCGACATGAAGGTGGTGTTCCTGCAGGTCTGGGAGACCCCGGAAGAACGGCTGGAAGGCACGACGGATATTCTGAAGGAGCTGGCGGAGCTCGCGGAGAAGAAGAAGGCGGCGTAGCGCCGCTTTCATCGCCGTTCGCCTGCGGGCTCCCAGCTCGGCTGGGGCCTCGTCACCCGCCGCCGCGAGTCAAAGCAGCCGCCATCCGAAATGCAGCGCAAAACTGGCGATGAGAAAGACCGACACGATCGCGACAATGCTGACCCAGTCGGTCTCGTCGCGGGATTGTCTGTTTTGCATCGCGCAAGGCTCCGCTTCACGTGCCCGAGTCCCAGGTTTGATGACATTAGACGAGTAGGGCAAATGCGAGATCTCAAGATGTGCGTGTTTGGCTGAGATCTTGACCACAACCGTCATTGCGAGCGAAGCGCGAAGCGAAGCAATCCAGAGTCCCGTCCGAACCCTGGATTGCTTCGCTTCGCTCGCAATGACGCTGTGAGAGCGTGACGCGAAACTCACGACGCCGCGCGCTGCGCCTCGTTGTAGACGCGCGCCAGCAGTGTGCGCGCGGTGTCGCCGGGCTGCAGTGCGGCGATGGTGATCGCGGGCTCGGTGCGGGCGTCGCGCTTGCCGTGCGAGGTGTGGCGCATCACGCTGGAGAGGCGGCGGGCGATCGCATGGGCGGAGCGCAGATCGGTCTCGGCGAACACGACGATGACCGAGCCGTTGTCCTCGTGGGTGCCGAAATCCATCCGCCGCATCAGCCGGCTGATGATGCGCGCGCCGTCATATTGAGCGCGGGGACTGACCGGATCGAAGGCGAAACGCGCCACGGCGAGGCTGCCGCCGCTCTTCTGGGTCTGGCTGACGGCGGTGGCGAAGTCGCGTGCGAAGGCGGTCCGGGTGAGCAGGCCGGTCTGCGGATCGAGCATGCCGCCGGCTTCGATGGCGCGCAGTGTCCGGTTGAGGCGGGCCTCGAAGGCATGCTGCCGGATCAGGGGCAGGGCGCTGGCCGCGATATGGGCGGGAGCCCCGGCGATGATCTCGAGATTGGCGAGCTCCTGCAGCGGCGCCGGCTGGTTGGCGGTGACAACGACGGCGAGATTGCGGAAGCGGGTGTCCTCGGCGAGCACAGCGAGGAAGGCGTCGACGACGCGCGGCGAAAACCCTTCGCCGAGCACGATGCCGTCGATGTCGCGGCTCGACAGATGCTTGGCCGCGGCTTCGATGCTCAGCGCGCCGACGACGGCCATGCGCTCGCCGAGCGCCACCGACAGCCCGGGAAGCGAGCCGCCGCGGCCGAGCAGCAGCACCGTCGCATCGCTGAGCGGATCGGTATCCGGCATCGTGGCGTCCGACGCCTTCTTCTCGTCGAGACGCCGCAGCACCGTCGTGTGCAGCGTGCGGACCCGTAACGCAGCGCGCAGCCGCGCCAGCAGGCGGTCGGTGTTGTCGCTGCCGTGCAGGGGAATGGCATTGTCGGGCAGGGTCGCCTCGCCCGGCGCGATCGCGATCAGCGGCACGTAGGGCTTGCGCGCTTCCAGATGCCGCGAGAACGCGTGCATCTCGCTTGTATCGGCGCCCTCCATGACCGCCAGCACGGCGGCCGGTTGAACGCGGGAGATGATCCCGGCCGCAGCGTCCCAGCGCGCTTCCATTGTAGGCAGAATTTGCGCCGCATCGAGGGCCGCAGTCAGTGAAGGCCGCGAAGACCGGGAGACGATGAGGAGCGGGCCGTGTTGGGACATCCAGGAAACTCAGGATACGCTGATGACAACGCGCGATCCTAGGTCTCCGACGTTAACGCGGCGTCAACACTGTTCCGAGTGGCGAAGCCGCGAAAATACAACTCATGACGCGGCATGAGTTGCCGCCTTCATAAGTTGCCGCAGCTATGATTTGCCGCCTCGATGCAGCGCCCCTCAGCGCCTCGCAGAGCAGCAATGGCTGTGTCAGCCGGACTGATTTGCACGGTCGCGAAACGCCTCGACCATCAGTGGATTGAGTCCGAGTTCGGCCAGCGCGTCGCGGGCACGCGCATTGTCCATCGCGCGTCCGGCGAGCCGGTGACCGCTGAGCCGATCAGGCAAAGCCGTCAGCAGCGCGCCCTGGCCGAGCCGGCGCGACCATTCGTGCAGGTCCTGGGCGAGAAAGCGGTAGCCGCCCACGGCCATGACGCCGGCGGGAGGCGCGGTGATCGAGATGGTGTCATGGGCGCGGTCGAGCCTGACGGCATATTCGGTATCGACATAGTCGCGCGGCGGTGCCGGCATCAGTGAATCGCTCGGCGGTGGCGCTGGCGCATAGGCGGCCACCACGACCATCGGTCCGCGCAGTCCCAGCGTGCCCTTCGGCGTGACGAGGATCTCGCCGGCGATCGATGAGCCCGGCTGCTCGCGCGGGGCACCCTGGCGGCCCGGTTTGACGGGACCGGGATTGCCGTCGGCGGCGGTGCGGCGCACCGCGAACAATCCGGCCTCGCCGAACAGATAGACGTCCGAGAACTCGATCTCGCGCGTCTTCCAGGCCGGGCTCGAGGCGACCTGTTCCGGCGCCCGCCACAGGCCGAGCACATAGCGCAGGTTGGGCAGGCGGCCCGCGAGGTCGCTGCTGTCGAGGCGCAGCACGAGCTGCGCCGGCGCGATCAGCGTGTCGCAAGCGAGTTCGGCGAGCTGCTGCTCGAGCGCCTCGGAGTCGAACGGATGATGCAGGGCCAGGCTGCCGCCCGACAGCAGCCAGGTGACCACCGAGGCGGCGAGACCGGCGAAGGACGACGGCAGGAAGGCCGACATCATGTTCACGCCTTGGGGCAGATCGCTCTCCAAGGAGATGGCCAGCCCGCCGGCGATCAGGCTCAGATGGCTGCGCGGCACGGCGCGGAAGCCGTCGGCGGTGACATCGAACGACACGATCGCGGCCTTGCGACCGTCCGGCATCACGCCGCGCGTCGACCGCGACGGCTTGGCAATCGATTGGTCGAGCGAGAACATGCCCTCGGGCAAATCATTGCCGAAGCCGCAGACGTGCCGGATCGAGAACGCCTCCGCCGCGGCATGCATCGCGAGGTCGGCATGGATCACGCCATCGACCTTGGACATCGTCACGATCGCCCGCGCGCTGGTGCGGTTCAAGGCGGCGACCAGCTCGGCCTGCCGCCAGAGCAGCGGAAACACCGCGACCACGAGGCCGGCGCGATGCGCCGCCAGCACCGTCAGCACGAACTCGATGGTATTCGGCAGCTGCACCGCAATGACCGAATGCGGCGGCAGGCCGGCATCGATGAAATGCGCCGCCAGCGCCGAGATCACGCGGTCAGCCTCCGCATAGGTCAGGCGCATCGGCGCCCGCCCGGTGACCCGCTGCTTGTTGATCGGATCGACCAACGCAATCGCGTCCGGCTTGCGCGCCAGAATGCGTTGAAACAACGCGTCAAGCGTCGGCGACGTATTGGCCTGATTCACCTGCTGCCCCGTGCTTTCCCGGATCCGGCGTCGACCAACTGCCCCGGTTGATCATTTGGTTGCCGGCTCCGGCCGCTGCCACCAGCTTTCCGGGAGCGCTCCCGTCAAGGCTGTCCTGTCTGGTCGTTCTATCCGATTCCACCGCGCAATCCATTCCTCGGCGGCGTTGAGCACTGGAATAGCGTAGAAGCCGGCCATCAGGGTACGGTCCAATGCGCGGACCGTCGAGATAAATTCCGGCCTGTCGCGAGCCCGCAACAGCGCTGCGATCATGGCGTCGATGGCCGGGTCCTTGGCGCCCATGTAGTTCCGGGTTCCGGTCCGGTCGGCCGCCTCGCTGCCCCAGTAGAACGCCTGCTCGTTGCCCGGCGACAGCGATTGATCCCACCTGTTCTGGATCATGTCGAATGCGAAGCTGAGCCTGCGCTGGTCGAATTGCACGGGGTCGACAACCCTGATCGCCGCGTTGATGCCGGCACGCTTGAGACTGCCGGCATAGGCCAGCGCGATACGTTCCTGGTCCCTTGTGGTGACAAGGATCTCGAATGCGAGCGGCTGCCGGGTCGTCCGGTGCCGCAGCACCGTGCCGTCGAAGCCGTAGCCGGCCTCTTCCAGGAGATCGAGCGCCGCCTTGAGCGCAGTGCGATCGCGGCCCGAACCGTCCGTGATCGGCAGGCGGTAGCTGCCGTCCATGATCTCGGGCGGTATCCGGGCCGCGAACGGCTTCAACAACTCGCGCTCCGTGGCGTCCGCGGCGCGTCCATAGGCGGAGAGCTCGGAGCCAGCGAAATAGCCGCCGCTCCGACGGTAGAGGCCGAAGAAGTAGTTGCGGTTGATCCATTCGAAATCGAACAGGAGGGTCAATGCGCGCCGCACCTTGATGTCGGCGAACACCGGCCGGCGCGTGTTGAACACCAGGAACTGCGAGGGTTGCGGCATGCCGGAGGTGACACTGTCGCGGATGATTTCGCCGTTACGGGTCGCCGGGAAATCATAGCCGTCGTGCCAGCGCAGCGGCTCGTTCTCGATGCGGACATCGTAGAGCCCGCGTTTGAAGGCTTCGAACTGCCCATTGGCCTCGCGATAATAGTCCAGCCGGATCTCGTCGAAGTTCCACAATCCCCGATTGATCGGCAGGTCGCGGCCCCAATAATCCGGATTGCGGGTCAGGGTGACGCTCGCGCCCGGCCGGACCGCGGTGACACGGTAGGGGCCGGAACCGACCGGCGCCGCCATCGACGTGTCCTCGAAGGTCGCGATATGGGTGGCGTGCTTCGGCAGGATCGGCATCAGGCCGAGGATCAGCGGCAGTTCGCGATCGGCGACGCCGCCGAAATCGAACCGGATCGTGAGCGGATCGAGCACCTCGACCTTGACCACCTTGCCGTAGAACTGCTGGTGGTTCGGCCGGCCATGCTCACGCAGCAGGTTCCAGGAGAATGACACGTCGTCGGCCAGCACGGGCTGCTCGTCGGAAAAACGGGCGCGCGGATCCAGGTGGAAGGTGACATAGGTGCGCTCGTCGTCGGTCTCGACGGTTCGCGCGAGCAGTCCATAAAGGGTGAACGGCTCGTCATTGCCGCGGGTCAGCAGGCTCTCGAACACATGGGTGCGGATTTGCTGCACCGCAACGCCGCGCACGATGAAGGGATTAAGGCTGTCGAAGGTGCCAAGCAGGCCCCAAACCAGCCGCCCGCCCTTGGGCGCTTGCGGATTCACATAGGGCAAGTGCTGGAAGTCGGCCGGCAAAGCCGGAGCGCCGTGCATCGCGATCGCCGAACTTTCCGAGGCTGTTGCGGCGAAGCCGTGGACGGACAGCGACAGCGCGATGATCATGGCACAGCGGCGCAGCGCCATGCGGGAAAGGCGCTGCAACCTTAGGAACAGGGCACAAGCATCTGATTCGAAATGGGGCACAACAGGCTTTTAACACAGGCCCGTAAGCGCTAGACCGCAGCGACGTCGTGGTCTCGCGGCATTGATCTTTCCGCATACCGCGTTATGAAAGCGGGCGATTAAGCTGGGCGGTAACGCCTGTCACTTAACCGCCTCATTTCCTGAGGAGACAGCCGCTTCAACGGCTTGGTGTGGCGCCTTTGGCGGTCTCGGGCGCTGCCGTTCAGAAAGGGTTTTCCGCAATGAATTTCCGTGACTTGGCCTCGTCGGTTGGGCCGCGTGGGCGGCTCATCGCCCTGCTGGCGGTCACCGCGCTGGCTGTTCCCTTCGCTTCGGCTGCGCAAGCGCAGGCTCCGGCGCCTGCTGCGCCCAAGGCGAAGGCTCCCGCTGCCGCTCCAAAGGGTCCCGCTCCGGCCGCGCAGGCCCCTGCCACGCCTCCCGCCGGCGGCCAGCCGCAGCAGGCCCAGCAGGAGATGCCGCAGCTGATCTACGCGCCCTGGACCAAGTTCTGCCTGAAGGGGCAGGACGCCAACGCCAAGCAGGTCTGCTTCATCGGCAAGGACGGCCGCATCGAGTCCGGTCAGCCGGTGGTTGCAGCCGTGATCATCGAGCCCGAGGGCGAGCCGCGCAAGATCCTGCGCGTGACCCTGCCGCTCGGCATGCAGCTGCAGCCGGGCACCCGCATCGCGGTCGACACCGGCAACCCGATCGATGGCAAATATGTCATCTGCTTCCAGAACGGCTGCATGTCCGACTACGAGGCGACGCCGGATTTCGTGAACAGCTTGAAGAAGGGCCAGACCCTGTACGTGCAGGCAATCAACTCGAACGGCACCGCGCTGACGCTGCCGCTGCCGCTGCAGGAGGGCAATAGCAGCTTCGCCAAGGCCTATGACGGTCCGCCGACCGACCCGAAGGAGTTCGAGAAGACCCAGCAAAAGCTGCAGGAAGAGCTGCAGAAGCGCGCCGAGGAGCAGCGCAAGAAGCTGGAGCAGACCCAGGGCGCCCAGCCGCAGGCGAAACAGTAACGTCGGCCTGGCCGACGACATACCGACAAACACACAAAAGGCGCTCCGAGGGAGCGCCTTTTTTGTTTGGATCGTTCTTGTCCGGATCGTTCGGCGGGAGCGGGCTCTGAGAGAGGCTGCTGAAATGCTTCGAGCGCCGTGCCGCCTCGTGCAGCTCAGTTCAACAGAGGGTTGCGTGGACGGTAGCCGCCGGACTTGTCCTTGATGAAGATCTCGGCAACCTGGGAGTGCCGGATCGGCTCGCCCGAATCGTCCGGAACCAGGTTCTGCTCGGAGACATAGGCGACGTATTCGGACTCAGCGTTCTCCGCCAGCAAATGGTAGAAGGGCTGATCCTTGTGCGGGCGGACCTCCTCGGGGATCGACAGCCACCATTCCTCGGTGTTGTTGAACTCCGGATCGATGTCAAAGATCACGCCGCGGAACGAGAACACCCGGTGCCGGACGATCTGACCGATCTGAAATTTGGCGGTTCGCGCTTTGATCATTCTTGTCGAATAGACCAGGATTGAGGCTGATGCTAGTGCCCGGAAGGCGGATTTAATCTAGACCGCCGCCGATTCGGCGGGCAGCCGCCGCTCCCGCATCCCTGGCCCGCAACGGGTCACCTTCCGAGCGCCATGTTCGACATTCTCAATCTGGCCTTGCCCTATTTTGGCGTCGTTTTCATAGGGTTCGCCTGCGGTAAATGGAAGAAGCTGCCCGAATCCGGGCTGGCCTGGATGAACTTCTTCCTGCTCTACGTGTCGCTGCCGGCCTTGATGTTCAACCTTATCGCGCGCACGCCGTTTGCGGAGCTGAGCAACCCACCATTCCTGGTTGCAACGACGCTCGCCACCATGCTCACTTTCAGCCTGGCGCTGCTGCTCGGCAAGCTGATCGGCCGGCTTTCGCTGCGCGAGGCGACCATGGCGGGGCTCGCCGGCGGCTATGGAAACATCGGTTACATGGGCCCGGGACTGGCGCTGTCGGTGCTCGGGGCCAAGGCCGCAGCGCCGACGGCGCTGATCTTCTGCTGCGACAGCATCTTCCTGTTCTCGATCGTGCCGCTGCTGGTGGAACTGACTGAGCGCGATCATGCCTCGGTGGCGCATGCGCTGCGCACGGTGCTGCGCCAGATTGTGCAGAACCCGCTGATCATGGCCACTGCGGCCGGCATCCTGGCGGCGTCGCTGAAGGTCTATCCGCCGACGGTGTTCGACCGGATCCTGCAGTTCCTGCAGAACGCCGCGGCGCCCACGGCGCTGTTTGCGCTGGGCGTGACCGTGGCCCTGCGGCCGTTCGAGCGGCTGCCCTGGGAGGTGCCGGTCCTCACCATCGTGAAGCTCGTGGTCCACCCGCTGCTGTCGTTCGGACTGATGCTGCAGTTCGGGCCGTTCGCGCAGCCCTGGGCGGCCACGGCGGTGCTGATGGCGGCGCTGCCGCCGGCGCTGAATGTCTTCGTGATCGCGCGCCAGCATGACAACTGGATCGAGCCGGCCTCGTCCGCAGTGCTGATCGGCACCTTCGCCTCGGTGATCACGCTGACCAGCGTGATGTGGCTGATCCAGAGCGGCCGGCTGGTGTTTCCCTAACTAGTATTTCCCTAAGACCGGCGCTCAGCCCGCCTTGCGCGCGTTGCGCCAGGACGGCGCGAGTCCCTCGCGCATCGCCAGACGCCGCAGCGGACCGAAGCCGCCGATCAGATGCATGCCGACTGCGCGCAGCGACTGCATCGGTACGAGATCGCTGAGCAGCGAGCGGTTGGCGACGTCGATGACGAAGGTACGGCTCAGGATGTCGGCGCGGCGCGCCGCGCCATAGCGGGCGATCACTTGGGGCGCGCCGAGATCCTCGCCGGCTGCTTTCGCCTTGCTCACGACAGACGCGAGATCGATGCCGTCGCGCAGTCCGAGATTCAATCCCTGCGCGCCGATCGGCGGCACCACATGGGCGGCCTCGCCGATCAAGGCGACGCGGTTCTGGGCGTAGCGCTGCGGCCGCTCGATCGCGAGCGGAAACAGATGGCGGCCGGGCTCGACATGAACGCGACCAAAGATCGAATGCGATTGCCGCTCGGCGGCCGCGGACAAAGCGTCGTCGTCGAGAGCGTAAAGCCGCTCCGCCTCCTTCGGCGCCGCGACCCAGACGACGCTGCAGCGGTCGCCGGGCAGGGGCACGAACACGCAGGGGCCCTGCGGCGTATGGAATTCCGTCGAGACCTCGTGGTGCGGACGCGCATGGGTAATGTTGAAGGTCAGCGCCGCCTGTTGCAGCGTCCTCCGGCTCACGCCGATGCCGGCCGCCTCGCGGCACAGCGAATGCCGTCCGTCGGCCCCGACCACCAGCTGCGCCCTCAGGCTGCGTCCAGAGCTCGTGGTGACTGTGACGGCATCGGCGTCACAACGCACGCTCTCGGCGTCCTCCGCGATCCGCGTCAGCTGGTCGATGTCAGCCGCCCGCCGCTCCAGCGCCTCGACCAGCACGGCATTGGCGATGTTGTAGCCGAACACGTCCAGACCGATCTCGCTGGCAACGAAGCGCACTTCAGGCGCGCGGATCAGGCGGCCGGTATCATCGACGAGCCGCATCGCCTTGAGGCCCGCGGCGCGATCGCGGCACAGCGGCCAGACGCCGAGCTCGTCGAGGAAGTCGACCGAGCCGCCGAGCAGCGCCGTGGTGCGATTGTCCGCATAGGGGGCCTGACGGGCCACGAGCGCCGTGCGCGCCCCGGTTTGCGACAGGGCGATGGCGGCCGCGAGTCCCGCAGGGCCGCCGCCGACGACGATGACATCGAAGCTGGCATTTGTGTTGGTCATGGTGGAACAATTGACGTTCCCGCCGGCCTTTTTCAAGGGCACTGCGCGGCGCATGGTCGCAATCGGCGATATGCAATCGGCTCCGATTCCTGGTAGCAGTGGGCCTGCATGGATCAGGTCAGACCCGAGGGCGCAGTATCAGTCACGCCGGCGCACCGCGCTGCCGCGTTCTCGGTGCATGTGTTCACCGCACTCGGCGCCGGCGTGGCGCTGCTCGCGATGTTGCAAGCCGTTCGCGAGCATTGGACGGCGATGTTCTGGTGGCTCGGCGTGGCGCTGATCATCGACGGCATCGACGGGCCGCTGGCGCGCTGGCTCGACGTCGCCCATGTCCAGCCGGACTGGTCGGGCGACGTGCTCGATCTCGTGGTGGACTTCACGACCTATGTGTTCGTGCCGGCCTATGCGATCACCGCCAGCGGCATGCTGCTGCCGCTGGCCGCGCCCGTGATCGGGGTCGCCATCGCGGTGACCGGCGCGCTGTATTTCGCAGACCGCCGCATGAAGAGCGCCGACAATCATTTTCGCGGCTTCCCCGGGCTGTGGAATATCGCCGCGTTCTATTTGTTCCTGCTGCATCCGCCGCCGCTGCTCGGCACGCTCGGTCTGGCGATCCTGATCGCGCTGACCTTCGTGCCGTTTCACGTCATCCATCCCGTGCGCGTCGCGCGGTTGCGCTGGCTGACATTACCGCTCATCGCGCTCTGGGCCGTCCTGGTGATCGATGTGCTGGCGGAGAATTTCACCGTGAGCCCGATCGTGACGGCACTGCTGTGCGCGATCGGGCTTTACATCGTGGCGAGCGACTCCGCGATCCGTCTGTTGAGATCCTTGAAAGCATGATCGACCTCCTGACCAGCCCCGAAGCCTGGGCCGCGCTGCTGACGCTGACGGCGCTTGAAATCGTTCTCGGCATCGACAACGTGATCTTCCTGTCGGTGATCACCTCGCGCATCCCGCAACCGCAGGCGACGCGCGCCCGGCAGATCGGGCTGGCGCTGGCGCTGATCTTCCGCATCCTGCTGCTCAGCGTGCTGGTCTGGCTGATCGGCCTCACCCAGCCGGTGTTCTCGATCGGCGGTCTCGGCTTCTCCTGGCGCGACATCATCCTGATCGGCGGCGGCCTGTTCCTGATCGCCAAGGCGACGCATGAGATCCATGCCGAGGTCGAGGCGCGCGAGGAGGAGGGGCCGCAGACCGGGGGCACCAACCAGTTCTTCTGGGTGATCCTGCAGATCATCGTGATCGATCTGGTGTTCTCGCTGGACTCGATCATCACCGCGATCGGCATGGCCCAGGATCTCGAGATCATGATCGCCGCGGTCATCATCGCCGTCATCATCATGTACGTCTCCTCGGGACCGGTCGCCCGTTTCGTGGCGAACTATCCGACCACCAAGATGCTGGCGCTCGCCTTCCTGGTCCTTATCGGCGTCGCGCTGGTCGCCGACGGCTTCGAGTTCCACATTCCGCGCGGCTACATCTATTTCGCCATCGTCTTCGCGCTCGCGGTCGAGGCCTTCAACGTGATGGCCTCGCGCAACCGCAGGAAGCGCAAGGGCTGAGTTGACAAGGACCGCGTGATCGCCTTGGCTTTTGGCCTGCGGCTGCGCCTCGAGCACCGGCTGCGGTCAGGCTCTTTCGACGAGCCCGGATGTCCGATGAGAATCAGGTAATTGTCGAACGGGCTGGTCCGGCTCTCGAAGCCGGCCCAGCGGGCCTGAAGGGGGGATCGCGGGATGGCGAAGGCGGTGCGCGTGCACAAGGTGGGAGGCCCCGAGGCGCTGGTCTATGAGCCGGTCGATCTCGCCGCCCCCGGTCCGGGCGAGGTCCGCATCCGCCAGCATGCGATCGGATTGAACTTCATCGACGTCTATTACCGCACTGGACTGTACAAGGCGCCGGGCCTGCCCTTCATCGCCGGCAATGAGGCGGCCGGCGAGGTGATCGCCGTCGGGCCGGGCGTGACGCATTTCCATCCCGGCGATCGCGTCGCCTATTACGAAAATCTCGGCGGCTACGCCACCGAGCGCAACATCGCCTGGCAGCGCCTGGTCAAGCTGCCCGACCACATCACCTATGAGCAGGGCGCGGTGCTGATGCTCAAGGGTTTGACGGTGTGGTATCTGCTGCACAAGACATTCAAGGTCGAGCCGCATCATCGCGTGCTGATCCATGCGGCGGCCGGAGGGATCGGCCTGTTGGCCTGCCAATGGGCGCGGGCACTCGGCGCGCATGTCATCGGGACCGTCGGCTCCAGGGCCAAGGCCGACCTGGCGCTCGCCAATGGCTGCGATCACGTCATCCTCTACAACGAGGAGGACTTCGTCGCCCGGGTCAAGCAGATCAGCCGCGGCGAATTGTGCGACGTGGTGTATGACGGCGTCGGCAAGTCGACCTTCCCCGGCTCGCTGTCCTGCCTGAAGCCGCGCGGCCTGTTCGTCAGTTTCGGCAACGCCTCCGGACCGGTGCCGCCGTTTTCGATCGCGGAGCTCAACAGCCACGGTTCGTTGTTCGCGACCCGTCCGAAGCTCAACGACTATGTCGGAAAGCGCTCGGAATTGCTGGAAGGCGCGGACACGCTGTTCGCGGCGGTCATCAGCGGCAAGCTGCACGTTCCGATCAATCACGCTTATGCGCTGAAGGATGCGGCCAAGGCGCATGCCGATCTGGAAAGCCGCGCCACGACCGGAGCCTCGATCCTCAAGCCGTGACGACCTCGCTAGCTCTCGTCGCCGGCCATCGCCGCGCCGTCGGCGGCACGGCTCCAGAGCATGGCATTGGCCTGGCCGGCCGGCGGCTGTTCGATCCGGGCGGGGCGAGGCTGTCCTTGCCATCGCGCCAAGCGCGCTCGCGCGCGGGGTCGTTGAGGGCCAGTGCAAGGCCCTGGTTCAATTCATAAAGATCGGCAACAAGGCCGGCCTCCGCGAGGGCTGACCGCAGCGCATCCTGGATCAATCCGCGCAGGGCGATATGAGGTGCCGACACCGGGACATCCACGTCGCGTCCGGCCATGGCCTGGTTGCAGGCGCGTCGGTCGAACGACGCGTGGCCGCGGCAGGCCAGCGGGCGGGCGGGGTGGATGATGCAGGCGCCGCGCACCACGAAGGGGCAGGGTTCGCGCAGCTTCATCCGCTCGACCTCGTCCAAGCCCCGGGTGGTACGGTTGGCGAGTTGCACGCGTCGGGACAGGAGGCCGAGGGCCGTCCTCTGCACCCGCTGATCGATCTGCCTGATGTAGCGCGCCAGCAGAAAGATCTCCGGCGCGGTGGCCGTGACGCGCAGCGCGCAGCAGGACGGGCATCCTTTGTCGCAAGCCAGCACAGGCAGATGGGCCGACTGGACGCCGATATTGGCCTCGAACAGGTTGAACGCCTGCTCGGTCAATGTCTCGACGGCGGCGCCCGATCCGGGGCGGCTGGCCAGCAGCGTGCGGAAGGTCTGTTGCAGTTCTCCGAAGATCGATCGCGCCACCGCCATTCTCCCATGGCCAGAACAGATCCAATCGACCGCGGCGCACCCGGCGCGCCGCGGTCGAGAGGACGAGGCAGAGAGGACGCTCGCTGCCTCATCCGGACAGAGCCGATGTCAGCCAGCGACGTCCTTGAGGATCGCCTCGAAGCAGGGGCGGGGAATGCGGAAGAAGCCGCGGCCGCCGGCAAAGGTCTGATAATGCGGACGCGCCATGTCGAGCAGCCGCTCATACCATTGGCTGGCGGTGAGGCTGGCGGGCTTCTCGCCAATCGAATTGATGTCCGAGTTCGGGAAGAAGCGGACGTGGATCAGCACCTCTTCGGTCGCGGCAGCGGCGGCGACGTGGCTCGTTGGAGCTTCGACGGGCAGTACCCGAGCCAGATTGTCTCTCGCCATTCTTGCATCTCCTTCTGTCGTGCCGACCTCGTTGTCGGCGGAATGATCATCAGCTTGGTCCCGGCAAGCCTCTTCCTCCGAGCTGATCACATCCCGTACAACGCTATATCCGTAAGAATATAACGTATGTCATCGGATCGCAGGTGTTTGGCGCAAGCAGGATCGTTGTTCTGCAGCGACGCTGTCTTTGATTTAGGTCAACCGCTGCCGGTCACTGATCCTGCGAATCTGCCTCTTCTATGGGCAAGCGAGACACAGTCTCCACCGTCGGACGGGGGAGACCGCGCTCGACCTCGATCCGACTACGCGACGCAGCGTGCGGCGCCGAGCTGGGTCAGAATGCCGTCCAGGGTCTCGATCATGGCGGCGATCTCGTCCCGCGTGACGTTCAGGGCCGGCATAAAGCGCAGCGTGTCGGCGCGCGGCGCGTTCAAGAGCAGGCCGAGCGCGAAAGCCTCCGCGACGATCGACGGCGCGATCGGCCTGACGACATCGAGCGCGAGCAGCAGGCCGCGGCCGCGCACCTCGCCAAGCCCGTGCCGGGCCGAGAGCCGCTGCAGCTCGCTTTCGAGATAGATCCCGCTATCGGAGACGGCCTTCAGAAATGACGGCTTCTCGATCACGTCGAGCACGGCAAGCCCGGCGGCGCACATCAGCGGATTGCCGTTGAAGGTGCCGCCCTGGTCGCCATGCGCGAAGCAGGAAGCATCGTGGGTGGCCAGCAGCGCCGCCAACGGGACGCCGCCGCCGATGCCCTTGCCGAGCGTCATGATGTCCGGAACGATATCGGCATGCTCATAGCCGAAGAGTTTGCCGGTCCGGCCCATGCCGGTCTGGATCTCGTCGACGATCAGCAGCAGGCCATGCTGCGTGGTCAGGGCGCGCAATTGCTGCAGGAATCCGGTCGTCGCAGGCCATACGCCGGCTTCGCCCTGGATCGGCTCCAGCATGATCGCGACGGTCTTGTCAGACATCAGCGCCGCGACCGAGGCGATGTCGTTCAGACGCGCCTTGGCAAAGCCCGGGACCTTCGGCTCGAACAGCGGTTCGAACGCCTTCTTGCCGGATGCAGACATCGTCGCCAGCGTGCGGCCGTGAAAACCGCCTTCGAAGGTGATGATCTCATGCGCGCCGTTCTTGCGCATCGCGCCATATTTACGCGCCAGCTTGATCGCGCCCTCATTGGCCTCCGCGCCCGAATTGGTGAAGAAGACCTGATCGAAGCCGGAGCGGTCGACCAGAGCCTTGGCCAGTTTCAGGCTGGTCTCGTTGAAATAGGCCGGGCTCGGCGTGATCAGCCGCGCCGCCTGGTCGGCAAGCGCCTTGGCCAGCTCGGACGGCGCATGGCCCAGCGCGTTCACCGCCCAGCCCTGGATGAAATCCAGATAGCGCTTGCCGGTATCGTCCCACAGCCAGGAGCCTTTGCCCTGGACGAAGACGGTACGCGGACGGGCCGTGATCTCCATCAGAGCGTCGAACGGATGAGAGGCGGTCAGCATGTTCAATCTCCTATGCTCAGGGGGAAACGGCGGCCAAAAGCGAGAAGGCCGCTCCTTGCGGGAGCGGCCTTCTCGAAAAACGGAAGCTGATGCGCGAGCTGATCAGCAACGTCTTCGGACATGGCGCGCCCCGGCCTCGTCACGGCGGTGACGGCGGCAAATGGCGGCGCGGCGGCTGGTCCGGTTGAAGATCATGCGGCGGGCCATACAGGCAAATTGTCACCGGTGTCAAGGCGGGAGGATGTCGAGCCGGGGGGCACAACGCAAGACAGGCCCGATCGAGCGGGGAAGCATGACATACCGCAGGCAGCTCGACCCAGCTTAGTTCAAACTTTACCAAACATTTAGCGACTGCCTCTACCGTGCGGGGCAATCTGAAATGGAAAGCGCTCAGGACGAGCGATGTCGAAACCTCATCTCACCATCGCCGATGAAGTGCAGGCGGCGATTGCCACCGGCTCAGCCGAACGCTGCTCCGTGGTGGCCGAGCGAGTTGCGTCCCTGTTCATCGCCTCGGCTGGCAACATGGATATCGAGCAGCATGCGCTGTTCGCGGACGTGTTCGAGCGCCTCGTCAACACGATCGAGCTGCGTGCGCTCGCCGATGTCAGCGCACGGATCGCGCTCGCCGAGCTCAGCGCGCAGCTCGCCCCGGTGCCTCAGGCGCCCGTCGCGGTGATCCGGCGGCTCGCCCGTCATGAGGATATTGCTGTTGCGGAGCCGGTGCTCGCGGAGTCGCCGCGGTTGAGCAACGCCGATCTCATCGAGATCGCGAACACCCGCAGCGAACAGCATCTGATCGCGATCGCCGGCCGCTGGTGGCTGCAGGAAGTCGTCACTGATGCCCTGCTGGGGCGGCGTTTTCCCAGCGTGAGCCGCAAGCTGATGAAGAACCCGGGCGCGCGGATCTCCGCGGCTGGCTTTTCCATCATCCTCTCCCAGGCGATCAACGATCCGGAGCTCGCGATCGCCACCGGCATACGCGCCGATCTGCCGGCGGGATTGCGCAGGACGCTGCTGCAGAGCGCGACCGAGGCGGTCAAAGCACGCCTTCTCGCGTCGGCGCCGCCGCATCTCTATGAGGAGATCCGAAGCGCGATTGCGGCCGCCGCCGCCGGCGCTGAGCGGGACATGGCGCGACAACGCGATTTCGGCAGCGCCAAAGCGGCGTTCGGGCAGCTGCGGCAGACCGGCAGGCTGAACGAGACCATGCTGCTCGATTTCGCCAAGCAGCGCCGCTACGTCGAGACGACAGCGGCGATTGCGGAGCTCGCAAAATGCAGCATCGATCTGGTGCGGCCGCTGATGCAGAGCCTACGCAGCGATGGCATTCTCGTTCCCTGCAAGGCGGCGGGACTGAGCTGGGACACGGTGGTAGCCATTCTCGACAGCCGCTTCGTCTCCGGCGCGACGGAGCCTGACGAACTCGCCAAGCTCAAGATCAAATACCGTGCCCTGACCGCCGAAGAGGCCCAGCGCACGCTCAATTTGTGGAACGTCAGGACAGCGGCCCCGGCCAAGTCAATTTAAGGCGCAAGCCGATTTGAGGCCATCGTCTTAAGGCCATCGTCCCGAGGTGGCCGTCAATCGCGCGGCGATCAGAAGCCGGCGACCGTGCCGTGCAGGTCATATTCGTCAGCGCGCTCGATCTTGGCCGTGACGATCTCGCCGACGCGAAGGGGACGGCGGCTGGAGAGGTAGACGGAGCCGTCGATCTCCGGCGCGTCTGCCTTGGAGCGGCCCTTGGCGACGGTCGGACCGACCTCGTCGATGATGATCTGCTGGCGGGTTCCGACCTTGCGCTTGAGGCGACGCGCCGAGATCTTCTGCTGGCGCGCCATCAACGCGTTCCAGCGCTCCTGCTTGACCTCGGCTGGAACCTGATCTGGCAGGGCGTTGGACGTCGCCCCCGCCACCGGCTCGTATTTGAAGCAGCCGAGACGATCGATCTCGGCCTCGTCGAGCCAATCGAGCAGGTAGGCGAAATCCGCATCGGTTTCGCCGGGAAAACCGACAATGAAGGTCGAGCGCAACGCCAGATCCGGACAGGTCGCCCGCCAGCCCTTGATGCGGTCCAGCGTCTTGTCCTGGGCCGCCGGCCGTCGCATCGCCTTGAGGACATTGGGGCTGGCATGCTGGAAGGGAATGTCGAGATAGGGCAGCACGCGGCCCTCGGCCATCAGGCCGACGACCTCGTCGACATGCGGGTAGGGATAGACGTAGTGCAACCGGACCCAGGCGCCGAGCTCGCCGAGCTCGCGGGCGAGGTCCAGGAAGCGCGCCCTGACGCTGCGGTCCTTCCAGCTGCTCTCGGCATATTTCAGGTCCAGCCCATAGGCCGACGTATCCTGGGAGATGACCAGGAGCTCCTTGACCCCGGCGGCCACCAGCCGTTCGGCCTCGCGCAGCACGTCGGCGGCGGATCGGGACACGAGATCGCCACGCAGCTTCGGGATGATGCAGAAGGTGCAGCGATTGTTGCAGCCCTCGGAAATCTTCAGATAGGCGTAATGACGGGGCGTCAGCTTGATGCCCTGCGGGGGAACCAGGTCCAGATGAGGGTTGTGGAGCGGCGGCGACGCCCGGTGGACGGCCTCGAGCACGCTCTCGTACTGCTGAGGCCCGGTGATCGACAGCACACCCGGATAGGCCTGTTCGATCTGCTCAGGTTCGGCGCCCATGCAGCCGGTGACGATGACCTTGCCATTCTCGGCCATGGCCGAGCCGATCGCGGACAGCGATTCCTGCTTGGCGCTATCAAGGAAGCCGCAGGTGTTGACGATCACGACGTCGGCGCCGTCATGTTTGCGGGCCAGCTCGTAGCCCTCCGCCCGAAGCCGGGTGATGATGCGCTCGGAATCGACCAGCGCCTTTGGACATCCGAGCGAAACAAAGCTGATCTTGGGCGCGGAACCCTGCTGCATCTTGGAACTGCCTGATGGGATAAGCGTCAGCTAGTCTGAATTACTCAGAAAGACAAGGCTTTAAGCCGGTCGCGTCCATGCTATGGATGAAGGCCCGGACAACCCTGGTGATCGATGAGCGCCGAGCACTCGCCTAAAATCGTGATCGTCGACGAGAGCCCGATCCGCGCGGCCATCCTGGAGGAGGGCTTGCGGGAGGCGGGTTTTACCGGCGTGGTGCATGTCAGCGAGATGCAGGGCCTGCTGGCGCGGATCTACGCGCTCGACCCTGACGTCATCGTCATCGACCTGGAGAACCCGAGCCGCGACGTGCTTGAGCAGATGTTTCAGGTCAGCCGCGCGGTCCGCCGGCCCATCGCCATGTTCGTGGACCAGAGCGACGCCGCCTCGATCCAGGCCTCGGTGGAAGCCGGCGTGTCGGCCTACATCGTCGACGGTCTGAAGAAGGAGCGGATCAAGCCGATCCTCGACCTCTGCATCTCCCGGTTCAATGCGTTCTCGAAGCTGCAGGATGAGCTCGAGCGCGCCAAATCGGCCCTCGAGGATCGCAAGGTGATCGACCGCGCCAAAGGCATTCTGATGAAGATGAAGGGCTTCACTGAAGAGGAAGCCTACGTGCTGTTGCGCTCCACGGCGATGCGCGAGAAGAAGAAGATCGGCGAGATCGCGCAGTCGATCCTGACCGCCTCGGAGATGCTGAAATGATCGGGCCGATTCGCATTGGCTTCATTCCGCTGGTCGATGCCGCGGCCCTCATCGTCGCGGTCGACAAGGGCTATACGGCAGCGGAAGGGCTGGACGTCACGCTGGTGCGCGAGGTCTCCTGGTCGAACGTGCGCGACAAGCTGAATATCGGCCTGTTCGATGCCGCGCATCTGTTGGCGCCGGTTGCGATCGCCTCCAGCCTCGGCATCGGCCACGTCAAGGTCCCGATCGTCGCCCCATTCGCTCTCGGAGTGAACGGCAACGCGATCACGGTCACCCCGGCCTTGTACGCCTCCATCATGGCCAAGCTCGAAGGCGACCGCTTCGACCCGATGGCGACAGCGCTCGCTCTGGCGCGGGTGGTCGCCGAACGCCGCAAGTCCGGCGCCGAGCCGCTCACCTTCGGCATGACGTTTCCGTTCTCCACCCACAACTATCAGCTCCGCTTCTGGATGGCCGCCGGTGGCGTCGACCCGGATGAGGATGTCCGGCTTGTGGTGCTGCCGCCGCCCTACATGGTCGACAGCATCGCCAATGGCCATGTCGACGCGTTCTGCGTCGGCGCTCCCTGGAACTCGATCGCCGTCGATCTCGGCATCGGCCACATCCTGCATTTCGTGTCCGATGTCCTGGTGCGGGCTGCCGAGAAGGTCCTGGCGGTGCGGCAGAGTTGGGCCGACAAGCACCCGGACGCGCTGGCCGCGCTGGTCCGCGCCTGCGCCCGCGCCGCCAATTTCATCGAGCAGAATCACGAGGAGGCCGCGCGTGTTCTGGCGGTACCCGAGCGGATCGCCGTCGATGCGGGGGTGCTCCAGCGCACGCTGGACGGCCGGTTGAAGATCTCGCCGGACGGCAGCTTCCGCGAAAGTCCGCGCTATCTGCTGGTGGGACGCGAGGGCGCGGCGCGACCGGACAAGATCCAGGCCGCCTGGTTGTATGCTCAGATGGTGCGCTGGGGCCAGACCCAGCTCAGCGACGAGGCCCTCCGCACAGCGATGGGCGTGTTCCGGCCGGACATCTACGATGCCGCGCTCGGAGTCCCCGGGCAGACCCAGGACAGCGCCATCGGTGCCTTCGCCGGTCCGCCCTTCGCGGCAGACGACGTGATTGGCCATCTCAGGGCGTTCAAGATCGGCCGCTGGACCGCGTGATCCTTATTGCTCGACCAGGATCTAGGCATCTGGCGCCGCCGTACAAAATTTAGGCGGACTGCCCGCATTTCGGGGCTTGAGCCCGCATCCGCACGCTCAGCGATTCGATTATGTCCTTGTTTTGAATAGTCTTTCCTTGGCGTCGCGGCTGGCACGCAACTTGAATGTTGCATTGCAGTCAGCCGCCACAGACGCCGCTGACCGCAATCCGCGTCGGATTTCCGCAGCAACGAAGCTGGTCGGACCGCTCACCCTGTCGCGCCACGTCGGCCGAACGGATGACGCGATCCTCATCCCATCCACACAGGCCCGTGGCCGCTGGAGCTTCGTCCGCCATCATGAAAATCGAACCCTTGTCAGTCGACTTCAACGACGAGCAGAAGCGCTATCTCGAAGGCTTGGCCGCCGGCCTCAAGGTCAATCTGGGGGGGCGGGCTCAGACCGCCACTACACCCGTCGCGGAGCCGAGCGGGCCCGATGCCATCCACATCAAGGCGCAGGACAAGGTCCTCGCATCGGGACGCAAGCTCGCGGACCAGGAGAAGGTCAAGCGCGAGCAGCATCCGTTCGACGCCTATGCGCGCTTGAAGCAGCAGGCCCACAGCAACGCGGCGCCATCCGCTGCCGACAATTTCCGCTGGCGCTATTTCGGCCTGTTTCATGTCGCGCCGGCGCAGGATTCCTACATGTGCCGGCTGCGGATTCCGAACGGCATCCTGAAGCATTGGCAGCTCGCGGGGCTCGCCGACCTCGCCGATCAGCTCTGCGGTCCGTACAGCCATGTGACCACGCGCGCCAATCTGCAGCTGCGTGAAATCCCGCCCAAGCACGCCGTCATGCTGCTGGAGGGGCTCTCCGATCTCGGGCTGACCGCGCGCGGCTCCGGCGCCGACAACATCCGCAATGTGACGGGGACGCCGACCGCCGGCATCGATCCGCAGGAATTGCTCGATACAAGCGCCTATGCGCGCGAATGGCATTTCCACATCCTCAACGACCGCTCGCTGTACGGCCTGCCGCGCAAATTCAACGTCGCGTTCGACGGCGCCGGCCGGATCGCAGCGCTGGAAGACACCAATGACATCGCGTTCTCGGCCGTCGAGGTGAAGGATGGCTTCGGCGTTGCGCCGGGCGTCTGGTTCAGGCTCGGCCTCGGCGGCATCACCGGCCACAAGGATTTCGCCAAGCCGACTGGGATCATCGTCGAGCCCGAGCGCGCCACCGAAGTGGCCGATGCCATCGTGCGGCTCTTCATCGAGACCGGCGATCGCACCAATCGCCTGAAGGCGCGGCTCAAATATGTGCTCGACAGCATGGGCCATGACAAATTCGTGGAAGCCGTCGAAGCGCGGCTCGGCCGCAAGCTTGCGCGCGTCGCGGACGAGGCGATCAAGCCGCGGCCCGAAGCCGATCGCATGGCCCATATCGGCGTGCACCCGCAGAAGCAGCAAGGCCTGAACTGGATCGGCGTCGTGCTGCCGCTGGGCAAGCTGACGACGGACCAGATGCGCGCGCTCGCCAGGATCGCTGCGGATCTCGGCGACGGCGAGATCCGGCTCACGGTCTGGCAGAACCTGCTGCTCCCGGGCGTGCGCGACGAGAACGTCGTCCTGGCCTGTGCCGCGATCGAGCAGATCGGTCTCTCGACGAAGGCGTCGCACATCCGCGCCGGACTGATCGCCTGCACCGGCAATGCCGGTTGCAAGTTCGCCGCCAGCAACACCAAGCGTCACGCCGCCGAGATTGGTGACTGGTGCGAGAGCCGGGTGGAGATCGATACCCCGCTGAACATCCATCTCACCGGCTGCCATCACTCCTGCGCCCAGCACTACATCAGCGACATCGGCATGATCGGAGCGAAGGTCCCGGTCGGTGATGGCGACGAGACGGTCGAGGGCTATCATTTGTTCGCCGGCGGCGGCTTCGGCCCGCAGGCCGACATTGGCCGCGAAGTCTATCGCGACCTCAAGGCGGAGGACGCGCCGCGCACCGTCGAGCGGCTGCTCAAGGCCTATCTGGCGCACCGCCTCTCTCCCGATGAAACCTTCCTGTCCTTTGCCCGCCGGCACGATGGCGAAACCCTGCGCAAGCTGGCCGAAGCGCAGACATCCGAGGTCGCCGCATGAACCAGATCACGCCCATGCCGAAGATCGAGATCATTCCCCCGTCAGCGCCGTTCTCCGAAGCGCAGCGGTCCTGGCTCAACGGCTTCCTCGCCGGCGCGCTCGGCCTCGACGGATCGACGGCGTTGTCGCCGACGCAGAACGGCGCGGTGCTCGCACCCGCAGGCGATGCCGATGACGGCGAGGCGCCGTGGCACGATCAGACCTTGCCGATTGCGGAGCGCATGAAGCTGGCCGAGGGTCGTCCGCTGCGCCGTCGCCTGATGGCCGCGATGGCACAGCAGGATTGCGGCCAATGCGGCTACAATTGCAGCGACTATTCCGACGCGATCGCCAATCGCAGCGAAGCCCGGCTCAATCTCTGCGTCCCCGGCGGCAAGGAAACCGCGCGGATGGTCAAGGCGCTCTACGAGGAGCTCGACAAGGCGCCTGCAGCGGCCAAGCCGGCCGCAGTTGCAGCAACGCCGGCCACCGTGGCGGTCGTCGTCAGCGAGCCCGGCCGCTCGCGCGACAATCCGGTCGAGGCTACCTTCCTGTCGCGGCGTTTGCTCAACAAGCCGGGCTCGGAGAAGGAGACGTGGCACATCGAGTTCGATCTCGGCGAAGCCGGGCTCGACTATGTGGTCGGCGATTCCTTCGGCATCTTCGCCAAAAACGATCTTGGCCTGGTCGACCAGATCATCGCGCTGCTCGGCGCCTCGCACATGACGCAAGTGAACGGCAAGCCGTTGCGGCAATGCCTGCTGGAGGACGTCTCGCTGTCACCGGCGCCGGACTCGCTGTTCGAGCTGATCTCCTTCATCACCGGCGGCGCGACGCGCGAGAAGGCGCGGCGGCTGGCGCAGGGCGAGGACCCGGATGGCGATGCGGCAACGCTCGACGTCATGGCGGTGCTGCAGAAGTTCTCCGGCGTGCGACCGCATCCCGAAGCCTTCGTCGAAGCGCTGGAGCCGCTGCAGCCGCGGCTGTATTCGATCTCCTCCTCGCACAACGCAACGCCGGGAAAGGCTCTCGCTGACGGTCGACTGCGTCCGCTATGTCATCGGCAAGCGCAAGCGGCTGGGGCTTGCCTCGACATTCCTGGCCGAGCGCATCAATCCCGGCGACAGGCTCCGCGTCTATGTGCAGAAGGCGCATGGCTTTGCGCTGCCGGCTGATCCGAAGACGCCGATCATCATGGTCGGCCCGGGCACCGGCATCGCGCCGTTCCGCGCCTTCCTGCTCGATCGCAGGGCGACCGGCGCGCCGGGCAAGAACTGGCTGTTCTTCGGCCACCAGCGCAGCGACTGCGACTTCTTCTACGCCGACGAGCTCAATGCGATGAAGACGGCTGGCCTCTTGACGCGGCTGTCGCTGGCGTGGTCGCGCGACGGCGACAAGAAGTTCTACGTCCAGGATCGCATGCGCGAGGTCGGCCGCGAGGTCTGGACCTGGCTTGCCGAGGGCGCCCATCTCTACATCTGCGGCGACGCCAAGCGCATGGCCAAGGATGTCGAGCGGGCCCTGGTCGACATCGTCGCCCAATTTGGCGCGCGGTCGACTGACGAGGCGGTCAGCTTCGTGGCGGAGCTCAAGAAGACGGGACGGTTCCAGCTCGACGTCTATTAACCGTCCAAGGCGGGCAGGAAGCCCGCGGATAAAATTCTCAGGCGGAACTCCAGCTGAGAATTTTATGGTCCCAGGCGGACCCGAAACAGGGGGCTTGTCGTTATTTCGCCGGTTGCCTTGCGCTCGGCCGCGAGAACGCTTTTCTCGTGGTCGGAACTTCAGGAGACCGGCCATGCAGACCATCCCGACGGCTTCGCGCCAGGTGCCTCAGGCCCGCGTTATGCCTCAGGGCCGCGCGATGCCTGAGCGGGGAACGACGGCAGCGCTGGTTGCCTTCTATGGCGCCGTGGCTCTGATCGCTGCGATCACGCTGGGCATGCCCTTCACCCATCCGTTCTGATCGATCTCGTCTTGATCACGCTGCCGTCTTGAACGGCGCGACCTCGATACCGGCGGCATCGAGCGCGCGGCGCACCTCGCGCGCAATCTCCACGGCGCCGGCGGTATCACCGTGAATGCAGACCGTGTCGGTCCGCATCTTCATGACCTTGCCGGTCACCGAGATCACGGCCCCGTCCTGAACCATGCGCACCACCCGATCGGCGATCTGCCTGGGGTCGTGCAGCACAGCGCCCGGCTTGCTGCGCGACACCAAGAGGCCGTTGTCGTCATAGGCGCGATCGGCAAACACCTCATGCGCCATCGACAGATTGGCCTTCTCGCCGGCCGTCACCAGCTTCGAGTTGGCGAGCACGACAAAGATCAGGCTCGGATCGACGGCGTTGATCGCCCTGGCGATCGCGTTCGCCGTCATGTCGTCCTCGCAGGCGACGTTCGACAATGCGCCATGCGCCTTCACATGCGTGACCTTGTGACCGGCAGCAGTGGCAATCGCCTGCAGCGCGCCGATCTGATAGGCGACGAGGTTCTCGATCTCCGATGATGTCAAGCCGGGCACCGGGCGCCGGCCGAAGCCGTGCAGATCGCGATAGCCGGGATGCGCACCGACGCTGACAGCTTTGGCCTTGGCCATCTCGACCGTCTTGCGCATGATGTCGGCATCGCCAGCGTGAAAGCCGCAGGCGACGTTCACCGATGTCGCCAGCTCGATCATCGCGGCGTCATTGCCCATCTCCCACGGGCCAAAGCTTTCTCCGAGGTCGCAGTTCAGGTCGACGGTGCTGGTCATTGTCAGGGCTCCGCGCTTTGCTGGGTCCGAAGCTTTAGGGGTGATCAGATGAATCGAGCGTCAATCCGGGCCATGTGGTGACATCGGTTGCGCTGACCGCGTGGCCGGCCACATTGGCCGTGAACAGGGCATCGACATTGAAGGCGCTGCTCGTCAGTTCGGTGACGCGGCCGGGTAGGCTGCGCAACAGATCCTTGTACCTTCGCAGTTCGGCCTGTGCCTCCGCCATGCTGACGGCCTTGAAGCGGAACGGCGTGCCGGCGGACGTCTGGGCCAGGCGGCCAAAATCGGCCGTGATCACGGTCGCGATCTTCGGATAGCCGCCACTGGTGCCGCGGTCGGCCATCAGCACGATCGGCGCGCCGTTGCCGGGCACCTGGATGCTGCCATCCACGGTGCCGTCGGAGACGATGTTGTGGCCGTGCAAATGGCGGATGGGCGGCCCCTCGAGGCGGTAGCCCATGCGGTCGCTGGTCGCCGAGATCGTCCAGTCGCTGCCCAGGAACAGCGCCTTCATCTCGTCACTGAACTCGTCGTCCTGCGGTCCCATCACGACGCGGATCGGGCCGCCCGCCTTGGGCAGGTCGAGGCGCAGCTCCGGCGCGTCGCTGGCGGGCGCGACCTCGAAGACATCGCCCGACTTCAGCGGCCGAGGATAGGGGCTGCCGAGCCCGGCGCGCGCATTGACCGAGAGGCTGTTGAACATCGGCTCGCCGCTGATGCCGCCGGCGATGGCGAGATAGCTGAACGAGCCGCCGCGCGCGAAGCCGAGCGTGAGTGTCTCGCCGTCGTTCAGCGTCACCGACGTGTTCATCTCGACCTGGCGTTTGGCGACGTCGGCAGGCCGGGGCGCGCCGGCAAGCGCGACTCGCACAGAACCGCCTGTCGCCGTGAGCGTGGCGCCGAACGGGCCGATTTCGATCGCGGCCGCCAGCAGCGCGTTGCCGACCAGGCAATTCGCTGCCGCAAGCGACAGCTTGTCCATCGCGCCCGATGGGGTCAGTCCGTAGCGCTGCGCGCCGAAGCGGCCGCCGTCCTGGACCGAGCTGGCCGGACCGATCTGTGCGACGACCAGCGTGCTCATGCTGCAATCCGTTCGGCGATGAGCTCGCCGCCCTCGGCTGCGCGCTCCTGCTCCGCAAAGATCTTGGCGTCCACGGCGGTGAAGCTGACCTCGTCACCCGGCTCGAGCAGGAAGGTGGGCTGGCGGTGAAGCTGAAAGGTGCGCATCGCGGTGCGGCCGAGCAGGTGCCAGCCGCAGGGGCCGGCGAGGCACTGGATGCCGGTCTGGATGCCGCCGATCGCGACAATGCCCGGCGGCGTCGCGAGGCGTGGGTTCTGCCGGCGCGACATCTGCAGCGTGGGATCCAGGCCGGACAGGTAGGACCAGCCGGGCGTGAAGCCGATCATCGCGACCCGGTAGGTGGCGGCGACGTGGCGGGCGACGACCTCGTCCGGCGTCAGGCTCAGCGCCTTGGCGACATCCTCCAGGTCGATGCCGTGCTCGCCGCCATAGCAGACCGGAACCCGCCAGCGCCTGACCTCGGTCTCCGGCCCGAGCGTGCCCGCCGACAAGGCCAGCAAATTCGCACCGAGCGTCGCGTGATCGATCATGCAGGGATCGTAGTGCACCAGCAGCGAGCGATAGGTCGGCACCGTCTCGGTGATGCCCGCGAGGCTGGCCGCCGCCAGCGCGTGGTCGAGCGCGAGCACGCGGCGGTTGGCGGTCTCGTCGATGGTCCGGCTGAACTCGACGGTCACAGCGCTGTCGCCGCTGGGCAGGAGGCGTGGAGGTGGAAAAGGATCGGCCATGAGCTCGGGGACGGTTCGCGATGTCGGTTCCTGATTAGCTGCTTTTGGCCGCCAGTGGAATTGGGGCCAAGTCAAAAACTCTCGAAAATTCAATAAATTAATCGGATGTTCTGCGATAAGAGAACTTTATCGGGCGCAGCGCAACCCCGTATGCGCTGCGCGCACGCGCATGCCCTTGACGGCGCGACCGTCGCTCGCAAGATGCGCCTGCTTTTTCCGCCAGCCTGTTGGAGCACCAGTCTCACAATGTCCCTCACTCCCGAAGCCATCGCCACCCTGTCCCAGGTCACCACCGCGACCATCACCACGGTCCTGCTGAAGAAGGGGTTGCGCAATGTCTGGATGCGGGGCGCGAAGCCGCTGCGTCCGGGACAGAAGCGGCTGGTCGGTCCCGCCTTCACCTTGCGCTTCGTTCCGGCGCGCGAGGATCTCGCTACGCCGGAATCCTGGTCGTCGCCGATCTCGACCCGCACTGCGATCGAAGCCATGCCCGAGGGCTGCATCGCCGTCGTCGACGCGATGGGCGTCAAGGACGCCGGCATCTTCGGCGACATTCTCTGCGCGCGCATGGTCAAACGCGGCGTCACCGCGCTGATCACCGATGGCGTCGTGCGTGACCTCGAAGGCGTGCTCGGCACCGGCCTGCCGGTGTGGTGCGACGGTTATGCGGCGCCGCCCTCCGTCGCGGGTCTGACCTTTGTCGGCTGGGGCGAGGCGATCGGCTGCGGCGGCGTTGCGGTGTTCCCGAATGACGTGGTCGTGGCCGACCAGGACGGTGCGGTGCTGATCCCGCAGGCGATGCTCGATCACGTGCTCGCCGAAGGGCCGGAGCAGGAGCGCATGGAGGCCTGGATCGTCGACGAGGTGAACAAGGGCGCGGTGCTGCCGGGCCTCTATCCGATGAACGCTGAGACCAAGGCGCGCTACGCCGCGTCGAAGAAGTAAGCTCGAACAGCCGCAGAAAGGCACATCATGGATTTCCACCCCGCAGGCTCGCGCACGACGCGCCGGGCGCCCGCTGAATACTTCACCGGCAACGTGCTGCAGGATCCGCTGATCATGGCGCCGGCACCGGCACGGCTCAATGCCTCGCGCGTCTCGTTCGCGCCGGGCGCGCGCACCGCCTGGCACACCCATCCGCTCGGGCAGACACTCTATGTGATCTCCGGGATCGGCCGCATCCAGGCCAAGGGCGGACCGGTGCGCGAGATCCGGCCGGGCGACGTGATCTTCATCCCGCCGGGTGAGAAGCACTGGCACGGCGCCTCGCCGGACAATGAGATGACGCATATCGCGATGCAGGAGGCGCTCGACGGCGTCTATTCGAACTGGATGGAGCACGTCACCGACGAGGAATACGCGACACCGGTCGGCTGAGCGGTCTCTGACGAAATGCGAGCGCGCGGTCGCAGGGCTGCGCGCTTTGGGTTTGCAGCGGACGCTGCGCTCAGTTCACCCGCGTCCAGGTCTGGCCGCCGCAGAACATGCCGCCAAAGGCGCAGCCCTGCACGCGCAGGCTGTTCGATCCCTTCAATGCGATGGTCGAATCGTAGGTGCTGCCGCTGTTGGGATCGAAGATGCGGCCGCTCCACTTCTTCTCCTGCGACTTGTCGCTCGGACGCATGTTGATCAGGATCTGCTCGCCATTCTGGTTGGTCTTCGCGTCGATCGAATAGCCACAGAGATTGACGCCGCACGGCTCGATGCGGATCTTGCCTTCCTTCTCCTCCGTCAGCCAGATGCCGATCGGCGAGTTCGGATCCTGCGACGCTGCGGGTGCGGGCGGCGGCGGCAGCGCGGCCGTCGTGACCGCGGCCGGTGCCTGGGCCGGCGCTGGCACCGCCGCAGGAGCAACCGGCGGCGTCACCGGAGCCGTTGCCGTGATTGCGGGAGCGGCCGGTGCGACTGGCGCGGCAACCGCTGGCGCTGGTGGAACTGGGTCGAGGGGAGCCGTGGGCAATGGAACGGCCGGAGCGGCGGCCTGGACCGGCGCCGCCGGAGCTTGCGCCGGTGGCGGGCTAGCGGGGGCGGCAGCTGTCGTGGCGGGAGCCGGGGCAGGGATGGGGGCAGCGGCCGCCGCCGCTGGCGGCTGAGGCGGAGGTGCCGGCGTGACCGCCGCCTCGGCAGGTGCCTGGGCAGGCTTGTCTGCTGCTGCCGGCGATTTGCGCGCCGCATCCTGCTCGCGCTTGGTCTTCTTTGCCTTCTTCTGCTCGGTATTGTCGTAGACGCCGGGAATCGACACCGTGCCGCGCTCCGGATCGATGCGGATGGTGTTGCCGCCATATTCGATGACGTATTGCGCATGCGCGGCGCTGCTCGCCAGCACCAGCGCGGCAACAGCCAACAACCTCTTCATCAGGATCTCCGCCATGTCCGTTGCTGAGGTGAGCGAGCTCACGCGCTGGTAAGTCGCCGGTGTGGCGGCCTCGGTTCAATCCGCACGCCGCTCAGAAATCGAGCGGCGCATTGTCGACCACCTCCTTCATCACGAAGAAGGTGCGGGTCTGGCGCACGCCGGGCAATGAGATCAGCTGATCGCCGTGCATGCGGTTGAAGTCCTGCATGTCGCGGACGCGGATCTTCAGGAAGAAGTCGAAATCGCCCGCGACCAGATGGCAGTCGAGCACGAATTTCAGCTTGCGGATCGCGGCCTCGAAGGTGCGAAAACTCTCCGGCGTCGAGCGGTCGAGCACGACGCCGACCAGCACCAGCGCGCTGCGCTCGACCTTCTCGGGCGCGATCTGCGCGCGCACGCTTCTGATGTAGCCGTCCTCGAACAGGCGCTGGGTGCGGCGATGGCAGGTCGCCGGGCTGACATGGACCGCGGCGGCCAGCTCGGCATTGCTCATGCGGCCGTCCTTCTGCAGCAGCTGCAGAATGCGACGGTCGACTCGATCGAGATCGGGTTCGGAAGGTTCTTTCATCAATCGACGATCCGGTGAGAGTAAATTTCGCCATTGTGGCTCAGCTTTGACGTAAGCACGAAAGCAGCGGCCAATAAAGAGAGCACCTTTCTCAGGCTTTCTCGTATGTTTCCGTCGCCCATTCATCCATCCACGGAGAGATCCCGTGCTTCGGCTCGACAAGTTCAAGAAGTATCCGCTCACCTTCGGCGCGACCCCGATCGAGCATCTCCCGCGCCTGACGGCGGCGCTCGGCGGCAAGGTGCAGATCTATGCCAAGCGCGACGACTGCAATTCCGGCCTCGCGATGGGCGGCAACAAGCTGCGCAAGCTCGAATACATCGTGCCCGACGCGATCGAGTCGAATGCCGACACGCTGGTCTCGATCGGCGGCGTCCAGTCCAACCACACCCGCATGGTGGCGGCGACCGCGGCCAAGATCGGCATGAAGTGCGTGGTGGTGCAGGAGAGCTGGGTGCCGCACGAGGACGCGGTCTACGACCGCGTCGGCAACATCCTGATGACGCGCCTGATGGGCGCCGACAGCCGCATCGTGCCCGACGGTTTCGACATCGGCATCCGCAAGAGCTGGGAAGACGCGATCCAGTCGGTGAAGGATGCTGGCGGCAAGCCCTACGGTATCCCGGCCGGCGCCTCGGTGCACAAGTTCGGCGGCCTCGGCTATGTCGGCTTCGCCGAAGAGGTGAGAGCGCAGGAAGCCGAGATGGGAATCAAGTTCGACTACATCATCGTCTGCGTCGTCACCGGCTCGACCCAGGCCGGCATGATCGTCGGCTTCGCCGCCGACGGCCGCGCCGACCGCGTCATCGGCATCGACGCCTCCGGCACACCGGAGCAGACCCGCACCCAGGTGCGGCAGATCGTCGACAACACCGCCGAGCTCGTCGAGCTCGGCCGCAAGGTGCGCGACGACGAGATCGTCATCCTCGAAGACTACGCCTATCCGGCCTATGGCGTGCCGAGCGCCGAGACCAACGAGGCCATCCGCTTGGCCGCCCGCACCGAGGCGATGATCACCGACCCGGTCTACGAGGGCAAGTCGATGCAGGGCATGATCGATCTGGTCAAGAAGGGCTACTTCCCGGAGGGCTCGAAGGTGCTCTACGCCCATCTCGGCGGCGCCCCCGCGATCAACGGCTACAGCTACACATATCGCAACGGCTGAGGGCCGTTCGAGCTGCGACGGATCCTTCGGGGTGAGCCGGGCTTCCGCAACACATTCCGCTGCCGTCCCGGCCTTGAGCCGGGACGGCAGACGGCTTGTGTGATGAACTCGGCCAGGCCAGCGCCTCGAATCCCTTCAAACGTGTCGAGAAGGAGCATTCTTCCTTAAACAAGATTTGTCAGCTGTTTCGGCAGATTGAGCTTTTGGAGGACGATCCCGGCATGACGCGCCGCTTCCTTGCCATCGCATTCATCTGTCTGGCATCGTCGTGGGCGGCTTGGCGGCTGGGTTATTTGAGGTTCGCCGTTGAGTTCGTCGTCGTCGCGGTCATTATGCACGTGCTCACTCGGATCCAACGAGGCAAGGCGCCGGCCGAGGCGGGCGAGTGGAAGATCCTCCGGGTCGGCTTGATGGAACGGCTTGCCATCGGCCTCGGTACAGTCCTGACACTGCTGTTTGCGTATATCTTCTTCTTCGTCGGCTCCGCAAGGCACGACGCCGACCAGCAAATGTTGATGCTCAGACTGCTGCTCGTCGCCTTTACGCTGATGACCGCCTACGCCTCGTACCTGGCGCTCATGGTCACAATCCGGTGGGACGCGCGGCAGATCGAGCAAGAGTCCTCCTTGTTCGGCAAGCGCTCGGTTCAGTTTGCGGACATTGTTCAGTTGTCCCCACTGCGCTGGGCGGACATGCTGCGGATCACTTCGATCGACGGCACCCGAATCTACGTTCCCCTCTACAGGAATGGTGCTGACATGCTTTTGGACGAGCTGACGGCCAAGCTCGGGCTGAGCCATGGAAACAGCCCCGACATAAATCGGACGACGGACCGCTGACTGAGGCAGATCAATGATCGGCTCGTCACGCCTGGAAGATCAGGCAGGTGGTCGTGCCGTGGGCGAGCAGGCGGCCGCCTGCGTCGGTGATCCGGCCCTCGGCGGTGCCGACGCGACGACCGCAGGTGAGGACGTTCCCCTCGGCGCGGAGCACTCCCGTTGCCGGCGTGATCGGCCGGAGCAGCGAGATCTTGAACTCGAGGGTGGTCTGAGCCACGCCCTTCTCGAGCATCGACCAGATCGCCAGGCCCATGCAGCTATCGAGCAGCGTTGCTGACAGGCCGCCGTGCACGGTGCCGGCGGGATTGAGATGGGCCTCCGTGGGCATCGCGGTCACGACGACCCGTCCTTTCGACGCCGCGGTGACGTCATAGCCAAGCGTGCGCGCGATCGTGTTGAGCGGCAGCGTCCCGTCTGCGAGACCCTCGACGAATTCGAGGCCGCTCATCTCCTTGCGCCTGGCGTCGTCGACCGTCCCGTAGTGTCGGTTCGACATGTCCGATCCCTTTATTGTTGCTGCATCGATCTTGGCTTGCGCGGGCGCAGCCTCGACGGCGGCCAACCGTAGAGAGCGACAAATGTCGCGCTCATGCGGCGCGCACTGGAGAAACCGGCGCAGCGCGCGATGCGCGAAACCGGAAGATCGGTCTCATCGAGCATGCGCTTGGCGCGTTGGACGCGCAGCGATTGCGCGATCTGCGTCGGCGATGCGTCGAGATGCGCCGCGAATAGGCGCGCCAGATGACGCGCAGACATCCCGAGTCGATCCGCCAGCGCATCGATGCCGTCATGGTCGAGCGCACCGGCCTCGATCAGGGTCAACGCCCGTTCTACGGTGCTCTGGGTTCCCTTCCAGGCCGGACAGAACGGCGCGGTCTCGGGCCGGCAGCGCAGGCAGGGGCGATAGCCGGCGCCTTCGGCCGCTGCAGCGCTCCGGTAGAACAGGACGTTACGCGCCAGCGGCGTTCGCACCCGACAGACGGGCCGACAATAGACGCCGGTCGTTCTGACAGCGACGAAGATGCGGCCGTCGAGCGCTGGGTCGCGACGACAAAAGGCTCGGTAGAGGGCTGCAGGGTCTTGCATGAAAGGCGGTGTACCCCGATCGGCTGCTGGTCGTGAGCGCAGGCCGATGATGAGGTCCGAAAACGACCGCTGCAGCCGGCTGCCTTTGCCTCAGTCGAACCAGTTCTTATAGATCGTCTGATAGCTGCCGTTCTCCGTCGAGATATGCAGCCACTGATCGACGAACGCCTTGAGGGCGACGTCGCGCTGCAGCCAATAGGCCTTCTCGGAGAAGTCGAACGGCTTGTCGGGGTGGACGGCGCAGAGCACGCCGGGATGCAGCTTCTGCTGGTAGCGCGTCTCGGAGGCGTCGGTCATCATCAGGTCGGCATCGCCCTTGGCGATCTCCTCGAAGATGGTGACGTTGTCATTGTGGACGCGGATGTCCGCCGCCTTGACGTTGGCGCGGGCAAAGCGCTCATTGGTGCCGCCGGGATTGACGATGACACGGGTGCCCGGCTTGTCGATGTCGGACAGCGTCTGGTACTTTGAGGTGTCGCTGCAGCGGGCGATCGGAGTCTTGCCCTCGCGCATGATCGGCGTCGAAAACAAGCCCTTCTTCTGGCGGTCGAGGGTGATCGACACCCCGCCCATCGCGACGTCGAACTTGTCGGCCTCGAAATCCTTCATCAACTGCGGCCAGCTGGTCGGCACGAACTCCACCTTCACGCCGAGCGCCTTGCCGAGCGCCTCGGCCATGTCGACGTCGAAGCCGGAGAACTTGCCGGTGGCCTTGTCGAGATAGGTGAAAGGCTTGTAGTCGCCGGTCATGCCGACCCGAAGGCTTCCCCGCTGCATGATCTCGTCGAGGCGCGAGGCCTGCTCAGCCAGCGCGTCGCTGGCGACTCCACACAACAGCGCAATCCCGGTCAGGGTCGCGATCGTCCGGTCGAAAAATCCCATATCGAGGCACCTCGGTTCGTTTGGCCGGCCTCTTCTTAGCGGAGGTCGGCACGCGCGACGAGGGGGGCGGACAGGCAGTCGTCAGGAGGCCGGCCTGCGGGGGCAGGGGCAGGGCGCTGGCTGTTTGAGAACTCCGCGATGGGGTGTTCGGATCGACAGGCAGGCCGGCTGCTGCGTCTAGCGTGATCCCGTTGGAGCGACAGGGCTGGCCGGGCTCCTGCCTGTCATCTCGTTCTTCAGCGCCTCGAAGCGTTCTTCTGCCTCCCGCGCGCGGGCATCGACCAGCTTGATGGCGGCTTCGGCGCTCAGCGGGCCGCTGCTCACGGCGATCGAAGCGGGCCCGACCGTTTCGTCGACATAATAGCCGTCCTCACCGCGCCGCACCGTCCAGCGGAAGCGGATGGCGGAAATCGGACCTGGACCGAGCTTGGTGTAGCCATCGGCCTGTCCGAACGGCACCACCGTCGCGCCAGCCTGCTTCGGCGACACTGGCTTGTCGGCCTGCCTGGCGGTTTCCTGCTGATCCAGAATGCTCGCTATTGTTGCGAGCGCGTGCTCCGTCGCAACACTCATGACCGCCTCTGTTCCTACTGGCGCGCGCCGTGGCTGGCACCAATAGTCATAGTTGTAGCGGCGTTCGGGCAAGATGCAAGAAATGCGTTGAAAATGGGGCGAGAATGCGGTGGACGGACGCCAGTCCTCAGCCTGTCAGCCGCAGGGCTCCTGACGCCGTCCCGCCTGTGAGGCGGGACGATCCCGCGATCATCACCGCTTGAGCGTCTACAGCACGTCCTGATTGATCACGTTCTGCCGGATCGGATCGCCATCCAGCACGCTGAGGATATTGCGCGCGGTCTGCTCGCTCATGCGATCGACGGCTTCGCGGGTGACGCCGGCGACGTGGGGCGCCATGATCACGTTGGGCAGCGCATGCAGCGCATGCCCGACCGGCGGCGGCTCCTGCTCGAACACGTCGAGACCGGCGCCGGCCAGCCGGCCGGACGAGAGCGCGTCGTACAGCGCGGCCTCGTCGACCAGGCCGCCGCGCGCGGTGTTGATCAGGTAGGCGGTGGGCTTCATCAGCCTGAGACGGGCGGCATTGAACAGGCCGATCGTCTCCGGCGTCTTCGGGCAGTGGATGCTGACGAAGTCGGCGCGCGGCAACGCGGCGTCGAGATCGGCGACCGGCTCGCAGCCGGCAGCGGTAATCTCGGCTACGGGCTTGTAGGGATCATAGACCAGGACCTGCATCTCCATTGCCTGGCAGCGCTTGGCGGTCCGGATGCCGATGCGACCGAATCCGATGATCAGCACGGTCTTGCCGTAGAGATCGAACGGCAGCACGCCGAGCCGGCTACCCCAGGTGCCGTCTCTGACCATCGCATGCATCTCGTTGGCGCGCTTGGCGAGCGTCAGCATCATGAACAGAGCCTGCTCAGCGACCGAGGGCGAGTTCGCGGTGCCCGCCACCATCAGCGGCACCTTGTGCTTCGACAGCGCGGGAACGTCGACAGCGTCGAAGCCGACGCCGATGCGGGTCACGACCTTCATGTCGCCGGCCGCCAGCAGCTCCGGCTCGCCGAAGCGGGTGGCGCCGAGCGCGACACCGTGGACGGGCGCATGGGACTTGAGCAGCACAGAGAAATCCGCCGCCGAGATCATGTTGGGGAACTCGATCATCTCGACATCGTCGCGCGCCGCGAGCAGTGCGCGGCCCTTGGCCGAAAAGGATTCCGTGACGAGGATCTTGTTCTTGTTGGTTGCCGTCCTGGTGGTCATGTCCTGCCCTTGAAGCTTCTTGTGCTCGTCAGATCACGAGCCCGGTCGCCTCATTTAACAGGTGCATGTTGTTGAGGTCCATTGCCATGCGCAGAGGGCTGCCATCCCGCGCGCCGGCATTGGGACTGACCCGACCGCAAACCGGTGTCTCGTTCAGGCCGAAGTAGACCAGGGTTTCCATGCCCATCGGCTCGGTGACGTCGAGCATGGCCTCGAAGGGCTCGACTCCGGGCTCGGCATGCGGCTTGGTCTCGGTGATATGCTCCGGCCGGATGCCGAGCAGCAGCCGGTCATTCCGCGACACGGATTGATAGCGTGCAGCGCGCAGCGGCGGCAGCGGGAAGGCGATGCGGTCGGTGAGCCGCAAATGGAGCCGGCCATCGGCCTCCTCGAGCCGGCATGGCAGGAAGTTCATCGCGGGCGAGCCGATGAAGCCGGCGACGAAGCGCGTGGCGGGATTATGATACAGCTCGTTCGGTGTGCCGATCTGCTCGATGCGACCCTTATTCATGACAACGACGCGGTCCGCGAGGGTCATCGCTTCGACCTGGTCGTGGGTGACGTAGACCGTGGTGGTGCGGACCTTCTGGTGGACCTTCTTGATCTCGATGCGCATCTGCACGCGCAGCTTGGCGTCGAGATTGGACAGCGGCTCGTCGAACAGGAACACTTTCGGATTGCGCACGATGGCGCGGCCCATCGCCACCCGCTGGCGCTGGCCGCCGGACAGCTGCTTCGGCTTGCGGTCGACGAGGTCTGCAATGTCGAGCATGCGCGCGGCCTCCGCCACGCGGCTCTTGATCTCGGCCTTTGGGTAATGTTTGAGCCGCAGCCCGAACGACATGTTCTCGGCTACCGTCATGTGCGGATAGAGCGCGTAGTTCTGGAACACCATCGCGATGTCGCGATCCTTCGGCGGCACGTCGTTGACGACATCGCCGCCGATGGTGATGTCGCCGTCGGAGATGTCCTCCAGTCCTGCGATCATCCGCAACGTCGTCGACTTGCCGCAACCGGATGGGCCGACCAGCACGACGAATTCGTGGTCGGCGATGTCGAGATCGATGCCCCTGACCGCCTCGACGTCGTCGTAACGTTTCACGACCTTGCGCAAGCTCACTTCAGCCATGTGTGGTCAACCCCTCATCAGCCTTTGGTCGCGCCGGCCGTCAGTCCGGCGATGTAGTAGTCCATCAGGAATGCGTAGATGATCAACGGCGGCGCGGCGCCGAGCAGCGCGCCGGTCATGATCTGCCCCCAGTTGAAGACGTCACCCTTGATCAGCGTGGTGACGATGCCAACCGGCAGCACCAGCTGGTCGGCCGAGGTCGTGAACACCAGCGGATACAGGAACTGCGCCCAGGATACGGTGAAGGCGAAGATCGTCGCGGCGATCAGGCCGGGCAGGGCGACCGGGATGAAGATGCGCGTCAAGGTCTGCAGCCAGGAGGCGCCGTCGATGATCGCGGCCTCGTCGAGCTCCTTCGGGATCGAGGCGAAATAGCCGATCATGATCCAGGTGCAGAACGGCACCGTCAGCGTCGGATAGATGAACAGCAGCACGTACCAGCGGTTGATCAGCTGAATGCCGGTGACGTCGCCGATCAGCGCGAACATCTTGAACAGCGGAATGAACAGCAGGCTGTCCGGGATCAGATAGGTCAGGAACACGCCGGTGGCGAGCGTCGCCGAGCCCCAGAACTTCATCCGTGACAGCGCGAACGCGGCGGGGATGCTGATCAGCATGGTGATGATCACGACGATGATCGAGACCATGGCCGAGTTGAAGAAGAAGCGCAGAAACTGGTTCGAGGTCAAAAGCCCGGCATAGTTCTCCAGGGTCGGATGGAACACCCACCACGGATTGGTCGCGGCGGAGATCTCCGCGCTGCCCTTCAATGAAGTGATCAGCATATAAAGCGGCGGCACCAGCGAGAAGATCGCAAACAGCGTCAGGAAGAAATACGACCAGCGCAGCGCCCAGGCGCGGTCGCGGCTCATCGAGCCGTATTTGACGGTGCGGGTCGGGCCGGCCTTGTCGACGGTCATCGTGCTCATCAGGACTCGTTCCCCCGCTTGGAGACATCGCGCAGGATGAAGATCGCGGCCACCGCCAGGATCGGCACCATGAATAGCGAGACGCTGGCACCGAGCGGGATATCGCTGCCCTCGATACCGACGCGGAACGCCCAGGTCGCGAAGATGTGCGTCTTGTCGAGCGGGCCCCCGGCGGTGAGGATGCGGACGATGTCGAAATTCGCGAACGTCACGATCAGCGAGAACAGCGTGGTGATGGCGATGATGTTGCGCATCATCGGCAGTGTCACGAACCAGATCCGTTGCCACCAATTGGCGCCATCGATGGCGGCGGCCTCGTAGAGTTGCTCCGGCACCGACTTCAGCGCCGCCAGATACATGATCATGAAGAACGGCGCGCCGTACCAGACATTGACCAGGATCACCGAGAACCGTGCCCAGGCGGCGTCGCCGGTCCACGGGATCGGACCGATGCCGAAGAACGCGAGCGTATAGTTGAAGGCGCTGTAGGACGGGTCGAACAGCCACAGCCAGGCGAGCGTGCTCATCGCCGGCGGGATCACCCAGGGCACCAGCAGCATGCCGCGCCATTTGCGCTGCCCCTTGGCCGGGATATTGTGCACGAAATGCGCGACGATGAAGCCGATCAGGGCTTTGAACACCACTGCCGTGATCGCGAAGATGCAGGACTGCTTGACGACCAGCCAGAACGTGTCGCGCTTGAAAAGGAACTCGAAATTGCCGAAGCCGACGAAGCGCTGCATCGACTTGTTCAGGGTCGCCAGATGCACCGAATAGGCCGCGGGATACACGACGAGCAGCGTGATCAGCAGGATCAGCGGCAGGGTCAGCAGGAAGGCGACGGTCGATTTTCGCTTCAGCGCATGGCGGAGACCTCTGCGGGTGGCGGCCCTGCGCGGGCGGGCAACGGTGTCTTCGCCGATCGCGGCATCAACCATGAGAACAGGCTCCTCGTGAGACTCCCGGCAGGCCGGGCTTCACTGGGCGGGCAAGAAAATGCGCGGAGGGAGGCGGCCCGCGCGATGCGGACCGCCGGATTTGAGAGAGGGCCGCTCAGCTGCGCATGAAGCCTTCGCACTCGCCCTCGGCCCAGGCGAGCGTCGTTTCCATCTTCTCGCCCTGGGCATAACGCAGGCACATCTTGGTCATCGTCGCCTGCGCGTAGATCTGCTGCGCGATCTTGGGCGGAGCAGGGGAGGCCGCGATCGACAGCGTCTGGTGATTAAAGGGATTGGGGTAGTGATAGAGCGTCCCTTTTGGCGGTCCCTGCTCCTGCCAGACCTTGAGCGTGGTCAGCTTCTCATAGGCTGGCAGGTCATAGCCGCCGCTGGCGACCACCATCTTCTCGATCGAGGCCGGCTTGGACAGATGGACGATCAGACTCTTGGCGGCCTCCTTGTTCTTGGAGAACGACCAGACGCTCCAGAAGTAGGGCAGGAATGGCGCGAAGCGGCCCTTCGGTCCGGCCGGGAAGCCGTGGGTCCAGCACTGCTCGGCGATCTGCGGCGCGTCGCGCTTGGCCACCGCCCAGGCGCTCGGCGGATTCATGATCATGGCGCCCTTGCCCGACACCAGCCATTTGTTGTTCGAGGCGTCGTCCCATGAGGCGACATCCGGCGGCAGCGCCGCGATCAGCCGCTTGTAGAATTCGAGCGCCTGGCGGACGGCGTCGGTCTTCACGGTGACATCGCCCTTGGCATTGACCAGTTCGGCCCCGAACGCCTGGAAAAAGGCGCCCGCGGAATCGACGCTGTCGGTGGTCTCGCCGAGGCCGATGCCGAAGGGAACGCCGGCCTTCTGGCAGGCTTCCGCCGCCTTCAGGAACGTCTCTGTCGTCCAACTGTCCGCTTTCGGCGGGCTGCCGGCCGGGTAGAGCTCCTGCACGTCGATCCCGGCGTGCTTCTTCATCAGGTCGATGCGGGTGCAGGGCCCCTTGATCTGGCTGCCGACGCAGGCGGGTACCGCCAGCCATTTGCCGCCCGATTGCCCCAGATATTTGACGGTGCCGTTCACCTCGCCGTTTTCCTGGATGATCGGCCCCATGATGTCGTTGACCGGTTCGAGCAGCTCGGCATGGGCATGCGGCCACCAGGTCGGCATCGCGATCAGATCGTGTCCCGATTTCGCCGCGGCTTCCGCGGCGATGGTCAGCTCGATCTTCTTGCCCTGGCTGGTGATGTAGTCGATCGACACCTCGACCTTTTCCTTGGCGGCCCACTCATTGACGAGGTCGGTCGAAGCCTGATTGGCGCCGGGAACCCAGTGGTCCCAGAATCCCATCGAGAGCTTGCCTGCGGCATAGGCGCCGCGAACATAGGGGGCGGCGATCATGACCGCGGAACTGGCGGCGGTCGCAGCAACGAATTGTCGGCGGTTCAGCTTCCTCCGTGACATGGCGTTCCCTCCCTGGTGAGCCAAGCATGCGGTTGATGGCGAATCCGTCTTGTTAGTTATTGCGTCGCATCATGCGCGCACGGATTTCGCTTGAGTGCAATCAGAGCAGAATTGCACGCCACTGTCGAGAAAGCAGGTGAGGCGAACCCTTGAACTAATGGCGGGTACGCGGTGCTGTGGCAGCGTGTCGCGACCGCGGTGCAGCGATCGGCCGCTGCAATGCAAATCAAGCTGACCGTGGCTTTCACGGCGGAGGTCTTGCGGGAGCGCGAGGCTAACCGCATGCGGACATGGACTTGCGCGCTGCGGCAACGCTACACTGAGCAGGAATCACAGCGCCCACGCACTGACGTCGGCTCCGTCCGGTCAGGCCCTGTTGTGCGGAGCCTTCACTGATGATTGTGAAACTGATGATCACGAAGCAACCGGCCAGCCGGCGGCGCCCGTTGCTGTGCATTGCGGCAGGAGTCGGAGTGGTGCTGGCGGGGCTTGTCGGCCTGCCGCGTCAGGTTGACGCGCAAGGCCTGTTCAAGGGCATGGAGCAGGGGGCTCGCGAAGGCAACAAGGCTGCCGGTCCGGTTGGCGGCGTGCTGGGCGGCGCGATCGGCGGGGTCGTCGGCGTGGTCACCGGCGTTACCGGGGTGCTCACCGGAAATGAGGCGCAGCCCAACCCGCGCAGCGCAGCTCCGCCGGAGGGCAACCCGCCGGCGGAAGCCAAAAAGGGCAAGTCATCCAAAGTCACCAAGCCCAGCAAGCTTGCCAAGGCCGCGCCGATTCTGACGCAACAAGCTGCGCCGCAACTGACCGCCGAGCAGATCGTCGCCAACAGCGACAGCAATGTCGAGCGTCTGAAGGCCGGTCTCAACCTCACCGCAGAGCAGGAAAAGAACTGGGCACCGTTCGCCAATGCGATGCACGCTCTCGGCCGCAACGGCGCCGATCGCTTGAACCTGCGCATCGCGCGGTCGAAACGAGATCCGCCGGATGACATCGTCGAGCAGATGCGCAATGAGGCGCAGTTCCTGGTCGATCGCGCCGCCGACCAGCGCGCGGTGTCCGACGCGGCGGAGCCGCTCTTCACCAGCCTGGATGATAAGCAGAAGCAGATGTTCATCGATGAGATGGTCCGTCTCAGCCACGAGCGTGGGCTGGACTGAGATCGCTACCGAGCAACTCGCGCACTTTATCGTCGGCGCCATCGAGACGAGATGCGAGCTCGATTCAGCGAGCATGATATGTCGGATCCCTTCAGGCATACTTGCTCGCGGCGTCAACGTGCCCGACAGCACCTGCCGGCCGGAGCAGCAGCAGTCCGAATGCGGCAAGGTCCCTGCCTGCGTTGCGAGACAGATCCCGAAGCGGGTCGTGGCAAAGAGATAGCGGCTACTTCCCGCAAGCAACAGCAGCCAGGCTCCCTCGATCGGCACACCGAGCAGGCCGTGAATGACCAGGGATCAGCGACAGCGTCGAGGTTGCCAGAACCACGATGCCCATGGATCAGATCTGCTCAACATGATTTCGAGCGACGTGCAGCCAATTGAATCAGTCCCCATTATCCTCCGTCACACAGATGGGATTGAAGCAAGGGACAATCATTCGCCGATGTGCTGATTATATCCCCGAGACCCGCCAGCATCGATGTTGTTAACGGTCAGCAGCTCATTGGCCTGTCGTGATGCTGAATCGCATCACATTGCGTAGTTCGGCGAGACGTCCGGCCTCTCCCAGCGAACCGTGCACGTCGTCGGTAGAAGCGTGGACGAACTGAGATGGTCTGGCGGATAGGGGATTGTTGTCGAGATCGCGGTGCGTGGGCGCGAGCAGGGCGAGCGTGCTTCCAACACTTGTTTGAAAACCGCATCTGTGCTGGCGAACGATCTGTCGACGGCTGCCATGCCGATAGGCGAACAGATGTTCGATCTGCGCTTGATGACGACGAGGCGATGAGGCATCAGCCTCGCGGAGGTCGGCATTCTCAACGCGTAGCTGGGATGCTCGGCAAGCGAGGTCTAATTACCAGCATAAGTTGTCTACGACAACGGCCTTGACGCCAAGATCAAGACCAAGTCTGCCGACAGACCGCCGAGCTGAAAAATCCTGGTCCGTCATGACACAGAATGTGCCTGCTCAGTGGTCCCCATGCGCATGCTCGAAGGGAGAGACTCTCGAGCTGCGCTACGGATTGTTCTGGTGCGTCTTAGACAAACTGACTCACCTGCTCATCGTCAATCGATTGCAGGATCTTGATCATCCCATTCGGTCATCGCTCAAGATGCGGGGTCCGATAGACGATCACTCGATAAATATAGCCTGCTGGTGCTTGGGAGTTACACAGCCATGAGCGGCTCGCGAGGATACTCATAGTTGCCCACGGGTCGCTGCAGACAGCTCGATGCCTATGTGACGTCCGCAGATTGGACATTTTTGGCGGACACTCATGGCCACAACTAAGACCGGTCCTCCAATGGGTGTTCCAAATGTGACCGTCGCGCGATTTTGATTGGCGACCTCTGAACGCGTCGCTCTACTATCAACTTCTGGGCATCACTCCGTGAGCTCAGCGTGAGTTCTGCAAACGCTTCGGAGTCGTCTGATGGCGTGGACGTAAAGCTTGGAGGGTTTTTTTGCAACCTAGGGTAGTTTGCCGAATGCCGTGAACGTGGAGGCAATTCTTCCGGACGGCTCTCAAAATTCAGTAAGTAACCAACGGTCAGTAGGCACGATGATCTTCACCGCCAATGCAATGGTCCAACGGCAATATCGCCAAGAGGGACCAGAAGTGTCGCCACATCACGCAAATCGGTCATGGATCAGCTCGAAGAAGGGCGAGGCTGTCGTGGGTAGGGGGGCGCATGAGGATATTTGAACAATTCGTTCAGAATCTCCCGACATGCGACAATACGCATGAAATTGAGAATCTCTTGCGACAAACCTTGGAGCACTATGGCTTCCCATGCTTTGCCTATCTCAGTTTCACGCCGCGCGGCGACGAAGATGACGCGCTGGCAATCACGACCTATCCGAGTGCCTGGGTGGAGCAGTACCGTGCAAATCGGTACGACAGGATCGATCCGGTGATCGCCCGCTCGGTTGCAACGACGCTTCCCTTTGCGTGGTCAACTGATCGATTCGATACGCTAACCAATAGGCAGAAGTGGTTCTTGGAAGAGGCCAACGAGTTCGAGATTCGACATGGTGTCACGATTCCGATCCATGATCGTCAGGGCAAGGTTGCAACGCTCACCCTCGCTGCTTGCGACTCCCGTTCGGCGTTCGAAGCCCGAATCGGGAGATACCGCCATCAGCTGCATCTCATTGCGATCTACCTCTATGCGCGATTGCGGGACGTAACGCCGACGCCCGCGTCGCCACTTCGCCCATGCCTGACTCAACGCGAGAGGATCTGCCTGCAATGGGCCGCTCGCGGAAAGAGCGCTTTAGATACGGCGGAAATCATCAACGTCAGCCGGCGAACGGTTGTGTTTCACACCCAGAACGCCAAGCGCAAGCTCGGAGTGGCGACCGTACAACAGGCGGTCGCCAAGGGACTGGCGTACGACATCATCGGCATGTAGCCATCCGCCGTGCAGTCTAAGGTGCCGTGACCTGAGAGTAGCGGCACCTGCGCTTGCCGATGTGTGTCTGGTAGGTGTGTCTTGGAGACCGGGTCCTGGTCTACTCGCTCTCCTTGGCGCGCCAGACCACCATAGGGCTGCAGATGGCCGGCTGCCTCCAGTAGGCTGGAGCCCGTGCTGGTGAACTTGGCTGTCCTGGCGCTGTCGAAGATTAGCGGCTTGCCGAACCGCGACAGCGCGTCCTCCACGGCGTCAGCGCAGAACGCCACATCCACCGTATTGGACAGGCGCCAACTCAGCACGGCGCGGCTCGCCGCAATCGATCGCAGGCATCAGATAAGCAAGCGGCGCCCCATCCAGAAGCTGCTTCTTCGAGGCACGATCTGGTTGAGGTGCGCCTCGTAGCATAGCGCCAGATCTGCCACGCTCACTTATTCGGGTAACGCCCCCAAAGTCGATCTTCGCCGTCAGCGCCGTGTCGATCGTCCGTCTCGTCTTCTTAGTTGTCGTCAGCTCCGTCTACCGAACGGAACGATTCAACGACACTGAGACCGAGTTTAGGGCAGTCGCAGAACACAGGATACCTGCAAAGGTAGACAGCTCGAGTTGATGTTGCTGCCGGGTATTGTCCAGCCTAACGGACGGGACGGGGACCCAGATGCTTCGAATTGTCACGAAAGACAATGCAGGACGCCATATCAGCAGTTTGTATCAAATGCATTGTCTTCGGAAGACGGTCTTCAAAGACCGACTTGGTTGGGACGTCACCGTAAGCGGCGAACTTGAGGTCGACAAATATGACGCCTTGTGGCCCCGCTATCTGCTCTCGATGGACAGACACGATATCCTGAACGGTTGCGTCCGCCTTCTGCCGACGACCGGTCCGAATATGCTTCGCGATATCTTCCCGTCGCTTGTGACCAGGGCGGCCGTACCTTGCGGAGGACGCGTATGGGAAGCCAGCCGATTTGCGGTGAGCGGAAACACCGCCGCTACTGACTCGGGCATATCACGAACGACCTACGATCTGCTGATCGGTGTTCTGAAAGTCAGCCTGTCGAACGACATAAGCACAATCGCCTGCGTCGTCGATGTGGGGATGGAGCGAGTCCTGCGGCGGTCCGGCTGGCGACTCGAGCGCCTCGGTCCCGCGCGTCGGATCGGCGACACCATCGCCATGGCTGGACAGCTTCACGTGTCCACACAAACCCTTCGACGGCTTGAAGCACGTTTGGGCGTCGCGCACGCGGCTGCAGCCTGATCGTCAGCATCCAACTGAGTGCAATCCCTAGTCGAGATCGGAGCACGAGAATTGAGCAATCCCTTCGACGATCAGGGCGGCAGCTTCGTCGTCCTGCTCAATGACCAAGGACAACATTCGCTGTGGCCCGCAGCAGCGGAGATTCCGGCCGGCTGGTCCGCGGTTTGCGCACAGAACAGCCGCCAGGCCTGCATCGACTACATCGACAGGAACTGGACGGACATGCTTCCGAGAGCCAGCGGTGAGAACCGCACGGCATAGCCGCAGAATCGATATTCGAACATTCTCTTAACTCATACATCGGTGGGGAAGCCGTGAACGCGATCAACGAGTTTTCACAGGTGTTGCCACTTTCCGCGGCTCAGACGGGCATGTGGTTTGCGCAGAAATTCAGCTCGTCGGATTCGATATTCAATCTTGCGGAGTCCATAGAAATCCACGGACCGATTGATCCCGTGTTGTTCGAGGCGGCCTTGCGGCAGGCCGGAATGGAAGCGGAAACCGTGCGGGTGCGGTTCATCGAGCAGCGTGACGGAATCCGTCAGACGATCTCCCGCACATTGAATACGACCTTTCCGTTCATCGATGTCAGCTCCGAACCTGACCCGCGGGCGGCGGCTGAAAGCTGGATGATGGCCGAGTTGACTCGGCCGGTCGATCTGCTGACAGGGCCGCTTTGGACCTGCGCCCTGTTCAAGGCCGCGGCGGATCACTACTTCTGGTATCATCGCAGCCACCATATCGTCATGGACGGTTTCACCGGCGGGCTCTTCGCCCGGCGCGTCGCCGAGATCTACACGGCGCTCGCCGAGGGACGCTCTCCCGGGCAAAGTACGTTCGGCCCGTTGGCACTTCTGCTTGAGGAAGAGACCGCGTATCGAACCTCCGAACGATTTGCCCGCGACCGCGAACATTGGCTGAAGCAGTTCGCCGATCGGCCGGTTCCGTTCAGTCTCGCCGATCAGCGGCGGCAGAATGTCGGTGGCCTTCTGCGTCAGACAATTCATCTCTCTGCTGAAAGTGTGGAGGCACTGCGCGCAACGGCGCGAGCCAGCGGCGCAAGTCTTCCACAGATCATAATTGCTGCGACCGCAGCCTATCTGTATCGCGTAACCGGTATCGACGATCTGGTCATTGGCCTGCCGGTGACAGCCCGGCCCAAGGGACAACTGCGGCGTGTTCCCGGCATGGTTGCCAACGCCGTGCCGCTACGTTTGGCCATGAGTGCGGGCATGAGCGCGACGGCGCTCATTCGCGATGTGGGGAGGCGAGTCCGCGAAGCGATTCGACACCAGTGCTACAGATACGAGGACCTCAGGCGGGACCTCAACTTGCTGTCCACGAACGGGCACCTTTTTACGACCGTCATCAATATCGAGCCGTTCGACTACGATCTCTGCTTCGGCGGCCATTCCGCAACGACGCACAATCTGTGCAATGGCTCGGGCGACGACCTTGCGATTTTCGTCTATGACCGCGGCGATGGGAAAGGGCTTCGAATTGATTTCGATGCCAATCCCGCTCTTTACACCTCGCAGGAGCTGGCCTGTCATCAGCAGCGTCTCGTGAGATTTGTCGAGGCGATCGCACAGGATCCCAGTCGGCCGATTGGCGCAATTGACATTCTCGATGCGGCGGAGCGGCGTCGGGTGCTGGTGGAGTGGAACGACACGGTGCGCGCGGCGCCGCCCACGACATTGCCGTCGCTGATCGAGGCTCAGGTCGCGCGGCGCGGTGACGCCACCGCGCTGGTGTGCGAGGATGCCACGCTCAGCTACGCTGTCCTCAATGCTCGCGCCAACCGGCTCGCGCATCTGCTGATCGCGCAAGGCGCTGGTCCCGAGCAGATCGTCGCCCTTGCCCTGCCGCGCTCGGCCGAACTGATCGTTGGCCTGCTCGCCATCGTCAAGAGCGGCGCCGCCTATCTGCCGCTCGATCCGGACTATCCGGCGGACCGCCTGGCCTTTATGCTCGCAGACGCCAAGCCGGTATGCCTCATCACCAGCAACGCCGTTGCCGAGCGCCTGCCTGAGGCGGGCCGGCGCCTGCTGCTCGATCATCCCGACACCGTCGGCCTGCTTGTCGGCCAGCCCGACACCAACCCGCGCGACCAGGATCGCACCGCGCCGCTGACTCCGGTCAACTCCGCCTACGTCATCTACACCTCGGGTTCGACCGGAGTCCCAAAAGGCGTCGTCGTCTCGCATATCGGCATCACGAGCCTTGTCGAAGCCCAGATCGAGCGGCTCGGCATCACGCCTGACTCGCGCGTCCTGCAATTCTCCTCGTCGAGCTTCGACGCTTCGATCATGGAAGTGCTGATGGCGTTGCCCGCTGGAGCCGCGCTGGTCGTTCCGCAGGCTGGGCTCATTGCCGGCGAGATACTTGCCGATACGCTGACCCGCTCCGCCGTCAGCCACGCCCTGATTCCGCCGGCGGTTCTCGCCGGCATCCCGACCTATCGGCTTGAGCAATTGCGCACCCTGATCGTTGGCGGCGATGCCTGTTCGCCCGATCTGGTCGCGCGCTGGTCGGAAGGGCGGCGGATGATCAACGCCTATGGACCGACCGAAACGACGATCTGCGCCACGATGAGCACGCCGCTCTCGGGCGCGGAGAATCCGCCGATTGGACGTCCGATCTGGAATACGCGGGTCTATGTCCTGGACGATGGCTTGCAGCCTGTGCCGGTCGGAGTGGCGGGCGAGCTGTATATCGCCGGCAGCGGTCTGGCGCGCGGCTACCTCAACCGTCCGGGCCTGACCGCCGAGCGTTTCGTCGCCGATCCGTTCGGTCCGCCGGGCAGCCGCATGTACCGCACCGGCGACCGTGCGCGCTGGCGGCCGGAAGGCACGCTGCATTTTCTTGGCCGTGCCGACCATCAGGTCAAGATCCGCGGTTTCCGGATCGAGCCCGGCGAGATCGAGGCCACGCTCGGTCAGCATGAGAGCGTCGCCCGGGCCGCCGTCGTCGCTCGCGAAGACCGTGCCGGCGATAAGCGCCTCGTCGGCTATGTCGTCCCCGCTGCTGGTCATGCACCGCATGCAACGATGCTGCGCCAACATCTTATGCGCACCCTGCCGGACTACATGGTTCCCGCGGCGTTCGTCGTGCTCGACGCGCTGCCACTCACACCCAACGGCAAGCTCGATCGCAACGCTTTGCCTGCTCCCGACCACCAGCCCGTGACCGAATACGCCCCGCCGCGGACAGCACAGGAAGAGAAACTCTGCGCTCTATTCGCCGAGACCCTCGGGCTTGAGCGCGTCGGCATCCATGATAACTTCTTCGATCTCGGCGGCCATTCGCTGCTCGTGACGCATCTGGTCTCGAAAATCCGTGCTGATTTTGGAGTCGAGCTGCCGTTTGCGACGCTGTTTGAAGTTTCGACCATCGCCGGGCTCGCTGAACGGCTCGACCTCAATGGACCTTCGGAGGGGGCGCTGGACTTGTCGCGCGACATTCTCCTGCCGGCGCACATCAGGCTGACCGGCGGGCGCGCGCCGCAGAAGCCCAAACGCATTTTCCTGACCGGAGCGACCGGCTTTGTCGGCAGTCATCTTCTCTCCGCGCTGATCCAGGAGACGGATGCGCATATCGTCTGCCACGTCCGCGCGGCTGATCGGCAATCGGGCGAAGCCCGCTTGCGGCAGGCGCTCGATAAGCGAAAGCTTTCGGTGTGCGGGGACGGACATCGTATCGAGGTTCTGACCGGAAATCTCGGACATCCGGCGCTCGGACTCGATGAAAGGGGAATTCGCGTTGTGCGCGACGAGTGCGAGGCGATCTATCATTGCGGCGCGAACGTCGATTTCCTTCGTCATTATGCTGCGCTCAAGCCCGCCAATGTCGACAGCGTCCTGACGCTGCTCGATTGGACCGCGAGTGGACGACCAAAGCGGCTGCACTATGTTTCCACCCTTGCGGTGATCGACAAGTTTCAGGCCGGGCCGGTGTCGGAGCTCACTGATCTGACTTCGTGGCAGGGTCTTACGAGCGGGTATGGCCAGAGCAAATGGGTCGGCGACACGCTCGTCCGGCAGGCGCAGCTTCGCGGCCTGCCGGTGGCGATCTATCGCCTGAGCAGCGTCACCGGCGATCGCGCGAATGGCATCTGCAACGAAACGGACCTGATGTGGCGCCTTGTCCGGCTTTATGCGGAACTTGGCGCAATTCCGGACCTGGACTTCAGGCTGAACATGACGCCGGCCGATGACGTCGCGCGAGCGATCGTCCGACTCGCGGGCAGCGAAGCGTCCTGGGGCAGTGTCTATCATCTCATGAACAGCCAACCAATTGAAGCACGCGAGGTCCCAAGCATCTTCCGCCGGCTCGGCGTTCCGATCGAAATCGTGCCGCTGGATCGATGGATCGAGATCGGACGACGGCGGCTGGCCGAAACACAGGACAATGATCTGGCAGCCATCCTGTCGATCCTGTCAAAAGAGGACACGTCGCGATCGCACCCGGAAGTGACCTCGGACCTCACCCAGCAACAAATGGCGGCGGTGGGCGCGCCGATCGGTCCGGTCAGCGCGGCCCTTCTCGATCGATATTTTGGCAATCTGCGGCTTGCAGAAACCGTGCCTGATGTTCGGTTGCCGGAAACAGCGGAATGAGCGGCGATCGGTTGATGGGTTAGGACAGGGGAGAGCACAACATGGCGCGATTTCTCATTGCGGCTACGGCGCTAGCTGGTCACGTCTTTCCTTTGTTGGCCGTGTCCCAACTCCTCGTCAGCCGGGGCCACGAGGTCGTCGTCAATACCGGGAGCCTGTTCAAGGAGCGGGTGGAGGCGACCGGCGCACGATTCGTCGCGTTTCGCCCGGAAATCGACCTCGATTATCGCAAACTCGACGAGCACTTTCCCGAACGCCGCAAGATTGCAACTGGTCCCGCGCTGCTCTCCTTCGGATTGAAGCACATCTTTGCGGATGCAATACCGCATCAGGCCGCCGGAATACGCGATTTGCAGCGCGAGTTTCCGTTCGATGCGATCATCACCGATACGATGTTCTGCGGGACCTTTCCGCTGCTGCTCGGCCCGCCGGAAAAAAGAGTCCCGATCATCGGGCTCGGGATCACGGCGCTCGCCTTGTCGAGCGAGGACACCGCATTCTTCGGCACCGCGCTCCCGCCATCCATCACGCCGGCCGATCGCGCCCGCAATGCTGCGATGAACAGCCACCTGCAACAAGTGATCTTCGGCTCGGTGCAACAATATTTCAACGACACCCTCGTGAAGATCGGAGCGCGCCCTCTGCCGGCGTTCCTGTTCGATAGCATGATCACGCTGCCGGATCTGTATTTGCAGCTGACGGCCAGGGAGTTCGAATATCCGCGGAGCACGATGCCAAGCAGCATCCGCTTCGTCGGCCCGCTGCTGCCGCCGCCATCGACCGGATTCCGCCCGCCGCCTTGGTGGGACGAGATCGACAATTCCGGCCCGATCGTGCTGGTCACTCAAGGCACGCTCGCAAACGAGGATCTTGGCCAGCTTGTCGGGCCAGCGCTGACGGGTCTGGCGAATGAGGACCTGACGGTGATCGCATGCACCGGCGGTCCGCCAGCCGAATCGATCCCGGTGGTGTTGCCACCCAATGCGAAGGCGGCGACATTCCTGCCGTTCGACCGCGTGCTCCCGAAGGCGAGCGTCATGGTGACCAATGGCGGTTATGGCGGCGTCAATCACGCGCTCAGTCTCGGTGTGCCGTTGGTCGTTGCCGGGAACAGCGAGGAAAAACCGGAAATTGCTGCGCGCGTGGCGTGGGCGGGCGCCGGCATCAATCTCGGGACCGGGCGGCCCTCCGCCTCGCAGATTCGCGAGGCGGTCCGCGCCGTGCTCACCACGCCGCAATACCGACAGCGTGCGCAGGCGCTGCGCGCCGCATTCGCCGGCCACAACGCTCGTAACGAGATTGCGGAACGGGTCGAACAGCTCGCGGCCGCCGGGTTGATGGCCAGTGCTCAAGGAAATCCACGTCGCAGATTCGACTTTGTCGCTACTCCGGCGGAGGCTGCCAGCCGCCGGACGATCGACGTGGACGCTGGTTTGATGCGCGAGTCGTCGAGAACGGGTTGATCCGCCGCGACCCTCGAATGGTGCTACGTACTCATCTCCGAACGCAGCCGATCGCGGATGCTGATCGTCGGCTGTCGGCTTCGGACGTCATGCCGACTGTGCAGTCGGATCCAAAGGAAGGTCGTCGGGTGAAAACGCCGCTGTTGAGGTTCGCTTGGATCGCCTTCCCAATGCTCGCCGTGACAGTCTGCGTCGCCATCTTCGCTGTGATTGGTGCGGGGCGCCAGCAGGTCGAAGCGGTCGCAACGCAGATCTCCGATCCGCGACATGGCGCAGCCGAGCGTCCGGGTGCGGCACCGATCGCGACGACGCTCGCCCGCGCCGAACGGCATTCGATCACCGAGACGCTCGCGGTAACCGGATCGCTCGTGGCCCGCGAGGAGAATGTTGTTGGTGCGGAGGTCGACGGGTTGCGCATCATCGAGCTGCTGGCCGACGTCGGCGACCGCGTCGAAGCAGGGCAGGTGCTCGCTCGCCTCGACGGCACGATGCTCCGGACACAGCTTGCGCAGAACACCGCGATGATCGCGATCGCCCAGGCGTCGGTCGCGCAGATGCAGGCCTCGATGGCGGAGATGCAAGCCAACGAAGCCGAAGCGGCCGACGCGTTGAATCGCACGCTGACCTTGAACTCCACCGGCACGATATCTCCAGCGCAACTCCTGACGCGTGAGACCCAGGCCAAGGTCGCCGCGGCAAAGTCCACCGCTGCTGCGGAGAATTTGCGCATGGCCAAGGCCGAGGAGGCGTTTGCGGAGGCGCAACGTGGTGAGATCGAGCTGAAGATCGCGCGGACCGAACTCAAGGCGCCGGCTGCGGGGATCATCTCGCACCGCGCCGCTCGCCTCGGCGCGGTGACCGGCACGGCGGGCGAACCTCTGTTCCGCCTCATACGTAACGGTCAGATCGAATTCGATGCCGAGGTTCCGGAAACCGTGCTGCCGCAGATCGAGCCAGGCCAGGACGTGGAAGTTTGGCTGCCCGGCGTCAGCCAGTCGATCAGCGGCCAGGTGCGGCTGGTCGATCCCACTGTCGACAAAGCGAGCCGTCTCGGTCGCGTCGCGGTCGCGCTCTCGCCCCATGCGGCCATGAGGGCCGGTGTTTTCGCCCGCGGCAGCATTACGCTCGGCAAGCGACAAGCCGTCACCGTGCCGTTGTCCGCCGTCAGCTTCAGCAAGAATGGCAGCTATGTTCAGCTCGCGACCAATGATGTCGTCGAACTCCGCAATGTCCAAACCGGACTCCAACGCGGCACAAGCGTCGAAATCGTAAGCGGGCTGATGGAAGGCCAGGAGGTCGTCGTTCGAGCCGCCGCTTTCGTCAGGCCAGGCGACCGGATCCTGCCGGTCCGCAGTGATGCCGGACCTGCGGGAGAAGACTGAGATGGCCCTCAACATCTCCGCCTGGTCGATTCGGAAGCCTATTCCATCGCTGGTGCTATTCGGCGTCCTGATCGTGCTCGGTGTGGTCAGCCTGAAGACCCTGCCGATCACGCAGATGCCCAATATCGACATCCCCATCGTCACCGTCACGATCGCCCAGACCGGTGCTGCGCCGAGCGAGCTGGAAACGCAGGTCACGAAGAACGTGGAAAATGCGGTCACCGGGGTCGTCGGGGCCAAGCACGTCACGTCGAGCATCTCTGACGGCGTGTCCGTGACGACCGTCGAGTTCCAACTGGGGACGCCGGCCGATCGTGCGGTCAATGACGTCCGGAACGCGATAGCGAATATCCGGTCGGAGCTTCCGCAGAGCATCGAGGAACCTTCGATACAGCGGGTCGAGGTCGGAGGGATGGCCATCGTCACCTATGCCGTGTCGATGCCCGCTTGGACAGCCCAGCAGGTGTCCTGGTTCGTCGATGACGTCATCACGGGAGCGCTCCAGGGCGTTCGCGGCGTCGCGCAGGTCAAGCGCGCCGGCGGCGCCGATCGTGAAATCCGGGTATCGCTGCAGCCCGACCGGTTGATCGCGCTCGGCATCACGGCGGCGGACGTGAACGCGCAACTGCGAGCGACCAATGTCGATCTCTCCGGCGGGCGCGGTGAAGTGGGGGCGGGAGAGCAGACCATACGCATGCTCGCGGGGGCCGCGACGATCGACGGACTGGCCAATACCGCGATCGTGCTGCCTGGCGGCCGAAGGACTGCGTTGAAGGAAATTGCCACGGTCATCGATGGCGCGGCTGACGCACGTAGCTTTGCTCGCCTCGATGGACGACCGGTGGTCACCTTTGGTGTCTTCCGTGCGAAGGGCTTCTCCGACGTGGCCGTCGCAGAGGCCGTCGCGAAGAGATTGGAGGTACTCGCCAACGAGCATCCCGATCTGTCCGTGTCCGAGATCGACAGCACGGTGCGCTATACCAAGTCCGATTATAGAGCCACCATGCAGACGTTGACCGAAGGCGCCATCCTCGCGGTCGTCGTCGTGCTGATTTTTCTGCGCGACCTTCGCGCGACGGCAATTTCCGTGCTTGCGATCCCGTTGTCGATCCTCCCAACGTTCTGGGTGATGGACATCATCGGGTTTTCGCTGAACGCCGTCAGCCTGCTCGCGATCACGCTGGTCACCGGCATCCTGGTCGATGATGCGATCGTCGAGATCGAGAACATCGTCCGCCACATCCGGATGGGCAAATCAGCCTATCGCGCCTCGCTCCAGGCGGCCGACGAGATCGGACTCGCGGTCGTCGCGACGACCATGACCATCGTTGCCATGTTCATGCCGGTCAGCCTCATGGACGGCATCGCCGGTCAATACTTCAAGCAGTTCGGCCTCACGGTCGCCATCGCAGTCACGTTTTCCTTGCTGGTCGCAAGGCTGATCACGCCGCTGCTTGCGGCGTATTTTCTTCGCGCCCCTCAGCGTCATTCCGAAGGGCACGGAGTGATCATGCGGCACTACCTCCGCATGCTCGAATGGTCGCTTCGCCGCCGCTTCGTCACGCTCGCGTTTGCGGGGCTGGTCTTCCTGGGCTCGTTGATGGTCGCAGGCTCCTTGCCGCTCGGCTTTCTGCCAACCGATGACCTGTCGCGGTCGGTTCTCCTGATCGAGCTGCCACCGGGCTCGACGATCGCGGATACCGCGGCCGCCGCCGACCGCATCACGGCCCTGCTCAAGAAACGGCCGGAAGTCAGGAGCGTCTATGCGGTCGGCGGCACCGCCGGCGCCCACGGGCTGAGCGTCACCGCCGGTGACGTGCGCAAGGCCACCATCATCGTCGACCTCGTTGCGCGTAGCGACCGGTCGCACGGCCAGAAGGCCTTCGAGCACGACATGCGCGCGGCGCTCGGCGCGATCCCGGATCTTCGCTACAGCTTCGGCAACGGCGGCGGCGGACGCGAATTCACGCTGATCCTTTCCGGACGCGATGGCGCCGTGGTCGAGCAAGCGGCGCTCGCGGTGGAGCGGGACGCCCGGCAGAACGTGTCCGTGCTCGCGAATGTCGTCTCGACCGTGGCCCTCGCCCGGCCGGAGATTCGCATTCTGCCGAGGCTGGAGGAGGCTGCTGATCTTGGAATCTCCGGGACGCAGATCGCCGAAGTGGCGCGGATTGCGACGATCGGCGACGTCTCCGCACATCTGGCGAAGTTCTCGGCCGTCGACCGGCAAGTGCCAATCCGCGTGCAACTCGACGGGCGAGCTCGAGGCGATCTATCGACCCTCGATATGCTGCGGATCAAGGCCAAGTACGGCACCGTACCGTTGGCTACGGTCGCTGAGGTCGGCTTTGGCGAGGGGCCGATGACCATCGAACGCTATGACGGCAGGCGTCGCGTCGCCATCGAGGCCGATCTCGTCGGAAGCACGCCACTCGGCGAGGCCATCGCGCAAGTCATGGCGCTGCCCTCGGCACGAAACCTGCCCGCCGGGGTGACGATTGCAAGGTTCGGCGATTCAGAGATCATGGAAGACGTGTTTTCGAGTTTTTCGTTCGCGATCGCTGCCGGCGTCCTCATGGTGCTCGCCGTCCTCGTTCTGCTCTTCGCCGACGCGATGCATCCGATCACCATCATCTTCTCCATGCCGCTGTCGGTCGGCGGAGCGCTGCTTGCGCTGCTTCTGGCCGGCCATGCCATCAACCTCTCGGCCATTATCGGATTCCTCATGCTCATGGGAATCGTAACGAAAAATGCGATTCTGCTCGTGGACTTCGCCATCACAGAGGTCGCGAGCGGTGTCGAACGCACGACGGCGTTGATCGAAGCCGGCCGCAAGCGCGCTCAACCCGTGATCATGACCACAGCGGCCATGACCGCAGGCATGGTTCCTTCTGCATTGGGACTCGGCGAAGGCGGCGCGTTCCGTTCCCCCATGGCGGTCGCATTGATTGGCGGGCTGCTCGCCTCGACCTTTCTAAGCCTTGTCTTCGTGCCGGCCGCCTTTACGATCATGGACGACCTCGGCCGGATTCTAGACAGCAAGCTCTCGCGCTTCATCGGACCGAAGGACGAATTCAAGCTCGACGGGGATCAGCAGGTCTGAGCCGATGAGCAAGAGTTCAAGGCGCTGATCGACGGCATGCGCGACGAGGTCGTAACTCGGGATGGGACCCTGCGGCACGACCTAGCGGTCGCAATCGCCGTGGAGACGCGCTGGGGCGCCGGACTCCGATCAGGACTGGCGGAAGGGGTGGGATTCGAACCCACGGTACCCTTGCGGGCACGCCGGTTTTCAAGACCGGTGCCTTAAACCACTCGGCCACCCTTCCATCCGGTGCTGGTCCGGAACAACGCGATCGCATGCGTCGCCGCTCGCCAGCCTCACCACACTTGTTTAGGGTGTTGCCTTGCGGCTCGTCAACGGCGCTGCATCAGAGATGCGCGCCATCATGCGTTGCGGAATTCGTTGTGAACCCGGCCCGGTCGAGGCTGATGGCGACCGGGGGCGATCATTCGGCCGGCGTCGGGCCGGCAGGGCATGGCACCGCTCTCGCGCGGGCCGTACCGAGGCCTCCTCACCTGAAAGCAAGTGCGATCAGGCCAGAGCACAGGATTGCCGTGCTCACCGCTGCCAGGGCGAGAAATCCGCCCGAAAGCATATCTTGATGTTGCATCCACCAGCGCCTGCGTTCTGCCGCTGTCACGCGCGCGCTCGGCGACTGGACAAAGGCAATGTGCAAACGGCCAACTTGCAGAACTGGTGCTTCAAGCCGTCTCTGAAGCAACCCGGCCCGTCACGCGGGCCCGTTCGACATCAGGCCCGGAAACGCACGCCCTCAAAGGCGTGAGCGAGGAAGATCCCGGCGCCAACCAAGCCCATCACTGCGGTAACTGCTTCGATCATAGCGAACACATCCTGTTGCGCCCCGCGAGAAGGAAACGACGTGCAGCCCTGCACAGTCAAAATGATTCAGGTCCCGGAAAATGAGATCAGACTGAGTTGAGGATTTCGAGCAACATATGTGACCAAAAAGGTGCACTCGAAACACGATCGTGCTGTGTAGGTGGGTGACGAGAGCGACCTTCTCGCGTCAGTTGCGGCCGTAAAGCTCCGATTAACCACGGCGAGCCCACCCCATTTCCGCCGTGTTCGGGTTGCGTTATCCTTACTCGATGAGTTGCGGGGATGCGACTCGGGGACAAGCCGGGACGATTCGAGCCTGATCGCGTGCTCGGGCGGGCTGCCGGCGTAGTGGTAATTGGGTCGATGGGGATTGGTCAAACACATCCGGTCGAGAGAGCGGTGCGTAGCGCTGTCGCCGTCCTCGCCTGCCTGATGGTCGCGAATTGCGCCTCGTCGAACAAATTCGCCAGCAAGGTCGATCCGAAATACGGCGTGTCGTCGAGCCCGCGTGTGGTCGGCTTCGGCGAGCCGGTGCCGAAGGGCGGCGGTGTCTACCGGGTCGGCAAGCCCTATACCGTCGCCGGCAAGACCTATGTGCCCGAAGAAGACACCAACTATCGCGCCGAAGGCATGGCATCCTGGTATGGCGATGACTTCCACGGGCGCCTGACCGCCAATGGCGAGGTGTTCGACATGGCCTCGCTGACGGCGGCGCATCCGACCCTGCCGATGCCGAGCTATGCCCGGGTCACCAACCTCGCCAATGGCAAATCGCTTATCGTCCGCGTCAACGATCGCGGCCCGTATCATGCCAACCGGCTGATCGACGTCTCCAATAAGGCGGCTGACCTGCTCGAGTTCAAGGGCACTGGCGTCGCCCGCGTGCGCGTCGAATATGTCGGCCGCGCTCCGCTGGAGGGATCCGACGACGTCCAGTTGATGGCGACGTTGCGCACGGGCATCCCGGCGCCGGCGCCCTCCCTGGTCCGTGTCGCCTCGGCCAAGCCGTTCGTGCCCGACGTCGGCGCAGGCCGGCCGATTCGCGGCGAGATACCGCTGCCGGAGGGCCGTCCCTATACGCTGGGCAACGGCTCGGCCGACCTGGCCTCGATCGCCGCAACGTCGGAAATGTCGGCGTCCAGCAGGACGCGGGGGCGGAGCCTCGATAATCCGCGCGCCGTCTCCTATGATCAGAACGGCCGGTACGCCGCGCAGGGCAGGGCAGAGGCCAATGATGGCGCCGACGAAGCCCGAGACATCATGAGTGGTCGCGGGCTGTACTGATTGGGGTCCGCTGACATCGACGAAGCTCCTCGCGTCGGCTGACGCGGCCGGCTTGGCGCGAACAGTTGGCGCCCCACTGTTGAGAACATCCGCTGTCGAGCCCGGCCAGGGATAAACCGGCTCGCAAAAGGCCGGGGCTTCGCCCGCGCGCTCGAGCTGGGATTCGGTGTTGCCGTCGCGGGTCTTCAGAGCGCATCGGGAGCCTGCGTGCCCGTCGCTGAGTTCCACCGTGACGGCCCGCAGTCGGTGTCATGTCGACGGCCGGCGGTGGATCGGCTAGCTAGGCATCTGCGATAGTTGCGGCAGCACAGGCGTGATTCGCCATTGTTCAAAGCCATCGGCGACCCCGACAATGTTTTCGAGCACGTTATCGACCTATATGAACCTCGTGCGCGGGATCGCAGCCATGGCTGTGGTGCTGTACCATATCCGCGACAACGGACTGAGCCCCGTGTGGCTCCGCCCGTGGCTCCCGCCGAACGGCCAGGCCTATGTGATGATCTTCTTCGTCATCAGCGGCTTCGTCATCGCGCATCTGGCAGACCGCAAGACCGCCTCGGAGTTCGTCACCGATCGAGCGGTTCGGATCTTTTCGGTTGCGTTGCCGACATTGGTGATCTGCGCGCTGCTGTCAGTTCTGCTTCCGGCCGCCTCGACGAAATATCCTGAAGCGCTCGCGCATCCATTCGCAAGCTTTGCGCTATGCGCTGTATTCCTCAACGAATCGGTGGCGCTGGACATTCATCCATTTCTGGATGGGCCATATTGGTCGCTGTCGTTTGAAGTGTTCTACTATCTGATTTTCGGCCTGTGGATCTATGCGGACCGTTTCAAGCTGCTGCTGACTGCGATGGCCTGTGCGGCCGCCGGTCCGAAGATCCTCTTGCTGTTTCCGTGTTGGCTCGCCGGCGTCGCCGTCCACCGCGCGACGCGGATCAGCAATGACAACGCGCTGCTGACCTGGACCGCCGTCATCGTCGTGCCGCTGCTCCTGCTGGCGCTGCTTGGCATCAGCAAGCAATCCTTGAACGTCGTGTCGCGCGACCTGGTCGGCTATGTCGAGCACTCCGGAGAATTTCTCCGCAATTGGCTCGTCGCCGCTGCCTTTGCCGTTCACCTGTGGGGCGTCTCGCGCCTGCATGCTCGCATTCCGGCGTTTCTTGCCGATGCCGCGAACCGCTTTGCGGGCATGTCGTTCAGCCTCTACCTGCTTCACCTGCCGATTCTGCTCGCGGTGTTCGCGCTGCTCAGGGATCAACAACAAGCCGACCAACCGAGCATCGGCGTCGTCCTGATCGTACTGTCGGCCGCCGTGGCGGGCTCGTTCATCTTTTCAGAGGTGACCGAGCAGCGTCGCCATGTCGTCCTTGCGTTCGTCCGTCGGCAGTTGGTGCGCGTGCGCGCGACGGACGCCGCCGTTCCGAGCCGGAGTTGAGATGTCCCAATGGGGGGCCGGCTCGCGCCCCCATGACGAGCGTTAGCTCTGCGGCGCCACCTCGCGCAGGAATGCGATCAGCGCCGCGTTCACCTCGTCGGGACGTTCCTGCTGGATCCAATGCCCCGCGCCGGCGATGATCAGCTTGCGCCGGAGATCGGGAAGCACGCGCTCCATGTCCTGAACGCGCTTGGCGCCGATCAGTCCGGTCACGACCGCGTCCTCGCCGCCGGCGATGAACAGCGACGGTTGGCGGATCGGCGCATCCTGCCAGGGCGCGGTGAGCTCCCAATTGCGATCGATATTGCGGTACCAGTTGAGGCCGCCGCGAAAACCGGAAGCGCGATAGGCGTCGACAAAATGAGCCAGGTCGTCCGCGCTGAGCCATGCCGGCAAGGGCAGGTCGGTATCGACCTCACCGAGGAAGCCCTTATCTGGCGTGACGAAGAGCGACTGCGGATCGGAGAAGCCGCGCGCCAGCATCGTGCGCATCGTCAGCGCGACGTCGCGTTCGAGCTCCGCCTCGGCGACCCCGGGCGCCTGAAAATACTGCCAGTAGAAAGTCTCGATGCCACCAGCCCGCAGCATGTCGAGCGGCCGGGCGCGGCCGCGGAACGGGGGAGGCACGCTCAGGCCTGCCACGGCCTTGAACAGGTCCGGCCGGAACAGCGCGGCGTGCCAGGCCACCGGCGCGCCCCAATCATGGCCGATGATCACCGCGTCCCGCGCTCCGAGCGCGCCCACCAGCGCGACCATATCGCCGACGATGTCGAAGATCGAATAGGCGCCGATGTCGGCCGGCGCCTGCGAACCGCCGAAGCCGCGCATGTCCGGGGCCACCACGCGATAGCCCGCGGCGGCGAGCGCCGGGATCTGGTGCCGCCAGGAATAGGACAGCTCGGGCCAGCCGTGGCACAGCAGCACGAGCGCACCTTCGCCTTGCTCGCGCACGCAGAGTTCGATGCCGTTGACCTTGATCATCCGCGTCGATGACATCGCTTTCCCCCTCGATTGATTGATTTTTGATTGCCGGTCCCGGAATGCTATCGCACCCCGCGCGAGGCGGCGCAAATTCCGGGACAGCGGCCACCTCCGCAGGACTGCCGTGTTGTTTGCGCCGCAGCCAGCTGTTAGAAACGGCCCGCGCGCTCCAGGGCTTGGCCGATGGCTTTCATGACCTCACCGTTCCGCCGCTCCGGTTTCATGACCGGGCGGACAACCCGCGCGATTGTGGCATTGACAGCGGCCGTGGCGATCGGCTGGAGCGGGATGCTCTACGCCGCCAATCAGAGCGTGCAGGGCGCGCGCAAGGAGGAGGGCGGCTTCGACGGCGACGCGCCGACCGCGATCCTGATGGAGGCCAACAGCGGCAGCGTGCTGTTCGAGAAGAATGCCGACGAGCTGCGCGCGCCGTCCAGCATGATGAAGCTGATGACCGCGGAGGTGGTGTTCAATGCCGTCAAGGAAGGTACGATCAAGCTCAACGACGAATACCGGATCAGCGAAAATGCCTGGCGCCGGGGCGGCGCGCCGTCCGGCGGCTCGACGATGTTCGCAGCCCTCAACAGCAAGGTCTCGGTCAGCGACCTCCTGCATGGCGCGATCATCCAGAGCGGCAACGACGCCTGCATCGCGCTGGCCGAAGGCATGGCGGGCAACGAGAAGATCTTCGCCGCCGACTACATGACCAAGCGGGCCCGTGAGCTCGGCCTCACCAAATCGACCTTCGCCAATTCCAACGGGCTGCCGGATCCCGGCAACAAGATGACCGTCCGCGAGCTGGCGATGCTCGCCCGCCACATCATCCTCGACTTTCCCGAGTTCTATAAGATCTTCGGCGAGAAGGAATTCACCTGGAACAAGATCCGGCAGCAGAATCGCAATCCGCTGCTGAATGCGATGGAGGGGGTGCCGACGGCCTGAAGACCGGGTTCACCAAGGAGGGCGGCTACGGCATGGTCGGCTCGGCCGTGCAGAACGGCACCCGGCTGATCGTCGTGGTCAATGGCCTCGAGGATCCCGAGGACCGCGCCACCGAGGCCAAGAAGATGCTGGAATGGGGGTTCCGCAATTTCGAGACCCGGACCCTGTTCGCCGCCGACCAGCCGATCGGCTATGCCAAGGTGTTTGGCGGTGAGAGCCGCTCGGTCAAGCTGTCGAGCCCGGTGCCCGTCAAGGTCATGGTACAGAAGAATGGCGGCGACAAGCTGATCGCGCGCATCGTCTATAGTGGACCGGTGCGCGCGCCGGTCGAGCCCGGACAGAAGGTCGGGGTTGTCAGGGTCTGGCGCGGCCCCAATATCGCCATGGAGGCGCCCGTCTATGCCGCGGAGGCGGTGGAGAGAGGATCGACGATGCGGCGCGCGATCGATGGGGCCAGCGAGCTCGTGATCGGCATGTTCCGCGCCGGGGCCGAGAAGCTTTAGAGAGATGGCGGATGTAGCTTTGAAACGTGGTCCTGGCCGCGGCCGATTCGTCACCTTCGAGGGCGGCGAGGGCGCCGGAAAATCGACCCAGATCAAGATGTTGGCGGCCCGCTTGGAGAGCGAGGGGATGCGCGTCGTGCTGACCCGCGAGCCCGGCGGATCGCCCGGCGCAGAGATCATGCGCCACCTCGTTTTGTCGGGCATGGGCAAGCTGCTGGGCGCGGAAGCGGAGACCCTGCTGTTCGCCGCCGCGCGCGACGACCACGTCCGCAACGTGATTCTCCCGGCGCTGAGCCAGGGCAGCTGGGTGCTGTGCGACCGCTTCTTCGACTCGACGAGGGCCTATCAGGGCAGCCAGGGCAAGGTTGCCCCCGATGTACTCAACGCGATGCAGCGGGTCACGATCGGCGACCTCAAGCCGGACCTCACCCTCATCCTGGATGTGCCGGTCGAGGTTGGCCTGAAGCGGGCCGCGGCGCGGCGCGGCGCCGGAGCGCCGGACCGGTTCGAAGCCGAGGACATCAAGTTCCACAAAGGGCTGCGCGACGCCTTTCACAAGATCGCCGCCGACGATCCCAAGCGTTGCGTGCTGATCGATGCGACCGCCGGCCCGGAGCCGGTGTCGCTGCTCGTCTGGGACGCGGTCCGCGAACGCCTGTTCACGCCTGTGGCAGCGGCGTCATGAGCGCGCGCAAGGTCGAAGCCGAGGTCGCGGTCCGCCATCCGCGCGAGACCACCGCACTATTCGGCCACCGCGAGGCCGAAGCCGCGCTGCTGGCGGCGTATCGCAGCGGCCGGATGGCACATGCCTGGCTGATCGGCGGTCCGCAGGGGATCGGCAAGGCGACGTTGGCCTATCGCATGGCGCGGTTCGTGCTGGCGCATCGTGATCCCACCTCGACTGAGGTCCGCGCGGCCGATTCGCTGCACGTCGCTCCCGACGACCACGTCGCCCGCCTGATCGCCTCGGAAGCCCATGGCGGGCTGCTGACCTTGGAGCGCTCGGCCAACGACAAGGGCGTGCTGCGGACCGTCATTACCGTCGACGAAACCCGCGAGACCATCTCGTTCTTCGGCTCGACCGCGGCGGTCGAGGGCTGGCGCGTGTGTATTGTCGACACCGTCGACGAGCTCAATCCGAATGCGGCGAATGCCTTGCTCAAGATCCTCGAGGAGCCGCCGCAGCAGTCCCTGTTCCTGCTGGTCAGCCACGCGCCGGCACGGGTGCTCGCCACCATCAAGTCGCGCTGCAGAAGGCTTGCGCTGCGGGCGCTGTCGACCGACGATGTGATCAGCGCCGCCGCCGAGGCCACCGGCATGGCGGCTGGAGATCCCGCGCTTCGCGACGCCGCCCGGGCGTCCGAAGGCAGCGTCTCCCGCACCTTGATGCTGATGGGCGGCGACGGGCTGCAGCTGCAGAGCCGGACGACGGCGCTGCTGGCGAGCTTGCCGCGAATAGACCCCGGCGAGCTGCATGCGCTGGGTGATGCGCTCGGCACCAGCGACCGTGTGGCGCTTGCAAGCTTCCTCGACAGCATCGAGCGCTGGGTCGCGGAGCGGCTCCGGACTCAAGATCCCAATGCGGAACTGCCGCGCCTTGCACGACTGGCGGAGGTATGGGAAAAGATCGTCCGCGCCGCGCGCGACACCGAATCCTATAATCTGGAACGAAAACCGCTGGTTTTCTCAGTGTTCGGGATGCTCGCCGAAGCCACGCGGTAACCGCGCCGACCATCATCCCGGGATCGCCAGGATCAATTCGCCGACCGACGTCGTCAAAGAGGAATTTGCCGTGGCTAAGGCCAGCAAGACCACCGTGAAGAAGGGCAAGCCCGCGAGCGCCGCGAAGAACAAGGCTGCCGGCAAGTCGCCCGCAAAAGCCAAGTCGCCCGTGAAGGCCGGCGCCAAGACCAAGGCGAAGGGCAAGGACGCCAAGGACAAGGCCACCAAAGCAAAGGCTGCCAAAGGCAAGGCGGCCAAGACGGCGCCGGCCAAGGCCAAGAGCAAAGCCCCGAAGGCCAAGGCGACCAAGGTCGTCGCCAAGAAAGCCGTGAAGGCGCCTGCCAAGAAGGTCGTCGCCAAGCCTGCCGCAACTGCAGCCAAGAAGCCGGCCGCAACGAGCAAAGCCGCGCCTGCGAAGAAGCCCGCGGCCAGCAGACAGCCGGCCGCACCGAAGGCGGCTGCGCCGGCCGTTGCAGACGCGCCGAGGCCGCAGCGCGCCGCCAAGCCGAAAGCGCCGCGCAAGCCGAAGGTCGAAGCTGCCGAGACCGTTGAGATCGAGACCGTTGAGATTGAGGTTCTTGAGATCGAGGCTCCTGAGAGCGAGGCTACCGAGGGCGAGGTCGCTGAGACCAGCGCGCCGGAGGAGGCGGACTCCGCGGCGCCCGCCGCAGCCGCGCCCGCAGACAACAACACGTTCTACGTCACGACAGCGATCGCCTATCCCAACGGCAATCCGCATATCGGCCACGCCTATGAGGCGATCGCGACCGATGCGATCGCGCGCTTTGCGCGGCTCGACGGCAAGGACGTGTTCTTCCTGACCGGCACCGACGAGCACGGCCTGAAGATGGTGCAGACCGCGCAGAACGAGGGCCTGACGCCAGGTGAGCTCGCGACCCGCAACGCTGGCCGCTTCCGCGACATGGACGAGCGGCTGAACGTCTCGTTCGACCGCTTCATCCGCACCACCGAGCCGGCACACCACAAATCGGTGCAGGCGATCTGGAATCGCATGCTTCAGAACGGCGACATCTATGCCGACAGCTATGCCGGCTGGTACTCGGTGCGCGACGAGGCCTATTACGCCGAGGACGAGACGGTCGTCGGCGAGGACAATGTCCGCCGCGGTCCGCAGGGCACGCCGGTCGAATGGGTCGAGGAGAAGAGCTACTTCTTCCGCCTGTCGGCCTATCAGGACAGACTGCTCGCACTCTATGAGAGCCAGCCGGACTTCATCGGCCCCGACGCGCGGCGCAACGAGATCATCAGCTTCGTCAAGGGCGGGCTGAAGGACCTGTCGATCTCGCGCACGACGTTCGACTGGGGCGTCCGCGTGCCCCATGACGACGAGCACGTGATGTATGTCTGGGTCGACGCGCTGACCAACTACATTACCGGCGTCGGCTTCCCCGACGAGAACGATGCGAACTGGAAATACTGGCCGGCCGACGTCCACGTCATCGGCAAGGACATCATCCGCTTCCACGCAGTGTACTGGCCGGCCTTCCTGATGTCGGCGGGCGTGCCCGTGCCGAAGCGGGTCTATGCCCACGGCTTCCTGTTCAACAGGGGCGAGAAGATGTCGAAATCGGTCGGCAACGTCGTCGATCCGTTCAATCTCGCCGACCAGTATGGCGTCGACCAGCTGCGCTACTTCTTCCTGCGCGAGGTGCCGTTCGGCCAGGACGGCAACTACAATCACGAGGCGATCGTCGCGCGCATCAACGCCGACCTTGCCAATGACCTCGGCAATCTCGCGCAGCGCTCGCTGTCGATGATCGCAAAGCAGCTCGGCGGCGTGCTACCGGAGCCCGGCGAGTTCTCGGCCAACGACAGAGCGATCCTGGCGGAGGCCGACGCGATGATCGGCGCCGCGCGGAAGGCGATGGCGACGCAGCAGATCCACCAATGGCTCAACGCCGTCTGGTCGGTCGTGGCCGAGGCCAACCGCTATTTCGCGGGCGAGGCGCCGTGGGCATTGGCCAAGACCGATCCGAAGCGCCAGCACACCGTGCTCTACGTCACCGCCGAGGTGATCCGGCAGGTCGCGATCCTGACCCAGCCGGTGATGCCGACCGCGTCGGCGAAGCTGCTCGACAGCCTCGGCGTCCCCGAGGATGAGCGCAACTTCGCGCGGCTCGGCGGCGAGGTCCGGATTGCCGCCGGCACGCAGTTGCCGGCACCGCAGGCGGTGTTCCCGCGCTACATCGAGCCGACGGCGGCGTGATGCTGGTCGACTCTCACTGCCATCTGGATTTTCCGGATTTCGCTGAGGATCTGGACGGCATCGTCGCGCGCGCCGCCGCCGCCGGCGTCGGCCGCATGGTGACGATCTCGACGCGGGTGCGAAGGCTGCCCGAGCTGCTCGCCATCGCCGAGCGGTTCGAGAACGTTTTCTGCTCGGTGGGCACGCATCCGCACAATGCGGATGAGGAGGACGGCATCTCCGCCGAGGAGCTGATCGCGCTGACCCAGCATCCCAAGGTGGTCGCGCTCGGCGAGGCCGGGCTCGACAATTTCTACGACCACGGCTCCAAGGACGCCCAGGAACGCGGGTTCCGCGCGCATATCGCGGCCGCGCGCGAGACCGGCCTGCCGCTGGTGATCCACACCCGCGAGGCCGATGACCAATGCAGCCGTATCCTCGAGGAGGAGATGGCGCGCGGAGCTTTCAAGGCCGTGCTGCATTGCTACACCGGCGGACGCGAGCTGGCGATGAAGGCGATCGGTCTCGGACTGCACATCTCGTTTACGGGCATCGTGACGTTCAAGAAGTCGGACGCATTGCGCGCGCTCACCGCCGAGGTGCCAGCCGACCGCATCATGATCGAGACCGACGCGCCATATCTGGCGCCCGGCAAGTTCCGCGGCAAGCGCAATGAGCCGTCCTATGTGGTCGAGACCGCGAAGGTGCTGGCGGAGACGCGCGGCGTCTCGCTCGATGAGTTCTCGCGCCAGACCACCGAAACCTTCTTCAAGCTGTTCTCCAAGGTGCCGCGGCCAAAGGAGGCTGCATGACGCTGACGCTCACCATCCTCGGCTGCGGCTCCTCGGCCGGCGTGCCGCGCCCGGCGCTGGGGTGGGGCGCCTGCGATCCCAACAATCCCAGGAACCGCCGCCGGCGCTGCTCACTGCTGGCCGAGCGCCGCGGAGTGCACGGCGTGACGCGTGTCGTGATCGACACCTCGCCCGACCTCCGCGAGCAGCTGATCGACACGCAGGTCGATCACATCGACGCGGTGTTTCTCACGCACGAGCATGCGGACCAGACCCATGGCATCGACGATCTGCGTTCTGTCGTCATGCACCAGCGGCGGCGCATTCCGGTGTACCTGAACCAGTCGACCGCCAAGGACATCATGCACCGGTTCTCCTACTGCTTCATCTCGCCACCCGGCAGCGACTACCCGCCGATCCTGACCCAGCATGCGATCGAGGCCGGCGAGACCCAGGCGGTGGAAGGCAAGGGCGGCGAATTGAAGCTGACGGCGTTCCTGGTCCAGCACGGCAACATCCCCGCACTTGGCTACCGCATCGGCAATGCCGCCTACACGCCTGACCTCAACGACATTCCCGAGGAAAGCTGGGGGGCGCTGGAGGACCTCGATGTCTGGATCGTCGACGGCCTGCGCCCGGCGTCGCATCCGAGTCATTTCTCGGTCAACGACGCGCTGGCCTGGATCGAGCGCTTCAAGCCGAAGCGCGCCGTCATCACCAACATGACCGCCGATCTCGACTACGAGGTGCTGCGCCAGAGCCTGCCCGACGGCGTCGTGCCGGCCTATGACGGCATGCGGCTGGAAATCGGGTAGGGCACGTACGCTACCACTGGCGTCATTGCGAGGAGCCGAAGGCGACGAAGCAATCCAGAGTCGTCGGGATAACCCTGTTGCTTCCACCTTCGCTCTACAAGCTACGGCGGACAAGTCGCTTCGCCCGCAATGACGATCACAGATGCAGAGTGCACCGGCGACGCTATTGGTCATTCGGCGGACTCTCGATCAGTTGGAGGCACTGCCATGCTGTCGCTGTTCTTCGAGGTCGAGGTCAAGCCGGGTCGGCTCGATCAGTATCTGCAGCTCGCCGCCGCGCTGCGGCCGGAGCTCGATGCGCTCGGCGGCTGCCTGTTCCTCGACCGTTTCAGGAGCCTGTCGCGCGACAATCTGATCCTGTCCTACCAGATCTGGCAGGACGAGGGCGCCATGACCGCCTGGCGCGTCCACGCCCATCACCACGACATCCAGACGCTCGGCCGCGACAAGGTGTTCTCCGACTATCGCCTGCGCGTCGCCGAGCTGATCCACGAGGTGAAGCCGGGGCTGGCGGCTTGGCAGCCGGAGCGGCGCGGCACCTACAACGATCCGAAGCGGCGTGCGCCGACATATGCCCTCGTGGTCGAAACGGCGGAGCCGCGGCTGAGCAGCGGGACGGACCTGCCGGTCGAGAGCTTCTCCAGCGTCTATCGCGAGGGCCGCTTCGCGCATCTGGTCGAGCTGCCGGACGAGGCCACCGGCCTTGCGCTGAGCGCGCAGTTGCTCGCCGAACCCGGCGCCGACAACATCCGCATCGTCGAAGTCACCCGGGACTACGGCATGTACGACCGCCGCGAAGCGCCGCAATATTATCCGGAGAACAGCAGGGATATCTAATTTAGTCTCCGTCATTGCGAGCGGAGCGAAGCAATCCAGAGTCCTTGCTCGGCCCTGGATTGCGCTCGCAATGACGGCTCGGTTGATATCGTGCCTTTCAGCTACGCCGAGATCGCCTTGGCTGAGTTGACCTCGTTGCGCAGCAGGAATTTCTGGATCTTGCCGGTCGAGGTCTTCGGGATCGGGCCGAACACCACGACCTTGGGCGTCTTGAAGCCGGACATGTGGCTGCGGCAATAGGCGATGATCTCGGCTTCGGTGGCTTGCGCGCCGTCCTTCAGCTCGATGAAGGCGCAGGGCACCTCGCCCCATTTCGGATCGGGCTTGGCGACGACGGCGGCGAACAGCACCGCGGGGTGCTTGTAGAGGATGTCCTCGACCTCGACGGAGGAGATGTTCTCGCCGCCGGAGATGATGATGTCCTTGGAGCGGTCCTTGATGATGACGTAGCCGTGCGCGTCGAGCACGCCGAGATCGCCAGTGTGGAACCAGCCGCCGGCAAACGCTTCCTGCGTGGCCTTCTCGTTCTTCAGATAGCCCTTCATGACGATGTTGCCGCGGAACATGACCTCGCCGATGGTCTCGCCGTCGCGCGGCACCTCCTGCATCGTCTGCGGATCGAGCACCGTGACGGCTTCCTGCAAGGGATACGGCACGCCCTGGCGGCGCTTCAGTTGCGCGCGCTCGGCCGCCGGCAGGTCGTCCCAGCCGGGTTGCTCGGCGCAGACGGAGGCGGGGCCATAGACTTCGGTGAGGCCGTAGACATGGGTCAGCTTGATGCCGATGCTCTCGGCGCCTTCGAGCACGGCGACCGGCGGTGCCGCGCCGGCGATCAGGCCAATCACAGGCTTGTCGCGCTTGCCCTTGGGCGCGTCGGGCGCGTTGATCAGCACGTTGTAGACGATCGGCGCGCCGCACATATGGGTCACGCCGTGGGTCTTGATCAGCTCGAAGATCCTGGTCGGCTCGACCTTGCGCAGGCAGACATTGACGCCGGCGGCAGCGGCCATGGTCCAGGGGAAGCACCAGCCGTTGCAGTGGAACATCGGCAGGGTCCACAGATAGACCGGATGCTGGCCGAGTCCACCGGCGAGAATGTTGCTGACGGCGTTGAGATAGGCGCCGCGATGATGGGTGACGACGCCCTTGGGGTTGCCCGTGGTGCCCGATGTGTAGCTCATCGCGATCGCGTCCCACTCGTCGGCGGGACGGCGCGGCCGGAAGCCGGGATCGCCGGCGGCGACCGCGGCCTCATATTCGGTCTCGCCGATACGGCTGCCACCGGCATACGAGGCGTCGTCGACGTCGATGACGAACGGCTTGGTGCCGCTCATCAGTTTCAGCGCCTCGCTGATCACGCCGGAGAATTCCGGATCGACCAGGATGATCTTGGCCTGGCCGTGATCGAGCTGGAACGCGATCGACGCCGCGTCGAGGCGGATGTTGAGCGTGTTGAGCACCGCGCCGGTCATCGGCACGGCAAAATGGGCCTCGTTCATCGCCGGGATGTTCGGCAGCATCGCCGCCACGGTGTCGCCGACGCCGATGCCACGGCCCGCAAGATAGGACGCGAAGCGCCGGCAGCGCTCATAGGTCTGGTGCCAGGTGAAACTGCGGCCCTCATAGACCGTGCTGACATGGTCCGGATAGACGGCCGCGCTGCGCGCCAGGAAGCTGAGCGGGGTCAGCGGCACATAATTGGCCGCGTTCTTGTCGAGTCCGAGCTGATACTGGTTCGTGCTCATCGTCACCCTCCGTCATCGTCTGAAGAGTTTACAGGAACCCGATCGAAATCCACGGAAAAATCGCAACCACGATGAGGCCGATGAGAAGCGCCAGCAGGTAGCCCCAGATCGGGCGGATGCCCTCGGCGGGATCGACCCGGCCGATGGCACAGGCGGCGTAATATCCGACCCCGAATGGCGGCGCGAACAGGCCGATTCCCATCGCCAGGATGATCACCATGGCATAATGCACCTCGTGCACGCCCACTGCACGGGCGATTGGAAACAGCAGCGGCCCGAACAGCACGATCGCCGGAATGCCCTCCAGCACGCTGCCGAGGATGGTGAAGGCCACGATCGAGACCGCGATGAAGGTCGCCGGGCCGCCCGGCAAGCCCGTCATGGCCGCAGCCAGCGCGCGCGAGAAGCCGGACTGGGTCAGGCCCCAGGCCATGCCGGTCGCCGTGCCGATGATCAGCAGGATGGCGCCGGACAGCGCCGCCGTCTCGATCAGCATCGGCATCAGGCGGCGCCAGTCGAAGCGGCGATAGACCAGGAGGCCGGCGAGCACGCCGTAGACGATGCCGATGGTCGAGACTTCCGTCGCCGTGGCGATGCCCTCGACCACAGCGGCGCGGATCACGAAGGGCAGGGCCAGGGCAGGGACCGAAACGAGGAACGCCTTGCCGATCTCGGCGCCAGTCGCGCGGCGCACCCCGCTCATGTCCTCGTGGCGATAGCGCCACCACACCAGCGCGCACAGCGTGAAGGCCAGAACCACGCCCGGCAGCAGGCCGCCGGTGAACAGCGCCGCGATCGACACGCCGGTGACCGAGCCGATCGTGATCAGCACCAGGCTTGGCGGGATGGTCTCGGTCTGCGCGCCGGTGGCGGCGAGCAGGGCGACGAGATCGCCGGGCCGGGCACCGCGCGCCTTCATCTCCGGAAACAGCACCGGCGCGACCGCAGCCATGTCGGCCGCCTTGGCGCCGGAAATCCCCGAGACGAGATACATCGCGCCGACCAGCACGTAATGCAGTCCGCCGCGGACGTGGCCCAACAGGCTCGCCAGGAACGCGACCATCGCGCGGGCCATGCCGGTCATCTCGATCAGCAGGCCCAGGAACACGAACAGCGGCACCGACAGCAGGATGAGATGGCTCATGCCCTCGTCCATGCGACCGACCAGCACCATCAGTGGCGTGCGCGTCGTCAGAGCCAGATAGCCGAAGATCGCGAGCCCGAAGGCGAACGCGATCGGCACGCCGGCGAAGACGCAGAAGCCGACCACGCCGACGAAGAAAATCACGAGGTTGATGTTGCCGAGCGGCTTCAGCACCGGCTGTGCCATCCAGAACAGCGCCACGATGGCCGCAATCGAAAACACCGCCAGCAGCATCGTCCTGGGGCGCGCGGCGCGGGCGAGGCGGATCAGCGCAAACAGCGCCATCAGCCCGACGCCGACCGGCAGCGCTGCGGCGCGCCAGATGTTGGCGATCTGCAGCGCCGGCGTCGTGATGTAGCTTTCCTCGTAGGCGTAGTCCCAGGACGGCCAGGCGATCATGATCAGGAAGGTCAATGCGGCCGCCGTCGCGACGAGATCGAGATAAGCGCGCAGGCTGGGACTTGCGCGCGCCACCAGCGCGGTCATGCGCATGTGCTCGCCGCGACGGAACGCGACCGCCGCGCCGAGCATCGCGAGCCACAGGAACAGTATCGAGGCCAGCTCGTCCGACCAGATCAGCGGCTTGTGCAGCACGTAACGGGCAACGACGCCCGCGAACAGGATGACGATCTCGGCGACCACCAGCAGCGCGGCCGGGATCTCGACCAGGAGACCCAGCCCCGCCTCGAGCGTATCGAGAAAGGATCGGCGGCGAGGGTGCTCGATGACCACCTCGCCGATCGCAATTTCCGTGAACTCGGCATGCGCCATGACGTCACCCGAACGCGCCTACGACGCCCCTAAACGCTACGACAGCTTGCCGACGGCCTTCTCGAGCAGCGCCCAGGCCTCGTCGCCATACTTGCCCTTCCACTCGGCGTAAAAGCCGGCGGTGCGCAGCTTGTCGCGGAATGGCACCACGTTGGGCTGATTGAAGGTCAGGCCCTTGGAGGCGAGCTCCTGCTGCAGGCCGGCATTGAGCTTGGCGACGTCCTCGCGCTCCTTCACGGCCGCGGCGTTGATGTGCTTGGCGACGATCGCGCGCATGTCGGCCGGCACGGCCTCCCAGGCGCGACGGTTGGCGAGGAACCAGAAGCCGTCCCACATGTGGTTGGTCAACGAGCAGTATTTCTGCACCTCGTAGAGCTTGGCGGTCGAGATGATCGCCAGCGGGTTTTCCTGGCCCTCGACGACCTTGGTCTGCAGCGCCGAATAGACCTCGCTGAAATTGATCGAGGCGGGCGCGGCCTCGAACGCCTTGAACATCGAGGTCCACAGCGGCGACACCGGTACCCGGATCTTGAAGCCCTTGAGATCGTCGGGACCATTGATCGGCTTGGTCGACGACGTCGTCTGGCGGAAGCCGTTGTCCCAGATCTTGTCCATGACCATCAGGCCGGCCTTGTTGATCTGGCCGCGCACGTAAGCGCCGAGATCGCCGTCCATGGCTTTCCAGACCGTGTCGTAATCCGGGAAGGCGAAACCGATGCCGTTGATCGAAGCGGCCGGCACCAGCGTGGCCAGGATCAACCCGGAGAGCGTAAAGAACTCGACGCCGCCGGAGCGAATCTGGCTCAGCATGTCCGTGTCCGAGCCGAGCTGGTTGTTCGGGAAGATCTGCAGGTCGAACTTGCCGTTGGTCTCGGCCTTGATCGCTGCCGCCATTTCCTTGGCGCGGACGTTGAGCGGATGCGTGTCGGGCAGGTTGTTGGCGTATTTGTAGGTGAACTCGGCGCTCTCAGCGCGCGCGACATACGGGGCCGCAATCCCACCCAGGACGGCTGAAGCCGCTGACATCTTCAACAGCGCGCGTCGTGACAGGCTCATTCTCGTTTCTCCCTGAGAAGCTTCTTCTTGTTGCATCGGACGCCATGACAGCGCGGACGAATCCGGCGACGCTGTCGACGTCATCTGCGCTTATTGCAGCGATGAGCCGTAGCAGCAATATCGGCGTTCGCTGCACGCGGTCCGGCACGGCCATCCAGCGAGAGGGAGCAGCCTCATGGTCCGGGGAACAGGCCGCGCCAACCCGGATCTGCCGCACATCCAATTCGCATAAGGTATATTATGGAATATTTATATGGCGTGGAGAATCATGGGTTTGCGGTCAAATGTTCGGAATTCAATCCAGCCGTAAGCGTCCGTCCGCGAATCCAGCGCCATGACGGCGGCGTCCCGGCCGCTGTGCCAAATCGCCTCTCGCTTGTCACCACCCAGTCTTGGTTTGGTCAAAGCCCTTGGGTCAAAGCGCTACCCGAGGTTTGGGCACGGGCGTATCGCGAATGGGACCGAGGACATGCCAGTTCAGTCGGCGCCGAAGGAAGTTGATCCGGGTGATGTCGCGCTGTCGCCCGATCATGAGATCTGCGAGGAGATCTATCAGCGCGTCTTGACCGAGGTGCGCGCCCGGATCGATCAGCGCATTGCCGATATCGAAGCCCAGGCGGTGTCGCTGCCCGTCGAAGCCGGTGATCCGGCCGATGACGGCGAGCCCCGCGGCCTGCAACAGCCGCCCCGCCGACGGCCGTTGTTGCGAGCCGCCGTGACGCTGGTGGCGTCCGCTGGACTGGTCGGGGCTGTCGTCACCTTGGCGCGAGACCATCGGGAGACCATCCATTCGGTCACCGAACGGATCGATGCGGCGGTCCAGGCCGTGCGTGACAGCTTTCCCAAGGCGGCTTCAGGCGCTGGGCCCGAGGTCGCCACCAGCGCAGCGACCGCCGCCGTCGTCGCGCAGCCGGCTGCGGTCGCGCTAGCACCATCTTCAGCAGCCCCCTCGACACCTGCACCCGAGCCCCCGACGACGAGGTCGAGCGATCCATCTTCCGCGATGGCGGAGGCTCCGCCGGAGCGAGACATGCCGTCTGCGCCGGAGCGCGACCTGATGCCCCTGCTCGACAAGATCGCGCGTGACGTGACGGATCTGCAGACCGGGCTTCGTGAGCTCAAGGCCAGCCAGGACCAAGCCAGCCGCGATCACAGCAAGGCCGTCGAACAGCTGCAAGCCAGCCAGGACCAGCTCGCACGGGCGTTCCGGGCCGCGAAGAACGAAGCCGTTGGTGCCGCGACCGCGGCGCGCCTGCCGCCGCGACCGCCTCCGCCGCGCTCGCCTCGATTTCCCTGAGGCCAGGGGCAGGGTGGCAGAGACTGCCCTGCCCCCCTGGCCCGTCTCACTTACAGATAGGTCGCCGCGGCCTCGGCTTCGAACCGGTCTGGCGGCCCTTCCCAGACGATCTTGGCATGATCGAGCACGTAGACGCGATCCGCATGCGGCAGCGCGAAGGTGACGTTCTGCTCGCCGAGCAGCACCGTGATCTTGGTGGTCTCGCGCAGGCGATCGAGCGCCTTCGACAGCGTCTCCAGGATGACCGGCGCGAGGCCCAGCGTCGGCTCATCGAGAATCAACAGCTTCGGCTTCATCATCAGCGCACGCGCGATCGCCAGCATCTGCTGCTCGCCGCCGGACAGCGTGCGCGCCAGCTGCGGCTGCCTGGTCCTGAGGATCGGAAATAGGCCGAACAGCCATTCGAGCCGCTCGGCGCGCTCGGCATCGGACAGCGCATTACCGCCGAGCTCGAGATTTTCACGCACGCTCATGTCGCCGAACAGCTCGCGCGTCTCCGGGCATTGCACGATGCCCGAGCGCGCGATCGCGGCCGCCGTGCCGCCGACGAGGCTGCGCCCTGCCCATTTCACGTCGCCTGAATATGGCACGAGCCCGGAGATGGCGTTGAACAGCGTCGTCTTGCCGGCGCCGTTGAGGCCGACCACGGAGACGAACTCGCCCTTATGGACGTGCAGCGAGACATCCTGCAGCGCCTGCGCCTTGCCATAGAGCACGCCGACCTTGTCGACCTGAAGCGCCGGCGTCGTGTCTTCGAAGCTCGCCTCGGGACGCGCGGTCGACACCAGGGCGCCGCCGAGATAGACGCGGCGCACCGTCTCGTCCTGCATCACCTCGCTCGCTTTGCCCTCGGCGATCCTTTCGCCGAGATACATTGCGAGCACACGGTCGACCAGCGCCGACACGCTCTTGACGTTGTGATCGACCAGCAGCACGGCGCGGCCGTCATCGCGGAATTCGCGAATCAGGTTGGAGAAGTCGGCCACTTCAGATGCCGTCAGGCCGGCGAAGGGCTCGTCGACCAACACGAGTTTCGGGCTACGCGCCACCGCCTTCGCAAGCTCCAGCCGGCGCAGATCGGCGAAGGCCAGCGTCGGTGGCCGCCGGTCGATCACGCCGCCGAGCCCGACACGCTCGGCGATCGCCCGCGCTCTGGCATCGACATCCTTGTCGGCGAACAGCCGCGTCAGCTTGTCCGGCAGCAGCGCGACCTTGATGTTCTCCAGCACGGTCTGGCGCGCCAGCGGCCGCGAATGCTGAAACACGAGCCCGACGCCCATGCGCGCGATGCGGTGCGACGGCAGGCCGGCCAGCTCCACGCCGTCGAGCTTGACCGAGCCTGCGGTCGGCCGCTCCACGCCCATCACGCTCTTCATCGCCGTCGACTTACCGGAGCCGTTCGGCCCGATCAGGCCGAGGATCTCGCCCGGCCGGATCGAGAAGCTCAGATTCTTCACGGCGACGAGGCCGCCGAAGCGCTTGGTGAGGCCGCTGACCTCCAGCATCGGAGCGCCGCTGATGGTCTGCACACTCATGCTTTGGCCCCTCCCCTGATGATGCCGAGGAAACCGTCGGGGAAGAACAGGATGACCACGAGCGCGATCACCGACACGATCAGCGTGGCGAGCTCGCCGAGCGGCCGCAGCAGCTCGCCCATGCCGATCAGGAAGATGGCGCCGATTGCGGCGCCGATCACGGTGCGCCGGCCGCCGAGCACCGCGGCGATGATGATTTGCACGCCGACGCCGACATCGACGAAGGTCGAGACCGAGGCGGTGCCCATGTAGAACACCATCAGCGCGCCGGCGAGGCCGGAGAAGAACGCGCTGACGACGAAGGCGGCGAGCTTGTGCTTCGTCACGTTGAAGCCGAGGGCGCCGGCCTGGATCTTGTCCTGCCCACTCGCCTGCAGGATCAGGCCAATGGCGCTGCGCGACAGGCCGAACAGGATGGCCCCGCTCACCAGCATGAAGCCGAGCGCGATCCAGTAGTTGGTCTTGGCATCGATCGAGATGACGTCAGGCACCGCGAGGCCGATCTCGCCACCGGTCAGACCTGCGGCGACGACGATGAAATTCTGCAGCATCAGCACCGCAACCAGCGTCGTCAGGCCGAAATACGGCCCGCTGACGCGCAGCGCCGGGAGCGCCAGCACGACGCCGCCGACCACGGCCGCCAGCGCGCCGGCGGCGATGCACAGCCAGATCGACAGGCCCGGCGAGAAATGCGCATCGAGAATGCCTGCCGTATAGGCGCCGACGCCGATCAGAAAGGTTGGCCCGAAATTGACCTCGCCGGCAAAGCCGAACAGCAGGTCCCAGGACATCGCGAAGACCGCCGTGTAGTACGCGACCGTCAACAGGCCGAGGACGTAGCCCGAAACGTAGGTCGGCAGCACCAAGGCGACGATCACGGTGAGAGCGCCAATCCAGAACAGTCGCGAGGTGACGAAGTTCGGCATGCTCACCTCCGCCCGAACAGCCCTTGCGGGCGCAGATACATGACGATCACGAGCAGCAGCAGCGCCGGGATCGTCCGGTAGGCCGGCGAGATCAGATAGGCCGTGCCGGTCTCGAGATAGCCGACCACATAGGCCGCGATCAGCGAGCCGGAGACACTGCCGAGGCCGCCGAGCACGACGATCGAAAACGCGCTCGCCGTCAGCGGCCCGACGCTGTAGGAGCTGACGCCCAGGAACATCCCGAGCAGGATCCCCGCGACGCCCGCCAGCAGGCCGTAGATTGCCCAGACCGTGAGGTAGATCGACGACAATTCAATGCCGAGCAAGGTGACGCCGCGCGGGTTCATCGACGCGGCCATGACGGCCTTGCCGCGCCGCGTGCGGTTGACCAGGAACCACAACAGCGCGATCGCGACCCAGCAGATCACGGCGGTGAAGTACTCGTTCCGCGGCGTCCGCACGCCGAACACCGTGGTGACGCCTTCGACAATCGGCAGCACGGTCTTTGCGTTGTTGGTGAAGAAATACGCGATCGCCTCCTGGATGATGATGCCCCACAGCAGCGTCGCGGTCAGGATGAAGATCTCCTTCTCCGATTCCGCGATCGCCTTGGAGAGCTGGATCGGCCGGACGGCGATGAAGTAGGTCGCGAAGGCCAGGACGAGGCCAGCAAGGATGCCGATGGCCGCCCCAGTATAGGGACCGACGCCGAGTTCGCCGGCGGCGGCCCAGGCGGCCACGGCGGCGCCCACCATGATGGCGCCATGAGAGAGATTGAGCACGCCGGAAACGCCGAAGATGAGCGTGAAGCCGGTCGCGCCGAGCGCATACAGCGCGCTGATGGCAAAGCCATCAATCAAGATCTGCCAGAAAAGCATTGAAAATCGATCCGAGCGTCGGACTGAGGCACCAAGAAAATGGGCCGCTCCTTGCGGGCGGCCCCACGGCGCGTCAGTTGCTGGCTGCTTTGAGCTTGATGAAGGACGGCCAGGTGGCGGTGCCGGCGGCGAGCTCCTTGGGCCAGACATTGACCTGCTTGCCGTTCTGCCACTGCAGCATCAGCCCGGTGATGTAGCCCTTGCCGGTGCGCAGCGCATGCGGGTTCGGATCCCCCTTCGGCTTGAAGGAGACGCGGCCGATCGTGCCGACATAGTCGGTCGCTTCCATCGCCTCGACCATCTTGTCCGGATCGGTCCCGCCGGCGCGGTGGATCGCGTCCGCGATCATGTAGACGTCGTCATAGGACGTGTAGCCGGCGTAGGAGGGAATGTTGCCGAACTTCTTCTGATAGGCCTCGACGAAGGGCAACGTCTTCGGCGTCACCGCCACGCCCGGGCCCGACACGGCGTTGAACATAACGCCCTCGACGGCACCGTTGGTGTCCTTCCAGAAGGTCGAGTTGGTGGCCTGCGAGGAGATGCCGAACATCGGGATCGGCACCTGCTGGCTCTTCCATTGCACGGTCGGCTGGGTGCCGACATGGGAGATGCCGGTGATCATCACGTCCGGCTTCAGGCCCTCGATCTTGTTGAAGATCGGCGTGAAGTCGGTGGTGTCGGGTGACATCCGGATGTGGTCGACGACCTTCAGCCCTATCTCCGGCAAGCACTTCTCGTAGCCGGCATCGAGCGGCGTCGTCCATGCGGCGTCCTCGCTCATGATCACGGCTGTCTTCATCTTGTACGGCTCGACCAGCAGATCCTTGGCAGCATCACAGACCAGGCCGGCCAGCGAGGTCGAGGTCAGATAGCCGTGGAAGGTGTATTTCAGCTGATCGTAATTCTTGGCGATGTTCTGGGTGATCACGTCGGACGCCGCGCCGGGCGTGATCATCAGGGTCTTGAGGCGTCCTGCCCAAGGCTCCAGCGCGAGCACAACTTCGGAGATGTAGCTGGCGATGACGGCATTGACCTTGTCTTCGCTCACCGCGCGCTGGAACGCACGCACCGATTCCGCCGAGGACGAATGATTGTCGTAGACGACGATCTCGATCTTGCGACCGTCGACACCGCCCTTGGCGTTGATCTCCTCAGCGGCGAGCTGGGCTGCAGGCGCGATCGACGAGCCGGCGACGGCTTGGGCCTCGGCGATGACTCCGATTTTGATCGGATCAGCAGCCCATGTGGCCGAAGACATGAGCGCAGTCGCGCAGCTCGCAAGCAAGAATGACTTGAGCGAAAACATGAGACCTCCCGATTCCTTATGCCTCTGACGGGCACCGGGACTTTGGTCTCCCACATGCCACGGGGCAAGGGCGCACTCCCACTCCGGCTCTGCGTTCAGTGCAATGTGATGGAGTGCCGCGCTCATGGCTGCGTAAAGTCTCGTGAGGCAGTGAGGTTCCTTGTTGCAACGCGTAATATGCGCTGCGCCGCAGCGGCACACACATGCGCCTGCGAGCTGCCGACTACGTCGAACTACGCGGAACCTGCTGAGGCAGGCGTTCGACTGTAGGCACGTTCCGCCGTCTTTGCGTTAGACGGCGCAGCTCGTCGTCATCAACGGCTTGGCGGGTTCAGCGCGGCGCTGATCCTTCGACCCCGATCGAGTAGTGGAATATTACCGCGAGGCCTCATCCCTCCAACACGATCAAGTCTCGCCGGACGCTCCATCGTTGGCGCGGCTGCGGGGGAAGATTGTCCGAAAAGGCCCCCTCCTCGTCACGACGCTGTCTTGCTTTCGGCCAAAGCGGCGGGTCGAGTCACGTTTGAAAATTCAAAGACAAGACAGCGTCGGCGGCGGGCGTTCAGGGTTTGGGGATCAGCAATGCAGTCCACACAGAATGTGCAACAGATCGATCCGAGCGAAGTCGGTCTCGCCCCGGAGAAGCCGGGCAAGGCCAGCTACGATCAGCTGTATCGGCGGGTTCTTCGTGAGGTCCTGACACGGATCGACACGCGTTTGGCGGCGATCGAAAGGCCCGGCGTGGCGCCGGACGCCGCGGCGGCCGCCAGCACCGCGGAGGCGACCGGTGCCGAGGGCGGGCGCTGGGCGCGCCTCAAGGTCAAGGTGCCGCTCGGCAGGCTTCGCGGTCGCACCGGCGTCGGTCTCGCTCTGCTGGCCCTGCTGGTCGGCGGCTCCGTTGCGTGGTCACAACGCGATGCCACCACATCGCTGATGGACCGCTGGATGCCGTCCTCGGCCGAAGCGTCGCAGGATGAGGCCTCCGCCCAGGGCCATGAGGACGCCATGATGTCGAACGCCTCGTTGAGAGGATCGGACGACGGGGCCGCAAGCGGCGCGGGTGGCGGTCCGGCCACGACGATGCAGCGTATGGCCCGCGACATCGCGGAACTGCAGCAGGGCATCGAACAGATCAAGGCGACGCAGGATCAGGCCACCCGCGCCATCGAGCAATTGCAGACCGGCCAGGATCAACTGATGCGCCTGGTTTCGCGGATGTCGAACCAGGCCGCACAGGCGCGCGGCACGGCGCCGCCGCAGCAGCAGATCATCGTCAACCCGCAGCGCACCACAACGGGGCTGGCGCGGCCGCAGCCCGCTCAGCCGCCGCAGCAGGGGTCGACGATCGGCACGTTCCTGACCCGCAACACGTCAGGCATCCAATCGCCGATGCCGCGCTGATCTGTCGACCAGTCGCGGCCGGCGACATGGCGCTACAAGACCTCGCGCTATGAGCAGCTGTGGATGCGCCCGTCATAGCCGCGATAGGTGCCGCTCTCGGCATCATAGGTGCGGTAGGTCTTGCAGTTGCCGCTGCTCCGCTGCTTGCTGACGTGGTGCTTGCGCCGCGGGCGGTCGTCCTCATGCGCATGGTGCCGGTGCGCGTGAGCCTGTTTCTCAGGCTTGGCTTGCTCCCCGCCTGCTTTCGCGCTCGATTTGTCCTGCACGGCAGCTGGCGCAGCGGCTGCAGCCGCCGGCTCGGTTGTCTTGAGCTCGGCGGGCGCCGGCTTCACGTCCGCCGCGGCGGGCGCGGCCATGGCAGGCTTGCTCTCGTCCGTCTTCCCTTCGGCCTTGTCCGGCGCCGGGGCGTCCTTGGCGACGACCGGCTGGGCCGCCGGCTCCGTTGGTTTCGTCTCGGTCACGGCCGGGGTCTGGGCCGCAGCGGCGTCGGACTTGGTGTCAGATTTCGCGTCGGACTTTGCCTCGGATTTGGCCTCCGATGGCGCGTCGGACGTCGCGCTCTCCTTGACCTCGGCCGGCTTGGTGTCGGCAGCCGGCTCCGCCGATGCCTTGGCGGGGCTCGCCGGCGTGTCCGGAGCCTGTGGCTTGGCCTCGGCTTCGGCCGGCTTGGTCTCCTCGCCGGCGGCAGGCTTCGGCTGGGGATCGGCCGGCCTATCGGCTGGCGTCGTGGCGGATTGTTCGGTGGCGGGCTTGGCCGCATCGCTTGCGGCGCTCTGGGCCCAGGCGCTTGGGCTCGCGATCGCGCCGACGACGCAGAACAGGATGCCGGCGTTCAGGACGACGGCAGACGGACGAACAACGAACAGGGGCATGCGGGAGATCTCGATTGAGGGACCGGCAGATGGCCGTTTACGGCAAATCCCCGGGGCTTTCCGCTGCAAAACAGCGCGCGCGCAAAAGAGTCGCACGCGGTGTGCTTTCCTCACCATGCCCTTGCAATCGGCGGGTGAAGATCGGGCGAAATCAATCAAACCCGGCGCCGCATCCCACCACCATCCGAGATCACGCACTCACGGCATTGCGCGTGATGACGTGGCGATAATAGGACGCGCTGAGCTTGGGTGTACGCAGCTGGGTGTCGAAATCGACATGATAGACACCGAAGCGCTGCTTATAGCCGAACACCCATTCGAAATTGTCCATCAGGCTCCAGAGGAAATAGCCCTTCACCGGCACGCCTTCGGAGGTTGCGCGCTGCAGCTGCGCGAGATAGTTGCGCAGATACATCACGCGGTCGAGGTCATGAACCTTGCCGTCCGCCGTCATCTTGTCATCCGACGAGGTGCCGTTCTCGGTGATGTAGATGGTCTTGAGGTTCCAGATCTTGGCCGCGAGCTTCGGCACCCAATAGGCGGTCTCGGGTCCGACCAGCAGCCAGGGCGAGCTCATATGCGGGAACGAGGACGGCATCGGCAGCACGTCGAAGCCCGGCGCGCGCTCCGACGCCACGACATAGGCCTGCGGCGCGTAGATGTTGAGGCCGACGAAATCGACCGGCGTGGAGATCGTCTTGAGTTCGTCCGCGGTGAATGTCGGCGCACCCTTGCCCGACCAGGCCAGGAACGCGTCGGTGTAGCGGCCCTCGAGGATCACGTTGAGGAAGCCCGCATTCATCTCGCGCGTGGCGATCTCGGCGGCACGGATGTTCTCCGGCTTATCGATCGCGGGCAAGCAGGCGGTGATGTTCTCGGCCATGCCGATGCGCGTACCTGCCCTCCCCTTGGCACGGATCGCCTGCACCGCGAGGCCATGCGCCAGCGCCACGTGATGGCGCGCCTGGTTGACCTCCTGCTGCGGCAGTTTCAGCCCGGGCGCATCGATGCCGAGACCATAGCCGAACGGAATGAACCGGCCGCATTCGTTGATCGTGAAGATGGTCTTGACCCGGTCGCTCAGAGTCTGGGCCACATATCCGGCGTAATGCGCGAACGCCGTCGCGGTCTCCGCCGAGCGCCAGCCGCCGACGCGGTCCTGCAGCGCCTGCGGCAGATCCCAATGATACAGCGTCGCATAGGGCTCGATGCCGTTCGCCAGGAGCTCGTCGACGAGGCGGCTGTAAAAGTCGAGCCCCTTCGGGTTGGGCGTCAGCCCGCCGTCGGGAAACAGCCGCGGCCACGCAATCGAAAAGCGATAGGCACGGCAGCCGAGTTCCTTGATCAGCCGGACATCGTCCTTGTAGCGATCGTAGTGATCGCAAGCGACGTCGCCGGTGCTGCCGTCCTCGATCTTGCCCGGCGTGTGGGTGAAGACATCCCAGATCGATGGTCCGCGTCCATCGGCGGTCGCGCCGCCTTCGATCTGGTAGGACGAGGTGGCCGTCCCCCACACGAAATCAGAGGGAAAACGACGCCCGGCATCATCCGTCACGGCAGCCTCCTCCGCCTGCGCGGGTCCGGCCGCCGCCCCCATGGCAGCCAGTCCGGCCAGCTTCGCAAGATCACGGCGGGAGACGTCGTTCGGCATTGATGGACCTCAATCATGTGGTGCTTTCGCCTCGCATTGGCAGGCGAGCGGCGCAGGGAACCATATCCGGCCGCCGATTTGAACAGGGGGAACCGGGCTGAATTGAAGCTTCACCCCGGCCCGGGCCGCCCCGTCCACCGCCGGACCACACGCCTTGCTCGACAACCCCTCAGGGTTACCCCTATTTTGATCGGATGACCGACCACCACCACGATCATCATCACCACGATCACTCGGAATTGTCCGAGACCGACCTGCGGGTCCGCGCCCTCGAGAGCATCCTGACCGAAAAGGGGTATATCGATCCGGCCGCGCTCGACGTGCTGATCGAGACCTATGAAAGCAAAGTGGGCCCGCGCAACGGCGCCCGTGTCGTCGCGCGCGCCTGGACCGATCCGGCGTTCCGCGCGCGGCTGGTGTCCGACGCCACGCCCGCCATCGGCGAGCTCGGCTATGCCGGACGTCAGGGCGAACACATCGTGGCCGTCGAGAACACGCCGGAGCTGCACAACATGGTCGTGTGCACGCTGTGCTCCTGTTACCCCTGGCCCGTCCTCGGCCTTCCGCCGGTGTGGTACAAATCCGCGCCCTACCGCGCCAAGGCCGTCAAGGATCCGCGCGGTGTGCTGCAGGATTTCGGCTTTGCGCTGCCGGCGACGACGAAAATCCGGGTCTGGGATTCGACTGCGGAGATCCGCTATTTCGTCGTGCCGATGCGTCCCGACGGCACGGAAGGCTGGAGCGAGGATCAACTCGCCGAACTGGTCACGCGCGACAGCATGATCGGCACTGGCCTGCCCAAGCGGCCCGACGAGGTGAAACGCTGATGGACGGAGCGCACGACATGGGCGGTGCAGCCGGATTTGGCCCGGTCCGCCCCGAGCCGAACGAGCCGGTGTTTCACGCGGCGTGGGAACGTCGTGCCTTGGCCATCACCTTGGCCATGGCGATGCCGGGCGGCTGGAACATCGACATGTCGCGCTTCGCGCGCGAGAATCGTCCGCCAGCCGACTATCTCGGAATGAGCTATTACCAGATCTGGCTCGCCGGTCTGGAGCGCCTGATGCAGGAGCGCCACCTGGTCGAAGCGGATGAACTCGCCGCCGGCAAGGCGCTGCATCCGGCCCGCCCCGTCGCCAGGATCCTCACCGCTGACGGCGTCGCAGCGATGCTGCTCCGCGGCGGTCCGACCGAGCGGGCCGCAACCAGGCCGGCGCTGTTTGCGGTCGGCGATCGCGTGCGCGCCAAAGCCATGCACCCGCCGACGCACACGCGACTGCCGCGCTATGTGCGCGGTCACGTCGGCCGCATCGACGCGATCAGGGACGTGCACGTGTTTCCCGACAGCAATGCGCAAGGTCACGGAGAAGACCCGCAATGGCTCTACACCGTGTCCTTCAGCGGCACGGAGCTGTGGGCCGATGCCCCCGATCCGCTGCTGGAAGTGACGGTCGATGCGTTCGAGCCGTATCTGGAGCGCGCATGACCGCTCCCGATCGGCACGCCGCCTTGGCGGCAACGCGCGCTTTGCCCGGCATTCCGGTCGACCAGGACGGGCCGGTATTTCGCGAGCCTTGGGAGGCGCACGCCTTTGCGATGGCCGTGACGCTGCACGCGCGCGGCCTGTTCACCTGGCCCGAATGGGCGGCTGCGCTCGCCGAGGAGATTTCCCGCGCCCAGGAGGCGGGCGACGCGGATTGCGGCGACACCTATTACCGGCACTGGCTGGCGACATTGGAGCGGCTGGTGGCGGAAAAGGGCGTGACCACGCCGGCCAATCTCGCGCGCTACCGCGACGCCTGGGATCACGCCGCCGATCGCACCCCGCATGGCAAGCCGATCGAGCTGCGGCCTGACGACTTCGCCGGCTGAGCGGCGGCGCCGGTGACATCGTTAAATTCGCGTGACCGGCTTGCGAGGCATTCGACAATCCCGCCTTAACGGCCAGGTATTCATGATGCGAAGAGCCGTATTTGTTCGAAATTGAACGTTCATCAGTGTGCCCATAGCGTCCCGCATGCTTTCTGAGGAAGTTGAGGGGACGCCGTAATGCCTGCGCCTGAGTCTTTCGCTTCTATCGTCGACACGCTCGCTGGCGTGCGCCGGGACTATCACGAGAAGCTCAAATCGATCCCGCAATATGAGGCCTTCCTGCTGATCGAGAGCTCGACCGAGAAGGCCGCCGGCGCGCTGCACGGCACCGAGGCCTCGGGCTCCAGCATCGCCGCCGACGTGATCGACTCGCTGCAATATGCGCGCAACCGGTTCGAGCAGCACATGGCCTCGATTCCGGAATACCGCGTGCTGATGGCCATCGACAAGGTGATCAAGGAGATCTCGCAGCATCTCGGACTGGCCGCCAATGATGATGCGGCAGCCGAGCCGAGCAGCGAGGCGGAATCGGCGTCACAGGCGCCGGAGACCGCGGCAGTCGTGGCCAGCGCGCAAGCCGATGACGCCGAGCTGGAGGCGCCGGCAGAAGAGATCGCTTCCGCCGAGCCGGACATTTCCGCCGAGCCGGATATGGAGACCGCATCTGCGAACGACGCGGAAGCGGCCGTCGAGGCTGAGGCCGCGGATGACGACGTCGCCGAGCCGGAAGAAGCCGGCGCACCGGCGCTGCGCGTCGTCGAAGCGGCCGTCGAGTCGCCCTCGATCGTTCCCGTCGATCGTGATGCCGAGGCCGTCCATGACGATGACATCGTCGTGCTCAATGCGCCGGCCTGGGAAAAGGCCAGCCGCGACGGCAATGACGACATCACGGCCCGTCTCGCCGCGAAGGCCGCGTCCGCTGCCGCGAACGATGTCGACGATGGTCACGACGTTGCAGACAACGATCTCGTCATCGTCAGCCAGCGCGAGCCGTCGGACCACGAGGCAGCCTGAGTTCAACCGCCAATCACGCCTACGCCGGGCCTCCTGGCCCGCGTCGGGTCAGGACTGTGCGCTCCCTGCGATGTATTCGTGCCATCCCCTGGCGCGCAGATCGCAGGCGGGGCACGTACCGCAGCCATACCCCCAATCGTGGCGCGCACCTCGCTCACCGAGATAGCAGGTGTGTGACTGATCCCGGATCAGGTCGACCAGATCTCTTCCGCCGAGATCATAGGCCAGCTGCCATGTCGCCGCCTTCGAGAGCCACATCAACGGCGTGTGCAGCTCGAAGCGGCGCGCCATGCCGAGGCTGAGCGCACCCTGCAGCGCCTTGATGGTCTCGTCGCGGCAATCGGGATAGCCGGAATAATCCGTCTCGCACATGCCGCCGACGATGTGGCTGATGCCGCGCCGATAGGCCAAGGCGGCGGCGAAGGTCAGGAACACCAGGTTGCGGCCTGGGACGAACGTGTTGGGCAGGCCATCGGCACCCATCTCGATCGCGACATCGCGCGTCAGCGCAGTCTCGGAGATCGCGGACAGCGTGGGAATCTCCAGCGTGTGACCGTCGCCGAGCCTGCCGGCCCATTCCGGCCGCAGCTGCGCAAGTCCGTCCAGCAGACGGACCCGGCAATCGAGCTCGATCGCATGGCGCTGACCATAATCGAAGCCGATCGTCTCGACGCGCGCGAAGCGGTCGAGCGCCCAGGCCAGGCAGGTCGTGGAATCCTGGCCGCCCGAGAACAGCACCAGGGCCGTCATGTCATGCGTGTCGCTCATGTGCATCCGCTTAGCACCATCGCCTGATGCGGCCAACCCGCTGTCCTGCGGCGTTGCATCGCCTTTTCGCTGGGAGCTGCAGATGGCTTGAGGCATACAGGGGCGGAACGATTGCTGCTTCAGGACTCGCCATGACCCCTTCCCGCGACATCTCACGCCTCATCGAGATCATGGCGGCGCTGCGCACCCCCGTGACCGGCTGTCCATGGGACGTCGAGCAGACCTTCCAGACGATCGCACCCTTCACGATCGAGGAGGCCTATGAGGTGGCGGACGCGATCACGCGCAACGATCTCGACGACCTGCGCGAGGAGCTCGGCGACCTGCTGTTGCAGGTGGTCTATCACGCCCGCATCGCCGAGGAGCAAGGCGCGTTCGCGTTCGGCGACGTCGTCGAGGGCATCACGAGGAAGATGATCCGCCGCCATCCGCATGTCTTCCCGGATAAGGATGGCAATGTCACCCAACCGACCAAAGGCACCTGGGACCGCATCAAGGCCGAGGAAAAGGCCGAGCGCGCCGCGCGTCGGCCGCCCGAGGAGCAGACCGGCAAGGCCTCGCTGCTGTCGGGCATCAAGGCCGGGCAGCCGGCACTGGTGCGCGCGATGGAGCTGCAGCGCAAGGCCGCCACGGTCGGCTTCGACTGGAAGGATCCGCGCGCCGTGCTGCAGAAGATCCGCGAGGAGGCCGACGAGATCGAGGCCGCGCTCGACAAGAGGGATGCGACCGAGCTGAGCGCGGAGACCGGCGATCTCCTATTCGCCCTGGTCAACCTCGCCCGTCATGCCGACGTCGATCCCGAGACCGCCTTGCTGGGGACCAACGCCAAATTCGAACGCCGCTTCGCCTTTATCGAGCAGACACTGGCCGCGAACGGCCGCACGCTGGAGGAAGCCTCGCTCGACGAGATGGACGAGTTGTGGAACGAGGCGAAGCGCCTGGAGACCTAGCGCCGCCGCTCCGCGGCGACATCAGCCAGCCTTGCTCGAGAGGAGGTCTTTTGCGATCTCCACAAAGCGCTGTGCCGCCGGCGACAATCCAAAGTCGGCGCGGCTCAGCAAGGAGACGTGTCGATAGATCGTCGGCTGCGACAGCGGGACGGCGGCCAGCGTCGGGAATTGTGCCTTCGGCAACATATGCCCGGGCAGGATGCTGATGCCAGCCCCTTCGGCGGTGAGCGCCAGCGCGGTGGTGATCAGCGACACTTCCCACGCAGGCTTCAGCGCTCGCCCGGTCTGTGCCAGCGCCTCGTCGATCTGATGGCGGATTCGCGTGCCATGGCGCATCGTGATCACGTCCGCGCTCATGATGCGGTCCCATGTCAGACCACGTTGCTGTTCGAACTTGCCATCCTTGATCCCGATGGCCGACAGCGGACTTCGCATCAGCGTTTCGACACGCGCCTCCGGCACCCCCTCGTCCTCGACGCTGCCGAGGCCGAATTCGGCACGCCCATCCATCACGACAGCGAGCAGTTCATCGGGCGCGACGTCGAGCAGATCGATGCTGACCTCCGGATGGCACGAGCGAAACGTCGAAAACACCCGGGGCAGCAGCGCCGAAGCGACGCCGGCTGACACGGCGATAAAAATCCGCCCAGCCTTGATCTCGGCCAGATCGCGCATCCTGCGCGACAATCCCTGCGCGCCCGCCAGGATGCGCTCGGCAGCCATGATCGCTTCCCGGCACGCTGCCGTCGGATGCAGGGCGCGCGTCGTCCGGTCGAACAGCTTGAGCTGAAAATTTTCCTCAATCTGCCGGATCAGCAGGCTGATGGCCGATTGCGTGACGCGCATTTCGGCGGCGGCCTTGGTGATGCTGCCGAGCCGATACACCAGGACCAGCGCCTCCAATTGCCGCAGGCTCGGGGGCATTAGCTTTCCTCATGAATGAATGAGAATTTTGTGGCTAATCGAAAGAGTTTGATCATGCAACATATTTGCAAAACCGCCTGTGCCGCGACGGGCGGGACGGTTGCAACAACAACGCAAAACGGGGGAGGAACACTTGACGCAAGGGATCAATCTCACGCGCTACGTCGACGAACGACCGCTGTCGGCATTTCAGATTCGTGTCGTCTGCCTGTGCGCGCTCGTGGTCGGGCTCGACGGCTTCGATGCCCAGGCGCTCGGCTTCGTCGCGCCCGCGCTCAGCAAGGACCTGCATCTCGCGCCGGGCGCGCTCGGTCCAGTCTTTGGCGCATCCCTGTTCGGCGTGATGATCGGCTCCCTGGTGTTCGGCGCCCTCGCCGACTATCTCGGGCGAAAATGGCTGGTGATCGCCGGCGTTCTCGTCTTCGCGCTCGGCTCGCTGGCGACGACCCAGGCGACCAGCGTATCCGACCTTGTCATCATTCGGTTCGTCACCGGCATCGGGCTCGGCGGCGTCCTGCCCAATACGATCGCCCTGACCGGCGAGTATTCGCCGCAGCGTCGCCGGACCCTGTTGATCATGCTGATGTTCATGACGGTGTCGCTGGGGTCGGCGATCGGCGGCGCGGTGGCGGCCCGGCTCATCACCGCCTATGGCTGGCAGGTCATCTTCCTGATCGGCGGCACTCTGCCGCTCATCCTCTGTCCGGTCCTGATCATCTGGCTTCCGGAATCGCTGTCGCTGCTGGCGCTCGACAACAACAAGAGCGACCGCGTGCGCACCTTGCTGATGCGCATTGATCCGTCCGCGACGCTCGCCGCCGATGAGCGCTTCACGATTGTCGAGGAGAGCGGCAAGGGTTTTCTCCTGCCGCAGCTGTTCACCAAGCGGCGGCTGCTGCCGACGCTGCTGCTCTGGGTGATGTTCTTCATGAACATGATGGACATCTATTTCCTCAACAGCTGGCTGCCGACGCTGACGCATGGTGTCGGTCTCGACGTCCAGGCGGCGATCGCCGTCGGCATTGCGTTCCAGCTCGGCGGAATGCTGGGAACGATCGGGCTCGGCCTGCTGATCGAACGGTTCGGCTTCGATCGCGTGCTGTTCGCGACCTACGTCGCGGGCTTCCTCTCGATCGTCACCATCGGCATCGCGGGCGCATCATTGCCGATCCTCGTGCCGGCCGTCTTCATCGCCGGCGTGGCGGTGATCGGCGGACAGATCGGCTGCAACGCCTATGCCGCGCGCATCTACCCCACCTACATCCGTGGCACCGGCATCGGCTGGGCGCTGGGCATCGGCCGCTTTGGCTCCATCCTCGGCGTCACCCTGGGCGGCTTGATGCTCGCGGCGCATTGGGACGTTGCCGCGCTGTTCCAGGCCAGCGCGGTGCCGCAGCTGTGCTCGGCGCTGGTGATCCTCGGCCTCGCTTTTCTCGGCATGCGCGGCCGTCTCCCGACCTCCGACGACGTGCAGCAGGGTGTGCTCTCCACACCTGAGCGGGCCTAAATCCAAAGCAAGAGAGATTGACATGAAGACGATTCAAACCCAGGTCCTCATCGTGGGCGCCGGTCCGGTCGGACTGACCGCCGCCATGGACCTTGCCTCACGCGGCATCGACGTCGTGGTCGCCGAGATCCGGCGCGCCGGCGAGCCGCCCAACGTCAAGTGCAACCACGTTTCCGCGCGTTCGATGGAAGTGTTCCGCCGTCTCGGCATCGTCCGGGAGGTCCGGGAGGGCGGCCTGCCGGCCGACTTTCCGAATGACTGTGCCTATCGCACCGCGGTCGTCGGCCGCGAACTGACGCGCATCCCGATCCCATCCCGCCAGGACCGCTACACGGCGACGGGAGGACCGGACACCGATTGGCCGACGCCGGAGCCGCCCCATCGCATCAACCAGATCTATCTCGAGCCCATCCTGTTCGCCTGTGCGCAGGCGCAACGCGAGATCCGAATTCTCAACCGGGTCCAGCTCGATCATTTCGACCAGCGCGACGACGGCGTGATCGCGCGGGCGCGCGATCTCGACGCCGATCAGGAGATCATCATCTCCGCCGATTACCTGATCGGCTGCGACGGCGGCCGCTCCATTGTACGCAAGCTGATCGGCTCACGCCTCAGCGGCACCGACGTGGTGCAGCGGGTGCAGTCGACCTACATCCATGCCCCGGCGCTCAAGGAGCTGATCACCCAGAAGCCGGCGTGGATGACGATGTCGCTCAATCCGCGCCGCTGCGGCACCACCGTCGCCATCGATGGCCGCGACAACTGGCTGATCCACAACCATCTCGCGGCGGAAGAGGTCGAGTTCGACAGCGTGGATCGCGATTGGGCGCTGCGCACCATCCTCGGCGTCGACGACCGCTTCCAGTATGAGATCATCAGCAAGGAGGACTGGATCGGCCGCCGCCTGGTCGCCGACCGCTTCAGGGATCGCCGCGCCTTCATCTGCGGCGATGCCGCACATCTGTGGATTCCCTATGCAGGCTACGGCATGAATGCCGGCATCGCCGATGCGGTCGATCTGTGCTGGATGCTCGCCGGCGTCATCAGCGGCTGGGCCAGCCCTGCTTTGCTCGACGCCTATGAAGCGGAGCGGCAGCCAATCACCGAACAGGTCTCGCATTTCGCGATGAACCACGCGCTCGCCGTCATGAGTCAGAGGCGCTCCGTACCTGCCGAGGTAGAGATCGATGGTCCGGTCGGCGACGCGGCGCGCAGCAAGGTCGGCAAGGCCGCCTATGATCTCAACGTGCAGCAATATTGCTGCGCCGGCTTGAACTTCGGCTACTACTACGACCGGTCGCCGGCGATCTGCTACGATGGCGAAACGCCGCCGCCCTACGGCATGGGTCATTTCACCGCGTCGACGGCACCGGGCGCACGCGCGCCGCATGTCTGGCTGCCCGATGGGCGCTCGCTGCTGGACGCGCTGGGGCCGGCCTACACGCTGGTCCGGTTCGACCCGAGCGTCGATGCCGCAGGCCTGGTCGATGCGGCAGCCTGCCAAGGCGTGCCGCTGGCGTTGGTCGACGTCGATCGCGCCAGGGCCGGTTATGGCTTTGCGGAGAGCCTGATCCTGATACGGCCGGACTCGCACATCGCCTGGCGCGGCATGACCGCACCGCATGCGCCCGGGCGCCTGTTCGATCGCCTGCGCGGCAATGCCAATGAACTGGGGACCACGCACCGTGACGAAGCTGCCCTCGCCTGATCCGCAGTCCCGCGCCACCACGCGCCATCGCGCCGCGCATTACTTCCTCGAGGCCCTCGTCGACCTCGGCGTGGACTACATCTTTGCCAATCTCGGCACCGATCATGTCTCGCTGATCGAGGAGATCGCGCGCTGGGACAGCGAGGGTCGCAGCCATCCCGAGGTGATCCTGTGTCCCCACGAGGTGGTCGCGGTGCACATGGCGATGGGCTACGCGATGACGACCGGACACGGCCAGGCCGTGTTCGTTCACGTCGATGCCGGAACGGCGAACGCCTGCATGGCCATCCAGAACGCGTTTCGCTACCGGCTGCCGGTCCTGCTGTTTGCGGGACGAGCCCCCTTCGCGCTGCATGGCGAGCTGCCGGGCGGACGCGACACCTATGTCCACTTCGTGCAGGACAGCTTCGACCAGGGCAGCATCGTGCGTCCCTACGTGAAATGGGAGTACACGCTGCCCTCGGGAGTCGTCGTCAAGGAGGCGCTGGCTCGCGCGGCCGCGTTCATGCAGAGCGATCCGCCCGGCCCGGTCTACATGATGCTGCCGCGCGAAGTGCTCGCCGAGTGCTGGGACGACGACGCAATGCCGGCCTACCTGCCCGCACGCTACGGCAGCGTCAGAGCCGGAGGCATCGAACCGGAGCGAGCGCAAGCCGTGGCAGACGCGCTCATGACGGCGAAGAACCCGGTCGCCTTGACGTCCTATCTCGGGCGCAGCGCGGAAGCCGTTTCGGTGCTCGATCGGCTGGCGTTGGTCTGCGGCATCCGGGTCGTCGAGTTCAACCCCATCACGATGAACATCTGCCAGGACTCGCCCTGCTTCGCCGGCTCCGACCCGGTGACGCTCGTCGCAGACGCCGACCTCGGGCTCCTCATCGACATCGACGTGCCGTTCATTCCACAGCTGTTGCCATCAGCCGATCGGTTGCGCTGGATCCAGATCGACATCGACGCCCTCAAGGCCGACATCCCGATGTGGGGATTTGCCACCGACCTGCGCATTCAGGGCGATTCCGCGGTCATCCTGCGCCAGGTGCTGGAGATCGTCATCGCCCGAGGCGACGATTCCTACATGCGGAAGGTGCGTGATCGGATCGCCAGCTGGAGGCCTGCGCGCGAGGCCGCGCAGGCCAGGCGGATGGCGGCCGCTGCAAACAAGGGATCCCCTGGCGCAATCAACCCGGCCCATCTGTTCGCGCGGCTGCAGGCATTGCTGTCGGAGGACGACATCGTGGTCAACGAGGCCGTCCGCAACGCGCCGGTGCTGCAACAGCAGCTGCGCCGCACCAAGCCCATGACCTATGTGGGCCTCGCCGGCGGCGGGCTCGGCTTCAGCGGCGGCATGGCGCTTGGACTGAAGCTCGCCAATCCCTCGCGCCGCGTGGTGCAGATTGTCGGCGACGGCGCCTTCCATTTCGCTGCGCCGGATTCGGTTTACGCCGTGTCCCAGCAGTACCGGCTGCCGATCTTCTCCGTGATCCTCGACAACAACGGCTGGCAGGCGGTGAAGGCCTCGGTGCAACGCGTCTATCCGGACGGTGTCGCACAGCAGACGGATTCGTTTCTTTCCCGGCTCTGCACAGGGCGTCAGGACGAGCAGCGTCGTCTCGCCGACATCGCCTGCGCGTTCGGAGCCCATGGCGAGCGGGTCGACGATCCCGACAAGCTGGATGCGGCGATTGAGGGCTGCCTTGCAGCGCTGGACGACGGCCGCGCCGCGGTGCTGCACGTCAACATCACGCCGTTGTAGCCGCGTCGGTGGACGTCGGGGACTTAGAGGTCGGCGACCTCGAGGTGGCTTGCACGGAGAGCAAACAAACGCGCAGCTCACGCCACCCTGGGCACGCCATGATAGCGCTCGACGACGATATCGCGCTTGGTGGCGTCGACGCGGACCGTCATGTCGTAGTGGCCCTCGTGGAGCTCCTTGCTCAGCACCTCGGCGTTACGGTGGAGCCAGGAGATGCCGGCCCCGTCGGCGGCGTCGATGGTCAGATCGAGCGTGGTCCGGGCCGCGGCAAGCCGGTCCTCGATGGCCTGCAGCAGCGCGTCGACGCCCTCCCCGGTGTGGGCAGACACCAGCAGGCACGGTCGCTCCGGCGGCCGCCGGCTCGCGATGTTGGCGAGGTTCTCGCGCGCCGCCTCGTCGAGCCGGTCGATCTTGTTCCAGACCTCGATGATGGTGTCGGTGGCCTCGGGATCGATGCCGAGCTGGCCGAGCACCAGCTCGACGTCATGCTGCTGCGCTTCGGCGTCCTCATGCGACATGTCGCGCACATGCAGGATCACGTCGGCTTCCAGCACCTCCTCGAGCGTGGCGCGGAATGCCGCGACGAGCTGCGTCGGCAGGTTCGAGATGAAGCCCACGGTGTCCGACAGCATCGCCTTGCCGCCATGGGGCAGCGTGATTGCCCGCAACGTCGGATCGAGCGTTGCGAACAGCATGTCGGCGGCCTGCACGTCGGCGCGGGTGAGACGGTTGAACAACGTCGACTTGCCCGCATTGGTGTAACCAACCAGCGCCACCACGCGATACGGCACGCGCTGCCGTCCGGCGCGGTGCAGCCGCCGCGTCGCCTGAACCTTCTTCAGCTCGTTCTCAAGCCGGGTGATGCGGTCACCGATCAGCCGGCGGTCGGCCTCGATCTGGGTCTCGCCCGGACCGCCCATGAAGCCGAAGCCGCCGCGCTGGCGTTCGAGATGGGTCCAGGAACGCACCAGGCGGCTGCGTTGATAGTTGAGATGCGCGAGCTCGACCTGCAGCGCGCCTTCCTTGGTCTTGGCGCGGCGGCCGAAGATCTCCAGGATCAGCCCGGTGCGGTCGAGCACCTTGGTGTTCCAGGCCTTCTCCAGGTTGCGCTGCTGGATCGGCGACAGCGCGCAATCCATCACGACGAGCTCGGCCCCCTGCCCGGCGATCACGCCCGCGATCTCGTCAACCTTGCCTTTGCCGAGATAGGTCGCGGGGCGGATCTGTCCGATCGGCGCGAGGATCGCCTCCGTGACGGTAAGGTCGATCGCCCGCGCCAGGCCGGCGGCCTCGTCGATTCGGGCTTCGAAATCACGCATGTCGGCGTTGCTCGCTTGCGCGCCATCGTCGCCGCGGCGCGCTCGCAAGTAAGGGCCGACCACGATGACCAGCCCGCTCCTCTTGTTGTCATCTGGCCTCGCGAGGCCGATGGTCCCTTCGCGATCGCGGGGTTCCAATCAGGTCACTCTCACGCAGAAGCGTCCTCGCCGCCCTCGAACAGCTGGATCGGCGCGCCGGGCATGATGGTGGAGATCGCATGCTTGTAGACGAGCTGCGAGTGACCGTCGCGCCGGAGCAGCAGGCAGAAATTGTCGAACCATGTGACAATCCCCTGCAGTTTCACGCCATTGACCAGGAAGATCGTGAGCGGCGTCTTGGTTTTGCGAACATGGTTGAGAAAGGTGTCTTGAAGGTTCTGTGCGCGGTCTGCCGCCATCGTTGTTATCTCGCAGTCTTGTGCTTTTTCTTATTGATCCCATGACGCCCCGATTGCAGGTCTCGGAACCGCCGCGGTGGCCCATGATCCATTGAGATCCCCCTCGAGGGATCATGGGACGCCGGATTAGAAGACAGGCGAGCATATTAGGCAAGCCGAATGCAGGGAAACCGGTTCCAAAAGACCCGGATTCATCCGTAAAACTTCAGGCCCGGACGAATTTTCCAACGTAAATTCGTCCCACCCGGCAAGTTTGGCCGACCTGGAACCGTCAGCCCACCCCGAGGGCCTTGAGCTTGCGATGCAGCGCTGATCGCTCCATGCCCACGAACTCGGCAGTGCGCGAGATGTTGCCGGAGAACCGGCTGATCTGCGCGATCAGATAGTCGCGCTCGAACACTTCGCGCGCCTCGCGCAGGGGAAGGCCCATGATGTGCTCGCCATTGTTGCTGGTGGGCATGGCCGGCACCATCGATCCCACATCCGGCGGCAGCATGTCGGCGGTGATGATCACCTCCGGCCCGCCGGCCGCGAGAATCATCACGCGCTCGACATTGTTGCGGAGCTGGCGGACGTTGCCGGGCCAGACATGCGACTGCAGCACCGCCATCGCATCCTGGCCGATCTGCCGCTTCGGCAGTCCGGTCGTGACCGAGATCTGGTCCATGAAATAGTCGATCAGTTCGGGAATGTCCTCGCGCCGCTCGGACAGCGGCGGGACGCGGATCGGGACCACCGACAGGCGGTGATAGAGGTCCTCGCGGAAGCGGCCGGCGGCGATCTCCTCCTCGAGATTGCGCGCGGTCGACGAGATGATGCGCACGTCGACGTGCACTTTGGTGGTGCCCCCCGCGCGCTGGAAGGTCTGGTCGACCAGCACGCGCAAGATCTTGTTCTGCGTCTCCCGCGGCATGTCGGCGATTTCGTCGACGAACAGCGTGCCGCCATGGGCTTCTTCGAGCGCGCCGGTCTTGCGCGACTGCTCGCCGTTGGACTGCTCGACGCCGAACAGCTCCTCCTCCATCCGCTCCGGCGTGATCGCCGCAGCGTTGATGACGACAAAGGGTCCCTCGGCGCGCGGCGATTGGGCATGCAGCGTGCGCGCGGCGAGCTCCTTGCCGGAGCCGGGCGGACCGACGATCAGGATGCGGCTGTTGGCCTTGGCGGCGCGCTCGATGGTCTGGCGCAATTGGTTCATCGACGGCGAGCGGCCGGTCATCGTGCTCGCGGTCGGCGCCAGCTGCTTGAGCTCGCGCACCTCGCGCTTCAGCCGCGACGTCTCCAGCGCACGGGTCGCGACCAGAATCAGCCGGTCGGACTTGAACGGCTTCTCGATGAAGTCATAGGCGCCGCGCTTGATCGCGGCGACCGCGGTCTCGATGTTGCCGTGACCCGAGATCATTACGACCGGCAGGTCCGGATGATCCTTCTTGATCTGCTCCAGCAGCTGCAGGCCGTCGAGCTTGGAGCCCTGCAGCCAGATGTCGAGAAACACGAGGTTGGGTCGGCGGCCGGCGATCTCGGCCAGCGCCGAATCGCTGTCGCGAGCGGTTCGCGTCGTGAAGCCCTCGTCATCCAGGATGCCGGCTACCAGCTCCCGGATATCGGCTTCATCGTCGACAATCAGAATATCACTCGCCATGGTCACGCCTGTCTCGTCAGCCGCCTGTTGCGGCCTGGATTTTTGGTTCGCTATTGGTCGTTTCAACCTGGCCCGCGGTTTCCACCGCGGGTTTAATTGTTCCTGCGCCGTCGGGGGCGGCGACCGCAGCGGGTTGGTCCTTGGCCCCCGCCTTGGCGGCCTGTCCGGACACGGCAAAGCGCAGCCGCATCCACGCGCCGCGCTGGCCAGGACGGAAATCGGCGGCGTCCTTCAGCTCCAGCCGGCCGCCGTGATCCTCCAACACGCGACCGACGATCGCGAGGCCGAGGCCGGTGCCCTTTGCCCGCGTCGTGACATAGGGCTCAAGCAGGCGCTGCCGTGCCACCTTCGGCAGGCCGATGCCGTTGTCGATCACGTCGATCGTCACATCATCGCCCTCGCGCGACGCGACGACGTCGATGCGGCCCTTGCCCAGCTCTTCTTCCGGCACCACCTCGATCGCCTCGGTCGCGTTCTTGATGATGTTGGTCAAAGCCTGCGAGATCAGGCGCCGATCGAATTGCGCGCGCAGCGGGTCCTGCTTGATCTCGGTCTCGATATCGATCTCGGGATGCGCGACCTTCATCAGGAAGACGGCCTGGCGCACCGTGTCGGCGACGTCCTCGCCCTCCATCACCGGCTTCGGCATCCGGGCGAAACGCGAGAACTCATCGACCATTCGCCTGATGTCGTCGACCTGCCGCACGATCGTCTCGGTGCACTGCTCGAATACGGCCTTGTCCTCGGTGATGACCTTGCCGAATTTGCGGCGAATCCGTTCTGCGGAAAGCTGAATTGGCGTGAGCGGATTCTTGATCTCATGGGCGATGCGCCGCGCGACGTCGCCCCAGGCCGAGGTGCGTTGCGCCGAGACGAGCTCGGTAATGTCGTCGAGCGTGATGATATAGCTGTCGCGGGCCTGATTGGTCTGCTCGGCAGTGACGCGCACCGACAGGTTCCGCTCATGGCCGTCACGCTGAATGGTGATCTGCCCCTGCACCAGGCGCTGCTTGCCCTCGCGCGCGGTCTTCATCATGTCGTCGAGCTCGGGCAGCACCTCCGACAGCGGATGGTCAAGCACCTCCGGCTCCGCATGTCCGATCAGCTTCTCGGCCGAGCGGTTGAGGATGCCGACACTGCCCGAGGCATCTACGCCGATGATGCCGGCCGAGGCCGACGAGAGCACCGCCTCGATGAAGCGGCGCCGGCTGTCGATCAGCTCGCTGGCGCTGACCAGCTCGTCGCGCTGCGTGCGCAGCTCCTGCGTCATCTTGTTGAAGGTCTGGCCGAGCTGGGCGAGATCGCCTTCCGAGCGATGCACGGGAACCTGGACGTTGAGATCGCCCGTCGAGATCACATGCGCGGCATTCATCAGCTGGCGAATCGGGGCGACCAGCCAATTGGCGAAGTTCAGGCCGATCAGCACCGAGGCCATCAGAATGGTCAGCGCGATCACCGCGAACATCAATGCGAAGGCGACCTGGATGCCAAACCGCCGCGCCTCGACCTGGGCATATTCGGCGACCGACAGCTCGGTCTGTTTAAGCTGGTCGACGACCTGCGGATCGAGCGGGCGCGCGACATAGAGGAAGGTGTCGTTGAAGGCGCGCAGCCGGATCACCGCCGCGACGTAGTTGGACTCCGGCAGAACAGCGATCTCCGGCTCCTGCTCGCCGACATTGTTCAGGAACTCGGGCGCCGGCGGCGAATAAGCCAGCTGCACGCCGCCGGTCTCCGCCCACACGATCGGGTTGGTGTTCTTGTCGATGATCATCGCGCCCGGCAGGTTGCGCGAGGCGGCGCTGGCGGTCAGCAGCTCGCGGAAGCTGGCGCGGTCCTGGTCGAACAGCGGCCGGGCCCGGGCGATGTCGTTGGCCATGCCGAGAATGTCGCCGCGGATGAACTGCGCATGCTCCTGCATATAGGCGCGGGCAATGGTCAGCGAATTCTGGATCGCGACCTTGGCCGGCCCGGAAAACAACCGGTCCAGGCCGCGGTCGATGGTGACGTTGGCGACGACGGCGACCAGCACCGCCGGCAGCACGGCGATGACGGAGAACAGGCTGACGATCTGGACGTGCAGCCGCGCTGCCGCCCGGCCCCGCCGGCGGGCCTGCACGACCTGCCAGACCTCACGGATGATGATCCCGACCAGGATCAGGATCGTGCCAGCATCGATCAGATAAAAGGTCTTGACCACCTCGGTCGTCGGCTCGATCGGGCTCAAGCCCACGAGCACGATGAAGGTGAGGAAGCCTGAGGACAGCGCGACAGCCACCGCCACCGGCGCCAGCCAGGTGCGCCAGGTCCAGCGCCGCCCCTCAGGGGGCGAGGCATCGAAAGGGGTGGCCGAGGTGTCTGCGCTGGTCATTCCGGCAATTGGTGATGGTGGCACGTCCGGGGGAATCGGACTGATGCATTCCTACCACGCTGTTGCCAAATTGCGACAATTCCGCGGCGCACAGCCACGCCGCGGAATTGTCTACACAAATTCTCAAGTCCGGCGGTATCGCGGCCTGCCAGGAGGCCTATAATACCGCTCTAACCGCCGCTGCGGTAGACCTGGATATCGAGGTCGCGAATCTTCTTGCGCAGCGTATTGCGGTTCAGGCCAAGCAGATCGGCCGCGCGGATCTGATTGCCGCGGGTTGCCGCCAGGGCAGCCGTGAGCAGCGGGATCTCGATCTCCTTGAGAATGCGGTGATACAGGCCCGGCGGCGGCACGCCGTTCGGGAAGCCCTGGAAGTGCGAGGACAGATAGGCCTCCACGGCGCCGCCGAGATTGTCGATCGAGGTCGGCGTGCTGGACCCGGTGGTGACCGCGGGCGGCGCCAGCTCGCCATCGATCACCGACGCCGTGATGACGTCCTGCGGATACAGCGCGGCGAGGCGGCGGGCGAGATTTTCCAGCTCACGGACATTGCCCGGCCAACGGTGCTGCTTGAGCCGCTCGAGCGCGGCGGCATCGAGCTTCTTGGGCGGCAGTCCGTCCTTCTCGGCGAGCGCGAAGAAGTGCCGGACCAGGTCCGGCAGATCCTCGATGCGCTCGCGCAAGGGCGGCAGCCGCAGCGGCACGACGTTGAGGCGGAAGAACAGGTCCTCGCGGAACAGCCCCTGCTGGATCAGGATGCGCAGGTCCTTATTGGAGGCAGCGACGATGCGCACGTCGGTCTTGATCGGGGTGCGGCCGCCCACCGTGGTGTACTCGCCCTGCTGCAGCACGCGCAGAAGCCGTGTCTGCGCCTCCATCGGCATGTCGCCGATCTCGTCCAGGAACAGGGTGCCGCCCTCGGCCTGCTCGAAGCGGCCGGAGGCTCTCGTGTTGGCGCCGGTGAAGGCGCCGCGCTCATGGCCGAACAGCTCGGATTCGATCAGGTCGCGCGGGATTGCCGCCATGTTGACCGCGACGAACGGGCCGTTGCGGCGCTTGCCGTAGTCGTGAAGCGCGCGCGCCACCAGCTCCTTGCCGGTGCCGCTCTCGCCCGAGATCATCACGGTGAGGTCGGTCTGCATCAGACGCGCCAGCACGCGGTAGATCTCCTGCATCGCCGGCGAGCGGCCGACCAGCGGGATCGATTCGAACTCGTTGTCGTCGGGTTGGCTCGTCGCCCGCTCCTTCGGCTCCGCCAAGGCGCGGCCGACGATCGCGATCAGCTCCTTCAGGTCGAACGGCTTCGGCAGATATTCATAGGCGCCACGCTCCGAGGCCCGGATCGCGGTCATGAACGTGTTCTGCGCGCTCATGACGATGACCGGCAGGTTCGGCCGCATCTTCTTGATCCGCGGCAGCAGGTCGAACGCGTTCTCATCCGGCATCACCACGTCGGTGATGACGAGATCGCCCTCGCCCTGGCTCACCCAGCGCCACAAGGTGGCGGCATTGCCGGTCAGCCGCACCTCATAGCCGGCGCGTGACAGCGCCTGGTTCAGGACCGTGCGGATGGCCGTATCGTCGTCGGCAACGAGAATGCTACCTGCAGGCATAGATGGTCCTCAATTTGATCCCTGTGAGGCATGCAACGGCGTTCCCGAAACGTCATCGCCATGGCTGTTCTTTGGGCTTTGGTCTGGTTGCTTGGTTGCGCTGTACATCGGCATCAGCACCCGGAAGGTCGTCTTGCGCGGCTGCGACTCGCATTCGATGATCCCGCCATGGTCGCCGATGATCTTCGCGACCAATGCAAGACCGAGGCCGCTTCCGGTCGGCTTGGTGGTCACGAACGGATCGAACAGATTGGGCATCAGGTCTTCCGGCACGCCGGGGCCGTTGTCCTTGACGCAGAACTCCAGCGGCAGCGACACGCGCGACTTCTTGCCCGGCACCGACAGCCGCACGCCCGGGCGGAAGGCGGTGGTGAGCTGGATCTCGGCGTCGGCACCGAGGTCGACGACGGCTTCCGCAGCGTTCTTGACGAGGTTCAGGAACACCTGAATCAGCTGATCCTGATTGGCGAGCACCGGCGGCAGCGACGGATCGTAATCCTCGATGAAGCGGATGTTGCGGGCAAAGCCGGACTGCGCCAGCCGCTTCACGTGATCGAGCACGGAGTGGATGTTGACCGGTCCCCGCGCCACCGGCCGGTCGTCGCCGAACACTTCCATGCGGTCGACCAGGGTGACGATGCGATCGGCCTCGTCGCAGATCAGCCGGGTCAGCATGCGGTCCTCGGAGGAGGCCTGCTGCTCGAGCAGCTGCGCGGCGCCGCGGATGCCCGACAGCGGGTTCTTGATCTCATGCGCCAACATCGCGGCCAGCGCGATCACCGAGCGCGCGGCGCTGCGATGGGTCAGCTGGCGGTCCATCTTGTCGGCGATGGTGCGCTCCTGGAGCATCACGACGATGGCGCCAGGCCGTTCGGGCAGCGGCGCGACATGCAGGTCGACGAGCCGGTCGGCGCCCGTCCGCGGCGTGCCCAGATCGACCTTGTACTCGTTGACCGGCGCGCTTGTGGTGCGGACCTGATCGATCAGCGCCAGCAGCGGCGAGCCGAACGGCACCAGCTTCTTGAGCGATTGCCGCTGCAGAAACTGGGTCGAGGAATCGAAGAACGATTCGGCCGCCATGTTGGCGTCCATGATCATGCCGTCCGGGCCGATGACGAGGACCGGATTCGGCAAAGCGTTGAGGATGGCGTCGCCATCCGATGGAAGTCGCTTGCGCTGTTCTGCGGCTGAGCTCATGCGGCTGCACTCCAGGCAAAATCGTCGAACGCGTCACGCAGCGCCCCCTGCACCAGAGCCGGCTGCTCCGACGTCAGGATACGCTCGCGCCAGGCCTTCAGTTTTTCGGCCGGCGCCTTGGCGTGCCGGGCGGCCACGTCCAGCCCCCAGCTGAGATGTTTGCGGGCGTGGCGCAGGCCGACACGCTCGCCATAGTGGCGACAGATCTCGTCATAGAGGGCCGTCAAATAAGCGAGCTGCTGCGACAGCGCGGGTGCGCCCTCTTCCGCGCCGCCATCGAGACGACGGCCGATCTGGCCGGGCAGCCAGGGCTGCCCCTGCGCGCCGCGGCCGATCATGACGGCGTCAGCACCGGAGGCGTCGAGCGCCTCGCGCGCATCCTCGTAGCTCGTGATGTCGCCATTGACGACGACCGGCAGGTCGACCGCCTGCTTCACGGCGCGCACCGCGCTCCAATCGGCCTCGCCCTTGTAGAACTGCTGCCGCGTCCGGCCATGCACCGTGATCAGCTGCACCCCGGCCGCTTCCGCGCGGCGCGCCAGCTCCGGCGCGTTGAGGCTGCGCTCGTCCCAGCCGAGCCGCATCTTCAAGGTCACGGGCACGTCGACGGCCTCGACCGTGGCCTCGATCAGCGCGAGCGCATGATCGAGATCGCGCATCAGGGCCGAGCCGGACTGGCCGCCGGTGACGTGGCGCGCCGGGCAGCCCATATTGATGTCGATGACGTCGGCACCGCCATCCTCGGCGACTTTGGCTCCCTCGGCCATCCAATGCGCCTCGCAGCCGGCCAACTGGACCACATGCGGCCCGACGCCGCTGGCTTCGCAGCGCAAGCGAGATATCCACCGCCCTCTGACGAGATCGTCGCTCGCGGTCATCTCGGAGACGACGAGCCCGGCCCCGAGATCTGCTGCGAGTCGGCGGAACGGCGCATCGGTGATCCCCGACATCGGCGCAAGAAGAGCCCGGTTGGCGAGAGAAACCTCACCTATTCTCAAGGGCTTGGCGGTAGGCTTCACCGGACCGGTCACGGACGACTCATGATCTCATCTGACGCACCATTGCGCCGCCCTGCACTTTCGAGCACAAATCTTGGGCAGTCAAGCGTCATGCCTACACTTTAGACAAAACCGTCAGCGTTTCAAGTGCAGTGCAGCAAAATATGCTTGTTCGGCAGTCATGGTAAACCCTTGAGCCGCCGGATTTTTGCATGGCTGAAGGCCGCGCTCCCGGCTCCGCACCCGCTCTGCGGTGGATAGGCCCGGCGCGCCGGGGGGCCGACCGACTTTGCGAGTGCGTCGAACTCGCGGTCCTATGCGAGCGATGTGTGATCCCGCTCGCTTAACCTTCGCTGCAGATGTAAGAAGCCGCGAAATCCCTCACCCGATCTTCTTCATCAGCATCGATACCCTGTTCCCATGACGATTTCTCAGCGGACTGCAGCCATTCTCGTCGCGGCCGGACGCGGCCTGCGCGCCGGCACCGGCGGTCCGAAGCAATACCGCGCGATCGGCGGCCGCACCGTCATCCACCGCGCGCTCGCCGCCTTCTCGGAGCATCCCGACGTGACCGTCGTGCAGCCGGTGGTGAACCCCGATGACATCGACGTCTTCAATGCCGCGGTCAGTGGCCTGCGCCACGAGGTGCCCGCGCATGGCGGCGCGACACGGCAGGCGTCAGTGCTCGCAGGCCTGGAAGCACTGGTGCCGCATCGACCGGACATCGTGCTGATCCACGACGCCGCGCGCCCGTTCGTGACCCCAGCCGTGATCTCGCGCGCGATCGTCGCGGCCGGCACCACCGGCGCCGCGATTCCGGTCGTGCCCGTGACCGACACGATCAAGGAGGTCGGCGCCGGCGGTGACATCACCGCGACACCGGAGCGCGCGAAGCTGCGCATCGCGCAGACGCCGCAGACCTTCAAGTTCGAGGTCATCCTGGAGGCACATCGGCGGGCCGCACGCGACGGCCTCACCGAGTTCACAGATGATGCGGCAATCGCCGAATGGGCGGGATTGACCGTCGCGACGTTTGAGGGCGATGTTGCCAATATGAAGCTCACCACACCCGAAGATTTCGTGCGCGAGGAAGCGCGGCTCGCCGCTCAGCTCGGCGACATCCGGACCGGCACCGGCTACGACGTGCACGCCTTCGGCGAGGGCGACCACGTATGGCTCTGCGGCCTGCGTGTGCCGCATAGCAAAGGCTTCCTTGCCCACTCCGACGGCGACGTCGGTTTGCACGCCCTGGTTGATGCAATTTTGGGCGCCCTGGCCGATGGTGACATCGGTTCGCATTTCCCGCCCTCCGACATGAAGTGGAAGGGCGCCTCGTCCGATCAATTCCTCAAATACGCGATCGAGCGGGTCACAGCGCGCGGCGGTCGGGTGGCCAATCTCGAGGTGACGATGATCTGCGAGCGGCCGAAGATCGGTCCCCTGCGCGATCAGATGCGCGCCCGCATCGCAGAGATTTCGGGCGTCGATATCTCGCGCATCGCCGTCAAGGCGACGACCAGCGAGAAGCTCGGCTTCACCGGCCGCGAGGAAGGCATCGCCGCGACCGCGAGCGCAACGATCCGGCTGCCATGGAGTGTGTAGCGAGTGGGACTGGATTGATCTGACGCGGTCGCAACCTCGACTGCGACCAATCAGCGACGAAGCTGATCGGGTCCGAAATTTTGGAATCGAGTGATCACCGCGAGCGCGGTGCGCCCTCCTCGCCCCGCTCTTGTCCGCCGTAGCTCGAAGAGCGAAGGCGGATGTGGGGAGAGGCCGAGCTCGCGGCGACAGCTCGAACCCATCGAGCGCCATCCCGCCTTGGTGTGGTGAATTCTGAGGTCGGTATCGGGGAAACGCTGTCAATGGCGAGCGAACGTCAAATCGGCTCCACCAGCGCGCTGGCCCGCTCGCTGCTCGACCTCTGCCGGTCGCGCAAGCTGATGATTGCGACCGCGGAGTCCTGCACCGGCGGCCTGGTTGCCGCAGCGCTGACCGAAATTCCCGGCTCCTCCGATGTCATCGACCGCGGCTTCGTCACCTATTCCAACGAGGCCAAGCGCGCGATGCTCGGCGTCGAGGCCTCGACCCTGCAGACCTTCGGCGCAGTGTCCAAGGAGACCGCGATTCAGATGGCGGTCGGCGCGCTGGAGCGGGCCGATGTCGACCTCGCGGTCGCCATCACCGGCATCGCCGGCCCCGGCGGCGCCACCCCCGGCAAGCCGGTCGGCCTGGTCCATTTCGCCGTCGCCGCCCGCGACGGCCGCATCACCCACCGCGAGCACCGCTTCGGCGCCATCGGCCGCAGCGCCGTGCGCACCCGCTCGGTGCTGGAGGCGCTGAGGATGCTGATGGAGCTGGCAAGGCCGCAGGTCGCCGTGAAGCCGAAACGCGCCGCCGCGACGCGGCTGCGTCCGCGCGTCGCGCGGGCACCCCGGCTGCATCCGGTGAAGCGGCCGAGGCGGCCGCGGACGTAGTCGGAAGTGACGCGCAGCTGCCCTGCCGATTTCATCGCGAGCGCGGCGATGCCCGCAGAGCGAAGGCAGTAAGCCAGCTCATCCGGACGACGAGCCGTGTGACGCACACCGTGAACGATCACCTCGTCGGCCGTGACTTCGTAGTAGATGAGGTATGGGTATGGATTGACGATCAATCGTCGCAATCGCGGATGGGTCGATCGAGCGCCCGCTTTTGGATGATACACCAGCAGATCCAAAACCGACTTGATCCGAGCCTGAACACGTCGGGCGCCGCTTAGCGAATTGGCCGCCATATGGTCGAGGATACTCTCCAGCTCGGACGCAGCTCGACTGGTGAAGTGAAGCTTCAGAGACCGTGCTTGGCCCATATGGCGTCGATGTCGTCTTTGGTCGCGAACTGCCTCTGATCCGCCTGGGCGAGCGATTCCTCAAGCGACGCGACCTCAGCAGGAGAGAGCTCGACGTGAGCATCGTCATGCCCGGTCAAACGCAGGAGGACCCGTGCCAACTCATCCTGCTCATCGGCCGGGAGCTGGCGTGCGACGGCAAAAGCCGTATCGAGCAAGGTTGTCATGTCGGCATTATACGTACGGGAGCCCGCTCCGGGAAGGGGTCCAAAGCGGAGCCTGACAAGGCCCAATTCGGCCGTTGCTGATCTCCAAGGCCGCTCCGACGGCACTAATGACTCGCGCGACGTCTTTCTCGCCTTTCGCGATGCCGATGCCGCCTTCAGCCAAACGTTTTCGAGTGCTCGCTTCGAGCCGGCCGTCGTCGCGAAATCCAACAACTTGGTCCCAATGCCCGGAATGGTGGACGGCAGAACACTGCCCGGATCGCGCAGTCTATGTCGCACGCAACGCGCGAGGCTGGGACCAGATCGTCCCGACACGATGCTGCAGCGACGCCACGATCTACGTTCAGGCGCGATGGATCGACTGACGATGTCGTCTTTGGTCACGAACTACACCTCGCCCCCCCAGCGAGTTCCGAGGCGACGCTGCCGCCTCATCCTCTGCCGTCATCCACGCGCACGCGGGGATCCTAACCACAGGGCGGCGTGTGGCGGCACGCCCGTGGCTCCGATCTCGTCTCATCACATCTGCTGCGGAGTATGGGTCCCGGGTCGGCGCCTGCACTGCGCGTCGCGCCGCTCCGGCTTGCCCGGGACGACGGCGATGGGTGCGGCCGAGGCTTCTGGTTGGCCGCCGCATCCGCTTCACGCCCGCCAGAACGGACGGCGGCACAGCCGGCGCGCCTGGTCGCGCGTCAGGCCGTAATCCTCCAGCACCTCGTCGGCGATCCAGGGCAGCTCATGGGCGAAGCGGCGGCGTTCGCACCAGCGCTCCCACCAGAGCCGCAGCAGCGGCGCAGGCTTGGGGTCGGCGAGGCTTCGATCAGGGGCCGATCGCACCAAATAGTAGACGTTCGCGACGGGTTTGGGCGGACTCAGGTGACTCGGGGGGCGTCGGCGCGCGAAGAGCCCAGGTGATTGTGAGGCGTCACGGAGCGTAGGCGCCTCGATGGCGCTGATGCTCGGATCGTCGGTCGTGCTCGGCATAACGGGCTCCCCTGGAAACGAAGAACCTGCCGGCAACAAAAAAGCCGCCAGGTCCTGGCGGCTGTTCGGATCAGATGCTGCAAATCGTCAGATTGAGCGCGATCCTCCCGCCGCCAGCGAGCTACGGTGCGTGATGCGACCAAAACGATGAGTGGCGACGGTGATCATGGCCGGCTCTATAATCGATCCATCTGAGGTTGTCATCCGCAAACCGGTGCAGACAAGCGCCATCCCCGAACCGATCAGGACGGAAAGGTCCCAACGGTTCGCGCGAGCTGCCGCGCCAAAGGCCCGGGGAATGCCCGATCAAAGATCTTGCTCAGCGTGCGGTAGTACCAGATCGTGCCGTCCTGTCCGCCGCTGAAGCGCTGCCACACCGCGTCGCCGATCTCATCATAGTCCTTCGCGATCGCCTCGGCATTGTCGACCTTGTCGGCGAGCGAGACCAGCAGCGATGTTGCTGGCTTGTGCGGCAGCATGGCAAGGTAGGCTTCCTTGCGGGGGCGCCACGCCGGCTTGGGATCAACCCAGGAATCCGTGCAGTCCGCCACGATCTCGGCAACGCCGTCGCCGAACCGCCGGCGGATCTCGTCCAGCGTGGCCTGTCCGCCCTGGTCCTCGGCAGCGTCATGCAACAAGCCGGCGATGGCCTGGACCTCGCTGCCGCCAGCCGTCAGCACGCGGCTGGAGACGCTGAGCAGATGCGCGATATAGGGCACCCGACTGCCCTTCCGCACCTGGCTCCGGTGCAGGTCCGCCGCATAGACCAGCGCTTCATCATAAAGAGAGGAGAGTGACATCGGCTTGCTTTCCAAGCCGGCTGACCTGCGGTCACGCCGGCGACTTTTCTTGAGCTCACGGGCATGATTCCGGACCCTGCGTCCGACATCGAGCGGCATGATAGCCGATCTCCTCGGCCGACCAGGCAGCAGGCGGCAGGCGGCGCAACCGAGCGCCCTTTCCTATGCGGTGACGCCGGGGTCCGGAATTTTACGGGATTGAAAATTTACGTGGAGCTTAGAAACCGACTTTTAAGGTGGGGTGGTCCATCAGAAGCCGACACACAGCCGCGCGGGGACCATGCTGAACGAACTTCTCGTGATCGAAGATGCCGACGTTCATCTGTCGATCCTGCGCAAGATCGCCGTCCAGGCGGGCTTTGCGACGACCGGCGTGAACTCGGTGGACGGCGCCATCAACGTGCTGCGCCGGCGCAACTTCGAGTGCATCACCCTCGACCTCAATCTCGGTGAGCGCTCCGGCACGGAAGTGCTGCAGCTGCTGGCGGACATGAAATCCCGCACCCCCGTCCTGATCATCAGCGGATCCGACGACCAGACCCGCGACGTCACTGTCCGTGCCGGCAAGATCCTCGGCCTGAACGTCTATCCGCCGTTCTGCAAGCCGGTCGATCTGGCGCTGCTGCGCCAGACGCTGCGTCAGATCGCGGCCGACACCGACCGCCAGCGCCTCGTGAAGGCCAATATTCGCTAGCTAGCGTCACCACCTCGCCTCTGTTCGCTCGCGTCCGGCAGCGCCACGCGGCCGCCATCGGCATTTCATCTTTGATGCAGATCAAGGCGGTGCGTCGCAGGCAGCTATTGGCTGCACGGCGCCCACGGAAGCGAGATGATGACGGCAGCCAATTCAGCCAGCGAAGCCCATTCAACCGACCCTATCGTGGTCGAAGCCACCCCTTACGAACTCATCGGCGGCGAAGCAGGCGTGCGACGCCTGGCCGATCGATTTTATGCGATCATGGACGAGGAGCCGGATGCCCGGAACATCCGCGCCATGCACGATGCCGATCTCGGTCCGATCAGGCAATTGCTGTTCGAGTTCCTGAGCGGGTGGCTGGGCGGGCCTGCGCTGTATTTCGAGCGCGCCGAACACCGCTGCATCATGTCGGCGCACCGCCCCTATGCCATCGGGGACGCCGAGCGCGATGAATGGATGACATGCATGCGCCGGGCGATGTTCGATTGCGACATCACCGGCGACATGTATGATTTGCTGGATCGGGCGTTCCTGCGCATGGCGAACGCCTTCCGGACGCGTCCGGCAGGCTAAGCTGGCGGAGCCGTCAGCTCAGCTGCGCTTTTCGGCGGCTTCGCGCGCCAAGCGCTCAGCCCGGAGTCGCTCGCGGTTTTTATAGAAGGCCCGCTGGGCCTCCTCATGTTCGCGCATGGCCTGTTCGGCATCGGCCCTGCGCGTGGCATCGCGCGCCCGACGCTCTTCAGGCGTAAGGACGCGTGGCGGTCTGGCTGTGCTTTCGTAAGTCATGACCAGACAACGTCCAACCTCGCCAGATGTTCCACTTTCACTTAAATTACAGCGTGAAGTGCAGGCGTGAACGTCGGTGTCCCGATCAGATCATCGCTCGCGCGCCGGACAGATCTCTCTGAACCGGCATCTCGACCTAATCCGCTTTGCGCGGAAACAGACGGTCGCGAATATAGCGCGAGGTTGGCGTCAGGCTGAGCCCGTAGGGCTTTTGCCAGACGGCGCGGTCGATCTCATTCTTGTCGCCGATCTCCAGCCGCCCCCTGGCATTCTTGGCGATGAAGATCGCGTCGCTCATCTTGCGTCCCGACCGCTTGTTCTTCGCCGTGACTTCTTTCCACAGACGAAGACGGCCGAGCTTGAGCTTCGGCAGCTCCTCCTTGATCTCGCGCTTCAGACAGTCCTTCGCCGTCTCCCGCGCGCGTTTACGGCCGCCCGGGAACATCCAGCGCCCGTCGATGCGGCGCCGGACCAGAAGGACTTTTCCGCCCTTGGCGGCAACGAGCTTGGACGCCTTGGTCATCGCTCCAGAACTCTCACTGAGACCAGCACGGAAGAAGACCTTACCAGGATTCGTTCCAACTCCCGCTCCGGACCTTTGCGGAGCATCAATCGCAACGCACGGCCGGAGAGCGGAAACCCATGCACATCTCTGCGGACCGGCGTGAGCTAGTAGCAGGAGCGCGGATCGACAGCGACATACTCTCCCGACGGGTAGCGGTAGTAGCAATTGCCCTGGGACAGATAATAGCCCGGCCGCGCCGCTGCTGTCGCACCGGCGATCGCGCCCGTGGCGCCGCCGATCACGGCACCGGCGGCAGCGCCGCCCGCCTTACCAGTCAGAATCCCGCCGAGCACGCCGCCGATGATGGCCCCACCCAGCGCGCTGGCGCCTGGATCCGGGTCGGACGGCGGCGGTGGCGGGGCCGGCTCATAGGCGACCGGCGGCGGCGCCTGATAAGCGGCAGCTGGCGCGTAGACGACGTCGTCGGCGTAATCCTCGGAGACGTAGGTCGGCGGACCTTCCATCGGCTCAGGATAATAATACCAGACCCCACCGACGTCCCACCACCAGCCGGGCCGGCCATTGTGGACTTCGTGACGCCAGCGGCCCCCTTCCCAGCCGACACGGCCGCGATAACGCTGTCCGCCATAATCGCGCATCGCGATCGCGCCGCGGCTGTAGCGCGCGTCAGGCGCCCGGCCCGTGGCCGCAGGCCCACGGTCATAGCCCGGTCCCGGTGGCCGCGCCTGCGGCGCAGCGGCGGCACGCGGTCCGGGCCCGCTTGGCTGTCCCGCAACCGGCCCCGGCCCTTGCCGGGGGGGCTGAGCATGGGGCTGTCCGCCCGGTTGAACGGCGGCGGCCGGCGGCTGCCGGATGACGCTGGGCGGGCGCCCCTGCGGAGGGTGAGCGGCGCCGGGGCCAACCTGGTCCGGGGCCTGGGCCCGCACTTGCAGGGGCGAAGAGATCACCGACAAGACGGCCAGCGCCGGCAGCCAGAACCTGGTCTGATCGAACAATGCCATTCTCATCTTCCCCTCACTGGCCCGCCGTCCGCGCTGCCTACGGCCTTGGTCGGCGTGCGATGAAACCCGGTTCACTGGTCCCCACGATATGGCCAGAACGGGCATGAATTGCGGGACAGGCTGGGAAAAACCCGACAATTTTGCGGCACGTCAGCAACGTCCCCCGCAACATACAACCGAACGGCGGCGATTCGCCGCCATCATTCTTCCATTGCGTTTCCCGGCGGACCGTTACCGGACAACCAGCGGCGGCACCGGCGTCAGCGTGCCGGCTCGATCACGTTGCAATTGGTGCGGCCGGACATCAGGCAATCCTGCATCCTGCTCGCGGCCGTCAGGCTGTGGGCCAGCCACAGCCCGAAGCCGACCACGATCGCCGCAAATACCAGCCCGGCGATCGCGCCTCTCCGGCCTTGGCCTGCGTCGCGCTCAGTCATGAACCGCTGCCCCTAAACCGGCTGCGGGTTGGCGGGGTCTCCGAAGGCCGGACCGAAACGGCGGGAGGCAGGCGAGATCGGCGCGACACGCGTGCAGCTGGTCACCCAGAACATTTGACCGCACTCCCACTCCGAGCCGAGCAGCCGGCTCGGAGCCGCCGCCGGGTGGGCGAGCACAGCAGTCATGACGAGCGCGCTCACGGCCGAGCCGAGAAGCACGAGCATGAGCGCAAGGCGTCCATGCCTCCGAAACACCGAGGTCATGCCGGTAAACTCCGCTGGAAGCAGGCCATCCCGGCCCGCCAATGCCCGCTGTGTGAAGCAATTCACACCCGACTGACCTGCGTCAGCGTGGCGGGGGTGCTTACATAGCCAGCGGCGCGCGTCATGCAAGCGCCAAACGTGCGGCATGTGAAGGAATGGCGATAAAGCATTTGTCATCGGCGCGTGCGATCCTATACACACGGCCTCGCGCCCGCCTGCGCCCATATTCACGACAACGTGGATGAATGTCGGGCAGCGCATGCAGCCTGATCGAACCACACCAATCCAAACCAGTAGCGAAGTGACGACGTCTCCATGAGAGGATTCAAGGAACCCGGATTTGCCGATCGGCAAAAGGCCGCGCAGCAGGCCCGCCAGGGCATTCTGCAGAAGTTCAAGGCGCAGCCGGGACCGGATGATCCCGAAGTCGTGAAGCGGCGGCAGGAGCGCGAAGCGGCCGCCGCCCGGCGCGAGCAGCAGCGTCTCGAGCGTGAGGCCGCCAAGGCCGAGCAGAAGCGACTCGAGGAAGAGGCCAAGGCCGCCGAGGCCGCCCGGCTCGCCCGCGAGGCGGAAGAAGCAGCCGCTCGCCTGGCCGAGATGGAGGCCGAGCAGAAGGCCAAGCGCGATGCGCGTTATGCCGCGCGCAAGGCACGTGGCAAGAGGAAGTGATTGCCCCGAACGTTGCGTCGGCGTGGCGACCTCGATGATCGCGCGATGATGTCATGAGATCTGCGACAGGGCGGCCTTGCCGCCCCATCGCATGACGACGATGAACGACGATAAGAAGCCTAGTTCTTCTTCATCATGCCGTCGTCCTTCTTCATCCCGTCCTTGGACATGGCATCGCCCTTCTTCATCTCGTCCTTGCCCATCGCGTCTTTCTTCATCGAGTCATGGGACATCGCCCCCTTCTTCATCGCGTCATCCTTGCCCATCTTGTCCTCGGCGAATGCCGCGGGCGCGATGGCGACGTTGAAGGCGAGAGCAGCGGCAGAGAGGCCGAGGACGAGACGATTACGATAGGTCATGATGATCGCTCCTTCGAGAGACGGGGTTGGACGGCGACCGATGCGCCGCTCCTCCATGTCGACGTTCCGATGAGGGAGATCGTTACAGCCCTGCTGAAAATTTTCGGCTCGATCAAATTTGATTCGAGTTTTGCGGTGTTTGAACCTCGACACAATTTCGCCCGTCGGGCGAATGTTAGTACAACCCGCGCTAGGGATTCACAGGCATGTGCATCGCAGCAATATGTCGCGTCCCGTGCATTCGCCCTCGAACCAACTGTATTGTTCGGCTAGAGGTAATTCCTGCATTCCGGCTCCTACAAGGGCTGCCTACGAACCGGATCGGGAACCCAACCAGAAGTTGTCCAGGGGAACTCTCATGCTTTCACGCCGCACTGTCCTCGCGTCCGCGCTCGCTGCGCCCGCCATTCTGCGTTTTGGAACCGGAACCGCTCAGGCGGCGACCACGCTGAAGATCTCCCACCAGTTCCCGGGGGGAACCATCGACAAGGGCGACTTCCGCGACCGGCTCTGCCGGATGTTCGCCGAGGAAGTGTCGAAGCGCTCCGGCGGCGAGATCGCCGCTGAGATCTATCCGAACTCGTCGCTGATCAAGACCGTCGCGCAGTTCTCAGCGATGCGGAAGGGCGCGCTCGACATCAGCCTCTACCCGATGCCCTATGCCGGCGGCGAGGTTCCCGAAACCAACATCGCCCTGATGCCGGGCCTCGTCACCACCTACGACCAGGGCATGCGCTGGAAGAACGAGCCGGTCGGCAAGGCGCTGAGCGATTTCCTGGCCGACAAGGGTATCATCCTGCTCAGCTGGGTCTGGCAGGCCGGCGGCGTCGCCAGCCGCTCGCGCCCGCTGGTCACTCCCGAGGACGCCAAGGGGATGAAGGTGCGCGGCGGCTCGCGTGAAATGGACATGGTGCTGCAGACCGCGGGCGCCTCGGTGCTGTCGGTTCCCTCGAACGAGATCTACACGGCGATGCAGACGGGGGCCTGCGACGCCGGCATCACCTCCTCGACGAGCCTGATCTCGTTCCGGCTGGAGGAGGTGTCGAAGGCGCTGACCTCCGGAGCCAAGGCCTCGTATTGGTTCATGCTCGAGCCGCTCATGATGTCCAAGGCGACGTTCGACAAGCTGCCGAAGAACCAGCAGGACATCATCCTGGCGGTCGGCGCCGAACTCGAGGCCTTCGGACGCAAGGGCGCGCAGGACGACGACATCGAGGTCGCCAAGGTCTATGAAAAGGCCGGCGCCAAGGTGGCCGAGCTCGACATCGAGACCGTCAACAAGTGGCGTGACATTGCCCGTGACACCGCCTGGAAGGACTATGGCGGGAAGTCCGCGAACTGCGCCAAGCTCCTGAAGCTCGCCTCCGACGTGGCGGCCTGATTGATGCACGCGCCCGTCTCCGATAGCGAGGCCACGCCGACCACCGGCGCCAGCGGACCGCTGGCGCCGCTTCAGCGTGTGATCTCGATGCTCAACAGCATCATCGTCGTTCTCGCCGCGATCGCATTGGTCGCGGCCTGTGTCATTCTCAGCTACAGCGTGGCGGGTCGCGCGCTGTTCAAGGCCGCCAACTACTGGCAGGACGAAGCCGCCGTGTTCCTGCTCGTCGGCGCCACCTTCATGACTGCCGCCTATGTGCAGGAGCATCGCGGCCACGTCAGCATCGAGGCCTTTGTCGGCCTGATGTCGCCCTTGGCGAACAAGATCAGGCTCTGGCTCGTCGACGTCGCCAGCTTTTTGTTTTGTGCCTTCTTCACCTGGAAATCCTGGACCCTCACCCATGAGGCCTGGGAGGACGGTCAGGTCTCGAACTCGATGTGGTCGCCACCGCTCGCCATTCCCTATGCCCTGATGGCCGCCGGCATGACCCTGCTCTGCCTGCAATTGCTGCTGCAGATCGTGGCGCCGCTGACCGGAGCGCGGCGATGAGCGTGTTCGGGATTGGAGTTGCCTACGGGGCTGCCACCCTGTTTGCGATGTTCGCGGGCATGCCGATCGCGTTTGCGCTCGGCGCCGTCGCCGTGGTCTTCATGGCGATCTACATGCCCTCCGCGTCGCTCGATACGGTGACGCAGAACGTCTACGAGGAAATGGCGTCGATCACGCTGCTGTCGATCCCGCTGTTCATCCTCAAGGGCGCCGCGATCGGCCGCTCGCGCGCGGGTCAGGATCTCTACTCGGCGCTGCATGCCTGGCTGCATCGTGTGCCCGGGGGCCTCGGCGTCGCCAACGTGTTCGCCTGCGCGCTGTTCGCGGCGATGGCCGGCTCTTCGCCGGCAACCTGCTCGGCGATCGGCTCGGCCGGCATCCCGGAGATGCGCAAGCGCGGTTACTCGGGCGGCTTCGCCGCGGGCATCATCGCCGCCGGCGGCACGCTCGGCATCCTTCTGCCGCCCTCGATCACGATGATCCTGTTCGCGATCGCCGCGGAGAAGTCGCTCGGACGGCTGTTCCTGGCCGGGATCGGGCCGGGGCTGCTGCTGGTCACGCTGTTCGGCGTCTATGCGGTGGTGCGCTTCCGCCAGGAATACGCGCAGGCGAAAGCGGTCTACGAGAAGTCGGGCACCTGGTCGGACATCCTGATCAAGGACGAATACACGATGGCGCAGCGCTTTTCGGTGCTGCCGCGCGTGATCCCGTTCGTGCTCTTGCTGACCGGCGTCATGGTGGCGCTCTATGGCGGGTTGGCGACGCCATCGGAGACCGCCGGTCTCGGCGGCATTCTCGCGCTCGCCTTGATCGCGCTCATCTACGGTGTCTGGCGTCCGACCGACCTCGCGCCGATCATGCGGGCGACCTTGCGTGAGTCGACGATGTTGATGCTGATCATCGGCATGTCGCTGCTCTACTCCTACGTGATGAGCTATCTGCACATCTCGCAGTCTGTCGCCGAATACATCGTGGCGATGCACCTGCCGCGTTGGGAGCTGTTATTCGCGATCCTGCTGATGGTGGTCGTGCTCGGCTTCTTCCTGCCGCCGGTATCGATCATCCTGATGACCGCGCCGATCATCCTGCCGCCGCTGCGTGCGGCGAATTTCGACATCATCTGGTTCGGCGTGGTCATGACGATCGTGATGGAGATGGGTCTGATCCACCCGCCCGTCGGGCTGAACATCTTCGTCATCCGCAACGTCGCACCGGACATTCCGCTGCGCGAGGTGATCTGGGGCACCCTGCCCTTCGTGCTGCTGATGATGGCCGCGGTGCTGCTGCTCTGCTTCGTGCCGCAGATCTCGACGGCACTGCCGGACCTTGTGATGGGGCCGGATCTCAGCCGGTGAGAATGGCGAATAGCGAATAGGGATCCTGCGAATGGACCCCTACTCGCCATTAGCTACTCGCTATTCGCCCTCTTCGCCTTCGCATTCAGCGCGCTGGCGACCCGGCTGACCGGGGGACGGCCGAGCAGCCGGCTGATCTCGTTGGTGGCCGCCAGCAGCCTGGTCATGTCGACGCCGGTGCGAATGCCCATGCCTTCGAGCATATAGACGACATCCTCGGTCGCGACATTGCCGGTCGCACCCGGCGCGAACGGGCAGCCGCCGAGACCGCCGGCGGCGGAATCGATGACGCGGACGCCTTCCTCCAGGCCGGCATAAAGGTTCGCCAGCGCCTGCCCATAAGTGTCGTGGAAATGCATCGCCAGATGCGACACCGGCACGTCGTCGCAGACAGCGCGCAGCATCTGCTTGGCCTTGAGCGGCGTGCCGACGCCGATCGTATCGCCCAGCGAGACCTCGTAGCAGCCGAGATCCCACAGCGCCTTGGCGACGTCGGCCACCGCCTGCGGCTTGATCTCGCCCTCATAGGGACAGCCGAGCACGCAGGAAACGTACCCGCGCACCTTGATGCCGTCGGTCTTGGCATGCGCGATCACCGGCTTGAAGCGCTCCAGCGACTCTTCGATCGAGCAGTTGATGTTGGCGCGGGAGAAGCTCTCGGAGGCCGCCGTGAACACCGAGATCACCTTGGCCCCGGCGGCATGTGCCGCCTCATAGCCCTTCACATTGGGCACGAGCACGTGGAATTCGCCAGGCAGCGCAGCAACACTGCGCATGACCTCGTCGGAGCCGACCATCTGCGGGATCGCCTTGGGCGAGACAAACGCGCCGACCTCGACCGTGGTCAGGCCGGCCGCGACGAGGGCGCGGATGAAAGCGATGCGATCGGCGACGCTGACCTGCGTCTTCTCGTTCTGCAGGCCGTCGCGCGGGCCCATTTCGATGATGCGCACGCTCTCGCTCATGCTGCCCTCTTGGGTTGGAGGATCAGGCGGAGGGTTCGACTTCCGCCAGTTCGACGCCTTCCTGCACGATGTCGCCGACCTTGCACTTGATCGCCTTGAGCACGCCTGCGAACGGCGCGCGCAGGGTCTGCTCCATCTTCATCACCTCCAGCGTCAGGATCGCCGCGCCCTTCTCGAGGACGGCGCCTTCCTGCGCCAGCAATGCCACCACGGTGCCCGGCAACGGCGCGACGATCTTGTCCTCGCCGGCCTGTTCCTCGTCATCGCCGCCGAACGGATCGATCCAATGCAGATCGAACCGGCCGTTACGGGAACGCAGATACAGCTCGTGCCCCTCGATGACCGCCACCACATGGGATTTGACGCCGTCGCGCACAAGGTCGAAGCCGCCATCCGCCGTCGGGATGGCCGAGAACACCGTCACCCGGCCATCGATCGACAGGGTCTGCACGCCCGGTCCATAGGTCAGCGTCACTGTCCGCGGATCGCTGCCCCCGCTTTGGCGGAACAAGAAGACGCGCTCCCGCAAGCCGACCGGCATCCAGCTCTGGGCACGCCAGGGCGATCCCAAATCATGGGAAGCGGCGTTCTGCTCATCGATGAGAACGGCCGCGACCGCGGCGCACAGCTCGACATCCCCCGCGGCTACGCCCGCTTCTGTCAAATGACCTAGATGACGCTCGATGAAGCCGGTGTCGATGGCATTCGCCACGACGTCGGGATGCGTCAGCAGCGCCGACAGAAACGGAATGTTGCTGACGATGCCGCGAACATCCGTGTCCTCGAGGCCGCGGTTGAGCCGCTCGATGGCGACCTCGCGGGTCGGCGCCCAGGCGATCATCTTGGCCAGCATCGCGTCGTAATAGGGCGAGACAGCATCGCCCTCGCGATAGCCGGCATCGATGCGCAGGCCGCCGGTCTCCGCCGGAAGCCGCCAGGACTTGATGGTGCCGACCGAGGGCATGAAGTTCTTCGCGGGGTTTTCCGCGTAGACGCGTGCCTCGATCGCATGTCCATTGAGCTTGATCTGGTCCTGCGCCAGCGGCAGCCGTTCGCCGAAGGCGACACGCAGCTGCCATTCGACCAGGTCGACGCCGGTGATCAGCTCGGTCACGGGATGCTCGACCTGCAGGCGCGTATTCATCTCGATGAAGAACACGTCGCGGCCGTCGGAGACGAACTCGATGGTGCCGGCCCCGACATAGTTGACCGCGCCCGCCGCGCGCCGCGCCGCGGCGCAGACCGTCTCGCGCTGTGCAGGCGACAGCGTCGGCGACGGCGCCTCCTCGATTACCTTCTGGTGCCGGCGCTGCAAGGTGCATTCGCGCTCGAACAGCGAGACCAGGTTGCCATGGCTGTCGCCAATGATCTGCACCTCGATGTGGCGCGGATTCTGGACGAACTTCTCGATCAGCACGCGGTCGTCGCCGAACGCGGCCTTGGCCTCACGCTTGGCGCTGGTGACGGCATCGGCGAGATCGCCGGCCGCGTGGACCACGCGCATGCCGCGGCCGCCACCGCCGGCGGAGGCCTTGATCAGCACGGGATAGCCGATCCGCGCCGCCTCATTGGCGAGCGTCGCCTCGTCCTGCGCCTCGCCGTGATAGCCGGGCACCAGCGGCACGCCGGCCTGCTCCATCAGGAATTTGGAGCCGGACTTCGAGCCCATCGCGGTGATCATCGCAGCCGTAGGGCCGACGAACACCAGCCCGGCATCGAGACAGGCCTGCGCGAACTCGGCACTCTCGGACAGGAAGCCGTAGCCGGGATGCACCGCCTCGGCGCCGGTCTGCCGGGCGGCCTCGATCAGCCGTTCGATGTTGAGGTAGGAATCGCGGGCACGCGCCGGGCCGAGCAGCACGGCTTCATCGGCGAGCGCGACATGCAGCGCATTGCGGTCGGCCTCGGAATAGACCGCGACGGTCTTCAATCCCATGGCCCGCGCGGTGCGGATGACGCGCACGGCGATCTCGCCGCGGTTGGCGATCAGGACCTTGCGAAAACGACGATACAATCCGGGACGGGCCATGATCACATCCTGAACAGGCCGAACCTGGTCGGCTCGACCGGGGCATTGGCGGCGGCTGACAATCCGAGCCCGAGCACGAGGCGGGTGTCGGCGGGATCGATCACGCCGTCGTCCCACAGCCGCGCCGTCGCGTAATACGGATTGCCCTGCGCCTCATATTGCGCACGGATGGGGCTACGGAATTTCTCTTCCTCTTCCGAGGACCAGCTCTCGCCCTTGGCCTCGATGCCGTCGCGGCGGACCTGGCTCAGCACCATCGCCGCCTGCTCGCCGCCCATCACCGAGATGCGCGCATTCGGCCACATCCACAGGAAGCGCGGCGCATAGGCCCGGCCGCACATGCCGTAATTGCCGGCGCCATAGGAGCCGCCGATCACGACGGTGAATTTCGGCACCGAGGCGGTCGCGACCGCCGTCACCAGCTTGGCGCCGTCGCGGGCGATGCCGCCGGCCTCGTATTTCTTGCCGACCATGAAGCCGGTAATGTTCTGCAGGAACACCAGCGGGATATTGCGCTGGCAGCACAGCTCGATGAAGTGCGCGCCCTTTAGCGAGCTCTCGCTGAACAGGATGCCGTTATTGGCGATGATCCCGACCGGATAGCCGAGGATGTGGGCGAAGCCGCACACCAGCGTCTGGCCGTACAGCTTCTTGAACTCATCGAATTCCGAGCCGTCGACCACGCGGGCGATGATGTCGCGGACATCGAACGGCTTGCGGCCGTCGGCGGGCACCACGCCATAGATCTCCTCCGCCGGATAGCGCGGCGCACGGACCTCGCGCATGTTGAGCACCGCCCGCGCGCCGGGCGGCTTCAAGGTGCCGACGATGCGGCGCGCGATCCCGATCGCATGCGCATCGTTCTGGGCGTAGTGATCGGTGACGCCGGACTGCCGCGAATGCACGTCGGCTCCGCCGAGCTCCTCGGCGCTGACGACCTCGCCGGTCGCGGCCTTCACCAGCGGCGGACCGCCGAGAAAGATCGTGCCCTGATTGCGCACGATGATGCTCTCGTCCGACATTGCCGGTACATAGGCGCCGCCGGCGGTGCAGGAGCCCATCACGATCGCGATCTGCGGAATGCCTTGCGCCGACATCTGCGCCTGGTTGAAGAAGATGCGGCCGAAATGCCGTTCGTCCGGGAAGATTTCGTCCTGCAGCGGCAGGAACGCGCCGCCGGAATCGACCATGTAGACGCAAGGCAGATTGTTCTGCCGCGCGATGTCCTGGGCGCGCAGATGCTTCTTCACAGTCATCGGATAATAGGTGCCGCCCTTGATGGTCGCATCATTGGCAACGACCACGCATTCGCGGCCGGCGATGCGGCCGATGCCGGTGACGATACTGGCCGAGTGCACGTCACCGCCGTACAGCCCGTGCGCCGCGAGCGGCGACAGCTCCAGGAACGCGGTGCCGGGATCGAGCAGCAGATCGACCCGCTGGCGCGCCAGCATCTTGCCGCGCGCGAGGTGGCGCTTGCGCGAGGCTTCGCCGCCGCCGGCAGCGACCTGCCCAAGCTTGGCCCTGAGATCTTCGACCAGCACGCGCATGGCCTCGGCGTTGCGCGCGAAATCGGCGGATGAGGGATCGATCGTGGAATGAAGCGTCATGATCGGCGTTTTCGTTGCTTGAGCCGGATGGGAAGCCGTGAACGCACGCGTCAGACCGCGCGCGGCCCGAGGGGCCGCGGCACAAGCGGGTGTATCATCTCTTCCGGCATGCTGTCCTCCCTGGCCGTTGGCAGCCTGGCGATATGGCCGCGCCCTTTGCTCTCGAATTAAACGATCATACGTTTTTAAATTCAATTCTCAAGCGGATTGTCGTACAGTTCGAAACAGCGCCGTCCGCATTGAGAACGTGACGCTTTTCCGTGGTCCAGGGCGGTTGCTGGTGTCAGGTCGTCGGACCTGCAGCGTTCGGTGAGGATGAGATGGCGCGCACGATCGGGTCTCATGGTCCGACCACGATGGAGGCGATCCGCAAGGCCGGCCTGCGGCTGATCTTCGAGCATGGCTACGAGGCCATGAGCTTGCGCCAGCTGGCCGCCGAGGTCGGCATCCAGCCCGGCTCCCTCTACAATCACATCACCACCAAGCAGGAGTTGTTGTCGGATCTGATCCAGGACCACATCAACGACCTGCTGCGCGAGCTCGAAGCGGCGCTGCGCGACAAGCAAACTCCGGTGGAGCGGCTGCGGGCGTTCGTTGCCTTCCATGTCAGCTATCACATGACGCGGAAGCGCGAGGTGTTCATCGCCAATTCGGAGTTGCGCAGCCTGGAGCCGCGCAACTACGAAGCTGTCGTGGCCCTGCGCGGCGCCTATGAGCGCCGGCTGGCCGACATTCTCAGCGACGGCATGTCAGACGGGGTGTTCGACGTGGTGGACGTCCAGGTCGCGACCTTTGCCATTATCGCCCTGCTGACCGGGTTGTGCAGCTGGTATCGTCCGGGCGGCCGGCTGACCAAGGAGGCGATCATCGCGGCGCATGAGAAGCTCGTGCTGTCCGGCGTGATGCCGCAGGGCGCGCATGCCGCGTCCCCCGGCAAGGGCCATCCCGGCCACAGCGACGCCAGGAAATAGGGATCTCGCGGCCATGGCGGAGCGTCCCGACCTCGACGAGATCGACCGGAGGATCCTGGCGGAGTTGCAGGCAGACGGCCGAATCCGCGTCAATGAGCTCGCCGACCGGGTCGGCATCTCGCAGCCAAACTGCCTGCGCCGGGTCCGCGCGCTGCGCAGCCGCGGCGTGATCAAATCGATCCGCGCCAGCATCGACGAGCGGGCGTTGGGCTATGAGGTGGTGTCGTTTGTCTCGATCCAGCTCGACAGCCAGCATCAGACGGCGCTGGAGGCATTCGAGGCTGCGGTCATGCCGCTGCCCTGGGTCCAGCAATGCTGGCGGCTGTCGGGGGACGCGGATTTCCTGCTGAAATGCGTCTCGACCGGCGTGGACGGCATGAGCCGGCAGCTCCGGCAGTTCGCCGCCCTGCCCGGCGTCCGGGCCATCCGCAGTTTTCCGGTGCTCGGCCTCTCGAAAGACGCGCCGCTCCCGATCCCCAGTGACCCGCGCGCCAACGGCTAGATTCTGGACCGGTCACCGCTCGTCGGCGTGGCCCCATCAAGGCCATCCGATCGGTGTGCGCGATTCAAAGGGGCCGGATCAATGCGTCCGAATCAATGCGTCCAAGGCTCGCCGCGGCGGAACGAGAAATTGTCGGCATAGGCGATCTGCCGCTTCACCGGCTCCTTCGGCTCGATCACCTGGTAGGGAATGCCCTTGCGCTCGCAATAGGCGATGGCCTCTTCCTTCGAGTCGAAGCGCAAGGTGACCTGCTGCTTCATGTCCGACGAGGAGGTCCAGCCCATCAGCGGCTCGACCGCGCGGGGCTGCTCCGGCTCGTAATCCAGCTGCCAGTCCCGGGTCTTGGCCTTGCCCGATTGCATCGCGTTCTTGGCGGGCTTGAAAATGCGTGCGGTCATGGCTGAAAGAGACCCTCGGAGCAGCGGTTCGTCATGCGTTTGGCGGAAACGGCCGGGATGGGGTACACGCACGCTTCAGCACGGAACGGTGATTCCCATCCTGGACATGACCGTCTATCGTGCTCGGTATAGTCATTCTGCCGTCCCGTGACAATCTCGGTCGACTGCCACGGCGCCTTCCGCTCCCCGAACTTTCCTCATTCAAAAACAGTGCGTTGAAGCGGCCATGAAAATCAATGCGACGCTGCCCGAGAGAGGGCGCGACCTGCGGCTCGACCTGTTCCGCGGCATCGCCAATTGGGCGATCTTTCTCGATCATATCCCCGACAATGTGGTGAACTGGATCACGACCCGGAATTACGGCTTCAGCGACGCCGCCGACCTGTTCGTGTTCATCTCCGGCTATACCGCGTCCTTCGTCTATGCCCGCATGATGATCGACCGCGGCTTCATCGTCGGCGCCACCCGCCTGTTCAAGCGGGTGTGGCAGCTCTACGTCGCTCACATCGTGCTGTTCGTCATATATATTGTGGCCATCAGCTATCTGGCGACACGCTTCGGCGTCTCCGAGATCATCGACGAGTTCAACGTTGCCGGCCTGGTCGACCATGCCAGCGATACGCTGGCGCAGGGGCTCATCCTGAAGTTCAAGCCGGTCAATCTCGACGTGTTGCCGCTCTATATCGTGCTGATGGGCTTCTTCCCGCCGGTACTGTGGCTCATGCTGCGGCAGCCGGATATCACGATGATCGCCTCGATCGTGCTGTGGCTCCTTGCGCGGCAGATGGGGTGGAATTTCGCCGCCTATCCGGCCGGCACCTGGTACTTCAATCCGTATTGCTGGCAGGTGCTGTTCGTGTTCGGCTCGTGGTGCGCGCTCGGCGGCGCGCGCCGCTCGATGGGCATCATCATGGCCCCGGCGACACTCTATTTCTGCCTGGGCTACCTGCTGCTCGCATTGATCATGACCATGGCCGGCCGCTTTCCGGACTATGGCACGATGTTGCCGCACTGGCTCTATTCGGCGTTCAATCCGAACGACAAGACCAACCTCGCGCCCTACCGTTTCCTGCATTTCGTGGTGATCGTGATCCTGGTGATCCGCTTCGTGCCGAAGGAATGGCCGGGCCTGGAATGGAAGGGCTTCGATCCGCTGGTGGTGTGCGGTCAGCAGTCGCTCGCGGTATTCTGTGTCGGCGTCTTCCTGTCCTTCATCGGCCATTTCACGCTGATGCTGAGCTCGGGCTCGCTGCTGGCGCAGATCCTGGTAAGCGCAGCAGGGATCGCGATCATGACGACGGTGGCCTATTACATCTCGTGGTCGAAGCGTCAGGACAAGCCGCTGCCGAAGCCGGCCGCACCCAAGGCCGCCGCGGCGAAGTGAGCCGGTGCCGGGAGGCCGCCCGCACGCGGCGGCCTCTCCCGTTGACCTGCATCAAGCCGGGCCTGGTCGGCGCTGGCTAAGGTCGTCAGCACAATGGTGCCGCGTGCCGCGGCGCGCGCTCCCTGAGCGCACGTGCCGCCTGCTCACGCGGCGATTTGCTGACAAGGACCAGATCATGCCGACTCATTTTCATGCCGTCGTGTGGCTCGACCACAGCGAGGCCAAGCTGTTCCATATCGGTCTCACCGGTTCCGACGAGGTGACACTGCATCCGCATCTGCAGACCAAGCATCTGCACCACAAGGCGAACGCCATCGGCAGCGGCCATGCCGCGCCCGACAAGCATTTCCTGGAGGAGATTGCGGCTGCGCTCAACGATGCCGGCGAGATCCTGATCATCGGTCCAGCGAGCGCGAAGACGGAGCTTGCCAAGTACCTGCACGAGAAGCACCCTGCGGTCGGCAAGCGGATCGTCGCCGTCGAAGCCGCCGATCATCCAACCGATCGCCAGATCGTCGCCTATGCCAAGCAGCACTTCAAAATGGCACCGCCTCGCGTTGCGACGGGCACCGCGGGCTGAATAGAAGCCGCCTTCCCGTCGCAGGGTCCAGTCGACCATGGACATGCTGACGCCGGATCGATCCAGCGCGATTGTCGCCAACCATCCTCCTGCCCCGCCGGCCGCCGACCGCGGCCGGCGTCGCTTTCCCTGGCGTGGCCTGCTCACGATGCTGCTGGCTCTCGCCGCGGCGGCCGCGCTGGCGGCATGGTGGCTGCGCGGACCGACGATCACAGTCGTTCGCATCACGCGCGGCACGGCGGCCGAGATCGTCTATGCCACCGGAGCGGTCGAGCCGGAGACATGGTCGCGCACCACGCCGCTGGTGCGCGGCCGCATCGTCGAACGCTGCCGCTGCGAGGGCAAGGCGGTCAAGGCCGGTGACCTGCTGGCGCGGTTCGACGACAAGGAGGCGCTGGCCACCCTGAACGATCTGCGCGCGCAGGAGGAGTTTCAGCGGCACGAATTCGAGCGGCAGTCACAGCTGCTGGCGCGCGGCGCGTCCACGTCGCAGGCCTATCAGCGCTCCGAGAGCGACCTCGCCCGCATCCGCGCCCAGATCGCGGCGCAGAGCCAGCGCCTCGATTATTTCAGGCTGGTGGCGCCGATGGATGGCGTCGTGCTCAAGGAGGATGGCGAGGTCGGCGACATGGTCGACCCCGGCACTATCCTCTATCGCGTCGGTCTGGAGAAGCCGCTCTGGGTGATCGCCGACGTCAATGAAGAGGACATCCCCCGCGTCCAGGTCGGCCAGAAGGCGCTGCTGCGCAGCGATGCGTTCGGCAGCCAGGCGCTTCCCGGAATGGTGAAGCAGATCACGCCGGCGGGCGATCCCGTTGCCAAGACCTTCCGCGTCCGGATCGGCCTGCCCGACGACACGCCGCTGCGTGTCGGCATGAGCGTCGAGGCCAACATCGTCAGCCGCGAGAAGGCCGATGTGCTGCTCGTGCCGGCTAATGCCGTCGTCAACAACGGCCTGCTGGTCATTGAGGACGGCCGTGTGCACCGTCGGAAGGTCCGCGTCGGCATAAGAGGCTCCGCGGCCGTGGAGATCCTCGAAGGCGCGCAGCAGGGCGAGATGGTCGCAGCCCCCGCGACCGCCGACATCAAGGACGGCGAACGGGTCCGGCCGATGGAGATCGAGACCACAGCACCATGAGCCTGGTCCTCACCATCGCCTGGACACATGTGCGTCATCGCGCCCGGCAGACGCTGGTCGCGATCGCCGGGGTGATGACCGGCGTGGCGTTCTCGGTGATGATGGCGGCGATGATGGAGGGATCGCAGGACGATTTCATTCGCACCCTGGTCGACGCGCTGCCGCACATCTCGATCACCGACGAGCTGCGCGAGCCGAGCCGTCAACCGGCCGATCAGATCTACGCAGCCGCCGAATTCCACGGCCTGAAGCCGAATGTGCGGCGCCCCGGCATCAAGAACCCGATGGCAACGATCGCCTCGCTGCAGGGCTGGGTGCCCGGTGCGCTGACGGCGTCCGTGCAATCCAAGGCGGTGCTGCGCTTTGCCGGCCGCAATCTCACCGTCGCGATCATCGGCATCGACCCGCGCACCGAAAGCGAGGTCTCGACCCTTGCCAGCCACATGCGCCAGGGCAGCCTCACTTCGCTCTATCGCTCGTCGCACGCGATCCTGCTCGGCGACCGGCTTGCGGCCAAGCTCGGGGCGCGCGTGAACTCCAACATCACGCTCGCCTCCGCCCAGGGCATCAGCATGAACGCCACGGTCGTCGGCACCTTTCACTCCGGCTTCCGCGCCACCGACGAGACCACCGGTTATGTGCTGCTGCGCACCGCGCAAATTCTTGAGCGCCAGACCGGCATCATCAACGAGATCCGCATCCGGACCAACGATCCGATGCAGGCCCGGCTGATCAGCGAACGGATCGGGGAACAGACCGGCTACAAGGCGATCTCCTGGCAGGAGGCGCAGGAGGATCTGCTGTCGGCGATCACGCTGCGCAACGTGCTGATGTACACGATCGTCGGCGCCATCCTGCTGGTCGCGAGCTTCGGCACCTACAACATCATCTCGACGATCACGCATGAGAAGACCCGCGACATCGCGATCCTGAAATCGCTCGGCTTTCGCGACCGGACCATCCGCAGCATCTTCATCATCGAGGCGCTGTTCATCGGCCTCACCGGCGCGGCCTTCGGTTGGGTGCTCGGCTATCTCCTGACCCGCGGGCTTGCCTCGCTCGAGTTCAAGACGCCGTTCTCCGACTACAATCACCTGCCCGTCTTGTATTCGTTGAAGCACTATCTGCTCGCCACCGCCGTGGCGCTGCTGTCGAGCGTGGTGGCCGGCTACTTCCCGGCCCGTGCCGCGGCGCGGCTGCATCCAGTCGATATCATCCGGGGCGCAACGTGAGCCCGCCGCTGATCGAAGCACGCCGAGTGACACGGATCCTGCCCGGCGAGGTGCCGGTGACCCTGGTCGCCGACATCAACCTTGCGATCGGCGCGCGCGAGTTCATCGCGATCACCGGCCCGTCCGGGTCGGGCAAGTCCTCCCTACTCTATCTTCTGGGTCTGCTCGATCTTCCGAGCCAGGGCGACGTGCTGATCGATGGCCGCTCCACGACCGCCATGACCGAGGACGAACGCGCGGAGGTGCGGCTGTCGCGCCTCGGTTTTGTCTTCCAGTTTCATTTCCTGCTGCCGGAATTCTCGATCACCGAGAACGTCGCTCTGCCGATGCGGGCGCTGGGCCGCCTGTCGGCCCGAGCCATCACGCAGCGCGCCGAGGAGCTGCTGGCCTCGCTCGGCCTTGCCGACCATTTGCGCAAGACGCCGGACAAGCTGTCCGGAGGCCAGCGTCAGCGTGTGGCCGTGGCCCGTGCGCTCGCCAACGATCCACCGGTGATCCTCGCCGACGAGCCGACCGGCAGTCTCGACACCGCGGCGACGGCGCAGGTGTTCGGCATTCTGCGTAACCTCGTGATCATGCGCGGCAAGACGGTCGTCGCCGTCACCCACGACCTCAACCTCGCCGCGCAGATGCAGCGGCGCGTCCATATCGTCGACGGCCGCCTCGCGGAAGATGTGCAGGCGCAACCGCCGGCGCGCTGACGGCCTGCGGCCGCCGGTCCGCCAGCCCTCTATGTATTTGATTTAGCGCAAAGACGCCCCAAGGCCTTTCCGCTGTTGTGCGGCTTGGCGGATGTTCCTTCCCCGGATTCACCCGCTCCACTTCGGATGCTCTCGGGTCTTGCCGCTGCGAGGGCATCCGAATTTTTTTGGGGGGATGCGCTGCGCTCCGCCGCGGCGCGACTGTGGCGAATGCCGGCGCTTCTTCTGACCGATCCGGATAAGGGAGACCCGGCGGCCGTACCGCCTGGGAGATGGTCGGGGCAGCTGGATTCGAACCAACGACCTGCAGTACCCAAAACTGCCGCGCTACCAGGCTGCGCTATACCCCGATCTCCTGGAAGGACCACGTCACTACACGGTCGCGGGCTCCGCAGCAAGACCGCGGACGGTCTGCTCCCGGCGGGCGGGCGGCCGAGACATGTTTCCGGAAGACGCCGGCTGAGAATGCGTCAGCCCCGGGAAGAGGTCTCCCCGGGGCTGGCGAATTCCGCAGTCGCTTACGTATCCGACCGTTGGCTCAGTGCGACGACAGCGCCGGAGAGCCAGTCTCGGGATGGATCTCTGCCGCCATCATGCCCTTGGAGCCCGGCCCATAGCGGACCAGCACCCATTGGCCGGGCCGCAGCTCGGTCATGCCGAAGCGGCGCAAGGTCTCCATATGGACGAAGATGTCCGGGGTCCCCTCGCCGCAGGTCACGAAGCCGAAGCCGCGCAGCCGGTTGAACCATTTGACCTGCGCACGCTCCAACCCGCTGGTCGGCGTGACCGTCACATGGGTGCGCGGCGGCAGCATCTGCGCCGGATGGATCGCCGTCGACTCGTCCATCGAGACGATGCGGAAGGCCTGGTAGCCCTTGGCGCGCTGAACGCACTCGACCACGAGTCGAGCGCCTTCATAGGCCGTCTGATAGCCGTCGCGCCTGAGCACCGTGACGTGCAGCAGCACGTCCGGCCAGCCATTGTCGGGAACGATGAAGCCGTATCCCTTCGACGCGTCGAACCATTTGATGACGCCGCTGATTTCGACGAGGTTCTCGCCAAGACCGGCTAGCGCATCGATCGCTGCGTCGCGCGCGACACCGCCTTGATAGTCTGCCCCGAGACGGTTGGGTGCGGACACACCAGCAACCGGTAACCCGAGCTTCTTGGACTCAAATCCGTCCGACCCCATAACCCCGGACCTCACAGATAAATTGTGAGCCGCCACCCCTGCAACGGCGTTCTTAACCGCATGATCACCACTTATACCCACGGCGAGCCACGCGAATCTCTCGAATCAAAGATAACATTCCCTCGTGCCGCGCATAGACAAAAATCGGTTTCAGTGAGGCATATGAACAGACATGCAGGCAAAAATGCATCAATTTCCGTTCAATTACGGAGGAACGGACCAAGCACTTCGCCGATGTCATCGTGGATGACGAGATCAGCAACGTCGTCCTGATCAGTGGGTTCCCGGTTGATGATGACAAGTCGTGCACCCGCCTGCTTTGCCATCAATGGAAAGCAAGCCGCTGGCCATACAACCAATGACGAGCCGATCGCGATGAAGAGATCGCAATGCTGCGCAAGCTCGGTCGCGCGCTGCATCTCCGTTTCCGGCATCGCCTGACCGAACGACACCGTCGCCGTCTTCACCGGCGCGGCACAGGCCGTGCAGTCGGGCGCGGCGTTGTCAGCGGCATAGCGCTGTTGCACCCAGCCGATCTCATAGCGTTGCCCGCATCCGATGCAGCGCGCGAAAGTGGTGTTGCCGTGCAACTCGACGACGTGCTCGGGGGCGAAGCCGGAGTCCTGGTGCAGATTGTCGATGTTCTGCGTGATCACCGCCGGGATCTTGCCGGCACGGTAGAGCGCGGCGAGTGCGCGGTGGCCCCGGCCTGGTCGCGCCGCCGCAAACGTTTCCTGCATCGCAAAGCGCCGGCGCCAAGCCTCATCGCGGGCTTCCTGGCTGGCGACGAACTCCTGGAAGTCGATTGGCCGGTTGCGGGTCCATAGTCCGCCCGGCGAACGGAAGTCGGGGATGCCGGCCTCGGTCGAAATGCCGGCGCCCGTGAACGGCACGATCACCTTGGCAGCCGCGATCATATCGCCCAAGCGGTTCACGCCATCCTGCAGATCAGATCGGATCATCGCGGCTCACCCGAACCAGTCACTCATGCTTGCGAGTTTAGCACGGCCGGCCACCAATTCTCACGCGCCCGAACCAAGCGCGGGTCGCTTCGATGCCCTCATGCAAGCGACGCGAGTCTGTGGCGGGAGGTTCTACCGGAGCAAGGCATGCCGCCGCTGCTGTCCCCAGCCAAATGGTGAGCCGCCATGGGGTTGCGACCGGCGTCCGCAATCATGCCCCAATCGGGCACCCACATCACCCACAGCGATTCGCCAGGAAGTTTGTCATGCGTCTCAGGGCGGGCCTCGTCGGATATGACCAGAGCAGAGAACATCCGTGGGACACAAAGAGACGCAGGACGACCGGCGTGCGCAGGAGCGCGCCGAGATCACCGCTCGCATTGCGCGGTTCAGATCAACGCAGGAGAAGTTCGCGCGCGAACGCGAGGAATATGCGACCCTTGCCTGGAAGCGCGCCGATCGCGGCGAAGCGGCCGAGTAGCGGGCTGCACGGCGGCGTCATCCCGCACCGGCCCTAAGGCCGCGCCCAAATCGAGTATACATCCACATCGAGCACACATAGAGAGAGCCCGGAGGCCAAGTCTCCGGGCCCTCTCGCATTCCTGATATTACCAGTGATGACGCCAGTGGCGGTACCGATGGTAGTAAGGTCCACCATAATAGGCGTTGGGACCGGGCCCGTAGATGTAGCGCGGACCATAATAGCCATAGCCCGGACCATAATCATAAGGCCCCGAAGCTGCGATCGCGCCTGCGGTCAGTGCGCCCGCGGCCAGACCAAACGCGAGGCCTGGCCCGATCCCATGCGCCGGGGCCGGGGCCGGCGCAGCGAGGGCGATGGCGGCGACGGCGCCTGCAGTCGCCAGAGCGGCTAATGCGTTTCTCATCATGTCCGCCAAATCATCTGCGACCAAACAACACAGAGGCCGGGACATTGGTTGCACTCCGCACACTGTCGTGAGGACGGGAACCCACGAGGCCGGTTGCAGGTTATCCATGGACATGGCGCGTCAGTCGAAATGCGGCCAAGGAAAATCGTGATGGAAACTTGGCTGGAACTTCTGTTCAACATCATCGGCTATGGCGGCTTCGTCGTGCTCGCCTCCTGCCACCCTGGTGGCGAGCCGGCCGGCACAGAGAGCGCCATCGACGACATCACGCGCCCGATCAATCGCTGAGCCGGACCGCCGCCCACGCCATCCACCGCTTGTCCGCAGCCTATCCACAAGCCCGGCTTGCCCGCATTGGCGGGCCTTTGGAAAGACTTGCCGCGCAGCATGCCATGACTTGTCCCCACCAGCCCGCCACCCCCGCCGAGATGCGGCCGCGGGACTGCGTCGCGATGAGCTGTCAGGCCAGGCGCTTTGAACCTTTTGGCGGGCCGCCGATACACATCATCACTGGGGATTTCAGGGCCCAGTCTTCGAGGTGGCGCCAGGCGACGAAGATATTCCGTCGCGCTGGCGCTGCTGTCGTTCCAGCAGCACCGGCCATCACGTGAAACCATCGCGCAACAAAAAGGCCCCCTTCTCAGGGGGCCCTTGATGTCGCTCAGGACGTTGCGGGCCGGATCAGGCGACCGCGTCCTTGGCGGCCTTGACCGGGCGCGCGCGCACGATCTTGCGGGCCGGCTTGGCCTTGAACATCATCTCTTCGCCGGTGAAGGGGTTGGTGCCCTTGCGCGCCTTCACGGCAGGCTTCTTGACGACGACGAACTTCGCGAAGCCCGGCACCAGGAACACGCCGTTCTTCTTCAGCTCCTTGTGGCCGACATCCGTGAGCGTCTCCATGACGTTCTTGACGTCACGCTTGGACAGCTCGGTGGTGGTCGCAATCTTCTCGATCAGCTGCGACTTCGAAAGTTGGGTAGCCATCTTATCTCCTTAGGATTGGTACCGATGAATGACGAGACGACTGCGCGGCTATCAGCGCATTGCTGCGCAGACTGGTCGGGGCTTTCTGGCTGCATTGCACAGCCGTGACTTGAGTCGTCTGGTGGCGTATTACCCCGCGTTTTTTCGGGATTCTCCTGCATTTCAAGGGGCCCCGAAGCACCCACAGCGGCGCCAAAATTCCAACGGAGCGCCGAGAAGTCAAGCTGCGATGACGATCGAAGCGAGCGGTCGATTCATTTTCCCCTATATTTCCAGGCATTTTCGACCGTCATGCGTGATTTTGGCCGCACATCACAGCCAAAATGCCCTGAAAATCCTGCAGATGGGCGCATCCCGCCTCCGCATCGTGGTCGCGAATCACTGCCAAAATAGGGATTCGCCGCGTGCCTGCAGGCGCCACGAAACATCCTGCGACGACCGCGATGTGCGGTGGCGGCGCCGAAAATCCGTGCGCAGCCGCAGCGCCGCACGCCCTTGCCCTGATGCGCCGGAGAACGATTTGCTGCTATGGATCGACGTCCACGGGCGTTCGTTGAACATCCGCTTCAAGCTCGAAGGAGACCAGAAGGATGCGTTATCTCCACACCATGCTGCGCGTGCGCAATCTCGACGCGGCGCTCAAATTCTATTCCGATGCACTCGGCCTGAAGGAGGTGCGCCGGATCGACAACGACAAGGGACGGTTCACCCTGGTGTTTCTCTGCGCGCCCGAGGATGAACACCTGCTGAAGAGCCTGCCGCCGACACGCGGCGCGCCGCTGGTCGAGCTCACCTATAATTGGGACGAGGAGACCTATGGCGAGGATCGCTTCTTCGGCCATCTCGCCTATGAGGTCGACGACATCTATGCCACCTGCGATCGGCTGATGAAGCTCGGCATCACCATCAACCGCCCGCCGCGCGACGGCAACATGGCGTTCGTCCGTTCGCCCGACCTGCACTCGATCGAGCTGTTGCAGAAGGGCGAGCCGAAGGCCCCTGCCGAGCCCTGGCTGTCGATGCCGAACACCGGGCATTGGTGACGCGCCCCATTGCTGACGCTCCCCTGCGGCAGCCGCGCCACGCGCGGAACATCGCCGCCCTCCTCGCGTTGTCGCCCCGATTGACGGGGAGGACATGAGGAGGCCGAGATGGGTCGAGGAATTCTGCTTTGGTTGTTGGGCGTGCCGATCCCGGTGATCATTCTGCTGTGGCTGTTCTTCGGCCGCTGATCACCGAGCGACGTGCTCAACCGAAAAGCCCCGCCCGCAGCGGGGCTTTTTGCTTGAGATGCGCTATCAAGGTCGCCGACAGTGTCATGCGAGACAGGAGCCGATGATGCCCGCCGACAGCAAGCTCACACTCTGGGGCCGCGCCAACTCGGTGAACGTACAGAAGGTGCTGTGGTGCATGGCCGAGCTCGATATCGCCTTCGAGCGGATCGATGCCGGCATGCAGTTCGGCCGCAACAACGAAGCGGACTATCTCGCCATGAATCCCAACGGCCGAATTCCGACCCTGGTCGATGGTGACCTCGTGCTCTGGGAGAGCAACGCGGTCATGCGTTATCTCTGCCTGGCCTATGGCGGGCCGACGCCGCTGTACCCGCCGCTGCCGCGCCAACGTGCGGCGGTCGAGCGCTGGCTGGATTGGACGCTGTCCACGGTGCAGCCGACCGAGCGTCCGCTGTTCTGGGGTCTCGTGCGCACCCCGCCCGCACAGCGCGACATGATCGCGCTGCAGAAGGCGGCCGACGAGGCCGCGGCGATGTGGCGCATCCTGAACGCCCATCTCGGCACGCGGAGCTATGTCGAGGCGGAGACATTCACCCTCGCAGACATCGCGCTCGGCGCCTATGCGCGGAGGTGGTTCGGCGTCGAAGGCGTGGTCAAGCCGGAGCTGCCTCATCTCGACAGCTGGTATCAGCGGCTCTCACTACGCCCCGCCTTCATCCGCCACATCGCGCCGCCGCTATCGTAAGGCAGCTGCCAGATTCAACGGCCGAGTCCAGTGCCTGTCTCGACGCGCACGGCGCCGCCGACCTTCATGCACGTGTCGGTTCCCTCGATCCGCACGAAATTGGCGCCGTAGGACGCACAGGGATTGCGGCTGGCTTTGCTCGACCGTGCTGCCGGCGGCTCCGCGTTGGGGGCGCTCGGTGACAACAGGGACGGGCCGACGCTGCCGGCGCAGGCGACGGTCACCACCAGCATGGCGGTGATCGTTCCGCAAAGGATGGATCTGAACATGGCAGCTTGTTAGCGCATCTTCGCCGATTGCGCTGCCCGAAATCATCGGCCCGCCGGCACCGCCCCCCGCGCAGCCGCAATGCGCAATGCCGCTTGCTACTTGCCGATGAACTTGACGCCGACCGAGGCGCCGCGGCGCCACACCACCTGGCAGAGCCGGCCCGTGCGTGCATCGCGGGCAAAGGCGAGCCGGATCGTTCCCGGCAGGGCCACCGCATCCTCGACGGTCAGCTTGGCGCCGGCGCTGGAGATGTCCTGAACCAGGCAATGCCGCACAGCGAAGCCACCATCCAGCGTGATCCACGCCGGCTGCTTCATCGACTTTCGGGCTTCCCGCTTCTTAGGCGCGGCCATCATCCTGCTCCTGCTTGCCCGTTGAAGTACGGGAAGGACCCTAATGGAGGGTTGACCGGATCGAACACAGACAATGCGCCGATGGTCTGACAGGGCTGCGGGAGCGTGATGCCTACCGAAGGACGGCAAGGAAAGGGAGGGAAGAATGAACGCGCGGGTGGCGCTCCCTAGCGGAATCGAACCGCTCTCTCCACCGTGAAAGGGTGGCGTCCTAACCGATAGACGAAGGGAGCAATACGCACGATGCAGCGAGACCATCGGCCCCGGCGTCATCGCCGTTTGCACGTTCTTGACAAAACCTTCAGCAAATCAGCGGGTTAAAGCTGAGATCTGCGAGGTCGGCTGAACCATCGGAGATGATTCCGCGCCGCGCGCGCCGAACGTATAGAGGCGTTTGGTCGGCCGGGCAAGCGGCCCGTGCGCGTTCGTCCTCGGCTTGACGGCGCGGCTCAGCGTGCGGCGAACGATGGAGAGATGCCGTCGGTGTCGATATAGACCACCCCATCCTCGACCTTGACTGGATAGGCGGCCAGCGCGTTTTCCTGCGGGTGCAGCGGCAGGCCGGTCTGCGCATCCCAGGTCCAGTGATGCACGGGGCAGCTGAGCACACGACCGTCAAAGCCGGCCTCGGCCATCGGCGCCGCCGTGTGGGGGCACACGCCTTGGAACGCTTTGAGCTCACCATCGTCGGGCCAGGCGAGGATGATGAGGTGGGCATCGGCGATGACGAGACGCATCCCGCCTTCATCGATCGTGTCGGCCTTACAGATCCGGGCGAACATGCGGGGCCAAGCTCCGTTCGAAAATGTCGAATCGCAAGCAGCCCGAGCAAGACTCGTTCCGGCGCGCTCGGAGGCCCGAAAGGTGCTGATGTCATGGCACCCTTCTTGCTGCCCTCCTCTGCAAGTCTCGCCGGCGCCCCTGCGATGTCAGAAAGCTGACACGACAGCGGACAGGCCGGCGAGCGACAGCCACGGAGTGCGAGATGACCGACATGTCGGAGCTGAGAACGCGCAAGGAGCCGCTCAATCTCGCGATCGTGCATGTCGATCCCGATGCCTTCATCGCCCACCTGACGCGTTGGCTCGAGATCACCGCCTTCATCAAGGCGCAGCGCGCCGGCGAGGCCACGGTGCCGGCAGATGGCAGGACGCCTGCTTTGTCCGCCGCACAGCTGAAGACTGGCGGCGTGCACGAGGTCGGCAATGACGCGCTGTTCGCCTTTGCTATGACGGCGGCATTGAAGGGCGACAAGGCCGCGCTCGACCAGGTCGAGACCGCGCTGCTCGCTCAGATGGGCAACGACTTCCCCGGCTCGTTCGCGCTGTGGCACTTCCGCGCCAACATCGATGCACCGACCACCTTGGATGACTTCGTCGGACAGGCCGGCAAGAAGATGCTGGCCGGTGACCTGCCGCCGCCCCCGCTCCGCGCCAAGGAGTATTGGAACGCGGGCCTGCGCTTCTTCGAGAAGGCGCGCAAATCCAACTTCATCCATGAGGTCATGTACCCCCTGGCGAAATGGACGCGGGCGCGCTGGACCGAGACCGCGGACAAGGGCGTCGCCTTCCTGCATCACATCGAGGACAACGTCCCGGTCCTGCGCGAGGTGCTGGAGGAGCCGCGCAACGACCAGGCGTTCATCGCGAATGTGCTGCTGAGACTGTCGCCCGCCGTCGATATGGAGCTGAACGAGGAATATCAGGGTTTTCTGCGTTCGCTGGCGCGGCGCAACTGAGCGTTTGGGCGATGGCCTTGGCGATGAGATCCGCCGATCTATCCCGGCTTCAGCAAAAAGGCCGGCGGGCGTTACGCCGCCGGCCTCTTGTCGCGACTGTCGGCTCCGGCCGTCCGATTCCGTCGCACTCCTGGGGGAGCATGCGAACAGGGTCGCGCGACCTGGTTAATGATGCGTTAACATCGGTGATGTGAATGAGAACGATCTCATGCCAAGCACCGCCACAGAGCTACAGCCGGAGCACACCGTCACACGGCGGCGGAGCGGCTTGGCCTCAGCTCAGCACCAAGGCCCGCTTCTTCTCGCGCCGAAGCTTGAGCTCCTGGCAGCCGGACAGCCGGACAAGCTCTTGCGGATACATGTCATAGCCGTGGCTGCCGAACGCGTTCTGCCGCGACATCGGCATCTGCGCCGGTTTGTCGGCCGCATCCGCGGCGCCTCTGGCCAACGAGCTCCGGACCGGCTCGAGCCCAGTATTCAAAGCGGTCATAGCCAACTCCGAGAAAGAGTGCCTTGCCCCATGGGCAACTATAATGGTCTGCCTGCCCGGCGCAATTGAGACAAAGCGCCGGTGAGACAGGATGTCACTTGGCGGCCGCGAGGCGGGCCTGCTCGGCCTCCTGCTCCCAGCGCAAAATGGTCCGTTCGAGGTTGTGGAATTTCTCCGCCACGTCGCCGTCGAACAGCGGATCCTTTTCGTCGGACATGCGGGCGTCGATGTCGGCCCAGTCTTCGGCGCGCAGCGCATGCAGGGCCGCCGGAAATAGCAGCGTCTCCTCCTTGCGCAGGTGTTCGCGCTGGCTGTCGATGAACTGGTGGACCGCGGCGTGGAAATTCTCGCGCAGGATCTCCTGATCTGCCAACACCGCGTTTACCGCGTCGGCAAAGCCGCGCAACCGTTGCGCCTCGCTCTCATGCTCGCCGTCGACGTCGCCATAGGTCGCGGCCGCCGCCGGATCGCGCTCGCGCAGCCTGCTGAAGATCATCTCCTCCTTGGGATGGTGACAGCGCTGCGGATAGTCCTCGAAATAGGCGATGATGCTTTGCAATATGTCGTAATCCGGCCGCCGGTTGTGATCGAACAGATCGAGCTCGTGCTCGAGCACCGCGAGCAGCTTCTCGATATTGCCGTGCTCTTCCAGCAGCGCTTCGATGATCTTGGCCATGGGCTGCCTCGCCTGTTTGCCGGCCGGGCCCGGCCGAACCGGCTTGTTCCCTGATCGCAAAAGATTACGCCCGCGCGAGCGCGGGCGGCATTGCGGCAGATCAAACTGACAGGGCTGCGTGACAGTCCGCCAGGACAGGCCTATTCGGCGGCCAGCGCCTGCGGCGCGCGGGCAAGACCGAGGCGGTCCCAGACGTCGACCAGCGCCTCGGCGAGCGCGTCGATCAGGCCGTCATCATGGTAGGGCGACGGGGTGATCCGCAGCCGCTCCAGCCCACGCGGCACGGTGGGATAGTTGATCGGCTGAATGTAGATGCCGTGCTCGGAGAGCAGCAGGTCGGACGCCGTCTTGCACTTCTCGGGATCGCCGACATGCACCGGCACGATATGGGTGTCGGACGGCATCACCGGCAGGCCTGCGGCATTCAGCACGGCCTTGAGCCGGGCAGCCCGATCCTGGTGCCGGTCGCGCTCCCATTGCGACGTCTTGAGGTGACGGATCGCCGCGGTCGCGGCGGCGCAGACCGGCGGCGGCAGCGCCGTGGTGAAGATGAAGCCCGGAGCATAGGACCGGACAGCGTCGATCAGGTTGGCATTAGCGGCAATGTAGCCGCCGAGGCAGCCGAACGCCTTGGCCAGCGTGCCTTCGAGAATGTCGATACGGGCCATCGCACCGTCGCGCTCGGCAATGCCGCCGCCGCGCGGGCCATACATGCCGACGGCATGGACCTCGTCGACATAGGTCAAGGCGCCATAGCGCTCGGCGAGATCGCAGATCCGATGCAGCGGCGCGACATCGCCATCCATCGAATACAGGCTTTCGCAGACGATCAGCTTGGGACGGTCCGGATCAGCTGCCCGCAGCAGCTCTTCGAGATGTGCGATATCGTTATGCCGCCAGACCTGCTTCTCGGTGCCGGCCTTACGCACGCCCTCGATCATGGAATTGTGGTTCAGCGCGTCCGACAGCAGCAGGCAGTTCGGCAGCAGCTTGGCGATGGTCGAGATGCCGGTCTCGTTGGAGACATAACCCGACGTGAACACCAGCGCCGCCTGCTTGCCATGGAGATCGGCGAGCTCGCGCTCCAGCTCGATCAACGGATGGTTGGTGCCGGCAATGTTGCGGGTGCCGCCGGCGCCGGTGCCCATGCGCGCGGCCACATCGACCATGGCGCCGATCACCTTGGGATGCTGGCCCATGCCGAGATAGTCGTTGGAGCACCAGATCACGACGTCCTTGGGGCCGTCGGGCGCGTGCCAGATCGCGCGGGGAAAGCGTCCGGCGAGACGCTCGAGATCAGCGAACACACGATAGCGGCGCTCCTGGTGCAACTGGTCGAGAGCGCGGTCGAAATAGCTGTCGTAGTTCATCACCTGATCGTCCTTCCCCTGCCCGCGGCGCAAAGACCGGAGTTTCCGCAAGCGCTTAAAGGTGTATTGCGAGGGCGGACCAAAGCCCAGTTCGGCCGGTCGTTCGTTGATCCAGATCAGGGATCTCGCACAATGCCGGGCATTGGCCGCCCCCTGCGATCGCCGCCGCGCCGCTTCGGCGACGCCGGCGAAACCCGCCGCCTTCAGGCCCTTCGCGGATTGAGGGCGTCGGGAATGTCGAGACGGAGCGGCGCACCGGTGTCGAGAAAAGCGGACAGCGCCGCTTCATGGGGGGCCGGTTCGAGGCCGCGCGCCGCCAGCCATTGCGGATCGTAATAGGTCTGGCGATAGCGCTCGCCGGAGTCGCAGATCAACGTCACGACCGATCCGATCACGCCGGCCTCGCGCATCTCGGAGGCAAGCCGGCACAACGCCAGGAAGTTGGTCCCGGTCGAGCCGCCGACCGGCCGGCGCAGCCGCCTCGTCAGCACGCTCATCGCCGCGATCGAGGCCGCGTCCGGCACCTTGATCATGCGGTCGACCACCCCCGGCACGAAGGACGGCTCGCAACGCGGCCGGCCGACGCCCTCGATCAGGGACGGCCTCTCGCAGGTCTGCCGGCCATCGCCCGAGCAGAAGGCGTCGAAAAAGGCGGAATGCTCGACGTCGGCGACGCAGAGCCGCGTGGGATAACGGCGATAGCGCAAGTAACGGCCCATCGTCGCCGACGTGCCGCCGGTGCCGGCGCCCATGACGATCCATTCCGGCAGCGGACAGCGCTCGCCCTGCAGCTGGTTGAAGATCGATTCGGCGATGTTGTTGTTGCCGCGCCAATCGGTGGCGCGCTCGGCGAAGGTGAACTGATCCATGTAATGACCGCCGAGCCGCGCCGCGAGTGCAGCCGCCTCGGCATAGAGCGCCCGGCCGTCATCGATCAGATGGCAATTGCCGCCATAATGGGTGATCGCCGCGATCTTCTCAGGCGAGGTGGTGCGCGGCATCACCGCATAGAACGGCACGCCGATCATCTGCGCGAAATAGGCCTCCGACACCGCGGTCGAGCCCGAGGATGCCTCGACCACCGGTGTGCCTTCGCGAATATGGCCATTGCAGAGCGCGTAGAGAAACAGCGAGCGGGCGAGCCGATGCTTCAGGCTGCCGGTTGGATGCGTCGATTCGTCCTTCAGGTAAATGTCGATGCCGGACAGCGCCGGCACGATGAGACGGATCAGATGCGTATCGGCTGTCCGGCACTGATCAGCCTCGATCGCGGCAACGGCATCGTCGACCCAGACGCGACGGTAGTGAGGCTGCGGGACTTGCGAAGCACGGGAGGCAGGCGGCGAGATCATCCTGGCAACCGACCACGATCCCAGCATCACATCAAGACCGTCGCGCCTGCCCGCCCCCTGCGAACAGCACACCGGATTGCGCGCGATATTTGAACTTGCGCAACAGCGCGCCTAAAAATTGCACGTTTTCGGAGCGAAATAAGGCGGGCATTGCCGATCCGTGCGACCGGCGCGATGTCTGCATGACGGGCGCCGCTGGAGCCGCTAAATGTGAGCGTAAGCTGCGAGGGGCACGATGAAAATTCTTCCTGTTATCATGATTGCATGTGCGATCGGGCCGTCTGCCTTTGCCGAAGGCCTCGAATGCCGGCGCGTCGCCGATCCGGTGCCGCGGCTGAGCTGTGTCGAGAAGCCGACCACGGCGGAAATTCCCCCGAGCAACCGTTCCGATGTGAGCGCAGGCGACAGCCAGCGCGATCCACCTTCGCGGCGGGATGGGGACAGTCCCGCCCCGCGCACCACGCGCATCTGCCGCAATTGTTGAACCCTTCGCCGCACGGCCGCGTCAAAACCATGAACTCAGCCTGACGCGGGGCACGGCGACCTGACAGCTGGCCATTTCGATCTGGCGGCTCCGCTGCCGCAGAGCCTTGCCCGCCACGCGCAGCTCACATCACCATCAAGCTGCGTGCGGGAACCACGATTTGCCCCCGTTGCGGCATTGGATGTTCGGACAACACGGCCTATTTGCCATTTCAGATGAACCTGATTGAAGCCATTCCGACCGTCATTGGCACGGCTGCGATTGCCCCCGCGCTCCTGATCCTGTGGCTCGTGGTGGCCGCGGGTGACAATGCCGGACCGCCGCTCAAGATATGGACCGCTTTCCTGCTGGGGGCGGCCAGCGTGCTGCTGCTCGGCATCGTCAGGGCGCCGTTTCGCGACGTCGGACTGCAGTTGGATAACCCGTGGATGGCGCAGCTGGTGCGCGCCATCTTCGGCGTGGCCATTCCCGAGGAGATTGCCAAGATCGCCGTGATCGCGGCGATGTCGTCGCGGCGACGGCAGTTCGGCAATGCCATGGATACGGTGTTCTATGGCGCGGCGGTCGGCCTCGGCTTCGCTGCTTACGAAAACCTTGCCTATCTCGTCCAGCACGCCGAGATGTGGCGGTCCCTGGCCGTGCTGCGCAGCATCCTCACGGTGCCGTTCCACGGCGCACTCGGCATCATCGCCGGTGCTTATCTGGCGATCGCCCGTACCGGGACGGCGCTGGGCGCCCATCGCCACAACCGCGACTGGGCGCGCTGGTCGAGCTGGGTCCTGGTGCTGGCAGCGCCGGTGGCGCTGCATGCCGCGTTCGACTACCCGCTGCTGATGCTGCAACGAGGCTCGGGTCTCGACCCGACGGCGCGGCTGTGGCTCGGCGGGCGTCAGCGTGCTGATCGGCTTTTCGTCGATCGCTCTGGCCGTGCGGCTGGTGCGGCGGGTGGCCCGTCATCACACGCCGCGCACCGACGTCGCGCGCGCCCGGCTGAGCCAGCTGCGACGGATGTGGGCGCTGCTTCTGCTCGGCGGCGCCGCCGGTTTCATCGGGCTCGGCTTTGTCCTGACCTCGGTGCGGCACTGGCTGCTCAACCCCGACCGCAATGTCGCGGGTGTGCTCGTCCCGCTCGGGCTCACCGCCATTCTGCTCGGAACCGCGCTTTTGATTGTCACAACGACAATCTACATTTTCGGCCGCAACCGGATCCGCACGACGGCCTGAACCGGCACATCAGCCCTGCGTTGCAACGAAATGCGCCTCGCGCGCTTGTCTGGGTTGCGGTTCCGCACCATGTCGGTGGCCGGAGCGTGCGGCATCCAGCGCGCCCTGACCGGAGTTGAGACCATGACCCTGCCCCAGGATACGATTCCCCCGGATCTCGAACGCATGCGCTCGGAGATGGGGGCCGCGGTTCGCGCGCATTGGAAGGCCTTCCTCATCGAGGGCATTCTGCTCGCCGTTCTCGGCCTCCTGGCGATGATCCTGACGCCGCTCGCAAGCCTCGCGGTCACCATCTTTCTGGGCTGGATGTTTCTGATCTCCGGCATCGCCGGCCTTGCGCTCACCTTCTGGGCGCGCGGCATGCCCGGCTTCTGGTGGTCGTTGTTGTCGGCCGCGCTGGCCATCATCGCGGGCTTTATTCTGGTGGCGCAGCCGGTCCAGGGCACGGTGACGCTCACGATCGTGATCGGCGTCTATTTCCTGGCCGAGGGCGTCGCGACCATCATGTACGCGCTGGAGCATCGGCGCGAATTGTCGGGACGATGGTCTTGGCTGGCCATCTCCGGCATCGTCGACATCGCCATCGCCGGCATCATCATTTCCGGCCTGCCCGGCACCGCGCTGTGGGCCATCGGCCTCCTGGTCGGCATCAACCTGTTGTTCGGCGGCCTGTCGATGATCGGCATGGCACTCGCGGCACGCAACGGCTGAGACGCAACGGCCGAGAACCTGCGGCTGAGACTCGGCAGTTGCGATTTTCGGGATGACAAGCCGCCGGCAGGACGCTATAGGACTGGCATGATCAACCTCGCCACCAGCTATTATTGGTACTTTAGCTACGACAGCTCGCTGGCGGCGGGAGGATCGCGCTCAATCTGACACATTGCAGCAAGATATCCGAACAAGCCGCCAGACCTGGCGGCTTTTTTATTGCCGGCAGGTGCGCATCAAGACACGCAGGAGCCCGCCGTGCTGAGCACCACAGACGATCTTCGTATCAAGGAAATCAAGGAATTGAGCCTGCCGGTGGAGGTGATGGGTGAGATCCCGCGCACCCTCACCGCCACCCGGGTCGTGATGGCCGCGCGCAACGCGATCCACGCCATTCTCACCGGCGCCGACGACCGCCTGCTGGTCATCGTCGGCCCCTGCTCCATTCACGATCCGAAGGCCGCGATCGACTATGCCGGCCGCCTCGCCGCCTTGCGCGAGCGGCTCGATGACCGGCTGGAGATCGTGATGCGGGTCTATTTCGAGAAGCCGCGCACCACGGTCGGCTGGAAGGGCCTGATCAACGACCCCGATCTCAACAATTCCTTCGACATCAACAAGGGCCTGCGGCTGGCGCGCAACGTGCTGTCCGCCGTCAACAATCTCGGCCTGCCCGCGGGGTGCGAATTCCTCGACATGACAACGCCGCAATACATTGCCGACCTCGTCGCCTGGGCTGCGATCGGCGCGCGCACGACCGAGAGCCAGATCCATCGCGAGCTGGCCTCCGGCCTGTCCTGCCCGGTCGGCTTCAAGAACGGCACCGACGGCAACATCCGCATCGCCGCCGACGCGGTGAAATCAGCCGCCCATCCGCATCATTTCATGGCGGTCACCAAAGGCGGCCGCTCCGGCATCGCGGCCACCACCGGCAACGAGGACTGCCACATCATCCTGCGCGGCGGCAGCGGCCCGAACTACGACGCGGCCCATGTCGAGCAGGCCGCGAGCGAGCTGGTCAAGGCCGGCCTGCCGGCGCGGCTGATGATCGACACCAGCCACGCCAATTCGAGCAAGAAGCCGGAGAACCAGCCGCTCGTCGCCGCCGATATCGCCGGCCAGCTCGCGGCCGGCGAGCAGCGCATCATGGGCGTGATGATCGAGAGCCATCTCGTCGCCGGTCGCCAGGACGTCAAGCCAGGCGTGCCGCTGACCTATGGCCAGAGCATCACCGATGGCTGTATCGGCTGGGACACGACGGTCTCGGTGCTGGAGCAACTCGCCGACGCCGTCACGGCGCGGCGGACGCGGCGCGCCGTGTCCGTGCGCGAGCGCGAGCGCTCAGCATAACGCAAACAGATGAATAAAGCGGCGCCATCCGGCGCCGCTTCCGGCGAGACTGCCGATGCGCGCGACGGCCGCCCGGTTCGCATTCATTCGACGCCTGACGTTCTCCTCTCGCCCTCACCGCAGCCGGAGTCCCCACGTGGTTGAGAGCCTCGACCTGATCCCGTCATCGCAACAGGAGATCGTACGCCACGCTCTCGCCGAAGCGTTTGGCGCTGGTCGCATGGCTACTCGCCTCAGGCGTCTGAAAGGCGGCGTGTCGGGAGCGCTGATTTATCGGGTCGATATCGGGGAGCAGTGCTACGTCCTGCGCGTCGAGCCGGAGCGAACGGCCGTTCATCACCGTCGGCGCGGCTTTGCCTGCATGACAATTGCAGCCGCGGCAGGTGTAGCGCCCGCGGTGCATTACGCCGACCCGGTGGGTGGCGTCGCCATCATGGACTTCGTCGATCCGCGACCGCTATCCGAGCATCCGGGGAACACAGCCGGACTGGTCCGAGAGCTCGGCGGTCTCGTCGGCCGGCTGCAGTCGACGCCGACCTTCGTGCCGCTGGACCAGCCGGGCGACATCGTTGCCACGGTGCTCGCCACCTTGGACAGATCGGGCCTGCTTGCCCGCGGGCTATTGGATGGCCACAGGGAGAGCCTCGCTCGCATCCGCGCTGCGATTCCCTGGACCCCATGCGGTCTGGTTTCGAGCCACAACGACCCCACCCCGCGCAACCTGATCTTCGATGGCAGGCGGCTGTGGCTGATCGACTGGGAGCTCGCAGCCTGCAACGATCCGCTGTTCGACTTGGCCATCGTGACCTTCGAATTGGCGGTGACCGAGGACCTTGTGAACGTTCTCTGCATCGGCGCCGGCAGGACGCCGAGCCGCAGCTTCTTGGCCCGTCTGGCCGTGACTCGTTTGCTCGCCAGGCTGTTCTACGGCAGCATTGCGCTGGAGGCGTTGGCCGCTGGCCCCGGCGCCGCGCCGGAGCAAACGATCGACGGTCTGACGCCCGCCGAATTCCACCGTGCCGTCCGCGAGGGACGCCTCGCCGTTGATGGGCCTGACATCGCCAGGGCATTCGGCATGATGTCGCTCGCCACCTTCATGCGAGGCGTGTCGGAGCCCGGCTTCGACAAAGTGCTCGCATGGGCTCGCGACGCCGAAGCGCAATGATCCGCCTGGCCTCGCCGCGGTCCACGATCGGGAAGCTTACCGCACTCAACAGCCGCGGCAGATGCTCTTGATCTTGCGATCGAGCTCGCGGTCTTCCTTGCTGACATTGCTCATCGACGAGTCCTCGACCTGATCGGCCTTGGGCAGATCGCTCGGGCGCGGCTGGCGGCGCTTCTTCGGGGCCTGCATCGAGGAATCGCTGCCCGCGCCGGTGCTCTGCGCCCATGCGGTCACATCGGTCACGAGGATCAGGAGCCCCATCGCGATCGCAAGTCTCTTCATGTTGCTCCTCCGTGTCAGCGGAATCGGCCGGACACTTCACTCGGCCACGGGCGGATAGAGATGCGCCTCGCCGCAATAGTCAATCACACGATAGCGGGTTTGCGTACCTGCGGCGTGATCCTGCTCAACAAAATCCTCCGCAGTGAGGTATTGCGGCCCCACCGGCGCCTTGCCGTAGCCGCCGGGAATGTCGAGCACGTAATCGGGCTGGCACAGACCGGACACCCGGCCACGCAACGCGCGAAGCAGCGACTGGCCATGCTCCAGGGTTGTGCGCAGATGCGCCGTCCCCGGCGCGAGATCGCCGTGGTGGAGATAATAGGGCTTGATGCGCGTCTCGACGAAGGCGCGCATCAGGGCCTCCAGGGTGGCGACATCATCATTGACCCCGCGCAGCAGCACGGACTGGCTCACCAGCGGAACGCCAGCGTCGATCAGCCGGGCGCAGGCGCTCCGCACCGCGGCATTCAATTCGCGCGGATGATTGGCATGCAGCGCCACCCAGGTCGCGGCGCCCTGCACCTTCAGCGCATCGACCAGCGCCGGCGTGATGCGCTGGGGATCGGCGACCGGCAGGCGCGTGTGGATGCGGATGATCCTGACGTGATCGATGGCGGCGAGATCGGCCATGATCTCCTTCAACCGCCGCGGCGACAGCATCAGCGGATCGCCGCCGGTCAGGATCACCTCCCAGATCTCGCCATGGGAACGGATGTAAGCGAGCGCCGCGCGATAAGCCTCATCGGACAGCGCATTGTCCTTGCCGGGCCCGACCATCTCACGCCGGAAGCAGAAACGACAATAGACGGCGCAGACATGCACGAGCTTGAGCAGCACGCGATCGGGATAACGGTGCACGATGCCCGGCACTGGCGCATGCGCATCGTCGCCGATCGGATCCCCGCGCTCGCCGGGATGCGCCTTCAACTCGTCCGCCGACGGCACGAACTGGCGGGCGATCGGATCGTCGGGATCGTCGGCGTCGATCAGGTCGGCGAGATGCGTCGTCACCGCGACGGCATAACGCTGCGCCACGCGCTCCAGCGTCGTCTGGTCGGACGGCGCGGCGAGGCCCTGCGCGACCAGATCGGCGGCGCTGCGCAATGTCGTGGGCCGTTCAATTCTGTTCATCGCTCACCTGCCGGTGGCGTCCACACCACCTGATCGATCCGGGCCGCGCCCGACGCCAGCATCACCAGCCGGTCGAAGCCGAGCGCAACGCCGCTGGCCTGCGGCATCTCGGCGACAGCGGCCAGAAAATCCTCATCCAGCGGGTAGCGCTCGCCATAGCGCCGCTGCTTCTCGTCCATGTCCTGCTCGAACCGCCGGCGCTGCTCGGCCGCATCGGTCAGCTCGCCAAAGCCGTTGGCAAGCTCGACGCCGCAGGCATAGACCTCGAAGCGCTCGGTAACATCAGGCTGCCCCGCCTTCACCCGCGCCAGCGCGGCTTCCGGGCTCGGATATTCATACAGCACCGTCAGGCGTCCCTGTCCGAGATGCGGCTCGACATGCTCGACCAGCACCTTGCTGAACAGGTCCGACCATGTGTCGTCGTCGCTGATGCGGATCTTGCCCGTCGCCGCCGTGGCCAGCGCCGCGCGGTCACCCGTGCGGTTACGGATCGTGGCCAGCAGATCGATGCCGGCAAAGCGCGCGAACGCGGCGGCGACCGTCAGCAGCTCGGGCTCGGCGAACGGATCGGCGGTCCGGCCGCGGAACGCAAACTGCCGGATTCCGGTCGCCTGGGCGGCGTGGGCGATCAGGACGACGGTATCGGCCATGATGGCGTCATAGGGCGCCTCGGCCCGGTACCATTCCAGCATCGTGAATTCCGGCAGATGCAGGTCGCCGCGCTCGCGGTCGCGGAACACCCGGGCGAATTCGAAGATGCAGCGCTCCCCGGCCGCCAGGAGCTTCTTGCAGGCGAATTCCGGTGAGGTTCTGAGGTACCTCTTCAAGCGGGTTCCGTCCGCCCCCGTGAGTTCGGTCGCCGGGGCGTGCAGATGGGTCTCGTTGCCCGGCGACACCTGCAGGATGCCGGTTTCGACCTCGGTGAACCCCTGCTCCGCGAACCAGGCCCGCAACGCGCGCATGATCGCGGCCCGCGCCTGCAGGAACGGCCTGACGTCGGCATGGCGCTGGGGCGACCACCATGGCGAGGGTTTCGGCTCCCCGGACATCAGCGGATCGCCCGCCAGGGCCGCAAAGGACTGGCAACGCCGGACAAAATCAGTATGTTGCGCCCCGAAACCGAACCCGGCGTCCGACCGCCGCCCGGCTCTGCCCGTTGCCGGGCCCCAAGATCAGGAAAAACAGCTTTGAAAGTCATCGCCAGCTCTATTCGCAAGGGTAACGTCATTGAGCAAGACGGCAAGCTCTACGTCGTCGTGACGGCCGAAAACATCCATCCCGGCAAGGGCACTCCGGTCAGCCAGATCGAAATGCGCCGAATCAGCGACGGTGTGAAGATCTCGGAGCGCTACAAGACCACCGACCAGGTCGAGAAGGTCACGATCGAGGAGCGCAACTACACCTATCTGTACGAGGATCCGGACGGCTTCCATTTCATGAACCCGGAGACCTACGACCAGGTGCTGGTGCCGAAGGACGTCGTCGGCTCGCAGGCGGCGTATCTGCAGGAGAACATGACCGTCAAGCTCTCGATGCACGACGTTGTCCCGGTCTCGATCGCACTGCCGCAGCGCGTCACGCTCGAGGTCGTCGACACCGAGCCGGTCACCAAGGGCCAGACCGCGTCGTCGTCCTATAAGCCGGCGGTGCTGTCGAATGGCGTGCGTACCGGCGTGCCGCCGCACATCACGGTCGGCACCCGCATCGTCGTCATGACCGAAGACGGCTCCTATTGCGAGCGCGCCAAGGACTGAGGCCCGCGGAGGGCATGGCTTGATCTGACGCCGGGGGCGTGCGGGATTGGGGGCAAGGACAGGGGCAAGAGGCGTCATCATGGTTGCCGTCCTGGCGGCGATCTTGATGCTGGCCGCGTCCGCAGGGCGCGCGGCCGACAGCTTCGCCGCGCCGGCCCGCACGGTTCATCGCACCGATTGGCGGGCCGCGCTGGACCAGCTGCGCTCCGAGTTGAACGCGGCGCCCGAGGTGGCCGCCGACTTTGCCCTCAGCGCGCGCCGGCGCAGTGCCGGTCCGGATGACCCGCGCAGATGGCCTGCGCTGATCCAGCTGAATGGCGTGACCTCAACGATCTTCACGGGGATCGGACGCAGTCCGGTCCCCGTTTTGCTGCCGTTCGACACCACTGCTTATCTCGTCGCGCGCCGCAGGAGCCCGATCGGTCAGCCGGCCCTGCCGCACTATCAGGCCGACTTCCGGACCGACCTGTTCGATGCCGGCCCCACCGGCTACGACGCGGTGTTCTCGCTGCCGCCCGAGGTGACCGCCGGCCTGCCGTCGCGGATCTTCGCCAGGCCGGTCGAGGTCCAGATCACCGGCTCGCTGATCACCTACGACATTGCCGATCCAGCCGGCGGCAAGGGCGAAAGCGTCAAGGCGCTGTCAGCGCAATATCCGGACCTGCGCCGCTTCATCCGCGAGGGCTATGTCCGCTACGCCTTCACCCGCTTCGGCGTGCCCTATGTGGTCTCGATCCAGTGCCTCGACAGCGCACCGCGGCCGAAGCGCCTGGCCTGCCGCGAGGCCTATCCGGTCGCCGAGCGCTTTCTCAGAGCGCTGCGTGTCACCGGGGGCCAGCCGTCACGCATCGCGCCCGAGATCTCCCCGGTCGCCGCCGAGCGGCCCGAGACGCTCTCGGCGGACTTCACCTACCGCCCGTCCGGCGACATCGTCGCCAACAGCGGCGCGCGCGGCCAGACCGGCCGCGCCGACCGCACCGCCTATGCGCAGATCCGCTTCCCGCTGGATGCGCCGGCCTATGTGCACTCGCAATCGTTCGGCCGCCGCCGCGCCAGTGACAAGCTCGAACAGCCCTGGAGCCAGTATCCCTGGCGCGACAATTTCTGCGAGGCGCGCGATTTCAATGTCGGCCAATGCGCCAGCGGCCTCGGCCATCAGGGCCAGGACATCAGGCCCGGCGCCTGTCCCGTACGCCGCGATGGACCCGGCGGCTGCGATCCGTGGCAGCAGCGCGTGCGCGCGGTGCGCGACGGCGTGGTGATCCGATCGGCCAAGCAGCAGGCTGTGACCGTGCAGGTCAACAGCGGCACCGAGCATATCCGCTTCCGCTACATGCACATGAACCCGATGGCCATGGACAAGGACGGCGTGCTCAACGGCCGGCCGTTGCGCGAAGGCGAACCGATCGGCTGGGTCTCGAACTATCTCGACCATCCCAACGGCACCACGCGCCATTTGCATTTCGACGTGCAACTGTTCACGCGCGACGGCTGGATCTGGGTCAATCCATATACGACGCTGATCGCCGCCTATGAGCGCCTGATCGGCGGCCGTGGCCGCGAGATCGGCCCGGAGACGACGACACCACCGGCGCTGTCGTCAGCTGTCACGTCGGCCCCCGCGATGACCGGTGCGCTTCCGCCCGCAGCCGGCCCGCAGGCCGATGCCGCCGCAGGGCATAGTCGGAACTGATCGCGGCTGCCGCGGCCCGGCGTGCCGGAACCGACCTCCCCGCCCGAGGGTTAGTGGTCGAAGGAGGATCGCCGATGGTGACAGACACGCCTCATCGCAGGACCGGGCCGGCGCTGGTGTCAGCGGCAATCGCGATCCTCTGCGTCGGCGCGCTGACGATGCTGGTGCGCGACCGCTGGCATCCGCCGGACATCAAATCCGCAGAGCAGGCGCGCCAATCGGCCACCGGCCAGGTCGCCCGTGCCGCCGGCGCCCGCGTGATGCCGACCGCCCCCCGGCTCGCCGTGGAGCCGAAGCCCGAAGGCCCCAAGCGCGCGCAGCCCGCGAATCCGTTTTGAGCCACGGCGGGCAGGCCGGACTTGATCCGGCCATTCACACCTGCGAACCGGCCGATCTCACGCCGACCATTTGTCCTCTTCCCGGCGATACTCCTCGGCGTTGAGACGCTCGGCGATCTCCTGAGCCATCGCTTCGGTGTCGGTGCGCGCGATCGGCTTCCCGTCCTGGCGGCAGACGCGGCCCTTCTCCGCCTCGAGCGGGAAATCGTCCGGCTTGAGCGGCTCGTTCGGCTCGGTCATGTGCGTGTCCTCGTTTGAGGACACAACTCGCTCGGCTTCGCCGCGGTTCCCTGCCGCTCAGGACGCGGCGCGCGCCGGCCGCTCCGCCGGCGTCCAGCGGAAGGCGACGCCGAAGCGATTCCAGAGATTGATGACACCGATGGCCGAGGTCAGAAACACCAACTCCGTCTCGGAGAATTCGGTGCGCGCCAGCCCATAGACCTCGTCGCTGACGCCGCCATCCAGCTTCGTCAGTGCCTCGGCGAAGGCGAGCGCGGCGCGCTCCCGGGGCGAGAATTGCGGTGCTTCCCGCCAGGCGACGACGAGGTTGATCTTGTCGACTGATACGCCGAGCTTCTCGGCCAGCAGCACGTGATGCTGCACGCAGAACGCACAGCCGTTGATCTGCGACGCCCGGATCTTGACCAGCTCGAGCAGCTGCTTGTCGAGGCCGGCCTTGGCCGCCTGCTGGCTCACCGCGAGGATGGCCTCGTAGAGCTCCGGCGCCTGGGTCCTGAAAGTCGTGTAGTCGCTGCGCGCGTGTGACATCTGCTGTCTCTTATGTTATAAGCCTTATGATAACTTATCAGAGCTCTGATATCATGCGCAAGGCAAGCTATCGATCGACGAAGCGAACGCCGCCAAACCGTCCGTCAGTGGTGCAGTCGCGTCCGCCTCGTGCGCGCACGGCGTCGGCCGGCCATGCCCTGCCCTCGCCCGGCGAAGGCAAGCGCGGCGAGGACGGCCATCTCGCTTATCTGCTGCGCCAGGCCCAGGCGGCTACGCGGCTATCGCTCGAGCGCGCGCTGGCTTCCACCGGCCTGACCCATCCGCAATTCGTGGTGCTGACGATGCTGAAGGCCTATCCCGGCCTGTCCGGCGCCGACTGCGCGCGCATGGCGCTGCTGACGCCGCAGACCGTCAACGTGATCATCGGCAATCTCGAACGCGACGGCGCCATTCGCAGGGCCCCGCATCCGGTCCATGGCCGGATGCTGCAATGGACCCTGACCGCGCGCGGCCTTGCGCTGCTGGCCAGGGCGCGGCGCCAGGCGACCGCGCTGGAGCAGCGGCTGGCCGCCGGCCTGAGAAAACGCGATGTCGCGACCATCCGCCGCTGGCTGGCGCGCATCGCCGCCGAGTTCCACCCGGATTGAGCACCACGCGGGGTCTGCCGCCCGTCAGCGCCAGCCGCTAGAATGCGGGCCATGACCCAGCCCGATTCCCCGACCCGCCGCACTTTGCTCCGCTCCGGCCTTGGTGCTGCAGCGCTGCTCGTTCCTGTCCTGCCGGCAGCCGCCGCGCCGGCCGAATTCGACGCCTGGCGCGACGGCTTCCGCGGCCGCGCCCTCGCCAAGGGCATCTCGCAGGCGACCTGGATGCGCGTCATGGCCCGGCTCGAGCCGGACATGACCGTGTTCAAGGAGCTGCGCAACCAGCCCGAGTTCAAGGAGCAGCTCTGGCAATACATCAACCGCCGCGTCTCGGATTGGCGCGTCATCAACGGCAAGATCGCGCTGAAGCAGAACGAGGCGCTGTTTGGGCGCATCGAGAAGGATTTCGGCGTCGAGCGCGGCACGCTTCTCGCGCTGTGGGGCGTTGAATCCGCGTTCGGCGATCCCTTGGTGCAGCAGAACCACATGCGCCCGGTATTTCCGGCGCTCGCCGCGCTCGCCTGGAACGAGCCGCGCCGCAAGGCCTATTGGGAGACCGAGCTCACCAACGCGCTGAAAATCGTCGACCGCGGCTGGAGCACGCCGGAGGAAATGCGCGGTTCCTGGGCCGGCGCGATGGGCCACACGCAATGGATGCCGGAAGTCTGGCTCAATGTCGGCTTCGACTATGACGGCGACGGCAAGATCTCGCCGTTCGGCCGTCCCGACGATGCGCTCGGCTCGACCGCGCGCTACCTCGTCAACCGCGGCAAATATCATCGCGGCGAGCATTGGGGCTACGAGGTGCGCGCGCCCGGCAACATCGCGGGCAGCAAGAGCTACGCCGCCTGGCAGGCGGCCGGCGTGACCCGCGCCGATGGCGAGCCGTTCCCGCAGCCGAACGCCACGGCGCAACTGTGGATTCCGGTCGAGGGCGGTCCGGCGTTCCTGCTCGGGCCGAACTTCTACTCGGTGAAATCCTACAATCCGGCGATGAGCTACGCGCTCGCGATCTGCCATCTCGGCGACCGCATCTTGGGCGCACCACCCTTCCTGCAGCCCTTCCCCGGCTCCGAGCGCGCGCTGACCTTGGCCGAGGTCCAGGAGATGCAGAAGCGCCTGACCGCCGCCGGCTTCGACACGGGCGGCACCGACGGCCGGGTCGGCAACGACACCATGAAGGCGATCCGCGACTTCCAGGCCAAGGCCGCCATCACCCCCGCCGACGGCTATGGCGGCCTGAAGGTGCTGGCGAAGCTGCGGCAGGGCGGGTGAGCAGCCGGTCAAGTCGCCTTGTCGGACAGGCTTTGGACGATCACATTTCCTCTCGCGTCATTGCGAGCGGGGTTGTGCCCGTCAAAGGCAGTTCCGCGCCCGATCACGGCTTGGCCGCCTCGCGGTGGCCGGACCTCGGCGCCCTCGCCTTGGGCTGCGGCGCGCTCGCCGGCTTGACGCGGATGCGCACCGAGCCGCCGCCCTTCGACTGCTCCTCGATCTCGAAGCCCCCGGTCTTGCGGACGAGATCGCTCAGCTTGCGGCAGCCATAGGTGCGCGGATCGAAGTCGGACACCAAATTGGAGAGCTGCTTGCCGACCTCGCCGAGCGCCACCCAGCCGTCCTCGCTCTCCATCTGCGTGATGACCTTCTTGATCATCGGCGTCGCCGCGCTGATCGGCAGCAGCGATTTCGGCACTGCCGCGCTGTCCGCGTCCTTGCTGCTCGCAGCGTCGCTGCGCAAATTCTCCGTGTAGATGAACCGGCGGCAGGCCTGCCGAAAGCTCTCCGGCGTCTTCTGCTCGCCGAAGCCGAACACGTCGATGCCCTGCTCGCGGATGCGCGCGGCCAGCCGCGTGAAGTCGCTGTCGGACGATACCAGGCAGAAGCCGTCGAAGCGGCCGCTGTGCAGCAGGTCCATCGCGTCGATCACCAGCGTGATGTCGGAGGCGTTCTTGCCGGTCGTATAGGCGAACTGCTGCTGCGGCACGATCGCATGTCGCGCCAGCGTATCGGCCCACGGCTTCGAGCGCGGGCTGGAGAAGTCGCCATAGATCCGGCGCACGCTGGCCTCGCCGATCTTGGCGATCTCCTCGAACAACCCGTCGACGATCTTGGCCGAGGCATTGTCAGCGTCGATGAGCACGGCCAGACGCGGCGAGCGGGGTTCGGATGCCATTGAATGTCCTTGGAGATGACCTGATCAGATGCTGTTATACGCCGGCTGGCCGGCCGCCGTCCGGCTAATTTCATGCGATCGCGGATGATTCGCGCGCGCCCTCACCAGTCGGGGAAGATCGGGACGCAAGCGGCCGAACGGCTCACCATTTGTATACGAATAAATGGCCGGATTCTCACCGGTTTCGGCCGATGGTTTTCACCTTCTTTTAATTTGCGATGCACAACGATTTCGCGGTCGATCGAGGGGGGCACCGCCCATGATAAAGGAAGGTACCTATTCCGCCTGGTTCAAGACCCCCAGGGGCCAGGGGACCGGGATCGTGCAATTGGCCGCGGGCAACGTCTGCGGCGGCGATGGCGTGCTGAGCTATCGCGGGAGCTACGAGGCCCATGGCGATCGCTTCACAGCCATCATCAGAACCAAACGCCACGCCCCAGGACAGCCGTCGCTGTTTGGCCCGGACGAACTGACACTCAGCCTGGAAGGCTGCTGCCGAACAATTCCCTTCACCTGCTCCGGCCGGGCGGAAGAAGCGCCCAACGTGCCTTTCGAGGCGTTCCTGCTGTACTCGGCGACCGACCATGCGCCTCCTCCTGCCCCGCGGCCGGCCCCGAAATTCAATCTGGAGCAGTTGCCGAAGCCGTTCGGGCGCTGAGCGGCCGCTGTCGCCTGCATGGCTCCCTGCTGCGAGCAGCCTCGGCTCCGCCGCGACCCGCGCATGCGGAAAGACCCGAAGTCGACGGCGATGATCAGCACGATGAACTGCGCGATCGACGGCTGGTCCTCGACGCCGGTCCCACAGACGCGTGATCGCGCCTGAGGACACGTGATCTGGTCGGAGACCGAGCGCGATTGGCATGGCCGGCCTCTCAAGGCGCCGACGCGCTGATCCTGCTCACGAGATCGAGGACTCGCTGGGTTCTGACACCGTGCGGGTTGACGGTGAGATCGACCAACTCGACGAGCACCAGGCGCTTCGACGGGACGACGACGACCAGTTGACCGCCATAGCCATTGGCGAAGAAGGCGCTGAGGCCGGAACTGTCCTTCGTGTAAGTCCACCAGAGATACCCATAGCCGCGTTCAGGTTGGTCGGTGTCCGACAGCCGCGTCGTCGAGTCCGTCACCCAATGAGCCGGAATCAACTGGGCTCCGTCCCAGCGTCCGCCGTTGAGAAAAAGCAGGCCAAATCGCGCCAGGTCGCGCGCGCTCATCTGAAACACATAGGCCGGATGAGATGAGGATGGCTCCTTCAGGTAATGACCATCCTTTGCCGAAAAGTCCTCCATGCCGATCGGCACGGCAATCCGCGTCTCGAAGCTCGCGAAGATGTCGTCGACGGACCGGCGATAGATCGTGCCGAGCGCGTTGAAGTCCCAATTATTGTAGTACCAGAAGCTGCCCGGCGGATGACTGTCGCGCGGCGGCCGATGCTCCTTCATCCGGCCGGTCTCATAGGCCGCGAGATGATAGATGCCGGAGCGCGCCATCAGGAGCTGGCGCACCGTCGCCGTCTTCTCCGTCGGCGACAAGGCCGGCGGCGCGTCATCGATCGCAAGCTCGGCAAGCGTGCTGTCGAGATTGATCCGGCCGTCCTTGATGGCCACGCCATAGAGGGCGCTGAGCAGGCTTTTCCGGACCGATCGGACATTGACCTTCGCAGCGATGTCGCCCCAGGACGCGATCACCTCGTCGTCCCTGACGATCATGATCGCTTTGGGCCTCTGTTCGGCCGCGAAGTCCTGCACGACGTGCGAGATCGATTCAGTCCAGGGTTTTTCGTCCGGCTTTGCCGTCTGCCAATGCCGACCGGGCTCAGCCCGCGCCCAGTCACACAGCAGCAGGAGGGCTCCGATGGCGGCAGACAAACGTCGCATGAGGACTCTCATTCCCGCTGGTCGTGAGACTGGCAGTCAACGCTACTGGACGGCGGTTGGTTGGTACAGGGGTGGCCGAGCCCCGGCGACCGCACGGGCCACGCTCGCCCATGCTCGCTCAGGAGCCGCGCGCAGAAAGTGATTTTCGATCGCGACATCCGACGGATGCGGGCGACCACCTCCCCAGCCGGAATTTTTCGCTTGCCTTTATTCCGAAATTCAGAAATACCTCCATCGTCCCGTCCTCGTGAGAGGGACGCTTCGCGATCGTCACGAACGTGGAGGGCGGGCTGCGGTGGCCGCGATCGTGCTGCAGCGTGCTGAGGTACGCCGACGAACGGCAGGTTGCGGACGTGAAATCGCGTGGTCCTGGCGCCCCGAAGCTGGCGCCAAGCCGTCTGGTGATGATGATCCGGACGGCGACGGTGGCTAACTGTGGAGCCTCAGGAGGTTGTCCTCGGTTAAACCGAGTCTGCTGATAGGCGGCTGGGAGTTTATGCCGCCGTGAGGTCGGTGCCAATTATACTGGTGCAGCCAGATGGGCAGTTGCGCGGCGCGCTGATCGGAAGTGGGATAGGTGTGTGCATAAGCCCACTCCCGGAGCGCTGTCTGGATAAAGCGTTCAGCCTTGCCATTGGTTCTGGGCGTGTAGGGCTTGGTGCGGATATGCTTGAGACCAATATCGCGGCAGGCCTTATCGAAATCGAAGCCGATATAGCAGCCTCCGTTGTCAGTCATGACGCGGGTGACGGTAACGCCCAAGCTCTTGTAGTGAGCGACAGCGGCCTTGAGAAACGCAACAGCACTCTCGGCGGTCTGATCCGGCTTGAGCTGTGAAAAAGCGACACGGGAGTGGTCATCGATGCAGACATGCATGTACTCCCAGCCAAGACCGCGACAATGACTATAACCGTTCCGATTACCGGTGACGCGATGGCCGCTTTGCGCGAAACGGCCGAGCTTTTTGATATCGATATGGATCATCTCGCCGGGCGCAGCGTGCTCATAGCGACGCACCGGTTCTATCGGCTCCAGATCACGGATTCGGTTCAGCCCCAGCCGTCGCAGAGCGCGGCTGACCGTGGCCGGCGACACCTTAACCTCAGCCGCAATCTGCTTGCCGGTGTGGCGCTGACGGCGCAAAGCCTCGATAGCGGTACATGTGGCAGCAGTGGTTTGGCCTGGCGATGAGTGCGGTCTGGAGGAGCGATCGAGCAATCCCTCGACACCTTCCTCGCGGAACCGCCTCACCCATTTGGCTACGGTCTTCGGCGTCGTATTGTACTGGTAAGCAGCTTCAGCATAGCTCAGCCCACCGTCTACGACACTGCGCACCATCGCCTCTCGACCTTTCGGTGTCATAGGCGCATTCTTGTGGACGTCCATCTGGTCTCTCCTTGGAACACTGAAGCTTCGCAACCTCAGCTTCCTCGGTTCAGACCGGATGGACAACCTCCTGGAAGACCACAGCTAACAAGCCGGTACACCGAGGAGATCGCGTATAAGCGTTAAGCCCATCGCGCGGGGAATGCCGGGTTGATCGGCTGAACCTGTGGTGACTGCCGCCTGCTTTTTTTGATGCAGGCGGGCCATGGGTGAGGCCTTCACCCGGCATTCCCCGCGCCCTCTTTCATCGATGAGGGTCTTGACGATACATCACTCGAGCGCGATGGCGCGGCGAGATGTGATTTCACGCGTAATCATGAGAGACGCGACGGCTGCTCCAACCTCCGCTGTCGTCCCGGCCTCCGCGCCGGGACCCATACCCACAGGGAGCAGTGTGGGGCAAAGGCGGTCATGACCAGCTCGTTCTCACAACATCTGCTGAGGCGCATGGGTCCCGGATCTACCCCTTGCCGACGCAAGCGTCAGCAAGGCTTGTCCGGGACGACATCCAGGGGACCGCTACCTGATCATCGCCGGACCGTGGTCCGGCACGGCGACATCGAGCACGCGCAGCTGCACGCGCTCGATGCCCTGGTAGCGGTCGACGGTGAGTGTGCCCGCGACATGCAGGACCTGGCCGCGATGCTGAACCAGCGCGTTGCCGAGCTTCTGCCCGACCGAGCGGAACGCGATGGCGTTGACCATGGCGCCGTCGCCGGATTTGAAGCGCAGTTTCAGATGCGCCTGCCCGACCTCGTCGGCATAGACCAGCTGATGCGACGGCAGTGCCACGATCGGCTCGGGATTGCCGCTGCCGAACGGACCCGCGCGATTGAGCGTCGTGACCAGCTCCGGCGTCGCGGCACGCGCGCTGATGGCGCCATCGATCAGGATCTCGTTGACGTGGCGCGCCTCGGCCACGTCAGCCGCGAGCGCGCTTTCAAGATAGGCGCGGAATTCCGCCAGCCGCTCCTTGCGCAGGGTGACGCCGGCGGCCATGGCATGGCCGCCGCCCTTGATCAGGAGGCCCTGCTCCACGGCGTGGCGCACGGCCTTACCGAGATCGACACCAGGGATCGAGCGGCCCGATCCGGTGCCGATGCCGCCGGGTTCGAGCGCGATCGCAAAGGCGGGCCGCGCGAACTTTTCCTTCAGCCTGGACGCGACCAGCCCGACCACGCCGGGGTGCCAGCCTTCGGACGCCGTCACGATCACCGCCCCCTTGTCTTCCAGGCCCAGCGACGCCAGCGCTTCCGCCTCGGCCTGTGCCTCGGCGTGCTGCTCGATGATGCGGCGCTCGCTGTTGAGCCGGTCGAGCTCGGCGGCGATCCGCGCGGCCTCGGAAACATCGCTCTCCAGCAGCAGCCGCACGCCGAGATCGGCGCGGCCGATGCGGCCCCCGGCGTTAATGCGCGGCCCCAACATGAAGCCGAGATGCCATGCCTCCGGCGGGCCGTTGAGCCTGGAGACATCCATCAGCGCGGTATGGCCGACATGGTCGCGCCGGCGCATCGCGATCAGGCCCTTGGCGACAAAGGCGCGGTTGAGCGCGATCAGCGGTGCCACGTCGGCGACGGTGCCGACCGCGACGTGATGCAGCATGCTCAACAAATCAGGCTCTGGCCGCGTGCCGCTCCAGAAGCCGCGGCCGCGCAGCTCTCTGTTGACCGCGACCAAGGTGACCAAGGTCAGCCCGACTGCGGCGAGATAGCCGAGGCCGGAGAGATCGTCGGGCCGGTTCGGATTGACCAGCGCCTCGACCTCGGGCAGCTCCTCGCCGCATTGATGGTGGTCGATCACAACGACGGACATGCCGAGCCGCCGCGCCTCGGCCAGCGGCTCCAGACTGGTCGTGCCGCAATCGACCGTGACCAGCAGGGTCGCGCCTTTGCCGGCGAGCGCGCGGATAGCTTCGACGTTGGGCCCATAGCCCTCGAAGATGCGGTCGGGAATGTGGATCAGCGGATCGAGCCCGCAATGCCGCAGATGCCAGGCGAGCAGCGCCGCCGAGGTGGCGCCGTCGACGTCATAGTCGCCGAAGATCGCGACCTTCTCTCCCTTGACCGCGGCATCCGCAATGCGCTTGGCGGCCGCTTCCATCTGCGTCACCGTGAACGGATCTGGCATCAGCTTGCGGATGGTGGGGTCGAGGAAGTCGTTGACGGCTTCGATCTCGACGTCGCGTCCGGCCAGGACCCGGGCCAGCATCTCCGGCAGCTGATAGCGCTGCACCATCGCCAGCGCCCGCGCTGCGCCGCGCGCGTCCAGCCGGTCACGCCACAATTTGTTGGTGAGCGACAGCCGCACGCCGAGGAACGCCTGGGGCGCACTCGTCGGCAGGGCTGTGGCAAGCGGTGTCATGGGTCGCAAAGCCTCTTGCGCGGCGCGGCGATTCGCAAGCCGCGGCCGAATCTACAGCAACGACGCCCGGCGATCAGGTTCCGGGCTGGGAACCCCACGGGTTTTGCCAGATATCCAACGAAGTCGACCAGATTGGCGGTACCTAATAACAGTTGCCTAAAATTACAGCTATGTCGAAGGACGTGCATTAAACGGTCGTTAGGCGAACTCCATACAATTTCAATCAAAAGAACCATTTATTTTTTGTTGGCGATCTCCGCGCCGGGAGAGACGTACAGCAACATGGAGTTCATCCGATGCTGACTGCGCCTGATTTGAAGTCGTCCCCTTCCCTCATTTCCCCGCAAGCGTCCCGTGCCGACGACGAGACCGACGTTTCCGCGCTGATCGCGCGGCTCACCGGCGAGGTCAATCAGATCGCCTGCGAAAAGACCAAGTCGATCCAGCAGATCACCAATCAGATGAAGATGCTGGCGCTGAACGCGCTGATCGAGAGTTCGCGCGTGGGCGCGCAGGGCGCCGGCTTTGCCGTCGTGGCGCAGGAGGTGCGTGCGGTCGGCCAGCAGGTCGAGACCATCGCCCGCGAGCTGGAGGGCCAGCTGACAACACGCACCGGCAATCTCAAGAGCTCGATCGAGCGCATGACCGAGCGTGCGCGCGGTGAGCGCATGGTCGATCTGGCCCTCAACGCCATCGAGCTGATCGACCGCAATCTCTATGAGCGGACCTGTGACGTACGCTGGTGGGCGACGGATTCGGCCGTGGTCGATTGTGCGGCTTCGCCCGATGCTAACAGCGTCGTCCATGTGTCCGAACGACTTGCGGTGATCCTGTCGGCCTACACGGTGTATCTCGATCTGTGGCTGTGCGATCCCAGCGGCAAGGTCATCGCCAACGGCCGGGCCGACCGCTTCAACGTCGTCGGCCAGAGCGTGGCCGATACCAAATGGTTTCGCGAGGCGCGCGGCCTGCGCTCGGGCGACGACTATGTCGCCGGCGACGTCGAGTGCCAGCCGCTGCTCGGCAACGCCCAGGTCGCGACCTATTGCGCATCGGTGCGCGAGGACGGCAAGGCCCATGGCAAGCCGCTCGGCGTGCTCGCGATCCATTTCGATTGGGAAGCGCAGGCGCGCGCCATCGTGCAGGGCGTTCGCGTCAGCGAAAGCGACAAGGCCCGTGTGCTGCTGGTCGACTCCAACGGCCGCGTCATTGCCGCGTCAGATGGCCAGGGCATCCTCAGCGAGCGCGTTTCGCTCAGGCTCGACGGCAAGCCCAGCGGCTTCTATCAGGACGCATCGGGCCGCCTGGTCGCCTTTCACGCCACGCCCGGCTACGAGACCTACAAGGGTCTCGGCTGGTACGGCGTGATCATCTCTGGCACGTGACGCAGACGGTTCAGCAGCCCAGGCGATCGGCGATGCCGCCAAAGTCGGCGGCGACGATGTCCCAGGCGCCGGTGGCCTCGAAGTCGCGGCTCTGCAGCGGGCCGTATTCGGTGGGCCGCGCGACGAAGGCGGTCTTGAGGCCATAGCGCTGGGCCGCTTCGAGATCATTGTTGTGCGCGGCGACCATCATGACCTCGCCGGGCGCAAGACCGAGCAGACGCGCGGCGCCGAGATAGGTCTCGGGGTCGGGCTTGTAGTGCTGAAACAGCTCGGCGGAGAGGACCAGGTCCCAGGGGAGACCGGCGAACTTCGCCATGTTGGTGAGCAGCGCAACGTTGCCGTTGGAGAGCGGCGCGATGATGTATTTGGACTTCAGCTGGGTCAGCCCGGCGACGCTGTCGGCCCACGGATGCAACCGGTGCCAGCCGCGGGTGAGATGATCGAGATCGGTCTCGGTGAGGCCGCTGATGCCGAGCTGGGCGACGAGCGTCTCCAGCGAGCGGCGATGCAGCACGTCGAGGATGACGTAGCCGCGCTCAGGATGCTTGCGGACCTCGTCCATCGAGCTGACATAGAGCCCGCGCCAGCCATCGACCAGCGCGGTCCAGTCGCCCTGGATGCCGCGGGTTGTCGACCAGGCGGTGAAGTCGCTGATCAGGCTGGTGCGCCAATCGACGACGGTGCCGAACACGTCGAACACCAGCGCCTTGACCATCGAGAGATCGGACATCGCGGCACTCCGCCGTCAGTCGAGGTGGAATTTCTCCAGCTGACGGTGCTCGGCGCGGATGTAACGCACCGTGCCGGTAACCGAGCGCATCACCACAGTCTCGGTCTCGATGACGCCGTCCTTGCGGAACCTGACGCCAGACAGCAGCGAGCCGGTGGTGACGCCGGTGGCCGCGAACAGGCAGTCGCCACGGGCCATGTCTTCGATGCCGTAAATCATCTTGGGATCGCCGACGCCCATCTTGGCAGCGCGCTCCCTTTTCTCCTCGGTGTCGAGGATCAGCCGGCACTGCATCTGGCCGCCGATGCAGCGCAGCGCCACTGCGGCCAGCACGCCTTCCGGCGCGCCGCCCGTGCCGAGATACATGTCGACGCCGGTGTTGTCGGGATCGGCGCAATGGATCACGCCGGCAACGTCGCCATCGGTGATCAGGCGCACGGCGGCACCGGTCGAGCGCACGCCCTGGATGATGTCGGCATGACGCGGACGATCCAGCACCAGCACCGTGATCGCGCTGGGGTCGACGCCCTTGGCCTTGGCGAGGCGGCGGACGTTGTCGGCCGGGGTGGCGTCGAGATCGACCACGCCCTTGGCGTAGCCGGGACCGATCGCGAGCTTCTGCATGTAGACGTCGGGGGCATGCAGCAGGGTGCCGCCATCGGCCATCGCCATGGTCGCGATCGCGCCCGGCATGTTCTTGGCGCACAGCGTCGTGCCTTCGAGCGGATCCACCGCGATGTCGACCTTGGGGCCGGCATTGAGGCCGACCTTCTCTCCGATATAGAGCATTGGCGCCTCGTCGCGCTCGCCCTCACCGATCACGATGGTGCCTTCGATCGGCAGCTTGTTGAGCTCGCGGCGCATCGCGTCGACGGCCGCCTGGTCGGCCGGCTTCTCCTGGCCATGGCCGCGCAGCCGCGCCGCCGACACAGCAGCTCGCTCGGTCACGCGCACCAGCTCCAGCGTCAGGATGCGCTCGAGCAACAATTGCTGCGGGACAGAAATCTGCGTCGACATCGGCCAACTCCTCAAGACGTCTCGGCGGACACCCGCCATCAAAACCTACCGCTCAGACGCCGTCCGCAGGGGCGGCGTGTGGGTCAGGCGGTCGGCAGCGATGGCCGGTCTCCGCCCGAGAACTTCCCCGGTTTGAGCATGAACCACAAACAAACGCCACGCGTTTGTTTGAGCAGGGACAAGCGGTTCCCTGGCTATCATGCGCTAATTCTTCTCGATTCGGATCACCTGGGGTTTGCCGCTGATGACCTTGTCGCGCTGCACCGCCTGCAGGGCCTTGTGCACAGCATCCTCGTGGGTCGCATAGGTGACTAGGATCACGGGGACGGGACTGCCCTTGCCGGCCGATTGCGGCGGCTCGCCGCCATTGGGATGGCGCTGCACGATCGATTCGATCGAGATCTTCTGCTCGGCCAGACGGGTCGCGATCGTCGCCGCGGTGCCGGCATGGTCGCGCGCCATCAGGCGGATATAATAGCCGCCTTCATGCCGCTCCATCGGCGCCTTCTCGGTGGCCTGCAGCTTGTCGACCGGCCGGCCAAACGGTGCCGCCCGGATGCCGCGCGCGACATCAGCGATATCAGCGACGACAGCAGACGCCGTCGCGGCGCCCCCTGCTCCGGGCCCGACCAGCGTGATCGGCGGAATGCCCTCACCGTCGATCGTGACCGCATTGGTCACGCCCATCACCTGGGCGATCGACGAGGATTTCGGCACCATCGTCGGATGCACCCGCTGTTCGATGCCCTTGGCGGTCCGCACGGCGACGCCCAGCAGCTTGACGCGGTAGCCCAGTTCGGACGCCGCGCGCAGGTCCTCCGGCGCGATCGAGGAGATGCCCTCGACATAGACCGAGTTCTGCGCCACCTGGGTGCCGAAGGCGAGGCTCGCCAGGATCGCCAGCTTCTGCGCGGTGTCGTGGCCATGAATGTCGAACGACGGATCGGCTTCGGCATAGCCGAGGCGCTGCGCGTCCTTCAGACACTCGTCGAAAGACAGGCCCTCCTGCTCCATCCGGGTCAGGATGTAGTTGCAGGTGCCGTTGAGGATGCCATAGACGCGGCTGATCTCCGTGCCGGCGAGCCCCTCGCGCAAGGTCTTGATCACCGGAATGGCGGCGCCGACGGCGGCTTCGAAGTTCAACGCGCCGCCATGTTTCTCGGCGGCCTTCGCAAGCTTCAGGCCATGCTTGGCGATCAGCGCCTTGTTCGCGGTCACGACCGACTTGCCGCCCTTGAGCGCGGTATCGATCGCCGACAGCGCGGGATCGCCGGCGCCGCCCATCAACTCGACCAGACAATCGACGTCCGGATCGCTTGCCAGCGCGAGCGCATCCTTGGCCCATTTGATGCCGGACAGATCGAGGCCACGCTTCTTGGCCTTCGACCGCGCGGTGACGGCGACCACGCGCACGGGGCGTCCTGTCCGCTCGGTCAGCACACGCCCCTGACGCTCAAGGAGACGAACGACCTCGACACCCACGGTGCCGAGGCCCGCGATGCCCACTCTCAGGGGTGCGACCATGGAATCAGAGAACCTGTCGATAGGAAAGCAGCGGAGGGTTTAGCGCCGATTGGCGATCGGCACGACGTTGTGCAACGTTTCGATGCCACTTTCAAGGAACCGACGGACGCCGCGCGCAGCCTGCCGGATGCGCTGTTCATTCTCGACCAGCGCGATGCGCACATAACCCTCGCCATGCTCGCCGAAGCCGACGCCCGGCGACACCGCGACACCCGACTTCTCCACCATGAGCGTCGCGAACTGCATGCTGCCGAGCCCCTTGAAGGCTTCGGGCAAAGGCGCCCAGGCGAACATCGACGCCTCTGGCGAGGGGATCTCCCAGCCGGCGCGGCCGAACGCCTCGACCAGCGTGTCACGGCGCTTGCGATAGGTCTCGCGCATCTCGCGAATGCAATCGTCGGGCCCGTTCAGCGCCGCTGTGGCCGCAACCTGCACTGGCGTGAACGCGCCGTAATCGAGATACGATTTCACCCGCGCCAGCGCCGCGATGATGCGCTCATTGCCGACGGCGAAGCCGATCCGCCAGCCCGCCATCGAATAGGTCTTGGACATCGAGGTGAATTCGACGGCGACATCCATCGCGCCCGGCACCTGCAAAACAGAGGGCGGCGGATTCTTGTCGTCGAAATAGACCTCGGCATAAGCGAGGTCCGACAGAATGAGGATCTCGTGCTTCTTCGCGAATGCAACCAAGTCGCGATAGAAATCCAGGCTCGCAACATAGGCGGTCGGGTTGCTCGGATAGCAGACGATCAGCGCGAGCGGCTTCGGGATCGAATGGATGATCGCGCGCTCGGCCGCCTCGAAGAATTGCGGCGTCGGTTCCGACGGCACCGAGCGGATCACGCCGCCCGCCATCAGGAAGCCGAAAGCGTGGATCGGATAGCTCGGGTTCGGACACAGAATGACGTCGCCCGGCGCGGTGATCGCCTGCGCGACGTTCGCGAAACCTTCCTTCGAGCCGAGCGTGGCGACGATCTGGGTGTCAGGGTTGAGCTTCACCCCGAACCGGCGGTCGTAGTAGGCCGCCTGCGCCCGGCGCAGCCCAACGATGCCGCGCGATGCCGAATAGCGATCGGTTCGCGGCTTGCCGAGGGTTTCCTTGAGCTTCTCCAGCACATGCGGCGGGGCCGGCAGATCCGGATTGCCCATGCCGAGATCGATGATGTCGGCGCCGGCGTTCCGCGCGGCCGCCTTGGCCCGGTTGACCTGCTCGAACACGTAAGGCGGCAGACGGCGGATGCGATAGAAATCTTCCATGGGTCTCTCGGCTCCGGCAACCGGGGGCGATTCAGCCAGCATCGCTGGCTCTGCGGCGGCGCGGGCGATGTACCGAAATTCGTGCTAAAACATGAACTTAGCACGACCCTACGGCTTAGCCGGCGACGACACGCTCAGGTGCGGTTGATTCCGGTATTTTATCATGGACGCTGCGCCGCGCCAGAAAATTACGTGGGTCAAAGCCGTAACGTCGTCCCAGGCGGCGGTCAGCGGTCCTTGCCGGCCGTCCCTGCGGAGGCTTGGCGATCTCGCGCGGCAGCCAGCTCCTTTTCGATCTTGGCGCGCTCTTCAGGCGAGATGATCGGCGTCTCACGTTCGCGCGGCACGTCGTTCACCGGGAGATATCCGCCCGGCTCCTTCGGCCGCGCCACCGCATCGGAGTCCAGGGACGGCATGTCGGCGATCGGGCTCGAGCAGCCGGACAGCGCCAACGCGGCCCACGACAACACCACGCCCGCCGCGATGGCCTGCGTCCGCGTCGTCCAGCTCCGTCCCAACCACCTCAAACCAAGCCCCCACTCCTGCCACGAACCAGCCAATCGCAACGCGGCGCATTTTGCCGCAGCACAACCAATTGTCACCCCAAACGTTACAGGGTTGAACAAGAATCTCGGCTACGAACGCAATGTGTCAGAAACGCGGGACTTTTTCGCAACGCAACACGCAATAATCGAATTAACCGCAAACTCGCGGATTGTTGATCTCGCGCGGTGACGAACCGCTCCCGACGCGATAGTGTGATCAGGCCATGACCGACGTTTCGAACAGCACCACCCAATCAACAAAAACATTCGACGCCGAAGCCTTCGCGACGAATATCGCGAGAGCAATGGAGACGAGCGGCAAGGCTCTCGCAGCCTATCTGAAGCCGCGCGAAACCGGTGAAGTTCAGGACCGGCCGCCGACCGAGCTGGCCGAGGTCGTGAAGTCGTTCACGGCGGTCGCAGATTATTGGCTGTCGGACAAGGATCGCGCCAGCGACATCCAGACCAAGATCGCCAAGGGCTATCTCGACCTGTGGGGATCGGCCTCACGTCGGCTCGCGGGCGAAGACGCGCCACCGGCGATTTCGCCGTCGCCGCGAGACAAGCGCTTCGCCGATCCGGAATGGAAGTCGAACCAGTTCTACGATTTCGTCATGCAGGCCTATCTGCTGACGACGCAATGGGCGCAGGATCTCGTCCACAATGCCGAAGGGCTCGATCCGCACACGCGCAAGAAGGCCGAGTTCTACGTCAACCAGATCACCAATGCGCTGGCACCGTCGAATTTCGTGCTGACCAACCCCGAAGTGATGCGGCAGACCGTTGCCACGAGCGGCGACAATCTCGTGCGTGGCATGCAGATGCTTGCCGAGGACATCGAGGCCGGCAAGGGCACGCTGAAGATCCGCCAATCCGACCCGGCCAATCTCGAGGTCGGCGTCAACATGGCGACGACGCCGGGCAAGGTGATCTTCCAGAACGAGATGATGCAGCTGATCCAATACGCGCCGTCGACGGAGAACGTGCTGCGCACGCCGCTGCTGATCATCCCGCCCTGGATCAACAAGTTCTACATCCTCGATCTGCGCCCGGAAAAATCCTTCATCAAATGGTGCGTCGATCAGGGCCTCACGGTGTTCGTGATCTCCTGGGTCAATCCCGACAAGAAGCTCGGGACCAAGACCTGGGAGGACTACATGAAGGAAGGTCCGCTCACCGCGATGGACGTCATCGAGAAGGTGACGGGCGAGATGAAGGTGCACACGCTCGGCTATTGCGTCGGCGGCACCATGCTCGCGACCACGCTCGCCTGGCTCGCCGACAAGCGCCGCCAGCGCGTGACCTCCGCGACGTTCCTCGCCGCGCAGGTCGACTTCACCCATGCCGGCGATCTCCTGGTGTTCGTCGACGAGACCCAGATCTCGGCGCTGGAGCGCGACATGCAGGCCTCGGGCGTGCTCGAAGGCAGCAAGATGGCGATGGCCTTCAACATGCTCAGGTCGAACGACCTAATCTGGTCCTATGTCGTCAACAACTACCTCAAGGGCCAGCCGCCGACGGCGTTCGACCTGCTGCACTGGAATTCGGACGCCACGCGGATGTCGGCGGCCAACCATTCCTATTACCTGCGCAACTGCTACCTGGAGAACCGGCTGACGCAGGGCACGATGGTGCTCGACAACACGCTGCTCGATCTCTCCAAGGTGAAGGTGCCGGTCTACAATCTGGCGACGCGCGAGGACCACATCGCGCCGGCGGATTCGGTTCTCTACGGCTCGCAGTTCTTCGGCGGCCCGGTGAAGTATGTGCTCTCGGGCTCGGGCCACATTGCCGGCGTGGTCAACCCGCCCTCCTCCGGCAAATACCAGTATTGGACCAACGACCAGATCCACGACATCTCGCTGAAGGACTGGATGAAGGGCGCGCAGGAGCACAAGGGGTCGTGGTGGCCGGACTGGCGCGCGTGGCTCGCCGAGCTCGATCCGGAAGAGGTTCCCGCCCGCAGCGTCGGCAACGACGCCTATCCACCGATCGAGGATGCGCCGGGCTCGTATGTGCGCGTCCGCGCGTAGCGTGATCCGCGGCAATTGATTATAACGCCCCGGTCCCGCCGGGGCGGGACGGTAATCAGTTGAGGGGATCTCGATGACGCGCGAACTGTTCTGGCTGACGCTCACGGTCATTCTGACCGGGCTGCTCTGGGTTCCCTACATTCTGAACCGCTGCCAGGTCCGCGGCCTCACCGGCGCCATGGCCAACCCCTCCCGCAACGACAAGCCGCACGCGCCCTGGGCGACCCGGCTGATGTTCGCGCATGACAACGCGGTCGAGAACCTGATCATTTTCGCGCCGCTGGTGCTGATCCTCAATTCGATGGACTACTCGACCAAATGGACGGTGCTGGCCTGCGCCGTCTATTTCTGGTCGCGGGTCGCCCATGTGATCGTCTACACGCTCGGCCTGCCGCTGTTCCGAACGGTCGCCTTTCTGGTTGGCTTCGCCGCCCAGGCCGTGTTGGCAATCGCGATCTTCGGCTGGCTCTAAAGCGAGATGAGATTAAGTTCGATATCCTGAGTTTTTGAGGTAGTTGGCACACTCTTCTGCGGAGAAGGCGTCGAGGGCAACAGCAATTGCGGCGCAAACCGTGTCGACGGTTCGCGCCGCGGCTTTGCGTAGAAGGTGCTTGAGCTTGGCAAAGACCTGTTCGATTGGGTTCAGGTCGGGCGAGTATTTGGGCAAGAAGAAGATCCTGGCTCCTACCGAGCGGATCAATTGGCGGACGGCTTTGCTTTTGTGGCTGCCGAGGTTGTCCAAGATCACGATATCGCCCGGATGAAGGGTCGGCAAAAGAACGTGCTCTACATAGGTGCGAAAGCTTTCGCCGTTGATCGGCCCTTCAATGAACCATGGTGCATCAATGCGGTCGTGGCGCAGTGCCGCCAGAAAGGTCATTGTTTTCCACCGTCCGTGAGGGACTTTGGCGGTCAGCCTGCTGCCACGCGGGCTCCATCCTCGCAACGGCGCCATGTCTGTCCTGGTCCAGGTTTCGTCGATAAAGACAAGGCGCGTGGCGTCGATGCGATCTTGATATTTCCTCCATTGCTCTCGTCGCCGCGCCACGTCAGGACGATCGCGTTCGCCAGCCTCCACGCTTTTTTTTGAAGCTGAGCTTCTCGGCATGAACGAATTCCCAGACCGAACGGTAGTCGACTTTCAACCCGCGTTCGGCGAGCTCGGCCACCAGCCCTCTTAAGGTGAAGTCGCTCGCTCTGATTCGCTGTTGCAGCCACGTGGCATGCTCACCCGAGATCGCCTTGGGCTTATGGCCGCCCATCTGGCCAGGTTCGATGCTGCCTGTCTCCTTCTCAAGCCTGGCCCAATTGATCGCTGTGCTGATCGCGACCCCAAACTGCTTGGCCGCCTTATTGCGAGACATCCCGCCCTTGATCGCGGCGACAACCCGCTTTCGAAGGTCCAGAGAATATGGTGCGCCCATCCGTGCTGGCCTCCTTCCCAGCCAACACGGTGAATCAGAAACACGCTGATTTGGGAATCCCAAATCGATTCAGGCTATTCTCATCCCGCTTTAGATCAGATGCGTTTCCACGGAAACGCATCATGCTCCCGGCCGCTCTGCCAGATCACGGCAGATTGTCGCGCAGAAAGATGTCGATGCGGATGCGCTCCTGATCGGGGCTGATCGGCTCGCCCGAACAATGCGCGAGCAGGACGCGCGCCGCGGAGCGGGCCTCGTGGCCCGGATCCTGGTTGATGATCGCGTCGAGCGTGCCGCGGACCAGGAACCGCCGCGTATGCTGGGTCAGCTCATGGGTGATCCAGACGACCTCGCGGGCCCGCCCCGACGCCTCCAGGGCGTCGGCGATGCCGCGGTTGCCGGCGCCGCAGCAATAGATGCCGCGCAGATCCGAATGGCGCGCAAGCAGCTCGGCCGTGAGCTGGCGCGTGAGCTCGCTGTCGTCGCGGCCCTCGATCGTCGGCAGCGCGCGAAGGCTCGGATACTCGCTGCACAGGATCTGGTTGAAGCCGAACTGCCGCTCGGCGTGATCGCGCAGCGACAGCGATCCCGCGATCACCGCGACAGTCCCGTCACGGCCGCCAAGGAAACGCCCCATCAGCGTCGCCGCCGTCCGCCCAGCCGCCGGATTGTCGATGCCGACATAATGCAGGCGGCGCGAGCTCGGCGCGTCGGACACCAGCGTCACGACCGCGACCCCGCGGGCAGCGAGCTCGTCGATCGCGGCCCGCACCCTGGGATGATCGAGCGCGATCACGGCGACGCCCTGATAGGCCGGCGACAAGGTCTCCAGCGTGCTGGCCAGCACGTCCGGGTCGAACACGTCGACATGGAGGATGTCGATGAAGCCGCGCTGCCCGGCCAGCCATTCCGCCGTCCGCTGGACCTGCTCGGTCAGATTCGTCATGAAACTGTTGCCACCGGTGGGCAGCACGAAGGCAAAGCGGAAGCTCTGGCCCCTGGCGAGACGCGCGGCAGCAATGTCGGCGCGGTAGCCGAGCTTGGCCACGGCGGCCTCGACACGCGCGACGGTCTTGGCCCGCACGCCCTCGCGGCGGTTGATGACGCGGTCGACGGTGGCGAGCGAAACGCCCGCCGTCCGCGCGACGTCCTCGAGTGTGGCGCGAACGGGTGACGGCGTCGCTCCAACAGTCACTCGCGCGCCGCCCATAGCATGCCGCGGGTCATCAAGGTGCGGATCTCCGGAACGTCGAGCTCATAGGCGCGATGGCCGAGCGAGGAATAGAACACGCGGCCCGCGCCATATCGCTTCTTCCAAACCACCGGCATCACGACACCTTCGATCCAGGGTGCGTGCTCGCCGCTGAAGGTCGTGGTCGCCAACACCTCGTTGGCCGGATCGACATGCATGTAGTATTGCTCGGACCGGTGCTCGAAACTCTTCAAGCCCTTCATGATAGGATCGTCTGGTCTGGTCAAGTCGACCCGGTAATCGATGATATTGCCGGGATGTGCGACCCACTGCCCGCCGCACAGGAACTGGTAGTCCACCGAATCGCGGAAGGCATCGCACATACCGCCATGATGCCCGGCGAACCCGACGCCGCTGCGCACGGCCGCGCAGAGATTGAGTGCTTCCGCCTTCTCAATCTTAGACATCGTGTAGATCGGGATGATCAGCGACAGATCGTGAATCGCGGGCTCGGCGAAGGCGGCGGTCGTGGTCTCGATCCGCACCTCGAACCCTTCGGCCTTGAGCCAGCCGCGGATCATCGAGGCACAGAGGTCCGGATCATGTCCCGGCCAGCCGCCCCATACAATCATTGCCTTGCGCATAGCTTCATCCTCAATCGATCTGTCCGGTATCTTGCCCCGCAGGAAGCATCGCCGGCCGCTCGACGCGGCTCTCGATCCTGACGCGCCGACCCTCATTGGCGGAGGTCTGGAACGCCTCCATCACTTCCAGCACGTGAAAGGCCAGCGCGCCGCTGGCCCGATGCGGGCGGTCGTTCAGGATGGCCGTGGCCATGTCGGCGACGCCGATGGAGCGGAATTCGCCGTCGATGTGACCGTGCGTCAGCGGCATCGTCTCCCATTCACCGCCGGTCTTGGCGACCTGCACCTCGCCGCCGAAACGGTTCGGATCCGGCACCAGCATACTGCCCTTGTCGCCATAGATCTCGATCGGCGCGTGCCGGTGCTTCGGCACGTCGAAGCTCATCGTGACCGACACGACCGCCCCACTCTCGAATTCGAGCGTGCCTGCAACATGCGTGGCCACCTCGACCGGGATCAGCGTTCCGTTCATCGGCTGGCTGGTGACCAGGCGTTCGGAGCGTGGATGCGCGGTCGAGCCCATCACGCTGGCGACGGGGCCGAGCAATTGCACGAGGTCCGTGATGTAGTAAGGCCCCATATCGAGCATCGGGCCGCCGCCGCGGAGATAATAGAAGCCCGGAGCCGGATGCCAGCGCTCATGGCCGGGGCATCCGAAAAAGGCGCTGCCCGCGACAGGCGCGCCGATCGCGCCGTCGTCAATCAGCTTGCGCGCGGTCTGGTGCCCGCCCCCGAGAAACGTATCCGGCGCGCAGCCGACCCGAAGGTTCTTCTGCGCGGCAAGTTCGATCACCTTGCGCGCTTCCGCGACGTCGATCCCGAGCGGCTTCTCGGAGTGGACATGCTTGCCGGCATTCAGCACCACGAGGCTGACGTCGGTATGGGCCAGCGGCACGGTGAGGTTGATCACGATCTCGATGTCATCGCGCTTGAGCAGTTGGTCGACGCGCATGGCCGGCAGACCAAAGGCTAAGCTCTGACGCTCGGCCGCGTCGCTGCGCATATCGGCTAGCGCCCTGATGTCGAGCACGGGAAAGCGTTGTGCCGCCTTCAGATAGGCGGTGCTGATGTTGCCGCATCCGATGATGCCGATGCCTACTTGTCTCATGATGGTCTCCGTGTGCGGATTCCGACGAAGTCGCCCAGGCGTACCGATATGAAGTCGCCCGTGGATTCCGAGACGATGTCGCCCACCTTTCCGATTTGATCTCGCCCAGCGGCGAGGCGTTCTGGCCGGCTGGTTCTCTGGCATCGGTCAAGCCGCGCGGTCAATCTGGAATCGCGACTTCAACCTTTTTTCTTCTTCTGCGGTTGCTGTGGGCATGTGGACAACGCGATTGCGTTGTCCAAGCGCAGCGGCATGTCCACGGCGCTCAGGTCTTTCGGGCGGATTGCCGAGTTCGGCGCAGGCTCTCACCGGTGAGGTCGAGCCGATGGGCATTGTGGACGAGGCGATCGAGCACGGCGTCGGCATAGGTGGGATCTCCAATGAGCAGATGCCACTGGTCCACGGGGAGCTGGCTGGTGACGATGGTGGAGCGATGACCGTAGCGATCTTCGAGGATTTCCAGGAGGTCGTGACGGGCGCCGGCATCGAGCGGCTCGAGCCCCCAATCATCGAGGATCAGCAGATCGACACGGCCAAGGCCGCGCAACAGGCGTGGGTGACGACCGTCGCCGCGGGCGAGCGCCAGATCGTCGAACAGGCGCGGGACGCGTTGATAGAGCACGGAGCGATTGTCGCGACAGGCCTTGTGGCCGAGCGCCGAGGCGAGCCAACTCTTGCCGACGCCTGCCGGGCCGCAGATCAGGAGATTGACGTGGTCGTCGATCCAACGGCCCTCGACAAGCTTGGCGAACAGCGGGCGGTCGAGACCGCGCGGGGTGCGGTAGTCGATGTCCTCGACGCATGCCTGCTGGCGCAGCTTGGCGTAGCGCAGGCGAGTGGCGAGCCGTTTGTCGTGCCGCAGCGAGGCTTCACGTTCGAGCAGCAGAGCAAGCCATTCGGCGTGACCGAGGCTGCCAGCCTCACCGGCGGCTTCGATGTCGGCGAAGGCCTTGGCCATGCCGTGGAGGCCGAGGGCGTTGAGGCGGTCGAGGGTCGGATGGGTGAGCAAGGGACGGTCTCCTAATTGTAGTAGCGCGGTCCGCGGATGTTGGCATGCAGGATCGGCGCATCGTCCGCGGAGCGCTGGTGAGCGGGACGCCGATCGAGATTGTTGGCGAGGATCGACTTGACCGAGCCATAGGTGCGCGCGCCGATGTCGATCGCCCGCGCAGCCGCCGCGTCCAGCCGTTCGCGCCCATAGGAGGCGGCGAGCCTGAGGATGCCGAGGCAGGCGCGGAAGCCTTGTTCGGGGTGCGAGCGCTCGTCGAGAATGAGGTCGCACAATGCGCTGGTTGCCGGCCCGATCGCGGCGGCGTCCTGACGGATACGCCCGATAGTCCAGCCGGCGTAGCGCCGATGGCTGGAGGCCATGTGCTCCGGCACGGTGGTGTGCTTGTGATTGCCACTCATGCGCTGATGCGCGGCAATCCGCTCGCCCTTGTGGAAGATCTCGACGGTGCGGGCGGTGAACCGCACCTCGACCTCGGCACGCGCGAAGCGATGCGGAACGCTGTAATAATGCTTCTCCACCTCGACGTGGTAGTCGAGGCTGACGCGGCGGATCCGCCACTCGGCGAGCACGTAGGGGCTCGCCGGCAACGGCTTGAGCGCCGGCCGGTCGATCTCCTCGAGCAGCCGGCGGCGCGTCACGCCGAGCCGCCGGATCGGCCGCTCCTCGTTGAGCCTGGTGAGCAACTCGCCGATCGCTGCGTTGACCTCGGCGAGGCTGTAGAAGACGCGGTGGCGCAGGCGACCGAGCAGCCAGCGCTCGATGATGAGGACGGCCTGCTCGACCTTGGCCTTGTCGCGCGGCTTGCGAGGTCGCGCCGGCAAGACGGCCGTGCCGTAATGCGCGGCCATCTCCGCATAGGTGCGATTGATCTGCGGGTCGTAGAGGCTCGCCTTGATGACTGCGACTTTGGTGTTGTCAGGCACCAGGAGCGCCGGGACGCCGCCGATCGCCGCGAAGGCGCCAACATGGGCGCTGATCCAGTCGGCGAGCCCCTGCGTCCACGTCGCCTGCGCGTAGGTGAAGCTCGAGGCGCCGAGCACGGCGACGAAGATCTGCGCCGTCCTCCGCTCGCCGGTGAGGCGGTCGACCACCACCGGCACGCCGTCGCCCGCGTAGTCGACGAACAGCTTGTCACCGGCCGCGTGCGCCTGGCGCATCGTCACCGACAGGCGTCCCTCCCAGGCGCGGTAAAGCTCGCAGAAGCGCGAGTACCGGTATCCGCCGGGCTCGGCGCCGATGTACTCCTCCCACAGGATCGACAGCGTCACGTGCTTGCGCTTGAGCTCGCGGTGCACCGCCGCCCAATCGGGCTCGGCGATGCGGCGATGACCCTGCCGGTTACCGTTGCCGGTCTTGGCGAACAGGCGGGCCTCCAGGGCCGCGTCCGTGAGTTCGTCGGGCAACGGCCAGCTCAGGCCTGCGGCCTCGAACCGCCGGATGGTCAGCCGCACTGTCGAGGGCGCCGCGCCCATCCGCCGAGCAATCTCGCGGCTCGGCAGCCCAGCCGCCTTCATCCTGATCACATCGCGCACACGGCGCATCGCAAGCCTCTCCGTCGGCATCCAGGGTCCCCCTTCGCAAAGCCGAAAGGTTGACCCTATGGGAGCCAGAAGAGGTCTCGTCACCCCGGGTTCGCTCTTGCGATACCCGGGCGACATCATCCCGGAATCGTGGGCGACATCATCTCGGAACGGGTGGGCGACTTCAAATCGGAATGGTGGGCGAGATCATCTCGGAATCCTGGGCGACATCGATCGGAATCCGCACTCCGTGAGATCGTGTTCATCCCTTGACCGCGCCCGATGTGAGGCCGGCGACGATGTGCTTCTGCGCCAGCAGAAAGAGGATGATCGTCGGAAGGATGGTCAGCGTGATGAAGGCAAGGATCAGGTGCCACTCCGAGGAATACTCGCCCTGATAGACCATGATGCCGAGCGGCCAGGGATACAGCGCATCGGTGTTCAGCATCACGAGCGGCAGCAGATAGGCGTTCCAGCTATTGACGAAGGTAATGGTGCCGACGGTGGCTAGGTGTGGTCTTCCAGGAGGTTGTCCATCCGGTCTGAACCGAGGAAGCTGAGGTTGCGAAGCTTCAGTGTTCCAAGGAGAGACCAGATGGACGTCCACAAGAATGCGCCTATGACACCGAAAGGTCGAGAGGCGATGGTGCGCAGTGTCGTAGACGGTGGGCTGAGCTATGCTGAAGCTGCTTACCAGTACAATACGACGCCGAAGACCGTAGCCAAATGGGTGAGGCGGTTCCGCGAGGAAGGTGTCGAGGGATTGCTCGATCGCTCCTCCAGACCGCACTCATCGCCAGGCCAAACCACTGCTGCCACATGTACCGCTATCGAGGCTCTGCGCCGTCAGCGCCACACCGGCAAGCAGATTGCGGCTGAGGTTAAGGTGTCGCCGGCCACGGTCAGCCGCGTTCTGCGACGGCTGGGGCTGAACCGAATCCGTGATCTGGAGCCGATCGAACCGGTGCGTCGCTATGAGCACGCTGCGCCCGGCGAGATGATCCATATCGATATCAAAAAGCTCGGCCGTTTCGCGCAAAGCGGCCATCGCGTCACCGGTAATCGGAACGGTTATAGTCATTGTCGCGGTCTTGGCTGGGAGTACATGCATGTCTGCATCGATGACCACTCCCGTGTCGCTTTTTCACAGCTCAAGCCGGATCAGACCGCCGAGAGTGCTGTTGCGTTTCTCAAGGCCGCTGTCGCTCACTACAAGAGCTTGGGCGTTACCGTCACCCGCGTCATGACTGACAACGGAGGCTGCTATATCGGCTTCGATTTCGATAAGGCCTGCCGCGATATTGGTCTCAAGCATATCCGCACCAAGCCCTACACGCCCAGAACCAATGGCAAGGCTGAACGCTTTATCCAGACAGCGCTCCGGGAGTGGGCTTATGCACACACCTATCCCACTTCCGATCAGCGCGCCGCGCAACTGCCCATCTGGCTGCACCAGTATAATTGGCACCGGCCTCACGGCGGCATAAACTCCCAGCCGCCTATCAGCAGACTCGGTTTAACCGAGGACAACCTCCTGAGGCTCCACAGCTAGGATCGGCCGCGACAGCGGCAGCGTCACGTAGCGGAAGAACTTGACGTAGCTGCAGCCGTCGACCAGCGCCGCTTCGAGCAGTTCGTAGGGGAGGTCCTTGAAGAAACGACGCAGCAGCAGCACGCTCATCGCGAGGCTGAAGGCGACCTGCGGCAGCGCGACGCCGAAATAGGTGTCGAGCAGCCCGAGATCGCGCACCTTGACGAACAGCGGCAACACCGCCGTGGCCGCCGGGAACAGCAGCCCCAGGGTGAGATAGCTCAGCAGCATAGAGCTGCCGAAGAACCGGACATGGGCAAAGGTGAACGCCGCCATCGACGCGACGATCAGGGTCAGGGTGACCGTCAGGGTCGAGATGATCAGCGAGTTGCGCAGCAACTGCCAGTAGCGCCCCGAGAGCAGGATGTCGGCATAATTCTGCCATTCCCAATGCTGCGGCAGGCCGAAAGGATTGACGCGCAGTTCGCCGAGAGACTTGAAGCCGCCGAGCAAGGTCGCGAGCAGCGGCACCAGCACGAAGATCGCGACGACGGCGAGGAACGCCGCCTTCAACAGCATGGCCGGATCGAACGGCGCCCTGGTGGTGTCCGCACTATTCATCGCGCATGAACCATCGCTTGTAGGTGAACGCAAAGGTCAGGCAGATCACGAACAGGATAACGCCGATGGCGCTGCCGTAACCGACGCGCATGCGGGAAATGCCGTTGTTGTAGAGAAAGCTGACCATCGTGTTGGAGGAATCGGCGGGGCCGCCACGCGTCAGCGGCATGACCAGGTCGAACAGCTGCAACGACCCGATGATCGCAAAGAAAACGGAGAGCCGGATCGTCGGGTAGAGCAAGGGAATGACGACATGACGCAAGCTCTGCGTCCGCGTCGCGCCGTCGATTCGGGCCGCCTCGATCAGGCTCTTGTCGATGCTCTGCAGCGCAGCAATGAACAGCATCATGTGGAAGCCGAAATACTTCCAGACGATCACGATCAGCACCGCCAGCATGGCGGTGTCGGTCGACGCCAGAAGATGCGGCGGCTCGGCACCGAAGCTGCGCCATAACGAGGCGACGAGGCCGTAATCGCCGTCATAAACGAAGCTGAAGATCAGCCCGGTCGCGATCTCGGCCAGGATGTACGGCATGAAGAACAGCATGCGCAGCGCCACCGCGCCGCGGAACCGTTCCGAGAGCATCAGGGCCAGCGTGAGCGCCAGCGGCAGCTGGAGGCAGAGGGAGACCGCGATGATCAGGCCGTTGTTGCGCAGCGCGAGCCAGAATGCGCGCGTCTCCAGCACAAAGCGGTAGTTGTCCAGGCCGATCCAGTTGGTCGGCCTGCCGAAGCCGTTCCAGTTGAAGGCCGAGTACCAGGCCGCCTCCCCAATCGGCAGCACCACGAACAGCGTGAACAACAGCAGTGCCGGCGGCAGGAACAGGATCAGGACGGTGTATCGTCCGTCCCAGCTCGGTCCGCGGCTCGCTTGCGCGGCCAGCGGCGGCCGGACGACTTGGATCGCCGACGAGCTCGCAATCTGACGGGCCATGTCAGTTGCCCTGTTTGCGGGCCGCTTCGATCGCCTTGGCTGCGTCCTGCGGACTCATGCTGCCGCCTGCGATCTCCGCCGAGACATCGTTGACGACGCGGCCGACCGAGGGACCAAGGCTCTGGTCATAGAAATTCTGGTGATAGTTCGACTTCGCCAGGTTGGCCGCGATCAGCTTCATGAAGCCATTGTTGAGGCCGGCGTCGGCGCCCTGCACGACCGGGACGATGAAGTTGCCGGCCGCCAACCGCATCTGCACATCCTTCGAAATGAAATACTTCAGGAAATCGACTGCTTCCTTCGGCGAGCCCTTGGTGATGAGCCAGCCGGTGATGCCGCCGAGCGTATCGGCCGGAGCCCCCTTGCCGCCGGCCACGGCCGGGAAATCGAACCAGCAGAGCTTATCCTCGCTCAAGCCGATCTTGTCGGCTGCGAGCGCGCGCTGCAGATGATAGGCGGAGCTGATGGCAAGAGTCATCGCGGCCTTGCCGTCGCCGAAATAGCCAACGGCCTGGGGGTTCTTGAAGCCGAGAAAGCCGTTCTGGAACGGCTGCAGATCGACGAGCTGCTTGAACAGCTCGCCGGATTTGACGAAGGTCTCTCCAGCAAAGCCGCCATTCTCGCCGCGCAGCGCCGCATCGAATGCCAACTTGCCACCGATGCGAACCGCAAGGTGCGTCCAGTAGAAGTGCAGCGGCCATTTGTCGGCGCCGCCGACCACGATCGGGGTCACGCCCGCGGCCTTCAGCGTCTTCACGGCGCCAAGCAGATCGTCCCAGCTCTTGATGGCGGCCGGATCGATCTTGGCCTTGGCCATCAGCTCCTTGTTGCAGAGGAAACCGACCTGCGACAGCGCGATCGGCAGACCGTAGATGCGGCCATTGTCGGTGAATGCCGCAAGTGCCGCAGGCGTCAGGCTGTCGCTGTAGCCCTTCACCTGATCGGTGATGTCGTCGAGGACGCCCGCCTCGATCTGCGCCTTCAGTACGCCGCCGGCCCAGCTGTAGATGATGTTCGGCCGGTCCTTTGATTGCAGAATGGTCGGCAGCTTGGCCTTGTAGGCCTCGTTCTCCAGGAACTGCATCTCGACCTTCACGCCCGGATGCGACGCCTCATAGGCGCGGGCCACCTCGTCCCAGATCTTGACCTGCGCCGGATTGACCTCGATGTGCAGCCATTTGACGGTGGTGTCGGCGTTCGCGGCGTTGGCCCCGATCAGGCATGCGGCAGCGGCGAGTCCCAGCTTCGCGAGCAGTCTCATCACGTCCTCCCAGCCGGCTTCTTTGTTGGACGCAATGCTGTCCTCAAATATTGAGGTGCGCAACTAAAATTCTGACCTGATCAACCTCACAGGGATGTTTTGCGTTTGCGAACTCATACGCGATGAGTTCCGGGAGGATTGCTGTTCCGGAACACTCTACGCATTGCGCCGCACACGACTTTGCATTGCGAAATCCAAGCATGACGTGCGACGGCGCCAGCGTCCCCTCCTGCGCCACGCCGATCTCAGTCGGAGAACGCCGCGCGAAAGGCGCGTGGCGGACTCAGGTGCAACGCGCCTTGAAATTCGCTGCGGCGAGCTTGGCCATGACGTCGTTGAGATGCGCTTGATCGCGGGTCTCGATGACGAGTTCCAACAGCGTCGCCTTGGCTGGCAGGACCGAGAAGGTGCGCTGATGCGACACCTCGATGATGTTGGCGCCGGCGTCGCCCAGCAGGCTCGACACCGCCGCGAGCTGTCCCGGCCGATCGACGATGTCGATCGTCAGCTGCGTCAGCCGTCCCTCGCGCGCGAGCTCGCGGGTCAGAACCGATGCGATCAGCCTGGTGTCGATGTTGCCGCCGCTCAGCACCAGTCCGACATGACGGCCGGCGAATTCGCCGGGGTTGGCGAGCACCGCAGCCAGACCGGCGGCGCCGGCCCCTTCGACCACGGTCTTCTCGATCGAGATCAGCGTCGCCAAGGCTTGTTCGATCTGCGGCTCGGTCACGAGCAGAATGTCGTCAACGAGATGGCGGATGATCTCGGTCGTGATCCGTCCCGGCGATTTGACCGCAATGCCCTCGGCGAGGGTGTCGCCGCGCATCGGCAAGTCTTTGCCGCTGATGGCGTTGTACATCGACGGATAAAGCTCGGCCTGAACGCCGATGATCCGCACCGATGGCTTGAGCGCGCGGGCGACCACCGCGATGCCCGAGATCAGCCCGCCGCCGCCGATCGGAACGACGAGCGTATCGAGCTCAGGCACTGCGGCGAGCATCTCCAGCGCGACCGTGCCCTGCCCCGCGATGATCAGCGGATCGTCGTAAGGGTGGATCAACGTCATGCCATGCGCCGCACCGTGGCTACGGGCGAATGCGCCCGCTTCTTCCAGATTTGTACCGGAGATGATGACTTCCGCGCCGTGGCGGCGCGTGTTCTCCACCTTCACCATCGGCGTCCCGACGGGCATCACGATGGTGGCAGGAATGCCGAGGCGCCGCGCATTATAGGCGACGCCCTGCGCATGATTGCCGGCGGACATCGCGATCACGCCGCGCGGCCTCTGCTCGGCGGTCAGCGCGTTGAGCCGGTTCAGCGCACCGCGATCCTTGAACGAGGACGTAAACTGCAGATTCTCGAACTTCAACCATAGATTGCATTTGCAGATCTCGCCCAATGTGCGGCTCTGATTGCAGGCTGTCTCGAGCACAACGCCTTGGATCGTTGCTGCGGCGGCGCGCACGTCGTCAAGGGTGACGGGCAGCTTGCTGAGATCATAGGCGGTCATGGGTCTGCCCAACATTGGCGCGCGGCGTTGCGCGGCGGAGCCGGCATCATGCCGGCTCACGCATCATGTATCCGATGGAAGTGGCCGCGTCTGCGGTCGTAGCAATGTAGAGCGAACTCAGACGTCGGCAAGGCCGAGCATCAGCCGCATGTTTTGCACGGCAGCGCCCGACGCACCCTTGCCGAGATTGTCGAGCCGCGCCACCAGAACAGCCTGGCCATGCTTGTCGCTCGCGAACACGTAGAGCTCAAGCCTGTTGCTGCCGTTGAGCGCCTCGGGTTCGAGACGGCCGCTTCTGGCCGCATCGCCGTCGAGCGGCATCACCGACACATATTTGCTGCCCGCATAGTGCTTCGCCAGCGCGGATTGAAGATCCGCACCAGACGGCTTGCCGGGCAGCGTGTCGAGCTGCAGCGGCACCGACACCAGCATGCCCTGCCGATAGTTACCGACAGAGGGAATGAAGATTGGCCGCCGCGTCAGCTTCGAATAAAGCTGCAGCTCGGGCAAATGCTTGTGTTCGAGGCCGAGGCCGTACAACTCAAAGTTGGGAGCCGTGCCATTCTCATAGGCCGCAATCATCGTCTTGCCGCCGCCGGAGTAGCCGCTGACCGCGTTCACGGTGACCGGATAATCCTGGGGCAGCAGGCCGGCGTCGACCAACGGCCTCAGCAGCGCGATGCCGCCGGTTGGATAGCAGCCGGGGTTGGAGACCTTGCGCGCATTGCGGATCTTGTCGGCCTGATCGGCCGTCAGCTCGGGAAAGCCATAGGCCCAGTCCGGAGCCACTCGAAACGCGGTCGACGCGTCCAGCACTTTCGGTGCCGAGGGACCCATTCCATCGATCAGCGCGACGGTCTCCTTGGCGGCGTCGTCGGGCAGGCAAAGAATCACGAGATCCACCTCGGCCATCAGCGCCTGTTTGGCGGCCGGATCCTTGCGCTTATCCTCGGCGATCGTCTTCACGACGATATCGCTCTGATGGGCCAGCCGCTCGGCAATGCCGAGGCCCGTCGTGCCGGAGCCACCGTCGACGAACACGGAGCGGCTCGCGGCGCCAGCTGCGCTTTTGGCCTTCGGCGGATTGCTATCGATCACGGTCATGACACGCTCCTTCAGGTCTGGGTTTCGCCGGCAAAGGCCTGGGGCCGCGCCTGCCGCATGAGAGACGAAATCTGTTGCGAGCCGATGTCGGGCTGCTCGCCGAGCCTGGTCGCGATCGCGGCGTAGTCCGCCTCGGATTTGTGCTGGTTGAGCTTGAAGCTGCCTTCGACCTGGTCGATCGTCATGACGATGCCGACGATCGCCTTGCGCATCGCCTCGAGGCGTCCCGCCGTCATCTTGTCCGACGTCCAGGGCTTCTTCGGCAGCAGCCGCTGCTCGAACTTGGCACTGACCTCATCGACCTGCCGCGCAAGCTCGGCCTCCGACAAGATCCGCGCCGTGCCAGTCAGATGAACCGCCCGATAGAGCCAAGTCGGAACCTGGTCGGGCGACACGTACCAATCGGCCGAGACATAGGCATCGGCGCCGCTGACGGCGAGCAGCCAGGGCGTCGCGCCGTCGGCAACCTTTGCCAGCGGATTGTTGCGCGCGACATGAAAGAATGCCTGCGGCGTGCCGTCATTCAACGCGCCCAGATGAAACGGCACCAGAGATGCGATCGGCTTGGAGCCGTCCCACGCGCAGACCGTGCCGAAGCCGCGCGCGTCAGCGAAGCCGAGGCTCGCGGCGCGGTCGGGCTTGAAGGGCGGTGGCGTATACATCGGACACTCCTGCTGGACGAAGGAGCCGCCTGATCAATCGCGCTGCAAGGAGAAGGATTGCCGCGGGACTGGATCCGGCGGCAAGGGCTGTGATCTCAAACGCAGATCATCGCCCGTACCGCCGGGGTACGACGGCGCATTTCGGCGATCATGTTGGTCGCTGCGTTGATCATGGGCGCAGGCCTATAAGGCCGGCCGGTTCCTGCGTCAAGGTCGCGACTCGCCGGGGACGTCGGATCCCAGCGTCAAACCGCGCGCCAGAGCCATTCCATGATGCGGCCGATGATGTCGCCGAACAGCAGCAGCACCGCCGACCACACCAGCGCCGAGACGAAATTGGCAATCTGGAACATCATATAGGGCATCTCGAAGATGCCCGCAGCCAGCGGCACCGAGGCACGCAACGGCCCGAAGAACCGGCCGATGAAGATGCCCGGCACGCCCCAGTCGCGCACGAAGGCTTCCCCGCGCGGCAACAATTCGGGGTAGCGCGACAGCGGCCACATCTGGGCGACGCGGTCCTTGTAGCGATAGCCGAACCAATACGAGACCCAATCGCCGAGCGCGGCACCAATTCCTCCCGCCAGCCACACCGGCCAAAAGCTGATCCCGGTGGCGCCGATCAGGGCACCGATGGCCACCAGGGCACCCCAGGCTGGAATCAGCAGGGATATGAAAGCCAGCGACTCGCCAAAGGCGAGCAGCAGGACCACCGGTGCAGCCCAAGCCTGATGGTCGCGCACGAAATCGGCAACCGCGCGACCAAAATCTTCCATCTGCTCGATGCCTTCCCGTGCTGATCGCTAAGTCTTTGATGGCTTTCGGGGTTCCCCTTGGTCGACTGGTACGCCACGGAGCCCGCCGACTTCAAGTCACAACAATCGGCTGTGGCGCGTGAACAGCGCGGTTCCCGCCGCCAATTGCGACAGCGGCCGCGCCGCGGCCGGAGGCGCGCGGTTTCCTGGGTCATTGTTTTATGCCGGTCCATGGCATAGTCAGGCTCAACGATTCGTTCCATCTTGCGCAAGCGCAACATCAAATTCCATGGGTAAGCCATTGAAATCAGCTGCAAAAGCCAAGGCCAAGGGCGTCGCCGACCCGCTGGCGGCGTTCGCCGCCAAGGGTAAGGCCCAGGCCAAGCCAGCCGCCCGCGCGGCAGGTTCCGAGGGCGAGTACACCGCGCGCGACATCGAGGTCCTGGAGGGCCTGGAGCCGGTGCGGCGCCGCCCGGGCATGTATATCGGCGGCACCGACGAGAAGGCGCTGCACCACCTGTTCGCCGAGGTCATCGACAATTCGATGGACGAAGCGCTGGCGGGTCACGCCACCTTCATCGAGGTCGAACTCGACGCCCAGGGCTTCCTCACGGTGACCGACAATGGCCGCGGCATCCCGGTCGATCCGCATCCGAAATTCCCGAAGAAGTCGGCGCTCGAAATCATCATGTGCACGCTGCACGCCGGCGGCAAGTTCGACTCTAAGGTCTACGAGACCTCGGGCGGCCTGCACGGCGTCGGCATCTCCGTGGTGAACGCACTCTCGACCCGGCTCGAGGTCGAGGTCGCGCGCAACCAGAAGCTCTACCGGATGATTTTCGAGCGCGGCCATCCCAAGGGCAAGCTCGAGGAGATCGGCAAGGTCGCCAACCGACGTGGCACCAAGGTCCGCTTCCAGCCCGACCCGACCATCTTCGGTGCCAAGGCGACGTTCAAGCCGCAACGCCTGTTCAAGATGGCCCGCTCCAAAGCCTATCTGTTCGGCGGTGTCGAGATCCGCTGGAAGTGCGATCCGTCGCTGTTGAAGGGCATCGAGGACGTCCAGCCCGAGGCGACCTTCCACTTCCCCGGCGGCCTGAAGGATTATCTGGCGGCGGCGATCCATGCCGACACGTTGGTCCATCCCGACATCTTCGCCGGCAAGTCAGGCCGCACCGGTGGCCATGGCGGCTGCGAATGGGCGGTGGCCTGGACCGCCGACGCCGACGGCTTCCTCTCGTCCTACTGCAACACCATCCCGACCCCCGACGGCGGCACGCACGAATCCGGCATCCGCAGCGCCCTGCTCCGCGGCCTGAAGGACCACGCCGAGCGCGTCGGCCAGGGCAAGCGCTCGGCCAACATCACCTCCGAGGACATCATGGCGGGGGCCGCCATCATGCTCTCGGTATTCGTGCGCGAGCCGGAATTCCAGGGCCAGACCAAGGATCGCCTGGCGACCGCCGAGGCGCAGCGCATCGTCGAGCAGGCGGTCAAGGACCCGTTCGACCACTGGCTGTCGGGCAATCCGGTACAGGCCAATCGCCTGCTCGATTTCGTCATCGAGCGCGCCGAGGACCGCATCCGTCGCCGCCAGGAAAAGGAGACGGCGCGCAAGACCGCGACCAAGAAGCTGCGCCTGCCCGGCAAGCTCGCCGACTGCACCGACGCCGGCACCGAAGGCTCCGAGTTGTTCATCGTCGAGGGCGATTCGGCCGGCGGCAGCGCCAAACAGGCCCGCGACCGCAAGAAGCAGGCGGTGCTGCCCCTGCGCGGCAAGATCCTCAACGTCGCCTCGGCCGGCAAGGACAAGCTCACCGCCAACGCCCAACTCGCCGACCTCGTGATGGCAATCGGCGCCGGCACCGGCACGTCGTATCGCGAAGAGGATCTGCGTTACCAGCGCATCATCATCATGACCGACGCCGACGTCGACGGTGCCCACATTGCCTCTCTGTTGATCACCTTCTTCTACCGGCAGATGCCGCGGCTGATCGACGAGGGCCATCTCTATCTGGCAGTGCCGCCGCTCTACCGACTTACCCACAACAGCAAAACCTTCTATGCCCGCGACGAGGCACACCGGGACGAGATCCTGAAGCGCGAGTTCAACGCCAACGCCAAGGTCGACATCGGCCGCTTCAAAGGTCTGGGCGAAATGATGCCGGCGCAGCTCAAGGAGACCACGATGGATCCGGCCAAGCGGACCCTGTTGCGAGTCGTGCTGCTGGCCGACGATCGCGACGGCACCGCCGACTCGGTCGAGCGGCTGATGGGAACCAAAGCGGAGGCACGCTTCGCTTTTATTTCGGAAAAGGCGGAATTCGCCAGCGACGAGCTGCTCGACGTCTAGTTTTTGACCGATTCTCCCGCGTTGATTGCAGGTTCCACGCCCTCGCGTGGACCTGCTTTTACCTTTTTAAATCAGGTACCTACCGGAACAACTGTCGTTCCGCACCGCACTTTCCCCTCTGGTGTGCTCAGCCGGCAACAGCATTTGGGCGCCAATCGGCTATAGTTCAGGCAGAAACGGCGAAGGAATCGCCGCTGCCAAATTGGTCTAGGCGACACGTCGATCTTGGGGAATTGAACATGAAGAAGCTTTTGCTCGCTGTGACCGCAATGGCGGCAATGACCGGTGCCGCATCCGCCGCCGATCTGGCCGCCCGTCCCTATACCAAAGCCCCGATGGCTGCACCGCTCGCGCCGAGCTGGACCGGCTTCTATATTTTTGGTGGTGCGGGTGGCGGCATCTGGGATGCTGACTCCAACAGCAACCGCACCGGTTTCGCTTCGACGCTCAATCAGCGTGTCGGCGGCGACGGCTGGTTCGGCACTGTCGGTGCTGGTTACGATTGGCAGGTCAGCCCCACGTGGGTTGTTGGCGTGTTCGGCGATGGCCAGTTCGGCAGCCTGCGCGGTGACATCCAGGATCAGTTCGCTGGATTGACGGGCCGCATCAAGCTGCAGGATAGCTGGGCTGCTGGCGTGCGCGTCGGCTATCTGGTCGCCCCGAATGTCCTGTCCTACGTGAACGGCGGCTATACCGGATCGCACTGGTCGGGCACCACTCTGAACTCGGTCTTCACCGGCGCAGCGTCGGGCTTCCACACCGACTCCTTCAATCGCAATGGCTGGTTCATCGGTGGTGGCGTCGAGAACAATCTGAACATCTTCGGTATCTCGGCCCCGGGCTGGTTCATGAAGACGGAATATCGCACCGCCTTCTACAACAAGAGCGATATTGCCGTGCGCTTCGATGGTACCAATGCCCTGAGCACCGACTCGGTGACCTTCAAGCCGTGGGTGCAGACCATCAGCACCTCGCTGGTCTACCGCTTCAACTGGACCGGCCCGGCCGTCAAATACTGAGCCGCCTGAGTTCGGTATCTTCTTCACTGCGAAAAGCCCCGGTCGATCCGGGGCTTTTTGTTTTGTGCCCGAAAGCGGCTGGTCATCCGCCGCCTTGGCCGCTAGCTTCCTCGTCACAAATCTTCACAAAAATGACCGCAGCGGCGTCTTCGATGCTGTGAAGCGCGTCGATGAAGGAGGAAACGGCCATGCGGAGAGTGTTGCTGATCGGCGGCTTGCTCCTGCTCGCCATCGGCCTGTTCTGGATCGGTCAGGGCACTGGCGTGGTGGCTTGGCCGCGGACGAGCTTCATGATCAATCAGCTGCAATGGGCTGGCTATGGTGTCGGCATGGGCGCGCTCGGCTTGGTGATGATCTGGCAAGGCACCTGCTGAATAAGGCACCAGCTGAAAAAGGTGCCCGCAGAATCGGAACAGCAGGATAAGGATGCAGAATGACTGGACGATTCGATCTTCGCGGCAAGGTCGCGATCGTGACGGGGGGCAATGGTGGCATCGGCCTGGGCATGGCCCGGGGCCTAGCTGATTCCGGCGCCGATATCGCCGTGGTCGGCCGCAACGCGGCCAAGTCGAAGACCGCTGTCGCCGATCTCGCCGACCGCGGCGTGCGTGCCATCGCCGTTACCGCCGATGTCAGCAACCAGGACGATGTGGCCGCGATGGTCGCGCAGGTCTCGCGCGAGCTCGGCCGCATCGACATTCTGATCAACAATGCCGGCATGAGCATCCGCAAGCCGCCCCATCTCCTGGAGCTCGAGGAGTGGCGCGAGGTGATCGACACCAATCTCACCAGCGCGTTTCTGTGTTCAAAGGCCGCCTACCCCGCGCTCAAGGCGAATGGCGGCGGCAAGATCGTCAACATCGGCTCGATGCTGTCGATCTTCGGCGCCAGCTTTGCGCCGGCCTATGCCGCCAGCAAGGGCGGCATCGTGCAGTACACGCGCGCCTGTGCCTGCGCCTGGGCGCCTGACAACATTCAGGTCAATGCGATCCTGCCGGGCTGGATCGACACCGACCTCACCCGTGCCGCGCGCCAGCAGATCGACGGCCTGCACGACCGTGTGCTGGCGCGAACACCCGCTGGCCGCTGGGGCGATATCGACGACTTTGCCGGCATCGCGACCTTTCTGAGCTCACCGGCGTCGGACTTCGTCACCGGCACGGCCATTCCAGTCGATGGCGGCTACTCGATCTCGGCCTGACGCGGCACCTCAGCGCCGGAAGCTCTTGATCTCCGAAACGCTACCGTCGCGATAGGTGAGCTCGACGGAAACGAATTTCGTCGCAGGCGGCAGCTTCAGATAGGGCGTGGCATTCGAGGGAATCGCGATCGGGTCCTTCATGTCGCAACCTGGCATGTTCAGCACCTTGTCGGGGACGGCGCTGTCGATGCCGATGCGCACCTCGCGGATGGCGCAGCGATACGACATCAGGTGGGTGTAGTAGACGAGCAGGCCGTTGAACTCGCGGAACGACAGCCAGCTGGTCGCGGTCATGTCGAGGATCTTGCGCTGGTCACGCACCAGGGCAGCTTCCGGCTCGAATCGGATCGGAAACGGCCCCTGCATCTCGCCGCCCGCGTCAACATAGCGGACCTCGATCGTGCCAGCCGGCGCATCGGCGGGGAGCTGGATCGAGGGATTGGGCATGCGCTTGCGCGTGCGCGGATCCAGCACGTCCATGAAGCCGGTCTCGCGGAATTCCCCGGCTTCGCCCATGCGCCAGGAAATGCCGAGCGTCGGATCGGCGATCGAGAAGGTGATGGTCCAACCACCGTTGTGGCGCGAGAACATCGCGATGGGGGCGTTCAACGACTCGTTGGGCGGCGGAATGCGCGGGGCCGACACGGGCGGCAAGGCCGCGAGCTTCTGCTGCGGCTCGGCCGGCTTGTTGTCCGCTGCGGCAGAACCCTTGGCCATGCCGTTCAGGAAAACGTCGTCGACCATCTGGTCGAAATAGACCGGAATCTGCTTGTGCCGCACGGTCTCGGCCAGCTCGCTGACCACGCGGCGCGTGCGTTGCGCGACCTGCACCAGATTGACGCCGGGCTGCGTCAGCTCCTTGGCAAAGGTGCGCGTGAACACCGAGTTCGGATTGGCATCGTCGTTCGAGAGCCGGTCGAGCGCGGTCTGCCGCGGCCCGGCGGAAAACACCGAGAACACGCCCTCAGGCAACTGCGTCATCGGCGCCAACCCGCCGCCGCCGGCGACCGCGCGCGTGCCAGCGCGCTCGAACGGATTGTTGCGGCAGGCGTCGAACACCAGGATCGACGTGCGCGCCTTCTTGTTCTGCAATCGCTCGATGATGCGATCCGCCATGATCGAAGCATCGCGCACCAATTCCTCCTGCCCCTCTGTCGCCCCGGGCACGTCGGTGGGCAGCAGGAAGTTCTGTCCAGCAATCTCGAAGCCATGACCGGCATAGAAGAAGAACGCGGTGTCGCCCGCCTCGACAGCATTGTCGAAGGCCAGCAGCGCCTGGCTAAACTGCTGCCGATTGAGATTCTCCGCAACCATCACACTGAAGCCGAGCTGCTTTAACGTGTCGCCCATCGTGCGCGCGTCGTTCACGGCCTTCTGCAGCTTGGGAACAAATTTGTAGTCGTTATTACCGACGACCAGGGCGACGCGCTTCTCGGCCTGGGCGGCCGGCGCCAGAAGCAGGCTCAGCAGGATCAGTCCGCAGGCCCACCACGTCCGCATCGATCTCATCATCAGTCCCTGCTCTGTTGTCCCGCCGTGACGTCGCCAACCACGTCCCGCTCTGCGATAGTCGGCCGCCTCGCGTCGCCGGTTCATGAGCGTCGACGCGCCCGCCCGTTGCTGCCCGCCGGGTCAACGACAAGCCACAATTCCGACGACAATTCGACCGTCGGCCCTCCAGATGACTGCGGCGGTATTCGGAGAGCCCGAACTATGACGACTGGGCGACGGTTTGCCTGCAAATAATGCAAAAACATTAAGGTTTTTCGGGACTTCTCTGGCGACCTCCATTGACTTTGGGCGATTTGACCCTATTTTCTGACTATCGCGGCTTGGAAACGCTACTCGATTCCACCAAGCACTGGCCGCGGGTCAGCGTCAGTCAGAGAGCCCCCAGCTTCGTTAGAGCATGCCGTTTCGGGGTTGAACGCGACCACAGCCTTTTACCCCTCGATTCCTAACGGCGGCGTCGAACAGAGGCCCCGTCGCCTATTGGCGCGTGACACAGAGGCTCGATGTCCTTTTCCAATCTCGGCTTGTCCGACAAGGTGCTGGCTGCAGTTGCAGCCACCGGTTACACCACTCCTACTCCTATTCAGGAACAGGCGATTCCTCACGTGCTGGCCCGTCGCGATGTGCTCGGCATCGCTCAGACCGGCACCGGCAAGACCGCAGCTTTCGTGCTGCCGATGCTCACCATTCTTGAAAAGGGCCGCGCCCGGGCACGAATGCCGCGCACCCTGATCCTGGAGCCGACCCGCGAACTGGCCGCCCAGGTCAAGGAAAACTTCGATCGCTACGGCGCCGGGCAGAAACTCAACGTCGCATTGCTGATCGGCGGTGTCTCCTTCGGCGACCAGGACACCAAGCTCACCCGGGGCGTCGACGTCCTGATCGCGACGCCCGGCCGCCTGCTCGATCATACCGAGCGCGGCGGATTGCTGCTCACCGGCGTCGAGCTCCTCGTGATCGACGAAGCCGACCGCATGCTCGACATGGGCTTCATTCCCGACATCGAGCGAATTTGTAAGCTGGTGCCGTTTACGCGGCAGACCCTCTTCTTCACCGCGACCATGCCGCCGGAGATCCGGCGCGTCACCGAAACCTTCCTGCACAATCCGCAGAAGGTCGAGGTGTCCCGGCCCGCCACGACCGCTGTCACGGTTACGCAGCTCCAGGTGCCCGGCGGACGCGAAGCGCATCAGAAGCGCGAGGTGCTGCGCAAGCTGCTGCGCGAGGCAAAGGACCTGAAGAACGCGATCATCTTTTGTAATCGCAAGCGTGAGGTCGCCATTCTTCACAAATCGCTGCAGAAGCACGGCTTCAGCGTCTGCGCCCTGCACGGCGACATGGACCAGTCTGCCCGCATGGCCGCGCTCGATCAGTTCCGCAAGGGCGAGCTGCCGCTGCTGGTCGCCTCGGACGTGGCCGCACGCGGTCTCGACATCCCCGAAGTCAGCCACGTCTTCAATTTCGACGTGCCGCATCATTCCGACGACTATGTTCACCGGATCGGACGCACCGGCCGTGCGGGCCGCACTGGCACCGCGATCTCCATCGTGAGCCCGGCTGACCAGAAATCGATCACCGCAATCGAGAAGCTGATCGGTCAAAGCATTCCGAAGGCGGAAGGCGACTACGAGGTGGCCGCGTCAGCCGACGAGGACTCCCATGAACGGCGGCCGCGCGACGGTGCCCGCCGGAGCCGCGGCAAGGCACCTCGCGAGCGCGAGCCGCGCGAGATCCGCGAGACACGTCCGTCCGCCGCTGCGCCGCGGCCTGCACAAGCGGCGACGCCTCGGCCCGCGCCGAGCCCCCGCAATGACCCTGCCCGGACCGAGCAGCCGCGCCACGAACCCCGGCGGCCGCGACGCGATCACGACAACGAGCCGGCCGATCACTCGCATCTCCCGGCCTTTCTGCTCCGCCCTGTGCGCGCGCCGCTCCCGTAAACAAGTTTCCAAACTCGTGTGTTGCGGCGGAACCTCGATCAACAGTTCCGCCCATCATCAAGCGCGCCGACGGCGATCGTGCGTCCCGTTCACGCGCCGCCCGTTCCGCCGCTCACGACGCTTCAGCCTGATCACCGGCTATGCAGCACAACGAGCATATGAGATGACGAACGTCCTGTAAGGGTAACTTGACGTTCATCCGGAACTCTACGGCCGTATTTACCCCTGGTTCACACACGTCCTTTAGCTTGTCCGGCATTGTTTATTCATTGCTGTGGCGACGGCGACGCGGGCGATTTGGGGAGAACCTGTTGTGGTCAATGCGCTTGACGAACACGAACGAACGATAGGCTTTGGCGAATTTGCGCTTGGCCAGATCAGAGCTCTGCGTCACTCGGCCAATCCTCGCAACTACGAGATTTGGTACGTCTATGCGACGGGCTATAACACGCAGCTGAACGAGATCCTCAACGAGACGATCGCGCGCAACGGCGAGCTTTCTCAAGCCGAACTCGACCAGCTCTACGAATCCTATCTGACGCACCTGAAGACGTCCGATCGCATCGACAAGGTCGGTGCGCGCGTCGTCGGCGAGATCGATGACCTGGTCGGCACGATCTCCGACGCTCTCGGCCGCACCGCCAGCTACGATGCGAGCCTTGCCGGCGCTGACCAGAGGCTTGCATCGGCCACGAGCCGCGAGCAGCTCGTCGACATCATCGAGGCTCTCGCGCATTCGACGAAGCAGATGCGGGAGACCAACCGGATGCTTGAGCAGCGTCTCACGCTGTCCAAGGACGAGATCAGCGGACTTCAGCAGAGCCTCGAGGCGATCCGGGCCGAGAGCCTGACCGATCCGCTCACGGGGCTTGGCAATCGCAAATATTTCGATCGCATGATCGAGATGGCCGTTGAGGGTGGGCTGACGTCGAATCAGCCGCTCTCGCTGCTGATGTTCGACATCGATCACTTCAAATCATTCAACGATTCCTTCGGTCATCTGACCGGCGACCAGGTGCTGCGCCTCGTCGGGATGTCGCTGAAGAATGCGATCAAGGGACAGGATATTGCGGCGCGCTATGGCGGCGAGGAGTTCGCAGTGGTACTGCCGAACACGCCGCTCCGACAGGCGCTGACCGTCGCCGACCAGATCCGCCGCGCGGTCACCGCGCGGGAGCTCAAGAAGAAGTCGACCGGGGAAATTCTCGGACGGGTCACAATCTCCGTCGGCGTGTCCATGCTCAGGCCCGGCGACGACACGGATGCGCTGATTGAGCGCGCGGATGCCTGCCTCTATGCCGCCAAGCGCAGCGGACGCAATCGCGTGATCTGCGAGAGCGATCCGGAATTCGCCGCGGCCACGCGCGGCCAGGTGGCCTGACGAACGCCCGGCACGCGGCCCTCATGTCAGCGCCGCGTCGATGACGCTTTGGGCCTTCTTGCGGTCTTGCGGGCCCGCTCGGAGGCAGGCGGCTCCACCTTCTTTGCTGTCTTCTTGGCCGTCTTCGGCGCCGTGGCAGGCTTGCTGTTCGTCGCCGGCGTCTTGGCGTTTGCGCGCCTGGCAGGCGCCGCGGCCGCCGCCTTGTCACGCATCATCGGGGATGCCGCACGGGTCTTGCTGCGCTTGCTGAGGGCGGCAGTTTGCGCCGCGACGAATGCCTCCCGGGCCCACAGGGTGAACTCATCGGCGTCGTCGAACAAATGCGCCGGCACCTGCCAGTAAGAGCGCACGGTCATCGTCCGCGCCCGCGTCTCGTAGGAGAACGGCTGGGATCCGGCGGCCTCGAACTTGGCGAAGCTCGCTTCATCGGCCCGCAGATAGAGGCCGCTGCGCAGCGCCAGCGCAAAGTTGATGCCGTCAGCGGAGATGCCGAAGCCGGAGAACATCCGGCGGATCGTGACCGGCCCGAAGCCGGCGAACAGTTCGATCAGGAATTCGCGGTCCATCTATCGTCCTCCGCTCGCATTCACCGCCTCTGCCTGATCGCCGCAAGGTACAATCTTAACGATTGTCATCTTCATATTACTATCTTACCGCATATTACGGGCAATCGATTTCCGACATTCACGGCAGGCGACGAAATCATGAGCGACCGAGATTGTGCGTCTACAGCGCTCGGCACGCTCGCCTTCCTGTTCCTTCGCACAACCGCGGATACGGAACATAAGCTGAGCGGTGACATCGAGAAACAATACGCGCTGCATGACGAGGGTCTATCACGATCTGACATGCTCGTGGCGATCAGAGGGCTTCTCGACCGTCGCTTCGGCATCAGCCTGTCGAACGCGACTGCCTGCGACCTTCGTGAAGTGCCGCGCGCGAAGCGCCTGATGGCACAAACGCTCATCTATCTGGCTTGTGCAATCCTCGAGGAACAAAGACGCGACAGCAGGGCGACGGCGTGTAGCTCCTACTCACGAGGCGCGTTTCCGGCTCTTTTATGGTCGGGGGTGGTCAAAATCGACGAGTTCGCTCAATGGGGCGAGGAGTATATGCACTTGCAACGCCTGCAGATCGAGAAAGCGACCGCCGGTCGCGATCTCGGTCACTGTGAGGTGTTGCTGTCCAGGCCGTACTCGGTCGAGGATGACATCGAAGCTGCTCTTGCCAGTATCGATGTCTGGGTCAAGGACTATCGATCCCCCCGTGTCCTGCTGCTTGCCGGTCATCGCCGAAGTCTGGATGCGCTGATCCAGCAGGAAGTGCTGGCTCGTGGCATCGGAGTGTCGGCGAGAACTCCGGTCACGCCCTGCAATGCGGCGCACCTGCCGCTTGTGGATCCGGCGCCACAGCAGGCATATCTGAGCAGCGTTCCAGTCCATTCGCCCGAGCGTACCTACGTCGCTCAGGCCTCCGGCAGCATTGCCGTCGACGGCTCGCAGTGCGCGGACGACATTCGCGACTTCATTCTTCACACCGGCATCGGCCCCATGCGCACCTACGCGGCGCTTAGAACGCTCAGCTCGCTTTCGCGCACCATACTTGCAGTCGGAACGGCGAAGAGCTTCTTGGCGATTTGCGTCGCACCCAACCTGCAACCCCATCCGGTCTCGCACCTCCCAGTCGGATTTGAGGACTGCGAGTCGAAACACCCCGAGGAGTAAAATGCACACGATTGACCTTCTCGCTCCGGCGCTCCCGCATCGCGGCCTGGATGTTCCGTCGTTGAACGCCCATGAGGTCACCGCGGCTCAATTGCGCGATGACATCGCGCAATCCGGCATTGCGTTCGTCAACTCCATCGACAACGTGTCCACGGCTCTGCGGATTGCCGACCTGCTCGGCGAGGTTCGACAGCACCGCGACGCGAACGAGGATGGCGTCACCGTCGTGGCACCTAAACGCGTCGAAGCGGAAGGCAACGGATTTCTCGGCTTCGGTTTCGATGCCCTGTTTCCTCATACCGACCGTACGATCGCGGTTACACCACCCCACTTGGTCTTCGTCTGGCGCGAGCGCCCAGGAGATCGGGGAGAAGAGACTCTGCTCGTCGACGGACTCGAGGTCTATCGGGAACTATGCACCTCCTGGCCGGACGTGGCCGACCAGCTTCGCGTGCCCGACGCGGCCGTATTCGAAAGCGATGGCGCGCTGCTGCGTAGCGCGATCTTCTTTGAACCGGAGGACAGCAAGGATCGGCTCGGTGTGCGATTTCGGTTTGATCGGCTGATGTACATCAACTGCATCTACAGCGGCGCCATTCCCGTTCTGCGCGCCATCATCATGGCAAAGGCGATCAAGCTGCGCCTGGGCTCTGGTCAAGGCTACATTGTCTCGAACACGCGCTGGCTGCATGGCCGTAACGGCTTCGGCGGAGAACGGCGATACCTTCGTTTGCTGATCGACACGCGGGAAGCGCCAGCTCACCGGCACTTCGGCTTCGATGCTGCCTCCGCCAATGCTGGCTAGGGTCATCGCCGCAGTCAGTTCGCCCGGCAACCTCGAGTCGGGCGTCAACGAAGATGCGTATTGGTGCAGCCCCTCGGGGGCCGTCGTCCTGGACGGGATCACGGGGTTTGCAGGCGAACGTTTGACGAGCGGACCGACGGACGCGAACTGGCTGGTGTCGGCCGTCGTATCGAACCTCAACAACCACGCAGAGATCGACGAACCGTTCGAGCGCAGGCTGGAAAGCAGTCTGCGCGCCGCGGTCCAAGATCTGCAGCAAGGCGCGGCAGCGCTTGTTGAATCCCACAGGACACCCATGGCCGCCCTCGGTGCCGTGTCAATCGTCGGCGACCGCTTGCGGTACTGGCTGTTGGGAGATGTCGAGGCGATCATCCGATTGCCATCTCGAGACGCCTTTCGGAAGCAGGACACCCGTTGCCACAGCAGCGAGCAAAGGACGCTGCTCGAATGGAAAAGACTGTCCGAGGGCCGTCTGACCTATAGTGAACGGCGAAAGGCCGTGCGCCCCCTCATCCGCGAGAGCCGCCGGACCATCAATACGAGCGAGGGATATTGGCTCTTCAGCCTCACAAACCCAGACCTCGCCCAGGCAATTGCTGGCGAACTTGCGGTCGAAGCCGGAACGCGCATCCTGCTCGCCAGTGACGGCCTACTGCGCTGCTCGGCGATCCTGGGCATCGATGATGCGACCTACTTCGAAGACGGGGACGAGGGCATTCGTACCCTGCTCGAACGGCTGCGTCGATGCGAACAAGATGACAGCGAGTGCCTGCGTTGGCCGCGCCTCAAGCGCCACGACGACGCTACGGCCGTTCTTCTGGAGATCACCCGATGATCCCACCCACGCAACTGTTCAGCGACCATTTGGCCAAGGCTTTCCGGTCTCCGTGAAAGGCATCGTACACCTGCATGGACAGATTGCCCTGCTCAAGAACGAACGGGACGAGTGGGAGCTTCCCGGCGGCAAGCTGGAAGCCGACGAGCAGCCCGAGGCATGCTTGGTGCGCGAGATCGATGAGGAACTCGGCCTCGCGGTGACCATCTCCCGGATCATCGATTGCTGGGTTTACGACATCCAAGGCCAAGTCAAGGTCCTGATTGTCACCTATCTCTGCGAGCCATGCGCGTCCCTTCATGTCGCGCGCGTCAGCTCCGAGCACAAGGAGCTGCAATTGTTCACGTTGTCTGGCCTTCCCAACATCAACCTGCCCGATGGCTATCGGTCCAGCATCCTCCGGGCGCTGGGACCTCGACCTTAGCGGCACCAGCGGCACGACAAATGGAGAGAACTCTGTTACGGCACGACACGACGATTCGTGCCTGCAGCCGCAATCAATGTCGCGAACACGACAGACGTCGCGAAGATACCGACGGAAAGCCGACGATCAGACCTCGGCAGGCTTCAACTGTACCGACTCGCCGCAACCGCAGGCGCTGATCTGGTTGGGGTTGTTGAAGACGAACTGGGCCTGCATCCTGTCAGCTTGATAATCCATCTCGGTGCCGAGCAGGAACAGCACGGCTTTGGGATCGACCATGATCTTGACGCCCTTATCCTCCACCACCTCGTCCGTCGGGCGGATGTCGTGCGCATATTCGACCGTGTAGGACTGCCCGGCGCAGCCGCCGTTCTTGACGCCGACCCGCAGGCCAATGATCTCGGACTCGGCCCGCTGCATCAGCTCGCGGATGCGCGTGGCAGCGGCTTCGGTCAAACGCATGACCTGCGGACGGGGTCGCGGCTTGGGCTTGCTGACAATTGGCGCCGGCGTATTGTTCATATCGGTCATCTGGTCAATCCCGGCGGTCAATCAATCCCGCCCACCATTCAAACTTCGTGCCTCACCACATATTGAGGACGAGACGCGCCTCGTCACTCATGCGGTCCGGCGTCCATTGCGGCTCCCACACGATATTGACGTTGACGACTCCCACCCCCGGAACGCTGGCGATCGCGTTCTCCACCATGGTCGGCAGTTCGCCGGCCGCCGGACAGTTCGGCGTGGTCAGCGTCATGACCACGTCGACGCTGCGGTCGTCCTTGATGTCGACCTTGTAGATCAGGCCGAGCTCATAGATGTCGGCCGGAATTTCCGGATCGAAGACCGTTTTCAACGCCGAGATGATCTCGGTGGACAGCCGCTCGGTCTCTTCCGGTGGCAATGCCGAATGAGTTTCTACAGATTGAGTTTTGACATCGGCCATATCGGTCATGCAAACAAATCCCGCGCCTTGATCAATGCCTGGGCCAGCAGATCGACCTCTTCCCTAGTATTGTACATGCCAAACGAGGCTCGGCAGGTCGCAGTGACGTTGAATCTCTCCAAAAGCGGCATGACGCAATGCGTGCCCGCGCGCACTGCGACGCCCTGGCGGTCGATCACGGTCGCGATATCGTGGGCGTGCGCGCCCTTCATCTCGAACGAGATCACGGGGCCCTTGCCCTTGGCGGTGCCGATCAACCGCAACGAGTTGATCTCGCGCAACCGCTCTTGCGCATAGGTCAGCAATTCGTGCTCATGCGCGGCAATGCGGTCCTTGCCGACGGAATTCACGTAGTCGATCGCGGCCCCCAGTCCGACCGCCTCGACGATCATCGGCGTGCCCGCCTCGAACCTATGAGGCGGATCACCATAGGTGACCCAGTCGCGCGCGACCTCGCGGATCATCTCGCCGCCGCCATTGAACGGGCGCATCGCGGCAAGGAGATCGTATTTGCCGTAGAGCACGCCGATCCCGGTCGGCCCATAAAGCTTGTGGCCGGTGAAGACGTAGAAGTCGCAGTCGATGTCCTGGACATCGATGGCAAGATGCACCGCTGCCTGGCTGCCATCGACCAGCACAGGAATGCCGCGCGCATGCGCAATCCGCACGACCTCCTTCACCGGCACGAGCGTGCCGAGCATGTTCGACATCTGCGTGATCGCGACCAGCTTGGTCTTGTCGGTCAGCAGCTTCTCGAACTCGTCGATCAGGAAGTTGCCTTCATCATCGACCGGGGCCCATTTGAGCACCGCGCCCTGGCGTTCGCGCAAGAAATGCCACGGCACGATGTTGGAATGGTGCTCCATGATCGAGAGCACGATCTCATCGCCCTCGCCGATATTCGGCCCGCCCCATGACGACGCCACGAGGTTGATCGCCTCGGTCGCGTTGCGCGTGAAGATGATCTCCTCGCTGCGCCTTGCGTTGAGGAAGCGCGTCACGCGCTCGCGGCCGCCTTCATAGGCCTCCGTGGCCGCGTTCGCGAGATAATGCAGGCCGCGATGCACGTTGGCGTATTCGCTGGTGTAGGCCTGCGTCATGCGGTCGAGCACCGCGCGCGGCTTCTGCGCCGAGGCGGCATTGTCGAGATAGACGAGCGACTTGCCGTAGACCTGCAACGCCAGCGCCGGAAAATCCTCGCGAATGCGGGCGACGTCGTAGGTGCCGTTGGCGACTGCCGGATGCGTGCTCATGCGCGGGCCTCCAGCCAATCCTGGGCGGCGGCGATGACGCGCTCGCGCAAGCCGTCATCCTCGATCGCCTCGATCGCTTCGCCGACAAAGGCCTGGATCAGCAGCGCCTGCGCCTGCTTCTCGGGAAGACCGCGCGCCTGCAGATAGAACAGCAGGCTGTCGTCGAGCGCGCCGGCGGTGGCGCCATGGCCGCAGGAGACGTCGTCGGCGAAGATCTCGAGCTCGGGCTTCGAGTCGGCCTCGGCCTCGTCGGACAGCAGCAGCGCGCGGGTCATCATCTTGCCGTCGGTCTGCTGCGCGTCCTGGCGAACGATGATGCGGCCCTGAAACACCGAATGGGCGCGATCATCGAGCACGGCGCGGAAATTCTCGCGGCTGGTACAGCCGGGCACGGCGTGGTCCACCACTAGCGTCATGTCGCCATGCTGCTTGTCACGCAGCAGGTTGACGCCGTTGACCGTGAGTTCGCTGTTCTCGCCCGCCAGAGTGATGAAGGCCTGGAGCCGGCTCACCACGCCGCCGCTGGTCATGTTGAAGAGGTTGAGCTTGGCGCGGGCCCCGACCGTGATCACGTCCGAGGTGACATTCACGGCGTCGGAGGCATCGCGCATCAGCCGGATATGCGACAGCTCGGCCCCGCCGCCGATCCAAAGCACGAGCGCATCGTCGGCCTGATAGGCGGTCGCGCCCTCGGCGGCGACGCAGGTCTCGATCAGGGTGGCGCGCGCGCCCTTGCCGACCTGGACATGCGACCGCGCATAGCGCGCCGCCTTTGCGGCCGTCGCGACATGGACGATCTGCAACGGCGCCGGCAGATGGATGCCGTCCGCGATTCCGACCACTACGCCGTCGGTCGCCAGCGCTGCGTTGAGCGACAGCATGGGATCGGTGAAGGTCGTCAGCAGGAGATCGCCGCGCGCCTCGTTGCCATCATTCTCAAGAACTTGGCGCAGCGACCTCAGGCTGACGCCCGCCTTCACGTCATCGGACAGCTCGGCGGCGAACACGCCGTCGACCAGCACCAGCTTGATCGCGCCATCGATCGCGACCGTCGCGACAGCCGCCTTGGCCCGCGCCAGCGCAGCCGCATCGGGCGTGGCTGCAAGCGGCAGCAGCTCGCGCACCAGTGCGCGCAGGTCGGTATACTTCCATTCCTCGATGCGCCGGTGCGGCAGTCCCGTGCGCTCGAAGGCCGCGAAGGCCTCGCGCCTGATATCCGCCACCCTTCCGGTGCCGGGCAGCCGGCCCTGGGCGGCGGCAAACACGCTGCTCGCCGCCGGACCGCTGTCGTTCTTGACCAAAGCTACATTCATCACAGATCCATTCACGACAGCGCGATCAGGCCGCGTCTTCGAACTGGGCGTAGCCGGACGCCTCCAGCTCGAGCGCGAGCTCCTTGCCGCCGCTCTTCACGACGCGGCCCTTCGACATGACATGAACGACGTCGGGCACGATGTAGTTCAGCAGCCGCTGATAATGGGTGATCACGATCATCGAGCGCTCCGGCGAGCGCAGCGCGTTGACGCCGTCGGCGGCGATGCGCAGCGCGTCGATGTCGAGACCGGAATCCATCTCGTCGAGGATGCAGAGCGAGGGCTGGAACAGCGCCATCTGCAGCACCTCGTTGCGCTTTTTCTCGCCGCCGGAGAAGCCGACATTGACGCCGCGCTTCAGCATGTCCTGCGGGATGCTGAGCTGCTTCGAAATCTCGCGCACCTTCTTGAGGAAATCCGGCGTCGAATATTCCTCCTCGCCGCGCGCCTTGCGCTGCGCGTTCAGCGCCGTGCGCAGGAACGTCATGGTGGCGACGCCGGGGATCTCGACCGGATATTGGAACGCCAGGAACACGCCCTTGGCGGCGCGCTCATCCGGCGCCATCGCCAGTAGATCCTCGCCCTTGAACAGGATCTCGCCGCCAGTCACCTCATAGCCGGGCTTGCCGGCGATGACGTGGGACAGCGTCGACTTGCCGGAGCCGTTCGGCCCCATGATCGCATGCACCTTGCCGGCGTCGATCGTCAGCGTCAGGCCGTGGAGGATCTCGCGCTCCTCGACGCGGACCTGCAGGTTCTTGATTTCGAGTAGTGCCATTATCTCTTTCCGCTCAGCGCTTGCCCTGGAGCAACCGATCGACCGGGTCCGAGGGCGGATGATGTTGATGTCAGCACGAGCGGGCCGCGCGACGGGCCCGCTCCGTGGCCTTAGCCGACCGAACCTTCGAGGCTGATCGAGATCAGCTTCTGCGCCTCGACCGCGAACTCCATCGGCAGCTGCTGCAGCACATCCTTGACGAAGCCGTTGACGACGAGCCCGACCGCTTCCTCCTGCGAAAGACCGCGCTGGATGCAGTAGAACAGCACGTCCTCGGAGATCTTGGACGTCGTCGCCTCGTGCTCGAAGGTGGCCGAGGAGTTCTTGGCCTCGATATAGGGCACGGTGTGCGCGCCGCATTTGTCGCCGATCAGCAGCGAATCGCAGGCGGTGAAGTTGCGCGCGCCGGTCGCCTTGCGATGCGCCGTCACCAGGCCGCGATAGGTGTTCTGCGATTTGCCCGCCGCGATGCCCTTGGAGATGATCCGGCTCGTCGTATTCTTGCCGAGATGGATCATCTTCGTCCCTGAGTCGACCTGCTGATAGCCATTCGAGATCGCGATCGAGTAGAACTCGCCACGCGAATTGTCGCCGCGCAGGATGCAGCTCGGATATTTCCACGTGATCGCCGATCCGGTCTCGACCTGGGTCCAGGAGATCTTGGAATTGTTGCCACGGCAGTCGCCACGCTTGGTGACGAAGTTGTAGATGCCGCCGACACCTTCCGAATTGCCCGGATACCAGTTCTGCACCGTCGAATATTTGATCTCGGCATCGTCATGCGCGACTAGCTCGACGACAGCTGCATGCAGCTGGTTCTCGTCGCGCTGCGGCGCCGTGCAGCCTTCGAGATAGGAGACGTAGGCGCCCTTGTCGGCGATGATCAGCGTGCGCTCGAACTGGCCGGTGTTGCGCTCGTTGATGCGGAAATAGGTCGACAGCTCCATCGGGCAGCGCACGCCCGGCGGCACGTAGACGAACGAGCCGTCGGAGAACACCGCGGAGTTTAGCGTCGCGTAGAAATTGTCGGAGGTCGGCACCACGCTGCCGAGATATTTCTGCACCAGCTCGGGATGCTCGCGGATGGCTTCCGAGATCGGCATGAAGATCACGCCGGCCTTCTTCAGCTCCTCCTTGAACGTCGTCGCCACCGACACCGAATCGAACACGGCGTCGACCGCGATCTTACGCGCTTCCGGGCTGCCGGCACCGGGCTTAGGCTCGACGCCTTCGAGGATCGCAACCTCGCGCAGCGGGATGCCGAGCTTTTCATAGGTCTTCAGGATCTCAGGATCGATCTCGTCGATCGAAGAGAGCTGCTTCTTCGGCTTCGGCGCCGAATAATAATACAGGTCCTGAAAGTCGATCTTCGGATAGTCGACGCGCGCCCAGGTCGGCTCCAGCATGGTCAGCCAACGGCGATAGGCCTCCAGGCGCCATTCGAGCATCCAGGCGGGCTCGTTCTTCTTGCCCGAAATATAGCGGATCGTGTCTTCGGAAAGCCCCTTCGGAGCCTTCTCGGATTCGATGACTGTCTCGAATCCATAGCGATATTGATCAACGTCGATCCGCCTGACGCGGTCGACCGTCTCTTGTACGGCTGGCATTCCATCCTCCGCTCGCGGTTTCAAGGACCGCGGTGGACATCTTCTGGAACCGTCTTACGACGTTTCGCGGACGAAATCACGCCCTTAGAATCGCTCAAGCACGGTTTCATCGCTCCCCTTAAGTAGGGTCAATGACAGCTTTCGCCAAGCCTGCAGGCAGCGATCGACATCCGCCTCTGTGGTGGACCAGCCCAGACTGAGGCGCACCGCTCCCTGGGCGGCCGCGGGACCGACCCCCATGGCTTCGAGCACATGGGATGGCTGCACTTTGCCCGACGAACAGGCCGAGCCGGAGGACACCGCAATACCTTCCAGATCGAACCCGATCACTGCAGTCTCTGCCTTCATCCGGTCGGCAGTGAACAGCGTCGTGTTCGGCAGCCTCGGAACGCCACACGAGAATACCGTCACCCCCGCGACCTGCCCAAGGCCCGCTTCCATCCGGTCGCGCAATTCGCCGAGCCGCGCCTGATCGCTCTCCAGCCCAGCCAGGGCCGCGCCGGCAGCCGCGCCAAATCCCGCGATTCCCAGCACATTCTCGGTTCCCGCGCGACGACCTCGCTCCTGGCCGCCGCCGCGCAGCAGGGGGATCAGCTCCTCGACGCCACTCCCCAGCACCAGCGCGCCGACGCCCTTGGGGCCGCCGATCTTATGTGCAGAAAGAGACACCAGGTCCGCGCCCATCTGATTGATATCCATCGGAATTTTTCCAAAAGCCTGGATCGCATCGACGTGCAGGACCCCACCAGCCCGCCGCACGAGCTCAGCGACCTGCGAAACCGGTTGAAGCACCCCGGTCTCGTTGTTGGCGGCCATCACGGAAACCAGCGCCGGTGGTCCGCCAGCCAGCAGCAGTTCGAGGTGGCCCAGCGCAACCACGCCGGACGGGTCGACCGGGATGATCCGGATGTTCGAGGAATCAAAACGGCCGCCGGCCAGGACCGACGCATGCTCGACAGCCGAAACCAGCAGGCGTTCGATCCGGCCGGCCGGCGCCTTGAGCCCCGGGCTCAAGGCCAGAACATTGGCCTCCGTGCCGCCGGACGTGAACACGACGCGGCGGGCCATGGCGCCGAGGCCGCGGGCGATGACCTCGCGCGCATCCTCGACCAGCCGCCGGGCCTTGCGGCCCTCGGCATGAACCGAGGAGGGATTGCCGAGATGATCCATGGCCGCGATCATCGCCGCGCGCGCCTCCCGGCGCAGCGGCGTCGTCGCATTCCAATCGAGGTAGACCCTGTCAGCCATGGATCACTTCATATCAACTGGTGTCGTCAACGGCCACTGCAGCTCCAGCGACGACCCGTGGCCGGCCGTCTGCGCGGCTGCCGCCGGCCGAAGACGATGGTAATGTCCGCTGCGAGATGAGATGGCGAGTGCGGTCCCATGAACAAGCTCAGCGGTTTGATCCTGCGTCCGAACGATCGAACGTTCTATGTGACGACAGCCGTGCTCTCGGTCGGTGTCGGCCTCGTCAACGCCTTCTCATCGGCCCAGGACGCGGTCAGGCGGGGCGCGCCCTACGATCTCGGAACGCCGCTGCTCGGCGAGATGACGAGCATCCTGTTCATCATCCTGCTGGCGCCCCTGCTGGTCGCGACCGTCCGATCGATCCGTTCGCCACCCTGGACGCCCCATAGCGCCGCACGCGCTGCGTTGGCCATCGTCGCGTTCTCTGCGCTCCACATCATGGGCATGGTGGCGCTGCGCAAGCTCCTGATGTGGGCCGCCGGCGGCAGCTGTGACTTTCACCTCTCATGGCCCACGGTCATGTACGAATTCCGCAAGGACATCATGACCGCGCTGCTGATCGGCACGACGCTCTGGCTCTATGACGGCTATCGCGACGGCACCGCGCGCCAAGCCCCCCGTGATCCGCCGGCTCCCGCGACCCTGTGGCTGCGCGACGGCGCCAGCCGCGTCCGAATTTCGCCGGCGGACATCCTGTGGGTCGCCTCGGCCGGGAATTACATCGAATACGCCATGGCGGACGGCAGGCAGCACCTCATTCGCGGCACTCTCACCGCCGCCGAGAGCGAGCTTGCCCGCTTCGAGCTGGTCCGGATCCACCGCGGCCGGCTGGTCAACATGGCCCGGGTGACCGCGCTTGCCTCTCTTCCCTCCGGCGACTTCGCCCTGACCTTTGACACCGGGCAGACGGTCCAGGGCAGCCGCCGCTATCGCAGCGCCGTTGCTGTTTAGGAGCAGACGCCTGCGACCACGCCGGGAGCCGCCCGCGGGGAAAAAGAAAACTCCAGCGTTTTCAACTAACTGCCAGGACAGCCGGCGGGAACCAACCAACCGCCTGAGCCCGCGCGCATCAATCCGTCGCCGCAATCCGCGCCCCGAGCCGCCATGGCCGGGCGTTGAAAAGCCTTGCTTTTTGCCCTGCGCTCCATGTTAGAAGGCCAACTTCCAGTCACGCATGCGCCGTTCTGTTCAAGCGAACGGGCGGTGCTCGATCACCACTTGTCATGCGAAATTCGTCGGCGAGGCGCCAGATGAATCACGGACGAAGTCGGTCGATGCTCTGCCAAGGATTCTCTGATGCCTGAAGTCATCTTCAACGGTCCGGCCGGCCGCCTCGAAGGCCGTTACCATCCGGCGAAGCAGAAGAACGCGCCGATCGCGATGATCCTGCATCCGCATCCGCAGTTCCACGGCACGATGAACCACCAGATCGTGTATCAGTGCTACTATGCGTTCGCGCATCGCGGCTTCTCGGTGCTGCGCTTCAATTTCCGCGGCGTCGGCCGCAGCCAGGGCTCGTTTGACCACGGCACCGGCGAATTGTCGGATGCGGCGTCGGCGCTCGATTGGGCGCAGACCATCAACCCCGAAGCCCGCGCCTGCTGGGTCGCCGGTTTCTCCTTCGGCGCCTGGATCGGCATGCAGCTCCTGATGCGCCGTCCCGAAGTCGAGGGCTTCATCTCGATCGCCCCGCCAGCCAACCTCTACGACTTCTCCTTCCTGGCGCCCTGCCCGTCCTCGGGCCTGATCGTCCATGGCGAGAAGGATGCGGTGGTGCCGCCGAAGGACGTCAACACGCTGGTCGAGAAGCTCAAGACGCAGAAGGGCATCGTGATCGACCAGCAGGTCATCCCCGGCGCCAACCACTTCTTCGACGGCAAGCTCGAGCCGCTGATGGAAACCATCACGGCCTATCTCGACATGCGGCTTGCCAATGTGAGGTGAGGCAACGCGTCGTTGCTGATTGTTCGAACGGTCGTGCCTTGAGGCACTGCTGTCATCACCCGCGAAAGCGGGTGATCCATTGCGCTGCGGCTTCTCCGCTGATCATCGGCATGTCGGAATACTTGATCGCCCGGTCAAGCCGGGCGATCACACTGTGAGTGCATGAGCGCTCGGTACGACAACAACGTCCCTACGCCGCCTGCTTCAACAAATAAGCATCGTACCGCGCCAAAAATGCGCGGAGCAGATCCGGATAGTCGGCGCCGACCGCCGCCTGCACACTCGGCCGCTGCGCCAGCTGATCGCGCCACGCCCGGACCTTCGGCGTGGCGGCAAAAATGCCGAGATCGCCGTAGGCATCGAACACATCGAAATAGCGGAAGACCGGCGCGAACACGGCGTCGACCAGGCTGAAGCTCGCCCCGGCGAAATACGGCCCGTCGCCCAGCGCCGCCTCGACGCGAGCGAACTTCGCGGTCAGCGCGTCGCGCTTGGCGGCGAAGATAGCGGCATCCTGCGTCGTCTCCAGGCCCCAGAGGTCGCCGAGGATCGCCGAGCCGAACTCCATCCAGGCGCGATGCTGGGCGCGGGTCAGCGGATCTGCCTGATGCAGCCGCGCGCCGGCCTGCGTCTCCTCGATGTACTCGCAGATGACGTTGCTCTCGAACAGCGCCACCACGCTTTCGGCTGAGGGCACCACCAGTACCGGCACCTTGCCGAGCGGCGAGAGCTTCAGGAACCAGTCCGGCTTGTTGGCGAGATCGATGTCGATCCGCTCGAACGCGACGCCTTTCTCCGTGAGCGCGATGACGGCGCGTTGCACATAGGGGCACAGCTTGTGGCTGATCAGTTTCAGCGTCATGACATCCTCGGCAGCATCAATGCAGATGCATCAAACTAGATGCAGATGCATTAAGTTGTCAAGATTCATGCAGCTGCATGAATTACGGACGCGTGATCACGCCGCCGGTCATCGGAAATGGCACGCCGGTCGTGGTCGGATAGCTCAGCGGCAGCCCCTTCATGCCGCGGACCGCCAGGAAGCCGAACGCCTGGGCCTCCATCGCATCGGCCGACCAGCCGAGCGCGTCCGCCGATTCGACGCTCGCCGGCGCGAGCCGCGCCCGCAGCATCCGCATCATGGTATGGTTGCGGGCCCCTCCGCCACAGACGATCCAGCTCGCCGGTGGCTTCGGCAGCAACGGAACGACACGCGCGATGGCGGCGACCGTGAACGCCGTCAAGGTCGCCGCGCCCTCGGCCGGAACGGCCTGATCCAGCTTCAGCGCGGCGAAGTCGTTGCGGTCGAGCGATTTCGGCGGCGGCAGGGCAAAGAACGGGAGTTGCAGCGCCTGGGCGATCCAGGCTTCGTCCGGCCTCCCCTGCTCGGCCAGCCGACCATCCTGATCGAACGGCTGCCCGGTCGTCCGGGAGACGAAATCGTCGAGCAGCGCATTGCCCGGACCGGTATCGCAGGCGATCAGCACATCCTCGCCGTCGATATAAGTGATGTTGGCGACGCCGCCGATATTGACGACCGCGATCGGCCCGTCGCGTGACAGCGACTGGGTCAGCGCGCGATGATAGACCGGCACCAGCGGGGCACCCTGGCCGCCGAAATCGACGTCGGCGGCGCGGAAGTCGGACATCACGGGCATGTGGACGGCCTTGGCCAGCGCCGCGGCGTCGCCGATCTGCACGGTGAGGCGCCGTTCCGGCCGATGCAGCACGGTCTGCCCATGGAAGCCCACGATGTCGACGTCTTCGGGCATCAGCCGGTGCTGCGCCAGGAACGCCGCAATCGCCTCCGCATGCGCCAGCGTCACTACGTGCTCGGCCTCCCGCACGCGCCCGGGCCGGTCCTCGCGCCGCTCGATCTGCACCGCATCTGCAAGCGCCTGGCGCAGCAGGCTGCGCTCGGCGGCGCTGTAGGGCCGGTAGCCGGAGGGACCCAGGCTCTTGATCTGCCGCCCATCCGTCTCGATCAAGGCCACGTCCACCCCGTCCAGCGAGGTGCCACTCATGAGGCCAAGTGCGGTCAGAATCATTGCAGTTGAACCTGAAAACCCTGCCCTGATTGCCAAGTGCGGCCGATTTGAGGTCCCACCGGAGCCGTGCACATGCTTGTACAAGCCCGGCGCATCTTATAATGCCACATCGCCCGGACCCCTGGCATCTGCCCTTCCGTGCCGGAGCCGCGACAAGCGGTCAACACCGTAAACAAATGCTCAGAGTTGCCTAGAATGACTGGCTTCAAGTCCGATTTCCTGAACGTGCTGCAGAGCCGCGGCTTCATCCATCAGTGCTCCGATTTCGAGGGCCTGGATGCTCTCGCCGCCAAGGGCCAGGCGACCGCCTATGTCGGCTATGACTGCACCGCACGCTCGCTGCATATCGGCAACTTCCTGACCATGATGATGCTGTACTGGCTGCAGCAGACCGGGAACAAGCCGATCACCCTGATGGGCGGCGGCACCACCATGGTCGGCGACCCCTCCGGCAAGGACGAGACCCGCGCCATGCGCACGGTCGAGGAGATCGAGGCCAACAAGGCCTCGATCCGCGGCGTGTTCGCCAAGGTGCTGGCTTACGGCGATGGCGCGACCGACGCCATCATGCTCGACAATGCCGAATGGCTGACCAAGCTGAACTGGATCGAGATGCTGCGCGACATCGGCCGGCACTTCTCGGTCAACCGCATGCTGACCATGGACTCGGTCCGGCTCAGGCTCGAGCGCGAGCAGGAGATGAGCTTCATCGAGTTCAACTACATGGTCTGCCAGGCCTACGACTTCGTCGAGCTGTCGCGGCGCACCGGCTGCCGGCTGCAGATGGGCGGCTCGGACCAGTGGGGCAACATCGTCAACGGCGTCGAGCTCGGCCGCCGCATGGGTACCGAGCAACTGTTCGCGCTGACCACGCCGCTTTTGACCACCGCCTCCGGCGCCAAGATGGGCAAGACCGCGCAGGGCGCGATCTGGCTCAATGCCGACCAGTGCAGCCCGTATGATTTCTGGCAGTACTGGCGCAACACCGAGGACGCCGACGTCGTCAAGTTCCTCAAGCTGTTCACCACCCTGCCGCTGGCCGAGATCGAGAAGCTCGGCGCTCTCCAGGGCGCCGAGATCAACGAGGCCAAGAAGGCGCTGGCGGATGCGGCGACCACTTTGCTGCATGGCGAAGAGGCCGCACGAACGGCTGCCGAAACCGCGCGCCGCACCTTCGAGGAGGGCGCGATCGCCGAGAACCTGCCGACGGTGGAAGTCGCCCAGGCCGAGCTCGACGCCGGTCTCGGCGTGCTCAATGCATTCGTCAAAGCAGGACTCGTGGCATCGAACGGCGAAGCCCGCCGGCAGATCAAGGGCGGCGGGCTGCGCGTCAACGATGTCGCCGTCACCGACGAGAAGATGGCGCTGACGGCGAAGGAGCTGACGGCAGAAGGCGTGATCAAGCTGTCGCTCGGCAAGAAGCGCCATGTGCTGGTGAAGCCTGCATAGGGGCATTCGTTTTTGACTGCTTGTCAGGGAACGTCGAAACGCGCTCCCTGACAGCCATGACGATCAGCGCGCCGCAAGAGCCTGCGCAAGCCGAGGAAACCCCGCCTGCTCCGCTGCCCGCGAAGGCGGCGCGGACGGCCTTTGTCGTGCTCGGCCTCTGCTTTGCGCTGTCCGTGCTCGGCCGGGGGCTCGGCGAAAGCTTCACCGTCTTCCTCAAGCCGATTTCCGACGGCTTCGGCTGGGACCGTGCCGAGGTGGTGTCGATCTATTCGCTGACGGCGCTGGCCGGCGGTCTCGCCGCCCCGCTGATCGGCCGCCTGTTCGACCATTCGGGGCCAAGCGCGGTCTATGCGCTCGGGCTGCTGCTGCTCGGAACGGCGTTCACGGCGGCCGCGCATGCCCAGGCGCTGTGGCAATTCCAGCTCAGCATCGGACTTTGCGTCGGCATCGGCATCGCGTTGATCGGCAACGTACCAAACTCGATCCTGCTCGGCCGCTGGTTCGGCGCGAAGCTGTCGACCGCCATGGCCGTGATCTATTCCGCCACCGGCGCCGGCGTGCTGCTGCTGCTGCCGGGCTCGCAGCTCTTGATCGACGCCATCGGCTGGCGCAGCGCCTATCAGACATTCGGCGCCGCCGCCTTCATCCTGCTGGCGCCGCTGGCGCTGCTGCCGTGGCGGGTGTTTGCCGCGGGCGCGCCGCACGTGACGAAACCGCTGGCGGATGAGTTCGCCGACGATGCCTGGACCTTGTCGCGCGCGCTGCGGCATCACGCCTTCTGGGCGCTGTTTGCGACCTTCTTCTTCACCGCAATCGGCATGTATGCGATCGCCCCGCAGGTCGTCGCCTATCTGATCGATGCCGGCTTCGCGCCGCTGCAGGCGGCCACCGCCTGGGGCTTCTCCGGCGTCGTGCTGCTGTTCGGCATGCTCGGCGTCTCCGCACTCGACGGGCTGATCGGCCGGCGTCCGTCAGTGCTGTTCTCTTATGCGGTCTCGATCGCCGGCATCCTGATGCTGTGGGCGCTGCAGGTCTGGCCCAACATCCTTCTGCTCACCGGCTTCGTCGTCTGCTTCGGCAGCATGATCGGCTCGCGCGGACCGCTGTTGTCGGCGACGGCGATGAAGATCTTCCGCGGCAAGCGGCTCGGCACGATCTACGGCACTATCACGATCGGCAGCGGGCTCGGCTCGGCGTTGGGATCATGGAGCGGCGGCGTCATCCACGATCTCACGCATGGCTACGACGCGGTCATCCTGCTGGCGCTCGTCAGCGTCATCATCGGCATGATCCCGTTCCTGGTCGTGCCGGCGCTGCGGAGCTGAGCAAGTCGCGCGCGTCGCGACCTGCTGCGCTCGCGCACCGGAAGCGAAACGGCTACCACGCGTAGCGCACGACGGCTTTGCCCGCATATGAGCGGGTCGTATCCGAAAACTCCCCTTCGAAGGTCGCTGCCGCCGACCAGCCGGCCATCCAATGCATCTCGACCGCGGCGCTGGTCAGCGCCGAATCTCTGGCTTGCGCCGCCCCATTGACGACAAAACTCGCCCCGGGCACCGCCTGGAATGTCGCGGCAGTCGCCCGGTCGGGATTGAAGTCATGCGCCCAGGCAAGGCGGCCGCGAAGAGAGAGTACACCATTTGGCACCGCGAACGACTTGTCAGTACGGAAGCCGAGCTCGCTGCGGGTATCGGTCGGACTCCTCGAGGCGTAGTTCAGGGCGAAGCTTCCGGCACCGGAGACCACCTGCTCCGAATAGGACGGCAGAGCGATCGTGGTGACCTGAGCCGCTGCGTAGGGCGCGATGCCGACACCGCCGCGCCAAGGCCCGACAAAGCGGTAGCCACCTTCGACCCGGCCGGAATAGGCGTTCGCGTTGAACGCCGCGCGAAGATGATCGACGCCTGTGATCGTCACGTAGCGATCGGTCGTGATGTCCTGCCAACCATAAGCCACCGCTGCCGAGACGTAGGCCGGTCCGTCCGTGTGGCGCATATACGCACCAACCTGAAAAAGATCAGAGCGTCCCGAACCGAGTCCGTTGATGCTGAAATTCGTGCCACCTCCGGCAAGCGAGAAGCCCGCCAGCGTGTTCGGCGAAAACAGATAGTCTGCCCCCGCAGCTGCACCGTAGATTCGGCTGGTCGTGTCGCTCGATCCAACGCTCGCTTGGCCGTTGCTCGACTGCGCCCCACCGAAGCCTGCGGTCCACACGTTCCAGTGCTGCACGAATGGCAGCGGAGGGGCTTTGGTGAACATCGCAAACGCGTCGGCCCGCCGATTTGCCTGGTTCGCCTCGCGCTCGCCCGCAAACCCTGCCCGGCCGGACCACCAAGCAGGCGCGGCCGTGCTTTGTATCGGTGGATCGGTGAGCAGCCCGATGAACTGGCCCATTGCATCGAACGTCGTGTGCTGCGGCAACGTGCCAACCTCACCTGAGGCCTGCGTCAGCCCATTCGCCGTCAGCCCAGCATAGACGAACGGAATTCCACTGCCGGTGAACACGTTGATCAGCGTATTCCCGACCGCCGCCTGGTTGCCGTTGAGCCCACCGGGAAGTGCGTAATTGAGGATCAGATCAAGGTAGACATCCTTGGTGGTGTAGCTCAGCGCGGCATGAAAATTCGTGGGCAGGTTGGTCTCCACCAAGGTGGAGAACCTCGTGTCGTTAAGGCCGCCCGCCGTGGACAGGATCGTGTATCTCTTGGTCACATAGGCGGCAGGGCTGAAGACCGCATTCACCGTGCCCGACAATGCCGCCGTTCCCGACGCGACGATCCGATCGGACGCGGTGGGCGATACCTTGACCAGATAGGTTCCGCCCGAATTCAGGATCAAATTGCCGCTGAGATTGGTCGTCTGAATCGCGGTGCTCCCGCCGGGAGCGAGCAATCCACTGTTTGTCAGCGTCATTCCGTCCCCGAGCGCAACCGAAGCGCCCGGCGCGAACACGGCCCCTGCAAGATTGTTGAAGCTGTTGGTTCCGCTGCCGAGCCTGACGCTGCCGATGATGGTGCCGGAATTGTTGACGACAATGTTGCCGGTATCGCCCAAAATCGCGCTTCCTGCGGTGCCCGCTGCGCTTGTGACCGTGCCATAATTCCTCAGAATGTTGGCGTTGCCTCCCTGCAGGTAGATGCCGGCGCCCGCTCCCGGCCCTCCGGAGATCGTACCTCCCAGGTTGGTCACGGTGGTGTTGCCTAGACTGGACGTGATGGCATGGATTGCGTAGGAGCCGTCGCCGGACGCGGTGATGTTGCCGTTCGAGCTGATGGAGCCGAGTTGGCCAAAGGATGTGGATCGCGCGAGGATGCCATCAGACCCGCTTCCGCTCGTGACGAGATTGCCGATCGAATTGATGGCGATGTCGCTGCCGAACGCGGTGATCCCCTGGGCGTTGCTTCCCGACGTCGCCAGGTTCCCTTGCGACGAGATCCTCACCAGGGAGCCGCTGCTGAATGCCGCAATGGCGGCCGAGTTATCGCCTGCCGTCGTCACGTTTCCCTTCGACGTCACCGCGCTCGAGAAGGCGCCCGCCTGCGCGACAAGGCCGTTGGAGCTGTTCCCATTTGTCGAGATGTCTCCCGTCGAGTCGAGCGTCACGACCCCGCAGCAACCCGTGCCGGCAGCGATACCAGCCGCGCCGGCCCCGCGGGTCGAGATGTTTCCCGTCGAGCTGACATGGACATTGAAGCTCGGCTCACCACCGCTGTACGCAACGATCCCCGCACCCCCATTGGTGGAGATCGTCCCTTTGAATGTGAGATCTACGTTTCGCGCACTGATGAAACTCACCCCTCCGGCCCCGGAGGTGATGATTTGAAATGGCCCGAGATCGATCGTGCCGGAAATATCGGAGGTGAATTGCCCGGTCGAAACGCCGGCGGTCCCCGAGGTCGGCGTGATGTTGGTGGTCAGTGAATTGACCAGCAACGTGGTCGCGGAGGGATTGACCGCAACGCCCGCCGACACATCTCCAGTGCAGGTTTGAACCGTACCGCCAATTGAGCAACCGGCCCGGGCTGAATCCGGCGCGACGATCAGACCCAGCAGCGCAAAACCGCCTGCACGCAGTCCGACCAGGACAAGCGGGTGTTTCACAATGAACTCTCAGAAACAGTAAGAAACTACCTGAAATATAATCGCAAGCCGACGCAAGCCGCAATCTGATCTTGCACCATACGCGCATTGAATCCTGCAGGTGCACCCGGCGGGCCCCCAAGAAGGTGTCTGCCGACGTGCCTCGACAATCGACGAGCTTGGACAGGGCGTCGCTTGTCTCGCGCGCCAACCACAACCAAGCGTATTCGTCAGGAAAGCGGCCTCAACGCCGACCGGCGCCGCCAGCCCCTCAATTGTTCGGCGGCAGCTCGCCCGGCGGGTATTGCTGCTTGCCCGTGTTGAAATCCATGATCTTGCGCGTCACGCCCGGCAGCATCGCCGAGATCGGATTGATGCGCACCACCGGCTGGCTCGGCGTTCCCACGACCTCGTAGGTCACGCCAAACAGACCCTCATTGCTGCCGCCGAGGAACAGACCGACGATCGGAATCTGGTTGAACATGTTGTTCAGCCCATACAGCGGCACGATCGTGCCGGAGGCGCGGACCTGGTTGACGTTGTAGTCGATGCTGCCTTCGAGGGTGAGGCCGAGCGTCGGTCCCTTGACGACGCCGTCACGAACCGAGAGCAGCCCGTTCTGCCGTGTGAACTCCGCGCGCAACATCGTGAAGGCGATGCCTTGCGAGGCGCCCTGCACCGCGCCGGACGCGGCGCGATCGAGCGCCTGCTCGCCCCTGACAGTGAAATTGCGAACGATCGCCAGCCCCTCCTTCGGGCTGCTGTCGGCCGTCGGCGGCTCCATCGCGAGCTCCAGCTCGCCACCCGCCATCTTCGTATAGGTATCGGCAAAGCGCAGCAGCGCGCCGGCATCATTGGTCACGAGATAGATCACCTCGCGTCCCTGCCGGCGGGCGCGCGGATCGGAGCTCGGCGCCTCGCGTCCGACCCGAATATCCGCGGTGACCGGCGTATCGCGCCCGACCTTGCCGCTGAGATTGAAGCTCTTGAAGGCGCCGCCGCGCCTGGAGAGCTTGACATCGACACTACGCAGCGCCTCGCCATTGAAGCCGGCGACGGCTCCGAGCTTGACCTCGGCATCGAAATCGAGATTCGAACGCGCCTTGTTCTTCTCGGCATCCTTGTTGGTGCCCGAGATCGCCGATTTCAGGAAGCCGCGACCGTCGAACACGTCGCCGCGCATCGACAGCTTCAAAACGCCGTCCTGGCCGCGCTCGGCCTTCAGCTGCGTCTTGTCGCCCTCCGATGGCGAATAGGTCGGGAAGTTGGCGTTCATCAGGTCGCCGTTCTGGTCGACCTCAAGCGAGCCTTTGATCGCGACCCCGCCGCCTTCGACGTTGATGTCTTCGAAGCGGGTCGATTGCTGCTTGGCGACCACGTTGAAGGTCGCCTTGCCCGCCTTGCCCGGATTCTTGACCCAACCCGGCAGCAGATTGTCGAGCTTCAGCTTGGTCAGATCCGCTTCGACGCCGAGCCGGCTGTCGCGATCGGGAGAGCCGGCGATCTTGCCGTTCAGCTTGAGCGGCACGTCGCCGGTCACGGCCGTGCCGAGATCCATGCCGAGCCGCGCACGGCTGGCATCGTCGAGCACGGCCTGCATCTTGATGTCGGCGTCGCCCTCGGTCGGCTTGCGATAGTCGAGCGTCGCCGGTTGGCCGTTGATCTTGACGTCGCCCTTGACCTGATAGCCCGCGGTATTGGCGACGATCTTCAGCGTATTGGCCTCAAGCTTCTGGTTCATCACCAGCTTTTCGGCGGCGAAGCCGCTGAGGTCCGCCGTGACCGTATAATTGGTGTCGGCCTTGGTCAGCTCCCCCTTGACCGGCATCGCGAGCGTGACATTGGCCTGGAACGTGCCCTTGGTCTGGTTCGGATCGATCGGCACCGACGAGAGGTCGTTGAGCCGATCAGAGGCGAGAATCTCCGCTGCCGCGGCGACCTGCCCGTCGACGCGCATGCGCAGACGCGACGGCGACGGCTTCGGCGCCATGTCCGGCACTTCGAACACGACGTCGGAGAAGTTCAGCTTGCGCCCCGCGGGCGTGTCGGCCACGCCCTGCCCGATGGTCACCGTGGCGGTACGCCCCGTGACATGCGCCTTCATGTCGGCATCGCGCACCGACGGCAGGCCGTCGACGGGATGCACCGTGACATTGGTCGCCAAGATGTTGACGTCCAGTCCGTCATCGGGGATCGGCGGTCCCTTGCGCGGCAGGTTGCGGGTCGGCGAGTTCACCGCGACGTCGACGCGCTGCACGTTGCCGCGCTCGATCCGTTCGATGATCCAGGCCCGCACCTCCGGCACGATCAGCGCCGGCCAGATCCGCTTCAACGCCAGCGCCGGCATCGGCGTGGCGGCAAAGCCAAGCTTCAGCCGCGGCTCGCCGGCATATTCGACGCTGCCAGTCCCGGCAACGCCGATCTCGCCGTTGGACACTTCCGCCTGCGTGAGCACCACGCGCTTGCCCTCGGTGTCGAAGCGGAAGTTGATCGAGATCCGGTTGAAGATCAGCGGCGCCTCGTTCTCGATCGCGCCGAGCAGGATGGTGCCGCCGCTCAGTCCGAGCCGCCAATCATTGACGGCGTCATTGGGCGGCTCGAGATTGGCGTTCAGCGTGATCCGGTTGGCGCCCGAGATCACCTTGAACGGAGCGACCAGCACGCGACGGCCGGCATCCCAATCCATGCTCATCTCGGCGGAGTCGATCGCCATCGGATAATCCGGCGTATCGGTATCGATGATGTTGCCGGCGCCGATATTGATCTTGCCGCGCAGATAGGTCGGCAGCCCGTCACGGGCGAGCTCGCCCTTGATCTCCCCGGTCAGCGGCAGGTCGGCCATGTAGGTCAGGTCCTTCAGGCGCAGCGCCAGAAGGATGTTGCTGGTGGAAACCTTGTCGGCCTTGATGTCTATCGAGCGCACGCCGTTGGACGGCGGCCCGACCAGCACCCGCAGCAGCCACGGCTTGGCGCCCTCTTCGCCCAGGCTCAGCGCGACGCCGCCGCCGGAGGGGCGGCGCAGGCTGAGGCTGATATTCTCGAACGTCCATTTGTTGCCGCGCTGCTGGTCGTCGACGATCAGCACGCCATTCTTCAAGCCGATTTCGTTGAGGTTCTGGCCATCGAGGCCGGTCAGGCTGAGGCTGTCGAGCCAGTCGAGACCGGCCAGCAGGCCGCTCTGGGCGCTGGTCGGCACCGTAGGTCCTGTGGCAGCCGGGTTGGCGGGTGCAGCTTGCTGGGTTGCGGCCTCGGGCACGGTCGGCGGCGTGACGGGCTGGCCCGGCCGCGGGAAGGTCGGCGGCAGGCCCGCATCGCGCTTGGAGGCAACGCCGGTGGCAAGCGGCTTGCTGGTCTCGCCGGTGGAGACCGTGACGGTGCCGTCCGGGGTGATGCGGATTGCAAGCTCGGCATCGACCAGCTTGAGGCTTTCGGCGCGGAGCTGGCCCATCAACAGGGCTGCGCCGGACAGCCGCACCTCGGCCTTGGGCGCGCTGGCCACGATCGCCTGCTCCTGATCGCGGACGACGATGTCGCGAATCCGGACCGCGATCCGGATGCGGCCGGCGCGCTCGATCTGCGTGCCGCCGACCTCGACCGTATTGCCGTGACCGATATTGTCCGCGATCGCCGCGGCGAGCCAAGGCGTCGCGAGGTCGAGGCTGATCGGGCCGGCGCCGAGCCGCAGCCACAAGCCGCCGAACCCGATCGCCAGGATCAGGACCAGAGCGACCAGCGCGATGCCGATGCGCCGCACCAGGCCGCCCTTGCGGGCCGCACGCGCCTTGCCGGGCCGGCCCGACAGGGCAGCCAAGCCCGAATCGTCGTGCGACAGCAGCCGGCGGACGCGTTGGCCGGCGATCTCGTCATGCGCTCCATCCGCGTCGTGGGGGTGAGCCGTATCCCAGTCGGCGTCATCCCACTGTTGGCCCTGGGTGTCCGCTTGCAGATGGGGCCGGTGGGGGGATGTCTGTCTTGCCATTGCCTCTCGGTGCTGGCCGCTGGTGTTGGATGCGTAGGTGACAATCTGGCCCGAGCCAGATTGGTCGCCAATGTTGCCCCGCCCGTTCACAGGCTGCGCGCTTCGATCGCCGGCATCGCCGCTTCCTCGCCGCCGCCCGTCCCACTGAAACGGGCCCAATCGAGCCGCCTGCTGTCGTCAATTCCGCGACGCGGAGAAGACGAAGCACAAATTCCTCGTCACTATACCCTGCCGCCGTGAGGTTTGCCCACCCGCTCGTGCCGACGAAGCTGCGCCTCACCACGACCGGTCGGAATATGTGACGGGGACAGCCGATCCGGAGACGGTACGAGAGTCGTCATTGCTTTGGTACTCACGCGTGCTGGTATCCGTGACTTTCACGTCGTCGCAAGAGGCGTCGCCCCCGCGTGCGCCGAAGCACGGATGCAAGATTTCCCGGGACACCGGACAAGGACGGAGACACTCTCATGATTGAGCTGCGGAAAGCGACGAAAGGAAGGCGTATGTCAAAGGAATCACAAAAGAAATCCTCCAATCCTGGAGCCCGCGATGGGATCGCGGGGAACCGGGCCGCAATGGCCGCCAAGAAGGCCGTCAAAAAGACCGCCAAGCCCGTAACGACGAAGCCTGCCAAGGCGACCAAGACGACGACAGCCAAGACGACCGCCGCCAAGAAGGCAGCCAAGCCCGCGACCAAGCCCTCGGCGAAGGCGAAGCCCACATCGCCCCTCCCCGCTGCAGGCGGAATCGTGCTCGCCGAGGGCGCCAAGGCTCCTGCCTTCAAGCTGCCGCGCGACGGCGGCGGAACCGTTTCGCTGGCCGACTATGCCGGACAAAAGCTGGTGTTGTTCTTCTATCCGAAAGCCAACACCCCCGGATGCACCAAGGAAGCAATCGACTTCACCCGCCTGACCAAGGAGTTTGCCGCAGCCGGCACCGCCGTGCTCGGCGTATCGGCCGATTCGGTCAAGGCGCAGGACAATTTCCGCGACAAGCACGATCTGGCCGTGCCGCTGATCTCCGACGAGACACATGAGATGCTGGAGGCCTATGGCGCCTGGGGCGAGAAATCCCTCTATGGCCGCAAATTCCTCGGCATCATCCGGAGCACAGTGCTGATCGGCGCCGACGGCCGCGTCGCCAGGGTGTGGCGCAACGTCAAGGTCGACGGCCATGCCGACGCCGTGCTGACGGCGGCGCGCGAGCTCTGAGATTGCAACGCATGGTGTTGGGGGAAAATTAACCATGCAGGGGTCAAATCCCTCCCGTAAATGACGCCGCTGGAAACGATGAGCTCCGGCCGGCGCGGGAGTGTCGATGTCGCATCGTTCCGGCCAGTACGCCGAATATCCCCAGCACCATTCGCATGACCGCGGACGCGCCGTGCAGCAGCGGCGCTCTCCGGTCAGTCACCCTGCCCCCGCTCCGGCCACCTCGCAGAGCGACTATACGCTGGTGCATGCCGGCCGGCAGGTCCGGATCGGTCCGGTCGTGTTCTGGATCGTCGTCGGGACGGTCAGCCTGCTCGGCCTGTGGTCAGCGGCGACCGCTACCTATTTCGCATTCCGCGACGACGTGCTGACGCGCCTGATCGCCCGTCAGGCCGAGATGCAATACGCCTATGAGGATCGGATCGCCGAGCTGCGCGCCAAGGTCGATCGCGCCACCAGCCGTCAGTTGCTCGACCAGGAGCAGTTCGACCAGAAGCTCGACCAGATCCTGAAGCGCCAGACCGCGCTCGAGGGCCGCGCCACCGCGCTGGGCAGCATTCCCGATGTGACCGGCGCGATCCGTCCGCCGGCGCGCGGCCCCGCGATCGAGCCGTCCGCCGCGCCGGCCACGCCGAAGCCGTCGCCGATCAGCGACACCGTGATCTTCACGGCGCCGCCGGACCGTGAGGCGCGGCTGGAATCGCGCAGCCCCATGCTGGCGAACGTGCAACTGAGCCAGGCGACCAAGCTCGCCGGCGTCGACAATGTGCTGACGCGGCTGACGCGCTCGCTCGACCAGGTCGAAGCGCGGCAGCTGGCGATGCTGTCGTCGGCGGAAGAGACGCTCGAATCGAAGCTGCGCCGGATGCGCGGCGTGATCATCGATCTCGGCCTCGACATGGGCCAGCTCGAAGCCGCGGCCCCGAAGGGCGCGATGGGCGGCCCCTTCGTGCCGGTGAAGCTCGGCGCAGAATCCGGCCCGTTCGAGCGCCAGCTCTATCGCATCAGCCTCACCCGCGCGCAGGTCGAGAAGATGAACCGCACGCTGTCGCTGGTGCCCTATCGCAAGCCGGTCATCGGAGAGGTCGAGTTCACCTCCGGATTTGGCGTGCGCTCCGATCCGTTCCTCGGCCGGCCCGCGATGCACACGGGCCTCGATTTCCGTGCAGCCACGGGCGATCCGGTCCGCGTCACCGCAAATGGCAAGGTGGTCAATGCTGGCTGGTCAGGCGGCTATGGCCGCATGGTCGAGGTCGATCACGGCAACGGCCTGTCCACCCGCTATGGCCATCTCTCCGAAATCAACGTCAAGATCGGCCAGCAGGTGAAGATCGGCGACATCATCGGCGAGGTCGGCTCGACCGGTCGCTCGACCGGCCCGCACCTGCATTACGAAACTCGCATCGACGGCGAGGCGGTCGACCCACAGAAATTCCTGCGCGCCGGCGTCCGGCTCAGCGCCGGCTGACGCGGCCATCGGCCGAGCCCAATTCTCCCCTGTCTCGCCAATGTTGCAGCGGCGCCATCGCGGATGGCACTGCCTTATCGCTTGGCCGGCAGCAGGAAGACCTGACCCGGATAGATCAGGTCGGGACTGCGGATCTGCTCGCGATTGGCCTTGTAGATCACGGCGTAGCGCGTCCCACCGCCGAGCAGGCGCCGGCTGATGTGCCACAGGCTGTCGCCGCGGGCGACGGTGACGGTGACCATTTTCGGCTCACCTCCGCCGGCGTGGGCGACCGCGTCCTGGGAACCACCCGCGGCTGCGAGCGCCGTGCGCTGGGATGCCGGAGTGCCGCTTGCCTTGCCTGTGGATCCCGCGGCTGACGGCAGCGAGGCGGTCGTCGAGTCCTCCGGCAGACTCAACGGCACCTCGGCCCGGGCCTGAACCGATCCCGACTTCGGGTCAACTTCGTCGAGCCGGATCCGGTCGTTGCTGGCGCGCGCCACGTCCTTGCCGATGGTGATGCTCACGCGTCCGTCGGCAGCTGCTATCGCCGAGGAGATCAGGCGATCGTTCAGGTAAAGTCTCACGGTCGCCCCCGGCCGCGCGCGGCCGCTGACCCGGAGGATGCCGCTCGGCTCGACATCGACCGCGTCCACCGCGAGCGCCTGCGGGATCGATCCCGAAGGCTTCGAGAGAACGCGGGTCGGTTCGCCGGGCGCGAGCAAGGCCACGGTCGCCGGCTGTCGGCCGGCCTCGACGATGACGGCAACGCTCTGTCTCGAGGACAGCTCTCGCCCATCCGCAAGCTTCGCCCGCAAGGTCAGATCGTAGGTGCCCGCAGGAAGCCGTCGTGGAACCATGGCAAACTGCCCGGAACGGTCCGCAACGGTGCGATCGTGGACCTCGCCATTGCGCAGCAGTTCCACGGCGGCCCCAGGCGTCGCCCGGCCCGCGACGACGGCGTCACCCGACGGGTCGACGTTGACCACGTCGAACGCCGGCAAATCGCTATCCGCACTCGGCTGAGGAACGAGCGGGCTCAGCACGTCTGCGAGACCGCCCGCCTGCTGCTGCATCTTGGCGAGCGGGTTTGCAGCCCGATCCTGCTCCTGAGCGCCAGGAGTTTGCACGGCGACCGCGCCCGATCCAGGCTGAGCCGGCGCCCCTGCGCCCGCTGCCGTCTTCTCCCCGGCGGGGGATGGAAGATCAAAATTGATGGCTGGGTCGAACACGAGGATCAGCGCGACCGCCGTCACGGCGACGGCCACCACGCCGAGGACGATGCGGATCACCGCTTTGCCGCTGACGATCATGGGTCGCTCCATCCCTGGTCGATTTCGCTCGTGCTTGCGCCGAGCCGTTACGAGCACCCTCTATACACCATCGCGGCGAGGCCGGCACGCTTCCGCAAAACTCCGGACCGCCGCGCCCGATGTGAGCCGCCACAAGGTTGACGAGCGCAGCTCAGCCGCACCCGAGCGCCGCAAGAAAGTGCGCGAGGTCCTGCCAGAGCTCGTTTGGCTCTTCGAGGCCGATGCTGAGCCGGACCAATCCTTCCGCCGGATTCCAAGGGCGCACCGTGCGGCCGGCCGCGACGTCCATCGGCGCGATCAGGCTGTGGGTGCCGCCCCACGACGCGCCAATCGCGAACAACCGCAGATGACCGAGCGCAACAGGGATCCGCGCCGTGAACTCCGGCCGGATCACGATGCTGAAAACGGCGCTCGCGCCAATGTAATCGCGCGCAAAGATCTCGTGACCCGGACAGGACGGCAGCGCCGGATGCAGAACACGCGCGACCGCCGGGACGCTCTGCAGCCGTTCGGCAAAGTCACGTGCGACACGGCCGCTATGCGCGATGCGGACGCCCATCGTCTCGATGCCGCGCAAGGCCAGCGCCGCCTCGTCGGGCGACACGCCGATGCCAAGTACGCCCAGCACCTGCTTGAGCGCGTTTCGCAGCGCGAGATCCTTGACCGTGATCGAACCCAGCAGCAGATCGGAATGGCCCCCGACATATTTCGTCAGCGCCTCGATCGCGAAATCGACGCCATGCGCCAGCGGCTTGAACAATAACGGACTGGCCCAGGTGTTGTCGCAGCCCGTCAGCACGCCCCTCGCCTTCGCGACGGCGGCGATCGCCGCGACATCCTGCACCTCCATCGTTCCCGATCCCGGCGACTCCAGCCATATCAGCTTCGTGCTGGCATCGATAAGGTCAGCGATGCCGGCGCCGATCAGCGGATCATAGACCGCATGGGAAATGCCGCGCGACGCGAGATAGTCCTCGCAGAGGCTTCGTACCGGCGGATAGACGTGATCCGGTATCAGCACCTTGTCGCCCGGCTTGAGCACCGCAAGCATCGTCGCCGCGACGGCTGCCTGCCCGGACGGAACCAACACCGTGCGTTCGCCGCCATGCAGCGCCGTCAGTTGCGCTTCCAGGGTCCGCGTCGTGGGCGTTCCATGCAGGCCGTAAGTGTAGCCGTCCAGGCCGCGCTCCGCGCGATGCACGAACGCCTGCGGATCGCCATAGACAATGGTCGAGGCGCGATAGGTCGGAACCGCGAGCGACGAAAAGCCGTCATGGGACACGGCGGGGTGCTGAACACAGCGCGTGAGGTCGTGCATGAAAATCCTCGTGAGGAGACGTCGCAGCGATCGTAGCCAAACCGCATCACGGACGCGAGCGCTGCGTCCGCAAAGTCCATCACGCAAGATGTCTTGACGTCACCAAACCGACTCGCGCCGGTGAGCACACCAAATGGAAGGGGCGAGCCGCAGCCCGCCCCATTTGGTGCTCTATCCGAACTTGTTAACGGGAGGCCCTCAATCACCAGACCGCTACGTCGTTGGCAAAACCTCTTTCCACGCATTCGACATAGATACCACGACCAGCATCTATTCCCCTTGAGGTTGTGTCAATCCGACAACTGGGGTGCAGTCGAGAACAAAGCAGCCGGTCCTCAGAGTTGAATCAGCGATGCGTCCATCGAACAATGGCAGCTCGGTTGTCTGCTCCTTCATTCTCGGAGGAGGTTAAGTAATGAGTCATCATGAAGAGAACGAGTTTACGGGCCTACCGTCTGGGCGTAGATCTCGGCGCCAATTCGCTGGGCTGGTTCATGGTCTGGCTCGACGATCACGGGCAGCCCGAGGGCCTTGGCCCGGGCGGCGTCAGGATCTTCCCCGACGGCCGTAACCCGCAGTCCAAGCAATCCAATGCGGCCGGTCGCCGTCTCGCGCGCAGTGCACGACGGCGACGCGACCGCTATCTGCAGCGACGCGGAAAGCTGATGGGCTTGCTGGTCAAGCACGGCTTGATGCCCGCCGATGAGCCTGCCCGAAAGCGATTGGAGTGCCTCGATCCCTATGGTCTCCGCGCGAAAGCGCTCGATGAAGTGCTGCCTGTGCATCATGTCGGCCGGGCGCTGTTTCACCTCAACCAGCGCCGCGGCTTGCTTGCCAATCGAGCGATCGAGCAAGTCAACAAGGACGCCAGCGCGATCAAGGCCGCGGCCGGCAGACTGCAGACATCGATGAAGGCGTGCGGCGCGCGCACGCTCGGCGAATTCCTCAACCGCCGTCATCAGCTCCGCGCCACGGTGCGCGCCCGCAACCCTGTCGGCGGCGACGTCCAGGCGCGGTATGAATTCTATCCGACACGCGCGATGGTTGATGCGGAGTTCGAAGCCATCTGGGCGGCACAGGCGCCGCATCACCCAACGATGACGGCCGAAGCGCATGACGCGATACGCGAGGCGATCTTATCTCAACGCGCGATGAAGCGACCGTCGATCGGGAAATGCTCGCTCGACCCCGCCACCAGCCAGGACGACGTCGACGGCTTTCGCTGCGCCTGGTCGCATCCCCTGGCGCAGCGTTTCCGCATCTGGCAGGACGTCCGCAATCTGGCCATGGTGGAGACGGGCCCGACGTCTCCCAGGCTTGGCCAGGAGGATCAGGACAAGGTCGCATGGGCGCTGCTACAGAGCGACCAACTCAGCTTCGATGAGATCCGCCGCCTTCTCGGATTGCCGTCGGACGCGCGGTTCAACCTTGAAAGCGACCGGCGTGATCACCTCAAGGGCGACGCAACCGGCGCGATCCTGTCCGCCAGGAGACATTTTGGCCCGGCATGGCATGACTGGTCCCTGGATCGTCGGATCGACATCGTCGCTCTGCTGGAGAGCGAGCTCGATGAAGCAGCGCTCATCGCCTCGCTCGGGACAGCTCACGGCCTTGATGAAGCACCTGCGCGGCGGGCGTTGTCCGCCTTGCTGCCCAACGGATATTGCAGGCTTGGACTAAGGGCGATCAAGCGGATCCTGCCGCTGATGGAAGCTGGCAGGAACTACGCGGAGGCCGCCGGCGCAGCCGGCTATGATCACGCTTTGCTGCCGAACCGCAAGCTCTCTCTCACCGGCTACCTGCCCTATTACGGACAATGGCTGCAGAACGATGTCGTGGGCTCGGACGATGAGCGCGAGACCAACGAACGGCGCTGGGGTCGCTTGCCGAATCCCACCGTTCACATCGGGCTCGGCCAGTTGCGACGCGTCGTCAATGAGCTCATCAGGCGACATGGACCGCCAGCCGAGATCACCGTCGAGTTGACGCGTGACCTGAAGCTGTCGCCCCAACGTCTGGCGGAGCTCGAACGCGAGCAGGCCGAGAACCTGTGCAAGAACGACAAGCGCACCGCCCTATTGCGCAAGCTCGGGCTCCCCGTGAGCGCGCCCAATCTCCTCAAGCTTCAGCTCTGGGACGAGCAAGGCGATGTTGCGAGCGAATGCCCCTATACGGGCGAGGCGATCGGCCTTGAACATCTGTTCTCTGATGATGTGGATATAGATCACCTCATTCCATTCTCGATCAGCTGGGACGACAGCGCCGCCAACAAAGTGGTCTGCATGCGCTACGCCAATCGTGAGAAGGGCAATCGAACGCCATTCGAGGCCTTTGGCCATTGCCGAGGCAGACCGTACGATTGGGAGGCCATTGCAGAACGCGCAGCGCGCCTGCCGCGCGGCGAGCGCTGGCGCTTCGGTCCGGGCGCGCGGGCGCAATTCGAGGAGCTCGGCGACTTTCAGGCACGCCTGCTCAACGAGACCAGCTGGCTGGCGCGCGTCGCCAAGCAATATCTCGCAGCGGTCACCCACCCGCACAGGATCCACGTTCTGCCGGGCCGGATGACGGCGCTGCTCCGCGCAAAATGGGAGCTCAACGATCTGCTGCCCGGAAGCGACGACAGATCCGCGAAAAGCCGCAAGGACCATCGTCATCATGCCATCGACGCGCTGGTGGCGGCACTGACGGACCAGGCGCTGCTGCGCCGCATGGCGAGCGCGCATGACGACACGCGACGGAAGATCGACGTTCCCCTCCCCTGGCCGACGTTCCGGACAGATCTCGAGACCAGGCTGAAGGCGATGCTCGTATCGCACAAGCCCGATCACGGCCTGCAGGCCCGCCTGCATGAAGACACCGCCTATGGGACCGTCGAACATCCCGAAACCGAGGACGGCGCGAATCTGGTCTATCGGAAGACCTTCGTGGACATCAGCGAAAAGGAGATCGACCGCATTCGCGATCGCCGCTTGCGAGACCTCGTCAGAGCCCATGTGGCCGGCGAAAGGCAGCAAGGCAAGACGCTCAAAGCGGCGGTGCTGTCATTCGCGCAGCGCAGGGACATTGCTGGTCACCCGAACGGCATTCGCCATGTCCGGCTGACCAAATCGATCAAGCCGGACTATCTGGTCCCGATCCGCGACGAAGCCGGCCGCATCTACAAGTCTTACAATGCGGGTGAGAATGCCTTCGTCGACATCCTGCAAGCTGAGAACGGTCGATGGATCGCGCGGGCCACAACCGTCTTTCAGGCCAATCAAGCAAACGAGTCGCGCGACGCTCCAGCCGCGCAACGGATCATGCGGGTCTTCAAGGGCGACATGCTGCGGATCGATCACGCCGGCGCGGAGAAGTTCGTGAAGATCGTCAGGCTTTCGCCTTCGAACAACCTGCTCTACCTCGTCGAACATCATCAGGCGGGCGTGCTTCAGACCCGCCATGACGACCCTGAGGATTCGTTCCGATGGCTCTTCGCCAGTTTTGACAAGCTTCGCGAATGGAACGCCGAGCCTGTCCGGATCGATGTGCTGGGACAGCCCTGGCGGCGCAAGCGCGGCCATGAAAGCGGAAGCGAGGACGCCGCTCGCATCGGCCAGACGCAATCTAAAAAAATGGCCCTGAAGCCAGGGCCATGCGCTGAGGGGCGAAGATAGCGGTCTGGTGATTGAGGGCCAACCGCAACTGTGCTCCACACCTTCAACGCGCCAGGGCATCATAGCGGTCTCGTGAACGAAAGCCACGCACAACTTGGCCGTATCGCTGATCGCGCATGAAACCTCGCGCGCCGGCTGCGCCGCCTCGATCTGCGGGAGAGGCGTGCCCGTGGTTGTCCGGAGGCTGAGACGACCGGCGATTTCTTCAGCGCGCCTGCGACACGAAGGTTTTGGTTAATTTTGTCCTGCTAGCTCTGCTTCAATCTTCTCTGACAGTGGATTCGGGACCCCCCATGGCTTTCTTCTCCGGCAAGTCGGCTGATCGCGTGCACAACCTCTTGATGACCGAAGTCTTCGAACGCAATCGCGATGCCATTCTGGTGATGTCCGAGGGCAAGATCATCGCGTGCAACGAAACGGCAGTCCGTTTCGGCGGCTTCCGCAGCAAACAGGACCTGCTGTCACGCTCGCCCGCCACGATGGCGCCGGAGTTCCAGCCGAACGGCAAGCGGTCCGCCGACATGGTGCGCGAGATGGACGCCAAGGCCAGGCGCGAGGGCCATGCCAGCTTCGAGTGGACCACCAAGCGCGCGGACGGTAGCCCGGCCCTGGTGCAGATCACGCTGGTGCCGACGCAGATCGAGGGCCAGACCTACGTCATGAGCTTCCGCCGCGATCTCTCGGATCTGGTCGCCGCCCGCGAGGAGAAGACGCGCGCGCTGGACCGGATCGCCAAGGATTTCGAGACCAGCGTCGGCGCGATCGCCAATGCCATTTCCGGCGCGTCTCGCGAGGTGGAAACGACGGCCGCCTCGCTGACCGCGACTGCCGACCAGGCCGCGCAGCGTGTGGCGCTGGTGGCTTCGGCGTCCAACTCCGCCTCCTCCAACGTCCAGTCGGTGGCCGGCGCGACCGAGGAGCTGTCGAGCTCGGTCAGCGAGATCAACCGCCAAGTCGCGACCTCCTCGACGATCGCCTCAGAGGCGGTCGAGGCCTCGTCGCGGACCAACGACCTGGTCAACAGCCTGGCGGATGCCGCGGCCAAGATCGGCGCCGTGACCGACATGATCAACGCCATTGCGAGCCAGACCAACCTGCTGGCGCTGAACGCGACCATCGAGGCGGCGCGCGCCGGCGATGCCGGCCGTGGCTTCGCCGTGGTCGCCTCGGAGGTGAAGAGCCTGTCGAGCCAGACCGCGAAAGCAACCGACGAGATCTCGGCCCATATCAGCGCCATGCAGCGCGCGACCAGCGACACCGTCGCGGCGATCCAGGGCATCGGCGGCACCATCGGCCAGATCAGCGAGATCGCCAAGACGATCGCGACCGCCGTCGACCAGCAGGGCCACGCCACCCAGGAGATCGCGCGCTCGGTCAGCCAGGCCGCCAGCGGCACCCGCGAGGTCGCCACCAATATCGGCTCGGTCAGCCAGACGGTGGAATCTGCCGGCGGCGCCGCCCGGCAGATGCTCGGCGCAGCCGGCCAGCTCGCCAGGCACGCCGACGAGCTGCGCAGCAAGGTGAAGGACTTCCTGGGCGCCGTGCAGGCGGCGTAGGGTCACGATCGCTGGTCAGCTGTCCGCGATCAGACCGGCTCCGCGACGCCGTCGCGGAGCCGGTGTTCGAGACGTGGATCGGATTTTGAACGACGCCGATTGCGGCGCTGCTTGGCCGTGAGCTGAGACACGGCCAGCCTCACCAACCGCTGTCGTCCCGGGCAAGCCGCAGCAGCGCAACGCGCCGCGAAGGCGTCGACCCGGGACCCATACTCCGCGGCGAGGGTTGGTAAGAGGAGATCGGAGCCACGGGCGTGCCGCCACACGGCACCCTGCGGTTATGGGTCCCCGCTTTCGCGGGGACGACAGCGGAGATTGGGGCGCCGTCGCGGGGTGATCACTTGCGTGATCAAAAGCGCTACGTCGACGACACCGCCGGCTTGCGGCCGTAGATCGCATCGGCGCGCTTTTCGAACGCCGCCGACATCCGCGCAAAGACCGTATCGAACATCGAGCCCATCAGCATCGCCAGCATGCGGCTCTTGAACTCGTAGGCGATGAAGAACGTCACCTCGCAGGCACCCTGCTCGCGCGGCTCGAAGCTCCAGCGGTTCTCGAGGCTCGAAAACGGCCCGCTGACATATTCGACCAGGATCTTGCGCGCCGCACGGTCGAGCGTGACGCGGCTGGTGAAGGTCTCCTTGACCAGCTTGAACGATACCGTCATGTCGGCGACGACGACTTCGGTGCCATCGGGCTTCTGGCTGCGCTGGCGCACCGCCAGCCGCTCGCACAGCGGCACGAATTCAGGGTAGCGCTCGACATCGGCGACGAGGTCGAACATCTGCTCAGCCGTGTGCGGTACGCGCCGCTTGTTGGAAAATCTCGGCATCTCGTCTCGATCAGCGCGCGAGCGCGTCGCGCGCTGCCTTCAGCTTGGCGAAATCCTCGCCGGCATGATGCGAGGAGCGCGTGAGCGGACTCGCCGACACCATCAGGAAGCCCTTGGTGTAGGCAACGGTCTCGTAGTTGGCGAACTCCTCCGGCGTGACATAGCTCATCACGGCGTGGTGCTTCTTGGTCGGCTGCAGATACTGCCCGATGGTCAGGAAATCGACCTCGGCCGAGCGCAGGTCGTCCATCACCTGCAGCACCTCGTGGCGCTGCTCGCCGAGGCCGACCATGATGCCGGATTTGGTGAAGATGGTCGGGTCGATCTCCTTGACCCGTTGCAGCAGCCGGATCGAATGGAAGTAGCGGGCGCCCGGACGAACCGAGAGATAGCGCGACGGCACGGTCTCGAGATTGTGGTTGAAGACGTCGGGCTTGGCCGCGACGACCTGCTCCAGCGCACCGTCCTTGCGCAGGAAGTCGGGGGTCAGCACCTCGATCGTGGTGGTCGGGCATCTCGCGCGAATGGCGCGGATGGTCGCGGCGATATGGGCGGCGCCGCCATCGGCGAGATCGTCGCGGTCGACCGAGGTGACGACGACATGGGCGAGGCCGAGCTTGAAAGTGGCTTCCGCGACATGCTCGGGCTCACCGGCGTCGAGCGCAGCCGGCAGGCCGGTCTTGACGTTGCAGAAGGCGCAGGCCCGCGTGCAGGTGTCGCCCATGATCATGAAGGTGGCGTGCTTCTTGTCCCAGCACTCGCCGATGTTCGGGCAGCCCGCCTCCTCGCACACCGTCACGAGGCCGTTCTCGCGCACGATATTGCGGGTGTCGGCATAGCCGCGGGTGGTCGGCGCCTTGACGCGAATCCAGCTGGGCTTCGCCGGCGAGATGGAATCCGGCCGGTTCGCCTTTTCAGGGTGGCGCGGGCGCAGCGGCGTGTTCGAGAGCGTGTCGACGATGGTGACCATGGGGACCTGGCAAACCTCTGTTGCGCCCTAGCTATTCCGTGGCGGGGCGCACCGCAACCGGCTGGCCGAGGATACCAGGGCATGGCAGATATGGGCAGCGCGGAACAGCGCTCATCGCGGCGGATTTTCTCGAGAATGGCGCAAAAACCGGCAAAATCCCCCGGAGTTTCACGGCCTCGGCCGATGGCCGCAGGCCAACGACTCACACGGGCGTTCTTCGCCCGCGACGTGCTGGAGGTCGCGCCGGAGCTGATCGGGGCGACGTTCCTGGTCGACGGCGTCGGCGGGGTCATCGTCGAGGTCGAGGCGTATCACCACACCGACCCAGCGGCGCATTCGTTCCGCGGGCCGACGCCGCGCAACCAGGTGATGTTCGGCCCGCCCGGCTTTGCCTATGTCTACCGCTCCTACGGCATTCACTGGTGCGTGAATTTCGTCTGCGAGGCCGAGGGCTCGGCCAGCGCGGTGCTGATCCGGGCGGTCGAGCCGACGCTCGGCGTCGACGAGATGCAGCGGCGGCGCGGGCTGGAGGATGTCAGGGCGCTGTGCTCGGGGCCGGGTAAACTGACAGGGGCGATGGCGATCACGATTGCGCACAACGGCCTGCCGCTGGATCGTCAACCGATCGAGCTGTTCGCACGCCCGGCCGATGTCGAGATCGTCACCGGCGTCCGCATCGGCATCACCAAGGCCGTCGAACTGCCCTGGCGCTTTGGCCTGAAGGGCTCGCGCTTCCTGAGCAAGCCCTTCTCTCCGTCATCGCGAGGAGCGTAAGCGACGAAGCGATCCAGGCTACGCGCGGGACCCTGGATTGCTTCGCTGCGCTCGCAATGACGACGGAGAGAGCGGAGCTACCCCACGCCCTGCAGCCGCGACAGCGCGTCCTGGAACTTGGCCTTGCGGGCCAGCGCCGCCTCGCGCTTCTCCTTCTCTTCTTCGACGAGCTCTTCCGGCGCGTTGGCGACGAACTTCTCGTTGCCGAGCTTCTTGTCGACGCGCTCGATATCGGCGTCGGCCTTGGCGATTTCCTTGGCCAGGCGGGTGCGCTCGGCGGCGAGATCGACGACGCCCTTGAGCGGCAGGGCCGCAACCTCGCCACGCACGACGAGCTGAGCAGACCCCTCAGGCGCGGTGTCGGCGAAGGAGATGTCCGACAGGCGCGCGAGTCGTTTGATCACTTCGCTCCAGCGCGGCGCGCGCTCTTTCGTCTCGGCGGACGCTCCGACCAGCGCAAGCGGCATCAGGGTCGCGGGCGGGATGTTCATCTCGGCTCGGACCGAGCGGATCGCCGTGACGAGATCGACCACCCAGCCGATCTCGGCCTCGGCAGCCTCGTCCTTGAAGCTGGCGGCGTTGAATGCGACCAGGACCGGCGGCACCAGCGGATCGCCGAAGCTCGCCGCCGACAGGGCGGCGATCTCGGCGACGGTCGGCAGGTCCGTGCGGTGCGGCCAGGGCGACAGGGTCAGCAGGCTGTCGCGCTGGGCGGTCGATTCCCACAGCGCCTCGGTGATGAAGGGCATGAAGGGATGCAAGAGCTTGAGGATCTCGTCGCGCGCCCAGGCGACCATGGCGCGGGTCTCGGCCTTGGCCGGGCTGTCCTCGCCGAGCAGAGTCGGCTTGGAGAGCTCGACATACCAGTCGCAATAGACGTCCCAGACAAAGCGGTAGATCGCGTTCGCCGCATCGTTGAAGCGATAGGCCTCCAGGGCCTCGGTGACCTCGCGCGTGGCAGCGGCGGCCTCATGGGCGATCCAGCGGTTGAGCGTCTCCTTCGCGGACGCCGGATCGAAGCCCTCCGGCACCGTGCAGCCGTTCATCTCGGCGAAGCGGCTAGCGTTCCAGAGCTTGTTGGCGAACTTGCGGTAGCCGTCGACGCGCTGGGTCGACAGCTTGATGTCGCGTCCCTGCGCGGCCATCGCCGCGAGCGTGAAGCGCAGCGCGTCGGCGCCGTGCTCGTCGATCAGTGCCAAGGGATCGATGACGTTGCCCTTCGACTTCGACATCTTGGCGCCTTTCTCGTCACGGACGAGCGCGTGGATGTAGACGGTCGAGAACGGCACCTCCTTCATGAAGTGCAGGCCCATCATCATCATGCGGGCGACCCAGAAGAAGATGATGTCGAAGCCGGTGACCAGCACGTTGGTCGGGTAGTAGCGCTTCACCTCCGGTGTATCGTCCGGCCAGCCGAGCGTCGAGAACGGCCACAGCGCCGAGGAGAACCAGGTGTCGAGAACATCTTCATCACGCGTGATGAAGCCCGCGCGCTTGTTGCGGTCGAGCGCCATCTCGCGGCCCTGCTCGGCGGTGATGACCTCCTGCTCGACATAGTAGCCGAGCGCGTGGGACACCGCCTCCTCCTCGGTCTCGGCGACGAACACCTTACCGTCGGGTCCGTACCAGGCCGGGATCTGATGGCCCCACCACAGCTGGCGCGAGATGCACCAGGGCTGGATGTTCTCCATCCACTCGAAATAGGTCTTCTCCCAGTTGCGCGGCACGAACGTCGTCGCGCCGGACCTGACGGCTGCGATCGCCGGCTGCGCCAGGGTCTTGGCGTCGACGTACCACTGGTCGGTCAGATACGGCTCGATGACCACGCCGGAGCGGTCGCCATGCGGCACCATGTGGGTGTTGGGCTCGACGCGCTCGAGGAAGCCGAAGGTCTCCAGCCGCTCCAGGATCTTCTTGCGCGCGGCGAAGCGCTCGACGCCGTGGAACTCCCGTGCGAACTCCTCGGAGCCCTCGGGCAGCCCGCGCAGATAGTCCTCATTGTCGACCAGCGCGACGCAGCCCTCGCGGTCGAGAATGCTGATCTGCGGCAGGCCGTGGCGGCGGCCGACCTCGAAATCGTTGAAGTCATGCGCCGGTGTGATCTTGACCGCGCCGGTGCCCTTCTCCGGATCGGAATAGGTGTCGGCGACGATCGGGATCTCGCGGCCGACCAGCGGCAAGATCACACGCTTGCCGACGAGATGCTGATAGCGCTCGTCATCCGGATGCACGGCAACCGCGCTGTCGCCGAGCATCGTCTCGGGACGCGTGGTGGCCACCACGATGAAACTGGTCGGATCCTCGGGGCTGAACGTCTTGCCCTCGATCGGATAGCGCAGGTACCAGAGGTTGCCCTTGACCTCGATCTGCTGCACCTCGAGATCCGAGATCGCCGTCAGCAGCTTCGGGTCCCAGTTGACCAGCCGCTTGTCCTTGTAGATCAGGCCGGCGCGGTGCAGCTCGACGAACACCTTCACGACGGCCTTGGACAGGCCCTCGTCCATGGTGAAGCGCTCGCGGCCCCAATCGCAGGAGGCGCCGAGGCGCTTGAGCTGGTTGATGATGGTCCCGCCGCTCTCGTCCTTCCACTGCCACACGCGTGCGAGGAACTTCTCGCGACCCATCTCGCGGCGGCCCGGCTGCTGGCGCTCCATCAGCTGGCGCTCGACCACCATCTGGGTGGCGATGCCGGCATGGTCCGTCCCCGGCTGCCACAGCACGTCCCGGCCGCGCATCCGCTCGAACCGGCACAGTATGTCCTGCAGCGTGTTGTTGAGCGCGTGCCCCATGTGCAGCGAGCCCGTCACGTTCGGCGGCGGAATCACGATCGTAAAGGGATCGGCGTCCCGGCGATCGGGACGGCCGGCGGAGAATGCGCGCGCATCCTCCCAGACCAGGGACATGCGGCCTTCGAGGTCGGCGGGCTGATAATTCTTGTCGATCATCACATTTCCAGCGGGCACAGGGCCTGCCGTCCAATTCATCTATCGCGGAACTCGTCTCGGCCTTCGGTCGCGGCCTGAAAAAGCTCACGCAAGCTGTTGGGACTTGACTATTTTTCGACTGATGCCCGGTCCGGGATCGCGTTCTCGGGAGAGCACGCTGCGATCCGCCGGGCCTGCATCAGCTTGAACGGGCTAGAAAGCCGCCACGAGCCGCCAAGTCAACAGCGGCGGCGAACATTGATGGCAAACGGAGACACCGCCAGCCCTCTTGCGCGAGGAACCGGGTCGCGAAAACAGCCGGCCTGCGTCAGGAGACAGGCAGCCCGCGCGCCAAGATCCGCCGCTAGCGGCCGCGCGAGACCCGCTCGATCTCCGCCTTGACGATGCGCTCGACCAGGGCCGGCAGATTGTCATCAAGCCACGATTTCAGCATCGCATCGGCCGCAGCATTTCCTTGACCAGGTCCTCGAGCGTCCGGGCATTGTTGCTCAACACGGTATTGGCGAGCGCATTGAACGCGGACTCCACGGCGTTCACCGTGGACGGCGCAAGGATCGGCTGCTTCGGCGGCATGGGCTCGAAGGCCGATTCGAAAGCCGGGGCCGCTGCAGGCTGCGGCGCTTTACGGGCAAGACGTCCGGATTCAATGAACTCTATATCGTCCTGCGGCTCGACCTTGCGGAAGGAAGCCGCTGCGGGGGCTGGAGCGGGGGTCGGTGGGGCCACTGCCATGTCGTCCGTCAACTCAAGTACTTCAGGTTCGGGATCAGGCTCAGGTTCAGCCGGCGGAGCCTCGGCCGCCGGCGCAGTCGTTTCATCCAAACCCGCCAGCAATGCGTCAATGTCGTCCTGGCTGTTACTTGCGGGCGCCGGCGTGGGCGCAGGGGCCGGCGGAGGCGCAGCCTTCGCCGGAGCCGCTGCCGCAATCTTCGACGGCGGAACGTCGTTCATCACAGGCTTCGGTGCCGGCGCAGCCGGCTTCTCGGCCTTGGGGGGCTCAGGTGCAGCAGCTTTTTCGGCCGCCGGGGGCTTGGCCTCATCATCGGCAATAATCCGCCGGATCGACGCCAGAATCTCCTCCATCGAGGGTTCTTGGACCTTTGCAGGCTGCGTCATTTCCGACTCCAAATCAGCGACGCCGCCGCACGCGTCGTCTTAGCGCGAATGCAAAAAGCGCCGGATCCAAGTGGCTCGGACTTCGCTGTGGTCATGCCGACTTGTCCCAGACGCGGCCTCAATCGATGCAAACAACGGAACGATACTGACCAGATCGGAGACTATTCTTAGAACAACATCCGACGCACTGCGAATCGTTCCGCGGCCATTTTGAGGCTATGTCATGGCAACATTTGAATGCAAGCAACGGGCGCCCGCAACCGGGGGAGCACGGAAATTGACGGAGAAGCATCGCCCGCCGACCACAACCTGAGCATGTGCCACAAACGCAAATCCCTCGGCCAATGGCCGAGGGATCAAGAATTGAAGTTAAGATCCGACTAACGGCCGTCGGGAGTGCGGACGCCAGCCCAGCTGTCACGAACCTGCTGGTAGTGCACGCTTGGATCATAGGTGGTCGTCGGCAGGTTCAGCACCTGTGGCGACAGCCGCCCGACGGTCTGCAGCACCGAATAGGATGCGACCACCCGATCGTGCTGGGCGTTCACCAGCGAGTTCCGCGCATTGACCAGCGCCTGCTGAGCGTTGAGGACATCCAGCGTAGTCCGCTGGCCCGCCTTGGCTTCCTCGCGCACGCCGTTCAAGGCGATCTCGGAGGCCGCCACCTGGGCCTGCGCCGACTGCACCTGAGCCTTGCCAGCGAGCAGCTTGCCCCATGCCGAGACCACGTCCGAACGCACCTGATCCCGGGTTTGCTCGAGAATCAGACGCTGCTGCGCCAGCGATTCCTTGGATTGGCGAATGAGCGAATACTCCGCTCCACCATTATAGATCGGGACGTTGAGCGAGGCGACCGCCGCCGCGCTGAACCCACGATAGGACTGGATGCTCGACTCATAGGATTGCTGGGCCTGGGCCTGAACGTTCACCGTCGGCAGCAGCGCACCTTCCTTGATCTTCGTATCAAGATACTGGACGTCGATGCCGTACATCGCCGAGGTAACGCTCGGGCTTTCCGTGAGCGCGGTCTGGATCGACTGTTGCAGCGTCGGGGGCAGATACCGGTCGACCGGAGAGCCCGGCGCCAAGTTCTCCGGATCATTACCGATGATGCGGCGGAAATTGGAGCGCGTCGCCGTCAGATTGGACTCGGCTGTCAACTGCTGCGTGCGTCCGGCAGCAAGTTGCGCCTCGGATTGCGCCACGTCCGTGCGGGTGACCTCGCCGACGTTGAATCGATCCCGTGTCTGCTTCAGCGTCTGTTCGAGCACGCGCGTGTTGCTGCGCTGGACCTCGACGATCGCGGCGTCGCGTAGATAGTCCATGTAGATGGTCGCCGCCTGCAGCAGCACCTGCTGTTCGAGAACGCGGAGCGCCTCGCGCTGCGCCGACACGCTCGCTTCCGCCTTGCGGACACCGTTCGCGGTCTGCTGACCGTTGTAGAGTGTCTGGTTGACCGTCAGGCCAACACTTCGCGGCCTCTGTACCCCGTGGACCGCTGGAGTGGCAGGTGCCGCTTGCAGATCCGTGTACTGAATGCCCGCTGTGGCATTTAAATTAACTTTCGGGCGATATCCAGAGAGCGCCTGCGGGACGCCCTCATCGATCGCACGAGCTTGAGCCCGCGACGCGTTCAGTTGCGGGTTGTTCTGATAGGCCCGCACCAGCGCAGCCTCGATCGTGTCGGCCAACGCGGGCGCCGGGCCCGCGCAAGCCATCACGAGGACCGCAGCCGCCGCCGCGGTGACGAGCTTCACCCCAAACATCCCTGTTCCATTCATTGTTGTCACCGGCTCGAACGCCAAAGCCGGGCCGTAAACCTGTTAGAGACTCCCGCGCACCTCACACCTTATTCCCCATGCCTGCGCAACGGAACCTCTCTGCCCGGAACCCATGCGGAAAACTGTCGACGTGCAGCATCCAAGCCACACTTCTGATTTGAAACAGATTTTCGCCGGCCCGCAGCCGTGAAGACGACCAAAAGCCACCGTCGCACCAGCGGATCACAGCCCGGTGCGGCTCGTCCACAGGGAACCGCAGGATTCAGAAAACGAACTCGGGAACCTGTTCGAGACCAGGGAGGATAGGAGCCGCAGCGTCGAACAAGGTCCTGCTGCCCACCTCACCATGGGATCGCGTAAAGATGATGGCACGGGCCGGCTTGGTCTTCGCGGAGACGCCGACTAGACGGCCGCCCTCCTTGAGTTGGCGGCACAGCCCATCGACCGCGATCTCGGTGGCCCCGTTGAGCAGAATCACGTCGAAGCGACCATCGGCCGGATCGCCCTGCACGGCTGGCGCGACGCGAACAGAAACGCCTGCGATGCCGGCCAGCAGCTGCTTCGCGCGCCCCTCGAGAGCGGGGTCCGAATCGGTCGCGACCACGCTGGCCGCGAGCTTCGCCGCAAGCGCGGCAAGGTAGCCCGTCGCGCACCCGACCACGAGCACGTGATCGGTCGGCTTGATCTCGGCGGCCTGAAGCAGCTTGCCCGTCAGCATGGGGGTGATGAGAAAGCGTTGGGCCGGGCCGGCTTCCGACACATTGAGATTCTGGTCGAGATAGGCCAGCGCCTGACGGTCCAACGGGACGAAGTTTTCGCGCGGCACCGTCAGCATCGCATCCAACACACGGTGGTCGGTGACGTCGTTGGTGCGCACCTGGCCATCGACCATTTTCTGACGCGCCGTCGCGAAGGGGAGCATGAGCAGACCTGCAAGCAAAGAGGATGAACCGCGAACGATCTGCGCACCCTTTTGGTACAAGGTCGGTGAAAACGCAACACGCGGATCGTCCGGATACACCGCGCACATCGTCAGACCATGGGTCAGACCTCATGATCAGACGACGGCTCTGGCGCCGCATCGGCATGGCGGCGCATGCAGAGCTTCGAGTCGGACCGAGCGTCCCGCCGGCTCATCGGCGAACGCCGCAATCGCATGTCTTCGAGGTCGCGTCGGATTGGATCCCGGAGCATGCGCGGGCGCCGACTCAATGGATCGGCGGACCCGGGCGGAGAATGTCAGTCGTTTTGGCCGATCCCCTTGAGTCGAGGGTTACTCGATCACAACCGCCAGGCGGCCGAGCAGCTGCGCAACCTCATCCAGACGTTCCGACTCACCGCGGCTGACCGCATGGACCAAGCGCGACAGGCACTCGTCGTCGGAGAGGCGCTCCATCGGGTCGGGAATCAGCGATGGTGACGACACGCCTTCGGCGGCGTGAAAGGGGGTGTTCGACATCTGAAACGGCTCCATGTCCGAGGCAGCGGCAAGTTCCGGCCTACTATCCGCAGCCGATTGCGCCGATTCTAGTGAAATTCCTGTCACCCAATTGTGGGCGACAGCTGCCCATCAAGCGTTCACACCATGGATAAACCCATGATTTTCCGTGTTTTTGGCCTCGGCGCGACAATCGTCACAAAGATGCGATTTGGTTCTAGGCAAGGCCAAAAGGCTTTGTTATACGCACCCCGCTCGCGAGGCATTGCTTCGCCTGTTCCTCGGTAGCTCAGCGGTAGAGCATTCGACTGTTAATCGAATGGTCGCTGGTTCGAATCCAGCCCGGGGAGCCAATTCGGCCGATGCCGAATGGCTCGCTTAGACAATCCAGCCCAAGATCATCTGACAGGTAGGTCGCTCGAACCGGCACGTATGCGTCGCGCATTCCGTGCCGCAGTCAGGCTGCTCGCAGCAAGACCCGGCCCGCGCAACTGCCTTGACGTCACCGATTCGGTCGGGCAAGCGACCAGTCCAGCTCCAAGGCAACATCAGCCATGCCCATCTCCGATCACCTGAGAGCCGTCCGCAGCAAGGTCGGCCACGATCTGCTTGCGACCACGGCCGTCTCGATCTCGCTGTTCGATGACCAGGGCCGGATCCTGCTCGGCCGCGACGCGGAGACGGGCCATTGGACCTTGCCCGGCGGCGCCATCGATCCGAACGAGCATCCCGCCGACGCCGCGACGCGCGAGTGCTTCGAGGAGACTGGTCTGCTCGTCCGTCCCCAGCGCCTGCTCGGCGTCTTTGGCGGCCCCGAATTCCTCATCCGCTATCCCAACGGGGATCTGACCTATTACACGGTGATCGCGTTCGAGGCAGCCGTCATCGGCGGTGCGCTCGCAGCCGATGGCGACGAGATCGCGGCGCTGCGCTTCGTCGACAAAAAGGAGTGGGAAGCGCTCGATATCTCCCCCTCGAGTCGCATCATCTCGCGCCGGGCGTTCGAGCGCGATACCGTCCCCTATTTCGTGCCGGCCTGTTGGCGGCCCGAAAGCTGATTCTCCGAGACCATCGCCGTTGGATCCACTCGCCGCGCTCCTGATGCTGCTCGCCGGTCTGCTCCACGCGAGCTGGCACGCGATCGTCAAGAATGGCAGCGGCCTTTCCATTCTGGCCGGGATGGGTCTGGTCAGCAGCGCCGTGACTCTGCCGTTCCTGTTCCTGGTCCCGATCCCCGCCCTGACGACCTGGCCGATCATCCTGGCGTCGCTTGTGCTGCATGCGGCGTACAAAGCAAGCTTGGCAGTGACCTATGGGTCAACCGAGTTCGGGCGCGCTTATCCGATCGCCCGCGGCTGCGTGCCGCTGTTTGCCGCAGTATTCGCCTGTCTGGCGTTGCAGCAGCCGCCGCACCTGGGACAGGTGATCGGTATCGCGCTCATCGGTCTTGGCATCGTCGGCCTCGCGCGAGATCGCGTCCACGGCTCGATCGATCGCCGCGCGTTTGCTGCTGCTGTTCTCGCTGCTGCGATGGTTGCTGGTTATTCGGTCGTTGATGCCGCCGGGACGCGCCAGGCGGCCGGATGGGCCTCGTTCACCGCATGGATCATCGTGCTCGACAGCCTGGTGTTCCTCCTCGTCGCGACGATACGACGCGGCCCGGTCCTCTTCGCCGAGATTCGCACGGCCTATGTTTCGGTCGTGATCGCCGGGCTGCTGGGTCTGACATCATTCGCAGTATTCCTCTGGGCGCTGAGCAGGAATCCGGTCGCCAACGTCGTCGCGTTCCGCGAATGCAGCGTTCTGTTTGCCACCCTGATCGGGATTGTCGTCCTGAAGGAACGGGCGACGCCCTGGAGGGCGACCTGCGCTGCGCTGATTGCGTCGGGCCTCGTATGGATCGCAATGCTCAAGACCTGATGCGCAGCGCTTCGGCGCAATCACCGCTCCATGCTCATCGTATCGTACATAATAAAGGAACATCACGATCGGAGCAGCGCCCGTAAAACTCCTGGTTGCAAACTTGATACAACTAATTCAGTGTCAATTACTTATTCGTTTTGAGTCTTGATGCATTGTCTGTCGCGTGCGTGTCCTTCAGTCCGGCCGATACTGAGGTGGCCCATGCCTACCGTTCTCATTATCGATGATGATTCTGCGACCCGCGCGGCGCTTGAGACCTTGCTGAAGAAGAAGAAGTTCTGCGTCTTTCTCGCGCCCGACGGACCGACCGGTATTCGTTTGATCGGCAGCGTGTCATTCGACGCTGTCGTGATCGATATGTTCATGCCGGGCATGGACGGAATTGCGACCATTCGCGAATTGATCAAGATCGATCCGACCGTTCCGTTCATCGCCATCTCCGGCTACGCATTCACGGACAAGAAACAGGGAGCTCCCGACTTCCTCGGAATGGCGATCAAGCTCGGAGCGACGGCTGCATTGCAGAAGCCGTTCGACATCCTCGATCTGCTCGAAGCTGTGGATCGCGCCATCGAGGTCCGCCAGCGGCTTCTCGCCGACGCGCGCGGCAACCTCGCACCACACCGGCATGTGAGCGGAGGGCCTCATGACGAACATCCTGGTCGTTGATGACGAAGTTGGCGTCTGCTGTGTCATTCAGCATCTTCTCGTTCGCGAGGGATATGCGGTGACTGCCCTGACCGACGGTCGCCAGGCGCTCGACTTGGTTGTCCGCAGCGATTTCGCCGCGGCCCTGATCGATCTCAATCTGGCCGACATCGACGGCAACGATGTCATACGAGCGGCACGTGCGGCGCGCCCGAACATGCCGATCGTCATGATGTCGGGCATGGTCCTCGAATCAGACCAGGAAATGCCGGAGTCCCTGGGACTATCGGCGAGGGTTCAGGGACTTCATCGACTGGCCAAACCTTTCAAGCCGAAGGACCTCGCGCAATTGATGCGCGAGATTCTTACTCCCGATGAAGCGTTCGCTCCTCCCAGGTTGCAGTGCCGGCAGTAATCACGTCGAACGCCGGGTCGGAGGTCGCGGCGTCCTCGCTTGCGAGGCGCCAGGGCAGTATCTTGCCGTCTGGCTAGCTTCTCCGAGCAATTGTCGACAGGTAAGATAATCTCGCCGCGAATGTGACGCAGTTCACATCGCGCCCGACCTGATTTGGCTACCGTCGTGAGGAACGAAAGACAACGGTAACCAATCAAGCCCTTCGTCCGCGATCCTTACAATTTTAGTGATCCGTTCAATTTGGACAGAGTGGAGCTTTGACATGGTGTCCGCGCAGATTGCGCGAGGGCCATGATGAGCGAAGCCGAGTATGAACTGTTGCTGGATGCTGTAAGATCGGCAGTTGCGCCTGAGCCCGAGATTGATTCGATGACCCGCCTATTCTCGATGTTGCGGTTTCCCCAAGCAGCCAACGACAATCAGGGTGCTTGGCCGCTGATCCCGTTCCCCGACGGCTGGTTTGCGGCCTGCTGACCGCATTCTGATTGGACGTCTGTCCGTTGCACGGCGGCCGGCAGAGCCGCCGTCGCGACACACAGCGTCAATATCGCCGTATTGCAGCACCATGTTGCAGCGCCGTTCTGCAATGCCCATAAGCAGTCAGGCGACGGCGCGCGGCTGTCGCCTGGCTGACTGCGCTTCTACTTCTTGACGGCGAAGACCCAGACCACACCGCCCTGCGGGACATTGTCCTCCAATCCGGTGTTGCCTTTGGCAAGCGCATCCTGGATGCGCTGCGCGTCGACGCCCCAGCCGGACTGCACCGCGATGTATTGCGTGCCGTCGACCTCATAGGCGACCGGCATACCCATGATTCCCGAGTTGGTCTTCTGCTCCCACAACAGCTCGCCGGTCTTGGCGTGGAAGGCCCGGAACATCCGGTCGTTGGTCCCGCCGACCAGAACCAGATCGCCGGCCGTCGCCGTCACCGAGCCGAACAGCTGTGACTTCGGGAAATTGTACGACCAGACCTTCTTGCCCGAGGCAGGATCCCACGCCTGCAACTCGCCGAAATGGTCAGCGCCCGGCCGCACCGTCAGCCCGATATCCTCCGCCTTGGTGCCGAGCCAGAGTTGTCCGGGAACGAGCGGCAGCTTCTCGCCGGTGAAGCCGCCGCAGAAGTTCTCATTCGCCGGAACATAGACAAAGCGCGTCTTTTGACTGTAAGCCGCCGATGGCCAGTCCTTGCCGCCCCACAGCGACGGACAGAAGTCGACGCGCTTGCCGAGCGTCGGCTTATGCGCGGGATCGACGATCGGCCGTCCAGTCTCCGGCTCGATCCCCTTCCACACGTCGGTGTGAACGAAGGTCCAGCCATTGACGTAGTTGATGCGCTCCGGCGTGCGCTCGAGCACCCAGAAGATGGCGTCGCGACCCGGATGGATCAGGCTCTTGAAGCTGCGGCCGTCCCGCTGCAGGTCGACCAGCATCGGCGCGTCGACCTCGTCCCAGTCCCATGAATCGTTCTGGTGGTACTGGAAATGCGTCTTGATCTTGCCGGTCGCAGGGTCGAGTGCGATCACCGAGCTGGTATAGAGATTGTCACCCGGATGGAGGCCGCCGGGCCACGGCGCGGCATTGCCGACGCCCCAATAGACCGTCTTGGTGTCCTTGTCGTAGGTGCCGGTCATCCAGGCGGAGCCGCCGCCACTCTTCCAGTCGTCACCGCTCCAGGTGTCATGCCCCGGCTCGCCCTCGCCGGGGATCGTGAAGGTACGCCAGAGCTCCTTGCCGTCCTCGGCATCGTAGGCCGCCACATAGCCGCGGACGCCGAACTCGCCGCCGGAGCCTCCGACCATCACCTTGCCGTCCACGATCAGCGGCATCAGCGTCAGATATTGTCCCTTCTTGTAGTCCTGGACCTTCTTGTCCCACAGCACCTTGCCGGTCTTGGCATCGAGCGCGACCAGGTGATCGTCGGTCGTGGCGAGATAGAGCTTGTCCTGCCACAGCCCGACGCCACGGTTTGTCGGATGCAATTGGAACAGATCCTCCGGCAGCTCGCGCTTGTAGCGCCAGTACTGATCGCCGGTCTTGGCATTCAGCGCGATCACCTGCCCCATCGGCGTGGTGATGAACATCACTCCGTTATTGACCAGCGGCGGCGCCTCATGGCCCTCGATCACGCCCGTGGCGAAGGTCCAGACCGGCACCATGTTCTTCACGTTGGTGGTGTTGATCTGGTCGAGCGGGCTATAGCCCTGGCCGTCATAGGTGCGGCGGTAGAGCATCCAATTGCCGGGCTCCGGATTCTCCAACCGTGCCGGCGTGACCGGACTGTAGTTCTCGATCGGACCGGCGAGCGCGGTTTGTGCGGCGACACAGGTGAACGCGACGGTGCTCGACAGCAGCCATTGCCTGATGGTCTTCGACGTGATGGTCATGGACAAACCTCCCCTGCTTTCGTTTTTCGCTTCAATTGCCGTGACGTTTGATTGTCGAGACGATGCGAGTTCCGATAGGCACACGAGACCTCATCAACCTTGCTGGCCACCTACCTTTCCGATGAAGGGGGCAGCGATCACGAGCGCGCCATCCCTGATGACGAGCGGCAGCGCAGCCAGCCTGCGCGGCGCCGGCCCGAACACCACCTGCGCGCCACGCCGCGGATCGTATTCGGAGTTGTGACACATGCATTTGAAGACATCCGCACTGCCTTCCGTGGCCTTGATCCAGGCCGTCACCGGGCAGCCCGCATGCGAGCAGATCGCGGAATAAGCGACGATGCCGTCGGCCGCGCGCGGGCGCGTGTCCTCGTCGAGTTCGTTCGGATCGAGCCTGACGAGAAGCACCTCGTTCAATCGCGACCCATCGCGCACGATCGCATTCGCTGCATCCTTCGGCCACGCATGCACCGGCGGCTCGCCGACCTTCAAATCATCCGGCGTAATCGTCTGCCCCTCGCGCTCCCCTTCCGAGAACACGAGAAGGTCGCCCTTCTGCGGCCGCTTCTCCTTGCGCGGATCGTCCTCATCGCCGGCCGCAGCGCCCGTGACAGACGCGCATGCGACAAGCGTGCCGAGAACCACCGAGCGGCGTGTCGGATGATCGTGCATGATTGATCTTTGCGAGGCGTTGTTGCTCTGCAGTCGGCAGTCGCTGCAGCGCATCCAAACATAGAATTATTAGATCAATACAACCAGACTAAATCAAGGCGCGGGCCGCGCGCTTGCCTCGATATTTTCGTCATGCTGCCGCGGAGCACGCTGCGCGGCGAACTAACGATCGGACCTTCCGCATCCGGCGCGTCATCTCGTCGGCGCCGATCAGCACGCCGCCGCGCGATGAGGACGACCGATCCTGAAGCCGCAGAATACCGCGCGCCGCGTCCTTCTGCGATCTAGGCGCGGATCGACTTACGTCTGCGACTACAAATCGACGACAAGACAGCAAGTGATGGCGGCGGAAGAGGAGCTGCCTCAATTGCCTCAAATTTCCGACACGAAGTGAGACCAATAGGTCAGGCTTAGTGACCGGTCGAAAGTGTGTCGGACGCGATTGAGTTCGAACAGACTGAGGTCGGCCGCGCTGCGGTGAGCAGACTTCATGAGGTCCGTCGATCGCAAGCCGTGCATGCCGACCTCGTCGTCACTGTTGTCCGTCGGGCATTATGTGGGTGATCCTTAGACCATGAGCAGCGCGATCAGGCGGGGTTGCTGCACGAATGCAAGGTGCTCGCTGGCGACCGCAGGCACACTGCAATACATGGCGTTCTCCGACTCGACCTGCAGCGAATGCAGTGGCCCTTTGCTTGTGATCACGCAAAGCAGAGACAGCCGTCTCTCGTCGCCGCTGATGATCGCCGCAGGTATCATTGCGCTGTTCATTGTGTCGGGGTTTGGGTATTTGTTCGTAGCGAACAACGGAGCGGAGATCCCATCCGCGCCGGCACGGCAGCTTATGGATCTGGCGGCGCGTAGCGATCTCGGCGTCGCGCAAGCCTCCCAAGCTCCGGATGCGCTTGCCGTGCCGGCGGCCACCGCGCCGTCAGCAGCATCCCTGAACACGCTCGCACCGGAGGATCGTGCGGTGCCCAAGCGCGAGCTGTCGGGCGACTATCTGGTGCGACTGAATGGCTCGAACACGATCGGAGCCAAACTGGCGCCGGATCTCGCCGAAGCTTGGCTGCGCAGCCTCGGCGTATCGGAGGTCAGAAGAGTCCAACGATCAGATCCGCAGGGCGGGAAGCTGCCGGAGTTCGTGATCAGCGGCGAACTCGGCGGCCGGATGGTGGGTGTCGAAGTCAAGGCCCATGGCACCGGGACCGGCGCCAAGGCGCTGCGCAGCCTCGATGCCGACATTTGGATGGCATCGGTGCCGGTGAGCGACGAGCAAGCGGCGATGTTGGCGCCGGTCGGGGACATGCGGAGCGCGCGCTCCGAACACGTCGTCGGGCTGGACGGGATCGCCGTCATCGTGAGCCCCTCGTCGCGCCTGAAGACGCTGACCAAGGTGCAGGTGAAGGAGATCTTCACCGGACGGGTCACGGATTGGAGCGCGCTGGGTCTTCCGGCCGGGCCGATCAACCTCTACGCCCGCGACAGTCAATCCGGCACGCGCAAGACCTTCGAGGAGTTGGTGCTCGGACCGAGCGCCCGCATGGCGCCGCTGACCACGCGACAACCGAATGGCTACGAGGACAGCGAGCGGCTGTCGGACGATGTCGCCTCCGATCCCAACGGCATCGGCTTCGTCGGCATGGCCTATGTCGGCGCGGCGAAGGCGCTGGCGGTCAGCGACGGCAACGCGATCGCCCTCGCGCCGACCGAGTTCACGGTCCGCACCGAGAATTACCCGCTGTCGCGGCGCCTGTTTCTCTATTCGGCCGATCAGCCGCGCCCCGAGGTCAGCCGCTTCATCAAATTCGCGCTCAGCAAGGACGGCCAGGAGGTCGCGCAGAAGACGGTCGTCGGCCTGTCGCCAAACGCCAAGCCCGCCGCCGAGGTCGATACCCGCCCCTGTGCACTCAGCCCGAAATGGAGCGGGAATCCGCAGGAATTCTGCCAGTTGCGGGCGCAGGCCCGCGCCCTCGATGCGAGCTTCCGCTTTCAGAGCAATTCGTTCGAGCTCGACAATCTGGCGGCGCCAAATCTGTATCGGGTGATGCAGGCGTTGCGAGAGACGCCGCAGGCGCGGCTCCTTCTGGCCGGATTTGCCGACCGTCGCGGCAACTATCAGGCCAATTGCCGGCTATCGCTGCAGCGCGCCGAATCGGTGAAGCAGGAATTGGCCAGCCTTGGCGTCAGCAATGTCGACACCCGCGGCTATTGCGACGAGGTTCCCGTGCGCGACAATGGCGGTGACGAGTTCGAGAAGAACCGGCGGGTCGAGGTCTTCGTCCTGACCGGCCCAGCCGTCGCATCCGCAGCCAAGCCCCGGCCGACGCCCAAACTGCAGCCGGCGCGCTCGGCCGCTGAGGCCGTTTCGCAAAAGCTCGGCTCAAAGCCTTGATATGATTGAAGTGGAGGCCACGACCAGAATTGAACTGGTGTAAACGGTTTTGCAGACCGCTGCGTAACCACTCCGCCACGTGGCCCCAACAACGCGGAGCATTATAGGCAATCCGCCGCCGAGGCAACCTCTCTCATTGGCGCTGCACAAGCCAGCTGCACAAGGTTAGGCGTCAGATCGGCAGATCGTCGATCCCGCCGGGATAGAGCACCTGACCGCGCGGCCACATCAGAATGGCGCCGCGTTGTCCTGAGGCGGCACAGGTCGCCGCGGGCTCGGCCACCGTTCCTCTGCCCCGCCGGCTGGCATAGTCCCGGAATTGCACCACGTTCGACTTTTCGAGGTCCTGCATAGCTCGCTTCCTCATGCTATGCTGCAATGCAAGAAGCGTACCTTTGGTTCCTAAACCCGGCGTTTACGGCCGCGCCGATCCGGCTTGCCGCGGGGCTTGGGCCGCGGGGTGAGCTCCGGATGGTCTTTTTCGACCTCCCGATACCGCGCCAGCATGCGCTCGAAGCTGGCCTCGAGGGTCGCGGCGATCTCCGGTCGGCGTTCCAGCGCCGCCATCAGCAGGCCCGCAGCCTCGATCGTCGACAGCCCGTCGCGGCGCGGCTCGCGGCGCAGATGTCCATAGCGCGAGGGCCGGCGCGGCCCGAGGATCACGCGCTGGCATTTCAGCATCCAGGGATTGCGCCACCACAGCGCCTTGGCCTGGCTCCAGGTGCCGTCGAGCAGGATCACGCCCTCGATCGATTTGAGGATCGCGCGCTGGTTCTCCGCGACCTCGCCCTTGCGCGTGAGGGCCAGCACCTCGCTCTCGGGGTCGAGATCGGCCGCCTTGGCCGAGCCGAGATAGAGGATCGCCCAGCGCGCGGGGTCCGCGACCGGGCGGCCGAGGGCCTTGGCGAGACTCGGCCAGGACAGCCCGACCTTGACCACCGCGGTCTTGAAATGCTGCGCGGCAAGCCGCGCCGTGCCGAGCGCGCGGTCCTGCTCCTGCGGATGCTGCAGGATCAGCAGTCCCAAGCGGCTCTCGAGCGGAGTGACACTCTCGCAGATGCAGAGCGGCAACGGCTTCTGGCAGTGCGGGCAGTCGGGCGGCGCTTCCGCGAGCGGCGGATGATCGTGGGGCTGGTCTGACATAGCGCGGCCTATACGCGCCCCCGACCATCGCGACAACGCCTCATTCTGCCGGCGCGGCGAGCGGCTCCGGCGCCGAGCGGCGACGCAGCCGATCGATCAGGAGATAAATGACCGGCGTCGTGTAGAGCGTCAGGATCTGCGACACCAGCAGGCCGCCGATGATGGTGATGCCGAGCGGCCGGCGCAGCTCGGTCCCTGGCCCGGTCGCGAGCACCAGCGGCAGGCCGGCGAACAGCGCGGCCAAGGTCGTCATCAGGATCGGACGAAAGCGCACCCGGCAGGCCTCGAAGATCGCATCAGCCGAGGACATGCCGCGCTGCCGCTCGGCATCGAGCGCGAAGTCGACCAGCATGATGCCGTTCTTCTTGACGATGCCGATCAAGAGGATGATGCCGACGAAGGCGATCACGGTCAGCGGCGTATTGGTGACCTGCAAAGCGAGCAGCGCGCCGAGCCCCGCCGACGGCAAGGTCGAGATGATGGTCAGCGGATGCGCCAGGCTCTCATAGAGCACGCCGAGCACGATATACATCGCGACCAGCGCGGACAGGATCAGCAGCGGTTGCCGGCCGCTGCCCTTGTTGAAGTCGCCGGCATTGCCGTCGAAGCCGCCGCGGATGCCCTCCGGCATATGCAACTCGTCCACCGCCCGCTGGATGTTCGCGGTCGCGGCCTGCAGCGGCACGTCGGGCAGCAGGTTGAACGACACGGTGGTGGACGGGAACGACTGCGAATGAAACACCGCGAGCGGCGACAGGCCTCGCTCCGCCTTCACCAGCGCCGAGAGCGGAATCTGCGCGTCCCCTGCCCCCGCCACATAGATCCGATCGAGGTTCGAGGGATCGGTCTGGAATTTCGGATCGATCTCCAGCACCACCATGTACTGGTTGCGCTGGCTGTAGACGATCGAAATCTGGCGCTGTGCAAAGGCGTTGTTGAGGGCGGTGTCGATGTCCTGGACGCGCACGCCGAGGCTCGCCGCCTTCTGCCGGTCGATCCGGAGCACCAGCTGCAGGCCGCCGGGGTCGCGGTCGCTGGAAATGTCGGTGATGCCCTCCACCGTTTCCAGCCGCTTGGCGACGATCGGCGCCCATTTCTGCAGCAGGTCGAGATCGGGACTGCTCAGCGTGTACTGATAGTCTGAATCGCTCTGCCGGCCGCCGGCGCGGACATCCTGTGCGGCGAACATGAAGAGACGAATGCCGGGCACCATCGCGAGGCTACGCCGCAGACGGTTGATCACGAGCTCGGTCGAGACACCGTCCCGCTCCGCCGGCGGCTTGAGATTGATGAACATCGTGCCGCGGTTCGACGTCGCGCCGCCCGGCCCGCCACCGCCGCCGATGGTCGAGCCGATCCCTGCCACGGCCGGATCGGCCATCACGATGTCGGCGAGCCGCTGCTGTAGGCTCAGCATCGACTGGAACGAGATGTCGGCGGAGGCGCGGGTCGCGCCGATGATGAATCCGGAATCGTCGGTCGGGAAATAGCCCTTGGGCACCTTGATGTAGAGCGTGACCGTCAGCGCGATGGTGGCGAAGAACACGATCAGGGTCAGAAACGGGTAGACCAGCACGCCGCGCAAGGTCCAGGCGTAGAAGCGGACCATGCCCAACAGCGTGCCCTCGACGATGCGGTCGAACCAGCTGGCGCGGTCGGAGAGCGTCTCCTTGATGTAGTGCGCGCAGATCATCGGCGTGACGGTCAGCGACACCAGGGTCGACACCACGATCGCAAAGGTCAGCGTCAGCGAGAACTCGCGCAGCAGGCGGCCGACGACGCCGTCCATAAAGATCAGCGGCACGAAGGCCGCGATCAGGGACAGGCTGATCGACAGCACGGTGAAGCCGATCTGGCGCGCGCCGTCGAGCGCAGCGCGCAGCGGCGGCAGGCCCTGCTCGAGATTGCGGTACATGTTCTCGATCATCACGATGGCGTCGTCGACGACGAAGCCGACGGAGATCGCGAGCGCCATCAGCGAGAGATTGTCGATCGAGAAGCCGGCGAGCCACATCGCCGCGCAGGTGCCGGCCAGCGCCAGCGGCACCGAGACGCCGGCCGCCACCGTCGGCACCAGACGGCGAAGGAACAGAAATACCACAACCATCACCAGCACGGCGGTCGCCAGCAAGGTCCATTGCATGTCCTCGACCGAGGCGCGGATGGTGCCGGTGCGATCGATCAGGGTCGAGATCTCGATGCCCGCGGGCAACCACTGCTTGAGCTCGGGGATCAGCGCCTTCACCCGGTCGACGGTCTCGATGACATTGGCATCGCCCTGCTTGGCGATCTGGATCAGCACCGCCGGCTGCTTGTTGAACCAGGCGATCGAGCGCACATTGCGCACGGAATCCTCGACGTCGGCGACATCCGACAGCCGGACGAAGCTGCCATTGCTGCTCTTGATCAGGATGTCGCGGAATTCGGCCGCGGTCCGCATCTGCCGGTTGATGGCGATGGTCTCGCTCTGCCGCCCGCCCTCGAAGATGCCGACCGGGCCGATCGGATTGGCATTGATGATCGCGGTCCTGACATCGTCGGTCGAGATCCCGGCATTGGCGAGCGAGACCGGATTGAGCGCAATCCGCACCGCCGGCTGGTCGGCGCCGCTGACGGTGACGTTGCCGACGCCTGGCACCTGGAACAGCCGCTGCGCCACCACGGTGTCGGCGACGTCGTAGATCGCGCTCGGCGTCATCGTCTTCGAGGTCAGCGCCAGCACGAACACCGGTGCCGCGGCCGTATTGGCTTTGCGAAAGCGCGGCAGCGCCGGCAGGTCGCTCGGCAGGTCCGACAGCGATGCGTTGATCGCAGCCTGCACGTCACGCGCCGCCTTGTCGATATCGCGGCCGATCGAGAACTGGATCTGGATATTGGTGGTGCCGAGCGAGCTTGTCGAGGTGATCTGGTCGACGCCCGCGATCTCGCCGAGCCGCCGCTCCAGCGGTGCGGCCACGGTCCCCGCCATGACCGAGGGGTCGGCGCCGGGCCGCGATGCCGTGACGAAGATCGAAGGGAAATCGACATTCGGCACCGGCGCCACAGGCAGGAAGATGTAGGCGACGATCCCGACCAGGAACAGGCCGATCGAGAGCAGCGTGGTGCCGACCGGCCTGCGGATAAATGGTTCGGAGATCGAGAAGGCCATCACTGGATGCCTTCGGTCGCGCCCGCGATCGGCGGCGACGGCAGGTTGGGTGCGGGCGGCAGCGCCGTCTCGAAGCGGCGGTTGAGGCGGTCGAGCGCGAGATAGATCACCGGCGTCGTGTACAGCGTCAGCAACTGGCTGAGCAGCAGGCCGCCGATGATGGAGATGCCGAGCGGGAAGCGCAGCTCCGAGCCGGTGCCGCTCTCGATCGCCAGCGGCAGCGCACCGAATAGCGCCGCCAGCGTCGTCATCATGATCGGGCGGAAGCGCAACAGGCACGCCTGCACGATCGCGTCAGTGGGCGTCCGGCCCTCGTGCCGTTCGGCCTCCAGCGCGAAGTCGATCATCATGATCGCGTTCTTCTTGACGATACCCATCAGAAGAATGATGCCGATCAGGCCGATGACCGAGAGATCCTGGCCGAACAGCATCAAGGCCAGGATGGCGCCGACGCCGGCCGACGGCAGGGTCGAGAGGATCGTGATCGGATGAATGTAGCTCTCATACAGCACACCCAGCACGATATAGATCGTGATGACAGCCGCCAGCAGTAGCCAGGGCTGACCGGCGAGCGACTTGGCGAATTCGGCGGCATCGCCGGAGTAGACGCCGATGATGCTGCCGGGCATGCCGATGCGGGTCTCGGTGGCATGGAGCGCATCGACCGCCTCGCTCAGCGCCACGCCGGGCGCGAGGTTAAAGCTCAGCTGCACGGCCGGGAATTGCGCCTGATGCGAAATCGCCAGCGGCGCCGTGGTGCGCTTCAGGCTTGCCACCGCCGACAGCGGCACCTGGCCGCCCGCGCCCGGCAGATACAGCTTCGACAGGATGGAAGGGTCGCGCTGATACATCGGCATCGCCTCCAGTACCACGCGGTACTGGTTGGCCTGGCCGTAGATGGTCGAGATCTGGCGCTGCGCAAACGCATCGTTGAGCGTGTCGGTGACGCCCTGCAGGCTGACGCCGAGCTGGCCGGCGCGCTGGCGGTCGATGGTCAGTTCCGCGCGCAGCCCGCCCTCCTGGGCTTCCGATGAGACGTCGCGGAACAGCGGGTCGCGCCGCATCTCCGCGACCAGCTGTCCGGCCCATTTCGCGACGTCGCCGGCATCGGCGCCGGTCAGCGTGTATTGATATTGCGACCGGCTCGCCTGGGTCGAGATCTGCACGTCCTGGACCGGCTGGAAATACACGGTCATGCCCGGCACGCCCGCTGTCTTCTGCTTCAGCCGGTCGATCACCGCGGCCACGCCGTCCTGCCGCTCGCCGAGCGGCTTCAAGGTCATCACGAGGCGGCCGACATTGGTGGTCGGGTTGACCGATCCGGCCCCGATCACCGAGACGACGCCCACCACGTCCGGGTCCGCCTGGATTGCCGCCGCCACCTCCTGTTGCCGTCGCTGCATTTCGGAGAACGAGACGTCCGGGCCGGCCTCCGTCACCGCCGTGATCGAGCCGGTGTCCTGCAGCGGCAGAAACCCCTTCGGTGCGATGACGTAGAGCGCCAAGGTGGCGGCCAGGGTCGCGAAGGTCACGACCAGCGTTTCGGTCTGGCGGTCGAGCACCCAGAGCAGGCTGCGGTGATAGACGGCAACCGTGCGGTCGATGAAGCGGCTGATCGCGTTCAGCCCCGGCGGCACCCATTCCTCGCTGGCGTGCTTCAACAGCCGCGAGCACATCATCGGCGTCAGGGTCAGCGACACGACGGCAGAGGTCACGACCGCGATCGTCAAGGTCAGCGCGAATTCGCGGAACATGCGGCCGACCAGGCCAGACATGAACAACAGCGGAATGAAGACCGCGATCAGCGACACCGTCAGCGAGATCACCGTGAACCCGATCTCGCGGGCGCCGCGCAGCGAGGCGTTCATCGCGCTCTCGCCATTCTCCATGTGGCGGACGATGTTCTCGATCATCACGATGGCGTCGTCGACGACGAAGCCGGTGCCGATGGTCAGCGCCATCAGCGACAGATTGTCGAGACTGAAGCCGGCGAAATACATCACGCCGAAGCTCGTGATCAGCGACAGCGGCAGCGCCACGCCGGCAATGATCGTGGCGCGCAGCGAGCGCAGGAACAGGAGCACGACCAGCGTCACCAGCACCACGCTGAGCACCAGCGTGAACTGCACGTCATGCACCGAGGCGCGAATGGTCACCGTGCGGTCGCTGACGATGGCGAGCTTCACGCCGGCCGGAATCGTGCGCTGCAGCTTGGGGATTTCGGCGCGGATCTGCCTGACGACCTCGATCACATTGGCGCCGGGTTGGCGCTGAATGTCGAGGATCACGGCCGGCACGCCCTGATACCAGCCGCCGGTCCGATCGTTCTCGAGCCCGTCAACAATGGTGGCGACGTCGCCGATCGTGACCGGCGAGCCGTTGCGGTAGGCGATGATGATCGGCCGGTAGGCGTCGGCGGCCGCGATCTGGTCGTTGGCGGTGATCAAATAGGCCTGCTGCGCGCCATCCAACGATCCCTTCGGTCCGGAGACGTTGGCGCCGGCAATGGCGGCGCGCAGGTCCTCCATCGAAATGCCATAGGCGGCAAGCCGCGCCAGATCGGCTTGCACGCGCACCGCGGGTTTCAATCCGCCGAGCACCGAAACGCGGCCAACGCCGGAGACCTGGCTGAGACGCTGGGACAGGATCGTATCAGCCATGTCGCTCATCGCCCGCAGCGAGACGGTATCCGAGGTCAGCGCGAGCGTGATCACCGGCGCGTCGGCCGGATTGACCTTGGCGTAGGTCGGTGGATAAGGCAGCGATTTCGGCAGCACGCCGGCCGCGGCGTTGATCGCCGCCTGCACATCCTGCGTGGCACCGTCGATGTCGCGCCCGAGGTCGAACTGCAGCGAGATCTGGCTGACCCCGAACGAGCTTGTCGAATTCATCGCCGACAGTGACGGGATCTGGCCGAGCTGCCGTTCCAACGGCGCCGTGATCAGCGAGGCGATCACGTCGGGGCTGGCGCCCGGCAGCTGCGTGGTCACCTGCACCGTGGGAAAGTCGACCTGCGGCAGCGCCGAGACCGGCAGCGCGAGATAGCCGAGCAGGCCGCCGATCAACAGCGCGACGCCGAGCAGCGAGGTCGCGATCGGACGGCGAATGAAGGGTTCGGAGACGCTCATCGCGACCTGCCCGTCACGCTGTCATTGTCATGGCTGCGGCCTCGCGCCACGTCCCTGCTCACTCCCCGCCTGAGGCGGCGGCGCGCCGGCCGAGCCTCCCTGCCCGCTCTGCCCATCGCCCTGCGGCCTGCGCCTGTGCTCGCCGTCCTTGGCTGCGCCGTCGGGCGGAGCACTGCCCTGTTTGGCTTGATCCTTCGCTTGATCCTTGGCTTGCGGGTTGCGGCCACGCTTGCGCGGCGCAAGATCGGCCTGCGGCGTCTGCTCGGCGCGCCCGATCACGACCTTCACGCCGTCGGCGAGATTGGCGAAGCCGGTCGTCACCACCCGGTCGGACGGGCTGAGCCCGCTCGCGATCACCGCCTCGCTCTCGTTCTGCTGCACGACCGTGACCGGATGCGCCGAAGCGACATCGCCTTCGCCGATGACGTAGCTGAACGTGCCTGCCGGCCCGCGCTGCACGGCCGAGGTCGGCACGGTGATCGCCTGCGCCAGCGTTTCGACCTTGAGCCGCACATTGACGAACTGGCCTGGCCACAGCTGGAATTTGGCGTTTGGAAATTCCGCCTTCAGCTTCAACGTGCCGGTGGTCTGATCGACCTGGTTGTCGATGCCGCGCAAGGTACCGGTATCGATCACGGTGACGCCGTCATTGCCGAACACGTCGACCGCGAGCTGTCCCTTGGCCGCGGCGGCATTGACGCGCATGATCTGCTGCTGCGGCAGGCTGAACTGCACGGCGATCGGCTGCAGCTGGGTGATGACGACGAGGCCGGTGGCGTCCGACGAGCGGACGATGTTGCCCTGATCGACCTGGCGCAGGCCGGCCCGGCCCGAGATCGGCGCCACGATCTTGGTGTAGCTGAGCGTTGCCGCGGCATTGTCGATCGCCGCCTGGTCGGCCTTGATCAGCGCCTGCTGCTGCGCCACGACGGCGCGCTGCGTATCAGCCTGCTGCTTGGAGCCGGCACTGCTGGCCGCGAGTTGCTCGTAGCGGGCGAGATCGAGCTTCTGGTTGGCAAGCTGCGCCTCGTCCTGCGCCTTCTTGGCGACGGCCTGATCGTACTGGGCCTGATAGATGGCCGGATCGATCTCGGCGAGCACATCGCCCTGCTTGACGTCCTGCCCCTCGACGAAGTTGACGGCGATCAGCTTGCCGTCGACCTGCGATCGCACCGTCACCGTGTTCAGGGCGCGGACCGCGCCGACGCCGTCGAGATAGACCGGCACATCCTTGATGAGAGGCGAGGCCGCGAGCACCGGCACCGGGAGGTCGGGCCGGGTGAATCGGTTGCCCTGCTGCTGCTTCTGCTGCATGGCCATCCAGCCGAGATAGCCAAGGCCGCCGAGGATCAGCAGCGTGATCGTGATCGACACCAGCCGCCGGGCCACGCTGGCCCGCGCCCGTTTCACGGCTCCTGCTCCCTTCTCGTCCGGTTTAAAGAGCATCGGCCGACTTCTCCATGCGCGGCTCCCAGCCGCCGCCCAGCGCCTGATACAGGCTGACGAACGCCTGCAGCCGCGCCAGCTGGGCCTGCCATAACGCGTCCTCCGCCTGGAACAGCGTCAATTGCGTGTTCAAGACGGTCACGATGTCGGCAGTGCCGGCGCGCAGCTGCTGCTCGGACAGTTCAAAGGCCCGCCGCGAGGCGGCGACGACCTGGCGCTGCAATTGCAAACGGATCGTCGTCTGCTTGATCGCGAACAACGCGTTGTTCACGTCGGTGAAGGCCTGGATGACGGTCTTGCGATAGGTCTGCAGCAGTTCATCCTGGCGCGCTTTTGCGTTCTCGAAATTGCCGAGAATCCGGCCGCCATCAAAGATCGGCTGGGTCAGGCTGCCCGCGAGGCTGAAAAATGCCGCGTGCGGCTGGAACAGCGAGACCAGTGCCGCGCTCTGGTAACCGCCATTGCCGGTCAGCTGGATGCTCGGAAAGAACTGCGCCCGCGCACTGCCGACATTGGCGGTCGCGGAGGCCAGCTGCGCTTCCTGACGGCGAATGTCCGGCCGCTGCGTCAGCAGTTCGGACGGGAGCCCCGGCGTCACCCGCGGCGTCTTGATCTGGTCGAGCGAGCCGCCACTGACGCGAATGCCCTCGGGCGATCGCGCCACCAGGACAGCGAGCGCATTGACGTTCTGGTCGAGCGTCTGACGCAGCGGCGGCACCGCCGCCTTCTGGTTGGCAAGCACGCTCTCCTGCTGGGCGACGTCGAGGTCGTTGCCGGTGCCGGCCTTCTGGCGCTCACGGATGGCGTCGAGCACGCGGGTGGCGTTGGTGATGTTGCGCTCGGCGGTGCGGATCCGATCCTGCGCCGCCAGCACCTGGAAATAGGCGTTGGCGACCGTGGCCAGTGTCGTCAGCTGGGTGACGTCGCGGTCGAAACGGTTGGCGACCGCCGTCTCCTCCGCGGCCTGCAGGGCGTCGCGATTCTGGCCGAAGAAGTCGAGCTGATAGCTTGCCGACAGCGAGGCCTGATAATTGACGACCTCGCGGCCGCCATTGGTGAGCCCGCTCGAGCTCGAGCCCGACGTGCGCGAATAGGTCTCCTGGCCGGTCGTGGACAGGCTCGGCAGCAGCGCCGCGCCGGCCTGCCGCGCCAGCGCGTCAGCCTGCCGGAAGCGCGCGACGGCGGCGGCGATGTCGAGGTTGACGCTTTGCGCCTCCTCCATCAGCTGAGTCAGCTCACGGGAGCCGAAGCCCCGCCACCAGTCGAGCGTCGGCGGCGCAGCCATGTCCGCGCCGGCGGCCCGACTTGTACCGGTTGGGAATGTCGAGGGCCGGATCCGGAATGTCCTGCGTCAGCAGGCAGCCAGCGGCGTTGACCGCCAGACCGATCGCCGCGAACCAGCGGACGAAATGCCGCAGGCCCGCGGACACGCGGCTCTCCCGCTTCCCGGCAACGGTCCGCGTCTCAGCGGGCGCGCGGCGAGGCTCGTCGACGGCGATCTGCACGATGGACACTGGCGTGATGCTTCCCTGTCGTCTTACGACTCATTCTAGCCGCCCCCCACGGCGCCGGACAGCCCCGCGGGCCCCCTGCCCCGTTCCGCTACGACGCCGATCTGGACGGCCGGATCGACGAATCTCCCGTAAATCAGCGGATTTTCTGCGCGACCGGGTGCGAGTTCAGGGCGCGCGCCTTACCAAGATTTCATCTCTCGGCTGGCATTTTCGACGGGTGTGACGCGCGGAGCGCAGGGTGAAACCCATTGGCAGGGGCTCCGTAACTTGCATGTGAACTTCAGGGGGGGGCTATTCATGCGAGTTGCGGTGGTTGGAACGGGCATTGCGGGAAATGCCGCTGCCTGGTCCTTGGCGAAGCGTTATCCGATCACCGTCTACGAGCGAGATCTCCGTCCGGGCGGCCATAGTCACACCATAACGATCGACTATGATGGCACCGTCGTCGCTGTCGACATCGGCTTCATTGTCTACAATGAGCTGAATTATCCGGAATTGACCGCCATGTTCGATCATCTCGGGGTCGAGACGGTCGCCAGCAGCATGAGCTTCGCAGTGACGGCGGATGCGGGCCGCTTCGAGTGGAAGGGCGGCGGCGATAGCTGGCTCGATACCGCCAAAGGACTGTTCGCCCAGCCGCGCAACCTGCTCTCGACGTCCTATCTGTGGATGCTGCGGGACATCCTGACCTTCAACGAGCAAAGCGTCGCCGACTTCAAGGCCGGCCGCCTGCAGGGGCTGACGCTCGGCGACTATTTCCGGCGCAATCATTTCGCGCCACGGCTGCTGACCGACTATCTGGCTCCCATGGGGGCTGCGATCTGGTCTGCGCCTGCATCAGAGATGCTGGATTTTCCCGCCGAGAATTTCGTGGCCTTCTTCAGCAATCACCGATTGCTGCAGTATGACCGTCCGGTCTGGCGAACCGTTAAGGGCGGCAGCCGCCAATATGTCGAGAAGCTGACGGCCTCCTATCGCAACCAGATCCGGCTCGGCAGCGCCGTCACCAGCATCGAGCGCAGTGGACAGGGCGTGGTCGTGGCGGACAGCAGCGGCCATCGCGACACCTTCGATCATGTCGTGATCGCCGCCCATAGCGATCAGGCGCTTGCGATGCTGGCCGATGCCGACGAGCAGGAGCGCAGCATTCTCGGCGCAATCAAATACTCGCCCAACACGATCTATCTGCATCGCGACGCCAGGCTGATGCCGAAGCGGCGCCGCGCCTGGGCGTCCTGGAATTTCCTGCGCTGGCAGCGCGAGGGCGTGCCGATGAACGACGTCGCGGTGACCTATTGGATGAACAATCTGCAGGGTATCGACCACGACAAGCCGCTGTTCGTGAGCCTCAACCCGCCCTTTGCTCCGGCGCCGGAGCTAACCTTCGGCAAATACGTCTGTGAGCACCCGCAATACACGGCGGCCGCTTTTGCGGCGCAGAAGCGTCTGGCGGCGATCCAGGGGCAACGCCACACCTGGTTCTGCGGGGCCTGGACGGGTTATGGTTTCCACGAGGACGGGTTGCGTTCGGGCCTCGCTGTGGCCGAGGCGCTCGGCGCGACCGTGCCCTGGCGGGGACTTCCGACGGAGCTCGCCGAGGCCGCGGAATAGAGGCGATATGCAAATCGATCAGTCCGGATCACGCGATCGGCCGGCGGCGGCCACGCTCTATGTCGGTGACGTCATGCATGCGCGGATGCGGCCGGTCCCGCATCGCTTCCAATATCGCGTGATGAACCTGCTGATCGACCTCGGCCGGCTCGGCGAAGCTGACCGGCAGTCGCCGCTGTTCGGGGTCAACCGGCGCGCGCTCTACAGCTTTCACGAACGCGATCATGGCCTGCGTGACGGCTCGCCGCTGCTCGCTTATGTGCAGGCGCGGGCGGCGGAGCACGGCATCGATCTCTCGGGCGGCCGCGTCGTGCTGCTGTGCTATCCGCGGCTGCTGGGTTACGTCTTCAATCCGCTCTCGGTCTATTTCTGCTATCGGAGCGACGGCACCCTGGCGCTGATGATCTACGAGGTGCGCAACACCTTCGGCGAGATCAAGCCCTATTTGCTGCCGGTCGAGCCGGATCAATTGTCGACGGCCGGGCTGCGTCAGCAGCAGGACAAGACGTTCTATGTCTCACCGTTCATTGACATGGCGATGCGCTATCATTTCCGGATCTCGCCCCCCGCCGAAAACGTCAAGTTGCGAATTCTGGAAACCGGCGGCGGCGGGCCGCTGCTCGCGGCGACGTTCTTCGGCCGGCGGCGCGCTCTGACCACGAACTCCCTGCTCGCGGCCTTGCTCTCGCTTCCGCTCGTGACCCTGAAGATCTTCGGCGCCATCCATTGGGAGGCGCTGCGGCTGTGGGCAAAGGGCGTCCGCCTCGTTCCGCGCGGCGACATTGCGGCCGATGGAACCGATACCGGCTTGGCGAGAAACGACAGCCACGGTTATATATCTCGGCGCTGACTGGAAACCGTCGGCGCGCTCTGATCCCCTCATCCAGGCGCGAACAGCTGCTGCGTCGGCCAGCCGCGCCTGAGGCGGGACCGCGGAGCCGTTTGCGTGAATGGACCTGCCATGCCGGACGTCATCCCTGTTACCCCCGACACCGTCGACAAGGTGCTTGCCGATCTTCCCCGCCTACCCCGCCTGGCTCTGGGATTCGGCTCCCGACTGAGGAAAGGCACGCTCGACGTCACCCTGCCCGACGGTCGCATCATCCGGCTCGGCGGTGCGGAGCCCGGACCGGCGGCCGCGATGATCCTGGCCAATTACGGCTTCGCATCGCGCCTCATCAATGGCGGCGATATCGGAATTGCCGAGGCCTACCTGAACGGCGACTGGGATACGCCGGACCTGACGCAGTTTCTGTATCTGTTCTGCGTGAACCAGCATTTGCTGCAATCGATGCTCGAGGACAAGCCGCTGATCCGGTTTGCCCAGCTGGTGCGGCACTGGTTCAATCGCAACACCAAGCGCCAGGCACGCCGCAACATCTACGCCCATTACGACATCGGCAATGCGTTCTATTCGGCCTGGCTCGACCCGAGCATGACCTATTCCTCGGCGCTGTTCGAGGAGCATACGACCGACCTCACGGCGGCGCAGACCAACAAATACAAGCGGCTCGCCGAGGCGATCGATCTCAAGCCCGGCCAGACGCTGCTCGAGATCGGCTGCGGCTGGGGCGGTTTCGCCGAGTATGCCGCCAAGACATTCGGCACCAAGGTGGTCGGCCTGACCATCAGCCAGCAGCAGCGCGATTTCGCGCAGCGCCGCATCCACGAAGCGGGCCTCGCCGACAAGGTCGAGATCCGCCTGCAGGATTATCGCGACGAGCGCGACCGCTATGACCGGATCGCCTCGATCGAAATGATCGAGGCGGTCGGCGAGCAGTTCTGGCCCAAATACTTTTCGCAATTGCGAGATCGGTTGCTGCCCGGCGGCCTCGTTGGCGTCCAGGCGATCACCATCCAGGACAATCTGTTTCACCATTATCGGCGCGAAGTCGACTTCATCCAGCGCTACGTGTTTCCCGGCGGCATGCTGCCGACGCCGCAGATCCTGAAGTCGCTGGGTGAGCGATTTGGAATTCCCGTTATTCGGGAGCGCATCTTCGGGCAAGATTATGCCAAAACGCTCGCGATCTGGCGAAGCAATTTCCGTGCGGCCTGGCCGGACCTCACACCGTCCGGCTTCGATGAGCGCTTCCGGCGATTGTGGGAATACTATCTCTCCTATTGCGAGGCCGGTTTCCTTTCCGGGAACATCGACGTCCGACAGGTCGTTTTCGCCAAGTCAGGGTAGCAGAATGCGCGGCTTACGCCGCACTGGAGACTAGGCTAGGGTCATACTAGATCTGGTTGAGGAAAGCTGCCCAAGGTATTTTCGACATGGCCATAAGAAACGACGTCGTTGCGGCGATCGGCAACACGCCCCTGATCAAGCTGAAGCGCGCCTCTGAAGCGACGGGCTGCACCATTCTCGGCAAAGCCGAGTTCATGAATCCAGGCCAGTCGGTCAAGGACCGCGCCGGCAAATGGATGATCCTTGAGGCCGAGAAGCGCGGCGATCTCAAGCCCGGCGGACTCGTGGTCGAATCGACCGCCGGCAACACCGGCATCGGTCTTGCCGTGGTCGCCAGCGCGCGCGGCTACCGCACCCTGATCGTGATCCCGGAGACGCAGAGCCAGGAAAAGAAGGACATGCTGCGGCTGTGCGGCGCCGAGCTGATCGAGGTGCCGGCCCTGCCGTTCAACAATCCGAACAATTATGCGCATGTCGGCCGCCGGCTCGCCGACGAACTGCGCAAGACCGAGCCGAACGGCGTGTTGTTCGCCGACCAGTGGAACAATCTCGACAACGCCAAGGCGCATTACGAATCGACCGGGCCCGAGATCTGGGAGCAGACCGGCGGCAAGGTCGACGGCTTCGTTTCCGCGGTGGGCACCGGCGGGACACTGGCCGGCACGAGCCGCTATCTGAAAGAGAAGAACAGCAGCATCGTCATCGCCTGTGCCGATCCGCATGGCTTTGCCATGTACAATTGGTTCAGGACCGGTGAAGTCAAATCCACGCCCGGCGATTCCATCACCGAAGGCATCGGCATCGGCCGCGTCACGCCGGTGATCGAGACCGCGAAGGTGGACACCGCCTTCCTGATTTCGGATGAGGACGCCGTCAACACCATCTACGACTTGCTGCAGCACGAAGGCCTGTGCCTCGGCGGCTCAAGCGGCGTCAACATCGCCGGCGCGGTGCAGCTTGCGAAGCAGCTCGGCCCGGGCCACACCATCGTGACCATCCTGTGCGACCCCGGCAATCGCTATCAGTCGAAGCTCTACAATCCCAGCTTCATGCGCGCGAAGAACCTGCCGGTCCCGACCTGGCTGGAGCAGCGCAGCGCGATCAGGCCGCCATTCGTGTGAGACAGCGAGTAGCGAGTAGCGAGTAGCGAGTAGCGAGTAGCGAGTAGCGAGTAGCGAGTAGCGAGTAGCGAGTAGCGAGTAGCGAGTAGCGAGTAGCGAGTAGCGAGTAGCGAGTGAGATCCTTGCTTCATCCGCGATTCGCAACTCCCTATTCGCTATTCCCCACTCCCGATTCGCCTCTTCATCAATGCCGCAGGATCTGGCTCAGGAACAGCTTGCTGCGCGCGTGCTGCGGGTTGGCGAAGAATTCCTGCGGCGTATTGGACTCGATGATCTGGCCGGCGTCCATGAACACGACGCGATTGGCGACCTCGCGGGCAAAGCCCATCTCGTGCGTCACCACCAGCATGGTCATCCCCTCCTGGGCAAGGTCGACCATTGTATCGAGCACCTCCTTGACCATCTCGGGATCGAGCGCCGAGGTCGGCTCGTCGAACAGCATGACTTTCGGGTTCATGGTCAGCGCCCGCGCGATGGCGACGCGCTGCGTACGCATCCGGTGAAGACCGCAGGCGGAGTAGCCCGCGCGGATGGACGATTGATCGGAGCGATCAGGCAGCGGCAGGGATGGCGGTGTGCTTCCAGCTCCAGGGCAGCAGGTCTGCGATCCTGCTGGCCGGATGATCGGGCAACCTGGCGAGGACGTCGGCAAGCCACGCCTGCGGGTCGAGGTTGTTGAGCTTGGCGGTCTGGATCAGGGTGTAGATGGCGGCAGCACGGCGGCCGCCATCGTCGGAGCCGGCGAAGGTCCAGTTCTTGCGGCCGACGGCCACGGCGCGCAGCTCGCGTTCGGCCGCGTTGTTGGTCATGCACAGCCGGCCATCGTCGATGAAGCGCGTGAACACCTCCCAGCGCTTGAGGCTGTAGTCGATCGCCTTGGCGGTCTCGCTCTTGCCGGAGAGCTTGGTGCGGCGCTCGTGCAGGAAGGCATGAAGCTCATCGACCAGCGGGCGGCTGCGCGCATGGCGCGCGGCTTTGCGCTCTTGGGCCGGCAGACCGTTGATCTCGCGCTCGATCGCAAACAGAGCGTCGATCTTCGCGATCGCTTCGATCGCGATCGGCGCCTTCTTCAGCCGTGCGATCTCGAAGAACTTGCGCCGTGCATGCGCCCAGCAGCCGACCTCGATGATCGGGCCCGGCTTCCGCGATGGATCGTAGAGCCTGTTGAAGCCGGCATAGGCATCCGCCTGCATCGGTCCAGCATAGGTCGCAAGATGCGCCTCTGGATGGGTGCCGGAGCGGTCGGGCGAGTAGAAGAACAAGGCGGCCGGCGGCGCGTGCCCGGCGAAGGGCCGATCGTCGCGCACATAGGTCCAGACGCGCCCCGTGCGCGTCTCGCCCTTGGCCAGAACCGGCACCGTGGTGTCGTCGGCATGGATGCGCTCGGCAGCGAGGACATGCGCCTTGATCGCATCGACCAGCGGCATCAATGTCGCCGCCGCCGCGCCGACCCAGTCGGCCAGCGTGGAGACGTCCAGCATCACACCTTCGTGCGCATACGTCGTGCTCTGCCGGTTGAGGGGCAGGTGCAAGCCGTATTTGGCGAATAGGATGTGCGCGAGCAGACGCGGTCCAGCGCGCCCGCGCGAGATCGGATGGAACGGCGCCGGCGGCTGGCTGATCGCCTCGCAGGCGCGGCAGGAGAACTTCTCACGCACATGCTGGATCACCTTCCACTGCCGCGGCACGAGCTCCAGCGTCTCGGTCACGTCCTCGCCGATCTTGCGCAACCTGTCCCCGCCACAGCATGGACAATTGGCCGGCGCGGGATGAACGACGCGCTCCCGCGGCAGGTCTTCGGGCAGCGGCCGCCGCGCCGGACGCCGCCGCTCGAATGGCTGCACGTCTATCTTCGCGGCCTTAGCGCGTTCGCCTGCCAGCTGCGCATCGGCTTCGGCCTCCGATGCATCCTCCTCGAGGTCGGCGAGTTCCAGCTCGAGCTGATCGAGCACCGAGGCGCGCTCGGAGGATTGGCCGTGCTGTTCGTGCTTGAGCTTGGCGATCGTGAACTTCATCTGCTCGATCAGCAGCGTGCGGGCGCGGACCTCGGCTTCGAGATTGCGTGCCTTGGCTTCCGCCGCAAGCTTGGCCGCCTGGCCGGCGAGCACCAGCGCCTTCAGCGTCGCGACATCATCAGGGAGCGAATCGGCTGTGATCATCACAGAAGATGGAATCACAGCTCCGCCCGGCACGCATCAGTGCCGTGACGTTCGAGCCCTCAACCAACAGCTTCCGGGCGCCACGTCCGCTGCGGATGCCGCCAGTCGATGCCTTCGAGCAGATAGCCGAGCTGGGCCGGCGTGATCGTCACCGCTCCGTCAACAGCCTGTGGCCAGATGAAGCGGCCGCGCTCCAGCCGCTTGGCGAACAGGCACATGCCCTGGCCGTCGTGCCACAGCACCTTGATCAGCCCGCCGCTGCGGCCGCGGAACACGAACAGATGGCCGCCATGCGGATCGCGCTTCAAGGTCTCCTGGACCAGCAGCCCCAGGCCGTCGAAGCCCTTGCGCATGTCGGTATGGCCGGTCGCCAGCCAGACCTGTGTGCCGGAAGGGATCGGGATCGTCATCGCGAGCCCGCCCGGAGCGCCGTGATCACCGCCGTCACCGTCGCGGCATCCGCCGCGCCGCTGATCCGGATCTTGGTCTCAGTCCCGATCTCGACTTCGATCAGCCCCTGAGGCGGAGCTGCCGCTGCGTGAAGATCGGGATCGGCTGCAATCGTCACAGCGGCGAAGCCGGGCACGGCAGTCTCCTCGCCGCACAGCTGCTGGCGCCAGCGGAACACCTGGCTGGAATGCACACCAAACGCGCGCGCCACGCCCAGGATCGTCGCACCCGGCTGCAACGCTGCAGCGACGATGCGCTCCTTGTCAGCCCGCGACCAATGCCGCCGTCGCCGCTCCGACGTGATCACTTCAACTTCCGCTTTGGCCATAGGACTAGCTCCAGGACTAGTCCTATGGCTTCGCGAAGCCTCACTGCCGACGCAAGGTGGCCGTCACCGGGGGCTTACCGCGCTGCTGCTGACCGCCTGACATCTGCCCGGGATATTTCTGCGCCTGGTGCGGGATCTTGACCCGTTCCAGGAACTTCATCGCGGTCGCCTCGGCCTCCTTCTGCGGAACATTGCGCACCCAGATCGGCGCCAGGGTGCAGTTCTCCAGCACGGTCAGATGCGGGAACAGGTTGAAGCTCTGGAACACCATGCCGACCTCGCGCCGAACCTCGTCGACCCGCTTGAGATTCGGTCCGAGATCGATGCCATCGACATTGATGTCGCCTTCCTGAAACTCCTCCAGCGCGTTGATGCAGCGGATCAGGGTCGATTTGCCGGAGCCCGAGGGCCCGCATATCACGATGCGCTCGCCCTTTGCGACGGCGAGATTGATGTCACGCAGGACGTGGAATTCGCCGTACCATTTGTTGAGGCCGGAAATGCTGACGATCGAATTTGCGGTCATTTGTATCTTGCTCGATGATCTCAATGACGCCGGTGCGCGTTCAGGCGGCGCTCGACCAGCAGGGAGTAGCGTGACATGCCGAAGCAGAAGACGAAGTAGATCAGCCCGGTGAAGGCGAACCCCGTGAACGCGGTCGTCGGCGTCGCCCAGACCGGATCGGCGAACGACGCCTTGAGGCTGCCGAGCAAGTCGAATAGCGCCACGATCGACACCAGCGAGGTGTCCTTGAACAGCGAGATGAAGCTGTTGACGATGCCCGGAATGACGTGGCGCAGCGCCTGCGGCAGCACGATGAAGCTCGTCGTCTTCCACCAGGACAGGCCGAGCGCGCTCGCCGCCTCCGCCTGCCCCCGCGGAATCGCCTGCAGGCCGCCGCGGATCACCTCCGCCATGTAGGCCCCGGAGAACAGCGCCACGCCGACCAGCGCCCGCACCAGTCCGTCGATGCGCATGTTGCCGGGCAGGAACAACGGCAGCATGTAGGTGGCGAAGAACAACACCGTGATCAGCGGCACGCCGCGCACGAGCTCGATGAAGGCGATCGAGAACAGCCGGATCAGCGGGATCGTCGAACGGCGGCCGAGCGCCAGCGCGATGCCGATCGGCATCGAGGCGACGATGCCGATCACCGAGACGACCAGGGTGACCAGCATGCCGCCCCAGAGCCGGGTGTCAACGATCGGAAGTCCGCCACGATCGAGGCCCATGATGGCGATGACGAGCGCGATGCCGGCGAAGGTCGCGGCGGTGGCGACGACGCTGCGCAGCGCCCTGCTGCCGCCGCCGATGACGAACACCAGCGCCGTGACCACGATCGCGGTCAAAGCGAGATCGGTCCAGACCGGCTGATGCGAGGCCTGCAGCTGATCGCGAAGCCAGACCAGCGGCCAGATCAGCAACGACGCCAGCATGCCGATCAAAACGACGAGCTTGCCGAGCAGCCACAACAGCATGCCGACGACCGGAAGGTTGGCACCGCCGCGAACCAGGGCGTTGCCGGCGGTGTCGACGCTCTCCGCGAACAGCTGCAGCGTGGCCGCGCTCCAGCTCACGCCGAAGCCCGACAATCCCCCGCCATAGAGCAGGAAGAATGCGACCACCGGAAGCGCGAAGAAGAACAGGCCGGCGTTGAGCCCCTTTGCCGGCAGGCGCGGGATCAAGAGCGGCACCAGCAGCACCACGGCCAGCCCATAGGTCAGGTTGACCCGCCAGCGCTCGGCGTCGGGATAGAAGCCGTACATGAACTGGCCGAACTTCGCGGTGACATAGGGCCAGCAGGCGCCGACGGCATGGCCGACGTTCTGCGCAAGACAGGCTTCGCGATCCTTGCCGACCCAGACGGCATCCACCAGCAGGAACTTGAGCGCCGGGATCACCGTGAACCAGATCAACAAGGCGCTCACCAAAGTGAGCAGGATGTTGGTCGGCGAATTCAACAGCCGGGTGCGGACGAAGCCCGTGAAACCCGTGGTCTTGACCGGTGCCGGCCGTTCGCCGGCCATGTCCTGGCGAATGAAGGTGGAGGCTGTGATATCGGTCATGCGCCAAGTCTCTTCATGCGCCAAGTCTCTTGCCAAGTCGCCAGCTGTAGAAGCTCATCATCGCGCTCGTGATCAGCGAAATCGCCAGATAGACGCCCATCGTGATCGCGATGATCTCGATGGCCTGGCCGGTCTGGCTCATCGTCGTGCCGGCAAACACCGAGACGAGATCGGGATAGCCGATCGCGACGGCGAGCGACGAGTTCTTCGTCAGGTTAAGATATTGGTTGGTCAATGGCGGCAGGATCACCCGCAGCGCCTGCGGCACCACGATCAGGCGCAGCACCGTGCCGCGGCTGAGGCCCAGCGACAGGCCCGCTTCCATCTGCCCCTTATGCACCGAGAGGATGCCGCCGCGCACCACCTCGGCGATGAACGAGGCCGTGTACATCGTCAGCGCCACGGTCAGCGCAACGAGCTCGGGGATGATGCGCGAGCCGCCGGCGAAGTTGAAGCCTTTCAGCACCGGAACCTCGAAGGCAACGGGCGCTCCGAACATCAGCATCGCAACCAGCGGCAGGCCGACCAGCAAGCCGAGCACGTAAGGCCAGATGCGCATCGCATGGCCGCGCACGAACAGCTCACGCCGCGCATAATAGCGCAGACCGAGGGAGACCACGATCGCGGCCCCGAGCGCGATCAGGAACGGCGTCAGGCCGGGCTCCTCGATCGGGCGCGGAACGATGAAACCGCGATTGTTCAGAAAGAAGGTCGAAAACAGCGAGATGCTCTGACGCGGCCCCGGCAGCGCCGACAGCACCGCGAGATACCAGAACAGGATCTGGAACAGCAAAGGCAGGTTCCGGATCAGCTCGACATAGGCGCCTGAAACCCGCGACAGCAGCACATTGGGCGACAACCGGCCGAGCGCGACCAGGAAGCCGAGGATGGTCGACAGGACGATGCCGATCACGGAGACCAGCAACGTATTGAGGATGCCGACCAGCAGCACGCGGCTATAGCTGTCCGAGCCGGAGTAGCTGATCAGGGCCTGGTTCACGTCGAACCCGGCCGTGTTGTTGAGAAATCCGAAGCCCGACGTGATGCGTTGGGCCGCGAGATTGCTGCGGGCGTTGGCTACGATCTCGTAGCCAACCCACACCAGGACTGCGACGAACAGAATCTGCAGGATCACACCGTTCCATCCTGCCTTTCCTCCGAGCATGCGCTTCAAACGAAGCCCATATTGCGCAGGCGGTAGCCTCGCTTCGATACTCATTCGCCGCAGCCCCGATATCGTAGAACGATCAGCGGATCGGCGGCGCGTATTGCAGACCGCCCTTGTTCCACAGCTGGTTCAGTCCGCGGGCGATCTGCAGCTTGGAGCCGGCTCCGACATTGCGCTCGTATACCTCGCCATAATTGCCGACCGCCTTCACGATCCGGGAGAACCAGTCCTTGGTGAGGCCGAGCTGCTCACCGAGATTGCCATCGGTGCCGAAGGCGCGCTTGAACTCGGGCTTGTCCGACTTGGCCATCTCGTCGACGTTCGCCTGCGTGACGCCGAGCTCCTCGGCGGTGACCAGCGCAAACAACGTCCATTTGACGATATCGAACCACTGATCGTCACCGTGACGGACCATCGGTCCGAGCGGCTCCTTCGAGATCACCTCCGGCAACACGACGTGGTCCGCCGGGTTGGCAAGCTTCAAACGCTCGGCATAGAGGCCCGAGACGTCCGTCGTGTACACGTCGCAGCGCCCGGACTCATAAGCCTTCACCGTCTCGTCGGCACCGGCGAACGCGATCACCTCGTACTTCATCTTGTTGGCCTTGAAGTAGTCGGCGAGGTTCTGTTCGGTCGTGGTGCCGGTCTGCACGCAGACAGAGGCGCTGTTCAGCTCGAGCGCCGAATTGACCTTCAGCGCCTTCTTCACCATGAAGCCTTGGCCGTCATAATAGGTGACGCCAGCGAAATTCGCCCCGAGCGAGGTGTCGCGCGACAAGGTCCAGGTCGTGTTGCGGGACAGCACGTCGATCTCGCCCGATTGCAGCGCGGTAAAGCGGTCCTTCGCGGACAGCGGCACGAACTTGATCTTGGTCGGATCGTTGAAGATCGCGGCAGCGACAGCGCGGCAGACGTCGACGTCGATCCCGGTCCAATTGCCCTTGTCGTCCGGCGACGAGAAGCCAGGAAGGCCCTGGCTGACGCCGCAGGCGAGCATGCCGCGATCCTTGACGGTCTTGAGAGTGTCGGCCTGAGCGCCGACGCTCGCCAGGATCGGGGCAAGAGCAAAAGTAAGAGCCAGAGTGACGCGTTTCATAAGCACAGCCTTTCGGGTCGTCCTTGGGGATCGATGAAATCTCCGCGCGTGGGTGGGCCGACCTGAATCCGCCAGTGCAAACGCCATACCAAAAATATGGCGAAGACCATGCACAACCAGGTCGTGCATGGCCAATTAAGCGGATCATCGCGGCAAGCCCCTCAACGTGCAGCGATCGAATAGCGCCAGCATCACAGAACGACTGGCGCTCCGGGTCAAGGGGTTGACGGCCCTGTTCTGCATTCTGTTATTAACGAACGCAGTCCTGGCCGATTTTCACGATTCCGGCAGGCTCAAATGAGAGCAGACACGCGACATGGCATCGAAGAACGACCCCGCTGCGGCGGTGCGACAAAATGTCGGAACACGGCTGATCACGGCGGGCAGAGACGCGAAGGCGCAGCATGGATTCGTGAATCCTGCGGTCTTCCACGGCTCGACCGTTCTTTACCCCACAGCCGACGACCTGCACGCGCACCGCGGCGAATTCCAATATGGCCGCCACGGAACGCCCACCACCAAGGCGCTACAGCAAGTGCTGATGGAGCTCGAAGGCCCGCAATGCGCCGGCGTCGGCATCGCGCCGTCGGGTCTTGCTGCGATCTCGACGACGCTGCTGTCGGTGCTCAAGGCCGGCGACCACGTGCTTGTCTGCGACAGCATCTACCGTCCAACCCGCAATTTCTGCAACGGCATGCTGGCCCGTTATGGTGTCGAGACGACTTATTTCGACCCACTTGTCGGCTCAGGAATTAAGCAACTGCTCAAACCGAATACACGGGCAGTCGTCGTCGAGGCCCCGGGCTCGCAGTCCTTCGAGATGCCGGACATCCCGGCGATCGCGGCCGTGGCGCACGCCCATGGCGCGCTCGTCATCGACGACAACACCTGGGCCACGCCGCTCTATCACCGCTCGCTCGAGCAGGGCGTCGACATCAGCATGCAGGCGGCCACCAAATATATCGGTGGCCATTCCGACATCATGTTCGGAACGATTTCGGCAAACGAGAAGGCCTGGCCGTTGATTGCCGAGGGCATCCGCCTGCTCGGCGTCTGTGCCGGCCCCGACGATGTGTTCCTGGCGTTGCGCGGCGTACGGACGCTTGGCGTGCGGCTGGCTCAGCATCATCGGTCCGGCCTGGAGATGGCGCGCTGGCTCGCCGCGCGTCCCGAGGTGATCGACGTGCTGCATCCGGCGCTGGAGAGCCATCCGGGACATGCGATCTGGAAGCGCAACTTCACCGGCGCTTCAGGCCTGTTCAGCATCGTGCTGCAACCAAAGCCGCAAGCCGCAGTTGATGCGATGCTCGACACGCTGACGCTGTTCGGCATGGGCTATTCCTGGGGTGGCTTCGAGAGTCTGGCGATCCCGTTCGACTGCACGAGCTATCGCACCGCCACCAGTTGGACGCCCGGCGGCCCGACGCTGCGCCTGCATATCGGCCTGGAGAACGTCGAGGATCTGAAGGCGGATCTCGACCGCGGATTTGCCGCGTTCAACGCGGCCTGACCACGTCGGCAGCGGCCGACGAGGTTGCGACACGTGTGTGCGGCGGACGGCACGGCGAGCATCGCCCTGCCCGCGTCTCCGGGCCCAGCCGCTCCCGCACGGGCTGGGAGCCGTCGGGCAGACGCAGCCTGCAAACGAAGTTGCTCGTCATGCCCGGGCTTGTCCCCATGACGAGGGAGACGTCGGGAACATGCACTGAGATGTGGATCGAACGATCATCTGCCGTGCGAGAAGCGCTTTTGCAGTGTGAGATCGAGAAACCCGCAGGCCCGATCAATTGCTCAGCGTCTGCGACTCGCGCTGGCGGTTCTTGAAGATCAGCATGACGTTGCGGACGTAGATGATGTTCGACAGCAACTGGCCGAAGATGATGACCGGCTCGCGCTTGACGAGGCCATAGATCAGCGTCATCAGGCCGCCGCCGATCGAGAAAAACCAGAAGGCGAGCGGCACGACGCTCTTGCCCGCGCGCTCGCTGGCGATCCACTGGACCAGGAAGCGCGCGGCGAAGGCGAGCTGAGCTGCGAGGCCGAACACCAGCCAGAAATCGAACTTCGCAATGAAAATGTCGTAGAAATAATTGCTGAACGCCTGCCCGAATTGAATCAGCATCACTTCACCTCGATCGCGACCGGCGTCGGCTTCTTGCGGCGGATCAGCCACCACACGCCGGCGAGATCCATGATCCCGATCCAGAGCCGGTCGAAGAACCCGTAATTCGACACGCCCGAATGCCGGGGACGATCGATCACGTCGATATAGGCGATGTCGTAACCCTCGCGCCGCACCAGGGCCGGCAGGAAGCGGTGCAGACCATCGAAATACGGCATCATCAGGAACACGTCGCGGCGAACGGCCTTGAGGCCGCAGCCGGTGTCGCGGGTGCCGTCATGCAGCACCGCGTTGCGGATCTTGTTGGCGATCCGCGACTGCAGCTTCTTGAAGCCGGTATCCTTGCGGCCGACCCGCTGCCCCGCGACGAGACCGACCCGCGCGCCGCCCTTCTCGAGCGCGGCGATCAGGTCCGGGAGGAAGGCGGGATCGTTCTGGCCGTCACCATCCAGCGTCGCCACCATGGCACCATGCGCGGCGCGGATTCCGCTGCGGACCGCCGCGGATTGCCCCGTCGACGTCTCGTGTCGCAAAACGCGCAGGTTCGGCCGTCGCGCCATCTCCTCGGCGAGCCGCTGCGCGGTCTCGTCGGTCGAGCCGTCGTTGACGTAGATGATCTCGTACGGCCACAGACCGTCGAGCGCGGCCGCGATCTCGGTGATCAGAGGCGTGATGTTGCCGGCCTCGTTGCGCACGGGAACGACGATGGAGACGGCAACGGGGGTTTCGGTCGACAAAATTTGGACTCGTGATGGCTTGATCAGACCGGTTCCTGCCCGGGCGCTCCGGCGGAGGCTTATTATGGGGCTTGGGGCCGGCTCGCAACCCCCTTGGCGCAAGAGGCGCTTCCGCGGAATTGCCTGATGCTCTCAGCCCTTTGTTCGAGCAAGATCTTTTCGGAGAACCGATGCCCAGTTCTCCGGATCCTGCGCTAGCGCGGTAGGATCCGGCCGTCCTTGCCGAAGCGGAAGCCGAGCCGCCGGGCTGCGAACGAGTAGCGGAGCAGCATCGCGCAGACCAGGCCGACGACGGCCCCGGCCACCACGTCGCTCGGATGATGGGCAAGCAGGACGAGCCGGCTCGCGGCGATCGCCACCGCATAGATGTACATGGGAACGCGCAGCCGCGGCCAGACGGCAGCCACCGCGAAAGCCAGCGCGAAAGCGGTGACGGCATGCGCCGAGGGCATGCTGAAATAAGCCGGCGTGCCGTTGAACGGCTCGAAGTTGAAGGCGTTCGCCTTGCCGCCGACGAACGGACGACCGCGCCCGATGACGTATTTCAAGGCCTGGGCCGCAAGCACCGAACTCAGCACGGCGAAAAACAGGTACTGAACATGGGTTGCGAAATTGAGCAGGCGGCTGCGCGTGGCCTCGGGCCAAAGCGGCGCGATCAGGATCGTCACGACGACACCGACCGCCAACAGAGCCAGCACATATTCATCTTGGCCGAAATCGGTGAGGATGCGGACCGGCCACAGGCTCGGCGTGCCGCGCGCGGGCATAAGCCCGATCTCATAGGCATCGAAGGCGAACATCAGCACGAGGATCGCACCGACGCCAATGCCTGCGACGAGGAGAAGCTGGCGCGACAGACGCTGCCGGCTCGTCACATCGGGCACGGCTTGTGGACGACGGACGAGCCGGCCGAGCGAGAACTTTCCGACCAGCGCGAGCTGCGACAGATAGGTTGATGAAGGCGAAGGAGTGCCGGGCGCCGACATCTATTCGGTGCCTTCCGAGCGGAAGATCGCGATCGAGACCGGTCGCCCCTGCGAGATGTTGTAGCCGTCGATGCGCTTGGCCACGTTGTAGCGCAGCCCGATCGCCTCGGCCCGCTGCACGAAGGCGCGTTCGGTCCGCTGCTCGACCAGCGCGAAGCGACAGGTGCCCTGGCTCAGGAAATCGGCAGCGCCTGAGCCGTCGGTCAGCTGGGTCGAGGTTCCCGTCATGAACACCAGGCTCGGCTCGTGGAAGCCGGCCGCCGCGGCCTTCGGGCCGACACAGACGACGTTGCGCAGCGCGCGCGCAATCTCCGCGCTCGGGAACAGCGGCGTCAGCGCGGGCAGCACCGCGCCGTAGACCACGAAGGCCAGGAACATCGCCGCGACCGCGGCATTCAGCAGCGAGCGCTCGGCCCGACCGTCGTCATACAGCCACCAGGCGAACAGGCCGAAGATCAGCGATGCGGCCACGAACGGCCAGGCCAGGAACACCGGCTGGTGCGTGACGATGATGGCGCCGATCACGGCGACCACCGAGGTGATGGCGGGAATGGCAAACCACCAGGCGGCGCCGCGGCGCAGCCAGGAGCGGGACAACACCCTCCGCTCCAGGGCGCCGACGGTGAGGATCGCGATCGCCGGATAGAGCGGCAGCACGTAATGCGGCAGCTTGGTCAGGACGGCCTCGAACACGATCCAGGACGGCAGCAGCCAGGCCAGCAGGAACTGCGCGCCCGGCTCGCGCCGCGCCCGCCACACCGCAGGCGCGGCCATCGCCGCCAGCGGGGCGCCGGGCCAGAAGGTGATGAACAGCAGCAGCAGATAGAGGCCCGGCGGCGCGCCATGCGACTCCTGGGCACCGATCTTGCTCAACATGTCGCCGCCGACGGAGTCGGCGAAGAAGGTGTCTCCGGCGCGCAGGAAGATCAGCACGAACCAGGGCAGCACCAGCACGAGCATCCACATCAGCCCCCAGACGAGCCGCAGACGCCACAGCCACGCCGCGCCGCGATCCATGATAGCGAGAGCAATGATCGTGAGGCCGGCAAACATCAGGATCAGCGGCCCCTTGATCAGGATGCCTCCGGCCAGCGCCGTCCAGAAGATCGCCGGCGGCCCCCAGGGGGGATGCTCGGGATCCTCGCCGCGCTGCCAGGACAGATAGACACGGGCAAGCGCGCCCATCGCGGCCACCACCGTGAACAGCAGCATGGCATCGGTCTTGGCGAGCCGCGCCTCAGCGCCGAGCAACACCGAGCAACACATCAACAGCGCCGCGAACACCGCGCCACGCCGCGTGACAAACGCGAGCGCCGTCCAATAGGTCAGCAGCACCGCGCCGATCGCGCCGATCAGCGAGGGAATGCGATACACCCAGATGCGCAGCTGTGCCCGCGGCAGTCCGATCGCAGATGCTGCTTCAACCGCAGCCGACTGCAACCAGTAGATGCCGACCGGCTTCTTGTAGCGCACATCGTCCTGGAAGCGGATGTCGACATAATCGCCGCTCTCGACCATCTGCTTGGTCGCCTGCGCGAAGCGCGCCTCGTCGCGGTCAACAGGCGGAATCGTGAAGAATCCCGGCAGAAACAGCAGCAGCCCGCAGACGAGCAAGAACGCAACAGCCCTGGCGTGGCTGACGGTGACGGCATCGATCATCCGCACCAGCCGATTGCCCGGATTCACCAGGTTCTTCGGCTCGCGCGGCTCTCCAAAACGGGGGCGGGCAAAGGTCTCAACCATGGGGTTCCGAATACGCCGAAACCACCATGCCGACAACCGCTTAGCGAACGGTCATTGGATTCTGACCACAACTGTGTCCGCCGCGCCCGTGGCGTCGATGACGGTCAGGCGGGCAAAGCCCGGCCCGGGCGGATCGATCAGGCGCTGGCGCCGGCTGTCGATCTCGCCGACCGGCAGGCCGTTGACCAGCATGGTCAGCGGCAACACGCCGCCGGAGACCTTCACCGGCATCACGGCGGCCTCCGGCCCCGCGGCGCGGTCGACATCGATGCGCGAGCCATTCAGCGGGAACTGGATGTGCGGCGCCTGCTCGGCGCCGGTCCGTAGCAGCTCGCCGATCGGACGGAACCGGCGCAGCGGCAGTGGCAACTTTGAATTGCCGGCAATAAGCGCCCCCTTGGGCGGTTTGGGCAGGGCCGCCGGCAGCTTGCCGCTTCGTGCGAAGGCGTCGAACAGGATCGGCGCCGCGGCGACACGGCCGATCAGGCCCGGAACCGGCGCGCCGTCGGGACGGCCGACCCAGACGCCGATGGTCATGCGGCCGTCGAAGCCCACGGACCAGGCGTCGCGATAGCCGTAGCTGGTGCCGGTCTTGAAGGCGATGCGGTTACGTGCGGCATTTTCCGGCGGCGGCGTTCCGAGCAGCACGTTTCCGACCTGCCAGGCGGCCGCCGGATCCATCAGCCGCATCGGCTCCCTGGTGTCGGTGTCCTCGGCCGTCAGGCCCTCAGCCGGCAGGATCTCGCGCAGCGGCCTGGTGGTGCCGAGTCGCGGAAACCCGGCATAGAGCTGCGCGAGGTCCTGCAGGGTCACGCCGACCCCGCCGAGCCCCATCGCCAGACCGGGCGCCTCGTCCTTCGGCAGCACCAGATTGCCGCCGGCCTGCTTCAGCCGCGACGACAGCCGGCTGGCGCCGACGCGGTCGAGCAGCACGATCGCCGGCACGTTCAGCGACAGCTGCAGCGCCTTGCGCACCGGCACCGTGCCCTGGAACGTCATGTCGAAATTCTCCGGCGCGTAGGAGCCGAAGCGCACCGGGCGGTCCTCGATCAGGCTCTCCGGATGCACGAAGCCGTCCTCGAAGGCCAGGCCATAGATGAACGGCTTCAGGGTCGAGCCGGGCGAGCGCACCGCGCGCGTCATGTCGACCTGCCCTGCCCGCCGCTCGTCGAAATAATCCGCAGAGCCGACATGGGCGAGCACGTCGCCGCTGTCATTGTCGATCACGATGATGCCGACCGAGATGTTCGGTCCCAGCGCGGCAGCGCGGTCGCGCGCCAGCGGCTCCAGCACCTTCTGCAGCGATGCGTCCAATGTCAGCCGGATGATCGGCTGGTCCTTCACGACCGCCATGGCTTGGTCGGCGGCATGCGGCGCCAGGATCGGCATCGGCTTGCGGAAGGCCGGCACCGGTTGCGCCTTCGCCTGCGCGGCGTCCTCGGCGGAGATGACGTTCTCCGACACCATGCGATCGAGCACGCGGTCGCGGCCGCGGCGCGCTGCCTCCGGATGGCGATCGAGCCGGCGCGTCTCCGGCGACTGCGGCAGCGCGACCAGGAGCGCGGCCTCGGCCAGCGACAGCCGCTTCGGCTCCTTGCCGAAATAGGCGATCGAGGCGGCGCGGATGCCCTCGAGATTGCCGCCATAGGGCGCGAGAGTGAGATACAGATCGAGGATCTCGTCCTTGCTCAGCTTCCGCTCGAGCTCGAGCGCGCGCACGATCTGCCGGAGCTTGGCGTGCAGCGAACGCTGCCGCCGCGGCTCCAGCAACCGCGCCAGCTGCATCGTGATGGTCGAGCCGCCGGACACGATATGGCCGTGTGAACCGAATTGAATCGCCGCCCGCGCCAACGCGCGCGGATCGACGCCGTGGTGATCATGGAAGCGTTGGTCCTCATAGGCGAACAACAGCTTCAGATAGGTCGGGTCGACGTCCTTCTTCGCGCTGACCGGCAACCGCCAGCGCCCATCCGCCATCGCATAGGCGCGCAGCAGCTTGCCGTGGCGATCGACCACGGTGGTGGAGAGCGCCTTGGCGTCCTGCAGCGGCAGCGGACCGAGGGAGATGGTGTAGACGGTGAGTGCGAGGGCGACGACCGCAATGGATGCGAGCGCGAGCATCGCCAGCCGCTTGACGCCACGCCATCTCCTCCCGTCATGGCCGGGCCTGTCCCGGCCATCCACGTCTTTCCCAGGACTCGGAGACTGCGTGGATGCCCAGGCCTTCGCCGCGCCGAAGCGGCTTCGGCCGCGCAGGCGGGTCAAGCCCTGGCATGACGGAATGTGTGGCTCCGTCATCCGTCCATCACCGCTGGTCCCGCCCTCGCTCATTTTGCCGCGCGGACCTCCACCGAGCCCGTGCCCGTCCGGCCATAGCGCGAGGGGTTGTACATGTCCTCGACATAGGCCTGCGGCAGCACATATTTGCCCGGCGACACCGCGCGCACGACATAGGCCACGGTGAACACCGCCTTGGCGTCCGCGGTGCGGTCGAGCGCGGCGGTGAAGCGGTCGTCGCGGAACTCAGTGTTCACGGGTTCCTGGCCGTCCTCGATCCAGTCCAAGGTGCCGCTGTCGCCCGACGACACCAGATGCGGATTGTCGATCTCCAGCCCCGCCGGCAGATAGTCGGACACCATGATGTGCCCATATTCCGGCTTGGCCTCGGTGACCTTCAGCACGACCGCGAAGCGATCGTTCTGCTTCACCGTCTTGATGTCCACAGGCTTGCCGTCGAGCGTGTAGTAACCGCGCTCGATCTTGAAGCCGTTCGACGCCGCCGGCTCCGGTGTCAGCGGCGAGCCGGACACCGAGACTACCGCCTGCACCGGCGCGTCGCCGGTGTTGGTGATCTTCAGCGGCTGGCCGGTGAGTTCCGCCGCCTTGTAGCTGCGGTACATCGCCTGCTTCACCGCCTGGCCGTTGACATCCAGCGTCAGCGTCTCCTTGGCGAGCGCGCGTGCCGCCAGCACCATCCACGCATTCTCCTGCGTCGAGGTGTAGGGCGTCAGCCCGCGGGCGGCTTCGACGCGGGCCACCGCCTGGGTGAGCGTGGCGCGCGGCGCATTGCCCTCGCCCGCCAGCGACACCAGCGCGGCGGCGTCACGCAGGTCGGAGCCGTAGTCGGTGCGGCCGAACACCAGCACCGGTTTTGGCGCGAGGCTGTCGGCCGCCGCGGCATAGACCCGCTCGGCGCGGGCGCGGTCGCCGACCAGCGCCAGCGCCGCTGCGAGCTGCGCCTTGGCGATCGGGGTCGCGAGGTTGCCGAGCTTGGTGTCTGCGAGATAGCGCAGGTCGCCGATCGGCGCCGCGCCGTTGCGCGCCAGCACGTAGAGGCCATAAGCGAGATCACGGCCGCCGGTCTTCTCCGGCTCCTCGGCATTGACCACCGCGTTCCTGACGCGGTCAAGCGCGCTCTTGAACAGCACGTCCGGCACCGCAAAGCCCTTTTCGCGGGCGCGGGTCAGGAAGTCCGTCACATAGGCATCGAGCCAGGTATCGTCGCCGCCGGCCGACCACAGGCCGAACGAGCCGTTGGATCCTTGACGCGCCAGGAGCCGGTCGATCGAGTCGCGGATGCGCTGGTCGACCTCGGTATCCATCGCGAGATGCGCGCCGGCCGCGAGCTCGTTGACATAGAGCAGCGGCATTGCGCGGCTGGTGATCTGCTCCGAGCAGCCATGCGGATAGCGGTCGAGCGCCTTGAGGATGGTCGCCGCGTCGAGCGCGGTCGACAGCCCCGCCGACAGCGACACCGTGCCGGTGCCCGCCACGAGATCGCTGAACATGTCCGACGTCAGCGTCAGGCTCTCGCCCCTGGCCAGCGTCCGGATCGAGCGCCGCGCCAGCACCTGCGTCGCCGGCTTGACGTCGAGCTGATAGTGCCGCACCAGGCTCAGCCCGTTCGGCCCCTTGATGTCGACATCGAGCTGCGCCTGGCCGGTGCCTGATGCATCGAGCGGCAGGGTCGACGACATTCGCTGCTTGGCGGCGAGCTTGAGCGTCACACTGGTATTGCCGGACACCTTGACCGGTCCGCTCGCCTTGACGGCCACGACATAGTCGCCGGGCGCGCCCTCGACATTGTCGACATCGAAGGACAGCGTGCCGCGGTCGCCCGAGAGCAGGAAGCGCGGCAGGGTCGCGGTCAGCACCACGGGATCGCGCACGGTGACGTCGACGGTCGCGCGGCCGAGCTTGGTCGCGCTCCACGCCACCGCCATCACCCGCGCCGTGCCGGCGAACTCGGGAATGTCGAAAGCGACCTCCGCGGTGCCCTCGGGCCCGACGGTGACGATGCCCGAATACAGCGCCAGCGGCTTCTGCGTCGGCGGCGAGCCCTGCAGCTCGGCGCCGCCGCCATCACCGCCGGAGCGGATCTGGCCGCGCGTGCCCTGCATGCCGTCGATCAGCTGGCCATAGAGGTCGCGGATCTCGGCCGAGAGCTGGCGTTGACCGAGATAATAATCGTCCGGCGCCGGCGGCTTGTAGTTGGTGAGATTGAGGATGCCGACATCGACCGCCGCGATCACGATCTTGGCGTCCTCGCCGGGATTGAGTCCGCCGATCTTGACCGGGATCTTCAAGCTGGAGCCCGGGCGCACCAGCGCCGGCGGCGTCAGCGCCACGTTGAGCGTGCGCACGGATTTGTCGATGCCGAACCAGGCCACGCCGAGCGCACGGCCCGGCATGCGCTGCGCGGCCGCATCGAGCGGACGGCGGAGCGTCGTCACGACATAGGCGCCGGTGCCCCAGTCCTTGCCGACCGCGAGCTTGACCTGGTTGGTGCCTTCCTTGACCTCGGAGGTCTGCGTCGTCAGCAGCCGGTCGCCGAGCACGTTGACCGTGAGCTTGCCGGCGGTCCGCGCATTGACCGTCACCACCATGGTGTCGCCCGACTGATATTGCGGCTTGTCGAGCGAGGTCTCCAGGAGGTCCGGCGTGTCGGCGCTGCCGTCGGTGTACCAGCCGACATCGAACTGCAGCGAGGTCACCGGCCCATCGGGATCGGCCGATTTGACGTCGAGCCGGTAGCGCCCGGCCTCAGGCTGGAAGCTCAGCCGCGCCGGTTTGTTGGCTGCGATCGTGACGTCGCCATCGCCGACGCGGCGCGTCGACTTCACCGGCTCATACTCCCAATAGGAATTCTGCCGGTACCATTGATAGCGCGACTCGATCTTCAGCAGCTCATAGCGCAGGCCGTTGCGCGCCAGCGTCTTGCCCTCCGGCGACACGAACACGACGTCGAACTCGGCCTTCTCGCCCTCGCCGACGCTTTTTCCCGAGAAGGACGGCTTGATGCCGATCTGCGCCGCCTTGGGCGCCACCGGCAGCACCAGCTTGCGCTCGACAGCGCGGCCGCCGGTCTCGGCCATGCGCACGAAGATCTGCGCCTCCTGCGGCCGGCTCGACGACGGCGGCTTGGGCAGGCTGACCGGGAAGGTCGCCATGCCCTTGTCGTCGGTCTCGGGCAGCCCCTCGATCGGCGTTCGCTCGTTGGAGGCGCTCTCCTCGTCGGCGACGCCGAACTGATAGCCCGCAAAGCCCGGCCGCTCCGAGGCGGTGGTGACCAGTAGGTCGCCCTCGAGCTGCAGGCCGGACGCCGGCGCGCCATACAGGAAATGGCCGTCGACCTTCACCTCCACCGGCGCGTCAGCCTTGATCTGCTTGTCCTTGGACGACAGGTCGAATTCCAGCCGCTCCGGGACGTAGTCCTCGACCATGAAGGTGGTCTCGCCGACCGCCGCCCCCTTGGGGTCGGTGAAGGCGCGCACGCGATAGGTCCCGGTCGGCACCGCCGCGTTCAGCGCCACGCTCAACGACCGGCCGCCGGCGCCCTGGTCCGGCACCACGGCGCGGCGGAACTCGACGCCATCGGGACGCTCGACGACCAGCGTCAGCGGCGTGCCGGTCATGGCGTTGCCCTTGCCGTCGCGCAGCAGCGCGGTGAGATAGACCGTCTCGTTGGAGCGGTAGACGCCGCGCTCGGAATACACGAAGGCATCCGGCCCGGCCGGCGCCTCGCGCCCGGCGACGCCGCGATCGGACAGGTCGAAGGCGGACGTTTTCAGGCTGAGGAAGGCGTAGTCGGTCTTCTCGCCGGATACCGTCAGCATCGCCGGCGACAGCCCGCCCTCGCCGCGCGCCAGCCCGGCCTCGAACAGCACATGGCCGGCCTCGTCGGTCTTGCGCGTCGCCAGGATCTCGTTGTTGCGCGCCACCAGCCGCACCTCGGCGCGCGCCACCGGATCGGTCGACGCCAGCGAATTGACGAAGACGTGGATGCCGTCATTGCCGGAGAACGCAGCGACGCCGAGATCGGAGACAATGAACCATTGCGTCGCGAGCTGGCCGCTGTCCTCGTCGCTGCCGCCGCTGGCCGGGCCCTTGGGCGCGGCGGTCATCACATAGACGCCGGGCTGCATGTCGCTGATCGCCTGGTCGACCGGGAAGGCGGTCGTCACGTCCTGATTCAGGGTCATCGCGGTCGCGAGCTCGCCGCTCCACACCTTCAAGCCGCGCTCGTTGCCGAGGTCTGTCAGCTGGTAGCTCGACAGCGGACGCTGGAAATCGCTATCGATGACCGTGTTGATCAGGTTGCGGTCGCCGATCCGGAACACCTTGACGGTGACCGCGGGCGTGTTCACGCTGACCAGCGGGATGCCCTTCTGCCCGGTGCGTGGCAGCACATAGGCCTTGCCGGTGAAGCGCACGAACGGCTTGCGGTCGCGGACATAGATGTTGAACTCGGCCGATTTAGGCAGACTCTCCTTGACGCCCGAGGGCAGCCCGGCGCGCAGATTGATGTTGTAGCGCTCGCCGTGCTTGAGGCCCTCGACGCAGAGCTGCTTGTCCTCCGACGTCAGCGCCGGCTTGTCGGTGCCGGCCTGCGCCACGAAGGGCGAGAAATCGGTGCGCTTGGCGAGGTCCTCGGAGAACTGGAAGCAGGCGCGCGGGCTCGCCGAGTCCGAGTCGACGGTGTAGTCGAGCAGCTTGAAGCCGTGCTCGTCGCGCATCCGTTCATACTGCCCGCGGACGTCGGCGACCTCGCGCAATTCCAGCGACATTCTGAGCGTATCGAGCGCCGGCCGCCACAGCTTGCGTTCGGCCATGGTCTTGCCAAGCACGGCGAGCGCATCGGCCTCCTCGCCGGCATTGCCGGCGCGCTGATAGGCGATATAGGCCGCCGTCGAGGCGCGCTCCAGCAGGAAGGTCTGCTCCGAGGAATTGATCGGCTTGATCTGGTTCAGCACCGTCCGAGCCAGCCGCAGCCAATTGCCGGAATCCTCCGGCGCCGCGGTCGCGATCTGCCCGAGGATCTGCAGGCCGGTGCGCAGGTCGTTGCGCCGTAGCGCCGCGTCGGCATCGGTGCGCAAGGTCGGCAGCGGCTTGTTCACCGCCCCCGCCTCGGTCTTGATCTGGGCCTCGAGCTTGATGGCGGCGTCCGCCAGATCGTCGCGCTTGAACGCCTTGTCGGCGGCAGCAGCGGCAGAACCGGCGGACACGAGGCCGAGCGCCATGATGGCGCAGACGGCAGCGGCGCGAACCAGACCGATCATGGGACAACTCCTTGGGGCGGCTCTACGGGGCACATCAGACGATCCCCGTGTTTGGCCGATTCGTGGCGAGAATGGACGCGAAATGGTGACAGGCTGATGGCAGAGGTTGCATGCGCAGGACTCGCGGCCGGCCGCCAAAACCCCCCTCCGCTCCTGCGGCGGCGGGCCAGTCTTGGACTCAGCGGCAATTCACAGGGCATGTTCACCGGACACAGCATACGGCCGAGGCCCGCGGCGGCCGTTCATCCGGCGCTGCAGACCCGAGGATCGGGTCTTTTGCCCCTCCTCCGCCTCCGCTTGGTCGTCCGGTCCCCGGTTCCGGTTCGGCCGGGCTTGGCGAAACCGAAGATTTTTCATATGACCATGCTATGGATGACCAGCCAGCCGGGCCCCCGCCCGCGGCTTTCACCCCGTGACCACGGTCCCATAGCTCAACTGGATAGAGTAGCGGATTTCTACTCCGCGGGTTGCAGGTTCGAGTCCTGCTGGGATCGCCACCACGGCCGATGGCAGCGAAGACGCCTGGAGCCATGGACCCTCCTCGTCTTCGACGGCCCGTCCCGAGCGGTCTGGGTTCATCATCGGGGCAGAGATCACAGCTACCGCCGTTCGTTGCGCCCGATCGAAGCAGCTCGCCTTCGCAGAGCAGTTCTCCCCTCGCAAGAGTTCGAAGCCGACGGAGCAAGCTGGGAAGTGATTCGCGACCGTCCGCTTTCAACACACCTTTATCGAAGTGGGAGTTCATCAAAAATCGGCGGGCCATCCGTGCACCAACAATTCTGAACCGCGCCTGTTAAGCCATTCAGATTTCTACTTTTGAACATTTATTAGCAGGCCGATGTTCGTTGCCGCGCGAAACGCCCGTTGACATCGCACATACAGCCAGCGTGAAATAAGTCTGATCGACGCGGGGCTCTGATGAACATGTTTTCTTGTTCCGTTTCCGCTGCGCAATCTCGCGTACTCACTCGATAGTACCGGCTACAACAATTTCCGCTCGCCGCGTTGTGAGCCAGATGGTTTTACCACAAAGCCTTCTCTCGCCTCCCGGCAGCAATGGCTCGCGGCTTCTTCCAGCCCACAGTCAATACAGGGGAGACACTGTAGGTCGACACAACACTAGCGTGGCGCGCCGGATTCCGCTCCTGCCGCTCCCATCCCTTTTTATTGGACCATAGAACAGGTTCTGTGGCCGGCGAATTCTTCAACACCCGCTTGTTTACGACGAGACCCCAGATGCTGATTAAGGACCGCCAATTCGCTCAGCAGACGACGCCACCCGCAGCACGCCACAATCCAGCGGAGGCCCGCTGCCTGATCTGCGGATCTGAGATGGCTTTTCTGTTTTCCGCTCCAGCTCACGAAGAATGGTTCGAGCTGTATTGGTGTCACGAGTGCGATTTCGGTCGGCTGGCTGGAGATTTCCCGCAAGACCGAGTCGCTACCTTCTACTCTGACGACTACTATACTCACAGCGTTAAACAGAAGGAGAACCGGGCGCCCTCCCTATCTGAGCGGGCTCTAATCCATGCGGCTTGGTTGCTCGACAATGGCCGGCACTTCAGTCCGACCGAGGTGCCGCAAGGCATGACCTTCTGCGATATCGGCTGCGGCAACGGCGATGACATGCGACGCTTCCGAGAAGCCGGCTATGAAACGTCTGGCATCGAGCCAGATCCTCTTGCACGACGGCAAGCGAAGGCCCACGGAAGCGTATATGCAGGCATCGCCGAGGATCTGCCATCCATCGGCCCCTTCGACGTCGTATCGCTCATGCACTCGCTCGAACATTGCAGCGACCCCGTGAAAGTCATTGAAGGGGTCAAGCAGTTGTTGGCGGACGACGGCACGCTGGTCATAGAGGTCCCAAACAGCACCGCACTCGCCTTTAAATGGTTCAAGGAAAGATGGCCATGGACCGACATACCGAGACATCTTTCGTTCTTCACAGAGACCTCGCTGCGCCGACTGCTGGAGCGTTGCGGGCTCGAAGTGACGCACGTTCGATACGTCGGATTCACGAGGCAATTTTTGCCTGAATGGAGGACCAAGGTCGGCTCAAAATTATCCGGATGGCCTCTCCTGATATCGAGCGGGCTTCTCCGCGATTCTTTGAAGTTCGACTCTATCCGAATTCACGCGGCGAGACCTTAACGTCGTGCTGGCGGCAATCAGAGCCCGGGTGAAACGTCGCCTCGATGCGCTGGCGGGTGACTGAAGTCGCACTGACGCTCGTCGCCAACGGCTCTTGCCGGAGTGGAGAAGTTGACAGACCGAGACCATCGACGAAACGGTTCCTCGATCAGGTTGAACGTGAGATAGGCGAAACCGATCACGATCGCGATCATCATGATGACCATGGCGTCCGCGGCCAAAGGGATCTGGCTCGAAATGGTCTGAGCGCCCCCGGCTTCCTTCGAAATCGGCAACCACATATGCTTGGCAAGAAAGCCGATCGCATTCAAAAGCCTCGCCTGTACAAACATATGCGTCATGTAAATCGAGTAGGACAACGCGCCAATCAGCGCAATGCTGCGATACTTCAAGGTCGCACTGATCGCACCGCCTTCGCGAGCGAACACAAGAATTGCGACCACAAACATTGGCGGACACAGAAAAGAAACCGGGCCAGCTCCCGCAACAGCGACGATCAGGAGTGAGGCAGCTACGACGGCAAACTCGGTCAGCGTCGACGTTCTGAACGACATCACACGTCCCTCGCGGCGCCGCCAGAACTCGAACGCCAAGGCTCCCATCGAGAAACCAAAGAGGCAACGCAACAGTGCGCCTTCGAAGCAGACGTCCAGATATCGATCGCTGACCGCCAGAAGCATCGGGGGCACGATCACAATCGGGAGAGCAAGAAGACAGTAGAATAAGTTGCCCGAGACTCTGCACACGAGAGCGAACACCAGATAGGTCCAAACCTCGGCCGAGATACTCCAGCTCGGTGGATTCCAGTTTCCCAGGTTGCCGTCCGAGAATGCTTGCAGCAATGCCGCCGTGATCCAAAAGCCAGACCAGGAATAGCCGCCCATCGCCGCGATCGGAAGGTAGAGGCAAATGACGAACAGATGCAGCGGATACAGCCGTCCCAACCGCAGAAACATGAACTGCGGAATCGGGAAACCTGCCCGCAGCTTGTCGCCATAGCTCGAGGCGATTACGAATCCGCTCAGCACAAAAAAGAAATCAACAAACAGAAATCCGTTCTTGATGAAGGGAAGCGCGGCCAGACTCGAGTTCGAGCTAAAATGGTAGGCCGCGACGATGATCGCGCAAATGCCACGTAGGCTATCAATAGCCACAAACCTTCGTGGCATCATCTGATAACCGTCCCGCAACGCAGCCAAGCCCAGCACGCGCTCCAATCGATCAATCTTCCGCGCCCCATGCGGACCGCTCAGCAAACTCAATTTCGACAAAAATTCACAATGCTACGCGAAGCCAATAGCTCCACCGCATTGATGCAATCAGCTCGGTCAACTCTGAGCTCTAACCTAACCGCGCGCAAGCCAAATCTTATCAACTACAGCGACAGTTGGGGACAATGGCTATGGAGAATATTAGCAGCCGATCTTCTCACCGAAACGCATCTACGCCAGGCGACGATCACGCAGCCCGATCAGTTGGTGCCCTACCATGGTAGGATCGTCGGCACGACTTTTCGCCGCGCTTCGACGGCCATAGGCCAGTACAAGGCTTCCCCCATTGAGCGCAGACCGCCTGGGGTGCGGGCTCCGGGGATGCAATAGACTCATCCGGGAATGCGAAGGACGCACCCGCCGGCCCGGGCTGGCAAGTGTCGCGCGGGCGAAACCATTTTCCCGGCCCCACGACAACGTCCTGAAACAGAGCTCCGGCACGTTTCGACCGGTCAGATCGTCCAACGGGAGCGACCCATGTCGGCATTGATGAATTTCATTTTCGAGTCCTATTGTCTGAGCTGCCAGGCCATGTTTCCCGAGCTCGTCTCCGCCAGCCAGAGCGTGGCGGAATGACCGGCGACGCCCCACGGCTGGCGCGTTAAGCTTGCCTCTTCAGCTTAACGGCGGCTTCCATTTGACGTTTTCGGCTCCATCCGCCACCTCGGGGGCACGGAGTCGTCGCATGTTTGAATTGGCTGTTTTGACCGCAATTTGTTGCATCGCCACTGCCACCAGCGTCACCATCTACCAGCGTCGCCAGGACGTCCTTTACGGTCCCTACATCGAGCGCTCGTGCAGGCAACCGTCGCCGCAGGATCGCGGCATGGAGGGCGAAGCGTCCTGAGACGCCTGTCTGGTGTCCCGCCGCGGTGACCCGGGGCCGGCTTGCGCGCCCCGCCGCCGATCAATCCGCCAGCGAGGCCCGGGCACGCTCACGGTTCACAAGCGCATCGAGCTTGTCGGCGCTCATGATCTCGCCGCTCGGGGTGCGGATGCTGACGAGCGCGGCACCGAGGCGCAGATAGACATGGGCCGTCAGCAGCGCGTCCTGCGCGCTGCGACAGCGCAGCGTCGCGACGGCATTGGCGCTTTCCGCCCTGACGGTGAATGGCATGACGCCCATTGCCGCGAGTCCGCTTGCGAATGACAATCGATCCGCAAAACCTACGCGGACAGGTCCAAGCGCGGCATTGAGCTGGATCAAACCACCGGCTCCGCCGATCCGGTTTCGGCCAAGCCCGCCTGGCGGGGTTCTGTCGCGAGCCCCCGGGCTACGCCGCACTGCAGCCTGGCGGCGGCTGTCGACCGCCCTAACCGCGGTTCAACGACAGGCTGATGCGGGTAACGAGACTGTCCCAAGCACGCTCCCAGGCCCGGGGGTAATTGATCAGGACACAATGCACATGGGCGGCCGTGAAGTTGCACCTGTTGTACCAGACATAGTCTCCCTTGGTGCTGGAGACCGCGAAGAACCGCCGCGTGATCCGCTTGTACTGGATGTTCGACGGCGGATTCTTCTTGGCAAGGAACTCGGCCGGCGTTTCGCGCCCGCCCCGGGCCACCGACTGGACGGTCAGGCTGGCACGGCCATCGCCGGTTTGAAATCGCTGGCCGTATCCGTCCGGGCGGCCCGCCGTCTCGCTGAAGATCGAGGTGGGAATATCCACCGAGGTGCCGGTCTCCGGAATCCGGTAAACCGTCCAGCGCACCGGCTCGGCGCCGACGCGCGCGCTGCAGCTCGCGACCGCCGCAACAATTGTCAGCGCCTTGATCATCACATGCATGTCTGTCGTCCTGAACGGCATCAGAAGCGATAGTTGCAGCATTTTCGCGGCCCCGCGAAGGCGGCGACAGGGAACGCATACGCCGCAGGAAGGTTCACGACGCCCGGCTCCGCCATGCCACACGATCCCTCATGGACGGACCGGCTCCCAACGCCCCTGAGCACGCTTCGGCGCAGCAAGACGCCGATCCCCGCTGATCATTGCAGCTGAGAGGGAACGTGGATTTGCGGCGCCGGCACGCCACTGCCCGCCATCAGTTCCTCCATGTCTCCCGCCGGCGCGGTCTGCAATCTGCTCAAGAACGCGTCGAGTTGAGGCTTGAGCTGGGCGACGACGAAGCGGGAGCCTTCCGGCGTCAGATGGATGATGTCCCATGTGATCGGCGTCTCCGGGTCGGCCTTCAGCGGGCATTCCCTGGCGCGGCATATCGCGTCCAGAATCGAAACATACTGAACCGACGGGTATGAACGCGCGATCTCCCTCATGCGGTCATCCGCCTTGAACGCCCCTTCGATCGGCATGAACGACTTGCCGGCCGGCAGATGACTTCGCTCGTAGTTGAACAGGGTCGCCGCCAACGGCGCCGGGAATTCAAGCGAGGGACCCAGCAGCAGCACGGGAATGCCGGCCTCGTCAGCCGCTGCGAGCAGCGAACGCAGATAGTCGTGGAAACGCTGCTCCGTCGGCCGATCATAGAACTCGGAATAGAAGCGCCAGTTTCCGGAAAGGATGATGCCGGTGAACCGCCGCGCCTTGATCTGGGCACGCAGCATCTGATTGATCTCGTTACAGCTCCGCGATGTGTCCTGCTTCAGTTCGACAAAGGGAGCACAGGCCGCCGCCGTCATCTGCATCAGATGAACGGAGTCCGAGGGAAAATAGCTGCGCAAGCCCCAGTCATAGTGCGCAGCGATGCTGTCCCCCGCGAGCAGAACGTTGCGTTTGTTGGCAATCGGCTTCAGGCAGTCCTTCATGTCGAAGGTCGAGAGCGGCTCATCAGGCTGCAGGAAGCAGCTGTGCGTCCGGTAGAATGGCGCCACCGTCTGGCTATTGTAGCGGAGCATGCGCGCCTGCGACTGCGGAAAGCGCTGGGCATAGCCGTCGTTCGAATAGCCGTGAGCCCCGATCGCGATCAGCACGACGGCTGCGCATGCAATGAGCCGCGCACCAGGCACTCCGCGCCATTCGATCCGCTCCCGCGCAGGACGCTCGACCAGGACAAAAGAGAGGGAGGCGAGCAGCACCGTCAACAGCAGCAGCGCCGCCGTCGCAGAGACCGAACCGGCGGCCTCCAGCGGGAGCGCGGCCCTGCCGAGCACGAAGACCGGCCAATGCCAGAGATAAAGCGAGTAGGACAATCGGCCGAGCCGCGCTCCGAACGTGCCAAATGGCAGCGCCGGCCTGCCCTGCTCCTGGTTGAATGCGAGGATGTAGAGCGCGGCGCCCAGGCAAGGCAGCAGCGCGTTGAACCCAGGAAAGCGCGTCTCCGGCCGGAACGCGACCACGGGAAGCAGCGTGAACGCAAAGCCCAGCGTGGCAAGCAGAAGCCGCGCCGGAAGCCTGACCGGCGACCACCGCTGTCCCAGAAAGACGATGCTTCCGACCAGGAACTCCCAGGCCCGCAATGGCGCAACATAGAACGCCGCGGACGCCGATTGCTTGATCCAGAGTTCGCTCAGAACGCACAACGCCACCGTGCCGGCGGCGACCAGCCCGAGCGATCGCCGCGACGTCGGATCGGCAAACAGCCTGCTCCACAGCCACGTCACCACCGGGAAAAGGAAGTAGAACTGCTCCTCGACCGACAAGGACCAGGTATGGATGAGAACCTTGCCGACGGTGGGAAGATCGAAATAGCCGGTCTGAAGCCAAAAGAAGATGTTCGACGAAAACAGCAGAGCCGAGACCGCGCTGCCAAAAAACATCCGATAATCGTCAGGCGGAGCCACGAACCAGGCCGCCACCCCGGTCGATAGGATCATCAGATAGAGCGCCGGAAGCAGCCGCCGCGCCCTTCGCTCATAGAAGCGCAAGAAGGAGAACGATCCAGCATCGATCTCGGACCATATCAGCCGGGCAATGACATAGCCTGAAATGACGAAGAAAATATCGACGCCAACGAACCCGCCACCGAACCCTGGCAAGTCGTAGTGAAAGCCAATGACCGCCACGACGGCCAGTACGCGGAGATAATCAATGTCCGCGCGATACTCCAAACGCATTTTACACGTCACGCTATTAGTCCTGATGGGCGCGAAACGTACCGCCTATCCCATGACTCCACGTGACATCTCTGGACACGAACATCAACAAACAGAAACAATCATCATGCATTTCTCTCTTGTGTGTCACCGAAACGCATCACGCGAAATCGACACACAGAATTCCGGGACAGCCGAGACTTCGGCGGCAGCTTTGCCGAAACAGGCTTTTTATGTGGCATTCATGTGAACTATTCGCGGACACGCCGGCGCAATTGCAGCGGCGCAGCGCACGCTCCTGCCCAAGACCGGGTTGGATCATCAATGACGTTCAGTTCTGTACTTACATGGGGAAGCGCTGCCCGGCATGTCAGGCGCGTTGCCTCGCCGCGCAGCACCATCAGCCGCGCCCCTGCGCGATCTGCAGCAAGACTGCTCGTCGGGCAAATCAGCCCTCCGATGACGGATCAGAAGCGCGCCTTGCCAGCGCGGCTGGCCGACCGAAAGCGCCTGCGTGCAGAGACTAAAATCACTAACTCCGTCAAGTCGATTTGGCCTGTCCAGTCGCCCATGAAAAAATTCCTCCGTTTCCTTTTTCTCGAAATTCGGTTTGACTGGCTGCGTCTCGCCTCGGCAGAGGGACGCATCGCGATCGTCACGAGCGTTGAGTGTGGGATGTGGCGGGCGCAGCGGGTTGCAGCATGGCGATCATGCGGACGAACAATCTCGCGGCGCACGGTCAAGTCGCGTGGTCTTGATATCCCGATGCTGATATCCCCGCGCAGTGCGTGCGAGCGCATTGTGCGCATGGTGGCCAGAACGCCCGGAGCACCAGGGAGCGCGCGAAGCAGCCGTTAACACCGTCGCGCAGGGAATGCCGGTTGATCGGCACCACCTGTGGTCACTGCCGCCTGCATTTTGTTCGCAGGCGGGCCATGGGTGAGGCCTTCACCCGGCATTCCCTGCCCCCTCGCGGGTTCGAGCGAGGGTCGTTCAGAGGGTCGTTCAACAGCAAAACTCGGGCATCCCGGCCGCGAGATCGCGGATGCGCGCCCCTTTGCGGCCCCTCGACAGTCATCTCGACACCCGATGTTGGCTCGACCGGTGGCGACAGCGCACGATGAGAGTATGGCTGATGTTAGAGGACTGCATCCACAATGAGACCTCGGCGGGAGGCTTCTGCCACCATCCTTCATATGATACCGGTCAGGCCATCGACCTCTGCAAACTAGTGGCGAGATCGCCACACTCGCCCACTCCTTGCCGCAAATTGGCCGACGCCGGGACGCGCTGGGCCTATACTTCGAGTTGCTTTTGCAACCGGGCGCCGCGACTCCTCTCGAGCAGTTGTTAAGACGGCCAAGTTGAAGCAGGCGTTGACTCTTCCAGCAGCTTTTCCGCCGGAATTCAGCCTAGGAGGGTGCAGGCTCACCGTTCGACAACCTGCCGCCGTTATTAGACAGCCGAGACGTGCAACAATACTTCGCGCAACTAATAGCAACCTGAGATTTAGTTTGCGGATCATTTACTTTCCTCAACTTTGCCCCAAATTCTGCACGATGCTGGGTTCCACTTTCACAATTAGAACTCTTCTGGGCTTCAACATGATCCCGCCCCGAAAGGGCTTCTAATCATCTCCGTATATTCTTTTCGTGCCTCAATCTCAGTCTTCGTTTCGCGTACAGAGGTCCACAATGACAACACTGACCAAGGCTCTCCCGACCCATCTCGAAGAGACCCGCATCGACTCCGAGAAGCTGCGGACCATCCTGATGCTATGCGGCGCCACTGCATTTGGCTTCATTCTTCACGCCACCTACGGACTCGATCTCAGCTACGCTTTCTTCTGATGCAAGCTCACCGCTGGGGATCCCGGCGGGTCATTCATTGCGCGATACCATCTTAGTTTGCAGAATTCGGCTCGCGGGGCTCTTCAACCACCCCGCGCGTCGTCTTTCTTTCAAATCGATCTGCCATGATGCGTGGTACGGCGGCGGCGTGGACCAGCCCCGACAGCGCGTGCGCGTCTTGCGCATTGCGATTTTTCACCATGCGAGTTTTGCACAAGGTGGTCGCAACGCTCCCACAATTTCGCCGCGACCGCTCGACACGCTCAGCAGGTGAGTCGGTTGCTTGAGGACGAGTAGCGTCATGCGTTCGCCAGTCTATGATCTCTATCAGATGAAGCAGGACCGCCTGCCCAAGGGAGCCCGTTCGGCCTGGCTGAGAACCCGGCCCAATGAGCCGCCGCCATCGGCGGATGATTGGGTGTTCGTCGGCAAGGAGCGGCATCCGAGCCGCTGGACCGTCGCCGAGATGAACGAGAAGGGCACCTGCTATCGCGAGATTCCCGTCTGGCTGTCGAGCAGGCGGAGCCTCGTCGGCGCGGCGCCCGAGAGCGGTCTACAATCGTCGCCGGCCGCCTGAGGCCGGCAGGCTCGCTAGACGTCGTCCTGGACGAACATCATCAGGCTCTGCCCGGCCGTGGCAGGCGTCCCTTGGCTGCGCTCAGCTTGACGACCCGGCCCTGCTCGGCCGCCGTGACGTTCGTATATTGCAGATTGAGGTTGGCCTGGTCGAGTTGCGCCCTTGCCTGCTGCAAGCGACGCCCTGGCGGCCCTGCTCCCGCAGCGGCTGCCCTGCCCGTCGATCACTCGGACGCAGCTCATCCGCGGAGCACAGCCACGCGGCTTGATCTGGGCATCCACGGGATCACCTCAGTTTTCGTGGTGGGCGCGCCTGGTTCATGCCCCGGCGCGTGCGCACAGTCATAGACCGGCCCGCACTTCGTTCCCGGGCGATGACGCCGCGCATATCACCTAAGCGAGTCTGACCCCGTAATAGTCGTCGACTTTGCGGCCCGTTGCGAGGTCGCCCCAGTCCCATTCGCGCTCGTCGGAATATTTCGGCGCACCACGAAGCTGCTCCTCGGTCACGCCCGTCACATAGCCGCCAAGACGGGTGTCATATTTCAGCGATTGCCAAGGCAGAGGATAATGGTCGTTACCCAAGCCGAGAAAGCCGCCATAAGCCAAAACTACATACGACGCCCGGCCGCTCAGCTTGTCGATCATCACACGTTCGATCGTGCCAATCTTGCTGTCGTCAGCGCCATAGACGGCGGTGCCTTCGACCTTATCACTCCCGATCAGATTGCCATATTCGCGTTGGTCCAGCATGGACGTGTCGAGCGTCATCTCAACCTCCGTTCTTAAGAGCTTCGAAGACCGGCAGCGTGCCCCCTGCGGGCGATGTTCCCGCCATTCTCAAGCAGCTCTTTACGTCAAGCTGTCGTATCGTCCTTGCGCTCTGGATGACGCGTCGCGTCATGGGAGGGCGATTGGGGCGACGTCGTCTGGTGAGCTGCCTGAGCCCGCTCCTTGTCGGCCGGCTGCTCCTCGCCGCGTTCGGTCCTCACGATCCCCTGGCTATCTCGCGTCATCTGCGTGTCTCCTTTTGGTTCGCTTAGTGAAGCAGGGCGAGCGGGACACGACGGATCTCGTCTCCCTCCTCGTTAGTGACCAGCAGCGCGTAATTCTGGCTGCGGAGTTCGGGATACGCGGCGATGAGCTGACGCGCGATAACATCGGCCGAGTCCATCGCCTCGACGTCGCCCGGCAGTTCAACGTCGCGTTCTGCCGCGACCGGTTCGTTGTTTGTCAAATCAAATTGATAGAATGGCATCTTGTTGCCCACGTTCAGCTTCGCGCCCTCGCCGGATGTGTTTGCATCCGTGATCTGAAACGACGCACCCAGCCGGCATTCGTTCCCAGGTCGATGCGTAACGCGCCAATTGGCCTCACCTCATCCGCGATCACTGCATGCCAATTTTCCAATACCAAGTCGAAACCTTCGTCGGCCGTCTGGTTGGTGAGCACCATCACGAGGAACAAGCACATGGCCGATGAGCACCGATCTTCGATGTCCCGACGCCGGATGGTTGGGGGCACGGCAACGCTCGTAGCTGTTTCTTTGACCTCAGCAGCAGCGAAAGGACGAGACAGGATGGCGAGTGACTCCGGAGCCCCTCAAGGGCTTATCGATCCGACGAACAACTATCCCAGGCCGCCATTCGAACGGTAGTCGCAGCCCTGGCCGGGTCTTGCCAGCAAGATGTCGCCGCGCCCCGATCACGGCGAGACCAGCTACACTGGCTCCGAGCGCCTTGCCGGCCGCAAGGCCCTGATCACTGGCGGCGACTCGGGGATGGGCCGGGCGGCGGCGATCGCCTATGCCCGCGAAGGCGCGGACGTCGCCATCAACTACTATCCGACCGAGGAACCGGATGCACGGGAGGTGATCGACCTCATCAAGGCAGAGGGACGAAAGGCGGTCGCACTGCTTGGTGATCTGCGCGACGAGCGGTTCTGCCAGCAGCTGGTGCAGCAGGCTATCGAGGCGCTCGGCGGGCTGGACATCATCGTCAGCAACGCAGCGCGGCAGCAGGCACGTCAGTCGATCCTCGACGTCTCGTCGGAGGATTTCGACGCGACGATGAAAACGAATATCTATGCTACGTTCTGGATCATCAAGGCCGCTCTCCCTCATCTCCGGCCAGGTTCGGTGATCATCGGCACCTCGTCCGAGCAGGCCTATGACCCGTCGCCGGATCTTTATGACTACGCCCAGACCAAGGCTGCCACCATGAACTACGTAAAATCGATTGCAAAGCAGCTTGGACCGAAGGGCATTCGCGTCAACGCCGTTGCGCCCGGCCCGATCTGGACGCCGCTGCAGGTGTCGGGCGGAGCAACGATGGAGAAGCTGGAGAAGTTCGGCGGTCAAACGCCGCTGGGTCGTCCGGGTCAGCCCGCCGAGTTGGCCTCGATCTACGTTCAGCTCGCCGCAGCCGACGCGAGCTACGCGAATGGCCAGGTCTATGGGTCTTCCGGAGGGTCAGGCCACCCCTGACGCGGCAGCCTCATCAGATATGGGTGACCGGCTGCGGAAGCGAATACGCTTCGGTATGAACCTGGCGGATCGTCGTGAATGCGGCGACCGCCGAGGCCACGCTGAAGGCGGTCAGGAGCGCTATGAGCACGGTACGTGGGGCCATCCCGGGTTCTCCTTTCGCAGGTTAATCGCCGAGCGGGTCGGCCTTGCCGGCGGTCACCGGCGCGACCTCACCGTCCAGCCAATCCTGCTCGTCGGCAAGCGCGTGCCAGCCGTGAGCCATCCGCGTGAAGCGGCGGAATGCCGGATCACTTCCGGCGCGCTCCGCAAGGTGAAGACAATTGTCGGCGTTTTCTCTGAAGATGTCTGATTGCTTCATTTCGATGACTTGGGAAGCCTGCCGGACGCACGCAACCGCGTTACGCGATATTAATGCAGCCTGGAACCTGCAGACCGTTTCATCATTATCGAGGGATGCTTCGCGTCGTCACCCTTTTCGCCAGTGCGCTTCTGCTGACATCTGTGGCGCCGAGCGTTGCTCAACCCGAGAGCAAAGCGGGGAGGCCCGCGGAAGCACCTTTGCCTGGCGCGGCTCAGGTCCTCGCGAAGCTGAACGAGTTCAATGCATTTCAGCAATCCGCCAGCGACCGGACGTCCGCGTTCGACCGCGCCGATTTGACGAGCGCGGCAGCGATTCGGGCCGATGCCGCCACGCGGCGGGCCCGCGCCCTGGTCGAACTCCAGACCCGAACAGGCCTCAAGGCTGAGCCAGCATCGAAGCAGTCGCTCGGCCGAGAGACCATGTAGACCGACGTCGACCCGGCCGACGGCCCCAGTTTCGTGCGACAGTTTTACGCCGCGCAGGTCGCAGAATATGACTGAACCGTCACCATCCTCACGAAGTACCTTCAGGCACCCGATAATGCCGAGCTTCAGCGTTTTGTTGCAGCCGAACTCGGCCTGCTGCAGAACGAGCTCGCCGACATAAAGGCAGCTCTTGCGACGAAATAGTCCGATCGTGTCAACGGCCGGTCTTGTTCTGCTGCTTGCGGCGACCTGACGCTGGAATTGCTCTCCGGCATCTTGTCCCTGCCCTGATCGCCGTCGTCATCGCGTCCGCCGGACGACGAAGTACCACTTCCGCTCCGACTGCCCTGCCCCGAGTCGACGGCCGTTGCCGATCGCGGATTGACTGAGCTGACTGCGGGGTCTCCGGTGATGGATCCCGGTCCGCCGGGTTGACCCGATTGAGCCATGGTTGTTGCGGTCGACGCGAGAGACAGGGACACGGCACGACTGATCACGAGTGGTTTATTCATCAGCTTCTGCTCGCCAATCAAATCCATGGAGCAGCGCCAGTTCCAATGCGGTCACACCTGGGCGACGAAAATGTTTGGAACATTTTTCGCGAAGAGAAGTTGAGCCGCTTGTGCCGTATCCGTGCGGTTCCATCAGTGGGATTATCTGTATCCGGCTTGATTTGGCGAGTTGCCGCAGCTTCTATTCTGCGACTATGCGAGTCTCGGATACGGCGAGTGGTCATTTCTGCCTCGGGGGAACTTGATGAGCGATCTCGATACTGCCGATAGTCCGTCGCCGCGGCGGCAAGGCTTCGGCCGAAATGGCCAGGGGACCGAGACCGCTGATGCCAGCCAGGATCTGCTTCGGGCGCTTCAGGCCATGCGCTCCGGCGACTTCTCCGTGCGCATGAGCGGCGACTATCTCGGGATCGACGGCAAGATCGCGGATACGTTCAACGAGATCATAGCAGCCAATCAGCGGATGGCGCATCAGCTCGAGCGCGTCGGCCAGGTTGTCGGTCGCGAGGGAAAGACCCGCCAGCGCGTGAGGTTCGGCATCGCCAGCGGCTCCTGGGCCGACATGGAAGGCTCCATCAACACCTTGATCGATGACCTTCTCTGGCCGACCCGCGAGGTCACCCGGGCCGTTGCCGCGGTCGCGCAGGGCGATCTTCTGCAAACGGTGAAACTCGATGTCGACGGCCGGCCGCTCGGCGGTGAGTTTCTCCAGTCGGCCAACATCGTCAACACTATGATCAAGCAGCTAAGCGTCTTCACCTCGGAAGTGACGCGCGTCGCTCGCGAGGTGGGAACCGAAGGCAAGCTGGGCGGTCAAGCGCAGGTTCCGGAGGTGACAGGCGTCTGGAAGGATTTGACCGAGAGCGTCAACTCCATGGCCAACAACCTGACCGGTCAGGTCCGCAATATCGCGGAGGTGACGATCGCGGTCGCCAATGGCGATCTGTCGAAGAAGATCACGGTCGATGTCCGCGGCGAGATTCTGCAACTGAAGGAGGCCATCAACACGATGGTCGACCAGCTGCGATCGTTTGCTTCGGAAGTGACGCGCGTCGCGCGCGAAGTCGGCACGGACGGCAAGCTCGGCGGCCAGGCCATCGTCCCCGGCGTCGCCGGCACCTGGAAGGATCTCACCGACTCGGTCAACGCGATGTGCGGCAACCTCACCGCGCAGGTCCGCAACATCGCCAATGTGACCACGGCGGTCGCGCGCGGCGACCTCTCGCGCAAGATCACGGTCGACGTTCGCGGCGAGATCCTGGAGCTGAAGGACACGATCAATACGATGGTCGACCAGCTCAATGCCTTCGCGTCTGAGGTGACGCGCGTGGCCCGCGAGGTCGGCACCGAAGGCAAGCTCGGCGGCCAAGCGAAGGTGCCGGGCGTCGCCGGCACCTGGAAGGACCTCACCGACAACGTCAACTTCATGGCATCGAACCTGACGGCGCAGGTCCGCAATATCGCCGACGTGGCGACAGCCATTGCGAGCGGCGACCTGTCGAAGAAGATCACCGTGAACGTCTCCGGCGAGATCCTTCAGCTGAAAGAGACGCTGAACACGATGGTCGACCAGCTCAACGCCTTTGCCGGCGAGGTCACGCGCGTCGCGCGGGAGGTCGGAACCGAAGGACGGCTCGGCGGCCAGGCCAATGTGCTGGGTGTTGCCGGCACCTGGAAGGATCTGACCGAGAGCGTCAACTCGATGGCCTCGAACCTGACGGCGCAGGTCCGCAACATCGCCGAGGTGACGACCGCGGTCGCCAATGGCGACCTGTCCAAGAAGATCACCGTCGACGTGCGCGGCGAGATCCTGGAGCTGAAGGACACCATCAACACGATGGTCGACCAGCTCAATGCCTTCGCCGGCGAGGTCACGCGCGTCGCCCGCGAGGTCGGAACCGAGGGCAAGCTCGGCGGCCAGGCGATGGTGCGCGGCGTTGCGGGAACCTGGAAGGACCTCACTGACAGCGTCAACTCGATGGCGTCCAACCTGACCGGCCAGGTTCGCAACATCGCCGAGGTGGCAACCGCTGTCGCCAAGGGCGATCTCTCGAAGAAGATCACCGTCAATGTGTCAGGCGAGATTCTCCAGCTGAAGGAGACGCTGAACACGATGGTCGATCAGCTCAACGCCTTCGCCGGCGAGGTCACGCGCGTCGCCCGCGAGGTCGGCACCGACGGCAAGCTCGGCGGCCAGGCCGAGGTGCCGGGCGTCGCCGGCACCTGGAAGGATCTCACCGACAGCGTCAACTCAATGGCCGGCAATCTGACCGCCCAGGTCCGCAACATCGCCGAGGTGGCCACCGCCATCGCCGGTGGCGACCTGTCGCGCAAGATCACGGTCGACGTCCGCGGCGAGATCCTGAGCCTGAAGGAAACGCTGAACACGATGGTGGATCAGCTCAACCGCTTTGCCGGCGAGGTCACGCGCGTGGCCCGCGAGGTCGGCACCGAGGGCCGGCTCGGCGGACAGGCCAACGTGCCCGGCGTCGCCGGCACCTGGAAGGATCTCACCGACAGCGTCAACTCGATGGCCGGCAATCTGACCGCCCAGGTCCGCAATATCGCGGAGGTCACCACGGCCGTGGCGCGCGGCGACCTCTCGCGCAAGATCACGGTCGACGTGAAGGGCGAGATTCTCGAGCTGAAGAACACCATCAACACCATGGTCGACCAGCTCAATGCGTTCGCATCCGAGGTGACGCGCGTCGCCCGCGAGGTCGGCACCGAAGGCAAGCTCGGCGGTCAGGCCGAGGTGCCTGAAGTCGCCGGCACCTGGAAGGATCTCACCGACAGCGTCAACTTCATGGCTTCCAACCTGACGGCGCAGGTCCGCAACATCGCCGAGGTCGCGACCGCCATCGCCGGCGGCGACCTGTCGAAGAAGATCACCGTCGACGTGCGCGGCGAGATCCTGCTGCTCAAGGACACCTTGAACACGATGGTCGAGCAGTTGCGCTCCTTCGCCGCCGAGGTGACGCGCGTGGCGCGCGAGGTCGGCACCGAGGGCCGTCTCGGCGGCCAAGCCGTGGTGCCCGGCGTCGGCGGCACCTGGAAGGACCTGACCGACAACGTCAACCTGCTCGCGGCCAATCTCACCACGCAGGTTCGCAACATCGCCGAGGTCACCACGGCGGTGGCGCGAGGCGACCTGTCGCGCAAGATCACCGTCGACGTGAAGGGCGAGATTCTCGAGCTGAAGAACACCATCAACACGATGGTCGATCAGCTCAACGCCTTCGCCGGCGAGGTGACACGCGTGGCCCGCGAGGTCGGCACCGAAGGCAAGCTTGGCGGCCAGGCCCAGGTGCCGGGAGTCGCCGGAACCTGGAAGGACCTCACCGACACCGTGAACTTCATGGCGGCCAACCTGACCGAACAGGTCCGCGGCATCGTCAAGGTGGTCACGGCCGTGGCCAATGGCGATCTCAAGCAGAACCTGACTGTGAAGTCCAAGGGTGAGGTCGCAGCCCTCGCCGACACCATCAACAACATGACCGAGACGCTCGCGACCTTTGCCGATCAGGTCACGAGCGTCGCCCGTGAGGTCGGCGTCGAAGGGCGGCTCGGCGGCCAGGCCAACGTGCCCGGCGCGGCCGGCACCTGGAAGGACCTGACCGGCAACGTCAACCTGCTCGCGGCCAATCTGACGTCGCAGGTCCGCGCCATCGCCGAGGTCGCGACTGCCGTGACCAAGGGCGACCTCACGCGGAGCATTCAGGTCGATGCGCGCGGCGAGGTGGCCGAGCTCAAAGACAACATCAACACCATGATCACCAACCTGCGGCTCACGACCGACCTCAACACCGAGCAGGACTGGCTGAAGACGAACCTCGCCCGCTTCACCAACATGCTGCAGGGGCAGCGCGATCTGACGACCGTCGGCCGCCTGCTGCTGACCGAGCTGACGCCGCTCGTGAATGCGCATCGCGGCGTGATCTACCAGGTCGAGAACGAGTATACGCCGCAGCTACGCCTGCTCGCCTCCTACGCCGATGATGGCGTATATCCCCATCGCCAGCTGGTGCAGTTCGGCGAGGGGCTGATCGGCCAGTGCGCCATCGACAAGCGGCAACGACTGATCTCCGAGATTCCATCCGACGTCATTCCAGTCGGCTCTGCTTTGCTTCGCGCCGTCCCGAAGAACCTCGTCGTGCTCCCGGTGTTGTTCGAGAACCAGGTCAAGGCGGTGATCGAGCTGGCGTCGCTCAGCCCGTTCACAACGTCGCAGATGACGTTCCTGGAGCAGCTCACCGACTCCATCGGCATCGTGCTCAACTCGATCGAAGCCACCATGCAGACCGAGGGTCTGCTCAAACAGTCGCAGCAACTCGCCGCGGAGCTGCAGGCGCAGCAGCGCGAGCTGCAGCAGACCAACGAGCAGCTCGAACAGAAGGCCCAGCAGCTGGCCGAGCGCAATGTAGAGGTGGAGCGCAAGAACCAGGAGATCGAGCAGGCCCGCCGCGCGCTCGAGGAAAAGGCGACGGAGCTTGCCCTCACGTCCAAGTACAAGTCCGAGTTCCTGGCCAACATGTCGCACGAGCTGCGCACGCCACTCAACAGCATCCTGATCCTGGGCCAGCAGCTGACGGAAAACCCCGACGGCAACCTGACCATGAAGCAGGTCGAATTCGCCCGTACGATTCATGGTGCTGGCACCGATCTTCTCAACCTGATCAGCGACATTCTCGACCTGTCCAAGATCGAGTCCGGCACGGTGACCGTCGACGCCGAGGAGATCCTCACCGCCAACCTCCTGGAGACGGTTGGCCGTCCGTTCCGGCACGAGGCGGAAAACCGCCTGCTCTCCTTCAACATCGATGTCGATCCGAACCTTGCACGAAGCATCGTTACGGATTCCAAGCGGCTGCAACAGGTGCTGAAGAACCTGCTCTCGAATGCCTTCAAATTCACCGCGGACGGCGGCGTCCGGTTGAAAGTCTCGGCTGCACTTGGCGGGTGGAGTGCTGAGCATCCGGTCCTCAACACCGCGCCGGCCGTCATCGCCTTTGAAGTTTCCGACACCGGCATCGGCATTCCCCAGGAAAAGCAGAAGCTGATCTTCGAGGCCTTCCAGCAGGCCGACGCCGGGACCAGCCGCAAATATGGCGGCACCGGGCTCGGGCTCGCCATCAGCCGCGAGCTCGCGAACCTGCTGGGCGGTGAAATTCATCTGAGGAGCGCCCCCGGCAAGGGCAGCACGTTCACACTTTATCTGCCGCTGAAATATTCCGGTCCGGCCGTCGCTCCGCGCATCAGCGCGACACCAGCGGCATCCTATACGCCGCCGCTGCTGCCGGCGCAGCAGCCTCCGGCCCCCGATCGCGTCGCCGAACAGCTGGCCGATGACAGGCTCGATCTTGCGCCCGGCGACACCATTCTGCTGATTGTCGAGGACGACCCGCATTATGCCCGCGTGCTGATCGACCTCGCGCGCGACAAGGGCTTCAAGATCCTGGTCGCCACCCGCGGCGCGGAAGCCCTCGACCTCGCCAAGCAGTACCAGCCCGCTGCCATTTCCCTGGATGTGTTCCTGCCGGACATGCTGGGCTGGACTGTTCTGAGCCAGCTCAAGCACAATCCTCTGACCCGGCACATTCCGGTGCAGATCATCACGCTGGACGAGGACCGTCAGCATGCGCTGGCGCGTGGAGCGTTCTCCTTCGTCAACAAGCCGACAACCACGGAGGGCGTGAGCGCTGCGCTCAGCCAGATCAAGGAGTACGCGCAGCCGCGACGCAAGCGTCTGTTGATCGTCGAGGACAATGCAGCCGAACAGCTCAGCATCCGTCAGTTGCTCGATCACGACGACATCGAGATCCTCGCAGCGGACACCGGCGCCGGCGCGCTGGAGGCGCTGCGCAGCACGCCCTGCGATTGCGTCGTTCTCGATCTCCGCCTGCCGGACATGAGCGGATTCGACGTGCTCGATCAGTTGCGTTCGGACGAAACCTTGTCAGGCATTCCCGTCGTCGTCTTCACCGGCCGCGAATTGTCCGCCGAGGAGGATGCGGAACTACACACGATGGCCCGCAGCATCGTCGTGAAGGGCGTCGAGTCTCCGGAGCGGCTGCTCGACGAGACAGCCTTGTTCCTTCATCGCGTCATCACGGAACTGCCGATAGAGAAGCAGCGAATGCTCGAAAAGCTGAACAGCTCCGACGAAGACCTCGTGGGAAAAACGGTTCTGCTGGTCGACGACGACGCCCGCAACATCTTCGCACTGTCGAGCGTGCTGGAGCGCCGCGGCATGAAGGTGCTGACCGCGACGACCGGCGCCGAAGCGATCGGACTCGTGCAAAGCACGCCTGCGATCTCGATCGTGCTGATGGACATCATGATGCCGCAGATGGATGGTTACCAGACGATCGGTGTCATCCGGCAGAACCCTGCCTTTGCCCGGCTCCCGATCATCGCGCTGACCGCGAAGGCCATGAAGGGAGATCGCGAGAAGTGCCTCGAAGCCGGTGCTTCCGATTATCTCGCAAAACCCGTCAACACCGAGCAGTTGCTTCTTGCGATCCGCATGTGGCTGCACCGCTGAACGGCGCATCATCATGGAACATGAAAAGGTCAACATCCTCCTGGTTGACGACCAGCCCGCGAAGCTGCTCGCCTATGAGGTCATCCTCAAGGAACTCGGCGAAAACCTCGTGGTCGCCACGTCCGGCCGCGAGGCGCTCGAGATTCTCCTGAAGAACGAGATCGCGGTCATCCTGGTGGACGTCTGCATGCCGGAGCTCGACGGCTTCGAGCTGGCGCAGATGATCCGCGAGCATCCGCGGTTTCAGAAGATCGCGATCATCTTCATCTCGGCAGTTCAAGTCAGCGATTTCGACCGGTTGCGCGGCTATGAAATGGGCGCGGTCGACTATGTGCCGGTACCGGTCGTGCCCGAGGTCTTGCGCGCGAAAATCAAGGTGTTCACTGAACTCTATCGCAAGACGCGCGAGCTGGAACATTTGAACCAGGAGCTCGAGAGCCGCGTTCGCGCGCGCACCGCAGAGCTCGAAAGATCCACGGCCCAGCTACTGGAGAGCGAGCAGCGACGCAGCATGGCCATCGCGGCCGGAAGGATGGGGTCCTGGGATTGGGATGGCATCAATGGCGACTGGATGTGGGACGAAGGCCAATACCGCATCTTCGGCGTCACGCCGCAGACCTTCGAGCTCAACAACGTCAACATCATGAGCCTCTTGCATCCCGAGGATGCCGAGCGTGCGCGGCAGGTGGTCGCTGAGCTCGGCCGCGGGACGACGTCCTGCGAGGCCGAGTTCCGCATCAACAGGCCCGATGGCGAACAGCGCTGGTGCGTTGGAACGGCGGCGGCGACGACCGACAAGGCTGGACGCGTGATCCGGGTCAGCGGCGTCACCATCGACATTACCGAGCGCAAGCGCGCCGAAGAGCGCCAGAACCTATTGACCCGCGAGGTCGATCACCGGGCCAAGAACGCGCTGACCTTGGCGCAGTCGATCGTGAGGCTCACCAAGGCCGACAGCGTGCGGACCTATGTCAGCGCAGTCGAGGGCCGCATCAGCGCGCTCGCACGCGTTCATACCATTCTCTCGCTTTCGAGCTGGCAGGGCGCAGAGATCAGCCGGCTGATCGGCGAGGAGCTCGCGCCCTATGCGACCGGCGGACAGGTGGCGATCGGCGGTGCCGAACTCCAGCTCCAGCCGGCCACCGCACAAACCCTGGCGCTGGCCCTGCACGAGCTGGTGACGAACTCGGCCAAATACGGCGCGCTGTCGGTCCGCTCCGGTCATCTCTCGGTCAAATGGACCATCGAAGACGACGTTCTCGAGATCGTGTGGATCGAGACCGGCGGGCCGCGGGTCCACGTGCCGACCTCCCGCGGATTTGGCACCCGGAGTTTGATGGCTAGTGTCGAGAGCCAGCTCGGCGGGCGCGCCTGGTTTGACTGGCGGCCCGAAGGGCTGATCTGTCGGTTGATCGTGCCCTTACGTCCGGGCGCGATGCCGCCGGAGATGACGAGCTCCTTCACGAGCGCCACGCCCAACCCTGCTCGACAGCGCGCAGCCGGCTGAACGGCGGCGGGCGACGCCGGTGCGACGAAATTAGGAACGACGCGCCGCAGCCGACGCCTTCCCTTCGTCTCCGGCGGCGTTCCCTCATCTCGCCGGAGGCAACTCCGTGTGGGCTGTGGCCCAGCGTTCGCCCCCTCGGGCGCAGAGTCCGTTCGGGCCGGGATGCCGCCTCAGTCGGCCTTCCCGGTCCGGCTGGCCCCCTTAAGCGGCGCTTCGCTGCAGATGCCGGCCCTCCTTGACCTCCTCGATGATCTTGGCACTGAACGCTTCCAGATCACCGGGATTGCGCGACGTGATCACACCTTGGTCGACGACCACCTCCGCATCCTGCCAATCCGCACCGGCATTCACGACGTCGGTCTTGATCGACTTGTAGGACGTCATCTTGCGGCCTTTCGCGATGCCCGTCTCGATCAGCAGCCATGGCGCATGGCAGACCGCGGCCACGATCTTCTTTGCCTCGAAGATGTCCTTGATGAACTTCAGCGCCTTCGGCTCGAGACGCAAGAGGTCCGGGTTGATCTGGCCGCCCGGCAGCACGATGGCGTCGTAGTCCGAGGCCGATGCCTGGTCGAGCGTCTTGTCGACCTTGACGGGCCGCCCCCAATCCTTCTGGTCCCAGCCCTTGATCTCGCCCGCGGCGAGCGAGATCACGTCGACGGTCGCTCCGGCCTGCTTCAAGCGATCACGCGGCACTTCGAGCTCCGATTGTTCGAAGCCATTCGTGGCGAGAATGGCGATCCGCTTTCCCTTGATATCCATGATGCTCTCCTGTTCAGACGGATATGCTGGCCAACCCGGCCGGCGCGACCATCGTTCCCGGCGCAGGTCAGGACTGATCGTCACAACTCATCGAGCGCATTGGTCTCAGCATGGAACAGCGAAGCTCTGCCGCAGTTTGTATGCGGGAGCAGCCCCTGTCCGCCCCGGCCACGCGGACCAGCCGGACGCTCCGTCCACGGATTGCGATCTGGAGCTCCTCGTGCCCTATGCGCTTTTTGAGAATGACGAACAAATGACCCGTCCGTTTCGGACCGAGCGCGAGGTCTGGGAGGCCGCGGAGCGTGCAGATCTCGTGACCTTGGATACGCACGGCGAGAAGGTGCTCGACAACAATTTCGAGATCAAACCTTGCGAAGCCACGGCGGACGAGCTTGCTGGAGCTCCTGGCCAAGAGATCGTTTTTCCAGACGCGCGCAGCGCTGACCGGACTCTTGACAACGGCGCGGAGCAACGCCCGTCGCCTGCGGGAAAGAAGACGGCGGCAGAGACGTCCTCATGAGCACGGGCAATTGGCACGACCAGCCTTCTTTTCGTACCAAGAACATATACGGAACATTCTGCGATCATCCGCGTTGGCACCTCATGGGATTCAACCACGTGAGATGCAGCCAAGAGTGGAAATCGGCATGACCGAGAAGATTGAAAAGGATCCGAAGGATTGGGCGTCGGGAGACGATCCAGTGACCAATGCGCAAACCTCCTACTTGAAGACTCTGAGTGAGCAGGCAGGCCAGCCCGATCCGACGAAGGAGGTGCGGACTAAGGCTGAAGCGTCCGAGCTGATCGACGAGATGCGGCGCGCAGCGGGATTGGACTGAGATCGTTCGATCTGTCCACCAAGTAGCGGGACCGGTATTCCAGTGGCTTCGGCGACAGGCTGAAACAGCCTGAAAAGGTCGCGAATCAGGACTCGGTCGTCTAGTCTTGCCGCATTTCGCGGGAGTACCCCATGGTTGCGGACAGTGACAGCAAGGTTGCCTGGCATCGCGCTCAGCTCAAGAAGTACCGCGCGGCTCTGAAGCAAATCGAGACAGCGCGGTTCACAGTCGGCGAAAGCGCCGACGCCAAGGCGATAGAACGGACCAAGCGGCAGGTGGCTGAGCTCCAGCTCAAGATCCGCGAGTCGGAGCAAGTCATCGGCCAATACGACAAGCAGGCGCGACGCCCGCTGGCCACGGATCTGCGAAGCCTCTCCAACGTCTCATGGCGCGACTGGACCGGCAACGGTCCGCGCTGACGACGCGCCGTTTATTGGACCAGTGTCCTCATCGGCCAGGCTGCGATGCCGGCTCGGCGCGGTCATGTCGCCTGTCGAGGCATTCGCTGCCAGAGGCCCCTCCTCCCGTGGCATCCATCGCCGCAAACGCTCATCGCTCCTGCGGAGGGCCGCCAGATCGATCCGTCCTTCCGCCAGCGCCGTCTTGGCGCAGGCCAGCACGCGGTGGAACTGCGTGCCATCATAGGCGACGAGCAGGAGATCGGCGCCGCCGCTGAGAGCCTCGACGACAGCCTTGCAGAGATCGCGGCCGTAGATCGCGCCCATCACCAGATCGTCGGTGATGATCACTCCCTGGTAGTTCCATCGGCCGCGGATCAGACCGTCGAGCACGGCCTTGGAATGCGATGCCGGACGCTCGCGGTCGATCGCATCGACCACGACGTGGCCGACCATTATCGCCGCATCCGAATTGTCGAGTACCTGACGAAAGGGCCGCCAATCCGACTGTTCCAAGACCTCCGCAGGTGTTTCTAGATCTGCGGAGAAATGATGCGTGTCGACCGCAACGCGCCCGAGACCCGGGAAGTGCTTGACGGCGGCGCGAATGCCACTGGCCTCGAGACCGCGCACATAGCCGAGCGCGATGTCGCCGACCACGGCCGGATCATTGGAGATCGCGCGCCGACTGATCAGCGTGTGAAAGTCGAACCTGTTGTGCGTCCAGCTCGGCCGCAGATCGACGACCGGCGCGAGATTCAAGGTGATACCGGCATCCGCGAGGGACCGTCCCTGGCTCTGTCCCATCTCGAGCGCCCGCGGCATCCGCCGCGCCTCCGGCAGGTCGGCCAAGGTCGCAAGAGCGGGCATGTTCGGCACAGCCGGAGACAGGTGCGCGACAGAGCCTCCCTCCTGATCGGCCGAGACCAGCAGAGGTGGCAGGCCGGCGCTGACCCGCTCGGCCTGCAGCCGCGCGATCTCAGCACGAAGTTGAGCAGCGGTTCGGCCTCGGATATTGTGGTGGGTCACGTAGATGCCGGCGATCAGGCCCTGCCGCGCCAGCGCGGCAGCATCCGCCGTCGACGTGTAACCAACCATGAAATGCCGCCCGAGCAGCCGCGCGACCTCGGGCGCAGTGTCGAACGTCTCGTACTTGCGCCAGGCGAACGTGAATTGCGTTGATGTCAGTGCGAGCAGCGGGATGCACCAGACGAGGACGAGCAGCCTCCCGGAGAGGCCGCGCCGCCAGCGTCCGCTGAGCAGGAGCAGAAGCGGAGCCGCCAGACCGATGATCAGCAAGGCGGCGTGACCCGTGCCGCGCAGCCGAACGAGATACGGCTCGTTACTGTTGAACGTGATGAATATGAAGAGCAGAGCAAGGCTCCAGAGGACTGCCGTCCCGATACGCCCGAGCATGTGTGCAGCCGATCATTCCAGGGGGAAAGACGGCCTTTGCGTAACAATGCCGATCCGCCGGCGCCAGCGGCGGAGTCGCCTCTGCACGAAATCTGCAAACAAATCCTGAAATGCTGCAGACCCGCTCGTCAGCGGCTGCACGTGACGGCGTCATGGTGGCTCATCGGCTGGTGCATCCTGGCCGCATCGCTCCCATCGAGGACCTTCGCATGACCGCCTCCGCCGAGCCGACGGCCACCCCAGCCGCATCTGATTCCAGATGGCTCAAATTCGCAATCGCTCTGAGCCTCGTCGGAATGGCCGACATACTGCTCTACGACGGCCGCCCCATCGGCCTTGGCCTGCCGCTCTTCCTCGCCGCGCTCGCCACGACCGGCATCCTCGTCAATGTCGCGATGATCTCGCGCCGCCGGCTGATCGGAGCGACTGCCCTCTTCGTCGCGGGCTTGGCTCCTGTCGTCGAGGATCTGGGCCTGCTGTCATTCCCCATCATGCTGGTCATGATCCTGTCGGCGGTGGCATTCGCGACCCATCCAGGCGCCCGCGGATTCACGCTGCCGCTGACCGCCGCCCGACAGCTGCTCCTGATCGGACCATTCCGGCTCGTGCCCGACATCATCATGATGCTGCGCGATCATTCGCTCACGCGCGCCCTGCTGGTCTGGAGCATTCCGCTGACGCTCGGCGGGGTCTTCGCCCTGTTGTTCGCGGTCGCGAATCCGGTCATCGCGCAATGGCTCGATGTCTTCAGCTTCGACAGATCTGCTTCGGAGCTGACGACGGCGCGTGCGATCTTCTGGCTATTGGCGCTATCGATGATATGGCCGTTCGTCCACCTGCGCTGGCGCCAGCGTGTCGAGCCGACGCAGCCGGCGTTCGACCGCGAGCCCGATCAGGCCCCGTCCCAGCTGTCCACCGTGCTCGGTCCCGCGACCGTGATCCGGTCGTTGATCCTGTTCAACGTCCTGTTTGCCATCCAGACCATTCTCGACGGAGCCTATCTGTGGGGACATGCTGCGCTTCCGAACGGCGTGACATACGCGGCCTATGCGCACCGAGGGGCCTATGTTCTGATCGTCACGGCGCTGCTTGCAGCCGCTTTCGTCATCGTCGCAGGCCGCTCCGAAATCACGGCAACCGGGTCGCCGCTCATTCGTCCACTGATCTATCTCTGGGTGGCACAGAACGTGATGCTGGTCGTCTCTTCGATCCAGCGGCTGCACATGTATGTCGACACCTACGCCCTGACCTACTGGCGAATCGCAGCGTTGATCTGGATGATTCTGGTTGCAATGGGCCTCGTTCTCATCGTGCTCAGGATCGTCCTCGACAAGCCGAGTGCCTGGCTGATCCGCATGAACCTGGTGATGCTTTCGATCACGATCTACGCCTGCACGTTCGTCAATCTTGACGCCGTGATCGCCGATTACAACGTGGCCCACAGCCGCGAGGCCGGGCGGAGCGGCCCGTCCATCGACAGCGATTACCTCGTCTGGCTCGGGCCGCAGGCGCTGCCGGCGCTCGACCGGGCCATGCTGATGTCGCCATCCGACCGGCGGCTGACAGCGGACCGAGACCGCCTCCTCCTGCAGCAGCAAAGTCGGATGGCGGACTGGCGCTCCTGGAGCTTTCGCGGCTGGCGCTTGCAGCGCTATCTCGATACACATCCCCTGTTGCAGAACCCCAGCTGATGTGTCGCCGCGGAGCCCCGACCGTGTCCCCCCGAATCCTCATTGTCGACGATGACCCGCATATCCGGGAGGTGGTGCGCGTTGCGTTAAGCAAGGCCGGCATGGCGGTGACGGAAGCCGCCGACGGCCGCGCCGCCCTGATCAAGTTCACCGACGAGCGACCAGACCTGATCGTCCTCGACGTCGGCATGCCGGAATTCGACGGGCTGGAGGTCTGCCGGCGCATCCGCAGGACGTCGCAGGTGCCGATCCTGTTTCTCTCGGCGCGGGACGAGGAGATCGACCGCATCCTCGGGCTGGAGATCGGTGGCGACGACTACGTCACCAAGCCGTTCAGCCCGCGCGAACTGGTGGCCCGGGTCAACGTCATTCTCCGCCGGGTGGCGACCGCCGGAGCCCATCGCACGGCCGAGCCGGACGAGCTGATCCACGGCCGGCTTCGCCTCGACCCGCAGCAGCACCTCGCTTGCTTTGGCGAGACGCCGCTGGCGCTGACGGCGCTCGAATTCAGCATCCTGCGCACACTGATGACGCGCGCCACGGTCGTATTCAGCCGCGAGCAGATCATGACGGCGGCCTATCAGCTCAATATACAGGTCTCCGACCGCACCATCGACAGCCACATCCGCAACATCCGCGCCAAGCTTGCAGCGGCTGGTTGTGAGGACGCGATTGAAACGGTGCATGGCGTCGGCTTCCGGCTCGGACGCTGCGGCGCGCCATGATCGCGCCGAAACCGAAGGAGAAATGGCGACCGTCGCTGGGACAGATCGTCTTCGGCGTGCTGGCCTTGGTCGCAACCTTGCCGCTGGTCGGATTGTTCTTCTTCCGCATCTACGACAACCAGCTGATCCGTCAGACGCAGGCCGAGCTGATCGCGCAGAGCCGCGTGCTTGCCGCGATTTTTGCCGAGGAGGTTGCGGCGCGCGTCCCATCGGGAATTGCGCTCGGTGCCGAGATCCCGCCCGAAGCCAGGCCCGACGCGTCAGATGAGGTCACCCCGATCAGGCCCCTGCTCGATCTCCTGGGAAATGATCTGTTCGTCCGCCGCCCTGACGCCCGCGAGGCCATTCGGCCTGCGGACCCGGCCTATGTCGCGATCGGCGAACGGCTCTGGCCGGTCGTCCGCGAAACGCAGAAGGTCACCCTCGCTGGATTTCGTATACTCGATCCGCACGGGGTGGTGATCGCCGGCCGCGATGAGATGGGCAAGTCGCTCGCTCACATCGAAGAGGTCGCTTCCGCCCTGAGCGGAAAATACAGCGCCGCGCTACGCATCCGCATTCCCGACAAATCGCCTCCCCCGATCTATTCGATCAGCCGCGGTGTCGGCGTCCATGTCTTCTCGGCCATGCCGGTGATCGTCAATGATCACGTCGCCGGCGTGATCTACACGTCGCGAACACCGCGCAACATCTTCGAACATCTCTATCAGGAGCGCGGCAAGTTCGTCGCGGCGGGCTCCGCGATCATCCTGACGACCTTGCTGGTCGGGCTGATCGTCGCCCGCACGATCACGCGACCGATGCGCGAGCTCGTCGATCGCGCCGGCAGGATCGGCCGGAACGATCCGGCAGGATTCCGGCCGCTGGCCCATTACGGCACGCGAGACTTCGCCGAGCTGGCCGAGCATTTCTTCGCCATGGCCGAGCAGCTGGCGCGGCGCTCCAGCTACCTCAAGAACTTTTCCGCGCATCTGACGCATGAGCTGAAGTCGCCGCTGACCTCCATCAAGGGCGCGGCGGAGCTGCTGTTGGATTCGCTCCGGGCCTCGTCGGATCACCTCACAAGGGCCGAACAGGAACGCTTTCTTCTCAACATTCTTGGCGATACCGAGCGGCTGGAACAGATGGCGCAGCGGCTGCGCGAACTGGCCCGGGCCGAAGCCTTGCCGCAGAGCGATGCCTGCTGCCCGGCCGACGTCGTCGATCAGCTGCGATCCCGGTTTCCGGCACTGCAGCTCGAAACGCAGGGCGCGCTGAGCCGTCGCGTCGAGCTCTCCAGCGAGACGCTTCTGATAGCCCTGACGCATCTCGCAGACAACGCCGTGCGTCACGGCGCCCGGACCATCCGTCTGGCGGCGGAGCAGCATAGGGATCAGCTGATCCTGCGGGTCAGCAACGACGGTGATCCGATCTCCGCGGGGAACCGCGAGCGCATCTTCGATGCGTTCTTCACCACCCGCCGGGACAGCGGCGGCACCGGAATGGGGCTGGCCATCGTGCGGGCCATCATGACCAGCCATGGCGGCGCGATCGACCTCCTGCCGGACACGACCGAGGTCAGCTTCGCGCTGCGCCTGCCGGCCCGGGACGCCGAGGACGCCAGCCGCGCACACCTCAAATAGCATCTGAGTTGGCGGCCTCCTTCGAGGTTGAACGCCGACGACCCTATTGCTGTGGAGGACGGCGGGATCGACCCACGCTGGACGCAGGTCGGCTGGCGCGCGTCTGGCCGCAAAACCTCTTGCCACACAGCGCGAGAGTTCAAACATGCTGCCGAATGTTTGTATACGAGCGATCCATTGCCCAGCGGCGCCGGCACGGTGGTTACCGCAGCCACGGTCAGGCCGCGCGATTGGGAATGACTCAGCCTCTCGATCCGCGTAATCTCGCCGCGATTGCACCATTGGCCAGCGTCGCCATGGCCTTCGGGAGACCTTGATGAATTCGAGCCGTTTCGAGATCAACCGCCGTACCGCTCTTCTGACCTCTGCCGCCATCGCGGCAAACGTGGTCAACCCCCTCCGGGCCTTCGCCCAGGAGACCCCGCGCAAGGGCGGCGTTTTCAACGTCCATTACGGCGCCGAGCAGCGACAGCTGAATCCGAGCCTGCAGGCCTCGACCGGCGTCTACATCATCGGCGGCAAGATCCAGGAAAACCTCGTCGATCTCGACGCCAACGGTCAGCCGGTCGGCGTGCTCGCCGAGAGCTGGGAGGCCACGCCCGACGGCAAGACGATCACGTTCAAGCTGCGCAAGGGCATCACCTGGCATGACGGCAAGCCGTTCACGTCCGACGATGTCGCCTTCACGGCCATGAACATGTGGAAGAAGATCCTCAACTACGGATCGACGCTGCAGCTGTTTTTGACGGCGGTGGACACGCCGGATCCGCAGACCGCGATCTTCCGCTACGAGCGCCCGATGCCGCTCAATTTGCTGCTGCGCGCGCTGCCCGATCTCGGCTATGTCTCCGCCAAGCACATCTATGAGAACGGCGACATCCGGCAGAACCCCGCCAACCTCGCCCCTGTCGGCACCGGCCCGTTCAAGTTCGTGAAATATGAGCGCGGGCAATACATCATTGCCGAGCGCAATGCCGATTATTGGCGGTCCAACGCGCCCTATCTCGACCGCATCGTGTGGAAGGTGATCACCGACCGCGCCGCCGCCGCCGCGCAGCTCGAGGCGGGCGAGCTGCATTACAGCCCGTTCTCGGGGCTGACGATCTCGGACATGGCGCGGCTCGGCAAGGACAAGCGCTTCGTCGTCTCGACCAAGGGCAATGAGGGCAACGCCCGCACCAATACGCTGGAATTCAACGTTCGCCGCAAGGAACTGTCCGACATCAAGGTGCGCCGCGCCATCGCCCACGCGATCAACGTCCCCTTCTTCATCGAGAACTTCCTCGGCGATTTCGCCAAGCTCGGCACCGGGCCGATCCCGTCGACCTCGACCGATTTCTATCCCGGCGCGAACACGCCGCAATATCCCTATGACAAGGCCAAGGCCGCAGCGCTGCTCGACGAGGCCGGCTACAAGCCCGGCGCCGGGGGAACCCGCTTCTCGCTGAAGCTGCTGCCCGCGCCATGGGGCGAGGACATCTCGCTGTGGTCGACCTTCATCCAGCAATCCCTCAGCGAGGTCGGCATCGCTGTCGAGATCGTTCGCAATGACGGCGGCGGCTTCCTCAAGCAGGTCTATGACGAGCACGCCTTCGATCTCGCCACCGGCTGGCACCAGTACCGCAACGACCCGGCAGTCTCCACCACGGTGTGGTATCGCTCCGGCCAGCCGAAGGGCGCCCCCTGGACCAACCAATGGGGCTGGGACGACGCCAAGATCGACAAGATCATCGATGATGCGGCGACCGAGGTCGACCCCGTCAAGCGCAAGGCGCTCTATGCCGACTTCGTGCGCGAGGCCAATACCGAGCTGCCGGTGTGGATGCCGATCGAGCAGATCTTCGTCACCGTGATCACGGCGAAGGCACGCAACCACTCCAACACGCCGCGCTGGGGATCGTCGAGCTGGCATGATCTCTGGCTTTCCGCCTGAGCCGAAGTCGGTCAGAATGAGACCATGCGCATTTTGAGCCTTGCGGGGCGGCGGCTCGCCGCCTCGATCCCTACTTTGGTCCTGATCCTGGTCGGCGTCTTTCTGCTGCTGCAGCTCGCGCCGGGCGACACGGTCGACGCGATGATGGCGCAGATGGGCGGCGGCGATGCCGCCACCGCGCGCGAGCTCCGTCGCTTCTACGGGCTGGACCTGTCGATCCCGATGCAGCTCGCCAACTATCTGTGGCGCCTCGTGCGGCTCGATCTCGGCTTCTCCGCGATCTACGGCAAGCCGGTCGCGACGGTGATCCTCGAACGGCTGCCGCCGACCTTGCTGCTGATGACCTCGGCGCTGTCCTTCGCGTTCTTCTTCGGCCTGGTGTTCGGGGTGATCGCCGCGCGCGGCGTCAACCGCTGGCCGGACACGCTGATCTCCACGGTCGGCCTGATCTTCTACGCCACGCCCTCCTTCTGGTTCGGCCTGATGGCCATCGTCGTGTTCTCGATCTATCTGCAATGGCTTCCCGCCGGCGGCTTCGAGGATATCGGCGCGATCAGGACCGGGATCTGGCGGGTGCTCGATATCGCCAGCCATCTGATCCTGCCGTCGCTGACGCTGGGCCTGATCTTCCTGGCCATCTATCTCCGCATCATGCGGGCATCGATGCTCGAAGTGCTCAATCTCGATTTCGTCCGCACAGCGCGCGCCAAGGGCCTCGACGAGACAAGGATCATCACCCGCCACGTGCTGCGCAACGCGCTGCTGCCGATGGTCACGCTGATCGGGCTGCAGGCCGGGACCATGCTCGGCGGCTCGGTGGTCGTCGAGACCGTCTTCTCGCTGCCCGGCCTTGGACGGCTGGCCTATGAATCCGTGGTGCAGCGCGACCTCAACACGCTGCTCGGAATCGTCTTCGTCTCCGCGTTGCTGGTGATCCTGGTCAACTTCGTCACCGACCTGCTTTACGCGCGGCTCGACCCGCGCATCGCGGCCGAGAGCTAGCGCATGGATGCCCTGAAACGCTATTTCCGCAGTCCCGCCGCGGTGCTCGGCCTTGTCCTACTGCTGATCGTCGTGGGCATGGCGATCAGCGCCGGCTACCTCTATCCGCGCGATCCGCTTGCGCTCGCCGGACGTCCGCTCATCTGGCCTTTCACCAATCCGCGCTTTCTGCTCGGCACCGACAATTCGGGGCGCGACATCGCCGCCCAGATCTTTCATGGCGCGCGCATATCGCTCCTCATCGGCGGCGTCGCGACGCTGATCGCGGTCGCGATCGGGGTCATGGTCGGCGCCATCGCCGGCTATTATGGCGGCTGGATCGACAACATCCTGATGCGTATCACCGAGGCGTTCCAGACCTTGCCGAATTTCGTGCTGCTGCTGGGTGCTGGTCGCGGTGTTCGGCTCCACCCTGACGACGGTGACGATCGCCGTCGGCATCGTGTCATGGCCGGCGCCGGCGCGGCTGACGCGGGCGGAATTTCTCTCGTTGCGCAGCCGCGAATTCGTCCAGGCCGGCCGCACGCTCGGCATGCCCGACGCGCAGCTGATCCTGCGCGAGATCCTGCCGAATGCGCTGCCACCGGTCATCGTCTATGCCGGCGTCGTGATGGCGGTCGCCATCCTCCTGGAAAGCGCGCTCGCCTTTCTGCGCCTGTCCGATGCCAATGTCGCCTCCTGGGGCAATCTGATCGGCCTCGGGCGCGATGTGCTGCGCGTGCAATGGTACGTCTCGGCGATCCCCGGCGTCGCCATTCTGATCACCGTGCTCGCGGTGTCGCTCGTCGGCCAGGGCCTCAACGACGCATTGAACCCGCGGCTGAAACAGCGATGAGCTCAACGGGCCCCATTCTCACGGTCGACCGACTCAGCGTTCGTCTCCCCAAGGGCGCCGACCGCAGCCATGCGATCACCGAGGTGTCGCTGTCGGTCGCCGAAAAGGAAATCGTCTGCATCGTCGGCGAGTCCGGCTCCGGCAAGTCGATGATGGCCAATGCGATCATGCGTCTGCTGCCGCAGGGCGTCACCACCGACCATGGGCGCATCCTGTTCGTCGGTCGTGATCTGTGCGCAGCATCGGCCGCCGAGATGCGCAGCATCCGCGGCGCCGAGATCGCGATGGTGTTCCAGGAGCCGATGACGGCGCTGAATCCGCTGCGCACGATCGGCGATCAGATCGGCGAAGTGCTCGAAATCCACACCGGTCTCGCGAAGGGCGAGATCCGGTCGCGCGTGCTGTCGCTGCTCAGCGACGTCCACATCCCGGATCCGCCACGGGCCACCAAAGCATATCCGCATGAGCTGTCCGGCGGCCAGCGCCAGCGCGCGGTGATCGCGATGGCGCTCGCGCTCGATCCGAAACTGCTGATCGCGGACGAACCGACCACGGCGCTCGATGTCACGACGCAGGCGCAGATCCTCAAGCTCATTCGCGAGTTGCAGCAGCGTCGCAACACCGCGGTGCTCTTCATCACCCACGATTTCGGCGTCGTCGCCGAGATCGCCGACCGGGTGGTCGTCATGCAGCATGGCGTGGTGGTGGAGCACGGGCCGGCGCGCGAGGTGCTGCGCAACCCGCAACATGCCTATACGCAGCAGCTGATCGCCGCGGTGCCGCCCGTCGCCGCGCCGCCGCCGCGCGAACTGTCGGACCAGACGCTTCTCGCGCTGTCCGGCGTGGTCAAGACCTATCGCACCGGCGGTTTTCTCGGCCGTGGCGAGCGCGTGACCCATGCGGTCAAGGATGTTTCGCTCACCCTGCCCAAGGGCGCGACGCTCGGCATCGTCGGCGAGTCCGGCTCGGGCAAATCGACCCTCGCCCGCTGCATCATCCGCTTGATCGATCCCGACGCAGGATCGATCCTCCTGAACGGCCACGACTGGGCGGCGATGTCACGCCGCGAGATCCGGCAGCGGACGCAGCAGATGCAGATGGTGTTCCAGGATCCGTTCGCCTCGCTGAACCCGCGTCGCAAGGCGATCGAATTGGTAGCTCAGGGACCGATCGTGCATGGCACCCCGCGCGACAAGGCGCTCAGCGAGGCGCGTGAGCTGTTCCAGCTCGTCGGGCTCGATCCGTCTGCAGCGGACCGCTTTCCGCACGAATTCTCCGGCGGCCAACGCCAGCGCATCGGGCTTGCGCGCGCGCTCGCACTGAAGCCCGACGTGCTGGTGGCCGACGAGCCGGTGTCTGCGCTCGACGTCTCCGTGCAGGCGCAGGTCCTGAGGCTTCTCATCAGCTTGCGCGAGCGGCTCGGCCTGTCCATCATCTTCATCACGCATGATCTGCGGGTCGCGGCGCAGATCTGCGACCTCGTCGCGGTCATGAAGGACGGCGTGGTCGTCGAACACGGCCTCACCCATCAGGTGTTCGGCGCGCCGCAGCATGCCTATACGCGGGCGCTGCTCGACGCCATTCCGGGCGGCGACTTCGCCCGGACACCGCAGTCGTGAGCTGTGGAGCGTGATCCGGAACGTGAAACCGGTTTTCCGAAAGGCTCAAACAAGCCTCACGCGCTAGGCAATCTCGCGGGCATCGCGGTAGCGGTAGAGCAGCAGCATCAGCGGCGCAAACGGCCGAAGCAGCGCATGCGCGGGAATGGTGACCGCGTTGGTGAAAGGCAGCGCCAGCTCGTTGTCCGGTACACCGCGCACGGCCTTGGCCAGCTCGGCACCGAGCGGAATCGTCAGCGCCACCGCCCGGCCGTTGCAGCCGGTCCAGCCATAGGCATCCGGGCCGAGGCGATGAATCCGCGGCATGTAGTCCGTGGTCATGCCGACATAGCCGTTCCAGACGTAGTCGAATCGAACCTCGCCGATCTGCGGCCACAGCCGCTGCAGCCGGCTGGCGACGCGCGCCTTCAGCCGCTCGGCCTTGTTGCCCGGGCCGATCACGGCGCCACCTGTCACCAGGCGATTGCGGGCGTCATAGCGGGCGAAATACAGCTCTCCATGGGTGTCGGACATTGCCTGCCGGGCGGGGATGATCGTCTTGCGGACATTGTCCGACAGCGGCTGCGTCGCCATCTGCCAGGACAGCACCGGCATGACCTCATGCGCCAGGTCAGGCGCGAGCGCCTTGGAAAATTCGCCGGTATAGGCGTTGCTCGCCAGGACCAGGGCACGCGCCGACAATTCGCCCCGCGCGGTCCGCACCACCCAGCGGTCGCCACGCCGCGCGAAATCGGTCACAGGGGAGCGGGCATAGATGCGGCCGCCAAGGCTCAGCACGGTCCGTGCAAGACCACGGGCCAACGCAAGCGGATTGATGTGGCCGCCGGTCTTGTTGCAGAAGCCGCCATGCCACGCGTCCGAGCCGAGCATGTCGCGCGCCTGGTCACGCGACAGCAGGTCGACATCAGCGCCGAATTTCGACCATTGCTTGAAGCGGCGCTCGGCGATCTTGATGCGGCCAGGAGAATGCACCGGCTGCACCCAGCCGCTCTGCTCCTGCTCGGCGTCGATCTTGTAGCGCCGCACCGTGTCGAACAGGTTCGAGGCGCTGTCACGCAGCATGGCAACAAAGCGTTCTCCGGCCGCACCGTGCCGGGCGATGAGATCCTCGGGATCGGGCCGCGACAGCGTCGGGATGACCTGGCCATTGTTGCGGCCCGAGGCGCCCCAGCCCGGCTCCATCGCCTCCACGATGGCGACATCGACCCCGGTCTCACGCAGATGCAGCGCGGTGGACAGTCCGGTGAAGCCGCCGCCGATGATCACGACATCGGCCTGCTGGTTGCCGTGCAACACCGGCAGATTCGGTCCAGGCGCGGTCTGTGCGGCCCACAACGACGGAGGCCATTGAACGATATCTGTGGTCGTAGCCATCGTGGACGTTCATCCTTGCTGACCGAGCGGCCTCGTGGAGACCGATCTTGCCTTGCGCCCGGCGCCCGGCCGCGCCGGTTGCGGCGCATGGGTCGTTTGGGCATAGTTCGGCCGCAATATGCCAAGTTCGCTGCAAGGAGACAAATGCGTGGCCCTCAAGAATGTCATCGGTATCGATCACGCGGTCGTCGTGGTGAAGGATCTCGACGCGGCCGCCGAGACCTGGAAGCGATTGGGCTTCACGCTGTCGCCGCGCGGCACCCACAGCGCCAAGATGGGGTCCGGCAATTACACGATCATGCTTGATCCGGATTACATCGAATTGCTCGGCATTCTCGCCGAGACGGATCACAACGTCCCGACGCGCAACTTCCTCGCACAGCGTGGCGAAGGCATTGAGCGGATCGCCTTCACGGCGATCGATTCCGCTGCGGGCGCCGAAGAGATCCGGGCCAAGGGCTTCGAGCCGATCGGACCGATCGACTTCGAGCGTCCGGTCCCCCTCCCCGACGGCACGATCTCGGCGGCCCGGTTCCGCGTGTTTCAATGGCCGGTGGCGGAAGCCCCCGGCGGGCTGCGGGTCTTTGCCTGCCAGCACAAGACCCGCGAGACGGTGTGGATCCCGGAGCTGATGCGCCATGCCAACGGCGCCAAGCAACTGAAGCAGGCCCTGATCGTCACGCCCGCCCCGGCGAAGGATGCGGCGCATCTGTCGCGCCTGATCGACCGCGAAGGCCGCACCGAGAGCGATGGCGCCGTAACGGTGACCTCGGGCGGCGACCGCGCCGATTTCGTCTTCCTGACCCAGGATCAGCTCGGGGCGCGTTATCCCGGCGTATCGCTGTCTGGCCTGCCGGAGCGCGGCGGCGCCGGCCTCGTGCTGGTCTCGCACGATCTGGCCGCCACTGAAAAGGCACTCGGCGCCGCCGCCGTGCATAGCGGCACCAGCCTTGTCGTACCGCCGGCAGCGGCCACTGGCACACTGCTCGCCTTCGTGGCCAGCTGATCAGCTTGCAACAGCAGGATCGCGCGGCCGCAAGCTCAGCGGCCGCGCGAATTCACTCCGCTGGCTGGAACATCGCCGGTCGGCCGCGCTGGCTGTCGAGCCAGCCGACCAGGCGGTCCATCAGGCCGCCGCTCTGCTCCGAGGGTTGCGCCGACGAGACGAACGGATCGCAATGACACTTTGCGCCGGCCGCACGCGACATCTTCGCCACGGCCTCGGTCATCGCCGGAGCACCGCAGGTATAGACGACATCGTTCGGCGTGAGCTCGGGCATGTGCTCGGTCGGGCGGCCGCTGCGAATCGCCGGCGATACGTTCTGAGGCTCCGACACGATCGGGATGATCTTGACGTTCGGAAAGCGCGCCAGCCGGCACAATGCCTGATGCATGTAGAACGACTGCAGCGTGCGCGAGACGACGATGAAGACGATCTCCCGCTTCGGATTCTCGGTGATGGCTGCGACCGCAATCGCCCACATCGGCGCAAAGCCGGTGCCGCTCGCGACCAGGATGATTCGGCCGCGATGCTTCTGCCGGAAGAATGCCGTGCCGAGCGGAGCCGTCAGCTTGACGCGGTGGCCGACCTGAATGTCGCGGCCGAGCGCCGATGACACCAGGCCGTCTTTCAGAATGCGGATGTGCAGATACAGCAGATGACTGTCGGGCGCGCCGACCATCGGATAGGTCGGGCTGTAGCAACGCGTCGGGAAGCCGCGATACTGCACCTTGGCATATTGTCCGGGAAAGAACCGCAGCGGCTTCGGCATCTCGATGGTGACGCCGACGACGTCGGGCGCGAGCCGCACGAGATCACCGACCTCGCAATTCATCGTCACCGTATCGGGCACCGGCTCGGTGATGATCTTCAGATCCGACACCACCCGGGCCTGGCACGCATGCGCCATGTCGCCTTCCATGCCGCCGAACAGCTTGCCGTCGACGACAGTTACTTTGCAGGATCCGCAGATTCCGCTGCGGCAATCATGGGGCAAATCCACGCCACTATTGATGGCGCCGTCGAGCAGGATATCGCCCACATTCGCGTAGAACGTTTCCCTGTTGTACTGGATCTTGCAAATCTTACCCATCACTGCACCTCAAGTCGCATCGGCCGGATCTGCCTCGTATGTCTGATCTGGGTATGGTCGAAAGCCGCGACCCGCATGAAGACGCCATTCTTGATCGGAACGTCGTACTTGCTGTGTGTGTCCAATTTGCGGGCAATCTCGAGCGTCCAGTGACCCGCGGCCCAGCGCGCCGCGCACCGAATATCGGCGCGGTCTCCGGTGAATTCACCATTGACGATCACGCCGGGCACGACCGTTCCGATCGGCGTCTGCGCGTCGGCTTCCGCCGAATACGGCACCGATTCCGCCTCGGTCATGAACCATCGTGCCCCTTCGCTCTCGCCGATGTTCGGATCGAGCGAGATCTCGCCCATCGCCGCGGTCATCGCCGCAATGTCCTTGGGCAGGCGCTTCGGTCGCACGCCGCGATTGCCAAGCCTCGCCGCCTCTCGGTCGATCACGAAATTGTCCGAATAGTTCGCCGTCCCCGGATCCGGCGCGAACCCTCCTTTGTATGGCGTAAGCCCCTTGACCTGGTCGGGCGTCGGCTCAGCGGGGGGACCAAAATGATCATCATCCATCCAGCCGGTCGGACCGCCGCTCGTCGCCTTCCACAGCCAGGCATCGGCGTACAAATTCGGCGCCGGCGTATAGTGGATACCGCGACCCGACAGCGTCGCCGGCTTGTCCGGCATCGGCTGCGCGCTCATGTGGAACGTTCGGTCAGCGGCCAAAGTGATTGGCAGCGTCGTGAACAGCAGCGAGAACTTGTCCTCGTTGAAGTCGTTCTCGTCGCCCTTTTCATATCCGTTGTGCAGCATGTGCCAGCCGTCGGCCTTCTTGATCAGCGGCAGCTGCTTCAACGAGCGGGTCGGATCCTCCCAGATGACCAGAAAATAAACCCATGTTCCATCATGGGCGGCCTTGATCCAGACGCGCGATTCACCGGTGCCGTCGAAATTGTCGCCCTGGTTGGTCGTGACCATGTGCGGCTGAATGTTGCGCCAGACCCGATCGGACGAATCGCCGTCGAGCGTGGGCGCATCGGAGCTGGCGATCCGATAGACCGTCACCGTGTCCTCGGCGTAGTAGTCGGCCGCGAACATTGCGGAGCCGATCACGATCGCAGCAGCCGTGGCGACGACGAACGGATTTGCCTGAAAGCTCGGGTTGCGACGACGCGAATTGCCTTTGGTCGGCGCCGGCGCACGCATTCGCCCCGGAGCTGGGCGCGTCTCCGCACGGACGCGCGGAGGCTCCTCCATCCGTCGCGGCGCCGGCATGGGTTCGCGCATCGGTGGCCGCGCGGCGGGCGCAGGCTTCTTCTTCGGAGGCGCCTCCGCCTCTTCGAGCTTCTCCGACTGCTCGACCAGCATCGTCAGCAGTTCGACCGGATCGAGCTTCGGCGGCGGCGGCGGCAACGGGGCCGGGCGGAACACGCGATACAGCTGCATCTTCCCACCGATGCTGAAGTGAACCAGAACGTGCATCACGACGAACACCGGGATGACCCAGGTCGCATACCAGTGGATCATCATGGTCACATAGCCGGACGCGACACCGAAGAACAGCATGCCGCCGGTGACGATCAATATCGCCATTGCGATGAACAGCACCCAGTGCAGCATGACGCTGATCGAGCCAAGCCGCGCCGGCCGGCGGCCCAGCAAGCCCTTGAACCGCATCTTGTCGACGGTCACGCGCCGACCAAGGCCCGACTTCGAGATGTAGATCATGTAGGCAACGGCCACGCTCGCAAGAACGACGCCTGCCGGCATGTGCCAGGTCCAGGTCCGGTGCCGCGGCAGCAGCCAATCGAGATTGTTGGCGATCCAGGCATGATTCGGCGCTTCGGTCGCCATGCGCAGTCCTGTCAGGAACGCGACCACGGTCGCCGCGACCAAGGTCCAGTGCAGAATGATCGTCCCGTAATCGGTCTTCCGGACCTTCATGCGTGCGCCTCCCGACCGGCGCCGACGCGAGTGCCAACCCTCGCGGCCGATCCGGTCACCGCATTGAGGCTGTGCAGGTCGTCGGCAGCATGGCTGGCCGAACGTGCGGCGCCACCCTTCTGCTCTCGACGCGATAGGAGTCCCGCATCAGATGTTCCGATGGTGATGTAGTTCAGCAACTTTCGTCCCCCAAGATACTCTTCACTCAGCAACTCTCTGTCCGACACCGACGCCGGCGGCGTCGCCCTCTCCTTTCGATCGTTGCCCCACTACGTCCGGCGCGATCCTCAAGATCACGTCGATCAAAGACCAGTTGCTGTACCCAAAGCCGGTGACGGGTTGCTCGGAGCACGAATGAACTGGCCTATTTTGTCCTCCCTGATTTGGTCTTGTCTTTCGTTGTGACCGGATACCCGGTGCGTATCGGTCGTAGGCCTGCAGAGTTCCGGTCACATCCGGGCAGCGACCTGTCGTGGCCAAAATGAATGACCGTAATCATCTCATCATGATGCAGACCTGTGTGCTCGGATGTTGCCGCCGCCATTTCCGCTCTCACACCCGCAACGGATTACCGCATCATCGAGATGACAACGCGAGTCCGTTGCACCGCAGGAAGATTTATTCGGCTTCGTGGCGTCAATCGGCCCGGACAGCGGCTAATGAGTGCGGAAGCAAGGTGATAGACGGACGAATGTGTGACGCCCCCAGCGCATCGCGCCTCAACATCGACACGCAACTATAGAGAATTGCGTCCTAATTCGAACCGTTCGGACAGCCGGCGACGGTTCCGTTCAGATGCACAGACTCCACGGCTGTTTACAGCCATCCGCTGCTCTACATGCCGCGTGCCGCGACAGAAATGCCCACGCGTCGCATTGTTGCCGGAAATTCGTCGGCATCGACAGGCAAGAGCGGTGATCGAAGCATTGTCGTTTGGGAGACGCGCCTGGATGAGTCTGGCTCAAGACCGCTCGCGAACGAAAGCCGCGGCTGCCCTCACTGACCTCCTGTCCGGGAGCGATGATCCCGTGACGCGGGGTCTGCGCCAGGCGGTCAGGCGCATGGCCGGCATCGGCGTATTCAGCGGCGTCATCAACATCCTGATGCTGTCTGGCTCGATCTACATGATGCAGGTCTACGACCGGGTCATTCCGAGCAAGAACATGGCGACGCTCATCGGTCTCTCGGTGATGATTCTGTTCGTCTATATCATCCAGGGCTATTTCGACGCCCTGCGCACCCGCATGCTGTGTCGGGTGGCGACCGTGTTCGACGCCAGCCTGCAGGACGCCATTCATCACGCCCTCGCCACCCTGCCCTTGCGCGGCACGAAGCCGATGCTGATGCAGCAGCCGCTGCGCGATCTCGACCAGTTGCGTGCCTTCATGTCGAGCATGGGGCCGACTGCATTCCTCGACATGCCGTGGATCCCGATCTTTCTGATCGGCATGTTCCTGTTTCATCCGCTGATCGGCATCACCGCGATCATCGGCACCGTCGGCATCATCTCGATGACGCTCGTGACCGAGCGGCTGTCGCGGCAGGCGAGCCGATCGGCCAGTGATACCAGCGCCGCACGCCAGGTTCTCGCCGATGCCACCCAGCGCAACGCCGAGGTGATTCGCGCGCTCGGAATGATGGATCGGTTCTCGGTACGCTGGAACGCTATCAACGAGCGCTATCTGAAGGACAATATCCGCGCGAGCGACGTCTATGCCAATCTCGGATCGGCAGCCAAGGTTCTGCGCTTCATCCTGCAGTCCGGCATGCTCGGCATCGGCGCGGCGCTGGTGGTGTCGGACCAAGCGTCCGGCGGCGTCATGATGGCCTCGTCGATCTTGATGGGCCGCGCCCTGGCACCCGTCGAGCTCGCTTTGGGCAGCTGGAAGCAGCTCGTTGCCGCGCGGCAAGGCATCGCCAGGCTGCGCGACATCTGCAAGGCGACGGCCAAGCCGGAGGCGCCGCCTGTCGCGCTGCCGCGGCCCTATCGCGAGCTGACGGTGCAGGAATTGACCGTGGCCGCGCCCGGCACCGACCGCCCGATCGTCCATAACGTGTCGTTCTCGATCAAGGCGGGCACGGGGCTTGCCCTGCTCGGTGCCAGCGCGTCCGGCAAGACCTCGCTCTCCAAGGCGCTGGTGGGCATCTGGCCTGCTCTGCAAGGCACGGTCCGGCTCGACGGAGCAGCGCTCGACCAGTGGAGCAACGAAGATCTCGGCCGCCATATCGGCTACCTGCCGCAGGACGTCGCGCTGTTCGACGGCAGCATCGCCGACAACATCTGCCGCTTCGACGAGAATGCGAGTTCGGATTCGATCTTGAAGGCGGCACAGATCGCAGGTGTCCACGACATCATCCTGCGGCTGCCGGAGGGCTATGCGACACGCATCGGCCAAGGCGGCATGTCGCTGTCGGCGGGTCAGCGCCAGCGCGTCGGACTCGCCCGTGCGGTCTATGGTGATCCGTTCCTCATCGTGCTGGACGAGCCCAACGCCAATCTCGACACTGACGGCGAGAATGCGCTGAGCCGCGCCATCCAGATCATGCGGCAGCAGAATCAGAGCATCGTCATCGTGATCTCGCACCGCCCGAGCGCTCTGAACGCGCTCGATATGGCGCTGGTCCTCTACGAAGGTAAGGCGATCGCATTCGGTCCCTGCCAGGAGATCTTTGCACGCGTCGCCGGAGCCAAGCCGCAGGCCGGACCGGCTGTCGCGCATGCCGCGGCTGCGCCGAGGGTCGCAGCCCCTGCGCCAGCTCCGAATCCGAACGTGAGATCGCTTCGTCGCGCCGCCCCAGCAGAAAGCGTTTGATCAATGAAACACATCAACGACTTCCGGCCCTTCGATGACGAAGATTATGTGCGGCCGAAGACGCGCGCGGTCGGACCGCAGGGCGATGCCCTGATCCTCGAGCTGCAGCGGCTGCAGGGCGCCTTCGACGACGGCTCGGATGCCGATCCGCGCGACAATCGCGGATCCCGCAAGAAGCGGCGCGCGCCGACATCGGCGGTGCGCAACAAATCACCCCGCACCAAGAAGCGGCCGGGCAAGATGGGACGGGCGCTCGGGGCGTCGCTGTCGCTGCTCGGCTTCCGCAGCGCGACCGCCCGACCGCAACGCGCGTCCGGCATCCGCGAGATGGAATGGCAGGACCAGGCGCAAGGCCAAGCGCCAGCCATGCGATCGCGCGAACCCGAATTCTCACCACCGCCACGACAGCAGCAGACGCGCCCTCCGAGCAATGATGCAGCCCTGCTCGACGTGCGGAACGCCAATCGCGACGGTAATTTCGGCGTCGGAGCCCCACGCGCGATGCCGCAGCATAACGTTCCGGCGCGGGTCGAATATGCGCCCGCCGTTCCGCAAACCCGCGTCGGACGCATCGTCGGCACCGCCGGCACGGCTCTGACCACAGGCATGACGTTCATTGCGGCCCAGGGAACGGCGGCCGCGCTCGATGATCAATCGGACGAACCGCTCGTGCCGCGGGTCGGACGCATGTTCGAGAACGAGTTGCGTCTCGGCCTGCGTGTGCTGCTCGTGGCCGCGGTGCTCGGCGGCGGCTGGCTGACCTTGGTGCCGCTCGCCGGCGCCATCGTCGTGCCGGGCAATCTCGTGGTGCAATCCAACGTCAAGGCGATCCAGCATCCGACCGGCGGCATTATCGCCGAAATCAAGGTCGACAACGGCAAGCGGGTCACCGCCGGCGATCTGCTGGTCCGGCTCGATGCCACGCAGAGCCAGGCGCAGCTGCAGGCGATCACCAAGCAGTTGAACGAGCAGCGCGCCAAGATCGCCCGGCTCTCGGCGGAGCGCGACGGCCTCGATCAGCCGGAATATCCGACATCGCTGACGTCACGTCCGGACGATGCACATGTCCGTGCCGTGATCGCATCGGAGAACGCGCTGTTCAAGGCGCGCGCGACCACCCGCAAGAGCCAGAAGGATCTGCTGCAAGGCCGCATCGTCCAGCTCAACAACGAAATCAGCGGCATGGAGTCACAGCTCGATTCGAAGAACAAGCAGATCGAGCTCATCAAGGGCGAACTCGCCGGTGTTCAGGAACTCTACGACAAGCGTCTCGTCCCACTCACGCGCTTGACGACGCTGCAGCGGGAAGCCGCGCGAATCGACGGCGAGCGCGGCCAGCTGGTGTCGAGCGTCGCGGAGACGAGGTCCAAGATCAGCGAAGCCGAGCTTCAGACGGTCAAGATCGATCAGGACTTCCGCAGCGAAGTCGTCAAGGATCTCGGCGACGCGCAGGCCAAGGAGGGCGATCTGGTCGAGAAGGGCGTTGCGGCGCGGGATCAGCTCGACCGCATCGAAATGCGCGCACCGAACTCCGGCACCATTCACCAGCTCGCCGTGCACACGATCGGCGGCGTGATCAAGCCTGGCGAGACCATCATGGAACTCGTCCCCGATTCCGATGAGCTTCAGGTCGAGGCGCATGTCCAGCCCAAGGACATTGATCACGTCCACACCGGACAGAACGCGATGGTGCGCTTCAATGCGTTCAACCAGCGCACCACGCCGCAGCTGAGCGGCCAGGTCTCATTCGTCGCCCCCGACATCACCAACGATCCGAGATCGGGCTCGACCTTCTACACGGTGCGGATCACCCTGTCCGAGGAGGAGCGGCAGCGGCTCGGCGGAGTCAATCTGATGCCGGGCATGCAGGCCGAAGTCTACGTCCAGACCGGAAGCCGAACGATGCTGAGCTATTTGATGAAGCCGATCACCGACCAGTGGCGGCGCGCCTTCGTCGAGCAGTAGAACCGCGATGTCGCGGTCTGCGTTCCTCCTCGCGGAGGCCGCAGACCGCCTGTCCCATTCAAAATGAACTTTGCAAATTTTCCGCGTCCCCCCGACCCCGCGCCGCTGTGGCAGGGCGCAGGAGAACCGTCGACCGCCGGGATCAGCGCCGCGCCGCCGGCTGAACCGGCGCCGAAGCCGCGCCTGCCGAGGCCCACGACGATACCGACCCAGGAGGGACCGGCCGGACTCCGGTTCGACTTCAACGACGGCTGCCGCGTCATGCTGCCCGACACGGGACGGGCCTGGCGCGTCCGGCTGAGCGATCGTCAGACCGGAAACGTGCTGTTCGACGTCGATCTGCGGTCGGGCCACGTCAACAGCGCCAAGCGCTATTTCGTCCCGTTCAGGCTGGAGGTCTGGTCGGACGACGAGCGCGTGCTCCGTCACGACTATGATGCGCGCGGGCGGGACATCCTGATCCAGTTTCCGGTCGGCACGATCGGCGACGTCATCGGCTGGTTCAGCTACGCGGTGAAGTTCAAGGACGCCCACCAATGCCGGCTCACTTGCGCCATGGGCGAGCCGCTCATCGCGCTGTTCCGCAGCGCCTATCCTGACATCACCTTCGTCACCCATGAGATGGTGGAGCCAGATCGATTCTACGCGACCTACTCCGTCGCCTTGTTCTTCGACGACGCTGAATTCGTCTATCAGCCCTGCGATTTCCGCCAGATCGGCCTGCACCGGACCGCGGCCTATATCCTCGGCGTCGACCCGGCGGAGCAGCCGCCTCTTGTCGCGCTCGCGGACGACAGCCGCCCGATCGCCGAGCCCTATGTCTGCATCTCGGTGCAGGCCACCACCCAATGCAAGCATTGGAACAATCCCGAAGGCTGGGATCGCACGGTCGCCTTCCTGAGAGCGCGCGGCTACCGCGTGATCTGCATCGATCAGCATCCCGTCGCCACCCGTGATCCGTATCGGACGCAGATCCCGGCGGCGGCTGAGGACCAGACCGGCGATCGGCCGTTGCAGGAGCGCTCCCGATGGCTCAGGCATGCCGCCTTCTTCATCGGGCTGTCGAGCGGCCTGTCATGGCTGGCATGGGCCTCCGGCACGCCGGTCGTACTGATCAGCGGCTTCACTCATCCGACCAACGAGTTTGCGACCCCCTTCCGCGTCATCAATTATCACGCCTGCAACGGCTGCTGGAACGACGCGGGCCATCAATTCGACCATGCTGACGCTCTCTGGTGTCCGCGCCTGAAGGACACGCCGAGACAATTCGAATGTACGCGCCTCATCACCGCGGATCACGTCAAGGCGACATTGCTGAGCATTCCGGGGTTTGGCGAGGGCTTGCCGCCTCCGGCCCAACTGCCCTCCTCCGGCGTGGCCGAGCCGACCGACGCCGCCGATGCCTATGACGCGCGCGACGCAGTGACCGAGCCGGACGGTTCGTCCGACGAAGAGCCGCTCGCGATCAGCGAACTGCTCGAGCGCAATCTCGGCGATGTTCACCGCGGCGGGTTGGCCGTCGGCCTCACCGTCGGCGCCGGGAAGATGCTGGATCAGGCCGCTGAATTCATCGCAGAAGGCGACCGCGCGGCGACCGACGGTGAGTTGGCTGCGGCGATTGCGAGCTACATGCGCAGCGCAGCCATGGTCAGGACTTTGACCGAAGCCGATCCGGACCATCCAGGTTTCCAGCGCAACTTCTCGGTGGCCTTGAACCGGATCGGCGCAATTCTGTTTGTGCAGCGCGACCTCGAACGCGCACACGCCACCTATCGCGCAAGCCTCGCCGTCGCCGAGCGGCTCCACGCAGCCTATCCGAACAATGCCAGCTACCAACGTGACCTCGCCTGGTCCCATGCGCTGCTGGCCGACGTGCTCACGGCCGAGAGCCGGCACCAGGAGGCCTTCGATCACCGCCGCGCCAATACCGCCCTCACGACGCAGATGTGCGCGGCCGCTCCGGGCGATTCCAACCTGCAAAGGGCGCTGGCGAATTCCTATCAGAGCCTGGGCGATGCGCTCATTCCGCTCGGACATGGTGATGGCGCGCTCGCAGCCTATCGGGTGAGCCTCGGCCTGGTGCAGCGGGCATTGAGCGCCAACAATCAGGATCCGGCGTGGAACCAGCTCTCCCGCACGCTGCTGCCGAAAATCAGGAACACACTCCTGCTTCTCCGCCAGGGCGCGCCGGCCTCCTGAGCACCGGCTGCGGCCCCTCCACAGTTCCACGCGAAGTCGCACGGGAATTCAGATCGCGGACCGTTGATCCCTGCGCATGCGCGCCGCTCAACGCCTGGGCAAGATGCGGGCAGCATCTTGACGGGAAGATGCATTTCGCGTCAGATCGCCGCAGCCCGCTTTTGAGCTTGCCAGTCAAAATCAAACACTTGGCAAACCGCCGGGGCAAACGGTCACGAACCCGCGATGCCCGAACAACAACACAATCGCGGACTCTCCCACGCTTCTTTTGGCCTGATTGCTGCGACCAAATAGCACAGTGCGACAAACTGGCGCATGCCCGGCGCGAGCGCGATCGACGCTGGACATGGCTCGAGCTGACAACGCTTCGGCGCTGGGCAGGTCACGCACGGGGCCCACCGGGCGGATGAATTTGGGGAGAGTGATTTATGGCGAATAACACCTTCAACCCGACGGCTCTGGCCAACGGAACGTCGAACCTGCTGGTGCGGGCGTCGGCGCTCAACCTGTCGACAGACCTGGTCCAGGCGGGCGTGGTGTTCAACGACGCGGTCCGCGCCTCGCTCGGCCTCTTCACGCAGGCCGGCAGCGGCAACTCGAACCCGTTCCTAGGCAGCTACACGACCGATCTGCACGCCGTTCAGAACGATATTGCGGCGATGCTGGCCAATCCCGGACAGGTCACCCTCGGTGGCCAGACCTTCACGCTGAACGCCACCGACACCGCTGTCCTCACCAATGTGCAGGCGCAGATCACGACGCTGCTCGCAGCTGCACCGCAGACTGCGAACGCTGCAACGATCACGGCCGCCGATCAGACGGTGCATGCGGTCCAGCAGGAGATCCTGCAGGAGATCAACGGTGATGCGCATCTCTCCGGCGCCCTCAACAAGGTCGCCTTCCTCGCCAACACCGGCGGCCAGGATGTCGCCTTCCAGAACACGCCGGCTGGCGCCGACGATGCGGCAAGTCTGGCGGCGGCGACCGCGGGCAACACGCTGAAGGACGTCGGTGTCGTCTTCAACAAGGTCGTCGATCTCGCCTCCGGCGGCATCAGCACCGCGAATCTGCAGGAGGTGACGACCGACCTCACCGCCATCTCGCAGGGCCTGACCAACATCCTCAACAACAAGACCCAGCTGGCGCAGATCGAGAAGGGCGAGACCGCGAATGCCGCAGCTCTGACGACGATCCATCTGCAAACGGTGCTGGGACAGGTCAATCTCGAGCTGAATCAGTACGCCAAGGCCGAGACCACCGGCAACCAGGCCGCGCTCCGGGGCACGGCTGACAATCTGCTCGACAGTATCGACATCGTTCAGAACGATGCCAATCTGAACATGGCCGCGGGCGGAAACGGTAAGCCCGGTCACGCCGGCGGTTTCGCGGAAGATCCGGGCGGGCTGACCGGCACCGTGACCAAGTTCCAGGACAACCAGGCGCAGACGAATTTCTGGGCCGCCTTCCTGGCCGAGGGCAACACCATCAACGCGACGCTGCAGAAGATCGCGACCGGCGGCGCACAGGCCAGCGCCGCACTGGTCACTCAGATCCAGAACTATCAGGCATTCGGCGCCAATTTCGATGCGGCCCAAGGCAATGTCTTCCGTGGCCGGTTCGACAATGAGCTGCTGAGCGGCACGCTGGAAGCCGATACGGCCGCTGCGGTGAAGGGCCTGCAGGGCATTCTGAACGGCGACACTGGCGCCGCGCTGGCCGCCGACAAGGCGATGCTCGCAGCCGCCGGACAGGGCTTCGCGGCGGACGCGATGGACGTGTCCGGCAACAACATCGCCATTGGCGGCGCGACCTATGTCGGCTCAGCCACGACGGTGTCGACAGCGACATCCGTGCACGGCCTGGCCCAGGGCACCATCCCGGTCACCGCAACCCCGAACATCGCCAACGGCACCGGCGGTTCGTCCACGACGCCGCCGAGCACTGGCGGCGGCGGTACTGGTGGAGGAACCGGCACGGGCGGGATGCACACCACGCCGGTGAATTTCGATCCGGCCGCGCTGGCCAATGGCACATCCAACCTGCTGACGCGGGCCACCGCGATCCAGCACTCGACGGATCTGGTCCAGGCCGGCGTCGTCTTCAACGATGCGGTGCGCGCTTCGCTCGGCCTGTTCAGCCTCGCCAACAGCGGCAACTCGCCGGCCTTCCTGACGAGCTATCAGGCTGATATCACCGCGGTGCAGACCGATATCGCCGCAATGCTGGCCAATCCTGGCCAGGTGACCCTCGGCGGCAAGACGTTCGCCTTGAACGCCACCGACACCGCTGTCCTCACCAATGTCGAGGGCCAGCTCGGGACGCTGCTCCAGGCCGCCGGACAGTTCGCGAACGCCAACACGCAAGCAGCCGCCAGCCAGACGATCCACGCGCTGCAGCAGGAGATCCTGCAGGAGATCCACAACGACGCGCATCTCACGAACGCGCTCGACAACGTGCCGTTCCTGGCCAACACCGGAGGAATGGACGTGGCGTTCCAGACGTCCCCCGCCGGTGCGGACGACCCCATGAGCCTTGCTGCGGCCACCGCGGGCAACAGCCTGAAGGATGTCGGCCTGGTGTTCAACAAGGCTGTCGAGCTCGTCTCCGGCGGAGTCAACGCCGGCAATCTCGCCGAGATCAACACCGACCTGACGGCGGTGTCGCAAGGGCTGACCGCCATCCTCAACAACAAGACGCAGCTTGCGCAGATCGAAACCGGCGAGACCGCAAACGCTGCCGCGTTGACCACGATCCATCTGCAGACCGTGCTCGGACAGGTCAACCTTCAGCTCAACAAATATGATGTGGCCGCCGCCACCGGCAACCAGGCAGCGTTGCGTGGCACCGCCGACAATCTGCTCGACAGTATCGACATCATTCAGAACGACGCCAATCTGAACACGGCGGCCGGCGGCAATGGCAAAGCGGGTCATGCCGGCGGCTTTGCCGAGGATCCGGGCGGCCTGACCGGCACCGTGACCAAGTTCCAGGACAATCAAGCACAGACCAATTTCTGGGCTGCCTTCCTGGCCGAGGGCAACACCATCAATGCGACCTTGCAGAAGATCGCCACCGGCGCAGCACAAGCCAGCGCGGCGCTGATCACCCAGATCCAGAACTATCAGCAGTTCGGCGCCAATTTCGATGCCGCCCAAGGTGCGGTGTTCCAGGGCCGCTTCGACAACGAGCTGCTGAGCGGCACGCTGGAGGCCGATACGGCCGCCGCCGTGAAGGGCCTGCAGGGCATCCTCAACGGCGACACCGGCGCGGCACTGGCAGCGGACAAGGCGATGATCGCCGCGGCCGGACAGGGTTTTGCCGCCGACGCCATGGACGTCTCGGGCAACAACATCCCGGTCAATGGCGGCACCTATGTCGGCACGGCGACCACCATCTCCGCAGCGACGTCCATCAAGGGCACCGCTCACGGCACCATTCCGGTCACCGCCACGCCGAACCTCGCCAACGGCACCGGCGGCACTGCGGCGGCTGGAACGACCAACGCGGGCGGCGCGGCTGCCGGAGGTGCGGGCGCGGCCGGCGGAACGGCAGCGAATGGCGGCGCAGCCGCTGGCGGAACCAGCAATGCCGGGGGCACCGCCAACAATGGCGGAGGCACAGCTAACAATGGCGGGACGTCGACCGGTGGACAGACCGCCAACAATGGCAGCAACAATGCACATCACAGCGATCACCATCACGATCACAGCTCACACGTGACTGCCCAAAGTGCGATGACCGGCCCTGACCTGTCGCATCATCACGCGATGCATCACATGTGGGCGTGAGGTGTGTGACCGAGCGGCGGAGCAGTCATTTCAGCTGCTCCGCTCGCCGTGATCACGCCGCGAAGCGCCGGTGTGAGCCCCAGCCGAGCCCCGCTCGGCTGCCGCTTGCACCACCGCCGAAACCAGGATCTTCCAGCGGACCGAGTCGAGGGACGTTGGAACGGTTCCAAGGAGAGGCCGAGGAACCATCGCCAGATCAGGGCAACTTCTTGTCGATAACGTGCATCGGCCCGTCGCTTACAACGCATTGTTGCAGAGGGGCCACGACTAAAATCAACGAGTTAGAACATTACCAAGGGCTGACGTGGCTTGCCGGCGACAGCGTGCCTGTGCCCGAACAACATCATATTTGAGGACCCTGCACCGCTTCTTTTGGCCCCATTGGAGCAAATAATTCCCAAGTGCTCTGTGGCTGCGACAAATCGCCCGCTCCGGAAGGAGTGAGTGAGACGTCGCATCCCGATCAACGCCCGCGTGCTGCCGAGACGCCAAGCAGCAGACGCCGGGTTGAAACTTGGGGAGATGATCAATGGCAGCCAATACCTTCAACCCGACGGCGCTGGCGAATGGCACGTCCAATCTGCTGAACCGCGCCGACGCGCTGAACTTGTCCACCGACCTCGTTCAGGCCGGCGTCGTCTTCAACGACGCGGTTCGCATCTCGACCGGCCTGTTCTCGACGCCTCAGAACAGCGGCAACTCCAATCCCTTCCTCACCAGCTACACGACCGACCTGCACGCCGTGCAGAACGACATCGCCGCCATGCTCGCCAATCCCGGCCAGGTGACGCTCGGCGGCAAGGCGTTCACACTCAATGCGACCGACACGGCGGTGCTGACCCAGGTGCAGAGCGAGATCACGACGCTGATCAACGCGGCGCCCAACACGACCAATCCCAACACGTTGACCGAGGCTGACCAGACTATTCACAACGTGCAGCAGATGATCCTGCAGCAGATCCAGGGCGATGCCCATTTGTCCTCGGCACTGACGAACTTCACCTTCCTGGCCAACACCGGCGCGCAGGACGTCGCCTTCCAGGCTTTGCCCGCCGGCAATGACGGCACCGCCAATCTCGCCAAGGCGACCGCCGGCGATCTCGTCGCCATCGGTCAGGTCTTCAACGCGGCGGCCGACCTCGCGCTCGGCGGCATCAGCGCCAACAATCTCGGTCAGGTCACGGCCGACTTTACCGCCGTGCAACAGGGCCTGCAGGCCATCATCAACGATCCGGCCAAGCTGGCCGCGCTCGAGGCTGGCTTGACCGCGGTCGATGCGCAAACGACGACGCTGCACCTGATGACGCTGGCGGGCCAGATCGGACTGCAGCTCAACAAATACGACAGTCCGGAAACCCAGGCGAACCCGACCGCCTTGCGCGGCACCGCTGACAACATCCTGGACATGATCGACGTGTTCCAGAACGACGCGACCCTCAACAAGGCCGCGGGTGGCACTGGCATGCCCGGACATGGCGGCGGCTTCTCGGAAATGCCTGGCGGCCTGACCGGCACGGTCACCAAATTCCAGGACAACCAGGTGCAGACCAACTTCTGGGCGTCGTTCCTGGCCGAGGCCAACACGCTCGGTGCCAAGCTGAACGCGGTCGCGAACGGGACGGCCACAGCGACACAGGACATCATCACACAGATCGCCAACTATCAGAACTTCGGCGTCCAGTTCAACAACGCCCAAGGCGCGGTCTTCCAGGGCCGCTTCGACAACGAGCTCGCCGCCGGCGCGCTGCAATCCGACTCCGCGATGGCCACCAAGGCGCTCATGGGCATCATGAACGGCGACACCGGCGCGGCGCTGGCGACCGATCAGGCTATGCTGAAGGCGGCGGCCGCAAACTTCATCGGCAATGCCGGCGACATCGCCGGCAACAACATGGCCGTCGGCGGATCGGCCTATGTCGCTTCGGCCACCTCCTTCGTGACGGCGACCGCGGTGAACGGCATCGCCATGGGCACGGGCGCGCCGGCCGGCGCCACTCCGAACATTGCCAACGGCACCGGCGGCACGCCGGCAAGCACGACCACCCCGGGTGGTGGCGGCGGCATGACCGGCGGGGGTGGCAATGCCGGCGGAGGCACCGCTGGCGGAGGTAACGCGGGCGGAGGCACGACTGGCGGCGGCACAACCGGTGGCGGAGCGACCGACGGCGGCAACGCCGGCGGCGGTAATGCCGGTGGTGGTAACGCCGGCGGGGGCAACGCGGGCGGCGGCGCCAATGGCGGCGGCACCACAGGCGGCAACAATCAGACCACGACGACCCACCACTGCCACAGCCATCACAGCCATCACGGCCAAGACCATCATGCCGCGGCGGCGGCCGCCAACACGGCTGCAGCGGCCGCGACGGGCCCCGACATGTCGCATCACCACGCCATGCATCACATGTGGGGCTGACCTCGCCTCCGAACGGCGTATCGATCTCGACCGGCGCAGACCCAAGGTCTGCGCCGGATTCATTGCGTCAGGACGCAGCACAGGAGCAAGCGTTTAGGTACGCGAGACGCGGCCCTCTCCGTGGACAGCACGACGAGAGGTGCGTAGCGGGCAAACCGACTCGAACGCTTCTACACCATCGATCCATAGCTGCCCTGCTCGGGCCTCTGTTTCGCTTCAATCCGCCTGGAAAACGGCCTTCGTCGCATCCCAGCAAGTTGAGATCATGAACGAGCCCGCCTTCGCCTTGCGTCCCCGTAGTATCAACGCCTCGACCGGCCCCGTCGCGCCTTCGGCCGCGGCGATCGATGAGCGTGCTCTGCGGATCACCGAACAGGCCTACCGAAAAGTGCTGGCGCTCCAACCGCACCATTTCCGCACCTTGTGCGGCCTCGCAATGGTGCGGCTGCAGTTGGGCGACATCCACGAAGCGCGCACCCTGCTCGATCAGGCGGCGCGCGAGGCCGGCGACTCCGCGGAATTTCATCTGATGCTCGGCAAGGCCTTCGCTGGCCTGGGCGACCTGGCAACCTCGAGCGTCCATCTCCAGCGGGCGGTCGCGCTCGACGACACGCTGGTTCAGGCCCGGATCCTGCTGGGCAGCGCATTCACCAGCCTCGGAGATCCGGCGGGCGCAGTCCGGCACCTCGAGCTTGCACTCGCGGCCGACGCAGATGATGCCGACGCCCATCAGACCCTTGGCTTCGCGCTGCAGCGCCTCGGACAGTTCGAGCGCGCGATGTCGCATCACGAGGCGGCACTCGCCGCCCGGCCGCAATTCGCCGCCGCCGCTGCGAGCCTCGGAGACGCCTGCCGCCAGCTCGGCCGGCATGCGGAAGCCATCGCTCATTACGAGCGCGCGCTCACGCTCCAGCCCAATGCCCCAGCCGTCCTGCTCAATATCGGCGGCTGCCAGCAGGCCATCGGCCAGACCGACGCCGCGGTCCGCACCTATCAACGCGCCCTCGTCCTGAGCCCGCATCTCGCCGAGGCGCACTACAATCTCGGCAACCTTCATCTGGAGATGAACAGCTGGCCGATCGCAGTCTTCCACTACGAGCGCGCGATCGCCGAACGGCCGGATTTTCCGGAGGCCCACAACAATCTCGCCAATGCGCTACAGTCGCGCGGCCGGCATGAGGAAGCGCTGGCGCATTATGACGAGGCGCTGCGCCGCAGGCCGAGTTACGCGATCGCCCACCGCAACCGCGCTGATACTCTGCGCAACATGAAGCGGTTCGACAAGGCCATCGCCGGCTATCACGACGCCCTCGCCCTCGAACCGGCCGATACGACGACCTTGAATCATCTCGCTGGCGTGCTGATGATCGTGGGCCGGCTCGACGAGGCCGAACAGGCCTACCGATCGGCGCTGGCGATCAATCCCCGCAACATCGGCGTCCATCTCAATTACGGCGTCGTCAAGCCGTTTACGGTCGATGATTCGCGTTGGCCGGCGCTGCAGGATTTGGCGGCGAGCGCAGACACGCTGAGCGACGACGCACGCATCACGCTGCACTTCACGCTCGGCCGCGCCTATGCCGACGTCAAGGACGGCGAAAATTCATTGCTACACCTTCAGGCCGGCAATGCGCTCGAGCGACGCCGCATCAGCTATGACGAGAACCAGACGCTGCGTCAGATGGAGCGCATCCGCGACGTGTTCTCCAGAGACATGCTGCAGGCGCGCGCCAATCATGGTGACCCGTCGACCGCCGCCGTCTTCGTGATCGGCATGCCGCGCTCCGGCACCAGCCTGATCGAGCAGATCCTCTCGAGTCACCCGGCGGCTTACGGGGCCGGTGAGGTGAACTACTTCGCGGCCGCGACCGGGCTGTTCACCGACCGCGCGCGCGGTGACTATCCGGACATGCTGGCCAAGCTCGCAGATGCCGATCTCGGCTCGATCGCCCAGGCCTATCTCGCGCGCTTTACCGATCTGCCCGCAGGCATGGCCCGCATCGTCGACAAGATGCCCTCGAACTTCCTGTTTGCGGGCCTGATCCATCTTGCGCTGCCCAATGCGCGCATCATCCATGTCAGGCGCAACCCGATCGACACCTGCCTATCCTGCTTTTCCCAGCTGTTTTCGGAGCCGCAGCCGTTCTGCTACGATCTGGCCGAGCTCGGCCGCTACTACCGCGCCTATGAGGCACTGATGGAGCATTGGCGCGCGATCCTGCCGGATCGTGTGATGCTCGAGGTGAACTACGAGGACGTGGTGCGCGATTTCGAGCCCCATGCGCGCAAGATCGTCGCCCATGCCGGCCTCGACTGGGATGAACGCTGCCGTGCATTCCACGAGACCAAGCGGCCGGTCAACACTGCGAGCCTGGTCCAGGTGCGCAAGCCGCTGTTCACCGGATCGGTCGGCCGCTGGCGGCTCTATGGCGACCGGCTCAAGCCGTTGCTCGACGCGCTGGGTCCAGCCGAGGTGCAGGCGCCCGTCGCCGACGCCATCTCCGGCTCGATGCAGCCGTCGCCGACGAACCTCGCGCCGCCGGTGGCCACACCGATCGCCGACACTCCGCTCTTCGATGCCGATCAACTCGGAGCTTTGCAGACGCTGGCGGACGGCGCGGTGGCAGTGGCCAGGAAGCTCCAGGGGCGCGGTGACAACAATGATGCGGAAGCGATCTTCCGTCTCATCCTCGCCGGCCAGCCACGTCAGTTCGACGCGCTGGTCGGACTCGGCATGATCTGCAGCGGCACCAGCCGGCTCGACGAGGCGAAGGATTGTTTCCAGCGGGCGGTCGCCGTCAACGCGAAATCCGCCGAGGCCCATGGCAGCATCGGCGCGGTCGAGGCCTCGGCCGGACGTTACGATGCGGCCGTCGGCCATTACGAGACTGCGCTCTCTCTGTCCCCGAACCATCCCGGCATTCTCTACGCCTTCGCGATGGTGCGCCAGAACCAGGGGATGAGCGAGGAGGCGATGGTGCTGCTGCGGCGCGCCATCGAGAACAAGCCGCAGCATCTCGACGCCCATTTTGCCCTGGGCAACCTGCTCTACACGGCCGGCAAGGATATTGAAGCGGCGAAGTGCTACCTCAAGGTTCTCGAGTTCAGCCCGGAGCACGCCGAGACTCACAACAACATTGCCAATGTGCTGCTGCGCCAGGGCCATCGCGAGCGCGCCATCGAGCATTACAAGCGGGCGATCGCGAGCCGCCCCGACTATGGCGATGCCTATGGCAATCTCGGCAACGCCTATCTCGAGCTCAATCGCCTCGAAGAGGCGATTGAGCAGAACCTGGTCGCGCTCAAGCTGAAGCCGGAGCGGTTCGGCTCATACAACAATCTGGGCGTGGCCTATCAGGCGCTCGGCCGCTTCGAGGAGGCGACCGCGGCGTTCGAGAAGGCGCTGGAGCTGGCGCCCGACGATGCGCCGATCCACCTCAACCTCGCCAACATGGCAAAGTTCAAGCCGGACGATCGGCGGCTGCCCGGGCTGCGGGCGTTGGTCGAACGTGCCGATCAGCTCGATCAGGAAAAGCAGATCGCCGCTCATTTCGCGCTCGGCAAGGCGTTGTCCGATCTCAAGGACTACGACACGGCGTTCGCGCATCTGCGCCAGGCGAATACGCTCAAGCGCCAGAGCTTCGATTACGATTCGGAGCAGCGTCTGGCGATGATGAAGAATGTGGCCAGCCGCTTCACGCCGGAATTCTTCCGTTCGGTGGCCGGACATGGCGACGAGTCCTGGGCGCCCATCTTCATCGTCGGCATGCCGCGCTCTGGCACGACCCTCATGGAACAGGTGCTATCGAGCCATTCGAAGGTATTCGGGGCCGGCGAGCTCGAGACGTTCAAGGAGCTGGTGGGCGAGTGCGCCAACCGTCAGAAGGTGCCCCCCGCCTTTCCCGACCTGATCGCGCTGCTGCCGCCGGAGGAGATGACCGCACTCGGCCGGGAATATACGGCCCGCGTGCGCGTCCTGGCCCCCGAGGCCGAGCGGATCGTCGACAAGATGCCGCTCAACTTCCTGTTTGTCGGACTGATCCATGCCGCGTTCCCTCGCGCCAGGATCATCAACACCCGGCGTGATCCGCTGGACAATTGCGTGTCCTGCTACTCGCTGCTGTTCACCGGGGCGCAGCCTTTCGCCTACGACCTGACCGAGCTCGGCCATTACTACAGGGGCTATGAGCGCGTGATGGAGCACTGGCACGCCGTGCTGCCGCCCGGTGTCCTGATGGACGTCCAATATGAGGATCTGGTCGATGATCTCGAGGGTGTCTCGCGCCGCGTGCTCGCCCATTGCGACCTTGACTGGGAAGAAGCGTGCCTCGACTTCCACCGTACCGAGCGCATGGTGCGGACGGCCAGCCTGATGCAGGTCCGCGAACCGCTCTACCGCCGCTCGATCGGCAGCTGGCGCCGTTATGAGAAGCATCTCGGGCCGCTCTACGAGGCGCTCGGCATCGCGTCTCCGCCGCCAGCCTAGCGAGGGAGAACGCCGCAATAACCGGGTGCTCTGGCCCAGGGATCGGTGACAGGCGAGGCACCCGGCTATCCGGCCGCGCGGCGGAGCGGCACAAACATTGTGCTCCAATCCCTTTAAAAATTTATCCTCATTATTTCGAGACGCTGTCAGTTGAACTACGCACCAGCGCGATTTTTGATCCACCTCCAGTTGAACATCCGTGGATGAAAACTACTCGCGCTTAGCGTGTTCTGTGATCGGTCAAGAATGGACCGACCCGATCTCAAGCGCCCGCGTGAGGCCCCGTTTCGCCGCCAGCAGGCGATGCTGTGCTGCAGCAGGCGAGCGCGACCGCGCGAGCCGACTTGGCAAACCATCCAACCGCAACTATAGATATTCGTTGAGAATTATTTCCTCATGCAATTGTGCTTCCGGTCGAATTTCGAACGTTGCACGACGGCCCGACGGTGGCGCGATGCGTGGAAAGGACTGCGATGACGCGCTGGGGCGAGCTCCTGGAGGCGGCCAATCGAAGCCGGCCCCATCTCTTCGCCAATTCGCCCCTGCCCTCGCGCGCCGCAGCTGCGCCGGGCCCGACCGACGAAGACCGGACCGCGGCGGGCCGCCTGCATATTCAGCTGATTTCTCGCATCGCGACCCAGGCCTTACCCTATGTGGATGGCGAGGAGGTCGCGGCGCTCACGAGCGTCTATCAGCTGTTCAAGGAGGCCCGGACCATCTTCGACGAGCACCCGCAATGCGGGCTGCTGAACGACCTCGTCTGGCACGTTCTCAATGTCCATGTCCGGCCCTTCACCGCCAAATGGCACCGCCTGAGCGAGCGCGGTGCGCTCGAGGCGCTGGATGCGACCGACACATTCCGGGACGAGTTGGCCCGATTGCAGCCGATCCTGCGGCGTATGGACGCGCTGCTCGTCGCCATCCGCGACGGTACGCCGTTCACCGAGCCCGGCATCGACGGGGCCATGGGTCACAACGGATCCATGGCGGATGAGATGAACGCGTCACTTCCTTGGGGGATCGACGAAAAGTTCGGCGGCCTGCCGCCGCGGGTCGCGGCCGGCATCAATAGCGCCGAGCGCGCCGCCATTGCGCAGCGCCGCACGCTTTATGCGGCTCGGCTTGCCGCGCAGGGGCGGACGGCGCCGGAGCAGGATTGGACGGCAAGGCCCGATGCCGCGGCTCTTGCCATTTCCGGTGGAGGCATCCGCTCGGCGACCTTTGCGCTCGGGGTCCTGGTCGCCCTCGCCCGGCGCAATCTCCTGTTTCAGTTCGATTATCTCTCCACGGTCTCGGGCGGCGGCTATATCGGCGCGTTCATGACGACCTTCCTGAGCAGCCAGTTCCTGAGCAGCGAAGCCACAGCCGAGCCACAGCTCGGCCTGCTGCGCGACGACCTGCCGTTTCAGCGCGAGGACGGCGAGGCGGCCGCGTTGCGGCATGTCCGCCATCACAGCAAGTACCTCGCCACCGGCGGCGTCATCGAACGGCTGCAGATCGCGTTCGCGCAGGTCTACGGCATGATGATGAACGGGCTCGGCGTCATCTACCTCGCGGCCGTCGCCGCTGTTGTCGAGTATACGCTGCGGCTTGCTCTGCCGCCGGCCGCGTTCTGGCCTACGCCCGTATTGATCGCGGGCGCTGCGCTTCTGCTCACCCCGTTCGTGCTGCCCTTGCTCTGGCGGCGCCCGGCTCATCGCGGCATGGCCGACCGGCTGCTGCTCGTCCTCTGCCTGATCCTGATTGTCCTGTTGGCATGGCATGGGCTCGGCTGGCTTCACCACAACTTCAGATGGTACCTGCTCTATCTATTGGTCCCGCTGGCGCCGCTGCTTGCTTCCGCGCTGCTTGCGCTCGCCGGCCGCATGGCAACTCCGCTTCGCATCCTGTTGTACATTGTGTCGTGGGTCGCGCTGCCGCTGGTCGTGGTCGGAGCGGAGCTCCTCATCTATGATCAGCTCGATGGCAACACCGTATTGCCGGTGCTTGGAGCAACCAGCAACATCTTCATCGCCGGCATCCTGGTTGCGATCGGCTTCTGGCTGTTCTGCGACCTGTTCGACATCAACTTCACCGCGCCACACCGCCACTACAAGAAGAAGCTCGCCGAGGCCTATCTTGTGCAGCCCGATCCTGCCGACCCGCTCGGTCCGCTGCGGCAGAACGTGTCGGTCCCGCTCTCGAGCTGCAACGAAGCCGGGCGCGGCCCCTATCATCTGATCAATTGCGCGCTGAACGTGCCCGCCTCCAAGGAGGCGCGCATGCAGGGACGGCTGACGGATTTCTTCCTGTTCAGCAGGGACTTTTGCGGCAGCCCCCTGACCGGCTACCAACCGACCGGCGCGTGGGAACGTCTCAATACCGATCTCGACATTGGGACCGCGATGGCGATCTCCGGCGCGGCTGCGGCGCCGCAGATGGGCACTGGCACGATCAAGTCGCTCAGCTTCTGGCTGGCGCTGTTCAACATCCGGCTCGGCCATTGGATCAGGAATCCTGGCCACTCACGTGCCGCCGAGGTGGGTCCGCCCGGCCTGTCCTATTTGCTGCAGGAGGTCTTGGGCCAAGCCGACGAGACCAGGCCCTTCCTCAACGTCTCCGATGGCGGCCACATCGAAAATCTCGGCGTGTACGAGCTGCTACGCCGGCGCTGCAAATACATCGTCGCGATCGACGGCGAGCAGGACGCGCAGATGACGTTTCACGGCCTGACCACGCTGCAGCGGCTGGCCGCGATCGATCTCGGTGTCACCATCGAGATCGGACTGGACGCGCTGCGGCTCAGCAAGACGAGCGGTCTCAGCCACTCGCATTTCGCATTCTGCCGCATCCGTTATCCGAACGCCGAACGCGGCGGCAGCGAGAGCTTCGGCTATCTCATCTATCTCAAGCTGTCGCTGACCGGCAATGAAGGCGAGTTCATTCGTCGCTACCGGCTGGACGAGCCGGACTTCCCGCACCACTCCACCGCCAATCAGTTCTTCACAGAGGCCCAGTTCGAGGCCTATCGCAGTCTCGGCGAGCATGTCGGGGACAAGCTGTTCCTGTCTGCGATCGTCGGACCCGGCATGTCCCGCTCCTCCGAGGTCTGGATCGAGCCGTGGTTTCACGCCATCGGACAGAACCTGCTGACGCCGCGGCCCTAGACGATGCACGGCCGTCGGCCGGAGGCGCGGCTGCCGGACGCTCCCTGTGACTGTGATGAACGCACCGCAGCCGCTTGACCTGAGGCGCAAGGCTTGGTTTGACCCGAACTCACCCGGACTGCGAAAGCAGCCTGGGTGTTGCCCCGCCCCAACCGTGGAAGATCCCTGGCCATGCGTATCACCCTCGTCGGCTCCCGCCATTTCGGTGTGGCCACACTGAACATGCTGCGTGAGAGAGGCATCGAGATCGCGCGGGTCATCGTGCATGATGGCGAGGACCGGCTCGCCGCGGCGGCGCATGCGGCCGGCATCGAGGTTCTCGTTCAGGCCAACCCGAAGCTGGTGCCTGCGAACGAGATCGCTCCGGGGACGGATCTGATCGTCACCGCCCACAGCCACGCCCGCGTGACGCAGGAGGCGGTCCAGGCGGCACGGCTGGGTGGCATCGGCTATCATCCTTCGCTGCTGCCGCGGCATCGCGGCATTGCGGCCGTGGAGTGGACCGTCAAAGAGGGCGATCCGATCGCCGGCGGCACGATCTATCATCTGGCGGAGCGCATGGATGCCGGCGCCATTGCCGCGCAGGATTGGTGCTTTGTGAAGAAGGGCGAAACGGCCCGCGAATTGTGGGAGCGCGCGCTGGCGCCACTCGGTCTCAAGCTGCTCGGCGACGTCGTCGAATATGCCAAAGCCCATGGCACGATCCCCGCCAAGCCGCAGGACGAGCAGTTCGCGACCAAGGCGCCGAGCCTGACGCCGCACTGAGCGTGGGGATCACCGAAGGGCGGAGCGCCGCACCGACATCTTGCGCCAGATGATCGCTCTGTTCTGCCGTCCCGGTTGAGCAAGCGGCGGTATTTTCCAGACGGCGCAACGCGATGGCTCCGATGTGCTCGAGTCGCGCACGAGTTCCCAATTTCCCCGCAATGTCGCCGAAATGGCTCAATGAAGAGTTTGGGATTAACCTTTACCCTTTTGAAAAGACGAGATAATTTTCTATTGCGGCGGCGCGGCAAATTTTCGTCACAATTCTTCCAAATAAGCTTGTCGATCATAGACATTGAGGGACATCGATTCATGCGTCTCGATCGCATTGGAATGGCTTTCGCCGCGTCGATCCTGGCAGGCGCTGCAACCTCCCCCGCTTTTGCCCAATCGCCCTATGACGGGCAGTGGCAGGTCACGATCGTCACCAACAGCGGCAGCTGCGAGCCCACGGCCAGCTCGACCCTGACCGTCTCGGACGGTAAGGTTTCGGCAGCCGGCGCCAACATCTCGGGCTCGATCGGGCGCGAGGGCGTCGTCAAGGTCTCGATCAATGGCGCATTCGCGAATGGTCAGCTCAGCGGCAATTCCGGCTCCGGCAAGTGGAATGGAGCTTCGGCCGGTATCCCCTGCAGCGGCCGCTGGCAGGCGTCCCGCCTCTAAGGCGCGCCACGCTCCGATCTCCAGACGGCGGCTTTCGAGAGCCGCCGTTTTGCTGTGTGCGATCTTTGCCGATGGCCCGGCCTGGGCCGATCCGGGCCCTTTCACCGGCATGGCCGGGACCTGGAGCGGCAGCGGCACGGTGGCGCTCGAGGACGGCTCGACCGAACGCATCCGTTGCCGGGCCAATTACGCGGTCGCGGGTCCGCGCATGGGCCTGGTCCTGACCTGCGCGAGCGACGCCTATAAATTCGGGCTGCAGGCCGATGTGGTGGCCGACGGCTCGGCGATCTCGGGAAGCTGGAGCGAGACCAGCCGCGGCGTCAGCGGCGTGCTGCAGGGGCGCGGCAGCGGCGGCAACTTCCAGCTCGTCGCGACGACCGCCGGCTTCAACGCCAATATCGCGCTCGCCACCCGCGGCAACAAGCAATCGGTATCGATCCGCGCCGACAGCCAGTTCCGCGCAGCGACGATCTCGCTCTCACGGTAGAACATAAAGAGACACGGACGGAAGCGCATCGCGCTCTGGCCGGCGCGCCGTCCGCTCAAGCGCGCTTGGCGCCCGGCGCCGGACCACCAGCCGGAGCCGGCGCCAATTGCGCCGCGGTCCGTTTGATGGTCTTGGCGATCAGCAGCGCCTGCTCCCGGGTCATGGCAAAATCCTGCACGCCCTTCTGGGTGGTCAGCGACAGCACCATGAGATGAGGCTCCCGCTCCGGCCAGCCGGTGGCAAAGGCGGTCAGGAAGTCGGCTGAGGCGGCACGTTCGGTCATGTCTGAAAGCTCTGCCCTGCTGTTTCGGGGCGGTGGCTTTAGGACGAAACCGCGTCACACTCCATGTTTTTCTCGACGGAGCTTTGGTCGGGCTGCGGTCCCCTGCACCATTGGTGCAGTGCATCGTGGAAATCATTTGCAAGACCGGACCTGGGCGGAGATACAGCCTCCGCTCCTCGCCCCGATCCTCTCCAAGACAGCTGCCTGATGCATCGCTCCGCTTCGAAAATGACGGCCGCATCATGGATGGCGGGCTGGCTCGCTCTCATGCTTGTCATGGTGGTCGCAGGGCGCGAGGCCATGCGGGAGCTGAACGTGTTCGAGCTGATGGAGCTCCGCTGTCTCATCGGCCTCGCGATGCTGTCACCGGTCATCGCGCTGAGTGGCGGCTTTGCCAGGCTCCGCACAGCCAGGCTGACGCTGCATGTGGTGCGCAACCTGATCCATTACGGTGCACAGCTGGGCTGGTTTCTGGCCCTCACATTGATTCCGATTAGCCAGGTCGTCGCCATCGAATTCACGATGCCGATCTGGACGGCGCTGCTGGCAGCGACATTCCTCGGTGAGCGCATCACGCTCTCGAAGCTCATCGCCATCGTGCTCGGCCTGGTCGGTGTGGTCGTGATCGTTCGACCTGACGCCGGCGCCGTGAACCCGGGACAGCTCATTGCGCTCGCCGCCGCCGTGGGCTTTGGCGTTTCGGTCGCCCTGGTCAAGATCCTCACCCGCACCGAACCGACCGCCTCGATCATCTTCTGGATGCTCGCGGTCCAAGCCACGGCGGGGCTTGTCCCCTCGCTCGCGATGTGGGCATGGCCGTCGGCGACGGCATGGGGCTGGATCGTCGTGGTCGCGCTTGCCGGGACGTTCTCCCACTTCTGCATGGCGCGGGCGCTGCTCTATGCCGATGCAACGGTGGTCGTGCCGATGGACTTCCTGCGGGTACCGCTGACGGCCACCGTCGGCTGGCTCGTCTATTCGGAACGGCTCGACGGCTTCACGCTGGTCGGCGCAGCCCTGATCCTGGCCGGAAACCTCCTGAACCTGCGCCCTGCCCCGGCTCGCCCGGTTCCAGTGAGCGGCTCGGCGGGGACCTGAATCTCGGAGCCCCCGACCGGAGGCGCTGGCTGCGCTGTGATCCTCGTCACGGAAGACAGCCCCTGCACGTGGTTGGCGTTGGTCCCGCGCAACACTCGCCAAAAAGCTTTGCGGCCAAAGCGAGATTTTTTACATCGGAACAAGACTTTTCGGCCCGCGCAGCGACAAATGCGGAAGTGATCGCTTCGCTAATTCGTTGGGGGATCTCCTGATGCGCTTTCTCTCCATCACATTGTCCCTGCTCTGCATGGTGCTGACGGCGGAAGCCGCACGCGCCGACCGTCGCGTCGCCTTCGTGGTCGGCAACGGCGCTTATAAGAGCGTGGCTCAGTTGCCGAACCCGCCGGTCGACGCCAAGGCTATGGCGGCAACCCTGCGCAATGTCGGCTTCGACGTGGTCGAGGGCACCAATCTCACGCGCGACAAGATGACGGAGAAGCTGCTCGACTTCGGCCGCAAGGCGCAGGGGGCCGACATCGCGGTGTTCTATTACGCAGGCCACGGCATTGCGATCGCCGGCACCAACTACCTCCTGCCGGTCGATGCCGACCTGAAATCGGAGATGGACGTCAAGCTCGGCTCGGCGATCAATATCGATGTGACACTCGATCAGACGATGGGCGACGCCAAGGTCAAGCTGGTGTTCCTCGATGCCTGCCGCGACAACCCGTTCGCCGCCAAGATCAAGTCGAACTCACCGACCCGCAGCGTGTCGGTGCAGACCGGCCTCGCCGAGATGAAATCAGGCGAGGGGACGCTGATCGCGTTCGCGACCGGTCCCGGCCAGACCGCACTGGATGGCGATGCCGGCGCCAACAGCCCGTTCACCCGCGCGCTGATCTCGCACATCGCGCAGCCCGGCGTCGAGATCCAGCAGGCGATGACCTCGGTGCGCGCCCAGGTCAATGAAGAGACCAACAAGGGGCAGCTGCCCTGGGGGCATACCAACCTGATCGGCGCGGTGTATCTGAATCCGGCCGCGTCCCCTGCCGCAACCGCCGCCTCTTCCGGAACCACTCCGGCCGCCGTCGCCGCAAGTCCGGTCGCCGGCGAGGCCGAGCTTGAATTCTGGCGCTCGGTGAAGGATTCCAACAAGCCCGAAGAGCTCAACGCCTATCTCTCGACCTATCCGAACGGGCAGTTCAAGTCGCTGGCAATGGCGCGCATCGCGTCGATCGAGAGCGGCGCCATCAATACCGCGACCCGCAACGTCGCCAAGGGTGTCGATCCCGCCACCTTCACGGAAGAAGGCACACAGGTCAGTGAGGATCAGATCGGCCTCGACAAGACCAAGCGGCGTGACATACAGCGGCGCCTCACCGGTTTGGGCTTCGACACCAAGATGACGGGTGTGTTCGATGACGAGACCCGCGCCGTCATGAAGCGCTGGCAGGCGGCCCGTGGCTATCCTGCGACCGGCTTCATGACCAAGCTGCAGCACAAGGCGCTGCTGGCCGAGCCTCAGCCGGCTCCGGCGACGGCCGCGGTCGGCGACGAGGCCAAGCCCCGCCGCGCCAAGCCGGCCGGCAATGTCGCCGCCGGCGCGCCGCCGCCGCAGGCCGCGCCGGTCTATCGCAACCCGCCGCCGCAGGACAACGCCGGCAATGCCGCGGGCGCCGCGTTCATCGGCGGCATGATGGGTGGCGTTCTCGGCAGCGCGTTGCGTCGCTAGTCTCTCCTCCTATCATTCGACAACAGCTGTCAGCCCGTGCCGCAAGGCACGGGCTTTTTGCTGCCGACCGACAAGGCAGCCACAACCGCCGATTTGACCTGGGCCAATCACGGCTTTTTGGTGTAGATATGGAGGCGAATTTCAGCCGTCGCCTATGCTTCGCCAAGGAGATTTCAGATGCGGGGGATCAGCCTCATTCCAAGGCTCATTTTGGCGCTGGTCCTGGTTACGCTTGCGATCGACAGCGCATCGGCGGACCGGCGCGTGGCCTTCGTCGTCGGCAATGGCGCTTACAAGAACGTGGCCCAGCTTCCCAACCCGCCGGTTGACGCCAAGGCCATGGCCGTCACCCTGCGCAATGTCGGCTTCGACGTTGTCGAGGGCACCAATCTCAACCGCGAGCAGATGACGGAGAAACTGCTCGATTTCGGCCGCCGCAGCCAGGGCGCCGACGTCGCCGTATTTTATTACGCCGGTCACGGCATCGCGATTTCCGGCACCAATTATCTGCTGCCGATCGACGCCGACATCAAATCGGAGATGGACGCCAAGCTCGGCGCCGCCATCAATGTCGACGTGACGCTCGATCAGACGCTGGGTGACGCCAAGGTGAAGCTGGTGTTCCTCGACGCCTGCCGGGACAATCCATTCGCGGCCAAGATCCGCTCGAGCGCCTCGACGCGCAGCGTCTCGGTGCAGACCGGTCTCGCCGAAATGAAATCCGGCGAAGGCACGCTGATCGCGTTTGCCACGGGTCCGGGGCAGACCGCATTGGACGGCGAAGCAGGCACCAACAGCCCGTTCACCAGGGCTCTGATCGCGCACATCACCCAACCCGGCCTGGAAATCCAGCAGGCCATGACCCAGGTTCGGGCGCAGGTGAACGAGGAAACCGGCAAGGGCCAGCTGCCATGGGGCCACACCAACCTGATCGGCGCGGTCTATCTGAACCCGGCAGCCGGAGGAGCGTCCGCAGGCCCGAGCGCCGGGACTGTTCCGGCGGCGGTCGCGGCGATGCAGCCCGCGAACGACGTCGAGCTGGAGTTCTGGCGCTCGGTGAAGGACTCCAACAAGGCCGAGGAGCTGAAGGCCTATCTGACCAACTATCCCAATGGCCAGTTCAGATCGCTGGCGCTGGCGCGGGTGGCTTCGCTCGAGAACGGCCCGTCCACCACGACGCGCAACCTGACCACCGGCGTCGATCCCGCGACCTTCACCGAAGAGGGCACCCAGGTGACCGAGGATCAGATCGGGCTCGACAAGGGGCAGCGCCGCGACGTGCAGCGGCGCCTGACCGGCCTCGGCTTCGACACCAAGACGAGCGGCAAGTTCGACGAACCGACCCGGGCCGTGCTCAAGCGCTGGCAGGCGGCGCGCGGCTATCCGTCGAGCGGTTATCTGACCAAGCTGCAGCACAAGGCTCTGCTCGCCGAGATCATCCCGGCCTCGGTCACGGCAAGCGCCAGCGAGGATGAGCGCCCGGCCCGCCGCACGCAACGCAGCAGCGGCGGCGGTGGTGGCCATCATCGCGGCGGCGGTCCCGACGCCGGCGCGGCCTTCATCGGCGGAATGATGGGCGGCATTCTCGGCGGCGCCTTCCGTCGCTGATCTCGGCAACGGCGCGGCTGCGGGCGGCCGAAGACGCGTCGCCCTGTCGGTCGGGTCAGCTGGCCTCGGCGCCACGTTTGCGTTCAATGGCGTCGCCGATGAAGGCGAGCAGCTCCTCGCGCTTGAACGGCTTCATGATCGTCCGCCGGCCGCCGATCCGGTGCTCGCCGGCATCAGCGACGATGGGATCGTTCGAGTAGCCTGTCATGAACAGCACCGGCAGATCAGGATGCGAAACGGCCAGTTGCCGGGCGAGTTCCGGCCCGCTGAGCCGCGGCATGACCACGTCGCTCAGGACCAGATCCACCGCATCTGCTTGCTCGCGAAGAAAGCGCAGCGCCTCTTCGCCATCGGCCATGGACTGAACCGAATAGCCCGCGCGCGTCAGCATCGCCGCTGTGGCGCGCTGGGCGAGAGAATTGTCCTCGACCAGCAGGATCCGTTCGCCTCCCCTGGCTTGCTGAACCGGAGGAGCCGGCGCGGCCTCGGTCTGGATGGTCTCGTTCGCACGCGGCAACAGCACGACGAAGCTGCTCCCCTCGCCGATCGCGCTCCTCACGGCAATGCTGCCGCCCGCCTGCTTCACGATGCCATAGCAGGTCGCAAGTCCGAGGCCGGTGCCGCCACCGCGGACCTTGGTCGTGAAAAAAGGATCAAAGATGCGATCGAGATCATCGGGAGGAATCCCGGTGCCGGTGTCGCTGACCGTCATCATGACATAGTCGCCCGGCTCCATACCCTCGTCGCCACGCTGGATCGTCCTGTTGGCCACCGCGATCGTCAGCTGCCCGCCCGAGGGCATCGCATCGCGGGCGTTGAGAGCGAGGTTCATGATCAGTTGCTCGACCTGCACCCGATCCGCGATCACGGGCCAGCTCTGCTCCTCGACATCGATGCTGATCTCGATATTGCTGGGCAGCAGCCGACGAAACATCTTCTGCAGATCCGCCAGAGTGGCGCCGAGATCGAGCAAGGTCAGCGTCGCCGGCTGCTTGCGCGAGAAAGCCAGCAGCTGCCGCGTCAGATCACGGCCACGCTCCACCGCCTTGATGAGCTCCAGGACATCCGGCAATCGCGGATCGTCGCCAAGACATTCCTCACGCAGCATTTCGGCATAGATCATCATCACGACAAGAAGGTTGTTGAAGTCGTGGGCGATCCCGCCTGCGAGCACCCCGACCGCCTCCATCTTCTGTGACTGCCGAAGCTCCTCGTTCAGCCGCTTCTGCTCGGTCACGTCCTGAATGAGAAGAAGCTGGGCCGGCGCCCCCTCCCACTCGCACCGCGACACGCGCAGCTCGCAGCGCCGGACATCCTTGCCGCGATAGACCTCGATCTCCGAAACCGCGCCCTCGCTGACCGCGAAGCTGACGCGTTCGCCGATGAAGTCGTCGCGCGCCTTTCCGAACAGCTCATGGGCCGCCCGGTTGACGAAGGCGACCTCGTTGTCCTGATTGGTGACGATCAACGCGTCCGGCACCGCCTCGAGCAGCTGGCCGAAGTGACGATGACTTTCCGCCGACAATGCGCGCGTCGCTGTCGCGGGCGCGCCGAGCGGCAGTGTGAAGCGGGCCTGGCCGGCACCACCGCGCCCATCCGTCGCGGACTGGTTGAAGAGCACGACGGGGCTCACGGAAGCCAGAGCGTGCAGATCCTCCGGGAAGGCGGCTGCGACCTGAGAGGACGCCAGGTTCATCAGGATGGTGTCGTAGGAGGCCGTCTCGAGCCTGCGGCGCGCCTCCGCCATCGTCGCGGCCCGGCTCAGGTCGATCTCGGCCTTTTCGCCGCCCTCACCGCCTCCCGTCGCAAGCAGGGGCGCCGCGGCCTCGCCGCCGATCACCAGCACTCGGTAGGGTGATGCGTCCATGTCGGATGTCCCTGCCTAGAGCTCGCTTTGCGATCCGCCAAACATCTCGGCAAGATGGTCGCGCTCGCGCGCAAACATATAGGTGGGAGCCCCCGTCAGAATTCCATGCACGTCGCGGAAGGTGGAGACCAGATGCATGCCGTGACCGTCAATGACATACTCGCGGATGTCCTTGTCGTGCTGCGTGCCGCGCATCTTCAGGATCGCCAGTCCACGCCGCATCACGCCGTAAAGCTCGACGTAGCGCAGCAGCACGATCATGTCGGTGATGGTGGAGATATGGGTCTCGGTGATCGACGCGCCGCCCATCAGCATCGATGTCGTGTTGGTGAAAAGCCCGGTGATCCCGACCTTCTTGATATGGCTCGTCAGCGCAATGACGAATTCCCGATAGGATTTCGGCGTGCCCGCGCGCTCGAAGGCCGACAGGCTGTCGACCGCAATCCGGCTCGGCTGGAACTCGTTGATCTCCCGCTGGATGTAGAGCAGGTGATCCTCCAGGCCCATGGTCTCGGGGTATCTGGCAATGATGCGGAGGAGACCCTCCTTCTCCGCTGAATCGAAATCGACGTTCCAATTCGACGCATTGCGGGTCAACTGTTCCCGGCTCTCCTCCGCCGCGATCAGCAGCGCACGTTCCCCGCGCTCGATGGCGGCCCTCAGGTAATGTGTCACCATCAGCGTCTTGCCGGTACCGGTGGCTCCGCTCACCAGAATGATGGAGTCGCGGTAGAAGCCGCCGCCGCACATCTGATCGAGCTCGGGCACGCCGGAGGACACCCGAAGATCGCTCGAGCGCTGCTTCAGCTCGATTGCCGAGAGCGGAATGATCGTGACACCTTCAGCGTGGTCGACCGTAAATGGATACTCGCCCTTCTGATGCGTGGCGCCACGAAATTTCAGGATCTCGATGGTCCGCCTGCGCTTCTCCTGCTCGAGCCGGTTACGCAGCACCAGGACGTTGTCGGCCACGAACTCCTCGACGCCGAAGCGCGCCAACCCGCCATCCTCGTCGAGGCGTTCCATCGTGATGATCGTGGTCACGCCAAGAAGCCGCAGCGCGCTGGCGATGCGGTGCAGTTCCCGGCGCACCACATTGGCGTCCGAGAACTGCGGAAACAGCGCGCCGACCGAATCCAGGACCACCCGCTTCGCATTGACCTTCCGGATCGCATTCTCGATCCGGACCATCAGCGCCGAGAGGTCATAGGTGCCGGCCTCGACCATCTCCTCGCCCTGCTCCGGCGTGGCATCGACAATCGCGATCTGGCCGTTCCTGTTCAACGATTCGAAGTCCCAGCCGAACGACGCGACGTTGCGCATCAGGTCGTCCGGAGCCTCCTCGAACGTGACACAGACGCCATGCTCGGCACAGGTCTGCACGCCCATGACGAGAAACTGCAGCGCGAGCACGGTCTTTCCGCTGCCGGCGGTACCGGAGACCAGCGTGCTTCGATTCAGTGGCAGGCCACCGTTCGAAATCTGATCGAATCCGGCGATGCCGGTCCGCAATTTCTCAAGTTCGAAAGCCCTAGTCGCGCTCATTCCCCGCCCCCTCCTCCTTTCCCATACGTCCCACGGACGAACTCTGGAGGATCCCGAGCCCGAGCAGGACCTTCCTGGTATCGCTGAGATCGCCGATGATCTTTCGCACCGGGCCGGGATGGCGCTTCACCAGCGTGGGTGTCGCGACGATCTTCTCGTCCTCGGCGATCTGCGGATGCTCCAGCACGTCGATGATGTCGATCTCGCAGGGGATGTTCAGCTCGTGCTGGCAGATCCTGCGGAGGTTCTCCATCGCGCGCAGCGAGTTCGATGTCTGACCTGTGATGAACAATCCGAGTTGCAGGGTCATTCCCTGTCTCCCGGTGCGATGCGACGTCGATGCCCGAGCCGGTAATAGTCGACCAGCAGTCCCATCATCTCGAGCGCAAGCAGCCTGCCTTCAAACACCAGGGTGCTCGTCCGCTCGACGGTCGTTCCGCCGATCGCCTTCTCGAGCGCCACGACGTGAAGATCGAGGAGATCGCGCGGCCCGCCGCCTTCATCGCCAATCGATGTCGCAATCCTCTCCATCATGCGGAGCGGACGGGCATGAGGCTCGCCGCTGGGGTCCAGGTATTCGCGAAACAGCCGCAGATATTGCTCCACGAGGTCACCGAAGGCCTCGGGCCTGCGCTCCCGGATCGACCCGTGTCCGGCCAGATGCGCCGAAACGCTGGTGACGCGGCCGGCCGAGGACAGGTCCCGGTCATTGGCAAGCGAGCGCCTATTGTCCTCGATACGATCCTTGCGGCGCCGAGCGGTCGCATAGATCATCGCGCGCCGCAGCGTCGAAGGTCCGGCCTCCGCTCCGGGCAGGTAATCACGAGCTCCGGCCCCAGCATAGGCCGCGGCGCTATCGGCATTGGCCGGTCCATTGACGACAATGATCGGGATATCCTGGCCAGCGGCTCTGAGCTTGCCGACATCCGAGACGCTGTGCGCGTCGGAATCGTCCACATCCAACACCACCAGGTCGATGGGCTGGTGCGTCAAGATGGCTTGCGCTTCCGCAACTGTTGCAACAGTCACCAATTCGCAGCCATCCATCATCGAGGGGCCCGTGATCGCATCCCGCACCACCTGCCCGCTCGCTGGACCACTCTCGACGAGCAGCACACGAACCGGAAGCTCAGCTTCGGCGCTCATGAAACGCTCCCGGAGAGGCGTCGACATCGCTCAGTCGGGACGATTCCGGCATTGCAGACGACCGCTGCAGAGGCTTGCTCTGAACAACATCGCCGCGTTGCCGGATGGAAACGCGAGAGACAATCGAAGAACGCGTTCGATGAGAGTAGATCAGGATCGAGGCGGTGAGAAGAAAAAGTTCCACCAAGACGTGTACTGCGCCAATATATCGCTGCGATCATGCGACGGGTTGTCGCAAATGCCGCGCTTGATCTGCCGCCATGACCTTCGGCGGTCATCGGGGCAATCAGCCGCGCGGAAGCGGTCACATTGTCTGGCAACTGACCTGTGACCGAAGGCGTGCAGAGCAGGCGCGGCCACGACCGTCCGAGCCAGAGACTGAGCCGTCCGACGCCTAAGCCGGGACTTGGTTGTTGCGCTAAAGACCGGCTGCCTTGCGCAGGACGGCGTTGATGCGGTCCTGCCAGCCCGGGCCTTCGGATTGGAAATGCTCCAGCACGTCCTGATCAATCCGCAAGGTCACCTGCTCCCGCACGCCGGGGACGGCCGCCTTCTTCGGCGGCGCCTCCACCGGCTTCGTGGTGACCTTCTTGAAAGCGGCTTCCGCCTCGGTGCGGGCGTCGGCCAGGGTCCGTGGGCGCCGCGGCTGGTCGGCCATGATCAGATCCCCTCGAACAGCGCGGTCGACAGATAGCGCTCGGAGAAGGACGGCACGATCGCCAGGATCGTCTTGCCGGCATTCTCCGGCCGCTTGCCAAGCTCGAGCGCAGCCGCGATCGCCGCGCCCGAGGAGATCCCGCCGGGGATGCCCTCATTGCGGGCCAGCGCGCGCGAGGTCTCGATCGCGGTCGTGCTGTTGATCTTGACGATCTCATCGATCACCGAGCGATCGAGAATATCGGGTACGAAGCCGGCGCCGATGCCCTGGATCTTGTGCGGCGAGTGCTGGCCGCCGGACAGCACCGGGCTCTCCTCCGGCTCGACCGCGACCACCTTGAGACCCGGCTTGCGCGATTTCAGCACCTGACCGACGCCGGTGATGGTGCCGCCGGTGCCGACACCGGCGACGAACACGTCGATGTTGCCTGCGGTGTCGTTCCAGATCTCCTCGGCCGTGGTGCGGCGGTGGATCTCCGGATTGGCGAGGTTCTTGAACTGCTGCGGCATCACCGAGTTCGGTGTGGTTCGCAACAGCTCTTCCGCGGCGGCGATTGCGCCCTTCATGCCCTGTCCCGCCGGGGTCAGCACGATCTCCGCGCCGAGGAAGGCTAGCATCTTGCGCCGCTCGATCGACATCGATTCCGGCATCACCAGCTTCAACCTGTAGCCGCGCGCCGCCGCGACAAAGGCCAGCGCAATGCCCGTATTGCCGGAGGTCGGCTCGATCAGCACCGTATCCGGCTTGATCACGCCAGCCTGCTCCATCGCCAGGATCATGCCGACGCCGATGCGATCCTTCACGCTGGCAGCTGGATTGAAATATTCCAATTTGGCGAGAATGGTCGCTTTGACTCTCTGCTGCTCCGGCAGCTTTCGCAGCCGCACAATCGGCGTGTTGCCGAAGGCGTCGACAATTGAGTCAAATACACGTCCACGCCCGGGACGCGGCGTTGCGGCTGCTGTTTCCATGATCTCACCCCTCGCGCACTCCGGCGCAACTGCGACACTATTCCACGTTCGTTCATCTTCGACGAGGCTGCTGCACTGCGCAAGCACGTTTCCATGATGGCCTGATCGTCGCGACGCACAACAACTTGTTGTTAAATTTCGCCAAACCAACGCATTTGTGTTGCGACAGAGTCAAACAATTCGGTCTATATTCAACTTCAGTCGGAGATGTCGGTTGAGACTTCGAGCCTCGTTTCGTGCCTGAACTGCAATCTATTAGCGCCTGCAAAGTTCGACAAGAAAAGATCGCCCAGGAGGTCACTATGTCAGCACTTGCTGAACTCGTGTCGACCGCAACGCCCCGCCCCGATCCTCGCGGCTGCGATCTGCCGACATGTCCGGTCTGCGCCGATTCCATGATTGCCGCCGAAGCCTCGGCCTATCTGGCCGACAACGCGATCAGCTACCTTTGGACATGCGACACCTGCGGTTATGGCTTCGTGACCAAGCACGCGGTGAAGAGCCGGTTCGCCTGCAACTGAAAGTCCCGGCGACGTGCCACCCAGCTTGGTGACGTACGCCGAAGCGCGCTGCGACCTTGCAGGGAGCCGCGCAACTAGATCCGAGCAATGTCGCCGCGCGACCAATCCGCCTTGGTGCGCGCGTAGAAATCCGCGAACTGGCCCTGCGCGATCGCCGCGCGCATTCCGGCCATCAGCTGCTGGAAATAGGCGATGTTGATCTCCGACAGCAGTGTCGCTCCGAGCGCCTCGCCGGCCTTGATCAGATGGTGCAGATAGGCGCGCGAATAGCTGCGCGCCGGCGGCCACGGGCTTTCCTCATCCAGGGGACGCGGATCATCGGCGTGGCGCGCATTGCGCAGATTGACCGGCCCGAAGCGCGTGAAGGCGACGCCATGCCGGCCGTTGCGGGTCGGCAGCACACAGTCGAACATGTCGATGCCGCGCTTCACCGACTCCAGCAGATCATCCGGCGTGCCGACGCCCATCAGATAACGCGGACGGTCACCGGGCAGCGCCGGCACGGTCGCCTCGATCATCTCCAGCATCACAGCCTGCGGTTCGCCGACCGCGAGACCGCCGATCGCATAGCCGTGGAAGCCAATGTCGACCAGCGCCGCAGCGCTCGCCACGCGCAGCGCGGGCACATCGCCACCCTGGACGATGCCGAACAGCATATAGCCGTCCGGCGCGCTCTCGAAGGCGCGGCGACAGCGCTCCGCCCAGCGCAGCGACAGACGCATCGCGCGCTCGATGTCGTCAGGCTCGGCCGGCAGCCGCACGCATTCGTCGAGCTGCATCGCGATGTCCGAGTTGAGCAGCCGCTGCACCTCGATGGCACGCTCCGGCGACAATTCGATCTTGGCGCCGTCGATATGCGAGCGGAACGTCACCGCCTGCTCCGTGACCTTGCGCAGGGCCGACAGCGACATCACCTGGAAGCCGCCGGAATCGGTCAGCATCGGTCCGCCCCAGCCGGTAAAGCGCTGCAGGCCGCCGAGCGCCGCGATGCGCTCGGCCGTGGGACGCAGCATCAGATGATAGGTATTGCCGAGCACGATGTCCGCGCCGGCGTCGCGCACGTCGCGCCAGTGAATGCCCTTCATCGCGCCGGCCGTGCCGACGGGCATGAAGGCGGGGGTCCGGACCACGCCATGCGGCGTGGTCAGCCGGCCGGTGCGGGCCGCGCCATCCGTGCCGAGCAGTTCGAAATGATTGGGGAGTTCGGTGCCGGGGGAGCTCATGGCCGGCTTATTGCGTCAGGACGGCCCCCGATTCAACCGGGATCGGCACAAGTTCGGCTCCTCGCGGCCGTTGACGGCGGTGCCTCACGCCCCTATGGTCCCCCGCCATGTCGACCTCGACCAAACGCACGACGAAAACCACCAAGCCCTTGCGGGCCTCGGGAGGCGTGCGCGCGTAATCGACCTCGATCGCGACCATCTTCGAACCGAAGCCCCGCCTGATGAAGGTCCGGGGCTTTTTTATTGCCTGAATTTCAACCGGAGACCTGAGACGTGCCCCACGATCCCACCATTGCCATTGTCGGCGTCACCGGCGCGGTCGGCGCCGAGTTCATCGCCACCCTGGACCGCCGCAACGTCCGCGTCGGCAAGTTGAAGGCCCTGGCGAGCGCCCGCTCGGCCGGCCAGACCGTGAGCTTCCGCGGCCAGAGCATCGTGATCGAGGAGCTCAATGAGCGCTCGTTCGAGGGCGTTGACATCGCGCTGTTTTCGGCCGGCAGCGGCATCTCGAAGAAGTTCGCCCCCGTCGCCGTCCGCTCCGGCGCCGTCGTGGTCGACAATTCCTCGGCCTTCCGCATGGACCCGAACGTGCCGCTGGTGATCCCGGAGATCAACGCCCGCCGCATCCGCGACCACAAGGGCATCATCGCCAATCCGAACTGCGCCGCCATCACCGCGCTGGTGCCGCTGTGGCCGATCCACCAGAAGAACCGCATCAAGCGCGTGATCATCTCGACCTACCAGGCTGCCAGCGGCGCCGGTGCGGCGGCGATGGACGAGCTGGTGCAATCGACCCGCGCGAACCTCAACGGCCAAGTCTATGCGCCCAAGGTGATGCCGCATCCTTTCGCCTTCAACCTGTTCAGCCACAACACCGCTGTGGATCCCGACACCGGCTACAACGACGAAGAGACGAAGGTCATCAACGAGACCCGCAAGATCTTCGAGGATGAGGGGATCGCGATCGGCGTCACCTGCGTCCGCGTGCCGGTGCTGCGCGCCCATTGCGAAGCCATCACCTTCGAATGCGAGAAGCCGATCTCGGAGGATGAGGTCCGCCGCATCCTCGCCACCGCCCCGGGCGTGCGCATCGTCGACGATCGCGCCAACAACTACTTCCCGATGCCGGTCGACGCGTCAGGCCAGGACGACGTGCTGGTCGGTCGCATCCGCAAGGATCTCTCCGATCCGTCCGGCCATTCGATCGCGATGTTCGTCGCCGCCGATCAACTGCTCAAGGGCGCCGCGCTCAACGCGGTGCAGATCGCGGAACTCTTGCCAGAAAGGGTGATGGCGTAGCGGTCTCCACACGTCATTGCGAGGAGCCGAAGGCGACGAAGCAATCCAGGAATCCCGCTGCAGCGGCAGGCTGGATTGCTTCGCTGCTCGCAATGACGTGGTGAGAGCACGGTCCGCCAGGAGCGACGCAACGTATAGAGCCACCGCGGAATGACGATGCCCGGAGGTCGCTATTGCCAACGCCTTTGGCCTCAGCGGGTTGCGGGCTACAAGCTACGGCTCGACGATGCGCTCGTCGTGCTGGCGGAACAACAGGCACGCATCGCCATATGAATAGAAACGATAGCCGCTTCGAATCGCATGCGCATAGGCCGCCTGCATCGTCTCCAGGCCGGCGAAGGCCGAGACCAGCATGAACAGCGTCGAACGCGGCAGATGAAAATTGGTCATCAGGATATCGACGGCGCGGAAGCGATAGCCGGGCGTGATGAAGATCGAGGTCTCCGCCTCGAATGGCGCGATGGTGCCGTCCGGCAACGCCGCGCTCTCCAACAGCCGCATCGACGTGGTGCCCACGGCGACGATACGGCCGCCTTTGGCGCGGGCCTCATTCAGCGCCGTCGCCGTGTCGGCCGAGAGGCTGCCCCACTCCGCGTGCATGCGGTGGCCCTCAGTGTCCTCGACCTTCACGGGGAGGAATGTCCCGGCCCCGACATGCAAGGTGACCCGCTGCAGCCCGACACCGCGGGCGCGCAGCCGCTGCTCCAGCGCGGGGGTGAAATGCAGCCCGGCGGTCGGCGCGGCCACCGCGCCCTCCTTGGCCGCGAACATGGTCTGATAGTCCGCCGCATCCTGCTCATCCGCGGGCCGCTTGCCGGCGATGTAGGGCGGCAGCGGCGGCCGTCCGAGATCGGCGATGGCCTGATCGAGCGCCGGGCCATGGAAGACAAAGGACAGCGTCACCTCGCCTTCCTCGCCCTTGGCCTCGACGGTCGCGTCGAGATGGCCGAGCAGGCAGACCTTGCCCTCATTACCGAAACGGATCGTATCGCCAGGGGCGAGCTTCTTCGCAGGACGGACCAGCGCCTGCCAGCGCGAGCCGTCGAGCCGCTTGATCAGGGTGGCCTCGATCTTCGCCTCGGTCTCGCGGCTGATGCGGCGGCCTGAGAGCTGGGCTGCGATCACCTTGGTGTCGTTGACCACCAGCTGATCGCCCGGCTCGAGCCAGTCCGGCAGATCGGCGACAATGCGATCGCGCAGCACGCCATCGCCCTGCACCACCAGCATGCGCGCGGCCTCGCGCGGGCTCGCCGGCCGCAGCGCGATGTTCTCAGGGGGAAGATGGAAATCGAACAGGTCGGTGCGCATGATGGAAAGGCGAATGGCGAGTGACGAGTAGCGAATAGCCTACTCGCTATTCGCTACTCCTATTCGCTCATCGCGGCTTTCGCCGCGACTGTTACGCCGCGTCGGCGGCCATATACGCCTTCACAATCTTGTCCGGATTCTGCACCGGCTCGCCGCGCTTGATCTTGTCGACGTTCTCCATGCCCTCGGTGACCTTGCCCCAGACCGTGTACTGCTTGTCCAGGAAGCGGGCGTCGTCGAAGCAGATGAAGAACTGGCTGTCGCCGGAATCCGGGTTGGCGGCGCGAGCCATCGAGGCGGTGCCGCGGACGTGCGGCTCGGCGTTGAACTCGGCCTTCAGCTTCTTGCCGGAGCCGCCCATGCCGGTGCCTTGCGGACAGCCGGTCTGCGCCATGAAGCCGTCGATGACGCGGTGAAACACGATGCCGTCATAGAAGCCCTCGCGGACGAGCTCCTTGATGCGCGCGACATGGCCGGGCGCGAGATCGGGGCGCATCTCGATGGTGACGGGGCCCTGGGTGGTTTCGAGGATCAAGGTATTTTCGGTCACAGCCATGCTGGTCTCTCGTTCGCTAGGGATTAATGGGGGGGGGGGCAGGACGGACATCCTGGGTCTGAAATGTCGAGCTTCCAATGTGCGGCCGTCACCCCTTCTGACGGCGAGCCGGGGACGACGGGCCCGGGCGATGCAGGCTCAGGATAAACCGATCCGGCTTAAAGCTGAAGCCGCCGGTCCTGTCGATGCGACGGGCGGCGCGTGGCAAAGGGTTCCTTAAGGACGGGGAACCCGGGCGTGGGGCCCGGGTGCCCTGCTCTCGCCAGCCTACTTGATATCGGAGGCGACCTGCACCTTCACCATCTTGTCGGGGTCGGTGACGGCTCCGCCGGCCGAGCCCGGAGGTGCCTTCTTCAGCTTGTCGACGACATCCATGCCCTGCACGACCTCGCCGATCACAGTATATTGGCCATTCAGGAAGGAGGCGTCGCCGAAGCAGATGAAGAACTGCGAATTGGCGGAATCGACGCTGTCGCCGCGCCGTGCCATGCCGACCGTGCCGCGCTTGAACGGCGTGCTCGAAAACTCCTGCTTCAGGTTCGGATATTTCGAGCCGCCTGTGCCATTGAAGTTCTGGCCATCGCCGGTCTGGGCCATGAAGCCGTCCATCACGCGGTGGAACGGCACGTTGTTGTAGAAGCCCTCACGCGCCAGCGTCTTCAGCCGCTCGGCATGCTGCGGCGCCAGATCGGTGCGCAGCTTGATGACGATGCGGCCCTTGGTGGTGTCGATGACCAGCGCATTCTGCTTGTCGAGACCAGCCGGCAATGATTGCGCCAGCGCCGGCAAAGCGAAGACGAGAGCAACAACGAAAGCGAGAGCTCGGATCATGGCAACTCCGATGAGATGTGAGGCTGTAAAGAGACCGGCACCGCGCCGAGCGGCCAGCGCCCGACGGATCAGTTGAATTTGGCCTTCAGGCTGGCTGCGACGGCGGCCGGAACGAAGTGAGACACGTCGCCGCCCATGGCGGCGATCTGGCGCACCAGCGTGGCCGCGATCGGGCGGACAGCCACCGAGGCCGGGACGAACACGGTCTGAACGCCCGGTACCATGGTCTGGTTCATGCCCGCCAACTGCATCTCATAGTCGAAGTCGGTGCCGTCGCGCAGGCCCCGGATCATCATGATCGCACCGGCTTTTTGCGCGGCGGTGACGGTGAGGTCGTCATAGGTGGAGGCTTCGAAGCCGCAGCCGGCCGCCGCAGCCACAGGACCCAACACTTCATGGACCATGGCCAGCCGCTCCTCGGTCGAGAACAGCGGCTTCTTGCCGTGATGCACGCCGACCGCGACGATCAACCGGTCACAGAGATGGACGGCCTGCCGGACCACGTCGAGATGGCCGTTGGTGACGGGGTCGAACGACCCCGGATAGAGCGCGATGCGTTGCATGCGCCCGTCCTATACCGGCCGGAACAGGCCGGCAAGCTGGCCGTCATGCCCGATGGCGGAGCTGTGATGCCGACCGGCGACCTGCGACTGCGGCAAAAGAGATCGGCCCCCTGGGTCCGGCTCCCTGATTGTTTCGTCGGAACAGCCGCCACGAAACAGTTCCGTGCTCCCACGAAACCTTTTTTTGCGGCGGCGAAGATCTTCCGAAACCCGAGATGGTTAACAAGACGACAACGAACAACGGGCCGAAATCGGCCCTGACAGGGGTCCGTCATGATCAAAGCGCTTTCTGCCGTTGCCGCCGCCGGCTTCGTGGCCGCCGCGTTCTCCGTCGTGCCCGGCTTCGCTCCCCAGGTCGAAGCCAGCGTGCCGCGCCCGCTCGCCAAGGGCGATCGCCTCGACATCCGTCCGATCGGCCGCGACTGCTCGCAACAGGCCTGGCCGAATTTCGAAGCTTCCTGCCTGCGCAGCGCCGGCACCAAGGCGACCGTCGGTCAGGCGCGAATGGTCGGCGTCGACCGGGCGCAGTGAGGCGAATGGCGAATGGCGAATGGCGAATGGCGAATGGCGAATGGCGAATGGCGAATGGCGAATGGCGAAGCGGGAAGACGTGATTCGTCCCTATTCGCTACTCCCTATTCGCCATTCGCCCTTATTCTCCATTCCCCGCTTCGGTCCCATTCGTCCCGTTGCCGTTCTCCGTCTCCTCGCCGATATGCTCGACCGAGACGACATGCTCATCGTCGGCCGTGTTGAACACGATGACGCCCTGGGTAGAACGGCCGGCAATACGGATGCCGTCGACCGGGCAGCGGATCAGCTGGCCCTTGTCGGTCACCAGCATGATCTGATCACTATCCTCGACCGGGAATGAGGCGACCAGCTTGCCGTTGCGGTTGTTGACGGACATCGCGACGATGCCTTTGCCGCCGCGACCGGTGGTGCGGTACTCGTAGGACGAGGTGCGCTTGCCGTAGCCGTTGACCGACACAGTCAGCACCACCTGCTCCTGCGCCGACATCTCCACGTAGCGCTCCTGCGACAGCTGGATTGCACCCGCCGCCTCCTCGCCCTCGGTCTCGACGGGCTCCTCCGTGGTCGTCTCGCCGGACATCGCCCGGCGCATCTTCAGATAGGCCGTGCGTTCGTCCGAGGTGGTTTCGACGTGGCGCAGAATCGAGAGCGAGATCACCTTGTCGCCCTCGGCCAGCGCGATGCCGCGCACGCCCATCGAGGTGCGGCCGGTGAAGACACGCACGTCGGTGACGGGGAAACGGATGCACTGGCCGCCCGCCGCAGTCAGCAGCACGTCGTCGCGCTCCGTGCAGATCTGCACGTTGACGATTTCCTCGCCGTCATCGAGCTTCATCGCGATGATGCCGGAACGGCGCACGTCGACGAAATCGGACAGCTTGTTGCGGCGCACATTGCCGCCCGTGGTCGCGAACATCACGTCGAGATTGGCCCAGGAGGATTCATCCTCAGGCAACGGCATGATGGTGGTGATGCGCTCGCCCTGCTCCAGCGGCAGGATGTTGATCAGCGCCTTGCCGCGCGAATTGGGCGCTGCGATCGGCAGCCGCCACACCTTCTCCTTGTAGACCTGACCGCGCGACGAGAAGAACAGCACCGGCGTATGCGTCGAGGCGACGAACAGCCGGCTGACGAAATCCTCCTCGCGGGTCTGCATGCCCGAGCGGCCCTTGCCGCCGCGGCGCTGCGCCCGATAGGCCGACAGCGGCACGCGTTTGGTGTAGCCGGCATGCGACACGGTCACCACCATGTCCTCGCGCTGGATCAGGTCCTCGTCCTCGACCTCGCCTTCCTGCTCGATGATGGCGGTGCGGCGCGGCGTTCCGAACTCCGCCTTCACGGCGGCGAGCTCGGTCTTAATGATGTCCTGCACACGCGCGCGCGAGCGCAGAATGTCGAGATAGTCGGCGATCTCGATCTTCAGCTTGTCGAGTTCGTCGGAGATCTCCTCACGTCCGAGCGCGGTCAGGCGCTGCAGGCGCAGATCGAGAATGGCCTTGGCCTGCTCGAATGACAGCCTGATCGTGCCGTCTTCCGCGAGCCTGTGGCGCGGATCGTCGATCAGGGTGATGATCGCCTCGACATCCCGCGCCGGCCAGTCACGCGACATCAGCGCGTCGCGCGCGCTGGTCGGATTGGGCGAGGTCCGGATGACCCGGATGATCTCATCGATATTGGCGACGGCAACCGCGAGACCGACGAGGATGTGGGCGCGGTCGCGCGCCTTGTTGAGCAGGAACTTGGTCCGGCGCGTGACGACCCGCTCGCGGAACGCGACGAAGATCGTCAGCAGATCCTTCAAGGTCATCGTCTGCGGCCGGCCGCCGTCCAGGGCCAGCATGTTGGCGGCGAAACTGGTCTGCAGCGGCGTGAACTTGTAGAGCTGGTTCAGCACCACGTCGGCCACCGCGTCGCGCTTCAGCTCGATGACGACGCGATAGCCGTCGCGATCGGACTCGTCGCGCAGATCGGAGATGCCTTCGATCTTCTTCTCGCGCACCAGCTCGGCGATGCGCTCGACCATGGTCGCCTTGTTGACCTGATAGGGGATCTCGGAGACGATGATCGCCTCGCGATCCTTGCGGATGGTGTCGATGGTCACCTTGCCGCGCATCATGATCGAGCCGCGGCCGAGATGATAGGCGCTGCGGATGCCGGCCCGGCCGAGAATGATGCCGCCGGTCGGAAAGTCCGGGCCTGGAATGATCTGGGTGAGTTCGTCGATCGAGATCGCAGGATTGTCGATCAGCGCGACGCAGGCGTCGATCACCTCGGAGAGATTGTGCGGCGGGATGTTGGTGGCCATGCCCACGGCGATGCCGCCGGCACCGTTGACCAGCAGATTCGGGAACTTGGCCGGAAGAACCGACGGCTCCTTGTCGGAATTGTCGTAGTTGGCCTGGAAATCGACAGTGTCCTTGTCGATGTCGTCGAGCAGGGGGATCGCCGACTTGGCGAGCTTCGCCTCGGTGTATCGATAGGCCGCAGGCGGATCGCCGTCGACCGAACCGAAATTGCCCTGGCCGTCGATCAACGGCACGCGCATCGAGAAGTCCTGCGCCATGCGCACCATGGCGTCGTAGATCGACTGGTCGCCATGCGGATGGTATTTACCGATGACGTCACCGACCACGCGCGCGGACTTGACGTATTTCTTGTCGGGCGTGTGCCCCTGCTCGTACATCGAATACAGGATGCGCCGGTGCACCGGCTTCAGGCCGTCGCGCGCATCCGGCAACGCTCGCGACACGATCACGCTCATGGCGTAATCGAGATAGGAGCGTTTCATCTCATCGAGGATCGAAACGGGACGAATGTCGGAAGGTCCGCCCGGCTCGCCGGGCTTCTCATCTTCTTGATCGGACAAAGGGGATACCGGTCGGTTTTGACACGCGAAAATCGCGTGGAATCATATAGCGCATCGCCGCGCCGCAGGCCACCCCCCGGCGCTCCAGCCCGAAGGATTTTTTTGTCGCATTTCCAGTTACTTAACGAGGACACCGCGCCTCGCTTGGGAGCCGGCCGCAGGCGCCCTTGATATCGTCTTGCCGCAGCCGCGATTCACGTGCTCCGCGCGGCTCGACGACCGACCGCGAAACGTCCGACGTGAAGCTGATCCATCTCGCCCGACACGAAATCCGCGATCAGATCCGGCAAGCTGTCAGACCTGTGCGACCTGCTCGGCCAAACCGTTGTGGTCCAGTTGGACTATGGCTCTTGATCGTCTCGCTGAACTCCGAACCGGCGCTCAAGACGCCACCGATTGGATCAGTGCCTACGGCGAGGCTGACCAGCGCGACCGCGGCTTAGAGATCGACGGGTCCGACGACGAGGCGATCGAGGTCACGACGGCCCGCGCCGATCTGGCGAGCGCCTGAGCGTCCGCTCCCCAATTCAAAGGTGACGGACGCCCTGCCACCGCGATCGGCGGCAGGGTGCATTCCTGGGAGCGCGACCTCAGAACGGAATGTCGTCGTCCATGTCGCTGTTGCGGCTGCCACCGCCGGCCGAAGCCACCGCGCGGCGCGGGGGCGCCATCGACGGGCCGCTGCTGCCGAAATCGCCGCCGCCCATATCGTCGGCGAAATTGCCGCCGCCACCACCGCCGCGGCCATCGAGCATCGTCAGCGTCGAGTTGAAGCCCTGCAGCACGACCTCGGTCGAGTACTTCTCGACTCCGCTCTGGTCGGTCCATTTGCGGGTCTGCAGCGCGCCCTCGATGTAAACCTTGGCGCCCTTCTTCAGATATTGCTCGGCAACCTTGCAGAGACCTTCGTTGAAGATCACCACGCGGTGCCACTCGGTCTTTTCCTTGCGCTCGCCCGTTCCCTTGTCGCGCCACGTTTCCGACGTCGCGATGCTCAGATTGGCGATCGGCCGACCGTCCTGCGTGCGGCGGATCTCCGGGTCCTTCCCGAGATTGCCGACCAGAATCACCTTGTTCACGCTACCCGCCATCACACTCTCCCGCGGTTATCTCATCACTGGGCCGGTCATCCCACCGGCCTCCCGGTGCAGGCTGGCGCGCCCGTCCTCTCGGCGCGGACCCTATACGGTTGCCGCGCCAGCCACCCATTTTCTCGTCGCTTATCCACATATAGCAGGAGAACCGTCATTGTTCCAGTTTTGTTCGCACCGACTCGTTACAACCTTGCGTCGAGTTCCATGGAACCTAATGGAACCCCGAGTTCCCCGAATGGAACCTCTTAAAAGTTCCCTAAATCACGAAAAAGTAATTAACTTTCATTAGGTTATATCGCCTCACATCCTCCTCGCCTGTGGCTTTTGGGAGACGGTATCCAGGGTTGAATCGCGTATATTTGCGGATGGATTGAGGCCGCAAGCGCGGTCGCACCAATTCGCAAAAGTGCGCCTCCGGGGACGAATTGGAGGCGCCGAACCCGGGAGAGTTGGGATGAGACTTCGGATGAAGAGAGTTTTTCTTGGAGCCGTCAGTCTGATGGTTTTGGGCGCCCTGGCGCCCGCGGGAGCCGCCGATCTTGCCGCCCGGCCCTACACCAAGGCGCCGATGGCGGCGCCCGCTCCGCTTCCGACCTGGGCCGGCTTCTACATCGGCCTGCAAGGCGGCGGCGGCTGGGGCCGGAGCGATGAGACCTTCTTCGGCGCGCCGAACGGCGTCGGCTTTGCCGGCACGCAGCGCTACGACATCAATGGCGGTTTCGCCGGCGGCGTGATCGGCTACAATTGGCAGGTCGACAACATCGTGTTCGGCCTCGAGGGCGACTACCACTGGGCCGACATCAACGGCCGCTCGGGTGTCATCACCGCGGGCGCCGGCGACAGCTACTTCACCAAGCTTCGTGGCTTCGGCGACATCAAGGGCCGGCTCGGCTGGGCTGCGGGTCCGGCGCTGTTCTTCGTCAGCGGCGGTGCCGCGGTCGGCGATCTGCAGCACCGCTATGATCCGGGCCTGTTCGGCCCCGCCTTCGGCGCGGCGCAGAGCGACTGGCGCTGGGGTTGGACGATCGGCGCGGGCGCCGAATACATGTTCGCTCCGAACTGGTCGGCGAAGGTCGAGTACAACTATCTCGACTTTGGCAAGAGCACGCTCCAGTACACGCCGGTGGCGGCCAACCGCTCCGAGTGGAGCGATACGGTTCACACCGTCAAAGCGGGCATCTCCTACCACTTCGGCGGTCCGGGCGTGTCGCGCTACTGATCACACGCTCGAATTGAATACGACCAAAGGCCGGCCATGCGCCGGCCTTTTTTTGTGTGCCATAACCAGCACTTGCTGAGCCGTTGTGTCATTTGGGTGACGGCTTTTTCCGATCAGAGCAGCTATCAAGGTTTGGCGGGTGGGCGTTGGTGAGAGCGTGCGTGCGGGCGTCGGACGAGGTTTGGGGACTGCGATGAGAAGTCTGTTGCTGGGGGCGACAACTTCGCTGGCGCTGGGGATTGCGCCGGCCATCGCTGCCGATTTGCCCGCGCGCACCTTCACCAAGGCGCCTGCGATGATCGCGACGATCTATGATTGGAGCGGTTTCTATCTGGGTCTGAATGCCGGCGGTGGATCGGCACGGACCTGCTGGACCAACCAGGTCACCTTTGCCGGCGTCGCGGCCACCAATGCCGAGGGTTGCCATGACGCGACCGGCGCGCTGGCCGGCGGTCAGGTCGGCTATCGCTGGCAGACCGGCGGCTGGGTGTTCGGCGTCGAAGGCCAGGGCAATTGGGCAAACCTGAAGGGCCGCAACGCGAGCCAGCTGGCGCCCGGCGTGACCAACCAGACCAAGATCAATGGTATTGGCCTGTTGACCGGCCAGATCGGCTACGCCTGGAACAACGTGCTCTGGTACGTCAAAGGCGGCGCCGCCGTCACCGGCGAGAAGTACAGCGGCCTCGCGACTGCGACCGGAACGCCGTTCGATCAAGCCAGCGCGACACGCTGGGGAGCTGCCGTCGGCACCGGCGTCGAGGTCGGCTTCGCCAATAACTGGTCGATCGCAGCCGAATACGAGCATCTCTTCATGGGCAATCGCACCCTGACCTTCTCAGGCGTGCCCGCAGGCGCTGCCACGCGAACCGATGCCGTCGGCCAGGATGTCGACATGGCCACGGTCCGGGTCAACTATCGCTGGGGCGGCCCCGTCGTTTCCAAGCACTGAACGACCTCGCGCTGCGGAGCGAGTTCAGCGGGCCCCGTCGATTTACCGCGCCTTAAGCACGATCAGCGCATCCGCTCGCCTGCCGCGGGTCATCACCGCTTTGGCAACCAGTCTTTCCTACAACCAGCCTCGGACCACACGCGTGGACTCGGATCGGAGGGATCCGACGAGATGAAACTGGGATTGGGGAGACTGCCATCATGAAGAGCACTCTGTTTGTCACTGCCGGCGTCGCCGCGCTGGGCTTGGCACCCGCTTCGGCTGCCGACTTCGCCGCGCGTCCCTATGGCAAGGCGCCGCCGCCGGCCTATGTCACGCCGCTGCCGAGCTGGGCGGGCTTCTATCTCGGCGCCAATGGCGGCGCCGACTGGAGCCGCAATTGCTGGACACTGAACCGGGTCAACGGCGTGCCGGTCGTGCCGCCACAGTCCGAGGGTTGCCACAACGCCACCAGCGGCCTCATCGGCGGCCAGATCGGCTATCGCTGGCAGGCCGCAAGCTGGGTGTTCGGCCTCGAGGCCCAGGGCAACTGGACCGATCTGAAATCCTCGAATGCCAGTTCGGCCGCATTGGCGGCGGGCATCACCAACAACACCAAGACCGACGCGATCGGGCTGTTCACCGGCCAGATCGGCTATGCCTGGGGCAACGTGCTCTGGTACGTCAAGGGCGGCGCCGCGGTCACGCATAACAAATACACCGGGACGGCCAATGCGGCAGCGCCCGTGGCCGTGGGCACACTGCTGGATTCGGCAAGCGAAACGCGCTGGGGCGGCACCGTCGGCACCGGCGTCGAGTTCGGCTTCGCGCCGAACTGGTCGGTCGCGGTCGAGTACGATCACCTGTTCATGGGATCGCGCGACATCACCTTCCCGGCCACCGCCATCGTCAACGCCCGCGTCGACACCATCAAGCAGGACATCGACATGGCGACCGTCAGGGTCAACTACCGATTCGGCGGCCCGGCGGCGGCGCGCTATTGAGCGCCCAATTCACGCTCCAAGGCTGATCGCAAAGGCCGGCGCCCGCGCCGGCCTTTTTCGTGTCCTTAGCCCGGCATCGCGACGGCTCTTTTGTGTTAAATATTTGATTTATAACGCTTTTTCACGGTTGTGGCGGATCCGTTACAGCCGGTTCGGAATGCCCCGTGTATGACGGCTTCATCGCCTGTCATTCCAACTCCTTGGGGGAGCATTTGATGAAGAAGTTACTTGTGATCACGACGGCCCTCGTCGGCATCGCAGCCGCCATGCCCGCATCGGCGGCGGACCTCGCAGCCCGGCCCTACACCAAGGCGCCGCCTGTGGTTGTACCGATCCTGAGCTGGTCGGGCATCTATGCGGGTATTCAGGGCGGCGGCGGCTGGGGCACCAGCAAGGAAACCTTTATCGGCCGCTTCAATGCGCCGGGCTTCCTGGGCACCCAGAACTACAACACCAATGGCGGCTTCGTCGGCGGCGTGATCGGCTACAATTGGCAGTTCGACAATTTGGTGGTCGGCCTGGAAGGCGACTATCACTGGTCCGATATCAACGGCCGTTCTGCCGTCATCAACGCCGGCGTCGGCGACACCTATTTCACCAAGCTCACCAGCTTCGGCGACATCAAGGGCCGTCTGGGCTACGCGGTCGGCCCCGCCCTGTTCTTCGTCAGCGGTGGTGCGGCCGTGGGCGAATTGCAGCATCGCTACGACCGTGCTGCCGGTGTCTTCTTCGGTCAGAACACCACCCGTTGGGGCTACACGGTCGGCGCCGGTGCGGAATACATGTTCGCGCCGAACTGGTCGGCCAAGCTCGAGTACAACTATCTCGATTTTGGCAAGAGCACGCTGCAGTATGTCGGGGTTCCCGGACGCTCCGAGTGGAAGGACAGCGTTCATACCGTCAAGGCGGGTCTCAACTACCATTTCGGCGGGCCGGTCATCGCCAAGTACTGACCCTTCGTTCCGCTCCGAAAGTTCCAAAGGCCGGCTCAATGCCGGCCTTTTTGTTGCGCTGAGGTAATCTGATCCGGATGCCACACATGGAACCCAAGCAATTGAGCCACATAGGCTTTTGGGAACCGGGCGTGGAAGCGTTGTTTCGCCGCGAGTGTGGCTTCAGGGTGACGGTAATCCGCGAGGAACCCGGCTATAGAACGGCGGTCAACTTGAACGAGTGAGTCTGTTTCGTGCGTGCAATTGTAGGTGCGATGCGGACTTCGTCGAATAAACTGGAGACAACAATGAAGAAGATCCTGCTCGCGACCGTGGCGTTGGCCGCCCTGGCCGCTCCCGCCGCCGCCGCGGATCTCGCCGCCCGCCCGACCTACACCAAGGCCCCGGTTGCCCCGCCGGTGTTGACCTGGACCGGTTTCTACATCGGTGCTATGGGCGGCTATGCCAGCCAGACGGATGACGGCATCAAGGGCGGCTTCGCCGGCGGCACCATCGGCTACAACTGGCAGCAGGGCGCTGTCGTCTTCGGCATCGAGGCTGATGCAGCTTGGGCCGACATCAACCGCTCCGCTGCTGGCATCGCCACGACGGCTGCCGGCGTGCCGTTCGCGGTGACGGCTTCGGCCAAGATCCAGGATTGGGGTACGGTGCGCGGCCGTATCGGCTACGCCTTCGGCCCGACCCTGCTGTACGCCACCGGCGGTTACGCCTGGGCTGACACCAAGCTGGGCATCACCGTCCCCGGCGCGTTCTCGACCTCGGACAGCCAGATCCACAGCGGCTGGGTTGTCGGCGCTGGCGCTGAGTGGATGTTCGCTCCGCAGTGGTCGCTGAAGGGCGAGTACCTCTACAAGAGCTTCGACAGCAAGAACTACACCTTCAACGCGCTCGGCGCGTCGGTCACTGCAGCCTCGGGCAACTTCGACATCCACTCCGTCCAGGTCGGCGTGAACTACCACTTCTAAGAACGTCACCTTCGGGCCAACGCACACAGCCTCCGCTCTTCCAGAGCGGAGGCTTTTTCTTTGGACAGCTGAGGTCGCTTGAGGGAACCGGCCTCCTCCTGCCAATCGCTGCCATTCCCTGAGCGCATTGTTGATGATTCGCTGACGGCACTGGAAATCCGGCCCCGTTCTTCCTACGTTCCGACCATACCTTTTCCCTCTGGCGTCCGATGGCCGGCTTCCGGCAGAACGCGCCTGCAACGATGGCGCGACCTTGCGCCGTGGGACGATCGTCATGGATGAAGTGCTCAAGGCCAAGCAGCGCGCGCAAGCCAACTCGTCGAGCCTGCGGGCGATCACCATCCGCGGCGCCCGCGAGCACAATCTCAAGAACATCGACGTCGAGATCCCCCGCGACAAGCTTGTCGTGTTCACCGGCCTGTCCGGCTCCGGCAAATCCTCGCTCGCCTTCGACACGATCTATGCCGAGGGCCAGCGCCGCTACGTCGAATCGCTGTCGGCCTATGCGCGCCAGTTCCTGGAGATGATGCAGAAGCCGGATGTCGACCAGATCGACGGCCTGTCGCCGGCGATCTCGATCGAGCAGAAGACGACGTCGAAGAACCCGCGCTCCACGGTCGGCACCGTCACCGAGATCTACGACTACATGCGCCTGTTGTGGGCGCGCGTCGGCGTGCCCTATTCGCCGGCCACCGGCCTGCCGATCGAGAGCCAGACCGTGTCGCAGATGGTCGACCGCGTGCTGGCGCTGCCCGAGGGCACCCGCCTGTATCTGCTGGCGCCGGTCGTGCGCGGCCGCAAGGGCGAGTACAAGAAGGAGCTCGCGGAGTATCTCAAGAAGGGCTTTCAGCGCGTCAAGATCGACGGCACCTTCCACGAGCTCGCCGAGGCTCCCGCCCTCGACAAGAAGTTTCCCCACGACATCGACGTCGTCGTCGACCGCATCGTCGTCCGCCCGGACATCGGCCAGCGCCTGGCTGAGAGCTTCGAGACCGCATTGAAGCTCGCCGAGGGCCTGGCCGTCATCGAATTCGCCGATGCGCCAGCCTCCGCCGTCCCGGCCGAAGAGAAGAAGAAGACCGCCAAGATCCACGACAAGAGCGGCCCCGAGCGTATCCTCTTCTCGGAGAAGTTCGCCTGCCCGGTCTCCGGCTTCACCATTCCCGAGATCGAACCGCGGCTGTTCTCGTTCAACAACCCCTATGGCGCCTGCCCGGAATGCGGCGGCCTCGGCGTCGAGCAGCATGTCGATGCCGATCTCGTCATTCCCGACAAGGACCTCACGCTGCGCAAGGGTGCGATCGCGCCTTGGGCCAAGTCGTCCTCGCCCTATTATCTGCAGACGCTGACCGCGCTCGGCAAATTCTACAAATTCACCTTGGACACCAAGTGGAAGGACCTGCCCAAGAAGACGCAGAACGCGCTGCTGCACGGCTCCGGCGATGACGAGATCAAGTTCACCTATGAGGACGGCGTCCGCGCTTACGACACCAAGAAGCCGTTCGAGGGCGTCATCACCAATATCGAGCGCCGCTTTCGCGAGACCGAGAGCGAATGGGCGCGCGAGGAGCTCGGCAAGTACTTCAACGACGTGCCCTGCGCGGCGTGTCGTGGCTTTCGGCTGAAGCCCGAGGCGCTGTGCGTCAAGGTCGGCGGCAAGCATATCGGCGAGATCTCGGAGCTCAGCGTCAAGGCCGCCGGCGAATGGTTCGCCGAGGTGCCGAAGACGCTGAACGCGCAGCAGACCGAGATCGCCACCCGCATCCTCAAGGAGATCCGCGACCGCCTCACCTTCCTGCTCGATGTCGGCCTGAACTATCTCACCCTGGCGCGCTCCTCCGGCACCCTCTCGGGCGGCGAGAGCCAGCGCATCCGCTTGGCGTCGCAGATCGGCTCGGGCCTGACCGGCGTGCTCTACGTGCTCGACGAGCCGTCGATCGGCCTGCACCAGCGCGACAATGCCCGCCTGCTCGACACGTTGAAGCGGCTGCGCGACCTCGGCAACACCGTGATCGTGGTCGAGCATGACGAGGACGCCATTCGCCTCGCCGACTATGTGCTCGACATCGGTCCGGGCGCCGGCACCCATGGCGGCAACATCGTCGCCGCGGGCACGCCGGCCGAGATCATGCGCCATCCGAAGTCGCTCACCGGCAAATATCTCACCGGCGAGCTCGAGGTCGAGGTGCCCGAGCGGCGGCCGCCGAACCATCGCCGCACCATCAAGGTCGTCAACGCCCGCGGCAACAATCTGAAGAACGTCTCGGCCGAGATCCCGCTCGGCCTGTTCACCGCCATCACCGGCGTCTCCGGCGGCGGCAAGTCGACGCTGCTGATCGACACGCTGTACAAGGCGATCGCGCGCAAGCTCAACGGCGCCAACGAGGCCGCCGCCCCGCATGACCGCATCGAGGGCCTGGAGCATATCGACAAGATCATCGACATCGACCAGTCGCCGATCGGCCGCACGCCGCGCTCCAATCCCGCGACCTATACCGGCGCGTTCACGCCGATCCGCGAATGGTTCGCCGGCCTGCCGGAATCCAAGGCGCGCGGCTACGAGCCCGGCCGCTTCTCGTTCAACGTCAAGGGTGGCCGCTGCGAGGCCTGCCAGGGCGACGGCGTCATCAAGATCGAGATGCACTTCCTCCCCGACGTCTACGTCACCTGCGATGTCTGCAAGGGCAAGCGCTATAACCGCGAGACGCTCGACGTCCTGTTCAAGGGCAAGTCGATCGCCGACGTGCTCGACATGACCGTCGAGGAGGCCGCCGAGTTCTTCAAGGCGGTGCCGCGCGTGCGCGACACGTTCGAGACCTTGCGCCGCGTCGGCCTCGACTACATCCATGTCGGACAGCAGGCCACCACGCTCTCAGGCGGCGAGGCGCAGCGCGTGAAGCTCGCCAAGGAGCTGTCGAAGCGCGCCACCGGCCGCACGCTCTACATCCTGGACGAGCCGACCACGGGCCTGCATTTCCACGACGTCAAGAAGCTCTTGGAGGTGCTGCACGAGCTGGTCGCACAGGGCAACACGGTGGTGGTGATCGAGCACAATCTCGAAGTCATCAAGACCGCCGACTGGGTCATCGACCTCGGCCCCGAAGGCGGTGACGGCGGCGGCGAGATCGTCGCCTGGGGCCCGCCCGAAGACATCGTCAAGGCACCGCGCAGCTACACCGGGCAATTCCTCAAGCCGGTGCTGGAGAAGTCAACTAAGCCGAAGAAGCGCAGCCGCGGCGCGGCCAGCGAGGCGGCGGAGTAGTTGCAGTCGAACTGCTCACGACCGTCATTGCGAGCGCAGCGAAGCAATCCAGGGCCACGCTCGCGACTCTGGATTGCTTCGTCGCTGCGCTCCTCGCAATGACGGGTGTGATGGAGACTGGTTGATCAAAGCAACGCCCGCCGTTCTCGACAGAGCGGCGGGCTTTATTTTCTCTGTTACTATTCTCTCTCTTTTGAGTTCGGCCTACCAGCGGTAATACCCGGTCCGCGTGCCGTTGTTGTTGCCGCCCGGGCCGACATCGCCCTGGGTCGAGCTCGGCGTCGGATGGTTGGTGCCGTTGTAGCCGGTGCCCCAACCCCGGCCATAATACGGGCCCGGTGCGACGGCGACGTAGCCTTCCTCATAGACCGGGGCCGGCGCCCAGGCGTAGGAGCCGCGATAGGCGTAGGTGCTGGTGGTCTGGCCGCCATAGCCATAGCCGCCCGGGCCGTATTCGTCGGCCGTGGCTGCGGCGGCGCCTGCCACCAGCGTGACGGCGGTCAGCGCGGCCAATCCAAAGATGCGTGTCATGAGCTTGCTCCGTTGCTTCTCAATTCATCATGGAACCAACAACCACGATGCCTCGCAGTTCCCGCGGCGCCGCCGATCATGGTGCGACACAACGCGGCGCTCACATGGTCGCGATCGCATAATCCAATGCCTGGGCGTCACCAGGCTCGCGGCTTGGCAGCAGATACGAGAGGCCCGCCACTCGTCTCCGAGCGGCGGGCCAGATCTCGTCAGTCGATGCGAGGCAACGCTTACCACTGCCGATAGACGCCGGTCAGCGTGCCGTTGTTGTTACCATCAGGGCCGACATCGCCCTGGGTCGAGCCGGGGGTCGGATGGTTGGTGCCGTTGTAGCCGCGGCCCCAGGTCGCCGGGGCCGGCGCGAAGACCGGCGCCGGTGCGCCGCCATAGACCGGCTCGGAATCATAGGTCGATGCCGGCGGCACCCAAGCCATCGAGTCGCCGTAACGGGCGTAACCCTGCGCGGACGCTGCGGCCGTACCGATCACCAGCGTGGCGGCGGCCAGCGCGGCCATCCTGATCGTGCGTTGCATGTGTCTCTCCTTGCTGCTTGTGCGGGGAACAACGACCGCACTGCGGTGCCGTTCCCGCAGTGCACGCTCACAAAACGCGTGATGCATTGTTGATCGGTTGCGACCGCAGGCCCATCTGCGCCAGCCCGATCGCCGGCTTGTCAGCGTCCCCTGGCTCGCGTAGCCATGGTGACCCCCTCAAATTCCGCGTCGATGCCCTACACCCTCATCATCTTCGATCTCGATGGCACCTTGGCCGACAGCTTTCCGTGGTTTCGGCTGCACGTGAATGCGGTCGCCGCGCGCTACGGCTTTCGCCAGGTGAAGGACGAGGATGTCGAGCGGCTGCGTCACGCCTCGACGCGAGAGATCCTCGATTTCCTCGCGGTCCCCAGCTGGAAACTGCCGTTCATCGCGCGCTACATGCGCAGGCTGAAGACCGAACATGCCGCCAGCATTCCGCTCTTCGCCGGCGTCGGCCCGATGCTCGATACGCTCGCGGCCCATGGTCATCAGCTCGCGCTGGTGTCATCCGACACGGAGGCCAATGCACGTGAAAAGCTCGGTCCGCTGGCCGCACTGTTCGCCGATTTCGACTGCTCGGCCTCGGTGTTCGGCAAAGCGCGAAAATTCCGCCGCGTGCTGAAGCGCGCGCGTATTGCCCCCCATGAGGCGATCGCGATCGGCGATGAGACCCGCGACATCGAGGCGGCGCGTGCCGCCGGCATCGCCTGCGGTGCAGTGACATGGGGCTACGCCGCCGAGAAGGCGCTGCGCGACCGACAACCGGATCACGTGTTCGAGCGGATGGAGGAGATCGTGGAACGGTTGACCAGGGCGCCTGCCGGACAGGATGCGTCGCCTGTGTGAGGATCAGCGACATCAAGGACAGTCACGAGCACGCCCTGCTCCGCGTCGCTGCGCTCGCAATGACGGAGATTGTGGCTTCGATTGATAGTCTCAAGCCGACACGGCCGGAGCTGACCTACCGCCGCAGGAACGCACCAAACGCGCGCGGGCCGTTGCCGACCTTGATCTCTCCCGTCACCCTCAACGTCGCGACGTCGATGACGCTGAGGATATTGCTCTCCCAATTGGCGACAATGATGCGCCGGCCGTCCGCCGTCGCCGCGATGCCCTCGGGATAATCGCCCACGGTGATGCGCGTGAGCGGCTGCAGGCTTGCCACGTCGAACACGGTGACCGTGCCGTCATACTGGTCGGTGACGAAGCCCTTGCCCTGCGCCAGCGCCACCGCATAGGGCCGCAAGCCGGTCTTGATCCGGCCGACCTCGCGGGCCTCTGCGAGATCGATCACCGACACATCATTGGAGCCGACATTCGCCGTATATGCGCGCCTGCCATCGCCGTCGATGGTGACGCCGAACGGGCGCGTGCCGACCTTGATCGTCTTCAGCCGGGTCTGCGTCGCGGTGTCGATCACCGACACCATGTCGTCGTCTCGGTCGGCCGAAAGCAGCAGCTTGCCGTCGGGCGTCACTGCGAGGCCCGAAGGCGAGGCGCCGACGGCGATGCTCGCCGTCACCGCCCGCGTCTTGGCGTCGATGATGCGAATGGCGGCGTTGTACCAGTCCGCAACGTAGACCGTCGCACCGTCCGGCGTGACCGCGATCCCGAGCGGCCCGCCGCCGACCTCGATGCGGCCGACGACTTTTCGCTCGGCGGCGTCAACGACGCTGACGGTCTTGTCGTCCGGGCTCGCCACATAGGCGAAGCGCCCATCGGCCGCCACGGCAACGCCCGCCGGCTTGCCGCCGATCGGAATCGTTGCCACAAGCTTGGACGTCGCGAGATCGACGATGGTGAGATCATCGCTGAGCTGATTGGTGACGAAGGCCTCTTCGGCGTGGGCGGGAACGACGATGCAGGCGAGCAGAGCACCTAAAAGAAAAACCCGAATACGATATAGGAGATGATGAACGCTGGAGCAGCGAGCTCGATGCCGACCTCTCCCCGCCTGCGGCAGGGCTATCGCATATGAGCGGATATGGGCGTGCTCCGAGTGAACCCGCCAATGAGTTGCTCCGTCTTGCCTGGGCTTGACCCGCCTGCGCGGCCGTAGCCGCTTCGGCGCGGCGAAGGCCCGGGCATCCACGCCTCTTTTTCCACGCTGAGCCGACGTGGATGGCCGGGACAAGCCCGGCCATGACGACGTGGAAACGGACGGGCGTAAAACAAAGATCGCCATATGCGATGGCCCTGCCGCTTGCGGGGAGAGGTCGGACTGCATCGTCAGATGCAATCCGGGGGTACAGCTCTCACCACGCACACCCCCTTGCGGCTACCCCTCTCTCCACAAGCGCGGGGAGAGGGAGCGCCCCGTCTATCGGGCAACATGATCGATTCCAAACTCGCGGCTCGGCGCCTCAGCTTCCGCTCTCCACCTTCTTCTTCAGCCCTTCGAGCCCGCTTTTGTAGATCCCGGTCACGGCATTCACCGCGGCCTCGTCGCTCAATTCCGGCGGCGGATCGTTGTTGGGGAAGCCGCGATAGAAGGCACCGCTCCATTCGACCACGCTGCCTTTGCCATCGGCGCTCGGAGCTACCGAGATGGTCGAGGAATAGTTCGTCACCGGCAGCACCTTCACGTCGACGGTCGTGATCCGATACGAATAGCTCATTTTTTCGGCATCATATTTGTAGAGCTCCTCGTCGATGGTCCCGCCGCCCTTCAGCGTCAGCTTGCGGGTCGCGCCGATCTCGTTGCCCTTGTCGCCCTCGGTCTTGTCGACCACGCCGAGCCAGCTCATGTCCTGGAAGTTGCTGATCACGGCCCACACCTTGGCGGGCGCGGCGTTGATCTCGACATGCTCCTGGACCTTGCGCCGGGTCGGACCATGCGCATCCGCCGTGGTCAGGGGCGTGAATGTCAGGCCCGTCGTTGCGATCGCGAGCGCCACCGTTACCGCCAGCGCCTTGCCGAACTCCATCCTCATCTCGTTTCCTCGGTCACTCACATTGGCCGGCGCATCTGTGCGCCCGGCGGCGCCATCTTTGCACCGCTCCCGATTGTTGCAACAAAAAAGACCGTGTCGTGGCGGCCGCCGGCCGGCTCAGGCCGCCCCGCAGCAGCGCTTGTATTTCTTCCCGGAACCGCAGGGACAGGGATCGTTGCGGCCGATCTTGCCGAAGGAGGCGAACGGATTGGGGCGGGCGGCGAATGGGGGCCGGTCAGGGACCGGGGCTCCGCTCTGCCGGTATTTGTAAAGCGTCAGCACCGCCGCGCGGATGCCAGCGGGCACCGCTGGCGCGAGACCGGCAGGATCGATCTGGTCGCGCTGATCGTCGAGCGCCATATCGATCGCCATCGTGAGGCTCAGACTCGCGACGGCCACGTCGCCGCCGAGTTGCGCATAAGCGTTGAACCGCTCGCGACGGAGGTTCACCGCCGCAGCAAGGCCTTCGATCCACAGCTCCCAGATCACATCGCCGTTCACCGGATCGACCGGAAAGCGCGGCTGGTACCGCTCCGGCTCCTGCGCCAGCGTCCGCGCAATCTCGTCGTGATACGCCATGACCAGATCGAGCACCGCATTGGCGTGGTCGATGCTCGCGAAGACCGAGCGCCGTCCCTTGCCCAGCCCGAACGCCGCGGCGAACCACTCGCCCGGCGAGACAGGCTCCGGCAGGATCAAGAGGCCGGCGATGAAGCCGTCGAGTTCCTCCAGCACCATGGCGGGGTCGTCGAGGGCGAGCAGCGCCTGGTCGAGATCCTCGTGAGAGTTGGTCTGATCCGCCATTTGCAACCCTGCATCCCTCACGCGCGTCGCGACCTGATTTGCCCGGCGCGCACGCCGCGAAGCCGCGGCGCGCTCGTTTTGACACCAAAACGGCCATGCGCGCAAAATCTAAATTTCGACGCGGGATCAGCGCCATGCCCCCTGTCCAGTCGTGCCGCGAAAAACATTTTACTTTCGCTTTTTCGGAAAATGCGCTCTCCTGCCCGCGTCCTGCACTCACGAGAGGGGCGCTTCGCGGTCGTCACGGGCGTTGAGTGGGGGATGCGATGGACGTCACCGGCCTGGCGCTTTTGCGCAAGACGACGGGTTTGGTGGCGGACGGCGAAGTCGTGTGGTCCTGACCTCCCGACGCTGAGGTCAAATAGGCGCCGATGTGAGAGCATCGCGCCGATGACGGTGGCCAGAAAGCCCGGCGCACCGAGGAGAGCGCGTATAAGCCGGTAGAAACCGTCGCGCAGGGAAGGCCGGGTCATCTCGGCTGAGCCTGTGGTTCCTGCCCCGTGCATTTTTTCCCGCACGGGGGCCGCGGGCATCAGCGGATGCCCGGCCTTCCCTGCGCCCTCTCATGTGAGGAGGGCGGAACAGCGATCAAAGCTCGGGTGCGCCTGCATCGCGAGGACACGGACTCATGTCTCTCCGTCATCGCGAGGAGCAAAGCGACGAAGCGATCCAGAGTCATCGGGTGGTCCTGGATTGCTTCGCTCGCAATGACGGCGGAGCGGGCGTCCTCCCCCTCGCCTGTCATCACAACCTCACTCCGCGAGCACCGCCTGCACGAAGCCGTCCGGGTCGGCGCAGAACTCGCGCAGGGCCTTGAAGTGATCCGTGTCCTGTACGCGCACAGACTCCAGGCTGGACTTGCTGAGCCGCAGCAGGGTCGCGCCCGGATAGGCCATCAGCACCGGCGAATGCGTCGCCATCAGCACCTGGCAATGGCCGGCCTCGTCCATGCGCCGCATCAGCTTGAGAAACTCGATCTGACGCGCCGGCGACAGCGCCGATTCCGGCTCGTCGAAGATGTAGAGGCCCTGGCGCCGGCATCGCTCCTCGAAGAAGCGCAGAAAACCCTCGCCATGGGAATGCGACAGGAAGTCGGGTGGCGGACCGCCGAGCGGATCGTCCAAGGCGGCTTCGTCGAGATAGCGCGCCACCGAGAAGAAACTTTCGGCACGGAAGAACCAGCCCTGAGTGATCTTCGGCAGCCAGCTCGCACGGAATGCCGCGCCGAGCGCGCCGCCCATCCGCTCCACGGCACGCGCATGATTGACGGGCATGTAGCCCTTGCCGCCGCCGGCCTCGTCATAACCGGCCAGCGCCGCGATGCCTTCGAGCAAGGTCGATTTGCCGGTGCCGTTCTCGCCGACGATGATGGTGATGGCGTGCGAAAAGCTCAGCTCGAACGCGTCCTGCAGGAACGGCAGGCAGAACGGATATTCGCTGCGGTCTTCGATCTTCGCCGGATCGAGCCACAGCCGCTTCAGATAGGGCGCGCGCAGCCGGATCTCGCGTTGCTTTCTCGCCATGACGCCTTCACGAATGCAGTGACATCACGGGCCATCTTGCACAACGCTGCGAACGCGGCCAGTAGCTCCGGCGGGCTACGCCACGACCTCCAGCACCAGCTCCATCGTCATCAGCACCGGATTGTCGCCGCGAACCAGCCGTCCCTTTGCCAACGCACCGGTGTAGTCGACCAGCGCGACGTCGAGCACGGCTTCGAGACCGTCCGCGCCGGGTGCGATGGCGCCGGCGGTGATGGTCAGCTCGGTCGCGAACGGTTCGACAACCTCACCGCTCGCGAAGCGCGCGCCGATGGTCGAGCCGACGCCGCCGCGGATGCGGGCCTCGCTTATGCCCCGCGCCCGGCAGAACGCTTCGAGGCAACCGGCAAAATCCTGGTTCGGCCGCAGGCGCAGCGCGAAGGCACGGCGGTCCGTCTCAGCCCCGCGCTGTGCCGCCACCACCGGTCCGAACAACTTGAAACCGCTCTCCGGATCAGGCTCGGCGGCAAAGACCGCCCCATCAAGGCCGAATGCTTCGACCTCGAACGGCTCCGCGACGACGGTCTCCTCGGGCAGGATGTGACCGCCGCCGTTGCGCCCCCCCTCTTCCACCCACAGCGCATGACAGTGGAAGAACGGCGCGCCGTCGCGCACGCCCAGCGTCATCGTCGCGGTGGAGAGCTGCGTGACCCCGCTTGGCCGATGGGTCTCGCTGTAGAATGCGGCATGATCCGGCGTCTTCGACAGCGCCGGCATCACATAGGCGAACGGCCCGAGCGCGCCGCCGCTGATGTCGAGCACGCCGCCGGCAAAGCCCTGCGCCGCAAGGCCGCGGCGCGCCGCCTCGAGCAGCGGCAGCCCGCGCTCCATGGTGAAGGTGAACGCGCGGCCGCGCGCCTCGACCCACTGGATGCGGTCCGCGGCGGGCGCGCCGGGTTGTTTGATGGATCGCATCCGCGCTCAGCCCTGCTTGGTGAGGTCGAGCAGCCCGCGCGCCTCGAGCTCGTCGCGCACCAGGCGCTTGGGGATCTTGCCATAGCCGGACTTCGGCAAGGCATCCCAGAAGAAGAAGCGCTTCGGCATCTTGTAGCGCGGCAGCTTGGTCGCGAGATAGCCGGCGATCTCGCTCTCGCTCGGCGCGGCCCCGCCCTCGCGGGCGACGCAGACGGCGACACCCACCTCGCCCCACACCGGATCGGGCACGCCGAGCACGGCGACCTCGCCGATGGCGGGATGGGTCAGGATCTTTTCCTCGACCTCGCGCGGATAGATGTTCGACCCGCCCGAAATGTACATGTCGGACGCGCGGCCGGTGATGTAGACGAAGCCTTGCGCGTCCATGTGGCCGAGATCGCCGGTGCGAAACCAGCCGTCACGAAACGCCTTCGCATTGGCTTCCGGATTGTCGTAGTAGCCGGCGAACACGGCAGGGCCAATGACGCAGATCTCGCCGGTCTCACCGGGCTTCAGCTCGCGTCCCCCATCGTCCTGGATCGAGACCTGCATGCCCGTGCGCTCATAGCCGCAGCTGCCGATCCGCGCCTCCGGCCCGTCCTCCTCCTCATGCGCCGCGGCCGGCAGCACCGTAATGTTGCCGGTCACCTCGCCAAGGCCGAAATATTGCACGATGACCTTGCCGAGCCGCGCCAGCGCGCACTTCTGGTCCTCGCGATACATCGGCGCGCCCGCATAGATGACATGGCGCAGCGAGGAATGATCGAACTGATCGACGGCGGGATGCTCGACCATCATCTTCAGGATGGTCGGCACCGTGAACAGATTGCTGACGCGATGCCTCTCGATCAGGCGGAACGCCTCGGCGATATCGAACTTCTCGCTCGGCAGCAGCACCGTTTTGGCGCCGCGCGCGCTCTGCATCAGCTGGTGGACGCCGGCGCCATGGGACAGTGGCGCGACGACCAGCGAGGCATCGTGCTCGGTGGTGCCCGGTGTCAGATCGGCGAGGTGGTTGGTGATGACGAACGCCATCTGGCCGTGGGTCAGCACCGCGGCCTTGGAGCGGCCCGTGGTGCCCGAGGTGAAGAAGAACCAGCAGGGATCGTCGTGCTCCACCGCGGCGTTGGCGATCTCCGCGCCGGCATGCGCCCTGATCGCCTCGGCCACCGCGCGCGTGCCGAGGCTGCCCCCCTCGCCGATGCGCCAGGTGAAATCGGTCGTCGTCACCGCCGCGGCATGCTCCGGAAAATCGCCATGGCAGAGGAATGCCTTGGCGCCCGACGCGGTCGCGAGATAGGCGACCTCGTCGGGCATGAGCCGGAAATTGGTAGGCACCCAGACCGCGCCGAGCCGAAACGCGGCGAACATCGAGACGAACATCTCCTCGCAATTCTTGGCGTGGACCAGGATGCGGTCGCCCTTCACGATGCCCTGCTCGGCGACCGCCGCCGCAAGCGCCGACACCATCGCGTCGAGCTCGCGCCAGGTCCAGGACCGGTCGCCCCAGACGAAGCCGATGCGGTCGCCGAGCCGGCGGCCATTCTGCGTCACGATGTGCGCGAGGTTCATCACCCGGCGGGACATCCGCAGCGGTGCGCCAGTCATCGGCGAGCCCTCGCGTCCCCGCGGTGCATGAACATATCCATGACGGCGTCCCCTCGATCGATGCGTCGGGCGGTCTCAAGCCGCCCGTTACCTCCGGTCTGTTTATCGTGGTCCGGCGCGCCCTCGCAAGGCCGCCCTGCCCATCGCTCCCATGCGACCGCGTCATTCGAACGAATGCAGGCATCGTGCGACAAACCGGTGCCGGTCGCGCATTCCGTCGTTTCACCGCGCTACCCAATCTGATGTGAGGATATCCATGATCGATCGTCGCCTTCTGCTCCTCGGCCTTGCCAGCGTGCTCGCCGCATCACCGCTGCGCGCGCAGACATCGGCGGCCAACGATCCCGCCAGCATCGTCAGCGCGATCTACACCCGCGCGGCCAAGGGCAAGGGCGAGGATGGCGGCACCTTCGTCATCGAGACCAAGGCGGCACGCGCGAAATATCTGTCCAGATCGCTGGCGGGCCGAATGGACCAGGATGGACGCCCGTACGCCCAAGGGCGAGGTCGGCGCGGTTGATTTCGATCCGATCACCAATTCGCAGGATCCGGATGTCGCATCGTTCAAGGTGACGCCGGAGACGCAGGAGGCTGACAAGGCCACCGTTGCGGTCACGATCGCCGGCCATCGCACGGAGCGCAAGGAACAGGCCGACAATGTCATCCGTTACGACTTCGTGCGCGATGGCGGCCAATGGAAGATCGACGACATCAAAGGCGCCGTGGACGGCAAGCCGTGGTCGATCCGCCAGATGCTGGCCGAGTTCATCAAGCTGACCGACAAACCGACACGAAGGTAGAGCCCATGACGTCAGTCCGCGACAACAAGGCCAAGAGCCGTTTCGAGCTCGACATCGACGGCAACATCGCCTTTTCCAATTACCGCGCGACGCCGCAGGCGGTCATCATCACCCACACCGAGACCCCGGCGGCGTTGCGCGGCCGGGGCATCGGCTCCGAGCTGGTGAAGGGGGCGCTGGAGCTGATCCGCGGCGAGGGCCGCAAGGTGGCCGCAGGCTGCAGTTTCGTCGCCGATTACCTCCGCGACCATCCGGAAAACCGGGACATCGTGGCCTGAAGATCCGTAGAACTACCGAGTGAGTCATTGCAGCACTGGCCTTAACGTCATGACTACCTGGATGGATGTGCAATCCACCGCCTTACAAACAACCAGACCAATGGGGAGAGTCTCATGTTCATCACGGCCGTTTTCGACGTTCTCAAGCGCTACGTCCACTATCGCACGCAGCTCGCCTATGTCGACCAGCTCGACGAACGGACGCTGCGCGACATCGGCTTCAGCCGCGATCAGTTGCATGCCGAGGCCTGGGAACGGGCCGGCTTCGTGCTGGCCTAAGATCGTCCCGCAGCATCGTCAGCAAGACCAATATCCGAGACGACAAAGGCCCGCACGATGGCGGGCCTTTCGCTTGGTTGCGGGCAGCGGCGCGGCCTCAGTGCTTGATCTCCGGCGGAAGCTTGCCGCCATTGGCCGCGAGCTTGCTCATGACCTGCTTGTGCAGCCAGACATTCATGCTGGCGGAGTCGTTGGTGTCGCCGCTGTAGCCGAGCTCCTTGGCCAGCTCCTTGCGCGCCGCGAGACTCGAATCGATGTCGAGCGCCTTCATCAGGTCGACGATCGAGGTGCGCCATTCCAGCTTCTCGTGCTTGGCGGCGGCGGCCTTGTCGACGATCGCCGCCACGTCGACACTTTGCGGCGCAGCAGCGGGAGCCGAGGTCGGAGCCGCAGCCGGGCTGCCGGCCGGCGCGCTGCCACCTGCAGCCGGGGCGCTGCCGCCGGCCGGCGCGGCCTCAGCATGATGGCCGAAAATCGCGCCCATGATCTTTCCGAAAACGCTCATCAATGGCTCCCAATGGATAGTGATCGAATGAAGAACTCGGCTCGCGGTGTTCCGTTGCGGAGTAGCCCGCATAAGCTCATCGCCAGCCGCGACGTCATGCCAACGCAGACATCGCGACGAATGTGAAGCTTACCCAAGGCGGAATGACGGCGGAATGACTTTGTCCGGGGAATGCTCACTTTCATTGGTCGCAGATGGGCTTGAATGCACCGCGACATTCACAACTCTCACCGAGGCGTGAGTAGGCGCCGCCGTGATCACGATTATGCTCATCACTTCCGTTCGCGAATGGCCGTCCCGGGGTTCGTCGCGTCTGGCCATCCGCGATCCGTCCAACGACAAGCGCAGCCCAGCCTGCGTGGTTGGGAAGCGCCCATGAGGCACGAGGGAGCGAACGACGATGGTCACTTTTCACAGCAATGTCGCTGCACATGTTCGGCCCGCCGATGAGGTCGCGGCCGAGATCACGATTCGCACGATCGATTTGTCCAGCCTGATGCGGGCGCTGCGGCTCGGCTGGGACGACTTCAAGGCGGTGCCGAGCCACGCCGTGATGCTGTGCGCCATCTACCCGGTGCTCGGCCTGGTGCTGGCCCGCGCCGTGTTCGGCTATGCGGTGCTGCCGCTGCTGTTCCCGCTGGCTGCGGGCTTCGCGCTGCTCGGTCCGTTCGCCGCGCTCGGTCTGTATGAGCTTTCGAGCCGGCGCGACCGCGGCGAGCAGGCCAGCGCCTGGGATGCATTCGAGGTGCTGCGTTCGCCCTCCTTCGGCGCGATGCTCGGGCTCGGCACCCTGCTGCTGGCGCTGTTCGTCACCTGGGTGGCAACCGCACAGGCGATCTATGTCGCAGTGTTCGGCTATGGCGGCGCCTCCGGCGTGAATGAATTCCTCCAGCGCGTGTTCACCACGCCGCAAGGGTGGTGGCTGATGGCCGTCGGCTGCGGCGCCGGCTTCCTGTTCGCGCTGCTGGCGCTGTGTCTCAGCATCGTGTCATTTCCGTTGATGCTGGATCGCCACGCCGGCGCCCTCGAAGCGATCGTCACCTCGCTGCGTGTGGTGGCGCGCAACCCGGTTCCGGTCGCCGCATGGGGCCTCATCGTGGCCGTTCTGCTCGTGGCCGGAACGATCCCGTTCTTCCTCGGGCTCGCCGTGGTCATCCCGGTACTCGGCCACGCCACCTGGCATCTCTATCGCGAGGCCATCGCGATCCATCCCGACGCCGCCCGCCTCATACCGCCGGCGCCGCGCGGATCCAAGCCTGCCGCCGACTTCCCGGCCAACCTGTTCCCGTGGCGCCCGCGTGACCGGATGTGACAACCATCGGTCGACCATCGACAGCCGCCGCTCTGCGGCGGCTGTCGATGGCAGCGTTCGGCGGCTTCGGTCAGCCACGAAGCAACCATACTCACGACAAACCAACGGCAAGTTGACTGAAGGGCCTTGTTGCCGCCGCGGTCATGCCCGACATGATCGGTTCCGCAGATGCTTTTTCAGACCATTGCCGTTCAGGTGTTTCGATGATTCGTCGCGTCCTCTCCGCCGCCGCCCTCTGTGCTGCTGTGATGACAAATTGCCCGTCGGCGCAGGCTGCGGTCCCCTGTGGGACCGGCAATTTCGATGCGTGGCTGGCGGAGTTCAAGACCGAGGCCGCCGCCAAGGGCATTTCGCAGAACGCCATCAACGCCGCGCTCACCGGCGTGACCCCCGACCAGACCGTGCTCAGTCGCGACCGCGGCCAGAAAGTCTTCAGCCAGACCTTCGAGGAGTTTTCCGGCCGCATGGTGCCGCCGCGCCTGACCCGCGGCTCCAACATGATGAAGCAGTACGGCTCGGTGTTGTCCCGCATCGAGCAGACCTACGGCGTGCCCGGCGAGGTGCTGGTGGCGATCTGGGGATTGGAAACGGATTTCGGAGTCAATGTCGGCAAGTTCCCGACCATCCGCGCGCTGGCGACCTTGGCCTATGATTGCCGCCGGGCTGAGCAGTTCCGCGGCGAGCTGCTGGATGCGCTGCGCATCGTCGATCGTGGCGATCTCCAGCCGGCCGAGATGCGCGGAGCCTGGGCCGGCGAGATCGGACAGACGCAGTTCATGCCGTCGTCCTGGATCAAATACGCGGTCGATTTCGACGGCAATGGCCGCCGCGACCTGATCCGCAGCGCGCCCGACGTGCTCGCTTCCACAGCCAACTATCTGAAAGGCTACGGCTGGCAGAAGGGCAAGGATTGGGAGCCGGGCAGTCCCAATTTCGCGGTCATCCAGCAATGGAATAAGAGCGACGTTTACGCCCGGACAATCGCGACCTTCGCAACGCAGCTGGCGCGGGCGCCGTAGTCACCTAAGAAAACAATGAGGCCGATCGCGCTGTCGCGACCGGCCGATCGTTGGCGAGACCGAGCGGCGCCGGCGCTACTTGGCCATCCCGGCCTGCATCGCCTTGGTCAGATGCACGCTGCAGGCCGCCATCTTGCCGCTCAGCAGCGCATCCTGGGCCGCCGCGATCTCTCGCTGCGCGGTGAACCTCGCGTCGCCGTCGGCCATGCCCTCGATCGCCGTCTCGGTCTTCTCAAGATTGGCTCCGCTGCAGCCGGCGCCATGCATCTTGGCCGCCTGGGCCGGTCCAACCGCAACAACTGCCGCAGTGATGAGCGCGGCCCCCAACAGTTTGCTGTTCATTGTTCTTCCTCGCTGGTGCGACGGCATCGGCATCATTGCCGAAGTCGCGACATTATGTCGCACCATCGTGATGTCGGACGAAATGACATCACCGCGATCGGGTCGTGAACTAAGCTTCGGTTCTAAAAATGAATAACAATTCACCCATGCGTTCGGAGACGTGATGGGGGAGGCCATGCCGAGACTGCTTCACCATGCGGCCGGTATCCCTCGATACGCCAAATCGAACGAACGATCGAAAATCCGCATGAATACGGAGGTTTTGCAACACCCATACGTGCTGGGCGCCCTTGCCCGATTCTTACTCGACGGTTACCCGAGCTATGCGCCGGCGGTTTAGCTGCATCGCAACATCGGCGCTTCCGCACCGCAACAATCTCTTCTATGTTCATTTCAACGATGAGGTTCCAGCGAAGAACTGAATCGCGAACTAAAGGAGATTTCTCATGTTGCTCTCGCTCATCCGCATGATCCAGGCGTTCCGTGAGTATCAGCGCAACGTTGCCGAGCTGTCGCAGCTCAGCGATCGCGAACTCGCCGACATCGGTCTCGACCGTTCGGACATTCCGCGCGTTGCTGCCGGTCAGTACAACGGCTGATCAGCCTGCTTCCGATATACCGGACATCGCCCGCCTCGCTGCGGGCGTTGCCGTTTTTGGGCGTCCCTTGACACAGGCGCCCGGTTTCTTGCGCTGAACCGCACAGTTGCATTTGCAGCCGCCGGGAAAAGCGCTACCTGTCCCGCGCATGACAGGGACCAAATCATCTTCGAATACCGTTCACGTGATCGGCGCCGGGCTGGCCGGATCCGAGGCTGCTTGGCAACTCGCGGAAGCGGGTGTGGACGTCGTTCTGCACGAAATGCGGCCGGACCGCATGACCGAGGCGCATCGGACTGCGACGCCGGCAGAGCTCGTGTGCTCCAACTCGTTCCGTTCGGACGATGCCGCCAACAACGCCGTCGGCCTGCTTCATGCCGAGATGCGCCGCTTGGGCTCCCTCATCATGCGCGCAGCCGACGCAAACCAGGTTCCGGCCGGCGGAGCGCTGGCGGTCGACCGTGAGGGCTTTTCGGCAGCCGTGGCCGCCGCTCTGAACGGGCATCCGCGGATCGAACTGCGGCGCGGCGAGATCACCGGCCTGCCGCCTTCCGACTGGGACAATGTCATCATCGCCACCGGTCCCCTCACCTCTCAGCCGCTGGCCGAGGCAATCCGCGACCTGACCGACGAGACCGCGCTCGCCTTCTTCGACGCCATCGCGCCGATCGTGCACAAGGACACGATCGACATGTCCAAGGCCTGGTTCCAGTCGCGCTACGACAAGGTCGGCCCCGGGGGCACGGGCGCCGACTACATCAACTGTCCGATGACCAAGGAGCAGTACGACACATTCGTTACGGCCCTGCTCGCCGGCGAGAAGACCGACTTCAAGGACTGGGAGACCAACACGCCCTATTTCGACGGCTGCCTGCCGATCGAGGTGATGGCCGAGCGCGGCCATGAGACGCTGCGCCATGGTCCGATGAAGCCGGTCGGCCTCACTAATCCGCACAACCCGACAGTCAAGCCGCATGCCATCGTGCAGCTGCGCCAGGACAACAAGCTCGGCACGCTCTACAACATGGTCGGCTTCCAAACGAAGCTGAAATACGGCCCGCAGCAGCAGATCTTCCGCACCATCCCCGGGCTCGAAAACGCCGAGTTCGCGCGGCTCGGTGGCCTGCATCGCAACACGTTCCTCAACTCGCCGAAATTGCTCGATGCGCAGCTGCGTCTACGCGCGCAGCCGCGGCTTCGTTTTGCCGGCCAGATGACGGGCTGCGAGGGCTACGTCGAGTCGGCCAGCATCGGTCTCATCGCCGGATTGTACGCGGCTGCGGAAGCGCGCGGCACAGACCTGTCGCCGCCCCCCGCCACCACCGCACTCGGCGCCCTGCTCGGCCACATCACCGGCGGGCATATCGAGACGATCGACGGCGCGACGCGCTCCTTTCAGCCGATGAACATCAATTTCGGCCTGTTCCCGCCCTTGGCGGTGGCGCCGACTCGAAAGCCCGATGGCAGCCGATTGAAGGGCAATGAGAAGACGGTCGCGAAGAAGCAGGCGCTGAGCGCCCGCGCGCTGGCAGATCTCGATCGCTGGATCGCCGAACATCTGCGCGTCGCCGCGGCTGCATGAGAGTGCGATGAGCTTGCCGAAGACTGACTCTGCCTTGCTGACGGCGCGCTGGAGCGAGGGCGTCCTGCTCAAACGCGACGTGTTCTCGACGGTGGAGCGCGGCCGCTTCAAGAGCGACGCCGGCGAGGTCGACGCGGTGCTGCGCCGGCTCGACGAGGTGCCATGGTGGTCGTTCGTGCTGGCGCGCCATCTGTTCGCCCGCGAGCGCAAGGCGCTGACGCGCGCAAAGGGACTCAATGCCGGCCCCGACCTGCTGTGGGCGGGCGAGCGCGCGCTGGTGCGCGGCTTCATCAACGGCGTGGCGCTGCATCTGGCCAAGCCGCACGGCAACGTCGCCTATTTCCGCTCGGCCAAGCAGATGATGCGCCGGCTGCATCGCGCCGGCATCACCCACAATGACCTCGCCAAGGAGCAGAACTGGCTGGTCGGCCATGACGGCCATTGCTACGTGACGGACTTCCAGCTCGCCGCATGCTTCTCGAGCCGGAGCCGCCTGTTCCGGATCGCGGCCTATGAGGACCTCCGTCACCTCCTCAAGCACAAGCGCACTTACGCGCCCGAGGCGCTGACGCCGCGAGAGCGCAAGATCCTGGCGCGCAAATCGCTGTTCGCGCGGGTCTGGCTGATGACGGGCAAGAAGGTCTACCGCGCGATCACCCGCGGCATCTTCAATTTCACCGACCGCGAGGGCGGTGGGCGGCGCCTCGTGAACGACGCGCCGGTGCTGATGGACATGATCCGCAAGAACCCGGCCGTGCGCGACGCTGCGATCGTCGCCTTCGCAGATCGCCGGACCGGCGTCGGCCTCTATGCCTTCGTCGAGGCGGAACAGCCTGCGCTCGAAGCTCAGTTGCAGAGCGAGCTGGCATCCGCCAAAGGGCCGAAGCCGCCGGAGCATATTCAGGTCGTCCATGCGCTGCCCCGCGACGCCAGCGGCAGGCCGCGCACCGAGCTGCTGCAGCTGGTTGCGATGAACCAGATCGACCTGATCGAGCCGATGATCACGAGCGACAGCGACCGCGCGTTCCTCAAGGACATCCTCGACTCCCGAAAGAACCTGCGCGATCGATTCAATTTCGAGGCGGACCTGAAGCTGCCCTCGGCCTGAGCGGCGAAACTTCGCGGTTCTTCCGCTATAGTCTGCCGAGCACCGCCATCCGTTGGGAGGATCTGGCCATGAATGTCGAAACCCGCATGCCCCCGGTCGCTCGGTCAGCCAATATCGAGATCGTTCCGACAGACCGGCCGTTGGGAGCCGAGCTTCGCAACGTCGATCTCCGACAACTGGACGACGCGGCCTTTGCCACCGTGCTCCGCGCCTTCCACGCTCATTCCGTGCTGCTGGTGCGCGGACAAAGCCTGTCCGACCAGGATCTGATCGCCTTCAGCCGCCGCTTCGGCGATCTCGACTGGGCGCCGGTGCAGGAGAATGGCCGGCGCTTCGTCGATGGGCTCCCAGAGATCTATATCGTCTCGAATGTGAAGGTGAACGGCAAGGCGATCGGTAGCCTTGGGGCTGGCGAGGCCGTATGGCACACGGACATGTCCTATCTCGAGACGCCGCCGATCGCTAGCGCGCTCTACGCGCTGGAGATTCCCCCCGTCGGCGGCAACACCTCGTTCTGCAGCATGTACGCCGTCTATGACGCGCTGCCGACCGATTTGAAGCATCGCATCGCGGATCTCAAAATCAAGCACGACGGCACCTACAACAGCGGCGGCTTCGTGCGGCAGGGCGTGACGCCGACGGATGATCCGCGGAGCTCGCCGGGCGCCGTGCATCCGCTGGTCTGTACGCATCCGGATTCCGGCCGGCAGATGCTGTATCTCGGCCGCCGACGCAACGCCTATCTGGTCGGCCTGGAGCTCGCCGAGTCGGAAGCGCTGCTTGATGAATTGTGGACCTATGTCGCGCGCCCGGAGTTCGCCTGGGAGCACGTCTGGCAGGTTGGCGACCTCGTCATCTGGGACAATCGCTCCACGATGCATCGACGCGATCCGTTCGACGATCAGGCGCGGCGAATCATGCATCGAACCCAGATCAAGGGGACAGAGCGCCCACGGTGATTCGCGCGCGCGCCAGACCTGCATGATCAGGCGTCGCATTGCCTGCAAATGAATTGCAGGTTGCTCGATATTTCCTCGCGCGTCGCCTTGAAGCGTCCAATTTCCGACTCAGAGCGGCAGACTGTGCCGACAATCGGCAGATCGTGCCGCGATCCTTCCGCGAATTGCCTCCGAGCCGAAACACCCCCGACAAATTACAGTGATTGATTTGCAAGGCTGGTGAAACTTGGGAGATGGCGCAAGTGAGTCTCAGAAGCAACGCTGCCCGGAACGCAGAAAGCGGCCTCATCCAGGTCATCCCGATGGGAAAGGCGCTCGGTGCCGAGGCCTGCAATGTCGATCTCAAATCCTTCGACGATTGGGCATTCGCGTCCTTCATGCGCGCGCTGCTCAAGCATCAGGTCCTGCTGGTCCGCGGTCAGCGTCTCAGCGAGCGCGACATCGCCGTGTTCAGCCGTCGCTTTGGCCATGCCGATCTCACCTACACGTCGCCCAGCTCTTTAATGGGGGACAGACTGACATTCTGCAGCTTGTACGCGGCCTATGATGCGCTTTCGCCGGCACTGCGCAGCCGCGTCGCTCATTTGAAGATTCGTCATCTGGCCGCCGAAGCGAACGGCTGTCACACCACCTTCGCCAGCGCAGTTCATCCGCTGGTCGCTCCTCATCCCGACACCGGCCGGTCGATGCTGGCGCTCGGACACCGCCATCACGCCATCATTGCCGGACTCGATCGCGCCGAATCGGACGCGCTGCTCGACGATCTCTGGCAGATCGCGGAGCGGCCCGAATTCACCTGGGCTCACACCTGCCGTCCGGGCGATTTCGTCGTGTGGGACACGCGCTGCACGATCCACCGGCGCGAGGCGTCGGACCTGCCGAGGCTCTGGCAAAGTCCCCCGCTCTGGAACGCGCTTTCGACCGTTTGAAGTATGATCCGGAGGTCGGAACCGGTCTCCGGACCAATCGGGCTCAACAGTGACCTGAGCCTCGAGGTCAGCGCTCCCGAAAGGCCGGCGAACGGGCGGCGCGCCACAGCGTCCAGAGCGTTGCCAGACGCGAGCGGAGCTGCGGCTGGAATGGATCGGCGTCGATGCGGCGCTCCGCCCGCATCAGATCGCGACTGACGAGCGCGAGCGGCAACAGCACCGGTCGCACCCCGCCTGGCGCCTCGCGCGCCAGTTCCAGCGTGTGATCGAGATGCTGCCGGGCCTGGTCACGCAGCTCGGTCAGCATGGCCTGGATCGCCGGCGTGGCCTTGGCAGCGAACACCTGCTCCTGGCCGAGCCCATGCCGGGCGAGGAGATCGAGCGGAATGAACAACTGCCGGCGGGCGGCATCCCGAGGCAACGAGGCGATCAGGTGCAGGATGCCTTGGGCAAGTCCGGCATGATGAGCGAGATGATCGATGTCGGCCACTGCGCCAACGACGATCCGTACAGCCAGCGCGAACAGTGCTCCGCGCGTGTCGCCGAGATAGCCATCCAACGCGGCCATTGTCGGCATCGGATCGTTGTAGAGATCGAACTGATGCTCGTCGATCAGGCGCGTGAGGCGATCGACCGGAAGGGCAAAGCGCTGCACCGTCAACTTTAGCTCAGCCGCGACGGGATTGCCTTCGACGCCGCCATGTTCCAGGCCCGTCAGCGTATCGTGCCACCATTGCAGGCGCAGTTCGCCCGGCAGCGGCTGTGACACGACATCTCGAATCCGGGTCACCTCGACATTGAAGGCGTAGAGCGACAGCAACGCACGCCGGATGTCCGGCGCAACGAACAGCGTCGAGGCGTAACGATCGAAATCATGCTCGCGGACAAGGCTCGCGCAGAACGCGGCGTCGGTGCTGGCGCTGGTTTCGCTCATGGCACGGCAATGAGCGCAGCGGCGACACGCCGCCGCTCGCCGATCATGACATTGTAGGTGCGGATCGCGGGCCCGGTCTGCATCGCATCAAGCACGATACCGACGCCGCGCAGCGCCGTGCGCAACGACGCGGGCGGAATCCAGACCTCGGTGCCGGTTCCCACGATCAGCGTATCGATCTTATTGGCTGCATCGAAGACCCGCTGCAGCGCATAGCGGTCGATCTGGCTCGGCTGGGTGACGTCCCAGGCCCAGATCGAATCCGGCAAGCACAACAGCGAGCCGCGATGCGACATGTCAGCAAAGGCGAAACCGCCTTTGCCATAGCCGTCGATCGACGCCGATCGCGGAAAGTGTGGAGCGTCCCCGGAAGCCGCCATGCGAGACCAACCTTTCAGCCCCGATCCGGGTCCAATGGCTGGCGTCCCATCAAGGCTTCTTCTTCGGCTCGTCGACCTGATCGCCGCGAACGGTTCCCACGCCGAGATAGATCAGGATCGGCGCCGCGATGAAGATCGAGGTGTAGGTTCCGACCAGCACGACGCCGAACATCATGACGGCGGTAAAGCTGTGGATCGCGGTGCCGCCGAACAGCAGCAGGGCCAGCAGCGCCAGGGTCACCGTGACGTGGGTGATGATCGAGCGCGACAGCGTCGAGTTGATCGATTCGTTGAGCAGCTGCGGCATCGGCATCTTCTTGTAGCGCCGCAGCATCTCGCGGATCCGGTCGTAGATGACGACGGTGTCGTTGAGCGAGTAGCCGAGAATCGTCAGCAGCGCGGCGATGCTGGTGAGGTCAAAATCGACCTGGCTGATCGACATGAAGCCGATCGTCAGCACGATGTCGTGGACGTTGGCGATCATCGCGCCGAGCGCGAACTGCCACTCAAACCGGAACCAGAGATAGATCAGGATCGACACGATCGCGAGCATCAGGCCAAGCATGCCCATCGCCAGCAGCTCGCCCGACACGCGCGCGCCGAGCACCTCGACACGGCGATAATCGACCGTATCGCCGAGCGCGCCGCGCACCTTGTTGACGGCCTCCTGCTGCGCGCTGTCGCCGCCCGGCTGCGCCGCGAAGCGGATCAGGACATCCGCCGGACCGCCGAACTGCTGCAGCTGGACTTCGCCGAGATTGAGCTTGGACAGCTCGCTCCGCATGCTGGCAATGTCGGCAGTCCCCGATTTCGCGCGGACTTCGAGCAGCGTGCCGCCCTTGAAGTCGATGCCGAAGTTCAAGCCGTGCGTGAAGAACAGCACGATGGCGATGATCGACAGCGTCGCCGAGATCGGAAAACTGATGCGGCGGAACTGCGTGAAATCGAAATGCGTATCGTCGGGGACGATGCGCAGCGACGGCAGCAGGCCGAGCGCGCTGACCACCGTCAGCACCGCGATCAGGATGCCAAGCCCGATGAGAACCCAGTGTGTCACAGTAGCTCCTAGATTGGCACGCTTTGCGGCCGCTTCCACCGCACCCACCACGCGACGATCAGACGCGTCAGCGTGAAGGCGGTGAAGACCGTGGTGAGGATGCCGACGCCCAAGGTCACGGCGAAGCCGCGCACCGGGCCGGTGCCGATGTAGAACAGCACGGCGGCGGCGATGAAGGTCGTGATGTTGGAGTCGAGAATGGTCGCCAGCGCGCGCTTGAAGCCGGCGTCGATCGCCGAGATGGCGTTGCGGCCGCCGCGCAGCTCCTCGCGGATGCGCTCATAGATCAGCACGTTGGAGTCCACGGCGATGCCGACCGTCAGCACGATGCCGGCGATGCCCGGCAAGGTCAGCGTCGCATTCAACAGCGACAGCACGCCGAAGATCATGGCGACGTTGATGATGACGGCGATGTTGGCGAACACGCCGAACAGGCGGTAGGTCACCAGCATGAAGACGATGACCAGGATCGAGCCGACATAGGAGGCAAGCTCGCCCTTGGCGATCGAGTCGGCGCCGAGGCCGGGACCGACGGTTCGCTCCTCGATCACCGTCAGCGGTGCTGGCAACGCGCCGGCGCGCAGCAGGATCGCAAGCTCATTGGCGGACTGCACGGTGAAATTGCCGGAGATCTGGCCCGAACCGCCGGTGATTGGCTCGCGGATGACCGGCGCCGAGATCACCTTGTTATCGAGCACGATCGCGAAGGGCTGCCCGACATTCTCGGTGGTCGCCTGCGCGAATTTGCGCGACCCGGCCGAGTTGAAACGGAAGGTCACGATCGGCTCGTTGGTGCGCTGGTCGAAGCCGGTCTGCGCGTCGGAGAGATCACCGCCGGAGACCAGCACCTGCTTCTTCACGACATAGGGCTGGTTGGGCGGCGATGCGCTCTGCAGGACTTCGGAATCCGGCGGCACTCGTCCCTGCAGCGCCTGGTCGGGCGGCACCGAGGTATCGACCATGCGGAATTCCATCTTCGCGGTCTTGCCGAGCAGATCCTTGAGCTGGGTCGGATCCTGCAGGCCGGGGACCTGCACCAGGATGCGGTCGGTGCCCTGGCGCTGGATGACCGGCTCGACGGTGCCGAGCTCGTTGACGCGGCGTTCGACGATCTGGATCGACTGCTCGATGGTCTGGCGGATGCGCTCGGTGATCGCGGCCTGCGGGATCACCAGGCGGATCAGGCCGCCGCCAGCGTCGCTGACCTCGAGGCTGCGCTGGCCGCTGGAGCCCAGCAGGCCACCGAGCGGCTGGGAGAGCTCACGCAATTTGGACAATGCGGTCGGAGCGTCCGTGTCCTTGGTGATCCGGACCTCGACGCCGTCGCCCCGGCTCACCAGCCCCGTATAGCCGATCTTGGCATCGCGGAGCGTGCGACGAACGTCGTCGCGCACGGCATCGAGCCGCTCCTTCTTGACGAAGTTGGAGTCGACTTCGAGCAGCAGATAAGAGCCGCCCTGCAGGTCGAGACCGAGAACGATATGACGCTGCGCCCAGGACGGCCAGGTCTTGACCGTTGCTTCGGGGAAGAAGTTGGGCACCGCGCACAGGCACACCACGAGCGCCGTGAGAATGATGCCCAGCGCCTTCCACCGCGTGAAATACAACATGGAGGTTATCCATAAGGGCCGAGCCGGCCCGAAAATCAGAACATCAGACGAAGATCAGACCGCTGGCCGGATTGGCGCCGGCAAGCCTGGATCAGCTCGCCGCCTTCTCGTCCTTGGCGTCGGCCTTGGCAGGCTCGCCCTTGGTGCGCACGCCCGTGATCATCTGGCGCATCTGGCGCACGCGGACGCCGTCGGCGATCTCGAACTCGACCTGATCGTCGTCGACGACCTTGGTGACCTTGCCGACCAGGCCGCCCTGGGTCACGATCGTGTCGCCGCGGCGGACATTCTTGACCAGGTCGGCGTGCTCTTTGACCTTCTTCTGCTGCGGCCGCAGGATCAGGAAGTACATGATCACGAAGATCAGCGCGAAGGGCAGCAGCGACATCAGCATGCTGTTGGTGTCACCAGCGCCGGCGGCCTGGGCATAGGCAGGGGTAATCAGCATGCGGTCAATCCTCGTGGGCCAGTGCCCGGTGAGACAGGAATAGCCGGCGAACCGCGGCAGTCTCGGCGCGGGCCGGCCTTTGTGAATTTGGCGCGGAATATAGCGGCCGTGGTCCCAATAGCAAGGCGCAGAGCCCCTTCATTTCCTTGGCTTGCGGCCGCCGGCGCGGCCCGATATGGCTGCCCCATCAGGAACTTGCAGCATGCCGAAAAAACCAGCCAAAGCCCCGTCCCCCGCCTCCGCCAAAACCGCCCTCAGGGCGCTCGCCAAGCGTCCCAAGGCCGCAGTGCAAAAGCCGGCAAAAGTCGCGGCAAAACGTCCCGCCGGCCCTGCTCCCGACGACACGCGGGAGCGGATCGCCACGGCGCTGGAGGCGATTGCAGCGCATCTGGCAGCCACCGGTACGGCTGCGGCGCCGGCGCTGGACCTGAATGCGGCCGACGCCTTCGTCTGGCATCCGGACGGCCGACTCACAACCGTGCCGCGCGTCAGTCGCGTCGAGATCGACCTGCTCAAGGGCATCGACCGGATGCGTGACATCCTGATCGAGAACACCGAGCGCTTCGCCAACGGCCTGCCCGCCAACAACGCGCTGCTATGGGGCGCGCGCGGCATGGGCAAGTCCTCTCTGGTGAAGGCCGCCCACGCCAGCATCAACGCCACCCGCAAGCCCGCCGACCGGCTGAAGCTGATCGAAATTCACCGCGAGGACATCGAGAGCCTGCCGGCCCTGATGGACATCCTGCGCACGGCGCCCTTCCACTTCATCGTGTTCTGCGACGATCTCTCTTTCGACGGCAATGATGCCTCCTACAAGTCGCTCAAGGCCGTGCTCGAAGGCGGCATTGAGGGCCGCCCCGAGAACGTCATTCTCTACGCGACGTCGAATCGCCGCCATCTCCTCGCCCGCGAGATGATCGAGAACGAGCGCTCCACCGCCATCAATCCGGGGGAAGCCGTCGAGGAGAAAGTGTCGTTGTCGGATCGCTTCGGCCTGTGGCTCGGCTTCCACCGCTGCAGCCAGGACGAATACCTCGCAATGGTCAGAGGCTATTGCAGCCATTTCGACATCGCCGTGGCGGATGATGAACTCGAGCGCGACGCACTGGAATGGGCCACCACCCGCGGCTCGCGCTCGGGCCGTGTCGCCTGGCAGTTCACGCAGGATCTCGCCGGCCGGCTCGGCGTGCAGCTGAGCGGGAAGTAGCGGCGACGATCAGAGCAGATTTCTGACACCCAGCCAGCTCCAAACTCCGTCATTGCGAGCGCAGCGAAGCAATCCAGACTGCCTCGGCGGCAAGACTCTGGATTGCTTCGCTGCGCTCGCAGTGACGGATACTGATAGTCTTTGTCAAATGATCGGCCTCGCCCGAGGCGAGACCGATTGGCGACGCAAGCTTGGTCTCACGCCCCGTTGAGGAATTGCAGCGGGTCAACCGGTGACGATCCCTTGCGGATCTCGAAATGGAGCTGCGGCGATCCGACTTCTCCCGATTGACCCGACTTGGCAATGACCTGGCCGCGCTTGATCGGATCACCGCGCTTCACCATCAGCTCACTCGCATGGGCATATGCGGTGACATAGCCGTTGGAATGCCGCACCAGGACCAGATTGCCATATCCCTTCAGCTCGTTGCCGGCATAGGCCACGACGCCGTCCTCGGCAGCTTTGACGGGCGTGCCCTCGGGCACGGCGATGTTGATGCCGTCGTTGGATTTGCCGTTGGTCTTGGCGCCGTAGCTCGTGATCACCTTGCCCCGCGCCGGCCAGCGGAAGGTCGGCAGCGAGCTGGTGGTGTCGGCCGGGCGCGCCGGCTCCTCCTCTTTCTCAGGCGCCGGATTGGCCTGCGCCAAGCGAGCAGTCTGGACCGGGCCGGCGGCAGCCACCCGGGTGGTCGGCGCCGGGGCCGGCACGGTCGCAACCGCCTGGGGAACGGTTGCGACCGGAGCCACGGGTGCAGCCACAGCAGCGGCCTTGCCAGGGACGGTCAGCCTGGCACCGAGTTTCAAGGGCGAAGCCTGATCGAGATTGTTGGCGCGGGCGAGTTCGGCCGGCGTCACATGGTTCTGGCGCGCGATGCTGGCAAGCGTCTCGCCCCGATTGACGAAATGCACGGTCGACGGGGCCGTGGCTGCTGCGACCGCCACCGGTCTCGGCGCGACCGGGGCCGCAGCCACGGGCGTCGCGACGGGCTGAGCCGCCGGCGCCGCAGCGACTGCGCCCGGATGCGGAATGATCAACTGCTGCCCCGGCGACAGCGCGCGCGGGCCCTTATAACCATTGGCCGCGAGGATCTCAGCCGGGCTTACCCGATAGCGCTTGGCCAGGATCTCCAACGTATCGCTGGTCCCGACAATGATCTTGGTGCCGCCCGTCGGACGCGCCGCGGCAACCGAGCGAGGCGGCACGGCCCCCGTGGTCTCGAGCTGCGGCTGCGCCGGCGGAGCGTAGGAACGGGCCGGCTGGGCGTAGGCCGGTTGCGGCGCTGCCGCCGGGACCGTCGCCGGCGGCACATAGGACGCGACGCCGCGGCCGCCGCCCGACACGCCTCCAGCCCCGCCGCCGGATGGATAGGATTGCGGCGTGGCGACCGCCGGCGGCGGCAGCGCCGAGGACGAATAAGTCGGGGCCGGCGCAGGCGCGGGCGTGTACTGCTGCGCGACCGGCTGATGCTGCCGTGGCGGCGCCTGCACCGAACCGGTGGCGTCGGAGGCGAAGGGATTCGAAAAGGGATTTTGCGCTTGCGACAGCCGCGTCGACATGTCGGCGCTGCAGCCGGCAACGCCGAACGACATCAGCGCCAGCGCCGCGAACTGCGGCAGGCGGCGCGAGCGAGGCAACTCGACGATAGCGGGCATGGTTACTCACTCGTACGCAACAAACAACGAATTTGAGTAAACACAGCCGCGGTAAATAAGCGCTTAAGCCGCGAATAAAGCGTTGTGGGGCCTGCTGATCCGCTGCCTCAAAGTTCGCGTGCAATCCCCGGAATAGCCGGCACAAATCGCACGTCGACGAGCTCTTTCCGGTCGAAATGGTCGCCCGTCCGCGTCACCCGCACCAGCGTCTGCACCCCGTGTTGCGGTCCCACTGGCGCGATCAGGATACCGTCAGGCTCCAGCCGGTCGAGCAGGCTCTGTGGAATCTGGTCCATCGCCGCGGTAACGATGATACGGTCGAATTGGCCGGCCCCTGGTGGCAGCGCGTAGCCGTCGCCCAGCATGACCTCGACATTGAAGCAGTTGAGCTTCTCCAGCCGCTCCCGCGCCTTGTCGGCCAACGTGCGGAATCGCTCCACCGTCAGGACGCTGGCGCACAGACGCGACAGGACCGCCGCCTGGTATCCCGACCCGGTGCCGATCTCGAGCACGCGGTGATTCTTCTGCAGCTTCAGCTGCTCGGTCATATAGGCGACGACGAAAGGCTGGCTGATGGTCTGTCCGCAGGCGATCGCCATCGCGCTGTCGCGATAGGCCTCGGCCCGATCGGCCGGCAGAACGAATTCCTCACGCGGCACCTCCTCCATCGTGCGCAGGACCGCCTGGTCGCTGATTCCCCGCCGACGCAGCGTCAGCTGAAACATCATCTTCTCGGGCGGGGCGGTCGGAGGCATTCGTGCTGTCGCTTGTTGGGCCGGCGTCAATTTAGACGTCGCCTTGACGTCGCGCACCGTTTTTCCTCACGACCCGTCGCAACCACGGGTGCCCCTGCCGGTCCCGAACCGAAATCCGTTCCTCTCGGAGGAACCAAGTCCCTTCGGGCGTGTTGACCGTCGAAGGCGAATTTGCCCGCGCCGCAGGGCCGCGACCAGCAAGGACCACGCAGTTGACGTTGCGCATCGAGCCGGTATTTGCGAGCGTCAGATCAGGTATGGGCAAGGACTGACATCATGACTGCACCGCGGCCGCCGCGCGGCTCTGTGTTTCTGGTTGAAGACGAAGTCATGATTCGGATGATGGTGGCCGACATGCTTGAAGAGCTCGGCTACACCGTGGCGGCCGAAGCCGGTGAAATCGGCGAGGCGATGCGGCTTGCCGAGAGCACCTATTTCGACGTCGCGATCCTGGACGTCAACGTCAACGGCAAGGTCATTTCCCCGGTCGCCGACGTGATCAGGGGGCGCAACCGCCCCTTCATCTTTGCAACGGGCTATGGCTCGTCCGGCCTCCCCGAAGAGTATCGCGATCGCCCGGCTCTGCAGAAGCCGTTCCAATTGGAGACACTGGGAAAGGCCATCGAGCAGGCCCTGCGGGGCGCCGCGCCTCAGGGCTCGGCCTCAGCCTAGGATCGTCGTGAGCTTGCCGGAAAACGCCTCGTCGGTCCGGTCGAGGCGGAGCGGCGTGACGGACACGTAACGGGCCGCCAAGGCAGCAAGATCTGTCCCCTCGTCCGGAACATCGAGAGCTGCAGCGCGATCGAAGCCGATCCAGAAGTAGGGATTGCCGCGGCCGTCGCGCCGTTCGTCGACCTTCAGGAAGCCGAGATTGCGCTTGCCCTGGCGGGTGACCACGATACCCTTGACCTCGTCCGGCGCACAGGCCGGGAAGTTGACATTGATCACCGTGTTCCTGGGCACGCCGGCTTCGAGCACCTTGCGCACGATCTGCGGCCCGAATTTCAGGGCGGTGTCCCAGGACGGCTTGTCACGGGTGGCGATGCTGAACTCCTGAGAGAGCGCAAAGGAGGGCAAGCCGAGAATGGTCCCTTCGAGCGCGCCAGCGATGGTCCCGGAATAGACGACGTCCTCGGCGACGTTGCGTCCCTTGTTCACGCCTGACAGCACCAGATCCGGCAGCTTGGCCCCGAGGATATGCCGGGCGCCCATGATGACGCAGTCGGTCGGCGTGCCGCGCACGGCAAAGTGCCGCGGACCGACCTCGCGCAGCCGCAGCGGATCATTGAGCGAGAGCGAATGCGACACGCCGCTCTGGTCGAGCTCGGGAGCGACGATCCAGACGTCCTCGGACAGAGCGCGCGCGATCTCCTCGATCACCTTGAGACCCGGCGCATGGATCCCGTCATCATTGGTGCAGAGAATCCGCATGACCACCCTTTCATCGCGTTCAAGACGATTGCCGGGGTGTCTTAACTGCTGCGCAGCATCGAGGCAAACCGGCCGCCAACAGCTGAATCAACCGGTCAACACCGGATCCGCCATTGCGGCAGGAAGCGCGCCAGCTGCCCTCGCGTGCTGAGCTGAAGCGCGACCGGGGCTCCGGGCTCTGCGGCGCCCCCCTGCCGGCCGACGACACGCGTCGGCGCAGCACACGACGCTCGTTCCTCCGGTGGAAACCGGCCGCGGGCGACGCCCAGGGCGTTCTCGAAATCAGCCGCGTTGAGCCAGGAGAGCTCGTGCAGGGACGTGAGCAGGCCATCGTCCCACACCTTCGCGCGGTCGATGTCGAACGCCCCTTTCAGGCGCTGATCGATCGCCTGAATGCCGGCGCCGGTGACCGCCCATTGCCGTCCGATCCAGAAAATGTCCCGATGCAGGGCCATGGCGCCGGTGTTCTGACAAGCGGTTGCTGATCAGACCCGAGGATACGATCCGCTAGCCGCGGTGCAATCGCCGCGACCGTGCCGATTGCAATTTACCGCGCGGCTATGGCTCCGCGGCCACCACCTTGAGGCCGCCCATATAGGGTTGGAGTACGTCAGGCACCGCGATCGAGCCGTCCGCCTGCTGATAGGTCTCCATGACGGCGATCAGGGCGCGCCCGACGGCGGTGCCGGAGCCATTCAGCGTGTGCACGAAGCGCGGCTTTCCATCACTCGCGCGGTAGCGGGCATCCATGCGCCGCGCCTGGAAGTCGCCGCAGACCGAACAGCTCGAGATCTCGCGGAAAGCGCCGCCGTCGCCCTGCCCCGGCATCCAGACCTCGATGTCGTAGGTCTTCTGGGACGAGAAGCCCATGTCGCCGGTGCACAGCGTGATGACCCGATAGTGCAGGTCGAGCCGGCGCAGCACCTCCTCGGCGCAGGCCAGCATCCGCTCATGCTCGTCCTTGCTGGTCTCCGGGGTCGTGATCGAGACCAGCTCGACCTTGGTGAACTGGTGCTGGCGGATCATGCCGCGGGTGTCGCGGCCGGCGGCGCCCGCCTCGGCGCGGAAGCACGGCGTGAGCGCGGTAAGCCGCATCGGCAGCTCCTTCTCGTCGACGATCGACTCGCGGACGAGGTTGGTCAGCGCGACCTCGGCGGTCGGGATCAGGCCGAGACGCTCGGTCTTCAGCCGCTCGTCCGGAGCAATCAGCAGTTCGCCCCTCACGGCCCAGAACTGATCATCCTCGAATTTCGGCAACTGCCCGGTCCCGAACATGACGTCGTTGCGGACCAGGAGCGGCGGATTGATCTCGGTGTAGCCGTGCTCGGTGGTGTGCAGGTCCAGCATGAACTGCCCGAGCGCGCGCTCGAGCCGCGCCAAGCCCTTCTTCAACACCACGAAACGCGCGCCCGACAGCTTCGCCGCCGATTCGAAGTCCATGGTGCCGAGGCCGGCGCCGATGTCGTCATGCGGCTTGGGCGCAAACGCGTAATTGCGCCGGGCGCCGAACACATGGCGCTCGACATTGTCGTGCTCGTCCTTGCCGTCGGGCACTTCGTCGAGCGGCAGGTTCGGAATTGCCGAGAGCTCACGCGCCAGTTCCTCGTCGGCCTGCTTGGCAGCCCCCTCGAGCTCCGGCATCGTGGTCTTGAGCTTGGCGACCTCTTCCATCAGCGCCGACGCGCGCGCATCGTCCTTGGCCTTCTTGGCCTCGCCGATCTCCTTGGACGCCGCATTGCGCCGCGCCTGCGCCTGCTCGGAGGCCAGGATCGCCGCGCGCCGGCGCTCGTCGATCGCGAGCAGCTGCGACGACAGCGGCGCGAGACCCCGGCGCGTCAGCGCCGCATCGAAACCTTGCGGATTGTCGCGGATCGATTTGATGTCGTGCATGGTCGTTCGGTCCTGGGAACGATGGATAGGGGCGAGTCGCCGCCCTGGCTCACGGGCGGCCTGCACTACCGCGAATGGCAGCGGATGGGAACAGGCAACGCCCGGGCACGTGGCAGCGTGGAGCGCTGCCGTTCTACTCGGACGGCTGGTTGCCCGAACCCGACGACGAGCCGGACTTGGCGGCCGCCTGCTTCTCGACGATCCCCACCGCGATGATCGCCCCCTCGTAGAGCGCCAGCAGCGGGAGCGCCAAGGAGGCCTGGCTCAGCACATCCGGCGGCGTCAGCACAGCGGCGATGATGAAGGCGATGACGATGAAATACCGCCGCTTCTCCTTCAGCATCTTCGAGGTGACGATGCCGATCCGGCCGAGCAAGGTCAGGATCACCGGAAGCTGGAACGCGATGCCGAACGCGAAGATCAGCGACATCATCAGCGACAGATATTCGCCGACCTTGGGCATCAGTGCGATCTGCGCCGTCTCAGGGCCGCCAAGCTGCTGCATTCCAAGTGAGAAGCGCACAATCATCGGCCACACGGCGAAATAAACCAGCATGGCGCCGAGGACGAAGAAGACGGGGGTCGCGATCAAATAGGGGAGAAAGGCATTGCGCTCGTGGCGATACAGTCCGGGCGCCACGAACTTGTAGATCTGTGTCGCCACAATCGGAAACGAGATGAAGCCCGCGCCGAACATCGCGAGCTTCAGCTGCGTCACGAAGTATTCGAGCAGCTGCGTGTAGATGAACTTGCTGTTCTCGGGGCCGGCGACCCAGACGAACGGCAGCACCAGGATGTTGTAGATCTGCTTGGCGAAGAAGAAGCAGAAGATGAAGGCCAAGCCGAAGCCGATCAGCGCCTTGATCAGCCGCGAGCGCAGCTCGATCAGGTGATCCATCAGCGGGGCTTTGCTGGCTTCGATATCTTCGACGGTCATGACGCTTTGGCGTCCTTCAGACGTTCGGCCTCGGTCGGCACCGGAACGTCCGGCTGCGGCTCGGGCTTGATCTCGCGCACGATGGCGAGCGGCTCGCCAACGGCCTGATGCGCCTCTGCCTCCACGAACGTTTCAGGGCGCGGAGCTTCAGGCGTGGTCGGGATCTCGGGCGTCTCGGGAGACGACACGACCGCGTCGGTGGCGGGCGCCGTGGTTTCGGCGGGCTTGGTCTCGGCGGGCTTGTCGACGCCCTCGATGTCGAGGGCCTTGTCGACGTCCCGCTGCAGCGACGTCATCAGACCGGTGGGGGTGAAACCGCTGGCCGCTTCCTTGACCTCATCGAAGCTCTTCTTGAGGTCGGCCATTTCGGCCTCGCGCATCGCCTCCTGAAACTGGCTCTGGAACTCCGACGCCATCCGGCGGGCCTTGCCCATCCATTGGCCGACCATGCGCAGAACGCCGGGAAGCTCCTTGGGGCCGATCGCAATGAGAGCGACGACCCCAATGACGAGCAGCTCACTCCAGCCGATATCGAACATGAAACAATCCGCCTACGCGACGACGCCAATGATCCCGCTTTGCCCAGGCCTATGGGAGCAGGCCCTGCTCTTGCGGGAGCGCGCGCCGCCCGCGCCCTTCACGCGCAGATCAAACGGCCTTGCTGCCGACATCCGTGCGGGTGGCCGACGGCGTAGCACCGTGATCGATCGACTTGACCGGCTCGGTCTTCTCCGGCGCCTTGTCGTCGTCCTGCATGCCCTTCTTGAAGGCCTTGATGCCCTGCGCCACATCGCCCATCAGGTCGGAAATCTTGCCGCGCCCGAACAACAGCAGGACGACCGCGATCACCACGATCCAGTGCCAAATGCTAAGCGAACCCATCCTGCAACCCTCCAAACACCGGTGCAGCCGTCCAGCAACTGCCCGCCGACGCTACCGCCGAAACCGCGCCACATCCATGGACTTTGACCGCGACACTTCGCTTCTAGCATCCGATTGTGAAACAGCAACCTGGACCGAAGGCAGCATCAGCCGAAAACGGCGCGCGGATAGCCCGATCTGGCCGGAAGGTAGGCGTCGGCGTCCCCAAAAACAAGCACTTAAGGTCCGCCAAATCGCGGTCGGACCTACGTAATAACGCGAGTGTTAACGGCGCGCCGTTAGCCCCGGAGGGACGAGTCATCCTCGCCGGTATCGCGGTCGCCTTCGTCATCTGCGGCCTCGACATCGATCTCGGTCTCGGCTTCGTCCGAGAGTTCCACTTCATCCTCGGCCTCAGCCGTGGGATCGACCAATTCGGCAACGACCTCATCGGCCTGCTCGGCGATCAGTTCCTCGGCCTCGAGCGCCGCGTCCTCGAGCGCGTCACCATCGAGCTCCTGGACCTCAAGGCTCACCTCGGCGATTTCAGCCTCCGCGTCGGAGGCCGAGAGCTCCAGTTCGCCGACAACCTGCGACGGGGTGTCGTCACCGAGAACCACCACATCGGCCTGTGCCGTTTCCGCCTCGGGAATATCAGCCAGAGTTTCGAAAGAGCCGGTTTCGCTGAGGCCAGTCTCGGCGACGGTCGCCTCCGCCTCTACTGTTGCCGTCTCCGTGGCCTCGGCCTCTCCGGCATCGACCTCGACGGCTGGCGCCAGCGCCAGATCGAGATCACCCGGATCCAGCGGCTCCTCGTCGTCGCGCAGGGTCGGATCGTCGGACGGCGTCGGCACCGTGAAGCCGGTGGGCAGGCGCGAATCCAGCAGGCCAGTGCCCTTCAGCTCTTCCAGGCCCGGCAGATCGCCCAGGGTCTCCAGGCTGAACTGGGCGAGGAAAGCGTCCGTCGTGCCGAAGGTCAGCGGCCGGCCCGGGGTCTTGCGGCGACCGCGGGGCTTGATCCAGCCCGTCTCCAGCAGGACGTCCAGCGTGCCCTTCGACGTCACCACGCCGCGAATCTCCTCGATCTCGGCACGGGTCACCGGCTGGTGATAGGCGACAATGGCAAGCACCTCGATCGCTGCCCGCGACAGCTTGCGGGTCTCGGTGCTCTCGCGCGTCATCAGCCAAGCGAGGTCGCCGGCGGTACGGAACGTCCATTTGTTGGCGACCCGCACGAGATTGACGCCGCGATTGGCATAGTCCGCCTGCAACTGCGCGAGCGCGGCCTTGATATCGACACCTTCAGGCATACGCTTGGCAAGCGTCGCCTGCTCGAGCGGCTCGGCCGAGGCAAACAGGAGAGCCTCAAGGATGCGCAACTCTTCGGGGCGCACCTCGGGCTCGCTCGCCACGATCTCGTCGGGCTCTTCCATGCGCAGTTCCGCCAAGCTTGCCATGGCAAGGTCTCCTTCTTCGTTACTCAACCGTCAAGTCCGGCGCAGCCATCGCGCCGGGCTGGTTCGGTGGACGCTTACGAAAATACAGCGGCGCGAACGCCTGCTTCTGGTTCAGCTCGAGCTTGCCTTCGCGGACCAGCTCCAGCACGGCCGCAAAGCTCGATGCGAAGACGGTGGCCTTTTGTGTGGGCTCGGCGACGTAATCCAGCAGGTAGTCGTCGAGACATCCCCAATCGTCCGACACCTCGGTCATGCCGACCAGCCGCTCGAGCGTCGCGCGCGCCTCGGCAAGCGACCAGACGGTGCGCTTGGCCATATGAACGGAGGTCACGACACGCGCCTGGCGCTGGATGGCGTAGGCCGACAGCAGATCGAACAAAGTGGCCGTGAATTTGGGACGCCGGACTTCGGCGATCTCTTCCGGATTGCCGCGCGGGAACACGTCGCGCTGAAACTGCGGACGGTTCATCAGGCGGTTGGCGGCCTCGCGGATCGCCTCCAGCCGGCGCAGCCGGTTGGCGAGCGCAGTCGCCATTTCCTCGGCGCTCGGCCCTTCCTGCGCAGGCGGCTCCGGCAGCAGCAGACGCGACTTCAGGAAGGCAAGCCACGCCGCCATCACGAGATAGTCCGCGGCGAGTTCGAGCCGGATCTTGCGCGCGGCCTCGATGAATTGGAGATACTGGTCGGCGAGCGCCAGGATCGAGATCTTGGCGAGATCCACCTTTTGCTGCCGCGCCAGCGCGAGCAGCAGGTCGAGCGGGCCTTCATAGCCCTCGACGTCGACAACCAATGCCGGCTCGGCCTCGGCCAGCTCCGTGGTGGGCCGGCCGGTTTCAAACGACAAAATTTCAGCGGTCATGCGCTCGCGGATCCCAACCGGTTGATCAGGGCGTCGAGCTCGGCGCGCGCGGCGGTCCGGTCAAAGCCCGAGGGGGTCTTGCGCGCCGCAAGCGCGCGATCGGCGCGGAGCAGAGCCTGGCCGGCCAGCTCTGGCGTCTCGGCGGCGACGGCCTGCATCTCGTCGAGCTTGCCGTTGCAATGCAGAACCATGTCGCACCCTGCCGCGACGATCGCGCGCGTGCGCTCGGCGATCGATCCGGCCAAAGCGTTCATGGAAACGTCATCACTCATCAACAAACCCTGGAACCCGATCCGCTCGCGAATCACCCGCTGGATCATTGTCGCAGAAGTCGTGGCCGGATGGGCGGCATCGATCGCGCTAAACACAACATGTGCAGTCATCGCCATCGGCAGGTCCGCGAGCGGCCGGAAGGCGGCGAAATCGGTGGCGTCGAGCTCGGCTTCCGGCGTGTCGACGGTCGGCAGCCGGAAGTGGGTGTCCGCGGTGGCGCGGCCATGGCCGGGAATGTGCTTCAGCACCGGCAGCACGCCGCCCTGCTCCAGCCCGCCCGTCACCGCCCGCGCGATCGCCGCCACCTTGGCCGGCGTCGTTCCATAGGCCCGATCGCCGATCACCGCGTCCGCGCCGGCAACCGGAACATCGGCCAGCGGCAGGCAATCCACGGTGATGCCGAGCTGCTGCAGGTCGTCGGCGATCAGGCGGGCGCTGAGCCAGGCGGCGCGCAGGCCGAGCGACGAATCAAGGTCGTAGAGGCGGTCGAATACGATGCCGGCGGGATAGACCGGCCAATGCGGCGGACCCAGCCGCTGCACCCGGCCGCCCTCTTGGTCGATCAGGACGGGGGCATCGGTCCGACCTACGCAATCGCGAAATTGTTCAACGAGTGCAGTCACTTGCGCGGGTGACTGAACATTGCGTTTGAACAGGATGAAGCCCCAGGGCTTCGCCGCGCGGATGAACGCGCGCTCGGCCTCGAAGAGATCAGGGCCGGAGATGCCGGTAATGAAAGCCCGCATGGTCATGCGGGCCGCATAGACCCCGCTTCGGGGTCGGTCAAGCAAGCCTTAATTGTTGCTAAACGGGAAACACTGTCCGCCGGCAGTTTTCAACGTTCCGCACATCTTGTTGGCCTCTTCCTTGGTCGCGAAGGGGCCGACGGCCGCACGGTACTTGACACCGCCCTTTTCACCCAGATCCGCCCGTTTGATGATCGGCTCGTATTTGCCGAGCACGGCCGAGTATTTGTCCTGCGCGGCCTTGTAGGCCCGCATCGCCTCGTCCTCGCTGGCCTGCGACGAGATCGAGACCAGGTAGCCCCCCGTGGTGCCGCCGCTCGACGGGGCCTGCTCAGTGACCGGAACAGCAGTGGCGATACGCGCCGGCGCGGGCGCCGACGGCTGCGGCGTAAGCGGCATCGGGCTGTCCCCGGTCGGCGGATTGGCCGAGGCATTGGCGTTGGCCGCGGATTTCTTGCCAGCCTTCGCTGCCTTGGCCGGGGGCGGCGTCGGCGCCGCAGCGGCCGGATCGGCTGCCGCCTGGTTGCCGCCGGTCACCGACAGCGTCTTGATCGGACGCGGATCACTGTTCGGCAGCGTCCCATTGGCGTTGGCCATTTGCGACGGCATGCCACCCGGCGCGACGCTCGACGCCGGCGGCGGCGCGCCGTTCTGGTTGAGCTGCGGGAACACGACGCGCGGATTGCCTCCGCGCGCATTCGCATTCACGTCCATCGGCGTCTCCTCGCGGGACACCAACTTCTCGCCACCATCATTGCCGAGCAGCCGATCGGGCACCTTCGGCGTCGTATCCTGCTGCGCCATGATCTTGGTCGGCGTATTGTCAGCGCGGATGATCGGCGGCTCGCCAGTCCGGGCCGACGAGATATACGTCTTGTAGCCGTAGGCGCCGCCGGTCCCGACCACGGCCAGCGTCAGCACCGCCAGAACCGTGCTCATGCCGCTGCGGCGACGGGGCCTCTCTTCTTCCTCGCCCTCATCATAGCCGTCCTGATAGCCGTATTGGCCATCCTGGAACTCGTTGTCGCCCTGAAAACCCTGCTGGTTGGCTCCCATCTGGCCGAACAGCGCATCATCGTAGCGCGATGAATCCTGATCGTTGTCGTCGAAATCCGAGCCGCGATTGTAGTCGGGATCGTTCTCGGCGAAGCGATGGCGCGACTCGCCGACGCTGTAATCAAGCTTGGACAGCTGGTCAGCGAACTCATTGTTCGGGTAGCCGGCCTGCTGCCGCTGGGCCGGCGCAGCAGCAAAATTCGGCTCGGAAAAACCGGGCTCCTGCCCGCGCTGATCCTGGAAGCCAGCCGGGAAGGCTGGGGGCTGCGGAGCCGGCGGCTCACGTCCCATGTCGGCAAACGGATTGGCCGCCGTCGGTTGCGGAGCGTTCGAGCGCTGCATCCATGTCGGAGGACCGGCCGGCGGCATGCCGGCGGCTTGATCGGGGGCAGCCGGCGCGGCCGGCCTGGCATTGGCGCGTGGAGCAGCCTGGGGCGTCGCGCGGCCCGATTGCGCAAAAGGATCGTTCTGCCCAATCAGGCGGGCGAGCTCGGCGAGCGGATCGGCATCGGCCGGCTGGTTTCCACCGCGGCCAAAACCATCAGCGGGAAAGGGTCTGTCCTGGTAACGATCAGCCATCGTGATGAAGCGTCCCTGCGGGTGAGCCGCATATGCGTCCTAAGGCGGACCCTGCCAGATTGAGGCCCCCAACTGAAGTCGCGTGTTTCCCCCAATCAGCGCATTGCGTCAGGAGCATTAACGCCCAAGATCGCTAGTCCCGACGCCAGAACCGAGACGACGCCCTGAACCATGGCCAAACGTGCCATGGTCAATTCTGCATCATCATCGATAATGAAGCGTAAATAGGGCAAATCCCGCCCCCGCGTCCAGAGGGCGTGAAATTCGCTAGCAAGATCATAGAGGTAGAAGGCCACCCTGTGCGGCTCATGGGCCAGGGCCGCGCTTTCCACCGTACGTGGGTACAGCGCCAGCCGTTTCAAGAGGTCGATCTCGGAGGGATCGGTGAGTTTTTCGAGCTTGGCCTGGCGGAGGAATGCGAGTCGCGCCCCCTCCTCCACGGGCAGGCTGGGGAAGCTGTCCCGGGCATTGCGGAAGATCGAATGCCCCCGGGCATGGCCATATTGGACATAGAAGACCGGATTGTCGCGCGACTGCTCGATGACCTTGGCGAGGTCGAAATCGAGCACGGCGTCGTTCTTGCGGTAGAGCATCATGAAACGGACCGCATCCTGCCCGACTTCATCAACAACTTCGCGCAAGGTGACGAAGTTGCCGGTGCGCTTGCCCATCTTCACCGGCTCGCCGTTGCGCAACAGCTTGACGAGCTGGACGACTTTGACGTCGAGCACCGCCTGCGCGGCGGTGACCGCTTTCACCGCGGCCTGCATGCGCTTGATGTAGCCGCCATGATCGGCGCCGAACACGTCGATCAGATCGGCGAAGCCGCGCTCGAACTTGTGCCGGTGGTTGGCGATATCCGAAGCGAAATAGGTGTAGGAGCCGTCCGACTTGATCAAAGGACGATCGACGTCGTCGCCATAGGCGGTGGCGCGAAACAGCAGCTGCTCGCGATCTTCCCAATCCTCGACCGGCGCGCCCTTCGGCGGCGGCAGCCGGCCCTCATAGACGTCGCCGCGCGCGCGCAGGAAATCGATGGTCTCGGCGACCTTGTTGGTGGCGCCTGTGATCAGCGAGCGCTCCGAGAAGAACACGTCGTGCCGGATGTTCAGCGCGGCGAGATCGTCCTTGATCTCGGCCATCATCATCGCGATCGCCTTGTCGCGCACGATCGGCAGCCACTGCGCCTCCGGCATCGCCTTCAGCCTGTCGCCATGCTCGGCCGCGAGCGTCTGCCCCACCGGCTTCAGATAGTCGCCGGGATAGAGCCCTTCCGGGATCGCGCCGATGTCCTCGCCGAGCGCCTCGCGATATCTGAGAAACGCCGAACGCGCGAGCACGTCGACCTGCGCGCCAGCGTCGTTGATGTAGTACTCGCGGGTGACATCGCGGCCGGCGAACTGCAACAGGCTGCACAGCGCGTCACCGAACACAGCGCCGCGGCAATGGCCGACATGCATCGGCCCGGTCGGATTGGCCGAGACATATTCGACATTGACCCTCGGCGCGCCCACGACCGGCGCGATGCGGCCATAGCCATCGCCGTCGCGCAGGATCGTGCCGAGCTGCCTCGCCCAGACCACCGGATGCAGGGTCAGGTTGATGAAGCCGGGGCCGGCGACATCGACCTTGGCGACAAGTTCGTCGGCCCGCAGCCGTTCGGCGATCGCCTCGGCGAGGTCGCGCGGCTTGGCCTTGGCCTCCTTGGCAAGCACCATCGCGGCATTGGTGGCCATGTCGCCATGGCTCGGATCGCGCGGCGGCTCGACGACCACGCGCGAGAAATCGATGCCCTCGGGCCAATTGCCGTCCTTGGCGAGCGCCGCGCAGATCGCATGGACGCGCGCGAGGACATCGGCAAACAAATGAAGATTGGAAGCTTGTTCGAGCATGTCGCCGCCTAACGCAAATCCGGGGTCGAGTCAAAAAGACGGTGGTGCTCGGTTAAGGCGAAACGGTCGGTCATTCCGGCGATAAAATGGCCGATCCGGCGGGCGCGGTCGCCCTCGCTGTCGCATCCCTCCAGCCAGCCCGCCGGCAGCGACGCGGGATCGGCCTGATAGCGGCCGAACAGGTCGGCCACGATTCGCTCGGCATCGCGCATCACCCGCATCACCCGCTCGTGCCGATACATGCGCTGCCAGAGAAACCGCTTGATCGTCGCCTCATGCTCGGCGACATCGGCCGGAAACGCCACCAATGGACCGGCATGTCGCCGCACGTCGTGCGGGGACATCGGCTGCGCCCGCTCGATCCGCCGCTGCGACTCGGCGGCGACCGCCGCGATCAGATAGGAGATCAGTTCGCGCACCAGCTCGGCGCCACGTCTGAGGTCGACGAGGCCAGGATAATGGCGATCGATGTCGCCGATCATGGCCTCGAGCAGCGGCACCTCGCGCAAATCGTCCACGGTGAACAGACCGGCCCGCAGGCCGTCGTCGATGTCATGGGCGTCATAGGCGATGTCGTCGGCCAGGGCGGCGATCTGGGCTTCCAGCGAGGCGTAGCTCCACAGCTCCAGGTCGAAGCGCGCATTGAACTCGGCGATCCCGCTGGGAATGGCCTCCCGCAACGGTCCGTTGTGCTTGACGATGCCCTCGAGCGATTCCCAGGTCAGGTTGAGGCCATCGAAATCCGGATAGCGCTGCTCGAAAGTGGTGACGATGCGCAGCGTCTGGGCATTGTGATCGAAGCCGCCATGAGCTTCCATGCAGCGGTTCAGCGCCCGCTCCCCGGCATGGCCGAATGGCGGGTGGCCGAGATCATGCGCCAGCGCCAGGGTCTCGGTCAGGTCCTCGTCGAGGCCGAGCTGGCGGGCGAGCGCGCGGGCGATCTGGGCGACCTCCAGGGAGTGGGTCAAACGGGTGCGGTAATGGTCGCCCTCGTGGAAGACGAACACCTGGGTCTTGTGCTTGAGCCTGCGGAAGGCGGTCGAATGGATCACCCGGTCGCAATCCCGGCGGAACGGGCTGCGGGTCCGGGACGGCGGCTCGGCGACCAGCCGACCCCGGCTGCGATCGGGATCGCAGGAATAAGATGCGCGGGGGGCAGCCATTCCGACCGACACGGGCGATTGTTCCCTTGGAGATTTGATTCCTCGACGAAGCCCACTTAACTATGGGGAGTGCCCGACACCAAATGAATAGGGCATGACGAGCTTCAGGAGACTCTTGGTGATGACCGCAACCACGACCACCCCCGTCACCATCAGCGAACGCGCCGCCCGCCGCATCGGCGAGATCCTCGGCAAGGAGACGGCAGGCGCCATGCTGCGCATTTCCGTCGAAGGCGGCGGCTGCTCCGGCTTCCAGTACAAGTTCGACATCGACCGCGCCAAGGCCGACGACGACCTCGTGATCGCGCGCGACCGCGCCGTGGTGCTGGTCGATCCGGCCTCGGTGCCGTTCCTGGCCGGATCGGAGGTCGATTTCGTCGACGACCTGATGGGTGCCTCGTTCCGGATCAACAATCCCAACGCAACCGCCTCCTGCGGCTGCGGCACCAGCTTCTCGGTCTAACCCCCCTCTCCTGCGTCAGGCCTCCGCCGCCACCGAGGCGCTGCCCTCCGACGGCGCCAGGCTCGGCGCCGCGACGGTCGGCGCCACCGGGCCAAGTGCCTTCAGCATCGCCGCGACCATCGCCGGCTTGCGCAGCGGCTTGGCGAGAAAGTCGGACATCCCCGCCTCGCGGCACTGCTTGATGTCGTCGGGGAAGGCGTTGGCGGTGAGCGCGATGATCGGCAGCTCGGCGAGCCGGCCGCCCTTGGCGCGGATCGTCCGGGTGGCGGTGATGCCGTCCATCTCCGGCATGCGGACGTCCATCAGGACCAGATCGAACTCCTGTTCACCGGCCGCCTTCACCGCCTGGAGCCCGTCCGGCACGATGCACTTCTCGACGGCAAACTCCTGCAACATCTTCGACACCACCATGCGGTTGGTGGCGTCGTCTTCCGCGATCAAGACGCGCAACGGGCGGCCGAGCGCCTCGATGCGCTCCTTCAGATCGCCGGCACCGACGCGGTCACCGCGCTGATCGGAGATCTGCTTGTCGCTCCACGGCAAGGTCAGGCTGAATCGGAACGTCGAGCCTTCGCCTTGCACCGACGATACGGCAATGCCGCCGCCCATCTGCTCGATGATGCGGCGGGAGATCGCGAGGCCAAGCCCGGTGCCGCCGAAGCGGCGGTTGATGGACGCATCCGCCTGGGCGAAATCGGTGAACAGCTTGCCGACGCGATCGGCCGGAATGCCGATGCCGGTGTCCGAGACCCGCCACTCGATCGTCGCCTTGTGATCGTCGCGGGTGCGGCAGGCCACGGCGATGGTGAGGCCGCCGCGCTCGGTGAACTTGACGGCATTGGAGGCGAGATTGATGAGCACCTGGCGAATGCGCGCGACATCGCCCTTCAGCGCCGGCGGCAATTTCGGGTCGATATCGGCGTTGACCAGCAGGCTCTTGGTCTTCGCATTGACGCCGATGATCGCCGTGACGGCCTCGACCAAAGCGGCCGGCGAAAAGTCGACCGATTCGAACTCCAGCTTGCCGGCGTTGAGCTTCGAGAGGTCGAGAATGTCGTTGAGGATGCGCTGCAGATTGTCGCCGGACTCGCGGATCGTCATGACCGCATGACGCTGCTCGGGATCGAGCTTGGTCTCCAACAGCGTCGAAGCCAGGCCCAGCACGCCATTCATCGGCGTGCGGATCTCGTGGCTCATCATCGCCAGGAATTCGGATTTCGCCCGGCTCTCGGCCTCGGCCTGCTCGGCACGCCAGCGCTCGGTGACGTCGCGACCGAAGCCGCGATAGCCTGCGAATTTTCCCTCATAGTCACGCGCCGGCCGCGCGGTCAATGCCCAGCGCCGCCGCTCGCCGCCGGCAACCACGACATGGATCAGAATCTCCGGAATCGACAGCCGCCGCGCCATGCGATCGGCAAAGGTCGCCAAGGTGGCCGTGTCGGTCGGGCACAGATATTCTAGCGTGTCGACGAGCCGCTCGCCCTTGAGCTGATCGAGCGGCAGCTGGGCCACATCGGCGAAGCGCTGCGGCGCATCGATCAGGCGGCCCTCGGCATCGGTCTGCCACAGCCAGCTCGCGGCGTTCTCCTGGAATTCCTTGAGCAGCAGCGAGATCGTCTCGTTCTGCCGCTCGTGCCGGATCTGCGCCTTCAGGTTTTCCAGAAAGACATTGCCGTGCGACACCAGGTGGCGCACCATGAAGGAGGAGTAAAGCAGCAGAAAGACCACCAGCACCAGATAGGTCGCGCCGCCACACAGCAACAACGAGCCGACCGACGCCAGCATCAGCGTCCAGGTGTAGGTCAGCCCCGCCCGCGGCACGCTCGACATCGCAAACGCGCCGCCGGAGATCATGCCTGTCATGAGCGAGCCGACGATGATCTGCAGTTCCGGCTCGATCTGCGGCATCAAAATCAGCGGCAGCGATCCCCACACTGCGGCGAGGAAGAAGGCCTGCAATGTCATGCGCCGGAGGCCGCGCTCGGACGCCTCCTTCGGCCGCGACTTGCGGGCACGCCACCAGCCGCGCAGTGCCAGGCCTCCGGCCACGGCGATCGACAGGCCCCAGGCCGTCAGAAATGCGTTGGAGATGTGGTTCCAGAACACCCCGAGAATGATTGCGGCGTTGGCGAAGTTGATGCCGATTGTCACCGGGACAAGGCTCGCCACGGCGTCGATCTGCCGCGCCCGGATGCGCCGGCGATCGCGCTCGGTCAGGGACTCGTCGTCGAGCCCTTCGATCGCACTGAAGCCGCCGATCCAGAGAAAGAAGGCGCTGAGCGGATTGCCGCCGGCAGTGCGCTTGGAGCTGGATGTGTCCCCGGGCCAATTCATGAGGGCGCAACGTTTCCTTGTGATCCCCTGCCATGCACGACCGGCTGCTTCAGCGGCGTTAATTGTTTCGCCCGTAGAATTACGGAACGGAGAGCTGTCTGGCCGGCGCTCGCTGCTGTTGTGATCTGCGAGGGCCGCCGCCTGCCGCCATCAATTCACCCAGGCGCGGGTTCGCCTTCTCGCGGCGCCAATCGCCCGAGCTGTGCGTTGCGATGTCGCCCTCTGCAAAGCAAGGGCGCGGGGAATGCCGGGCGCTGGCCGCAACCCATGGCCCGCCTGCAGTAGAAAAAGCAGGCGGCAGTCACCACAGGTCCAGCCGGTCAACCGGCATTCCCTGCACGACGGCTCGACGCCTTATACGCATTCTCCCCGGGGACCGGGCTGTCTTGCCCCCGTGACCGGCGGATCATCATCACCGCCAGCGTAGCATCAACATCGGGATGCCAGGACCATGCGATTTCGGCGTGCGCTCCGGCACGTTCGTCGGCATGACCGAAGCCACGCTGCGGGCCCCAGCGCCTGTCGCATCCCACCCCGCGTGCCGTGACGATCACGATACGCCCCTTGTGCCGAGGCAGGACTGTGACAAAGAACCATAATTTCTGTGAAAACGAAAGGCACATATTTCTCGCGACGGGTCTGGACAGAGCTGTTCACGTTGAGATTGCGCGCAAAATTCCCTTGCAGCGGCAAGCGACCGATGCGGCGATCGCTCGGGTGTAACGAAGAGATCCGAGCCTCACTTTGGCCGTTGATCACATGGTATTTGAGCACCTGGAACGGATGCTCTATGCTACTCGAGCGTCGTCCGATCGAGTCCAGCTGGACGCCGCGGCGCGAAGCGCAGCGACGACCGGGACACCGTCTGATTGGGATGCCGTGTGAGAGGGGATACGACCATGCGTGGTCTGCTGCGGTTCTTCGGCTTCTTCTTTGCCGCCGGCGCCGTGCTGTTCCTGATCGCCGGCGCCGGTGCGGCCATCCTGATCTGGCAGTTCTCGAACGACCTGCCCGACTATTCCCAGCTTCAGGACTACGAGCCCGCCGTCATGACGCGGGTGCACGCCGCGGATGGCTCGCTGCTCGGTGAATATGCCAGGGAGCGCCGGCTCTACCTGCCGATCCAGGCCGTGCCGAAGCTGGTCATCAACGCGTTCCTGTCGGCCGAGGACAAGAACTTCTACCAGCATGGCGGGCTGGATTTTTCCGGCATGGCGCGTGCGGCCGTGACCTATGTGCAGCATTTCGGCTCGGATCGCCGGCCGCAGGGCGCATCGACCATCACCCAGCAGGTCGCGAAGAACTTTCTGCTGACCAACGAAGTGTCGTTCAATCGGAAGATCAAGGAGGCCCTGCTCGCCTTGCGCATCGAGCGCGCCTATTCCAAGGACCGCATCCTCGAGCTCTATCTGAACGAGATCTATCTGGGCTCCGGCGCCTACGGCATCGCCGCCGCCGCACTGTCATATTTCGACAAATCCGTCGACGAGCTGTCGATTGCTGAGGCCTCGTACCTTGCCGCCCTGCCCAAGATGCCGGGCAGCCTGCACCCGATCCGGAATCGCGACCGCGCCATCGAGCGCCGCAACTACGTCCTCGACCGGCTGTTCGAAAACGGCTTCATCACCAGGGCCGACGCCGACAAGGCGCACCGCGAGCCGATCACGCTCAACAGTCACGCCGCCAACGCCCATACGTTTGCCGGCGAGTTCTTCGCCGAGGAGACCCGACGCGACCTGTTCGAGCGCTACGGCGAGAAGAAGCTGTATGAAGGCGGCCTGTCCGTGCACACGACGCTAGCCCCGAAGATCCAGGTGATGGCGCGCAGGACGCTGATCGCCGGACTGGTCCGCTACGACCAGGAGCAAGGCTATCGCGGGCCGGTCAACAGGCTCGACATCTCCGGAGACTGGGGCACCAGGCTCGCCGAGGTCCGATCGCTGACCGACATCTCGCCCTGGCGCATGGCCGTCGTGCTGGAGGCCTCGGACCTGGCCGCGCGCATCGGCTTCCAGCCGCCGCGCGAATTCGGCGCGGTCAGCAAGGAGCGTCAAACCGGGCTGGTCCCGCTCGACGGCGTCAGATGGGCCAGGCCCGTCGCCGGTCCCGCGCGTGGAAAAGCTCCCACCACCGTCTCACAGGTCCTGCAGCCCGGCGACGTGATCTATGTCGATCCGCTGTTCAAGGAGGGCAAGGCGGTCGACGGCCAGTATCGCCTGGAGCAACTGCCCGAAGTGTCCGGCGGGCTGGTCGCGATGGAGCCCAACACCGGCCGGGTGGTCGCGATGGTCGGCGGCTTCTCCTATGACCAGAGCCAGTTCAACCGCGCCTCGCAGGCCTACCGGCAGCCCGGCTCGACCTTCAAGCCGATCGTCTACTCGGCCGCGCTCGACAATGGCTATACGCCGTCGAGCATGATCGTCGACGCGCCGCTCGAGATCGAACAGGGCCAGGGCAGCGAAGTCTGGCGCCCGGAGGATTTCACCAGCGGCAAATATCTCGGACCGACAACCTTGCGCAATGCGCTGCGCCTGTCGCTGAACACTGTCACCGTTCGGCTCGCGCAGGACGTCGGTATGCCAATGATCTCGGAATATGCGAAGCGCTTCGGGATCTACGACGACGTCCCGAACTATCTGTCCTACTCGCTCGGCACCGGCGAGACCACGGTGATACGGATGGTGACGGCCTATGCGATGATCGCCAATGGCGGCCGTCGCGTGAAGCCGACCTTGATCGACCGCATCCAGGATCGCTACGGCCACACCATCTTCCGCCATGACAGCCGCGAATGTCGCGGGTGTGAAGCGCCCGAAGGCTGGCACAACCAGCCCGAGCCGCAGCTCGTGGACCACCGCGAGCAGGTCCTCGACAGCCTGACCGCCTACCAGATCACCGAGCTGATGGAAGGCGTGGTGCAGGGCGGCACCGCGGTCGCGCTCAAGGAGGTCGGCAAGCCGATCGCCGGCAAGACCGGCACCACCAACGAGGCCAAGGACGTTTGGTTCGTCGGCTTCTCGCCGGATCTCGTCGTCGGTCTCTACATCGGCTACGACAAGCCGCGCAGCCTCGGACGAACGGCGCAGGCGGCTCGCATCGCGGCCCCCGTGGCGCGCGACTTCATGAAGCTCGCGCTCGCCGACAAGCCGGCGACGCCGTTCAAGATGCCGGCCGGTATCAAGCTGGTCCGCGTCGACGCCAAGACCGGCATGCGCGCCGCCCCCGGACAGACCAGCGGCGTGATCCTAGAACCGTTCAAGCCGGGCACGGCGCCACCGGACGGCTATTCGGCGCTGGGCGATGCCGATCCGAACCGGCTTCCCGGTCTCCCCGGCAGCGCACCAGATGCCGGCGCGTTGATGCAGAGCACTGGCGGACTTTACTGATAGCAAGCGACACGTGGCTCGGTCTTGCCGGGCTCGGCTGCAAACGGCCGAGCCTTTGCGGTGTTTCCCCTCTTTGCCGCACAACGCTCGGTCCACGCTCATGTTGCGCCGTGATGAATGCGGCGCGCGCGGCGTATGGCGATCAGAGCACGGCACCGGAGGCGTAGGCGCTGGCCCAGTGCGGGAAGCCGTTCTCCACGGCGCGCGCCGCCGCGCGATCCCAATCATAGGTCAGCGCCAGCAGCTCCGCCTGCCAATGGCCGCGCCGCTCGGTCAGGACGGCGTAACGGGCATGCGGCGAGCGATATTCGAGCTGCGCGGCGATCGGAATGTCGCCGAACACAGGGCAGCCGACACTGCCGGGATTGACGATCAGCGGGCCGCGGAGCACCTGCACGACGGCCTGCCGGTGACTATGGCCGCACAGGACAAGCCCGGCGCCGCCGATATTGGCGAGGCGCGACGTCAGCACGTCGCGACGGGCCGGGACATAACGGCCGTCGTCCAGCATCTCCTCCAGCAGACAAGCACTGTCGTCGTCGGGCGTGCCGTGAACGGCGAGAATGCCCTGCTCCAGCGCAATCCGCGCAGGCAGGCCATGCAGCTGGAGGCGCTGGCCGGCCGTCAGCGCTGCCCGCGAAAACCTGCCGGCCGGCGAGAGCTTCTCCTCGGGCCATTCCTGGATCCAGCGATCATGATTTCCCCGCACCGTCGGCAGCGCCAGCTGCTCCAGCAATGCGAAGGTCTCGCGCGGCCACAACGGACCGGTCACGCAGTCGCCGAGATTGATCGTGGCGTCGACGCCGCGCCTCTCGATGTCCGCAAGCACCGCCTCCAGCGCGGGCAGATTGCCATGCACGTCGGATATCACGGCCAGTCGCATCGGTCCTCTCCTTTACACCGCCCGGCGGGAGCTATCACTTCGAATCCCTGGTGTCGCATTCGATCCGCGCCGGGGCCCGGACAAATCCCGACCGAAGCGATCCTGTCGTTCGTTCGCACGCACCGAACGCCATTGTTCAGGACCTGCGACGCATGGTAATTCGGTATTCGGGGATTCTCGAGACATGTGCCGCATTCGCGATCGCCCTCGATCGGGGCAGCCTGTTTGCGCACAGCAGGGGAGCATGGGGCGTTGACGACAGCAGCAGCAGTCAATCTGGGGCAAGGCCAAGCACACGGTCCTTCCGTCTCCCGCGTCGTGTGGGCGAGCGTGCTCGGAACCGCGATCGAATGGTACGACTTCCTGATCTACGCCACTGCGGCCGCCCTGGTCTTCAACAAATTGTTCTTTCCCGCTTTCGATCCCATCGTCGGCACCATGGCTGCGTTCAGCACCTACGCCGTCGGGTTCGTTGCCCGTCCGATCGGCGGCGCCATCATCGCTCACTTCGGCGATCGCATCGGCCGCAAGGCGATGCTCGTGACCACCATGATCATGATGGGAGTCGGCACGTTCGCGATCGGCTGCCTGCCGACCTATGACCAGATCGGCGTCTGGGCTCCGGTGCTGCTGATCCTGTTGCGCTTCATCCAGGGCGTCGGGATCGGCGGCGAATGGAGCGGCGCCGTGACCATGGTCATCGAGCACGCCGGCCGTCGGCGCGGCCTGTATGGCAGCCTCGTACAGATCGGCTTCCCGGCCGGGGTCGCCGCATCCACCGGCATCTTCGCATTGATGGTCCAATTGCCCGAGGCCAGCTTCCTGAGCTGGGGCTGGCGCGTGCCGTTCCTTGCCAGCCTCGTGCTGGTTCTCGTCGGCCTGTTTGCGCGCTATCGCCTGACCGAGACGCCGGAATTCCACCAGGTGCTGGACCGCAAGGACGTGCTGCGGCAACCGACGCTGGAGGTCATCCGGCGCAGCCGCCGGGAGCTGCTGCTGGCGATCGGCATCACGGTGTCCGAGGTCGGCTTGGCCTATCTTCTGACCGTGTTCGTCATCACCTATGCGACCACGATGCTCGGTTTGTCGCGGCAGGTCATTCTGAATGCCGTGGTCTATGCGTCCTTGTTCGAATTCCTGACGCTTCCCCTCGCCGGCTGGGCGTCGGACCGGTGGGGACGGAAACCGTTGTACATGATCGGTGCGCTCGCCTCGATCGTGCTGGCGTTTCCGCTGTTCTGGCTGCTCGACACCCGGAGCCCGGTGATCATCACGGCCACGCTGATCGTGACGATGACCCTGACGCATGCGCTGTTGTTCGGGCCGAAGGCCGCCTTTCTGCCGGAACTGTTTGGCACCCGCATGCGATACAGCGGCGCCTCGCTCGGCGCCAACATCGCTGCTGCGTTGAGCGGCGGCTTCACGCCCCTGATCGCGACCGCCCTGCTGGTCTGGGCCGGCGCGTCCTGGGCGATCTCGCTCTATTTGATCGGGCTGTCCCTGCTGACCGTGATCGCTGTGCTTGCGGCTCCCGAAACGGCGCGTCTCCCGTTGAAGTATTGATCCTGCGGGGAGACGCCGCGGGCGCGGTCAAGCCGGCCGCAGCGAAGACACGGCCGCGTAGCGCAGCAGCAGCCGGTGGGTCGGATAAAAGATCACGAGCGGCAATCCGGCCAGCAGCATCGCAAACCAGGCCGGTCCCGGCATGAAGCTCTGTGCAACCGCGTCGCTCAATCCGTAGACATAGTTGATGTTGACCGGCAGGTCGCTGGTCGCGGGCGGCGGCGGCATCAGGAAATAGCACACCGACAGGAGCCCCCAGGCCGCGACGGTCCACACCGCAAAGGCGCGACGGTCATAGCCGAGCCGCCACACCAGCCAGGCCAGCACGAAGGGCAGCCAGAAATGGAAGAACGACAGGCTGCGGGTGAACAGTGGCAGCTTGGCGTCGAACATATAGGCCGTCATGCCGGTCAACGGCACGCCGGCAGCGGTGCCGAGGAAGTCGACCACCCACAGCGCCTGCGGCAGGAGAATGCCGACCGCCGGTGCCGATGCGAGCAATGGGCTCTCCAGCCAGACCGCAGCCAGCGTGGTCAACAGCGCGACATCGCAGAAATAGAGGAAATTGGTCGGGCCGTAGGCCATGAGATAGGTCGGCACCAGCACCGCGCAGAAGGCGGTGTAAGCGAGCTTGAACCACAGCGGAATGCCTGGCTTTGCGGCCGTCTCCATCGATCCCCTTCCCCTGCAATATGACTTTATTGGCAATCGCGCGGAGATTGTCGGGGTACCGGCCGGCACGTCAATCACGGCGTCGGCGATCTTCGCGCTCAGCGTTAATGAGAGTTTGACCGAAGCATCGCGGGCGCGGTTGAAGATGGGGCGCGCGACCGGCTGCGGCGGACGCTCTGCCCGCCCTCCCCTCCATGTCCTACCAAGTTGAAACACTTGCGCAGCCGTGCCAGACTGGCGGCACGCGTTCATCTGCAACGCGTGGAGACGGAAGCATGGTGGGCGTGTCTACTGGCCCCGCTATCGCCTGGGTGACACTGTTCGGCGTCTTCATGCTGATCGTGCTGAGCGCCGGCGTCTATTGGCTGTTCAACAAACAGGTCAGGTTGAGAGAGATCGCGATCCTGCGCGAGAAACTCGGCCGCTTGACGACGATGGATCCTGAATATGGCGCTGTGAGAGCGCTGTACACGTCGATGGTGATCGACGCGCAGCGGTGGCACTTCTTCCATTCCGACACAGCCGCGGCAGATCACGGCGGCGGTCACCATGCCGGCGGCGATGATGCCGGCGCGGTTGGCGGTGCCGACCACGGATGATGTGTCGTTCGTCCCTCCGAGTTGCTCACTGCGGCGTATTGATCGCGAACACATCTGCGCGTTCGATGATCAGGTCGCGGAACAACCGGGCGCGGTGCGACATCCATTGCGGATCGGGATAGACCACGTGCAGCGGCAGCGACGGGACATCGTAGTCGGGCAGCAGATGAATCAGCCGGCCCGACGCAATGTGTTGAACAGCGCACCAGTCAGGCAGCACGGCGGCGCCGAGGCCCTCCAGCGCGGCCAGCGTCATGATGTCGGCGTCGTCGCAGGTGAGCGACGGCGTGATGCCGACGACGTGGCGGCCGGTCTCGGACTCGAAGCTCCATTCGTTCTTCGGCGACAGCCGCGAATAGGTCACGCAAGGCAGCTGGCGCAGATCGTTGGGCAGCCGCGGCGGCCGGTGCCGCGTGAGCAGCGCGGGCGCCGCGACCAAGAGCCGCTTGACGGTGCCGACGCGGCGCGCCACCAGCGAGCTCGAGCTGAGCACGCCGATGCGGATGGCGAGTTCTGTGCCGGTCTCGACGAGGTCGACGAACTGCTCGGTGAAGCGGATGTCGAGCCGCACCTCGGGATAGCGCCGGCCATATTCGGCAAAGATGTCGCCGAAGAAATAGCGGCCGAACGAGGTCGGCACCGTCATGCGCAGAGTGCCGGAGGGCGCGCCGACCCGCTTCGGCGACGGCACGCCGGCGCTCTCGAACAAGGTGACGATGTCCTTGGCGAGCTTCAGTACCCGATCAGCCTCCGCGGTCGGACGCAGCTTGCGCGTGGTACGGACGAACAGGCGGCAGCCGAACTGCTCCTCCAGAAGCGCGATGCGCTTGGTGATGGCAGGCTGTCCCAGGCCGAGATCGGCCGCGGCCTGGGTGAAGCTGCCGGCCTCCATGACCCGGATGAAGGTCTGCAGCGCGTCGATCCGGTCCATCCATTCCTCCCCGGAATGAGTTTTATTCTTGTCATTCCGTATACGTAATCGGGAGGACTGGTCTAGCCTCTCAAAAAAATCAAACGGAGGGAGACCCATGGAGAAGTCGATTGGCATCGTCGGCGCCGGCATCGGCGGCCTGCATCTGGCGCTGTATCTGCAGCAGCACGGCATTCAGGCGACCGTCCTGACGGACCGGGCGCCCGAGCAATATGCTGCAACGCGGCTAATGAACACGGTGGCGCATCACGGCGTCACGGTGGCGCGCGAGAACGAGCTCGGGGTGAACCACTGGGACGATCCCGACGTGGTCTATCATCACCACGATCATTTCTTCAATTTCCCGGGCAGTCCCCTGCTCTTCCGCGGCGCCTTCAAGCAGCCGAGCCGCGCGGTCGACTACCGGATCTATTTGCCGGCGCTGATGAAGGATTTCGAGGATCGCGGCGGCACGATCGAATATGCCAGCATTCAGGACGACGACATTCCGGCGCTGGTGGCGCGCTTCGATCTGCTGGTGGTGTCGACGGGCAAGGGCGCGCTCGGGCGGATGTTCAGCCACCGGCCGGAGCTGTCGCCCTACAACCAGCCGCAGCGCCTGCTTTGCGTCGGCCTCTATGACGGCGTCGATCACGGCAGCCCTGATGGCGACGATCCGCGCGGCGTGACGCTGTCAGTCTCGCCCGGGCATGGCGAGATGATCGTGATCCCGACATTGACGTTCGGCGGCATGAAGACGGCGCTGCTGATGGAAAACATTCCCGGCGGTGACATGGCCGAGCTGGTGTCGCTCAACTACGATGCCGATCCCGCCGCGTTCCGGCAGACGATGCTCGACAAGCTCGAGACGCACCATCCGCACACCTACAACCGCATCGACACGCACCGCTTCGATCTGCAGCCGCTGGACCTGCTGCAGGGCGCCGTGGTGCCCACGGTGCGGCGCTCCTCGGTCAGCTTCGACGACGGCAAGATCGCCATCGCGTTGGGCGACGTGCACTCGGTGGTCGATCCGATGATGGGCCAGGGCGCCAACATGGCTTCCTATGCCGCGTTCGAGCTCGGCAAGGCGATCATCGACGCCGTGGCGTTCGACGACCGCTTCGTCGAGACCGTCGATCGCGCCCGCGAGAACCGCGTGCTCGCCGCCGCGCGCTGGACCAATCTGATGCTGCAGCCGCCCTCGGAGGCGATGGGCCGGCTGATCTTCACGATGGCGCAGAACCGTGCGCTGTGCGACGAGTTCACCGACAATTTCAACTATCCGGAACGGCAATGGGACCGGCTGGCGAGCGACCGGCGCATTCGCGCCTGGATCGACGAGCGAACGCAGCTGGCGGCGTGAAGTGGATGGCGGAGAGCGATCGATGAGCGTTCATCCGGATGCGGCGAGCTTCCGCGCCGCGGCGTCGCGCTTCTCCACCGGCGTGACCGTTGTCACCAGCCGCGGTGACGACGGAGCCGCGGCCGGCATGACGGCCAACAGCTTCACCACGGTGTCGATGCAGCCGCCGACGGTGCTGGTCTCGCTGAAGCGCGGCCGGACCTGGCAGGCGGTGAGCGAGACCCGCCGCTATGCGGTCAACGTGCTCGCCGCCGATGACGTCGCGATCGGCCGGCATTTCGCCGGGACGCCGCTCGCACAGGGCACGCCGGCCTTGGACGAACACGATGGTTTCTTGCTGCTGCCGCAGGCCATCGCACAGTTCGGCTGCGAGGTGGTGAACGCGGTCGAGATCGCCGACCACACCCTGTTCATCGGCGAAGTGCGCTGGTGCCGTCATCGCGACGGCCTGCCGCTGGCGTTCTACGCCAGCCGCTTCCGCAACGGGCTCGGCGCGGAGATCGAGCCCAGCGACGCGCTGGCCTATCCGGCGGAGGGATGGAGCATTTGATCGCGCGGGTGGCCAGTGTTCTTCAAGCCGCTTACCCCTCATGGTGAGGAGGCGCACAGCGCCGTCTCGAACCATGAGGCCGCAGTGTTGGCCTCGCCCTTCGAGACGCCCGCCTGCGGCGGGATCCTCAGGGTGAGGAGCGAGAGGTTCTCTCTTCAGCGAAAACCTGATGCGGTTCGCCGGGACGACTTAGTGAGCCAAACATCGTCACATTGAAGACTGCGGGTCCGGCACAGTCGTGAGGCTCAACCGCCGATCAGTCCGGGGTCGATGCCCCCCGTTGTGGCGGCTCCAGAATGACCGAAGCGCGGCCACGTGACGATCGAATACCAATGTTATCGCCCGCTCCCGCTCGCCGTCAAATGGATCGGTCACGCCCGCGCGGCGCCGCCACCGCGGTTCCACAAACATGGAACGGAGCGGCTAACGGCGCTCGTTCAGCATCGGGAAGCCGCGCTGATGCCAGACCGGATAGGCGGCGGGGATGTCGCTTGCGGCATCGAGCGTGGCCACCTGCTCGGCCGTGAGGCTCCAACCGACCGTGCCGATATTCTCGATCAGCTGGCTCTCGTTGCGGGCACCGACGATGATGGTGGCGACTGTCGGGCGCTGCAGCAACCAGTTCAGCGCCACCTGCGGAATGGTCTTGCCGGTCTCCTTGGCGACGTGATCGAGCGCATCGACGACGCGATAGAGCCGCTCCTCCTCGAAATGCGGCCCGGTACCGGCGATGTCATGGGCGCGGGTGCCAGGCTTGGCCGGCTGTCCCCGGCGGATCTTGCCGGTCAGCTTGCCCCAACCGAGCGGACTCCAGATCACGGCGCCGACGCCCTGGTCGAGGCCGAGCGGCATCAGCTCCCATTCATAGTCGCGGTTCAGCAGCGAGTAATAGGCCTGGTGCGCGACATAGCGCGGAGTGCCATAGCGGTCGGCGGCGGCGAGCGACTTCATCAGGTGCCAGCCGGAGAAGTTCGAGCAGCCGATGTAGCGGATCTTGCCGGCGCGCACGAGCTGGTCGAGCGTCGCCAAGGTCTCCTCGACCGGCGTGTTGTCGTCCTGGCCATGCAACTGGAACAGGTCGATGTGATCGACCCCGAGCCGCTGCAGCGAACCGTCGATCGCCTCGATCAGATGCTGGCGTGACGAGCCATAATCGTTCGGACCATTGCCCCTCGGGAACGTGGCCTTGGTCGAGATCAGCAGGCGGTTGCGCTTGCCTTTGATGGCCTGGCCGAGAATGCTCTCGGCGAGACCATCCGAATAGACATCGGCGCTGTCGAACATCGCCAGGCCGTGATCGAGGCAGACGTCGATCAGCCGCGCGGCGCCCTCGGCATCGGTGCCGCCCCAGGCCTTGAAGAAATCGTTGCTGCCGCCGAAGGTCGCGGTGCCGAAGCTGAGCGCCGGCACGCGCAGGCCGGAATGACCGAGACGTCGATGGTCCATCTTCTTCTCCCTTGCCGCGGTCGCCCGGACCGGCTTCGCTGTGGCGAGATGGATACGCCCGCCCGCCGCCGCCGACCATGGGGCGCCGTGCATGGCATTGTTGCGCTTGTCTGTGGTTCGCCCGCGCATCCGCCTTGACCGGGGCTGCCGTGGCTTGATCTAACCGGGCCGTCTCTCCTGAAGGTCTCTGGAACCCGCCATGCGCATCGCCACCTGGAACGTCAATTCGGTCCGGCAACGGATCGAGCACCTCGTGACCTGGCTCAAGGAGTGCTCGCCCGACATCGTCTGCCTGCAGGAGATCAAATGCACGGACGACGCGTTCCCGCGGCTGGAGATCGAGGCGCTGGGCTACAATGTCGTCACCCACGGCCAGAAGACCTTCAACGGCGTCGCGCTGCTGTCGAAGCTGCCGTTCGACGAGACCAGGTCCGGGCTCGACGGCGATGCCGAGGACGTGCATGCGAGGTTCCTCGAAGGCGTGGTCAGCCTCAAGAGCGGCGTGGTGCGCATCGCCTGCCTCTATCTGCCCAACGGCAATCCGCCGAACACCGAGAAATATCCCTACAAGCTCAAGTGGATGTCGCGGCTTCGTGACTATGCGCGTGAACGGCTGAAGACCGAGGAGCCGCTGATCCTCGCAGGCGACTTCAACGTGATCCCGGCGGCCGCTGATGTCTCCAATCCCGAGGCCTGGGTCGAGGACGCGCTGTTCCGGCCGGAGACGCGCGAGAGCTTCCAGTCGCTGCTGGGCTTGGGGCTCACCGACGCGCTGCGCGCGGTCACCGATGCGCCGGGGCAGTACACGTTCTGGGACTATCAGGCCGGGGCCTGGCAGAAGAACGCAGGGATTCGAATCGATCACCTGTTGTTGTCGCCGCAGGCCAGCGACCGGCTGGTCGAGGTCGGCATCGACAGCTATGTCAGGGCCTGGGAGAAGCCGTCGGATCACGTGCCGGTATGGGCCGATTTCGATCTCGAGACGGCGTGAGAGATCAAGGACGGTTCCCGTGACGCGTGTCACACGGCGGCGATTGTTTCCGCTCGCGCTGCTGCCTGTGTTCGTGCGGCCGGCGCGCGCGGCCGACCTGCAGGAAACGATCGCCGGCATCGAGGCAGATGGCGGCGGGCGGCTCGGGGTGGCCCTGCTGGACCCCGCCAGCGGCGACAAGACCGGCTCGGGTGAGCACGGCAGCAGCAACGACGTCGCGGTGATCTGGCCCGCCGGGCGCGGGCCGGTGATCGTGACGAGCTATCTCACCGAGACCAAGGCCAGCGACGACAGGCGCAACGCCGCTCACGCGGCCGTCGGCCGCGCTGTGGCCGCTGCGCTCGGCGCCTGACCGGCGCGCGCGCCGAGATCGATCTCACGCACCAGCGCCGCGACCGCGTCGAAGCCGGCCCGCAGCTGGCGCAGCTCGCGGGCCGCGAGACGAATACCGATGCCGGCGCCCTCCGGCAACAGGCTCGCGGCCGCATAGAGGTCATCGATGTGCGCGAACGCGTCGGCCAGGTGCAGGCGGATCGCGGCGCCATCGTGCATCTCGGGCAGCATCAGCAGCGCCGATCCGAACGCGCGGCGGCCCTTGAACAGCGCGGTCGCGGGATCGCGCAGCTGCATGCGGTCGATCAACAGCGGCTCCTGGCTTGGCCGGCGCACGATGACGGTCGAGTCGAGCTCGCGAAACAGCCGCCCCTGCCCGTCCGGATCGTGCATCGTGAAGGCGTCGGTGACGAGCGCGACAGCATCGACGGCGCAATCCAGCTCCAGCACCTGGCACAAGGCCGCGTCGGGAAACAGGATGCGCGGCTCCGGCCGGTAGTCGAGCGACGCGCCGGGCGCGACGCGCAGCTGCACCTGCTCGACGGCGCGCGCGCCCTGCTCGGCGCGATGCACCGAGGTCGCGCCCTGCGTCGTGACGGAGACGGCTGCTCCTTCTCTCAGCGTGAAGCGTTGCGTCAGCCGGTCCTCGCCATGCACGGCGCCGCTGCCGGTCTGCAGGATGACGCTGAGCAGGTTCGGCCGCGCGGCATCGGTGTGGAAGCTGCGCGTCAGCACAAACGGCCAGGCGAACAGCCGCCGGTCGATCACGGTGCGGCCGCCGCGCCGGACGAACGAGAGATCGAGCCGCGGCGGCTCTGGGGCGGAAGCGCTCACTTGCGGAACAGCACCTCGCGCTCCAGCAGATCGACGATCGCCCCAATGCCCTCGCCGCGCCGGCAATTGGTCAGCAGCACCGGCCGTCCGCCGCGCACCTCCATGGCCTCGCGCTGCATCCGCGCGAGATCGACGCCGACATGGGGGGCGAGATCGACCTTGTTGATGACCAGGAGATCGGCGCGGATCACGCCAGGGCCGCGCTTGCGCGGAATGTCGTCGCCGCCGGCGACGTCGATCACGAACATCCAGAAGTCGGTGAGGTCGCGCGAGAAGGTCGAGGCGAGATTGTCGCCGCCACTCTCCAGCAGGATCAGCTCGACGCCCGGAAAGCGCCGCTCCAGTTCGTCGGCGGCCTCGATGTTGAGCGTCGGATCCTCGCGGATCACGGTGTGCGGACAGGCGCCGGCCTCCACCGCCGACACGCGCTCGGGATCGATCAGACCAGACCGGCGGACGCGTTCGGCATCTTCAGCGGTGACGAGATCGTTGGTGATCACTGCGATGTCGATGCCGCGCGCCTGCAGCGCCGGGATCAACTGCTCGACCAAGGCGGTCTTGCCGGAGCCGACGGGGCCGCCGATGCCGACGCGCGCGGCGGTCATCGGCTCATCGGCGCGGGTGAGAGCAAGCCGGCTCATCGCAGCATGAACCTCCTTGCGAGCGGCACGGACGTGGCCGGCGGACACATCAGGAGCTTGCCGTCGGCGCGCACCTCGAAGGTCTGCGGATCGACCTCGACATGCGGCATCGCCGCGTTGCGGACCATGTCGGTCTTGCGCAGGCGGCGCACGTTCTTGATCTGCACGGTCTCGCGGCCCAGGCCCAGCCTGCCGCGGATGTCGGCATCAACCGCGAGCTTGGACATGAAGTTGACGCCGAGCCGCTGTGGAGCTGCGCCGAGCGCGCCCCACATCCGCTTCTGGATCATCGGCTCCGACAGGCCGAGACTCCCATTGCCGTCACCCATTGCGGCCCACACTGGAAAGCCGTTCTTGATCACCATGTAGGGCTTGAGCCCGAACGAGGCGCGCGGCCACAGCACGAGATCGGCCATCTTACCGACCTCGATGGAGCCGACGACATGATCGATGCCGACGGCGATGGCGGGGTTGATCGTGAGCTTGGCAATGTAGCGCTTGATGCGCTCATTGTCGGCGCGCGCGGTGGTTTCCTCCGGCAGCCGGCCGATGCGATCCTTCATGACGCTGGCGAGCTGCCAGCATTTGGCGACGTTCTCGGCGAGCCGCCCCATGCCCTGAGTATCAGTGCCGAAGATCGAGATCGCGCCCATGTCGTGGAGGAAATCCTCCGCCGCCATCGACTGCGCGCGCACCCGCGCCTCGCCGAACATGACGTCCTCGGGCGCATTGTAGTTGAGCTGATGACAGATCATCGTCATCGGCACGCCCTCCTCCATGCCATAGGAGGTGTAGGGATTGGTCGGATTGGTCGAGGACGGGATCACGTTCTCCCACGACACGACCTTGAGCAGATCCGGCGCGTGGCCGCCGCCGGCGCCCTCGACGTGATACATGTGGATGGTGCGGCCGTCGACCGCGGCCATCGTGTCCTCGCAGAAGCCGTATTCGTTGATCGAGTCCGTATGCAGATGGACCGCGAAATCATTGCGGTCCGCCGCGATCAGGCTCTTGTCGATGACATCAGGCGCGGCGCCGAAATCCTCATGGATCTTGACCGACATGCCGCCGGCCGAGACGGCCTCCTCGACAGCCTCCGGGGTGGAGCCGCCGCGACCGAACAGCGCGTAGTTCAGCGGCGAGAACTCTATCGACTTGAGGAAGTGCCCGAAATTCGGCCCCGAGCCGGAGCCGACGTCAAACACCGGCCCGGAGCCGTTGCCGATCATCGTGGTGGTGCCGCCGGCCAGCGCATGGTCCGACTGTTCCGGCGAGATCAGATGCGCGTGGCTTTCGATCGCGCCCGCGGTGACGATGAAAGGCCCGCCCGCAATCGGCGCGGTGGTGTGGCCCACCACCATGTCCGGATGCACGTCGGGCATCACGTCGGGATTGCCGGCCTTGCCGATGCCGACGATGCGGCCGTCGCGGATGCCGATATCGGCCTTCACGATGCCGATGACGGCGTCGACGATGGTCGCGTTCTTGACGACGACGTCGAGCACCTTGTGCTGTGACGTGCGATGGCCGGCAATGGCCTCGCCGTCGCGCAAATTCTTGCCGGCGCCGACCAGGAGCTCATGGCCATAGGTCGTGTAGTCGTGCTCGATCTCGGCGAGCAGGCTGGTGTCGGCGAGCCTGACGAGATCCCCTTTGGTGGGACCGTAGAGCTCGGCATAGGCGCGGCGGGTCAGCTTGGCCATGATTTAGGCTCCCAGATAGCCGCGCGACTGTGCGAGCTTCAGCGCCGCATCGCGCGCGCCGGGGGCATCGAGCGGGCCGTTGACCAGCCCGGCCTGGCCGCGCACGATCCGGTCGCCTGAGATCGGCACCAGCCGGACCGACTTGAAGACACCGGGCTCGAAGCGCATGCCAAGGCCTGCGGGGCGGTCGATCTTCATGCCCCAGGCGGCGGCGCGATCGAAGCGCAGCGCGCGGTTGACCTCGAAGAAATGGGTGTGGCTGCGCACCTGGATGTCGCGATCCCCGGTGTTGACCACGTCGATGGTCACAGCCGGCAGCGCGGTGAACATCTCGATGTCGCCGGAACCTTCGATGATCTCGCCGGGCACGATGTCCTCGGCAACGGCGCCCTCCGCGGGCTGGATCGGCTCGAACAGCGCCATCACCTTGGTGCCCTCGGCGAACATCAGCTCGACATAGAGCATCGGGATCATCTGGGCGACGCCGGGCTCGACATCGTCGGTCGTCAGCAGCCGTCCCGCCATGTCGCGGATCTCGGCATAGGGCAGATTGCGGCGCGCCGCCGTCATCACTTCATCCGTGATGTAGGCGACCGCCTCGGGATGGCTGAGCTTGATGCCGAGCGAGCGGTTGCGCCGCGCCATCTGCGCGGCGTTGAAGATCACGAGACGATCCATCTCGGTCGGCGACAGATTCATCATGGCGTGGCGCCTCTCGTCAGGTGGTGAACATGCGCACGTGCCGCAGCGGTCCGCGCGACACGGCGATATCGATGAAGGGCGTGAAGCTCGACGGCATCGCGTCGTCGTCGGGCGTCTCGGCGAGCAGATCGGTGAGCCGCGCGCGGGCGGTTGCGAGGCTGCGCTGGGAGTCGACGTGGCCGATCAGGCCGAGCCGCACGGCGGCGCTGACGAGCCCGGTGACGAGGGTCCAGCCGGAGACCAGCTCGGCGGCCTCGAGGCCGAGGCCGCCGTCGCGGCTGGTGATCGCCTGCACCACGGCGAGATGACCGAGACACGCATCCGCGGAGACGCGGGCGCGATAAGATACGGCCAAGGGACCTGAGAGCTTGACCCAGACGCCGAGCAGCGCCCTGCCCGCGCGCCGCGAGCCCTCGCGCATCTCGACGGATGGAGTGGTGGCTTCGGCAAGGCGATCGACAGCAGCGATCGCCGCGATGTCGTTCGCATGCCATGCGCGACGCAGCAGAATGCGATCCATGCTCGCCCAGCGCTGCGCGAGATGATCAGCAATGACACCATCGAGATCGTCGCGATCGGACAGCAGACCATCGGCGGCGAGGCCTTCGATGCCCCAGGAGAAGGCAAAGCCGCCGGCAGGAAAGGCGCTGTCGCCGAGCTGCAGCAATGCGAGCGCCTCGCCGCGGTCAAACATGATCGCGCTCCACCACCTCACCGGCGTCGAGCAGTGACCGGATGCGGGCGCGATAGGTGGCGATCGGCGCGTCGAGCAGGACGACCAGATGGCCGCCTTCGAACCGGACGCGCCAGTGCAGGTTGCCGGCGTGCCAGCCGAGCTTGAGGGCACTGGCATCGTCACGGGCCTTGAGGCGCCAGACCTGCTGCTCGCCGAAACGGACGATGACGGCGCGATCGGCATCGAGATGCAGCAGCGCGCCGTCAACCAGTTCTTCATCGCGATCGAGGCTGACCGCGCAATCGGTACCGCGATCGGTGGTCAGGCGGAAACGCTTGCGGCCGGCGTCCTGCGGCGGCACGAACAACAGTTCGATGCCGCCGCGATGCTCCAGCCCGTGGAGCTGCCGGGCATAGGCCCGGTCGTCGGCGCGTCCCATGATGCCGTGCAGACGGAGCATCGGCGGTGGTCCTCCGGTTGTTCAGCACTCGTCGTTTGGGGCCTCATGGTTCGAGACGCCCGCCAAGGGGCGGGCTCCTCACCATGAGGGGTGAGATATCGGGCGCGGGCATCCGGCCGCCGAACCCCGCACTGATCACTTGAGGCAAGCCCGTGGACGCGGAGCACAACTCCGCGGCGCCACACCCACCGCCCTCGTCCTGAGGAGCCCGCCGCAAGGCGGGCGTCTCGAAGGACGGTTGGCTTGCTCATCTCTCGCCGTGTCCTACCGCAGCGTCGCCGAGACCTCCTGCGAGGTCACGAGGATGACCTCGCCGTCGAGGATCGGCTTGGCGATGCCGAAGAAGGTCGCCACCGCGGCGGAGCCGTTGTGGCGGTCCATCGCGGCCTTGTCGGCGAAGCGCTCATAGGTGGTGAACAGACCGGGCTCAGTCTCGCTCTGCGAGATGAAGAACCCGATCGTCTCCGGCTCGTTGGCCGCGACATGGGCCGCGACGGCGACGAGGGCGTCGCGCATCGTGGCCTCATGTCCCGCCTTGGCCCTGATGACCGCGGTGATGGTGATCATCAGAACGTCTTCCAGTCGCCGTCGGCTTCGAACGCCGCCGCCGCCTGGTAGATGGTGGACTCGGCGTAGTCCTTGCCGATCAGCATCAGGCCGACCGGAAGACCGTCCGAGAGGCCGCATGGCAAGGTCATCGCCGGGTGGCCGGTGACATCGAACGGGCTCGTCGTCGCGGTCATCTCGAAGGCGCGCTGCACGACTTCGGCGAGCGGCGCGTCCTTGGCAGGGATCGGCGTCGCGACGCATGGCAGGGTCGGCATCAGCAGCAGATCGTAGGAGCCGAACATGGCGTCATAGGCGGCCTTGGCCTGAATCGCGATGTTGCGCGACTTGGCGTAGTAGCGGCCGCGATAGTGCTCGAGCCCCCACTGCCCGACCAGCATGGTCAGCTTCAACGTCACCGACAAATCGTCGGCGCGCGTGCGCCAGCCGGAATGCGCGTCGAGCAGACCGACGTCGTAGAGGCCCTTCCAGTTGAAGCCCATGCCGTTGCCGAGCATCATCTGCACCAGGAAGCCTTCGAGCGTGATCGGGTTCCACGCCGCCAGCGCATGCATGTGCTCGGGGATCGAGACCTCGGATACCGAGGCGCCCAGCTTGGCGAAGCGCTCCGCGCCGGCCTTGACCTTGGACACCACGCCCTCTTCCATGTTCGGCGCGCTGAAGCCTTCCTTGAGCACGCCGATCTTGAGGCCCTTGACGCCCTTGCCGAGCGCCTCGGTGTAGGCCGAGACCTTCGGCGCATATTGCCTGGGATCGAGGCCGTCGGCGCCGGCCAGCACTTCGAGCAGCAGCGCGTTGTCCTTGACGTTGGCCGTCATCGGTCCGGTGTGATCGATCGTCGACTCGATCGGCATCACGCCGGTATAGGGCACGAGGCCATGGGTCGCCTTCATGCCGTAGATGCCGCAATAGGACGCGGGGATGCGGATCGAGCCGCCCTGGTCGCCGCCGATGGACATGTCGACCTCGCCGGCCGCCACCAGCGCGGCGCTGCCCGAGGACGAGCCGCCGGCCGAATAGCCCATCTTCCAGGGATTGTGCACCGGCGCCGGATCGGAGGTGTGGCTGCCGCCGGACAGGCAGAAATGCTCGCACACGGCCTTGCCGACGATGGTGCCGCCGGCATCGAGGATGCGGGACACGATCGTGGCGTCGGCGGCGGGAATGAAGCCTTCGAGCGTGGTCGAGCCGTTCATCATCGGCACGCCCGCGAGCGCGACGTTGTCCTTGAGCACGACGGTGCGGCCGGCGAGCTTGCCACTCGATGCACCCTTCACCTCGGTCTTGATCGCCCAGGCGTTGTACTTGTTCTCCTTCGCCGGCGGCTTGGCGCCTGGGGTACGCGGATATTTCACCGGCGGCAGCGGGTTCGGCAGCTCATCAATGATGTCGTACTGATCGAACATGCCTCCCATCAGCGACAGATATTCGGCGGCCTCCTCGACCGTCATGTTCATGTGCAGGCTGGCGGCGAGATCGGCGACTTCCTCGGCATTCGGGCGTTTGATGGACATGAGTCATCCTTTCTTGTGAGGACAAGCTGGGGCAGAGACAGCAATGTGCAGTTCAATGGGCCGGCGCAGCCGCGCCGGAATTCTCTAGCTCGGGACCATCTGACCTTCCCGGGCCAGCAGACTCTCACGATCGAGTTCCTCGGTGATGCGTCCCTTCTGGATGTGCAGGATGCGATCCGATAACGATGTGATGAACTCGAGGTTCTGCTCGACGACGATCAACGACAGCTTCCAGCGCGTCTTCAGCGCCAGGAGGGTCTCGATGATCTCCTCGATGATCGAAGGCTGGATGCCTTCGGTCGGCTCGTCCAGCAGGATCAGCTTCGGCTTGGTGCAGAGGCAGCGCGCCAGCGCCAGCAATTGCTGCTCGCCGCCGGAGAGCGCGCCGCCGCGGCGGTCGAGCAGCCGAACCAGCCGCGGAAAATCCTGCAGCACCGTGTCGATGACGCTGCGATCCTCCTTGGGCGCCGCAGCGAGGCCCATACGCAGATTCTCCATGACCGACAGGTCCGGGAAGATCTCGCGGCCCTGCGGCACCAAGCCGATGCCGAGCCGCGAGCGCTCATGCGGCTTGAGATGCGTGATGGTCTTGCCTGCGAACACCACCGAGCCGTCGGTGGTCGGCAGATGTCCCATCAAGGTGCGCAGCGCCGTGGTCTTGCCCATGCCGTTATGGCCGAGAATGCCGAGATATTCGCCGTCGGCCACCGTCAGATCGACGCCGAACAGGATCGGAATCCGGCCATAGCCGGATTTGAGACCCTTGACCTCGAGGAGCACGCTCATGCTGCCACCTTCTTGCCGAGATAGACGTCACGCACGCGTTGGTCGGCGAGCACCTTGTCGACGGTGTCCTCGACCAGCACGCGGCCCTGGTGGAACACGGTGACACGCTTGGCGATCTGCTTGATGAACTCCATGTCGTGTTCGACGACGACGATGGCACGGGTCTGGTTGATCTCGCGGATGATCGCGGCGGTGTGGAAAGTCTCCTCGTCGGTCATGCCAGCGGCGGGCTCGTCGAGCAGGATCAACTCCGGCTCGGCGGCGAGCACCATGCCGATCTCGACCCACTGCCGCTGGCCATGCGACAAGGTGGCGACGATGCTGTCAGCGTAGTCGGTCAGCCGGATCATCTCCAGCACCGCATTGACCGCTGGCCCCTGTTGCCGCGGTGTCGCCTTGCGGCGCACCGCCATCCAGATGTTCTCGCGCACCGACAGGCCATTGAACACGTTCGGCACCTGGGTCTTGATGCCGATGCCCATGCGCGCGATCTCATGCGAGGCCTTGCCGGCGATCGGCATGCCGCGGAACGCGATGCTGCCCGAGGTCGGCACCAGCTGGCCGGTCAGGGTCTTGAAGAAGGTGCTCTTGCCGGCGCCGTTCGGGCCGATCAGGCAGCGCAGCTCCATCTCCTGCAAAGTGAAGGTGATGTCGTCATTGGCGACGACGCCGCCGAAGCGCATTGTCAGGTGCTCGGCCTTGAGCAGAGGGACGAGGTCGGCCATGTCATTCGGCTCCTGCAGGATGCGGCGCCGCCGCCGATTGCACCGGCGGACCGTTGGTCTTCGGTTTGTTCTGCGGGATCAGCCGCAGCACCAGATCGCGCGCGGTCGGCACGATGCCCTTCGGCAGCAGCAGCACGAAGATGACGAGCACGCCGCCGAGCACGAGATTGGAGTTCAAGAGCTGCTGCGAGCCGATATAGGCGACGATGTATTCGATCACGACACAGCCGATGATCGGACCGAGCAAGGTGCCGAGACCGCCCACCGTGATCCAGATGATGATCTCCGCCGACAGCGACAGGCTGAAGATGGTCGGGCTGACGAAGGCGCCCCAATTGACGTAGAGCGCGCCCGCAAGCCCGGCGATGGCGCCGCCGAGGATGAAGGTCAGGCACTTCACCAGCCGCGGGTCATAGCCGAGCAGCGAGGCCCGCACCTCGTTCTCGCGCACGGCGACGATGACGCGCCCCGCCGGCAGCGCCAGCAGCAGGCGCAGCATCAGGAACACGGCGAGCAATACGCCGGCGGTGGTCCACCATGACTGCTCCGGCGACAGCACCGTCGACGGATCGAACGGCACGTTGAAAGTCGGCACCGCCGGCATGCCGTTGAAGCCGCCCAACAAAGCCTTGCCGATCTTGTAGGCGTCGCCCGAGGTCGAGTTGACCGAGTTGAACAGGATCAAGGTGACGGTGAGCGTGATGACCCCGAGATAGACGTCGGAGATGCGGCCGAAGAAGATGAAATAGCCGAGGATTGCAGCGAACAACGCGGGGACAGCGATCGCCAGCAGGATCGCCGGTGTCGAGTCCTGGAAGTTGACGGCCGCGATGGCGTAGGCATAGCCGCCGAGGCCGAAGAAGGCGGTCTGGCCGAATGACAGGATGCCGCCGAAGCCCCAGATGAAGGCGAGGCTGAGTGCCAGCACCGCCATCGCGGCGAACAAGGTCAGCTGCATCAGCGCGAACAGCTCGATGATGCTCGGCACGAGCGCGATGGCGACGATCGCCAGCAGGATGCCAGCCGCCTGGAGAGCGAGACGGACGTGCTTGGGCATCACAGGTTCCCCTTGAAGAAGCGCCCGGAGATGCCCTGCGGCAGCAAGCGGATCAGCACGATCGCGGTGGTGAAGACGATAACCTCGCCATAAACCGGCGTGGTGAAATAGGCGCCGATCTGGTTGACCGAGCCGAACAGGCTCGCCGCCGAGAGCGTGCCGGAGAGGATCGCCGCGCCGCCGCCGACCACGGTCATGAAGGCCTTGGCGACATAGGCGCCGCCCATCACCGGGGTGATGCCGGACACCGGCGCCAGCAGGCCGCCGGCGAGGCCCGTCACCGCGGCGCCGAGCGCGAAGGTGCTCATATAGACGCGGGCCGGATTGACGCCGAGCGTTGCCGCCATGGCCGGGTTTTGCATCGTCGCGCGCGCAACCAGGCCGAAGCGGGTATAGCGCATCACGCCGTAGATGATGGCCATCATGACCGCCGCCATCAAGGCGAGGAACAGCGTGTAGTAGCTCGACTGGTACGAGCCGATCGAGAAGCCGCCGAGCGGCGTCGGCACGCCCTGCTGGGTATTGCCGTAGATCGTCGTGATGATGCCGATGATCAGCAGGCTGAGCCCCCAGGTCGCCAGCATGGAATCGACCAGGCGGCCATAGAGGAAGCGGATCAGGCAGCGCTCGATGACGAGGCCGACGATACCGACGAACAGGGGCGCGACGATCAGCATCGCGATCCAGATGTTCACCCCGGCATTGGCCGAGATCACCGTCGCATAGGCCCCTAACATGATGAACTCGCCATGGGCGAGGTTGATGATCTTCATCATGCCGAAGATGATCGCCAGTCCCAGGCACAGCAGGAACAGCGATGAGATTCCATTGAGGACGTCGAGCGCGAGGATGACGTAGATCGCCATGCGTCAGGTCTTTCAGGGCAGTTCAATGAATCCGGGTCCCGCCGGCCGGCGGGACCCGGCAGGCGTCAGAGATTGATGATGTACTGCTTGACGTCGTTCGGGTTCTTGACGAGGTCGCAGACGCTCGCGGTGTCCGCCGGCTTGGCGTCGGTGTAGGTTTCCAGCACCGACCATTTGCGGTCCTTGACCTCGGCAAGGAACGCGTTGCGGACGGTGTGATGGGTCTGCTTGTCGAGCGACACCTTGCCGCTCGGGCCGTCGAAGACGAGGCCGCTTTCGAGGGCTTCGATCACCTTCATGCGATCGATGCTGCCCGCCTTCTTGACGCCCTCGGCCCACAGCATCACGCCTTCATAGGTGCACGAGGCGAGTTCGCTGATGTAAGGCGAATCCGGATGCGCCTTCTTGATCTTCTCGACGAAGCTCTTGGAGGCCGGCGTGGTCAGCTCCTCGAAATAGCCGTAGGCGCCGATGATCGCGTCGCTTTCGGCGGCATCGAGCGTCGAGGGCTCGTTGACCAGGCCGAAGGTGGTCGAGGCGATCGGGATCTTCCCCTTCATGCCGGCCGCGGTCCACTGCCGGTAGAAGGCGGTGTGGTTGCCGCCGACCAGCGCCGACAGGATCAGGTCGGGCTTGGCCGCCTGGATCTTCGAGATGGTGGAGCCGAAATTGGTGACGTCGAGCGGAAAGAAGTCGGTCGAAAGGATCTCGCCGCCATTGTCCTTGCAGTATTTGGTCATCCACTTCGCGGTGATCTGACCGTAATTGTAGTCGGCCGCGATGATGTAGGCCTTCTTGCCCGCCTTCTTCATCGCGCTCGGCACCAGCTTCTCCACCGTCTGCGCCGGGGTCGTGCCGGTGCAGAAGGTGTTGCGGTCGCAGACGCCGCCTTCGTACAGCGTGTTGTAGAAATACAGCACCTTGAAGCGGTCGAAGGTCGGCCGGATCGCCTCGCGCGAGGCCGAGGTAATGCCGCCATGCACGACGTCGACCTTGTCCTTCACCGCCAGCTGCTGGGCGTATTGCGAGTACAGCTGGATGTTGGACTGGGTGTCGTAATGGATCACCTTCAGCGGCCGGCCGAGCAGGCCGCCGCCGGCATTGATCTCGTCAACGGCCAGCTGCAGCGCATAGACCATCGGCGTGCCGGAGGTGCCGATCGGGCCGGACTGGTCGTGCAGGCTGCCGACCGTGATCGGATTCTCGGCCGCGAGCGCACCCGAACGGAACACCGCTGGTGCCGCGATCAGCGTCGAGGTCGCGATGGCCGAGCGTTGCAGAAAACGACGGCGGGAAAGAGTCATAAGGGGTCCCCATGGGTTGGTGATGCTGGTTCACGAGCCGGTCAAAGTTTAAAATTACAATATTTGAAAAGGCAAGTGATTTTTGGTGCGACGCGCCTCAGTGCGACGTCGCGACGAGCGAAAAATCGTAGCCGTCCAGCTCGGCGAGATGGACGGGATGGCGACCGCCAACCACCGGCTGTGCCTCGACGCCACGTGCGGTGCGGCGCTGCAGGGTGCGCCCGTAGTAGCGCCGGAGCTCGCGGGCATCGAAGCTTCCGGCTCGTTCGATCAACGCGGCCAGCGCGTGAACGCCTTCGTAGCAGGACTCGCCATAGCCGTTCGGCGGCGGCGGATTGTCGCCATAGGCCGTGTAGTAGCGCTCCAGGAATGCGCCGTTGTTGCGCGAATGCATCGACGCGAAATAGCTCGACGCAACAAACAGGTTCTCGGTCTGGCTGTTGTCGAGGCCATAGACGATGGTCTCGTCGAAGGCGGAGGAGAATCGCAGCACGTGGCGGCTCAGCCCGGCGGCGCAGAAGGCGCGGCTGAAGGCGATGCAGTCGAAACCGAGAAACACCGGCAGCACCACGTCGCTGCGCGTGATCTTGATGCGGTCGAGCATCTCGTCGAAGTCGTGAGCGCCGACCGGCAGATAGCACTCGCCGGTGACCGTGCCGCCGACACCGGCGATAAGCCGCTTGGCGATCTGCAGCGACGCGCGCGGCCAGATGTAGTCGTTGCCGCACAGGAAGAAGCGCCTGGCGCGCTTCTCCTCGGAGAGCCAGCGGATGGCGGGCGCCATCAGTTCGCCCGCCGTTTCTCCGGTCGTCATCACGTCCGCGTTGGTCGCCAGCCCCTCGAATTGCGGCGTGTAGACAAAGGGAACCTGCCCCTGTGTCGCCTGGGCCACGGGATCGCGCGCATAGCTCGGCAACATGCCGATGAGGCCGTCGACGGCGAGCTCGTCCACCGCCTCGCGCGCCGCCTGCGCCGCGCTTCGTCCGGTCTCCCCGGCATTCACCACGATCAGTTCCACCGGGCGGCGCATGATACCTGCAGCCTGGTTCAGCTCGGACACGGCCAACCGTCCGCAGGCCTCGGCGGACGGCGCCCAGAGGCCCGCCGAGCCGCTCAGGGGGACGAGAAGACCGATCCGTACGCTGCGCAAAGCGTGGCGCCTCCGTTGTATCGAGGTCGCCCACTCACGAATCGTGCCAACAGCGGGTTTCCTGCAAAGCAGGTCATTTGTGTACGAAAGATCGCCAATTCCGGGGTCGCCGGCCACGACTGATCAAGAGAGCGGCGGCACCTCGCTTAATCCTTGGGCAGAAGGGCCCGGCCCGCGAATCGCATGCCGGCGGGGGATCAGCCGGGCTGCCGACGACCGGACGCGGCGATCGGCTTGGCCATCGGATAGGAGGAAGCCGTGCCGAACTTTCCGACCGGGACGCCGGTGTCGACATAGCCACGTGCGAGATAGAAGCGGTGAGCGGTCTCCGTGCTCAGCAGCACGCAGCTCGTAGCGCCCTGCTCCACCGCGCGCTGTTCGAGCGCCGCAAGCATGGCCGAGCTGACCCCGCGATAGCGGGCCTGCGGCGCCACATAGTTCAGCGTGATTTCGCCGGGATGCGCCAGCCCGCCGACGGCGAGAAACGCATCACCCTCGATCGCCACGAGCAGCGATCGCCCTTGCCCATCCGCCCATTGCGCGACGACGTCGGGCGTCTTGTTGGCGAGCCATCGGCCAAGGATGTCCGGATCGCCGCGGTGGTCGGCGCTGCACAATTCGGAAATCGACGCGCGAATCACGGCGCAGGCCGCCGCCGCATCGCCCGGGGTCGCATCGCGAATAATCATGACGTGCCCTCTCTCGCAAGGAGGGAACGCGATGCATTCCGCTCCTGCTATTCCCGCTTGCCCTGCACCCAGCTCTCGAGCATCTGCAACGCGCTGGCGCGGTCGTCGTCCGAGGCCTTGGCAAAGGCGCGGTTGTAGCTTTCCTTGATCCAGGCCTCGTCCGGACCGGCGCTGTCACGCGCCAATGTCAGCCACATCAGGCCGCGCGCCGGCTGCCGGGGCAGACGGTCGCCATTGAACAGCATCTGGCCAAGCAAGGCCTGGGCCTGATGCTGCCCCTTCTGGGCGGCGAGGCCAAGCCAGCGCGCGCCATAGCGGAAATCGTCGCGCGAGGCGTCCGCCGTCTTCAGATACATCCGCGCCAGATCGTACTGGGCATCGGCATTGCCGAAATAGGATGCCGCATAGGAGAACATCTCGCGGGCGCGATCCGGATCAGCCTTCACCTTCGAGTTCGGGATGCCGTTCAAGTAATAGCGGCCGAGCGCCACGAAGGCGTTGGCGACGATCTGCGCCTGTGGCGCCGACGGACTATCCTCGGCATGCGCGTTGGCGATGCGGCTGAAATAGTCGAACGCGCGGATATCGTCGCGCACGACGCCGTCGCCCGCGGCATACATCCGGCCGAGCTTGAACTGCGCCACCGGGTGACCTTCCTCAGCCGCATATTGCAATGCGGTCAAAGAAGGCGTCGTGGTGGTCGCGTTCGCGGCGGCGGCCGGCACAGATTTGCGCAGCGCGCCGGGCGCGCCCGACTGAGGGCTTGCCACTGGGATTGCCGGCTCCTGGTTGACCGGAGCACCGTCGAAAGCGAATGACGGCGTCGGTAACGCGAGCGGGGCAACCCCCAGCACCAATGCGAATATGAGTCGATCAGATGTCCGCATAGCAATGTTTCTCTTGCGCACCACCTGGATGGGTCACGGCGCCCGCAACGGCCGGCCCCACCTGCTGGGCATATTTCCAAAGCGCACCTGACGTGTGCTGTGTCTCACGCGGCGTCCACTTGGTCTTGCGTGCCGCGAGTTCGGCATCACTCAACTTGACGTCGAGACGCCCTGCGACGGCGTCGATTTCGATGATGTCGCCGTCTTCGACGAGGGCGATCGGCCCCCCGATGGCGGCCTCCGGTCCGATATGGCCGATGCAGAAGCCACGGGTCGCGCCCGAGAACCGGCCGTCGGTGATCAGCGCGATCTTGCCGCCCATGCCCTGTCCGGTGAGCGCCGCCGTGGTCTGCAGCATCTCCCGCATGCCGGGACCGCCGCGCGGCCCCTCATAGCGGATGACGATGACTTCGCCTTCGCGATAGGTCCGCTTCTGCACCGCCTCAAAGGCATCCTCTTCCCGATCGAAGCAGCGGGCCGGCCCAGAGAATTTCAAGTTCGACATGCCCGCGACTTTCACGATCGCACCCTCTGGCGCGAGATTGCCTTTCAGACCGACAACACCACCAGTCGCAGTGATCGGCTGATCAGCCGGCCTCACCACGTCCTGGTGCGGATTCCATTTCACGCCTTTGAGGTTTTCGGCGATCGTCCGGCCGGTGACTGTGAGGCAGTCGCCATTCAAATAGCCATGGTCGAGCAACGTCTTCATCAGAAGCGGAATACCACCAGCCTCGAACATGTCTTTGGCGACATAGCGGCCACCTGGCTTCAAATCCGCGATATAAGGTGTCTTTTTGAAGATTTCGGCGACATCGAACAGGTCAAACTTGATACCTGCCTCGTGTGCAATCGCTGGTAGGTGCAGCGCGGCGTTGGTCGAGCCGCCGGAGGCCGCGACGACGGCCGCCGCATTCTCCAGCGCCGCCCGCGTGACGATGTCGCGCGGCCGGATGTTGGCAGCGATCAGCTCCATCACCTTCTCGCCCGCGGTCATGCAGAACGAATCGCGGATCTCGTAAGGCGCCGGAGCCCCGGCCGAATAGGGCAGCGCCAGTCCGATCGCCTCGGAGACCGTCGCCATCGTGTTGGCCGTGAACTGCGCGCCACAAGCGCCGGCTGACGGACAGGCGACGCGCTCGAGCTCATCGAGATCGTCGTCCGACATCTGGCCGACCGAATGCTTGCCGACGGCCTCGAACATGTCCTGCACAGTGACCTGCTGCCCGCGGAAATTGCCGGGCAGGATCGAGCCGCCATAGATGAAGATCGACGGCACGTTGAGCCGGACCATCGCCATCATCATGCCCGGCAGCGACTTGTCGCAGCCGGCCAGGCCGACGAGCGCGTCGTAGGAATGACCGCGAATCGTCAGTTCGACGGAATCAGCGATCGCCTCTCGCGAGGGCAGCGACGAGCGCATGCCGTCATGGCCCATCGCGATGCCATCGGTGACGGTGATGGTGCAGAACTCGCGTGGCGTGCCGCCGGCGTGGGCAACGCCCTTCTTGACCGCCTGGGCTTGGCGCATCAGCGCGATATTGCAGGGAGCGGCCTCATTCCAGCACGAGGCGACGCCGACGAAGGGCTGATGGATCTGAGCCGTGGTGAGGCCCATCGCGTAGAGATAGGACCGATGCGGCGCACGCTCGGGCCCTTCCGTCACGTGACGGCTGGGCAGCCTGCGCTTGATGTCGGTCTTCGCGTCCATCGCTGTTCTGGGCCTCCCGGTGCTCCGAAGACCGCCAAATCCCAGGAGTGGATTTTTGCAGCCTCACACGCACTGGTACTGTTCTGATCGAAGTATTTCACGACCAGGTGTGGCCAAAAAGCGGCGCGTTTGCGGAGCGCCTGAGATTGTTACCAAAACTTCGTAAACTGTGACTGCGCCGCAACATTCGTGGCCGATGCGCCACCATTGCTCGCAGAGCCCAATACCTTCCCTTTACTCTGGCACCACTCCCGCTGCCCTGATCATGGGCCACCATTTGGCGACTTCCTGCCGCTGCAGGGTGCCGAGCGCCTCAGGCGTCAGCTGATTTGGCGCCGGCACCTGCAACCCCAGATTATGTAGCTGACTTTTTACAGCTGGGTCATTCAGGGCGGCGACAGCGGCCGCGTTGAGGGTCGCAACGATCTCCGCCGCCGTTCCTTTCGGCAGCCAGAGTCCCGACCACAAGGTCATGTGGAAGCCAGGCAGGCCTGCCTCATCGGTCGTCGGAATATCGGGCGCGCTGTCCAGCCGCTTGGCGTCGGTCACGGCATAGGCGCGGATCGTGCCGGCCCGGACCTGGCCGATGGCGTTCGACGTCTGGTCGACGATCAGGTCGATCTGGCCGCCGACAAGGTCGTTCATGGCCGGGCCCGTGCCGCGGTAAGGCACGTATTGCAGCTTGATGCCGGTGACCTGCTCGAAATAGAGGCCGGCGATGTGGCTGCCGGAGCCGTTGCCGGCGGTACCGGCGGATGCCGGGTTCGGCTGCGACTTGAGCCAGGCGACCAGCTCGGGCAATGATTTCGCCGGCACATTCGTCTTGCTGACGATGATCATCGGATTGCTCGGCAGCAGCACGACCGGCTCGAGATCGGCGACGAGATCGTAGCCCAGCCGATAGACCGCGCCGTTGGCGACATGGGTGCCGAGATGACCGAAGCTCACCGTGTAGCCGTCGGGCTTCGATCGCACGGCGCGCCCGACCCCGATCGAGCCACCCGCACCGGTCACGTTCTCGACCAGCACCGGCTGCCCCAGCGTCCGCTTCATGTGTTCGGCCAGGATGCGCATCATCGCATCCGATGGCCCGCCGGCCGCGAACGGCACGATCACGGTGATCGGGCGCGTGGGATAGGTGTCCGCCCGCGCCGGCATCGCCAAGGCGACCCACGCAAGCAGCACGGCGCAAACAGCTCGTCGCATCACGTCCTCCCTTATGTCGCACGCGCCAAGCGCAGACGCCGATGCGTCTGCGCTGCAGCTCGTGCCCGAGGCCGCGGTGCGGTTGTTAGTTAGAACTGCCCGAAATCGATCGGCTGGTGACGATCGAGCGTACGGGTGACCGGCGGCAGCGGATATTTAAGCCCTGTCGCGCAATTGAACAGCATGACGCGATCGTTTTTCGTCACGCGCCCGTCGGCGAGGCTCTGCCTATAGGCGGCGTAGGTCGCAGCTCCCTCGGGGCATAGCAACAGCCCCTCCTCGCGCGCGACCTCTGACAGCGCAGATGAAATCTTGTCGTCGTCGACCGCAATCGCGAAACCCTTGCTCTCGCGGACGGCGCGCAGGATGAGAAAATCCCCCACGGCCTGCGGCACGCGGATGCCGGAGGCGATGGTGTGGGCGTCCTCCCAGCGCGTTGCATGCTCGACGCCTTGCTCGAAGGCGCGCACCATCGGCGCGCAGCCGGACGCCTGCACCGCGACCATGCGCGGGCGCCTGGACCCGATGAACCCGATCTTTTCGAGCTCGTCGAACGCCTTCCACATACCGATCAGGCCAGTGCCGCCGCCAGTGGGATAGAAGATCACGTCGGGCACGTCCCAGCCGAGCTGCTCGGCAAGCTCAAGCCCCATCGTCTTCTTGCCCTCGATGCGATACGGCTCCTTGAGCGTCGACGTATCGAACCAGCCGACCTTGGCCTTGCCCTCGCCGACGATCTTGCCGCAGTCGTCGATCAGGCCGTTGACGCGGTAGACGGTCGCGCCCTGCAGCTCGATCTCGCTGACGTTCACTTCGGGCGTATCGGCCGGGCAGAATATCGTCGTCTTGATGCCGCAGGACGTCGCGTAGGCGGCGAGCGCAGCCCCGGCATTGCCGTTGGTCGGCATCGCCATGTGCGTGATGCCGAGCGCCTTGCCCATCGACACCGCCATGACCAAGCCGCGCGCCTTGAACGAGCCGGTTGGCAACCGGCCCTCATCCTTGACGATGATCTCGCCGCCGCCGAGTTTTTTCGAGAGCTTGGGCAGATTGATCAGCGGCGTCATCACTTCGCCGAGGCTGACGATGTCCTGGCATTTGCGCACCGGCAGCAGCTCGCGATAGCGCCACATGTCGGCGGGGCGCTGCGCCAGCGCGTCCTTGGTCAGCGCCTGCTTCACCCCGGCGAGATCGTAGCGCACCAGCAGCGGCTTGCCGGCCTTGGACAGGTTGTGGACCTGGTCGGCCGGATAGTGATCGCCTTCCATCGCGCATTCGAGATGGGTGACGAAGGTCGGACGCTCGATGGTGAGGTTGTCGCTGGATTTCATGGGCACTTGCTTTCTCGATTGAGGCACATGCGTTTCAGCGCCGTCATTGCGAGCGAAGCGAAGCAATCCAGAGTCTTTCCGCAGAGGCAGTCTGGATTGCTTCGTCGCTTCGCTCCTCGCAATGACGGAGCGACTCACATGTTCAGCACGCGGCCATAGGCGTCGAGCACGGCTTCCTTCATCATCTCCGACAGGGTCGGATGCGGGAACACCGTGTGCATCAGCTCTTCCTCTGTGGTCTCCAGGTTCATCGCGACGACATAGCCCTGGATCAGCTCGGTCACCTCAGCGCCGACCATGTGCGCGCCGATCAGCTGTCCCGTCTTCTTGTCGAAGATCACCTTGACCAGGCCCTGATCCTCGCCGAGCGCGATCGCCTTGCCGTTGCCGACGAAGGGGAAGCGGCCGACACGGACGTCGCGGCCCTGCTCCTTGGCCTTGGCCTCGGTGAGGCCGACGGACGCGACCTGCGGGTGGCAATAGGTGCAGCCGGGAATGAGGCTCTTGTCCATCGGGTGCGGATGCAGGCCCTTGATCGCCTCGATGCAGACCACGCCCTCATGCTCGGCCTTGTGCGCCAGCATCGGCGGCCCGGCGACGTCGCCGATGGCGTAGAGGCCGGGCACGTTGGTCTTGCCGTAGCCGTCGATGACGATGCAGCCGCGATCGGTCTTCACGCCGAGCTTCTCGAGCCCGAGATTCTCGATGTTGCCGACCACGCCGACCGCCGAGATCACGCGCTCGAACTCGATCGCCTCGATCTTGCCCTTGCCGTCGTCGATCGTCGCCACCACGCTGTCGCTCTTCTTGTCGAGCTTGGTGACCTTGGCGCCGGTCATGATCTTGAGGCCCTGCTTCTCCAGCTGCTTGCGGGCGATGCCAGCGATCTCGGCGTCCTCCACGGGCAGGATCTGCGGCAGCACCTCGACCACCGTCACCTCCGAGCCCATGGTTCGGAAGAACGAGGCGAACTCGATGCCGATCGCGCCGGAGCCGACCACCAGCAGTGACTTCGGCATCTTCTCGGGCACCATCGCCTCGAAATAGGTCCACACCAGCTTCTTGTCGGGCTCGAGGCCCGGCAGCACGCGCGGCCGCGCGCCGGTGGCGACGATGATGTGCTTGGCCTGATAGGTGCCCTCGCCCAGCGCGCCCTTGGGTACCTCGACGTCGGATTTGGTCACCGTGATCTTGCCGGGCGCGTCGATCGCAGCCTTGCCCCAGATCACCTGGACCTTGTTCTTCTTCATCAGGAAGCCGACGCCGTCGTTCAGCCGCTTCGACACGCCGCGCGAGCGGGCCACCACCGCCTTCGGATCGTAGGAGATCTTCTCGGCAGAGAGGCCGTAATCCTTGGCGTGCTGCATGTAGTGATAGATCTCGGCCGAGCGCAGCAGCGCCTTGGTCGGGATGCAGCCCCAGTTCAGGCAGATGCCGCCGAGATAGGACTTCTCGATGATCGCGGTCTTGAAGCCGAGCTGGGCGGCGCGGATCGCGGTGACGTAACCGCCCGGGCCGGAGCCGATGATGATGACGTCGAAGGATGTGTCGGCCATGGCTATGCAATCATTCTCATCGTTAGCCGGGGGTCAGTCGAACTCTCTCTGTCATTGCGAGGAGCGTCAGCGACGAAGCAATCCAGGGTTCCGGCGGGACTCTGGATGGCTTCCGCCTTCGCCCTCTGGGCTTCGGCGGACACGTCGCTGCGCTCGCAATGACGGCGGATGCGGTTGCAGCGCGGCTCACACCATCATCATCACGGGGTTTTCGATCAGCTGCTTGAAGGCGCCGATCAGCTCGGCGCCGAGCGCGCCGTCGATCGCGCGGTGATCGCAGGACAGGGTCACGCTCATCATGTTCGCGATCTCGATCTTGCCGTTGCGCACCACCGGCCGCTCTTCCGACGTGCCGACAGCAAGGATGGTCGCATGCGGCGGATTGATCACGGCCGTGAAGTGATTGATGCCGTACATGCCGAGATTGGACACCGCGGTGGTGCCGCCCTGATATTCCTCGGGCTTCAGCTTGCGCGAGCGGGCGCGCGCGGCAAAGTCCTTCATCTCGCCTGAGATCGCCGACAGCGTCTTGGTCTCGGCCTTGCGGATGATCGGCGTGATCAGGCCGCCCGGCATCGCAACCGCAACGCCGACGTCGGAATGCTTGTGCTTGACCATGCCGCCTTCGGTCCAGCTGACGTTGCAGTTCGGAATCTTCTGCAGCGCCACCGCCATCGCCTTGATGACGAAGTCGTTCACCGAGAGCTTGTAGAGCGGCTTCTTCTCCTTGTCCTTTGGCGCAGCCGCATTGATCTCCTCGCGCGCGGTCAGCAGCTTGCCGATGTCGCAGTCGATCGTCAGATAGAAGTGCGGGACGTTCTGCACCGAGGCGGTCAAGCGCTGCGCAATGGTGCGGCGCATGCCGTCATGCGGGATGACGTCGTAGGAGCCCGGCTCGAACAGCGCCAGGATCTGCTTGTCGGACATCGAGGGCGCCAGCGCGGGTGCGCCTGCAGCGGCGGGCGCCGCCGACGGCGCGGCCTTGAGGCCCTTGCCGGACTTCGCCTCCTCGACGTCACGCGCCACGACGCGGCCATGCGGGCCGGTGCCGGTGATGCGCGCGAGATCGATGCCGGCATCCTTGGCGAGACGCCGCGCCAGCGGCGAGGAGAACAAGCGCGCGTGGCCGTTCAGCTGCGGCGCAGCAGCGGGCGCAGCCGGAGCCGCAGCCGGCTTCGGCGCGGGCGCGGCGGCCGGAGCAGCCGCGGCCGCGGGAGCCGCTGCGGCAGGCTTTGTCTCAGGCTTGGGCGCCGCTGCCGCCGGAGCGCTGCCGGCCGCCTTGACGTCCTCGCCTTCGCCGGCGAGCACCGCGATCACGTCATTGACGGGCACGTCCTGCGTGCCTTCCGGCACCAGGATCTTGGCAAGCGTGCCTTCGTCGACCGCCTCGACCTCCATCGTGGCCTTGTCGGTCTCGATCTCGGCGATGACCTCGCCCGACTTGACCTGGTCGCCTTCCTTCTTGAGCCAACGAGCGAGGTTGCCCTTCTCCATCGTCGGCGACAGCGCGGGCATCAGAATATTGATCGGCATGATCAGTGACCTTGTTTCGACCTGGGGCTGGTGCTGCCCATATCAGTCGGCCGAGCCAGCTCGGCTTCGAACATCTCGACGATGCGCTGCAGCGCCTCGTCTTCGGAATAATCGCTCTCGCGCGCATAAGCGCGCGCAGCATGACGGGCGACGTCGACCAGGAGCAGCCCCCACACGTCGGGCTCCTCGAACGCGCGTTGGAACGCGATCGAGAGCCCGCCATCGAGCACGAAGGCGCGCAACACTTCGGTGGCGTCCTCGCGGCCGACGACGTCGGGCGGCAGCGGCTGCTCCTTGGGTCCGGCCATGTTCGGGATTTCCCTTAGCGGTAGCAGACGGATTTGGCGGCCTGCACGACCTCCGCAGCCGAGGGCAGCGCGAGCTTCTCGAGGTTCGCCGCATACGGCATCGGCACGTCCTTGCCGGACACGCGCGTCACGGGCGCATCGAGATAGTCGAAGGCATGCTCCATGATGCGCGCGGCGATCTCGGCGCCGACGCCGCTCTGCGCCCAGCCCTCTTCCACCGTGACCGCACGTCCCGTCTTCTTGACCGAGGCGATGATGGTCTCGGTGTCCATCGGACGCAGCGTGCGCAGGTCGATCACCTCGGCCTCGATACCCTGCTTGGCGAGCTCGTCGGCGGCCTTCAGCGCGTAGGTCATGCCGTTCGACCAGGAGATGATGGTGACGTCCTTGCCGCTGCGCGCGATGCGCGCCTTGCCGATCGGGATCACGTAGTCGTCGAGCTTCGGCACCTCGCCGGAGTGACCGTAGAGCACCTCGTTCTCGAGGAAGATCACCGGGTTCGGATCGCGGATCGCAGCCTTCAACAGGCCCTTGGCATCGGCCGCGGAATACGGTGCGACCACCTTGAGGCCGGGGATGTGCGAGTACCAGGACGAGTAGTCCTGGCTGTGCTGCGCAGCGACGCGGGCGGCCGCACCGTTCGGGCCGCGGAACACGATCGAGCAGCCCATCTGGCCGCCGGACATGTACAGCGTCTTGGCCGCGGAGTTGATGATCTGGTCGATCGCCTGCATGGCGAAGTTGAAGGTCATGAACTCGACGATCGGCTTGAGGCCGGCCATCGCCGCGCCGACGCCGATGCCCGCAAAACCGTGCTCGGTGATCGGCGTGTCCATCACGCGGCGGGCGCCGAACTCCTGCAGCAGGCCCTGGGTGACCTTGTAGGCGCCCTGATATTCGGCGACCTCCTCGCCCATGATGAAGACGTCGCCGTCGCGGCGCATCTCCTCGGCCATGGCGTCGCGCAGCGCCTCGCGGATGGTCTGCGTGACCATCTCGGTGCCGGCAGGCACTTCCGGATCCGGCTCGGCCACGCTTTGCGGCGCAGCCACGCCGGTCGGTGCGGGCGAGGCCTGGACCGAGGCGGCAGGCTCGGCCGGCGGCGCCGATTGCGCGGCCTTCATCTCGATAGCGGGCGCTGCCGCCTTGCCGAGGTCGGCCGCGGTCTCGCCGTCGGCGAGGATGGTCGCGATCGGGGTGTTCACCGCGACGTCGGCGGTGCCTTCGGGAATCAGGATCTTGCCGAGCGTGCCCTCGTCGGTCGCCTCGACTTCCATCGTCGCCTTGTCGGTCTCGATCTCGGCGATCACGTCACCCGACTTGATCGCCTCGCCTTCCTTCTTCAGCCATTTGGCGAGGTTGCCCTTCTCCATCGTGGGCGACAGCGCAGGCATCAAAATTTGAATTGGCATATCAGCTCCGGAAGAAACAGCGTCTGCGCTTAGCGGTAAACGTCGGTGTAAAGCTCGGCGGCATCAGGCTCGGGATCGGCCTGGGCGAAATCGGCCGCCTCGTTGACGATCTTGCGCACATCGGCATCGATCGCCTTGAGATCCTGCTCGCTGACCTTCGCCGCCAGCAGGCGGTTGCGGACCTGCTCGATCGGATCCTGGTCGTGCCGGACCTTCTCGACCTCCTCGCGGGTGCGATACTTGGCCGGGTCCGACATCGAGTGGCCGCGATAGCGGTAGGTCTGCATTTCCAGAATGTAGGGGCCCTTGCCCTCGCGGCACCAAGCGACCGCCTTCTCGCCCGCGGCCTTCACGGCGCGGACGTCCATGCCGTCGACCTGCTCGCCCGGGATGTTGAAGGAGATGCCGCGCTTGGAGAAGTCGGTCTGCGCCGAGGCGCGCGACACCGCGGTGCCCATGGCATACCGGTTGTTCTCGATGACGTAGATCACCGGCAGCTTCCAGAGCTCCGCCATGTTGAAGCTCTCATAGACCTGGCCCTGATTGGCCGCGCCGTCGCCGAAATAAGCGACGCTGACCGAGTCGTTGCCGCGGTAACGGTTGGCGAGCGCCAGCCCGGTGCCGAGCGACACCTGCGCGCCGACGATGCCGTGGCCGCCGAAGAAGTTCTTCTCCATGCTGAACATGTGCATGGAGCCGCCCTTGCCCTTGGAGTAGCCGCCACGGCGCCCGGTGAGCTCGGCCATGACGCCCTTGGCATCCATGCCGCAGGCCAGCATATGGCCGTGGTCGCGATAGCCGGTGATGACCTGGTCGCCCTCCTTCAGCGCCATCTGCATGCCAACCACCACGGCCTCCTGGCCGATATAGAGGTGGCAGAAGCCGCCGATCGCACCCATGCCATAAAGCTGACCCGCCTTCTCCTCAAAGCGACGGATCAGCAGCATGTCGCGCAGCGCGGCCAATTCCTGTTCTCTGGTGAATTCCGGCGGCGGGCCGCTGTCTCTGTCCTGCCCTTGTTCCTTTGCGGCGGTTTTCTTGGGTGCGGCCATGGCAATTCCGGATGAGAGAAAAAGTAGCCCTCTCTAGCTCAACTCCAGGAGACGTAAAAGGACCGCGTGAACCACCATTCACTTTGCGTTTGCCGCACTGCAACGAGCACGAAATATTTGAATCCGATCGCCGGCTTTTTTGAAATTCAATGCGCCGCGCCAGCTAAAAACTGGGCAGTCATGGTCCGATCGTCGCCGCGATCACTACGGACGGCTGATCCGGATCAGATCGTGGGGGTTGGCGTAGCCCAGCTGAAAGCGCGCGCGCTCATCGAGCATATCGGGGTCGACCCGGTCGGAGCGCAGCAGCGACACCCGCCTCTCGCCCTCGGCCCGCTCCTGCTTCAGGCGCACGAGCTCAGAGGTGAGCGAGATGATCTCCTGGTCAAGTTCCTGGCGCGCGGTGAGTCCATAGCGCCCCGTATAAGCGTTGATGCCGAAATAGCCGATGATGGCCGCCGCCATCGTGTAAAGGGCGAGCCCCGTCAGGAACGATTTCAGGCGTGCGCGAGAGACCATGGGCGTGACAATGCGATCCCGGCGGTTAAGGAATCGCTAACCCTGCCCCCACCCACGGGCGCTCAACTCCGATACGCCGGCTCCTCGGCATCCAGCGTGCGCTTGATCGCCTCGATATGCAGCCGCGCCGATTCCGTATCGCCGTCCCGCATCTGCCGGTAGGTCGCCGCGGCGATCTCGGGCGCGACCGGCACGACCGTCCGTCCGGTCGAGAGCGCCAGGCACTGCACCTGGCAGGCGCGCTCGAGATAATACAGATCGTCCCAGGCTTCCGCGATGGTCGGCGCCAGCACCATCACGCCATGATGCTTCATGAACACGATGTCGGCGTCGCCGATCGCGGCGGCGATGCGGTCGCCCTCGCTGTTGTCGAGCGCCAACCCGTTGTAGTTCTCGTCGACGGCGGTGCGGCCATAGAATTTCAACGCCGTCTGTCCGGCAAAGATCAGCGGCTGGCCTTCCGTCATCGACAGCGCCGTCGCATAGGGCATGTGCGTGTGGAAGGCGACCTGGGCGCGCGGCAGCGCCTTGTGGATGCGAGCGTGAATGTAGAAAGCGGTAGCTTCGGGACGGCCGTCGCCGGCGATGACGTTGCCGTCGAAGTCGCACACCAGCAGCTGCGACGCCGTCAGCTCGCGAAAGGCGTAGCCGTAGGGATTGACGATGAAGAGGTCATCATAGCCGGGCACCAGCGCCGAGAAGTGGTTGCAGATGCCCTCCTCCAAGCCGTAGCGCGCCGCCATGCGAAAACAGGCCGCGAGGTCGATCCGCGCCTGCCAGATCGCCTCCGAATTCAGCTCCGGCTGGTTCGGACCGGGCTTCGACGAATTGGCAGGTGTGAATGCATGAGCCATTGCGCGTCCTTGCTGCGTGACCTTGGCACGCGTCCTCGCGGCGCGTCCTTGCGCCGCGTTCTGGCGCGCGCATCATTGCGCAGGTCACCGCCTCTCTTCAAAACCGATCGGGCAGAGCGCGTCAACGCCCTGCCCTCCTCGACCTGGGTTGCCTCGCCTGATGCGGCGAGGATGAAAGTCAGCCGTTCTGCTTGGCCACGAAGGCCGCGAATGCGTCCAGATATTGCTGCAGCACCGCCTTGAGCGACTCCTTGGTCAGCTCGCCCTGGCCATCGAACGCGTCGCCGACGCCGTTGAGATAGATCTCAGGCTGGCCCATCACGGGGCCCGAAATGCCCGGCATGATGTTCTGCAGATGCTTGGCCGCGGCGACGCCGCCGAGCGGGCCCGGCGAATTGGAGATGAGGCCGACCGGCTTGCCGAGGAACGAGCTCTGCCCATACGGGCGCGAGGCGATGTCGATGGCGTTCTTCAGCACGCCGGGGATCGAGCGATTATATTCGGGCGTCAGGATCAGCACGCCGTTCGAGGCCTTGAGCTTCGCCCGCAGCGCGAGCCAATCCGCGGGCGGGTTGGCCTCGATGTCCTGGTTGAAGAACGACAGGCCTTCGAGCGTGACCACCTCGATCTTGAGGCTGGCGGGAGCAAGCTTGGCCATCGCCTTCGCGATCTTGAGGGTGAAGCTGTCCTTGCGGAGGCTGCCGACGAGCGCGACGATCGAATAGGGAGCGGGCATGAGACCATCCTTTGAAGAGGAACATATGGGCGGCACTTAAGGCCCGCGGCCAAGAAGATGCAAGTGCATGAACTGGCCGATCGCGAAACTCAGCGTTTCATCGCGGGAAACGTTCGGATGTTCCAGACGGCAGCCGCCGCGGCGACATCACCGTGCGGCCATGATGCAGCGGGTGAATTCGGCCACGGCCTTGTGTGTGAGCCAGATCGATGGCCCCTCGACCGGTTGTGGCCAGGACGACAGCTTTGCGATCACGATTGCGTTGGCAGCATCGACGAACAGGTTCTGGCCGTGAATGCCCATCGCGAATGTCAGCTGCGGCTGATCGTTGATGACGTACCAGCCGCTGCGATAATGCATGTTGCGGCTGATGGCTGCGAAGCTGTCGCGCCATTGGCCGTCGCGCCAGGCCTGCGTGTCTCCATGGTCCCTGATGTCGTCGAGCCAGGTCTCAGGGATGATCGCATGCGAGCCGCGCCGGCCGGCCGACAGCACGAGTTGGCCGAGCCGGGCGAAATCCCGCAGGGTGGCGCAGAAGCCGCCGGTGCAGCGCGGCGCGCCCTTGCGATCGAGCGTGATGAAGGCCTCGCCACTCGCGCCCATTGGCTTCCACAGCAGGGTGCTCACCAGGCTCGCGAAACTGCGGCCGGTGGCGCGCTCGATCGCCCATCCCAGCAGATCGGTGTTGGACGAGACATAGCTGAACGGGCCGCCATGCGGCTTCGCCTGCGCGCGCATCGTCGCGAAGAAGTCATGCAGGTTTGGCGTCGTGCCCGGTGCGACCGGCCTCCCAGCCGGCGGCGGCGGCATAGGCCTGCAGACCGGCGCCGTCGAACACGATGCCGGCGCGCATGTCCATGAGCTCACGGATCGTGGCGCCGCGATAGGCGGTGTCTTCGACCTCCGGCACGTAGCGCCCCACCTCGGCATCGACGTCGATCTCGCCGCGATCCGCGAGGATGCCGAGCATCAGGCCGGTGATCGACTTGGTCGCGGACATCAGGATATGCGGCGTGTCGCGATCGGTGCCGCCGTCATAGTGCTCGAACACGATGCGGCCGTCATGCAGGATCAACAGCCCGTCGGTCGCCGTCGCCTTCAGGAAGCCATCGAGGTCGAGCGTGCCGCCCTTGGGCAGCCGCAGGCTGAAATCATCGAACGCGACCGGACGTACCGGCAGAGCCCAGGCGCTGCCCGGCGCACTCTCGATCTCGGCGACCGGCAGGATCGACCGGATGTTGTGAAAGGCCCAGCGGCTGAACGGCGCGGTGCGCCAGTTGGAGAGATCGGCGCGGGAGGGCGAAAGATCGGTCGACATGCGAATCCTGCGGGAATTTCCGAGGTGTTCGACATAGGGGTTCGCAGCCAGCGCGGAAAGCCCGGCATTTCGTATGGGCACAATGACCAGGTCGCCCGAAGGCGGCCTGTTCGTACGCTCTCTCTTCGTCATTGCGAGGAGCGAAGCGACGAAGCAATCCAGAGTCCCGGCCGAGCCCCTGGATTGCGTCGCGGAGCCTGTCATCGGGCCGCGCGTTCGCGCGGACCCGTTGGCTCGCAATGACGAAAAGTTCAGATCACCGGATTCCACGGTGCCGGGATCAGCCGGTACTTGGGGCCATCCTTCTCGACATAGCCCACCGAGGGGAACGAGAAATGGAAGCCGATCACCTTGGCCTTCTCGACCGCGACCAAGTCGTAGAACTTGTGCCGCGTCTCCTGGGCCATCGCGGCGTCGGTGTCGAACATCACGTGCCAGTCGGGATTGCGCAGGAACAGCTCCGGCACATTGGTGACGTCGGACTGGATGAACACCTTGGCATTGCCCGAGGCGACGGCGAACGAGGTGTGGCCCGGCGTGTGACCCGGAGTCGCCAGCGCCGTGATGCCCGGCGCCACCTCCTTGTCCCACTCGTATTGCGTGACCTTGCTCTCCAGCCCGCCGAACACCTTCTTGAAGTTGGCGAAATTGCCCTTCATCAGCTCCGACTGCGCCTTGGCGGCGTTCTCGTCGCTGTTCCAGAACGCCCACTCCACCGATGGCACCTTGAGCTCGGCATTCGGGAACGCCAGCGAGCCGTCGGCAAGCCTGAGACCGTTGATGTGGTCGCCATGCATGTGGGAGAGCACGACGATGTCGATGCTCTTCGGATCGACGCCGGCCGCGGCGAGGTTCTGCAGGGTGCGGCCGACCGCGCCCTTGCTCGCCTCGAAGGCGCCCGCGCCGTTGCCGGTATCGATCAGGACCAGCTTGGAGCCGGTATTGATCAGCTGCGGATTGAAGGGAATCGTGATCATGCCCTTCGGCATGTAGGCGCTTTCCGCCGCCGCCAGCGCGTCGTCCTTGGCGGTGTTGACCACGAACTTGTCGGGCATCGGGAAGGTGCGCGCGCCGTCATTAACGGAGGTACATTCGTAGTCGCCGACCTTGTAGCGGTAGAAGCCGGGCGCCTGCGCACCGGCGGGCGCAACGGCCGCGCGGGCTGCCGTGCTGGCCAACGGTGGCAACGCGCTCGCGGCTCCGGCAAGCGCCGCGCCGGCCAGAAATCGACGGCGATCCAACTGCGTCATGACACATCTCTCCTCAGTGCTGTCAGCGGCCAACACCGCCCTCGGACAAAACGGCGCGGATTGTCTCCGGCCGCAGGCCAAACGCAAGCCTGTCCGCAACGTCCGGGGAGCGACGTTAGGTCACTTATCTTTGTGAGGGTCGATAAGGAATTTTTCGCCAGTGGCCCGTTTGGCGTACACAGCCAGGTTGGCCGGATCGAGCGCCTCGGTCAGTGACACGACCTTCGTGTAATGGCTGGCGAAGGTGGTCTTGAGCTCGTCGACGACGCGCTGGCGCAGCCGTTCACTATCGGCGCGGCCGATCTTCATCAGGAACGGAAACAACAGCCAGCCGCCGACGCTCCAGGTCATGCCGAAGCCGCGGGGGATCTCGGTCGGGCGCGTATCCAGGCCGCCATAGATGTAGACCTGCTTGTGCACGCTCGAGCCGTAGCGGCTGTAAGCGTGCTTGCCGGACTTGTTGATCGCGGCTTCCATCGCATTGAGGATCTGGCCGGCGAGCTTGCCGCCGCCGATCGCATCGAAGGCGATGGTCGCTCCGGTCTCGACCAGCGCCGCGATCAGCTCGTCCATGAACGTCGGCGAGGTCGAATCCAGCACATATTTCGCGCCGATGCCGCGCAGAAGCTCAGCCTGGGCTGCGCTGCGCACGATGTTGACCAGCTGGATGCCGTCCTTGAGGCAGATCTTGTTGAGCATCTGCCCAAGATTGGAGGCGGCGGCGGTGTGCACCAGCGCGGTATGGCCCTCGCGCCGCATCGTCTCGGTCATGCCCAATGACGTCAGCGGATTGACGAAGCAGGACGCGCCCTCGGCCGCCGTAGTGCCCGCCGGCAGCGGCAGGCACTCGGAAATCTTCAGGCAGCGATATTGGCTGTACATCGCGCCGCCGATGGCGGCGACGGTGCGGCCCATCAGCGCCTTGGCGGCGTCGGACGCCCCGGTCTTGACCACGGTGCCGGCGCCCTCGTTACCGATGGGCAAGGACTCGTCGAGCCGGCCGGCCATCGCCCGCATCCCCGCCTCCGGCACCTTGGCCGTGATCACCGGACGCTCCTTGGTGCCCGACGCCTGGAGGGTCGAGAGATCGGCCGCGCCGACGAGGAGGCCGAGATCGGACGGGTTGATCGGCGCCGCCTCGATGCGCACCACGACCTCGTCCGGCCCCGGCTCAGGGGTCGGCACGTCGACCAGCGAGAGCTCGAGCTCGCCGCTGCGCTTGATCAATGTCCGCAGCTGCAGGCCCTGTGTCTCGACACTCATGCGCGCCTCCCCTGTTGTCTTGTTTTCAGCGAACGATCAGGCCAGCGCCTTCAGCGCCGAACGGCCGGCGTAGCGCGCCTGCGCATCCAGCTCCTGCTCGATGCGCAGCAGCTGGTTGTACTTCGCGGTGCGGTCGGCACGCGCCAGCGAGCCGGTCTTGATCTGCCCGCAATTGGTGGCGACGGCGAGATCGGCGATCGTGGAGTCCTCGGTCTCGCCCGAGCGATGCGACATCACGGCGGTGTAGCCGGCCTTGTAGGCCATCTCGACCGCCGCCAGCGTCTCCGTCAGCGTGCCGATCTGGTTGACCTTGATCAGGATCGAATTGGCGCGGCCGTTGCGGATGCCATCGGCCAGGCGGTTGACATTGGTGACGAACAGATCGTCGCCGACGAGCTGGCACTTGCTTCCGATCAGGTCGGTGAGCTCCTTCCAGCCGTCCATGTCGTCCTCCGACATGCCGTCCTCGATCGAGGCGATCGGATAGCGCGCGACGAGGTCGGCGAGATATCTGGCCTGCTCGGAGCGCGAGCGGCTCTTGTTCTCGCCTTCATAGACATATTTGCCGTCCCTGAAGAACTCGGTGGCGGCGCAGTCCAGCGCCAGCATCACGTCCTCGCCGGCGGTGTAGCCGGCCTTGCCGATCGCGCTCATGACGAAGTCGAGCGCGGCATCAGCCGACGGCAGGTTCGGCGCGAAGCCGCCCTCGTCGCCGACATTGGTGTTGTGGCCGGCCTTCTTCAGCTCGCCCTTGAGGGTGTGGAAGATCTCCGAGCCGCAGCGCAGCGCTTCGGCGAAGCTCGGCGCGCCCACCGGCATGATCATGAACTCCTGGAAGTCGATCGGGTTGTCGGCGTGGACGCCGCCATTGACGATGTTCATCATCGGCACCGGCAAAGTGCGGGCCGAGGTGCCGCCGACGTAGCGATACAGCGGCATGTCGTAGGAGATCGCGGCCGCCTTGGCGCAGGCCAGCGACACGCCGAGAATCGCGTTGGCGCCGATCCGGCTCTTGTTCGGAGTGCCGTCGAGTTCGATCAGGATCTGGTCGATCTGGACCTGGTCCTGGACCGACATGTCGCTGAGCGCCTCATAGATCTCGTCGTTGATGGCCTCGACGGCCTTCAGCACGCCCTTGCCGAGGTAGCGATGCTTGTCGCCGTCGCGCAGCTCGACCGCCTCATGGGCGCCGGTGGAAGCGCCGGACGGCACGGCGGCGCGGCCGACCGAACCGTCCTCCAGCACGACGTCGACCTCAACCGTGGGATTTCCGCGGCTGTCCAGGATTTCGCGGCCGATGATGTCGACGATGGCGGTCATGGGGTCCTCTTGAGGGCTTTTCTGGTGGGCTTTGCTGCGCCGCTTCTACCGCAGGGACGGGAGGCCGAAAAGGCCAAGTCACGACCAAATCAAGTCACGGCCAAATCAAGCCGCGGCCGGATCAAGTTTCCAAATCACGAAGCGGGTGACGCCGGCGATTCAATTGGATAAGACGGCGCCAACCTCATCCGTGACCCGAGACATGGCAAAAAGATCCATCAAATCCGAGACATCCCCGGAGCTCCAGCTGGGCCGGCCGGTCGCCGCGCCGGACCGTCCGGAGACGGCGACGCTCGATCGCGTGCCCAATCCGCAGAAGGACACGGATTATCTGGCCCGCTTCACGGTGCCGGAATTCACCTCGCTGTGCCCGGTCACCGGCCAGCCGGACTTCGCCCATCTGGTGATCGACTACGCGCCGGGCCCATGGCTGGTCGAATCCAAATCGCTCAAGCTGTACTTGGCGAGCTTCCGCAACCATGGCGCCTTCCACGAGGACTGCACCGTGGCGATCGGCAAGCGCCTGGCCACCGAGCTCAAACCGAAATGGCTCCGCATCGGCGGCTATTGGTATCCCCGCGGCGGCATTCCGATCGACGTGTTCTGGCAGACGGGGAAGCTGCCGAAGGGCCTGTGGGTGCCGGACCAGGGCGTGGCGCCGTATCGCGGGCGGGGGTGAGAGACTACGGTTCGCCGTAATCCTTGCCAGGGCCCTCCCGCGCGCGTACCCAGAAGTCATCACTCTTCACGGAAGACTGATGCGGATCGGCGTGCCGACAGGAAGCCCTTTGTCAGTAAGCGAAATAGCCGTCGAACTTCGCCTTATAGGCGGATGGATACAGGGCCTGAAACGTACTCAGCATCGCGTCCGTCTTTGCCGCACGCAGTCACGGCACCTTGCGCGACTGGGTCTCGATGGGCGCGCTGATGTGTTTACCGTGGCAGTGCACTCACTAACCATCAGCGCAATGACCGCAGAAGTTTAAGTGTCACCGTAGTTTCCGCTGCCGTTGCGCGAGGCTCCTTGTAGCTTATCCTGGCAGTTTCGGCGTGCCTGGGACGGGATCGGGGTTCGCCGCTACAAAAAAATAGATGAGACCGTACACCGGCACGAATGCCGACAACACTGCGTGGATGGCAGAACCGTTCTTTACGCCCCTCACGATGCCCATAATGGGACTCGCAAGCATCACAATAACTACAACCCAATGCCAAATCGAAACTGAGCCCATCTGCTCCTCCCACCTTGCATTAATCATGCGCCATTTTCCATGAGCGGTCCACCCCCAGTGAACGATCGCTCGCGCTCGTTCGGGGTTCATGAAGTCTCGGGAATTACTGTGACAATGCTGGACTGCCCCCCTCAAGTGAAACACGATAATTTCGGTGATATTTGGTGAAGTTCATCGTGTGTTGTTTGCGCAAAGGCGATCTCTCAAACTCAAGGGGAGATCGATATCCGAGCGCCGAGTGCAGCCGCTCCTTGCTGTAGATTTCGGCGATAAAGCCGTTGATCCGCGAGGCCAATTGTTGAGTCTCAGCCCTCTACCCACCGCGGAATTGTTTTCTTCGGCAGCTAACCCATGGTCTCTGAGTCGCTCGAAGGACATGTTTCGGTTGAATATCTCATTCTACGCAACCATCGAACCGCTGTTCCCGAAAGCCAATTTTTGTCGCGCCTTCAAGCTGATCACCCCTGTCCAGATCTTCCGCTAAAAATATTCTTCTTTCGCTTTATCAGAATCAATGATTGACTGTCGCCGTCCCGTCTCGATCGGAGGGGCGCTTCGCGGTCGTCACGGACGTTGAAGGCGGGATGCGGTGGGCGTGTCGGTGCTGCAGCGTGGTTATTCGCGCGGACGAACAGCACGATGCGCACGGTCAAGTCGCGTGGTCCTGATACCCCGACGCTGGTATCAAGGTCGAAGGGCTGGACGAGTCCTGCGACCGACGGTGGCCAAAACGCCCGGAGCACCGGGGAGAACGCGAAGCAGCCGTTCCAACCATCGCGCGGGGAATGCCGGGATGTCTCGGCTGAACCTGTGGTTCCTGCCGCCTGCATTTTTTTCCGCAGGCGGGCCATGGGGGCGGCCAGCTCCCGGCATTCCCCGTGCCCTCTTTTCGAAGAGGGCATGTCCAAGGGCAAAGCTCGGACGCAGACGCGCCGCGAGATGGTGAGCTCATGTCTCACAGCCGTCATTGCGAGGAGCCGAAGGCGACGAAGCAATCCAGAGTCGCGCACACGATTCTGGATTGCTTCGCTCGCAATGACGTCAGAACAGACTTCGGATGCGCATGCGCCGCGAGACGGCGGCATCGCGTCCGCCAGCAACGAAAGTGGGCCCGGGACATGTTTCAGCCGCGCAGATTCAGCACCGCGGACGACGACCAAATTTGCGGCTCAGATCCGGGCTCGATCGGACTTGCTACGCCGCATCCGCCGGCGGCCGCTGTCGCAGCAGTGCGGCGCAGGCGAAGCCGAGGGCGACCATCAGGGCGGCGGCGATGAACAAGGTCGGCTGCTTGCCGCCATGGGCCAAGCCGAAGCCATAGGCGATCGGGCCGACCGTCTGGCCCATGAAGAAGAAGAACGAGTGCAGCGACATCGCGGTGGCGCGCGCCTCGATCGACAGCTCGCTGGCAAACACCTGCAGGCAGCCATGGATCATGTAGAAGCCCCAGCCCATCATCAGCATGCAGGCGAATTGCAGCTTCCAGCCCGGACCGAAGGCGAGCGCGGCGAGTTGCAGGGCGACGAGGCTCGCGCCCACGATCATCATGCCCTTGACGCCGAGCCGCGGCAGGAAGTTCGACACCGTCGCCGTGTAGAACAGTCCGCCGACGGCAAAGCCCGCGATGACGATGCCGGCGATCGAGAGCGAGGTCTCGCCGAGATCGAACAGCAGCGCGGCGATGAACGGAAACAGCCCGAACACGCAGCAGCCCTCGACGAACACGGCCGAGTAGCAGAACCGCGTATTCGGGTTGGAGAAGATGGTGCGGTAGCCCTTGCGGAGCGCGGCGAGATCGGTGGTCGACGTATGCGTGACGCTGGCGCCGCGAAAGCCGGCAGCCACCGCGAAGGAGGCGATCAGGCCGAGCGCGCCGAGAATGGCGAGCACGCCGCGCCAGCCGATGAAGTCGCCGATGATGCCGGATGCGGTGGCGCCGAGCAGGTTGCCGGCCATCGAGCCCGCGAGCGTGCGGCCGATCGCGACCTGGCGCTTGTCGGGCGCGACGAGATCGCTGGTCAGGCCGAGCGCGACCGGAAACACGCCGCCGGAGGCGATGCCGGCCAGGATCCGGGTGGCGAACAGCAGCGGGAACGAGGTCGCGAGCGCGCCGAGGATGCTGGCGACACCGAGCAGGGCCAGGCACAAGGTCATCAGCCGCGCCTTGCCGAACAGATCGGCGGCCGCGCCGATCGCCGGCTGGATCAGGGCGTAGATCAGCGCGTAGCCGGCGGCGATGCCGGCGGCTGTCGCGATGCTGATCGAAAAGTCCTCGGCGACATGCGGCAGCACCGGATCGAGCGCACGCGTCGACAGCGCCGCCGAGAAGCCCGCCAGCGCGATGATGTTGACGGCGGGAGGAAAGCGCTGCTCGGACGGTCGCGCCGCGGGCTGGTGCATCAGCGCGCGGCGTCCGCCGCCTGCCCCTTTGCCAACTGGTCGAACGCCATCAGCGTGCGCAACAGACCCTCGAACTCGGCGAGCGGCACCATGTTCGGCCCGTCGGAGGGCGCATGATCGGGATCGGGATGGGTCTCGATGAACACGCCGGCGACGCCGACCGCCACGGCCGCCCGCGCCAGCACCGGCACGAATTCGCGCTGGCCGCCCGAGGACGTCCCCTGCCCGCCCGGCTGCTGCACCGAATGCGTGGCATCGAAGATGACCGGTGCGCCGGTCGTGCGCGCCATGATCGGCAGCGAGCGCATGTCCGAAATCAGCGTGTTGTAGCCGAACGAGACGCCGCGCTCGGTCGCCAGCACGTTGGGATTGCCCGCGCCGGTGATCTTGGCGACGACGTTGGCCATGTCCCAGGGCGCCAGGAACTGGCCCTTCTTGACGTTGACGACCTTGCCGGTCGCGGCCGCCGCGAGCAGCAGATCGGTCTGCCGGCACATGAAAGCCGGGATCTGCAGGATGTCGACCGCCTGCGCCACCTCGGCACACTGGCTCGCGTCATGGATGTCGGTCAGCACGGGAAGGCCGAGCGAGGAACGAATCTCGGCGAAGATCGGCAGCGACTGCGCCAGCCCGAGTCCACGCGCGGCGGAGCCAGAGGTGCGGTTGGCCTTGTCGAACGAGGTCTTGTAGACGAGGCCGATGTTCAGCCGCGTCGCGATCTCCTTCAGCGCCGCGGCGACCTCGAGCGCGTGGCCGCGGCTCTCCAGTTGGCACGGGCCGGCGATGACCGCGAGCGGCAGGTCGTTGCCGAAGCGCACCGAGCCTGCGGTCACGATGGCGGCGGCAGTGGTGGCTGTGGTCATGGTCACGATCCCCTCGGGTTGCGCCGGACCATGCCCAGCATGATCAGCCGGATCAAGCCGCATTCACAGCCGCGAATGGCAGGGTTGCGCCCAGCCCCTGCCCGGCGCGTCCATCCGATCGCGGACGCCGCGCCGCCGCAGAGCCGGCCGACCGGCTCACTTCACGGTCGAGAACGCCGTCGGCACCAGGATCTGGCTGACGATGTTGGCGACGATCTGGCCGTCGGCCTCGGTCTTCGCGCGGGCCTCGATCCATTCGGGATCGGTCTGGAACGCGGTCCACTTGGTCTCGCGCTCGGCGAGCGATTCCCAGGCCAGATAATAGGTCAGCTCCTGGTTGGATTCGCCGATCAACGTCGTGAAGAACCCCGCCGGCCGGATGCCGTGCTTCTCGAACATCTTGAGCGTGATCGTCTCGAACCGCTTGAGCAGCGCCGGCAGCCGGCCTGGAATGCAGCGATAGATGCGGCTCTCATAGATCATTGGCGGTCCTCCTGCCGGAATTGTCGTGCGGGAGTTATAGCGAGCGGGTTGCGGGATGTCTTGAGGAGGCGGCGACATGGCACCCCTGTCGGCGGCGGCCGGGACCATTTCCGCAATGTTCCGGCAATGCTAATTGCACCAGAATACGTTCAGAAGCTCGTCCACCGTTCGGCATCCCCCGTTCGCCGCCTTCGGAAGGTCCTGGGGTGCGAGCCGAACCCATGATTCGCGTTTCGCTTCGATCGGACGTCCCTCAAGCGATTTCGCAGCGCATGAGGCAAGGATTTCGAGATCGACGGACCGCGAACCGGCCGTTCCACAACCTGGATATCGAGACCATGCGGATCTTGCTGGTGGAAGACGAGGCCGAAATGGCGGCGGCGCTGTCTCAGGCGCTGCGGGGCTACGACATGGTTGTCGACCATGTGCCGAGCCTTGCGGAGGCCGAGGAGGCGATCTGCGCCGATGTCCACGGCGCGGTCCTGCTCGACCGCCAGCTTCCCGACGGCGACGGTCTGGCGCTGATCCCGAAGCTGCGCGCCAAGGCCGACGGCGTCCCGATCATCGTGCTGACGGCGCGGGGCGACCTTGCCGACCGCATCGCAGGCCTCGACCGCGGCGCCGACGACTATCTGGCAAAGCCGTTCGCGATTGCGGAGCTGATGGCGCGGCTGCGCGCCGTGCTGCGCCGGCCCGCCGGCCTGCAGCTCGACATCATCAAAGCCGGCCGCGTCGCGTTCGATTGCGGCCATCGCGAGGCCAGCGTCGACGGCCGCCCGCTCGACCTGCCGCGGCGCGAGCTGCTGGTGCTGGAGACGCTGCTGCGGCGCATGGGCCGCACCGTGCTGCGCGCAACGCTGGAGGAAGCAGTCTACAATTTCGACGACGAGATCCAGTCGAACGCGCTGGATGCGCATGTCTCGCGGCTGCGGCGCAAGCTGGCCGAGGCCGATGGCGGCGTCGAGATCCACAGCATCCGCGGCGTCGGCTACCTCTTGAAGCAGACGCCATGAGCGAGACAACCGATCACTATTGCCTGCGCTCGAAACTGACCTGGCGGCTGGTGATGCTGCAGGCTGCGCTCCTGATCGCCACCATCGCGCTTGTGCTGGTCGGGCTGTGGGCCAGCGGCCTGCCCGTGGCCGAACGCGACGAAGACCGCGTGATCGACGTCGTGCAGGCGGCGCTCGGGCGCGACGGCAACGGCAAACTGGCGCTGCGCCCGACCGCGGAGCTGAAGCAACTGCGCGAGGAAACGCCCGACCTCTGGCTCTTCGTGCGGGACCGGCAGGGCGACACGCTCGCTGAAGGCAAGGTGCCGAACGAGTTCACGACGATCGGCGGCGCGCTCGACCATATCAGCCAGGCGCGGCTCGGCTGGCAGATGTTCGAGGACGATCCGCGCAAGCCGCCAGCGCGCATGAAGCGCGTCAACACCGATGCCGGTAACGTCCAGATCATCACCGCCACGCAGGGGCGCCTGTCCGGCGCCAAGGCGCTGTTCGCGGCCTCCCTGACCTTTCTCATCGTCACTTTTCCAGGCCTGGCACTGATGGCTGCCGCGACCTTCGTGGCAACGCCCATGGTGATCCGGCGCGCCTTCGCCCGCATCGACACGACGGCAGAAGAAGCGCGCCGGATCGATTTCCGCCAGCATGGCAGCCGGCTGTCCGCGGACCACCTGCCGCTTGAACTCGCTCCGCTGGTTGCAGCGGTGAACGATGCGCTGAAGCGGCTCGACGACGGCTATTCCCGTCACCAGCGCTTCGTTGCCGATGCTGCGCACGAGTTGCGCACGCCGATCGCGATCCTCAACACGCGGCTGGAATCGCTGCCCGCAGGCCCTGACAAGATCCGGCTGCTCGAAGATTCGGCGCGGCTTGCGACGCTGGCCGAGCAGCTGCTCGACATTCAGCGCTTCGACCAGGGCCGCAATCCGTTCGTCCGGGTCGATCTCGTCGCGTTGGCGCGCAGCGTCGCTGCGGACCTTGCGCCGCTCGCGATCAGCGCCGGCTACGAGCTATCGCTCGATACCGCGTCCCAGCGCACCGAAACGCTCGGCGACCGTGCCGCGCTTGAGCGCGCGCTGACCAATCTGGTGCAAAACGCCATCCAGCATGGCGGCCGGCGCGGCACCATCACCATTCATGTCGGCTCCACCACAACGATCGACGTCAGCGACGAAGGCGACGGCATTCCGCCGAACGAACGCGCACGGATCTTCGATCCGTTCTACCGCCTGACGTCGCTCGATCGCGGCGCCGGCCTCGGCCTGAACATGGTGCGCGAGATCGCGAGGCTGCACGGCGGCCACGTCGCGGTGCTCGACGGGCCGAAGGGCGGCGCCTGCTTCCGACTGACCTTACCGACGGCCCCGTTCGTGCAATGACGCGCGCACGCGCAATGTTGGCGCAACGCAACCCCTGCAAAGAAGAGAGCACGCTTCGCAATCGAGACGAAGCGCGATGACACCTTGCTGGGGATGCCAATGTCACACGACTTCCTCTCGTTCTTCACGGCGTGGATGGCGGCACCGCGCCGCGTGGGCGCCATCGCGCCCTCAGGCACGGCGCTCGCCGAACTGATCACGCGGGACATCACCGCCGACACCGGTCCGATCCTGGAGCTTGGTCCGGGCACGGGCGCCTTCACCTACCAATTACTGAAGCGCGGCGTGCGTCAGCAGGATCTCACCCTGGTCGAGTACGGCTCCGATTTCATGCGGCTGCTGCAGCTGCGCTTTCCCGGCGCGCGCGTGCTGTGGATGGATGCGGCGCGTTTGGGCTCGGAGCAGCTCTATCAGGGCGCCCCCGTCGGCGCCGTGATCAGCGGACTGCCGCTGCTCAATATGTCGCCGCGCAAGATCATCTCGATCCTCAGTGGTGCGTTCAGCTATCTGCGTCCCGGCGGCACCTTCTATCAATTCACCTATGGGATGCGCTGCCCGGTGCCGCGGCCGATTCTCGACCGGCTCGGCTTGCGCGCTACGCTGGTCGATCGCGCGCTCCTCAACGTGCCGCCGGCCGCGGTCTACCGGCTCACACGGCGGCCGCAATACAGGCTGTTGACGCGCGACGCGGCGCCGGCGGCCGATGCGGGCGTCTCCCCCGTCGCGAAGCAGCACCGCGCCGTCGCAGACTGGGCCACGTCCGCTTAGGCTGCGGCGCTCGCAGCATGCAGTGCCGTGAGCCGGCTCACACCAGCCGCGACTGCACCACCGCCGCCTGAATGAAGGACGCGAACAGCGGATGCGGCTCGAACGGTCGCGACTTCAGCTCAGGGTGGAACTGGACGCCGATGAACCAGGGATGGTCCTCATATTCCACGATCTCCGGCAGCACGCCGTCCGGCGACAGCCCGGAGAACTTGAGCCCGTGCTGTTCGAGCCGATCCTTGTAGGCGGTGTTGACCTCGTAGCGGTGGCGATGGCGCTCTGAGATCTCGGTCGCCCCACCATAGACCTCGGACACGCGGCTGCCGCGCTTGAGCATCGCAGGATAGGCGCCGAGTCGCATCGTGCCGCCGAGATCGCCGCTCTGCGAGCGCCGCTCCAGCTCGTTGCCGCGCAGCCATTCGGTCATCAGGCCGACCAGCGGCTCCTTCGTCGGACCGAACTCGGTCGAGTTGGCCTCGGTGATCCCGACCAGATTGCGCGCGGCCTCGATGACCGCCATCTGCATGCCGAAGCAGATGCCGAAATATGGCACGTCGCGCTCCCTGGCGAACTGCGCCGCGCGGATCTTGCCCTCGGCGCCGCGCTGGCCGAAGCCGCCGGGCACCAAAATGCCGTTGACGTGCTCCAGGAACGGCGCCGGGTCCTCGTTCTCGAACACCTCGCTCTCGATCCAGTCGAGCTTGACGCGGACCTTGTTGGCGATCCCGCCATGCGACAGCGCCTCGATCAGCGATTTGTAGGCGTCCTTCATGCCGGTGTACTTGCCGACGATCGCGATCGTCACGTCGCCTTCCGGATTGCGGACACGCTCGTTGATCGTGTGCCAGCTCGCCAGCGCCGGCGGCATCCGCGGCTCGATGCCGAACGCGGCCAGCACCTCGTCGTCGAGACCAGCAGCGTGATAGGCTTCCGGCACCGCATAGATGTTGTCGACATCGCGCGCCTCGATCACGGCGCTTTCGCGCACGTTGCAGAACAGGCCGAGCTTGCGGCGCTCTTCCTTCGGGATCTCGCGGTCGGTGCGGCACAGCAGGATGTCCGGCTGGATGCCGATCGAGCGCAGCTCCTTCACCGAATGCTGCGTCGGCTTGGTCTTCAACTCGCCGGCGCTCGGGATGTAGGGCAGCAAGGTGAGATGGATATAGATCGCGTGGTCGCGCGGCAGCTCGTTCTTGAGCTGGCGGATCGCCTCGAAGAACGGCAGCCCCTCGATGTCGCCGACGGTGCCGCCGATCTCGACCAGCACGAAATCGTACTCGTCATTGCCCGACAGCACGAAATCCTTGATCGCGTTGGTGACGTGCGGGACGACCTGGATGGTCGCGCCGAGATAATCGCCGCGGCGCTCCTTGGTCAGGATGTCCTGGTAGATCCGGCCGGTGGTGATGTTGTCGGCCTTGGTCGCCGGCCGGCCGGTGAAGCGTTCGTAATGGCCGAGATCGAGATCGGTCTCGGCGCCGTCATCCGTCACGAACACTTCGCCGTGCTGATACGGCGACATCGTGCCTGGATCGAGGTTGAGATAGGGGTCGAGCTTGCGAAGCCGGACCTTGTAGCCGCGGGCCTGCAGCAGCGCGCCTAACGCGGCTGAAGCCAGACCCTTTCCGAGCGAGGAAACCACGCCGCCGGTGATGAAGATGTACCGCGCCATGGGACCCTACCTTTAATGCCGCGCGCTCGATTCGCCAAAACGAATCACCTGCAGCCCGCAACGTGGTCGCGGGCCTGTGGGTTACGTCAAAATATGAATGGTCTCAGCGAGTTGAGACCGTCTCATCATGCAGAAAGGCCAACCGCCTGCTGCATGGCTTCCCCGCATTATTGCGATTGCGGGGCCTGCGGCGCCGATGGTGCCGCCGGGGTCTGCTGCTCGTCGGCCTTCTTGAGCTGGTCAAGAACGCCGCCGCCGGTCGGCGCCACCGGGGTCGCCCCGCCTGACTGGGTCTGCCCGGGCATGTTGCCGAGGATCGAGGTCGGCTTGCGATCGTAGCCTGCCAGCCAGGTCAGAAGCAGGCTGGTGACGAAGAAGCCGACGGCCAGCACCGCGGTGGTCCGGGTGAGCAGGTTCGCCGTGCCCCGGCTCGACATGAAACCGGCACCGCCGCCCATGCCGAGGCCACCGCCTTCGGACTTCTGCAACAGCACCGCGCCGATCAGGACGGCAACGATCATGAGATGAATGACGATCAAGACAGTCTGCATGGTGACCTTCCGTCACAAGCCCTCGCAGGCCCCCGACCGCCGGCCGGGATCGCGAGAGCTTCGCGGGCTATTCGGAAATTTGCGCGGTGTTACACGATCATGCCGGGCAACGCCACCCCCGGAGATAATCCCGGGCACGCTTCTCACAAGCACCGAGCCAGCCCTCAACCGGCTGTTGCCTCGCCTCGAAATATCCAATATTAGAGATGAATGGATCAAATAATAGACGAATTCAGCACCCGGCTCGCCCGCCGCATTCTTCTCGAGCGCGAGAGTCGGGGCTGGTCGCTGGCCGACCTTGCGGAGCGTTCCGGCGTGTCCAAGGCGACGATCAGCAAGATCGAGCGGGCCGAGGTCAGTCCCACCGCCGTCATCCTCGTCAAGCTGGCGAGCGCCTTCGATCTCACCTTGGCCGGCCTGATGTTGCGCGCGGAGGCCCAGGCCGAGCGCCTGTCCAGAGTCGGCGACCAGCCGATCTGGCGCGATCCCGACACCGGCTATCTGAGGCGACAGGTCTTCCTGCGGCCGGACCATCCGATTGAACTCGTAACGGTCGAGATGCCCCCGAGGGCAAGCCTGACGCTGCCGGCCTCCTCCTACATCCATATCCGCCAACTCGTCTGGGGGCAGAGCGGGCGACTGTCGATCACGGAAGGCACTGAGCGCCATGTGCTCGGGCCGGGCGACTGCCTCGGCTTCGGCCCGCCGATCGACACCACCTTCGCCAACGAGACCGACGCGCCGTGCGTCTATGTGGTCGCCCTCGCCCGGAGCTGACAATGTCGCCGATTCGAATCGCAGCCCTTTCCGACACACCCGCGATCCGGGCCGCCTTGAGCGGCATGCTGATCGAAACCGTCGCCCATGGCGGCTCGGTCAGCTTCATGCATCCGCTGGCCGAGAACGACGCAAACGAGTTCTGGCAGAGTTCGCTCGCCGCCGCCGCGCGCGGCGAACGTGTCGTTCTCGGCGCCTTCGACGGCGACGATGTGGTTGCGACCGTGACTTTGCAGCTGAAGCTGCCGCCCAACCAGCCCCATCGCGCCGAGATCGCCAAGATGATGACGCGCGTCAGTCACCGCAAGCGCGGCATCGCCGCCGCGCTGCTGCGGGCCGCCGAAAGCCTCGCCCGCCAGCATGGCCGCTCGATACTCGTCCTCGACACCGCCGTCGATGGCGGCGCCTCACGGCTCTATGAGGGCCTGGGTTTCCAGCTCACCGGGATCATTCCGGATTACGCCTTGAAGCCGTATGGCGGCCTCACCGGCACCAAGATCTACTGGAAGCGCGTCGCGCCAACGGAGTGATGTCGGCGCGCTCGCGCAATCTCCGCGGATCGCCCCTCAACACCCTTTCGCAATTGCGAGAAAGTCCGCAGCCTTGAGGCTGGCGCCGCCGACCAGGGCGCCATTCACGTTCGCGACCGCCATCAGCTCGGCCGCATTCGACGGCTTCACCGAACCGCCATAGAGGATGCGCATCCGCGCCCCCTCGCCGTTGAAGCGCTCGATCAGCAGCGTCCTGATAAACGCGTGGATTTGCTCGACATCCTTTGCTGTCGGGGTCAGGCCGGTGCCGATCGCCCAAACCGGCTCATAGGCCACGGTCAGATTGGCCGCCTTGGAGCCTTGCGGCAGGCTGAGGTTCAGCTGGCCGCGCAGGATGTCCAGGGTCTGACCGGCGTCGCGCTGCTGCTGGGTCTCGCCGACGCAGACGATCGCAACCAGGCCGGCGCGCCAGACGGCTTCGGTCTTCTGGTGCACCACAACATCGCTTTCGCCATGATCGGCGCGACGTTCGGAGTGGCCGACGATGATCGCACTGGCGCCGGCATCGGCCAGCATCTCGGCGGAAAGGTCGCCGGTATGGGCCCCCGATGCCTTGGCGTGGCAATCCTGCGCGCCGACGGCCACTGCCGTCGTGCCGCGCGCTCTGTCGGCAAAGCCTGCCAGCAGGGTTGCCGGCGGACACACCAGGAGATCGGCCTTGCCGGTGACTTCGTCGGCGCCCGCCAGCATCGCCTCGAACTCGGCGGTGGAGGCCTTCAGGCCGTTCATTTTCCAGTTGCCGGCGATCAGCGGCCGGATGTGGTCGGTCATGGCAGGATTCCAGCAAGCGTTGGTGACAGGGATCGGCTAGCAGAGCCGTTCGAGCAGTACCAGACCGCGACCGGCCTTCCCACCGCTTCAATCCGCCTCAGGCCCGAGGTTGCGACCCGGCGGCGGCGTCTTTATAAGCCGTTTCAACTCGGTGACGCCCTTACGCGGATTCTGCTCTAAGGCGCGGCCCCTTCATCCTTTTTCCTGCAGACAGACTGGACCCATGCTTCGAGGATTACGCAAGGCCTCATCAAACTGGCTCGGCAAGACCATCATGGCGGTGGTCATGGGCGTTTTGATCGTCAGTTTCGGCATCTGGGGCATCGCCGATATCTTCCGCGGCTTCGGACAATCGACGGCTGCCACGGTGGGACGGACCGAGATCTCGATCAACGAGTTCCGGCAGATCTATACCGATCGGCTGCAGCAAATCGGGCGACAGCTCGGCCGTCCCCTGACGCAGGAGCAGGCCCGCATGTTCGGGCTCGACCGCACCGTGCTGCAGCAGACGATCGCGGAAGCGGCGCTTGACGAGAACGCGCGCCGTCTCGGGCTCGGCCAGTCCGATGCCGAGACGATGCGCGTGATTCTCAGCGATCCGAACTTCAAAGGCCCCAATGGCGCCTTCGATCCGCAGCGCTTCCAGGCCATCATCCGCAATTTCGGCTTCACCGAGCAGCGCTATCTGGCGGACCAGCGCCGGGTCTCGCTGCGGCGGCAGATCACCGGCACGATCGCGGCTGGCCTCGAGCCGTCGAACGCGATGCTGGACGCGCTGAGCCGCTTCCAGAACGAGCAGCGCTCGATCGACTATCTCAAGCTCGATGCGGCGCAGGCCGGCCCGATCGAGGCACCCTCGCCGGAGGTGCTTGCCTCCTATTTCGATGAGCACAAGGCCCAGTTCAAGGCGCCGGAATATCGCAAGATCTCGTTCGTTCTGGTGACGCCGGAAGACATCGGCAAATGGACCGATGTGTCGGATGAGGATGCCAGGAAGCTGTTCGACCAGCGCAAGGCGCAAATGGGCACGCCGGAGAAGCGCCAGGTGCAGCAGATGACCTTCCCGACCATGGAGGAGGCGCAGGCGGCGCGCGCGCGCATCGCTTCAGGTGAGGTGAGCTTCGACGAGCTTGCCAAGGAGCGCAACCTCAACCCCGCCGACCTTGATCTCGGATTGGTGACGAAAACGGCCATCCTCGACCCTACCGTTGCTGACATGGCGTTCTCGCTGCCGACCGGCGAGGTCAGCCAGCCGGTCAAGGGGGCGTTCAACGTGGCGCTGGTCAAGGTCAGTGCGATCCAGCCCGGCCAGCAGCCGGCCTATGAGAGCCTCGCCACCGACATCAAGAAGGAGATCGCCGCCGACCGCGCCAAGTCGCAGGTGGCCAATCTTCGCGACAAGATGGAAGACGAGCGCGGCGGCGGCGCCAGCGTGGCCGAGGCTGCCAAGAAGCTGGGCCTCAACGCCATCACGGTGGAGGCGGTCGACCGGTCCGGCAAGCAGCCCAGCGGCCAGCCGGTGCCAAATATTCCACTCGGCCTCGACGTCGTTGCGCAGGCCTTCAACAGTGATGTCGGCGTCGACAACGAGCCGATCTCGTTCCGTGGCGGCTATGTCTGGTACGAGGTGCTCGGGGTCACCCCGCCGCGCGACCGCAGCCTCGACGAGGTGAAGGATCAGGTCGCCGCCAAATGGCGCGATGACGAGGTCGCGGCCAAGCTGCGCGCCAAGGCCACCGATCTCGTCAAGAAGCTCAACGAAGGCGGCAAGCTCGCCGATGAGGCGGCCGCGCTCGGCGTGAAGGTTGAGACCGCCAGCGCGTTCAAGCGCGACGCGACTGTACCCAGCGTGCCTGCCGGCGCGATCGTCGCCGCGTTCCGGACGGCCAAGGACGGCGTCGGCCAGACCGAAGCCGACGGTGGCCGGCAATGGATCGTCTTCCGCGTCACCGATATCACCGAGCCGAAGGTCGATCTCGCCTCCGAGGACATTAAGAAGCTGAAGGATCAGCTGCAACGGGCGCTGGCCGACGAGCAAGGCACGGCCTATGTCATGAAGCTCGAGAAGGACATCGGGACGACGATCAACGAGGCCGCCGTCGCACAGGTGGTCGGCGGCGGCAACAACCAGTAACGGACGGCTGAGTGAGGCGATGAACGATCTCAAGTCCATCATCGGCAAGGTCGCGACCGGCGCGCCCTTGTCGCGCGAGGAGGCCGCATCCGCCTTCGACAGCATGATGTCCGGCGAAGCGACGCCGTCGCAGATGGGCGCGCTGCTGATGGCGTTACGCGTGCGCGGCGAGACGGTGGACGAGATCACCGGTGCGGTCAGCGTGATGCGAGCCAAGATGCTGCGGGTCGATGCGCCCGCCGGCGCAGTCGACATCGTCGGCACCGGCGGTGACGGCTCGGGCTCGGTCAACGTCTCGACCTGCGCGGCCTTCATCGTCGCGGGCGCCGGGATCCCGGTCGCCAAGCACGGCAATCGCGCTTTGTCCTCGCGGTCAGGCGCGGCCGACGTGCTCGCCGCACTCGGCGTCAAGATCGATCTCAAGCCCGATCAGGTCGGGCGCTGCGTCCAGGAGGCCGGCATCGGCTTCATGTTCGCGCCGGCGCATCATCCGGCGATGAAGAATGTCGGCCCGACCCGCGTCGAGCTTGCGACCCGCACCATTTTCAATCTGCTGGGCCCGTTGTCGAATCCCGCAGGCGTCAAACACCAAATGGTCGGTGTGTTCTCGCGGCAATGGGTGGAGCCGCTGGCGCAGGTCTTGAAGAATCTCGGCTCGAAGGCGGCCTGGGTCGTGCACGGCTCCGACGGGCTCGACGAGATCACGTTGACCGGCCCGACCTTTGTCGCCGCGCTCGAGCACGGCCAGATCAGGACATTCGAGGTCACCCCCGAGCAGGCCGGGCTTGGCCTGTGCGGCAGCGACGGGCTGAAGGGCGGTGACGCGGCGGCCAATGCCGTGGCGCTGCAGAGCGTTCTGGACGGGATGCCGAGCCCCTATCGCGACGTCGCCCTGCTGAATGCGGCGGCGGCGCTGGTCGTCGCCGGCCGTGCCAAGACGCTTGCGGAAGGCGTTGCAATCGGCCGCGACGCGCTCGACAGCGGCGCGGCGGCGGCGCGGCTGAAGCATCTGATCGCGGTCTCCAACAGCTGATCTCCCGGAGCGCGCCATGTCGGATATCCTGGCCAAGATCGAAGCCTATAAGCGCGAGGAGATCGCCGCTGCCAAGCGCGCCTGTCCGCTCGCGGAACTCGAGGCCCGCGCGCGCGACGCTTCGCCTCCCCGCGGATTTGTGGCCGCCATCCGCAACAAGCACGCGAACGGCGACTATGCGCTGATCGCGGAGGTGAAGAAGGCGTCGCCGTCGAAGGGGCTGATCCGCGCCGATTTCGACCCGCCCATTCTCGCCAGGGCCTACCAGGCCGGCGGCGCCGCCTGCCTCTCTGTGCTGACGGATACGCCGTCCTTCCAGGGGCGTCTTGAGTTCATGGTGGCGGCGCGATCCGCGACCACCCTGCCGGTGTTGCGCAAGGACTTCATGTTCGACACCTATCAGGTGGTCGAGGCGCGCGCACATGGCGCTGACTGCATCCTGATCATCATGGCGGCGCTGGATGACGCAGCTGCCGCCGATATCGAGGCTGCGGCGCTCGACAGCGGCATGGATGTGCTGATCGAAATCCACGATCGCGACGAACTCGACCGCGCGCTCAAGCTGCGCTCGCCGATGATCGGCATCAACAACCGCAACCTGCGCACCTTCGAGACCACGCTGGCGACCTCCGAGGCGCTCGCGCCGCTGGTGCCCAAGGAGCGTCTGCTCGTCGGCGAGAGCGGAATCTTCACCCCGGCCGATCTCACCCGTCTGGCGCGCGTCGACATCCAGACCTTCCTGGTCGGCGAAAGCCTGATGCGACAGGCTGACGTGACCGCCGCGACGCGCGCGCTGCTGGCGCGCGACGCCAGCCCCGCAAGCGCGGCTGAGTGATCATGGCCGATATGCCGGACAAGCCGTCCCTCACCCATATCGATGCCCGCGGCGAAGCCCGCATGGTCGACGTCTCGGACAAGCCCGCGACGGAGCGGACCGCGACCGCCGAGGGCCGCGTTGTCATGAGCGCGGCGACGCTGGAACTGATCATGTCCGGCAACGCCAAGAAGGGCGACGTGCTCGGCACGGCCCGGATCGCCGGCATCATGGCCGCGAAGCGGACCTCGGAGCTCATTCCGCTGTGCCACCCGCTGGCCCTCTCGAAGGTCACGGTCGACATCACCCCTGATGCCGCCCTGCCCGGCTGCCTGGTGAGCGCGACCGTAAAGGTCACCGGACCCACTGGCGTCGAGATGGAGGCGCTGACCGCCGTGTCCGTCGCCTGCCTCACCATCTATGATATGATCAAGGCTGCCGAGCGCGGCGTCCGCATCGAAGGCATTCGCTTGACCGAGAAACTCGGCGGCAAGTCCGGGCACTATCGCGCCTGACGGCACCTGGGTGCCGAATACAGCCGCAAATTAACCCCTCGCTAACTCAACTTCCTAACCTGACCTGCACGGCGGTCCCTGTAGCCATGGTGGTGGGAGGGATACATTGCACGTCCGTCCCTCACGCCCTTCGCAGCGTAACGGGACCGATGACGACAAACGCCAGTCCGGGGAGTTCCATCAGAGCCACGGCCGATCACGGGGGGCCGATCCGCTGGCTCATCGGTGGTGGTCTGACACTGATCGCAGCCATTGCGATCGGCGCCACCATCATGGCCGACAGCTTTCGGGAACGTGCGCTGACCAGCGCAACGCGCGAATTGGAGAACACCGTCCTGCTGCTGGCGCGCCATTTCGACCAGCAGATGGAAGATCTCGGCGCGATTCAGCGCGACCTCGCCGATTACGTTCGGCAGAGGCACATCGACACCGCCGCCCGCTTCAGGGAGCAGATGGGGAGCGCGCCCGTCAACGCCATGCTGCAAAGCAAGCTGAGCGCGGTGTCCTATGTCGGCGGCGTCAGCATCTTCGATTCCGAAGGCAACCTGATCAATTCCGCAACGTCATGGCCAGTGCCGGCGATCAATGTCGCCGATCGCGGTTATTTCCAACGGCTGAAGTTCGATCCCGCATCGCCGCAACTGCTGATCGAACCGGTCGTGAGCCGGGTCACCGGCACGCATGTCGCCGTCATCGCGCTGAAGCTGACCGCGCCCAACGGCGAGTTCCTCGGCGTCATCGCCCGCAGTCTCGAGCCCGTCAATGTCGAGCGCTTCTTCGCGTCCGTCGCCCTCGGGCCTGAAGCCGCGATCTCGATGATGCATCGCGATGGGACATTGCTGGCGCGGCACCCACGCCACGAGGGGATGCTGAACCAGAACTACAAGGATGCGCCGATCTTCCGGCAGATCCTGGCCGGCGACGGCAATACGACCGGTATCTTCAGCAGCCCCGTCGACCGCGAACACAGGATCGGCGCATCGCATCGCCTGACGAGCTATCCGCTGATCGTGACCGCGACGACGACGGTCTCGGCGGCGCTCTCCGATTGGCGCGAGCAGATGCGTTTCCTGATCGGCGTGGGCGTCACGTCGGTGCTGCTGATCGCCGGGATGCTCTACGTGGTGGTGCGGCGGCTGATCAGCGACCACGAAGCATCGAACCAGCGGTTGACGCTGGAGAAGGAACGGCTCGACAAAGCGGTCAACAACATGACCCAGGGTCTTCTGATGTTCGACGCATCGGAGCGCCTCGTCATCAGCAATCAGCGCTACATCGAGATGTACGGCCTCTCCGCCGACGTCGTGAAGCCCGGCTGCACGTTCCGCGAGCTGATCGCGCACCGCAAGGCCACCGGCTCCTTCATCGGCGACGAGGCCGAATATGTCGCAACTATTCTGCGCGACATCGGGCGCAAGAAGTCCCATTTGATCGAGACGCCGGATGGCCGCTCCATCGAGATCGTCAACGAGCCGCTCGCCGACGGCGGCTGGCTCGCCACCCATGAGGACATCACCGAGCGTCGCAAGGCCGAGCAGCGGATCACCCATCTCGCGCATTATGATGCGCTGACGGAGTTGCCGAACCGGACCCTGTTCCACGAGAGGCTGAAGCAGGAGCTGATCCGCGTCTCCGCGGGACAGCGGCTCGCGCTGCATTACATCGACATCGACGAGTTCAAGGGCGTCAACGATTCACTCGGCCACCTGATCGGCGACGAGCTCCTGAAGTCGGTCGCCGCCAGCCTGAGCACCTGCGTCGGCGTGGCCGGATTCGTCGCCCGGCTCGGCGGCGACGAATTCGCGGTCGTCCAGACGGGGATCCGCAACCGCGGTGATGTCGAGCAACTGATCGAGGACATTCTCGCTGCGATCCGCGCGCCGCGCGATTGTCTCGGCCATCAACTCACGGCCGACGCCTCGATCGGCGTCGCGCTGATCCCGGAACACGGCACCGAGCTCGACCAGATCATGAAGAACGCCGATCTGGCGATGTACGCCGCCAAGGGCGCGGGCCGCCGCACCTGGCGCTTCTTCGAGCCGGAGATGGATGCGCAGGTCAAGGCCCGCCATCAGCTCGAGGTCGACCTGCGCCAGGCGATGGCCGACGATCAGCTCGAAGTCTACTATCAGCCCTGCGTGAGCCTGCAGGATGACCGTATCGTCGGCTGCGAGGCGCTGGTGCGCTGGAAACATCCGGTGCGCGGCAACGTCTCGCCCGCCGAGTTCATTCCGATTGCCGAGGACACCGGACTCATCAACCAGCTCGGCGAACGCGTTCTCCACCTCGCCTGCGCCGAGGCCGCGACCTGGCCGGACGACATCCGGCTCGCCGTCAACGTTTCGCCGGTGCAGTTCAAGAGCGGAACCCTGGCGCTCAAGGTCGCCAATGTACTGGCAACGTCGGGCCTGTCGCCGCACCGGCTGGAGCTCGAAATCACCGAAGCCGTGCTGATCCGCGACGATGATGCGCTCGACACCCTGCACCAGCTGCGCGCGCTCGGCGTGCGCATAGCGCTCGACGATTTCGGCACCGGCTATTCCAGCCTGAGCTATCTGCAGCGGATCCCGTTCGACAAGATCAAGATCGACCGCTGCTTCGTCAAGGATATCACCGAGTCGGAAGGCTCGGCGAGCATCGTCCAGGCCGTGGTCAACATCGCCGCGATCCGCAAGATGGCGACAACAGCGGAAGGCGTCGAGACCGAGGCGCAGCGCCAGGTGCTGAAGCGGCTCGGCTGCTCGGAGATGCAGGGCTATCTGTTCAGCCCGCCGAAGCCCGCGGCCGAGGTACGGGGCCTATTCAAGGCGCAGTGTGCCCCGAGCCGCGCCGATAGCACCAAGCGCCAGCGGCCGCGCTCCGATGCCGCGTGACCGCGGCCGGTTCCGGACCGATAAATACCGCTGCAATTTGAGCGTTTTCCGCAAGCCAAATTCAAACCCTGTCGACCGATCGAAACGCCGGCCGCTTGCGATCCCGCACGGTGCCATGATCTATCTGAAACAGACGGACATACTCCGTGTCCGCCTGTACACGCTGGTCGAAAACCACGGCGGGACGGCTTCATAGCCGCCCCGTCGGGTGTGTGAGCATCCGGCCGCCAATGGGACCGGTGCGCAGCCCTCCGAAACACCGGTCAGATCAATTCGGCACCGCCGCCTTGGCGCGAACATCGGCATTCACGGTGACGCCGCGCAGCACGTTGAAAGCCGCGTGCAGCGCCTTGTCGTCCTTCTCATCCGGCGGAACGTAGGATTGCGAACCTGTCTGCTCGGTGCCATCGGCCGCCGAGAGATGCCCGCGCATCGACGCTTCGCCCTTGATGTCGGTGCGATCCTTCAGATCATCCGGCACGTCCTGCTTGACCTCGATGTCGGGGGCGATGCCCTGCGCCTGGATCGAGCGGCCCGACGGCGTGTAGTAGCGCGCGGTGGTCAGGGCGAGCGCACCATTGCCGGCCCCGAGCGGAATGATCGTCTGCACCGAGCCCTTGCCGAATGACCGCGTGCCGACCAGCGTCGCGCGCTTGTGATCATGCAGCGCGCCCGCAACGATCTCCGAGGCCGAGGCCGATCCGCCGTTGATCAGAACCACCAGCGGTTTGCCCTTGGTGAGATCGCCGCCACGCGCCGTGAAGCGCTGCGTCTCTTCCGGATTGCGCCCGCGCGTCGACACCACTTCGCCACGCGGCAGGAACGTGCTGGACACCGACACCGCCTGGTCGAGCAGGCCGCCCGGATTGTTGCGCAGGTCGACGACATAGCCGGCGAGCTTGTCCTGCGGAATGTCCTTCGAGATGCTGGTGATCGCCTTGCGCAAGCTCTCGGTGGTCTGCTCGTTGAACGAGGTGATGCGGATATAGCCGATATCGCCGCCCTCAGTGTGATAGCGCACCGGGCGGACACGGATGATCTCCCGCGTCAGCGTCACGTCGAGCGGCGCGTCCTTGCCCTTGCGCATGATGGTGAGCTTGGTCTTGGTGTTGACGCCGCCCTTCATCTTGGCAACGGCCTGTTCGAGCGTCAGCCCCTGGACCGCTTCGCCATCGATCTTGGCAATCAGGTCACCCGAGAGAATGCCGGCCTTCGAGGCCGGCGTATCGTCGATCGGAGCGACCACCTTGACGAGCCCGTCCTCCATCGTGACCTCGATACCGAGGCCGCCGAACTCGCCGGATGTCGTCTCCTGCATGTCGCGCCAGGACTTGTCGTTCATGTAGCGCGAATGCGGATCGAGCGATGACACCATGCCATTGATCGCACCCTCGATGAGAGCGGGATCATCGGGCTTTTCGACGTAGTCGGCACGAACGCGCTCGAACACCGCGCCGAACAGGTTGAGCTGCGAATAGGTGTCGGCCATGCCGGCCGCGGCCTTGGCCCGTGCGATCAGTTGCGCGCCGTCGGGTCCGCTGACCAGCAAGGTCAGTCCGACACCGGTCAGCGTGCCCGCCAGGAACAGCCAGTTCTTCCGCATTGTCTTTGCTTCCCGCGCTCGTTTGTCGGCCGACCAAATCACATAGGTTACAAACGACCGGCCGGGGTGATCAGACCACGAACTCACACCACATTTCCGGTTTCTTCAAGGCCGATATTGCAGCGCCATGTCGAGATTCCGGATCCACCGGACGCAGCACTGCGCCTGCCGCCCAGATGGACTTTCACCGGGAAATGTTCAACCCTCGCGCCTGCTTGGAGGTCGGGCCGCCGCCCACCCCGGCCTTTTACGGTCACCGCGCGATCACAACTTGCGGAGCCGAAGCCTCGCCGCGAATCACGCCGGGGGCGCGCGCCACCAGGCTCCGCCCAGTGCCCCCGCCGCCAGTTCGGAATGGCTTGCGCATCGCCGGTCCAATCGGCGATGCTTGCCGGCAAATCAGAACAGGGGCCGGGAGGCTGGGGCATGAATCAACAAACTCCGATCGAGGCGGCGTGGCGGAATGTCGAGCTCGGCGCCAGCGACGAAAAGTTCCAGAACCTGCACGAGTTCATCACGAAGGCGCGGATTCGACTCAACCAGAACGCCTGGGACTACATCATCGGGGGTGCGGAGACCGAAACCACGCTGCGCCGAAACCGAATGGCGCTCGACGAGATCGCGTTTCGTCCGCGTGTGCTGCGCGACGTGTCCAAGGTCGACGCCTCGGTCGAGAGATTCGGGCGCAGGATGCGCCTGCCGCTGGTGATGGCCCCTGTCGGCGCGCTGGAGATCTTCGATCCCGCCGGTGCGGCCGCGGTTGCCTGCGGCGCGGGACGGTTCGGGGCGGCGCACATGCTGAGCTCGGTCTCCGAGCCTGGGCTGGAGCGGACCGCGGAGGCTGCGCCGGACGCGCTGCGCATCTTCCAGCTCTATGTGCGCGGCGATGACGCCTTCGTCGAGGATTATGTCAGCCGTGCCGTCGCCAACAGCTACACGGCGTTCTGCCTGACCGTCGACACCGCCCATTACAGCCGGCGCGAGCGCGACATCGCCAAGCGCTATGTGCGCGAGAGCCGGCTGCGCGCCACGGGCGGCGACCACCAGAAGGCGCTGAGCTGGCACACCGTCAAGCTGATCAAGGACAAGTTCAAGCTGCCGCTGATCATCAAGGGCATCGCGACCGCGGAAGACGCCCATATCGCGGTCGATCACGGCGTCGACTGGATCTACGTGTCCAACCATGGCGGCCGTCAGCTCGATCATGGTCGCGGCGCCATGCATGTACTGCCTGAGATCGTCGCTGCCGTAAACGGCCGCGCCAAGATCATGGTCGATGGCGGCTTCTGCCGCGGCACCGACATCGTCAAGGCGATCGCCTGCGGCGCTGACCTGGTCGGGGTCGGGCGGCTGCAATGCTGGGCTCTGGCCGCCGCCGGCGAGGACGGCATCGTGCGCATGCTGGAGCTCCTGGAGGATGAGGTGATCCGCACGCTCGGCCTGCTGGGCCTCGCCTCCTTCGCGGAGCTCAACGCCTCCTACCTTCATCCGGCAACCGCCACCAATCCGCCGAGCGTGTTCAGCGCGTTTCCTCTGGCCGATGTCGCGCCATACCGCTATTGAGACGCTGTCGCTCGCGGTCACCGGCCAGGGAACGCCATCTCGCCCCATGCTCTCCTCCGATCTTCGCCCCGGCGCGGTCGACGCGCTGCTGTTCGATCTCGGCCGAGTCGTGATCGATATCGATTTCGTCCAGGTCGTTTCGCGCTGGGCCAGTCATGCCGGCCGCGCGCCGGAGGATATTGCCGCGCGCTTTGTGCGCGACGAGATTTATCACGGGCATGAGCGCGGCACCGTGTCCGATGCCGCCTTCTTCGCCAATCTGCGCCAGCAACTCGGCATCGACATCACCGACGATCAATTTCTCGAGGGCTGGAACGCGATCTTTGTCGGCCCGATGCCTGGCATCGGCCCCCTGCTCGCCCGCGCGGCGGACAGACTGCCGCTCTACGCGCTCTCCAATACCAACCAGCCGCATATCGAGCACTTCTCGTCGCGCTACGCCGATCTGCTCGGTCACTTCCGGAAGATTTTTCTGTCGTCGTCGATCGGCCTGCGCAAGCCCGACGCCGAGGCCTATCAGCACGTGGTGCAGGCGATTGGTATCCGGGCCGAGCGCATCCTGTTCTTCGACGATCTCACGGAGAACATCGAGGGGGCCCGTGACAGCGGGCTGCAGGCGGTGCTGGTGCGCTCGACGGAGGATATCGCCGCGGCCCTTCAGGCGTTGGGGATCTGATCGCGTTCGCCACGGCACCTCTTGGCTGACCAAGTGCCCTCGTGCCGATCAGCCCGCAGCCGCAGCGCCTGCAAAGAGGAAAGCAGGCGGCAGTCACCACAGGGTCCAGCCGACATCCGCGCGATCGCTGGCCACCCAAGCCCGAACCGCCTAAGCTCGCGACAGCCTCCCCAACGCGGCCTCCTGGAGCGCGAATGAATCTCGAGATCATCTCCCTCGGCGATCGGCCCGATCTGATTCCCCGCGTGTTCTCGCCCGAGCTCGACGGCGTCTGGCCCGACTTCATGCGGCAGGATCGGACAGCGATGCTGTACTACAGCGAGGCCGCGTTTGCGCATTATACCGACTGCGCCTTTGCCGCGCTTGCTGGCGGCGAGGTGGTCGGGCGCGCCTTCGCCGTTCCCTTCGCGTTCGGCGCTGAGGGCCGCAGCGAGCTCCCCGAAGCGGGCTGGGACGAGGTGATCCACTGGGGTCACGAGGACCGCATGCTGGAGCGGCGGCCGACAACGATGAGCGCGCTGGAGATCGCGCTGCTGCCAAAGGCACGCGGACCCGGCAGCTCGCGCGCAATGCTCGCAGCGCTCAAGGACTGCGCACGCGCGAAAGGCTTCGCCGAATTATACGCGCCGGTGCGGCCGAACCAGAAACATCAGCTGCCGCGGATGTCGATGCAGGACTATCTCCAACAGCGTCGTACCGATGGTCTGCTCGCGGACTCCTGGCTGCGCACCCATGTCGACATCGGCGGCGAGATCATCAAGATCGCGCCGTGCTCGATGACCATCGTCGGCACGCTCGCGGAGTGGTCACAATGGACCGGCGTGCCGTTCGACCGCTCCGGGGAGATTGAGATACCGGGCGCCCTGGTGCCGGTCATTGCGTCAGTCGCGTATGATTATGCTGTCTATGTCGAACCGAATGTCTGGATGCGGCATCCGGTGTGATGGCGAGCGCACAAGCATCCCGCCGATCAGGGCAGAGGCTCCCGCATGGTTGCGACGTCGGACTATGTCGAATTCCTGCGCGAGCAATTCGCGCCGCTCGGCTCCATCACAATCAGGCGCATGTTCGGCAAGACGGGAGTCTTTCATGACGGCGCGATGCTCGGCATGGTCGCTGACAACACGCTTTATCTGCGGGTCGACGACGACAATCGTGCCATGTTTGCGGAAGCGCAATCGCATCCGCCGTTGAGCTATCGTAAGAACGGCGTCGCGATCGACCTCGCCTTCTGGCGCATTCCCGACCGGCTTTTCGATGAGCCCGACGAATTCATCGACTGGAGCCGTGCGGCATTGGCGGCGGCGCGTCGAGCCGCGGCGAAGCGGAAAAAATCTCCACGAACGGTTCTGCAGGAGAAACACGCATGACGTCGAGCTCCAGCTGGATCCATTCAGGCCGCGCGCGGCTTGCCGCCGAAATCGCGGGTTGCGGCGACCCCGTGGTGTTCCTGCATGCCGCCGTGTTCGACCGCACGATGTGGCGGGCGCAGATCGCTGGTGTCGCGCCGACGCATCTGGCGATTGCCTATGACCGGCGCGGCTTCGGCGAGACGCGGACGGAGACGGAAGATCATTCGCCGGTCGCCGATCTGCTTGCCGTGCTCGATGCGCTGGCGCCGGGCCGGCCGGCGACGCTGGTCGCGTGCTCGCAAGGCGGCCGCATCGCGCTCGATTTCGCGCTTCTGCATCCGTCGCGCCTCCGCGCGCTGGTGCTGATCGCGCCGTCGGTCAGCGGAGCACCAGAACCGGTCTATCCACCGCCGATCGAACCGCTGCTCACCCGGCTTGCCGCGGCCGAGGCTGCGCGCGATTGGGACCGGGTCAGCGCGATCAAGGTGCATCTCTGGCTCGATGGACCGCTGCAGCTGGAGGGCCGCATCACCGGCGAGCTGCGCGCGAGCTTTCTGCAGAAGAACGTGGCGGCGCTGCGCGCGCCGCCGGTCGGCGCCAACCTCGACACGGCGCCCGCCTTCCCGCGCCTCGCCGAGATCACCGCGCCGTCACGCATCATCTGGGGCGAGTTCGACTTTCCTCATATCCGGGAGCGAAGCCGCCTGATCGCGGCGACATTGCCGAACGGCTCGGGCTGCGCGATCGCCGAAGCGGCGCATCTGCCGAGCCTGGAGCGGCCGCAAGAGATCACCCGCCTGATCGCGGGCTTTCTCGCGGGGCTCTGAGATCGCTGCCGAGGCGGGCCCCGCGGACTGATGCGAACGTGGCGCGCGGCTTAGACCCTTGGCCGGGCCGTGTGCGTTCGGTTAGAAGGCGACACTTTCGAGTCGTCCCCCGTCTCCGTCCGAAGGAAGTTCCATGGCCCTGATGCCGGTGTCCGATGCGTTGTCTGCGGTGCTCGCCGGCGCCGAGCCCCTGGCCGAGGAGATGGTGGGGCTGGACGCCGCGTTTCACCGAGTGCTCGCCCGCGACCTCGCGGCGCTGCGGACCCAGCCGCCTGAGGCGATGTCGGCGATGGACGGCTATGCCCTGCGCGCGGCCGACGCCGACAAGCCCAAGGTGCGATTGAAAGTCATCGGCGAGGTCGCGGCGGGACGGCCGTTCGACCGCGTCGTGGGGCCCGGCGAAACCGCCCGCATCTTCACCGGCGGCGTGGTGCCGGAGGGGGCCGATGCAGTCGTGATCCAGGAGGACACGATCGCCGAGGATGGCCACGTCGTGATCACGGAGCCGGCGATCAAGGGCCGGCACATCCGACCCGCCGGCGTGGACTTCCACCAGGGCATGGTGCTGCTGCAGGCCGGGCGCTGTCTCAGCGACCGCGATCTGTCGCTCGCCGCCAGCATGAACCATCCGATGCTGCCGGTGCGGCGGCGGCCGAAGGTGGCGCTGCTCGCGACCGGCGACGAACTGGTGATGCCCGGATCCTCGCCCGGGCCCGGCCAGATCGTCTATTCCAACGGCTACGCGCTGCGCGCGCTGGTACGCAGTGAAGGCGCCGAAGCCATCGATCTCGGCATTGCCGCCGATACGCTCGAAGCGACCGTCGCCGGCATTCGCCGCGCGCGCGAGGCCGCGGCCGACATTCTCGTCACGACCGGCGGCGCATCGGTCGGCGATCATGACCTGGTCAAGCAGGCGCTCGAGGCCGAGGGTGTCGAGATGGCGTTCTGGAAGATCGCGATGCGCCCGGGCAAGCCGATGATGCACGGCCGCCTCGCCGGCATGCGCGTCATTGGTCTGCCGGGCAATCCGGTGTCGTCCTATGTCTGCGCGATCCTGTTTCTGGTGCCGCTGATTCGCAGCCTGATCGGCCGGGAGGCGCAGCTGCCGCGCGAGACCGCCCTGCTCGGCCGCGACCTCGGCGCCAACGATTCGCGTGAGGACTATCTGCGGGCACAGCTCGACAAGCGCGCCGACGGCATGCTGATCGCAACCCCCGTGACGCAGCAGGATTCCTCGCTGCTCGGGAATCTCGCGCTGTCGCAGGCGCTGGTGATCCGCCCGGCGTTCGCGCCGAGGGCACCGGCCGGAAGCCCATGCGAGATCCTGCGCCTGCCGCTCTGAGCCGATTTCCCCGGCAAATCCCGGTCCGTTCACCATATTTTTGGGATTGCGGAACACACATCGAACATATAGTGTCCGTTCATGATTTGTTTTTAGTATGTTGCGGGCGAACGCGATCGTCCGATTCCCCTTCGCTCTCGAACGCTGGTCGTCGGAGCACGGCACGGGACTCGGACGACACCAACTGGGGACCAGGTCGAGATGCTGACGCGCAAACAGTACGAACTTCTGCGGTTCATCAATGAACGGCTCAAAGAAGCCGGAGTGCCGCCGTCCTTCGACGAGATGAAAGATGCGCTCGACCTGCGCTCGAAGTCCGGTATCCATCGCTTGATCACGGCGCTGGAGGAGCGCGGCTTCATCCGTCGGTTGCCCAATCGCGCCCGCGCGATCGAGGTGATCAAGCTTCCGGAGCTGTCGCAGGCGGCCAGCAACCGCCGCGGTTTCACGCCGTCGGTCATCGAGGGGAATCTCGGCAAGGTGAGAACCTCCACGCCCGCGCTCGACGACGGCGAGCGGCCCGTCGCGGTGCCGGTCATGGGCCGGATTGCCGCCGGTACCCCGATCGAGGCGCTGCAGACCCGCAGCCATACGATCAGCGTTCCCGCCGACATGCTCGGCAATGGCGATCATTACGCCCTCGAAGTGCGCGGCGATTCGATGGTCGATGCCGGTATCCTCGACGGCGACATGGCGCTGATCCAGCGCAACGAGACCGCCGACACCGGCGACATCGTGGTGGCGCTGATCGACGACGAGGAAGCGACGCTGAAGCGCTTCCGGCGCCGCGGCGCCTCGATCGCGCTGGAGCCCGCCAACACCGCTTACGAGGTGCGCATCCTGCCGCCCAACCGGGTGAAGATCCAGGGCAAGCTGGTTGGCCTCTATCGCAAATACTGATCGCGGAGACGCTGCGCGGATACGGACGCCGACAAGCTCAGCGGTCATCACCATCAGCGAACCTCAGCACTGACCGGTGGCGTGAGTGAGCTCCGCCATCGGGACGATGCGGCGGCCGCCTCTTGAAGCGGTGCGTCGCGCGACAGCGGCCGCTGGCGGCAAGCAATCACGCCCTCTGCCAATGCACCTCATGATGTGCAACGCGGTAGACTCGAACGCGTGCTCAAACGCTTGTGATCGCGCGCAGGCAGAGGCCGTGCAGATCAGCGCAGAAATGCCGCGAAGCGCGCGCTAACATCCTCCTTGATGTCCACTCTGATAGAGGCCTGCGCCTGTCCGGGGGGAGCGTGGGTCGGCTATCTCTGAACGAGGAGCGATCCGATGTGTGACTACAGCCTCCATGCCGTTGCCTCCCGTCCCGCCAAGGTCGGCGAGACGCTGATATCGACGACTTTCCGCGGCACCGCGACCCGTGGCTTCGCCTTGGAAAGCGAGCCCAACGTCGCGGTCTGCATGCTCCCCGGCACCGAGCTCGCGTTCGCCGAGGACGTCCGCTACGACAGCCGCTGGCTGTGGACCCGCACGATCCGAGAGCGCGTGGCCAAGTTCAACACCATCGAGAAGCACATTCCCGATCGCCATCACGACGCTGTCGAGTTCGCCGACGGGCGCCATGTGCTTGTGACCCAGCTGTGCGAGGGCCAGCGCGTGACCGTGCTGCAGCTGCCGGTCACCAAGCCATCAGCCGATCGACGCCCGGATGTTGCGGAGGAGCTTCCGGCGACAGAGAGCCCGACGATTCGCCGTATCAGCATCACCTGATCGTACTGCTCGGCCCCCGCTGCGTTTCCTTGGCAAGTCCACCCTCGTTAGGCGCGTCTGGATTCGCCGGGTCTGGATTCGCCAAGTCTGTTCTACGGATCGCACCGACGCGGCGCGGCAGCTCCTCGTTTTGGGTTTTGGCAACAACCGGCGGCCGCCGCTTGGCGGTCTCTGGTAACGAATATCTGGTAACGAACATGGGGCGCTCGGCGGGCATCTTGTGAGTCTGCGGAGCGTCTCATGATGTTGGCGTTCCATTTGAGATGATTGCGTGGGTGAACGGCCCACCCTCGCAGGTCGTGAATGACCTAATCCTCCGTCCCCTGCTCCGCCTCGGGCGGTGTCGCGTCCTGAACGCGTGGCGTGGACGCACGCGGCGTCAGCACCGGTTCGAACGCGCCAGTCTCGGCGGCGGGCCACCATGGCCGGCTGGTGCCGACGGCGCGCGCCGGTGTGACAGCAAATCCCGCCCCCTGCGTCGCCAGCATCAAGGCGCCCTGCTGCTGCAGGCGCTGGCGATCGATCGCGGCGGCTGCGCAGGACGCCGGCGCAGCACGCGACGTCACGATCAGTGCCGCGCGCGTGCAATCGTCGGCCAGCGCCTCCGGGCGCAGCGTCAGCGCCACGAACCGGCCATCGGCCATGGCCATCACACAACCGGACTCGTCGCAGGACACCCCGTCTCCCAAGGTGGGGTCCGACGGCACGCGCGGATCGGCATCGGCCGCCAGCCATTCCTTGACGACGAACACATCCTTGCCGGTCCGCATCACATGCAGCCGACCGTCGCGCCCGCGCACGGCGACCGCGCGTCCGTCGCCGGAAATCAGGATGTCCGGCTGCGGCGTGCTGACGGACCAGATCGTGGCCATGGCGAGCAGGACCGCGCCCGACCAGCGCAGCGGTGTCCGCAACAGGCCGATGAGCAGGAGTCCGAAACTGGCCAGGATCAGCGGACCGATGCCGAACGCCGTGACGCGTCCAACGGCCCCTGGCAGCGCCGCCACCCAGCGCGTCACCGCGATCATCCAGTCGATGCCCCAGCCCATCAATGTCCAGCAAAGACCGTCGAGTCCGAAGGGCGCCGCAAGCAGTCCCAGCAGGCCGGCCGGCATCACCAGCGCCGAGACCACGGGCATGGCCGCAAGATTGGCCAGCACGCCATAGGGCGTGATCCGATGGAAGTGAAACGCCGCGTAGGGCGTCGTGGCGAGCCCCGCGATCAGCGAGGCCAAGAGCAGCATCGCGAGCTCGCGGCCGCCCCATAATGCGATGCGCTCGGTGACGGAGCTGTCCGGCGTCGCGAATAATCGCGGCAGGCCGAATTGCACCAGCGCGACCAGGCCGAGCGTCGCCGCGAACGACATCTGAAAGCTCGGATGGACGAGCGCTTCGGGCGCCGCGATCAGGACAATCATCGCCGCGACGGCCAGTGTGCGGAACGTCACCGCGCGGCGGTCGACCATGACCGCGATCAGCACGACGGCCGTCATGAAGAACGACCGCTGCGTCGCGACCTCTGCGCCCGACAGGAGCAGATAGAACGCCGCCGCGACCAAAGCTGCCGCAGCCGCCCATTTCTTGATCGGGAGGCTGACGGTGAGGCCAGGGATCAGTGCGAGCAGCGCGCGCACCGCGAAGAACACGACGCCCGCGACCACCGCCATATGATAGCCCGAGATCGAGAGCACATGGCCGAGGCCCGAGATGAACATCGCGTCGTTGACATCAGGCGTGATCGCATCGCGCCGGCCGGTCAGCAGCGCGGTCGCGATGGCGCGCTCGTCGCCATCGAGCCGGGCCCGGATGCGCGCGTCGATCGCATCGCGCAGGCCCTGCATCGCCGCCGCATAGCGCAGGCCGAAGCCGCCCTCCTGCGGCGGCGTCAGCGTCGTGATCCCGCCCATCACGAAGCCGGAGGCGCCAATGCCTTGGAAGAACATGTCGCGCGCAAAATCGTAACTGCCGGGCCGCACCGGCGCCAGTGGCGGCAGCAGCCGCGCCTTGAGCTGCACGAAGCTTCCGACATCGGGCGCGGTGCCCTTGCGCACGGCCAGCCGGACGCGCGTCAGCGTGATCGCGTGGCGCTCGCTCTCCATCGCGGTCACACGCAGCACGATGCGATCGCTACGCTCGCGGATGTCACGCGCCTCGACGAAGCCGGACAGCGCCACGGAGTAAAGGGGCCGAGGCAGCACCGGATGCGCCACGCGTGCGGTCTTGATGGTCGCGACCGCGTAGCCGGACGCCGCGGCCGCGATCATCACCGCCGCCGGAAACAGCGGATGCCGCCGCATCAGCACGGCGACGGTGCAGAGCAGCAGCGCGGTCGGCACGCTTGCCCACAGCGCGGGCTCATGATCGGCGGCAAAATAAACCGCAATGCCGGCGCCGAAGGCGACGGGCACCCAGGGCAGCAGCCGGCCAGCCCCGGCCTCCTCGCGCGTCCAGCGCGTCAGATGGGCGGACAGCGATGGCCAGGCGTCGGTGCCGACCACAGGCCAGCCTCCGGTCCGCGCGCCGCGCGGCGACCAGACATCGGCCATCACGCCCGCGATCCCGCGACGCCATCCTGGCGGCCTGGCGGGCTCCGCCATCTCGGTACCCCGTAATTTTACGGAAACAGAGGCTAGCGGAACCCAGCGGAATTGGCCTAGCGGAACGAAACGCGAATCTCGCAGCTATGTGCACGAATGGTGATTGGAACTTTGGGTCGCATCGGTGCTTATTGGGGTATGGACGACGACCGTATCGACGACCCCCTTGCCGATCTCGATCTCGAGAAGGCGATCCACCTGCGCTGGACATTGCGAGACATCAAGGGACGCCGGCTCGCGCTTTCGCCCGTCGCGGACGAGGATATTGCGCTGCTCACCGCGCGCGGCCTCGTCGAGGTCAGCGACGGCGTGCCGAGGCTGACCGAGGCCGGGCATGACGCGATCACCTGAGGCGGCGATCGCGCCGGCCGGGCGCATCATCACCCCTTCGCGACTTCCTTGGCGAACGTATCGCGCAGGCCGATCGTACGGTTGAAGACGAGCTTGTCCGGCGTCGAGTCCGGATCGCGCACGAAGTAGCCCTGACGCTCGAACTGCATCGGCGCATCCGAATTGGCCGCCGCAATCGCCGGCTCGATACGGGCGTCCGTCAGCACTTCGAGCGAGTTCGGATTGAGATCGGCGGTGAAGTCGGCCGCATTGGGGCTCGGATTGGCGAACAGCTGATTGTAGATGCGGATCTCGGCCGTGAGTGACTGCGCTGCCGGCAGCCAGTGCATCGTCGCCTTGACCTTGCGTCCATCGGGCGCGTTGCCGCCCTTGGTCGCCGGATCATAAGTGCAGCGCAGCTCGACGATCTCGCCGGCCGCGTTCTTGATGACCTCGCGGCACTTGATGAAATAGGCGTAGCGCAGCCGCACCTCGGTGCCGGGCGACAGGCGGAAGAACTTCTTCGGCGGGTTCTCCATGAAGTCGTCCTGCTCGATATAGAGCTCGCGGCCGAAGGCGATCTTGCGGGTGCCGGCGGACGGATCGTCCGGATGGTTGATCGCCTCGAGCTCCTCGACCTGACCTTCCGGATAATTCTCGATCACCACCTTCAAGGGACGCAGCACCGCCATGCGGCGCAACGCCGTGCGGTTCAGCTCCTCGCGGATGCAGAATTCGAGCATGCCGACATCGACGATGCTGTTGGCTTTCGCAATGCCGATGCGCTTGATGAACTCGCGCACGGCGGCCGGCGGCACGCCGCGGCGCTTCAGGCCGGCGATGGTCGGCATGCGCGGATCGTTCCAGCCGGCAACGTGGCCATCCTGCACCAGCCGCGTCAGCACGCGCTTCGACAGCAGCGTATAGGTCAGGTTGAGCCGGGCGAACTCGTATTGATGCGGATGCGACGGCACCGGCAGCTTGTCGAGGAGCCACTCATAGAGCGGCCGGTGATCCTCGAATTCGAGCGTGCAGATCGAGTGCGTGACGCCCTCGATCGCGTCCGACTGGCCATGGGCGTAGTCATAGCTCGGATAGATCTTCCAGGTGTCGCCGGTGCGCGGATGATGGGCGTGCAGGATCCGGTACAGCACGGGGTCGCGCAGGTTGATGTTGCCGGCGGCCATGTCGATCTTGGCGCGCAGCACGCGCGCGCCGTTGGGGAATTCGCCGGCCTTCATGCGCCGGAACAGGTCGAGATTCTCCTCGACCGAGCGGTCGCGGAACGGGCTGTTCTTGCCCGGCTCGGTGAGCGTGCCGCGCGCCAGCCGGATTTCCTCCTGCGTCTGGTCGTCGACATAAGCGAGGCCGGCCTTGATCAGCCCTTCGGCCCAGTCGTAGAGCCGTTCGAAATAATCCGAGGCGTAGAACAGGTTGTCGCCCCAATCGTAGCCGAGCCAGCGCACGTCGGCCTGGATCGAGTCGATGTATTCCTGTTCTTCCTTGGTCGGGTTGGTGTCGTCGAAGCGAAGATTGCAGCGGCCGCCGAACTCCTTGGCGATGCCGAAGTTGAGACCGATCGACTTGGCATGGCCGATATGCAGGTAGCCGTTCGGCTCCGGCGGGAACCGGGTGACGACGGTCTTGTGCCTGCCGCTGTCGAGATCGGCCTGGACGATGTCGCGGATGAAGTCGCGCCCTGCCTCAGCCGTCGCTGCCGTGTCTGTCGTCGTGGTCATCAAGAATATCCTGCTCCGGAATTTGGCAGCCTATCTGCCAAATCCGCTTCCCCCAAGGAAGGCTTTAGTTATGCGATAGGCCTGCTATACACCCCCCGCTCGTTACAGCCCCTGCCTGGATTTCGTGCTGCCGCCCATGACCTCACCGATCGTCACGCGCTTTGCCCCCTCCCCGACCGGCTTTCTCCATATCGGAGGTGCCCGGACGGCGCTGTTCAACTGGCTGTATGCGCGCGGCCGCGGCGGCAAGATGCTGCTCAGAATCGAGGATACCGATCGCGAGCGCTCGACGACGGCGGCGATCGACGCCATCCTGGACGGGCTGAAATGGCTCGAACTCGATTGGGACGGCGAGGTCATCTACCAATATAGCCGCGCCGCGCGCCACCGCGAGGTTGCCGAGCAGCTACTCGCTAGCGGCATGGCGTATCGCTGCTATGCCACCGCAGAAGAGCTGGCTGCCATGCGCGAGAAGGCGCGCGCCGAAGGCCGCACCCGGCTCTATGACGGGATGTGGCGCGACCGCGACCCCAAGGACGCCCCAGCCGACGTCAAGCCGACGATCCGGCTGCGCGCGCCTCTGACCGGCGAGACCGTGATCGAGGACCAGGTGCAGGGCCGCGTGGTCTGGCAGAACGAGAATCTCGACGACCTCGTGCTGCTGCGAGGCGATGGCAATCCGACCTATATGCTGGCCGTGGTGGTCGACGACCACGATATGGGGGTTACCCATGTGATCCGCGGCGACGACCATCTGATCAACGCCGCGCGCCAGAAGCAGATCTACGATGCGCTGGGCTGGACGGTACCGTCGATGTCGCACATCCCGTTGATTCACGGGCCCGACGGTTCGAAGCTGTCGAAGCGCCACGGCGCACTCGGCGTCGATGCCTACCGCGCGATGGGATATTTGCCGTCCGCGCTGCGCAATTACCTGGTGCGGCTCGGCTGGAGCCATGGCGACCAGGAGATCTTCTCGACCGAGGAGATGATCAAAGCGTTCGATCTGCCGGCGATCGGCCGCTCGGCGGCGCGCTTCGACTTCGCCAAGCTGGAAAATCTCAACGGCCACTATATTCGCCACAGCGATGATGCGGCGCTCGTCCGGCAGTTCGAGGACGTGCTGAATTACATGCCGAGCGGCGCGGCACTGAAGGCCAAGCTCAATGACGAGACGCGCGCGCAGCTGACCCAGGCGATGCCGAGCCTGAAGGAGCGTGCCAAGACGCTGCTGGAGCTGATCGACGGCGCCGCCTTCCTCTTCGCCGACCGGCCGCTGCCGATCGATGCCAAGGCTGCCGCCCTGCTGACGCCGGACAGTCGCGCCTTGATCGGCCGGCTGCACGACGCGCTGGCGGCCGTGGAGCCCTGGAGCGGCCCGGCCACGGAAGCCGCGCTGCGTGCATTTGCCGAAACGAACAATCTCAAGCTGGGCGCGGTGGCCCAGCCGCTGCGCGCCGCGCTGACCGGACGGACCACCTCGCCCGGCATTTTCGACGTTTTGGCAATTCTGGGGCGAGATGAATCCTTAGGCCGTCTCAAAGACCAGACCACCTCATAAGGTCTCATTTACCCCCATCTTGCAGCGCACAGGGCAATACGATACGCATTTGCGCGGCACCAACCGGTGTCCCGGCTTTGGCATTCGTAACACGTTGCGGCGGGCCTCGTTTACGGATGTTACAGCCGAAGGACACTAGTAAGTATAAGAATCCAGTGCGGTTTCGGATTTGACCTTCGCTTAAGGTCTTCGCGGCGAAAGTGCATGCGAATGTCTTTGACGCGAATGTCTCTGACGCGAATGTCAAAGCCACCGCACTAGATAAAGTCCACCCGCCCTGCCATCTCTCAAAAAGAACAAGGGCCAAGCCTAACGATCTCATCGGGGACAAACGATGGACGCAAAATCCGCAAGCAAGACCGCGACCCTCACCGTCGGCAACAAGAACTTCGATCTTCCGATCCTGAGCGGTACGGTGGGCCCCGACGTCATCGACATCGGCAAGCTCTACGCCCAGACCGGGATGTTCACCTATGACCCCGGCTTCACCTCCACTGGCAGCTGCCAGTCCAAGATCACCTATATCGACGGCGACGCCGGCGTCCTGGAATACCGCGGCTACCCGATCGAGCAGCTCGCCGAGAAGGGCGACTTCCTGGAGACCTGCTATCTCCTGCTGTACGGGGAACTCCCGACGGCGGCGCAGAAGAAGGACTTCGACTATCGCGTGACCCATCACACGATGGTCCACGAGCAGATGTCGCGCTTCTTCCACGGCTTCCGCCGCGACGCGCATCCGATGGCGGTCATGGTGGCCTCGGTCGGCGCGCTCGCCGCCTTCTACCACGACTCCACCGACATCAACGATCCGAAGCAGCGCATGATCGCGTCGATGCGGATGATCGCGAAGATCCCGACGCTCGCGGCGATGGCCTACAAATACACCATCGGCCAGCCCTTCGTTTATCCGAAGAACGCGCTGTCTTTCGCCGAGAACTTCCTGCACATGTGCTTCGCCGTGCCGTGCGAGGATTACAAGCCGAACCCGGTGCTCGCCGACGCGCTCGACAAGATCTTCATCCTGCACGCCGACCACGAGCAGAACGCCTCGACCTCGACGGTCCGCATCGCCGGCTCCTCGGGCGCCAATCCGTTCGCCTGCATCGCCGCCGGCATCGCCTGCCTGTGGGGCCCGGCGCATGGCGGCGCCAATGAGGCCGCGCTGAACATGCTGGCCGAGATCGGCACCGTCGACAAGATTCCCGAATTCATCGCCAAGGTGAAGGACAAGAACAGCGACGTGCGCCTGATGGGCTTCGGCCATCGCGTCTACAAGAACTACGACCCGCGCGCCAAGATCATGCAGAAGATGTGTCACGCGGTGCTCAAGGAGACGGGCCACGCCGACGACCAGATGCTGAAGGTCGCGCTGGAGCTCGAGAAGATCGCGCTCAGCGATCAGTACTTCATCGACCGCAAGCTGTATCCGAACGTCGACTTCTATTCGGGCATCACGCTCAAGGCGATGGGCTTTCCGGTCTCGATGTTCACCGTGCTGTTCGCGGTCGCCCGCACCGTCGGCTGGATCAGCCAGTGGAGCGAGATGATCGAGGACCCGCAACAGAAGATCGGCCGTCCGCGCCAGCTCTACACCGGCGTGACCACCCGCAACTACGTCGAGATCGACAAGCGCGGCTGATCGATAGCGAGATCAATCATCGGGGGCCCGTCCAGAGCGCTGGACGGGCCTTTTTCATTGCGGTTGGATGTCCGATCGCAACAGCGTAAGGGCGGCGCAATGGCCAAACGGCTTCGGCTCTTCCGACGGATCTTCGCCACGGCGCTGATGCTGTCCTGCATCGGCGCGAGCCGAACGCATGCAGACGATGCCGGGCCGCAGGAGCTGACCGTATCGACCGCCGACGCGCCGGTCACGATCAAGCTGTTTCCCGGCCGTCAGGAGGGCAAGCGGCCGGCCGTGATCATTCTCCACGGCGCACAAGGGATTCAGCGCTTTGCTGCAGCCTATCGACGTTATGCCGAGACGTTGGCTGCAAAGGGGGATCGATGCGGTTCTGGTGTCCTACTACGACGCCGCCGACATCGGGCCGATGGGATCATCTGACCAGGCTTTGCGGCAAGCCTATTTTTACAAACACTTGCCCGAATGGTCGGCGCGCATCCGCGACGTCGTCTCCTTCATGGCGCGACGTGACGTGTTCTCCGGCAAGGTCGGGCTGCTCGGCTTCTCCAATGGCGGCTTCCTCGCCGTGACCTGCGCCGCATCAGATCCGCGGATCGACGCGCTGGTGGTGTTCTACGGCGGGATACCCAGCCCGGTTCAGCTTGGCCTGACTCATCTGCCGCCTCTGCTCGCGCTGCATGGCGACGCCGACCGCAACGTCTCCCTCTCGTCCGGCAAGGCGCTCGTCGATCGTGCCGCGGCCCTCGGCGGCGCGGCCGATCTGGTCGTCTACCCCGGCATGGGCCACGGCTTCGATTTCGATCCAATCCGTCCCGAAGCAGCCGACGCGCTGACAAGAACTGTCAGTTTTCTCCTGGCGCATTTGCGGTGAGCGCGTCCTGACGTCGCCGGATGTCCGCGCCCCGAACGCATCAGCCCGGCCTTCGTTCCCCGCGCATCGTCGCGACCACGATGTCGGCGGCGCGCACGCTCGGCGAGGCCGCGCCTGTCGCCATGATGCTGTCGAGGCGACTGAACGCGGCGACTTGGCGGGCGCGGATCGGGCCGTCGCTGAGCAGATCGACAAGCACCGGCGCGAGATTGTCCGCCGTACAGTCTTCCTGCAGGAACTCCGGAATGACGGCGTCGCCGATCACGAGATTGGCGAGGATCACCGATGGCACCTTGACGAGACGCCGCAGGATGAAGGCTTCGACCTGGCCGACACGATAGGCTGTGACCATCGGCACGCCGGCCAGCGCGAGCTCAAGGGTCACCGTGCCGGATTTGGCGAGCGCCGCGCGCGCGCTGCGGAAGGCGGCGCGCTTGTCGGCTTCGCCCATGATGATGGTCGGCTGCACCGGCCAGTTGGCGACCTCTGCTCTGACAGCGGCTTCGAGATGCGGTGTCGTCGGCAGCACCGCTTCGAACGCGATGCCTTGGGCCTGCAGCCGGGCCAGGGTCTCGCCGAACACCGGCATATGCCGCCCCACCTCGCTGCGGCGGCTGCCGGGCAGCACCAGCAACCGTGGCGGCGCGGCCTCGCGGCGGGCCTGCTCCTCCGGGGTGGGACGCAGGCTCGCAAGCTGCTCGATCAGGGGATGGCCGACATAGGTACAAGGCGGACCATCGAGCCGGCGGAATGCGTCGGGCTCGAACGGCAGCAGGCCGAGGACATGATCGACATAGCCACGCATCGTCCGTGCCCGGCCCGGCCGCCACGCCCACACGGTCGGGGCCACGTAGTTGACGATCGGGATCGCGCCATCGCGCGCGCGAACCCGCTTCGCCACGCGCTGGGTGAAATCGGGACTGTCGATGATGACGAGCACTTCCGGCTGCGACGCGACGATCGCATCCACCGTGCCGCGGATCAGGCGCAGGATCTTGGGCAGCTGCTTCAGCACGGCGGTGAAACCGACGATCGACAGCTCCTCGATCGGAAACAGCGAGACGAGACCCTCGCCGATCATGCCGCGGCCGCCAACGCCGGAAAACACGACGCCATCACCGAGCCGCTGGCGCAGCACCTTCATCAGGCTGGCGCCGAGACGGTCCCCCGACTCCTCGGTCGCGACCAGACAGATCCTGCGGATGGCCGGGCCTGCCGGGGGGCGCGCCGTCACGCAGCGACGCCCGAGATGAACAGGCCGGCGCGATCGGCCGCCGAGACGGTTTCCTGCGGGTCGGCCAGTAGCGTGTAGCCGGCAGAGACGGCAACGCCGGCGAGGCCCGCAGCGGACAGGCCTTCCACGGTGCGCGGGCCGATGGTCGGCAGGTCATAGCGGAGGTCCTGGCCGGATTTCGGCGCCTTCACCAGCACGCCACGCCCGGCCGCCGACCGGATGCGGCGATCGGCACGCAGCCGCACCACGCGGGCCAGCAGCCCGTCGGTGCCGCCTATATCCTCGAGCGCCACGACATGACCATCGATCACGACCACGGCCTGGCCGACATCGAACGGCGCCATGGCGCGGAGCACCGCGAGCCCCTTGGCGATGTCGCCGCTGACCAGATCATTCGGCCGGTTGCGCGTCAGAGGCCCTTCGGGAACGAGCAGATTGGGAGCGACGTCCTTGACGCCGATCATATGGAAGCCGTGGCGCTCGAAGATGCGGCCGACGCCCGACAGCAGATGATCGTCGCCGCCCCGGAAGGCCGACCAGATGTAAGGCAGCTCGCGCAAGGTGCCCCAGTCGATGCGGATCTCGGAGACCGCGGGACGCACGAGGTTGCCGATGAACATCAGGTCGCGGACGCCCTCGGCCTTCAACAACTTCAAGGCATTGCCGAGCTGGCCGAGGCCGATCCAGTGATGGCGGAAGCGCGCCAGCGGCTTCGGGTCGCAGATGCCTTTCAACGCAAACAGCACCGGAATCTGCCCGCGCGCCACGATCTCGTCGGCCACCGCGAAGGGCAGCACGCCGCCGGCCGCGATCAGGCCAACAGGCGGCGAGGTCTCGGTGGCCGGCCCGCCCATGTCGGTCAAAGCTCCGCAGCCGGTCTGCCGATCTCCGGCAGGCAGAGCGCGCGATGTCGACCACCGTCGATGAAGGCCAGGATCTCGCCGATGGCCGGATCATCCCCCGCCATCGGACGCACGGCAGCAAGCCGATCGGCGAACACGCCGGGGCCGTGGAACAGCTTCTGATAAAAGGCGCGGACCGTCGCGAGCCGTTCGCGCGTGAACTTGCGGCGCTTCATGCCGATGATGTTGAGGCCTTCGAGCGCGGCATATTGGCCGTTGACTAGGCCGTACGGAATGATGTCGCCGCGCACGCCGCAGACGCCGCCGACCATCACGCCATGGCCGATGCGGGTGAACTGATGCACCGCCGAGAGGCCGCCGATATAGACGGAATCGCCGACCTCGACATGGCCGCCGAGCGTCGCCGAGGTGGCGAAGATGACGTTATTGCCGACCACGCAGTCATGGGCGACATGGGCGTTGTTCATGAAGAACCCGCCATCGCCGACCTTGGTCAACCCGCCGCCCTTGGTGGTGCCAATGTTCATCGTCACGCCTTCGCGGAAGGTGCAGCCGGAGCCGATCTCGAGCCGGTGCGGTTCGCCGCGATAGCTCAGATCCTGCGGCGCGCCGCCCAGCACCACGAAGGGCGAGATCACATTGTCGTCTCCGATCGTGGTGTGGCCCATGATCTGGACGTGGCTGATCAGCTTGCAGTTCGCCCCGATGACGACGTTGGGGCCGATGACGCAGAAGGGACCGATGACGGTACCCTCGCCGATGACGGCGCCGTCCTCGACGCGCGCGGTGGGATCAATCTTGCTCATCTCGACGCAATCAACTCTCTACCAGCACGTCAGTCGGTCAGCATGGCGCCGACATCGGCCTCGGCGACGACTGTCCCGTCGACCTTGGCGTCACCGTGAAACCACCACATCGTCTTGCGCCGCCCGATCGAGCGCATGTGATATTCGATGGTCTGGCCCGGCAGCACCGGCTTGCGGAATTTGCACTTATCGATGGTCAGAAAATACACCGCGCGCGGCTTTTCCGTGCCCTCGACCGACTTGATGCCGATCACGCCCGCCGTCTGCGCCATGCCCTCGATCATCAGCACGCCCGGATAGACCGGCCGCTCCGGGAAGTGGCCCTGGAAGCAGGGCTCCCCAATCGAGACGTTCTTCACGCCGATGCCGCTGTAGTCGGCGCGGATGTTCTTCACGCGGTCGATCAGGAGAAATGGAAAACGGTGCGGAAGTGTCTTGAGAATCTCGTTGATGTCGACGTCCGCAAACCTGATGGGTGACTCCTCCATCACTCCTGTCCTTCGTCCTTGTTCGTCGCCGTCTGATCGCGCACCAGCCGTTCCACCGCGACGATCTCGCGGAACCACTGTTTGGTCGGCTTGGCGAAGAACCCGCCCCACCGGCCATTCGGCGGGATGTCGTCCTTGACGCCGCTCATCGCGGTCACCTGCGCGCCGTCACCGATCGTCAGGTGGTTGTTGATGCCGACCTTTGCCCCAAGTGCGACGTTGTCGCCGATCGTGAGGCTCCCCGCCAGCCCGATCTGGGCTGCCAGGAGGCAATGCCGCCCGATCGTGACATTGTGGCCGATCTGGACCTGATTGTCGATTTTGGTGCCCTCGCCGATCACCGTGTCGCGCAGGCTGCCCCGATCGATGGTCGTGCCGGCACCGACTTCGACATGATTCTGGATGATCACCCGCCCGGTCTGCGGCACCTTCACATGGCCACCCGGGCCGAAGAAGATGAAGCCATAGCCGTCCTGGCCGATGGCGCAGGCCGGATGGATCAACACGTCGTTCCCGATCAGCGCGCATTGGATGACAGTGCGGGCGCCGACATTGCAGTCGCGCCCAATCTTGACGTGCGGGCCGATCACCGCGCCGGCGCCGACGATGGTCCCCGCCCCGATCTCGACATGGGCGCCGATCACGGCCAGCGGCTCGACGACGACGCCGTCCTCCAGACGCGCGCTGGGATCGATGATCGCTTGCGGCGAGATCCCCTCGCAACCGAACCAGGATTGCGGGCGCAGCGCGTCGGCGTGCATTTCGCGCGCGAGTTGCACGAAGGCGCGGAACGGCTGATTGGCCCTGACGACGGCGACATGGGACGGCACCCGCGCCTCGAAGCGCGGGCTGACCAGACAGGCGCCCGCCTTCGTCGTCGCCAACTGGTCGGCGTATTTGAGATTGTCGAAAAAGGCGAGGTGCATCGGACCGGCCTCATCGAGCGCCGCCAGTCCCGTGATCACCTGCTCGCCGCGGGAGGCATCGACCAGCGTGGCATTGGCCGCCGCAGCGATCGCCGCGAGGGTCGTGGGAGGTGGAGATTGAAAAAAGCTCGGCTGGGCCATCCGTCGCACTCTCAGGACAAAAAGTCAGAGCTCGGCTCCGTCTCCCGGAACCGAGCTCCATCCTCTTACACCGTCACGGTCGGCCTACGCCAATCCGGATCGGGCCGCAACAGCCGTCTTAGAACGACGTGCCACCACCGAAGCGGAATTCCTGGGTCCGGTCGAACTGACCCTTGGTGAGCGGGATCGCGTAGTCGAAGCGCAGCGGACCGAACGGCGACGCCCACACCAGACCCACACCGACCGAGCTGCGAACCTTGTTCTGGTCGTCGAACTGCAGTCCGAGGCAGGTGCCAGCATTGGCAGGTACGGTTCCCGTGGCTCGCGTCGGCGCCCGGCAGCCGGCCACATTGACCTCGCCGGTCTGGGCCCATGACGTCGGTCCCTGATAGCCCCAGAGCCCGCCTGCGTCGGCATAGACCGCACCCTTCAGACCCACTTCCTTGGGCAGGAACCAGAACGGCATCTGTAGTTCGAGCGAAGCACCCCAGTACTTGGTCCCGCCCAGTGCGTCCTGCGTGCCAAACGGGTTGATGTCACGCGGACCGATGCCGTTCGGGGCAAAGCCGCGAACCAGGTTCGGACCCATCTGGAAGTGATCGAGCATGCGCAGCTGCGTGTTGCCGATCTTGTTCAGGATGCCGCCCTGCAGGTGGACGATGCTGACGATGTCCGACACCAGCGGGGTGAAGTACTTCGCATCGAACGCCGTCTTCAGGTAGGACACGTCGCCGCCAACACCCGCGAAGTCCTGCTTGAAGTCGATCAGCAGGCCGTCAGTCGGGTTCTTGTTGTTGTCCAGCGTGTTGTAGTTCAGCGTGTAGCCCAGCGCCGAGGTCAGGGTCGCGCCCTTCGCCAGCTCCTGGCGGACCGGCAGCGACGCCTCGCCATTGGCGAAGCAGCCCAGGCCGTTGTTACCGGTCGGATCGACGCCGCCATTGGCATTGATGAACGCCGGGGTCGGGTTGAACGGCACGAAGCGGTTGCCGATCAGGGTGCCGGCGGTCAGGTTGTTACAGTCCGACAGCGTCGCCGGCAGCGTGATTTCCTGGCGGTAGATCGAGTAGCGCAGCTGCAGCGACAGATCTTCGCGCAGCTGGAAGCCGAGCCGCGGGCTGAAGCCGAGCGTCTTGGTGCCGTAGGAGATGAAGTTGTTGGCCAGCTGCTGACGCTGATAGAGGTCGAGGCCGAGCGCCACCCGGTAGTCGAGCAGATAGGGCTCGACAAAGGACAGCGAGTAACCACGAGCGAACTGACCGTAGGTGACGGAGGCCTTGGCAAACAGACCGCGGCCCAGGAAGTTGCGCTCCGAGATCGACACCTCGGCCAGCGCGCCATCGGTGGTCGAATAACCGCCGGAGATCGAGAAGTCGCCGGTCGATTTCTCTTCGAGATTGACGACCAGGATGACGCGGTCGCTCGAGGAGCCCGGCTCCGTCGTGATCTTCACGTCTTTGAAGAAGTCGAGATTCTTCAGGCGGCGCTCGGCCCGGTCGACCAGCGCACGATTATAGGCATCGCCCTCGGAGATGTCGAACTCGCGACGAATGACGTAATCACGGGTGCGGGTGTTGCCGCGGATATTGATGCGCTCGATATAGGTACGCGGGCCCTCGTCGATGGCGAACACCACCGAGACGGTGTGGGCCTCGAAATTGCGGTCGCCACGCGGACGCACCACGGCGAAGGCATAGCCGCGCCGCGACGCCTCGATCTGCATCTCTTCGACCGACTTTTCGAGGCTTTCGACATTGTAGAGCGAGCCGACATTCACCCGCGAGAACGTGCGCAGCGAATTGGGGTCGAGCGTCGGGATCGTCGACTGGAAGTCGACCGAACCGACCCGGTATTGCTGGCCTTCCTCGATCTTGAAGGTGACCAGGAAGCCCTTGCGCTCCGGATCATATTCGGTGAGCGCGGCAACGACCTGCACGTCGGCATAGCCGTTCTTCAGGTAAAAGCGGCGAATGAGATCGCGGTCGGCCTCGACGCGGTCCGGATCGTAGACGTCGCCGGAGCCGAGGAAGCTCAAAAGATTGGTCTCGTGCGTCTTGATCACGTCCTTCAGGCGATAGGACGAGAACGCGTTGTTGCCGACGAACTCGATCGACTTCACGCCGGTCTTCGCGCCTTCCTCGACCGTGAAGATCAGGTCGACGCGGTTGTTCGGCTGCTCGATCATTTCCGGCGTAACCCGCACGTCGTAACGGCCGGAGCGGCGATAGATCTCGGCGATGCGCTGCGCGTCCGACTGGACCATCGGCCGCGACAGGGTGCCGCGCGGCTTCGACTGGACCTCGGCCTGGAGCTGTTCGTCCTTGACCTTCTTGTTGCCCTCGAAGGCGACGCGGCCGATCACCGGGTTTTCCACCACGGTCACGACCAGGCGTCCGCCCTGGCGGTTGATTTTCACATCCGAGAACAGGCCGGTCTCGATCAGGGCCTTGAGGCCGTCGTCAACGCGGCCGGCATCAAGCGTGCCGCCCGGGCCCGGCTTGAAATACGAGCGGATGGTCTCCACCTCGACGCGACGGTTGCCGACAACTTCGATCGCATTGACCGACTGTGCGGCGGCTGGCGACGACATCATCACATTCGCCAGCGGCAGAGCCACCGGAACGGCGAACATGATTAGGGTGGCCAGCATGCCCCCCCGCACCCGCAATCCGAACTTCATGCGCTACGCGCCCTTATCCCGATGCCGGTCCAGTACCCCTACCGAACCGACAGATTCCCATTTGTCGTTCGCTTGTAGCCAATTTGAACCCGACGGCAAACGCCGGATTTCTCCGAATTTTCAAATTCGTTTCAAAACGTTGCCCATCCGCCACGTCTTAAAATGGCCGTGATCACGACCCGGCGAGGTGCAGAATATCGTTGTAGGTCGCGAACACCATCAGCATCAGAACCAGCCCCAGACCGATTCGGAACCCCATTTCCTGGGCCCGCTCGGACAGCGGACGGCCGCGGACCGCTTCAACCCCGTAAAACAGCAGGTGCCCGCCATCGAGCAGAGGAACCGGGAACAGGTTCAACAGGCCGATGGAGACCGACAGGGTCGCACACAGCTGCACAACGAATTGGAAACCAAGGCTCGCGGCCTGTCCGGAGAGTTGTGCGATTCGGATCGGACCGCCGACATCGCCGGCGCTCCCGGCTCCCGCGAACAATGACGCGATGAACTTGAAGGTGGTCGCGATGATGAACCAGACCTGCTCGAAGCCGATCTTGATCGATTCGAAGAACCCGACCGGGATGGAGCGCGATTCGTCGGGCTTGGCGTTGTACTGGATGCCGAGCACGCCGATCCGGTGGCTGTTGCCGAACAGGTCCTTGACCTCCTTCAGCGCCGGGGTCGCCTTCAGGGTCAGTTCCGTGCCGTCGCGCTTGATCAGAAACGACAATTCCGAGCCGGCGCTGACCGACACAACCCGCTGCATGTCGGCGAAGGTCTCGATCGGCCGGCCGTCAATGGCCGCGATGACGTCACCATTCTTGAAGCCGGCCGCCGCCGCGACGCTGTCCGGCTGCACCGCGTCGACCCGCGGCGTGGTGTTCGGCTTGCCGAAATACAGCGCCATGCCGGCGAAGATGATCACGGCCAGGATGAAATTCGCGATCGGACCGGCCGCGACGATCGCGGCGCGCTGACCAACCGTCTTGTGGTGGAAGCTGTCGGCGCGCTCCTGCGGCGTCATCTTGGCCAGCGCCTCGGCCGACGGTGTCGAGGCCTCCGATTCGTCGCCGAAGAACTTCACATAGCCGCCGAGCGGAATCGCCGAGATCTTCCAGCGGGTGTTGTGGCGGTCGTTGAAACCGATCAGTTCCGGACCAAATCCGAGCGAAAACGTTAGCACCTTCACGCCTGCCCAGCGCGCGATCAGGAAGTGACCGAGCTCGTGGAAGAACACCACGATCGTCAGCACGAACAGGAACGGGACGATATAGCCGAGAAGGCCGTTGCTCAACGTATTGAAGATATGGTGGAAAAACTCGGACATCCGCTTCCCTTCCCGTGGGCCCGGAGACCCGTCGAACCCTTTAAGATGCTTTTGCGGCGATTTGAGGCAAGAGCCCCGCGGCGTTTTTTCGCGCATCATGGTCAATGGCGATGGCGTCGTCCGCCGATGTTAGCGGTGCTTGATTACCTGACCGTATCCAATGCTCAAGCGTGGCCTCGACCAGCCGGGCGATCGCGCCGAAGCGGATGTGCCCGGCGGCGAAGGCCGCCACCGCGACCTCGTTGGCCGCGTTGTACACCGTTGTGGCGCCCCGGCCGGTGCGGAGCGCATCATAGGCCAGCCGCAAACCAGGGAACCGCACGAAGTCCGGCGCCTCGAAGGTCAGCGTGCCGATCTTGGCCAGATCCAGCCGGGCCGAAGGTCCCGCGATCCGGTCAGGCCAGCCCAGACAATGGGCAATCGGGATGCGCATGTCGGGGGCGCCGAGCTGCGCCACCACCGACCGGTCCGAGAACTCGACCATGCCGTGGACGATCGACTGCGGATGCACCAGCACGTCGATCTCGTCCGGCGACAGCGCGAACAGGTAGGACGCCTCGATCACTTCGAGGCCCTTGTTCATCATCGAGGCCGAATCGATCGTGATCTTCTGGCCCATGCTCCAGTTCGGATGCTTCAGCGCCTGCGCCAGGGTCGCCTGCTCGATATCGGCGGCAGCCCAGGTTCGGAACGGACCACCGGACGCTGTAATGATGACCCGCACCAGTTCCTCGCGATTGCCCGAGGACAGCGCCTGGAACAGCGCATTGTGCTCCGAATCGGCCGGCAGGATGCAGGCGCCGGCCTGCGCGGCGCGTTGCATGAAGAAGTCGCCCGCACAGACCAGGCATTCCTTGTTGGCGAGTGCCACGGTGGCGCCACGGTCGACGGCGGCCAAAGCCGGCTTCAGCCCGGCGGCGCCGGAGACGGCGGCCATGACCCAGTCGGCGGGGCGCGCGGCCGCCTCGATGATGGCGCTCTCCCCTGCCCCACATGCGATGCCGGTGCCGGCCAGCGCATCGCGCAGCTCATTGAGCCGGGCCGGATCGGCAACCGCCACGAAGCTGGGCTTGAATTCGCGGGCGAGCTTGGCCAGCCCCTGCACATTGCTGTTGCCGGTCAGCGCCTCGACCCGATAGCGTTCGGGCGCGCCGCGCAACAGGTCCATGGTCGAATCGCCGATCGAGCCGGTGGCGCCGAGCACGGTGATGCTGCGCACCTCCGCGCGACCAGCCTTGTTGTTCCGCAATGGCACTGCGCTCATGTTCTCACCAAAGATTTCGACCGGTCAGCTGCGCCGGTCACCAAACCAGAAGACCGCGGCCGACGCCTTCGAGACCGCCGCGCAACAAACCGAGAATTGCGGCAAAGACAATTGCCGCGACATAGCCGTCCAGGCGGTCCAATAGACCGCCATGGCCGGGGATGATGTGACCGGAGTCCTTGACGCCGAAGTGCCGCTTCACGGCGGACTCGAACAGGTCCCCGAGTTGCGACACGACCGACAGCACCGCTGCGAGCACGACCATCGCCACCAGGCCGCCGGCGCCGGCCAGCGCCCAACAGGCTGCGGCGACGAGGCTCGCGACGAAACCGCCGATCGCGCCGGCCCAGGTCTTGTTCGGACTGATCCGCGGCGCGAGCTTCGGCCCGCCGATGCCACGCCCCGCGACATAGCCTCCGATATCGCTCGACCACACGACCAGGAAGACCAGCACCAAGGCGTGCCAGCCCTCGGACACGTCGAGGCGAACGAGCACGGAGGCGAGCTCGGCCGCGGCGGCGTAGATGAATCCGGTCGCCGCCCAGCTGCGGTGCCCGGCCGCCAGGGCCGCGACGAGCGCGAGGCCCAGGCCGAGCGCGACCGCCGCGACATCGACCAAGCCGAAAGCGAGACAGACCCCGGCAGCCGCAATCGCCAGCGCGCCGGTCACGCTCACGCGTACGGCGCGGACCTCGCCGACCACCATCAGCCATTCCAGATACAGGCCGACGGCGACCAGGGTGACCAAGGCGGTCCAGAACACGCCGCCGGCATAGGCTGCGCCCAGCGCCAGCGGCACCAGGACGAGGGCCGCCGCAATCCGCAGCAGCAGATTGCTCGGCGCGGCCTTTTTCGACTGCGCGGTCGTCACAGCATCACCAGCGGCTGCGGTGTCGGGCTTGGTCACGAGGCTGTTTTCGCCACGAGGCCGCCGAAGCGGCGTTCGCGCCGGCCGAACTCGGCGATCGCGCCTTCGAGCGCGGCCTTGTCAAAATCGGGCCAGTGCATGGGAACGAACACGAGCTCGCTATAGGCTGCCTGCCACATCAGGAAGTTCGACAGCCGCTGTTCCCCGCTGGTGCGGATGATGAGGTCAGGATCGGGAATATCCGGCGCATCGAGGTGGGCGCCGATCGCGTCGGCATCGATCGAGGCCGGATCCCGCCGTCCCTCGGCGACCTCGCGCGCCAGCTGCTGCGCCGCGCGCGCGATCTCCTGGCGGGAGCCGTAGTTGAAGGCGACCACGAGCGTGAGCTTGGTGTTGCTCCGGGTCAGCTCTTCGGCCTCGCTCAACAGCGCGCAGATGTCGGGATCGAGGCCATCGCGCTCGCCGATCACCCTGACACGCACGCCGTCGCGATGCAGCGTGGCGAGGTCGTTGCGGATGAAGCGGCGCAGCAGGCCGAACAGATCGCCGATCTCGCTCGCCGGCCGCGACCAGTTCTCGGACGAGAACGAAAAAATGGTGAGGTAGCGGATACCGAGCTCGTGCGAGGCGCGCACGACACGGCGCAGCGCCTCGACACCGCGGCGATGACCTTCCGCCCGCGGCAGTCCGCGCGCCGCAGCCCAGCGGCCATTGCCATCCATGATGATGGCAACATGGGCCGGACCGTCGGATCGATCCGGCGCCGTCATGGGGGCCGCGGCATTGGTCATCAGGAGCATCCTTCAGACGGTGAGGATTTCCTTTTCCTTCGCCGCCAGCAGCTGATCGATTTCGGAGATCACGCTGTCGGTCGCCTTCTGGATGTCGGTCGCAAACCGCTCCTGATCGTCCTCGGAAATCTCGTGATTCTTCTCGAGCTTCTTCACCGTATCGAGCCCGTCGCGGCGGACATGGCGGACGGCGACGCGGGCAGCTTCAGCATATTTGTGCGCTACCTTGACCAGTTCCTTGCGGCGCTCCTGGTTGAGCTCGGGAATGCGCAGCCGGATCACCTGGCCCTCGGTGGCCGGCGACAGGCCCAGATTGGAATCGACGATCGCCTTCTCGACGGCCTTGACCATGGTGCGGTCCCACACCTGCACCGACAGCAGGCGCGGCTCGGGCACGGAGACGGTGGCGAGCTGGTTGAGCGGCATGTGCGAGCCATAGGCCTCGACCTGGACCGGCTCGACCATCGATGCCGAGGCGCGGCCGGTCCGCAGACCGCCGAGTTCGTGCTTCAGCGCCTGGGTCGCGCCCTGCATGCGGCGCTTCAGTTCGTTGAGGTCGAAATTGCCCGTGCTCATCACGCTTTCCTTTCCTGCAACCCGAGGCACCGTGGCCGGCTGGACCGGACCTCCCGAACGGAGGCCCAAGGCCGGCCCTGACGATTCCCGGACGAATTCCTGTGTCGCGTCCGCTTCTACCGCAGCCCTGGGCAGGGTCCAACACCGGCCGCGGACGGTATCGCGCTCACCCCGCGACGATGGTGCCGTGCCCTTCGCCCTGCAGCATCGCGCCGATCGCGCCGGGCTCGGCAATGGAGAATACAATGATAGGCAGCGATGTTTCCCGGGCAAGCGCGAATGCGGTCGCGTCCATGACCTTGTAGCCGCCTTCGATGGCCTGGGAGTGGGTCAGCCGGTCAAAGCGCTTGGCGGCCGGGTCTTTCTTCGGATCGGCGCTATAGACGCCGTCGACATTGGTGGCCTTCAGCACCGCCTGGGCGCCAATCTCGGCGGCCCGCAGCACGGCCGTGGTGTCGGTCGTAAAGTAAGGATTGCCGGTGCCGCCGCCGAGCACGACGATACGTCCCTCGGCGAGCGCCTTGTGCGCTGCAGCGCGTGTGAACAGCTCGCAGACCTGCGGCATCACGAAGGCCGACAGCGCCTGTGCCGGGATACCCCTGCGTTGGATCGCGGCCTCCAAGGCGAGGCAGTTCATCACGGTGGCAAGCATTCCCATCGTGTCGCCGGTGGGGCGCGACACGCCCTGGGACGAGACCTCGACGCCGCGCACCATGTTGCCGCCGCCGACGACGACGGCGATCTCGATGCCGAGCTTTTGCGCCGCGATCAGATCGTCGGCGATACGGTCGACGGTGGCCTGGTCGATACCGAAGGAATGAGGGCCCGCGAGATACTCGCCGGACAGCTTGACCACGACGCGACGATAGACCGGCTCAGCCATGTGCCAATATGTCCCTATCCGCGCGTTGAGATCCGGCGCGAAGACCGCGCCGGATCGTGCCTGTCTTCAGTCGTCGTTACTTCTTGCCGCTGGCGGCGGCGACTTCGGCAGCGAAGTCGGTCTCTTCCTTCTCGATGCCCTCACCGAGCGCATAGCGGACGAAACCGGCCACCTTGATCGGACCGCCGACCTTGCCTTCGGCTTCCTTCAGCGCCTGCGCGACCGACTTGCCGCTGTCATGGATGAAGGCCTGCTCGAGCAGGGTGACTTCCTTGTAGTAGGTCTTCAGGCCGGACTCGACGATCTTCTCGATGACGTTTTCCGGCTTGCCCTGCTGACGATACTTGTCGGCGAGCACGTCCTTCTCGCGCTTGACGATCTCCGGATCGAGACCGGCGGCATCGATCGCCTGCGGATTGGCGGCTGCGACATGCATCGCGAGCTGGCGGCCGAGTGCGGCGAGCTCATCGGTCTTGCCGGGCGATTCCAGCGCGACGATGACGCCGAGCTTGCCGGCGCCCTCGATGACCGCCCCGTGGACGTAGCTCGACACGACGCCCTCGCTCACTTCGAGCGCGGCCGCGCGGCGCAACGTCTGGTTCTCGCCGATGGTCGCGATCGAATCGGCGATCGCGGCCTCGACCGTGATGCTGCCGACCTTGGCGGCCTTGATCTTCTCGAGATCGGCACCGACGTCGAGCGCGACCTGGGCAATGATCTTGACCAGGCCCTGGAAGTGCTCATTGCGCGCGACGAAGTCGGTTTCCGAATTGACCTCGACGACCACGCCCTTCTTGCCCGACGTGAGCGCGCCGATCAGGCCCTCAGCCGCGACCCGGCCGGCCTTCTTGGCGGCCTTCGACAGGCCCTTCTTGCGCAGCCAATCCTGCGCGGCCTGCATGTCGCCGCCGGTCTCGGTGAGCGCGGCCTTGCAATCCATCATGCCCGCGCCGGTCGACTCGCGCAGGTCCTTCACCATCGCTGCGGTGATATTAGCCATCGTTGAACGTCCTTTTGCCTGTCCAAAGCGCGACGCAGCGGATGGCTCGACGCCGTCCGCTGCCAGGAACTACCTATCTCAGTCGCGATGGCCGGCGTGCAACGCCGGCCAGATTCTTGTCGTGTCGTCTTAGGCGTCGGCGAGCGACTTGGCCTGGGCGACCCAGGCATCGGCCCGGCTCGGCAGACCGACTTCTTCGCCGATCTGGTGCGCCGTGTCGTGGTCGAGCTCGGCGAGCTGCCAGAAGTGGAAGATGCCGAGGTCGTTCAGCTTCTTCTCGATCGCACCGGACACGCCGGTGAGCTTCTTGAGATCGTCGGCGGTGCCGCGCGGACCAGGCAGACCCTGGAACGTCGAGGCGGCCGTCGCAGCCGGGAGCTCTTCCTCGAGCGGCGCAGCGGAGGCGCCGATGTCGATGCCGAGCTCGCCCTGGGCGCGCGAGATGCCGTCGATGGCGGCGCGCGCGATCAGGTCGCAATACAGCGAAATGGCCCGGCCGGCGTCGTCATTGCCGGGAACCACGTAGGTGATGCCCTTCGGATCGCAGTTGGTGTCGACGATCGCGGCGACCGGAATGTTGAGGCGCTGGGCCTCCTGGATCGCGATGTCTTCCTTGTTGGTGTCGATCACGAAGATCATGTCGGGCAGACCGCCCATGTCCTTGATGCCGCCGAGCGAACGATCGAGCTTGTCGCGCTCTCGCTGCAGGGTCAGGCGCTCCTTCTTGGTGTAGGAGTTGGCCTCGCCCGACGACAGCACCTCGTCGAGGTGACGCAGGCGCTTGATCGAGGCCGAGATCGTCTTCCAGTTGGTCAGCGTACCGCCGAGCCAGCGCGAATTGACGAAATACTGCGCGCAGCGCTTGGCCGCATCAGCGACGTTGTCCTGCGCCTGGCGCTTGGTGCCGACGAACAGGATACGGCCGCCCTTGGCGACGGTGTCGCTGACGGCCTGCAGCGCCGTGTGCAGCAGCGGCACGGTCTGCGCGAGATCGATGATGTGGATGTTGTTGCGGGCTCCGAAAATGAAATCGGCCATTTTCGGATTCCAGCGGTGAGACTGGTGACCAAAGTGCACGCCAGCTTCAAGCAGCTGGCGCATCGTGAATTCAGGCAGCGCCATTGGATATTCTCCGGTTGAGTCCTCCGGAAACGCGTGAGCAAAATCAGGCCGTTAAGGCCCGGCTTGCCACCGGACGCCCTCTAGGAGAGCCAAGTTTCCGTGTGAGATGGCGCGCTATATAGCCGGATTCTGGCGCAACGCAAGGAAAATGGGCCTATTCCGCCTGCAGAAGCTCGGCGAGCGCGGTCTTGGCCTGGCCCTCCTGGAGCGGAACGAAGTCGACAGGCCCCTTGTTGTCAGCCCCTGACGAGGCCGCAGCCATGACGCCCATGCCCACCAGCCCGAACGCCATTCCTCCGCCCTGCATCGCCCTCGACCGCTCGCTAGGCCTGATCGAGTAGAAATAGGTCTTGCCCGGCTCGGTGGTGAAATCGAGGTAGGATTCGCCTGGAAACAGCAGCTGAGTGGCCACGACATGGTGCGCGCCGGCCGGACGGTCGACATAGGCATAGGTCCCGGGCAGCAGACGGGGCAGAGCCACGCCGTCCACCTTGGCGTCGCAATTGGTGCGATCCAGCCAGGAATCCTTCAGGCTCATGATGACGATCCGGGAGTGTCCCGGGCGGGGCGCCCCGATCTTCTGCGACACCACGGCATATTCGGTGCCTTCCTTGCCCGTGAGGCATCCAGACACCAGAAGTGCCGCACCCAACCCCAGAAGCGCCCGCCTGTTCATGTTTCCATCCCCGTAAAGCCCCGGACAAAGGCTATGACGGGAACCGGGAACCTTGCAATCTCCGGCAGCAAAGAGAGTAGGATTGTGCTCAGCGCTCCACACCGGGCGCTTTCAGCTCCGCCCGATCCGCGTCGAGCTTCGCCTTCAAGGCGGCGACGCTATCGAAGAAGACCTGCTGCTGCCGCAGCGGCACCAGCCGCAGCGATGGCGGCATCAGCACATGGCTGACATTGGGCCGCCCCGAATTGGCGAATGCCTCCGACCGTTGCAGGGTCTGGACCGCGATGGCCACCACGAGCAGGAGACCGACCACGACGCCCTTGGCAACCAGATGCGTCCGCCCGACCGCGCGCAGATGCAGAAAACACGTGGCTGCAATGACTGTCCAGGAGAACACATAGCCATAGGTGAAGACGGCGGCCCAGGTCAGCGCGAACGAAGCAATCTGCGCAAACTCGCTGTAGATCCAGAACGCCGTGAGCCCGGCCTCGGCGATCAGGAGATGGCGCAGGACCTGCGAGCGTCCCGAAAACAGCCGCCCCAAGAGCGCCCAGATGCCGACCCACGCCGCCACGACCCCGACCATCGTGAGCGTCGGGACGAGATAGTCGGACAGATGCGCTTCGGAGGTTTGCGCAAACCACACCGTGATCGCGTTGATGGCCAGCAGCACCGCGCCGAGAGCGATGGCGGCCACGACCGGCAGCGCACTGCGTTCAGATCCCACCAGCCGCTCCGGCTCGACCGCATGCGCGGCGTCACGGACCCGAAGCAGCGTCTGTCCGATGCGGATCGGCTGGACGCCGTCGAGAACGAGCTGCGGCTTTCGGCTCCTGCTCCTGTCGAGATAGAGCCCATTGGCGCTGCCGAGATCCTCAGCGACGAGGCGCCCGTCAGCGTCGCGAAAGATCCGGACATGGCGCGCGGCAACATAGGGGTCGTCGAGAATGACGTGATTGTCGTAGCCGCGGCCGATGCTGATCTCCGTCGAGTCGACGCGGAAGCGGCCGGCGACCTCGCGATGCTTGGAGAGAATCTCGATCCAGATCATCGGGCGACCTGCAGACGTTCGAGAAAGCTCCTGCCAAGCCGCAACGCGTCGTCATAGGCGATCGCCTGCAGATTCAGGCGGGAGACGAGCGCCTCGTCGGCACGGTCCTGCGTCACCGCGACGACCGCGACGTCATAAAGGCCGTCGAACTCGCGATAGCCCTGCGCGCACCAGAGCACGCGCAGCGGCGGGTGATCGGCCGGCGGCGTGATGCCGACGAAATCCTCATGGCAGTGCTGCGGCGTGTACCATTTGCGGAACGTGCCGCCCAAGGTCAGCCGCGGCTGCGCAAGCTGCGTCAGCACGGTGGCGAATTGGAACTGATTGAGGTCGATCGACTTCGCGTAGGAATGATTGATTTCGACCGTACCGGTGTTGAGGTCGGAGGCGACATAGACGCTCGCATCAGCCTTGCAACTGGTCGAATTGATGCTGGCCCGCGGCTTCGGCGAGGCGCTGGCATTGGTGCTGGCCCAGCATTCGAACCACGCCGCATGCGTTTCCGGCGCCTGATAGGAGCCGAACACGCGATCATGGAAGCCTTCCTCGGCCAGGGATTTGTACAGCGCGCCGCGCCAGCTGGCGAGCTGGGCAACGACGTCCTTGCGCAGATCCGCGGCCTCCGGGCTGATGTCCTTGCCGCGGGTCAGCAGAGCGGCCGCGAAGCGGGCGGGCACTAGAAAGCTGATCAGCTGACCGCCACGTCGCGTTGCGACATTGACGCCGACCACCTGCCCTTGCGCGTTCACGGCGGGACCGCCGCTCATGCCGGGATTGAGGGCACCGGTGAAGTGAATATGGTCGTTGTAGCTGTGCTCGACGAGGCCGTTATAGGTCCCCTCGATGATGGTAAAGCCGAGGTCCAGCGGGTTGCCGAGCGAATAGAGCCGCTCGCCCTTTGGCAGGCTGCCCTCGAGCGCCGCTTTGTCGAAGGTGAAGAACGGCGCATCGTGCTTGTCGACGCGCACGAGGGCGAGATCATTGGGCAGATCGACCGCGACCAGCGTCACGCCGCCCTGCGTGCCGTCTGCTCCGGTATATTCGAGCCGATAGGTCTTCGGCTCGAGCGCCGCGTCGGAGACGACGTGGTAGTTCGTGATCGCAAGGCCGTCGGCCGAGACCAGAAAGCCGGAGCCGGTCGAAGTCTGGCGGCCGGCATCGGCCAGGAGGGTGCGGATCTGCAGCAGTCGCGGCGGCGCCGAGGCATAGACGGTGTCCGCGCCGGCGATCGACTGCGCACTTGCGCCTGACGGCACCCCGGTGATGCCGATCGCGCCGAGAGCGGCAATGATCACGCACCACCAGAGCAGCGCCGACACAATCCTCACAAAGCCGCGTCCCAATCGCACCCCCGCAACACGCCGGCGGCCGCCGACGTCCTGCGTCATACGCTCGATCAGCCCGCAGTCCGGCCAATAACGAAAACAGACCGACCTTGCAACCGAGCCACCACCACCCGATGCGGCTCAGCAATGCGGCACGTTCGGCGGACACCTCTTGCCGGCCGCCGGCGGAGCAGCCGGCCGCGGCGGCGGCGCCGCGGGCCGCATCATCGGCGGGGGCGACGGCGGCCGGGCCATGGCAGCCATCGGCGGCGGACTGGGACGCGTCATCGGCGGTGGGGGAGCCGGTCGCGCCATCGGCGGCGGCCCGGGGGGACGCATCATTGGCGGCGGGCCCGCGGGACGGATCATCGGCGGCGGCGCGGCGTGGACCGGCGCGGCGCGAACCATCGGCGGCGTCGGTGGTCGAGGCGGCGCCGGCGGCGGGCTCAGGCGCGCGGTCGCCGCAGGCGGAGGTGGCGCACGGCGCGGCGACGGCGCAGCCTGTTGCAGCTGCGGCCGCACCTCAGGGGCGCGCGGACCGACGTTCGGCCGCACCGGACGCGACATGGCTGGCGGCGGCACCGGCTGGGCCGTCGCGCCGGGCGGCGTGCGGCTCGCCTGCAGCCCGGACGCAGGTTGCTGCGGCGGCGGCGATCCGCCGGCCGGTCGCGCAGCTTGCGCCGGGCCCGGTGCGGGCGTGGCCAGCAACGGGGTCCGCACGTGACCGCCATTGCCGGTCGGCGGGATCGCAGGTGCCCCCTGACCAGGCATGGGCAGCGCATTCACCGCAGGCGAAACCGGCCCCGGTCGACCGAGCGGCAGCGGCGGCGTGCCAACGCTGCCGCTGGGCGTCGGATTGGTGGCCGGTCCATGGCTGCCCGGCCCCGCCCCGGCGGCAAGCCCCGCCGCGGCACCAGGCCCCGCTCCGGCGCCGGGCAATGGCGCCTTGCCCTGCTGGATCAAGCTCGCCCGCTGCACCGCTGCTGGCGGCAGCGGCGGCACAACGGCGGCTGCGGGCGGCGTCGCGATCGTGGGCGGCGGCGCGGTCGCCTGGCCGGCGGCCGCCGGGCCTGTCGCCGGCGGCGCGGTCGGCGGCGTCGGCGCGGGCCGATTGATCACGGTGTTGATGACCGTGGTGTTGTGGATATTCTGATAGATGATGTTGTTCGGCGGCGGCGCAACGAACGCCGGGGGATGGCAATAGACCGGGATCGGCACGAACACCGGCCGCGGCAGGATGAACACGCCGACCGGCGCAAAGGGCGGCGCCAGATCGATGAAGTCGGGCGGTGGCGGCGGCAGGATATAGACCGGCGGCGGTGGCGGCGGCACGAAGCCGAACTCCGGATCCGAGAACATCAGCACCGGACGCTCGACATAGACGACTTCATCGAGCGGCGGCGGCGGCACGTCATAGTCGATCATGGCGAAGGTCGGCGGCGGCGCCGGCGGCGCCGACAGCATCGTCAATCGCCGTCGAGCGTCCTCGGCATGGGCGCCATTTGGATAGCGCTTCAGATAGGACCAATAGGCCTCGGGACTGTCGGTGCGAAAAGTGCGACGCCAGGTCAGCGCCTCGCGGCGCGCCGCGAGAATGGCGCGCACGCGTCGCGCCAGCGGGTCGGCCGGATAGGCCGCGACGAAGTCTTCATAGCCCTGCAAGGTGTCGCGCTCCAGCGCAGCCACATAGGCCTCCTGCACCGGCAGATCGCGGATCGGCCGCGTGCGCAGCGCCGCCGTCTGCTCGGGCGAGGCTTGCGCGGCCGGCGCATCCGGCGCCCGCTCGAAGAAGGTGACAGCCGCCTGGATCTTCTGCGCATCCCACGGCACCTGCGCGCCCTTGGTCTCCTCGTTGACCCGCAACCGCAGCCGGTCGAACACCTCCGGCAGCGACAGACCGCCGGTGCGGATCATCTCCGCCAGCGAGCGCGCATAGACGCCGTAGGAGCCGGTCTCGTTCGGTGCGATCGTGCCCGGCGCGGCATTGAAGGCGATCAGCATGTTGTTGTCGGGCTCGACCAGCGCCAACCCGCCAGCAAGAGTCGGCCCGTTGGCGATGAAGGGCTGCTGGCGAGCCGCGTCGAGCACGACCACGCCGGCCTTCAGCGGCGTCGCGGCAAGCTGGCGGATGTAGTCGCTGAGGCGGAGGCTCTCGGTCGGAATGTCCACATCGCTGGCGATATTGGCGTCGACCGGAATGAAATAATTCTCGCCGGCGAGCTGCATGCCGTAGCCGGCGAGATAGACCATCGCGACGGTGTTGCCGTCGGACGACTGCGCCTTGTGAATGAAGTCGCGGAAGCTCTTGCGCAGCGTATCGCCGTCGAGGTCGCGGGCGCCGACCACATCGAACCCCGCCGCCTGCAGTGTCTGCGCGATCAAGCCGGCATCGTTGGCGGCCGTGGCCAGCGAGCTCTTGGCATAGGCGCCGTTGCCGATGACCAGCGCGATGCGTTTCTCGGTTGCGGGCTGCTGCGCCGCGGCAGACACGAGCGAAGCTGCCAGCGCGAGCAGGCAGAGCGAGACAGAGCAGACGATCTTTGAACAGCGCATGACGGTTCGAGCCCTTCGAGGCATCCTGCCCCGGATTCAGCGCGCGCGTGGCTGAACCGCGGTTGAACGGGGGCGTGCCCGTACAGCCCGCGGGCAGCCTTTTGGTTCCTCGCCCTGCGGTTCCGCGTCGTATTGCTGATCGCAGCTGCGCGTCGCTCCCCGATCCGGACCCCTCCCCGGCCCACCGGACCGCTCGCTCACAGCTGCTGCACGTCGACCACGCCGGTCACCGCCTTGATGGCGCCGGCGATTTGTGGCGAAACCTTGAAACGCCCGGGCAGCTTCATCTCCACCTCGGTCTCGAGGTCGAGCATCATCACCAGAGACACCTCGCCCTCCCCGGCCCGCGGCGCGAGCGGCGGCGCGGCCGACTTGGCCAGCCCGCCAACGCCATTGGCCGCGGCCTCCGGCCCCTGCAGGCGCTTGACGATGGAATCGAGCGGCTTGGTATCGCGCAGAAAGATGCGCAGGCCGCGCTGGGTCTTGGCGGCGGCATCGTCGAGCGGCTCCGCGTGCAGCACGCGGGCGCGCACATCCTCGCCCTGCAGCTCGGCGCCGAGCTGCAGCAGCACCGCAGCGCCCGGCTCGAGCACGTCGCGATATTGCGCGAGGCCCTCCGAGAACAGCACGGCCTCGAAATGACCGGTCGGATCCGACAGGCCCATGATGCCCATCTTGTTGCCGGTCTTGGTGCGGCGCTCCATGCGCGACACCACTGTTGCGGCGACCTTGCCCGCGGTCGCGCCGGTCTTCACCGCGCGCGAGAACTCGGCCCAGCTCTGCACCCGCAGCCGCTTCAAGGCCGCCGCGTAATCGTCGAGCGGATGGCCCGAGAGGAAGAAGCCGATCGCGTCATATTCCCGCCGGAGACGCTCCGCCGGCAGCCAGTTCTCGACGTTGGGCAGGATGATCGCCGGCGCATCGGCGGCATTGCCGAACATGTCGTTCTGGCCCGAGGTCGCGGCCTCATGCGCGCGCTGGCAGGCGGCAACAATAGCGTCCGCGCCGGCGAAGACGCGGGCGCGGTTCTTGTCGAGACAATCGAAGGCGCCAGCGGCGGCGAGCGTCTCGATGATGCGCTTGTTGATCGCGCGCGGATTGACGCGGGAGGCGAAGTCCGCGAGCGAGGTGAACGGCCCGCCTTTGTTGCGGGCCTCGACGATCATCTCGATCGCCTGGGGTCCTACGCCCTTCAGCGCGGCGAGCGCGTAGAAGATGGTGTTGCCGCTGACCTCGAAGGTCGGCCCCGAGCGGTTGATCGAGGGCGGTTCGACCTTGATTCCCAAACGCTGCGCCTCGGCGCGGAATTCGGAGAGCTTGTCGGTGTTGTTGAGATCGAGCGTCATCGACGCCGCGATGAACTCGACCGGATAATGCGCCTTCATATAGGCGGTGTGGTAGGACACCAGCGCGTAGGCGGCGGCGTGCGACTTGTTGAAGCCGTAGTCGGCGAACTTGGCGAGCAGGTCGAAGATGGTATCGGCCTGGTCCTTCGACACGCCGTTCTTGACGGCACCCTCGACGAAGCGGACGCGCTGCTTGTCCATCTCGGCGCGGATCTTCTTGCCCATGGCGCGGCGCAGCAGGTCGGCTTCGCCGAGCGAATAGCCGGACATCTGCTGCGCGACCTGCATCACCTGCTCCTGGTAGATGATGACGCCGAAGGTTTCTTTGAGGATCGGCTCCAGGATCGGATGCAGATACTCCGCTTCCTCCTCGCCGTGCTTGCGGGCGCAATAGGTCGGGATGTTGGCCATCGGACCGGGGCGATACAGCGCAACCAGCGCGATGATGTCCTCGAAGCGGTCCGGACGCATGTCGATCAGCGCCCGCCGCATGCCCTGACTTTCAACCTGGAACACGCCGACAACGTCGCCGCGCGCCAGCATCTGGTAGCTCGCGGCATCGTCGATCGGCAAGGTCGCCAGATCGACATGGATGTCGCGCTGCTTCAACAGCTTCACCGCGACGTCGAGCACGGTCAGCGTCTTCAGGCCGAGGAAGTCGAATTTGACGAGGCCAGCCGGCTCGACCCATTTCATGTTGAACTGGGTCACCGGCATGTCGGATTTCGGATCGCGATACATCGGCACCAGCTGGCTGAGCGGCCGGTCGCCGATCACGATGCCCGCGGCGTGAGTCGAGGCGTGGCGCGTCAGGCCTTCGAGGCGCATTGCGATGTCGAAAGCGCGCGCCACGACGGGATCCTCGTCGCGGAACGCCTGCAGCTTCGGCTCGCCCTCGATCGCCGCGGCGAGCGTCACCGGCGCAGCCGGATTCTGCGGCACCAGCTTGGTGAGCTTGTCGACCTGGCCATAGGGCATCTGCAGCACGCGGCCGACGTCGCGCAGCACGCCGCGGGCCTGCAGCGTACCGAAGGTGATGATCTGCGCCACCTGATCGCGGCCGTAGCGCTGCTGCACGTAGGAGATCACCTCGCCGCGGCGGTCCTGGCAGAAGTCGATGTCGAAGTCCGGCATCGACACGCGCTCGGGATTGAGGAAGCGCTCGAACAGCAGCGCGAACCGCATCGGGTCGAGGTCGGTGATGGTCAGCACCCAGGCGACCAGGGAGCCGGCGCCAGAGCCGCGGCCCGGTCCGACCGGAATGCCGTGCGCCTTGGCCCATTTGATGAAGTCGGACACGATCAGGAAGTAGCCCGCATATTTCATGCGGGTGATGACGTCGAGCTCGAAAGCGAGCCGCTTCTGATAGTCCTCCTCGGTCATGCCCGGCGCCATGCCGTGCACCTTGAGGCGCCGTGCCAAGCCCTCCTCCGCCTGCCGCTTGAGCTCGGCGGCCTCGGCGCTGGCCGCATCCACGGCATCGCCCGAGCCGGCGCCGACCGTGAAGAACGGCAGAATCGGCTTTCGCGTCCGTGGCCGGTACGAGCAGCGCTCGGCGATCTCCACCGTCGAGGCCAGCGCCTCAGGCAGATCGGCGAACAGGACCGCCATCTCGGCCCGCGTCTTGAAGCGATGGTCGGGCGTCAGTTGCACCCGATCGGTGTCGGCGATGAGATGGCCGCCGGCGATGCACAGCAGCGCGTCATGCGCCTCATAGTCATCGGCGGTCGCGAAATAGGGCTCGTTGGTCGCGACCAGCGGCAGGCCCTTGCCATAGGCGATGTCGATCAGACCGCCCTCGACGCGGCGCTCGCGGTCGGTGCCATGGCGCTGCAGCTCGATATAGAGGCGGTCGCCGAACAGGCTCGCCAGCCGCTCGCAGCGCTGCGCCGCCAGCGCCGCCATGTCGTGCTGGATGGCAAGCGAAATCGGGCCATCAGGCCCGCCGGTCAGCGCGATCAGGCCGTCGACCCCCTCCTGCAGCCAGTCGAACTTGATGTGCGGCGCCTGGTGCGTCGGCGTATCCAGGAAGGCCCGCGAGTTCAGCCGCATCAGGTGCCGATAGCCCTCCTCGCGCGCCGCCAGCAGCACGATTCGCGACGGCTGCGCCACCGCCGCAGCGTTGCGGGCGTTGGGATCCATGTCGCCGAAATCGATCGCGAGCTCGCAGCCGGCAATCGGCTGGATGCCATAGCCCGCCATCTTGTCGGAGAATTCGAGCGCACCAAACATGTTGTCGGTGTCGGTCAGCGCCAGCGCCGGCTGGCGGTCGGCCTTGGCGAGCTCGCCCAGCTTGGCGATCTTGATCGAGCCCTTCAGCAGCGAATAGGCGGAATGGACGTGGAGATGGACGAATCCGGCGCTGGACATGCTCGCCTTGCGACTTCTCTGAGGACTTCCGGGGATCGGTGCGGTGCGAGGGCCGACGGCCGGGTCTGATGGTTCCCTCGCCGACTCGCTTGCCGATGATACCGGATCAGCCCGTGCGAGTCGGGCCGCTCCTGCCGCTGTCCGGCTTTTCCCCAGCCGCCCTATCAAACCATCAAAGCTGCGGAATGATTTGCGCCCAGAGCGCGATCATTCCGACGAACAGCGTGATCGACGCCAGTGCGGCGGCTTCTTCGACGAAAACCTTCAGCATGGGGACCCTCCCTGAGCTAGAACATATGAAGAACAATGTTCCTTTTCTGTTCTCAGGTCAAGCACGCCGCCGGCGACGGTGACCGGCCGCAGCGAGACGTGGTTAATCCACCCCGCTCGCGCAAGAAAAAGCCCCGGCGCGATCACGCCGGGGCTTGTGGCTTGGCCGATGACTTGGCCGATCGTCCGAGGAAACGACTCAGAACCGCGTCGCGACCGGGCCGCCGAATCGATAGTTCAGGCGGGCCGTGAACAGGTCAGCATCCTGCTTGATGCTGTGGGAGCCGAGCGCGCCGAAGCTCACGGTCTGGCGATCCATGAACAGATGGTCGTATTCGACGCCCAGCGACCAGTTCGGCGCAAAGCCGTATTCGAGGCCAGCACCGACGACGCCGCCCCAACGGGTGTTGTCGTTCGAACCGAGGAACGCGCCGGTCGCGGCGTTGGTGATCGTGTAGGTGTTGCTGGTGATGGCCGCACCGCCCTTGGCGTAGACCAGCACGTTATTCCAGGCGTAGCCGACCTGGCCGGTGAACAGGCCGAACGCATCGGTCTTGGTGCGATTGCGGGTGCCGAACAGCGCGCTCTGATTGTCACCGGAGAAGTCCGCCCAATTGCCCTGCGCCTCGACGCCGAACACGAACTGCCCCATCTGCCAGCGATAGCCGACCTGGCCGCCGACCGTGCCGCCCGACGAATCGTGCGAGCCCTCGCGACCGCCGCCAACGAGATCCCACGTGTTGTGGGTCCAGCCGCCGCCACCGTTCACACCGATGTAGAAGCCGCTCCAGTCATAGATCGCGGCCATCACCGGCGGCGGCGCCTTCGTGTAGGGACGCGCGGCGAGATCCGCGGCCAGCGCCGGCGAGGCCAGCACCACGAGCGCCGTCGTCGTCAACAGAAGTTTCTTCATCAATCCAGTCTCGTCTCATTTGGCCCCCAGGCCAACCGCACGTCTTAACGATCTGCGCCACAATTGCTGTAGCCATGATGTCACAGGGCGCTGCTGAACGCGCCTCAGACATGACTGGAAATTAATCTGTAATCACAGTGTGTTGATGGAACTTTTTGATATGCAATCGGGAGCTGACCGACTACACACGAAGCGGCTCGCGCGCACTGCTTCGCGTGCTGTCTGCCGGGTCAGGACATCAGGGGATGAAGGAGAGATCGGTGATGCGTGGTGTGTTCTTCGCAACCTTGGCTGCAGCCGGCTTTGTGGTCGCAGCCCACGCTCCGGCGCAGGCGGTTGGAATCAGGCATCCGTTCTGTCTGCAGGGCGATCAGTTTCCCGGCTTGAGCAATTGCACCTTCGACAGCTACGCGCAGTGCCAAGCGACTGCATCGGGACGCCTGCTCGCTTGCATCGCCAATCCTTACTTTGCCGGCGTCAGCGATGATCCGCGCGCAACGCCGTATCCCTATCCGAACCGGCAGCGCATCAAGCCACGTCCCCCGCGCCCGAATCCCTACGCGCCGCTGCCCAATCCCTTCGTGTTCGAAGAGGACTGAGTTCGAAGACGATCGCAATCATGATGCGCTCCCACGGAAACGCATCATGATCTTTCTTCCTGGCGCATGATCTTCTCGGAAACCGGTTTCCGCTTTCCGGATCACGCTCTGACGAACAGGATCGAGACGGAGGCAGGCGTGTCGCTCGCCTCCGCTCAAGCAGCGGCTTCAGCGCATCATGCCGAAGCCAGGGCCGAACTTGTAGTTCAATCTAACGAGCCCGATGTCGACATCCTGCTTGATGCGATGAGTCATCGCAGGCGCGCCAGCGGCGTTGACGAAGTTCAGGTTCTTGTTGCCCAGGAAGATGTGATCGTACTCGACGCCGACCGACCAGTTCGGCGCGAAGCCATATTCCAGACCCGCACCGATCGTGCCGCCCCACCGGGTCGTATTCGCCCGATCGAGCATGACATTCGTGTTCGTCGTGAAGGTGTCGTAGCGATCGCCGACGACCGCCGCGCCGCCCTTGATGTAGCCCAGAATGTTGTCGAAGGCGTAGCCGACCTGGCCGGTGAACAGGCCGAAGCCGTTGGTGCGCGAACGGTCGCTGACATTTGGCAGGATCAGGTTGCGATTGGTGCCCTTGAAGTTGGCCCAGTCGCCCTGCGCCTCGACGCCGAACACCCAGTTCGCCATCTGATAGCGATAGCCGACCTGGCCACCGACGGCCGCACCGCCGCCGCCGGAGCAGCCCTCACGATTGAGAGCCGGGTTCACCACGACGTTGGCGTTCTGAACCAGATTCCAGCAGTCTCGGCTGGAACCGCCACCGGCATTGAAACCGACATAGAAGCCGCTCCAGTCATAGACCGTCGCCACCACAGCAGGCGGAGCCTTGGTGTAGGGACCCTTCTTCATCTGAAGGTCAGCAGCCAAGGCGGATGTCGCCGCGGCGATCGCGCCGAGTCCCACCGTTGCGCCGAAAAGCGTTTTCATCATCGAACTCCGTAGCTTCTGTCCCAAGGTCCCCAAACCCTCTGTTCCGACTCAAATACATGCAGCGCGACGATGCGACGATGCATTCGCAACGCGCTTCACCGAGATCACTTGATGAGCAGATTAGAAGCGTTCTTTCCGGCTTTTATGGGATTGGGGGCAAATGCCTGTTTTCCAAGGGCTTGGCTGCCCTCCAAACAAATAACTAATAGGATATAAGGAAGAGTCGTGGCCGGCGTCGCGCGCACGCCACAATACGAGACGCACATCGCTGCCGAAATCACGGCACGCCGCGTCACATCACCGTCGCCTTGAGGTCCCAGTCGTGAATTCTTGACGACAACCGATCACCTTGCGAATGCTTGGCATCATCATGCGCAAAACCGACGATTGTATGGTGGCTCACTACACGGCAGCTCGGAACTCAGCGACTGAGCGCGTCCCCACGCGTTCGGTAGAAGCCCTCAGATTGTGTAGTAGATCGCAAGCTTCAGCGCAGGATCGTCATTGGCCTGGAATGTCGCGTAGCGAAGCCGGACGCGGCCCTTCTTCGGATGTTCGAGCAGCTTCTCGCCGGCGACCAGGCCGTTGATGTCGTGAGCTGCCCACAGCTCCTCGAATTCGCGACTGCCGCGTCGCAGCCGCGCGATCAGATCAAGGAAGGCAGGATCACCCGCCCACAGATCATAGGTCGCGCGAAACTGCGCGACCATCCGCTTCGCCAGCTCCTTCCATTGCGCACCAAATAGCCGGCGCACGCCCGGCACGCACAGCATCAGCAGCAGCGTGTTGCGCTCGTCGTCGGCCAGCTGTGAGAACCCGAAGATCTCGTCCGCCGCGGCGTTCCACGCCAGCACGTCCCATCGCCGTCCAGAGATGTAGGCGGGCTGGTTCAGACTCTGCACCAGCTCGCGCAATCCGGCCGGCACCTGCTCGCGCACGAACGGCTTTCGCAGGGGATTGCTCGCCAGCGCCTTGAGATGCGCGTGTTCCGTTCGGTTGAGGCGAAGGGCGCGCGCCAGCGCATCGATGGTCGCAGATGACGGCTTCACCGCGCGGCCCTGCTCGAGCCGGATGTACCAGTCGACGCCAATCCCAGCGAGTTCGGCAACCTCCTCCCGGCGCAGCCCGGCCGTGCGCCGCCGCCGCCCAGTCGCAAGCCCGACCGCTTGCGGCGTCAACCTCTCGCGCCGCGAGCGCAGGAAGTTTCCGAGCTCGGCATGTCTTGGATCACTCATGCTGCGTTCCCCGCGCGAGCGCGTTCCCACAGTGGGCCGCTTCAGTCCTAGGATAATACCAGGCCTTCTGGCGCGAAGGATAGACCGCCATGCTCGGCCACCGCCATCGGGAATGGAGAAGGATCATGAAAGCAGCCGTGCTGAAACGCTTTGGAGCGCCGCTCGATATCGAGCAGGTCGAGGCCCCCGTGCTCGGCACCGGCGAGGTCATTGTCGACATCGTCGCGGCAGGCGTTCTGTCCTATGCGAATGAGGTGTTCAGCGGCGAACGGCAGTACCTGCTGGAGCTGCCGGTCATTCCAGGGACCGGCGGCATCGGCCGGGTCCGTGCGCTCGGCCCCGATGCGACACATCTTACGATCGGCGACTGGGTGTTCTGCGATCCGACGGTCCGCTCGCGCGATGCGGATCTCGCGCCCGACATCACGCTGCAGGGCTTGAGCGCGCGCGGCCCGGGCGGGCTGAAGCTGCAACAGCATTTTCGTCACGGCTCTTTCGCCGAACGCATGCGGCTGCCGACGGAGAACGCCAAGCCGATCGGCCGCATCGACGCGCAGGAGGCCGCGCATTGGTGCGCGCTCGGCACCCTGCTCGTCCCCTATGGCGGCCTTCTGGCCGCCAATCTACAGGCCGGCGAGACCGTGCTGATCAGCGGCGCCACCGGCAGGTTCGGCAGTGCCGCGGTCGCGGTGGCGCTTGCCATGGGAGCCGCAGCGGTCGTGGCACCCGGCCGCAACGAGACCATGCTGGCCGAACTGCAGCGCAGGTTCGGGCCACGCGTCCGTCCCGCCAGACTGTCAGGCGACGAGAACGAGGACACCGAACGCATGATGCGCGCCGCGCCGAGCCCGATCGACTGCGTGCTCGACATCATGCCGCCGTCGGTCACGACGACGGTGGTGCGGTCCGCGGTGACGACCGTGCGTCCTTACGGCCGCGTGGTGCTGATGGGCGGCGTCGGGATGCTCGGCGGCGCTGCGCTCGAACTGCCCTACCCCTGGATCATGCGCAATTGCGTCACTATCCACGGCGTCTGGATGTATCCGCCAAGCGCGACGGTGAGGATGGTGGCATTGATCCGGGCCGGCCTGCTCGAACTCGCTCAGTTCGAACCGACCTGTTTCGATCTCGATCACGCCAATGAGGCGGTCGCCCATGCCGCCGCCCGTCGCGAACCGTTCAAGATGACCGTCATCAGGCCTTGACCCCGACCGAGCCGTTCAGTCGAGCTCGACCACCTTGCCGCCGACGATGGAGACGCGCCGGTCCATGCGGCCGGCCAGCTCCATGTTGTGGGTCGCGATCAGCATGGCGACGCGGGTCGCCTTCACGAGCTGCATCAGGGCGTGGAAGACATGATCGGCCGTGCCGGGATCGAGATTGCCGGTCGGCTCGTCGGCCAACAGCGCGCGCGGGGCGTTGGCGACCGCGCGCGCGATCGCGACGCGCTGCTGCTCGCCGCCGGACAGTTCGGCCGGACGGTGCTTGATGCGCTCGCCGAGCCCCAGATAGGCCAGGATCTCGGTCGCCCGCTTCACCGTCTCGGAGCGCTTCAGGCCGCGGATCATCTGCGGCAACATCACGTTCTCCAGCGCCGTGAACTCCGGCAACAGCCGGTGCGACTGGTAGACGAAACCGATGTCGGTGCGGCGCATCTGGGTGCGCTCGATATCGGTGAGCTGCGAGGTCGGCACCCCCGCGACATACACCTCGCCCTCATCGGGGCTTTCGAGCAGTCCCGCAATATGCAGCAGCGTCGATTTGCCCGATCCTGACGGTGCCACCAGCGCGACCGACTGCCCCGCCCATAAAGCGAGCTTGGCGCCGTCCAGAATTGTCAGCTGCCGCTCGCCCTGCATGTACTGTCGTTTGATCTCATGGAGATAAACAACAGGTACATCCTCCGCCCCCTGCTCGTCCATCAGCGCCTCACTCGTAGCGAAGCGCTTCGACCGGGTCTAAGCGGGCGGCGCGCCAGGATGGATAGAGCGTGGCCAGAAAAGACAGAGTCAGAGCCATGATGACCACCGCGCTCGTCTCGCCGGCATCGATCTCAGCCGGCAGCTTCGACAGGAAGTACAGGGTCGGGTCGAACAGGTCCGTGTTGGTCAACCATGACAGAAACAGCCGGATGGTCTCGATGTTCATGCAGATCAGGAGACCAACGATGAAGCCGGTGAGCGTCCCGACCACGCCGATCGAGGCACCGGTGATCAGGAAAATCCGCATGATCGCGCCCTGCGACGCCCCCATCGTCCTGAGGACCGCAATATCCTGGCCCTTGTCCTTCACCAGCATGATCAGGCCCGAGACAATGTTGAGCGCGGCGACCAGCACGATCAGCGTCAGGATCAGGAACATCACGTTGCGCTCGACCTGGAGCGCGTTGAAGAAGGTCGAATTGCGCTGGCGCCAGTCGACCAGGAAGACCGGACGGCCCGCCGCCTCGGTCACCGTCTTGCGAAACTGCTCCACCTTGTCCGGATTGCTGGTGAAGATCTCGATCGCGGTGACGTCGTTGTTGCGGTTGAAATAGGCCTGCGCTTCCGACAACGGCATGAACACGAAGCTCGAATCATATTCCGACATGCCGATCTCGAACACCGCCGCGACCTTATAGGGCTTGATGCGCGGCGTCGTGCCCATCGGCGTCACGGCGCCTTTCGGCGCCACCAGGGTGATGCTGTCGCCCGCATGCAGCGACAACAGGTCAGCCAGCCGGCGGCCGATCGCGACCCCCTGGCCCTCGTCGAAGCCTTCGAGCGTGCCCTGCTTGATGTTCTTGGCGATCGACGTCAGGTTCACGAGATCCTGGGAGCGGATGCCGCGGATGAACACACCCGACGCGTTGAAGGGCGACGAGCCGAGGCCCTGGCCGTCGACCACAGGGGCCGCAAGGCGGATGCCCTGCACCTGCGAGATCCGCTCGGAGACATCCTTCCAGTCGGTCAGCGGCGACTCCAGCGGCTGCACAAGCAGGTGACCGTTGAGACCGAGGATCTTGTCGAGCAGCTCCTTTCGAAAGCCGTTCATGACCGCCATCACGATGATCAAGGTCGCGACGCCGAGCATGATGCCGAGGAAGGAGAACCCGGCAATGACGGAGATGAACCCTTCCCGACGCCGCGCACGCAGATAGCGTCCCGACAGCATCCACTCGAAGGGGGCGAAGGGCACGGTCTGCTGGGGTTCGGTCATGGTTTCATCCATCGCGCGATCATCCCATGATTCGGGCCGATTGTGGCCGGATTGGCCTGGAGGAGCCGAGCGGCCCGGTGGATAATCCGACGACCGAACGAACAGCTCAACCGGCCACGGTTCCGCCACCGAGCCTCGCCACGACATCGGCCGGCGACATCATTTGCCGCGCGCCGTCGCTGCGGGTCTTCACCTCGACCTTGCCTTCAGCAAGGCTCTTGGGTCCGACCATGATCTGCCAGGGAATGCCGATCAGATCGGCGGTGGCGAATTTGCCGCCGGCGCGCTGCTCGGTGTCGTCATAGAGCACGTCGACGCCCTTGGCGAGGAGATCACGATAGAGCTGCTCACAGGCGGCGTCGGTATCCGAGCCGCCCTGCTTCAGATTGAGGATCACGGCGCGGAACGGCGCCACCTCTTCCGGCCATTTGATGCCGGCATCGTCGTGGCAGGCCTCGATGATGGCGCCCGCGAGGCGCGACACGCCGACGCCATAGGAGCCGCCATGGATGGTGACCTCCGTCCCGTCGGGGCCCGCCACCAGCGCCTTCATCGGCTCGGAATATTTGGTGCCGAAATAGAAGATCTGGCCGACCTCGATGCCGCGGGTGTGGACGCGCCGCTCCTCGGGCACTTCGGCCTCGAAGCGGGCCGCATCATGGACGTCCTCGGTCGCAGCATAGAGCGAGGTCCATTGCTTGATGATCGGCGTCAGGTCGCCGTCATAGTCGACGGACGCCGGCGGGATCGGCAGGTCGAGCACGTTGCGGTCGCAATACACGCCGGACTCGCCAGTCTCGGCGAGCACGATGAATTCATGGCTGAGATCGCCGCCGATCGGGCCGGTCTCGGCGCGCATCGGAATGCCCTTCAGGCCCATGCGCGCGAAAGTGCGCAGATAGGCCACGAACATCTTGTTATAGGCGCGCCGCGCGCCGGCCTCGTCGAGGTCGAACGAATAGGCGTCCTTCATCAGGAACTCGCGACCGCGCATCACGCCGAAGCGCGGACGCTGCTCGTCGCGGAATTTCCATTGGATATGATAGAGATTGAGCGGCAGGTTACGGTAGGACTTCACATAGGCACGGAAGATTTCCGTGATCATTTCCTCATTGGTCGGCCCGTACAGCAACTCGCGCTTGTGGCGATCGCTGATGCGCAGCATCTCCGGACCATAGGCATCGTAGCGGCCGCTCTCGCGCCAGAGGTCGGCGAGTTGCAGGGTCGGCATCAACAGCTCCAGCGCCCCGGCGCGGTTCTGCTCCTCGCGCACGATCTGCTCGATCTTCTTCAGCACCTTGAAGCCCAGCGGCAGCCAGGCATAGATGCCGGCCGCCTCCTGCCGCAGCATCCCCGCGCGCAGCATCAGCCGGTGCGAGACGATCTCCGCCTCCTTCGGATTTTCTTTCAGAATGGGCAGGAAAAACCGCGACAAACGCATGGGGGAGGCCTTCGAGATTCGGTTCGGGCTGGCGCAGTCAAACCGGATCAGGCGGCAAAACACAAGACTGGGATTGAGAAAAAGCGGCTAAGCCGCCGGATTCCCAATCATTTTACCGGTTTGGCTGAAGCGACGCATGAACGCATCGCAAGCGCCGGTGGCGCCGGCCGCAATGGTGGCCGCCGGCGGGCCCCGAACCGCCTTATTGCGGCCGCCCCTGCTCCGACGACCATTTGTCGAGATCGCTGATCTCGGCGCTGCCTTCGATCGTCGAGATCGCGCCGTCGCGGGTGACCAGCATGGTCCGGGGAATGTCGCCTTGCCAGCTCGGATCGACCTCGAACCTGAGACGCTCGACATAGCCGTCGTTGAAGATGAAGTTTTCGGCGGCGGCGAGACCCGCTTTGTCCAGCATGCTCTGGGTCGCGGCGTTCAGGTTGGGCACGAGGTCGGCGCTGACCGTGACGACGTCGATTTCGGGATGACCGGCCATGAACTTGCCGAGTTGCGGCAGTTCGATCTTGCAGGGACCGCACGTCACGCCCCAGAAATGGATCAGGGTCGGCCGCCCCGCATGGGCGCGCAGCACCTCGCGCCAGCTGCCGCGCTCGAACGGCTTCAGCGCTGGCGGAGCCGCGGCGCTCGACGCCACGCAGGCGACCAGGCCGCCGATGACAAGGCCCAACAAAGCCCGCTTCATGACTCGTCTCCGATCGCCTGCAGCCGATAGCCGTCCGCCTTGGTCATCCACGACAAGAACACCTTGCCGCCATGAGCGACCAGCAGCGGATGGTCGGACGCATTGTCCGTGCTGGCGACCGCCCGCGGCTTCGACCACGTCTCGCCATCGTCCCTGGATTGCATGACCATGACGGTGGTCCGCTCGCCGTCGAACTCCTTCCACACCAGCGTCGTGGCCTCGGGCGTCGCCAGCAGATAAGGCCGCGTCGGATTGCGATCCGCCTGCCCGATCGCCAAGGGTTCGGAGAAGGTTCGACCGCCGTCGCGCGAATGCGCATAGAACAGCCCCTTGCGAACCTTGCCGCTCGTGAACCACGCGACATGGTAAGTGCCGCCCGGCGCCACGGTCAGGCTGGGCCCCTGGTGCGGGCACGCCTTGATCTGCCAATCGTCGGTGCTCACCCGATGCGGTTCGCCGGGCGTCGCGGGATCGCTGAACGTGATCACGGCATGGTCGCGCACACCGCCATCGAAGATGTTACGGAGCATCACCACCGGGCGTCCGGGCCCGGCGAACGCCACGCCGAGCCTGCAGCATTCGCAGGTGTTGTCCTGGGCCAGCGTCGCCTCGGCATAGGTTGCGCCGCCATCGCGCGACGACGCGAAGAACAAGCCGGCCCCGTGATAGGAGCGCCCGGCCGCCTTCGCCGGAGCGCGGTTGCGCTTGTCAAGCCACGCCACAAACACCGTACCGTCCTGGTCGAGCGCCAGCGCCTCGAAGCGCTGGCTCTCATTGTTCGCCGTGAGCGGGCGCGGCGGCGCGAAACTCTTGCCGCCATCGTCTGATCGGGTGGTGAGCACCTGCCCGTTGAAGGCCTGGTCGCGGAAGATCGAGAACGCCACCGCGATGCCGCCTTTGCCGTCGACCACCAGCTTGGGCCGGGCGTCTGGCCCCCAGTCGAGGTTGAGCGGCTGCTCATTGACCGGCACGGATGCCGAATATGTCTTGCCGGCGTCGGTCGAGCTCGCCACCGAGACCCGTCCACCGGCCATCCAGGCCAGCCAGAGCTTGCCGTCCTGCGCAAAGAACGGCGTGACCTTGGTGGCGCAGCGGAGCTCGGTGCCCTCGCATGCCGCATCCGAGCCGTGCTGATGCGCCATCTGGGCGTGACCAGTCAGCGGAGCGAAAACGGCGATCGCCAGTCCGAGCAGACCGCTCCTGAGCCGTGCTTTGCTTGTCATGCCGCTCCTCATCGGAATGCCACCTTCATGCCGGCCAGGAACGCGCGCGGGGAGCCGGCATAGATTGTTCCGGTGCCCGCCAGCCCCTGCACGCCGGTCCCCGCCACCGTGTTCTGCAGATTGTTCGCCGAGGCGATGTAGGTGCGATCGAACAGATTACGGACCTCGAAGAAGACGTTCATCGACTTGAACGTGTCTGAGGCGAGCTCGGTCTTGTAGTGGACATTCAGATTGACCAGCTCATAGCCCGGCGCCTTGAGCAAATTCGCGTTGTCCATGTAGAAGGAATCCTTCCATTGGACCTCGACGAAAGCACCGAGCCCGGCGAATCTCCCGCTATCGTGATCGTAGCCGATCCGCGCCGTCAGCTCGTTGGGCGATATTCCGGGGATCTTGTTGCCGGCACGATTGAAGCTGAACAGCTTCGAGGCACCCACAAGGTTCTCGGTATATTCGGTGTAGACCTGATCGAGGTAGGTGTAGGCAGCGGTGAACCGCCAACCTGGCAGGAACCTCCAGTCAGCCGCCAGTTCGACGCCACGATGCTCCGAACGCGGTGCATTGAAGGTGTAGGACGTGTTTTGCGTACCTGTGACGGCCTGTGTGACGAGCTCGTTGCGGAAGAACTCGTAGAAGCCCGTCGCGCTCAACGTCATCGCCCGGTTCGGCGTCCAGTCGAAGCCCACATCGTAGCCCAGGTTGGTCTGCGACTGCAGCTGGGTGTTGTTACCGTTGTCTCCGGTCGGCAACACGAACAGGTTCGAGACCTGCGGCGTGCCATAGCCGCTGGCGACACGGGCCCGCAGCAGCCAGTCGCTGTTCACCTTGTAGAGCAGCGCCAGCTCGGGAGCGAGATTGTCGAACTGCCGGTCCGCGGTGGTGATGGCGGTGGTCGCGGTGCCGACTGCGTCCTTGTAGCTATACGCCGTGTTCACGCCACGCAGATGCGTGCGCTCCCATCCGAGCCCGGCCACCGCGGTCAGAGCCGCGGTCAGCTTGAGCTCCTCGCGCGCCCGCAGGCCATAATTCGTCGTCTCGCTCCAGGTGTTGGCGGACAGCCGGCCCAGCGCCGCATTGCCGCCGGGCACGACGAAGCGCGTATCCCCCGATGCGGTCAGCGTGTTGTAGAAGGCTCCGAAGAAGGCGGTTGATTCCAGGCCGAAGATTTCACCGCGCCGGGTGATGTCGCTCATGTAGTTGTAGGACGGATAGTCGCCGATCGAGCTGGTCGAGTTGGTCGGCTGGCTGATGTTGCGGTCATCGAACACGAATTGGTTGCGCCAGGTCGTGTTGTTGTCAAAGTCATGCTCCCAGCGGCCGCCGACGATGGTGCGGCGGTCGTTGCGGCCGAGCCCGGCCTGAAGCGCGGTCTCCGTGTCGACACCACCAAGCGTATTGAAGCCGTTGTTGTTGAGCCCAACGGTCGCGCAGCCGGCCGCCAGGGACTTCCCGGTGGTGCAGCCCTGCTGATACGGGTTTTGAGTGTACTGGCTCAGCGTGTATCGGAGCGGGAGCCGCGTGAAGAGGTCGTTGTTGATGATCTTGACCGTGAACCGGTCATCGGGCGTCGCCTTGAAGGTGCCGAGGAAGTTGACAGTCTGGGTGTTGAACCAGCTGTTGCCGAGGAAGCCGTCGCCGCGCGCGTCGCTGGTGAACAGCGAGCCCTCGAAATTGCCGACCTTCTTGCCGAACGCCATGTAGTTGCTGAGATAGCCGAAGCTGCCGCCCTCGCTGCCGATCTCGGCGCCGTCGATCGTGCCGCCCGGACGGGTGCGGAAATTGATCGCGCCTCCGGTTGCGTAATTGCCGAAGAGCGCGGAGGACGGCCCCCTGATGACATCGACCGCGCCATAGGCGTGGGGATCGATTAGGTCGCTGCGCGACAATCCGTCCGGCTGGGTGACCGGAAAGCCGTCCTCGAACAGCACGATGTTGCGGATGGCGAAGCCGTTGCGGGCATTGGAGCCGCGGATCGAGATGCCGAGATCGCGCGGCCCGTTGCCCTGCTTCAGCGACACGCCGGGGCTCTCGCGCAGGATGTCGCCGACGGTGAAGGCCGGCCGGTCGTCATAACGGCTGCGGTCGATCGTGGTCGCGGTCTGGCCGGCGGGCGCCTGGCTGAGCTGGTCACGGGCGTCGGTCGCCCCGGCGACCCGGCCCGATGCCGCCGGTCCCTGGACGGATGTGTTGGCTGCGGACGCGGCGGCCGGCTTCGGCGCGCGGGCAGCGCTGGCCTGTGCGGCCGGCTTGCGCGCGGCCCGTGGCGTCGCGGCGCGCGGCGCGTCGACGGTGACGGACGGCAATTCTCTCTCGGTCTGAGCGTGCACGATCGTGGCCGGCTGCAGCCACGCGATGGCGATGACGCTCACACCACCCAGGGAATGACGACGAAACATGATTGACTTTCCCCAATGCCGGCAGCTTCGGCCGGTCTTCCTGATCAGATGCAAAGCCGCGCGAGCTGCTGCCGCGTCGGCGACGACAGTCGTGGTCAGACGGGGAAAGGAGGCGCTCGCGGCTGGGTTTGTGAGCGGGCGAGGAGATGGACCAGGCCGAGCTCACACCCACCCCATGCGATCCGCACCCAGCCGCGCTGCGGAGCTGCGGAGGTCGGTGCAGGCGGCGTGTCGAGAACGGCCGCGGCGTGAAGCACGCAGCACATCACGCAATCCAGGCCGCAGGCCGTGCGGTCGGCATCGCGGCTCGACGGCGAAGCATCCGGCTCGGCGTGGCAGATCACGGCGCCGGCAAGCGGATCGACCGCGCCGATAGCGGCCGCCGCCATCGCCGACGACACCACCGGCGCCAGCAGCTGGATGATCAGCGCCAGCACCGCAAGCGGCAGAACCCGCGCGATCCAACCGCGCCGCGCGTCGCCGTGAGCACGGCGACGGCGCTTGCGCAACGCGGTGGAGATCGCGAGGGCTGAGCTCATGGCACGCCGATCCTTGCGCCGGCGGCGCGCGCCGCCTGCTCGGCCAGCCGGATCAGCGGGCCGCGCTGGGTCAGCACCGCGTGGGTAGCTTCCGTCCCGGCACGCTCCGGCGATCCGGCTGCGAAGGGCGGCTGCGGATCATATTCGATCAGAAGCTGGATGCGCCGCGCGGTGTCTTCGTCGGTGAGCTGCGCGGCCAGCGCCAGGCCAAAATCGATGCCCGCGGTGACGCCACCGGCCGTGATGCGGTTGCGGTCCGACACCACGCGATCCGCGATCATGGTGGCGCCCATCAGCGGCAGCAAATCGCGCACGTACCAGTGCGACGTCGCCTTGTAGCCCTTCAACAGACCCGCCGCGCCGAGCAGCAGCGCGCCGGTGCAGACGCTGGTGACGAAGCGCGCGGTTTCGCCGCGCCTGGCGACGAAATCGATCGTGCGCGGATCGTTCATGCCGTCGACGGTGCCTTTCAGCCCGCCCGGAACGAACAGCACATCGAGCCCGGTCGCGGCGGTCTCGAAGCTGTGGGTTGGAGTCACGGGAATTCCGACATCCGTCATGACCGGAGCCATCGACGCTCCGATCAGTCGGATGTCGGCCTGCATGATGTTGAAGACGGTCAGCGGCCCGGTGAGATCGAGCAGAATCATCCCGGGATAGACGAGCAGGCCGATGACCGGCTTGGCCGCCGGTCGCGGTGTCTCCGCAGCTCGTGCGCCCGGCAGCAGCAAGCCGGCCAGTGACCCCGCCAGAAGCGACGTGTTGAAGACGCGTCGGTCCACGAATGCCCCCGTCGCCGCGTTACATCTTCATTCCCGAATGGTCGTGCTGCTTCATCATGCTGCCGCCCTCGCCGCCCGGCCCCTTGGCGCCGACCGCCTGCACCTCGAGCGTGACGGCGACCTTGCCGGCCTTCTCGAATTCCAGCGTGACCGGCAGCTTGTCGCCCTGCTTCAGCGGGCTCTTCAGCTCCATCAGCATCAGGTGATAGCCGCCCGGCGCCAGCGCGACGGTCTTGCCGGGCTCGATCACCAATCCCTTCTCCAGCGGCCGCATCGTCATCACGCCATTGCTGACCGCCATCTCGTGAACTTCGATCCGGCCGGCGACATCACCGGAGACAGCGACGAGGCGATCCGGCGCGCTGCCCTTGTTTTCGATGGTGAGATAACCCGCGCCGGTCTTGGCTCCGCCGGGGGTTGCGCGGCTCCAGGGCTGCGTGATCACGAGGTCACCAGCCTTCACGTCCGCAGCGAACGCCGCGGGAGAACCGGCCAGCAGAAGAGCGAGTGCAAACAGAGAGCGTCCGAGCAACGTCATGTGAGGATCCTTTCGGTCGTGGTCGCGATGCGCCGGCTTCGTGCCTTGGCGCGTGTCAGTCCGCCCAACGGGCTGGGCAGACGGCAGAAACAAAAACGAACATTTCGGGAGACAGCGGCCGCAGCGCGCGGCCACGCTTCACACGACAGGCGGTGCTCTGGCCTGTGCGTTGGTAAAGCTGTGCGCGGACGCGACGTCCGAGGCGGTCGTCCGCCAGATGACGTCGAACGCGTCACGTCGGGGAACATCGACGGCCGACAGGTCCGGCCCATCCAGCGTGGCCGGCTGCGCCGTGCAACACAGCGCGCAGGAAGCGGCGCCAGGCTTGCCGCGCGACTCGTCATCCGCTGGCTGGGAACCGGATTGGCTGTGGCAGATCTCGACGCCGCGCAGCGGGTCGGCGTTGACGAGGGCGGCCGCCCAGGCAGCCCCGATCGGCGCCAGGATCTGCACCATCAGCGCGATCAGCACGATCGGAAGAAACGCTTGCAGCCGCTGCCGCATCAAAGCCTGCCAAATGAACGGACCCGTTGTGACCGAGCCAGCGCCCCGAGTCGAGGCCACTCAGAACACACTGCGCACATTTCGCCAGCGTTCGTTGACTAAGAACAACCCCGCGGCGCGCAATCGCGCCTTGCCATTGTGGTATTTCAGCACCAACGACCGGAAAAGTCGAAAACAAAGCGCGCCAATTGCAAGCACTTACCGATCATTTCATCGACTGCGCGAAATTTGAACAATCGTTGCCGAAAAGGATGACAAACGCAAAAAGATCGTCTACGAATTTGGGCCTCAGGCTAACGCTTGCGGAAGTCTGGTGGTCCAAGTCTCGGGAGGAGCCCTGGCGCGCAACAAGCAGCGTCACCCCGCTTAACAAGATCAAATCTGAACTTGCGGGATATCAAAGGGTCGACACAATTTCCGAGCAGGGCCCGCTGCCCTGCTCTATTTTTTTGCCGGTCAACCGCATCCAGATGACCCTAGGCTCCCCCGCATGAACGCTGCCTGAATAGCCGGATCGGCGCAGACTCGCTCACGCCGCGCCTGCAGCCGCAAAGCATGGCAATGGTGCACGCCATGTCGGTTTTGTCGTCGGCCATGGCAGCGTGAGCGACAGCGGCTCCCGCCCACGCACAGTCCAGCGCAGGTCCTCGCCGTCGATCTCGAGCACGCCAAAGGCTCCCGCCGCATCACCGGAAATGAAGGTTTCGGTCAGCGACTGCAAGGTGATGTGCGGCGTGCCGTCGACCGTCGTCAGCGTATTCCAATGCACATGCCCCGCGAGCGCCACGATCGGACCCGGCGCGCTGGCGATGGCTGCGCGAATCGCGGCCCCCTCGGCATAGGTCGCGTGACCCGGATTGGCTTCGAAATAGTAGTTGCCGGTCTGGGCATGCCCCGACAGCGGCACGTGACTGACCAGCAAACTCGGGCGATCATCCTGCGCGAGCAGTTGGACCAGCCTTTCGAGATCGCCGGGAGACAGATGCAGACCCTGCTCGCGGGTGAGCCGCACATCGGGCTGCCAGAACACACACCTGACCTGCCCGATGACAAGGACGCGCGAGCCGCACGGCCGATCGAGAATCGCTTCATTGTCGGCGAGCGTCAGCATCGCGACGTCATGATTGCCGCTGAGGTGATGCCGGCTCGCGTCGAGCTGGGCGAAACACATCGCCACATCGCTCTGCAACAGGCGATCGCGTTCCGGATCCTCGTCGGAGATCCGATCTCCGAGATCGATGACCGCATCGAAACCAGCGCCGTTGACCTCTGCGACAAACTGCTCCAGCAGCGGTAGCGCGCGTGAGCCCCGCTTCGTCGGCGTGTCCTGGCCGTGATGAATGTCGCCGATCACGGCGATACGTGTCGATGCCATGCCGCATCTCCGAAGATGCCTTGAACGATCAAGTGCCGCCGCCGCGTAGCATGGCCGCATCACGGTTTTCTGACATCACGCGTGCAGCGCCACAGACAACAGACGCACCGCACAACATCCGGCTGTAGCTAGATGAGGAAGGTTGTGAAACACTGCAGGCCTTGGCGGCGCGATCAATGACGCCGCCAGACAACAATGGGACAGGGAGCACGGGATGTCCGGCACTGACAAAACATCCAAGACAACGGTCAAGACGAGGCGCGATCTTCTCCAGGCGGCGACAGCCGCGGGCTCCGCGGCGGCCCTGCTCGCCGGTTTCGGCATCAATCCGGCGCTCGCCGCCGAGATGGGCCGCTCCGAAAAGCCGCTCAAGGCGGCGTTCTCCAATGCCGGCCTGCAGGCCACCTGGTGCGCCCAGGGCAAGCAGGCGGCGGAATGGTGGGGCAAGCTGCTCAATGTCGAGGTGACCTGGTTCGACGGTCAGCTCGATGCGGTGAAGCAGCGTGCCGCGATCGACAATATGGCGTCGCAGAAATGGGACTTCGTCGCGATCCAGGCGTTCGGCATCGGAACGCTGACGCAGCCGGTGCAGAAGATGATCGATGCCGGCATCCCCGTGATCGACATGGACACGCTGATCGCGCCGCTGGATCAGATCAACGTCCACTCCTTCCTCGCGCCCGACAACGAGTTCATGGGCGCATCCGTCACCCAGGCGCTGGCGAACGCGATGGGCGGCAAGGGCAAGATCATCATGACGCAGGGTGCGCTCGGCCATACCGGCGCGCAGGGCCGCGCCAAAGGCTTCAACTCGGTGATCAAGCAGTTCCCGAACATCGAGGTGCTGGACACGCAGCCGGCGGACTGGGACGTGTCCAAGGCCGCGCGGCTGTGGGAGACCTATCTGACGAAATATCCGCAGATCGACGCGGCGTTCTTCCACAATGACGACATGGCGCTCGCGGCCTACAACATCATGAAGGCGCGCAACCGCACCAACATTCTGATCGGCGGCGTCGACGCCATGCCGCCAGCGATCCAGGCCGTCAGCGACGGCCGGATGTTCGCGACCGTGCGCAATCCGTCCTGCCGCATCCATGGCGGCGCGATCGTGGCCGGTGTGGCGGCGGTCACGGCCGGCGAGAAGAGCGGCCAGGGCATTCCGAAGCATGTCATCACCGACGGCCCCGTCGTGACCAAGGCCAATGCCGCGGGCATGCAATGGATGGAGGATCACTTCCTGATCTGAAGTCTCCTCCCATGTCGGACAGCCGCCCGCCTCTTCTGGAACTGCAGGACATCACCAAGTCGTTCGGCGGCGTCACCGCCTTGCGCGGCGTCGATTTCACGCTTCGTCCCGGCGAGATCCATGGTCTCGTCGGGGAGAACGGCGCCGGCAAGAGCACGCTGATGAAGATCATCGCCGGCGTGCACACCGGATTCTCCGGCCGTTTCCTGCTCGACGGCCGCGAGGTGCATTTCAACTCCGCCCGCGACGCCCGCACCGCCGGCATCGCCATGGTGCATCAGGAGCTGAGTGTCGCACCTGATCTCACCGTGGCCGAGAACGTGTTTCTCGGCAACCAGCCGACCAATGCGCTCGGCATCGTCCAGTGGCGCCGGATGGCGCGCGAGGCGGCCGAGCAATTGAAGAAGCTCGGCATCGACGCCGATCCGATGGGCCGGCTCGGCGACCTGCCGATCGGCGTGCAGCAGTTGATCGAGATCGCGCGGGTACTGTTCTCCGGCGCCCGCATCATCATCCTGGACGAGCCGACCTCGGCGCTGTCGCCGCCCGAGGTCGAGCGGCTGTTCGCAGCCCTGCGCAAGCTGCGCGAGCAGGGCACCGGGATCATCTTCATCTCGCATTTCATCGAGGACATCCTGCTGATCTCCGACGAGGTCACGGTGTTCCGCAACGGCCGCAAGATCATGGAGACGCGGGCGGCCGACACCAGCAAGGCCGCGCTGATCGAGGCCATGATCGGCAAGGGCCGCGATGCGCTGGAGGACAGCTACACCCACGACATCACCCTGCCCGCGCCGCCTGCCGGCAAGCCCGTGGTGGTCGAGGCCGCGGGCCTGTCGCTGGCCCGCAGCCTCAAGCGCGTGTCGTTCTCCGTTCACGCCGGCGAGGTGCTCGGCATCTACGGCTTCATGGGCTGCGGCCAGCTCGAGCTGGCGCGGATCCTGTTCGGCAAGCTGGCGCCCGATGCCGGCGAGTTGCGCCTGGCCGGCGAGCGCAACCGCTTCAAGAGCACGGCCGATGCACGCCGCGCCGGCATCGCCTTCGTGCCGGAGAGCCGGCGCGACATGCTGTTCCTGCAGGAGCCGGTGTACAAGAACGTCTCGATCAGCATCCTCGATCGCATCAATGCCGTGCTGCTGAAGCCGTCGCGCGAGCGCGCGCTAGCGAGGCGCCAGGTCGAGCAGCTCCAGATCCGGCCCGCCGATGTCGAGATCGATCTCGGCCTGCTCTCCGGCGGCAACCAGCAGAAGGTGGCGCTGGCCAAATGGCTCAGCCATCCGCCGCGGCTGCTGGTGCTGTGCGAGCCGACCCGCGGCATGGATGTCGGCGCCAAGAGCGACGTGATCGGAATCGTCCGGCAGCTGCGCGACCAGGGCATTGCCGTCATCGTGCTCTCGACCGAGCCGGAGACCGTGCTGTCGCTGGCCGATCGCGTCATCGTGCTCAAGCGCGGCGAGGTCGTGCGCGAATTCGCCGGCGAGACCATCAGCAAAGACCGTCTGCTCGAGGCGGCGTAGGGAGACTGTCATGGCGCATGGCGACACCGTTCCGATGCCGGAGGCGCAGCCGCGACGCGCGGGCGGCCTCGGCCAGTTGCTGCGCTCGCAGATGCGCAACATCGCGCCGTTCCTGACCTTGATCTTCCTCACTGCGTTCTTCGCGATTGCCAGCCCGTCCTTTGCGACGCTCGACAATGTCGGCAACATCCTGACCCAGGTCTCGGTCACCGGCATCATCGCGGTCGGCCTGACATTCGTGATCCTGTGCGCCGAGATCGATCTCTCGATCGCCGCCATCGCCAATGTCACCGGCATCGCGGTGGCCTTCTTCACCTTGCAGGACTCCTACGTCAACATCGCCAATCTGCCGCTCCCGGGCTTTGCCGCGATCCTGCTCGCTCTGGCCTTGTGCGCGCTGCTCGGCGCCGTCAACGCCTTCGGCCTGACGGTGATCGGCATTCCCTCCTTCATCATGACGCTCGCGATGATGCAGATCGCCGCCGGCACCTCGGCGATGCTGGTGCGCGGCCAGATCGCCTACAAGGTGCCACCGCTGATCACGACGCTCGGCTCCGGCTCGATCGCAGGCGTCCCCTGGATCGTGATCGTCGCCGCGCTGATGCTGCTGCTCGGCCACCTCGTGCTGACCTATACGCGCTTCGGCCGCTACGTCTACATGGTCGGCGGCAACCGCGAGGCAGCGGAATATTCCGGCCTGAACGTCAAGCTGATCCTCGGCAGCGTGATGGTGATCTCGGCGGTCTGCTCGGGGATCGGCGGCATGCTGGGCGTGGCGCATTTCGGCAGCGCGCAGCAGAACGAGTTCGACACCTACCTGCTCGACTCGATCGCCGCAGTCGTCGTCGGCGGCACCAGCCTGTTCGGCGGCCGCGGCGGCATCGGCAACACCATCGTCGGCCTGTTCGTGCTCGGCGTGCTCAACAACGGCCTCGACCACGTCAATATCGACAGCTTCCTGAAGATCCTGATCCGCGGCCTGATCCTGCTCGCCGCGCTGGTGATCAACGTCTACGCGCAGCGGCTGCGGGCAAAAGCGGCGGACTGATTGGTAAGCCTCCGCTCGCGATAAGCGGGACGGTGGAGTTGCCTCATGCCTGCTGCGGTTGCGCTGCCGTAGCCCGGATGAGCGCAGCGATATCCGGGATCAACGAGCCTCGTCGGAGAACCCGGATGTCGCTGCGCTCATCCGGGCTACGAAATATCTCCGCGTCATTGCAAGAGAAGCAATCCAGAGTCGTGAGGCGCTTCTGGATTGCCTCGTCGCTTCGCTCCTCGCAATGACGCGAACTATGAACGTGAATCAAAACGCCGGCTGCCAGTGGCGCAGCTCGCGTGCGGCACGCGTCACCGCCTCGATTGTCGCGAACGACGCCGTCTCGACCATCAGCGTTCGTGCCAGCCGGAGCGCCCGCGCCTCACAGGTCGCGCGTCGCCTCTCGTCCTCGATCAGCTCGAAATCGATGTTGTGCGCGAGGCCAAGGATGCGGCGGATGATCTTGGCGGCGGTGAAGCCGACCGCATCCTGGAACAGCCTCGCCATATAGGCCTGGCGTTCGGCCTCCAGCCGCGCCGCGCCCGCCTCACCCGGAAACAACGACAGCGGATAGGCATCGCCGGTCGCCTCGCGGCGCCACAGCGCCAGGAACTTGTCCGCGAACGCGGTCCAGACCTGATCGACCGTGGTCAGCACCCAGCTCTCGAAGGCGTCCCTGTCGCCGGCCGATCGTTCGTGACCGGCGGAGGCAAAATAGGCCATCAGCAGATTGGCGAGCACGGCGCCGACGTCAAACCCCATCGGCCCATAGAAGGCGAATTCGGGATCGATCACCTTGGTCTCGGCGTCCGTGACCATGATCGATCCCGTGTGCAGGTCGCCATGGATCAGCGCCTCGGCGTGCGACAGGAACTTCAGCTTCAGCCTGGAGATCGCGACATGCAGATCGAGGTCGGCGCGGATGTCAGCCGCGGTCGCATCGAGCCACGGCGAGGTCCAGCGGTTCTGCTCGGCGCTGCGATAGGGATCGGTGAAGATCAGGTCCTCGGTGATCTTGCAGAGCGCATGATTGCCGGCGAAGCTCGCGATCGCCTCCTTCTTTGCTGCCGCCGACAGCGCAAGGTCGGACGAAAAGAACAGCGTCCGCGCCATGAAGGTCGTGATGTGATCGACGAAGGCCGGATAGATCGTCCCAGCCACCAGCCCCTTGCGCATGATGATATGGGGCTCGAGCAGCTCCATCGCGGTCAGCGCCAGCGCCGGATCATGATGAATGATGGCCGGCACCAGTCCGGGCGCCAGCCGGCCCTGATGGCTGAGCGCCAGATGCTCGAAATGCGCGCGCGACAGCGGCAGCGGCCAGCTCTCGCCGACCAGGCGCACGTAAGGCAGAGCCTGCTTGACCGCGAGACCGCCGGACGAGCCCTTGACGATGAAGACGAGGTTGAGATTGCCGTCGCCGACCTCGGTGATCGACCAGCGATCGGCCGGTCCGCCGAGTTGCGCCGCGACGGCCGCTGTGCCTGCGAGATAGTCGCGCAGATCGGTTTCGTTCAAAATGCGATAGCCCGATGGCGTCCCCTGGCGGGCTTCGGCCGGTGTCGTCACGAACAATCTCCCTGTCGCTCTTGTTTTCTTCTCCTATAGCAAAAAAGCCGACGCGCGTCCGCGCATCGGCTTCGGAAGAATGTTGTGCGCCGCAAGCGGCCTAGAACGGCAGCCCCATCAGCTTCGACAGCCGCTCGATGCTGAAATAGCCGGCCTGATAGGCCGCGAGCGCGAGCGCGAAGATCACGGCCGACAACGATGTCGTCCAGATCAGGCGGCGGCCCATCAGGCTGATGGTCGGCGCGCCGGGATCGGTGCCCGGCGAGACGCCTCCGGTCTCGTGCTGGCTGCGCACGCCGAACGGCAGGATGACGAACAGCGTCACCCACCACAGCACGAAGTAGATCGCAAGCCAGGTCGAGATCGTATAGGCCATGATCGCGCTGCCTCAGGCCTGTTCGATTTCAACGAGCGCGCCGGAAAAATCCTTGGGATGCAGGAACAGCACCGGCTTGCCATGGGCGCCGATCTTGGGCTGGCCGTCGCCGAGCACACGCGCGCCTTCCTTGATCAGCGTGTCGCGCGAGGCGATGATGTCGGCCACCTCGTAGCAGACATGGTGGATGCCGCCATCGGCATTGCGCTCGAGGAATTTGGCGATCGGCGAGGCCTCGCCAAGCGGCTCGATGAACTCGATCTTGGTGTTCGGCAAGGTCACGAACACGGTGATCACGCCATGCTCCGGCAGCGGCACGGCTGACGAAATCTCGGCACCGAACGCCGCGCCATAGATCTTGGCGGCCTTCTCCGCATCCTTGACCGCGATGGCGACGTGATTGAGACGGCCCAGCATTGCATCCCTCCACATTTGATTTCGCGCGGCCGTTGATCGGCTCGCGTCAGACTTCCAGGACGTGAACGAGGCAGATCGGCTTCTTGCCCCATTGCTCGTTGACCGCGGCGCGCACCGCCCGCCGCACCGATTCCGCCGCCGCATCCGGATCGCGCCGCCGCGCCCGCGGCAGGCCTTCGAAGGTCGAGACGACGGCGTCGAACACGATGTCGTCCATCTCCTCGCCGGCCGCGTTCTTCTCGGGGATACCGACCATGTCGACTTCGGGATCGTCCGCCAGTTCGCCCTTCTCGGTGATGGCCATAGCGACGAAGATGCAGCCGGCAAACGCCATCTTGCGCCGCTCGACCACGGCCCGCGATTTCGCGTCCTCGACGATGGTGCCGTCCTTGTAGAGACGGCCCGCCGGCAGCTCGTCGATGATTCCGGGCTCGCCGGGACCGAGCTTGACGAGGTCGCCATTGCGGCAGGTGATCACCTTCGGCACGCCGCAGGCGCGCGCCAGCCGCGCGTGCTCGTGCAGATGCAGCGCCTCGCCATGCACGGGAATCAGCAGCTGCGGCCGCGTCCAGGCGATCATGTCGCGCAACTCGTCGCGGCGCGGATGGCCGGAGACGTGGACCAGATGGTTGCGGTCGGTGATGATCTCGATGCCTTGCTGCACCAGCCCGTTGATGACGGCGCCGACCGCCTTCTCATTGCCGGGAATGGTGCGCGAGGAGAAGATGACCGTATCGCCCTTGTTGAGGGTCACCAGCGGATGATCGTCATTGGCGATGCGCGCCAGCGCGGCGCGCGCCTCGCCCTGGCTGCCGGTGCAGAGCGCGAGCACCTTGTCGGCCGGGAAATGGCCGTAGAGGTCCATGCCGCGGAAATTCTGCACGCCGTCGAGATAGCCGGTCTCTCGCGCGACCTGGACGACGCGTTCCATGGCGCGGCCGACGATGACGACCTCGCGCTCGGCCTCGCGTGCGGCTTCAGCGACGGCACGGATGCGCGCAACATTGGAGGCGAAGGTGGTGACCGCGACGCGGCCCTTGGCTTCCTTCACCAGCATCGCGATGGTCTTGGCGACTTCGGCCTCGGACGGCGAGCGTCCCTCGCGGACGGCGTTGGTGGAGTCACCGATCAACGCCAGCAGCCCGGCATCGCCGAGCTCGCGCAGCCGCTTCTCGTCAGTCGGCGCGCCCAGCACCGGCGTCGGATCGATCTTCCAATCGCCGGTGTGCAGGACGGTGCCGACCTCGGTGTGGATGGCGAGTGCGTGCGATTCCGGAATCGAATGCGCGACCGGAATGAACTCGACGTTGAACGGGCCGATATCGACCCGGCCGCCGGAGGGGATCACCGTCACCGGGATCTTGGCCGGCAGCCGTTCGGCTTCGCACTTCGCCTCGAACAAGGCGGCGCTGAACTTGGTCGCGTAGATCGGACATTTCAGCCGCGGCCACAGATCGATGATGGCGCCGAAATGGTCCTCATGCGCGTGCGTCAGCACCAAGCCGACGAGGTTGTTGCGCTCCTTCTCGAGGAAAGCCACGTCGGGCATGATCAGGTCGATGCCCGGCAGATGCTCCTCGTCGCCGAAGGAGACGCCGAGATCGATCGCGAGCCAGGAGCGCTGGTGGCGGTTGCCGAGGCCGTAGATCGACAGGTTCATGCCGATCTCGCCAACCCCGCCAAGCGGGGCAAATGTCAGTTCGTCGGGACGCGCCATCTAGACCGCTCCTTTGGATGCGACCGAGCCGAAATGAACATCACCGGCCGTGATCGGCTCCAATCGTCCCTCCGCGGTCCGCACCAACATACAACCCTGTTCGTCGATCGTGTCGAAAATTCCCTCGATGATAGCATGTCCGGACCTGATGGCGACTGGCTGGCCGAGGCCGGCCGCGCGTTCCAGCCAGAGCCGGCGGATCTCAGCGAACCCCCGCCCTTCGTTCCAGATGCCGAAATATTCCACCCAGTTCTCGGTCAGCGCCGAGAACAGATCCTCGGCGCTGACCTCGACGCCAAGATCGCGCAACGAGACCGCCGGTGTCGGGGTATCGGTCGGTGCCGCCACGACGTTGGTTCCGATGCCCGCGACGACCGCGAGCCCACCGGCCACCTGCTCCGCCTCGAGCAGCATGCCGACGATCTTGCGCCCGCCGGCGAGCACGTCATTCGGCCATTTCACCGCAAAATCGAGTGCTGAACTGCCGCCGGATCGCAGCACAGCCTCGCGGCTTACCTGCCGCAGCGCGTTCTCGATCGCCAGGCAGGCGGCGAAGCCGAGGGTCGCGGCGACGACCGGCGCGACATTCAGCACTTCAAGGACGGAGGACGCCAGATTGCCGCGCGGCGCAACCCAAGGCCGCTGGCGGCGGCCGCGCCCGGCCGTCTGTTCCGTGGTGACGAACCAGCAAGGCGCCCTGGCGCCTTGCCGTGCAGCGGCCAAGGCCTCGATATTGGTCGAGCCGGCCTGATCGAAGACGACGAGCCCGTAGCCGCGGGCAGCGGCACGGGCCCCCAGAGCAAAGGTCATCTAGAACAGCGACTTCGCCGCGACCGCGGCGGCGCTGACCAGCGGGCCGGGATAGGCGAAGAACAGGATGTTGAAGATGCCGGAGATCGCCAGCACGGTGCGCAGCTCGACACGGACCGGATCGAGCGTGGCGAGCGGCTCGTCGAAATACATCGTCTTGACGATCAGCAGGTAATAATAGGCGCCGACCACGCTGGTGAGCACGCCGATCACCGACAGCGTGAACAGCCCCGCCTTGATCGCGGCGACGAAGACGTACCATTTGGCAAAGAAGCCCGCGAGCGGCGGAATTCCGGCCAGCGAGAACAGCAGCATCGCGAAGAAGAAGGCGAGCAGCGGATTGGTCCGGGACAGGCCGGCAAAGTCGCTGATCTTCTCGAACGACTGGCCGTTGCGCTTGATCGCCATGATCACGGCGAACGAGCCGAGCGTCATCGCGACATAGATCGCGATGTAGGTCAGCACGCCCTGCGCGCCTTCGACCGTGCCGGCGGCGAGGCCGACCAGCGCGAAGCCCATATGGCCGATCGAGGAATAGGCCATCAGGCGCTTGATATTGGTCTGCCCGATCGCCGCGAACGAGCCGAGCGCCATCGAGGCGATCGAGACGAACACGATGATTTGCTGCCACTGGAAGGTGATGCCGGGGAACGCGGTCAGCGCGACGCGGGCAAACACCGCGAGCGCGGCGACCTTCGGCGCCGAGGCAAAGAACGCGGTGACCGGGGTCGGTGCGCCCTCATAGACGTCCGGCGTCCACATGTGGAACGGCACCGCCGACACCTTGAAGCACAGGCCGGCGAACAGGAAGACGAGGCCAAAGATGATGCCGACGCTGCCGGTCTTGGCTGCGGCCGCAATGCCGGCAAAGCTGACCGTTCCGGTGAAACCGTAGATCAGAGAGGCGCCGTACAGCAGCATGCCGGAGGACAGCGCGCCGAGCACGAAATACTTCAGGCCGGCTTCGGTCGACTTGACGTTGTCGCGATGGCTGGCCGCGACGACATAGAGCGCAAGTGACATCAGCTCGAGGCCGAGATAGAGCGTGATCAGGTCGCCGGCCGAGATCAGCACGAGCATGCCGAGCGTCGAGAGCAGCACCAGGATCGCGTATTCGAAGATGCGGCGGTCCGGCGACGACAGGAATTCGGCCGACATCACCAAGGTGGCGACCGAGCCGATGATCGCCAGGATCTTCAGGAAGCGCGCGTAGCTGTCAGCGATGAAGCTGCCGCCGAAGGCCTGGCCGCCCGGCTGCCTGAGCACCAGGATGCCGACCACGATCAGCAGGACGACCGCAAGGCCGGTGACGATCCCCGTCGTCCCCTGCCCGCGAAACGCGCCCAGCATCAACAGCGCCATGGCCCCCAAAGCCAGCAGCAGCTCCGGCAGCACCACCCAAAGCTGAGGCCCAAGATTCTCGATCATCGTCTTTGTCCCGACCCCCTAGGGTCTCATCATTGGAGCAGCGCGGCGGCCTTCACGGCCGTCACGGCGGTATTGTAGTTGTTGACGAGCTGCTGCACCGAGGCCGCCGACATGTCGAGGATCGGCTTCGGATAGACGCCGAACAGGATGGTCAGCGCCACCAGCGGAAACAGGATCACGCCCTCGCGCAAGGTGAGATCCTTGATGCTGGCGAGCGACGGCTTGGTCAGCGCACCGAACACCACCTTGCGGTACAGCCACAGCGCATAGCCCGCCGACAGGATGACACCGAAGGTCGCGAAGAAGGCGGTCGGGATCGACACTTTGAACGTGCCGAGCAGGGTCATGAACTCGCCGACGAAGCCGGAGGTGCCGGGCAGACCGACATTGGCCATGGTGAACACCATGAACACCAGCGCGTAGATCGGCATCCGGTTGACGAGGCCGCCATAGGCCGCGATCTCGCGGGTGTGCATGCGGTCGTAGACGACCCCGACGCAGAGGAACAGCGCGCCCGAGACGATGCCGTGGGAGATCATCTGGAACACGCCGCCGGCGACGCCCTGCATGGTGCCGGCGAAGATGCCCATGGTCACGAAGCCCATATGCGCCACCGACGAGTAGGCGATCAGCTTCTTGATATCCTCCTGCATCAGCGCGACCAGCGAGGTGTAGATGATCGCGATCGCCGAGAGCGTCCACACCAGCGGCGCGAAATCGTGCGACGCCAGCGGGAACATCGGCAGCGAGAAGCGCAGGAAGCCGTAGCCGCCCATCTTCAAGAGGATCGCGGCCAGGATCACCGAGCCCGCGGTGGGCGCCTCGACGTGGGCGTCCGGCAGCCAGGTGTGAACCGGCCACATCGGCATCTTCACCGCAAAGGAGGCGAAGAAGGCCAGCCACGCCCAGGTCTGCAACGACCGCGGCACAGCCGTATGCATCAGGGTCGGGATGTCGGTCGTACCGGCGTTCCAATACAGCGCCATGATGGCGAGCAGCATCAGCACCGAGCCGAGCAGCGTGTAGAGGAAGAACTTGAAGGACGCGTAGACCCGGCGCGGACCGCCCCAGACGCCGATGATCAGGAACATCGGGATCAGGCCGCCCTCGAAGAACAGATAGAACAGCACGAGGTCGAGCGCGGAGAAGGTGCCGACCATCAGCGTTTCCAGGATCAGGAACGCCATCATGTATTCGCGCAGGCGATTGGTGACCGATTTCCAGCTCGCCACGATGCAGAACGGCATCAAGGCGGTGGTCAGGATCACGAACGGCAGCGAGATGCCGTCGACGCCCATGTGATAGCTGATCCCGGCCGCCAGCCAGTTCGACTTCTCGACGAACTGGAAGTCGGTCTGGTTGGGATCGAAGCGCAGCACCAGGAGCACCGACACCGCGAAGGTGATCAGCGTGGTCCACAGCGCGATCCAGCGCGCATTGCGCCGGGCGGCCTCGTCGTCGCCGCGCACCAGGTAGATCAGCAGCGCACCAACGATCGGCAGGAAGGTGACGACAGAGAGAATTGGCCAGGTGGTCATTGCTGGCCCCCCATGAACATGAACCAGGTGATCAGGCCGGCGACGCCGATCAGCATGGCAAAGGCGTAGTGATAGAGATAACCGGTCTGGATCTTGACGACGTTGCGCGTGACGTCGAGCACCCGCGCCGAGACGCCGTCAGGTCCGAACCCGTCGATGACGAAACCATCGCCCTTCTTCCAGAGGAAGCGGCCGAGCCACTTCGCCGGACGGACGAAGATGAAGTCATACAGCTCGTCGAAGTACCATTTGTTGAGCAGGAACCTGTAGAGCAGCGGCTGCTGCGCGGCCAGCTCCTCCGGAATATCCGGACGACTGACATAGAAGAAGTAGGACACCGCAAAGCCGAGCACCATCATGATGAAGGGCAGCTGGCCCAGCCAGAACGGCATGTGCTCCATGTCCTCCAGGATGTGCGGGTTCATCTTCAGCGACTCGCCGAAGAAGTGCTCGACGCCGTGCGGATCGGCGAACAGGCCCTTGAACGGGAAGCCCGCCAGGATGGAGCCCGCCGCGAGCACGCCGATCGGGATCAGCATCCAGATCGGGCTCTCATGCGCAGCCTCGTAATGATGCTGGTCATGCGGCGTGCCGAAGAAGGTCTTGAACACCAGACGCCAGGAGTAGAACGAGGTCAGGCCGGCGGCGACGATGGTGAGGAAGTAGGCGTAGGTCGCGAACGGATTATGCGAGGCATAGGCGGCCTCGATGATCGCGTCCTTGGAAAAGAAACCGGCAAAGCCCGGGAAACCCGTCAGCGCCAGGGTGCCGATCGTCATCACCGCAAACGTATACGGGATCTTCTTCCACAGACCGCCCATGTTGCGGATGTCCTGCTCGTGATGCATCGCGTAGATGACCGAGCCTGACCCTAAGAACAGCAGCGCCTTGAAGAAGGCGTGCGTGAACAGATGGAACATGCCGACCGAGTAGGCTCCTGCCCCCATCGCGACGAACATGTAGCCGAGCTGCGAGCAGGTCGAGTAGGCGACGATTCGCTTGATGTCGTTCTGCACCAGGCCGACGGTGGCGGCGAAGAACGCGGTGGTGGCACCGAAGAACATCACCACGGCCTGAGCGTTCGGCGCCAGCTCGAACAGCGGCGACAGGCGCGCCACCATGAACACGCCGGCGGTCACCATGGTCGCGGCGTGGATCAGCGCCGACACCGGGGTCGGACCTTCCATCGCGTCCGGCAGCCAGGTGTGCAGCAGGAACTGCGCCGACTTGCCCATCGCGCCCATGAACAGCAACAGGCAGGTGAGCGTCAGCGCATCGGCATGCCAGCCGAGGAAGTTGATGGTCTTGCCGGCAAAGCTCGGCGCGGCGGCGAAGATCGTCTCGAAATCGGTCGACTTCGCCAGCAGGAACACGGCGAAGATGCCGAGCGCAAAACCGAAATCGCCGACGCGGTTGACGACGAAGGCCTTGATCGCGGCGGCATTGGCCGAGGGCTTCTGGAACCAGAAGCCGATCAGCAGGTAACTCGCCAGACCGACGCCCTCCCAGCCGAAGAACAGCTGCACGAGGTTGTTCGCGGTCACCAGCATCAGCATCGCGAAGGTGAACAGCGAGAGATAGGCGAAGAAGCGCGGACGGTTCGGATCCTCGTCCATGTAGCCGATCGAATAGAGGTGGACGAGCGAGGACACGCTGGTCACAACGACCAGCATCACGGCGGTCAGCGTATCGACGCGCAGCGCCCAGGAGACCTGCAGCTCGCCCGAATTGATCCAGGGCAGCAGCTCCTTCACCCCGGCCTCGTGGTGCAAGAAGCCGACGCTCACGAGCATCGCCCAGGACAGCCCGGCCGACACGAACAGCAGCGCGGTCGTGATCGCCTGCGCGGCCCAGGTGCCGGCGGCCGGCGGCTCGGCGACGTGATGGTCGTTGTGACCGCCATGACCGTGATCGTCATGGCCATGATCGTCATGCGCATGGGCATGGGCGTCGGCAGCACCATGGTGGCCATGATCATGATGCTCGATCTCGTCGCCGCTCGGATGGCGTGCATGCGCCCCGAACAGCGCGATCAGGCCGGCCAGGATCGCGCCCAGCAGCGGCAGAAAGACAATGGCCTGGATCATTCGCCCGTTCCTTTACGCATGACCTTGCCGGCGAACCGGCCCCCATTCATCAGGATCATGCGCCCTTAGCCCTTCATCAGATTGACGTCTTCGACCGCGATCGAGCCGCGGTTGCGGAAGTAGACCACCAGCACGGCAAGACCGATCGCGGCTTCCGCCGCGGCCACCGTCAGCACCAAGAGCGCGAACACCTGGCCGACGATGTCGCCGAGGAAGGTCGAGAACGCCACCAGGTTGATGTTGACCGCGAGCAGGATCAGCTCGATCGACATCAGGATGACGATGATGTTCTTGCGGTTCAGGAAGATGCCGAGGATGCCGAGCGTGAACAGCATGGCCGCCACGGCCAGATAGTGTCCCAGTCCGATGGTCATTTCACCCACTCCGCGGCGTCCGTATCCTGCAGCCCCTGTCCGACCGCGACCTTGCGCACCGCCATCGCCATCTCCGGCGTGCGGGCGTTCTGGACGTTGATGTCCTGGCGCTTGACGCTGACCTTGTGGCGGAGCGTCAGCACGATGGCGCCGATCATCGCCACCAGCAGGATCATGCCCGACAGCTGGAAGTAATGAATGTACTTCGTATAGAGCACGAGGCCGAGCGCCTCGGTGTTGGTGACGTTGGTCGGGATCGCTGCCGTGATCGCCTTCGGCGTCGTCGGGTTGATGACCCAGTAGGACACCGTCAGCAGCAGCTCGAACAGGAAGATGCCGCCGATGACAAGGCCGATCGGCATATATTGCAGGAAGCCCTCGCGCAGCTCGGTGAAGTCGACGTCGAGCATCATGATCACGAACAGGAACAGCACCGCGACCGCGCCGACATAGACCACGACCAGGATCATCGCCAGGAATTCGGCGCCCATCAGCACGAACAGGCCGGAGGCGTTGACGAAAGCGAGGATCAGATAGAGCACCGAGTGAACGGGGTTCTTGGAGACGATCACCATCACGGCCGAGGCCACGCAGACCGCCGCGAACAGATAGAAGAAGAGCGCAGGAAGGATCATCGGACGGCCTCAGCGGTACGGCGCGTCGAGCGCGATGGCTTTGGAGATCTCGCGCTCCCAGCGGTCGCCATTCGCGAGCAGCTTGGCCTTGTCATAATACAGCTCCTCGCGTGTCTCGGTCGCGAACTCGAAGTTCGGTCCCTCGACGATGGCGTCGACCGGGCAGGCTTCCTGGCACAGGCCGCAATAGATGCATTTCACCATGTCGATGTCGTAGCGCACCGTGCGGCGGGTGCCGTCATTGCGGCGCGGACCGGCCTCGATCGTGATCGCCTGCGCCGGGCAGACGGCCTCGCACAGCTTGCAGGCGATGCAGCGCTCCTCGCCGTTGGGATAGCGGCGCAGCGCATGCTCGCCGCGGAAGCGCGGCGAGATCGGGCCCTTCTCGAACGGATAGTTCAGGGTCGGCTTCGGCTGGAAGAAGTAGCGCATCGCGAGGAAGAACGCGGAGACGAACTCGGACAGCAGCAGCGACCGTGCAGTGGCGGAAATGTTCATGACAGCCTCATTTCGGCGCGATGCCGGCGAAGTGCAGCACGCCCGCGACGATCACCACCATGACCAGCGACAGCGGCAGGAACACTTTCCAACCGAGTCGCATCAACTGGTCGTAGCGGTAGCGCGGCACGATCGCTTTCGCCATCGCGATCAGGAAGAACATGAAGAACAGCTTGAGTGCGAACCAGATGACGCCGGGCACCCAGTTGAACGGCGGCAGGTCGATCGGCGGCAGCCAGCCGCCGAGGAACAGGATCGTCGCCAGCGCGCACATCGTGGTGATGGCGACATATTCGCCGAGCATGAACAGCAGATATGGTGTCGAGCCGTATTCCACCATGAAGCCGGCGACGAGTTCCGATTCCGCTTCCACGAGGTCGAAGGGCGGACGGTTGGTCTCGGCCAGGGCCGAGACGTAGAACACCACGAACATCGGGAACAGCGGCCAGACGTACCAGTTCAGGATCGTCAGCTGCGGCAGGCCGATCAGGCTGGCGAGACCGCGGGCATGCTGCGCCTCGACCACCGCCGACAGGTTCAGGGTGCCGGCGCAGAGCAGCACGGTAATGATGACGAAGCCGATCGAGACCTCGTAGGACACCATCTGCGCCGCCGAGCGCAACGCTGCCAGGAACGGGTATTTCGAGTTCGACGACCAGCCGGCCATGATGATGCCGTAGATCGACAGCGACGAGATCGCGAAGATGAAGAGGATGCCGACATTGATGTCGGCGATCGCCCAGCCGAGATTGGTCGGGATGACAGCCCAGGCCGCCAGCGCCAGCACGCAGGACACCAGCGGCGCCAGCAGGAACACGCCCTTGTTGGCGCCCGCCGGGATGATCGGCTCCTTGAGCACGAACTTCAGCAGGTCGGCGAAGGACTGGAACAGGCCCCAGGGCCCGACCACGTTGGGTCCCCGGCGGATCTGCACCGCAGCCCAGATCTTGCGGTCAGCCAGCAGGATGTAGGCGATCGCGACCAGGAGGACGACGAGGAGCAGCACGCTCTGCGCGATCATGACGATCAGCGGCCAGAGGAAGCCGGTCCAGAATGAGCTCGCAAAGAAATCAGCCATCAGGTCACGCTCACTCCGCTGCCGTCAGCATCTGCCCGGAGGCCAGGCGGGAGCATTCCGCCATGACCGCCGATGCGCGTGCGATCGGGTTGGTGAGATAGAAGTCTTCGATCAGGGGCTTGAACGGCGCCTTCTCCAGGCTGCCGCCTTTGCCCGCCAGGGTCTTGATGTCGGCGATCTTGCCGGCCTCGATCTGGTCGATCCGGCCGAGATGCGGCGCGACCTTGACGATCTCGGCGCGCAGCGCCGCCAGCGAGTCATAGCCGAGCTTGCGGCCAAGCACATCGGACAAAGCGCGGATGATCGCCCAATCCTCGCGCGCCTCGCCCGGCGGGAACGAGGCCCGCCCTGTGACCTGCACCCGGCCCTCGGTGTTGACGTAGAGACCGGACTTCTCGGTGTAGGCCGCGCCCGGCAGGATGACGTCGGCGCGATGCGCGCCGCGGTCGCCATGGGTGCCGATATAGACGGTAAACACGCCCTCGGGCACCTCGACCTCGTCGGCGCCGAGCAGGAACATCACATCCATGGTGCCGAAGGTGGTCATCTGGGCGCCGGTCAGGCCGGTGCCGTTGAAGCCGATGTCGAGCGCGCCGACCCGCGAGGCGGTGTCGTGCAGCACGGCAAAGCCGTTCCAGTCGTCACGGACCGCGTTGACGTCCATCGCGATCTTGGCGGCGAGCGACAGGATCGCCCCGCCATCATGGCGGGCGGCGGCACCGGCGCCGACCAGCACGATCGGGTTCTTGGCGTTGCGGAACGTGGTCGCGAAGGAGTGCTTGCCGGCGGCGACGTCGCTGAGCGAGTCCGTGCCTGCGCCGATATGTTCATAGGCGTAGGTGAGATCGGCCTTGGGGCCGACCAGACCGACCTTGAGCTGACCCGAGCGCCAGCGCTTGCGGATGCGGGCGTTGAGCACCGCCGCTTCCTTGCGCGGATTGGCGCCGACGATCAGGATCGCGTCGGCCTGCTCGATGCCGGCGATGGTCGGATTGAACAGATAGGACGCGCGGCCGAGCTTGGCGTCGAAGCTGTCACCGCCCTGCACCACAACGTTGGTCGAGCCGAGCTTGGCGAGCAGATCCTTGAGCGCGAACATCTCCTCGACCGCGGCGAGATCGCCGGCGATCGCGCCGATGCGCTTGCCGTCGATGCGCGACAGCTTGGCGGCGATGGCCTTGAACGCCTCCGGCCAGGTCGCGGCCCGCAGCTTGCCATCCTCGCGCACATAAGGACGGTCGAGCCGCTGTGTGCGCAGACCGTCGACGACGTGACGGGTCTTGTCCGAGATCCACTCCTCGTTCACGGCGTCGTTGATGCGCGGCAGGATGCGCATCACCTCGCGGCCGCGGGTGTCGACCCGGATCGCCGAGCCGACGCCGTCCATGACGTCGATCGACTGCGTCTTGCCGAGCTCCCAGGGGCGCGCGGCAAAGGCGTAGGGCTTCGAGGTCAGCGCGCCCACGGGGCAAATGTCGACCAGATTGCCCTGCAGCTCCGAGCTCAGCGCCTGCTCGAGATAGGTCGTGATCTCCATGTCCTCGCCGCGACCGATCGCCCCCATCTCCGGCACGCCGCAAACTTCCGCCGAGAAGCGGACGCAGCGCGTGCACTGGATGCAGCGGGTCATCGAGGTCTTGACCAGCGCGCCGAGATACTTGTCCTCGACGGCGCGCTTGTTCTCGGCGTAGCGGCTGGTGTCGACACCATAGCCCATCGCCTGGTCCTGCAGGTCGCACTCGCCGCCCTGGTCGCAGATCGGGCAGTCCAGCGGATGGTTGATCAGAAGGAATTCCATCACGCCTTCGCGTGCCTTCTTGACCATCGGCGACCGCGTCGAGATCTCCGGCGGCTCGCCCTTCGGACCGGGACGGCAATCGCGCACGCCCCAGGCGCAGCTCGCGACCGGCTTCGGTCCGCCCTTCACCTCGACGAGGCACATCCGGCAGTTGCCGGCGATCGACAGCCGCTCATGATAGCAGAAGCGCGGAATCTCGGCGCCCGCCGCCTCGCACGCCTGCAGCAGCGTGTACTCCGGCGGCACATCGATCTCTTTGCCATCGATGATGATCTTGGTCATTGCCTCACATCTCTCTCAAACCACGGACCACCGCGCCGCTGCGCTCCTTCAGGGCGCCAACGCGGAGGAAAATCTTGCTGGCGGACAGGACCGCCATCCCCTACTCCGCCGCGACCATATGCGCGGGATCGCGCACGCCGACGTCGTCGACATCGGCCTTGTGCGAATACTGGTCGATGCGCGCTTCGATCTCGTGACGGAAATGCGTGATCAGGCCCTGGATCGGCCAGGCCGCGGCGTCGCCGAGCGCGCAGATCGTGTGTCCCTCGATCTGCTTGGTGACCTCCAGCAGCATGTCGATCTCGCGCTTATGCGCGCGGCCTTCGGCCATGCGGGTCAGCACGCGCCACATCCAGCCAGTGCCTTCGCGGCACGGCGTGCACTGGCCGCAGCTCTCATGCTTGTAGAAATACGAGATGCGCGCGATCGCCCGGATCAAATCCGTCGACTTGTCCATCACGATCACGGCCGCGGTGCCGAGGCCGGAGCGCAGCTTGGACAGGCTGTCGAAATCCATCGGCGTATCGATGATCTGCTCGGCCGGCACCATGCGCACCGACGAACCGCCGGGGATGACCGCCTTGAGATTGTCCCAGCCGCCGCGGATGCCGCCGCAATGCTTCTCGATCAGCTCGCGGAACGGGATACCCATCGCCTCTTCGACGTTGCAGGGCCGCTCGACGTGACCGGAGATGCAGAACAGTTTCGTGCCGACATTGTTCGGACGGCCGATGCCGGCGAACCACGACGCGCCCCGGCGCAGGATGGTCGGCGCCACGGCGATCGATTCGACGTTGTTGACGGTGGTCGGGCAGCCATAGAGGCCGACATTCGCCGGGAACGGCGGCTTCAGCCGCGGCTGGCCCTTCTTGCCCTCGAGGCTTTCGAGCAGCGCCGTCTCCTCGCCGCAAATATAGGCGCCGGCGCCATGGGCGACGTAGAGATCGAACGGCCAGCCATGGATGTTGTTCTTGCCGATCAAATTGGCTTCATAGGCTTGGTCGATCGCAGCCTGCAGCCGCTCGCGCTCACGGATGAATTCGCCGCGCACATAGATGTAGCAGGCATGTGCGTTCATCGCGAAGCTGGCGAGCAGACAGCCCTCGACGAGATGATGCGGATCGTGCCGCATGATCTCGCGATCCTTGCAGGTGCCGGGCTCGGACTCGTCAGCATTGACGACGAGATAGCTCGGCCGCCCGTCGGTCGATTCCTTCGGCATGAACGACCATTTCAGGCCGGTCGGGAAGCCGGCGCCGCCGCGGCCGCGCAGGCCAGATGCCTTCATCTCGTTGATGATCCAGTCGCGGCCCTTGTCGATGAGACCCTTGGTGCCATCCCAGCTGCCGCGCCGGCGCGCGCCTTCGAGGCCCCAATCATGCAGGCCGTAAAGGTTGGTGAAGATGCGGTCCTTGTCCTCGAGCATGATCAGACGGCTTCCTCGAATTCAGCGGTTCGACTGCATGGTGGCGATGAAGGCGGCACAGCCGCCGAACACCAAGGCCCACAGCAGACTGGACTCCAGCGTCGCGTTGAGCGCGAAACGCTGCAGCACGAAAATGAAAGCGGCGGCAGCAAGCGTATGCAGCGCCACGTAGCGCCAGTTCTTCATCGCGGCGCCCTCTCGGGTCAGGGCCGCAACGCGGATGCGATGGCGGCTCATGTCTTTGCCTTCAGCGTGGTCGGACCGCCGGCGGGCGCCGAGAACTGGCGGCCGTTCTGCGGACCCGGCGTCGGCAGGTTGCCGGTCGCGAAGCCGTCGAGCACCTTGCCGAAGCTCTCCGGCGTCAGGTCCTCATAGGTATCCTTCCACACCTGCACCATCGGCGCATTCACGCAGGCGCCCAGGCACTCGACCTCTTCCCAGCTGAAATCGCCATCCTTCGACAGGTGGAAGGGATCGTGATGGATGCGATGCTTGCAGACCTCGATCAGCTCCTCGGCACCACGCAGCCGGCACGGCGTGGTGCCGCAGACCTGGACGTGCGCCTTCTTGCCCACCGGCTGCAGCTGGAACATCGTGTAGAAGGTCGCGACCTCGAGCACGCGGATATAGGGCATGCCGAGCATGTCGGCGACGACCCGGATCGCGGCTTCCGACACCCAGCCCTCATTCTGCTCCTGGGCGCGCCACAGGATCGCGATGACCGCCGAGGCCTGGCGACCTTCCGGATATTTGGCGATCTGAGCCTTGGCGAAGGCGAGGTTTTCCTCCGTGAACGCAAAGCTCGCGGGTTGGACTTCCTTCGGGGCAAGACGGCGGACGGACATGGCTCTCTAGTCTTTCATTGCATGCGGCGCGCGGCACTTGCATTGAGCGCTGCGACGCGATTCTGCCAGAAGGCACTTGCAGTTCCGAACACGTTATAGCCGACGTGCGCGGACACCTTGATGCGGTCGAGGATCGACAGCTCGGTCACCGTCTCGAAACGCCGGCTCTGCGGGTCATAGACCATCAGCTGCATCGGCGTCTGCTCGAGGATATAGCGGGAGACCGTATGATTGCGGTCCTGGCCGTGCTCCTCGCACAGGATCATGCTGTCGGTCGACAGCAGCCGGGCGCCGCCCTTGATGGCCTCGATCTCGACGCCCTCGACATCAAGCTTGATCAGGTACTTGCCGGAGGCCGCGACCTTACCCTCATCGATGAGGTCGTCCAGCGCCATCACCGGCACCTGCTCGCCGCCCGTGCTGCCGCCGGCGATGCTGAAGGCCTCGTGCTTGGTGCCGGTCAGATAGGCCGTGCCACGGCGTTCGCCGATGGCGCACTTCATCACCTCGAAGCGGCCGGCATTGATCCTGGCATTGTTGGCGAGCTTGGCGAAGTTGGCCGAGGACGGCTCGATCGCGATCGCCTTGTGAGCGCCATAGGACGCGCTGGAGACCAGCACCGACCAATAGCCGTAATTGGCGCCGCCATCGACGAACGTGTAGTCGACATCGGCGGTGCCGAGAAAGAGCAGCTCGAGCTCGTCTTCGTAGTGGTAGGAGCGGTTAAGCAGCTTGCTCCAATAGCCGTCGCCATAGGGAAACTCGAACACGGCGTCCGGGTTGAGCTTGACCGCGATGTTGCGCTCCGCCAGCGCCAACCGCAGCAGATTGGCGCAGCGATTATAGCCGCGATGCGAGAAATGCGACGAGATCTTAGATCCGGTGACCAGCGCCAAGGCAGCCGTGCGCTCCCAGAGATTCGCCCCTTCGAGCGCCCCGGAAGCACGATCGAACTGGATCGGCGCATGGCCCATCAGCGGTCCACCTCTCCGAACACGATGTCGAGCGAGCCGAGAATGGCCGAGACGTCGGCGAGCAGGTGCCCACGGCACAGGAAGTCCATCGCCTGCAGATGGGCGAAGCCCGGCGCCCGGATCTTGCACTTGTAAGGCTTGTTGGAGCCGTCGGACACCAGGTAGACGCCAAACTCACCCTTCGGCGCCTCCACGGCGGCGTAGATCTCGCCGGCCGGCACGTGCACGCCCTCGGTATAGAGCTTGAAGTGGTGGATCAGCGCTTCCATCGAGCGCTTCATCTCGCCACGGCGCGGCGGCGCGATCTTGTTGTCGGTGACCACGACCGGCCCCTGCCCGTCCGGCGCCCGCAGCTTCTGGATGCACTGCTTCATGATGCGAACCGACTGGCGCATCTCTTCCATGCGGATCAGATAGCGGTCGTAGCAGTCGCCATTCTTGCCGATGGGAACGTCGAACTCCATCTCGGCGTAGACATCATAAGGCTGCGACTTGCGCAGGTCCCAGGCCGCACCCGAGCCGCGCACCATCACGCCCGAGAAGCCCCACTCCCAGGCCTGCTTCAGGGTGACGACGCCGATGTCGACATTGCGCTGCTTGAAGATGCGGTTGCCGGTGAGCAACTGGTCGAGATCGTCGACCACCTTGAGGAACGGATCGCAGAACGCCTCGATGTCGTCGATCAGCTTCGGCGGCAGGTCCTGGTGGACGCCGCCGATGCGGAAGTAGTTGGCGTGCATGCGCGAGCCGGAGGCGCGCTCATAGAACACCATCAGCTTCTCGCGCTCCTCGAAGCCCCACAGCGGCGGGGTCAGCGCGCCGACGTCCATGGCCTGCGTGGTGACGTTGAGCAGATGCGACAGCAGCCGACCGATCTCGGAATACAGCACACGGATCAGCTGGCCGCGGCGCGGCACCTCGATGCCGAGCAGCCGCTCGGCCGCAAGGCAGAACGCATGCTCCTGGTTCATCGGCGCGACATAGTCGAGCCGATCGAAATAGGGCATTGCCTGCAGATAGGTCTTGGTCTCGATCAGCTTCTCGGTGCCGCGATGCAAGAGGCCGATATGCGGATCGACCCGCTCGACCACCTCGCCGTCCAGTTCAAGCACGAGACGCAGCACGCCGTGCGCCGCCGGATGCTGCGGACCAAAGTTGATCGTGAAATTGCGAAGTGCGGGGCTCTGCTCGTTCATGCTCGCGCTCCCACTCACTTGGTCGCTTTCTCGTCGCCCGGCAGCGGATAGTCCGCGCCCTCCCAGGGCGAGAGGAAGTCGAACTTGCGGAATTCCTGGTTGAGCCTGACCGGCTCGTAGATCACCCGCTTCTCCTGGTCGTCGTAGCGCACCTCGACGAAGCCGGTGGTCGGGAAGTCCTTGCGCAGCGGATGGCCGTCGAAGCCGTAGTCGGTGAGGAGCCGGCGCATGTCGGGATGACCGACGAAGATCACGCCGTAGAGATCGTACGCCTCGCGCTCGAACCAGTCCGCCCCCGGAAACACGTCGATCAGCGACGGCACCTGAGTCGCCTCGTCGGCCTGGCCCTTGAGCCGGATCCGCGCGTTCAAGGTCGGTGACAGAAAATGGTAGACGACGTCGAAGCGCTTGGCGCGCTCGGGATAGTCGACCGCCGTGATGTCGGTGATGTTGACGAAGCGGCAGGCCGGATCGTCGCGCAGATATTTCACCACCTCGACGATTCGGGTCGGCTCGATGTCGACCGTCAGCTGGTTGAAAGCGACCGAATGACCGAGCGCCGCGCCCGGAAGCGCGCTCACGATCGTCTGCCCAAGGGCGTCGAGCCTGCCATCGTCCATAACGAAAACCTTCAGCGTTCGATGGTGCCGGTGCGACGGATCTTCTTCTGCAGCAGCAGAACACCGTACAGCAGCGCTTCCGCGGTCGGCGGACAGCCGGGCACATAGATGTCAATGGGAACGATGCGATCGCAGCCGCGGACCACCGAGTAGGAATAGTGGTAGTAGCCGCCGCCATTGGCGCACGACCCCATCGAGATGACGTAGCGCGGCTCCGGCATCTGGTCGTAGACCTTGCGCAGCGCCGGGGCCATCTTGTTGGTCAGGGTGCCGGCGACGATCATCACGTCGGACTGGCGCGGCGAGGCGCGCGGCGCGAAGCCGAACCGCTCGACGTCGTAGCGCGGCATCGAGACCTGCATCATCTCGACGGCGCAGCAGGCCAGGCCGAACGTCATCCACATCAGCGAGCCGGTGCGGGCCCAGGTGATGAGATCGTCGGCGGTCGCAACGAAGAATCCCTTGTCCGACAGCTCGTGCCTGACCTCGAGGAAATACGGGTCGTTGGCGCCGATCGGCCTGCCGGTCGCGGGATCGAGAATGCCCTTCGGGGCCGGTGCTATCACCGGGCCGGTCGAGGACGGGTTGGGGCTCAATCCCATTCAAGCGCGCCTTTCTTCCATTCGTAGGCAAACCCGACCGTCAGCACGGCCAGGAACACCAGCATCGACCAGAAGCCGGCCGCGCCGAGCTTGCCGAATGCCACTGCCCAGGGGAACAGGAAGGCGACTTCGAGGTCGAAGATGATGAAAAGGATGGCAACCAGGTAGAAGCGCACGTCGAACTTCATGCGCGCGTCGTCGAACGCGTTGAAGCCGCATTCATACGCGGAAAGCTTCTCCGGATCGGGCTGCTGATAGGCGACCAGGAACGGCGCGATCAGCAGCACCACCCCGATGATGGCTGCGACACCTATGAACACGACGAGGGGGAGATAATTCTGGAGGATGCCGGTCATCGGCGCCACTTTCCTCTGCGGCTTCGGTGCAAACCACAGACTCGTTGCATTGGAATTGTTCTGAGCCTTAGCGCAGCGCACCAAGCCGCGCAAGACAAGCCGTCTCAACGCCGCCATCCCTCCCCACATTGCGGAAACCCGGACACACGGGGCTGGCGGCCGCCGCAGCGCGCACGCGTCTGTCACATCACAGACCCGCAGCATTACGGTGTCCGGCGCGCGATCGGCAGAAGCTGATCGGCTCAGCGATCGCGAGCACGCACGGCGGTGTGCGCAAAGCCGGACATGGTTCGGGGCGGACGGCAAAGCGGCGATCGGGCGGCAGATCAGTCGCGATGAGCAATGGGCCGATACGCTTCCGCTATCGAGTAGATGGTCACCCGAGGTCGCCGAATCAAGTTCGTGCGCAGCTTGCAGGGGCCCAAGGCAGCGGGGACACCAACCAGGGCAACGTCAGCCAAAGACACCGGTCGGGCGGCGCTGGCGAACCGCCGGCGAAGGACAGTCCGCCTCGTCTCGCGTGCCGCAGCAAGCATTGCAACCGATGAAACCATTTTGAGGAAACGACGAAACCGGATCGAAACAAACCGGCGGTACATGTTCGGCAACAAAGTGGCGCTGTGAGACGCCGGGAGGCTGACATGAACCACTCGCTCCATTCCGCGGATCGTTCGACCCATCTGAAGGTCGTCGTCGTCGCCCTCATCGCCGGGATCGCCTTGACCGCCTTCGGGATCGCTGCCCGCACCGTCGACGACAGCCAGACGGCCGCTCACGTCGTGAAGGCGGGCAAGCCGATCACCGTGACGAGTTCCACCGCATCGATGGTGCGCTGAGCCGCCGCCGTTCCCTCGTGCGAGATGTCCCGGCCGCCGCCTCGGCGGCCTTTTTCTTGCGCGTTATACGTCCTCAGAGCACCGGTCCGCCGCGGTCACACCGCAGGCGCAAGGCGGCACGGGTCTAACGCCCCCCCCCAGAAGGAGAGACGAACAACCAACGATATGTGTGAGGATACTAAGCCATTCAAAATGGCGCGAGAGACGGGGCTCGAACCCGCGACCTCCGGCGTGACAGGCCGGCGCTCTAACCAACTGAGCTACTCCCGCGTGATCGCGAAATCCGCGGAGGAGTGCGACTTAAAGGGGCGATGTTTCGAAGTCAAGGACAATGAAACCGGATTTGTGAGAAGTCGTCGATCAGTCCCCAACAGGCCCGACCCGCCACGCCGCTGCCCGCGCTGCGTCCGCGTCAAAACTTCAAGACGCAAGGCCGGGACACGCCAAGATGACCATCGCTCCAAACATCAGGTTGCCACGACGGCGGACGCGCCGCAGCCTCGATGAGACGCAGACGTGGAAGTCACCGGATGGGGTCTTCGAATCGGGATCATCTTCGGTACGATGACCAGGTCAGGCAGGCTTCCTCAATCTCGCCTCAAGGCCGTTGGAAGCGGAGGAACTTGGCGCTGACGATCCCGTTCTGATCCTGAAAATATCAGATCGCGGTTGACACACGGGACCCGCACACGTGCTGTGACACATTGGCGGCTGCCGCGCAGATCTGGCATGTGGTATACGCACGCTAATATACTAATATCTTTGCTATGACGGTATCATAGTCCTCCGGCCCTCCCTGGTGCTCATGTCCGACACGTCGCTCAGCTTCACCCACTCCGTCCTGGAACGGTTCCTCCGCTACGTCGTGATCGACACCCAGTCGGACCCGACCTCCCCGACCTGTCCCTCGACCCTGAAGCAGAAGAATCTCGGCCGCCTGCTCGCCGCCGAGTTGCAGGCGATGGGGCTCGCCGATGCTCACCTCGACGATCACGGCTATGTCTATGCAACGATCCCGGCCAATACCGACAAGCAGGTGCCGGTGATCTGCTTCTGCTCGCACATGGACACGTCGCCCGACTGCTCCGGCGCCGACGTGAAGCCGCAGATCATCCGCAACTATCAGGGCGGCGACATCGTGCTGCCGGGCGATCCGAGCCAGGTCATCCGTCCCGGCGAACATCCCGCGCTGCAGGACCAGATCGGCAATGACATCGTCACATCGGACGGCACCACGCTGCTCGGAGCCGACAACAAGGCCGGCATCGCCGAGATCATGGATGCGGCGCAGTTTCTGCTCAGCAATCCCCAGATCAAGCACGGCACGATCAAGATCCTGTTCACCCCCGACGAGGAGATCGGCCGCGGCGTCGATCGGGTCGACCTGAAGAAGCTCGGCGCCGATTTCGGCTACACGATGGACGGCGAGACCGCGGGCAATATCGAGGACGAGACCTTCTCCGCCGACGGCGCGACCGTGATCATCAACGGCGTCAGCGCCCATCCGGGCTTTGCCAAAGGCAAGATCGAACATGCGATCAAGATCGCTTCGGCGATCGTGGACCGCCTGCCCAAGGACACCTGCTCGCCCGAGACCACCGAAGGCAAGGAAGGCTTCCTGCATCCGGTGGCGATCTCCGGCACGCTGGAGCAGGCCCGGCTCGATTTCATCGTCCGCGATTTCAGCGAGCAGGGCTTGCGGCAGAAGGAGGCGCTGCTCGAGGACATCGTGCGCGACGTCATGACGAACTATCCGCATTCCAGCTACCGGATGGACGTCCGGCAGCAATACCGCAACATGAAGGAGGTCATCGATCTCCATCCGCAGATCGTGACCTATGCCGAGGATGCGATCCGGCGCGCCGGCCTGACGCCGGTGCGGACCTCGATTCGTGGCGGCACCGACGGATCGCGGCTGTCGTTCATGGGGCTGCCCTGCCCCAACATCTTCGCCGGCGAGCACGCCTTCCACTCGCGCCTCGAATGGGTCAGCGTCCGTGACATGGAGAAGGCGGTGCAGACCATCGTGCATCTGGCGATGATCTGGGAAGAGCGCTCCTGAGCGCTGGGCGGCGCCGCGTCAGGCGCGCGCCGTCACCAGCCAGATCGAGCCCGGCAATGTGACGCTGTCACCGGTCTGATGCTGTGCGAGCAGGTCGCGGACCGATCGCCGCGCGGCCTCCCGGGTCTCGGGCGAATGTCCTTCCAACGCGCGGCTGGCGGGTCCGATCTCGAAGGCCGATTGCACGGCGGCATCGAGCCCCTTGCCGATCGCAATATCGAGCGACAGCGCCTGCGGCTCCAGCGCGACATCGCGGAACCCAGCCTCGGCCAGAATGCGGCTGACCCGCGCCTCGGATGCGAAGGCGAAGGGACCCGGATCCTCGGGCGCCATTTCCGGCAGCTTCGGCACGTGGCGATACACCGCCTGCAACGGCGCGATCATCCACGGATTGGCCTTCGGCTCCCGCCAGCAGGCGAACACGACCCGGCCGCCCGGCTTCAGCGCCCGGCGCATATTGGCGAACGACGCCACGGGATCGGCGAAGAACATCACGCCGAAACGCGAGACGAGGAGATCGAAGCTCGCCGGCGTGAACGGATGCACCGTGGCGTCGGCCAGCACGAACTCCACCGGACATCCCGCCGGAGCCACCTGGCGCGCTTGCGCGAGCATCGGTGCGGAGATGTCGATCCCGAGCACGGAGCCCCCCGGGGCCACCTGTCCCGCCAATGCGATCGCCAGGCCGCCACAGCCGCAGCCGATGTCGAGAACGCGATCGCCCGCCTTGGCCGCGATGCGCGCGATCAGGATCTGTGAGACCGGAGACAGCAGAATGTCCTGCGCCTCCTGGCGATCGGACCAGCGCTGGCCGCCGGGCCCGTTCCAATAGGCGATCTGGTCGGCATTGCGTTCGTCCCCGGCTGGCAATGGCATGCTGCGTCCCTCGCTCGATGTCATCCTTCGAGCCATCGCGCATGCCGCCGGCATCACTGTCAAGTCACGTGCCCGCGGCACGCTCACCAGGATTCGGTGAGGCTTTCGCCGACGCCGAGCGCGGCCCACTGCCGGCTCAAGCGCGCAAACTCCTGCCGGACCGCGGCGCGCCGGGCCGGCGTGTAGAGCGCACGCTCGGCCGGAGCCATGCGTGCGAACACGCCGCGCGCCGACGGCGCCATCTCCGCCCCACGGGCCCGCAGGGCGGGATCGTCGGAATGTTCCAGCCAATCCTGCCAGCACACATAGGTCGCCCGCTCCGAGCGGGCATAGTCTTCGCTTTGCTCCGGCATCAGGCGCTGATCTCTCGCCGCAAGCTTGCGTCGCTGCCGCGACGCCTCTCTGGATGCGCCGCCCTGCTGTTCCACGGCGTGAAACGTGCCAGCCGTGCCGCCCGCGGCCAGCCGCCCGAACACGGCAGCACCGATCTCGAGATGCTTCTCGACGATGAAATGCTGCAGATCATGCGGCACCCAGGGATCGAAGCCGGGCGCCGGGTTCATTTCGAGCGCGGGGCCGGCGGGCAGCATCGCGCGTACCGCGTAGCGGCGCTCGCCGGTGCGGACGAAGCAGACGGTCATAAGCGCGCGTTGACGATGCATGATCGACCTCCTCGGTTTGGCCGGGCGACGCGGGCAGACGAAGCCCGCTCATCATACCACCGGAAGCGGCACGCCGTCGATTCGACGCCGCCGCGCTGGCGTCTGCAGCGTCGAGATGGAATAGCAGGATGCCGAATCTGGTCCCGCTCTTGCTTCGAGCCAAAGCGTCAGGAGCCCCATGCGCTGTCTCGTCGTCGCCGATCTCCACTACGCGCTGCCGCAGTTCGACTGGCTGGTGGCTGCGGCCGATCATTTCGATGCAGTGGTGTTCGCCGGCGACGCGCTCGACCTCGCCTCGATCGTCGACATCCGTGCGCAGATCGTGGTCGTGAAGACCTATCTCGCGCTGCTGGCGGCCAAGACACGCGTGATGATCTGCTCCGGCAATCACGACCTGGAGGAGCGCAGCGCCGAGGGCGAGAAGATCGCGGCCTGGATCGGGACGGTCCGCGAGCTCGGGATCGCGGCCGATGGCGACGACCTCCTGATCGGCGAGACGCTGTTCTCCATCTGCCCATGGTGGGACGGGCCGCTGGTGAAGGCGGCGATCCAGCGCCAGCTCGAAGCCGCCGCCGAGCGGCCGGCCGCGCGCTGGATCTGGGTGCACCACGCCCCGCCGGCCAACTCGCCGGTCAGTTGGGGCGGCAAACGCTTCTTCGGTGACACCGAGCTCGAAGGCTTCATCGCACACCACCGGCCGGCGATGGTGATCTCCGGCCATGTTCACCAGTCGCCCTTCATCAAGGACGGGTCGTGGTTCGATCGCGTAGGTGAAACCTGGGTCTTCAACACCGGGCGGCAGCCTGGACGGCCTCCGACTTACATCGTGATCGACACCGACGCCGAGCAGGCGTTCTGGCTGGCGGCCGGGCAAGCCGAGTGGATCGATCTCGCCAGCCCGCTGCAGCGGCCGGCGCAGCCGGTGACCGTGGCGCCGGAGTGGCTCAGAGCCGTGGATCGGATTCCAGATCCGTTCCTGGCGAGACCTGCTGCGGCGGCAGGTTGATCATGCTCTGCAGCACCTCGCCGACCATCGACAGATGCGTGCCGTGGCCGGCATATTGCCGCTTGAGATCGGCGAGATAGGTGTTGGCGACATTGAGGCGCTGCGCCAGCATGCGCGCGATCCACAGCGTCGCCTCCGGATTTTCAGCCAGGAAACGCTGGGCATCGAGAATCTCGTAGATCCGGCACTCCGTCACGGCCCGCACGGTCGCCGTGTGCGGCTGCGCCAGCAAGAGCGACATCTCGCCGAACAGCGCGCCCGGCTCGGAGACGACGGCCACGGTCGCGCCGGCCTTGATCACCTCCAGCCGGCCATCGAGCAGGATGTAGAGGTGCCCGGTGCTGTGGCCCTCCATGAGCAGCTCGGTGCCTGCAGCCATGCTGCGCTCATGTCCACCAGTGCAGTGACGCAGGAAGTCGGTCATGGGCTCGTCCACGATGTTTTCGCCAAACGCGAAGCTAACCGACAAGCAGCCGGTCGCCACGCAAAATCATTGTGGCACTTCATGGCGGCTGCGGAAATGGATTATGAGCTGTCTCGAGAGGGGATGCTTGGCCACCCACGCCTCCATGCAACGTTGCGCGACAGGTCGCTCAGTTGTTCGAGCAGAAGCGCGATCGGCGAGGCGCACACACGTGCTTCTAGAGCGGATTGCCATTGGCCTGGAGAAACTGCGTCTGCCGCAGACGCAGCACGGATGGCTGGGAAAGACGATCCAGCGCATGCGCATGGTAGGCGGTGAGAGATTCGAACTCCCGACCCTCTCGGTGTAAACGAGATGCTCTAACCAGCTGAGCTAACCGCCCGTCGCGCTGCGCCTCTTTACCCCCTGCCCGGCGCGCAATCAACGCCGGAACCGCACGGCGGCGGTGGGAAAGCGGCGGCGGCCGGGGCTAGATGCCGAACAACGCACGTCACAAACGAAAACGGCGCCCTCTCGGGCGCCGTTTCCTTGGATAGGTTCGGATCTCAGTGGGCGGTCAGGCCGCCGGCGGCTTCGTCGCCATCGGCCTTCACGGGCACCTTGGTGTCCTCTTCCCAGACGATCGGCACCGGCTTGCGGACCAGGGCCCGGGCGACGACGTCGTCGAGACGGGAGACCGGGATGATCTCCATGCCGCCCTTGATCGCATCGGAAATCTCCGTGAGATCCTTGGCGTTGTCCTCGGGGATCAGCACCGTCTTGATGCCGCCGCGGGCCGCCGCCAGCAGCTTCTCCTTCAGGCCGCCGATCGGCAGCACGCGACCGCGCAGGGTGATCTCACCGGTCATCGCCACGTCGTGACGGATCGGAATGCCCGTCATGACCGAGATGATCGCAGTCGCCATCGCGACGCCCGCTGACGGACCGTCCTTCGGGGTTGCCCCCTCCGGCACGTGGACGTGGATGTCGCGGCGGTCGAACATCGGCGGCTCGATGCCATAGATGATCGCCCGCGAGCGGACGTAGGACGCCGCAGCCGAGATCGACTCCTTCATGACGTCGCGCAGATTGCCGGTCACCGTCATCTTGCCCTTGCCCGGCATCATGACGCCTTCGATGGTCAGCAGCTCGCCGCCGACATCGGTCCACGCCAGACCCGTGACGATACCGACCTGATCGTCCTGCTCGATCTCACCGAAGCGATACTTCGGCACACCCAAGAATTCCTCGACGGCCTTCTCGGTGACCTTCACCGACTTCTTCTTGGAGATCATGAGCTCCTTCACGGCCTTGCGGGCCAGTGTCGAAATCTCACGCTCCAGGTTACGCACGCCCGCCTCGCGGGTGTAGCGCCTGATCACGAGCAGCAGCGCATCGTCGTCGATCGACCATTCCTTCGAATCCAGGCCGTGCTTCGACAGCGCGGACGGGATCAGATGCTTGCGGGCGATCTCGACCTTCTCGGTCTCGGTGTAGCCCGCGATACGGATGATCTCCATGCGGTCCATCAGCGGCCCGGGAATATTGAGCGTATTCGCGGTCGTGATGAACATCACGTTCGACAGGTCGTAGTCGACCTCCAGATAGTGGTCGTTGAACGTCGTGTTCTGCTCGGGGTCCAGGACCTCCAGCAGCGCCGACGACGGGTCCCCCCGGAAGTCCGAGCCCATCTTGTCGATCTCGTCCAAGAGGAACAGCGGGTTCGAGGTCTTGGCCTTGCGCATCGACTGGATGATCTTGCCGGGCATCGAGCCGATATAGGTCCGGCGGTGGCCGCGGATCTCGGCCTCGTCACGCACGCCGCCGAGCGACACGCGAACGAATTCGCGGCCCGTGGCCTTCGCGATCGACTTGCCGAGCGAGGTCTTGCCGACGCCGGGAGGTCCGACCAGGCACAGGATCGGGCCGGTCAGCTTGTTGGCGCGCGACTGCACCGCCAGATACTCGACGATGCGGTCCTTGACCTTCTCCAGACCATAGTGATCCGCATCCAGAACCGCCTGCGCGGCCTCCAGATCCTTCTTCACCTTGGACTTCTTGTTCCACGGGATCGACAGCAGCCAATCCAGGTAGTTGCGCACGACGGTCGCTTCCGCGGACATCGGCGACATCTGGCGCAGTTTCTTCAACTCGTGCTGAGCCTTCTCGCGCGCTTCCTTGGAGAGCTTGGTCTTGTTGATGCGCTCTTCCAGATCGGCGAGCTCGTCGCGGCCGTCCTCGTCGCCCAGCTCCTTCTGAATGGCCTTCATCTGCTCATTCAGGTAGTACTCGCGCTGGGTCTTCTCCATCTGGCGCTTGACACGCGAGCGGATGCGCTTCTCGACCTGCAGCACCGAGATCTCGCTCTCCATCAGGCCCAGCACCTTCTCCAGGCGCGTGGTGACGGACAGCGTCTCCAGAATGCCCTGGCGATCGGCGATCTTGACGGCGAGATGCGAGGCAACCGTGTCGGCCAGCTTGCCGAAATCGGTGATCGACTGAACGACGCCGACGACCTCGGCGGAGATCTTCTTGTTCAGCTTCACATAGCTCTCGAAATCCGACACGACGGAGCGCCCGAGGGCTTCCGCCTCGACAGACTTCGCATCGGTGTCCTCGAGCGCGACAGCCGTGGCTTCGTAGTAGTCGGCACGATCGGTGTACTTCTCGACGCGCGCGCGCTCCAGGCCTTCGACCAGCACCTTCACGGTGCCGTCGGGCAGCTTCAGGAGTTGCAGCACGCTGGCGAGCGTCCCGGTTTCATAGATGGCGTCCGCAGCCGGATCATCATCGGACGCATTCTTCTGCGTCGCCAGCATCACCAGCGCGTCGTTCTTCATCACCTCTTCGAGGGCGCGGATCGATTTCTCGCGGCCAACGAACAGCGGCACGATGTTGTGCGGAAAGACGACGATGTCACGGAGCGGCAGAACCGGATAAGCGTGGCTCTCGCCGTAAACGATTGTCGGCCGGGGTTTAGGGGTCGTCATGGCCTGTTCCTTTTGTTTTGCCCCCTTGCACGCAGCCCGCCATCGTGCGCAACCGCCACAAGGTGCGATCTGATCCGGATTTCACTGGCGCACCATGTCGCCCGCTTATTCGGATCGTTGTGAGGCGAATCCCGGGATTGAGATTTGTGTCGCCACTGCACATTAGGTGGCTATCGACCCGGGGGGTGTCAAGTATCGGAAAACGCCCGCCAATTAAGGCTTTACACGGCGGGATACTGAAACGCTGCGAAGCCGCGGACGGTAACGTCCGCGGCCACCGCAAAACCAGGAAACCGAGCTATTATGTCTGCCGTGCCAGCGCGGCTACGCGCTGGCACTGCTTTCGACCGCGCGATCGGAGCGATCGGCGTAGATGTAGAGCGGGCGGGCGGTGCCCTCGACCACCTCGCGCGAGATCACCACTTCCTCGACGCCTTCCAGGCCCGGCAGGTCGAACATGGTCTCGAGCAGGATGCTCTCCAGGATCGACCGCAGACCACGCGCACCGGTCTTGCGCTCGATGGCCTTGCGGGCCACGGCACCCAGCGCCTCGTCGGCGAAAGTGAGCTCGATGTTCTCCATCTCGAACAGCCGCTGATACTGCTTCACCAGCGCGTTCTTGGGCTCGGTCAGGATCTTCTTCAGCGAGTTCTCGTCGAGATCCTCGAGCGTCGCCACGACCGGCAGACGGCCGACGAACTCAGGGATCAGGCCGTATTTCAGCAGATCCTCGGGCTCGACGTGACGGAAGATCTCACCCGTGCGGCGGTCTTCCGGCGCCAGAACCTGAGCCGCGAAACCGATCGAGGTCGACCGGCCGCGCGCCGAAATGATCTTCTCGAGGCCGGAGAAGGCACCACCGCAGATGAACAGGATGTTGGTGGTGTCGACCTGCAGGAACTCCTGCTGCGGATGCTTGCGGCCGCCCTGCGGCGGAACCGACGCAACCGTGCCTTCCATGATCTTCAGCAGCGCCTGCTGGACGCCCTCGCCCGACACGTCGCGGGTGATCGACGGATTGTCCGACTTGCGACTGATCTTGTCGATCTCGTCGATGTAGACAATGCCACGCTGCGCGCGCTCGACATTGTAGTCGGCCGCCTGCAGCAGCTTCAGGATGATGTTCTCGACGTCCTCGCCGACATAGCCGGCCTCGGTCAGGGTCGTCGCATCTGCCATCGTGAACGGCACGTCCAGGATGCGGGCGAGCGTCTGCGCGAGCAGCGTCTTGCCCGAGCCGGTCGGACCGATCAGCAGGATGTTCGACTTCGCGAGCTCGACGTCCGAGTGCTTGGTCTGGTGGTTCAGCCGCTTGTAGTGATTGTGGACAGCGACCGACAGCACCTTCTTCGCATGGTTCTGACCGATCACGTAATCGTCGAGAACCTTGCAGATTTCCTTCGGCGTCGGAATGCCGTCACGCGACTTGACCAGCGAGGACTTGTTCTCCTCGCGGATGATGTCCATGCAGAGTTCGACGCACTCGTCGCAGATGAAGACGGTTGGACCTGCGATCAGTTTGCGGACTTCGTGCTGGCTCTTGCCGCAGAACGAGCAATAAAGCGTGTTCTTCGAGTCGCTCGTGCCGACCTTACTCATTCCTGTCTCCGTCCGCGGTTCGCTCTTGTCCGCTCGTTCGCTCCAATCCGGCACGGGCCGGACCAGCTTGGTGAAAGAGCAAATTTCGTACCAAAATTAAGACCTTGTTCTTCACCCGTCGTGCACCCACGACCTACGCGAATCCCCCACGATCCATAACTGGACACTCTAGCCAATCATGCTGTCATCCGACTATCAAGAATTCGCTAATCGGACCACAGACCCTAGACCGTGACATTACCGTGATTTTAGGGCTTGACAGGGTCATGGCCAGCGAAATCGACGGAACGTTGCGCGTATGCCACGCCTGTTCGGCGAGCGCACGACGAGGTTGCGGCCAAATATGGCCGCACCCGAATACCTTTAACTGCATTGGGCCGGCTCGCGCCGGCCATGATGCGCAGAAAACAGCACCTGGGCTTGAAACCTCAAACCCGCGGGCCTCACTTGTCAGGCCTCACTTGGCCATCGGCGCCGGATCTTCCGGCCGCTTGTCGATCACCTTGTCGATCAGGCCGAACTCGGCAGCGGCTTCCGCAGTAAGGAATTTGTCGCGTTCCAGCGCATCCTCGATCGCCTTGTAGGACTGGCCGGTATGCTTCACGTAGATCTCGTTGAGCCGCTTCTTCAGGCTCAGGATTTCCTGCGCGTGCAGCATGATGTCGGTGGCCTGGCCCTGGAAGCCGCCGGAGGGCTGGTGAACCATGATGCGCGAATTCGGCAATGAGAAGCGCATGTCCTTGTGACCGGCGCACAGCAGCAGCGAGCCCATCGAAGCCGCCTGTCCCGTGCACAGCGTCGACACCGCGGGACGAATGAACTGCATCGTATCGTAGATCGCCAGACCCGACGTCACCACCCCGCCCGGCGAGTTGATGTACATCGCGATTTCCTTCTTCGGGTTCTCGGCCTCAAGGAACAGCAGCTGCGCGACGATCAGGGTCGCCATGCCGTCTTCGACCGGGCCGGTCACGAAGATGATGCGCTCCTTCAGGAGGCGCGAGAAGATATCGTAAGCGCGCTCACCGCGGTTGGTCTGTTCGACCACCATGGGCACAAGGTTCATATAGGTTTCGACGGGATCGCGCATGAATCACCCAAGGGTTGGACCAGCAGTTGAAGACGACCGGCCGCCGCAGGCAGGGGCTCACCAAAGGGAGCAACGACGACGGACAGAGGCCCGTGATGCAGAACTTCAAGACCGAGCCCACAGATATGGACCATTTTCCCGGTGACAAGACCGGACCAGCATGGCCTTCCGCGAGCGAGCCTTTGTGCTGTTCAAGCTGATTCCCCGCCGCCCGGCCAGAAGAGGAAGCGGGCCGGCCGGCGCTTTCGCCGGTCAACCTTAATCGTCGGCTTATCGTCCCGGGCAGCGTCACAGTGCGGCCCCGTCAGGCCGCACTGTCGTCACCATCAGGCCGCCTTGTCGTTCTCATCGTCCTTGAAGAGCTCGTCCTTGGAGACCTTCTTCTCGGTGACGTTGGCGAGCTCGAGGATGAAGTCGACGACCTTGTCCTCGTAGATCGGGGCCCGCAGCTGCGCGAGCGCCTGCGGGTTGCTGCGGTAGAAGTCCCAGACCTCCTTCTCGCGACCCGGCATCGAGCGAGCGCGCTCGATCACGGCGCGGCTGACCTCGTCGTCGGTCACGGTGATCTTGTTCTTCTCGCCGATCTCCGACAGCACAAGGCCGAGCCGCACGCGACGGTCGGCGATGGTGCGATACTCCTCCTTCGCCTTCTCCTCGGTGGTGTTCTCGTCGGCGAAGGTCTTGCCGCTGGAGTCCATCTCGGCCTTCACCGAGTTCCACATCAGGTTGAACTCCTCGTCGATCAGCGAGGGCGGCGCATCGAATTTGTGCGTCTCGTCGAGGCGGTCGAGCAGCGCGCGCTTCACGCGCTGGCGGGTCGCCTGGTTGAACTCGCCAGCGAGGCGGTCGCGCATCAGCTGCTTCAGCTTGTCGAGCGATTCGAGACCCAGCGTCTTGGCGAACTCGTCGTCGACGACCTTGTCTTCGGGCGTTTCGATCGCGGTCGCGGTGGTCTCGAACTCGGCGTCCTTTCCGGCGAGATCGTTGTTCAGGTAGTTCTTCGGGAACGCGACCTTGAGCGTCCGGGTCTCGCCGACGCCGATGCCGATCAGCTGATCCTCGAAGCCGGGGATGAAGGTGTTCGAGCCGATCACGACGTCGATGCCCTCGCCGGTGCCGCCGTCGAACGCCACGCCGTCGATCGTGCCCTTGAAGTTGACCTTCACGCGGTCGCCGCTCTCGGCCTTGGCGCCCTCGGCCTTGGCCGCATAGCTGCGGTTGGCGTCGGCCAGACGCTTGATCGCCTCGTCGACATCGGCGTCGGTGATGTCGGCGACCGGCTTTTCAACCGAGAAGGTCTTGAAGTCGGCGAGCGTGATCGCCGGCACGACCTCGACGGCCACCGTGTAGGTGAGGTCCGACTGGCCGCTGAGGATCTTCTCGACTTCGGCTTCCTCGGTCGGCATCGTCACCTTCGGCTCGGTGGCGAGACGGAAGCCGCGCTCGGTGAAGATCTGCGTGTTGGTGTCGCGGATGGTCTGGTCGATGGTCTCGGCCATGACCGACTTGCCGTAGATCTTCTTCAGATGCGCCACCGGCACCTTGCCGGGACGGAAGCCGTTGATGCGGACCTTGTCCTTCAGGTCGACCAGCTTCGCATCCGCCTTGGCGTCGAGATCGGCCGCGGGGACGCTGACCTGGAACTCGTGCTTCAAGCCTTCCGACAAGGTTTCTGTGACCTGCATGGCGTCAATCTTCTTCCGCTTCGGTTCGGACCCTTGCGATCCGAACACACCTGATTCAATTGTGGACGACGCGCGGCCAGAGCCTTGCGCCGGTGGGATCGGCGACCCCGCCCTCCATCGCGGAGAACGGGCGCGCCGTGAAACTTGGGGCAAACGCCGGAGAAGCGCTTGGTGCGGGCGGAGGGACTCGAACCCCCACAACTTTCGTCACTGGAACCTAAATCCAGCGCGTCTACCAGTTCCGCCACGCCCGCGTGAACTGCATCGATAGCCCGGCCGCGATGCCGCGGGCGGCGCGGCTTATACCACGCGTGAAACCGTCCGCAGCAAAAAAATGGGCCTTCGACAGTGCCCGCGGCCAGCCGATCGGCCAAGCTCGCCGCACACATAAGGGAAAACAGCATGATGCGCATCCCCCTCAATCAACAATGTTTTGTCGCATGAGGCCGGCTTCCGAGCGGCTCAGCCGGCGGTCCCTGCTCGGCGGCTTTGCCGCAGCCCTGGCCGGCACGGTCCCGCGGTTCGCGACGGCGGCCGAGCGCCTGGCGGTGGCGCTGGAGGCGCGGACCGAATCTGTGGCGCTGAGCTCCGGCCGCGCCGCGTCCGAGGTCTGGCGGCTGACCGGAACCGCCCCGGTGCTTCGGCTCCAGCGCGGCGCCGCACTCGATCTCGCTTTGACGAATGGACTGAAGATCCCGGCGGCGCTGTCCGGGCGGGGCCTCGCTCTGCCGGCCCCCCTGGCCGTCCAGGCGCCGGTCAGTCCGGGCGGCCGCACCAGCATGCCGGCCCGGCTGGCGCGCGCCGGCACCGGATTGCTCGACCTGCGCCTGCTGGCAGACGGTGCCGCGGCACCGATCCGGCCACTGGCTCTGATCGTCGATGAGGCCCCGGCGGTAAGCTTCGACCGTGACGAGGTTTTCCTGGTCGAGGACTTCCGGCTCAAGGCCGACGGCAGCGCGATCGCGCCGGGCCTCGATCCCGGCGAGACCGAGCTCTTGTACACGGTCAACGGCCAGCTTCAGCCGGAGCTGGCGCTGCCCGCCCAGGCGCGGGCCAGGCTGAGGTTCATCAATGGCTGCCATCGCGCTGTGATCGCACTCAAAATCGCCGAGCTCGACGCCGTGAGGGTGCTGGCAATCGACAGCCAGCCCGCCGAACCGTTCCTGGCCCGCAATGGCGCTGTGGTGCTGCCGCCCGGCGGCCGCGCCGACGTGGTCATCGACATGCCCCCGGCCAAGGCGTCGCTCCCGGTGCTGCTGCATGACGGCCGCGCGGCGCGCCCTGTGGCCCGCCTGCTGGTCTCGACCGAGCCGCCGCTGCGGGCCACCGCGCTGCCGCCACCGGGCCCTCTCCCCGCGTCCGGCTTGCCGGACCAGCTTGACCTACGCGCGGCGGTTCGCGCGGAGCTCGCGCTTGACGGTTCCGATTGGCGCCTGCCGACCCAGTTCGCCACGACCATGGCGCCCGCCTTTCAGGCCAAGGCCGGCCGCGTCATCGTGCTGGCGCTCGCCAACAAGACCGCCGGCACCGCCGTGGTCCATCTCCACGGCCAGCCGTTCCGGCTGCTCGACCGGCTCGACGATGGCTGGAAGCCGTATTGGCTCGACACGCTGGCGCTGGAAGCTGGCCAGACCCAGCGCATCGCCTTCCTGGCCGAGCAATCCGGCCGGTTCCTGATCGAGACCATGGCGACAAACTGGGCGGCGCCTCGCCGGTTGCGATGGTATGAGATCAGGTGAGGAAACGAACCAGGGAGAACTCCCGTGACCATTGCCGCCATTACTGGCGTCACCGCGCGTGCCGTGATCACGCCGATGAAACGCCCGCTGCGCAACGCCTTCGGCGTCATCGACACCGGCCCCCTGGTGCTGATCGACGTCGTGACCGATCAGGGGGTTACGGGCCACTCTTATCTGTTTACCTACACCAGGCTCGCGCTGAAGCCGCTGGTGCTGCTGGTCGAAGAGATCGGCCGCGAGCTCACCAGCAAGGCGCTGGTCCCGGTCGATCTGATGAAGCTCATGGACGCCAAATTCCGGCTGCTCGGCTGGCAGGGCCTGGTCGGCATGGCGGTGTCCGGTCTCGACATGGCATTTTGGGATGCGCTGGGTCAGATCGCCGGCAAGCCGGTGGTCGAGCTGCTTGGCGGCGCTGCGCGGCCGATTCCGGCCTATGACAGCTATGGCGTGCTCGACGCCAAGGCCGACGCGCGTACCTTGCGCACGGCCTGCGACGAGCACGGCTTCCGCGCCATCAAGACCAAAGGCGGCCATGGCGACCTCGCCACCGACGCAGCGATGATCGAAGGCCTGCGCGCTTTGCTCGGCCCCGACATCGCGCTGATGCTCGACTTCAACCAGTCGCTGGATCCCGCGGAAGCGACGCGCAGAATCACGCGTCTTGCGGATTACGATCTGACCTGGATCGAGGAGCCGGTGCCGCAGGAAAACCTCTCCGGTCACGCCCAGGTGCGCGAGCGCTCGGACATCCCGATCCAGGCCGGCGAGAACTGGTGGTTTCCGCGCGGCTTTGCCGAGGCGATCGCGGCCGGCGCCTCCGACTTCATCATGCCCGATCTGATGAAGGTCGGCGGCATCACCGGCTGGCTCAATGTCGCAGGCCAAGCCGACGCGGCCTCGATCCCGATGTCCAGCCACATCCTGCCCGAGGCCAGTGCGCATGTGCTGGCAGTGACGCCGACGGCGCACTTCCTGGAGGTGCTCGACTTCGCCGGCGCCATCCTCGCCGAGCCGCTGCAGGTGATCGACGGCAAGTTGACGGCACGAGGGCCCGGATTAGGGCTCGTTTGGAACGAGCACGCGGTCGCGAAATATCAGATGCAGTGAGCCGTCACGCGCGTGTCCAGCGGTAGAGCGCGTCAGGCTCGCGCTCTTCATTGCGGGCGCCATCGGTCTCCTCGACCAGCACGAAGCCGCGCCGCTCATAGAAGCGGCGGGCAGCCATATTGCGCTGGAATGTCCAGAGGTGCAGGCGATCGCCGGTGGTCTTGGCGAGGTCGAGCAGCGCGCTGCCGACGCCTCGCCCCTGTGCCTCGGGATGAACGTAGAGCTGGTCGATCCATTCCTTGCGCAATGCGATGAAGCCGGCCAGTTCGTCGCGCTGGAAAGCGCCCGACAACGCGCAGTCTCGAAACACGCGCTCGCGATAGAACCAGCGATCTTCATCCGGCGTATGCAGGCCGGCGAGCCAGGGCAAGGCTGCGTCGAATGCGGCACGATGGACGGCTGCGGCTGCGCCCATGTCCGACATTGCAAGCTGCCGGACCGTGTTCGCCATGCTCAATACTCGACGCCCAACCGGTCATAGAGGCGCCGGAACACCGCCGGCAATGTCTCGGTGAGGTCCTCGGCGATCAGGCCCGGCCCCGCCTCGGCGCCGGTCTCGCCATGCATCCAGACGCCGATACAGGCGGCCTCGAAGGCCGGCACGCCCTGCGCCAGAAGGCCGGCGATGATGCCAGCGAGCACGTCGCCGGCACCGGCCGTGGCGAGCCAGGGCGGCGCATTGGCCGCAATCGCGGCGCGGCCATCCGGCGCGGCGACCGTGGTGTCGGCCCCCTTCAGCAACACCACCGCGCCGCAGCGCGCGGCGGCGGCGCGCACGCGCTCCAGCTTGGAGCGGCCGGGATGCTTGTTGCTGAGATCCGAGAACAGCCGCGGAAATTCGCCCTCATGCGGGGTCAGCACGATCTGCGCCGCGGGCGTGGCCCTGATCTGCTCGAACAGCCGCTCCGGGGCGTCGGCAAAGCTCGTCAGCGCGTCAGCATCCAGCACGAGATGGCGCTGCGCCATGAGCGCCGTGAACACGAAATCGCGCGTGCGCTCGCTTATTCCCGTGCCCGGCCCGATGATGCAGGTGTTGTAGCGCTTGTCGCCGAGCAGCTCTGCGAATTCGAGGACGGTGTCGGCGGCGCGCACCATGACAGCCGTCAGCGCCGCCGCATTGACCGTGAGCGCGTCGCGCGGCGAGGCCAGCGTCACCAGGCCGGCGCCGGCGCGCAGCGCCGCGCGGGCCGCCATCCGCGCGGCCCCGGTCGCGGCGACGTCGCCGGACATCGCCAGCACATGCCCGCGCGCATATTTATGGCCATCGATGCGCGGCACGGGAAAGTGGCCGTGCCAAAGCTCGGGATCGTTCTCGAAGGCCTGCGGCTTGATTTCCTCCAGCACCTGCGGCGCGATGCCGATATCGGCGAGCCGGACACGGCCGCAATGCTGGCGGCCGGGAAGCAGAAGATGCGCCGGCTTCTTGCGGAAGAAGGTCACGGTCTCGGTCGCCTTGACGGCGATACCCATCACCGCCCCTGTGGTGCCATTGATTCCGCTCGGCAGATCGACCGCGAGCACCGGCGCACCATTGGCGTTGATCGCGGCGATGACATCGTGGGGATCGCCGGCCACCGGACGGCTGAGGCCGGCACCGAACAGCGCGTCGATGATCAAAGCCGGCTTGCCGATCGCCTGCGGCGTGAACGGCAGCACCGGAAATTTCCAGCCTCTGGCCGCGGAGGCCGCGTCGCCCTGCAGCGCATCGCGCTCGCACATCAGCACCACCGAGACCTCGCGGCCCTGCGCCGCGAGCTCCGCAGCTGCGACGAAACCATCGCCACCATTATTCCCGGGGCCGCAGACCACCAGGATCGGGCCGGTCTCCACCAGGTCCATGGCGGCATCGGCCACTGCCTGGCCGGCGCTCAGCATCAGCGAAAAACCCGGCGTCCCGGCGGCAATCGTCAGCCGGTCGGCCCGCTCCATTTCGCTCGTGGTCAAAACTTCCATCAATTCGCTCTTGTCCCCCGCAGCGGCCGCCGGGCGGCTGCGATATTCGTTCATTTGCCTGCGGCCGCAGCAGCGCCCTCGCCGCGATCGCCGTCCGCCCACCCTATTGCCGCGCCTGTCCGCAACTTCCAAGCGCGCATCGAAGACTGAAAAGCCGCGTGAAATGGCGGCACAGCCGCCTTTTCCCTGGGCATTCTGACCAGCCTGCGGATGCCACCGCCCCGCATGCACAACGTTTGATCTATTTGCCTAATCTCCAGGCTCCGGTATTCTAGGCTTTCCCAGCGGGAATCGTCGGGCAATCGCAAAATGCCTGATTAACGGCTTGATTCAGGCCCGTTAACGACTTGGCATAGACCCTGCTTTTGTAGAGCCACTTCGGCACGGGGCAAGACGGGCTGTCAATGACCGGGCCTCCGCCGGAAAGTGTCGGGCCCGGTAACGAAGTGATCGAACAACGTGCGCGTCAGCGCAGCCTGACGATGACCCTTATGTTTCTTAATGCGGAATGCCCGGGAGGCGCTCAGTGAAGAAGATCGAAGCCATCATCAAGCCGTTCAAGCTCGACGAGGTGAAGGAGGCGCTTCAGGAGGTCGGACTTCAGGGCATTTACCGTGACCGAAGCCAAGGGGTTCGGCCGGCAGAAGGGTCATGCCGAACTGTATCGGGGCGCCGAATACATCGTCGATTTCCTGCCCAAGGTGAAGATCGAGATCGTGATCGGCGACGATCTGGTCGAGCGCGCGATCGAGGCGATCCGCCGCGCCGCCCAGACCGGCCGCATCGGCGACGGCAAGATCTTCGTCTCCAACATCGAGGAAGCCATCCGCATCCGAACGGGAGAATCCGGGCTGGATGCCATCTGATCCTCTGCGGGAGGCTTGGAACGGCAGCCCCGCCCCAAGCCTCCGACAGAGAAAATATGCTGCGCAGGCAGCGGTGACGGCAGCTCAAGCGTCCTCTGCGAGGCGCTTGCATGCGGCCCTTTTGGCGTTTTCCGATATTGTCTTGGCCCCCGCGCGAGGCTAATGGAGCATGACCCGCGGACGCCGTCCCGCGCCGGGCCGTGACGTTTCAGCCAAGAGGGGTATTCATGAAGACCGCCAAGGACGTCTTGAAAGCAATCAAAGACAACGACGTCAAATATGTCGACCTCCGCTTCACCGATCCGCGGGGCAAGTGGCAGCACGTCACCTTCGACGTCGGTATGATCGACGAGGACGTTTTTGCTGAAGGCACGATGTTCGACGGCTCCTCGATCGCCGGCTGGAAGGCGATCAACGAGTCGGACATGTGCCTAATGCCCGACCCGGTGACGGCCACGATCGATCCGTTCTTCGCCGAAACCACCATGATCATCACCTGCGACGTGCTCGAGCCGACCACCGGCGAGCCGTACAACCGCGACCCCCGTGGCATCGCCAAGAAGGCGGAAGCGCAGGTCAAGGCGCTCGGCATCGGCGACACGGTGTTCGTCGGACCGGAAGCCGAGTTCTTCGTGTTCGACGACGTGCGCTACAGCTCCTCGCCCTACAACACCGGCTTCCGCCTGGACTCCTCGGAGCTGCCGACCAACTCGGACACCGAGTATGAGGGCGGCAATCTCGGCCACCGCATCCGTACCAAGGCCGGCTACTTCCCGGTGCCGCCGCAGGATTCGGTGCAGGACATGCGCTCGGAGATGCTCGGCGCAATGGCCCGCATGGGCGTCAAGGTCGAGAAGCACCATCATGAGGTCGCTTCCGCCCAGCACGAGCTCGGCATGAAGTTCGACACGCTGACCCTGATGGCCGACCAGATGCAGATCTACAAGTACTGCATCCACCAGGTCGCGCACATCTACGGCAAGACCGCCACCTTCATGCCGAAGCCGGTCTATGGCGACAACGGCTCGGGCATGCACGTCCACCAGTCGATCTGGAAGGACGGCAAGCCGGTGTTCGCGGGCAACAAGTATTCCGACCTGTCGGAGACCTGCCTGTCCTACATCGCTGGCATCATCAAGCACGCCAAGGCCATCAACGCCTTCACCAACCCGTCGACCAACTCCTACAAGCGTCTGGTCCCGGGCTATGAGGCGCCGGTGCTGCTCGCCTATTCGGCGCGCAACCGCTCGGCCTCGTGCCGCATCCCCTACACCTCCTCGCCGAAGGCCAAGCGCGTCGAGGTCCGCTTCCCCGATCCGCTCGCCAACCCCTATCTCGGCTTCGCCGCGATGCTGATGGCCGGCCTCGACGGCGTGAAGAACAAGCTCGATCCGGGCCCGGCGATGGACAAGGACCTCTACGACCTGCCGAAGGAAGAGCTGAAGCAGATCCCGACCGTCTGCGGCTCGCTCCGTGAGGCGCTCGAGAACCTCGACAAGGACCGCGCCTTCCTGAAGGCCGGCGGCGTGTTCGACGACGACTTCATCGACAGCTACATCGCGCTGAAGATGACCGAGGTCGAGCGCTTCGAAATGACCCCGCACCCGGTCGAGTTCGACATGTACTACTCGGGCTGAGCGCCCGGTAAGATCGGCGGAGACGACACCAGGGCGCCCCTCACGGGGCGCCCTTTGCTTTGGCGAGATCGAAAACGTCTCATGGTCCTGAGATCGCACGGGCCTCGTCCTTCGAGACGCTTGGCTGCGCCAAGCTCCTCAGGATGAGGAGATGAATCTCGCGCGACGGCAGACGGTCTCCCCCATTCATGAGGGAGACGGTCTCTCCCCTCATGGTGAGGAGGCGCGCGCCCGTCCGCGCGCGAGAGCAACGGGAAACGTCCGCGCGCCGTCTCGAACCATGAGGCCCGCAACGCCAACCTCTGGCCCGCATGCAGCAGCCATCATTTCGCGGCGAAATTGATGCTGATCTCCGTCACGACAGGCGCGAATTTCAGCAGTGCCGGGTTGTCGGACAACACCTTCACGCTGTCGCCCGAGAGCGCGCGCGGCGCGTCCTTGTCCTTGCCGAAGCGCAGCGTAATCGAGCAGCCGCCCGGCAGCCTGCGCCCGAGCGCGCCGTTCTTGAAGTCGGTGACGAAGCCGCCATAGTCCCAGCCGAAGCCGGCCACCACGAACGGCTTGCCGTTCGCCTTCTGCACCGCCGCGAGGCTGGCGCCGATGCTGATGCCGGCCACGGTCCAGCGGCTGGTCTTGGCGCTGTCGCGCAAGGTCAGCGCGGACACCGTTGCCGTCTTGTCCTCGATGAAGGCGACTTCGATGCGCCGGTCCATCGCCTGCGGAAACAGCACGAGCCCCTGATAGGTCTCGCCCTCGGCGCCGGGCAGATCCTGCACGACCGCCTCGGCGCCATAGCGCTGTTGGAGGCTTTTCGCGGTGTCGGTGGCCGCCACCGGGAGCGTGCAGCTGATCGGTCCCTCGCTCGGCGGGGCAGTCTGCGCCAGGGCGGAAGAAGCCATCAGCAAAGCTGCTGTGATCAGGAGGTGGCGCATCCGGGACCCTTGCTCCGCGACATCATAAGGTTGCCTTTGAGCTTGGTCTGGCCCGGGCTAAGCCGGGTTCACGTCCGACATCAAGCCGCGAGATGCCGCTTCCTCACCGCCGCGCCGAACGCCTCGAACAGCTTGCGGTTGATCGGGTTCTTCTGCGGGTCGTATTCGGCGTGCCACTGCACGCCCAGCGCAAAGCTCGGCGCGTCGGCGATGCGGATGGCCTCGATGGTGCCGTCCTCGGCGATGCCCTCGATGACGACGCGATCGCCGGGCTCGAGAATGCCCTGGCCATGCAGCGAATTCACCTTGATGCTGTCGCAGCCGAGAATGGTCGCGAAGGCTCCGCCCGGCGTCAGCCTGACCTCGTGGCGGTCGGCGAACACGACCGTCGGATCGGGATGGATCTCGCCATTCTCCAGCCGGGGCATGCGATGGTTCATGCGGCCGGGGATCTCGCGGATCTCCGGATGCAGCGAGCCGCCGAAGGCGACGTTCATCTCCTGCAGGCCGCGGCAGATGCCGAACAGCGGAATGCCTCTGGAGACACAAGCCTCCGACAGCTGCAGGGCGACCTCGTCGCGGTGAATATCGTAGGGCTCGTGCTTGAGGCTGGGCTCGGCGTTGAACCGCGTCGGATGCACGTTGGCGCGGGCTCCGGTCAGCACCACACCATCGACGATGTCGAGCAGCGCCGCGATGTCGGTAATCTCGGGAACACCTGCGAACATCAGCGGCAGCGCGCCCGCGACCTCAGCCACGGCGCTCAAATTGCGCTCGCCCACCATCTGCACGGTGAACCTGTTCTCGACGCGATGGCTGTTGCCGATCACGCCGACGACCGGACGTTTCATAGCCCTCGTTTCCGTTTCTCTCCCGCGCGAAGCATAAGTCATGCCTCTGAAAAATCATGCCTGCGTCGCAAGGCCGGATCAACCTATGACCGCGCGGGTCCCCAATGCCAATTCCGGACAACCCCGCAGCTTGCGCGCCTGCAAAGATCCGCCAAGCCGGTGCTTGATCCGCCGGCGGTTTTCGCCAATGTGTGGGGGCCGATCAGCATAAAGGACCCCTCATGACCGCCCCCGCCGACCCGCGCCTCGAGGCCCGCAGCGACCTGGCCTGGGCCATCACCGTCGGCGGCATCGGGGTGATCCTGTTCGCGGCGGCGCTCGCCTTCAGCTGGTATTACGCTGCCGCATTGTTTCTGCTGTTCTCGGGCATGCTGCTCGGCGTCGCGCTCAATGCGATGACCAGCCTGCTCGGCCGCGTGCTGCCGTGGCCGCATCCGCTGCGTCTCGCCCTCGTGTGTCTCACCCTTGCAGCGCTGCTCGTCGGCATCGTGTTCCTCGGCGGCACCACCATCGCCGACCAGGCCAAGGTGCTCAGCGACACCATCAAGTCGCAGCTCGGCAACATCAAGGGCTTCCTCGACCGCAACGGCATCGACACCAGCTTCTTCGATTTCAGCACAGCAACCCAGGCCACCTCCGCCCCCGATGGCGGCTCGACCACGCCGACCCAGGCGCCGTCTCACAGCCTGCCGGGCGGCCTACCCTCCCCGAGCGCGCTGGCCTCCTCGGGCGGGGCCATCGTCAGTCAGACCTTCAAGCTGCTGCTGGGCACCGTCAGCGCCGTCGGCAACTTCTTCATTGTCCTGTTCCTCGGCCTCGCTTTCGCGGCGCAGCCCGCGGTCTATCGCAGCGGGCTCTTGTTCCTGGCGCCGGCGAAGTACCGCGACCAGGCCACCATGATCGTCGACCGCATCAGCTATACGCTGGAGCGCTGGCTGATCGCCCAGATCACCACGATGTTCGCGGTGTTCCTCGTCACCTGGATCGGGCTCGCCGTCATCGGCGTGCAGAGCTCGTTCATCCTGGGCATCCAGGCCGGCCTGCTCGCCTTCATCCCGACCGTCGGCGCGATCATCGCCGGCGTCATCGTGGTGCTGGCGAGCCTCGCCTCGGGCTGGGTCGCGGCGGCCTCCGCCTTCGTGCTGTTCCTCGGCGTGCACGCGATGGAGAGCTACGTGCTGACGCCCTTGATCCAGCGCCAGGCGCTCGATATCCCCCCAGCCACCCTGTTCGCCTTCCAGATCCTGCTCGGCATCGTGTTCGGCGTCTGGGGCCTGACCCTGGCGCTGCCGCTGATGGCGATCGCCAAGGTGATGATCGACTATTTCAAGAGCGACCGCCGCACCGAAGACGCCGCAGCTGCGATCTGAAGCTTCGGCCGTCCGCGCGTCAGCCGACCGGCATCGCGGTCTCGACGAGCTTGGCCCAGTAGCTGATCCCGTGCGGGATGACGTCGTCGTTGAAGTCGTATTCGGGGTGATGCACGCCGGCCCCCTCGCCAATGCCCATGAACACGAACGCGCCCGGCCGCGCCTGCAGCATATAGGCGAAATCCTCGCCGCCGAGCCGGGGCGGCATGTCGGTCTTGACCTGATCCGGCCCGACCACGTCGCGCGCCACCCGGGCCGCGAATGCTGTCTGCTCCGCGTGGTTGATGACAACCGGATAGCCCCAATCGTAGTCGATCTCGACCTCGACGCCCATGCCGCTCGCCATCGCCGTCACGAGATCCTTGAACCGCTTGTCCATCAAACGCCGGACCTCCTCGTCGAGCGTGCGCACGGTGCCGCCGATGATCGCGGTCTGCGGAATGATGTTGTCGGCCGACGTGCCTGCATGGAAACGCGTGATCGACAGCACCGCGCTCTCGACCGGATCGACATTGCGCGCCACGATGGTCTGCAGCGCGGTCACGATCTGCGCGCCCGCGATGATCGGATCGACGCATTTGTTCGGGCGCGCGGCATGACCCCCGAGCCCCTTCAGCCGCACCTCGAAAGTGTCGGCGGCCGCCATGACAGCGCCGACGCGGGTCGAGACGGCGCCGAGCGGCAGGCCCGGCGCGTTGTGCAGGCCGTAGACCTCCTCGATGCCGAAGCGCTCCATCAGGCCGTCATCGACCATGGCGCGGCCGCCGGCGCCGCCCTCCTCCGCCGGCTGGAAGATCACGACCGCGGTGCCCGCGAAATTGCGCGTCTCGGCGAGATAGCGCGCCGCGCCCAGCAGCATCGCGGTGTGGCCGTCATGCCCGCAGGCATGCATCCGGCCGGGGATGGTGGATTTGTGCGGAATGTCGCTGACTTCCTGCAGCGGCAGCGCGTCCATGTCGGCGCGCAGGCCGATGACGCGCGGCGACGGCTCGCGACCTCTGATGACTCCGACCACGCCGGTGCGGCCGATGCCCGTCACGACCTCATCGACGCCGAACGACGTCAGCAGCTCGGCGACGCGCGCCGCCGTCCGGTGGACCTCGTAGAGCAGCTCGGGATGCTGGTGGAAATCGCGCCGCCAGACCTTGGCGTCCTCCGCCAATTCGGCGGCGCGGTTGATGATCGGCATGTTACGGAGTTCCGAATAATGGGGAAGCACGTCACGGACAACGCGCGTTGCATCTCATTGCATGTCGGCCGACCGCAAAACACAAGCACCATTCGCTCATGCGATGCTGCGCGGACTGCATTGCAGTCAGGATCGCAGCTCATCCAGCTCGCGGGCGAGATTGGCCCGCGCCTTCGCATCGAGCGCCGCGGCAAAGCCGGGGTCGGGATAGATCACCGGCCGGCTCGCAAACCGCTCCAATACGGCCGCGCGCCCGGCGCGATAGGCCTCGTCCGGCACATGGGCATATTCGCGCCGGATCGCGCGCGCATAGGCATCGTAGGTTATGTCGGCGGCGGCGAGAATGGACAGATCGATCGAGACCAGCAACGCGGCGCGCAGGTCGCCCGGCGCGACATCATGCGTCCGGGTCAGCCGGATCAGGCGGCCGACCTCGTCGCGCAGCTCCGGCGCGACATGGCGCTCGGCGAGAACAGCGCTCTGCTCCTCATTGTCGGCACGCGCGGGATCATAGACGACGTCGTGCCACCAGATCGCCGCGGTCAGGATCTCGCGATCGCCGGCGCTGAGGCCGGCGACGCCCTCCAGCCATGTCAGGCAGTCCTGAACGTGGCGCAGATCGTGATAGTGGCGGCCCGGCGCGGAATAGGCCGCGACCAGATCGTCATGGGTCATGCCGCGCTCCGTCACAGCGCCTGTCCAGGTGCGCCTCAGCCCGCCGACGTCAGCACCGTCTCAGTGTGCTCGACATCCGGCGGCGCGGCGAAATACTGCCCAACGAGGCCGCGCCACTCGGTGAAATTCTCGGAGCCGCGAAAATCCACCGTGTGGTTCTCGAGCGTCTCCCACTTCACCATCAGCCGGTAGCGCTGCGGCTTCTCGATCGATTTGTGCAGCTCGAAGCCGTGAAAGCCCTTGGAGCGGCCGAAGGCGGCGCGCGCCTTGGCGACCGCCGCCTCGAAATCCTTCTCGCTGCCGGGCTTGATGTCGATCTGGGCGATTTCCGTGATCATGGTCTGGCGGCCTCCCCTCATTGTCGGTCGAGGCCGTGTCTAGCCCAGACCGACGGCGAGAGAAAGCCGCGCCGCGGTCAGCTCGACACCACCGCCTGCCCCGGCTGCGCCGGTGGCGCTCCGGCCGCGGCGGCGGCCCGCTGACGCCGGTAGCGCTCCAGCGACAGCGGCAATTCGGACGCCGCCTCGACGCGGTTGCGGCCCGAGCGTTTGGCCTTGTAGAGCGCGGTGTCGGCGGCCGCGAGCAGCACGTCGAGCTCGGTTCCGGCCGGCCCACCGGCGACGCCGATGCTCACGGTGGTGTCCACCGGCTTTTCCTCGCACACCACGCCGGAGGCCGCGAAGGCCTCGCGGACGCGCTCGGCGGCGACCATGGCCTCCTCGATCGAACAGGGCAGCAGCGCCGCGAACTCCTCGCCGCCGATCCGCCCCGAGAGATCGGTGAGACGCAGATTGTTGACCACGACATCGGCAAACAGATTCAGCACCGTGTCGCCCTCGGCATGGCCGAACCGGTCATTGATCGATTTGAAATGATCGATGTCGAAGATCAGCACGCTGACCGGCCGCTGCTCGCGCGCCTCGCGGGCGATCAGCTGGGCGCAGGCATCCGCAAAGCCGCGACGGTTGAGCAGGCCGGTGAGCGGGTCTGTGGTTGCCGCGCGCTTATGCGCACTGACGATGCGCTCCGACACCAGCATGAAGATCACGAACACCGTGCCGACCGCATACAGCACCAGCTCGATCGAGAAGATCGTCACCCAGGCGGCGGCGAAGGCGCCGTCGGCGTCGCGCAGCATGTTGCCGAGCAGGATCGGCAGCATCAGCACGAAGCCATGCATCGCCGGCACGATCAGCGCCGGCCAGCGCCGGTGCAGCGTGCGCCGCCGCTCCTGCCAGAGCTCGGCCGCCGTCAGCATGGCGTAGATCACGACGATGGCGGCGCCGATGGTCAGGCGGAGCGACTGAGCGGCCGGGTCGAGCAGCATGCCGCTCGTGATCCACACCAGCGCGCCGAGGACCAGGCCAAGCACGCTCGGCGGCTTGCCGTGGAAGACGCGCGCGGCGTTCCAGACCATCGCGGTTGCGACCAGCCCGATCGCGCTGAGAAACAGCGACACCACCACGCCATAGACCTCGCCGACCAAGGTCCACAGCGCGATCGCGACCGCGCCGAGAATATAGGCCGCGCCCCACCAGCGCAGTGCCGGCGTATTCTCCTGCCGTCCGAAGTGCAGCAACATCGCGCCAAGCAGCGCCGCGACCATAGTCGCTACGATGTCGAGCGTCATGCTGTCGAGCGCCATGCGTCACCTCGGTTGCTGCGGCAGCGCGGGAACTCAGGGTTAGCGCGGCCTTATCGCGATCAACCTAGCGTGCGGTCTGTTCGGAAGACGTTTGCGTGGGATGCCAAGTTTTCTGGAAAAGCGCGCCGCAACTCGCCAGCAATTGCTGCGCAAAAAATCGGCAAAAAGAATTCAAAAGCAAACCGGAGGCCAGAGGAGACTGCTCGCTTCAATTGCAGGCCATGCAGGCGCATCGATCGTTAGTTGCTGAAACCGCCGAGAGGTTCGCTGATTTCGGGTAATTGCCGCGACAACTCATCGAAACGATAAGAAACCTTCTCAAATTTGAGATCATGTCTCCCTAACACGTCCCGGCCGCGGCACCGTGCGCGGCTGAATTGGGGACGACCATGTCTTTCGAAGACGATACATCAAACGACAAGCGGGCCACAGGGGATCATTCGTCGCAGCCGTCGACCGGCGCGAAGCCGACCCGCGTGGATCGCCGCACGCTGTTGCGCAACGCCATGGGCGCCTCCGCGCTCGGCCTCGGCGCCAGCATGCTGCCGCGCGAGGCGCATGCGCACTGGCATTGGCGCATGCATCATCACCATCATCACGTCACGACCAGCTTCGCGCTCGCCGTCCTTCCCGATACGCAATTCTATTCCCGCTACGCGACCTCGGAAGAAGGCCAGGCCTATCAGCGCCAATATGGCAGCACGCCCTACCCGGCGCAGACGCAGTTCATCGTCGACAACGCCGCCAAATATCATATCCCGTTCACGATCCATCTCGGCGACGTCGTCGATCAGTCCAAGCATCCGCAGCAATGGGCGGTCGCCGATGCGGCGATGAAGGTGCTGGAGAATGCCGGCCGGCCCTATTCGGTGCTCGCGGGCAATCATGACGTGCTGTCGGCGCTGGAGTTCGAGAACGCGGCCAGCCAGAGCTCGGGCACCGACGCGCAGCGCAGCGCCTCCGAGCCTTATTTGTCCTGGTTTCCGACCAGCCGCGCCGCCAAGCAGCGCACCTTCCTGGAGCGGCATCCGAGCGGCTGGCACGAGGCGCATGTGTTCCACGCCTGCGGCGTCAGCTTCATGGTGCTGTCGCTGTCATGGCGCGCCTCCGACGATGCGATCGCCTGGGCCCACAGCATGATCGCGCGCTATCCGATGCTGCCGGTCATCCTCGCCAACCACCAGCTGCTGAACATCGCCAATGATGGTGTGAGCCCGCTCGAAGTCGCCTATGGCCAGTATCTCTGGGACAAGCTGATCCGTCACAATGACCAGATCTTCATGACGCTCAACGGCCACTATCATGGCGGCGCGCTGCTGACGAAGATCAACGACTTCCATAATCCGGTCCACGAGATGGTCGTCGACTACCAGATGGCCTATCAGGGCGGCAACGGCCTGATGCGGCTGTACGAGTTCGACTTCACCCGCAACAAGATCGACGTCGCCTCGTTCTCGCCCTGGGTGGTCGAGAAGCCGAAGGACAGCCTCAAGCAGTTCGACCGCGCCTGGCTGACCGAGCCGAACCACGAATTCTCGATCGACATCGACTTCCAGCGCCGCTTCTCGCGCTTCACCCATTTCTGCCATTTGCCGGCCTTCGCCGGCACGCCGATTCTGCCGCGGGTCAAGCAGGATCTCTATGCCAACTACACCGAACAGCCCGAGCCGGTGGTGGTGCCGCCGACCAGCGAGCAGGACTATCCGCTGATCGCCGAGACGGTCGCGCATTGGCGGATCACCTCGTCGGCCATCGGCAAGGCCGTGGCCGCAGGCACAACGCTTGCGGACCTCACCGCCGCCAATCCGATGCAGCGCGCCGCGCTCGCCGGCGCCGCCCAGGTCGCCGACGTGGCATTCACCGCCGACAAGCACCGGCTGTCCTCGGCGCCGGGCAGCGTGCAGTTCCTCAACACCACCCACCAGGGCCCCGGCCGCTTCAGCTGGTTCACGACCGCAGCGAACGCGCCGATCAACGCCGCGACCTTCGCGAACGGCTATACGATCGAGACCTTCATCAGGATCGATCCGAACTGGAAGGCGGCCGACCAGGCCTGGTGCAACATCCTCACTCGCTTCGGCAATCGCGGCTGGCTGCCGGGTTATGCCGGCGGTGATCCGGAATCGCCGCCGATCCTGTTCGCGATCTCGAACCTGCGCGAGGTGCAGTGGGAGATCGTGCCGTCGAGCTCGACCAAGCAGCCGCAGACCGACTGGTCCGGCGAGATCATGCTCAACACCTGGTACCATCTCGCCATCGTCAACAACCCTGCGGACAATTCGACGGTGCTCTATATCGAGGGCGCGCCGGTGGTGCGCAGCGTGATCGGCGGCAACGGCATCGCGAGCGTTGCGGCGTCGCAGCCCTGGGCCCTCGGCTGCGGCTGGTGGGACCGCGCGCCGTCGGACGGCTTCCTTGGCAGCATCGGCGAGGTCCGCGTGGTGTCGAAGCCGCTGGCACCGAACCAGTGGCTGACCGCCCGCCGCGCCAGCGCCTGATCTCGACAACACATCCGCAAACAAAACGGGCGCCCGCGAGGGCGCCCGTTCGTATTGGAGACCAGAGGATCCGGCCACGGCCGGATCCTGGAAATCAGCGCTTCGAGAACTGGAAGGAGCGGCGGGCCTTGGCCTTGCCGTACTTCTTACGCTCGACGACGCGCGAGTCGCGGGTCAGGAAGCCGCCCTTCTTGAGGACGCCGCGCAGCTCCGGTTCGAAGTTCGTCAGCGCCTTGGAGAGGCCGTGACGGACCGCGCCGGCCTGGCCGGACAGGCCGCCGCCGGCGACCGTGCAGATCACGTCGTACTGGCCCTTGCGGGCGGCGACGACCATCGGCTGCTCGATCATCATGCGCAGCACCGGACGGGCGAAGTAGACCTCGATGTCACGGGTGTTGACGGTGACCTTGCCGGAGCCCGGCTTGATCCAGACGCGGGCAACCGCGTCCTTGCGCTTGCCGGTGGCATAGGCGCGGCCGAACTTGTCGACCTTCTTCTCATACTTCGGAGCGTCCGGAGCGGTGACCGCGCCCTTGAGCTGCGACAGCTGATCGAGAGACTGGATGCTTTCGGCCATCTTATGCGGCCCTCGTGTTCTTGCGGTTCAACTTGGCGATATCGATCTTCTCGGGGTTTTGCGCCTCGTGCGGATGATCAGGTCCGCCATAGACACGCAAATTGCCCATCTGCACGCGGCCGAGCGGGCCACGCGGAATCATGCGCTCGACGGCCTTCTCGAGCACGCGCTCCGGGAAGCGACCCTCGAGGATCTGGCGCGCGGTGCGCTCCTTGACGTGACCGACGAAGCCGGTGTGCTTGTAGTACGTCTTCTGCTCGCGCTTGCGGCCGGTGAACACGGCATGCTTGGCGTTGACGATGATGACGTTGTCGCCGCAATCGACATGCGGGGTGTAGATCGGGAGGTGCTTGCCGCGCAGGCGCATGGCGACCAGCGTGGCGAGACGGCCGACGACCAGACCCTTGGCGTCGATCACGACCCACTTCTTCTGGACCTCGGCCGGCTTTGCCGAAAAGGTTTTCATGAGAGATATCCGTGACAGGGAGAATGCGGCGCGGATGACGCGCCGGACTGGCCGCAGCTTCTAGAGAAGCGGCCCGCATTCGTCAACGCCATCGGCACAAAATTACGCCAGTAAAAACAGCCACTTGCAAATATGGTGCAATAATACCCTCAAAAACCCTATGCGTTCGGAATGGAATAGGTCGCCGTGACGTGGGCGATCGGGTCGGGCAATTCTCCTGACATTAGCGTGACTTCGCCGACCGCCAGCCGCTTGCCAAGCTTGAGCAGCCGCGCTTCGGCGAGCACGTCGGCCCCGGCCGCGCCCTTGCGCAGGAAGTTGATGTTGAGATTCGTCGTCACCGCGAGCCCGACCGGGCCGATCGCCGACAGCAGCACCACGTACATGGCGAAATCCGCCAGCGCCATCAGGGTCGGCCCGGACACCGTGCCGCCCGGGCGCAGCATGCGGTCGTTGAAGCGCTGGCGCAGACGGCAGCTCCTGCCGTCGGCGCTCTCGATGGCGATGTCGCCGCCGGTGCGAAAGGCCTGGGGAAATTCCGCATGCAGGAACGCTTCGAGTTCCGCGATCGTCATCTTCGCCGTCATGTCTCCCCCTGCTCTGTCGCGTTGCCTTCTGTTACATTAGCCGCCGCCAAGCGCCCAAACGGAAATCGCCGAACGGAAATCGCAATGTCCGCCCCTGCCCTCGCCACCCCTGCCGACGCGCCGATCCTGTTGCGCGAGATGGCCGGCCCTGTCGCCGTGCTGACGCTCAACCGGCCGGCGCAGCGCAACAGCCTGTCGGAAGCACTGATCGCGGAGCTGCATCAGGCGCTCGCCGGCATCGCATCCGACACGGCCGTGCGCGCGGTGGTGATCGCGGCCCATGGGCCTGCCTTCTGTGCCGGCCATGATCTGAAGGAACTCACCGCGCGCCGCAGCGACGCCGATCGCGGCCGCGCCTTCTTCGCGAGGCTCATGAGCGCCTGCAGCGCGATGATGCAGGCGATCGTACATCTGCCCAAGCCGGTCGTCGCCTCGGTGCAGGGCATCGCCACCGCGGCCGGCTGCCAGCTGGTCGCGAGCTGCGATCTCGCCGTCGCCTCCGAGCACGCCTCCTTTGCGACGCCCGGCGTCGATATCGGCCTGTTCTGCTCGACCCCGATGGTGGCGCTGTCGCGCAATGTCAGTCGAAAGCAGGCGATGGAGATGCTGCTGACCGGCGAGCCGGTTCCGGCGGAGCGCGCCCGCGAGATGGGCCTCGTCAACCGCGTGGTCGCGGCCGGCACCGAACGCGACGCCGCGATTGCGTTGGCACAACAAGTCGCGCGCAAATCAGCCTATACGGTCAAGCTCGGCAAGGAGGCGTTCTACCGCCAGGCCGAGATGAGCCTTGCCGACGCCTATCAATATGCGGCAGAGGTGATGACCGAGAACATGCTCGCCCGCGACGCGGAGGAAGGCATCGGCGCCTTCATCGAGAAGCGGACGCCCACGTGGCGGGATGAATAGTTTACCCCGCTCTCTTTCCTCCGTCATTGCGAGCGCAGCGAAGCAATCCAGAGTCCCACCCGAGCCCCTGGATTGCTTCGTCGCTTCGCTCCTCGCAATGACGGCATCAGTCACTTCGTCATTCCGGGGCGCCCGAAGGGCGAGCCCGGAATCCATAACCACGATCGGGAGTATGGATTCCGGGCTCGTGCTGCGCACGTCCCGGAATGACAATAACTAACAGAAGCGCTCGCCATGAATCACGACACCTATCCCGACGACTACATCCGCGGCATTCTCAACGGCGTGAAGGTGATCGCGATGGTCGGCGCCTCGCCGTCCGAGATCCGGCCGAGCTTCTTCGCGTTCAAATATCTGGTGCAACGCGGCTATGACATGATCCCGGTCAACCCCGGTCATGTCGGCAAGAGCCTGATGGGCCGTCCCTTCGTCGCCTCGCTCGCCGACATCGGCCGGCCGCTCGACATGGTCGACATTTTCCGAAGCTCTCAGCACATCATGCCCGTGGTCGACGAGGCCCTGAAGCTGCAGCCTTTGCCGAAGGTGATCTGGATGCAGCTCGGCGCGCGCGACGACGCGGCGGCCGAGAAGGCCGAAGCCGCCGGGCTGAAAGTGGTGATGAACCGCTGCCCCAAGATCGAATATGGCCGGCTGTCGTCGGAGATCTCCTGGATGGGCGTCAATTCCCGCACCATCAGCGCCAAGCGCGCGCCGATCCCGACGCAGGGCATGCGGCTGTCGCTGAACCGCACGAGTGTCGGCGGCGGCGCGACATCGGCGGCCGACCGCGCCGCAAAGGACAGAAGCGATCCCACCTGACGCATCTGCGAAAGGATTGTGTCGCCGGGGATGCGCGACACAGCAGCGCATTTCAAATCGGAGCTGAAGTCGCCAGCCGCCTTGACGCCACCCTGGCCGGTGGCAAATGTCCTCCGCCGGGATGACGCGGAGGCGCACGACGGCGCGCTATCGACACCGTCTCCCATCATCGATCCCCGTGCCGGCCGGCGCCGCTGCGCGAGGGATCAAGCCAAGAGGAAACACCATGACCGAACGTGCCCCGGGATTTGCCACCCTCGCCATTCACGCCGGCGCCCAGCCCGACCCGACCACTGGCGCGCGGGCGACGCCGATCTACCAGACCACGTCCTTCGTCTTCAACGATGCCGACCACGCCGCCTCGCTGTTCGGGCTACAGGCCTTTGGCAACATCTACACCCGCATCGGCAACCCGACCAACGCGGTGCTGGAGGAGCGCGTCGCTGCGCTCGAGGGCGGCACCGCCGCACTCGCGGTGGCCTCGGGCCATGCCGCACAGGTGGTCGCGCTGCAGCAGCTGCTCTCCCCCGGCGACGAATTCATCGCCGCGCGAAAGCTCTATGGCGGCTCGATCAACCAGTTCACGCATTCGTTCAAGAGCTTCGGCTGGAACGTGGTGTGGGCCGACACCGATGACATTTCGAGCTTCGAAGCTGCGGTCTCGCCGCGCACCAAGGCGATCTTCATCGAGTCGATCGCCAATCCCGGCGGCACCATCACCGACATCGAGGCGGTCGCGCAGGTCGCGCGCAAGGCGGGCGTGCCGCTGATCGTCGACAACACGCTGGCCTCGCCCTATCTCATCCGCCCGATCGATCACGGCGCCGACATCGTGCTGCACTCGCTGACCAAGTTCCTGGGCGGTCACGGCAACTCGATCGGCGGCATCATCGTCGATGCCGGCACGTTCGACTGGGCCGGCAGCGGCGACAAATATCCGATGCTGACGCAGCCGCGCCCCGAATATCATGGCATTCGCCTCCACGAGACCTTCGGCAATTTCGCCTTCGCCATCGCCTGCCGCGTGCTCGGCCTGCGCGACCTCGGCCCCGCGCTGTCGCCGTTCAACGCGTTCCTGATCCTGACCGGCATCGAGACCCTGCCGCTGCGGGTGCAGAAGCACAGCGACAACGCCAAGGCCGTCGCCGAATATCTCAGCAAGCATCCCGCTGTGGCGTCGGTCAGCTATGCCGGCCTGCCCGAGGACAAGTATCACGCGCTCGCCCGCAAATATTCGCCGAAGGGCGCCGGCGCCGTGTTCACCTTCTCGCTCAAGGGCGGCTATGACGCCGGCGTCAAGCTGGTGTCCAACCTGAAGCTGTTCTCGCATCTCGCCAATGTCGGCGACACCCGCTCCCTGGTGATCCACCCGGCCTCGACGACACACAGCCAGCTCGACGACGCCGCCAAGATCAAGGCCGGCGCCGGCCCCGACATCGTCCGCATCTCCGTCGGCATCGAAGACAAGGAAGACCTGATCGCCGACCTCGAACAGGCGCTGAGCGCGTAAGCGCGTTTCGCTCTATGGATCGCGCCGCGTGTCGACATGCGGCGTGACGAGCGCATCCCTCACCACGTCATATCTCACCACGTCTTGGCCGGGCTTGTCCCGGCCATTCACGTCTTTGCCCCGGACCGCGTGGATGCGCGGGCCTTCGCCGCGCCGAAGGGGCTTCGGCCTCGCAGGCGGGACGGGCCCGCGCATGACGAGCAACTCACACCAAACGCCGAAACCAAAGAGAGCGCGGGCGGGCCCATGGCCTTCCGCGCTCTCCTTCGTCCCACGGTCGGGCCGTTGCCGGCTTCTCGGACCGCGCCCTCGTTAACTGCAGATGGTCATGTCATCAGGTGCAGCACGCGCGCCTGCATCGCGTCCGCCAGCGGCATTCCGGACGCAGTGATCAGCCGGCTCAGGGACCGCGACTGCAGGCAGGCCGCGTCCTCATCGAGGCCCGCGCGGTCGGTGTTGAATGAGCTGGTCCGTGACTGGAAAATCTGGCGCCCTGACGCCGAAAACATGATCACAGACATGCTCGAAACCTTTGGGTCTGAGACTCTGATGAAAAATGCAGCAGAGATTTTCGCGCGAACGCAGCTATCCAGCTCCATTCGGCCGGCCTTCAAAAGCGCCGGCAGAAGTAAGCTTGCACCAGCAGAACTTAACAAAAGCTGAAAAAGCCCGTCCTTCTACGGGCGATTGCAGCAGCGCACCCCGCCCTGGAAGGTTTTCGTTAACCATACCGACCCCATCCTACCGGGTATGGAATCGCTCGGGGGCGTCCCGAGGCGAACGCGGCGGCCTTTGGCCGGTTGAATGCGTTGGACGGACCTTTCCACCAGAAGGCAGGAGAGCAGGATGCGACTATTGGTGATCATGATGTTGCTGGCAGCCATTGCGGCGAATGGCGTTGTGCTCGCCGCCGACCTGCCGGGTGTCCATGACAAGGTCCTGCACTACAAGGCCCGCCGCGCCGTCAAGGCGCCACCTCCGGCCGTCATCGTCAAGGACGAGGACTCGCTGATCTCCCCGATGCTGCCCTCGACTCCGCTGCTGCTTGGCCGCCAGGAACTGCCCGGCTATTACGGCCGCGCCTTCTCCTACGACTATCAAGGCCCCTATTACGGCGGCGAAGGCTATACCAACTACATGTTCCGCCTGCCTTATGCCTGCGGCGTGACCGGGTATTGCTAAGCGGAGTTCTACGCCAGCGCGCTTTCGTTGATCGCCTTGATGGTCTCGAACAGCTTCACCACCCTGCCCTCGTCGAACAGATGTTCCGGCCCGGTCGGCGCGATGCCGGTGAAGGGCGGCTCATAGAGCAGCGCCGGGTCCATCACGCCCTGATCGGTCAGATGCTCGATCACCATGTCGATGAACTCGATCTGTGCCGCTGAGGCGGTGCCGCCAGAAATGAACTCGGCGAACGCCGCGCTGACGGCGGCGCGGTCGAGACCGACCAGCGCGCGGACGAAGCGGCCGAAACCGTTGCTGACCTCCCTGGCGCGCGCGATATCGCCGGCCTCGCCGATCCCGGCCTCCAGCAGCATCCGCTCGAGCTCGGTCAGGTCATAGGCGGTCAGCGGCCTGCCCTGACGCAGCTTGTTGAGCGACAGATTGTCCTGATGCGCGCGCAGGAAGTGCCGCGCCTTGGCCTTGAACCGGGCGAAGTCGACCTCGCCGACATCAGGCAATTGCAGCTCGACACCCTCGCCGATCTCGTCGGCGAAGTTGGAATAGACGACGGTCTTGCGCCCCTTCTCGATGTGCTGGATCAGGTCGCGCAGCCGCAAGCGAACCAGCTCCAACAGCGGCACGGTGACGCCTTCCCACCATGGATCGGTCTGGATCGCCTCGATCAGCTCGGCATGTCGGGCGATCGCCGGAATGCCGGTCTGGTCCTCTAGCGCCGAGGCGATCTCCAGCAGTTGCTTGCGCAGATTGTCGAAGCGCTTGGAGCCCTTGAGCAGCGCCAGCTCGAGCTGGAACATCAGGAGGTCGAAGCGCTTGGCGTCCTCGGTGCCGAGCACGTGGCTCGACGGCAGCGGCGCGATCTCATCGATCAGCTCCTCGCGCTTGTGCGCGTCGATCGCGTCCCACTCCCTGGGCTCGCGATATTTTTCGACCGCGCGGCGGTGCTGGCGGACGATGAAATTGTCGGTGTTGAGCCCGCCGACGATCGCCTGCAGCGTCTGGGCTGCGGAGGCCCGGATCTCCGGCTCGCTCGGCGGCGCGTCCTCGCCCTCCTTGAACGGCGCCTGCTCGCCGGCCGAAAAGCCGCCGCTCGCCGCCTTCACCAGCTTCTCGTCGAGCGCGCGCACCAGGTCGAGCCGGCCGGCGAACAGCCGCTCGGACAGCGACTTCGCAGCGGAGGCTTCCTTCAGCTCCGGATTGGCGCCGAAGAATTCGATGTTCTGGCAGTAGTCGAAGACCCGGAACTCCTCCTTGTCCTGCCCAGGACCGAACAGGTCCGGACACAGCCGCGTGCCGCGCCCGATCATCTGCCAGAACTTGGTCTTCGAGCGCACCGGCTTGAAGAACACGAGATTGACCACCTCGGGCACGTCGATGCCGGTGTCGAGCATGTCGACGGAGATCGCGATGTGCGGCCCCTTGGTCTTGATCGAGAAGTCGTCGATCAGCGTCTGCGCATAGGCCCCGGTCTTGTGGGTGATGACGCGCGCGAAATGCCCGGCCAGCGCCGGATAGGCCAGATTGAAGCGCGTCTCGATATATCTGGCGTGGTCCTCGTTCTTGGCGAAGATGATGGTCTTGCCGAGCCGGTCGCCGCCCTCGACCTTGATCCCGTTCTGCATCAGATGCGCGATGACGAGATCGACCGTCTCCTGATTGAACAGCCGCTTGTTGACCTCGGTCGCCTCGATTGTGTCGGGGACGTCGTCCTCGCCCCATTCCAGCATGTCCCACTGGTCCTTCTCCTCCGCCGAGAGATCGTCATAGCGCAGGCCGGTGCGGACGATTCTGAGCGGCACCGAGATCGTCTTCGGCGGCACCAGGTGCCCCTCGGCCACAGCCTCCTCCAGCGAATAGGCATCGGTCGGCACGCCGTCTTCGAGGTCGAACAGCGAGTAGGTGTTGCGGTCGATCTCGTCCTTCGGCGTCGCCGTCAGCCCGACCAGGAAGGAATCGAAATACTCGAAGATGGCGCGATAGCGCTGGTAGACCGAGCGGTGCGCCTCGTCGATCACGATCAGGTCGAAATGGCCGGGGCCGAATCTGAGCTTGCCCTCCTGCCGTCCGTCGATCAGCCCCATCATGGTCGGATAGGTGCAGATGAACACGCGGCCGTCGGCGGTGCGCTCGGTCACCAGATTGACCGGCGCGGCATCCGGCAGATGCATCTTGAACGCGCCGGCCGCCTGGTTCACCAGCGCGACGCGGTCGGCCAGGAACAGTACCCGCTTCACCCAGCCGGCGCGCATCAGCAGGTCGACCAGCGCGATCACGGTGCGAGTCTTGCCGGAGCCGGTCGCCATTACCAGCAGCGCCTTGCGCTCGCGGTCCGCCTCGAAATGCTTGGCGATCGAGCGGATCGCCCGGTGCTGATACGGCCGCTCGACGATCCTGCGGCTGATCGCCTCTCCGGCCAGCGACTTACGCCCGGTGCGGCGCTGGATCAGAAGCTCCAGCTCATCGCGCTTGTAAAAGCCGCCGATCTGCCGCGGCGGGTAGCGCGTATCATCCCAGATCCAGTGCTCATAGCCGTTGGAGTAAAAGATCACCGGGCGCTGGCCGTAGCGCGCCTCCAGGCAATCGGCATAGAGTTTGGCCTGCTGCTGGCCCGATCGCGCATCCTTGCGCGTGCGCTTGGCCTCGACCAGCCCGAGCGGCTTGCCGTCGGCGCCCCACAGCACGTAGTCGACGAAGCCCACGCCCTCATTGTTCGGCATGCCCTCGACGCGAAACTCGCGCTCATCAGGCTTGTCCAGCGCCCAGCCGGCCTCGTTCAGCAAGAGATCGATGAAGCGGTCGCGGGTTTCCGCCTCGTCATAATTGTGCTGATCCGGCTTCGCCTCGGCCGCCTTCCGTGCGGCGGCGACCTCGGCGCGCAGCTTCTTCAGTTCAGTGTCGAGGTTGTCCTTGTCGAGCAGCAGCCTGGTCAGCTCGCCGTCCTTGGCGTCGAGCTCGGCCTGCTGGGCCTTGAGCTGGACGAAGGCCTTTTTCAGAACCTCGTCGCGGCGCGACAGCACGGCCGGGTCGAACGTCAGCCCATCGGCCGGCTTGGCCTTGGCATAGGTGCGGGCGAACCAGAAGCAGACGTGGAACAGCTCCTTGACCGCGCCGGTGGCATCACCGGCGCTGATCCGGCGCTCCTCATGCACGGCGCGGTTGCGCAGCGTGTTGATATATTTGGCCTTGGCGAAGACAGCCTCGCCGGCGGCGCGGCGGAAGCTCGGCTCGTGCAAGAGCGCGGCGATGTTGTCCTGATACGGCAGCTTGAGATTGGGGTCGGACCGGAACGCCCATTTCACCGCCACCTCGACCGTCTTGCCGGCAAAGAACGCCGCCGCGGTCGGCGACACCGCCGCCTGACGCTCTGCCTCCATTGCCGCCTCGTGCACGGCCGGGAATTCAGCGGCTAGAAAGGCGAAGTTGGTCATGCAGCTCCTCTGGCCTTCCCCTCGCGTGACCGCCATCCTGCCGGATCATCCGCGTCTGCCCAGACCGATCCGGCCACACCGGATCACCTTCAACCATCGGATGCATGGCCCCGGTCCGTCAAGCCGCTCCGCAGCATCATAAGGGAATCACATGCGCATTGCCGCCTGTGTCATAGGGTGGTACACTGCCTCAAACGGGACTGCCCATGATCGTGAGCTTCCGAGACGACTGGCTGCATCGGTTCTTCGTCGACGACATCCGCTCGAAGAAGATCCCGGCGGACCTGGAGGACCGGCTGTTCCGCAAGCTGCAGCTGATCGACGACGCGACCACGGATGGGGATTTGCGGTCACCGCCCAGCAACCATTTCGAGAAGCTGCGCGGTCACCTGGACGGCTTCCATTGTATCCGCGTCAACAAGCGCTGGCGGCTGGTGTTTCGCTGGCACGGCGGCCGTGGCGAGGCAACCGAGCTCTATCTCGACGACCACAGCTATGAGTGAGGCACGTCCATGCTGATGACCAAGCGCAAGCCGATCACGGTGGCCGAAATCCTGGTCGAGGAGTTCATGCAGCCGATGGGGCTGACGCAGACCGCGCTGGCGGCCGCCATGGGCGTGCAGCGCAAGCACGTCAACGAGCTCTGCAACGGCAGGCGCAACGTCACCGCGTCCACCGCCCTCATCCTCGCCCGCGTCTTCGGCAACAGCCCAGAGTTCTGGCTCAACGTGCAGCGGCGCAGCGACCTGTGGGAGGCGATGCACTCGCCACGCGAGCGCAAGCGGATCGAGCGGGCCAAGCCGCTGAATTCGGCGGCGTGAGTTTAGCGTAACTCTCAGCCAATAACACTTGTAGGGTGGGTGGGGTGGGCAGGTCTCAGCGTGCCCACAGTGAGATTTCGCCCTTTGCGCGTGGGCACGCTACCTACACCTTTTTGCGCCTGCTGAATATCACAACTGTCCCAGAAAGGCGTTGTGTTGGAGAGCTCCGAAGAGCGTTTCCAAATGCACATACTGTTTCTCTTGGCTTCGCCGTTCCTTCTTAGCTCTATCAACTTTATCCAAGAATTCATTTTGCTGAACGATAGGAGGAATTAGGAACGGTAATCGACGTAGACCGGGGCCGCTGAAATTTTGCTGTGCCGACTGCCGGGAACCCTCTGCGATGATACTCTGAACTGAAGGACTCCGGAGCGCGAACCAAGCAAAAGCAGGCTCAATCGTATCGGGAAATCGCAGTCTAATGAAATATGCGCCGGGAATGGTTGGGGGATTCTCCTCTGTGATTAGCGCAACTTTGCCGACGGTAGCACCCGTTCGTGCGAACAGCAGGTCGCCGGGGTTCGACCGATGAGCCTCAAATTCTGCGGCGGAAACATCCAATCTTGGCATTGCTTCGAAGTCTAGTTCTCCGTTCTCAGCCAGATCAGTAATCCTAACTATTCGAACCCCTTCTTCGCTATACCTTTCGTTGTAGAATCGTGGACCGTACGACATTTCGACGTTCAGCTCACCTAGGGTGGCACTCGGAATGCCGAACGGATTTTTCACGGGGTCGCCGAACATTTCCGAGAAGATTGAGTGAACTAGCTGATCTATTAATTCAATCGCCCGCCTCCGCTTCCGCCGCAACGCATCGGCCTTGTCCAGTATCGCCGCGATCCGCCGCTGCTCACTCAGCGAAGGCAGCAGAACGGAGAGACGATAAGCATCCTCGCGATTCAACCCGGGAACGGCAGCCGACCTATTCAACGTTGTGAGAGGCAAGAATCTCAGCTGATGATAAAGCCAACGCAGATCGCACTCTGTTGCAGCAGAATCAATGTAATACGTGGTGTCAATGGGCCACAGCGGCTCACTAGAAAAGTGCACCTCGCCATAAGACCCTTTCCTGCCAACAATGATTGCGGGGCCTTGAACTAACGCAACATTGTGGGTTCCAACTGGTCCGTTTGAACCGTATACATGTGCAAGCCCGTCGGTTCGGATATGCGCAGGTAGCGCCTTGCCGTACCGAAATTCGCAGATATCTCCGAGTTTGGCAGCTTTCATAGCATCGCCTCCAGCTCCGTGAGCACGTCCGCGATCTCCTGCTCCAGCGCCTTTAGCTCAGCGATGATTTCCTTCGGCGGCCGGTGCTCCGCAGCCTCGTGCACCACCTCCTTATAGCGATTGATCGAAAGGTCGTAGCCCGCCTCTGCAATCTCCACCTTCGGCACGCAAAAGCTCTGTGCGGTGCGCGGCCTATCCCGCTCGCTGCCGTTGCGCTCTTTCCAGCGCGCGGCGATGTCAGGCAGGTTGTTCTTGTCATGCTCAGCGACGTCGAGCTTGGCCCGCGGTCCGAGCTTTTCGGCCGGCAGCAGAGGCGTGCGCTTGTCATCAAGAGAGATGCCGTCGGCCTGGCAGTCGTAAAACCAGACATGATCCGTGCCGCCGGAATTGGTCTTGGTGAACAGCAGGATCGCGGTGGAGACGCCAGCATAGGGCCTGAATACGCCCGACGGGAGCTTCACGATGCCGTCGAGCTTGTGGTCCTCCACCAGCATCTTGCGTATGGCCTTGTGCGCGGTGGAGGAGCCGAACAACACGCCATCCGGCACGATGACGGCAGCGCGGCCGCCGGGCTTCAGCAGGCGCAGGAACAGCGCCAGGAACAGCAGCTCGGTCTTCTTGGTCTTGACGATCGCCAGCAGGTCCTTGGCCGTGGTCTCGTAGTCGAGCGAGCCGGCGAACGGCGGATTGGCGAGCACGAGGCTGTAGCGGTCGGAATCGCCGGCGTGGTCCTGCGACAGCGAATCCTTGTAGCGGATGTCTGGGTCTTCGACGCCGTGCAAGGTCATGTTCATCGAGCCGATGCGCAGCATCGTGCCATCGAAGTCGAAGCCGTGGAACATCTCCTCGTTGAAATGGTCGCGGCTCTCCTTGTCGTGGAACAGTTTTGGGTCGTTCTCGCGCAGATATTCGCCGGCCTGGACCAGGAAGCCGCAGGTGCCGCAGGCGGGATCGCAGATCACGTCCTTGCGGGTCGGCGCCATCATCTCGACCATCAGCGCGATGATGTGGCGCGGGGTGCGGAACTGGCCGTTCTGGCCGGCGCTGGCGATCTTGCCCAGCATGTATTCGTAGAGGTCGCCCTTGGTGTCGCGGTCCTCCATCGGGATGTCGGCGAGCAGGTCGACCACCTTCGCCAGCAGCGCCGGGGTCGGAATCGTGAACCGCGCGCCCTTCATGTGGGTGGCGTACGCGGTATCCGCGTCGGCCATCTTGCGCAGGAACGGAAAGACGTGCTCCGAGACGATGTCGAACATCGTCGCCGGGTCCTTGTTCTTTAGCCGCGACCAGCGCATCTCCTCATAGGCAACGCCGCCGCCCTTGCCGATGCCGTCCTTGCCTTCCGGGAAGATCCGCCGCTCCATCGGCTTGCCCGTCCGGGTGGCCCGGTTCTCCTCGCGCGTATGCGCCTCGTCCAGCCCGCGGATGAACAGGAGGTAGGTGATCTGCTCGATCACCTCGATCGGATTGGCGATGCCGCCCGACCAGAACGCATTCCAGACATTGTCGATCTTGGACCGAAGTTCGCCCGTCAGCATGTCCACCCCATTCCGCACATCTTGCTGAACCGGCATAGCAAATTCGGCGGGGCGTGAAATCGATTCGGTACAATCATCCCCTGCCTTGCGAGGGCATGATGAGGCGCGTGCTCGCAGCCCTCCAAAGGCTATTTCGCAGCCTCGATCCGCTCAATGTCTTCCTTGAGGAGCGTATTGACCAATTCGCTCAACGATACGCCCCGCGCGCTGGCGAGCCCGGTGAGATGATCGAGCACGTCCGGCTCCAGATGTACCGGAGGCATCATCCGCGCGCCCTTGCGAAAGAACTTGCCGCGTTCGGCGTTCGAGAAATCGTATTCATCCTTCATCGGATCACCCATTCTCGTAGGAGCGGATTTCGCGCCGGGTCGGCCGACGGACGGAAATGATGCGGATCGCGGCGCGGTCTATCGCCAGTTCCGTATACGTATGGACGACCAGCAGCAGCTCGTGGGCAATGTTGCGCCCCATCGTAACCCATCGTTCCTCGCCTGCGCCAGATCCGTCGTCCAGACGTGTGAGTGCCAACGGATCTCCGAAGATGCTGATGGCCTGCCCAAAGGCGACGCCATGCTTGCGCAAATTGCTCTCCGCCTTGGCCGGGTCCCAATCGAACTCGAATTGCATGGTCCGCCCCCGCCCTGCGACGTGCGCGACATCGTCACGCTTGCCCCCCTTGCCAAACGACGCAACTCAGTCTATGTTCTCTTTCTGTTCCTGTCCAGCCGAGGGGCGCTTCCGGGTCGTCCAGTTGCGTAGGGCATGGAATGCGGTGGATGTGGCGGGCCGTGCGCGGGCGAAAGCTCGCGCGGACGAGCGGCGTGTCACGGACGACGAAATCGCGTGGTCCTGGCGCCCCGATGCTGGCGCCAAGTCTCTTGCTGGTGCTCACAGCATCGCGCGAGATGACGGGGGCAAGACAGCCGGTCCCCGGGGAGATCGCGTATAAGGGTTAAAACCATCGCGCGGGGAAGGCCGGGTGTTTCCCGGCCGTACCTGTGGTGACCGCCGCGTGCTTTTTTTGTTGCACGCGGGCCATGGGTGCCGGCCAGGCATCCGGCCTTCCCCGCGCCCTCGCATTGTCGAGGGCGAAACGACCGGCATGGCTCGGCGCTGTCAGCGCGCGAGGATGAAAGTTCATGTCTTCTGATGAGACGGATTGGTCGCCCCCAAACTAAGTCGTCATCCCCGCGAAAGCGGGGATCCAGTACGCCGCGGCCCAAAGAGGAATCTCAGCTGTCGCCGGAATACTGGATCGCCCGGTCAAGCCGGGCGATGACAGCGGAGGTTGTGGGGCAAGCGCGGCACTACGGCAGGCGACGAATTGCACCGCTCTCTCCACGTCATTGCGAGGAGCGCAGCGACGACGCAATCCAGAGTCGTGGGCGGGACTCTGGATTGCTTCGTCGCCTCCGGCTCCTCGCAATGACGAATGGGCACCTACCCGGCCTGCCCCGCGGCCACCGCTCCCCGCGGCACCGTCACGACAGCGACGCGCCGCGGCGACAGCCGTTCGGCCTGCAGCACGGCGACGGTCAGCACGATGATCGCCGTGCCCTGATGCAGCAGCGCCAGCGAGATCGGCACCACCATCAGCAGGGTCGCGATGCCGAGTGCGGCCTGCACCAGGATCGCGGCCAGCAGGCGGTGCGCGCCGCGCACCACCGCGCGGCCGGCGCCGGCGCGCATGACGTCGAAGGCGTGCCACGCGGCGAGCACGAGCAGCGTGTAGGCGGTCATGCGATGCATGAACTGCACCGTCAGATCATTCTCGAACAGGTTGATCCACCACGGCGAATGGATCCACAGGCTGGCCGCCTTCGGGATCAGCCCGCCGTCGATGCCGGGCCAGGTGTTGTAGACGAGGCCGGCGCGCAGGCCGGCGACCAGGGCGCCGAGATAGAGCTGGACGAAGGTGACACCGACCAGCAGCCAGGCCGTCAGCCGCAGCCGCGCCGGCACCTCGGCTGCCTCGCGCGGCGCGAGCCGTCGCAAGGTCCAGACGATGGCCGCGAAGATCAAGAGCGCCAGCGACAGATGCGTCGCCAGCCGCACCGGCGCCACTTCGGTGCGTTCGGTCAGGCCGGAGGCCACCATCCACCAGCCGACCGCACCCTGCAGCGCGCCGAGGCCGAAGATCAGCCACAGCCTGCGGCCGAGCGGGCCGGACACGGCGCCGCGCCACAGGAACCACAGGAACGGCAGCAGATAGACCATGCCGATGACGCGGCCGAGCAGCCGGTGGCTCCACTCCCACCAGAAGATGGTCTTGAACTCATGCAGCGTCATGCCGGCATTCATCTGCCGGTACTGCGGGATCGTCTTGTAGGCCTCGAAAGCATCGACCCAGGCCTGCTCGGACAGCGGCGGCATAGTGCCGGTGACCGGCTTCCATTCCACGATCGAGAGCCCGGATTCGGTGAGCCTGGTCGCCCCGCCGACCAGCACCATCAGCGCGATCAGGCCGGCCACCACCGCGAGCCAGATGCGGATCGCGGCAAGATCTGTCGTGCGGGGAACCGTGGTCATGGACGTTGAACGCTCGATTGAACCGGGGCTGTCAGGTCCTTATAATCCCGGGGATATCGCGCGCAAGCCGCGCCGCCCACAGCCGAGGCTGACAATCCCGTCATGACGATCCGCACCCGCAAACTGATCGGCGCCGTGGCGCTGCTGCTGCTCGCCTTCGTCTGGTCGATGATGGGCATGGTGATGGCGCAATTCCCGCTGATCGCCAATTCGGGCTGGATGCAGGCGATCTATTACGTCGTCGTCGGCATGGGCTGGGTGCTGCCCGCGATGCCGATCGTGAGCTGGATGCTGCGCCCGGATCCGGAGCGGCAGGAAAGCTGATCAGCCGATGTCCAGCGTCGGCTGCGGCGCCGCTTTCGCCTTCGGCAAGGTCACGCCGGCCATCAGCACCTTGAGCGCGCGCAGCGAGCGCGAGCGGCCGTCCCAGGCGATGCGCGGCAGCATATGCAAATCGGTGCGGCCCTCCGGCTGGATCACCCCGCCGATCGCGGTCGCGGCGCTGACCAACCCCGCCTGCGCGGCCAGCACGGCATCGCTGCGGCGGAAGGCATCGCGGTCGCCGAACGGATACGCCATATGCCGCACCGGGCGCCGCAGCGCGGTTTCCAGCACCGCCTTGCCCATCGCGATCTCGCGCTGGGCGTCGGCATCCTTGAGATGGGCGAGCACGGGATAATGTACCGTGGCGCTGCCGATCGTGACATTCGGATCGGCCGCAAGCCGCGCGATGTCCGCCCAATCCATCGCGGCCGCGCGCGAGAGCGCGACCAGGTCGACCGCATGGCGCGCGCAGAGGTCGCGGATCGCGATCGACCGCTCCGCCGGCGGCAGCTTGCGCAGCCAGCCCCAGAGATAGGCGAACAGCTCGTATTTTTCGGCCGGCCTGGCCAGCGAAAAACGCTGCTCGCGATGATCGATCACGAGGCTGATCCGGCTCTGCCGCGCGATCACGGCCTCCAGCGCCAGCCACCAGGCCTCGCCGAGACCATCCGGAAAGGCGGACGCCACGTAGACCGTGAACGGCACGCCATGGCGGGCCAGCACCGGATAGGCATGGGTGATCAGGTCCTTCCAGCCGCCATCGAAGGTCAGGCAGGCGAACCGGCGGTCTTCGGCCAGCCGCACCGCGCGCTCACAGGCCTCGTCGAGCGAGACGATGTCGTAGCCCCAGCGCTTCAGCGCGCGGATCATCCTGTCGAGGAAGACCGGCGTGATCTCCGCGTGCTTGAGCGGCTGGAACGCACCGTTGCGGCGCGGACGTACCCGCTCGAAGCGCAGCACGGCACCGGCGCCCGCCGTGGCGCGCGAGGCCAGCCATGTGCCGCCGCTGAAATAGGCCAGTTCCAACCGCGCCGTCCGCAGCCATCTGTTGTCCGACGACAAATCGCCCGCCCCTTCCCGAGAGATCCACTTGAAACGAAACCGACCGCGCCCACCTGATGCGGAGCGACCGTGACGCGAGCGCGACATCGCACGCAGCACACGTCGTAACGATGGCGATGATCTTGATGTCCATGCCCTTAAAGACATCCATTCTTAAGATCGCGTGGTGGATACTGATTTGAACAGGTCTTTTGCCGCGTCACCCCGATTTGGGGCGGTGTCATTGCCCTTACTTTTCATTGATGTTTCTTTGCAAAGCTCGGCTGATCCAGAGCAACAAAATTCCACAACAACGCAGGTTGCGCGATGACCATGGCCGCCGTGATCGAAAACCGGACGGCGCAGTCGGCGCTGCCTGGACTTGCGCAGGTCGAGATCCTCTCTGATCTCGCGGCGGCCGAACCGGCCTGGCGCATTCTCGAGGCACCCGACCACATCTCGACGCCCTACCAGCGCTTCGACCTGGTCGCCGCGTGGCAGCGCGAGGTCGGCGCCCGCGAGCAGGCGACGCCCTTCATCGTCATCGCTCGCGATGCCAAGCAGCAGCCGTTGCTGCTGCTACCGCTGGCGCTGACGCACGCGTTCGGGGCGCGGGTCGCGAGCTTCATGGGCGGCAAGCACACCACCTTCAACATGCCGCTGATGCACCGTGCGTTCGCGGCGCGTGCCAGCGTTGGCGATCTCGAATTCCTGCTTGCCGGACTGCGTGATCATGGCGGCGTGGACGTGCTGGCGTTGACGCAACAGCCGCTGCGCTGGAGCACGATCGCCAACCCGCTGGCGCTGTGGCCGCGCCAGCCATCCGTGAACGACTGCCCGGTGCTGTTGATGCCTCCCGGCGCCGCATCGACCGCCTTGTTGTCGAACTCGTTCCGCAAGCGGCTCAAGAGCAAGGAAAAGAAGCTGCAGGCGGTGCCCGGCTATCGCTACATGATCGCCAGCAGCGACGCCGAGATCACCGAGCTGCTGGACTGGTTCTTCCGCATCAAGCCGATCCGCATGGCCGAGCAGAAGCTGCCCAACGTCTTCGCCGAGCCCGGTATCGAGGCCTTCGTGCGCGCCGCATGCCTGGCCAAGCTCGGCTGCGGTCATCGCGCCATCGCGATTCATGCGCTGCGCTGCGACGACGAGATCATCGCGCTGTTCGCGGGCGTCGCCGATGGCGAGCGCTTCTCGATGATGTTCAACACCTATACGCTGTCGGAGAATGCCCGCTGGAGTCCGGGACTGATCCTGATGCGCTCGATCATCGATCACTATGCGCAAAGCGGGTTCCGCGCGCTCGATCTCGGCATCGGCTCCGACGGCTACAAGCGGATGTTCTGCAAGGATGACGAGCCGATCTTCGACAGCTACCTGTCCCTGACCGCGCGCGGGCTGGTGGCGGCGCGGACGATGGCCGCGCTTGGCCGCGCCAAGCATGCCGTCAAGCACAGCCCTGCTCTGCTCCGTCTGGCGCAGCGCGTCCGCGGCGCGCTGCAGTCCGGCGGCAGCGCCGCCAGAGCCGAGGAACGGGCCGACGATTAGTCTAGGCGGCGACGCCGCGCGGGCCCGCTTGGGTGGACCCGGCCTCTTCGAGCGGCGCCTTCAGCATGGTCACGGCGCCAAAGCCGACCTCGCGCAGTTGCTCGGTCATCTGGCTGCGCGCCTCGGCGGTCATGTTGGGGTCCGGCACGACGACGGCGCGCGCCCCCGCTGTCAGCAGTTCGGCCGGCAGGTCGGAGGCCGTACCAGCGTCGAGCAGCACGTGATCGTAGACGCGCAGCAGCGCATCGATCGCGAGCGCAAGTCGCGGCGATTGCAGCTGGCCGCGATCGCCTCCGGGCCGGCCGGCATTGACGAGATGCAGCCGCGAGGCCTGATCCTTGGTGATAATGGCGGAGAACGAGGCCTCGCCCAGCATCAGCTCGATCAGTCCAGGCGCCGCCGGATCGACCGAGACGCCCGCGAGCATTTGCGGGCTGCCGGCGAGGTCGACCAGCACGATTCGGGCATGCCGGGCCATATTGCGGGCGATCGACAGCGCGGTGGCGGTGACGGTGTGGCCGCCGGCCGTCCCGAGCACGGTGATCTTGCGGGCCCCCTCGCCCGCGGCAAGCAGCTCGGCCGCGAGCTGGTCGAGCTCGCTCGACGGCGACGGCCCAGGCTCGGCAAGCTCAGGCTCCGGCGCGGCAGTGGCGGGAGCTGGCGCGACGGGAACGGGAGGCACGGCAACCGGAGGCGCAGGCGCAATCTGGACCGGCGCGGCCGGGGCCGCGGGCACAGCGGGGGCGGACATCACCGGCTCCACCCGGGGGGCGGGCGTGGCCGCGGCCATTACGGGAGCCAGCAAGCCGGCGCTGACGGCGCGTGGCGCGGTGAGGCGCAGCAGCTCGCCGGTGACGACCACGCCCGAGGTCAGCATCAGCGTGGCGAGCGTCGCGATCAGCACGATCGGCAGCTTTTTCGGATAGGCCGGCGTGTTCGAGACCACCGCCCGCGAGATGATGCGCCCTTCCGCCGGCGGCGTGTCCAGGGTCTCGCGGCTGTTGGCATCGCGGTATTTGGCGAGATAGGATTCCAGCAAGTCCCGCTGCGACTTGGCCTCGCGCTCCAGCGCCCGCAGCTGAACGTCCTGGCCGTTGGTGGACGTGGCCTGCTTCTTGGCTTGATCGAGGCTCTGGCTCAACATCTGCACCCGCCCCTCGGCGATCCGGGCGTCGCTGTCGAGCGAGCGCGAGATCTTGGCCGCTTCGTCGCGGATCTGGCGATCGAGATCGGCCAATTGCGCCTTCAGCTCCTTGATGCGCGGATGGTTATCCAGCAGCGTCGACGATTGCTCAGCCAATTGCGCGCGAAGATTCACCCGCTGCTCGGACAAGCGGCGCATCAGCTCGGAATTGAGCACCTCGGAAGCCTCGATCGGCTGTCCGCTCTGCAGCCTCTCGCGGATCAACCGCGCCTTGGTCTCGGCATCCGATTTCAGCGCGCGGGCATTGTTGAGCTGGGTGTTGATCTCGCCCATCTGCTGGTTCGACAGCGAGGTGTTGTTGGTGCCGATGAACAGGCTGGACTTGGCACGAAACTCTTCGACCCGCGACTCCGCGTCCTCGACCTTCTTGCGGAGGCTCTGGATCTCCCCGGCCAGCCATTGGCTCGCCGATCTCGCCTGCGACTGGCGGGCATTCTGCTGCACCACCAGATATCCGTCGGCAATGGCGTTGGCGATCTGGGCCGCGAGCGCCGGGTTCTGCGACTGGAATTCGACCACGAGGACGCGCGATTTGTCGACGGCATAGACCGTGAGGCGCTCATAATAGGCGTCCATGACCCGCTCTTCGGGGGTCATCGACAGCGGGTCTTTCACCAGACCGAACATGGCAAAGATCGACTTCAGCGGCGACACGCCGCGCAGCACCGGATCGAATTCCGGCAACTCGCCGAGCTTGGTCTTGGTAATGACGTCGCGCGCCAGATCCCGCGACAGCACCAGCTGCACCTGGCTCGCCACAGCCTCCGCGTCCAGCGCGGTCCGTTCTTCGCTACGCTCACTGTTGGACCGCAGGAAAATGTTCTCGCGACCATCAATCAGGATACGCGCCTCCGATTTGTAGCGCGGCGTGATCATGTTGACGGCAATGACAGCCAACGCAAGTGCAAGCAGGGTCGCGGTGAGGATGAAACCACGCTTGCGAGCCAGAGCACGGCCAATCGTACGCACATCCAGGTCGCCAGAGGCCTGCGCCGGCACGTCCGGCGATTGCGCATTCGTCGGCTGCGCGACGGGAGCCGCCTCGATCCGTGTCGTCTTGTCTTCCTTGCTGGCACGCCAGAACGCCAACCGCATCATCCACTCCCGCGAGACAAACGCCACGCCGCCAACATACGTGGTACAATTACACTCTATTAAGGTTGCCGGCCGGTTAATCCGACCGATCTGTCAGCGGCTCGCGCGAACATTCATGGGCATCTCCCATGGATGCAGATCCCCCGCTTATACACGATCATCACCATAATCCTCGCGGCCCGATCCCTATCGCCGAGCTGTGAGCCGTTTATTAACCATCAACGATCTATCCAGCCTGAAGCCGCAGGGAACTTAATGACGAGAGGCACCCGTGCTTCCTCTACCAACCAGCCGTCAGGTCCACTCGCCCGCTGACGGCTGGCGAGATCACGACCGCACCGCGCAACGAAGCGAGCTTGGCCTGGCCACTTCGCCACACAAGCCGCTCAGAATTTTGCATGCAGTCCGGGCCCCGGTCGGCGGCATTTTCAGACATATTATCGACCTCGCGAACGGCCAGGCCGATCTCGGCCACCACGTGGGAATCATTGCAGACAGCCTGACTGGCGGCGAACGGGCTGATGCGGCACTCGCGCAAATCGCTCCACGCCTGACACTCGGTGTTCATCGCGTCGCGATTCATCGGGAGCCCTGGCCGACCGATGTCCTGGCGCTTGGCCATTTTCATGCGATCGCCCGCAGTCTCAATCCGGACGTTCTGCACGGTCATGGTGCGAAGGCTGGCGCCTTCATCCGCATGCTGCCACATCGGACCGAAACGATCCGAATCTATACGCCGCATGGCGGATCACTGCATTACCCGCGCAACACGCTCAAAGGCGCGCTCTACGCACGGCTCGAGCGCGCGCTGATGAACCGGACCGAGCTTTTCCTGTTCGAAAGCATCTTTGCCCGCGACACCTATGAACGCATGATCGGCCATCCCCAGGGCCTGGTCCATTGCGTGTTCAACGGCGTGACAGCGGGCGAATTCGATCCCGTCGCGCCCGCGGACGACCAGACGGACCTCGCCTACGTCGGAGAGTTTCGCCATATCAAGGGCGCGGATATCCTGATCGACGCAGTTGCGCAGCTGCGCGACAGCGGTCGGCCTCTCACCCTCACGCTGGGCGGCGACGGCGAGGAGACGGCGCGCCTGAAGGCACAGGTCGAGCGTCTCGGTCTGACCTCCGCCGTGCGCTTCATCGGGCATGTGAAGGCACGCGAGGGATTTTCCAAGGGCCGCCTTCTGGTCGTCCCGTCGCGGGGCGACTCGATGCCTTATGTGGTGATCGAAGCGGGAGCAGCCGGAATCCCGATGATCGCCGCCAAGGTTGGCGGCATCCCGGAGATTTTCGGCCTCCATGCCGACGCGTTGTTCGCGCCGAGCAACGTCGATGCGATGGCGGGAGCGATCGCAAGCGCCCTCGACGATCCCGCCACCACGCAACTCCGTGCCAAGGCGCTGCGCGAGCGGATATTCCAGCATTTCTCCCAGAGGGCGATGGTCGAGGGCGTGCTCGGTGGCTACCGAGAAGCGTTTACCAAGACCTGATGCCTGCGGGACATCGCTAACCGATTGTTCCGAATTGCCGTTTATGACCGCTGGCGGGGAATTTCTCCCGGCGCTGTCAGCGCTTATCTGACCAAGAATACTAACAAACATAATCCGGGCTTGTACCATTGTGGAACCGATCAACGCCTCGATCGATGCTGGATGCTGCGGCCTCCGCCGCCACCATCGCCGTCGCCGGCCAGCCGGCGGTTGAACGCCGGCGACGTCTGTCGCCCGCCGCGCTGGCCGTCGCCAATCAGAAGGTCCACCGCGCCTATTCCCCGATCGTGCTCGCCGGTTTCGTCCGGATTGCGGATTTCGTACTGCTGAGCTTTGTCGGCAGCGCCGTCTATTTCGGTTACGTCGTTCCGATCAGCGGTTTCCATTGGGAGTATCTCGCTGCCATCGTCGGTATGGCGGTCAGCGCGGTGATCTGCTTCCAGGCCGCTGACATCTATCAAATCCAGGTCTTTCGCGCCCAAGTGCGGCAAATGACCCGGATGATCTCCTCCTACTGCTTCGTCTTCCTGCTGTTCATCGGCCTGTCGTTTTTTGCTAAGCTCGGCGGCGAGGTCTCCCGCCTGTGGCTTGCGGCCTTCTTCTTCATCGGTCTTGGCGCGCTGATCACAAGTCGCGTCGTTCTCGCCAGCCTGATCCGCAGTTGGGCCAGGCAAGGTCGTCTCGACCGTCGAACCATTATCGTCGGCGCCGATCAGAGCGGCGAAGATCTGGTGCGCGCACTGAAACTGCAGAACGACTCCGAGATCGAAATCCTAGGCGTGTTCGACGACCGCAGCGATTCCAGGTCGCTCGACACCTGCGCAGGCGTCCCGAAGCTCGGCAAGGTCGACGACATCGTCGAATTCGCCCGACGCACGCGCGTGGACCTGGTGTTGTTCGCTTTGCCGATATCGGCGGAGATCCGCATTCTGGACATGCTGAAGAAGTTGTGGGTTCTGCCCGTCGACATCCGCCTCTCGGCGCATACCAACAAGCTGCGCTTCCGCCCTCGCTCTTATTCCTATCTCGGCGCGGTGCCGACGCTCGACGTCTTCGAGGCCCCGATCACCGATTGGGATCTGGTGATGAAGTGGCTGTTCGATCGGCTGGTCGGCGCATTGATCCTGCTGCTGGCGCTCCCTGTGATGGCGCTGGTCGCGCTGGCGATCAAGCTCGACAGCCCCGGTCCGGTGCTGTTTCGGCAGAAGCGCTTCGGCTTCAACAATGAGCGCATCGACGTCTTCAAGTTCCGCTCGCTCTATCATCACCAGGCCGACCCCACCGCCTCCAAGGTCGTCACCAAGAACGATCCGCGCGTCACTCGCGTCGGCCGCTTCATCCGCAAGACCAGCCTCGACGAGCTGCCGCAGCTGTTCAACGTGGTGTTCAAGGGCAACCTGTCGCTGGTTGGTCCGCGTCCGCACGCCGTGCAGGGCAAGCTGCAGAACCGCTTGTTCGACGAAGCCGTCGACGGCTATTTCGCGCGCCACCGCGTCAAGCCCGGGATCACCGGGTGGGCGCAGATCAACGGCTGGCGCGGCGAGATCGACAAGGAAGAAAAGATCCAGAAGCGCGTCGAGTTCGACCTCTATTATATCGAGAACTGGTCGGTGCTGCTCGACCTCTACATCCTGCTCAAGACGCCGCTTGCGCTGATGACCAAGAGCGAGAACGCCTATTGATGCCAGGTACCCGGCGCGGCCCACCTGCAAGGACCGGTCCCGCCGCGCGTTGCGTATGAGTGCGAGGTCCTGATGACCGAGGTGGCAGCCCGAGACTTCGTGTCCCCGACGATCGCCCCTCCGGGCGTCGTGGCCCTGCAGCGCGCGCTGGTGTGGCTGGTCGGCGCTGCCGGCGCCATCGTCTTCATCGAACCTAGCCCCTACGAGCTCGCGACGCTCGCCTCGGCGGCTGTCTTCATTGCCACCGGCATCCGGCTGCGCCTGGTCTTTCTGCCTCTCCTCCTGCTGCTGTTCCTCATCAATCTCGGTTACACGATCAGCGCCATTCCGCTGCTCGACGACTCGAAGATCGCGAGCTGGATCGCTACCTCCTGGTACATGGCTGTCACCGCCATGCTCCTGGCCTTGGTGACATCCGACGACACCGGGGCGCGGCTCGATATGCTTCGTCGCGGCCTGGTGATGGGCGGTGCCGTCGCCGCGCTGGCCGGCGTCGCCGGCTATTTCCATCTGGTGCCCGGCGGCTACGATCTCCTCACTCTGTACGGCCGCGCCCGCGGCACCTTCAAGGATCCCAATGTGCTCGGCGCGTTCCTCATCCTGCCGGCGCTGCTCGCGCTGCAGAATGTCGTCACGGCGCGCCTGGCCGCAACCTTGCGCGCCGGCTTCGCGCTCGGCGTGATGGCCCTGGCCATCCTGCTCGCCTTCTCGCGAGCGGCCTGGGGCGGACTGGTCCTCACCTCCGCCTTCATGCTCGCGCTGATGGTCCTGACCAGCACGTCGTCCCGCGAGCGCTCCCGCATCATCGTCATGACGCTTGCCGCCGCTGTGATCGGCCTGATGCTGATCGCCGTTCTGCTCTCCCTCGATTCAGTCGCCGACATGTTCAAGCAGCGGGCGAGCTTCGACCAGAGCTATGATGGCGGCCGGTTCGGTCGCTTCGGCCGCCACATCCTGGGGGCCGACATGGCGCTCGATCTGCCCTTTGGCATCGGGCCGCTGCAGTTTCATAACTACTTCCCAGAGGACACGCATAACTCCTATCTGAATGCGTTCATGTCGGGCGGCTGGCTGTCGGGCATCTGCTATCCCGCGCTGGTCTTCACCACCGTCATTCTCGGCTTCCGCTACCTCTTCGTGCGCGTGCCCTGGCAGCGGACCTATATCGCGGTGTTCTCGGCGTTCCTCGGCACCGTCGGCGAAAGCTTCATCATCGATACCGACCATTGGCGGCACTTCTTCCTGATGCTCGGCACGATGTGGGGCATGATCGCCGCCGCACGCACCTACCAAGTCGAGACGGGCCGATCCGCCGGGATCGGCCCGCAGGGCGCGCTCTCCTAATCCTCCACCGTGAAGGTCAGGCCGGCATGATCGACCAGCCGCTTGATCAGGCTGTCGCCCAGCGCCGCGCCCGGCGTCCAGAACCCGCCCTTCACGTCGGCACCGTCGCGCAGCAGACCGACCGCGCATTCTGAGATCATCTTCGAGGTCGAGCCGTAGCCAGGATCGCGGTCGCCCTTGACGGTTACGCGGACCTGACGGCCATCGGGCGCGATCGCGACAAACAACAGATTGTAGTAGCCCTTCTCACGCTCCTCCTTCGAGGGTCCCTCGCCCGGCTTCGGCGCATTCGGGCCGGTCTTCTCGGCGTTGGCGGCCATGACTTTCTTGGCATTGGCCTCGCCCTTCTCACCCGGGCCGGTCAGCACCATCTCGTCATAGACGAAGTCCTGGCCGTACGGAAAACCCATCAGCATGTTGGAGCGGTGAACGTTGCGCGTGTTGATCAGCGCCATCATGAACGGTGCCGTCCAGGACTGCAGATCCTCCTCATAGAGAGGCTTGTTGCCGGCCGGCTGCTTCGGACCCTTGAAGCCCGGCGTCAGCGCGAACGCATCTTTCAGGATCGAGACGAGGCTGAGATCCTTGGCCACGGCGTCGAACGTCGCCTTGGCGCTCGCCGCGGTGCCGCCCGACAAGGTCCCGCTCATGCCGCGCACCCGCCCCTTGACGCGCGCCGCGGCAGCGCCGAACAGCTTTTTCGCCTGCTGCTGCACGAAGTAGACGCCGAGCTCGAACGGCACGGAGTCGAAACCGCAGGAGAACATGATGCGGGCCCCGCTCTTCTCGGCGGCGGCCTGATGCTTGTCGATCATCTGCCGCATCCAGACCGGCTCGCCGCAGAGATCGACATAGTCGGTGCCGGTGTCAGCGCAGGCAGCCACGAGCTCATTGCCATAGAATTGATAGGGTCCGACCGTGGTGAGCACCAGCTTCGTCTGCGCCACCATCGCCGCCAGCGAGGCGGGATCGGATGCGTCGGCCGCGATCAGCGGCGTATCGGCGGGCGCGCCGATCTCATCGCGCACGGTGGCGAGCTTGTCGAGACTGCGGCCTGCCATGGCCCAGCGCAGCGACGCATCGCCGCGATATTGCGTGGTGAGATATTCGGCGACGAGCTTGCCCGTGAAGCCCGTGGCGCCATAGACGATGAGGTCGAATCTGGGTGACGTCATTCTTGTTCCCTGGAGATCAGCTGCAAATCAGTTGCTCCGTCATTGCGAGGAGCCCTTGCGGCGAAGCAAACCGGACTGTCTCGGCGACAAGACTCCGGATTGCGTCGCTGCGCTCGCAATGACGACACATGTCACTTCTTCCCATACGACACGCTCATTCCGGCGCGGACATCGTTCTGGATGCCGTACGGCGCGATCGGATAGCGCAAGCCATTCTTCGCCAGCTTTTTCATGCCGGCGATCGCCTTGGCAAGATCCGCGGGCGTGAGCGCCATCAACATTTCTTCATCCGGCACGCCGCCATAGCGGCGCTCGGCGAAGCATGGCAGCGAGAGGCTGGGCTCGCCAGTCTTCAGCGCGCGGCCCCAGGAATCGGCACAGGCGGTTTCGCCGACGACCCCCCATTCGAATTTCTTGTAGCCGACATATTGGAGGCCGTTGATCAGGATGATCATCTGTCCCGGCGTCGCGTACACGAGACAGATATCGGGCGGATCGAGGCGGCCGCTCGACAGCGGGCTGACCGCCATCGCCTGATAGCGGCCGAACGGCACGACATCGAGCGCCTCCTGCCGCTTGCGCGCGTCCTCGGCCGTGCCGTGCCAGACGCCGACATAATTCTCGCCCTTGAGCCAGGTGTCGTCCTGCGGTCCGAGCCCGATCACCGCGCGGCACTGCGCGCCGACGAGATCGTCGGCGGTAATGCCGACGGTCCAGCCGAGCCGCGCGGCCATGCTGACGATCTGATCGGTGGTGTGCACCGCATTTGGCCGGCGAATCTTCTCCACCGCCTGCATGTCCTCGACCCGGGCGAACATCTTGATGCCGATCACCGTGGTCTTGAGACGCAGCAGGGCATTGAGGTCGGCGACCATTGCCGCCAAATCGAGCCGTTCGGAGATGTTGGGCTGTTGCATGTGGCGCTCCCTCCCTGCCGCACCGTCTGGGCGCGCGGTGCTCCCTTGCAAGGTCTGTTTACGGGTCGAGGCGCTTGTTAGACGGTCGCAGGCGTCGAGGCCAGCCCCTCCCCGTCCCGCTCGCGCCCGGCCTTCCGGACCCTTCTCGATGTGTCGGGAATCACTTATGAATTTGTCTTCCTCGAACAGGAACATGCGATGAGCCGCAGCGACCGGAAGCAAGGCGCCAAGAGCGTGACGGGCGGCTCGGATGGCGCGCCCACCCTTTCGCCTGCCGCGCTGTACGAGGCCGGACTGCATCACCTCGGCGCAGGCCAATGGCTCGATGCCCAACTGTGCTGCCAGCAGGCGCTCGAGCTCGATCCCGGCCACGCCGACAGCCTCTATCTCATGGGCCTGATCTCGCTGCAGTCGCGGCAACACGATCACGCCGTGGCTTGGCTTTCGCAGGCGATCCGGCAGACGCCAAAGATCGACTATCTGACCAGCCTCGGCTTCGCGCTCAAGCAGATGGGCCGGCTCGACGATGCGCTGGCGGTGTTCGACAAGGCCATTCAGCTCAAACCGGATGATGCCGAATTGTGGAAGCATCTCGGCGGGGTGCTCCTGGCGCTCGATCGCGGCGCCGAAGCATTGCTGAGTTACCAGCATGCGCTCTCGATTGATCCCGCTCACAAGGAGGCCGCGTTCCAGAGCGGACTGCTGCTGCACCAGCAGCAGCGCGACGCGGAGGCGGTCGAGGCGTTCACCGTCTGCCTCACGCAGCAGCCGAACGACCTGACGGCGCTGCAGATGCGCGCCAAATGCCTCCGCAAGCTGAACCGTTACCCGGACTATCTCGCCGATACGGAGCGCGCATCGACGCTCGCGCCGGCCGATCCGCTGGCCTGCAACAATGTCGGCGACGCGCTTGTCTGTCTCGGCCGTCATGCAGAGGCGCTGAGCTGGTTCGACCGGGCGCTGAGCGTGCAGCCGGACATGGTCGAGGTGCTGCTCAACAAGGGCTTTGCGCTGTTGCAGCTGCGGCGCTTCGCCGACGCGGCCGACGTCTATCAGAAGATCCTTGCCATCGATCCCGGCAATGCCAAGGCCGCCTGGCAGCTCGCCCATGTCGAGTTGCAATGCGGCGACTACGTCTCCGGCTGGGCCCGGCGCGAGGCACGCTGGAACATGCCGGATTTCTCGCCCGAATATCCGCGTTTCACCGCACCGAAATGGCTCGGCAACGAGGACATCAGCGGCAAGACCATGCTCATCGAGGAGGACGAAGGCTTTGGCGACACCATTCAGTTTGCCCGCTACATCCCCCAGGTCGCGGCGCGCGGCGCCAAGGTCATCCTGGTGGTCCGCGAGGCGCTGCGACCGCTGATGACGGGCATTGCAGGCGTCTCGCAATGTCTCGCCTTCAAGCCGGAGCTGCGACGCCCGGCCTTCGATATGCATTGTCCGGTGATGAGCCTGCCGCTCGCCTTCAGAACCACGCTCGAGACCATCCCGCCCGCGACCTATTTGCCGCCGCCGCCGGCCGACCGCGTGTCGGCCTGGGAGCGGCGGCTGGGATCGCATCAACGGCTGCGGGTCGGCCTTGTCTGGTCCGGCAATCCGCACCAGGGCAATGATCGTCACCGCTCGATGCCACTTGCGACGCTGCAGCCGCTGCTGGATCTCGACGCCGATTTCATCAGCCTGCAGAAGGAGCCGCGGCCGGCAGACCAGGCGCTGCTGATTCAGCAGAGCCGTATCCTCGACGTCAGTGGCGATCTGACCGACTTCGTCGAGACCGCCGCGCTGATCTCCTGCCTCGACGTCGTCATCAGCGTCTGCACCAGCGTCGCCCACCTCGCCGCCACGCTCGGTCGTCCGACCTGGATCATGCTGCCCTACCTCGCCGACTGGCGGTGGCTGCGTGATCGCGACGACAGCCCGTGGTACGGCAGCGTCCGGCTGTTCCACCAGGATGCAAGCTGCCGCTACGAGCCGGTCGTGGCGCGCGTGCGCGCCGAGCTGACGACCGCGATCGCCGGATTCGGGCCTCCAGCCGCCTAGTTCGGCGCTGGAAACAGATCGTCGATCCGACCACGCAGGCGGTAGGCGACGAGCCCGACCCATTCGCGCACCGCAATGTCGGCGCGCCGCAGCCCCAGCAGCGAGACGCCATCGACGTCGAGGAGGCGGCCGACGCGCCAGTCCACCGGATAGGGTTCGACCGGAAAACCCGCCTTTCGGAACAGCCCGACCGAGCGCGGCATGTGAAAGGCCGAGGTCACCAGCAACCAGCGCTCCCCCGGCTTCGGCGCGACCATGGCCTTGGAGAACACCGCGTTCTCGTAGGTATTGCGCGACTCCCGCTCCAAGGTCAGCCGCTCCTTGGCGACGCCGAGGCTGAGCAGAATATCGGCGGCCACGTCGGCCTCCCTCGCGTCCGTCGCGATCAGGTTGGCGCTGCCGCCCGTGAACACGATGCGCGCACTCGGATAGCGCCGCGCCAGCGCAGCCGCCTGGATCAGCCGGTCGGCGCCGGCGACGGTCACCGGCATTCCATACATGATTGACAGATCGGGATCGACCGGCCCGCCCAGCACGATGATGCCGTCCGGCGCGCCCTTGGCCGGATCCCATTTCGGAAAGCGGCTCTCGAGCGGAGACAGCATCAGGCTGCCGAGCGGCGTCAATCCGAGCACGGCCAACAGCAGCATCGCGGCCACGACGAGCCTGCGGCCGAATATAGCGAATCGGGTCAGCATCAGGACGACGCCGAGCAGCCCGAGCACGATCATGAAATTGGTCGGCAACGCCAGCAGGCCGAGCGTCTTCGACAAGACAAAAAACATACCAAGCTCCGGCGCGAGGTGAATCGCAGCTGCCGTCCTCATACACGACAGCCGCCATGCATCGCCATCTCTCTGCGGCGGCCGGCGGATGCGCTATGGTGAGCCCCGAACCGGCGCGAATGAGAGGATCATGACGCATCATCATCTGCACGCGAGCCCCGAGACCTGCCATTGGGGCTTTTTCGAATCCCGGCTGAAGCCGGTGCTCACGATCGACAGCGGTGACGAGGTCACGATCGACACGATCAGCGGCGGGCCGGACGTGGTCCCCGACAGCAGCCAATTCTACGTCCCGCCGGAGCTGTTTGAGGTTCACGCCAGGAGCGAGCGCATGGTGCCCGGCCACATCCTGACCGGGCCGATCGCCGTCAAAGGCGCCGAAGTCGGCGATGTGCTCGAGGTCGATATCCTGGACGTGCAGCTGCGACAGGACTGGGGCTACAATTTCATCCGCCCGCTCGCCGGCACGCTGCCCGACGATTTCCGCGAGAGCCGGCTGCTCAACATCCCGCTCGACAAGAGCCGGATGGTCGGCAAACTGCCCTGGGGCCTGGAACTGCCGCTGGCGCCGTTCTTCGGCGTGATGGGCGTCGCGCCGCCGCTGGCCTGGGGCCGCATCACCTCGCTGATCCCGCGCGCCATGGGCGGCAATCTCGACAATAAGGAGCTCGGTGCGGGCGCCAAACTGTATCTGCCGGTGTTCGTGCCGGGCGCGCTGTTCTCCTGTGGCGACGGCCATGGCGTGCAGGGCGATGGCGAGGTCTGCGTGACCGCGATCGAGACCGCGCTGCAGGGCCGCTTCCGTCTCACGGTCCGCAAGGACATCAAGCTCGACTATCCGCGCGGCGAGACCGCCACCCATTATATGACGATGGCGATGGACCCCGATCTCGACCAATGCGTGGTGCGGGCGCTGCGCGACATGATCGTGCTGCTCGGCGAGAAGCGCAATCTGTCGCGCGAGGACGCCTACACGCTGTGCAGTCTCGCGGCCGACCTGCGCGTCACCCAGACGGTCAACGGCTCCAAGGGTATTCATTGCATGATCGCGAAGTCTGTCGTGCACGGGTGAAACCGGCGCGGGCCACGCGTCACGGAGACGTGTCATACCCCTGTCAAAGGGCGTGAGCCATTTTGGCTGGCCACATCGACTTCGGGGATGACAGGGATGAGCAACAAGGAAACCACCGACGAGCGCGCCCTGCGCGAGCTGATCGATGAGGATTTCCGCGACAGCATGGACGAGGAGCTCGAGCTGGAGCTCGGCGACGATCAATTCGACGAGTTTCGCCGGCTCGAGCTCGGCCATCAGGCGCATCCGGGCATGGATCGCCGTGTCTATTTCAAGGAGCTGTTCCGCCTGCAGGGCGAGTTGGTGAAGCTGCAGGATTGGGTCCAGCACAACAAGCTCAAGGTCGTCGTGCTGTTCGAGGGGCGCGACTCCGCTGGCAAGGGCGGCGCCATCAAGCGTATCACGCAGCGGCTCAACCCGCGCGTCTGCCGGGTCGCAGCGCTGCCGGCGCCGAACGAACGCGAGCGCACCCAATGGTATTTCCAGCGCTATGCGACGCATCTGCCCGCCGGCGGCGAGATCGTGCTGTTCGACCGCTCCTGGTACAACCGCGCCGGCGTCGAGCGCGTGATGGGCTTCTGCACCGAGGACCAGGTCGAGGAGTTCTTCCGCTCGGTGCCGGAGTTCGAGCGCATGCTGGTGCGCTCCGGCATCATCCTGATCAAGTACTGGTTCTCGATCACCGACGAGGAGCAGCAGTTCCGTTTCCTGATGCGCATCCACGATCCGCTCAAGCAGTGGAAGCTGAGCCCGATGGACGTGCAATCGCGCAGCCGCTGGGAGCAGTACACCAAGGCGAAGGAAGAGATGCTGCACCGGACCCACATCCCGGAGGCACCGTGGTGGGTGGTCGAGGCGGTCGACAAGAAGCGCGCGCGGCTGAACTGCATCTCGCATCTCCTCAGCCAGATCCCCTATGGCGAGGTGCCGCACGAGCCGGTGGTGCTGCCCGAGCGCGTCCGCAGCCCTGAATATCGCCGCGAGCAGATCCCGGCCGAGTTGCACGTGCCGTCGCTGTATTGAGGCGGATGCCGCGACGCGGAACGAGCCGCGCCGCTGCGCGAAAAGGACGATGCTGCGCAGAAGGAACGTGCGTCGTGCGCGACGCCCTGCTCCCTGCGGAATGGAAGCCCCTGGGACCACACACCCTCTCCTCCGTCATTGCGAGCGCAGTGTTTAGCCCGGGGACATGGCTGACGGGTGTTCGGGGACATGGTTGACACGTCAAAATCGGCTCGATTCGTCAAACAAGGGGGCGAGCGATGCCGTGGCGAGAGGTGTCTGTCATGGATCAGCGACGAGAGTTTGTGATGCTTGCCAAGCAGGAGGGAGTAAACCGGCGGCAGCTGTGTCGGCAGTTCGGCATCAGCCCCCAGACCGGCTACAAGTGGATCCAGCGGGATGATGCTGGCGATACGACGCTGGCGGACCGATCGCGGCGGCCGCATCGGAGTCCGGAGCGCACGGCGGCTGCGACTGAGCAGCAGATTGTCGCGCTGCGCGATGCTCACCCGGCCTGGGGCGCGCGCAAGCTCGCACGTCGTCTCGAGCGCGATGGGCAAGCTGTCCCGGCGATATCCACCGTGCACTCCATCCTGCGCCGTTACGATCGCGTGAGCGAGCCTGCAGGCACGCCCGGGCAGCCCTACACGCGCTTCGAGAAGGATGCGCCCAATCAGCTTTGGCAGATGGACTTCAAGGGGCACAGCGCGCTGGAGAACGGCGTGTCCTGTCATCCGCTGACGGCGTTGGACGACCACTCGCGCTTCTCCTTGTGCCTGGCCGCCTGTGACAACGAACGAGGCTCTACGGTACAAGGCCATTTGGAGACGACGTTCCGCCGCTACGGACTGCCGGATGCGATGTTCGTCGACAATGGCGGCCCCTGGGGCTTCACCCTTGAAGACCCCTGGACCACGCTGACGGTGTGGCTTCTGAAGCTCGGCGTCCGAACGATCCACAGCCGGCCCTACCATCCTCAGAGCCGGGGCAAGAACGAACGCTTCCACCGCACCTTGAAGGCCGAGGTCTTTGCCCTCAAGCGCTATCGCGACCTGATCGACGTCCAGCGGGCGTTCGACGACTGGCGGGCCGTCTACAATCTCGACCGGCCGCACGAGGCGTTGGACTTCGATGTGCCCGCAAGCCGCTATCGACCCAGCCAGCGCACGATGCTGGATCGCCTTCCGACGGTGGAATACGACGATGGCGAGATCGTCCGTTCGGTATCCACCACCAAGGCCTATGTCAGTTTCAAGGGACGGCTCTGGAAAGTCCCGCAAGCCTTTCGCGGTGAGCGGCTCGCTATTCGTCCGCTCAGTTCCGACGGAAAATTCGGAATTTTCTTTGCCGCGCATCAGATCGCAGCGATCGATTTGCGCTGCCCGAAAAGTGTCAACTATGTCTCCGAACAGGTGTAAGCTATGTCCCCGGTCTGAACAGCAGCGAAGCAATCCAGAGTCCCGCACAGCACACTGGATTGCTTCGCTACGCTCGCAAAGACGATGAGGCGATATCTCGGCCACCACGGGTAGCTTCGTTATAGCGAGCATCCGACGACACACGTCAGCGTTCCCGCGGCAGGATTGGCCCGGGTTCTGCTGCAGCATCTCACCCTTGTGTTCAGAAAGTCTGTCAGAATGTGCGAACGGGCGGTTCTCGCAAAACCGCCCGTCGCAGGATCTGAGCCCGTAACGCCCCAAACGCGGCAGAGCCTGTTTCAGAGCGAGGGACAGCTCCGGTGATCTTCCTCAACCCGAACAGTTGCAAGGGCCTCGAGCCCATACAAGGCAAGGAAGGGAGTGGATGATGACACAGATCGCAAACGGTGTCGCCGGCATCGATGTGGCCAAGGACAAGGTGGACGGCTGCATTCGCGGTCTCGGACTACGGCAGACGTTCCCGAGCACTCCGCAAGGGCACCGCCAGCTGTTGGCCTTGCTTCGCAAGCACAAGGTGAACAAGGCCGTCATGGAGGCCACTGGCGGCTATGAGCGCGAATGGGCCAAGGTGTTGCGCCAGGCAGGCGTGGAGGTGCGGATCGTCGATCCCAAGCGGGTTCGCAACTTTGCCCTATCGGCCGGTCGACTGGCGAAGAACGACACGATCGATGCGGAGATGATCGCCTGGTTCGCCGAGACGTTCAACGACGCACCGAGCCAGACCTACGACGCTGCCCGCGAGGAACTGGCGGGACTGGTGAAAGCACGCAAGAACCTGATGGATCTGAAAACCCGTCTACAGAACCAGCACGAACATGTCGTGCCGGGATTGGCGCAGAAGGCCCATTCCCAGGTGTTGAAGACGCTCGCGGCACAGATTGCAAAGCTTGAGGCTGCGATCTCGGCCAAGGTCAAGGCCACACCGGAGTTTGCCGAGCGCGCCGAGATCATCGAAAGTGTTCCAGGGCTTGCCGGAACGACCTCCGCGATCCTCATTGCAGGAGCGCCGGAGCTCGGCAAGGTGAGCGACGAGATCGCCGCCGCCCTGATCGGGGTCGCTCCTTACGACGATGACAGTGGCAAGCGCCGAGGCGAGCGCCACATCAAGGGTGGCCGGCGCTGGGTGAGAAACGGCCTGTTTCTTCCCTGCCTCGGCGCAGCAACCCAGCATAATCCGGTGCTCAAGGCCTACTATGAGCGCCTCACCGCCAAGGGCAAGGAGCCGAAAGTTGCGCTCATCGCCTGCATGCGCAAGTTGATCATCATCCTCAACACGATGATCGCCCGCGGGGAGAAGTGGAATCCCAAGCCGCCACGCGTTGCGGTGAGCTGATCGAGCGCCACGCCGCGCTCGGTCCGCGACCGAGCGCATGCCAAGCCAACAGGACGGCGAGCGGACGGGGTCAAGGCCTTCAGCCGCCGAAGGCGGAGGCGCGTCTCGCGCCAGCCTTGAGGCCGGCCGATCGCCGGCCTACCTCAACAGCACAGTTGCTTCCGAGTGAGGCGGGATGGGCGCAGCAGAACACGATTTCCGGAAAAGCGAAAGACCAAATTTCTGAATTAGAGAAATTTCGATCATGACGGCGGGACGCCGTCCCAGATCGCTCCCCGGCACCCGCGACCAGGTCCGGACCTTCCATGAAGCCACCCGGCCGGCTGGCCGCCAGTTGTGGCGCGAATCCTCTCCACCGGCTCGTGCACCGTAGCATTCCGGGCACGGACTCGCCGACCGCGCGGAGAGTCACCGCCGCGACCGGCCCGATCCGTCATATTTCTTTAAAATTCAATATCTTAACCACTTATCCCCAAGTGGCTGTACAACCTATTGGATTCCTAATAGAGTCTAAAAAGTTACTTTTCTGTACACCGGTTACGGACTAGCTTTTAGGCATGGCGACGGAAAAAGCCGAGACTGACCGCATCCCCGTAACCCTAGCCCTGGCAACCATCGGCTATCTCGAAAAGCTCGTGAAACAGGGAACCCACGGCACCAGCGTTCCGGGTGTCTGCAGAACGTTGATCGAAGAAGGCATCCGGCTCGCCATCAAGGATGGGCTGCTGTCGATTCGCGACAACGGACGGGCGTAAATCTAGGGGCGCGCGACGCGGAGACAGTTTTGGTGCGGCCGTCGGCCAGGACGATCCAGGACGGATCAAACTTGGAAGCGATAGACAATGCCCGCCGAACGACAGACCCACCCCACCTGGACCGAGGAACGCCTCCGGGCCCTGAAACAGCACTTTGAAGCCGGGCTGACCTGCCGCGAGATCGCCGCCGAGCTCGGCGTCAGCCGCAATGCCGTGATCGGCAAGATCTCCCGCCTGGCGCTGACGCGGGACAATGGCGGCGACACACGTCGCGTGGTCCGCGCCGAGAATGCCAGGGACGGCGCACGCCGCCCCGTCCCCAAACTGCGCCGCCGCATCCTGCGCGCGGTGAGCAACGATCCGCCGCCGATCATGATCGAGGAGCCGCCCGCAGGCCCCGTCGAGAACGGCTGCTCGCTGTTCGAACTCTCCAAGGAGCGCTGCCGCTGGCCGATCTCGACGCCCGGCGCGGATGATTTCTGCTTCTGCGGCTCGAAGCCGCTGGATGGCTTGCCGTATTGTCCGAGCCATACGCGGATGGCGTATCGCGTAGCGTCGTCAAGGTAGCAGGATCAGGCGAGACCTCCCCTGAACGCCCTCAAGCCCTGCAGCATTACGCCTTACTCGGTCTCCGCGTTCTGCGGGGACGGCGCGGCCGTCTCATCTCCCCTCCCCCGGGCGGCAATCGCGCGGCGATTGTCGCCTGCGGGGAGGGGTCGGGGGTGGGGGGGCAACGCGCACTGAATTTGGTGAAGCGTCGGTGGGCTCGGCGCGCATACGGTGGGCGAATGATTGCTGGTGATCATCCATGCCAGTCCGATCTCATCATTGATAGCACGACTCGTAGACCCCCCCATCCCCTCCCCGCAAGGGGGAGGGGAGCTCACTGTCATCGCGGTAAGAGATCGACTTCCACCTACAGCCCTACCCCAGCCTCCACCCGGCTTCCTGCGCGAAGCGCTGGAAGAACTCGGGCTCGTAGGCCTGCTCCGGTGACTGGCGCACGCGCATGTCCAGGAGCTTGGCGTCCTCGCCGACCAGGATGCGCCATTGCTCGGCCTTCACGCCGCCGAGGATGATCTTCGCCGCCTGCGCCGCCCGTCGTCGGGGCGTCCTCAAGGAAGCTGCGGGCGCGCTCGCGGGCGGCGTTCTGGATGTCCTGATCGCTCATCGCGGCGACGTCGATGCCCATGCCCTTCATGCGCTGGCGGGCCAGGGCGATCTCGGTCTCGCTCAATTCGTCGGACTCGGTGCCGCTCTGCAGCTTGCGCGAGTTCGAGACGATCGAGGTGCCGATATGGCCGGGCATCACCACCGAGCATTTGATGTGCGGCGCGTTGAGGCGGAGGTCGTTGATCAGCGCCTCGGTGAACCCCTTCACCGCGAATTTCGCCGCGCTGTAGGCGGTGTGCGAGACGCCCATGCCGACCGAAGCCCAGAAGCCGTTGACGCTGGAGGTGTTGACGATGTGTCCTTCGGCAGCCTTCAGCAGCATCGGCAGGAAGGTGCGGACGCCGAGATAGACGCCGCCCCAGCAGATGTTGAAGGTGCGCTCCCACTGCTCGCGGCTGTTGGTGAACAGGCTGCCGCCGCCGCCGATGCCGGCATTGTTGAACAACAGATGGATCTTGTCGGTGGCCTGCTGCTCGGCGAGCTCGTCGCGAAAGCGCTGCAGTTGCGCCTCGATCGAGACGTCGGCGACGTGCGTGGTGACGCGCAGGCCCTGCGGCAGCGTCTCGGCCTCACATAATCTCCTGGTCTCGGCCATCGCCTCGGCCGAGACGTCGCACATCGCGACATTGCAGCCTTCGGCGACGAGCTGGCGCGCCAGCTCGCGGCCCATGCCCGTGCCGCCCCCGGTGATCACGGCGATCTTGCCGGCGAAATCCTTCATCGGATGCTCTTCCTTCCCTGTCGCGGGACCGCCCATGCGGCCCCGACCTTGCTCGTTCTCTTGTCGGAACGCGCCACGAGCTTAGGACGTTTGACCGGCAAGACCAGAGCGGATGTCGCGGACCGGCATTGCAGTGCACCACAGGAAAACCTCACCCAGGGGTTGAACCGGGGGCGATCGACGCCGACTTATTCTATGGGGAGGCAGGCTCGAGGAGGTTCGCATGGCGTACCAACAGGGGCACTGGCAGGACGATGGCTGGCGCGACACGATGGTCGATCCGGCCGGGCATGATGATGGCGCCTATGTCACCGGCTGGACGATCTCCGGACTGGCCGTGATCGGCACCATCGTCGCCGTTTGGCTGCTCGGCATCTGAGCGATCGGCAGAAGCGTCAGGAAATCTCGAGGTCTGGCGCCTCCGCGTAGGACCTACGGTGAATCGCTGCGCCGCGCCTGAGCGGGCACTCCCGGTTGTCACATTCCCCTCCTCAGAGAAGCGACGGACTGCGCGCGCGGCGCCGGCGACGGCGGTCCCGCGCAGTCCAACTGATTGCATACAATTATGTTCAATTGACCAAATTATGGGCCATTCCCAGAAGCAGCACCTCACTGCTCAAATTGCCATCAATTGAAAGTTCAAGCCAAATCAGCAGCTTACAGCTCCTGCCCTTCCCTCCAGCCGTGGCACAAAGCTTGAAAAGCTCCTCGCGAGGCTCCGCCGTGCCGGTGAAGCCGAGATGCGCGGGCCCGGGGCTCGCCGAGGGGAGCACAGCAATGGACTTTGGCAGGATTTCACGACGGCATCTGTTGCAGGGTGGCGCGGCGCTGACGCTCGGCGCAGCCGCGGGCCTACGGCCGGCCTTCGCCGCCGAGACGACAATCGGGTTCATCTATGTCGGCTCGCGCGACGACTACGGCTACAACCAGGCGCATGCGCAAGGTGCCGCGGCGCTGAAGAAGCTGCCCGGGCTGAAGGTGATCGAAGAGGAGAAGGTACCGGAGACCGACGCGGTCGAGAAGACGATCGAGTCGATGATCAATCTCGACGGCGCGACGCTGCTCTTCCCGACCTCGTTCGGCTACTACAATCCACACATGATCAAGATGGCCACCAAGTATCCGAAGCTGCGCTTCGAGCATTGCGGTGGCCTGTGGAGCGAAAAGGACCCGAAGAACGCCGGCTCCTATTTCGGCTATATCGATGAGGCGCAATACATCGCCGGCATCGTCGCGGGCTATACGAGCAAGAGCGGCAAGCTCGGCTTCGTCGCCGCCAAGCCGATTCCGCAGGTCCTGCGCAACATCAACGCCTTCACGCTCGGCGCGCAGCTCGCCAATCCCAAGGCGACCACGCAGGTGATCTTCACCGGCGACTGGTCGATGCCGGTCAAGGAGGCCGAGGCCACCAACAGCCTGATCGACCAGGGCGTGGACGTCCTGACCTGCCATGTCGACGGTCCGAAGACGATGGTCGAGAACGCGGCGCGCCGCGGCGCCTTCGTCACCGGCTATCACGTCAACCAGTCGCCGCTGGCGCCCAAGGCCTATCTCACCGGCGCCGAATGGAACTGGGAGGCGCTGTATCCGAAATTCGTCAAGATGCTGCAGGCCGGCGAGAGCATCCCGAACTTCTACCGCGGCGGCCTCAAGGAAGAGCTGGTGAAGGTGTCGCCCTATGGCGAGGCGGTGTCGGAGCAGGCGCGCAAGCATGCCGACGAGATCAAGGCCAAGTTCCTCGGCGACGGCTACACGATCTTCAAGGGCCCGATCAAGGACAACAAGGGCAACACCGTGATCACCGCCGGCACCGAGCGCGGCCAGAAGGATCCGGAGCTGGAGAAGATGGACTATCTGGTCGAGGGCGTGATCGGAGCGACGTCATGACCACGGAGGCGGCCGATCCGGTTGATGCGGCCGCCATCGCGCCGGCCGCCGATGCAGGCTTCCTGCAGCGCTGGGGCACTGAAATCGAGTACATCCTGATTCCGGGCGCGGCACTTGTCGCCGCGCTCGTCCTGTTCGGCACCTTTGTCGCACTGTTCGGCAAGAACCCACTCGACCTCTATTGGTACATGTATTACGGTGCGTTCGGCACCTGGTTCTCCTGGCAGAATACGCTGACGCGCGCCGCCCCCCTGATCCTCACCGCGTTGTGCACCGCTTTGCCCGCGCAATTGGGTATGGTGATCATCGGCGGCGAAGGCGCGCTCCTGATCGGTGCGCTCTCGGCGACCTCTGCGGCGCTGGCGCTGCAGGGCCTGCCGCCGCTCCTCGTGCAGATCGCGATGGTGATCGCCGGCATGGCCGGCGGCGGATTGTGGATCCTGCTGTCAGGGGCCCTGCGCCAGTATCGCGGCGTCAACGAAACCATTTCCAGCCTGCTGCTGGTCTATATCGCGCTCGCGATCCTCAACCATCTCGTCGAAGGCGCGATGCGCGATCCGGCCAGCCTCAACAAGCCGTCGACGCGGGAGATCGGCGCCGCCAACATGATCGGCAGCATCCCCGGCACCGACGTGCATTGGGGCCTGGTGTTCGGCCTGATCGTGGCGGTCGCGGCCTATGTGCTGATCTATCATACGACCTTCGGCTTCGCCGCGCGGGTCGCCGGCGGCAACATCCGCGCCGCCAAGATCGTCGGCCTCTCCGTCGGCAGATTGATCCTGACCGTGTGCTTCCTTGCCGGCGCCTGTGCCGGTCTCGCCGGCATGGTCGAGGTCGCCGCCGTGCAGGGCCGAACCAACGCCAATCTGGCGGTCGGCTACGGCTTCACCGGCATTCTCGTCGCGTTTCTCGCCCGGCAGAATCCCCTCGCCATCATCCCGGTCGCGATCCTGCTCGGCGGCATCAACGCGTCAGGCGGCCTGTTGCAGCGCCGGCTCGGCCTGCCCGATGCCTCGGTGCTGGTGCTGCAGGGCATCATCTTCATCTCGGTGCTGGCGAGCGACGCGCTCTACGGCCGGATCGGATTCCTGAAGGGAAAGTCGTGAGACATGGCTGACGGCAATATCGGACTCTGGACCGTGCCGCTCGCGGTGCTCGGCGGCGCCATCCGCGTCTCCACGCCGTTCCTGTTTGTGAGTCTCGGCGAATGCATCACCGAGCGCGCGGGCCGCATCAATCTCGGCCTCGAGGGCACCCTGGTGATGGGTGCGATGAGCGCCTACGGCATCTCCTATCTCTCGGGCTCGCCATGGCTCGGCGTGCTCGCCGCCGGACTGACCGGCGCACTGTTAGGCGCGCTGCATGCCGGCATCTGCTCGCTGCCGCGGGTCAACGACGTCGCGGTCGGCATCTCGCTGATGCTGTTCGGCACCGGGCTGGCGTTCTTCCTCGGCAAGCCGCTGATCGAGCCGACCGCGGCACGGCTGCCGGCGATCGATTTCGGCTGGTGGAGCGACGTGTCGCAGGTCCGCGCCGCGCTGCGCATCAACGTGCTGTTTCTCATCGGCGTCGTGCTCGCGCCGGTTTTATTCTGGGCGTTCAAGACGACGCGCTGGGGCCTTCTCATCCGCACGGCCGGCGAGAGCGCAGATGCGGCGCGCGCGATGGGCCATTCGGTGCTGATGATCCGGCTGCGCGCCACGATGGCCGGCGGCTTCCTCGCCGGCATCGGCGGCTCGTTCCTGTCGCTGTTCTATCCCGGAAGCTGGAACGAGGGCCTGTCCTCCGGTCAGGGCATCACCGCGGTCGCGCTGGTGATCTTCGCGCGCTGGGACCCGATGCTGTGCCTGTGGGCCTCGCTCGCCTTCGGGGGCGCGGCCGCGCTGGGACCGGCGCTGCAATCGGTCGGCGTCACCTCCGGCTATCATCTGTTCAACGCCGCGCCCTACATCCTGACGCTGCTCATCATGATCATCACCTGCTCGCCGAAGCGCACACTCAGCGGCGCGCCGGCGGAATTGTCCATCACTCGTTAGTTCAGAGGTCCGCAATGACCGCGCGCACCATCCGCTCCGAGCCCTATGCCTGGCCCTACAATGGCGACCTGCGCCCCGAGAACACCGCGCTGATCGTGATCGACATGCAGACCGATTTCTGCGGTGTCGGCGGCTATGTCGACAAGATGGGCTATGATCTCTCTCTGACCCGCGCCCCGATCGAGCCGATCAAGACGCTCCTCGCCGTGATGCGCGCGCAGGACTTCTGCATCATCCACACCCGCGAGGGCCACCGCACCGACCTCTCCGACCTGCCCGCCAACAAGCGCTGGCGCTCGCAGCAGATCGGCGCCGGCATCGGCGATCCCGGCCCGTGCGGCCGCATCCTGGTGCGCGGCGAGCCTGGCTGGGAGATCATCCCGGAGCTCGCGCCCCTGCCCGGCGAGATCATCATCGACAAGCCCGGCAAAGGCTCGTTCTGCGCCACCGATCTGGAGCTGATCCTGCGCCTCAAGGGCATCCAGAACATCGTGCTCACCGGCATCACCACCGATGTCTGCGTGCACACCACGATGCGCGAGGCCAATGATCGCGGCTTCGAATGCGTGCTGCTGTCGGACTGCTGCGGCGCCACCGACAAGGGCAATCACGACCACGCGCTGAAGATGATCAAGATGCAGGGCGGCGTGTTCGGCGCGGTCGCGACCTCCTCCGCTGTCATCGAGGCGCTGTCGTGATCGGCGAGGATCCGACGCCATCAACCGCGTTCGGCGTCGAGGCCATCGCGATGACGATGCGGTTCGGCGCGTTCACCGCGCTCGACAATGTCGAGCTGAAGGTGCGGCCCGGCTCGTTCCACGCGCTGCTCGGTGAGAACGGGGCGGGAAAGTCGACGCTCGTCAAATGCATCATGGGCTACTACCGCCCGACAGAGGGCGACGTGCTGATCGCCGAGCGCGAGCGCGCCATCAACAATCCCAGGGACGCCCATGCGCTCGGCCTCGGCATGGTCTATCAGCACTTTACGCTGGTGCCGGCGATGACCGTCGCGGAGAACCTGGTGCTGGCGCGCGACGACGTGCCGGCGGTAGTCAACTGGGCCAAGGAGAAACAGCAGCTGGAGGCGTTCCTGGCGCGCATGCCATTCCGCGTGCCGCTCGACGCCAAGGTCTCGGACATCTCCGCCGGCGAGCGGCAGAAATGCGAGATCCTCAAGCAGCTCTATCTGAAGCGCCGGTTCCTGATCCTGGACGAACCGACCTCGGTGCTGACGCCCGGCGAGGCCGACGAGGTGCTGGCCATGCTGCGCAAGATGGTCGAGGCCGGCGAGCTGACCATCCTGATGATCACGCACAAGTTCCGCGAGGTGATGGCGTTCGCCGACGAGGTCACGATCCTCCGGCGCGGCAAGCTCGCCGGCCGCGGCAAGGTCTCTGAGCTCACGCCGGATGACATGGCGCGGATGATGATCGGCGCCGAGCAGCTCACCGTGCAGCCGGCGCGCACCGGCGAGACCGGCACCATCCGGCTCGAGGTGGACGGGCTCGTCGCACGCGACGACGCCGGCGGCCTCGCCGTGCATGACCTGTCATTGACGGTCCGCGCCGGCGAGATCGTCGGCATCGCCGGCGTCTCCGGCAACGGCCAGCGCCAGCTTGTCGAGGTGCTCTCCGGCCAGCGCGAGGCGGAAAGCGGCACGATCAGGGTGTCCGGCGAAGCCTATTCGGCCAGCCGCGAGGAGATGCGCCGCCACAAGATGTCGCTGCTTCCCGAGGAGCCGCTGAAGAACGCCTGCGTCGGCGGCATGAGCGTCGCCGACAACATCGCACTGCGCGAATTCGACCGCGCCCCGTTCGCCCGCGGCGGCTGGTGGATCAACAGATCGGCGTTCCGCCAGGACGCCACCGCCAAGATCGGCCGCTACAAGATCAAGACCCGCACGCCGGACACGCCGATCTCGGCGCTGTCAGGCGGCAACGTGCAGCGCGCCGTGCTGGCGCGCGAGCTCGGCCATGACGTCGAGGTGCTGATCGCCGCCAATCCCTGCTTCGGCCTCGACTTCGCGGCAGTGGCGCAGATCCACGCCGAGATCATGGCCGCGCGCAACCGCGGCGCCGCCGTGCTGCTGGTGAGCGAGGATCTCGACGAGCTGCTCGAACTGTCCGACCGCCTGGTGGTGATGTTCCACGGCCAGCTGGTCTACGAGACGCGGGCGGGCGAGGCCGACCTCACCGAGATCGGCAGGCATATGGCGGGGCATTGAGGCGAGTATCGATGCGTTTCGGGACTAGGAAACCAGCAAACTGCCGCGCTGCTCCTGACGTCCATCACTCTCACCGCATCATTGCGAGCGCAGCGAAGCAATCCAGAGTCCCACCCGAGCCCTGGATTGCTTCGCTGCGCTCGCAATGACGTGGAGAGACCAAACACGCTGGATGGCGGGACATTGAGCCGCCCCCCCTGACAAACGACCTCAACGTGTTGACGACTATTTCGTCCCGCCGCGGTAACATGACCAACGGCATGTTTTCGCTCGGCCAGTGATTCGCCGGGCCTGCCGGCATTTTTCATACTTTTCATCGAACCCTTAAATCGACAGGTCGACATCATGAAGGCCTATTTCATCGGCGGCGGCATCGGCTCACTTTCAGGCGCAGCATTCATGGTCCGGGACGGCGGCGTCCCCGGACAGAACATCACCATCTTCGAGAAGCGCCTGCCCTATGGCGGCAGCCTGGATGCCGCGCGGCTACCGGACGGCTCCTACTCGATGCGCGGAGGCCGCATGCTCACGACCGAACAATACGAATGCACCTGGGATCTGCTGTCGACGATCCCGAGCTACACGGATCCGAAGGAGAACATTCTCCAGGAGACCACAGCCTTCAACGAGCTTCACGTCACCCACGCGCAGGCGCGGCTGGTCGACGGCAACCGGCACAAGGTCGACGTGTCGACGATGGGCTTCTCGATGCAGGACCGCATCGAGCTGACCCGGCTCACCGAGACCTCCGAAGACAAGCTCGGCAACTCGCTGATCTCGGACTGGCTGTCGCCGCCGTTCTTCACGACCAATTTCTGGTACATGTGGCAGACGACGTTTGCGTTCCAGACCTGGCACAGCGCGATCGAGTTCCGGCGCTATCTGCGCCGCTTCATGAACGAATTCCCGATGATGAATACGCTCGGCGGCGTCAAACGGTCGGTCTACAACCAGTATGACTCGATCGTGCTGCCGCTGGTGCGCTGGCTCGAGGGCCACGGCGTCAACTTCGTCGGCGGCGCCGATGTCGAGGACATCGAGATCGCCACGGCCGAGGGCATGCACCGCGCCACGCGCCTCGTCCTGGCCCAGGCTGGCGCGCGCCGCAGCATCGATCTCGCCGGCGACGATCTGGTGTTCTACACAGCCGGGTCGATGACCGACGCGACCAGCCTCGGCAGCCATGACAGCCCGCCGAAGCAGCTCACCAAGGCCGACAGCCATGGCTGGACCTTGTGGGAGACGCTCGCCGCCGGCCGCCCCGAATTCGGCCGGCCCGCCGTCTTCAACACCTGTATTCCGCAATCCAGCTTCGAATCGTTCACGGTGACCTGCCGCAATCCGCGCTTCTTCGCGGCAATGCAGAATTTCAGCGGGAATGTCGCGGGCACCGGCGGGCTCGTGACCTTCACCGACTCGCATTGGCGCATGTCGATCGTGCTGTACACGCAGCCCTATTTCCCGGACCAGCCCGCGGACGTCCAGATCTTCTGGGGCTATGGCCTGTTTCCCGACCGCGTCGGCAATTTCGTGCCCAAGCCGATGTCGGAGTGCAGCGGTGCCGAGATCCTGAAGGAGCTGTGCGGACATCTGCGCCTGCCGCTCGCGGTGTTCGAGAACGCCAGCTGCGTGCCGTGCTGGATGCCCTACATCATGAGCATGTTCATGCCACGCAGCTATGGCGACCGGCCGTTGCCGGTGCCGCTCACCTCCAAGAACCTCGCTTTCATCGGCCAGTATGTCGAGCTTCCGGAGGATGCGGTGTTCACGATTGAATATTCGGTACGCGCGGCCATGCATGCCGTCTATCAGCTCGTGAACATCGACCGGGCGATTCCGCCGGTCACCCCGTATGACAAGTCGCTGAAGGTGCTGCTGCAATCCGTGGCGAAATCGTTTGCATGACGAACCGCGCGAGATCGTGATCACCCGATACCTTCAATGTTGACCTGGATCAGTTCCGCCCCGGAACCTCGCCGGTATTCCCGTCGCGGTAACAACGATCCGGGTAATGATCATGAAGGCCTATTTCATCGGCAGCGGCATCGGCGCATTGGCCGGCGCGGCATTCCTCATTCGTGACGGCGGCGTCGCCGGCAGCGATATCTCGATCTTCGAGAAGCACCTGCCCTATGGCGGCAGCCTCGACGGCGCGCGTCTGCCCGACGGCTCCTATTCGCTGCGCGGCGGCCGCATGCTGACCACCGATCACTATGAATGCACCTGGGACCTGCTCTCGACCATCCCCGGCACCAGCGACCCCGGAAGGACCGTGCGCGACGAGACCATTGCCTTCAACAAGGCGCATGTCGCGCACTCGCAGGCGCGGCTGGTCGATCGCAACCGGCACAAGGTCGATGTCTCGACCATGGGCTTCTCGATGCAGGACCGGCTCGAGCTTGTCAGGCTGACCGAAGCGTCCGAGGAGAAGCTCGGCAATTCCCGCATCACCGACTGGCTGTCGCCATCATTCTTCACCACCAATTTCTGGTTCATGTGGCAGACGACCTTCGCGTTCCAGACTTGGCATAGCGCCGTCGAGCTCAAGCGCTATCTGCATCGCTTCATGAACGAGTTTCCGCGCATCGAGACGCTTGGGGGAGTCAAGCGTACCGCCTTCAATCAATATGATGCGATCGTGGTGCCGCTGATGAAGTGGCTGGAGGGCCACGGCGTCAATTTCGTCGGCGGCGTCGATGTCACCGACATGGAGATCGCCAGCGAGGGCGGCAAACATGTCGTGACACGGCTGGTGCTCGATCGCGCCGGCCAGCCGGACACGATCGCGCTGTCGGCCGATGATCTCGTGTTCTTCCAGAACGGCTCGATGACCGATGCGACCAGCCTCGGCACCCAGGATGCGCCGCCGCCGCGGCTGACCAAGCAGGACAGCCAGGGCTGGGCGCTCTGGGAGAAGATCGCCAAGGGCCGTCCGGAGTTCGGCAATCCCGCGGCGTTCAACGCATCGATCCCGGAATCCTGCTGGGAATCATTCACGGTCACCTGCCGCAATCCGCGCTTCTTCGACGCGATGGAGGCGTTCAGCGGCAATGCTGCCGGCACCGGCGGGCTCGTCACCTTCACTGAGTCCAACTGGCTGATGTCGGTCGTGCTGTATCATCAGCCGCATTTCGCCGATCAGCCCCAAGACGTGCAGGTGTTCTGGGGCTATGGGCTGCATCCGGACCGCATCGGCAATTTCGTGCCCAAGGCCATGGCCGATTGCGGCGGCGCCGATATCCTCAAGGAGCTGTGCGGCCACCTCAACTTCGACCTCTCGGTGTTCGAGAACGCGACCTGCGTGCCCTGCCGCCTGCCCTACATCACCAGCATGTTCATGCCGCGCAACACGACGGATCGTCCGCTGCCGGTGCCGGCCAACTCCAAGAACCTCGCTTTCGTCAGCCAGTTCGTCGAGATCCCGGACGACGTCGTGTTCACGGTGGAATATTCGGTGCGCGCGGCCCAGATGGCGGTCTATCAGCTGCTCGGCATCACCCGGGCCGTGCCGCCGATCACGCGCCACGACAAGTCGTTCCGCGTGCTGATCGAGACGGTGGAGAAGGCGTTCGCCTGAGCTGACCCGCCCGCCGGCTGAAAACAAATGCGCCCGGATCATGATGATCCGGGCGCATTCAGCGCTTCTCGCGAGGCGCAGCGCGCCTGTGTGCATCATTGCGTGAGCGCGTCACCGCATGAGTGCATCATTGCGTGAATTGATCAGTAGCCAAGCAAGGCCAGACCAACCCAGCTCACCGCAAACAACGATGCCACCGAGCTCGCAGCAGCAACAACCGATAACGAGACCTTCAAAGCCTTGAGGACCATACGCGCCTCCCGACAATACTGACACCGGGATCAACCCCGGCGACCGGTTAAAATTTCCTGAAAACCGACTCAGCCTTGAGCCGAACATCAGGTTTGTGAGCGCGAGCGCACAAAGGTTCAATGTGGAGGATCGTCGCGTTCACGCATGTTGATCCGTGAACAACGATGCCTCGGACGCGGTTCCGCTATCGATGAGAGTTCCAATGCACAGCGACGTGACTAACAGGCCGCTGCCCCGGCACATCCTTCAGGGATCGACGGCCGTCACGATCCAGAACGAGGACGGCACGCTGACGCTCTGCCCCCTGGCGTAGCGGGCGAGCGCCTTCCTCACGGCAACGATCGCCGCCTCGGTGGTATCGGGCGACTGTCCGGCGATGGCCCGGCCGGCGGGCCCGATCGCAAGCGCCGTCTGCACCGCGCTGTCGAGGCCGCCGCCAGCCGCCAGATCCAGGCCGAGATCGCACCGCTCCAGCCGGATACGGCGTAGGCCGGCGTCGGTCATCACGCGCTCGACCCATTCGGCGGACCCGAAGGCAAAGTCATCCGGCGCATGCGGCCGCAGCCCCGGCAGCTTTGGCACGTGGTCATAGGCCGCCTGCAGCGGCTCCAGCGCCCAGGGATTGTCGCGCAGCTCGCCCCAGCAGGCGAACGCGACCCGGCCCTCCGACCGCAGCGCATTGCGAATGTTGAGAATGGCGCGCACGGGGTCGGCGAAGTACATGACGCCGAGCCGCGACAGCACCAGGTCGGCGCTCGCGGCCTTGAAGTGGTGCACCATCGCATCGCCCTGGACGAAGCTGACCGGCGCGTCGGCCGGCGCGAGCTCATGGGCGCAGGTGAGCATCGCGGCGGAGACGTCGAGCCCGAGCACAGTGCCGCCGGGGCCGACCTGCTCGGCCGCAGCGATCAGGATCGCGCCGCAGCCGCAGCCGATGTCGAGCACCCGCTCGCCAGCCTGGATCGCAGCCCGCTCCAACAGCGCCGCCTGCACCGGCGCCAGCATGGCATCGAGCTCCGCCCGTCGCGCCACCCAGCGCTCGCCCCCCGCGCCATTCCAGAAGGCGATCTGCTCGGCATTTTCGAAATGGCCAAAGGAGATGTCGGCGACAGCGGCGTCCATGCGAGAATCTCAGTATGACTGAAGAAACAACCAGCGCGGCGCAGGTCATCATCCGCCGCAGGCGCGGGATTTTAGGTGCCGCGGGCTGCGTTGAAAAGGTCCCCCCAAGCGAGAGGGGTTTGCGGGCTACCGCGCGCGAGCACACTCACGTACGTTCCCGAATAGGTCTCCTTCAGCGCCTCGACGTTGAGTTTCTTGGCCCACAGCTTGTTGCTGAGGGGATTGTTGACGGCATACTGCGTCACAGACATTCGCGATTTCTCCGAGAATTCTTCAGATTTTGGGCTATGGGAGTGGGCCACGTGACGCTGCGGTCGAGCGCATCACCGAAATTCTGCCCTCGGTGAGGGCTGGCGCTGTGACGGGACGCCGCCGGAACTCGCGATCGAGGCTCGCGCGATGCCTTCAGTTCATCCTAGTGGGCGGATCAGCCGCCCATCAACCGCTTTGCCTTGGCGGGGTGCTTCTCCACCCATATCTCGAACTCATCCCTCGGCATCGACAGCAGCCGTTCCGGCGCCATGGGGGCGTCGCCGGTCGAGCCGCCGGTATTGGTATTGTTGAGGCTCTTGTTCGCCGCCTGCCCGCGCGCGATCGCGTCGAGCTTCTCAGCTGCGCTGGTGTCGGTCTTCTTCTCCTGCGACTTGGTGCTGGTCTCCGCTGGATTATCACCGTTTGGGGCGTCGTCGTCACTCGCCGCGGTACTCGTGGAGCCAGCCTCTGCCGGCATGCCACTCTCCCCGCCCGATTCGAAAAAAGCAGGGGTCTTCCGGAGAGAGCCAGCCCCCGAACGTTGTCTCATCAGTCATGTGTCTTGGGCTTCTTGAGATTTCATGCCGGGTCTACCGGCAGATGCGCAAGAAGCGCCCGCGCACGCAAATTCTTTGGACAAAGGAGTTCTGCTCGCCCTTCTTCGCAGCCGCAATCTCCCTCAATCTTTGTCCTCGTTGGGCCTCTGCGAAGCATATCCTCAACAGAACCAGTGCCGCTCAAGTCGCAACAAAATGCAACCGAAGGCCCCTTTGTCTATTGAAGTCCGTTCTTTGCTTTGATGTCGTCTTGCGCAGCCTTAGCACGCTCCTTGGCCGACAGGGGCGGATAGAGCCGAAATGTCGATGAGTTCAATCCGCTCTTGGCCACGAAACTTTGGATAGATTTGGTGTTCGAGCTTTGACAGCTGGGCGTATCCTCCCGTTCGCACCTCCGGATCTCGGTTGCGGCCTTAATCAAATCGGCCTGGGTCGGACACTTTCCAACCCCCTCCGACTCGCAAATACACCAAGATCGCACCGCCATCGTAGACGCCACATTCGACGAAGCTAGTAGCTGGTCATACATTCGAAGGCAGCTTTCGAAGAGCACAAACTCTGTCTGCGAGGTACCTTGCAGCGACCATACGCGACTTCCCTCATAGTGTGGACGGCACTCCTCGATCCTCTCGATCCGGCTGATATCGTTCAGAGCCAAACACTTCTGATCATCTGAATCAGTTACGTTTTGCGCTGGAGAAGAAAATAACATAAGGTACAAAATCCACTTCATCTTTCTGCCCACGCTACTGAACTGGTTGCTGTAGCTTTCGGATTGCTGTTTCTATACCCTGCAAATCTAGTCGTGTCTGCGCCGCCTGCACCTCAGATTCCGAAACTACACGTCTGCCTGATCCGTGAAATGGCTGCCCAAGCGGCAATGAAGTGACAACGAGCTTTTCCTTAGGCGCGATAGGCGCCATGCTAATATTCAGCTGTTCATCAAGAGTGTAGCTACCGCCAAAAGTTGCCAGGTTTGTCCCAGGCGGAAACGTGTAAGTGTAAGATCCGTTTCCGTTGAATTTGATGGTAATCTCCGTGTTGAACGTCGGCTTATCAATCCCGGCAGATGAGGCCACGCTCATAGCGAGCGCTGTCCTCATCAGCCATTCACCAACTCCGAGATGCTGGGCTAACGCTGACCTTGCCCCCAAGTTTTATCCAGGCCTGAGTTCGTTCGGGCGGTTGGTGAAGTGCTCCCCGAAACTAGGCCAACTGAGGCTGGAATTTTCCGGGGTTAGGCTCATGCCGGCGGGGGCGCCGATGAGCCATTCAACAGCGAAATCGGCGCCTTGTTGCCGATCGCGCTATGTGGCCGGACCTCATTGTAGTCTCTACGCCAATCCTCCATTTTCTGCCGGGCATCGTCAAGGCTCAGGAACCAGTGCGTGTTCAGGCACTCGTTTCGGAACTTGCCATTGAAGGATTCGATGAAGCTGTTGTCGGTCGGCTTGCCTGGCCTGGAGAAGTCGAGAATGACATTCTTCTGGTAAGCCCAGATGTCGAGATCGCGGGAGATGAACTCCGACCCCTGATCGACGCGAATAGTCTTGGGGTAGCCGACGGCCTTGCAGACGCGTTCCAAAGTCAGCACGACATCCTCGCCTCGATAGCTGAAGCGCGGATCGACGGCTGGTGAGAAGCGACTGAAGGTATCGACGATCGTAAGAACCCGGATCTTGCGGCCGGTAGCGAGCTGATCGTGAACGAAATCCATCGCCCAAGTCTCATTGATCTGAGATGCGTCGGTACGATCCTCGCGCAGCTTGGCCTTGACGCGACGTCTCGGCGTTTTATTGCGCAATTGCAGGCCTAATTCCCTGTAGAGACGATAGACGCGCTTAACGTTGACGGCCCAACCGTCACGTTGCAGCAGGACATGGACCCGGCGATATCCGTATCTCACCCGCGTCTGGCAGACGTCCTTGATCCGATTTTTAAGGGCGGCCTGGTCGCCGCGCTTCGACTTGTAGACGTACAGTGCGCGATCGATCCGAAGCGTCGAACAGGCCCGCCTGATCGAGACCTTCCAGTCGCTCCGCACCTTGTCGACAAGCTCCCGCTTGCGGCCAGGCTTCAGAGCTTTTTTGAGAGCACATCCTGCAGCATGGCCTTGTCGAGCGACAAGTCCGCAACGATCCGCTTGAGCTTGGCGTTCTCCTCCTCGAGTTGGCGCAGCCGCTTCATCTCCGATGGCATCAGACCGGCATACTTCTTCTTCCAATTGAAATACGTCGCCTGGCTGATCCCGGCCTTGCGGCAAACCTCCGCAACCGCCGTACCGTCCTCAGCCTGCTTCAGAACAAATGCGATCTGAGCCTCCGAAAACTTCGATGCCTTCATGGAACTCTCCTCTGTCCCGGGTGGGATCATAAGTGGAAAATTCCAGTTCAAACTGGCCTAATTTGGCGGGGGCACGTCATTGGATGTGCCCATTCGGGCGGTCGTAGCGGCGGGAGCTGGCGCGGAGCTCTCGACATAGCGCAGCGCCAGATCCCGACGCGGATTGCAGGTGGCGGCGAACTCGGATGGCGTCTTCCATCCGAGCTGGGAGTGCGGCCGAGCGTTGTTATAGTCGGTCCGCCAACATCGGAGCACGACGCGGGCCTGGGCGAGCGAGGTGAACAGGGTCTCATTCAGCAGTTCATCCCGCAGGCGGCCGTTGAAGCTCTCGATAAAGGCGTTCTGCATGGGCTTGCCCGGCGCGATGTAGTGCCATGCGACACGGCTCTGATCGGTCCATGTCAGGATGGCATTGCTCGTGAGTTCGCTGCCGTTGTCGCTCACCACCATTTTGGGCTTGCCGCGCTCGGCGACCAGCCGGTCCAGCTCCCGAGCGACCCGGGCGCCCGAGAGTGAGGTGTCGGCCACCAGCGCCAGGCACTCGCGGGTGCAGTCGTCGACCACGGTCAGGATGCGGAAGCGCCGGCCATCGGTCATCTGATCCGACACGAAGTCGAGCGACCAGCGATCATTCGGGAGCACTGGCACCGTCATCGGCGCTCGCGTCCCGATAGCGCGCTTGCGGCCACCTCTGCGGCGCACCGTGAGCCGTTCCTCCCGGTACAGCCGGAACAGCTTCTTGTGGTTGACCAGGTAGCCCTCCCGCTTGAGCAGGACGTGCAGGCGACGATAGCCGAAGCGGCGGCGCTCGTGGGCGATCGCCCTCATGCGCTGCCGCAGCCCGGCATCATCGACCCGGCTCGTCTGATATTTGACCGTCATGCGGCAACAGCCGATGGCTTTACACGCCCGCCGTTCGCTCATCCCGTGAACGCCTACGAGATGTGCGACAGCTTTCCGCTTGGCCGCGGGCGTCACCACTTCTTTCCCAGCAAGTCCTTCAAGGCTGCATTGTCCAGCATCGCGTCCGCCAGCAGCCGCTTCAGCCGTGTGTTCTCGTCCTCCAGCGTCTTCAGCCGCTTGGCCTCCGAGACGTCCATTCCGCCGAACTTGGCTTTCCACTTGTAAATGCTGGCGTCGCTCACGCCATGCTTGCGGCACAGATCGGCGACCGGAACGCCAGCCTCGTGCTCCTTCAAAATCCCGATGATCTGCTCTTCCGTAAAGCGGCTGCGCTTCATGCTCTGGTCCTCATTGCGGGCCAGAACGAACTTCAAACTGGATCAAGCCCGAGGGGCAAGGTCAACGCATGTGCTGATAGCGACGCTGGGCAAACCAGAGTCTCATCGACCATCAGCTCGTTCGACTTAAAGGTGAAATTGATACCGCTCGTCTTCGAGCCCTTTAGATTGAGCTGAAGGCCGGGTCCGCTAACGTTCCAATTTACAAACCTTGTTGGACTCCCAATCCACGGATTTTTCCGCGTGAACCCGCCGGCCGCATTTGCGTCGGTATCAACCTTTGGCGTCAGAGCAATCGTTACTAGCCAGCGATCTGGTTGAAACCTTTTATAGGCCGATTCACTTGCTATCGCGTTGAATGCCCGCTGAAGCTCGCACGAAGTGTGCTGAAGAATCTCCTGAACTGGCAGGGCATAATCAGGTGGCACATCGGGAACGATCGCACAGCCGCTCAACGCCGCAAACGCGCCAAAGACGACCGCGATTGGCCTACACATGACCCGCCCCCAGGCATACTCAATTTATTAAACTAACAACCGCGATCTCAGGTTGTCAATTTTTTAAGCAGCCATTTTAGGGCCAGACCATCGTCTAGTCAGCGAGGAAGAGAGCTGCCTCCATCTCTCGCCGCTCGCTTGCCGCTTTGGCGGACCGCATCGGAGGGGCATGCGGTCTGATTACCGAGCAGCCGCGTCACAACTAACCAGCGGAATGCCTACAGCGGTGGACGGCTTTCCTATCGACTCGAACTTCGGTGCCATCCGAAGATCAATCGGCGGCAGCGCTTTCGGCATGATCCGCGCAATCTGCTTGGCTCGCTCCAACTTGAGCCGGAAGTGACTGACACCGCCAAGCTTGAACTCGTAGTCGTCGCCAGTGCGGACAAGCTCCGGGGGCGATGGCGGAAGCACGACGACCGCACCGGCCGCGGCCTCCAGCACCATATCGTTCGCGGCAATGACCGTGGCCTGGAGAGCGCCACGCCACTCGCCAAGTCCAAGACGAACCTGGTCGAACTTGTTCATCACTGCCATTCTAGGCCCTCACGAGTGCGAGGAGGTGCCACCAACGCTTGCGTCAGGGCCTCGTGCTGCACCTTCTGCAACTCGAGTTGGCGTTGCGCCTCAGTCCGGCGACCTCCATCAACCGCTGGGCAGCAAAGCGGATCATCTTGCGCAGAAGATCGGCGTCTGGAGCCTTCTCCACGAGCGCGCGAAGGTTCATCATCTCGTCGGTCATCGGTGGTTCCTCGAATCAGGTTGGTGTCAGCGACCCGGCCCTACCGGGCAATCGCCGATGACCACCGCAAAGCCGTCCACCCCTACGGCGCAATTGGGGAGCGCGCGGGCGGACGGCTTTGCTCTACCGAGTTACACCACACCCAGGGATACGCTCCCCCCGGCCGGCCTCGACGCCCATCGTTAGGATCTCGATGCCGGGGACGTAAGCCATCCTTACCTTGAGATCAGCAATCGACATTGGGGCGCCTCGCGCAAATGGTTTGGGTGTCTCTCCACCCTGTCACGTCACCTTTGCCGCTTCGCTAGATGCAAGCCGTGTGTCGGCCCTCGGGACTTGGGACGTTGTGCGGTGTTGTTGCTCGCACTTGAACTCCCGGTCGGGCCCACTTGCTCGGCGAGAGCCAACGCTCGCAGAGGATTGGATTTTGGGCGCAGGCCATCCGGCGGTAAATTTTTACCAAGTGCTATTTCAACGAATGCTGGCGGGAGGGCGCGCACAAGATCGGGGCGGGCGAGCCGAATTTTCACGATCCTCGCGGCACGGCGGCAATACGCCTTGCAAGAGGCCCGCGACACGGCGATGGAAATTGCATCCATTCTCGGCTGGTCCATCGAGCGCGCACAGCGAATCATCGCCGCGTACATCGCGCGCAGCGGCCTTGGGGTTACGAACGCTATCGCTGAGCCCGAAGAGCACCGAGACAAGCACCCAAGCTCGGCACCTGCCGCGGAACGTCCCAGGCACAAAAACTGAAAACTGAATGCAAACTGCCTCGGTTGGAAACCGAGGCCAGTTGTCCATACGATTGATTTTTCAGATGAAAAATGGTCGGAGCGGCGGGATTCGAACCCACGACCCCTAGTCCCCCAGACTAGTGCGCTAACCGGGCTGCGCCACGCTCCGATGGCCGTTCCTGTAGCCGTGATCGGGGCGCGATGCAAGGCACGGCGGGCGGGTTTCGTGGGATGATCAGGCCCCGTCCGCGCCCCCCCAGAGCGTCCTCAGACGTCCTTCATCGCGCGGTCGAGCAGCGCGCGGCAGTCGACCAGCTCCTTGAGCACGCCTTCGAGCTTTTCACGCTCTTCCGACCTCATCCCGGCCCGCTGCGGCGGCCCGACCCGGAACGTGTCGAGGATGTCGTCCTCGGTGTCGACGAAGCGGAAATCGATGCCTTCTTCGTCGGAGGCCTCCTCTTCCTCGTCCTCCGAGGCGACCTCGGCCTCCTCGATCGGCTCTTCCTCCATGAGGGCCTGGCCGAGCGTCTCCTCGAGCGCGCCGAACGAGACCGCCGCGGAGCTGTCGGCAAGCCCCTGGACCGACTTGACGCCGTGCTCCTTGAGGATCCGCTGCACGCCCTTGATGGTGTAGCCTTCGCCGTACAGCAGGCGGCGGATGCCCTTCAGCAGGTCGACGTCGTCGGGCCGGTAATAGCGCCGGCCGCCGCTCCGCTTCATCGGCTTGATCTGGGCGAACCGGGTTTCCCAGAAGCGCAGCACGTGCTGCGGGATGTCGAGCTCCTGGGCGACCTCGCTGATGGTCCGAAACGCGTCCGGCGCCTTGTCCAAATGCCCGTTCCCCGTGCTGACGAGATGAGGAGACTACGCTGAACGCATGCGGCGCGGCGACCGCGCCCGGCAACGCAGCCTAGCCGCCGCCAAGCGCGCTATTCGGGCTCGGCGCTCAGCTGCTCGTGGCTGGCCTCGCCGTTCATCTTGCCGGAGGCCTGCTGGCCGTTGATGCGCTGCTTGAGGATTGCCGACGGCTTGAACACCATGACACGGCGCGGCGAGATCGGCACTTCCGTGCCGGTCTTCGGATTGCGCCCGATCCGCTGCCCCTTTTTGCGCACCATGAAGGAGCCAAACGACGACAGCTTCACCGTCTCGCCACGCTCGAGGCAATCGGTGATCTCCTTCAAGACGAGCTCGACGAAGGCGGACGACTCCGTCCGCGACAGACCCACCTTCTGGTAGACTGCCTCGCAGAGATCAACGCGTGTGACTGTTTTTCCGGTTCCCGTCATCGCCTGCCCCAAACTCTCGGCGAATAATTCGCTTCGGAAATTAAGAGGTTAAGCCGCGGTGGTCAACAGCAGCGTGAAGCTGGAAGGGTGCGATTCGCGCCTTTTCGCTGCCGTCCAGCGCTCTGACGTCCGCCTACCAGCGGACCAGCGCCGAGCCCCAGGTGAAACCGCCGCCCATCGCCTCCAGCAGCACCACATCGCCCTTTTTGATGCGGCCGTCCTTGACGGCAACGTCGAGCGCCAGCGGAATCGAGGCAGCGGAGGTATTTCCATGCCGGTCGACCGTCAGCACCACCTTCTCCGGCGCGATGTGCAGCTTGTGCGCCGAGGCGTCGATGATTCGCTTATTGGCCTGGTGCGGCACGAACCAGTCGATGGTTTCCGCCGACAGCCCGGTCGCCTCGAAAGCGTCGACGATCACGTCGGTGATCATGCCGACCGCATGCTTGAACACCTCGCGGCCTTCCATGCGCAGGTGACCGACGGTCTGCGTCGAGGATGGCCCGCCATCGACATAGAGCTTGGCCTTGTGGCGGCCGTCGGAGCGCAGATGCGTGGTCAGGACGCCGCGATCGGCTGAGGTGCCGTCCTGCCGCTGGGCGTCCAGCACCAGCGCGCCGGCGCCGTCGCCGAACAGCACGCAGGTGGTGCGATCATTCCAGTCGAGGATGCGCGAAAACGTCTCGGCGCCGATCACCAGCGCCCGCTTGAACGAGCCGCTGCGGAGAAAATTGTCGGCCGTCGCCAGCGCATAGACGAAGCCCGAGCACACCGCCTGCAAGTCGAACGCCGCACCGTGATGGATGCCGAGCCCGTTCTGCACGGCGACCGCGGTCGCCGGAAAGGTGTTGTCCGGCGTCGAGGTGCCCAGTACGATCAGGTCAATCGATTGCGGATCGACATCGGCGGCAGCGAGCGCCGCGCGGGCGGCGTTGATGGCAAGATGCGAGGTGAATTCGCCCTCAGCGGCGACGTGGCGCTCACGAATGCCGGTCCGCTGCACGATCCAGTCGTCGGATGTCTCGATGCGGCTTGCCAGCTCGGCATTGGTCACGACCCGCTGCGGAAGATAGGAACCACAGCCGAGCACGACCGAACGTATTGTCACGAGACAGCCTCCTGGGCGACGGGTGCGGGCGCCAGCGCGCCGCCCTCGCGATTGAGTGTTTGATTGATCTTGGTCAGGAGATCGAAGCGGGCCATCTCATAGCCAACATCAACGGCGCGCGCAAAGCCCTCGGCATCGGAGCCGCCGTGACTCTTGACCACGATGCCGTTCAGTCCCAGCACCACGCTTCCATTGTAGTTCTTCGGATCGATCTTCTCCCGCAGCACGCGGAAGGCGCCGCGCGCCAGCAGATAGCCGATCTGCGCCAGCCAGCTCGCCTTGATGGCGCTGCGCAGCAGATCCATCATCTGCCGCACCGCGCCTTCGGCGGCCTTGAGCGCAATATTGCCGCTGAAGCCCTCGGTGACGATCACATCGGCCTCGCCTTTGCCGATACCGTCGCCCTCGACGAAGCCGATATAATCCAGTTGCGGCAGGTTCATGCTGCGCAGCATTTCACCGGCCTCGCGGATCTCCTGATGTCCCTTGATTTCCTCGACGCCGATATTGAGCAGGCCTACTGTCGGGCGCGGCTTCTCGAACAGCACGCTGGCCAGCGCGCCGCCCATCGCCGCCAGCGCCACCAGATGGTGCGCATCGCCGCCGATGGTCGCGCCGAGATCGAGGACGACGCATTTCGCCCGCCGCGTCGGCCAGATGGCCGCCAGAGCGGGACGGTCGATGCCATCGAGCATGCGCAGGCAGAACCGCGCCATCGCCACCAGCGCGCCGGTATTGCCGGCGGACACCGCGACATCGGCCTCGCCCTTCTTCACCGCCTCGAGCGCCAGCCACATCGACGAGGTCTTGCGGCCCCGCCGCAGCGCCTGGCTCGGCTTGTCCTCCATGCTGACGGCCACGTCGGTGTGGATCACACGCGACACGGCTTTCAGCCGTGGGTGCTGGTCGAGCTCCGGCGTGATCCGGGCGCTGTCGCCGAACAGCAGAAACTCCGCGTCGGGATGGCGGCTCAGCGCGATCGCGGCACCGGGAATCACGACGGCCGCGCCGACATCCCCGCCCATGGCGTCCAGCGCGATTCGAACCTTTTGAGGCATGACGTCCCGGAAACCTGATCTCGAACCTGATCTCGTCTTGGCCGTGTCGTCCACGGCCCTGTTTGGCGATCGCTCAGAAGCACTGCGCGGCCCATCGACCGGCCAGCGGCCGTCCGAGCCCTTTCGTCGCACCCCGACCCGGCGCGACAATAGCGTCTCTCCGTGTCGACACAACCTCCTGCCCGGTCCCCATTTTACAACCGCCGTTGCCATACGACTCCAGAAAAGAAGGAAATTATCCTTCGACAACAACGATTTACTTGAATTTCAAGACTCCTGGCGCGAGGATCGAGCCCAGCGCGCGATCCGCAGAGTTTATCAATCCTCGCCGGACGTACCGGAGCGGGCGTGGCACGCCGCCTATTCCCCGCCGGGTTTGAGCGCCTTCAGCGCCGCAAACGGATGATCCTTGGTGTCGACGGCCTCGGTGGGCTGCTCGAAAACCGCTCCCGGCTTGCGCGGATAGGGATCGATCCCGAGAAACAGCGCGTCCGCGGCGAGCCGGCCGAGATCGATCTGGCCGCCCACGATCGGCTCCGGCGGATCCGCGGTCTCGACCTCGCTGTTGGGATCGTCCTCGACGAGTTCGGCCAGCTCCGGAATCTGGTCCGGCGGGGCGAACATCTGGTCGATCGGCTCGTCGATCTCGGTCTCGATCGGATCAAGGGTAACGACGCAGGTCTGCCCGATCCGGGCGCGCACGCGGCCCTCGACATGCACTTTCCCGTCGCGCTTCTGGACCACGTCGAACGAGGCCTGCGCCGAGATCACCTCGCGCAAATCCGCAGCCACAGCCAGCGCAGCCCGGGCCGCGGGGTCAGCCTCGATCTCCCGATGCAGGCCGGCGTCCGGGATCTGCGCCACAATCACCGGAGCGGTGCGCCACGGACTTTTCAACGCATCCTTCACCGGGTCCTTCGACCGGTCTTTCGCGGGGTCTCGCGCGGTCTCACCCGAGGCGTCTCTGTCTCTGTTGCTCATATTTGCTAATCCTGCCGTAGCGGCGGCGGAAAGGTCCAGGCCGCCCGGAACAAGACGGCGTCGTCCAGGGCGGCCAGGGTCGCCATGACCCGGCTTGCATAGGATGCCAGCCCTGCCGCACCATTCGGATGCTCGCCGTTCAAGATATTCTTCTGCAGCGCTTCCGCCAGCCGCGCCTCGCTCTCCGACCAGGCGAGATCATAGGCCGCCGTGCGGCCATAGAACGCCTCGCCGAACTTCTGCATGCGCTTGGGCACGGCGAGATCGCCCACTCCCATCTCGCGCAGATTGTCGTCCATGTCATCGCAGAAGCGGTCGAACAGGGCCTGGGAGAGTTCCGTCCCGACCCCGCGCAGCCGGCGCAGCACCAGCCAGAGGTGGAAAATCAGCAGATCAAACCGCCCGTCGACCGTATCAGGGACATTTAAGTGCCTATAAAACAACGGTTCTCGGGTTTGTGCCACGATCATGCCATAGATCGGCTCGATGGTCCCGCGCGGGGACGGTCGGGTTTTCCTGAGATGGTTGAATGGCCAGAGCATGATGGTTCCGCGCCTGAGTTTCCCTGACCCGGTTCGGGGGCATGTTGCAATCCGCAAGTTTGCCCGGTACGTCAACGCCCTGCCCGACGCAAGGGGACGGGATCCGATCTCAAGAAGATGACCCAGACAATGCGAACGACTGCCCGCACGCTCACCCGCGGCCTGAGCACCCGTCTGCGCACCTTTGGTGCGATCGCGCTGACCTGCCTGGCGCTCGGCGCCTGTACGGGAGAGCAGTTCCAGAAGGGCTACATCATGCCGCCCGGTGCTCTCGAGCAGATTCCGATCGGGGCGAGCCAGGACCAGGTCCTGATCGTGATGGGCACGCCGTCGACGGTCGCGACGCTGGACGGCGAGGTGTTCTACTACATCTCGCAACGCGCCGAACGTCCGGTCGCCTTCATGAACCAGAAGGTGGTCGATCAGCGTGTCGTCGCGGTCTATTTCGACAAGAACCGCCAGGTCCGCCGGCTCGCCAATTACGGTATGAAGGACGGCAAGATCTTCGACTTCGTCAGCCGCACCACGCCGACCTCCGGGCAGGAGCTCAGCTATCTGACGCCGCTGTTCAAGCTGCTCAGCTTCAACTGATCCAGGCCTGATCGCCGCCGCCCGGAATATGATGTTCCGGGCCACGGCAAGTCGCCGCCGACTGCGCTGATTGGCGCAGGTCGGCCGCAATCCAGCCGCTTGCTCTGGCGCTGCAACCTTCCCTACCCTGCTGCAAAACAAAAGCAGGGAGGAATCAGTGGCTCATCGCATCGCGCTGTCGCGCCGCAAGCTGTTGTCCGGGGCCGCCGCGCTGTCGACCGCCGCCATCTTGCCGCGGAGCAGTCTCGCCGACTGGCGCCCGAGCGAGACCGTCAGGCTGATCGTGCCCGCAGCGCCGGGCGGCAGCACCGACGTGATGGGTCGGCTGCTCGCGGCGCATCTGCAGACGACGTGGGGACAATCGGCCGTGGTCGAGAACCGCTCTGGCGGCGGCGGCACGATCGGCACGGCCGAGGTGGCCCGCAGCACCAAGGGCGACGGCACCACGGTGCTGATCGGCAATCCCGGCCCGAACGCGATCGCCTATTCGATCTTCCGCAATCTCGCCTACAAGCCGGATCAGCTGCAGGCGGTCTCCAACATGATCCGCATCCCCAACATCGTCTCGGCGCATCCCTCGACCGGCCTGAAATCCATCCCGGAGCTGATCACCTATCTCAAGGCCAATCCGGACAAACTCAACTACGGCTCCTCCGGAGTCGGCCAGAGCCCGCATCTGACCGGTGCCTGGTTTCTGCAGCTCACGGGATTGAAGATGACCCACATCCCGTTCCGCGGCGCCGGCCCTGCGCTGCAGGCCGCGCTTGCAGGCGACATCCAGATCCTGTTCGACAATCTGTTTCCGTCGTTGCAGCAGATTCAGGACGGCAAGCTCATTGGCCTGTGCGTGACCACGTCCGAGCGCAGCGCCAACGCGCCCGACCTGCCGACCATGCGCGAGACCGCGCCGGAGCTCGCCAAGTTCGACGTGTCGTCCTGGTTCGGGGTGTTCCTGCCCAAGGCCTGCCCGCCGGAGATCGTCAATGCGCTGAACCTGCAGGTCAAGGCGGTGCTGGAGCGTGAGGACATCCGCAAGAGCATTGCCGGCATGGGCGCCCGGGCCGACTACGGTACGCCGCAGCAATTCGCCGACTTCGTCCAGGCGGAGACCACGAAATTTGCGTCGATCATCCAGAAGGAGGGCCTGCAGATGGATGTGCAGTGATCGTGCCGGACGCCCCTCCTCCACAGGCGTCCCAAAATGGGATCCGAGGTGTAACGGCACCTTAAGCGAGGGGATGCGATAGATGGCGGCCGCGTGTCTTTGATCTGGTTGCAAGATACCATCTACGGATGCCGGGCCGACAACCTTCAAGGGCGGCCCGATCACCGTCCGAGGGGCAGGCACCGGCGCCGTCCATCGCGTGAGCCCGTGCCTTGCCCAACACCGTCCTTCATCAGCTCGAAGACATCCTCGCCAGCCGCTACGTGTCCCGACGCGCCGACATCCTCGCGCGCGTGACCGATCTGTTCGTCGTTGGCTCGGGCAAGTTCAACGAGGAGCACGTCGATCTGTTCGACCACGTGCTGTTCAAGCTGCTCGACAATGTCGCGGTCGCGGCGCGGGCCGAACTCGGCAGCCGGCTCGCCGTACTGCCCGACGCGCCGCCGCGCCTCATCAAGCTGCTTGCCAATGACGAGACGATCGCCGTCGCCGGTCCGGTGTTGCGCGCAAGCGACCGGCTCGACGAGCAGACACTGGTCGCCACCGCGCAAACACGCGGCCAGGAGCACCTGCTGGCGATCTCCGGCCGCAAGATCCTGACCGAAGCCGTCACCGACGTTCTGGTCGATCGCGGCGATCAGGCCGTGGTCGCGAACACCGCCAACAATGGCGGCGCGCGATTCTCCGATCACGGCTTCTCCGGCCTCGTGACGAAGGCGTCCGACGATCCGGCGCTGGCGATGAAGCTCTGGAGCAGGCCCGACAGCCCGCGCGAGGTGCTGGTCCGGCTGTTCGTCGAAGCCTCCGATGCCGTGCGCAATCAGCTTGCGACCGACGCGACGCGGGCCGAGATCGTCGAGCTCGCGGTGGCGCAAGCGTCCGATCAGCTCCAGGCCAATGCTCGTGCGCATTCGGTCGATTTTGCCAATGCCAAGGCCTATGTCGAGCTGCTGCACGCCTCGGGGCAGCTCCACGAGGCCCAGCTGCATGGCTTCGCCAAGGAAGGCAGCTTCGACAAGGTCACCCTGGCGCTGTCGCTGATGTGCAAGCTGCCGCTCGACATCGTCGAGCGCGCCTTCGCACGCAAGCAACCGGACCAGCTGCTGGTGCTGGCCAAGGCGCTCGACCTGTCCTGGGTGACGACGACGACGCTGCTGTTCATGCAGGCCCATGTCAGCGGCAGCTCGCGCCCGCAGCTCGACCAGCATCTGGCGAGCTTCTCGCAGCTGCAGCCGCGCGCCGCCCAGAGCACGCTGCAGAGCTATCGAACGAAACAACGCGCGGCGGAGTAGCCGGCGACACGACGCAACGAGAGACAATGAAAACCCCCGCGGCTCGCGCACCGCGGGGGTTTTTGTTGTGTCAGGGACGTCGCGCGGCTTCAGTGCGCGAGGATCGCCAGCAGCAGCAGCGCCACGATGTTGGTGATCTTGATCATCGGGTTGACCGCGGGGCCCGCCGTGTCCTTGTAGGGATCGCCGACGGTGTCACCGGTGACGGCCGCCTTGTGCGCATCCGAGCCCTTGCCGCCGAAATGGCCGTCCTCGATATACTTCTTGGCGTTGTCCCAGGCGCCGCCGCCTGATGTCATCGAGATCGCCACAAAGAGGCCGGTGACGATGACGCCGAGCAGCATGGCGCCGACCGCCGAGAACGCCGCCGACTTGCCGGCCGCGCCGCCGCCAGCGATCGCATAGATCAGGAAGTAGACGACAATCGGCGACAGTACCGGCAGCAGCGAGGGGATGATCATCTCCTTGATCGCCGCCTTGGTCAGCAGGTCGACGGCCTTGCCATAGTCCGGCTTGTCAGTGCCCTGCATGATGCCCGGCTTCTCGCGGAACTGCCGGCGCACCTCCTCGACGATCGCGCCGGCGGCACGGCCGACCGCGGTCATACCCATGGCGCCGAACAGATAAGGCAACAGGCCGCCGAACAAGAGGCCGACCACGACGTAGGGGTTGTTCAGCGAGAAGTCCGGCTTGATCCCCGCGAAATAGGGATGATGCGCAGAGTCGGCGATGAAGAACTGCAGGTCCTGGTTATAGGCCGCGAACAGTACCAGCGCGCCGAGACCGGCCGAGCCGATCGCGTAGCCCTTGGTGACCGCCTTGGTGGTGTTGCCGACGGCGTCGAGCGCGTCGGTGGACTTGCGCACCTCCTTGGGCAGTCCGGCCATCTCGGCGATGCCGCCGGCGTTGTCCGTCACCGGGCCGAAGGCGTCGAGCGCGACGATCATGCCGGCCAGCGCCAGCATCGTCGTGGTCGCGATCGCAATGCCGAACAGGCCGGCGAGGCTGTAGGTGATCAGGATGCCGGCGATGATCACGATGGCGGGCAGCGCGGTCGCCTCCATCGAGATGGCCAAGCCCTGGATCACGTTGGTGCCGTGACCGGTGACCGAGGCCGCCGCGATCGACTTCACCGGACGGAAGTCGGTGCCGGTGTAGTATTCGGTGATCCAGATGATCAGGCCGGTGACGACGAGGCCGACGACGCCGCACACGAACAAAGCGGTTCCGGTGTAGTCGACGCCGTCGAGCTTGCCGAAGCCGATCAGCCAGGCGATGGCGATGGCAAGGCCGGCGAGCGACAGCACGCCGGTCGCGATCAGGCCCTTGTACAGCGCGCCCATGATCGACTGGCTGGCGCCGAGCTTGACGAAGAACGTGCCGGCGATCGAGGTGATGATGCAGATGCCGCCGATGGCGAGCGGCAAAGTCATCATGTTGGCGAGCAGCGACGATTTGGCGAAGAAGATCGCCGCTAGCACCATGGTGGCCACGGCGGTCACTGCATAGGTCTCGAACAGGTCGGCCGCCATGCCGGCGCAGTCACCGACATTGTCGCCGACATTGTCGGCGATGGTCGCGGGGTTGCGCGGATCATCCTCGGGGATGCCGGCTTCGACCTTGCCGACGAGGTCACCGCCGACGTCCGCGCCCTTGGTGAAGATGCCGCCGCCGAGACGGGCGAAGATCGAGATCAGCGAGGCGCCGAAGCCGAGCGCGACCAGCGCATCGATCACGGTGCGGCTGTCGGGCGCGAGCTTCATGAAGCCGGTGAGGATGCCGAAGTAGATGGTGACGCCGAGCAGCGCGAGGCCGGCCACCAGCAGGCCGGTAATCGCGCCGGCCTTGAAGGCCAGCTCGAGGCCGCCGGCGAGCGAGGTGATGGCCGCCTGCGCGGTGCGGACGTTGGCACGCACCGACACGTTCATGCCGATGAAGCCGGCCGCGCCGGAGAGGATCGCGCCGATCGCAAAGCCGATCGCGACAAGCATGCCGAGGAAATAGGCCAGGAGCACGAAGATCACGACGCCGACAATTCCGATCGTCGTATATTGGCGGCGAAGATAGGCCTGCGCGCCCTCACGCACGGCAGCCGCAATTTCCTGCATCCGCGCATTGCCGGCGTCGGCGCTGAGCACGGATTGTGTGGCCCAGATCGCATAGACGATCGACAGCGCTCCGCAGAGCACGATCACCCATAAAGCTGACATTTAGTTTCCTCGGCTCTTTGCTTTTTCTAACTACGACACGCCGCGGTTGTGCGACGCACGCCCCCTTGTCAGGCCGCCCCGGGCGGAGCCGCCTCGAACGTCCCAGACCTTGCCAAAATCGCCATCATGACGCAACGCCGCGACGCCTGAACCGCTCCAAATTCAGACGCTTCTTTGGTCGCAATGTGCGGTTGCGAATAGATGTCAGAAGTGGCTGTAGGACCGCTGTTTCAAGACCACCGGACGCCCCTGCTCATCCAGGAAGCGCGGTGCGTCGGGTCCTTCGACGATGACCCCGATGTCGGCGACAGCCACGCCAGCCACTGCGGCCGCAGCGCAAAAAGCGGCGCATCGCGCTGCGGGAACAGTGCAGACGATCTCATAATCGTCGCCGCCGGAGATCAGGCCTTCGAGCTGGTGATAGCCCGCAGTCACAAGCTTTGCCGCTGCTGATGAGATCGGCACCTGCGACAAAGCGATGTCGGCACTCACGCGCGACGCGGCGCAGAGCTTGGACAGATCCCCCGCGAGGCCGTCGGAGACGTCCATCGAGGCGGTCGCAAGCTCCCTCACCGGCACAGCTAACAAGTGACGCGGCTGCGGCACGCGATAGCGGCCGATCAGCATATCCCGCGCGGCGGGATCGTCGGCCAGGGCGGCAGCCGCCGGCCCGCCCTTCGACACGGCAAGCCCGAGCATCGCGTCGCCGATCGTTCCCGTGACCCAGACCCGATCGCCGGGGCGGGCGCCGAAGCGGTGCACCATCCGTCCCTTGGGCACCCGGCCCCAAGCCGTGATCGAGATCATCACCGGACCAGGGGTCGACACCGTGTCGCCACCCAGCAGCGGGCAGCCGAAGGCTGCGGCATCCTCGCCGAGCCCGCGCGCGAAGGCACTCAGCCAAGCCTCGTCCTTCTGTCGCAGCGCAAGGGTCAGAACAAAGCCGGCCGGGACGGCGCCTTTGGCGGCAAGATCGGACAGGTTCACCCGCAACGCCTTGCGCGCGATGGTCTCGGGCGGATCATCGGGCAGATAATGGACGCCTTCGACGATGGCGTCGGTGTTGACGACCAGATCGTCACCATCGGCAGGGATGATGGCGGCGTCATCGACCAGGTCGAAGGCGCCGGGATCAGTCGCCAGCGGCTTGAAGTAGCGCGCGATCAGGGAGTCTTCGCCGGAGGGGGTGTCTGGGCTGCCCGACATTCTGCGATCCTGCTCCCGCGGTCGTCATTGCGAGCGCAGCGAAGCAATCCAGAGTCCCGTCCGCAGCCCTGGATTGCTTCGCTGCGCTCGCAATGACGGAAACCTACTTCGGCCCCATCTCGTCGGCGCGATACTGCCGCGCCAGTTGCTCCAGCACGGCATTGACCATGCCGGTCTCGTCGCGCTCGACGAAAGCATGGGCGATGTCGACATATTCGGACACCACGACCTTCGCCGGCACGTCCTTGCGGCGCTCCAGCTCGTAGGCGCCGGCGCGCAGCACGGCGCGCAGGATGGCCTCGATCCGCTGCAGCGGCCAGCCACGTTCCAACGCGGCGTCGAGAACGGGATCGATCTTGGTCTGGTCGCGCACCACGCCGGAGACGATGTCGCGGAAGAAGGCCGCCTCGGCGGGCAGATACTGCTCGCCCTCGACCTCGTTGCCGAGCCAATGGCTCTCGAACTCGGCCAGCACATCATTGATGCCGGCGCCGGCAATGTCCATCTGGTAGAGCGCCTGGACGGCGGCGAGTCGCGCCGCACCGCGGCGGTTGGCCTTGCGGTCGTTGGTTCTGACCGGGCCCCTGAACGGCTTGTTGCTGCTCTCGGCCATGTCAGCCTCGCGCCAGACGGCGTTTGATGCGCAGCACGGCGAGCGCGGCGCGGGCGGCATCGCCGCCCTTGTTCATCTCCGAGACTCGGGCGCGCGCCCAGGCCTGGTCCTCGGTATTGACGGTGAGGATGCCGTTGCCGAGCGGCAGGCCGCGTGCCACCGACAGGTCCATCAGCGCCCGCGAGGATTCCTGCGACACGATCTCGAAATGGATGGTGTCGCCGCGGATCACGCAGCCGAGCGCGATCGCCAGATCATAGGGCTTGCCGTTCTGTGCGGCCGCATCGAGGGCGATCGCGATGGTCGCGGGGATTTCCAGCGAGCCGGTCACGGTCAGGACATCATGGCTCACGCCGGCCGCCTTCAGCTCGGCGGTGGCGCCTTCGAGCATCGCATCCTGGATGTCGTCGTAGAAGCGGGCCTCCACGATCAGCGCCCGGGCGCCGGTTATGTCGGTCTGGTCTTTGAGCGGCGCGCGCCGTGCGTCTGCCATGGTTCTGTTTCCATTGTCACAGGTGACTCACCCTGAGGAACGGCGTTTTCGCCGCGTCTCGAAGGGGAAGATGAAATCGGCCTCGCGGATCGGGGCGCGCTGCGCCGCCTCACCGTGAGGGCTGGCCTTGTAGGCGCGACAGCCGGCAAAGCCAAGACTGAAAGGCCCCTGGCGGGGGCGTTACTTCATTTCCGTCAGGCGCGCGGCGTAGCGCGCCATCAGATCGACCTCGATATTGACATCGCTGCCGGCCTGCCAGGACGACAGCGTGGTGACCGAGAGCGTATGCGGAATGATCAGGACCGAAAAGGTCAGATCGTCCACGGTGTTGACCGTGAGCGAGACGCCGTCGAGGGTGATCGAGCCCTTGGTGGCGATGAAGCGCGCCAGTTCGCGCGTCGTCTTGAAAACGAACCGTGCCATGTCCGGCAGGTTCTCGCAGCTGACGATGGTGGCGATGCCGTCGACGTGGCCCGAGACGATATGGCCGCCGAGCTCGTCGCCGATCTTCAGCGCCCGCTCCAGGTTGAGCTTCGTGCCGACACGCCAGTGCTTCGCGGTCGTCAGCGCCAAGGTCTCGGCGGCGGCATCGACCTCGAACCAGGTCTTTCCGTCTGATGTGCCGGACTGCACAACCGTGAGGCAGACGCCGTTGTTGGCGATCGACGCGCCATCGGCAATGGTTGTCTGGCCATAGCTGCACGCGATGCGCAGCCGGTGCAGCTTGCCTTCGGTCCGCGGCGTCAGGCTGACGATCTCGCCGATGTCGGTGACGATGCCGGTGAACATTACGCGCGCTCGTAAATCGTGAGGGTGTCCTGATCGAGCGTTTCGCTAGCACGAACGCGATAGGCCGGCGACTGCGTGATTGCGGTCAGCGGCAATGCGTCCAGCGCAGCGATGCCGTCGGCGCCGATCTCGCCGGTCCCACGCAGGAGCCAGATTTCATCGACCAGGCCGCTTTGCATGAAAGAAGATGCTACGCGGCTGCCGCCTTCGATCATCAGGCGGGTGATGCCTTTCTCGGCGAGCGCCTTGAGCACCGCCGGCGGCTCCAACGCCGACGGGTCGGCCTGCGGCGGCACGCGGATCACCTGCGCGCCGGCGGCTCCCAGGCGGGTCGCCGTGGCCGGCTCTGCAACCTCGGAGGCGACCAGCCAGAGCGGCGTGGTGCGCGCCGACTGCATCAGACGGCTCGAGGCAGGAAGCCGCAGCATCGGATCGAGCACCACACGCACCGGCGAGCGGGCCTCCATGCCCGGCAGCCGGCAGGTCAGGAGCGGATCGTCGGCAATCGCCGTGCGCACCCCGATCAGGATGGCATCGCTCTGGGCGCGCAGCAGATGCACGCGCGTCCGGGCCGCCTCGTCGGTAATCGCGACCGGCTTGTTGCCGGCGGCTGCGATCTTGTCGTCGGCGGAGACGGCCAGCTTCAGGATCACATGCGGCCGGCCGTCGCGGATGCGGCGGAAAAAGCCGGCATGGTCGCGCTTGGCGTCCGCCGAGCACAGGCCAACCTCGACCTGGATGCCGGCAGCACGGAGTCGCGCATGGCCCTGCCCCGAGACCTCTGGATTGGGATCCTCGATCGCGGATACGACGCGGCTGATGCCGGCCGCGATGACCGCGTCGGCACAAGGCGGCGACTTGCCGAAATGCGAGCACGGCTCGAGCGAGACATAGAGCGTGGCGCCCTTGGCGGCCGCACCGGCGCGCCGAAGCGCCTCCGGCTCGGCATGCGGCCGACCTCCGGGTTGCGTCCAGCCGCGGCCGATGATGACGCCATCCTTGACCACGACGGCGCCGACGGCCGGATTGGGCCAGGTTCGCCCCTGCCCGCGACGGCCGAGCGCGAGCGCCAGCTGCATGAAGCGGCGGTCGGCGTCCTTTTGCGCCTTCAGCTTCTCGCCGACCTGATCGACCAGGACCCGGAAGATCATTTGCGGACCGGCGCCAGGCGCGGTGCTTCGTCCTCTGCGGAGAGCTCGCCGAGCACGGCCTCAAAATCCTTGGCCTCGCGGAAATTGCGATAGACCGAGGCGAAGCGGACATAGGCGACGTCGTCGAGATCGCGCAGATGCTCCATCACGATCTCGCCGATCGCCTCCGAGGAGACCTCTGATTCACCGCCGCTCTCGAGCTCGCGCACGATCGCCGACACCATCTTCTCGACGCGCTCCGGATCGACCGAGCGCTTGCGCAATGAGATCTGCACCGATCGCATCAACTTGTCGCGGTCGAACGGCACGCGGCGGCCGTTGCGCTTGATCACGGTGAGTTCGCGCAGCTGCACCCGCTCGAAGGTCGTGAAGCGGAAGTTGCAGGTGACGCAGACCCGCCGCCGCCGGATCACCGAGGAATCCTCGGTGGGGCGGGAGTCCTTCACCTGCGTATCGAGGCTGTTGCAGCTCGGGCAGCGCATTGGGGCGTCAAGCCTTACTGATAGATCGGGAACCGGTCGGTCAGCGCCTTCACCTTGTCCTTGACCGCGGCTTCCACCAGCGGCGCACTGCCGTCCGGCGCCTGCGCGATCGCGTTCAGCACCTCGGCGATCAGGCTACCGACCTGCTGGAACTCGGCGACGCCGAAGCCGCGGGTGGTCGCAGCGGGGGTGCCGAGCCGCAGGCCCGAGGTGACGAACGGCTTCTCGGGGTCGAACGGGATGCCGTTCTTGTTGCAGGTGATGCCGGCACGAACCAGCGCCTTCTCGGAGACGTTGCCCTTCAGCCCCTTCGGCCGAAGATCGACCAGCATCAAATGATTGTCGGTGCCGCCGGAGACGATGTCGAACCCCTGCGCGCGCAGCGATTCCGCCAGCGCTTTCGCGTTCTCGACGATGTTCTTCGCGTAAGTCTTGAACTCCGGCCGCAGCGCCTCGGCAAACGCCACCGCCTTGGCCGCGATCACATGCATCAGCGGACCGCCCTGCAGGCCCGGGAAGATCGCCGAGTTCAGCTTCTTGGTGAACTGCTCGTCGTTCCACAGGATCAGGCCGCCGCGCGGACCGCGCAGCGACTTGTGGGTCGTCGTCGTCGTGACGTGGGCGTACGGCACCGGCGAGGCATGGGCGCCACCGGCGACGAGGCCGGCGAAATGCGCCATGTCGACGAGGAGGTAGGCGCCGACGCTGTCGGCGATCTCGCGGAAGCGCTTGAAGTCCCACGGGCGCGAATAGGCGCTGCCGCCGGCAATGATCAGCTTCGGCTTGACCTCCTCGGCCTGCTTCGCCACCGCATCCATGTCGATCAGGTGGTCGTCGCGGCGCACGGTGTAATGCGCGGCCTTGAACCACTTGCCGGACATGTTGACCGGCGAGCCGTGGGTCAGATGGCCGCCGGCGGCGAGGTCGAGGCCCATGAATGTGTCGCCGGGCTGCAGCAGCGCCAGGAACACGGCCTGGTTCATCTGGCTGCCGGAGTTTGGCTGGACGTTGGCGAAATTGGCCCCGAACAGCTTCTTGGCGCGATCGATCGCGAGGTTCTCGGCGACGTCGACCCATTCGCAGCCGCCATAATAGCGCGCGCCCGGATACCCTTCGGCGTATTTGTTGGTCATCACCGAGCCCTGGGCCTCCAGGACCGCCCGGCTGACGATGTTTTCCGAGGCGATCAGCTCGATTTCGTGCCGTTGCCGACCGAGTTCACCCTTGATCGCGGCGGCGATCTCGGGATCGGCCTCGGCCAAAGTGGCGGAGAAGAAGGAATCGACTGACGAAGCGGGCTTGGCGCTGGAAGCGGTCATCGGCGGAATATCTCCACGTCCGCAAGGCCTTAAGTGGCCTGCGGTCGGTTCAGTGAAGGCGGTCGGAAAGATCCCCTGCCCTTACCATACGGGCGGCGGCAGGCCAAGGGACAGGCCAGCCGTTGCGGGTCAGTCCAGGCCATTATGCCAGATATGGTGGACGAGCGGCAGAGCAAGCCCGGTCCCTCAGGCTCCGCCGCAGATATGGGGATCATCCTGCATGGTCCAGGATTCGTTCGTTCTCAGATTGGTGGTCTCATGGACGCGGCCGCGATTGTCGCCGGGCGGACAATCCTTGGGAAACGAGACCAGGCACATCCGGACGCGGTCGCCGACCTTGGAATGCGCCAGCGCCGCGTTCCACTCTCGAGAGACCTGGGTATCCTTGTTGGTGTATCGGACATAGCTGCCGCGGTCCTTGCCGGGCTTGGGCCGCTTGCTCGGGAGCCGGTCATTGGGGCCGTCTGCGTAGGACACGCTGATTTCGGCGATCGTCCGCTCCGCGCATTCGCCGACCTTGGTTGGGGTCTCTACCATCACCGGTGCGGCCGCAGCCACCGGCGCTGCCGCACCGGTCGCCGGAGTTTCGTTTTGCGAGCAGGTCGCGATCATCAACAGCGGTACGAAAACGACGCGTGACATCCCGAACATGTGCCCCCCAAAACAAACAACCTGTATGAGACCAGACGGTCTCATACAGGTTGTTGGAACAGGCCCGCAAGCGCTCGGCGCGCGCAATCTCGCGCAGGAATTACAGGCCGGTGTAGCCCGCCTTCACCGGATCGACGCGCCCATCGAGCTGACGCAAGTAAGTCAGGCCGCACACGGTCAGGCGATGCGGGTCGCGCTCACCCGCTTCGAACAGGGTCTGGATGTAGGCGCTGACCTTCTGGCGCGCCTCCGCGCTCGCCGCAGCCGTGCGGTTCGCCAGCAGGTCATAAGTGTGCATGATGCGATCGATGGCGGCTTCCATATCATCCCCTTTTGATGGTCAGGCCGACGGAGCCATCTCGAACATCGAGATCGCCCTGTTCGCGAGCCTGAGCTTGTTGAACTCTCCGCGGTGAACCAGATGAACGATGATGTCGACGAGCCGTTCGTCCGGCGCGATGGTGTCCGGGATCGCCCCCGACAGGCGCAGATAGTTGGCCGCGATCGCATAGGCGTCGCTGACCAGCTCCACGTTCATGACCTGCATTCCCTGATCGTGCAGCATGATGCGACCTCCGGCGGGGACAAGTCCGGAAGGCGTGATTGGTTCCAGCTCGGAACGACCGTTTCTCGCAACAGCGAATGATCAGATCGGGCGAACAAAGAAAAAACGCCGGCCCGATCGGGCCGACGCGAAATCGAACTCAAATGATGATCAGCTCTCCGGTCTTGATCTTCGACGCCGGCTCAGCCGAAACAAGGTGAACGCCTCAGAGGCGATACAGGATCTGGTCGGTCCAGAACCGCTCGAGACGATGCAGCGACTTGTTGAGCGTGGCGAACTCCTCGCTCGAAATGCCGCCGACCTGCTCCACGGTCTTGACGTGCTTCTGATACAGCGAGTCGACGATGCGGCGGATCTCCTGCCCCTGCGGCGTCAGGCGGATGCGAACCGAACGGCGATCGACGCGGGAGCGCTGGTGATCCAGGAAGCCAAGCTCGACCAGCTTCTTGAGATTGTAGGAGACGTTGGAGCCGAGATAATAGCCGCGCGTGCGCAGCTCGCCCGCGGTCAGCTCCTTGTCGCCGATGTTGTACAACAGAAGCGCCTGCACAGAGTTGATGTCGGAACGGCCGCGCCGATCGAACTCGTCCTTGATGACGTCGAGCAGGCGGCGATGCAGCCGCTCCACCAGCGTCAGGGCTTCCAGATAGAGCGACTGCACGGTGCCGCCCTGGCCGGGCGCAGCAGTCTCCACGGCCGTCGCAACGGCTTTCATCATGACACTTCCCCTGTCGTCGTTTTTGTCGACTTATTCGACGAAACTTTTGTCCCGTCTGATAGAACGAACTTAAGAGGGGTGCTTTGAAGATCGCCTTAAATAAGAGCATAAAGAGAGAATGAATCGCGGAGAGTGAATCCTCTTTTAAGCCTGTAAATACAGCAGCTTTTGCAAGTATCCGTTGACGGTCGACGCGCGATGTTCGCGCTCTGTTTCACCCCCCTGTTGCATTCCAAAACAGGTGGGCTTGCCGCCGCTAAGGTCTCTGTAACAGCTGTGGCAAACGATCTTAAGGTGTTCGAAACATTACTTGCATCGCGCTGAGAATATTTACAACGTGCAACGAATTTACCGCACCACCTATGGTGGCCGCTCGCGCGCGGCCATCCAGGCCAGCACCAGATAGGCGGCAAGCATGCCCGCCTCGCCCGCGACCACCAGCAGGCTGCCGCCATAGATTCCCGGGAACATCAGCTCGATCACCGCCATGGACACGACCGTGGTGAGCCACACCACCGCGCCCCAGGGGGTGGCCAGCCACAGGCCAACCGCAGCGACGAGTTCGATGACCGCGAAATAGACCGTCGCCGCCTGCCAGGCCATGGCCTGGTTCTCGAACGCGTCGTCCTCGCCGCCGATGAACCCGGTCACCTGGGCCCAATGGTACAGCCCCTTGGCGATCGACAGCATCGCCATGACCCGCAGGAACAGCACGAGGCGGCGCGTCCAGATATTCTCGTCGCTGTCACGCCGCTCCGAGGACAGGGCCGCGACCGACATGGCGGCGTGGTCGCGGGCCAGATCTCTCGCCGAAGGGATCTCAGGCATAGCGGCTCGACGGGATGTGGCGCGTCATCATGGGCATCATGGAGGCTCTCAAGATCAGGAGAATGGCGATTCTGGGCCGGCTTGGACCGTGAAACCAACCGGGCGGCAAATCAACCGGGCAGCTTGCGTCAGGTCAAGTGACGGGGCGCGCACAAGGTGATAGACATTGTTGGAATTACAACAAATCAAATCCTCCGGCTCGCCGGCCAGCTCAAGGAGCCAGCACCCCATGGCGATCAAATTCGGGCGCCCGATCGACCTGCGCGACGTCGCGCGCAACACCACCACGGCTCAGCCAGCGCTCGATCTGACCATACGTCCGCGCCGCAACCGCAAGGCCGAGTGGGCGCGTCGCCTTGTGCGTGAGAACGTCCTCACGACCGACGACCTGATCTGGCCGCTGTTCGTCGTCCAGGGCGACCGGACCCGCAGCACAGTCGCCTCGATGCCGGGCGTGGAACGGCTGAGCGTCGACGAGATCGTGCGCGATGCGGAACGCGCCGCCAAGCTCGACATTCCCTGCATCGCACTGTTCCCCTATACTGAGCCCTCGCTGCGCGACGAGCACGGCTCAGAAGCCTGCAACCCCGACAATCTGGTCTGCCAGGCGGTGCGCGCGATCAAGCAGGAATTCCCGGACATCGGCGTGCTGTGCGACGTCGCGCTCGACCCGTTTACCAGCCATGGCCATGACGGCCTGATCAAGGATGGCCGGATCCTCAACGACGAGACCGTCGCGGTATTGGTGCGCCAGGCTTTGGTCCAGGCCGAGGCCGGCTGCGATATCATCGCGCCATCGGACATGATGGACGGCCGGGTGGGAGCGATCCGCCAGGCGCTCGACCAGGCTGGCTTCCTCGATGTGCAGATCATGGCCTATGCGGCCAAATACGCCTCCGCCTTCTACGGCCCGTTCCGCGATGCGATCGGCTCGGCCAAGACGCTGACCGGCGACAAGCGCACCTATCAGATGGACAGCGCCAACACCGACGAGGCGCTGCGCGAGGTCGAGCTCGACATCGCCGAGGGCGCCGACATGGTGATGGTGAAGCCGGGCATGCCCTATCTCGACGTTGTCAGGCGCGTGAAGGACACGTTCAGCATGCCGACCTTCGCCTACCAGGTGTCGGGCGAATACGCGATGATCGCGGCGGCGGCCAATAATGGCTGGATCGATGGTGACCGGGCGATGATGGAGAGCCTGCTCGCGTTCAAGCGTGCCGGAGCCGATGGCGTGCTGACCTATTTTGCACCTCAAGCGGCCGAGCGGCTTCGCCAGCAGCATCGCTGACCGGCGCGCCACGACGCGAAAACGCCAGAAATTCGCCGTGGAGTGTCCAAGGATCGCCTCTTGCAAGCGCCGCGGGGGTTCCCATGTCCTCGTTGCCAATTTGGGAGGATGCATCCATGGCGTATACGGACCCGGAGAGGGGTGGCTGGTCCGGCGGCGGTGCCGAGATTCGCCCGCACGCCTATGATCCCTATCTGCAGCCGGAGCTGTTTCGCGGCGTACTGACGCGGCGCATGATCGCGTTCCTGATCGATCTGCTGGTGCTCGCAGTCCCCGTGATCCTGGCCGTGATCTTCATCGCGGTGTTCGGCCTGATCACGCTCGGTCTCGGCTGGGCACTGTTCTGGCTGGTGTCGCCGGCCTCGGTGATCTGGGCGATCGTCTATTACAGCGCAACCATCGGCGGCCCGAACTCGGCGACAATCGGCATGCGGGCCATGGATCTGGAGTTGAGGACCTGGTACGGCGCGCCGGGCTACTTTGTGCTCGGTGCAGTGCACGCGGTGTGCTTCTGGATCTCGGTGTCCGTGCTCTCGCCTTTCGTCCTGCTTGTCGGACTGTTCAACAGACGCCGGCGACTGCTCCACGACTTCGTGCTCGGAACCGTGGTGATCAACACCTCGGTGCGGGCGCAGCTCGCTCAACCCGCGCGCACCTAGCGAGACCTGACGTGGCGCATCAAAAGCGATTGACCGGCCGCCTTCGGAGCGCAATTCTGTTCACGATCGCCTCGGAGGCTCGCGACGTTCCTTGACCCAGCATTCGCGTGACACCCCGCAATTCTATCTCACCGCGCCGTCGCCCTGCCCGTATTTACCCGGGCGACAGGAGCGCAAGGTGTTCACGCATCTGGTCGGTGACAAAGCGACCGATCTCAACGACCTTCTGACCCATGGCGGTTTCCGCCGCAGCCAGTCGATCGCCTATCGGCCGGCCTGCGACCAGTGCCGGGCCTGCGTGTCGGTCCGCGTGATTGCCAATGAATTCCGCCCCTCGCGCAATTTCCGCAAGGTGCTCGCGCGCAATTCGGATCTGGTCGGCGAGCAACGCAGCGCCGTGCCGACCTCGGAACAATATTCGATCTTCCGCAGCTATCTCGATCAGCGCCACCGTCATGGCGGCATGGCCGACATGACGGTGCTCGACTACGCCATGATGGTGGAGGACAGCCATGTCGAGACGCGAATCATCGAGTACCGCCGCCGCAATCTGAGCAACGGCCCGAACGCCAGGGGTGGCGAGTTGATCGCGGTCGCCCTGACCGACGTGCTCAGCGACGGGCTGTCGATGGTCTATTCCTTTTTCGACCCATCCGAGACCACGCGCTCGCTCGGCACCTTCATGATCCTCGACCACATCGCGCGCGCCCGGCGCCAGGGGCTGCCTTACGTCTATCTCGGCTACTGGATCGAGGGCTCGAAGAAGATGGACTACAAGAGCCGCTATCTGCCGCAGCAGCGGTTGGCGGCCGCCGGCTGGCTGCGCGTGGATGACGAGGGCCACACGGCGCCGGAGCCGCAGGAGTGAGAGGGCGAGTAGCGATTAGCGAGTAGATCACTCGAACCGCCCTATTCGCTACTCCCTATTCGCCATTCGCCTACCCGCCTCTATCCCGTCGCCAGATCCCACACCAGCTTGGCATTCAGCCCGATGATGGCGATCGCGATCACGGTTGCGATCGCCGTCAGCCAGCGCGGCGCGACGAAGGGTCCCATCTTGGCGCGGCTCGCCGTGATCAGGACCAGCGGCACGACGGCAAACGGCAGTTGCAGGCTGAGCACGACCTGACTGAGGATCAACAGCTGCCCCGTCGCCTTCTCGCCGGCCCAGATCGTCACCACCACGGCCGGCACGATCGCGATCATGCGCGTGATCAACCGGCGCAGCCACGGCGCAATGCGCCAATGCAGAAAGCCCTCCATCACGATCTGCCCGGAGAGGGTCGCCGTGATCGTCGAGTTCAGACCGCAGCACAAGAGCGCGATCGCGAACAGCGTCGGCGCCAGCGTCGAGCCCAGCAGCGGCGCCAGGAAGGAATGCGCCTGGTCGAGCTCGGCCACGTCATGCTGGCCGGTACGGTGGAACGTCGCCGCGGCAAGGATGAGGATCGAGGCGTTGATGGTCAGCGCCAGGCACAGCGCGATCGTGGAGTCGATCGTCGACAGCGTGATCGCCTCGCGCTTCTCCTTGAGACTGTCGCCATAGCCGCGGGTCTGGACCAGCCCGGAATGCAGGTAGAGATTATGCGGCATCACCGTCGCACCGAGAATGCCGAGCGCCAGATAGAGCATCTCCGGATTGGCGAGCAGTTGCCCGCTCGGAACGAAGCCCTTGATCACTTGCGCCCAGTCCGGCTGCGCCATGGCGATCTGGATCGCGAAGCACAGCGCGATGATGCCGAGCAGCGCGACCACGAAGGCCTCGATCCAACGGAAGCCGAAGGCTTGCAGCGCCAGGATCAGAAAGACGTCGAGCGCCGTGACGCAGACGCCGATCGACAGCGGCAGTCCGAACAGCAGGCTGAGACCAATCGCCGTACCGATCACTTCGGCAAGATCGGTCGCCGTGATCGCGATCTCCGCCGACAACCACAGCGGCACCGACACCCAGCGCGGCGTGGAATCGCGGCAGGCCTGGGCAAGATCCCGGCCGGTGCCGACGCCAAGCCGCGTGCACAGCGATTGCAGCACGATCGCCATGATGTTGGACAGCAGCGCGACCGAGAGCAGCACGTAGCCGAATTTGGACCCGCCGGCGAGCGATGTGGCCCAGTTGCCGGGATCCATGTAGCCGACCGCGACCAGATAGCCCGGGCCGAGAAAGGCGACCAGTTTGCGCCAGAGCGACCCCTTGGCGCTGGTGCGCACCGATGCGAACATGTTGCCGAGCGAGGGGTCGCCCCGCTCGCTGCGCCAGCCGGCTCCGGCGTGGCCGTCGCTCGGCGAGGCCATCGCGTGCACGGGGGAGAGGTCTGACGGTTTTGCGTCCATGATGTTATCCTGAACGAAACCGACATTTAATGCAACTTATTTGCAAGAGCAGGCATTTCCAGGACAGTCCGGCAACGGGGATCTGAGGTACCTCGATACCATGATGCGGCGGATTGATCATGGCCGCTCCGCCGGATCATGTCGGCGCATCCATTCGCCCCTCCTCGGCTGAGAGACTCCTGCGGCGCGGTCGGAAAGCGGGTGGGCGCGCAGACCTCCCACGTCGATGATGGCGAGGCATCATCACGTCAGGTTCCTTGTCATGCATCGCGCGTCCGCCCTGCCCCCAGGCTTTCATCGCCTCGCCTGGTCCAACCTCGTCGCGCAATCGGCCGAGCAGATCGCGCTCGCCGCCGCGCCGATCGTTGCGGTGCTTGCACTCGGCGTGGGTGAGGGCGCGACGGGCCTGCTGCAGATGGCGCTGACCGCGCCCTTCGTGCTGTTCGCCATTCCGGCCGGCCTGCTCGCCGACCGCATGCCGCGACGGCTGCTGATGACCTCGGCAGAGGCGCTGCGCGCACTCGCCCTGCTCATGATCGTCCTGGCATTTGCGGGCGGCATGCTCACACTGCCGCTGCTGGCCGCGCTCGGCTTCGCGGCGGTGTGCGGCACGGTCGTGTTCAGCGTGGCCGCGCCGGCCATGGTGCCGAGCCTGGTGGCTCCGGCCGATCTCGCTACCGCGAATGCCAGGATCGAGCTCGCCCGCACCATCGCCTTCGCCGCCGGGCCCGCGCTCGGCGGCATGCTGGTCGGCTGGATCGGCGGAGTTCCCGCCTTCGGCTGCGCCGCAGCGTTGTCGCTGATCGCGGCGCTGTGCCTCGCCGGAATCGCGGAGCCGGTTCGCCCACCGGCGCCCCGCCGCCATCCGCTCGCCGACCTCCGCGAGGGCGCGGCCTTCGTGTTGCGTCATCCGCTGCTGCGACCGGTGTTCGTGACGCAGTTCATCTTCAACACTGCGCATTTCCTGCTGCTGGCCGTGTTCGTGCCCTATGCGGTGCATCGGCTTGGCCTGGCGGCCGGCGGCATCGGCACGGTGCTGTCGATGTTCGGCGTCGGCATGGTGTGCGGCGCGCTGCTGGCAACGCGTGTCCTGCGGCTTCTCCCGTTCGGCACGGTGATCGGGCTTGGGCCCGTCACCGGCTTCGCCGCGGCGCTGGTGATGGCGCTGACGACATTCGTCCCCTCCCCTTCGCTGGCGGCGCTCAGCTTCTTCCTGCTCGGCGCGGGGCCGATCCTCTGGGTGATCTCGACCACCACGCTGCGGCAGTCGGTGACACCGGCAGGACTGCTCGGGCGCGTCTCCGCCATCAACATCCTGAGCTACGGCGCCCGTCCGCTGGGCTCGCTGCTCGGGGCGATCATCGGCGGCCGCTACGGCGCCGACGCTTGCCTCTACGTCGCGGCCGCGATCTTCGGCCTGCAGGCCCTGGTCATCCTGACCTCGCCGGCGATCGCGATCCCGCAGCAGCCCGCCCCGCAGCCGGCCTAATCTAGCGGTAGACCAGGATCGGCACGGTCGAATGCGTCAGCACCTTCAAGGTCTCGCTGCCGAGAATCGCCGAGACGCCGCGCAGGCCATGCGAGGCCATCAGCACCAGGTCGCAATCCTCATTGCGCGCCGCGTCAACGATCGCCTCATAGGGCTTGTCATGCTCGACGCAGAGCGTGGAACAGGCGACGCCGGCCTGCTCCGCATCCTCTTTGACATGGTCGAGATATTTCGCGGTCTGAGCCGCGACCAGCGATTTGTATTGCGCCAGCGCCTTGGTGGCGGCGTGCGGATCGACCACCAGCGAGTGCAGCGGCGTCGATACGACCAACGCGGTGATCTTGGCGCCAGTGGCCTTCGCGAGCGCGACACCGTGCTTGATAGCGGCCTTGGACAGATCGGACCCGTCGGTCGGAAGCAAGATATGCGTGTACATGAGCGTCATCTCCCCGGCTTCCGATGCTGGGCAGACTCGACGCTGGCGGGCATTGACGTGGGTCAAGGCTGCGACAACTCGTCCGCCAGGTAGTTCTCGTAGGCCTTGGTCGCAGGTCTGCTCGCCGCGATCTCCGGATCGAGCGTGAACAGGTCCTGCGCGCGGCCGATACCCCGCAGCGCATAGCGGCCGGTCGACACCAGATAGCGGCGCCCCTCAGGATCAAGCCCCTCGCAGAACTCCGACGAGGCCAATAGCTCGTGATCGACGGAGCGGCACATCGAGGCGATGCGGCTGACCTCGTTGACGGCGGGCCCCACAACGGTGAAGTCGAGCCGGTCCTCGCTGCCGATATTGCCATAGAACACCTCGCCGACATGCAGGCCGACATAGGCCGAGGTGACCGGCCGTCCTTCGCCGGTGCGACGGGCATTGAGCCTGGCGATATTGAGCCGGAATCGATGTTCGGCGCGCAGCGCGGCCTGGCGGGCTGCGCTCATGTCGCCGCCGGCGAAGATCGCCAGCACGCCGTCGCCGATCAGCTTCAGCACGTCGCCGCCGGCTTCATAGATCGCATCGATGGACGCCTCCGCGTAATCGTTGAGCAGCGGAATGATCTCGTCGGGCGCGATGCTCTCGGAGATCGCGGTCGAGCCGCGCAGGTCGGAGAACCAGAGCACCGCATTGATGCGCTCGGTGACACCGCGGGAGATGCGGCCGCGCAGCACCTGCTCGGACGCGTCGCGGCCGAGATAGACCCGTCCCAGCGTGCGCACGATGTCGACCTGCTGGGCGGACTTGATGGTCAGCGCGAGCAACGGAATCAGGTCGCGGAGCGCGGCCAGCTGCAGCTCGCTGAAGCCGCCGTCGCGCCGGGTCAGCCAATAGGAATAGAAGCAGTCCATCTGGCCCAGCGTGCCGGCCTCGCCGAACCGGTGCACGAAGGCCAGGAAGTGCCGATGCCCCTTGGCCGACAGATCGTGGATCATGTTGAAATCGAGATGCGCGCAATCGGTCAGATCGATGCTGAGCTCGTCATGTCCCTTTTCCAGCATGTGGTGGAACACCGAGCGCCGCCAGTTCTGCGCCGCCTCGCCGTCATTGCTGGAACCATATTCGAAACTGTCGGACTCGTTGGTGGCGATCTCGTTCCAGCGAAAGCCACGTCCTTCGAAGATCGGGTGCAATGTGTCGATGAAGGCGAGGCCGCGCGACAGATCGAGCCCGGCAGCGCGGCAGCGTTCGCAGAAGCCGCGCAGAATGTCGTTCTCGGTGACGCCGGTGAGGCTCTGGGCGACGAGCCAGTTGATCAGATCGAGGCGGGCCGCGATGTCCATGCTCTCAACTCACCGACGCGTTCAAGATGCGAGCGCCTGATCAGGCAGGCCAGGTCACCCGCTCGCCATCTTCCTTGGTGAACGACGTGACCGGATGATCGAGCAGGTCGAGAACGAGTTCCGAAGGACGGCACAGCCGCGCTCCCTTGCCGGTCACCACGATCGGCCGGTTGATCAGGATCGGATGGGCCAGCATCGCTTCGATCAGTTGATCGTCGGTCCATTTGGGATCGCCGAGCCCGAGCTCCGCATAGGGCGTGCCCTTCTCGCGCAACACGTCACGCACCTTCACCCCCATGGCGTTGATGAGCGCAATCAGTTGCTCCCAGCTCGGGGGCGTCTTGAGATATTCGATCACCTCGGGCTCCTCGCCGGACGCGCGGATCATCGCCAGCGTGTTGCGCGACGTGCCGCAGGCGGGGTTGTGATAGATCGTCACAGGCATCGGGGCAGTCCATCCATGTATTGCAAAGGGCTGTTATCAGACATGCAGGCCGTGCTCCACCTCGACGGTGACATGGCTCAGCCCATGCAGATCTGTCAGGCGCTGTTTGTATATCGCCGGCGCCAGAGGGCTCTTAGAAACGATCGAAACGACCACCGCGCGGTGACCGGGCCCGACCTGCCAAAGGTGCAGATCGGTGACACGGTCGCCGCCCGCCTCCAGCCGGGCCCGGATCGTGGCCTCCAGCCTGCGATCGGCATTGACGTCCAGCAGCACTGCGCCGGCATCGCGGATCAGCCCATACGCCCAGCTGGCGATGACGGCGCTGCCGACGACGCCGACGGCGGCATCCGCCCAGGCCCAGCCCAGATACATGCCGATCAACAGGGCCGCGATGGCCAGCAGTGAAGTCGCCGCATCCGCCAGCACGTGGAGATAGGCGGCGCGCAGATTGTTGTCGTGGTGACGGTGATGATGGTGGTGGTGATTCTCGCGGTCGCCGTGGTCATGATGATGTTCGGCGTGATGGTGATGACCGTGATGATGCGGGTGTGAATCGGCCAGCAGCCAGGCGCTGAGGAGATTGACGAGGAGACCGAGGATCGCGACGGCGATCGCCTCGCCATAGGCGATCGGCTCCGGGCGCAACAGCCGGATCACGCTCTCATAAGTGACTTGGAGTGCGATGATCAGCAGAATGATCGCACTGGAAAAGGCGGCCAGTTCGCCGAACTTGCCGGTCCCGAAGCTGAACGACGAATTGCGCGCGTGCCGGCGGGCAAAGAGATAAGCCAGCCCGGCGATCCCGAGCGCCGCCGCATGCGTGCCCATGTGCCAGCCGTCGGCGAGCAGCGCCATCGATCCGAACAGCGAGCCGGCAGCGATCTCGCCGGCCATCATCACCAGGGTCAGGCCGACCACAAACCAAGTGCGGCGCTCGTTGCGCTCGTGCTCGGCGCCCAGGAAGATGTGATCATGCGCCCAATGATCGGCTTGTGATGGCACCGGCCGTTCTCCTCGCTTCACCCGCATCGCTCTCGGCGCGACCCGCGCGGCGCGGCAGCGACGTTACCATAGAGCCGGACGATTGCGCCGCACCGCGATTGACAGCGCAAACCGGTTCCGCTGTAATAGTCGATATGGGGACCTCGCGATCTCCCCACGAGGCGACATGCCCAAGTATCGCGTCCCGTCATTTTGACACGAGGACGCATCATGTCATCCTTCGCATCGATTTCTCCCGACAAACTTAGCCGTCTGATCGGAACCCCGCAGGCACCGATTCTGATCGACGTTCGCACCGACGAGGATTTCGCCGCCGATCCGCGGCTCATTCCCGGCGCGATCCGGCGCCCCGCGGTGGAGGCGCCGCAGTGGAGCGCGGCGTTCGCCGGCCGCTCGGTCATCGTCATCTGCCAGCGCGGTGCCAAGCTTTCGCACGGTGCTGCGGCCTGGCTGCGCGTGGCCAAAGCCTCGGCCGAAAACCTGGACGGTGGCTTCGAGGCGTGGAAGGCTGCGGGCCTGCCGCTGGTCCCCGCCGCCAAGCTGCCGCCGCGGGACGGCGAAGGACGAACCGTCTGGGTCACCCGCGCCCGGCCGAAGATCGACCGCATCGCCTGCCCCTGGCTGATCCGCCGCTTCGTCGATCCGCAGGCGGTGTTTCTCTTCGTCGCTCCGTCCGAAGTCATGGCGGTCGGCGAGCGTTTCAAGGCTGCGCCGTTCGACGTCGAGAGCACGTTCTGGAGCCACCGCGGCGAGCTCTGCACCTTCGATGTCATGATCGAGGAATTCGGGCTGACGACGCCGGCCCTGCAGCGGCTCGCCAGGATCGTGCGCGCGGCAGATACGGCGCGGCTCGATCTCAGCCCGGAGGCGCCGGGGCTGCTCGCCGCCTCGCTCGGCCTGTCCCGCATCTACGACGACGACCTTGCGCAACTCGACGCTGGCCTTGGGCTCTATGATGCGTTCTATCGTTGGTGCCGCGACGCAACCGGCGAATCGCACAACTGGCCGACCAGCAAGGTGAAGCCATGACCGAACTGGTCTCATCAACTGCCTCCGCCAAGGTTGACGCCGGCCACGGCGTCAGCTTTGCCGAGGCGTTCCGGGTCTGGCTGCGCGTGGCGCTGCTGTCGTTCGGCGGCCCGGCCGGCCAGATCGCGGTGATGCACCGGATCATCGTCGACGAAAAGCGCTGGGTGTCGGAGGGCCGGTTCCTGCACGCGCTGAACTATTGCATGCTGCTCCCTGGCCCCGAGGCGCAGCAGCTGGCGACCTATATCGGCTGGCTAATGCACCGGACCGCCGGAGGCTTGATGGCCGGCGGCCTGTTCATCCTGCCCGGCATCGTCGCCATCATGGCCTTGAGCTGGATCTACGTTGCATTCGGCCATGTCTGGTTCGTCGAGGCGTTGTTCTTCGGGCTGAAGGCCGCGGTGCTCGCGATCGTGATCCAGGCGGTGGTGCGGGTCGGCAGCCGCGCGCTGCGCAACAACCTCATGATCGGCCTCGCCGCCGCCGCGTTCATCGCGATCTTCTTTTTTGCCGTCCCGTTTCCGCTGATCATCATCGCGGCCGGGGTGATCGGCTATTTCGGCGCCCGCGCCGGACGCCCCGAATTCGCCGCTGCGGGCCATGGATCCGGCGACAATGGCGACCGCGACAGCGCGCTCGGCGAGCTGCTGCCGGAGCATGCCAAGCCGAATCCGCGACGCACGGTCGTCACGGCCCTGGTCTGGCTTGCGCTGTGGCTGACCCCCGTGATCGCACTGGTCGCGATGCTGGGCACCGCGAGCACCTTCAGCCAGATCGCGCTGTTCTTCAGCAAGATGGCGATGGTGACGTTCGGCGGTGCCTATGCGGTGCTCGCTTATGTCGGGCAGCAGGCGGTCGAGCACTATCATTGGCTCGCCCCTGCTGAGATGCTGGACGGGCTCGGCATGGCCGAGACCACGCCGGGCCCGCTGATCATGGTGCTGCAATTCGTCGGCTTCGTCGCCGCCGCGCGCGATCCCGGATCGCTCTCGCCGCTGATCTCCGGCACGCTCGGCGGCCTGCTCGCGACCTGGGTGACGTTCACGCCGTGCTTCCTGTGGATCTTCGTCGGGGCGCCGTATATCGAGCGTCTGCGCGGCAACAAGGGACTCGCGGGCGCGCTGGGCGCGATCACCGCGGCGGTGGTCGGCGTGATCCTCAATCTGTCGATCTGGTTCGCGCTGCATACGCTGTTCCGCCAGACTGTCCCGATCACAGGCTTCGGCCTCGACTTCGACGCGCCGGTGCTGGCAAGCGTCGACGGCGCCGCGCTGCTGCTCTCCCTCGCCGCGGCGGTCGCCATCCTCCGCTTCAAGCTTGGTATGATGACGGTGCTTGGAGCGGCTTGCGCCGCCGGCGTGCTGCTGAGACTGGCGGGATGGGGCTGACGCATCGCCGGCTCAGACCACGTCGGCCGGCGCCAGCTTGCAGGCGCAGCCGTCGGCCTCGATCTGCAAGGTCGGATGCTGGATGTTGAAGCGGCGGGACAGTTCCGCGCAGACCTGATGCAGGAACGCGTCGTCGGTGCCGCCCGGCCGCACCAGATGCGCGGTCAGCGCGGTCTCGTTGGTGCTCATCGCCCAGATGTGGAGGTCATGTACCTCGCTGACGCCGTCGAGCGCGGCGAGATAGTCGCGCACCTCCGGCAGCGCGATGTCGCGCGGCACGGCGTCGAGCGCGAGGTTGACGCTGTCGCGCGCGAGCTCCCAGCCGCTCAGCAGCACGACGAGGGCGATGATCAGGCTGACCACCGGATCGACCCATAGCCAGCCGGTCCAGATCGTCACCAGCGCGGCCACGACGACGCCGAACGACACGCCGGCGTCCGCGGCCATGTGCAGATAGGCGCCGCGAATATTGAGGTCGGTGTCGCGGCCGCGCATGAACAACAGTGCGGTGGCGCCGTTGATGACGATCCCGAGCGACGCGACCCACAGCACGATGCTGCCGGCCACTTCGCCGGGGTTGCGCAGGCGGTCGAAGGCTTCGACGGCGATACCGCCGACCACGAGCAGCAGCAGGCCGGCATTGATGAGCGCAGCGAGGATCGAGGCGCGGCGATAACCATAGGTGTGGCGATCGGTCGGCTTGCGGCCGGACAGCCAGAGCGCCCCCCAGGCCAGCAGTAGCGACATCACGTCGGAGAGATTGTGGACGGCGTCCGAGATCAGCGCCAGCGAGTTCGCAGCATAGCCGAACACCAGCTCGGCGATGACGAAGGCGGTATTGAGCGAGACGCCGATCGCGAACGCCGCACCGAAGCTCGTGGGCGCGTGGCTGTGGCCGGCGTGGCCGTGGGTGTGAGATTGGCCATGATCATGTGAATGATCATGGCCGTGATGGTGAGAATGCGAGTGCGCCATCCGAAAGGTCCCCGGCGATCGCGCGCCCCGCGATCGCCCGCTGCCTGATATAGACGGCCGCCGGACGGATACTATTACGTCGCTACTCGATCGGCCGGTTGAACTTGTTCGACTTCGGCAAGCCCTGCGCGATGCGGCCGGCATCGGCGCGGTTGCCGCGGTAGTCGGCCAGCTCCTTCCAGCTCAGGCCCTGATCGCGACCGGCGGAATCTTTCCAGGCCAGCCCCTGCTTCTGCTCGAAGGTCGTGACGTCGGACAGTTGCGCGCTGGTGTATTTCTGCAGCCGGACGCCGCGGCCACGCGCCATCTCCGGCACCTGGTCGAGGCCGAACACCACCATCTTGTGGTTGGTGCCGATCACCGCGACCTGATCACCCTGGACGGTGGTGATCGCGCGCGCCTCGGCCGGCGCCGTCACGTTCAACACCTGCTTGCCCTTGCGGGTGTTGCTGACGCAGTCCTCCTCCTTGACCACGAAACCCTGGCCGTCGGAGGCCGCCACGAGGAACTTTCGCTCGCCCTTGCTGACGAACATCGAGACGATCGAGGCGTCCTGGTCGAGATCGATGAACATGCGGATCGGCTCGCCATGGCCGCGGCCGCCGGGCAGCTTGCCGACGTCGAGCGAGTAGAACTTGCCGTTAGAGGCGAACAGCAGCACCTTGGACGTGTTCTCGGCGAAAAACGCCTGACCGAGCTGGTCGTCGGTCTTGAACTGCAGGTTCGACAGATCGGCGACGTGGCCCTTGAGCGTGCGCACCCAGCCCTTCTCGGAGACGACCACCGTGACCGGCTCGCGCTCGATGAAAGCCTCCTCGATGGCAGCGAGATCGTGCTCCGGCGCGTCGGCAAAATTGGTGCGGCGCTTGCCGAGCGGCGTCTTCGGTCCGAACAGGTCGCGCACGGTCTTGACCTGCTCGCCGACCTTGGCCCACTGCACCTGCTCGGAGGCGAGCAGCTCGTTGATGCCCTTGAGCTCGCCGCGCAGATTCTTGTCCTCGGTGCGGATCTCCATTTCCTCGAGCTTGCGCAAGCTGCGCAGGCGCATGTTGAGGATGGCCTCGGCCTGCACCTCGGTGAGCTTGAAGGTCTTCATCAGGACCGGCTTTGGCTCATCCTCGGTGCGGATGATCCGGATCACCTCGTCGATGTTGAGATAGGCGATGAGATAGCCGCCAAGGATCTCCAGCCGGTTCTCGATCTGCTTCTTGCGGTAGTTCGAACGCCGCAACAGCACGTCGCGCAGATGGTCGAGCCATTCGCGCAGGCACTCGGCGAGACCCACCACCTTCGGAATCTTGCCCTTGATCAGCACGTTGAGGTTCAGCGGAATCTTGCTCTCGAGATCGGTCAGCCGGAACAGCGATTCCATCATCAGCGCGGGATCGACGTTCTTCGACTTCGGCTCGATGACGAGCCGCACATCCTCGGCGGATTCGTCGCGGACGTCGCCGACCAGCGGCAGCTTCTTCTCGTTGAGCAGCTCGGCGATCTTCTCGACCAGGCGCGACTTCTGCACGAGATAAGGGATCTCGGTGATCACCACGATCCAGGTGCCGCGATTGCCCTCCTCCTGCTTCCACTTGGCGCGGACGCGGAACGAGCCGCGGCCCGTGGTGTAGGCCTCGATGATCTGTTCCTTCGAGTCGATCACAGTGCCGCCGGTCGGGAAGTCCGGGCCCTTCACCCAGCGCAACAGAGCGCGCGACTTGGCGTCCGGCTTCTCGATCAGGTGCAGCGCGGCGTCGCACAGCTCGGCGGCGTTGTGCGGCGGGATCGAGGTCGCCATGCCCACCGCGATGCCCTGCGCACCATTGGCGAGCAGGTTCGGGAAGCCGCCGGGCAGCACCACCGGCTCCTTCGACTGGCCGTCATAATTCGGCCGGAACTCGACGCCGTCCTCGTCGATGCCTTCGAGCAGGAGCCGCGCGACGTCGGTCATGCGCGCTTCGGTGTAGCGGTAGGCGGCGGCGTTATCGCCATCGATATTGCCGAAATTGCCCTGGCCGTCGACCAGCGGATAGCGCGAGGAGAAATCCTGCGCGAGGCGCACCATCGCGTCGTAGATCGCCTGGTCGCCATGCGGATGGAACGAGCCCATCACGTCGCCGACGATCTTGGCGGACTTCTTGAACGCCGTGCCGGGATCGAGCCGCAGCAGCCGCATGCCGTAGAGGATGCGCCGGTGCACCGGCTTGAGGCCGTCGCGGGCGTCCGGGAGCGCGCGGTGCATGATGGTGGAGAGCGCATAAGCCAGATAGCGCTCTTCCAGCGCCTCGCGCAGCGCGACCTCGTGAATCTCCGCGGGCTCCGGCGGAATCAGTGATTTTCCCATTAGCGTTGAGCTTTCAGTGGGTTAGCCCATGGGCTTGAGCCAACGTGAACGATTTGGGAACAGGCTTTATGCGATGATGCGGCACGGCGCAATGACAGCCCTGCCCGGTTCCGCGAGGAAAACGGCGGGAATCCGGCGGTGGAACCGGGAATCGCTGGGAATTAGGCGGTCTCCAGGTGCGCATGGGGGGTGCAGCAGCTCAAAGTCACCTCCGGTGTCGTAGCCCGGCTTGACCGGGTGACCCAGTATCCACAGGCGCCCACGATTGAGCCGATGAGCCGCGGCGTACTAGATCGTCCGCCTGCTGCGCGGACGATGACGGCGATGAACTGAGCCTCACCATCAGAAACCTCACCATCAGACGCGTCTCGGCGGTCTCGCGACGCGATCGGCGCCCGAGTTCTCAAATCGATCACCCTCGCCAATCACAAGGGCGCAGGGAAGGCCGGACCTCGACTGAGGCCCGTGGCCCGCCTGCGAGAAAAAATGCAGGCGGCAGGTACCACAGGTTCAGCCGGAGCGACCCGGCCTTCCCTGCGCGATGGGTTTACGACTTATACGCAGTCTCCCCGGTGTCCGGCTTGTGAGCCACCGTCGCCCGCGGGATGATCCCCCACGGACTTGACGCCAGCTTCGGGGCGCCAGGACGCTGCGATTTCGTCGTCCTGCCGAACTCGTTCGTCCGCACGCAAGCTGCGCGCTGCGATCCGACAGGCCACCGCTCCCCACCTCCCACGTGTCGTGACGACCGCGATACGTCCCCTGTGTGAAGGCGGGATGCGCGTCAACATCGTTCTGATTTGCCCGACAACACAAGGCGCGCCGGCCGCGACAGATTGGCTCGACGGGCAGTTTGCACATGGCTGATCACGCATTCACGCATACCCGAATCCTGAAGGGCCGGAACCGCAAGTGCCGCTGGCGCGTTGCCAACTGACAGAGTGTACCGCGTGATTGATGCCCCGAAGCTCCCGCCGCGGACAATTCTGCATGAAAGATTTTTCAGACGCCGCTTTTACACCTGACCTGATTGCGCTGATGACGCAGGCGCTCGACGACGCGGTCGCCGCGCTGCCCGAGCCGGTCACTTCGACCCACGTCAACCTGCTCGCCGAAGCCGTGCTGCGGACAGCCAAGACCGGCGAGCGCGATCCTGCGGTGATGCAGCGGCTGGCGCTGCTCGAACTGCAGATCATGCCGCGCGCCTAGAGCCCGTCGCGCGCTCGCCGTCGCAGGCCAGGTCACGTGCCCTCCACCATTGTGCGCTGCATCTCGCCCGTTCGCATTTGACAAATGCGTTTGTTAATGCCTAATTCGCACCGACCGCCGACAGAGCGGAGCAAAACGGGGAGGATCTTCATGCGACGGCAGTGGCTCGCCTGCGCGTTCCTGGCAACGACGTGTTTCATTGCAACAAGCGCGACCGCTCAGGTCTCCGACGACGTGGTGCGGATCGGCGTGCTGACAGACCTTTCGAGCTGGGGACGCGACAACAGCGGCCCGGGTTCGGTCGAAGCCGCGAAGATGGCCGTGGAGGAGTTCGGTCCCACCGTGCTGGGCAAGCCGATCGAGATCATCAGCGCCGACCACCAGATGAAGACCGACGTCGGCACCACAATCGTCCGCGACTGGTTCGACAATGGCAAGGTCGATGCGGTCGTCGACATCCCCAATTCCGGAATCGCGATCGCCGTGCACAACATGGTGCGCGAGCGCAACAAGATCGCGCTGCTGTCCGGCCCCGGCGCGAGCTCGCTGACCGATGAGCTGTGCAGTCCCAACACCGTGCATTTCACCTACGACACCTATGCGCTGTCCAAGGTGACGACCTCCGCCGTGATCAGCCAGGGCGGCAAGTCCTGGTACTTCATCACCGCGGACTACGCCTTCGGCCAGCAGCTCGAAAAGGATGCCGCCCGCTTCATCAAGGAGCTCGGCGGCACCATCCTCGGCGGCGTCAAGCATCCGACCAACACCGCCGACTTCTCCTCCTTTGCGCTGCAGGCGCAGAGCTCGAAGGCGGATGTCGTCGCCTTCGCCAATGCCGGCCAGGACACCGACAATGCGATCAAGCAGTCCGGCGAGTTCGGCCTGGTCAAGGGCGGCCAGAAGCTGGTCGGCCTCCTGATGTTCGACACCGACGTGCATGCGATCGGGCTCGAGGCGGCGCAGGGCACCTACATGACCACGGCCTCCTATTGGGCCATGGACGAGGCGACCCGCGCCTGGTCGAAGAGGTTCTTCGCCCGCACCAAGGTGATGCCGACGATGATCCAGACCGGCGTCTATGGATCGGTGCTGCATTATCTCAAGGCGATCAAGGCGGCCGGCACCGATGATCCCAAGGCTGTCATGGCCAAGATGCGCGAGCTGCCGATCGAGGATGTTTTCGTTCACGGCGGCAAGCTGCGCGAGGATGGCCGCGTCATTCGCGACATGTATCTAGCCCGAGTCAAGAAGCCGTCGGAATCGAAGGAGCCGTGGGACTATCTGGAGATCGTCAAGACCGTGAAGGGCGAGGATGCGTTCCGCCCGGTCTCCGAATCCAAGTGCCCGCTGTTGAAGAAATAGGAGCGCGTCCATGAGCGGAGCTGAAACCAAGGACGGCGACAGCTATGATTGCGACGTGCTGGTGGTCGGCTCCGGCTGCGCCGGGCTGTCGGCGGCGGTCACCGCCGCTTATGCCGGGCTGAAGGTCGTGGTCACCGAGAAGGAGCCGCGCTTCGGCGGCACCACCGCGCGCTCCGGCGGCTGGCTGTGGATTCCCGGCACGTCGCTGGCCAAGGCCTGGGGCATCGACGAGCCGCCGGACTTGGCGCGCACCTATTTGCGTCACGAAGCCGGCAACAATTACGACGCCGCGCGGGTCGATGCGTTCCTGACCAAGGGGCCGGAGGCAGTCGACTTCTTCACCAGCAAGACGGCGCTGAAATTCGACATGCCGCTGACCTTCCCGGACTATCACGCGGAGGCGCCGGGCGGAACGCAAGGCGGCCGCTCGATGGTGACGCGGCCGTTCGACGGCCGCGAGCTCGGGCGTCATATCAAGGATCTCGGCCAGCCCCTGCCCGAGCTCACCGTGTTCGGCATGATGCTCGGCTCCGGCAAGGAGATCATCCATTTCATGCGCGCGACCAAGTCGCTGACCTCGGCGTTCTACGTCGCCAAGCGGCTGTCGAAACATGCGCTGGACGTGCTGCGCCATGGCCGCGGCATGACACTCACCAACGGCAATGCGCTGGCGGGCCGGCTCGCGAAGTCGGCGTTCGACCTCAGCATTCCCTTGTGGCTGTCGTCGCCGGTGGCCGAGCTGATCCGCGACGGCGATGCCGTGCGCGGCGCCGTGGTGACCCGGCAGGGCCGGCGTATCCGGGTGAATGCGCGGCTCGGCGTGGTGCTCGCCTGCGGCGGCTTTCCGCACGACATTGAACGACGCAGGGCGATGTTTCCGCATGCGCCGACGGGACAGGAGCATGTCTCGCCAGGGCCTGTCGGCAACACCGGCGATGGGCTTCGGCTGGCGGAAGCCGTCGGCGGCCGCGTCGAGGACGGCCTGCCGCATGCCGCGGCCTGGGTGCCGGTCTCCGTCACCACGCGGAAGGACGGCAGCAAGGGCGTGATGCCGCATTTCATCGATCGCGCCAAGCCGGGCGTGATCGCGGTGACCGCAGATGGCGTGCGCTTCGCCAATGAAGGCAATTCCTACCACGACTTCGTGCAGGCGATGGTGAAAGCGGCCAAGCCCGGCCACGAGATCGCGGCCTGGCTGGTCACCGATCACCGCTCGCTGCGCCGCTACGGGCTCGGCTGCGTGCCGCCCTTCCCGATGCCGCTCGGCCATCATCTCAGCACGGGCTATCTCAAGCGCGGCGCAACACTCGCCGAGCTCGCGCGCGTGGCCGGGATCGATGCGATGTCGCTGGAAGCGACCGTCGCCGCCTTCAATGCGGATGCCGCGCTCGGCCAGGATCCGGGCTTCGGCAAGGGCTCGCGCGCCTACAACCGCTATCAGGGCGATGCGCTGCACGGGCCGAACCCGTGCATCGCGCCGATCAAGGATGGGCCGTTCTACGCGATCAAGATGGTGATCGGCGACCTCGGCACCTATGCCGGCATCCGCACCGACGAACACGCCCGCGCGCTCGACACGCAGGGCCAGCCAATCGAGGGGCTCTATGCCGCCGGCAACGACATGGCGAGCATCATGGGCGGCAACTATCCCGGCGCCGGCATCACGCTGGGACCGGCGCTGACCTTCGGCTACATTGCCGGCCGGCATCTCGCCGAACGCGCCAGCCAAAGGAGCGCCGCATGAGCGACAGTCAGATGTTGGCCGGACGGCTCGCTCTGGTCACGGGGGCCGCGAACGGCAATGGCCGCGCGATTGCGCTGGGGCTCGCCGGCCGCGGCGCCGATCTTGTCATCACCGATATCGACGTGGACGGGGCCGAGCGTTGCGCCGCCGAGATCCGCGCCCACGGCCGCAAGGCGTGGGCGCATCGGCTCGACGTCACCGACGCCGCAAGCTGCACGGCGCTGGCGGCGCAACTGCACACCGAGGCCGGCGCGATCTCCATCCTCGTCAACAATGCCGGCATCATCATCCGCGAGAACATCGATTCGCCGCGCGCGGCGCAGAACTGGCAGCGCGTGCTCGACGTCAATCTCAACGGCGTGTTCAACGTCACCTATGCCTTTCTCGGCGCCTTGCGCGAGACGCGCGGCACCATCGTCAACATCGCCTCCGTCGCCTCCTTCATCGGCATCAGCAACACGCTGGGCTATTCGCCGTCCAAGGGCGGCGTGAAGTCGCTGACCCAGGCGCTGGCCCGCGAGCTCGCGCCCGACGGCATCCGCGTCAACGCGATCGCACCCGGCGTGATCGCGACCGCGATGACGGAATCGACCCGCAACGATCCGGAGCGGCTCGCCGGCTTCATGAGCCGCACGCCGCTCGGCCGCGTCGGCCAGCCGGAGGAGTTGGCCGGCCCCGTCGCGTTCCTGGTCTCCGACATGGCGTCCTACGTCAACGGCGTCACGCTGCCGGTCGACGGCGGCTTCCTGGCGGTGTAGGCACGGCGCCGGACCAGGGGGACCTTCGACAGCATGGGACGAGAGAGCCGCGGCATCCAGTCGATCGAGGTCGGCGGCACCTTGCTGCAGGCCCTGGCGCGCAGCGGCGAGCCGATGATGCTGCGCGATCTCGCGCGCGAGGCCGGGCTGCCGCCCGCCAAGGCGCATCCCTATCTCGTCAGCTTCTCGCGCATCGGCCTGATCGAGCAGGACGAAGCCACCGGCCGCTACGAGATCGGCCCGCTCGCACTCGAGCTCGGCCTGATCAGCCTGCGCCGGCTGTCGGCGGTACGGATCGCGACCCCGAAGATCGCCGCACTCGCCGGCGCCATCGACCACGCGGTGTCGCTCGCGGTGTGGGGCACCAATGGCCCGACCGTGGTGCGGCTGGAGGAGCCGTGCCATGCGGTGCATATCGTGATGCGCGTCGGCTCGATCATGGCGCTGCTGGAGACCGCGACGGGCCGAGCTTTCGCGGCCTTTCTTCCACCGAAGACAATCAAGGCCGCGCTCGACGCCGGCCTCGACCGTCTCGGCGTCGGCTACAATCCGAAGCGCGCCCCCAAGAGTCCGAAGGTCACGGAGATGCTGGCCGAGGTGCGCGCGCAAGGCCTGGCGCGCGCCGTCGGCGATCCGCTGCCCGGCGTCAACGCCTTCGCCGCGCCGGTGTTCGATCACGCCGGACACGTCGCGCTGGTGATCACCGCGATGGGGCCGGCCGGCACCTTCGATGCCGGCTGGCAATCCCCCCTCGCCAACCGCCTGCGCGCTTGCGCGGCCGAGATCTCCAAACAGCTCGGCCACGGCATCGTGCAGCCGTAAGGTTTCACGCTGCCGCGGAGCGCTGCTCCGGCCACGGCTCCGCCCAGGCCGGCAGCCGCATCAGGCCATCGATCGAGCCAGCGCACGATGTTCGGAAACGTCTCGAACGGCATCTCCGCCTCGCGCCAATCCGTCGCCATCGACGCCGCCGCAAAATCCGCAATCGTCAGCCGGTCGCACGCGATGTGGCTGTGCGAGCGCAGATGCGCGTCGAGAACGGATGCGAAGGTCTTGAGATTAGCGACCTTGCCGATCAGCGACGCCCGGTCCGGCGCCCCGAGGCCGAAATTCTTCCGCACGATGTGCTCGAAATAGAATGGGCCCACGGCGGGCGACCAGTGACTGTCGGTCCAGGCCAGCCAGCGCAGCACGTCCACCTGCTCCTGCGGGTGGCGCGACGGCCACATGTCGCAGCTCTCGCGGATGCACAGATGCGCCATGATGGCGGTGGATTCCCACAGCACAAGGTCGCCTTGGACCAGCACCGGGACCTTCATGTTGGGATTGAGCGCGGCGAAGTCCGGCGTCTTCAGGCCGCGGCTGATGTCGATGAACTCAGCGGGAACACCGAGATGCTTCACCAGCGCCAGCACACGGCGCGGCGCCTGGGCCTTGATCCATTAGATCTTCATGGCGTGGTCTCCGTTTCCGATGCCATGAAGACGAACGCGCGAGCGTCGAATCGACAGGGGCCCGCGGAAAAAGTTTGCAACGGTTCCGCCGCCTTGCTGGGTTGGCCCAGAGCGACTGCATATGCCGAGCTGAGTTTTTCGCGAGATGTCGCTGCGTCGTCATGCCCGGGCTCCGTCCCGGGCATCCACGTCTGTCCGCGGTTGCCGAAAGACGTGGATGGCCGGGAGACAGCCCGGCCATGACGCCGTGGCGGGTGGACCCAGGCTCGGACCATCACATCATAGACGACAGACTTGCGACCACGCCCATCACATCGTCCGCGCAGCCGCTCGTGCCGTCAGGATGCAGCCCGGCAGGAATGTCCCCTCGAGCGAACGCTTGCCCGAGGCGCCGCCGCCGCCGAAGCCGGCGGCCTCGCCGACCGCAAAGAGGCCCGGGATCGGCGTGCCCGCTGCATCGAGCACCCGGCTCTGCAGGTCGGTCTTGAGGCCGCCGAGGCTCTTGCGGGTGATCAGCTGCATGCGGATCGCGATGTACGGCCCTGCCCCGCTGGATTGCAGCGGCGCCGGCTTGCAGGTGCGGAGCTTGTCCGGGCCCCATTGTCGCGCATGCAGGATGCGGCGCAGCTGATCGTCGTTGAACAGCTTGTCGCCATTCTTGAAGTTGGCATCGAAGGCATCGGCCGTCGCCTGCAGCACCTCCGGCCTGACATCGTCAGTGCCAGTCAGCGCATTCATCTTGGCGGCGAGGCCGGCGAGCGTCGGATCGACCAGGAAGTGCCGGCTCTCGCGCTGCATCTGCCGGACCAGACGATGGTTGCCGAGCAGCGTCTCCTTGAGGAACATCGGCATCTGCCGGTCGCGGATGCGCGGATTGTGCTCGGCGCCCGAGATCGCGAACTCCCTGGCGGCGATGCGCCAGTTCAGGAGATGCCACGTGTAGGGCTTCTCCTGCGAGGCGACGCGCTGGCACAGATCATGGGTGTCGAAGCCGGTGACCAGCGGCTCCGGCCCGATGCGTTCGCCGCGGTGATTGAGCCACAGCGCCGATTTGCACGGCACCAGCGACAGGCCATGGCCTTCGAAATGCGGAAAGGGGTGCGGAATGCCGGCGGCGTAGTTCCACATCTCGCCGGCATGCGTGATCTCAGCGCCGAGCGTATCGGCAGCGTGCTGGTGCAGCTTCCCATCCGCGAACGGATGCGCGCCGTTGAGCATCGCCGCCGGCAGCGGCCGTCCCCTCCCCCAATTCGCACGGGCTTCGTCATGGCTGCCATTGATGCCGCCCATCGCCAGCACCGTCAGCGGCGCAGCGATGCGGATCTCGGCGCCGGTCTCCTCGTTCACCGCAACGACTCCCGACACCGCGCCAGCAGCTTGATCGAGGCTGACGACGCGGTGACGATGCAGCACCGTCAGCCGGCCGCCTGTGTCGGCGGCGCGCATCGCATCGATCATCACATGCGTGAGCCGTTGCGATGTTCCCCAGACGATGTGATAGCGCGGCAACGCATTGCCGTCGCCCTGCAGACCGCGCTCGACCCAGTTCACCGCCGGCATGAAGGTCACGCCATGCGACAGCAGCCAGTCGTAGACCTCGGCACGCGAGTGCTCGACGTAATAGCGCGCCCATTGCAGCGGCCAGTGCTCGGACGCGTCGAGCTCACCGAACCTGATCCAGTCGCGCAGCGCGATCTCGGGCGTGTCGGGAATCTTCATGCGCGCCTGCAGCGGCGTGCCGACCAGCGCCATGCCGCCGAAGGCCCACAGCGCCAGCCCGCCGAACCGCTCCGGCGTGTCGCGATCCACCAGGGTCACCGACTTGCCGAGGCGCAGCGCCTCCAGCGCCGTGACGATCCCGGCGAGACCGCCGCCGGCGATGACCACATCGGATTGAATGGCCGTGCTCATGTCACGGCGCAATCTTGCGCTTGAGCATGCGCGCGACCGACAGCGGCATGCGATCCAGCGAGCCCAAGAGATGCGGCAGCAGCTTCAGCTTGAGCCCGGAGAGCGCCGGCGGCACCACCGCCTCGATCAGATGCGGCCCCGGCCGTTTCAGCGCGCCGGCCAAGGCATCCGTCAACTCGTCCGGCGTGGTGGCGCGGGTCGCGCGCACGCCCATGCCGTCGGCGATCTGGGCGAACTTCAACACCGGTCCGCGCAGGTCGAGTTGAGCTCTGGCCTTCGGCCCGATCCGCTCGGCGCCGACCCGCTCCAGCTCGACATTCAGGACCGAATAGGAGGCGTTGTTGAAAATGATAGCCGTGACGTTCAACTGCTCGCGCGCGATCGTCCACAGCGACTGGATCGTGTACATCGAGCTGCCATCGCCGATCAGAGCGATCACCGGCCGGTCTGGGCAGGCGATCGCGGCGCCGATCGCATTCGGCAACCCTTGCCCGATGGCGCCGCCTGTCAGCGTGATCAGATCATGGCGCGGCGCGCCGGCGGTGAATTTCGACAGCATCAGGCCGGAGCTGATGGCCTCGTCGATGAGGATGGCGTTCTCGGGCAGCAGATGTCCTACAGCCTTGCAGACCTTCTCCGCCGTGAGCTTGTTGCCCCGCGGACGTCCAGGCCGCGCCGGCGGCGCCAATGACGCCGCGGCACCGTCCGCCTGCAGCACGGCCGCAAGTTTTTCCAGGCTGCCGGCGGCGTCCTGCGCCGGAGTCGACAGGGTCAGCACCTTGCAATTGTCGGGCGCGAGGTAACTCTTCTTGCCGGGATAGGCGAAGAACGACACCGGCGCCTTGGCGTCGACCAGGATGAGCGTGTCGATCTCCCGGAGCTGGATCGACGCCATCTCGGCGAGATAGGCGATGCGATCAACCGCAGGCAGGCCGGCACCGCGCTGCATGCGCGTCGGAAAGGTCTCGGCGTAGACCTTGACACCGCAGGTCGCCGCAATGCGCGCCGCGGCCAGCAGCGACTCTTCATGCAGCGCCGTGCCGCCGAGCAGAATGGCACTGCGGCCGCCCGCCTTGATGGTGTCGGCGACCTGCGTCACAGTCGCGTCGTCCGCGGCGGGAGGCGGCTCGATCACCGGTGCCGGCTCCGGAACTCCGCCCTCGCCCCAGGAGACATCGGCGGGCAGGATCAAGGTCGCCACCTGCCCTGGCCAGGAGCACGCCGCCTTGACCGCCGCGACCGCATCCCGGCACAGTTCGGAGGTCACCTGCGACGTCCAGACGAAGTTGGGCGAGACGTTGCGTGCCACGGTCTCGATGTCGGACTGCAGCTGAGCGTCGTATTTGACGTGGTAGGTGGCGTGGTCGCCGACGATGTTGACGACCGGTACCTTGCCCTTGCGCGCATTGTGCAGGTTCGCGAGCCCATTGCCGAGACCGCAGCCGAGATGCAGCAAGGTCGCCGCGGGCATGCCGGTCATGCGCGCATAGCCGTCGGCCGCACCGGTGGCGACGCCCTCGAACAGGCACAGCACGGCGCGCATCTCCACGGCGGAATCCAGCGCCGCGACGAAATGCATTTCGGAGGTGCCGGGATTGGTGAAGCAGACCCGCACGCCAGCATTGGCGAGGGTCCGTATCAGAGCTTGTGCGCCATTGGGCATGAGACGGCCTGTTGCCGAGGGGCGCCAGAGCATGAGCGCGACCCCGATCGGCCTGGCTGTGGCGTTCCCCGATGTTGTTTGTGCCATTGTGGGATTGACGCGCCAAGAAATCCAATGAATTGTTGTACCTCGATCAATGCATTGTGATCATCAATGGATATTCCGACCCTCCGGCAATTACAGCAGCTGGTCTTCCTCGCCGACGAGCGGCATTTCGCCAAGGCTGCCAAGCGCGCGAACGTCACCCAGTCGGCGCTCAGCCGCAGCCTTCAGACATTGGAGGACGCGGTCGGCATGCGCCTGTTCGACCGCAGCTCGCGCTCGGTGGAGATCACGCCGGTCGGCGAGCGGCTGGTGGCCCACGCGCAGACCCTGCTCTCCAGCGCTGCCGATCTCGGCCGCGAGATGCGCATGCTGCGGTCAGGAGACGCCGGCGAAGTCGCCGTCGGCGTCGGTGCCTTCACCGCGCTGACCTTGCTGCCCGAGGCGCTGGCTTGTCTCTACGCCGAGCACCCGTCGGTCCGCGTGACCCTGGTGCAGGACAATTGGCGCGCGCTGATGCATCTGCTGCAGCAGGGCAAGCTCGACTTCTTCCTGGCGCACACGTCGGATATCCGCGGCGATGATGGCCTTCAGGTTGAGGCCCTCGGCAGCCAGCCCGGACATTTCTACTGTCGGCCGGCGCATCCGCTGGCAGGACGGTCCACGCTCTCGGCCCGCGACCTGGCCGGTCAGCGCTTCGCCTCCGTCATCATCCCGGAGGATTTCAGGAAGCGCTTGAACCAGCTGATCGCGTCGGACGACGGCAATGGCTTCGCCGTCACGCTCCAATCCGAGAATGTCAGCCTGTTGACGCAGGTGGCGATCCGCTCGGACCTCCTGCTGCTCGCCGGCGATGCCGTGCTCACCTCCGAGCTCGCGTCCGGCCAGCTGGTGCGGCTCGAGGTCAAGGAGCTGGAGGAGCCGCGCATCTCGGATCTCCTGATGGCTCAGTTCGGCATGCTCACGCTGAAAGGGCGCACGCTCTCACCTGCCGCCATGGTGCTCATGGACATGGTGCGCGCGGAGGCCGGCCGGACGCTGATGCCGCCGGGACGCCGCGACCCGGCGCGCGTCCGCGGCACAGCTCCGCGGCTGCGCAAGCAGGCGCCGCGCGCACGCATCGGCAAAGGTTGAGAGGCCGACTCAGCCCTTGCGCTTCCGGGCCGACGCACGCAGCGCCTTCGCAGGATGGCGGGCACGCTTGGACGGCGTGGCGGGCGACTGGCCGGACATGCCGGCGATCGCGTGGTTGATGAGAGTCTTGAGGATCTCGACAAGGCTCTCGCGCAGCTTCGGCGGCGAGGCGGTCGCCAGGATCAAGGTCGAGCTCACCCATTCGACCAGGACGATTGCCACCACCGTGACCTGCTCCATGCTCAGCGACGGAAGAGCGCTCGCGAGATGCGGCGCGACCAGGGCCGCATTTTTCTTGGTGTCGTCGATGTTGAGCGCGCGCAGATCGGGATAGGCGTGCAGGCCGGCCCACAGCTCCCGCACCGACGGCGTGTCGAAGAAGAAGGCGGCGACGTCGTCGATCAGCGCTCCGAGTTGATCGAAGTCGATCGCCTCGGCGTCCAGCGGGATGCGCGCCTGTAGCCCGGCCTGCAGAACTTCGGTCAGATCGGTCAGCATGCGTTCGACCAGCGCGCGGACCAGCGCCGTCGTCGACGGAAAGTAGTGGTATACCGATGCGATCGGCAGGTTCGCCCGGCGCGCCACCTCGCGCATCGCCAAGCCCTGCAGTCCCACCTCGACGATCAGCTCCTCGGCCGCATCAAGCAGCGCCTGCAGCCGCACGCGGCTCCTATCCTGCTGTGGCTCGTTCCGTAGGGCCAGTCGGCGCCGGACGCGTTCTGTCTGTCTATCGGTCGTGCTCATCTCATCGCGTCTCCGTGGGGTCGACCGTTGGAGTCGCGGGCGGGGAGAGACGCGCGCGGGGCAAGGCATGAAATCCAGGACTCGGTCCGATCGATACCGGGATCGTTGCCATACGCCCTATCTTGCAGATGCTCAAGCAGACCATCTGCCGAGCCCGGCGGCCGCTCGAGGCAAGCCGCCGCAGCTATAAGGGGTCAGTCGCCGACGCGCGACAGCGTCTCGCCCTTGCAGACCAGCCCGCCGAGCACGCAGCCCTGCAGCTTCAACTCGGTGTTGCTCTGCAGGACGATCTTGCCGCTGTAGGTCTTGCCGTCGTCGGGATTGTAGAGCTTGCCGCTCCACTCGGTGCCGCCTACCTTCTGCGCGCCCGACATCACCACGAGCCCATCCAGCGGCCGATCCTTCTTCGCACTGTCGGGATTATTCACGTCGCGCTGCCCCGGCGTGCTATTCTTCACGATCTGCGCGCACAGGCCGCCGCCGCAATTGTAGAATTTCATCAACGTGCTGTCGGGATGCCGCCAGGTGCCGGCGGGCCCCTCGGCATGGGCGATCGCCGGCACGATCAAGGCGGCCGCGACGACAGCAAGCCGCATCAGTGTCTTCATGGTCCAAACCCTCCGCATCGCTCTAAAACCGATCAACGATCGTATTTAGGGCCACACTTCGGATTTTGCAAGCCGCATGCGTACCGACCGCCCCCGTCGCGGGAGGCGCTGCGCTGCCGCGCCAGCGAACGGCCGCGGGGCGCGGCGAGATGTTGCCGAGCGGACGCAGTTCGTCGCCGTCGCGCGCGCCGCCGGGTCGCGGCGCGCCGGTTAGCACTTGCCAAAGCTAAAAAGACGATCAATGCTCCGCTTCTGTCTTGCACGTAGGAACGATTGCCAGATCAGCAGCGGGCCGTCCTTGCCCTTCGGGGGAGAGCGCTGCGCCGGGGAAGGCCGGAGGACTGACGATCCTCCGGCGCTGGCGGTGCGCGACTGCGAAGCCGGGCGAACATCACGACCAACTGGAGGAAAGAGTGATGAAAGTTCGACATGGCCCTCGCAGGCGCGAGGCCCGACGTTCCGGGTCGATCAAGGCCCTCGGCATGGCGCTCGCCGCGTTCGCCGTGACAACGCAGCCGTCCCTGGCCGGCTCGATCACCGCCAACACCAACACTTATGCCGGCGACGTCGGCGGCATCGAGTTTCCGGTCGGAACCGTCGCGGTGTCGACCTACGCCGGCTACCGCCACCAATCGACGTTCTTCGACGGAGCAGGCCTACCGGCCTATGCGAGCTTCGACCTCTACACGATGACATCGCGCGTCGACTGGAGAGCCGCCGACATCCAGGGTCATCCGTTGCTGATCTCGTTCGGCGGGTCCTACGCCAATCCACGCAACATCACCTTTGCAGGAACCGACAACTCGTCGGTCGCGACCTGGTTCGCACCGACCGTCTTCGCCACCTTCGGCCTGATCGCCGACGCGAGCCACGAGCGCGATCTCGCCATCTCCAACTTCGTGTTCTTCGATGCGGGACGCTACGACGGCACCAAGGCGATCAATATCGCGCCGCCGCGCGGCCAGACCACCGACGTCGTCCAATTGACCTACCAGGAAGGCCTGCGGAAGTTCACCCCGGCGCTCGCCAATTTCTGGTTCGACGCATTCGGCGGCGTGGCGTTCCACACCGATGCCGGCAACCCGATCACTGACCCGGCGACCGGGCTCGGATTCGCGAAGACGACCCAGACCAACAGCTACAACGCCAACGCCTATCTGCGCTACAGCTGGAATGAGCTGGGATTTGCGGCCGTCGGTCTCGAGCGCTCCTGGGGCGGCAAGCAAACCGCCTTCGGCGGCCCGCTCGGCGATCTGCTCGGGCCGCAGGTGATCAGCCGCGACGATTACCTCAAGGGACACCTGCAATTCGGCATTCCCCTGGGCGACCGCATGCAACTCGCGGCCGACCTCACTCACGACTTCAGCCGTAAAGGCGGCTTCAAGGAGGACTTCACCGCCGAACTGCGGCTCGTGGTGCTGTTCGCGCCGTCGACCTCCGAGAGCAGCGACAAGCCGGCCCCGACATACTTGCCGTCCCGAGGACGCTGATATTGCGCCGCAGCCGCACGATCGCGGCTGCGGACGTCTCTCGGCCGAAATCCCGTCTCGGGCCGGACCTCGCCGCGCCGATGCGCGCGAGGCGTGCCGCTTTCTCCTAATCAGTTCAGCGACACCGCTCACTCCGCCGCATGGCGCAGAGGCACCGACGCGCGCGGCCGTGGCGTGCCCACCGACGCATCCGCGCGCCCAGTTTCCGAGCAGATACACGCCGAATAATCGATCAGCACTCGATGTTGACTTGCCGAATAAACCGATCAATGCTCGTGTTTATCAAACAGACCACCGGATCGGTGGCGATGAGAGGGAGCCAACCGTGCAACCAGCAAGCCGAAATGCGGCCGCCTACCCGGCGGCCGGCCCCAAGAAGCCCTCGATCACGACCGGAAGGGTCGTCGTCCTGGTCATCGCCGCCGCTGCGCCCTTGGCGGCGATGGTCGGCAACTCTCCGATCGCGCTGGCGACCGGCGCGGCACTGTCGATGCCGGCCGCCTTCATGCTCGTCGGTCTCGTGCTGGCCTGCTTTGCAACCGGCTATGCGCTGCTGAGCCGCGAGATCGTCAGCAAGGGCGCGTTCTATACGCAGGTCGGACAGGGACTCGGCAGGCCCGCCGGCGTCGTGTCGGCCTATGCGGCCGCCATCGCCTACGGCGTCTATTCGATCGGCTCGGCGGCTGCGTTCGGCTACTTCCTGTCGCTGCTGCTCCACGAGCTCGGTATCGACGCGTCCTGGCTGTGGGGATCGGCGGGCGCGATTCTTCTCGTGGCCATTCTCGGCTATCGCTCGCTCGATTTGTCGGCCCGCGTCCTGACCTATTTCATGGTGGCGGAGTTCGCCGTCCTCCTGGTGTTCGACGCGCTGGTGCTGCTGCAGAAGGGGTGGAGCGCCCTGCCTGGCAGCGTCTGGTCCGCCGGCAACATCCTGCACCCGGAGATCGGGGCGGTCATTCCCTTCGTCATCGTCTGCTTCGTCGGCTTCGAGGCGGCTGCGCTCTATGGCGAGGACACCAAGAACCCGCGGCACTCGATTCCGAAGGCGACCTTCACCGCGCTTTCGGTGATCACCATCTTCTACATGTTCTCGGTATGGCTCATCATCGGCGCGGCCGGCACGGCGGAAGTGCAGTCGCTCGCGGCCCGCGAGAGCGGCAACATGCTGTTTGCGCTGACCAACATCTATGGCGGCGAGGCGCTGACGGCGGCGCTCGGCGTCCTGCTCGCGGCAAGCCTGCTGGCGAGCTTCCTGGCGGTGCATAACGCCGCGAGCCGCTATTTCTTTGCCCTCGCCAGCGACCACCTGCTGCCGTCTGCTCTGGCCAGATTCCATCCCGACCATCATTCTCCGCATGTTGGCAGCCTCGCGATGACCGGCCTCGAGACGCTGCTCGTGATCGGCCTCGGCCTCTATGGCGTCCATCCCTATCTCGGCATCGCATCGTCGATGATCGGACTCGGCACCATCGGCATCCTGGCGATGCAGATCGCCTGCTCGCTCGCCGTGATCGGATTCTTCTGGCATGCGAAATCGCGCCGGCTGTGGACGACGAAACTGCTGCCGGCCATCGGAGCTTTCGGTCTCACGGTCTTCCTCGTCCTGGTCATGATGAGTTACAGCCGCCTGACCGGAGGCGACAACCCGTTCGTCAACGGGCTGCCCTGGCTTTTCATTCCGCTGGCGGCCCTTGCCGTGCTCTACGCGCTGTGGCTGAAAAAGAACCGTCCGAATATCTATTCCCAGATTTCCGGCACTCAGTATCGTCATTCGGACGATCGGTCGGCGGTCAAGGTCGATCGCTATCAGAGCCGTTATTGCATCATCGGCGCCGGCCCATCAGGGCTAATCATGGCCCGCGCCATGCTGAAGGAAGGCATCCCGTTCGACTGCTATGAGCGCTATAGCGACGTCGGAGGGCTGTGGGATCCGGACAATCCGGGCACGCCGATCTACGAGAGCGCCCATTTCATCTCCTCGAAATGGACGTCCTATTTCTACGGCTTCCCGATGCCAGACGATTACCCGGACTACCCGTCATACCGCCAGATCCTCGACTATATCCGCGCATTCGCGCGCGCCTTCGGCCTGTATGAGCACATCACGTTCAACACCGAGGTGCGCTCGGCCCGTCCGGTCGGCGACCGATGGGCGGTCGAACTCTCCAATGGCGAGACGCGGACCTATGCCGGAATCGTCGCTTGTCCGGGTGTGACATGGCATGCCAGCACGCCGACGCTTGCCGGCGCCGAACTGTTCCGCGGCGAGATCCGCCACAGCGTCAGCTATCGCACGCCCGAGGAATTTCGCGGCAAGAGCGTGCTGGTCGTAGGCGGCGGAAACTCCGGCGTTGACATCGCCTGCGACGCGGCGAAATTCGCCAGGCGCGCTTATTTCAGCGTGCGCAGGGGCTATCGCTTCGTTCCTAAGCACTTGTTCGGAATCCCGACCGACGTGCTGATGAGCGGCGCGACCCTGCCGCCGAAGGGCGTCGCGATCTCCACCGACGTCAACATGATGCTGGATACGCTGAACGGCGACCTGACCCGCTTCGGGCTCCCCAAGCCCGACCACGATGCGCTGTCGAGCCATCCGATCATGAACACCCAGATCCTGCATTACCTCGCCCATGGCGACCTCATCGCCAAGCCGGACATCAAGGAGTTGCGGTCGCATAGCATCGTATTCAAGGACGAGACGGAGGTCGCCGTCGATCTGGTGATGCTCGCCACCGGCTACGAATACAAGATGCCGTTCTTCGATCCGGATATGTTCGAGTGGAAGAGCGGCCGGCCGCAGCTCTATCTCAACGTGATCCACCGCAAGTACCGCGGGCTCTACGTGCTCGGCTTTACCGAATTCGCCGATGCGGCCTATCGCCGGTTCGACGAGATGGCCCAGCTGATCATCGCCGACATCCACGCCACCGAGACGGGCGCCGGCCGCGACTGGATCGACGAGCGCAGGACGGAGCACTTCCCGGATCTGCGCGGCGGCAAGGTGTATATCGACTCGCCGCGGCACGCCAACTACGTCCACACCGCCACGTTCCGCAAGGTCATGACGGAATTCCGCCGGCATCTCGGCTGGCCGGACCTGCACGACGACTTCTACGACGATCTGCGGCGCACCGTGCCGCACGGATCAGCGGCGGCCGGAGCGGCCACCGAACCGAGGGCCCGATGGACCAAGACCGAGGACTACAAGCTGATGGAGACCGGAGAATGAATGGCGAGCGAAGTAAAACCGCGCTGGTCACGGGCGCAGCGGGCGGGATCGGACAGGCGCTGACCCGCAGGCTCATCGGAGACGGCCATCACGTCGTCATGCTCGACATCAATCAGAGCGCGCTCGACGCATGCAAGGCAAAGCTCGGCGAACGCGTCACGACGCTGGCCTGCGACGTGACCAGCAGCGCGTCGGTCGAAGCCGCGGTTCGCGCCTTCTCGGAGCGGTTCGTCACGCTCGACGTACTCGTCAACAATGCCGGGTGCATCGTGCCCGGGCCGTTCCTGCGCGCCGAGCCGAACGACATCGAAAAACAGATGCAGATCAATCTGCTCGGGCCGATGCGCGTCCTGACGCGCTTTTTGCCGCTCGTGCCGGCCGGCGGGTCCGTCGTCAACGTGGTGTCGATGGCCGGCATCCTGCCGCTGAAGGACAGCGCCGCTTACACCGCCGGCAAGTTCGGATTGCGCGGACTGACCCTGACGCTCGCGCTCGAGTTGAAGGGGCGCGGGATCAAGGTGTCAGGCGTCTATCCCTCGGCCGTGGACACGCCGATGCTGCGGATGGAAGCCCGCAGTGGCGGCTCGCCGCTGAACTTCATCGCCGAGCCGCTGTCTCCGGAAAAGGTCGTGGACGCCATCATGCTGGCGATCAAGCAGGGGAAGATGGAGTACTACATTCCCTATGGTGACGGCCTGCTGTCGCGGATCAGCGCCTTCGTTCCCTGGCTGTTGCCGCATCTGCTGCCTCATTTCGAAAGGAAAGGCGCCGTCGGACAACAACGCTATATCGCCAAGACGGAGCCATAACGGCCGGCGCGGCTCTCAAGTCGAAAGGGCCGCGTCCTCCAGCCCGCAGCCAAAGCCATAGCGTGCGGACATTGGAGGACGCGTCGGCATGCGCCTGTTCGACCGCAACTCGCGCTCGGCCAAGATCACACTGGTCGGCGCGCGACTGATGGCCCGGCGGCCAACAGTCAGCGCCGGGCTTGGTCTGACATCTGCCGCAGTACCGCAAAGGCCTCTTCGGCGCGTTGCTCGGGCACGAACAGATGATCGTGGTGAAACGCTGATACCGCGTTGACGCTGATGCCGACCGCGGCCAGCTCCGCCGTCACGGCGGCAAGAAACCCGACTGTGTCCAGTGCGGAATGGACGGTGAGCGTGATCAGCCGTGCGGCGAACTGACAGCTCAGGCCGGCCCGCTCGGCGTGCTCGCGCCGCAGGATCAGCGTGACGCCTTCACGCTCGCGAAACAGCATGATCGGCGTCAGCGTCGCGGGAAGCTCCTCGGTCGTGCTGATCGTGCAGAACACGAAGACGCCATCCTGCAGCTCGGGCGTCATCGTCTTGAGCAGCGAAGCCAGCTCACGCTCGCCTGTCATCGGCCTTCGTCAGCTCGCCGACAGGCGCTCGCGCCCATGCGGCGCGGTGAAATCCTGCAGCGGCCCGACCGGGACAATGCCGGTCGGATTGATGGTGCGGTGGCTTTCGTAATAATGCCGCTTGATGTGCTCGAAATTCACCGTCGCCGCGACGCCGGGCCATTGGTAGAGGTCGCGCGTATAGGCCGACAGGTGCGGATAGTCGGCGATGCGACGGATGTTGCATTTGAAGTGGCCGACATAGACGGCATCGAAGCGGATCAAAGTGGTGAACAGCCGGATATCGGCCTCGGTGATGGCATCGCCGAGCAGGAAGCGGCGGGTCGCCAATCGCTCCTCCAGCCAGTCGAGCGTCGCGAACAGCGGCCCGATCGCTTCCTCATAGGCGGCTTGGGTGGTCGCAAAACCGCTTTTGTAGACGCCGTTATTGAGCGTGTCGTAGACGCGCTGATTGATGGCGTCGATCTCGCTGCGAAACGGCTCCGGATAGTAGTCGCCGGGCGTGGCGCCGACGCCGTCGAACGCCGCATTGAGCATCCGGATGATCTCGGACGACTCGTTGTTGACGATGGTTCGCTGCGCCTTGTCCCACAGCACCGGCACGGTGACGCGCCCCGAATAATGCGGATCGGCCGCGGTGTAGACCTGGTGCAGCAGCTCGGCGTGAACGATGCTGTCGGGCACGACGGCCGGGCCGTCGGCAAAGGTCCAGCCCTGCTCCAGCATCAGCCAATGCACGACTGAGACGGAAATCATCTCGGTCAATCCCTTCAGCGCCCGCATGATCAGGGTGCGGTGCGCCCAGGGGCAGGCCAGGCTGACATAGAGGTGGTAGCGCCCCGGCTCCGCCTTGAAGCCGCCGGCCCCGGTCGGGCCCGGGCTGCCGTCCGCAGTGACGAAGCTGCGAAACGAGGAGTCCTTGCGCACGAAGCGCCCGCCCGAGGCCGCCGTGTCGTACCAGACGTCGTGCCATTGGCCGTCGACGAGCAATCCCATCAGCCTTCTCCAACCTTGAACTTGCGCCAGCCCTAGACTTGCGCCAGCCGCGCCCTCGTCCGTGTCACCGCATTGATGAAGCCTTCGCGCGCATCGGAATGGCCCTGCCCGCGCGGTTCCAGCACGTGGCGAAGCAGGAACAGCCCGGTCAGGCGAAAGCCATCGAGCAGGTCCCGGTCGCTGAAGCCATGATCGTCCTCGTTCTCACGCAGGAACGGCGGCAGCGGCAACAGCCGGTCGGCCCAGGGCGCGCCGGCGCTGCGCGACACCGCGCCGCCGGATTTGGGCGAGACGTAGACCAGATCGGTGGTTTCGCCGGTGGCGGCGCAGGACTCCAGATCGAGCCCGAAGCCGAGTTCCGCCAGGATCGCGAGCTCGAAGCGCACGATGTGAACCGCGGCTCCACCGGCATCGGCGAAATCGTCGAGCGCATGTTCCAGCCTCAGATACATGTCATGGTGCGGATCGCGCTCGGGCAACAGCCGCGCCAGCGCCGCGAGATGGGTCACCCCATAGGCGCCATGCGCCACCGACATCAGCTCTGCCGCGCGCAGGGTCAGGCCGTCGATCGCATACATGCCAAGATGCTCGTCGAGCCGTGCGCGCCACACCGCCCGCACCGTGTTGCCGGGCTGCAGCATCGGCCGCATGCGCGCGCCGCTGGCGCCGCGCACCAGCCCGAGATGGCGGCCATGCTCGCGCGTCAGCAGCTCCAGCACGGCCGAGGATTCGCCATGCCGCCGCAGCCCCAGCACGATGCCGTCATCGGTCCATTCCATGAGGCGGACGGTCTCCACGGTTCTCACAGGGCGCTCGATCGCCAACGCCGACTACACATCAACGGTTAACGTAGCCTGCGCGTGATGTATCCGCAAACACCGTCAAGGGGCACATACCAAGTGGGCCAGCGCGCCTCGTCAGGCTTGCTGGTCGATAACGGGCTCCGTTCCGGCTTCAAACGAGACCGGGCGCCGCGGGCTCACGCATTGAACCAGCCACGGGCATCGCCGGTGAAGGAGTAGTACAGCCCGATGGTCGTGAGTGCGCAGGAGATGACCTCGATGCCGGCGTCGAGGGTCATGCCCTTCTGGCCGATGACCTGCACCAGCGAGATGTCCGAGAGCACCAGCGCGGCCAGGATCACCCAGCGCGGCCAGTTCTTGCGGCGCTGCGCCGCCAGATAGACGAAATAGAACAGCAGCAGGATGATGGCGCCGTTGAGCACGGTCTGCGCCGTGATCATGTCCTCCGTCATGTCGAAGCTCGGCGTACGATCGGACACGGCCACAGACAGTGCGTCCAGCATCAACGAGATGTAGAGCAGGACTTCGAACCACAACACGTTGCGCGGCACGCTCATTGTCATTCCCTGGGGAACTCAAGCCCCATTTCCCGATAGCGATCGGGATCGTCGCCCCAGTTCTCACGCACCTTGACGAACAGGAAGAGATGCACCGGCACACCGGTGATCTCGGCGATCTCCTTGCGCGACTGCGCGCCGATCGACTTGATCGTCGCACCGCCCTTGCCCAGCACGATCTTGCGCTGGCTGTCGCGCTCCACGAAAATAGTCTGTTCGATCCGGATCGAACCGTCCTTGCGCTCCGTCCAGCTGTCGGTCTCGACGGTGGATTGATACGGCAATTCCTGATGCAGATGCGAGTAGATCTTCTCGCGGGTGATCTCGGCCGCGAGGTGACGCATCGGCGCGTCCGACATCTGGTCCTCGGGATAATGGAACGGCCCGGGCGGCACCATCTCCGCCAGCGCCTGCTTGAGATCGTCGACTCCGTCGCCGGACAGCGCCGAAATCATAAAGGTGCGCGCAAAGGGTAGCTTCTCATTGGCCGCCGCGACCAGCGCCAGCAGCTTCTCGCGCGGCACCAGATCGACCTTGTTAACCACCAGGATCTTCTGATGCGCGACCGCGGCCGCCTTGTCGATGATGACCTGCGCTTCGTCGTCGAGGCCTTTCTTCGCGTCGAGCAGCACGCAGACGAGATCGGCATCATGGGCGCCGCTCCAGGCGGTCGTCACCATGGCGCGATCGAGCCGGCGCTTCGGAGAGAAGATGCCGGGCGTATCGACCAGAATGATCTGCGACGCCCCCTCGATCACGATGCCACGGATCAGCGCGCGCGTGGTCTGCACCTTGCGCGAGACGATCGTGACCTTGGAGCCGACCAGCGCATTGACCAGCGTGGACTTGCCGACATTGGGCGCGCCGATCAGCGCGACGAATCCGCAGCGGGTCTCGGCCCCCGGCCCGGCCTGTTGCTCAGCCGTCATTGCTGCCGCCGCTGACGCCTTCACGTTCGATCATGACGGATGCGGCCACCTTCTCCGCTGCACGCTTGGACCCGCCAACCCCTTCAGCCGACTCCAGGCCCGGCAGATCGACGGCGACCCGGAACTGCGGATCGTGATGCGGACCGGTCCGCTCGACCTCGCGATACACCGGCGTCGGCAGGCCCTTGCCCTGGGCCCATTCCTGCAGCACCGTCTTGGGATCGCGCAAGGGACGCCGCGGCTTGTGCATGCGCTCCGTCCAGTTGCGCTCGACGAAACCAGCTGCGGCCGCATAACCGCCGTCCAGGAAGATCGCGCCGATCACCGCCTCGCAGACGTCACCCAGCACCGATTTGCGCAGCCGCGCGCCCGCCCCTGCGCCGACCGCGCCGAGCTTGATGTCATCGAGCAGGCCGAGCGATTTGGCGACGTCGGCACAGCTTTCCTTGCGCACGAGATCGGCGAGTCGCTTCGACAATTCGCCCTCATCGGCGCTCGGAAACGACCGGTACAGCATGTCGGAGACGATCAGGCCGAGCACGTGATCGCCGAGGAATTCCAGCCGCTGATAGCTGTCGCCGCGCTTCTTGGACGATTTCAGCGCCGAGACATGGGTGACGGCGGTGCTGAGCAAGGACGGATCGGCAAAATGATGCCCGATCCGCGCTTCGATCGCGGCATTGGCGGCCTTCTCGGCGGCCCTGGCGCCCTTGGTCGCGCTGGCACCAGCACTCTTGGTGCCGCGACTGCCTTTGGCCTTGCTCCGCGGCTTGGCCTCAGCCTTCTCCGCGGGGGGGGCGTCAGGTCCGGCGTCTGTCTCGGCCTGGGGCTCGCTTGCGTCGGCGCCGCGCCCTTCAGTCTTTGCGTCGGTCTTTGGCTCAGCCTTCTCGGGCCTGGCCTCGACCTTGGCTTCAGATTTGGTGTCAGACTTGGCTTCAGATCTTCCGTCAGGCTTCGGTTCGGACTTTATCTCGGACCTGCTCTCCGATCTGAGCCGGGACACGGATTTCGCCGGCGAGTCCAGCGCAGCCGTGCCCGATTGCGGGCTCGACACAGCCGCCTGGGTGGTCTGGATCTCGGGTGAGTCGTCGATCATCGCACAATTTTGAAAATACGGTTCCAACGCACCGACACTGGCCAACGCCAGAAGGCCCAGGCGTGCTCGCCTTCGGCGATGGAGAAGAAGATCAGCTGGGCGCGGCCGACAATGTTCTCGAACGGCACATAGCCCACCTGGGACAGGAAGCGGCTATCGGTCGAGTTATCGCGGTTGTCGCCCATCATGAAGAAGTGCCCTGGCGGCACGGTGTAGACATTGGTGTTGTCCACATAGCCATTGTCGACGCAATCCAGCGTCTCGTAGCTCACGCCGTTCGGCAGGGTTTCTTTCCAGCGTTTCACGCGCGCGGTGGAGTCAGGCTGCCCGCACGGATCCTCTCCGATGAAATCGCTGAGACGCTCGCGCTGCACCGGCTTGTCGTTGATGTAGAGCAGGCCCTCGCGGACCTGGATCCGATCGCCCGGCAAGCCAATCACGCGCTTGATGTAATCGGTGGTGTCGTCCTTCGGCAGGCGGAACACGACGATATCGCCCCGGCTCGGCTCGGAGCCGAAGATACGGCCGGAAAACAGCGGCGGCGACAGCGGGATCGAGTAGTGGCTGTAGCCGTAGGAATATTTCGACACGAACAGATAATCGCCGACCAGCAGCGTCGCCTTCATCGATCCCGAGGGAATGTTGAAGGGCTGGAACAGGAAGGTGCGGATCACGAGCGCGATCAGGAGCGCATGAACGACGACGCGAACGGTTTCGCCGACGCCGCTCTCAGTCTTGGTTCCGGAGGTCACGCTCATCGCTCTTTCACTGTCCCTTGGCGAATGGTCCGACGATTCGCCAGCCGTTGCAGAACACCCTCCTCCCCGCGAACAACGCTTCGTGCCGCGGTTTGAGGGAGTCTGGCCTGATTCTGGTGGTAAAGGCCAATTCCGGTATGACCCAGAATCCGCCCCTGATGCTGCCGGTTCAATTCCAGCGGGTTTTAGACGACTGTTCCGGCCCGCGCAATCAAGGGCCGCATCAAAACTCGATAACGTACTGGAATCGATTGCATTTTTGTTTTTCCGACAAAGCCGGGACGGCTCAGGAGGTGGCTCACCGCCGAAATGATGACAAAGGCCTGCGCCAGCGGCCAATCGTCGGTAATCGACAGGTCGATGCGGGCGTCATGCCCCGCCGGGGTCAGCGCCTTCAGCCGCTCCGCCGCGCCGCCCGTGAGCTGCATCGTTGGCCGGCCTCCGGGCAAATTGACCACGCCCATGTCGCGCCACCACACCCCGTGCCGGATGCCGGTGCCGAGCGCCTTGGAGCAGGCCTCCTTGGCGGCGAATCGCTTGGCATAGGTGGCAACCACCATCTTCTCGTTCTTGGCGCGGCGCTCGGCCTTGGCCCGCTCGGCCTCGGTGAAGATGCGGTTCAGGAACCGGTCGCCATGGCGCTCGATGACCTTGGCCACACGGCGGATGTCGATGAGGTCGGAGCCGATGCCGATGATCATGCCGCCCGGCTCCGGCCGCGATCCATCGCCGCGCGCATGGACCGCACCGATTGGGGCAAGCCGACGAACAGCGCCTCCCCCATCATGAAGTAACCGATGTTGAGCTCGACAATCTCCGGCAGGGCCGCGATCTGCTCGGCGGTCGCATAATCGAGCCCGTGACCGGCATGGACCTCGAGGCCGGCGGAATAGGCCAACCGGGCACCGGCCACGATTCGCTCCCATTCGGTGGCAGCCTTGTCGTGATGGCCGTCGGCGATGGCATCACACCAGCCGCCGGTGTGGATCTCGATCACCGGCGCGCGCAGGCGCGCCGCCATCTCGATCTGCGCAGGATCGGCGGCGATGAACAGCGAGACGCGGATGCCGGCATCGTTCAGCCGGGCGATCGCGGGCGCCAGGGCATTGTGCTGGCCGACCACGTCGAGGCCTCCCTCGGTGGTCAGCTCCTCGCGCCGCTCCGGCACCAGGCAGCAGGCATGCGGGCGGGTTGCGAGCGCGATCCGCACCATCTCGTCGGTCGCGGCCATCTCGAAATTCAGCGGCTTGGCGATCTCCGCTTTCAGGCGCGCCATGTCGTCGTCGCGGATGTGCCGCCGGTCCTCGCGCAAATGGGCGGTGATGCCGTCGGCACCGGCTTCGATGGCCAGCAGCGCGGCGCGCACCGGATCCGGACTGCGGCCGCCACGGGCATTTCGCAACGTCGCGACGTGGTCGACATTGACGCCGAGGCGCAGCTTCGGAGGGTGTGGCTTCGCAGGATCTGACATGGACCGGCTCGCAGAACTCTCGGTAGGGATACGGCTTGTTTAGCGCATCACGAGCCGGAACGCCGCCACCAAACCCGCAGATTAGCCATTCACCCGGTCGACCCTGGCGACGATGGTTTTGGCGCGGAGCTGGTTGATGATCGCCGAGAGATGCTTGAGGTCGTAGACCTCGAGGTCGATCGTCAGCTCGGTGAAATCGGGCGAGCGGCGGCTCATGCTGATATTGTCGATATTGCCGTCATGCTCGGCAATCACGGTCGCGACCTGGGCGAGGCTGCCGGGCTCGTTGACGTTCTCCACCCGGATTCGCGCCGGGAAGCGTTGCGGGGTGGTCTCGTCGACATCCCAGCGCACGTCGAGCCAGCGCTCCGGCTCCTCCTCGAAATCCTTCAGGGCCGGCGACTGGATCGGATAGATCGTGATCCCCTCGCCCGGCGTCACGATGCCGACGATGCGGTCGCCTGGAACCGCGCCGCCATTGGGCGCGAACTTCACCGGCAGGCCTGAATTGAGGCCACTGATCGGGATCGCGAAAGCCCCGCGCGCGGGCTCGGCCGCCGGTACCGCGGCAGCCTTGGCAGAAGCAGCGGCGGTCTTCTTGCTGCCATAGCGCACGATCCGCTCTTCCTTGTAGTCGGGATACATCGCGCGGGCGACGTCGGAGGCCTTGATCTCGCCGCGGCCGACTGCCGCCATCACGTCCTCGATCGAGGCCCGCGCCAGCCGAGGCAAGGCGCCCTTGAGCTTGTCATCGGCATAATCGAGCTTGGTGCGCTCGAACAGGCGTTCGACGATGCGCCGGCCGAGCCCGGCATATTGATCGCGCACTGCCGTACGGGTGGCCCGGCGGATCGCGGCCCTCGCCTTGCCGGTGACCGCGAGCGTCTCCCAGGCGGAGGGCGGCGCGGATTGAGCATCCGATGTCAGCACCTCGACCTCGTCGCCGTTCTGCAATTCCGACGAGAGGGCGGCGAACTTGCCGTTGATCTTGCAGCCGACGGCGCTGTTGCCGACATCAGTATGCACGGCATAGGCGAAGTCGATCACATTTGCGTGGCGCGGCAGCGCGATCAGCTTCCCCTTCGGCGTGAAGCAGAACACCTGGTCGTGGAAGAGTTCGAGCTTGGTATGCTCGAGAAACTCCTCGGGATTGGCGCTCTCCGACAGGATGCCGATGGTGTGACGGAGCCAGGCGAACGCGTTCGATTCGCGCTTGAGCAGCTCGGTGGGCGAGCCGATATCGTCCTTGTAGAAGGCGTGAGCGGCGATCCCGAGCTCGGCGATCTGGTCCATCTCCTCGGTGCGGATCTGGAGCTCGACGCGCTGCTTGCCGGGTCCGATCACAGTCGTGTGTATCGAGCGATAATCGTTCTGCTTGGGCGTCGAGATGTAATCCTTGAAGCGCCCTGGAACGACCGGCCATGTCGTGTGCACCATGCCGAGCGCACGGTAGCAGGACTCGAGGTCAGGCATGATGACCCGGAAGCCGAAGATGTCCGACAGCTGCTCGAAGCCGATGGATTTGCGCTCCATCTTGGTCCAGATCGAGAATGGACGCTTGCGACGACCGAACACCCGCGCCGTCAGGCCGTGATCGCGAAACTTCCGCGCGAGCTGGCTTTCGATCTCGCCGATCAGGTTCCGGTTGCGGTCGGCGAGCGCGTCGAGCCGCTGCATGACGACGTCATAGGCCTGCGGGTCGAGCGTGCGGAACGAGAGATCCTCGAGTTCCTCGCGCATCTCCTGCATGCCCATGCGCCCGGCGAGCGGCGCATAGATGTCGAGCGTCTCCTCGGCGATGCGCCGCCGCGAGGCTTCCGGCACGAATTCCAGCGTACGCATGTTGTGCAAACGATCGGCAAGCTTGACGAGCAGCACACGCACGTCGTCGGCGATCGCGAGCAGCAGCTTGCGCAGATTCTCGGCCTGCTTGGCCTCGCGCGACACGAGCTCGAGCCGTTTCAGCTTGGTCAGACCTTCCACCAGGGCGCCGATCTCCGGCCCGAACAGGCGGTCGATCTCGGCGCGAGTGGCCTCGGTGTCCTCGATCGTGTCGTGAAGCAGCGCGGCCACGATGGTGGCGTCATCGAGCTTGAGGTCGGTCAGAATGGCCGCGACTTCGAGCGGATGGGTGAAATACGGATCGCCTGAGGCTCGGGTCTGCGAGCCGTGCGCCTTCATCGCATAGACATAGGCGCGGTTGAGCAGATCCTCGTTAGTATCGGGATTGTAGGAGCGGACCCGTTCGACGAGGTCATACTGCCGCATCATGCGGGAGCGCGGCTTCTGGGGCCGAGGCCGCTCAGCCGTCGGGGCCGCCACAGCTGATTCGGCTGCGGCCTGCATTTGCGGAGGCGTGTGGCGAGAGACCGCCATGAAAATTGTCTAAACCTTTACCGTCAGTGCCTGATTCGGCGACGCCGATGCCGCCCGATGCCCCTATGGTAATCACGGAATCCCGATCAAATGCAAAGGCCCGGACGCGATCCGGGCCTTCACATTCTCACAAGTTAATCCGAGAGGACGATGGCGGGATCGTCACTCGTCCTCTTCCGGCTGCTCTTCCGGCGGGGCGAGGCCCTCGAGCCCCTTGAGGAGCTCTTCCTCGGTCATCCGCTCGACCGCGACCTCGGTGTCGTCGGCATCGACGCTGGCGCCGGCCGAACCGATCAGCGGCACCGTATCGGGCTCCGGCTCATCGACTTCGACAAACTTCTGCAGCGAATGCACCAGCTCTTCCTTCAAGTCTTCGGGAGAAATGGTAGAATCCGCAATCTCCCGGAGTGCCACAACGGGATTCTTGTCGTTATCTCTATCAATTGTAAGTTGTGAGCCCGACGAGATCATACGGGCGCGATGCGCGGCCAGGAGGACCAGGTCGAACCGATTGTCCACTTTATCAATACAATCTTCAACGGTGACGCGCGCCATTGATTGTCGCTCCGGTCGTTTGTGTGCTTAATATGCTGATTATGCTGGGCTAGTTATAGAGCCTGACGGGTTTTCGCAAGGCTAATCTGGCGGTCAGGCTTCGGTAAGGGGCAAGGAGTAAGGATTCCGCAACCTTGGCTGGCAGTCCGCCCGGATCTGCCTGATGCGCATTTTGGACAAGAAAACGCTTCATTGCGTCGTCATTAGTGCGCCTTTGTTGCCCATATCACTCCAGTTTGCGGTAGCCTCACACCAGACGGGCGGCTTCGACGCCTTGGTAGTATCTTGAGATGGAATGCGCGGCCGGCCTGAGTCGCGCCAAAAAACAGAAGCTAACTCAACGCGAGACACTGAATGTCATCTTCGACCAACAAGATTGCGCTCTTCATTGACGGCGCCAACCTATACGCCACGGCCAAGACGCTCGGATTCGATATCGACTACAAGCGCCTCCTCAAGGAATTCCAGAGCCGCGGCACCCTGCTGCGCGCGTTCTATTACACGGCGATCATCGAAGATCAGGAGTACTCGTCGATTCGGCCTCTGATCGACTGGCTCGACTACAACGGCTACACGGTGGTCACCAAGGCCACCAAGGAATTCATCGACGCCAGCGGCCGGCGCAAGGTGAAGGGCAATATGGACATCGAGCTCGCCGTCGATGCCATGGAACTCGCCGAGCACATCGACCAGATGGTGCTGTTTTCCGGTGACGGCGACTTCCGCTCCCTGGTCGAGGCGATGCAGCGGCGCGGCGTTCGCGTCACCGTGATCTCCACCATTTCGAGCCAGCCGCCGATGATCGCCGACGAGCTGCGCCGCCAGGCCGATGTGTTCACCGATCTCGTCGAGCTGCAGTCGAAGCTCGGCCGCGATCCGTCGGAACGCCCGGCGCCGCGCGAGCCGCGCCACCATTCTCCGCAGTTCCTGCAGCGCTCGACCACCCCGGCCGCCCGCAGCACCACGACCACCGCCGCCACGACCCCTGATGACGACTTCGACGACTAGGCCGCGCTCCAGTGGCGGCCGGGCCGTCAGCGCCCCGCCCTCGTCAACCGATCCGCATCAAGACTGTCCGCTGTGCCCTCGCCTCGTGGAGTTCCGCGAGGCGCAGCGGGCGCGCGAGCCGTCTTGGTTCAATTCCCCCGTACCATCGTTCGGCGCCGCCGACGCCCGTCTCCTGATCGTCGGGCTTGCGCCGGGACTGCAGGGTGCCAACCGTACCGGCCGTCCCTTCACCGGCGATTATGCTGGGGAACTGCTCTATGGAACCCTGCTGCACTACGGCTTCGCCAAGGGCCGCTTCGAAGCACGCCCCGATGACGGGCTGACGCTGGTCGATTGCCGGATCAGCAACGCCGTCCGCTGCGTACCGCCGCAGAACAAGCCGCTGCCGGCCGAGATCAATCAGTGCCGGGCGTTTCTCGGCGCCACGATCGCGGCGATGCCGCGCCTGCGCAGCATCGTCGCGCTCGGCCGCATCTCGCACGACACGCTGCTGAAACTGCTCGGGCTGCGCGCCGTCGCCGCGCCGTTCGCTCACGGCGCCGTGCACCAGGCGGGACCGATCAAGCTCTACGACAGCTATCACTGCTCACGCTACAACACGAATACCGGCGTGCTCACCACAGACATGTTTCACGCCGTGTTCGCCCGCGTGAAGGCGGAACTGGATTAGTCAGGCCATCATCTGGAACAGTCGGCGCACGGCCGGCGTGGACGTCGCCTGCTCCTCGCCCCTGTCGTACGCCGGCGCGTCACGCGGCGGGCACGGGGTTTTCACGCAACCAGGCCAGTACGTCGGCGGAATTCCGGTCCGGTGGAAAGACCGGATAGAAGACGCGCGTGATGCGCGCATCGTCCACGATCATCGCCAGCCGCTTGATCAAGGTCAGGCCGGCAATCTCCATGGTCGGCAACCGCAGCGCGCCGGTCAGTTCGAGCTTCTCGTCCGACAGCACGGAAAACGGCAAATGCAGCCGCGAGGCCATCTCGGTCTGATAGGCATTGCTCTGCGTCGACAGCCCGAACACATGCGCCGCCCCTGCGGCCTTCAGTTCCCCGAACAGGTCGCGGAAGCTGCAGGCCTGCGGCGTGCAGCCACGGGCGCCCGGGATCATGTCCCAGTCTTCGACCAGGGAGGCCTTGCCGGGCTCGCCGGTCCGAGGATAGGCGAACACGACGGTGCGCCCCTTCAGGGCCGACAGATCCACGACCATGTCGTCGGTGGCCCGCAGTTCGATGGCGGGCACGGGCATCCCGACCAGATGATCAGCCGCACCGTCGTCGATCGGCGCCGGAATCTTGCTCCAGTCGACGTCGAGCAGGTTCTTCTGAGTCATCGGTCATATCCCAGCATGGTTGTGCCGCTTGCGCGAGCACGGGCGACCGCCGCCATCGCCTGATCAGCCGCGGGCCCGCAGCAGCCGCCCCTTCTCGCGGCCCCAATCGCGCTTCTTCTCGCTCTCGCGCTTGTCGTGCAGCTTCTTGCCCTTGGCGACCGCGAGCAAGAGCTTGGCGCGGCCGCGCTCGTTGAAATAGAGCTTGAGCGGGATCAACGTCATGCCCTCGCGCTCGACCGCGCCCATCAGCTTGTGGATCTGCTTGCGATGGAGCAGCAGCTTGCGCGGCCGCTTCGGCTCATGATTGAAGCGGTTGGCCTGCAGATATTCGGGAATATTGGCATTGATCAGCCAGAATCTCGCCGTCGCGGGAATCCGCATAGGATTCCGCGATCGTCGACTTGCCGCTGCGGATCGACTTCACCTCGGTGCCGGTCAGCGCGATGCCGGCCTCGATCGTGTCCTCGATCGCATAGTTGAACCGCGCCTTGCGGTTCTCGGCAGCGACCGTGATCTTGGGCTCTTTCTTGTCTGCCACGTCAGGCCTTCTTCAGGAGATCCCTGATTTCGGTCAAAAGCTCCACCTCGCGCGAGGGCTTCGGCGCCGCCGCAGGCTGGCTCTCCTGCAACCGCTTCAGCCGGTTCATCCCACGAATGATCAGGAACAGCACGAAGGCGATGATGAAGAAGTTCAGGGTCAGTGTCAGGAACTGTCCATAGGCCAGCACGGCGCCCTGCTTCTTGGCATCGGCGAGATTGCTGGCAGTGACCGACTTGGACAGCGGGATGAAGTAGTTCGAGAAATCGAGGCCGCCGGTGATCGCACCGATGATCGGCATGATGACGTCGCCAACCAGCGAGGTGACGATGGCGCCGAAGGCGGCACCGATGATAACGCCGACCGCGAGGTCGACGACGTTGCCCTTCATCGCGAATTCACGGAATTCCTTCAGCATGCTCTCATCCCCCTTGAAGCGTTGCGAGAAAATTCCCGGCCGGGCCGCCCCGTCTCAGTTGATCAGCCCGGCATGGACCATGGCCTCGCGTACGGCGATCCGCGTCGGCTCGGAGACCGGCACCATCGGCAAACGCAGCCTCTCCTCCAGCTTGCCGAGCAGCGACAGCGCGTATTTCACCGGACCCGGATTGGACTCGATGAAGAGGTTGGTGTGCAGCGGCATCAGCTTGTCGTGGATCTTCAGCGCGGTGGCGACATCGCCCTTCTGCCAAGCGGCGTGGAACTCCGCGCACAGCCGCGGCGCGACGTTCGAGGTCACCGAGATGCAGCCATGGCCACCATGGGCCATGTAGCCGATGATGGTGGCGTCCTCGCCCGACAGCTGGTTGAAATCTTCGCCGAGCGCCGCGCGCTGCTGCGACACCCGCACCATGCTCGCCGTGGCGTCCTTCACGCCAGCGATGTTCTTCAGCTCGAACAGCCGCTTCATGGTGTCGACCGACATGTCGATCACCGAGCGCGGCGGAATGTTGTAGATGATGATCGGAATGCCGATCGCGTCGTTGATCGCCTTGAAGTGCTGATACAGGCCTTCCTGCGTCGGCTTGTTGTAATAGGGCGTCACCACCAGCACCGCGTCGGCGCCAGCCTTCTCGGCGTGCTCCGCGAGCTCGACGGCTTCCCTGGTCGAGTTCGACCCGGCCCCCGCGATCACCGGCACGCGGCCTTTGGCCTCGGCGATGCACCACTCGACCACCTGCTTGTGCTCGTCATGGCTGAGCGTCGGGCTTTCGCCTGTGGTGCCGACCGGCACCAGGCCGTTGGAGCCTTCCTCGATCTGCCAGTTCACCAGGCTGCGGAAAGCGGCCTCGTCGACGGCCCCGTTCTTGAAAGGAGTGACCAAGGCGGTGAAAGAGCCCCGGAAATTCGTCTTGGCTGCCATGAAACTCCCTCCCAACGCGTGTTGGCCCCTGTACGAAACGCCCTACATAACGGGTCGGGACACGGGGCGGAAGGCCCGCCGGCCCCGGAGCTGCCTTCTCAACAGGCACACCAATCGTTCGAATCACCCGTGGACAGACCTTGAGGCCAGAACTTCGGTCCCGGCAAGCCAGACACGAGACGTGCCGGTTGTCGGGGCCAAGAACCTCTTCACCTGGGTCGGGGTTGCCGCATGCCGCCCTCCGGTCGTGATTTTGCCGCGGTGTTGGCGCAGGTTGCCGGGTCTCCCGGTACATTTAGTATTTGTTCACCTTTTCGATAGACCACGTTCGTCAGGGATCGAAGTTATCCGCCGCAAAGGAACGCCGTGCCCCTCTCTGCCCGCGCCGCCGCATTGCGCTCGACCGCCCTGTCGAAGTCCCTCTCGGTGTCCTTGGCCGCCGGCCTGACGCTCGCATGGGGGCTCGCCGGAGACATCGCTCTCGCCAAGGACAAGGTTCCTCTGCCCAAGGCGCGTCCGATCGCCCGCAGCGTGGTTCCCGGCACCACGGCCAAAGAGGGCGCGGAGTCCAAGGCAAAGGCCGACGCCCGGGTGGAGGCCAAACCGGACAGCAAGAGCGGCCCCAAGGGTGTGAGCGAGGCGCCGCGGGCCGCCGCGCCACGCGACATCATACCTGGAGCCGCCGGCCTGCCGGCGCCGCGCCAGCACGCCGCCCTGCCCGCCGCCCGCAAGCCCGTCGTCCCGGCCGCCGTGGCGGCAACCTCCTCGACCTCGCAATCGGACAAGGACGCGCTCGAGAACGTCATCGAACTGGTTCGCAAGCGCAAGCCCGACGATGCCACCCAGGTCGAGCAGGCGATCTCGGATCCCGTGGCGCGCAAGCTGGCCGAATGGGTGATCCTGCGCAGCGACAACAACAATGCCACCGTCGAGCGCTATCGGGCCTTCATCACGGCGAATCCGAGCTGGCCGTCACAGAGTTTCCTGCGTCGCCGCCTGGAGGCTGCGCTGTGGGACGACAAGCGCGACGACGCTGTGGTGTGGTCCTGGTTCGAGAACGAGTCGCCGCTATCGGCCAAGGGCCGCTTCGCGCTGGCCCGCGTCATGCTCAACCGGGGCGACCGCGCCAATGCCGAGCGCCTGGTGCGCGAAGCCTGGCGCAACGATGCCATGTCCGAGGAGACGGAGAACAACATCCTCGACCAGTTCGGCGCGCTGATCTCCGGCGGCGATCACAAGGCACGGATGGACACGCTGCTGTATGGCAGCGAGCACGAGGCCGCGCTGCGCGCAGCCCGGCGCCTCGGCGCCGGCCATATGGCCCTGGCCAAGGCGCGGATCGCGACCTACCGCAAGGCGGCCAACAGCCGCGCTCTGCTCGATGCGGTACCGCATGAGCTGCACGGCGACGCGGGCTACATCTTCAGCCGGATCCAGCTGCTGCGACGCGACGAGAAGTTTGCCGAGGCGGCACAGCTGATGCTGAACGCGCCGAAGGATCCGGGACGCCTGCACAATCTCGACGAATGGTGGATCGAACGACGGCTGCTGTCGCGCAAGATGATCGACACCGGCGAGTACCGCAGCGCCTATCTGATCGCCCGTGATGCCGCACTGCCCAACCGCGACATCTACAAGACCGAGCAGGAATTCACCGCCGGCTGGATCGCGCTGCGCTTCCTCAACGATCCCGCGACCGCGGCCCAGCATTTTGCCCGGATCGGCGTCGGCAGCGTCAATCCGACCACCCTGGCCCGCGCCGGATATTGGCAGGGTCGTGCGGCGGAAGCGATGGGACGCATGCAGGAGGCGCGCGCGGCCTACACGGCGGCCGCCGAGCAATCGACCAGTTATTATGGGCAGCTCGCCCGGGCCAAGCTGGGGCTGCCGCAGCTCGGGCTCAACGCCGCGCCGAGCGGCCGCGGACGCGGCGTCGAGCGGCTGGAAGTGGTGCGTGCGGCGCAGCTGCTCTACGAGCTCGACGAGGGCGAGGTCGCGATCCCGATGTTCGCCGACATGGGCGACAATGGCGATCCGGACGTGCTGGTCGGCCTCGCCGAGATCGCGGGACGGAACAGCGACGCGCGGGCGATGCTGCTGGTCGGCAAGGCGGCGCTGAATCGCGGACTGCCGTTCGATCACTACGCCTATCCCGTGACCGGCATCCCGCCGTTCCGCTCGATCGGACCGGAGGTCGAGCAGAGCGTGATCTTCTCGATCGCGCGCCAGGAAAGCGCCTTCAACCAGGCCGTGGTCTCGCCCGCGCAGGCCTATGGCCTGATGCAGGTGACGCCGGATGCGGGTCGCTATGTCTGCAAGCGCGCTGGCGTCAGCTTCGATCTGAACCGGATGAAGACCGATCCGGTCTACAACGCCGCACTCGGCGCCGCCGAGCTCGGCGGGCTGCTGGAGGATTATCGCGGTTCGTACATCATGACGTTTGCGGCCTACAATGCCGGCCGCGGCAGCGTTAAGAAATGGGTCGAACGCTACGGCGACCCGCGCGATCCGAAGGTCGATGCGGTCGATTGGGTCGAGCTGATCCCGTTCGCGGAAACCCGCAACTACGTGCAGCGCGTCATGGAGAATCTGCAGGTCTATCGCGCCCGTTTTGGCGGCGGCTCGCGGCTGCAGATCGAGGCCGATCTGCGCCGCGGTGCCGTCGTCGAGTAGCGAGTAGCGAGTCTCGGCTTGGATGGCCAGTCAACCGCTATTCGCTACGCCCTATTCGCCATTCGCCCATTCGTTACCAGTTGCGCTGGGCGCGGAGCAGCAGCGAGACCGAATCCTGGTCCTTCAGCTGATAGGTGGTCGCCGGCTTGGCGACGACCGCCGCGGCCGGCGCGTTCGCGACGCCGTTGAACTTCTGATCCAGCCGGGTCCACGCCACGTCGGCCGAGAAGGTCAGGTTCTTGACCGGCGTCCAGCGGGTGATCACGCCCAGCGTCGAGATGTTGAAGTCCGGATTGCAGTTCGCACCGGTGATGCCGAGCGCAACCATGCCGGCGCCGTTGCAGATCAATCCCTTGGCCGTGGCGTTGTATCTCACCGCGCTCCAGGAGCCGTAGACGGCCGTGTTCCAGAACGGATCCCAATTGTGGGTGAACGCGCCGCGGAAGCCATAGGTCGTCGTCAGCTGCTGCTGGGTGCCCGTCGCGAAGACAGAATCAGACACGCCGGCAAAGCCGAGGCTCTGAAAGGCACCCGCCATGTTGCTGGCGCCGTACATGGCATAGTTGATCGGCGCGAGACTCTGGAAATTGTAGCGGCTGGCGCCGTTGGTGTAGACGCCCTGCACGTTGAGGGTATCGCCGGGTCCGGTCGGAATGTTCTTGATCGACAGCGCGAGCTGGCCGGCATAGCCCCATTTGTCGGCGGGATGGCCGGTGACCTCGGTCGCGCCGTTGAAGCCGGCGTGATTGTCGTGAGCGGCGAAAGAAGCCTGGAACAGGCCCCAGGCCTGGTCGACGCGCACCATGCCGACGATGTCGGGCGCGACATTGCCGCCGAACGCGGTGGTGCCGTAGTTGCCGCCGATCACGCCGGCAGCGGTTTGCCCGGTTGTGTTCCAGATGTTCGATTGCGAGTAGAGGGTCGGATCCTGAGCCGAGATCGCAGCCGTGATGCCCGAACCAAAATCGGCCGTGTAGGTGAACTGATTGACGCCGGTGATGGTTCCGCCGCCGCCGGTGAGGCCGTCGAAATTGTTGCCTGGATAGTTGGCCCAGGGCGCATCGAACTGCGATACGGCCTTTCCCATGGTGAAGCCGGCGAATTGGATGAACGCATAAAATACGCCAAGTGTGCCGCCAGCAATGGCATCACCGGTGTAGGTCGATGGAGCCGAGCCGCTTGTCGTCCCCCCGGTCCACTGAAAGACGCCGTCGAAGTAGGTACGAACGACGCCATATTCTGTCGCCGTTCGGGTGTCGATGTTGAAATCTGCACGCGACCGGGTCGTAAAATAGTTGCTCAGACGGTTGCGCGCGCCTGCCACGCCGTTGGTCTGATTCTGAAAGACTGTGTTGGTGTTGAAGGCGCTCTCGACGCGCAGAAAGCCACCCAATTTGATACAGGTGTCGGTCCCTGGAATGTAGAAGAATCCAGCGCCGTACATCGAGCAGACCCTCACGTACTCGACCGCTTTGGCCTTGATCGGAAGGTCGGCCGCCTGAGCCCCACTCATGGCGAGCAAGGCCGCCCCTGAGCCCAGAACAAGGCTCCTCACAGTCTTCATACTAACCTCCAAAATTGCTCAGTTCAGACCGGCCCGGCTCGATGTCGAACGACCGCCCCCACGGTCAGCCCGTATCCAGCTGCACCACAGTGCTTGCGGATAGCGCGGCAGTCGGAACGATCGCGAGGCGAACTTGGTGTTTTATCGGACCATTCTCGTGGCCGACCGGATCACGCATGTGGCGCCCCGACGGCAGGGCACGGGATCGCCAGACATCCGTAGTTAATGTGTGCCCAGCGAGCTTGGTCGCCGATGCATGTCGCGGTCGTGGCAGCAATGCAGCCGACGCGATCTCACAACACGGGCCGGCATACGTCACGCAAGCACAATTGCAGCGAGCCCAGGCCGCCGCCTGCGTGCGTCCCGAGTCTCAAAGACTTGGCCAAACGTACGGTCGCCGAACCAACCAAGCCGAATGAACACGCTTCTCACGCATGTTTGAGCAGGATCGCCACGCGGTGACCGCGATATGCAGGCAGGTCAGGCCGCGAGGCTTGGTCGATCCAGCGAAGCGACGAAGTCGTCGGCAATGCTGCGACATGATGTCGACAGCAGCGCGGAGGAACGACGAGATGGGAATCGCGGCCTTCGAGCAGGCGATAACGCGACAAAGAAAACCCCCCGGCAGTTGCCTGCCGAGGGGACGTCAAATCATCGTCAGACGATCTGTCTCAGAAGTTGCGCTGAGCGCGGAGCAGCAGGACAGCCGACTGCTGATCCTTCAGCTCGTATATCGCAGCCGGCTTGGCAGCGGCGGCGTTGCCAGGCGAAGCGATCGTGCCGGAGCTCTTCTGATCGAGCCAAGTGTAGGCGAAGTCGGCCGAGAAGGTCAGGTTCTTGACCGGCGTCCACCGCGAGATCACGCCAACGGTGGCCAGATCGAAGTTCGGATTGCAGGTCGATCCCGCGCCGAACGCAGCAATCACAGCGCCACTGCAGATCAGACCTCGAGCCGTGTCGTTGTAGCGAACAGCAGCCCAAGAGCCATACACAGCGGTGTTCCAGTATGCGTTCCAGTTGTGCGTGTAAGCACCACGGAAGCCGTAAGTCGTGGTGAGCTGCTGATCGCCGCCCGTCCCGAAGACGGAGTCAGCAATGCCAGCCACCGCGAGGCTCTGATAGGCAACCGGGTTACCCGTGCCACCATACATCGCGTAGGTAGTCGGCAGCAGGCTCTGGAAGTTATAACGGCTAGCGCCATTCGTGTAGACGCCCTGGATGTTGACAGTGTCGCCGGGGCCAGTTGGGATGTTCTTGATCGACAAGGCCAACTGAGCCGCCCAGCCCCACTTGTCAGCCGGGTGGCCGGTGACTTCGGTGGCGCCATAGTAAGCAGTGTGGTTGTCATGCGCCGCGAAGGACGCCTGGAACAGCCCCCAAGCCTGGTCGACGCGGACCATGCCGATGATGTCCGGAGCGACGTTGCCACCATAGCTCTGGGTGCCGTATGCGCCGGTCACAAAGTTCGCAACCGTGTTGCCGGTGGTGTTCCAGACATTGTTCTGCGAATACGCCGTGCCGTCCTGAGCCGAGATCGACGCCGTGATGCCCGAACCGAAATCAGCGGTATAGGAGAACTGGTTGACACCAGTCACCGTGCCGCCGCCGCCGGCGAGACCGTCGAAGTTGTTGCCCGGATAGTTCTGCCAGGGGGTGTCGAACTGCGACACGGCCTTACCCATGGTGAAGCCGGCAAACTGGATGAAGGCGTAGTAAACGCCGAGCGAACCGCCGGCAATGCCATTGTCCGTCGCGCCGTAGGCGGACGGAGCCGAGCCAGCCGTCGAGCCGGAGGTCCAGGAGAATGTCAGATCAGCGAAGGTGCGGACCACGCCATATTCGGTCGCGGTGCGCGTGTCGATGTTCAGATCCTGACGAGCGCGGGACGTAAAGGTGTTGCTAAGGCGATTGCGCGCGCCACCGGGGCCGCTGAACGCACCGTTGAAGTCGCTGTTCGTGGCGAAAGCCGTTTCGGCGCGCAGATAACCGCCGAGCTTGATGCAGGTGTCGGTGCCCGGGATGTAGTAGAAACCCGCACCATACAGGGAGCAAACCTTCACATACTCGACCGCTTTGGCCTTGATCGGAAGGTCGGCCGCCTGAGCCCCGGACATGGCGAGCAGGGCCGCCGCTGAGCCGAGGACAAGGCTCTTAACCGTCTTCATTTAAACCTCCAAGTTGCGCTTTTGAGAAAGAACCGGACCAGGATCCCCCAGGACGATCCGCTTCCTCCGCTCCCGAAAAACCGCTTCAGTCGCTTCGCGCCATCGGACACACCCGCATCACGCGAGGGACTTAAGCGAAACCACCTGTAACGGGACGATCGAGTAATCCCCCCACCGTCGCCAGGAACTATGCCTCCGCTCATTCGGTAAGCAAAATAGTTTATGCAGTCAGGTAATTGAATGAAGCCGAAATGTGTCCCCAGGGCAACACCGAGGCAGCTCATTGTGCGGCGCAAGGGCGCCTGCGCATTACCTCCTAGATTAGTGATTTTGCTGCAGATTTTTTTTCATTAGGGTCGGCTGAGGAACTGGACCTCTCGAGCAATGGCGCCCTTGAAGAATACATCTGCCGCATCTGTGGAGGCGGCTGAGGAACAGCAGATGTCAGACCGTCTGCCGAAGAATCGCGACGCTGTTCTGCGTTTCGCCCGGGAGATCGCAACGATCAACGTGCATCTCGAGGAACTGAGGTACTTCTGGGCGAAGCGAATCGGCATCAGCGGTCCGCAATGGATGATCCTGATGGCCATCTCGGAACTCGATCAGGGCGAAGGCGTCGCGGTCAATGCGGCTGCCAAGCGGCTCCACGTCGACCCCTCCTTCGTCACGACTCAGTCGAAGCTGCTCGAGAAGAAGGGTTTCGTGCAGCGCAAGCCCGCACCGGAGGATGCACGCGTGGTCAGGATGTCCCTGACCGCCAAGACCTCGGAGCACTTTTCCGAACTCGAAACTCACCAGGCGCAGATCTTCGGCTTCATCTTCGAGGAGTTCGACGCCTCGGAGCTTTCGACTTTCACGGACAAGCTTGCCGCGCTCAAGGAGCGCTTCGAAAAGGCAAGCGCCCGAGTCTCGCTCGGGGTCTGATCGAATCGCGGCAGCCGCGGCCGTCAGGACAAGCGTGACGGTATCGCCGGCTCAGCTCACAGCAACCGCTGCGCCCGGGCTCGAAGCGCGTTGATCCCTTCGAGAAGCCGACCGCTTCAGCTCGGCAGCTTCGGAGCGCCCGCGAGACGCGCCGCAATCCAGTCGAAGATCGTGGCATTCGACTGCGCGTCGCACACGCCGCCCTGATCGCTCGAAAAGATCTTAAGCGTGACATCAAGATGCTCGCGCTTCATCTGTGCGACCAAGCGGGCCGCGATGTCGGCGCGCAACCAGCCGCGGTCAGGCAGTGCGACCAAAAGCGGACACATGATCTGTCGCGCCACGCGACAATCGCTGGCGCTTGGGAGGCAGGCGCGCTCGTCCGGAGACAACCGGCGCGACAAACACACACGCTCGTGAATGTCCCAAAGTCCGGCATCACACACCGCGGCCGCGTAGCGCGGATCAAGCGCGATGCCGCGGGCCACGAAGGACGAACTCCAATCGTCGGCGAGGATCGCGATTCTGCCGTCATCCACGTCGTCCCGTCCGCACACATAATCCATCACGCTGCCGATCGCGGTCTCGAGATCGCGATGCCCGACGATGTCCTCAAAACGGCTGGTCGGCCCCGGCCCGAGCAGATCGACGACCAAAAGCGACAGGCCGCGCTCGGCGGCGTGTCCGGCAAGCATGAGCAGAGATTTCTCTTTACGGCGGCCGGGCTCACAGATGCAGACCACCATCGGCGCGGGCTCGGGCCGATCGGATGCCGGGAGAAAATAGGACTCCAGCGGATAGTCCGGCCGCCAGCCGATCGTGACCACCTCGCCCTGCCGAACCCCGAGACTGAGATAGTCCAACGCGCAAATGCGAATGCCTGCGTCCACGCTCTGCGACCGCACAGGGCAGCTGCCAATCGACGACGCGGCGACCTCATAGTAGTTGACGGCGCGAAGCCACTTTCTCCGAGCCGCTTCGAGCAGCCCTGCATCCGCGAGGCTGCAAGCGCCGCCTCGCATGATCTCGGCCGCTCGCATCCATTCTTGATACCAGGAGTCGGCGTCATCATTGCCGATGCGCTGCACGATCGCCAGACATTCGGCGAGTTCGTTTTCCCTTTCCGACGTCGCGTCCAACAGACGCGCCAACGCCTCGGACACCTCTTCCCTCTCAGACCACGGCCCAAACGCCTTCAGAACGCCTTCCGAACCCATCGCGCACCGCTTCCTCGCCCGTGACGGCTTTTTCATCCGTCATCTGTTTGTCAGACTGTGATGATCCGCGAATTCACGGTCAAGCCACGTCGTGACTCTTTTTTCCGTATGTTTCTGGAGGTTAGCAACCGGTCGCGTCACCATCGCGCAAGGTTGCGGATGCGAATGCGGCTCGGGCACATCCCCCCCCCCCCCCGCATGCCAAGACGATCACATATGACCAATCTGAGTTTTTCGCCAGGCTGTCTCCACATCGTCATACCCGGGCTCCGTCCCGGGTATCCACGTCTTTCCCAGGATGCCGAACGGCGTGGATGGCCGGGACGAAGCCCGGGCATGACGGTGTGGAGGGAGCCGAACTCAAGCCAGGGTCATCATATGCGATAGCCCTGCCCCGCATGCGGAGGGAGCCTCAACGCGAAGCGGAAGGACCGGAGCCGCGTGGGTACCGTCCAAATGAAGAAACCCCCGACGGGGCATCGTCGAGGGCTTCGGAGGTATAGCCTTGAACGGTAGCATTCGGCCGGTACACACCTGATGTAGCGCCGCTGGAAAATTATCTTATCAACTCATCTAATTTCAATACCCAATCGCCGAAAACCGAAAAAATCTTGTAAGATCCTGTTGATAAAAGACTTTTATCGCAGCGCTCATTGTCGTTGGTCGCCCGATCGTCGCTCGACCGAGGCTTCGGCGATGAGGATCAGATTCCTGGCCGGGTAGTGCCGCCGCACCGCCAAAGGAAGATCTGGCCCTCGCATCTCCTTAAGAAAGGGGGAGCGAAGCTACCCGTCGACGCTCATCAGGGCTGCCCACCCCGACATCCGCGACCCGACGCCACGATCTGATCCGATCGTGCGGCAGGCTGAGGCGCCCTCCGGGCTTTGAAGACAAAAGCACCGTACAAACAAAAATCCCCGGCAGTGGCCTGCCGGGGATCCTTGAGCCGATCTATCGATCAGATCAGAAGTTACGCTGAGCGCGGAGCAGCAAGGACACCGAGTTCTGATCCTTGAGCTGGTAGGTCACGCCGGCCGGTTTCGCGACGGTGGCAGAACCCGGGTAGTTGATGTTGCCCGAGTACTTCTGGTCGAGGTTGGTCCAGGCCACGTCCGCCGAGAAGGTCAGGTTCTTGACCGGGGTCCAGCGGGTGATCACGCCGAGCGAGGAGATGTTGAAGTCCGGGTTGCAGGTGAAGCCTGCACCGGCCAGAGCACCCATGCCCGCGCTGCCGCAGATCAGACCCTTGGCAGTGTTGTTGTAGCTCACGGCAGCCCACGAACCGTAGATCGCCGAGTTCCAGGTCGGGCTCCAGTTGTGCGTGTAAGCACCACGGAAACCGTAGGTGGTGGTCAGCTGCTGCTCGCCGCCGGTCGCGAAGACCGAGTCGGACAGCCCAGCGAAGCCGAGCGTGCCGTAGATACCAGCTGTGCTGCTACCGCCGTACATCGCGTAGGAGGTCGGCACCAAGCTCTGAGCGTTGTAGCGGCTCGCACCGTTGGTGTAGACGCCCTGGATGTTGATGGTGTCGCCGGGGCCAGTCGGGATGTTCTTGATCGACAAGGCCAGCTGAGCCGCCCAGCCCCACTTGTCAGCCGGGTGACCAGTGACTTCGGTGGCGCCATAGTAGCCCGTGTGGTTGTCATGCGCCGCGAATGACGCCTGGAACAGACCCCAAGCCTGGTCGACGCGGACCATGCCGACGATGTCCGGCGCAACGTTGCCGCCGTAGCTCTGCGTGCCGTAGACGCCGCCGATGATGTTGGCTGCGGTCAGGCCAGTCGTGTTCCAGACGTTCGTCTGGTAGTACGCGGTCTGATCCTGAGCCGAGATCGCAGCCGTGATGCCCGAGCCGAAGTCAGCGGTGTAGGTGAACTGGTTGACACCGGTCACGGTGCCGCCGCCGCCCCACAGGCCGTCGAAGTTGTTGCCCGGGTAGTTGGTCCAGGGCGCGTCGAACTGCGACACGGCCTTACCCATGGTGAAGCCGGCGAACTGGATAAAGGCGTAGTAGACGCCGAGCGAGCCGCCAGCAACGCCGTCACCCGTGTAGGCCGACGGAGCGGAGCCGGCAGTGTTGCCGGTGGTCCAGGTGAACGTCAGATCGGCATAGGTACGAACCACGCCGTACTCGGTCGCGGTGCGCGTGTCGATGTTGAGGTCCTGACGAGCGCGGCTGTAGTAGTAGTTGCTGAGGCGGTTGTTGGCGCCAGCCGAACCGTTCACAGCGTTGTTGTACTGGCCGTTGCTGGCGAACGACGTCTCAGCACGGAGATAGCCGCCCAGCTTGATGCAGGTGTCGGTGCCGGGGATGTAGTAGAAGCCAGCGCCGTAGAGGGAGCAGACCTTCACATATTCGACCGCCTTGGCCTTGATCGGAAGGTCAGCTGCCTGGGCCCCAGACATGGCGACGAGAGCTGCCGCCGAGCCCAGGACGAGGCTCTTGATCGTGTTCATAATGTTAAACCTCCAAGTTGCTCAGTCAGGGAAGGTTCCGCTCCGCTGGGTGTGAGTCACCCTTGAGGTTGGCCCCGTAATCCCCTCTTCGACCCGTCGCTCAGCCGCTTCGCGCTATCGGACACACCCGCATGAACGCGAGGGACTTGAGCGAACGACCTCAACGGGACGACGCAGGGATGCCCCCCTTCGTCGTGGGAGCAGAATTACCGAAGGACTTTGCACACGCAACAAAGGAACCATCATTGCGGCGGTCAGCGGGCGCCTTTTTGGAGCTGTGTTGCACAAAAGGCACGGAGCCGTGGTTCTGCGGGATCAGCTAAGCTTTTGTTTATATTATTATTTTGTGACAGCACAATCTCCGGTAATTAGAGGCGCCACACTTCCCTCCCAAGGAACCGGGCACAACTCGGGCAGCTTGGACGCTGAATCCCGACATGGCGCCAGCGAGAATCGGGAGGGGTGTCGGAGGTGTGGCAAATATGTTCCAGATAGCCCGGAGTGCCCGAAGACTGCGCCGGCACCCCCGTTCGAAGCATGGCGACTCGGCTACTCGGTCCTCATCGGTGAGTTGGAATCAGGCTTGGCAGCAACTCTCCGGCGGTGAGGCGCCGGCCGCCACCTTCCGGCCGTGTCGCGCCTCGCCTTCTGCCAGAATAGCTATTCGCGGCTGTGAGGATTTCCGATCGGCGTGCAATCTGCCGCTTGCGGCTCGGCGCGTCGTCGGGCATACCGACCGCGTTGGAGACGTGGCCGAGTGGCTGAAGGCGGCGGTTTGCTAAACCGTTATAGGGTTGTAAAGCCCTATCGAGGGTTCGAATCCCTCCGTCTCCGCCAGCCTTTAAGTCTCCGCCAGCCTTTAAATCCTCCGCGTTCGCATCCCCTGCACTTCGCACTCTTCATATAGAGTGTCGGGATCGGACGCCCGGTCGCGTCGAGCGCCGCAATCCGAGCGGGACCGATCGCCCAGTCCCCAGCCCGACCGTCGCCGGCCTGCGCTCTCTTCACCTCTGGATATTTGAGTGCGGCGGGCTGCGACGGATGCGCAGCCGGACCGCGCGCGATCAGTCGAACAGGGCCCGCGTCATGTTGATGATGAAGGCCGCGGGCATGCCGATCACGGCGCCGATAAAGCCGTAGAACAACGCCGTTCCGACCGAGGCCGCGCCGCCCGGCCCCATCACGGCGCCGTAGAAACCGCCCAGCCCGGCACATAGCAGCGTGACGATCAGGAGGCGCCTGTCGTTGGACGCCTCGATCCGCAACCGCCGCAACTCGCGCCGGCTCTGCACCACGGGACCGGCGGGTTCGGTCGACCCGCAATGCGGACAGGCTGCGGCCGTGAAGGACACGCCTTTTCCGCAATCATGACACTCGATCAATTCCGGCCGCCATGCGCGGCCCTGCTTCGCGACCATCCTGCTCCGTCCAACCGCCGCGCATGCCCCGCTGCGCCATCATTCCGATAGCGATGGCTCCGGCCGCAGGGACGTATCAGACGCGCTGCTCATTCGCAGCGCGAGCGAGTCGCGGAACACATGCCACATGGCCTCCCTGCGGATCGCCGTCTCCGCCTGATCCGCATAGATCATCGCCACAAACAGGCTCTCGACGATGCCCAGATAGGCGTGGCCAAAGCGAGATCGATCGGGCGACGACAAGACGTCCGGCAGTTGCGCGAAAAAGCACGCCTGCAAGCCATCGAGAAAGCCAATATAGATTTGGCCGATCACCGGCTTCAGCGCAACCGGCGGCAGAAACGCGGTCCGCAGCAGAAACCGCAGATGCACTGAGGCATCGTAGCGCGCCGCGAGGGCCTCGATATAAGCGCCTCCCGGTTCACCTGCCGGGGGCGGCGCGGCCAGCGTCGCCGCGACGAAATCACGCTCGATTTGAGCCGCGTCCTCCAGCACCTGAAGGAACAGTTCGTCCTTGCCGGTGACGTGGGAATAGAGCGAGGCCTTTCGGATGCCGACCATGGCGGCAATCTCGTTCAGTGAGGCCGCGTCATATCCCGTCACGGCAAAATGCTGGACAGCGGCATCGCAGATCCGCGCAAGCGCGGGCGTTCGGGATTTCATCGAAGCGTCTCCTGCATGGTTTCAGGGCTGCACAACCCGAACGCCCTGCTGGCCAGCCACCATGCGCAGCGCGGCAAGGGCCAAGGCGGCCGTCACGACGCCAGCCAGTGCGAGAAAGGCCAGCCACCATGCGGGGCCGATCTCGGCCAGCAGCGCGGCCAACGGCGTCGCCGCCGCACCGAGAGCCAGCGGAACGGCCCCAAGCAGCGCCGTGCTCGCACCGAGCGCCGACGCGCGCGCGGAGAGCGCAATCGACGTCAGCGCGGCCTCTGCAACGCCAAGACCGGCCAGCGCCAGGATCATGCCGGCGACGATCCCCGGGAGACCGATGCCGGCCAGCACCGACCCCCATCCGATCAGCGCGCCGCCCAGCATCGCCAGCACCCCGGCCAATGCAAGCCTGTCGACATCGACCGTCTTGACCAGCCTCGCGCAGCCGATGGCGCCGATCAGAACGGCGATGCCGGTCGCGCCGAAGACAAAGCCGAATTCGCGCGACGGCAGGCCATAGAACGACTGATAGACATAGGACGCGCCGCCGATATAGCCGAACAGAAGAAAGAAGGCGCCGGAGAGCGCGAGGCCCGGCAGCAGGAAGCGTCGATCCGTGACGATGCCAACATAGGTTCGCCACACCTGCCCCGGATGAAGCGACGACCGTTTGTGCAGCGGCAGACTCTCAGGCAGCCTTATGAAAGTATTCACGAGCACGATCGCGCCGAGGGCGGCAAGAAAGTAGAAGACTGCGCGCCAGCCGAGCCCGGCGCCGATCATCCCACCCAGCACCGGCGCCATCACCGGGCCGAGCCCCTGGATCGTCATCAGCAACGCGAAGATCTGTACGGCCGCGACACCCGAGGCGACGTCGCGCACAGTGCTCATCGCCGTCACCAGCGCCAGCGACGCGGCAAGGCCCTGCAGAAACCGCGCGGCCAGCAAAGCCTCGACCGAGTGCGCCACCGCCGCGCAGAGCGACGCCACCACGAAGATCGCGAGGGCAACAAGCAAGGGACGGCGACGGCCATAGGCGTCGATGACCGGGCCGAAGACGAGCTGTCCTGCCCCCATGGCCAGCAGGAACACCGTCAATGTCAGCTGCATCTCGGGATAGGTCGTGCTCATCTCCTCGGCCATCACCGGCAGCGAGGGCAGATACATGTCGACCGACGCCGGGCCGAGCAGCGTGATCAGCCCCAGCGCCACGGCGACGGAGAGCGGTACGGATTGGGTCATCATTGGTGAATGTCAGTCAGCTGTGAGGACCGCCGTCGCCGGGGGCCCAAGCCTTCGTGAGGCAGCGCCTACCTACCGATAGGTAGCCCACACGACAAGCGCGACGATGTCGCAGGCGGCGGTGCCGCAATAGAATGTGTGTCGTGGGGAAAAATAGCCGCAGGTCATGCGGCCGAGGGGCGATCGCGCCCAATCAAAGACGGCAGGACGCGCTCACGACGCCTGAATGTCGAAAGCCGCCAGGCGTCTCGCCCAGCGGCTCATGCGATCCGGCACCATGCGCGCCGCGCCAATGATGTCTGCTCAATGCGTGGCCATCCAGGCCCGGGCCTCGCGCTGCGCGGCAGCAATATCAGCATCCGACATCTGCTCGGCGACCTCGCGTCGCATCGCTACCGCATCGACGCGCCCTTTCAGAGCCGCGAGATTGAACCATTTGTGCGCGGCGATGAGATCGACGATCCCGTCGCGACCACTCGCATAGAGCATGCCGAGCTCGAACAGCACGTCGGCGCTGCCCCCCTGCTCCGCGGTCGTCACATCATCGAAATTGAGTTGCCCCTGAAACATTGTCGCTCTCCTTCGTTCGCAAGGAGGCGGGTCGTTCACCGAGCCCAGCCCCCGTCCTACTGTTCAACGCCTGATTAGTCCCCATGCCGTTTGTCGGCTTATGCGCGAAGGATGACCGATCAAGTTTGAAAGGCAGTTTAATCATCGTGCTGAAGGAAGCCTGAACGGAAACCGCCCGATCTTCGGAGCCGGCCAGCAAATATTTGAAAGAGATCAGATTTTCTGAACTGGCAAAGAGCGGTTTACCGTTCTGTTTGGCAAACCTCTAACCATCCGGCCAACACCGGCGTAGCCACGCAACACGGCGTGGGTGATCCGGTGGCGCGACGCAGATCGCCGGCGCGCAGCAGGATGCACGCGCGGGACAACGCCGTCCGGTGGCGGCACCGCTCAAACGATGAGCCAATGCTCCGGCGGAGATGGTGTGATGGACAGGAAAGGAGGGCGTCAGGCACGCGGCGCTCGGGCGGGTGCCAAGATCGAGGGCGTCGGCGAACACGTCAGGATCAGATCCCACATTGGTTCAAGAACCGCCGGTGAGATTGCAGACCGGAAACGCGATCTGCACCGAACGAAGAAATCCTGTTTCTTCTGCCGGACCGCACCGGGAGCGAGACCGCTCGCAAGTTCGATCCGACCGTTGACCTGATGTCTCGCCGACACCCTCTATCGTCGATTGGAGCTTCAGGAGATCTGCTTCGCTCTCGAAGAGCTGCGTCGACCTGCGTTCCAATGACGTGCCGGCATCAGTCTGCCGGGCTCATCTCGCACGGACTGCGAGACTTACTTCTTCTTGGCGACCTTCTTGGTCTTCTTGGCAGTCTTCTTCGCCGCGGTCTTCGCGACCTTCTTCACTGCCTTCTTCGCCTTCTTCGCTTTCTTGGCCATGTTGCCCTCCGATGTGAGATGGCTTAGTCGATACGTGCACTCGGGAATCGAGCTGCACTCCTCATCGATACACCAACGAGTGAAAAAAAACAGCTTCCGGCTTAAGGAAGTGTTGACACGCGCGCGCGCACGCGGCTGACGCAACGCGCGAAGCAGCAGGTCGGGCGACATCGAAAATGCCGACGCGCGCGTCCGCAGCGGCGCGCCTTCTACTAATAGCGATCGCAAGAAAAGCCTGCACTGGAAGCCATTTCCTGAACTACTGCATGATGCGGCGAAAGCAGCGCGATGCGCTGAGCAGCGCGCAGACTCGCGCGATGAGAGCCGCTCGCGGACTCTGAGTCGTAAATTTTGGCAACGAAAAAATTTTCATTGCACACGCCCTCGTGTGCATTCGAGCGCTCGCCAAAGGTGGCTTTTTTGCGAATCGCGCGCGGCGATTCGCGGGACGCGAGTGCCAAACAAAAACGGCGCGCACCATGTGCGCGCCGTCGGAACGAAGATGAGCGCTCGCCGTTTCAGATGCCGAGCTTGCTCTTCAGGAGATCATTGACCGCCTGCGGGTTGGCCTTGCCGCCCGACGACTTCATCACCTGGCCGACGAACCAGCCGGCGAGCTGCGGCTTCGCCTTCGCCTGCGCGACCTTGTCCGGATTGGCGGCGATGATCTCATCGACCACCTTCTCGATCGCGCCGAGATCGGTGACCTGCTTCATGCCGCGGCTTTCGACCAGCTCGCGCGGATCGCCGCCCTCGCTCCAGACGATCTCGAACAGATCCTTGGCGATCTTTCCGGAGATCGTCCCCTCGCCGATCAGCGCGACGATGGCGGCGAGCTGCGCCGACGACACCGGCGACGACGCAATGTCGCGCCCTTCCTTGTTGAGGCGCCCGAACAGCTCGTTGATGACCCAATTGGCCGCCAGCTTGCCGTCACGGCCGCGATCGGACAGCGCCTCCAGCACGCTCTCATAGAACGCCGCGCTCTCGCGCTCGGCCACCAGCACGGAGGCGTCGTAGGGCGAAAGACCGAAATCGGCGATGAAGCGCGCCTTCTTCTGGTCCGGCAGCTCCGGCAGCGCGGCCTTCAGCGCGTCGACGAAGGCCTGTTCGAACTCAAGCGGCAACAGGTCAGGATCGGGGAAGTAGCGGTAATCATGCGCCTCCTCTTTCGAGCGCATCGACCGCGTCTCGCCCTTGTCGGGATCGAACCGGCGGGTTTCCTGCTCGATCGTGCCGCCGTCCTCGATGATCTCGATCTGGCGCCGCGCCTCGGCCTCGACCGCCTGGCCGATGAAGCTGATCGAGTTGATGTTCTTGATCTCGCAGCGGGTGCCGAGCGGCCCGCCCGGCTTGCGCACGGAGACGTTGACGTCGGCGCGCAAGCTTCCCTTCTCCATGTCGCCGTCGCAGGTGCCGAGATAGCGCAGGATCGAGCGCAGCTTGGTGACGTAGGCCTTGGCCTGCTCGGCGTCGCGGAGGTCGGGCTTGGAGACGATCTCCATCAGCGCCACGCCGCAGCGGTTATAGTCGATATAGGACAGCGACGGCGACTGGTCGTGCAGCATCTTCCCGGGATCCTGCTCGAGGTGCAGGCGCTCGATGCCGATCGTCGCGGTCTTGCCGCCGTCGAGCTCGACCGTGACCTCGCCCTCGCCCACGATCGGGTCCTTGTACTGGCTGATCTGGTAGCCTTGCGGCAGGTCGGGGTAGAAATAGTTCTTACGGTCGAACACCGAGCGCAGGTTGATCTTGGCATTGAGCCCGAGCCCGGTGCGCACGGCCTGGCGCACGCACTCCTCGTTGATGACCGGCAGCATGCCGGGCATGGCCACGTCGACCAGCGAGACGTGGCTGTTGGGATCGCCGCCGAAGGCGGTGGAGGCGCCGGAGAACAGTTTCGACTTCGACGTGACCTGGGCATGGATCTCCATCCCGATCACGACTTCCCAGTCGCCGGTGGCGCCCTTCATCAGCTTGCCGCTGGTTGCCGTCATGGCCCTGAACTCCCCATCAGCGCGGAGATGATCCGCTCAAATTCGATATCCCGCGCATCGGTGGCGACCTTCTGTCCGGCCTGGCGGTACCAGTAGCCGGCATTGCCGAGATCGCCCTCGACGCGGTGCAGATGCGCGTGCGCCCAGGCCGCTTCGCGGCCGGGCTCATCCTGAATGATCCTGTGCGCCCGATCCCAATCGCCTTTCGCCAGCCACCACAGGCCAGCGAGCACCGGCGAGAGACCGGCCGCGGGCGCGTCGCCCGCGAGGCTGTGCTTGAAGTCGGTGACGCTCACCACCACCGGACCGGCGTGAAGCGGCCCGCCGCCTGCTCGATCACCTCGCCGAGCGAGAACAACGTCTCCTCGTCGAACGGACGGCCGATCAGTTGCAGCCCGAGCGGCAGGCCCTGGCTATCCTTGCCGGCGGGCACCGCGATACCCGGCAGACCCGCCATGTTCACCGTGACCGTGAAGATGTCGTTGAGATACATCTCGACCGGATCGGCGCCGCCCTTCTCGCCGATGCCGAAGGCGGCGGACGGCGTCGCGGGGGTGAGGATCGCGTTCACGCCCTTGGCGAAGCATTCCTCGAAATCCCTCTTGATGAGGGTACGGACCTTCTGCGCCCGGATATAATAGGCGTCGTAATAGCCGGCCGAGAGCACATAGGTGCCGATCATGACGCGGCGCCGCACCTCGGGCCCGAACCCTTCGGCGCGGGTGTTCTCGTACAACTCGCCGATGGACTTGCCCGGCACCCGCAGGCCGTAACGGACCCCATCGTAGCGCGCGAGGTTCGACGACGCCTCGGCCGGCGCCACGATGTAATAGGCCGGCAGCGCGTATTTGGTGTGCGGCAGCGACACTTCGACCAGCTCGGCGCCGGCCGCCTTCAGCCAATCCGCGCCATCACTCCACAGCTTCTCGATCTCGGCCGGCATGCCGTCGAGCCGATATTCCCGGGGAATGCCGATCTTCATCCCCTTCACGGACCGGCCGATCGCGGCCTCATAGTCCGGCACGGGGATGTCGACCGAGGTCGTGTCCTTCGGATCGTGGCCGGCCATTGAGCGCAGCAGGATCGCGGCGTCGCGGGTCGAGCGCGCGATCGGGCCGGCCTGGTCGAGCGACGAGGCGAAGGCGACGATGCCCCAGCGCGAGCAGCGGCCATAGGTCGGCTTGATGCCGACGGTGGCGGTGAACGCCGCGGGCTGACGGATCGAGCCGCCGGTGTCGGTCGCGGTCGCGCCCATGCACAGCAGCGCCGCCACCGCGGAGGCCGAGCCGCCGGACGAACCGCCCGGCACCAAGGTGGTGTTGGAGCCTTCGCGCCGCCACGGGTTACCCACGGGGCCGAAGCACGAGGTCTCGTTCGACGAGCCCATCGCAAACTCGTCATTGTTGAGCTTGCCGAGCATGACCGCACCATCGCGCCAGAGCTGCGAGGTCACGGTGGACTCGTAGGTCGGCACGAAATTGCCGAGGATCTTCGAACAGGCCGTGGTGCGGGCGTCCTTGGTCGCGAACAGGTCCTTGATCCCCAGGGGAATGCCGGCCAGCGGCCCGGCCTCGCCCTTGCCGATCCTGGCGTCGGCCTCGCGCGCCATCGCGCGCGCCTGGTCCGGCGTCTCCATCACGAAGGCGTTGAGGGCGCGCGCCTGCTCCATCGCCTTGAGATGGGCGTCGGTCAGTTCGAGCGACGTGAAGGTCTTGCTCGCAAGGCCCTTCCGGGCCTCGGCGAGCGTCAGGGAAGTCAAATCGGTCATTTATTGATCGGGCTGCAGAAGAAGGGGGAAAGTGTCTTGTCGTCGGCCGCATCGTCGGCGAAGAACTTGTTGGTCTTCGCCTTGACCTTGTTGGCATTAGCCGTGTTCGCATTGGCCGCCTCGAGCTGGTCGAGGATCTCGTTCACGGTCTTGTCGGGATCGGCGGTCTTGCCCTGCCGCTCCATCGCGTCGAGATAGTCCATATAGGCCTTGTAGGCCGCTTCATCGTCGCAGAGCAGGCACATAGCGTTGGCTCGCTTCATCGGTTAGAGGAGCGGATCACGCGGCGAAAGCGCGCCATCCAGCGACCCCTTGGCTATTCCACCACCTTCGGCACCAGGAAGAAATGGTTCTCGGTTGCCGGCGCGTTCTTGACGATGTCGTCGGCGATCTCGCCGTCATTGACCACGTCCTGGCGCTTCTTCATCGCCATCGGCGTGACCGAGGTCATCGGCTCGACGCCCTCGACATCGACCTCGGAGAGCTGCTCGACGAACTTCAGCATCGCGTTGAGCTCGCCCTGCAGATGCGGGACCTCAGCGTCAGTGACAGCGATCCGCGCCAATTGCGCGATCCGGCGGACGGTGGCGGCATCGACCGACATTATATAGGGCCTCACGGGACAGGATGAACCCGCCCTATAGCAGAGGCCGCTTTCGCGCCGCAACCGGCAGCCGCTGGACTTTCCGGGGACGGCGGCCCGCCCGAAACGTCAGCCCGCCATCGTCGCAAGGCGCGCCAGCGCCTGTTCGGCCAGCGTCCGCGTGAGTTCAGCCGCCGGTATCTCGCGGCCCAGCGGCAGCGCCTGCCCGGCCCAGAGATTTGTGAAATCCACCCTGCCCTGCTTCTCGGCCGCCGCCTTGAGCGGACCGAGCGCGGTCGCCGCATGCGGAAAGGCCGGAGCCTCCGGCGCGATCGGCCCGACCTCGCGCATCACCCGGTTGGCGACGCCGCGCGCAAGCCGGCCGGTCATCACATTGGTGATGACCGTGGATTCGTCGCTGGCGGCCGCGAGCGCGGCGCGCGCGGGACCGCTGACCTTGGACTCCGGACAGCGCAGATAGGCGCTGCCGATCTGGACGCCGGACGCGCCGAGCGCAAAGGCGGCAGCAATGCCGCGCGCATCGGCAATGCCGCCCGCCGCGATCACCGGGACCTTCACCGCATCGACCACCTGCGGCACCAGCGCGAGCGTGCCAACCTGCTCAGCCAATTTGTCGGTCAGGAACATACCGCGATGGCCGCCGGCCTCCGCCCCCTGCGCGATGATGATGTCGGCGCCGTTCCGCTCCAACCACACCGCCTCGCGGACCACGGTCGCCGAGGCCATCACGACCGCCCCGGTCGCCTTCACCCGCGCCAGCAGCGTCGGCTCCGGCAGGCCGAAATGGAAACTGACGATCTCCGGCTTCAGCTCCTCGACGACGGCGCACATCGCCGCGTCGAACGGCGCACGGTTGGCCGCCGTGACCGGCGCCGCCGGATCGACGCCGTACTCCTGATAATAGGAGCCGAGACGTTGTTTCCAGCCGGCCTCACGCGCAGCATCCGCCTCCACAGGGGTATGGCAGAAGAAGTTCACATTGATGGGCGCCGATACGCGCTGACGGATGATGTTGACCTGCTCCCTCGCCTTTTCGGCGGAGAGCATCGCGCAGGGCAGCGAACCCAGTCCGCCACCTTGCGCGACCGCGATGACGAGATCGGCATCCATCACCCCGGCCATCGGCGCCAGGACGATCGGATGCTCGGTCTTGACGAGATCCAGAAAGCGACGATCGGGCCACATGGTTCACCTCGCAGTTTCGTTGAGCTCCGCCGGCCGCCAGGATGAGTTGCGCTGCCCTTGCAGGATTTGCTTGGCCTCGCTGACGATGCGCTGAACGATCTCAGCGGCCGGCGGAATATCATGGATCAGGCCGACCGCCTCACCGGCGATGACGGCTGCGACATCGAAATTACCATCGGTCCGGGCCTTGACGTAGTCGGCGGCCACGCGTTCGACCTGCTGCAGCAACTCGACCTCGCGGCCGAGCCAGCGCCGCGCGTGATCGTTGATCAGGCAGCGGCCGGTAAACGGCGCCGGCCAGACATTATTGCGCGACAGGTCGAAGATGATGCCGCGCACGGTCTCGCCAGCGCGCGCTGCGCAGATGCGCCGCTTGGCTTCGTCGGCGCCGGCGGCTTCCTGACTGGCGTAGAAGCGCGTGCCGAGCAACACGCCATCCGCGCCGAGCGACAGCATGGCCGCAAGTCCGCGGCCGTCGGCAAGTCCACCGGCAGCCACCACCGGCACGCGGCCGGCGGCGAGATCGACGATCGCAGGCACGATGTCGAGCGTGGTGCGCGAGGCGCCATGGCCGCCGGCTTCAGTTCCCTGCGCAATCAGGATGTCGGCGCCGGCGGCAAGCGCCTGCTCTGCCATCGCTTCATCCTGCACCTGGCAGATCAGCAGCGCGCCGGCCTGTTTGATCGCAGACGCAAAGCGCGCGGGATCGCCGAATGACAGCATCACGGCCGTGGGCTTCGCCGCCAGCGCGATGTCGAGCAGGTCGGGCTGCTTCGCCAGCGACCAGGTGATGAAGCCGATGCCGAACGGCATCTGCAGGCCGCCGAGCTTGGCGCTCTCCTGCACGAGCCACGGGCGATTGCCGTAGCCGCCGCCGAGAATGCCGAAGCCGCCGGCGCGGCTGACGGCGCGCACCAGATTGGCGTCGGCAACACCGTCCATCGGGGCCAGCAGGATGGGATGGCAGATCCCAAGCCTCTCCGTCAGCGGTGTCCTCAGCGCCATGCAGGTCTCCTCGCCTCTGGACGCGGACTCTAGGCGGGGCTAGCATTCTCTCAAAATGAATAGTTGAGAACTCTGCCATCGCAGATTCAAAACGGAGATCGACCGTGGAACTGAGCGACCTGCAGACTTTCGCGGCCGTCGCGCGCACGGGCGGCATCACCCGCGCCGCCGAAGCTCTCAACACGGTGCAGTCCAACGTCACGCAGCGGATCAAGGCATTGGAGGCCGAGATCGGCACCGCTCTGTTCGAACGGCACAGCCGTGGCATGGCTCTCACCGGCGCCGGACTGCGCCTGTTGCCCTATGCCGACCGGATCGCCGCGCTATCGCGCGAGGCCTTGCTCGCCGCTCGCGACGACGGCGAGCCGCAGGGACCGCTGCTGATCGGCTCGATGGAGACGACCGCGGCGGTGCGGCTGCCGACGCGTCTTGCGGATTTTCACCGGCGCTTCCCTTCCGTGGCCTTGAGCCTGCGCACGGCGCCAACAGCGGATCTGGTGGCCGGCGTGCTGGACGGAACGCTCGACGGCGCATTCGTGGCAGGCCCGATCGAGCATCCCGACCTCACTGGCGTCGTCGCCTTCGAGGAAGAACTCGTGCTGGTGACAGCCCGGCGCTTCGAGACGCTGGCGGCGTTGCGGGCCGCGACCGCCGCGTCGGGTCCGACCGCGCTGGTGTTCCGGGCCGGCTGCACCTACCGGCAACGTCTGGAGCAGGTCTTCAACGATTTCGGCTGGCCCGCCGCGGCCCGCATCGAACTCGGAACGCTCGACGGCATGATCGGCTGCGTGGCCGCCGGCATGGGTGTCGCACTGCTGCCCCGCGCGGTGGTGACGCGGCATGAGATGATCGGCAGCGTCGGCCTGCACACGCTCACGCCATCTCATGCGCGGGTCGAGACGCTCTTCATCCATCGCCGCGCAGCGCATCGCAGCAGCGCGCTCTCGGCGTTCATGGCGGGACTGGCCGGCCGGGATCACGACATCGCAGCGTAATGCGTCCCAGAGCCTGATGCGCCCCAGACGCATACCGCGCCGCAATCGCCGCCGCGAATTTCATTGCGGAGAATGACCCTTCACCCGCTGCAAAAGCGGCAAACTCGACCGATGCGACTTTAGGGCGCAGGGCTCTGCACGCGCCGGAAAAAACTTCACGCGGCCGTCTCCTACTACGTTAGGATGCGGCGCTGGCCAGCGCGAAACACAACAAACGTCAACAAGTCGGAGGAAATGCGATGCGCAACGCGTTCGTGTTGTGCTGCTCGATTGCCTTGATGGGTGTGATCGGGACGGCCAATGCCCAAGACAAGACCCAGGACAAGATCCAAGACAAGACCCAGGACTGGACGAAATCGAAATGGGGGCCGGCCGACGAGATCGGCGCCGCCAACTACATCACGCCGGAGCTCGTGATCAAAGCGGCTTCGCTGGTGAAGACAGGCAAGACCTACCCGCTCGGCATGATCATCGACTCCAAGACGCCCGCCTACCCGCCGCGCTCCTTCAAGATCACGGTGGTGCAGCCGGGACAGGCCGGCATCCCGGGGCTCGGCCCCAACAAGGCGACCTATAATGACGATATCGTCGAAGGCTGGGTCGGCGTCGGCAGCCAGCTCGATGGCCTCGGCCATCTCGGCATCGAGCACGTCTATTACAACGGCAACAAGCTGCTCGACTTCGCCGACCCGACCGGCTTGAAGAAGCTGGGGATCGAGAAGGTGCCGCCGCTGGTGGCGCGCGGCGTCCTGCTCGACATGGCCGCCTACTACAACACCGACGTGGTCAAGGAAGGCACCGCCTTCAACGTCAAGGAGATCGAGGAGGCCGCCAAGAAACAGGGTGTCGAGATCCGTCAGGGCGATATCGTCATCTTCCATACCGGCTGGCTCGGCCTGATCGGCAAGGACGACAAGCGCTACAGCGCCGGCGAGCCCGGTCTCGGCGTCGAAGGCGCCAAGTACCTGACCTCGAAGGGCGTGGTGGCCGTCGGGGCCGACAATTGGGCGGTGGAGGCGATCCCGTTCGAGTCGTCGAACCTGTTCGAGGTGCATCAGATCCTGCTCGCCATGAACGGGACCTACATCCTCGAGAACATGAACACCGCCGATCTCGCCAAGGACAAGGGCTACGAGTTCCTGTTCGTCCTGGGCCAGCCGCGCTGGCGCGGCGGCGTCCAGGGCAACATCAACCCGATCGCGATCCGCTAGCGTTCAGACAAAGCTTTGCGGGCATGGCCTCCCGTGCCCGCTCAGCCTTTCACCACGAACTCCTCAATTATCCCCATCGCTGCGAGAAACGACGGATCGTGGCTGACAACGAGCAACGCTCCATCGAAGTCACGAAGCGCCTGCTCCAGGATCTCGATTGAAGCGATGTCGAGATGATTGGTCGGCTCGTCCAGCAGCAGCAGCCAGGGCGGCCGCTCGCCACCGAATGTGCAGGCCAGCCCCGCGCGCAGCCGCTCCCCGCCGGACAGCGTCACCACCGTCTGCTCGGCATCGCGGTTGCGGAACGCGAAGCGCGCGCAGGCGGCATGTGCGGCCTCAGCCCCGAGCGTCGGGTGGCGGCGGCGGAAATTGCCGATGATGCTGTCGCTGTGATCGAGCAGTCCAACGTCCTGATCCAGCATCGCGACCCTTCCCTCGGCGCGTCGGACCATTCCGCCGGCCAGGGGAATCGTGCCGATCGCGGCCCGGAGCAGCGTCGTTTTGCCGGCACCATTGCGTCCGACGACCGCGATGCGCTGACGGCCCCTGATGTGCAGCGTCCATGGACCGAACCTCCTGTCGCCGGCGGTCACGACCGCATCTTCCATGGTGAGCAATTCGGTGCCGGCGCCGAGCCCCGTTGGCAGCAGGACCATGGAGAGAGGCGTCAGGACTTCCACCCTGTGCCGGGCCTCATCTGCCTGCGCGGTGGCCTCGGCCGTCTTTCGCTCGGCCAATCGCTGCGCGCGGCCGCCGGTGTTCTCAGCTCGTTCGGCGCGCGCGCCGAGCAGGATCTTTGGCGCCGAGCCGCGAGCGGCGCAGGCGCGACCGGCCTTGTCCTTGCGCGCCTTGGCCTCGCGTTGGCGCTGCATGGCCCGGCCGACCTCGCGCAGTTGCGCGTCGGCGCGGTCGAGCGCCGCAGCGGCGCGCTCGCGCTCGGCATCCAGCGCTTGCACGAACATCGACCAGCCGCCGCCGACGATGTGCACCCCAACCGGGGTCAGCTCGACGATCCGGTCCATCATCTCCAGCAGTGCGCGATCGTGACTGGCGACCAGCACCCCACCGCGCCAATTCTGTACGAGCCGGCCGATGGCAGCGCGACCATCCGCATCGAGATTGTTGGTGGGCTCGTCGAGCAGCAGCAGGTCCGGCGTCTCGATCAACAGCCGTGCGATGCCGATGCGGGTGCGCTCGCCGCCGCTGAGGCTGTCCATGCAGCGATCGAGCCGCATTCCGCAAAGCCCCACCTCGATCAGCACGTCGTCCACGCGGGTGGGCAGGCTCCAATCTGCGCAAGCAAGATCAGCATCATCACCTTTGCCGGCGACGATCCGCTCGATGACGGCGAGATCGCGAGCAACGCCGAGCGCCGCGTCGACGCGCAGCCCGATTTCCCAGTGCTGCGTCAGTAGTCCGAATGTTCCGGTTCGCGTCACCCGCCCTGCGGCCGACTCCGACCGGCCGGCGATGATCCGCAGCAGGGTCGATTTGCCGGCGCCGTTGCGACCGACCAAGCCGACACGCTCGGCACCGAGTGAAAGCGTGAGACTTTGGAAGAGGCGATGACCGTCAGGTGTCGCGGCGGCGACTGCGTCGAGCGTGAGAAAGGAGGGCATGAGCAACCGTGATGGCAGGAAACACAAAGCGGCGGGCAATGTTGGTCCTGCGATCCACGGCACCACTCCTGTTCACGGTATCGGACTGATATAGACTCATTGCAGCGCAGCGACAACTCCATGGCTGCCACGTCCGCGCCTGCTGGCCCAGCGCATGTGACCGTGCTAAGCGGCGCGCCATGCCTGCTCCCATTCTTCCCCTCATCGAAACCGCCGGCCGCTGGCCCGAGCGCGGTGCGCTCGTCGGCCTCGATCTGGGCACCAAGACGATCGGCGTCGCGGTGTCCGATCCGGACCGCCGGCTCGCCACCGGCGTCGAGACCATCCAGCGCAAGGCCTTCAAGGCCGATGCGGCGCGGCTGCTCGCGATCTCGAGCGAGCGCAAGGTGGTCGGCTTCGTGCTCGGCCTGCCGATCAACATGGACGGCAGCGAGGGACCTCGGGCGCAATCGACCCGCGCGTTCGCGCGCAATCTCGCGAACCTGACGGACTTGCCGATCGGTCTGTGGGACGAGCGGCTGTCGACGGCGGCGGTCGAACGCGAACTGATCGGCATGGATGTCAGCCGCGCCCGGCGCGCCGAGGTCATCGACACCCACGCGGCGATCTTCATCCTGCAGGGGGCGCTCGACCGGCTCGCCACGCTGCGCCGGTCCGGCCAATAGCCTCATGGGCGTCGTCGTCGCAGCGCTCGCACCGGTGTTCCTGCTGATCGTGGTCGGCGTCGGCCTGCGCCACAGCCTCATCCGGCTCGACACGCAATGGCACGGGCTGGAGCGACTGACATATTATGTGTTGTTTCCAGCGCTGTTGGTGCAGAGCCTCGTCAAGGCCGATCTCGCCAAGGTACCGGTCGCCGGTGTCGGCGGCGCGCTGTTCCTCGCGGCGCTGGCGATGTCCCTGCTCTGCCTCGCGCTGCGGCCGCTCCTGACGCGGCAGGGCATCGATGGCCCGGCCTTCACCTCCATCTTCCAGGGCGCGACGCGCTGGCAGACCTATGTCGGGCTCAGCGTGTCGGGCAGCCTGTTCGGCCCGACCGGCCTTGCCTTGGCGTCGGTTGCGATGGTGGCGATCATTCCGCTGGTCAACGTGCTCAGCGTGAGCGTGCTCGCCCACTATGCCTCGCCGACACGGCGCTCGACCGGCGAGATCATTGCCACGATCGGACGCAATCCGCTGATCTGGGCCTGCGTGGTCGGGCTCGCGCTGAACGTGGCGCATGTGCCGCTGCCGAAGCTCTGGCACGATGCCGCCGACGCGCTCGGCCAGGCATCGCTGCCGATCGGCCTGCTGGTGACCGGCGCGGGGCTGCATTTCGAAGGCTTGCGCCGCGCCGGCGCGGCGGCTGCGCTCGGCGTGGTGCTCAAGCTGGTGCTGATGCCGATCATGGCGGTCGGCCTCGCGGGCTGGTTCGGGGTCACAGGCTCCAGCCTCGTGGTGGTCGCCATCTGCGCCGCGGTGCCGACGTCCTCGAGCGCCTATTTGCTGGCCAAGCAGATGGGCGGCGATGCGCCGCTGCTGGCCCAGATCATCTCGCTGCAGACCGTGCTTGCCGCACTGACGATGCCGCTCGCGATCGCCTGGGCGAGCTGAGGCGCGCGCTCAGGAGGGGCCGCTGGCGAGCCATATCGTCTGCACCGTGGCGGCGAGGTTGTTGAGGCCGTGCAGCACCATGGTCAGATAGGTGGAGTGCGTCCGGTAGCGGAGATAGCCGAACCAGAGCCCGAGCGCGAAGACGTTGATGAGGGCAAACCAGTCATATTGGAAATGCAGCAGCGTCCAGATCAGCGACGACAGGATGATCGCGCCGGGAACGCGCAGGAAGGAATCCGACCAACCGCGATAAAGAAAGCCGCGCGCCATCAGCTCCTCGGAGACCGGAGCGGCGACGCAGAAGGCGATCACCAGGAGCCACACCGTGCCATCGGTCTTGGCATGCTTCAGCATGTCGACCATGAAGCCCGACGCCGCCTCCTCTCGTCCCGTCAGCTGTGAGATCAGCTCCCAGGCGCCGACGATGACGACCATGCCGAGCACGCCGAAGCCCAGATGTTTCCATCCGGTCCAGCGCAGGCCAAGGTACTCGGCAAACGACAGGCGCGTGTACCGAACCGCGAAGTAGATGGGGACCAGCAATCCAGGCAACCCCATGATGGCCGAGAGCCCGACTGTCAGCGGCGAGGCGGCGGTCTTGGTCAGAGCCAGACGAAACGCCTCGAAATCATCGAGCGGCCCATCGAAACGGGCGAAGAGATAGACGATCGGCAGCAACTGGCCGACGAAAAAGGCGATGATGATGAGCACGCCCCACAGCGTCGTTCGCCAGAAGCCGAGCGTCCGCGGCAGATGTTGCGCCGGAACGACCTGCTGCGGCGGATTGCCGGGATCGAGCGAATCCATGACGGCGGCTTCGGGACTGTCGGTCAAGGCAGGGCGCGCTCCAGCAAGTCACGGATATCAGCAGGATCGAGATCGACGGCGCCGTACATGCTCGGATGAACAGAGGCGAGCCGCGTGGCGGCGAACAGTTCGGCATGACGCGGCGTGACCTGGTTCAGCGCAGCGGCGGCCGCCAGCAGCGCCAGCTTTTCGACCGCCAGCCGCGCGACGCGCTCGCTGTCGCCGCGCCGGAATGCCTGGCCGATGGCGGCCACGGCCGCGGCGGCGCCGGGAAGCCCGTTGGTGTCCGCCGCCAGGTCCTTGAGGATCGCCATCGCCGCATCCGCTTCACGCGACAGCGCGCGCAGCACGTCCAGGCACATCACATTGCCCGAACCTTCCCAGATCGCATTGACCGGCGACTCCCGGAAATGACGCGCGAGAATGCCGTCCTCGACATAGCCATTGCCGCCGAGGCACTCCATCGCCTCGTACAGGAACGGCGGCGCGCTCTTGCACACCCAATATTTGATCGCGGGCGTCAGCAGCCGCATATAGGCCGCCTCCTTGAGATCGTCCGGCGTGCGGTCGAACGCGCGGCACAGCCGCATCACCAGCGCCACTGTCGCCTCGACATGGAGAGCCATGTCGGCGAGCACCGCCTGCATCAAGGGCTGATCGGCGAGATGCTTCTGGAACACGCTGCGATGGCGCGCGTGATGCAGCGCGTGCGCCAGGCCGGAGCGCATCAGCCCGGCGGACGAGATCGCGCAATCCTGCCGCGTCAGCTGCACCATCTGGATGATGGTTCGGATACCCCTGCCCTCCTCGCCGACGCGCACGGCATAGGCGCCGGCGAACTCCACTTCCGAAGAGGCGTTGGAGCGGTTGCCGAGCTTGTCCTTCAGACGCTGGAAGCGGAGCGCATTGACGGCGCCGTCGGGCGTGAAGCGCGGCATGAAGAAGCAGGTCAGGCCATTGTCGGCTTGCGCCAGCACCAGGAAGGCATCGCACATCGGCGCCGACATGAACCATTTGTGCCCGGTGATGCGGTAGCCGTCGCCAACACGTTCCGCTGTCGTCATGTTGGCGCGCACGTCGGTGCCGCCCTGCTTCTCGGTCATGCCCATGCCGAGCGTCATGCCGCGCTTGCCCCACCACGGCGCAAACGCCGGATCGTAGTCGCGTGTTGCGATCACAGGCATGGTTCGCGCCAGCAGATCGGGCTGCACGGCCAGCGCCGCGACCGAGGCGCGGGTCATCGTGATCGGGCAGAGATGACCACTCTCCACTTGCGAGGCGATGTAGAATTTCGCTGCGCGCACGACCTCCGAAGAAGCGCCGCGCGGCCTGCCCTCGGATGTCCAGGTCGAATTGTGCAGGCCGGCTTCGACCGCACGCGCCATCATCTGATGATAGGCCGGATGAAACTCGACGACGTCGCGCCGAAAGCCCTTGGCATCGAAGCTGCGCAGCCTCGGCGTGTTCTCGTTGGCGAGCCGGCCCTGCTCGGCCATCTCTGCCGAACCCCACAAGGCTCCGAACGCGGCCAGCTCCGGTTCGGCGCCAGCCGCGCCATGAGCCGTGACCGCCTCCATCAGCGGCTGGTCGGCCGTGAACAGGTTCACGTCCGCGAACGGTGGCGACTGGTTGAAGACGTCATGAGTATCGAAGGAAGGCTGGGTCATGGCCGGGCCCTGTGGAAATCCATTATCGGCGCGGCCGAATGGACGAAATCATAAGCCGTCGCGCCCGCGCCCGGCAGCCCAAACGGCTGCCGCTCCCTTGGCATAGTTCACAAAGCATTGCCGCGCCATCCAGCAAGCCGGGCCCGGCCGGACCGACGGAACGGGGGATAACTCGGAACCCCGCCTTTCGGCCTTGCCCGCCATGGAAACCGCGCCTATAGCTCTGGCTTTAATGGCAACCTCTCCGAAATCGACTTTCGTCCTCGGGCACCGGCATTTGCTGGGAATCGAGGGCCTTTCCGCTCACGACATCACCGGCCTCCTCGACCTGTCCGAGGAGTATGTCGACCTGAATCGTCAGGTCGACAAGAAGCGCACGGTGCTGCGCGGCCGCACCCAGGTCAACCTGTTCTTCGAGGCCTCGACGCGGACGCAATCCTCATTTGAGCTGGCCGGCAAGCGGCTCGGTGCCGACGTCATGAACATGTCGGTGTCGTCCTCGTCCATCAAGAAGGGCGAGACCCTGATGGACACCGCGGTCACGCTCAACGCGATGCATCCGGACATCCTGGTGGTCCGCCACCATGCCTCCGGCGCAGTAGAGCTTCTGGCCCGCAAGGTCGACGGCTCCGTGATCAATGCCGGCGACGGCGCGCATGAGCACCCGACCCAGGCGCTGCTCGATGCACTGACGATCCGCCGCAACAAAGGCCGTCTCGAGGGGCTGGTCATCGCAATCTGCGGCGACGTGCTGCATTCGCGCGTCGCACGCTCCAACATCCTGCTTCTCAATACGATGGGCGCTCGCGTCCGCGTCGTCGCCCCCTCCACTTTGCTGCCGCCAGGCATCGAGCGTATGGGCGTCGAGGTCGCGCGCGACATGCGCGAGGGCCTCAACGGCGCCGACATCGTGATGATGCTCCGCTTGCAGCGCGAGCGCATGAGCGGCTCCTTCGTGCCGTCGTCGTCGGAATATTTCCAGTATTTCGGCCTCGACCAGAAGAAGCTGGCCTACGCCAAGCCCGATGCGCTGGTGATGCATCCGGGGCCGATGAACCGCGGCGTCGAGATCGACTCCATCGTCGCCGATGGCGCGCAATCGCTGATCCGGGAACAGGTCGAAATGGGGGTTGCCGTGCGCATGGCCGTGCTCGAGGCCCTGGCCCGCAACCTGCCCAACGCTTGATACGAAGTCGGGACGAAACGACATGCTGACCGATCGCCGCCCGATCCTGCTCGCCAATGCGCGCGTCATCGACCCCTCCCGCGACATCGACGGGCCCGGTGACGTGCTGATCGCCGATGGCGTCATCCGCGACCTCAAGCGCGGCATCGGCGCCGCCGGCGTCCCGGAAGGAACCGACGTCATCAACTGTGCCGGAAAGATCGTGGCGCCCGGCCTGATCGACATGTGCGCCTTCGTCGGCGAGCCCGGCCTCGGCCATCGCGAGACCTTTGCCAGCGCCAGCCAGGCCGCCGCGACCGGCGGCATCACCACCATCATCTGCCAGCCCGGCACCGAGCCTGTGATCGACAATTCGGCGACCGTCGATTTCGTGCTGCGCCGCGCCCGCGACACCGCGATCGTCAACATCCAGCCAATGGCCGCACTGACCAAGGGGCTGCGCGGCGAGGAGATGACGGAGATCGGCCTGCTCCGCGCCGCGGGGGCGGTGGCGTTCTCCAACGGCCATACCAGCGTGATGAACGCGCAGGTGATGCGCCGCGCGCTGACCTATGCGCGCGACTTCGACGCCCTGATCGTGCATCACACCGAGGACCCCGACCTCGTCGGCGAAGGCGTCATGAACGAGGGCGAGTTCGCCTCGCGTCTCGGCCTTTCCGGCATCCCGCCGGCCGCCGAAGCGGTCGTGCTGGAACGCGACATGCGCCTCGTCGCGCTCAGCAAGGGCCGCTACCACGCCGCGGCGCTGAGCTCGGTCGACTCGCTCGACATTCTCCGGCGCGCCCGCGAGGCCGGCCTTGCGGTGAGCACCTCGGTCTCGATCAACCACCTCACCTTGAACGAGAACGACATCGGCCCCTACCGCACGTTCCTCAAGCTGACGCCGCCGCTGCGCACCGAGGTCGATCGCCGCGCGCTGGTCGAGGCGCTGGCCTCCGGCCTCGTCGACGTCATCATGTCCGACCACAATCCGCAGGACGTCGAGGTGAAGCGGCTGCCGTTCGCGGAAGCCGCCAGCGGCGCGGTGGGTCTGGAAACGATGCTGACCGCGGGCTTGAGACTGGTGCACAATGACGAGCTGAGCTGGACCACCTTGATCCGGGCGATGTCGACGCGGCCCGCGGAACTGCTCGGCCTGCCCGGCGGCACGTTGCGCGCCGGCGCGCCGGCGGACATCATCGTGATCGATCCCGACGTGCCCTGGATCCTCGATCCGGCCGATCTCAAATCACTATGCAAGAACACGCCGTTCGACGAGGCCCGCTTCACCGGGCGCGTGGTCCGCACCATAGTCGGCGGCCGCACCGTGTTTGAACATGTCTGACGCGCGTCCAAGCGTGGATGGAGTTGTGTGATGGGACCTGAAGCCTTCCTGCCTGTCGCTCTCATCATCGGCTATCTGTTCGGCTCGATCCCGTTCGGCCTGATCCTGACCAAGCTCGCCGGCACGCAGGACCTGCGCAGCATCGGCTCCGGCAATATCGGCGCCACCAACGTGCTGCGCACCGGGCGCAAGGGCCTCGCCGCCGGAACCCTGCTCGGCGACGCGCTGAAGGGCACGGCCGCCGTCATCATCTCCGGCTATCTCGGCGGCCCGAATGCGGCGATGATCGCAGGCCTGGGCGCCTTCCTCGGACATTTGTTCCCGGTGTGGCTGAAATTCCGTGGCGGCAAAGGCGTCGCGGTCTATATCGGTATTCTGATTGGCCTGTTCTGGCCTGGCGCCATCTTCTTCTGTCTCGTCTGGCTCGCAACCGCGTTCGCGTTCCGCTACTCATCACTCGCCGCGCTCGTCACCAGCGTGCTGACGCCGATCGTGCTGTGGGCTTTCGGTCACACCGCGCTGGCAGTGTTGTTCGCCCTGCTCACACTGTTGCTGATTTACATGCATCGCGAAAACATCAGGCGATTGCAGGCCGGCACCGAAGGCAAGATCGGGGCGAAGAAGTAATCACTCCGGACAAATACGGAGCAAATGCGCAAAACCTGTGTTTCGCCGCGTCGAACAGCGGCTGCGCGGCAACACCGCCGCGTCATCAGCTAATAAGTTAACGAGAGACTCTGGCGTGAATCGTGATTGCCTGTCATGATTCCTGCATGTGGTTACGCAAGACCAATTCAAGCGGTTCGTCGGCCACGCGCGATGACCGCAATGATCAGGCGCCGGCGCAGCAGAATGCAGCCCCGGCCCGATCCAACGCCAGCCTCCTGCTCTCGGCTGCGCAGATCTGGTCGACCGAGGCGACGATCACCCAGGAGCCGGAGTCCGCCCCCGAGCCCCTCGTTTCCGAGTCCCTCATCTCCGAGCCCATCGCGTCGGCTGCGCCAGCGACCTCGGAGGTCGCAGAGGCTCAGGCCTGCGTCGCGGAGTCGGCGCCCGAGCCGAGTGAACTCGCCCCCGTCGTAGCCGAAATGATCATGGCGGCGACCCACGCGGCCGTGATGGCCGAGACCAAGGCTGCTGATATCCCGGAGCGCACATTCGCGGAGACGATCGCCACCGCGACGCTGCCGCCGCCGCCGCGGACATGGCCGCCGCGTAAGCTGTCGCTCGCCTTGCAAGGCGGCGGAACCTTTTCCGCCTTCACCTGGGGCGTGCTGGATCGGCTGCTGCAGGAGCCGGGCTGCGACTTCGATACGATCAGCGGCGCCAGCGCCGGCGCGATCAATGCCGCTCTGCTGGCCAGCGGACTTGCCAATCACGGCCGCGAGGACGCCCGCAACCGGCTCGCGCAGTTCTGGACCCGGCTGACCGAGCAGGCCTCGTTCCGCTCGCTGATGGTGATCGGCGGCTATTCGCCCGCCAGCAGCGCGGTCTCGTTCGGCTCAGGGTTGCGCGGCGGACGCGCGGACCCGCTCGACCTCGACCCGCTGCGCGAGATGCTCGCGGACACCATCGATTTCGACGCCGTCCGAAGCGCAAATGCGCCGCGCCTCCTGGTGGCGGCGACCCGGGTGCGCGATGGCCTCCCGCAGATCTTCCGCAACGCCGCAATCACGCCGGACGTCCTGCTGGCCTCGACCTGTCCGGCCCAGCTGCTTGGCGCGGTCGACATCGACGACGAGGCCTATTGGGACGGCGGCTATGCCGCCAATCCGCCGCTGGTCCAGATCGCGCACGAGTCCAGCGCCGCAGACCTGCTGGTGGTTCAGGTCACGCCCGCACAGGATGGCTACGTCCCCGTCACCTCCGCGGCGATCGATCGCCGGCTCGATCAGATTGCCGCCAATGCCGTGCTCAATGCCGAGCTTGCTGCGCTCGAATGGGCCCGAAGTGACGGCCTACATCCGCCGCGTGTGCATCGGCTCGCGGCTGAAGACCAGATCGAGGCCCTTGCGCAGCGCAATGCGACCGAGTTCGGCAGCGACTTCATCGCGCTGTTGCACCAGCGCGGGCGCGACGCCGCAGATCGCTGGCTGCGCGATGCGCCATTCGGCACCACCTTGGCGATCCCCGGCGAGCAGCCGGTGGCGGCTCAGGATGAGGCGCGCGACGTCGCTCTGACATAGCGCGCCCCCTTCCCTGCGTCCTCGGGTTGTTCCATTCTGGCCTCCTCTTCGAGGGGGATCACGTGGACGCCATCAGCACGAGGCAGGAGCTCACCGACACCGAGCGGCGCGATCGCCTGCGGCTGATCCGATCCGACAATGTCGGCCCGCGAACATTCCGGTCGCTGCTCAACCATTTTGGCACCGCCCGCGCCGCGCTCGATCGATTGCCGGACCTGGCGCGCCGCGGCGGCGCGGCCAGGGTCGGTCGCATCTGCACGATCGACGAAGCCGAAGCCGAGCTCGACGCCTGCCTGCGGCGGGGCGTGCAGTTGCTCGCGCCCGAAGAGAACGGCTATCCGCCCCGCCTCGCCAGTTGCGAGGATGCGCCGCCGCTGCTCTGCGTCCGCGGCGTCCACGGGACCTTGATGCAGCCGATGATCGCCATTGTCGGCTCGCGCAACGCATCGGCTGCCGGCCTCAAATTTGCGGGCCAGCTTTCTCACGAGCTCGGCCGCGCCGGCTTCGTGATCATTTCCGGTCTCGCCCGCGGGATCGACCAGGCCGCTCATCGCGCCAGCCTGTCGAGCGGCACGGTCGCGGTGCTCGCCGGCGGCCATGACCGGATCTATCCGCCGGAACATATCGACCTGCTCGGCGCGATTGTGGAGGGCAACGGTGCGGCGATCTCGGAAATGCCGCTCGGACACGAGCCGCGGGCGCGCGACTTCCCGCGCCGGAACCGGCTGATCTCCGGCGCCTCGCTCGGCGTCGTGGTGGTCGAGGCGGCGCATCGCTCGGGCTCGCTGATCACCGCGCGCATGGCAGGCGAACAGGGACGCGAGGTGTTCGCCGTCCCGGGCTCGCCGCTCGATCCACGCGCGGCCGGTACTAACGATCTCATCAAGCAAGGGGCAACACTCGTCACAGAGGCCGCAGACATTATCCAAGCGGTCCGCCCGATCATGGAGCGCCCGCCATCAGCGTCGCTGCGCGAGTCCGACGAAGAATTGTTCGCGCCAGCCCCGGAGAGCCATGATCGCGATCAGATCATCGCCCTGCTCGGTCCGACGCCTGTTTCGATCGACGACCTGATCCGGATCAGCGGCCTCTCACCCGCCGTGCTGCGTGTGGTGCTGCTCGAGCTCGAACTGGCCGGCCGCCTGGAACGCCATGGCGGCGGAATGGTGTCGCTCGCCTGAGCTCATCGATTTCCTTTGCCAGTGAGGAGGCCGACGCATGCGCGCCCACCGCAACGGTAGCATTCAACCACGTGCCGCCGGCGAGAACTGCGACCACTCCTGATGCGAGCAAATCCTACAGTCTACGCCGGAAAATAGCACCGCCGCATCGCTTGACAGACACGCGCGTCAGCAGAGTCTATGACGACTGCGCAACCGCAGATGTTCTTCTGCCTCGAGGTTCGCCATGCGCAAAAGGTAGTCGAGCATGTCGAGGTGATGGCGCTGCGCAAGCTGGGCGAGACTGGCGGTCACCTCCGCGACGAGCGCCGCCGCCGCGTCGGCATCCTCAACCGTCGCTTCAATGTCGGGATCGTGTCTGTCCGCTACCTTGGCCAACAAATATATCCAACATCGGGGGTGTCTGAGACAAACGAACACAAAATGAGTGCGGTTCCAATAGTGTTCCTCACAACCTGATAGGTACTTCGAGGAGCCAACGCAATCGACTTTCAGCATTGGTCGATTTGACAGGAACCGCCTCACCACCCATGTTCGCGTCAAGGGAGCGTGCGCGAATCCCGCGAAACCGGCTCCAATCCTTCCACTAAGTCATTGGAAATACATGAACATCGTCATCGTGGAGTCGCCTGCAAAGGCCAAGACGATCAATAAATATCTGGGCTCCTCCTACGAGGTTCTGGCCTCTTTTGGTCATGTCCGCGACCTTCCGGCCAAGAACGGTTCCGTCGATCCGGACGAGAATTTCCGGATGATCTGGGAGGTCGACCCCAAGGCTGCCGGCCGACTCAACGACATCGCCAAATCGCTCAAGAATGCAGACCGACTGATTCTCGCCACCGACCCCGATCGTGAGGGCGAGGCGATCTCCTGGCACGTGCTCGAAGTGTTGAAGGAGAAGCGCGCACTCAAGGATCAGAAGATCGAGCGCGTGGTCTTCAACGCCATCACCAAGCAGGCCGTGTCGGAGGCGATGAAGCATCCGCGCCAGATCGACGGCGCGCTGGTCGACGCGTATATGGCGCGCCGCGCACTCGATTACCTCGTCGGCTTCACGCTCTCCCCCGTGCTGTGGCGCAAGCTGCCGGGCGCGCGCTCGGCCGGCCGCGTGCAGTCAGTGGCACTGCGCCTTGTCTGCGATCGCGAGCTCGAGATCGAGAAGTTCGTTCCGCGCGAATATTGGTCGCTGATCGCCACGCTGGCGACGCCGCGCGGCGACACGTTCGAAGCGCGGCTGGTCGGCGCCGACGGCAAGAAGATCCAGCGGCTCGACATCGGCACCGGCGCGGAAGCCGAAGACTTCAAGCAGGCGCTGAACGCGGCGAGCTACACGGTCGCCACCGTCGATGCCAAGCCGGCGCGGCGCAATCCGCAGGCCCCGTTCACCACCTCGACGCTGCAGCAGGAGGCGAGCCGCAAGCTCGGCTTCGCGCCGGCGCACACGATGCGCATCGCGCAGCGTCTCTATGAAGGCATCGACATCGGCGGCGAGACCACCGGTCTCATCACCTATATGCGAACCGACGGCGTGCAGATCGACGGCTCGGCGATCACGCAGGCGCGCAAGGTGATCGGCGAGATCTACGGCAACAAATATGTGCCGGAGAGCCCGCGCCAGTACCAGACCAAGGCCAAGAACGCCCAGGAAGCGCACGAGGCGATCCGCCCGACCGACTTGTCGCGCAAGCCGGCCGATCTGCGCAAGCGGCTCGATGACGACCAGGCCAAACTCTATGAACTGATCTGGACCCGCACCATCGCCAGCCAGATGGAGTCGGCCGAGCTCGAGCGCACCACCGTCGACATCATCGCCAAGGCAGGCGGCCGCACGCTGGAGCTGCGTGCCACCGGCCAGGTCGTCAAGTTCGACGGCTTCCTCGCGCTCTATCAGGAAGGCCGCGACGACGAAGAGGACGAGGACAGCCGCCGCCTACCGCAGATGAGCCCGAACGAGCCGCTGAAGCGTCAGAACCTCGCAGTCACTCAGCACTTCACCGAGCCGCCGCCGCGCTTCTCGGAAGCTTCGCTGGTCAAGCGCATGGAGGAACTCGGCATCGGCCGGCCCTCGACCTATGCCTCGATCCTGCAGGTCTTGAAGGACCGCGGCTATGTGAAGCTGGAGAAGAAGCGGCTGCACGGCGAGGACAAGGGCCGCGTCGTGATCGCGTTCCTGGAGAACTTCTTCCGCCGCTATGTCGAGTATGATTTCACGGCGGATCTCGAGGAGCAGCTCGACCGCATCTCCAACAACGAGATCGCCTGGCAGCAGGTGCTGAAGGATTTCTGGACGGGCTTCATCGGCGCCGTCGACGACATCAAGGATCTGCGCGTCGCGCAGGTGCTCGATGCGCTCGACGAGATGCTGGGGCCGCACATCTACCCGCCGCGCGCCGATGGTGGCGACGTCCGGCAGTGCCCGACCTGCGGCACCGGACGGCTCAACCTCAAGGCCGGCAAGTTCGGCGCCTTCGTCGGCTGCTCGAACTATCCGGAATGCCGCTACACCCGTCCGCTCGCCGCCGACAGCGAGGCCGCAGCCGATCGCATCCTCGGCCAGGATCCGGACACGGGCCTCGACGTCGCCGTCAAGGCCGGCCGCTTCGGCCCCTACATCCAGCTCGGCGAGCAGAAGGACTATGCCGAGGGCGAGAAGCCCAAGCGCGCCGGCATTCCCAAGGGCACGCAGCCCTTGGACGTCGATCTCGATCTGGCGCTGAAGCTGCTGTCGCTGCCGCGCGAGATCGGCAAGCATCCGGAGACCGGCCTGCCGATCACCGCGGGCCTCGGCCGCTTCGGGCCGTTCGTGAAGCACGACAAGACCTATGCGAGCCTGGAGGCCGGCGACGAGGTGTTCGACATCGGCCTCAACCGCGCGGTCACCCTGATCGCCGAAAAGGTCGCCAAGGGCCCGAGCAAGCGCTTCGGCGCCGATCCCGGCAAGGCGCTCGGTGATCATCCCTCGCTCGGCCCGGTCGCCGTGAAGGCCGGCCGCTATGGCGCCTATGTCACCGCGGGTGGCGTCAATGCCACCATTCCCGGCGACAAGGAGAAGGACACGATCACCCTCGCCGAGGCGATCGCCCTGCTCGACGAGCGGGCAGCCAAGGGCGGCGGCAAGGCCAAGGGCGCCAAAAAGGCTGCGAAGCCAGCCAAGGCGGCCGCGAAGCCGAAGGCCGGTGGCGACGACGACTCGCCGAAGCCGGCAAAGAAGGCCGTCGCAAAGAAGGCTGCGGCGAAGCCGAAATCAGACTCCACCAGCAAGGCGCGTGCGCCGGTCGCCAAGGCCGCCAAGACATCGGCGAAGCCTGCGACCAAGGCGACGCCCAAGAAGAGCGCAGGCAAGGCCCGCGGATGAGAAAATGAGCAAAAAGCGCGACATCGGCTTCCCTCCGCGGGAGGCCATCGTCGCCTACATCCGCGCCAATCCGGGCAAGGTTGGCACCAAGGACATCGCCCGCGAGTTCGGCCTGAAGAACGCCGATCGCGTGGCCCTCAAGCAGGTGCTGCGCGAGCTCGTCGCCGACGGCACCGTCAAGAAAAGCGGCCGCAAGAAGATTGTCGAGCCCGCGACGTTGCCGGCCACGCTGGTGGCGGACATCACCGGCCGCGACAGTGACGGCGAGCTGATCGCCAAGCCCGCCGAATGGGACGAGGCCGAGCAATCCGAGCCGCCGCGCATCCGTA